>NZ_CP120445.1:0-1038708 GCF_051125215.1 Paraburkholderia sp. A3BS-1L | reverse complement strand
CCTGTCGCGCAACACGACAGGCATATAGCCTTGAAAACCTTCGCCGGCTCGGCAACAGCCGAGCCGGCGTCCGTGTGAATGGCCATGCGCATACCGCGGCCTCACCGGTTCACTCCGGCATGCCTTTGCCGCGTGTTTCCGGCAGGAACCAGGGAATGACAATGCCCAGCAGGTAGCACGAACTCATAATGAGCGCGGCCTGCGAGACGCCGCCGAATGCCTTGATCATCGAGCCCGAGAGGATCGGGAAGACCCACGCGATCAACCGCGCGGCGTTGAACACGAAGCTGATCGCCGTCGAGCGCACGGTCGAGGTGAACAGTTCGCAGGGGTAAATCGCCATCCATGCATACGCACAGCCGAGCGTGAAGAAGCCGTTGATCGGCGCGATGATCAGCATGCCACCGAGCGTCGCCGTGAAGTGGTACGTGATGATCGTGGTGATCAGCGAGCCCACGAAGGTCATGCTCAGGAACGCGCGCCGGCCCATCGCATCGACCATGAAGCCCGACGCGAGATACGCAACGATAGCGCCTGCCGTGTAGATGATCGAGATGCGCGAGCCCCAGGCGAGCGCATCGGCGGCGCCCGTCGCCTTGGCGAGGCCGACGGTGAAGGTCGGCAGCCAGCTCGAGATGGCCCACCAGCCCGTGGTCGCGACGATCGAGAGCACCATCGTCAGCAGCGTGCGGCGCAGCGCTTCGCGCTCCGTGAACAGTTGCTTGAGCGTGAACGGACGCTTGTCCGCTTTGCCGGCGCGCGCCGCCGAGCTCGCGCTCGCGTCCGAGGTGGCGTTCCAGCGCTTTTCCTTGACGGCCTGCTGCCACTTCTCCGATTCGTTCATGCCGCGGCGCAGATAGAGCACGAAGAACGCGGGCAGCGCACCGACGATGAACATCAGGCGCCAGGTTTCAGCCCCCAGCGGATGAGTCGAAGACAGCGCATACCAGATCACGGCGGCGAGCAGCGTGCCCCAGCCAAAACCGGATTGCAGGAAGCCGGCGCCCTTCGCACGCGCATGCTCGGGCCACGTTTCGGAGACCAGCGCCACGCCGGTGCTCCATTCACTGCCCATCGCGAGCCCGGTGAGAAAGCGCAAGGCGCACAGCACGACGAAGGTATTCGAAAACGCGGTGAGGCCGGAGAACAGCGCATAGAGAAACACCGACCACAGCATCATGCGCTTGCGCCCGACGTAATCCGCGAGAATGCCGCCGACGAGGCCCCCCACGCCCCAGCCGAGCAAGGTGATGCCGATCACGGTGCCCGCGAAGACCGGCAGCGAATGCGCCTGCTGCGCCGTCAGGACCGACTTGAGCATGGGCGCGAGCACGACCACGAGTGCGAGCGCTTCGAAACCGTCGAAGATCCAGCCGAGGAAGCCGCCTCGCAGCACGCGCCAGTGCGTTGCGCTCAGGCCGTCATACCAGTGTGTTTTGGGCGGCTGGGCGATATGGGTTTCTTGCATGATGCTGTCTCCTGAGGAACGTGGTTTCGACGCTTTCTGTGTTCGTCTTCGGGTAAAACCGCGATCTTTCTGTCAATGCGATTTGATTGGCGATACTAAATTGAAATACTGCCGCGCTGCGCGGCCCGCTCGCGGATAGCCGCAAAATCGGCGGGCAGCGGATGCAGATCCAGCCGCTGCCCTGCTTTCACGATCTGGCTTGGCGTGTCGTGGCCGATCAGTGCGGGTAGTCGCTTCGACGCCGCGATGAGTGCCGCCAGGTCGACGCCTGTGTCGTAGCCCATCAGTTCGAGCGCATGCACGATTTCCTCGCTGCAGACGTTGCCGCTCACGCCCGGCGCGTAGGGACAGCCGCCGATGCCGCCGAGCGACGCGTCAAAGCGATCCGCGCCGGCATCGATCGCGGCGAGCACATTGGCGAGCCCCATGCCGCGCGTATTGTGAAAATGCAGCGTGAATTCGGTTTGCGGCCAGCGTGCGAGGCATTGCGCCGTGAGCGCCGCGACCTGCCGCGGATACGCCATGCCGGTCGTGTCGCACAGCGTCACACCGCGCGCGCCCGCCTCTTCGATGAAGCGCTGCGTCCATTCGAGCACGGTCGCGTCCGGTACGTCGCCTTCCATCGGGCAGCCGAATGCGCAGGACAGCGAGATATTCACGGCGAGGCCCGCCTCGCGGGCGAGCGCGGCCACCTGCTTCAGCCCGTCGAAAGACTGCTCGCGGATCATGCGCAGATTCGAGAGATTGTGGCTCTCGGTGGCGGACATCACAAGATTGAGCTCGTCGGCGCGCGCCTCGATCGCGCGTTCGGCGCCGCGCACGTTGGGCACGAGCGCCGTGTAGACCACGCCGGGCCGGCGCTCGATTGCGCGCAGCACCGCTTCGGCATCGCTCAGTGCGGGAATCGCCTTGGGCGACACGAACGCCGTCACTTCGATCTTGGCAACGCCGGTGCGCGAAAGCGCATCGATGAGCGCGATCTTCTCATTAGTCTCGACGAAGGTTCCTTCGGACTGGAACCCATCTCGTGTGCCGACTTCCTGCATGTAAATGCGCCGGCGCTCTCCACTCCAGACGTTCATGCAATCACTCCTTTTTCGCGCAGCGCGGCGATCTGGCTTTCGGCAAGACCGATCTCGCGCAGGATGCTTTCGGTGTCGTCGCCGAGCCTGGGCGCCGACGAGCGCACGCTGCCAGGCGTGCCCATGAGCTTGGGCACGATGCCCGGTACGTCCACTTCGTAGCCGTCGCGCGTAGGCTGCCGCAGGATCATGTCGCGCGCGCGGTAGTGCGAGTCCTCTGCGATATCGCGGGCCGTGTAGATCTTGCCTGCTGGCACGCGCGACTCGGTCAGCGTGGCCAGCACCGCTTCGCTGGAACGCCCGACGGTCCATGCCTCGATGGCGCGGTCGAGCTCGTCCACGCGCGCGACGCGGCCTGCGTTGTTCGCGAGCGCGGGATCGTCGGCGAGATCGCCACGGCCGATCGCCATCATCAGTCGGCGGAAGATGCTGTCGCCGTTGCCTGCGATAAGCACGTAGCCATCGGCGCAGCGGTACGCGTTGGACGGCGCGATGCCCGGCAGCGCGCTGCCGGCGGCTTCGCGCACGGCGCCGAACGCGCTGTACTCGGGAATGAGGCTTTCCATCACGTTGAAAACGGCTTCGTGCAGCGCCACGTCGATCACCTGCCCCTTGCCGCCGTTTGCGTCGCGGTGATAGAGCGCCGTGAGCACGCCGATCACGCCATGCAGCGCGGCGAGCGTGTCGCCGATCGAGATGCCGCAGCGCACCGGCACACGCCCGGGCTCGCCGGTCAAATGGCGCAGCCCGCCCATCGCTTCCCCGATCGAGCCGAAGCCCGGCAGATCGCGGTACGGGCCGGTCTGGCCGTAACCCGAAATGCGCAGCATGATGAGGCGCGGATTGACTTCCGCGAGCGCCTCGTAACTCATGCCCCAGCCTTCGAGCGTGCCCGGACGGAAGTTCTCGATGAGCACGTCGGCCTCGGCGATCAGCGTGCGCGCGATCTCCTGGCCTTCGGCGCTGCGCAGATCGAGCGCAAGCGAGCGCTTGTTGCGCGACTGCACCTGCCACCAGACGGAGGTGCCGTCTTTCATCAGGCGCCAGTTGCGCAGCGGATCGCCGGCGCCGGGCGGCTCGATCTTGACGACCTCGGCGCCGAATTCGCCGAGCGTCTTGCCCGCGAACGGCCCGGCGATCAGTTGTCCCATCTCGATCACGCGCACGCCTTTGAGCGCGGCGGGCGAAAGCGGCAGGGAAGATTGGGCACTCATCACACTCACTCCTGAAATACGGTGGGCACGTGAAACCGCTTAGCCAAAGAGCCAGGGTTCGCGCGCGCTGCGCTCGCGCTCGTAGGCGCGGATCGTGTCGGCCTGCTCGAGCGTGAGCGAGACATCGTCGAGACCATTGAACAGCCGGCGCTTGCGCTCGGCCTCGATCTCGAACGAGATGGCGTCGCCGCCGGCGGGCCGCACGATCTGCGCCTGTAAATCGATCTCGATGCGCAGGCCCGGCGTGCGTGCGGTGAGATCGAACAGCGCCGCTACGGCACGCTCGGGCAGGCGCACGGGCAGCATGCCGTTCTTGAAGCAGTTGCCGTAGAAGATGTCCGCGAAGCTCGGCGCGATCAGCGCGCGGATGCCGAAATCCGCCAGCGCCCAGGCTGCGTGCTCGCGGCTCGATCCGCAGCCGAAGTTCTCGCGCGTGAGCAGGATCTGCGCGCCCGCGTAGCGCGGCTGGTTGAGCGGAAAATCCGGATTCGGCCGGCGCGTCGCCAGGTCCTGGCCCGGCTCGCCGTGGTCCAGATAACGCCACTCGTCGAAGAGATTGGCGCCGAAGCCGGTGCGCTTCACCGACTTCATGAACTGCTTGGGAATGATCGCGTCGGTGTCGACGTTCGCGCGGTCGAGCGGCACGACGAGCGCATCGAGTCGGGTAAAGGCTTGCATCAGATCACTCCACGGGAAACGTCGACAAAGTGGCCGGTAACAGCCGCCGCCGCGGCCATGGCGGGGCTCACGAGGTGGCTGCGGCCGCCGGGGCCCTGGCGCCCCTCGAAATTGCGGTTGGACGTGGAGGCACAGCGCTCGCCCGGGCGCAGGCGGTCGTCGTTCATGCCCAGGCACATCGAGCAGCCGGGCTCGCGCCATTCGAAGCCCGCTGCCCTGAACACGGCGTCGAGCCCTTCGGCTTCCGCCTGTGCCTTGACGAGCCCGGAGCCTGGCACCACCAGCGCCAGCTGGATGGTGGGCGCGACGCGGCGGCCCTTCACGACCGCCGCGGCGGCGCGCAGGTCTTCGATGCGTGCGTTCGTGCACGAGCCGATAAATACCTTGTCGAGCCCGATGCGCCCGATCGGCGTGCCAGGCTCGAGGCCCATGTAGTCGAGCGCGCGCGTCATGCCGGCGCGGCGCACCGGGTCGGCCTCGGCGGCGGGGTCGGGCACCATGCCGTCGACCGGCACCACCATCTCGGGCGAGGTGCCCCAGGTCACCATCGGCTTGAGCTGCGTCGCGTCGATGCGCACGGTCTTGTCGAACTGCGCGCCCTCGTCGCTCACCAGCGTGCGCCAGTACTTCACCGCGGCGTCCCAGTGCGCTTCGCCCGGCGCGAACGGGCGACCCTTCACGTAGTCGAGCGTCACGTCGTCCACACCGATGAGCCCCACGCGCGCGCCGGCTTCGATCGCCATGTTGCACAGCGTCATGCGCCCTTCCATCGAGAGCGCGCGGATCGTGCCGCCCGCGAACTCCATCGCGTAGCCCGTGCCTCCCGCCGTGCCGAGCTTGCCGATGATGGCAAGCACGAGGTCCTTGGCGCTCACGCCTGGCGGCAGCGCGCCTTCGACTTCGACGCGCATCGACTTCATTTTTTCGACCGAGAGGCACTGCGTCGCCAGCACGTGCTCCACTTCCGAGGTGCCCACCCCGAACGCGAGCGCCGCGAAGGCGCCGTGCGTGCTCGTGTGCGAGTCGCCGGCCACGACCGTCATGCCGGGCAGCGTCGCGCCCTGCTCCGGACCGACCACGTGGATGATGCCCTGCCGCGCGTCGCGAAGGCCGTAGGTTCGGATGCCGAATTCGTTGCAGTTGGTGTCGAGCTGGGCGACCTGCATGCGCGAGAGCGGGTCCGCGATGGCGTCGATGCTGGTGCGCTCGGCGGCGAGCGTCGGCACGTTGTGATCGGCGACGGCAAGCACCGTGCCGGCGCGCCAGGGCTTGCGGCCCGCCATGCGCAGTGCTTCGAACGCCTGCGGACTCGTCACCTCGTAGACGAGGTGGCGGTCGACATAGAGCAGCGTCGGGCCATCGGGCGTCTGGGCGACGACGTGGCTTTGCCACAGCTTGTCGAAGAGCGTGCGGGGCGTGCTCGCGGACTCCATCAATGTGTCTCCTGGATTCGGCTAATGATTGCCTCGCAGTCCGTCGCCCTGGCGGGCGAGGCTGCGGCCTATGGAGAGGCATTCTGCGCGCGCATGGCCATGGGCGGAATGACACGATGTGGAAGCGAGCTTCGCGAAACGCGAAAGCTCGCCGCGCGCCCGTGGGCGCAGACATCACTTCGGCCCGGCTGGCGGTTGCGAAGCAGAGCCCACCAGATGATTGATGAGCAGCCGCGCCGGCTTCGGCAACGCACTCAGGTCGCGCGCGCAGATCAGCAGGTCGCGCACGGCCCAGTCTTCGGCAAGACCGATCCTGTGCAGGTCCATCGAGCGAAGATGCGGGCGCACGGCCGCGTCGGGCAGCACGGCGATGCCCAGTCCGGCGGCGACCATCAGGCACATCGCGTCGAAGCTGCGGACCTGGATGCGCAGCTTCAGCTGAGCGCCGGTGAAGGCCGTGGCGGCCTTCAGGCGCCTCGCGAGCGAGGTGCCGCGCGAGAGACTCACAAAATCGAATGCCAGCGCATCGGCGAAAGACACCGTTTCACGCTGCGTCAGCGGATGGCCGCCCGGCGCCACCACCACGAGCCGGTCACTGCGGTACGGCATGGTCTGCAGGCCGAACGTCGGCATCTGGTCGGCCATGATGCCGAAGTCGGCCGCCCCGTCCACCACGGCGAGCGCCACCTGTTCGCTGTCCTGCTCCTCGAGCTCGATGCGGATTTCCGGATTAGCCGCATTGAACGCCGCGATGTCCGAGGGCAGAAACTGCGTGACCGCCGACGTGTTGGCCCAGAGCCGCACGACGCCCGCTACCCCGGCCGCATAGTCCGACATGTCGGCCGTCATCAGATCGACGTCGCTGAGGATGCGCTGCGCATGCTGTTTGAGCGCCTCACCCGCAGCGGTTAGCGTGATGCCGCGCGAATGACGCTCGAGGAGCGGCGTGCCGACCGCCGCTTCGAGGTCCGCGATGCGCTTGCTGGCTGCCCCCACGGCGAGATGGGCGAGCTCGGCGCCCTTGCTGATGCTGCCGCTGCGGACGACCAGCGCGAACAACGAGAGCGAGACGAGATCGAGACGATGGAGATTCATTTGCGGACATTCCAACGACGGCAAAGACTCCATTATGAGGAATGAACCGGGCATTCGCTCTGGGCACAGTCCAGCCGACGGACGCAGTGGCCCGATCGTAAAGGCTCGACTAGCACGACATCCGTGTCGTCTCGCGCAACCATCGTAAGCTGCACTTCATCGATCACGACGACGTCATCATCGGCGCCCCGCCGCCCGCGATTGCCCGCGTCATCCGATCTGCAGTCAGACCTGCTGCTGGCCGCCATCGACGAACAGCTCGATGCCGTTCACGAAGCTCGCGTCGTCAGAGGCCAGGAACAGCGCCGCACTTGCAATCTCGCCGGGTTCGCCAAGACGTCCCATCGGGATCTGCGCAGCCAGGTAATCGGCGAGACCCTGGCGCTGGGCGGCATCGTCACCAGCCAGGTCGAGCAGGCCGGGTGTGCGGGTCGCACCCGGGCTCACCGTGTTCACGCGGATGCGGCGGTCCTTCAAATCGAGAATCCAGCTGCGTGCGAAGGCGCGCACTGCGGCCTTCGAAGCCGAATACACGCTGAATGCAGCCGTGCCCGCGCTGCCCGCCGTCGAGCCGGCGAGAATCACCGATGCGCCCTCGGCGAGCAGCGGCAGCGCCTTTTGCACGGTGAACAGCACGCCCTTCACGTTGCGATCGAAGGTGTCGTCGTAGTGCTCTTCGGTGATATCGCCCAGCGGCAGCATCGAACCGCCGCCGGCGTTCGCGAACAGCACGTCGAGGCGCCCGTGCTCTTCCTTGATCTGCGCATACAGCGCGTCGAGTTCACCAAGCTTCGTCGAGTCGACGCGCACGCCGGTCGCGTTGCCGCCGGCTTCGCGGATGCGCTTCACCGCGGCATCGAGTTCGGCCTGACGGCGGCCGGTGAGGTAGACGTGCGCGCCTTCTGCGGCAAAGCGCTGTGCCGTGGCGAGGCCGATGCCGCTGGTTGCGCCGGTAACGAGTGCGATCTTGTTGTCGAGTTTGCGTGCCATGGTGTTTCTCCTTTCGTTCGCCAGGTGAATGACTGCGTGAATGACTGCGTTCGGTGTTGCGTGCTGCGATGTGAGGAGAATATCGACGGCCGCTTCTTTTCGAAATAGAATTGATTGCAATCCAACGTTGCAAAAATGAAAAGATGAGGGGAAATGGCGAAGCTGCCTGATTTCGAAGGACTCGCGATGTTCGCGAAGGTCGCCGAGGAAGGATCGTTCGCGGCCGCGGCGCGCGCGATGGGGGTGTCGGTGGCAACGGTCTCGCGCGGCGTCGCCCGTCTGGAAGACCGGCTGGGCGCGCGGCTCTTCAACCGCACGTCGCGCCAGCTCTCGCTCACCGAGTTCGGCCGGACGATCTGCGAGAAGGCCGGCGAGATCTACCGTCAGGCCGAAGAAGCGGAGAGCGCCGCGCGCGAGATGTCGGTGCAGCCACGCGGACTGGTGCGTCTGGCCGTGCCGATGTCGTTCGGGCTGCGCTGGGTCGCGCCGCTGCTGCCCGCGTTCTTTCGCGCGTATCCGGAGGTGTCGATCGACCTGCATCTATCGGATGCGTCGGTCGATCTGGTCGCCGACGGGTTCGACGCCGCGCTGCGCATTGCCGCGTTGCCGGATTCGTCGCTGGTCGCGCGGCGGCTATGCGCGGTCACGCAATTCGTGGTGGCGTCGCCGGCGTATCTGGAGCGCGAAGGGCGGCCCGCCCATCCGCGTGAGCTGATCGACCGGCCATGCCTTTCATACGCGTACCGCGCGCGCAGCGACGTGTGGCGCTTTACGAACGCGGCGGGCGAGGAGGAGCCGGTCATGCCAACCGGCCCGCTGCGCGTGACGAACGCCGATGCGCTGCTGCCCACGCTGCTCGATGGCCTCGCGATCGCCGAGCTGCCCGAATTCATCGCCGCCGAATATCTGGCCGATGGCCGCCTCGAAGCGATCCTCACCGACTGGTCGCTCACGAAGGGCGGTCTTTACTTCGTCACGCCGTCGGCGCGCGCGCGTCCTGCGAAGGTGGCCGCGCTGTCCGACTTCTTTGCGGAACATCTCTGCGAGCCATCGTGGCGATGGCCGAAGTAGTGTGCTGGCCGATTCGGCGAGCCGGCCCGCATCATTGCATTTATGCAATAGTAAGTTTAGAAAACTTCCATTTCGCAAATATCGCGCAATCCGTATTCTCCTATCGACCGGCTGCACGACATCACGCGTCGAAAGCCACTCGACCATACGGAAAAGGAGAATCACGATGAACACGCAAACCACGCCGAATTCGCCCGATTCCGCAACCGTCGCCTTCCTCGCTGCGCTCAACGGCGCAACCGGCCCGGCGATCGAAACGCTCGCCCCCGCCGAAGCGCGCGAAGTTCTGGCGGGCGCCCAGCGCAGCGTGCCGGTCGACGTTTCGGGCATCGACGTCACGCGACGTACGATCGAACAGGATGGCCTCGTCGTGCCGGTCGTGGTCGTCAAGCCGCAGAACGCGCGCGGCGTGCTGCCCGTGTTCATGTTCTTCCACGGTGGCGGCTGGATTCTCGGCGATTATCCGACGCATGAGCGTCTGGTGCGCGACCTCGTCGTCCAGTCGGGCGCAGCCGCAGTGTTCGTCGAATACACACCTTCGCCCGAGGCCCGCTATCCGGCCGCGATCAACGAGGCTTATGCGGCGACGAAGTGGGTCGCCGCGCATGGCGAGGAAATCGGCGTCGATGGTGCGCGCCTGGCCGTCGTGGGCAACAGCGTGGGCGGCAACATGGCGGCGGTCGTCAGCCAGATGGCGAAGGACCGGCAGGGCCCTGCCATCCGCTTCCAGGGGCTCATGTGGCCGGTGACGGACCACGCGTTCGACAACGCCTCGTACGACGCTTTTGCGAACGGCTACTTCCTCAGCCGCGACATGATGAAGTGGTTCTGGGACGCGTACACGAGCAATGAACGCGAGCGCAACGGACGTTACGCATCGCCGCTGCGCGCCTCGATCGACGAACTGAAGGGTTTGCCGCCCGCACTCATTCAGACCGCGCAGTTCGACGTGCTGCGCGACGAAGGCGAGGCATACGGACATCGGCTCGACCAGGCGGGCAACGACGTGACGACGACCCAGTACAAAGGGACGATTCACGACTTCGGCCTGCTCAACGCGCTCGCCGCTGACGCCCCGACGCGCGCCGCCATGCAGCAGATGGCACACGCGTTGAAGACGCGTCTTCAAGCACCTTGAAAACCGCCCTGTCTGTCGCGTTGCGTCGACCGGCAGCAGTGGACCGAATATGCCCATCGAACAACGCGCATTCGATACCACCACCTTCCTCGCTGCAACAAAACGTCTCGGCATCGCGCGCGAAGGGCGCTCCGGTTAGTCCCGAAGCGCCCCAATCAAAGCAGCAATGCGCTGCTCAATTGCCGGCGCTTGCCTCCACGGCCTGCACGGCCGGCTGCCCTACAACACTCTCCTGCGGCAGCGCCCATTCGAGCCAGCGCGCGCGGTGCGCGAGCACCAGCATGAACGCGAGCGCCGCGAGCACGCCGAAGGTCGCAAAGCCCATCTGGTAGCTGCCCGTGCTTTCGCGCGCGATGCCCATGATCACGGGCAGATAGAACCCGCCAATGCCGCCCGCCGCACCCACGATGCCTGACATCAGGCCCGTGCGGCCCTGCCAGCGGCGCGGCACGAGCTGGAACGTGGCGCCGTTGCCCAGGCCGAAGCACACATAAGTGAACGCAAGCAGCGCGATACCCGCACCAAACGGCGGCATCCACGCGGCGAACGCGAAGTCGCACAGCGAGATGGCCGCAAGCAGCAGCACCAGCGCGCGCACGCCCGAGATGCGGTCGGCGACTAGCCCGCCGATCGGGCGCACCATCGCGCCAGTCAGCGCAAGCAGCGACATGATCACGCCGGCTTCGAGTTTGGGCACCTGGTAGAGCGACACCAGCAGCGTCGTCACGTACGACGACATGCCCACGAAGCCGCCGAACGTGATGCTGTACACGAGCATGACGACCCAGGTGTCGCCCTCCGCGAGCACGCCGCGATAGTGGCGCGGCAGCACGGCGATCGCGAGCAGCGCGCCCATCACGGGCAGCAGCAGCACGCCGGTCTTGCCGGCGCCGAACACGCCCGCATGCACGGCGAGCACGAGCGCGATCAGGCCTGCCAGCGCGATGCAAAATGCGCGCAGCGCCTCGCGCGCGCTGCCCGACTTCTCGCCGAGATCGCGGGCCCAGAAGCACACTGCCATGGCGGCGAGGCCGAGCAGCGGCAGCGCCGCGCCCGTAGCGCGCATCCATCCATGGCTGTTGGCGAGCCCCGGGAACAGGAAGCCGTCGAGCACCGCGCCGATGTTGCCGGCAGCGGCGAGGCCTAGCACGAGGCCTTGCACCTTCGGCGGATAGTTGCTGCCCGCCATCGGCAACGCCACCGCGAAGCTCGCGCCGCCCACGCCCAGCAACACGCCGAGCACGAGCAGCAGCGTATAGGACGGCGCGCCCGGCATCATCAGCAGCACGAGGGCGGGAATGGCCGAGAGCGCAATGCCCATCAGCGCGACCTTGCGGCCATCGCAGGCCTGGTAGAGGTTGCCCAGCGTCACGCGCAATATTGCCGCGCCCAGCACCGGCACCGCGACGAGCAAGCCGAGTTCGGCCGGCGTCATCGCCACGTCCTTCTGAATAAACGGCGCAAGCGGGCCAAACATCACCCACACCGTAAATCCGGTGTCGAAGTATAGAAAACACGCCACCAGCGCGCGCCAGTTGCCACTCTTCAGCGAACTCAAAAGATCTTTCACGAGGCTCTCTCCAGGTAATGCGTCTGTGCGCGCCAGCGGCGCCCGGTTCCATTTACTTCGCAATCCGATATTTCATTCGTCGGCGGCACAGGGCATAAAAAAGCGTCCCGAGGCGCATCCGCATGAAACTGTTGCGCTTCATGCGATGCCGCCTCGGGACGCCTTTGCCCCGCCTTGCTCGTAGTCGCCGCCTGCAATCGTCCCGCGCGTGCGGGACGAACTGAAATCACCGAGGCCGTCGTTGGCCTCGCGGCGTATCAAGCAATCTGCATGCCAACGGCAAAACAGGCGCTAGATGCCCGCTTGGCGGCCGGCCCGGCGCTGTGCGCCCACCATCCCTGTGCGATCGATGAAAGCTATTGGTGCACCGCAGCGTACTCACGCACCAGAGGCGGGCGCGCGTCGTCAGGCGACCTATCATTGACTGGAGCGAAGTGCTCTATATGGGCCGGGAGCAGGCATTCATCCCGGCCAGGAAGGAGGCGCATCATGAGACCCGCCGGCTGGATCCTGCTGGGCACGCTGGCCTTCGTCACTTGCGCCGTATGGTCGGAAAGCGTCGCTGCGAACACGCTGAAACCCGCTGCTGCGCCGGCAATCGCCATCGTTTCCGGCACATGGGGCGCCAGTTGCGGCGCGCCGCACGGCAACGTCACGCGCGAACTCGCGCGGCGCTGTAACGGTCTGCGGACCTGCGGCTATGTACTCGACGCGCGGGCGATCCATTCGCTGCCGGCCCGCGTCGGCGAGTCACTGACTTCGACGCGAAACGCCACTGCCGCCCGAACCTGCCGCGTCGACTACCGCGCAAGATGGCGATGCGGCAGCCGCGAGGTGCATGACGCTGCGCTTGGCGCCGAAGCGTCGCCTGGCGATACGCTCGTGCTCAGTTGCGTACACGAAGATGGCCCGGGGCACTGAGGCCCTGCGATCCACCACCCTCACGCGTCAGCCCGATAGCGCCTCAGCCGTTGCTGCCTGCTCGATATGAGCCGCAAACCGCTGCTTCCCGGCGCGATCTCATCGCGCAGCGTGAGCGCCGCGATCTCGTACCCTCCCGCATTCTGCGGACGAAATGCAATGGGCGCGGCGCTCCAGAGCAAGACGTCGAAGCCCGCGGCAGTACGGCACAATAGTTTGCGTCGTCTCGATCTCAATCTGCTGGTCACGCGCGCGTTGACCTGCCCAGGGCCAATGGGCTTCTGGCAAAGCCTCTTTAAACCAGTTCCTGGAAAGCGGCAGGAGCATCCGCCGTTGCCCGATGTTTCGCCGCAAACTCCGATGGCGAAAGGGCTGGAGCGCTGGAGCCTCAGCCACCAGCGACGGCGCGCCGTCCCCCTTCCCGGTGGCTTGCGTGAACTTGGCTCATTGCGCAATCGCCCGGCCAATCATTATTCGCTGGATGTCGTTTGCGCCTTCGTAGATTTGGCACACTCGAACATCGCGATAGATGCGCTCGACCGGAAAATCCGACACGTAGCCGCAGCCGCCGTGAATCTGGATCGCATCGGAACAAACCTTCTCAGCAATCTCCGACGCGAACATCTTCGCGATTAACGCCCAGGTCAGACATGCCTTGCCCGCATCCTTCAACGGTGCGCCCCGCCACACCATCAATCGCGCAGCTTCAATCTGCGTTGCCATGTCAGCCAATCGGAACGTGACCGCCTGATGCTCAATCAACGATTTTCTGAAGGTCTCACGTTCTTTGGCGTATTTCACGGCCGCTTCGAATGCTGCTCGTGCCATACCTACCGCTTGCGTCTCGGCAATTAAACAAATTCAGTTCGCATAACACTGCTTCAACTTCAATCTCCTTCACATCCCTTCCGTACGCTAACGCACATTTTTTAAATTTCACGCCGTCTATGGCATTTCTGTTTTCTAGAATTCATGGATATCAGCGTGATGCAATCCTAATGGATATGCGTTCCCGGAGTTCGAAAAAAGGAGACGTGGCGATGACTGACGACGACATTATCGACTACGTGCTGAGGTTCGAAGGCGGCTTCACCAACAACCCATCGGATCACGGCGGCCCGACCAACTTCGGCATTACCGCCGCCGACTATGGCCGCTTTCTCGGACTCCATGGCCCCGCGAGCGCCGAGCAGATCAGCAATATGTCGCGCAACGATGCGATCGCCATTTACAAGCGCGACTACATCGCCCAACCCGGGTTCGGGCCCATCACAGACGGCACGATCAAGCTCACAGTGGTGGACGCCGGCGTGTTGTTCGGCACATCGCGTTCGACGCGCTGGCTTCAGCAAGCGCTGCAAATCAAGGCTGACGGGATAATGGGCACCGATACGCTGAGTGCGTTGTCCGCTTGCACCGATCCGCCGAAACTCGCGCGCGCGATCCTCGCACTGCGGTTCGGCGCCATTGCCGATATCGTTGCAAAAGACCAGTCGCAGATTATCTTTCTGCGCGGATGGGTCAGTCGCGCTACATCACTTCTCAACATCCTTTGAGACCGATCATGGCCGATACCTCCACCAACAACGAGCTGGCACAAATCGCTAACATCGTCCGCCCGGTTTCCCCGAGCCTTGCGCAAGCGCTCGGCGGCCCCTCCGCAGGCATTGTGGTCGCCGCGCTCGGGCGTTGCCTGCTGCAAGACGTCCAGGCAAACTCCGACGACATACTCACGGTCTTGAAGAAAGGCGATCCTGCAATGCAAAACGCCATTCTGGCTGCGGAGGAATCTTGTCAGCTACGCTTGCGGGAAAGCGGCAGCGGACTCGCTCAACTTGCCCCCGAGGTCGCCTTGGCCGTCATCTCGGACGACGAGCAAACCCAGCGCCTGAAATATGGCGATATCGAAGGGGCGCGCGCACGCCAGATCGCCTCGCATGACTTCACCAATTCGATATTGGCCTATGGGGTTAGCATTGGCTTTTTCGCCATTCTGATCATCCTGATGTTCTTTAGCGACAAGGTGAATACACTCTATAAAGACCTGCTGTACACACTACTGGGTGTGGTTGGCACCGGCTGGGCCAATGTCATCGGTTTCTACTTTGGCTCTAGCGCAGGCTCCGCGCAAAAGACCCAGGCACTAACGGCAGTCCTTACTTCACGGCAGCAACAGCAGCAGTCAACTTCAGGACCGCCACGCTCCAGAATGACGACAAAGGGCTCCTAGTCCGCTGCGTCATTGAATTGGCACCACTCGAATCCGACGCGAAGGATCGTCATATTTCCACTTGATCGGCTTCGGGTTCTTGTTGTGCTCGCGAATGTAATGCATCAGTTTGCGATCCAGATCCTTCACCGAAGTGAAGATGCCGCGCGCGATAACATCGCGCTGGATGCGCGAGAACCAGTTCTCCACCTGGTTGAGCCACGACGAGTAGGTCGGCGTGAAGTGCAGGCGCACGTTGCGATGCGCATCGAGGAACTCGGCGACCCGATGCGTCTTATGGCTGCTGACGTTGTCGCAGATAACATGGATTTCGCGGCGTTTGGGCTGGCTGGCGACGACGTCGGTCAGGAAGGCCACGAACTGTTCGCTGGTGTGGCGTGCTGCCGTTTTGCCCAACACCTCGCCGGTGGCGGTGTTGAATGCCGCGAACAGACTGAGCGTGCCGTTGCGCTTGTACTCGAAGCCGTGGCTCTCGGCACGCCCCGGTGACAGCGGCAGCATCCGGTCCTTGCGGTCGAGCGCCTGGATCGCGGTCTTCTCGTCCACGCAGAACACCGCTGCGTGCGCCGGTGGGTTCAGGTACAGCCCGATCACGTCGGCCGCCTTGGCCTCGAAATCCGGGTCGTTGGAGACCATGTGCCGCCCCAGCTGCGGCGGTTTGATGCCGTGCTTGCGCCAGATGCGCTGCACGGTCGAGACCGACACGTCGCTGAGTTCTGCCGCGAGTTTGTAGCTGCTCCAGTGTGTCGAACCGTCGGCAGGCCTGTGTTTGAGGGTTCGGTTGAGCACCCGCGCTTCCAGTCTCGCGGGAGGCTGCCTGGGCGCACGCCCGGGGTGCCGGGCATACATGCCGGCCAGCCGCTCACTGAGGAATCGCGCCGACCAGCGCGCGATGAAGCGAGAATCACAACCGAGTGTGCGCATGATGCTGTCACGCGACTCGCCGTCCTCGAGCATCAGGATCAACTTCGCGCGTCGCACGTCCGCCGCACGCACCGTCCGGCTACGCGCCGCCGACAGCAGTTGCTCCCGCTCAATATCTGTCAGATTCATTTTTCCCATGACCTAGATCTGAACACAGACGGGGTGCTAATTCAATGACGCAATCGACTAGTGATGGGCATACAGCGGCAGGAAAGGATCTTTTGCGCGCGGCGTGCCCTCGCTCGTTGGCCGCGATGAATCCGGCGCGTGCGGTTGCGGACATTGTGGAATGCTCGTGCGAGGCGCGGCCAGACTCAGGACCTGGGTGAAATCATTGGCCGCCTTCACGCGCGCCGTGAAATTCAATGCGCCGTCAAGCCCGAGCAGGGCGTCCGTGGTCTTCAGGATCGACGTGTGGTCGTACAGCGTGTGGTCGATCGTGCCGGCTTGCACGAAAGGCGAGACAACGATCGCGGGCACCCGCACGCCAAGCTGGTTGAATGCAAACTTGTGCGTGTTCAGCGCAGGATTGTCGGTCGAACCCGGCGCCACTGCGGCGGGAGGCGTCACGTGATCGAAGAATCCGCCATGCTCGTCGAAGACGATCAGCAGCACGCTACTGGGCCACAGCGCTGAACCGCTAATCGCGTCGTAGACCTGCTTGACCAGCGCTTCGCCTTTGCAAACATCGCAGGCCGGATGCATCGAGTTGCCGTTGCGGAAATCGTTCGTGGCATCGTAGGTAGGCTCGATAAAGACGAATTTCTCCGTCACCTGCCCTGCCGCGATTTGCGTCAGAAACGTGTTCATCGAAACAAATCGATTCAGCGAATTGTGTATGCCGGCAATGCCTCGGGTCTGCGCGACGTCGCCCTGCACGACGAGCCAGTCCGATGGCTGCAAGGCCGAAAATATCGTGCCTGCCGGAAAGTTGAAGATGGGCGCATTCGTGAATACCGCCTGAAAGACTTGTCCCGAGCTCGGCGAATGATCGAGTCCGGACGAAGTGCCCGCGATTGCAAAGAAGCGGTTGGGCCACGTGGGTCCGGGCATGGAAGAAAACCAGTTGTCGCACACGCAGAATTGACGCGCCAGGAAGTTCAGTACCGGCAGTTGATCGGGCGTGAACACGCTGAAGGCGTCGGCGACATTGTCGGAATGATCTTCGTAGGTTGCGGCAAAACCCGTGTTGGCAGGGGCCTCCGCCAACGGCGGATATTTGCCTGGCGGAAGAACGAGCGAGTCGTGGAGCACGGTGGCGCCGCTGGCAACCTGCAGCCCACATAACTGGACACACGCGTCGGTGAATTCATGGCCGGGATCGAAGCCCAGCGCATAGGGCGAGCCGTGCCCTAGCGTGTATGAGGTTCCGGTTCGCCCGTAATTGACAATGGGCTCCGCCGGCAACCCATTGGCCGTGGTGGCTCCGCCGCCCGGCAGCGTGCCGGTGAAGTTGGACAGGCCAAAGATGCTGTCGTACGAGCGGTTTTCCAGCATCAGGACGAATACGTGTTTGATCTCTGGCATAGGGCTACCTTCAAGCTCGGCATGGACACCCATCTCGCGGTGGGAATGGGACGATGAACAGCTCGCTTGCTACGTCACACGGCTTGCCCATTATGTGCGCTTTCGAACGGTTCGGTCAAAGCGTGAGCTTTCAGATAGAAACATCCTGGCAGGACGATTTGCACGGCAATTTCTGAAACAGGCCATTCATTTTGAATATCGAAACGATGGTTTTATACACCGTATGTTTCGGAACAAAGTGGCTTATCTATACGCCCCTGCCATGAATCACCCATGAATGACTGGCCAGCGCGACACCTGCTCAGAAATGCTGGTCGTAGGCGAGCCGGATGTGAGTCGGTTCGGCGTTGCCTTTTCTCGTGACCGAAAGGTCGATGCGATAACGCCCTTGCCACGGCATCTCGAAGTAGTTGCCATAGGTCACCGTATCGTTGATTCGCAACGCCTGCAGCAGCTTGACTTGGGGTTGCGCCCGCGACTTGTGCGCCGGGCTGGTTACTTTCGCGGTCACGGTTGCATCGTCGATACGCGCACCGGTCGACTTGTCGAACAACGCGACAACCAGATGGTAGCTGGATCCCCCATGTGTCTGCGTATCCTCGGGTGCGCTCGCCCCTCGCTCGACCACCATCGCCTTGTCTGCAGGCACCACGCCGAAGTGCACCGTCAACCCGCTCTTTGTCGTACTTCGATTCAACGCGTCCGCATGAGCCGCGCCGGCCGTTGTGCCCAAAAATATCACCAGTACAGCCAACAGGAGTTTCATGATCTTCTGCATGATCGCCTCGATTTCGTGAGCGGAGTGTTCGAAACCCGGAACGCATGGTGTACGTGCCTGGACTTGATATTGAAATGCTGAGATCGGCAAGGCGAGGTCCGATTGATGCATATCAATTCTTGCACATTTGCCATGGATACCGAACTAAATCGCGTTTTCCACACCCTCTATTTCTATTGCGATCGCACCCGCGCATTTCCCGTCAACAGCGTCGGCGGATACACCACCACGGTGTCTCTTTCGCGCAGGCCATCCAGCACCTGGGCTGTTTCGGCATTTCGCTGCCCGATGCGAACCATGCGCTGTACCGCCCGGCCACGCTCGACGGCAAACACGCACCACTGCTCAGCGCATCTGAACAGCGCGCCGATCGGCAGGCGCAGCACGTCGTCGCGCTCCCAGATGACAATCCGGCCGAGCACGCGATAGCCGTCGCTCAGGCGCCCCGGCGGTCCTTTCAGGTCGGCGATTACGTGGACCCGCTGCTCTTCCACGCCCAGCGCCGATATCTTCGTGTATGCCCCGGGTTCGACCATGCGCACTCTGGCGTCGAACGGCACGTCGCCGCCCCAGTCTTCCACCGAAACGCGCATACCAGGACTGATCTTGACCGCATCGGTCGACAGGACGTCGACGATTACCTCGTAGCGCGACGGATCGGCCAGCAGCATCAGCGGCGTACCCGCCGGCACCACCCGCTCGCTCTTCTCGTCGACGCGCAGCAGTGCAGCATCGACGGGGGCGCGGACTTCGACGGGTTGCCCAGCTTCGAGCGCCTTGAGATTTGCCGTCGCGGCCCGGACTTCCGCGGCCGCCGACCGCTCGCGAGCGCGCGCCGCTTCCAGATCGCTCATGTCCAACGTTTCGATGGCACGCAACTGCTCCATACCCTGCCTCGAGATCGCGCCAAGATCGACCAGGCTCTGCCCTCTCTCACGCTCCCGACGCGCCTGGGCGAGATCGGCGCGCGCATGGTCCACGCGGGCCTGGGCCTCACGATACGACGCCTCGGCGGCTTCCACACGCGCACGCTGTCCGGCGGTTTCGCCGGGCGTCATCGGCACCGGCACCAGCACCGCGAGGATTTGCGTAGCGCGGACCCGGTCGCCTTCGCGCAACGCTACGCGCAGCAGGCGCCCGGTGACAGGCGCGGTGACCACGTAACGATCGTGCGCACGAACTTCGCCATCCTCATCAATCGTGACGCGCAGCGGACCGCGGCTTATCAACGCCGTCTCGACGGACATCGGCGCCGGCCAGAACGCATAGGCGAGCATCAACCCAAGCACGAGCGTGGCCGCTGCCAGAACGCACAATGTGCGTTTGCTGCCGCGCTTCATGACTCCCTCGCCTTGAGCACAGCCACGATATCGAGACGTTTGATTTTCCACGCCACCACAAGGCCGGAGCTGGCGACCGCACCCGCTGTCACGATGAACGCATAGGCGAATGTGGAGGGCTCGATCACGAGGGGCAGCCGGTAAAGATCCGTTGCGAGCCGTTTGGCCAGCAGCGCGCACACGCCATAGCCGAGTACCAGCCCAGCAGGGGTGGCCAACGCGGTAAGGACACACTGCTCCCCAAGCAGAATCCACGCGACTTCCGTCCGCGTAAAGCCAAGCACGCGCAGCGACGCCAGTTGCTGGACACGCTCGGAGTAAGCGAGACGCATGCCATTGAATGCGACACCAAACGCGATAATGCAGGCAAACACAAAATTGATCGATGTGGAAACGCGCATGCTTTCATTCATGATCTTGCGAAAGCTGTCGATCACCGACTGGCGCACGGCGACCGCATTGACCGACGGCATACGTTTGAGATCCGCGTACAAATGGTCGAGCGCGCGCGCGTCTACCTGCAGCCACGCGCCGCTCCAGTTCCCGCTTTCGCCAAGCAGACGCGCGAGCGCCTGCTCATCCATGTACGCACGAACGCCCACCAGTTCGCCGACACGACCCGCCACGACGACCCTTTGTGTTCGTCGCTTGCCTTCCAGCACGTCGATCGTGACCGGATCACCGGCGCGCACTCCGAGCGAGTCTGCTAGCTGCGACGAGATCATCAATCCGTCTGGCGCGACACGCAGCGGCAGGCTCCGCTCATTGACGAGACGATGCATTTGCGCTTCAGGCGCAACGCCGCTCAGGACGACACGGCGCGACCGATACCCGGCGGTAAGCTTGACGGACACGTCGCGAAAGGGCTCGACTCGCAACACGCCGGGCAGCCGTTGCAGCGCATGAATCGCGCGGTGTGACAACGGCTGGGCGAAGGCGATGGTCACGTCCTGCCTCTCGACGCGCTGAAACTGCACGTCGAACAGATAATCGATCGCGTCGAAAAAGAACCCGCCCGTCACGAGGATCGCGCTCGCACAGGCCATTGCAAGGCACGAGAGCAAGGACTTGAGGGGCTGCCGCGTGATATTGCGCGCGATCATCCGCCAGGTCACGCCCAGATGCCGGAATAGCCCGAGTCGCTCGGCCCATCCCGCCGCGAAATCGGGCGGCAACGGCGGGCGTAGCGCGTCGACCGGCATCAGCCTGGCAGCCTTGACGACACTGACCGCCGCACCGGCCATCGCGGCCGCGAGGCTCACACCGAACGCCCCGATCAACACCGTCAAGTCGGCGCGAAATTCAAGGTGTGCGAAGTGATAATAGCGAGCGTACAGACCGGTCAGCGAAGAGCCCAGCGCGAGGCCGCCGGCCACGCCGGCGAGCGCCCCCGCCGCGCCTATCAGACAGGCAAACTGCAGGTAATGCCATGCGATGCGTGCGTTGCCATATCCGAACGCTTTCATGAGGCCGATCTGGGCGCGCTGCGTGTCGATCAGCCGGCTCATGACGTTCTGCAGCAGGAACATGGCCACACACAGAAAAATGGCGGGAACATAAGTGGCCGTGATGCGGTTTTGTGCGATTTCGTCCGATATGAAGCGGTTCGATATCTGGTCTTCCCGCGTGAGTGTGCCTAGCCCGCCATAGGCTGCCAGTTCCCGGTCGATACGCGCGATGGTTGCGGGCGCCACGGCGCGGCCATCGAGCGCGAGGACGAGGTCGTTGAACGCACCGTCCATGCGAAAGGCGGCAGAGACGGCGTCGTTGCCCATCCACAGCACGCCGTAGTGACGATTGTCAGGAAAAATCGACCCCGCACCTGCTTCATAGATATATTCGGGCGATAGCGCGATGCCGACGATACGAAGCAATCTCCAGCGCCCGCTCAGCACCGCACCGATGCGCTCGCCCTCGTGCAGGCCATTTGCCTCGGCGAAGGCCGCACTCACCATGGCTTCATCGTCGCGGCCCGGCGCGACATAACGGCCGCTTTTCAGATGCAGCAGGTTCAGCGTCGGCCAGCCATTCTCGGGAACCGAAACGATATGACCGGTGGCTGGCTCGTCCAGCCCGGGAACGTCCAGCGTCACATCCGACACCACGCGCGCCTGTACCCTCGCCACCCCAGGGATCGCCGCGATGCGCGCCGCGACCGCGAGCGGCGCCCGCTTCAAATGCACGAACAGATCCGCGAAGCGGTACGACGCGTAGTAGTCCTGTTGCGCGTCCTGCAAGGCCAGATACGTGCTGCGCATGGCCACGAATGTCGCGACGCCGCACGCGACAACCAGCGCCGCGGCCATCGCCTGAGCGCGCATATGCCAAAGGTCTCGCCACGAAAGGCGCGTCAGGGCGTTCACCATGACAGATCCTGGGCGCTGCAGCGCCGCGCGTTGCGGCGCTCCTCCACGATTGCGCCGCTACTCATGCGCACGACGCGGCTCGCCATGTCGGCGATCACAGCGTTATGCGTAACGATAACGGTAAGCGCGCCGAATTCGCGGTTGACCTGTTCGAGCACTTCGAGCACGCGTCGTCCGGTGCGAAAATCGAGTGCGCCAGTGGGTTCGTCGCAAAGCAGAACGTCCGGGCGCTTGGCAACGGCCCGCGCAATGGCCACACGCTGCTGCTCGCCACCCGACATCTGCGAAGGAAAGTGATCCGCGAGCGCTTCGATGCCGACCATGCGCAATGCGTCTTCGGGATCGAGCGGCTGCTCGGCGATATCGGTCACGAGCGCGATGTTCTCGCGTGCCGTGAGCCCCGGTATCAGGTTATAGAACTGAAACACGAACCCCACATGCTCACGCCGGAACCGCGTGAGTTCGCGCTCCGTGGCACGCGCGAGACTGTGGTCGCGGTAGACGATGGAGCCGCTCGTGGGCGTGTCGAGCCCACCCATGAGGTTCAGCAATGTCGATTTGCCGCTGCCCGATGCGCCCAGCAGCACCACGAACTCCCCGGCTTCGAGCGCCAGGTTCACATCGTTCAGCGCGCGAACGCTGACGCTTCCCATCGGGTAGACCTTGCTGACTGCCTGAATGGAAAAGACGGTCTTCATCACGTCTCCGATGTGCCGCGTGCAATTCACATTAGCGACGCACCACTTCAGGCCGTTGATCTGCATCAACGTGCAACTCGGCAAAGGACACCTCGACCCTTAATCCACCGAACGCCGGAAAGCGCGCACGCAACTGCCGTTGCGCGGCTTCGCCGTCGCGGACCCAGTCGACCCGGAAGCCTTGCTGCCGAAGCCCGGGTGATGAGCCGCATTGCCAGGATTGCGACTGCGCCGACGGGATTGCGGCCGACATACAAGCCCCAAATCCCGCCCGACGGCATGGATCCTCAGCGTCAAATGTCGCGCCGGCCCGATGGCAGGTTGACGTGCATCAAGCGCCGGAGGTAGCGACGAAATACGCTGGGCAGGCAAGCGCGAGGAGCTTGCGGAAAACATCATTGGATTGTCGCCCGTCATGGGGGAGAACTGACATGGCACGCTCTGTTGTGTGGGGCCTGACGGCTGGCGCCGTGTTGGCCACGGCCTTCACCGCACTCGCCGCTCACGGCGAGGAACTCGCAAGCATCGGTACCCATTCGCAGCGCTACGGCACGCACATTGGAATCTCGGCCTATGAAGATCCGCTTCTGAAAGGAGTCGCTTGCTACCTGTCCGGTTCGCACGACGACGGCAATCTCGGCGGGTCAGCCAAACGGCGCATGTCTGACGTCGTCGTTTCGTGCCACCAGGTCGCCACCTTGAGTGTGCCAGTCCATGTTCCCCGCCAGGCGCAGGTATTCGACGAATCGGTGGATCCGGTATTCAAGACCGTTCACGTAGTCCGAATCCTGGACCCAAAGCGGCACGCCGTACTGTACTTCGCATATACGGAAGCAGAACTCGCAGGCAACCTGCCTGGTCACGTGGACGTGATTCGATTGCCACCGCCAAACCGACTGGAAACGCGATAGTTCACCGACCGCGCGGATGTTTGATCCAGATCATCTTCAGCGCTGACGCAAATTCGAGAATTCGATCAAACGCTTTTCCGCGAGGTGGCGACATGCAGATCGGCGTGCCTAAGGAAATCAAGAGTCAGGAATATCGTGTCGGCCTCACGCCCGCGAGCGTCCACGAACTTGTGCGTCGCGGACACACGGTGCTGATCGAGACGCAGGCCGGCGCAGCGGTGGGCCTGCCGGACGCGGCGTACTCAGCCGCAGGCGCCATGATCTGCGGCGACGCACGCGAAGTCTGGTCGCGCGCCGACATGATCATCAAGGTCAAGGAGCCCCAGGCGACGGAGCGCAGCATGTTGCGGCCGGGCCAGATCCTGTACGCCTACCTGCATCTCGCGCCCGATCGTGAGCAAGCCACGGCACTGATCGCTTCCGGTGCGGTCTGCATCGCGTACGAAACCATCACCGCTGCGGGCGGCGGACTGCCGCTCCTCGCGCCAATGAGCGAAGTGGCCGGCCGCATGTCAATTCAGGTCGCCGCCGCCAGTCTGGAGAAGCCGCATGGGGGCATGGGGTTGCTGCTCGCCGGCGTGCCCGGCGTCGCACCCGGTCATGTCGCGATCCTCGGCGCGGGTGTGGTCGGGACCAATGCGTTGCAGATGGCAGTGGGCATGGGCGCACGTGTGACCATTCTCGATACCAACGTGGAACGGCTGCGCCAGCTCGATCTGATCTTCGGAAACCGTATCACCACGCTTAGTTCGAGCGCTCACGCCGTCGAGAAGACCGTGCTGAGCGCAGACGCCGTCATCGGCGCGGTTCTGATACCCGGTGCTGCCGCGCCCAGGCTCGTTACACGCGACATGATCGCCCGAATGAAAAAGGGCGCTGTTGTCGTGGATGTCGCCATTGACCAGGGCGGATGCTTCGAGACCTCGCATCCCACAACGCACGCGCAACCCACCTACGTTATCGATGGCGTCGTCCATTACTGCGTGGCGAACATGCCGGGCGCGGTTGCGCGAACCTCGACGTTCGGGTTGACCAATGCCACCCTTGGCCATGCGATCACGATTGCAGACAAGGGCTGGAAGCGCGCCATGGCCGACGACGCTCACCTGCGCGCCGGCCTGAACATTTGCGAAGGCCGTGTCACTCACGAGGCAGTGGCGCGTGCGCTCGGCGAGCCTTACGTGCCTGCGCGCGATCTGCCTGGTTAGGAGCGAGGCCGCGAAAGCATTGTCGCGGCAAACGCGGCCCGGCGACGTCCCGAGCGACGCCGCCAGAAGCGACACGGTCAGAAGGCGCCCCAGCGCCGCAACGACATGGCCTTCTTGACCCGCGCAGTCGCCAGTTCAATCGCTGCCTCGCGCGGCAACTGGCCATGCTCCGCGGCGGCCTCAAGCACTGCGCGCGTGTTCTCGCGCACCTTCGTGGCAATCGCGTCGAGCGCCATCGCCTGGTTACCGCCAGCGTACTCGACGGCCGCGCAAATCACTCCGCCAGCATTGGCGATGAAGTCGGGTACGCACAACACGCCCTTCTGATGGAGATATCCCTCGGCTCCACGCGTAAAGGGAATGTTTGCGCCCTGGATCACGAGGTGCGTCTTCAGACGAGCCACGTTATCCTCGCGCACGACGTCAGGCCGCGCGGCAGGAATCCAGATCTCGCAGTCGACGTCGACGACCGCGTCGCGCCCGGCCTTCTCGCCGCGCGGGTAATCGACCACCGATTTGCCTTGGGTCTTGAGGTCGTCGAGTAACGCGAGATCGATGCCGGCCGCGTCCACCAGCGTGCCGCCAGAATCGGCAACGCCGACGACGATCGCCCCCTTCTGTGCGAGAAAATGCGCGGCATGGCGGCCCACTGCACCGTAGCCCTGGATCACCATGCGCGCACCTGCGAGCTCGAAGTTGCAGTACGGCACGGCGACTTCCGCTGCATGTGCGATGCCCCAGCCCGTAGCGCCAATCTGGTCCAGCGGGATGCCGCCGAGCTCGCGTGGCAGCCCTACCGAGCGGCCGATTTCGTCCTTGACCCACGCCATGCACGTTTCATCAGTGCCCATGTCGGGTCCGAAAATGTAGTCGCGGACGTCACCAAGTGCGCACGCAAGGCCCCGAATCAGACGCTCCTTGCCCTCACGCGGCATTCCGGGATCGCCATATAGCACGACCTTCCCGCCGCCGTGCGCGAGTCCCGCAGCAGCGTTCTTGAACGTCATCGCGCGTGCGAGGCGGACGCACTCCTCGGTACTGACATCGGGCGCCATCCGCAGGCCGCCGATTGCCGGACCCGCGGCGACGTTGTCCACAACCAGTACAGCGCGAAGACCGATCGACGCGTCGTGGACATGGATGATTCTGGTGGGCCCCAATTCGTCTGCGAAACTGAATATGTCGTTCATCGTTCATCTCCCACGCCATGGCGACGAATCGCTGCACGTACCGTCGTCTAATCGCGCGAATTGCCACGACGCTGTCTGTCGGCGCGCACCGCTTCGCCTGCGTCGTTACTCTTGATGAACATAGGACGTCTAAAACCCGGGCGCTTGATCCGAGTCAACTTGGTGGCCCGGAGCAACTCGCTGGTTAGCCGGATCGGGAGGCGGCATCCGGATCGCTGGGTAAGCCCGTGCTTGAAGCATGGCTTGATTGCGTTGAATTACGTCGAACCGCCCACCAGCACCGCGACAAGCAGCAGGATCAGGGATAACGAAAACATAAGCAGACCGAAAACAATAAGTAAATAATTGATGCCATCCGCCCCAGTCTTTTGATGTCTTGGTTCCATCAACCGCCATCCGTGGAATCGCGTCTGCGCAGCACCGGCCACTGAGACTCTCTCTGCGCGCTTCTCGCCTGAAGGACGCTCTGCGCCTCTAATGCGGGCGCGTGATCTCGGCCATGCATGCGCCACACTCCCCCTGGCGGGGGATAATATCTACAACCCTGGTTTGATTTTTTTCTCTCAGGTTCCGTCTGATGCACGGATCGAATATCCGCTTCCTGCACTTGCAGCAAGTCCACTTGCCGAAAGCAAATCGACAGGTTTCTCCAGCATTCAGAGAGCCGGACTCGCGTAGTCGTCGGGCCGCTCGCATGGGATACCGACGCCGACGAAGAAGCACACTCCCCGCTGACGCCTTTTATATCCACTCGCAAGGAATGGGAGGTACTGCGCATCTCGATCCATGGCGGTAAGTATTGCCGCGAACTCATTACCACCTGAAACGATGACCGATTACAACCCGATAAGTCCTTCATGTCAAGCGGTTGTATTGCCACCATTCGGGTGGTGTTTTGCGGAAGGAGGTCAATATGAACAACAGCAACAAAGCTGCGGCTCGCACCATAGGAACGGCTATTGCGCGCCGACGCTTGATAGCGGGACTGACTCAGGAACAGGTAGCCGAACGTCTCGGCATCGGACAAGAAGCCGTTTCGCGGATGGAGCGAGGCGTCGCGAACCTGACTGTCGCCCGACTTGCAACGCTCGCAGAGATATACCAGTGCAACATCGCACAGCTTGTCACGGAAACCTCGGACAGGGAGGACGACCAGGCGTTGGCGGTATCTGCCGTGTTAGGCCGACTGCACCAGTCAGACCGCACGCTTCTTATCGAATGGCTGAACGTATTCGCGACCCGGATACTGCAACGGCCGCGGCCAACTGCTGAAAAAGCCAGAAGTCTTTGATTGACAGGATAAAAATCGGCCCCTTTAAGGAACGGCTCGCTGCTCAGCAAAGCCGGGGGGCGAAAGCGGCACTCTGCGCTGCGGCGCACGGACCCCTGACACTCCGGTCGTCGCGCCGGGAGTTGTCACCACCGAACGGTACGACCGCGGTAGTCGAGGTACTCCAACCCAGAACGCCCCCGCTTGGCCAGTAGTACGTCAACGATCCCGGGTACGCTCTCGTCAATCGATAACCGCCCCTCAGGGCCGCCCAGGTCTGTGCGTACCCAGCCCGGCGCCATCAGCAGCATGGCGCGTGGCGTGTTGACCTGCCGTGCCGCGAAGCAGCGCATGAACTGGTTCAGTGCTGTCTTGCTGCCCCGATAGACTTCACGCTGCCCCGACTCATTGTCGGCGACGCTGCCCTGCCCGGACGACATGACGCCAATCAGCCCTGCCGCGGGCACCAGATCGGATAGCCGCTCGACAACGCGCATCGGACTCAGCGCGTTCGTAATCATGAGGTTGACAAAATCTACAGTGGAGACCTCGCCTATAGTCTGCGTCGGATCAGGATTAGTTGTGCCGGCGTTGACGAACAGAATCTCGAACATACGGTTAGACAGGTGTGTGTGCAGCGAATCGATTTCGTGGGGCCGAGTGATATCGACCGTTGCGACCTCAACTCTCTGTGGATATTGATCCGCCAAGGCGTGCAGCAATGTGGGGCTTCGGCCGGCGCGCACGGTACCGACCACATTCCAGCCTTTGGTCACGAATTCGGCGGCCATGGCGTACCCGAGGCCGCGAGAAGCACCGACGATCAGAATCGTTGGCGTGCAGGAACATTGAGCGTGGGTCATGAGATTTGTCGTCCTTGAGCGTTGCGATGGCTTCAATTCTGGCTACCGCAATCGATTTGAACCAGACGCCTGAACTGCAAACCAGGGTTGCACAGAACGCCATGGCTATCTGGCGATCCGATATGCTGTGGGCCATGTCTCGCGTCGATCTCAATCTCCTTACCGCTCTGGAAGCGCTGTTGACCGAACGTAGCGTTACGGCAGCGGCGCGGCGCCTGGACCTCAGCGTATCCGCCATGAGCCGCACACTCACACGTCTGCGCGCGGCGACCGGCGATCGGCTACTGCTACAGGCCGGCCGTTCGCTGGTCCTCACACCCTATGCCGAGCAATTGAGCCAGCGCCTCCCCGCCTTAGCGAGGGAAGCCCAGGCTGTACTCAGTCCTCCGGAATACCAGTTCGATATTGCGACTTTGGAACGCAGCTTCGCTGTACGAGCGGGCGAAGGATTCATCGATCTTCTCGGCGCCGCGCTAATGGAGCGGCTCAGCCGTATCGCGCCTCGCGTTCAACTGTGTTTCGCGCCGAAGCCAGATTGGGATGCGCAGCCGCTGCGTGACGGAACAATCGACCTCGAGATTGGCACCGTGAGGACTTCCGCACCCGAGATCATGACGCGCCTGCTTTTTCGCGATCGGTATGTCGGCGTGTGCCGCCTCGGCCATCCAATTCTGCGCGATTCCGGGGTGTCCGTTGAGCGCTGGGTCGAGTTCGGCCACGTGCTGACTGCGCGATCAGGTGAGGCATCGAATCCTGTCGATGTGGCGTTGGCAGATCGCGGTATGCAACGAAAGGTAGCAATGGTAGTGCCGTCGTTCACCAGCGCCATGCAGGTGGCCCGTCGCGGCGACTTGCTCGCCGTCATCCCGCATTCCTGCGTGGGGAATGCCTTCGCGCCTGAACATGCGGCTGCGAATGGACTGCAGTGGTTCGAACTGCCTGTCTCGACATCTGCGTTCAATGTCTCGTCAATCTGGCATCCGCGCCTTGACCATGATCCCGCCCATCGCTGGCTTCGCGCCGAAATTCTGGCGGTGTGCCGGGCCGCTTATCCACCCGCCGGCGGTGATGGATGCGGCCGAGGCTCGATGCAGGCCATCGGGCGGCACGCGGCTTGCGAATACGTAGGCTCTCAACCCGACGATGAGGCTAACGATGAACGAAGACAGGATTAAGGGCCAGTGGAAGCAGCTGTCCGGCAAGTTGAAGGCAAAGTGGGGCAAGCTGACCGATGACGACCTTCAGGTGGCCAGCGGCAACAGCGAGTATCTCGTGGGGCGGATCCAGGAGCGCTACGGGATCGCGCGCGACGAGGCCGAGCGGCAATTGAAGGACTTCAACAGCACACTGTGACGGAGAAGGGACGCGCCGCCAGCGGCGCGTCTGCCGATCCGACGCCCAGGCGGTTTGACGGCTCGACTCGCGAAGGCCAATACGACGGGTTCGACACATCACCGTCGACGTGCACACGCTCGCCGACGCCCCGTTGCGGCTGCGTCCACCAGTTGAAGCTTCGGTGGCTGCCGTCGGCCATTCCCGTTGTCGCCGTCCTAACCGTGGTTATCGCCGTTACTCAGCCTTTGCTCCTGCTGCCTGGGAAACGCCCGCGACAAATCAGTCGCCCGACGAGCATCCAGAGCCCGTTTTTAACGTCTCGATCTCCTCCAGCAGATCGAGCGCGAGCGCAATGCCCGGCGCGTTGATCTGAAGGTCTCGAGCCAGCCTGAAAGCGGTGCGTACGCGGCCCAGCGAAGCGCCGCTGAACCGCCATTCCTGCGGCCCGGCGCCTTTCGTTAAGGGTTATTCGATGCCTGCCATCGGCCACAGGAATGTGACGGTGCCTGCGCGCGTGTCGGCAGGCGTCGAATAAGCCTCGATGGAGGAAACCGCGGAGTGCCCCGAAGCGCTTGAAGTCTTCGCGGCTATGGCGATTGATAGGCCGGGATGCTCAGCGGTGCCGGATGCGGCGCGTTCAGGCGGGATGCCGGACGGGCACTGACGCGATGGCGAAGCGGTACTGAGGTGCAATCGCGATGATGACGCGGGCTTGGGAGGCGCTTCGAGAAGCGACACGCGCAAATGTCCGCTCGTGGGCCGCGTTGCCGCAAAGCCGACGGTCGGTTCAGATATCGGGGAACCGTGGAGTTCATGTCTGCTCCCGGCGCATTGGCGGTGCGCGGATCGGGGCGCTGCGCGCGAGGATGTCGACGACGATCATCGGTGCGCCGCAGTGCCGGCAGATGAAGACGGGCCGGGTTTCGAGGGTGGCGTCGTCCGGTGACGGGCTGATCCCTGGTGCGACGTGTAGCAGATCGCGCACCCTGGCGAGCCTGGCGCGGCGTACCGGGTTGGCGAGCAGTCCGTAGTGACGGATGCGATGGAAACCGCCGGGCAGCACATGGAGCAGGAAGCGGCGTATGAATTCGCCGGTTTCGAGGGTCATGGTCTTGTAGCGGGTGTGTCCCTTCGCGCGGTAGTCCTTCCAGCGGAACGTCACACCGCGCTCATCGAAGGCGACCAGACGCTGGTTGGAGATGGCAACGCGGTGCGTGTAGCGTGAGAGGTACTCGAGCACCGCCTTCGGTCCGGCGAACGGGCGCTTGGCGTAGACCACCCATTCGCAGGTACGCAGCGGCGCAAGCCAGTGGGCAAAGGTGGCGGGATCAGCGAGCCCGGTGTACTCGCCGAAGAACTGCAGCTGGCGATTCCGGTGGGCCAGTTCGAGCGCTTCGAGGAAGCGCCGGCGGAACAGGCGTGAGAGCACGCGCACCGGCAGGAAGAAGCCGGGCCGGCACGCAATCCAGCGCTCGCCATCGGGCGAGAGTCCGCCGCCGGGTACGATGCCGTGCGCGTGTGGATGATGCGTAAGGGCTGAGCCCCAGGTGTGCAGTACGAGCGTGGCTCCGATCTGCGCGCCGAGATGCCTGGGATCGGCAGCGATCGTGCGCAGCGTGTCGGCGGCGATGTCGAGCAGCAGGCCGTAGATGATCCGTTTGTTGTACCAGGCGATCGCGCTGATGGGTGCGGGAAGCGTGAAGACGACGTGGAAGTACTCGACGGGTAGCAGGTCGGCCTGGCGCGCCTCCAGCCAGCGGTGTGCGGCGCTGGCCTGGCACTTCGGGCAATGGCGGTCCCGGCACGAGTTGAAGGACACTTCCGTCCTTGCGCAGCCTGAACAGCGCAGCACATGTCCGCCCAGTGCCGCCGTGCGGCACCGTTCGATGGCCGACATGACCTTCAGCTGCCCCAGGCTCAGGTGTGTCGTGGCTCGCCACGCTGGCCCGTGGCTGCGGAAGATCTCCGCAACCTCCAGCATGAGGCGTTGCGGCTGCGGGCTTACTCGGTAGGCAGCCGGTCCAGCGGGCTGGTGACCTCCTGCAGCAGGTCGGTGGCGACCTGGACGTAAAGCGCGGTGTTCTCCAGCTTCGCATGGCCAAGCAGGACCTGGATCACGCGGATGTCCACCTTCTGTTCAAGGAGGTGTGTCGCGAAACTGTGTCGAAGCGTGTGCATGGACACGCGCTTGTCGATGTGCGCGGCCTCGGCGGCGGCGTGAATGGCGCGGTTCAGTTGCCGCGTGCTCAGCGCATCGACCGGATCGAGCCCGGGAAACAGCCACCCGCCGTCGAGCATCTTGCCCTGCGCACGGGCCACGCGCCACCACACACGCAGACGCTCAAGCAGAACCGGTGAGAGCATTGCGTAGCGGTCGCGGCGGCCCTTGCCCTGCTCGATACGCAGTGTCATGCGCTGGCTGTCGACGTCGGTGACCTTCAGCGCCACCACTTCGCTCGCGCGCAGCCCGGCACCGTAGGCGACCGACAGCGCGGTCTGGTGCTTCAGGTTGCCGGCTGCCTCGATGAGGCGCCGCACCTCATCGGGACTAAGCACGACGGGCAATATGCGGGGCACGCGCACCGGCTGCATCCTGACCATCAGCTCGGGCCGGTCGAGCGTGACGGTGAAGAAGAACTTCAGGCCGGTGATCGCGCGGTTCAGTGAGACGGGTGAGGTGCCGTGATCGACCAGATAGAGCTGGTAGCGCCGCAGGTCCTCGACGGTGGCCATGTCGGGCGAGCGCTCGAGAAACCGGGCGAACTCGCGCACGATGCGCAGATAGCTCTCCTGCGTCTTCGGGGCAAGCTGGCGCATGCGCATGTCGTCGATCATGCGCTGGCGCAGTGGGCTGGCGTTTGCCGGTAAGGAGGTCATGATTCGGCTCCTGTTGAAGAACGAGGCGGATTGCCTCATTCGCCAACATAAAGCCGCGTGACCGGCCTCTCCCTGATCTCCAGCGTCGGACCGTAGCCCCTACCGCGCGAGCGGTTTAGTCCCGCGGCTCGAAGGCGCCTTCAGCAACCCAAAGGGTTATTTCTTCTTCCGATGCGCCGCTTATCCGACTCATGTCGACGAGCGTGAACTCGACGTCTTCATCGACAATCTGGCCCACCAGACACGTTCTCTCAGCGCTCTTCATAATGAAGCTATCCATAAAGCCGCGCACGCGGGTCAAAGTTGAACGCTTGCCGCATCGTGTTGTACGCCGCTTTGGCTGGCTCGCTGTCGGCCGGCGGCAATACGATGTTCAAGATCACGTACAGGTCCCCCGGTGGGTTCCCAGGAATCCCCTTGCCCTTGAGCCGCAAGCGCCTGCCGCTAGCCGAGCCCATTGGCACCCTCATTTCCACCCTTCCGTCTGGCGTCGGCACGGTGACGGGCCCGCCAAGCGCCGCTTCCCAGGGCGCCACCGGCAAGTCGAGCAAGACATCGGGGCCATCGACGCGAAAGTGCGGATGCTCACGAAACGCAACTTCCAGATAGAGATCGCCGGCCGGCCCTCCACCTGCTCCGGCCCCACCCTGGCCTGCGAGCCGCAAGTGCTGCCCCGCCCGCACACCCTTGGGAATCGCAACGCTTAACGTACGGGATTGCAGCGATACATGACCCTGTGCATCGACGACAGGCAATTGCAGCAAAATCGAGCGCTGCGCTCCTCGATAAGCATCTTCGATATCGATGACCACCTTGGCATGGTGATCCTGTCCCATGGCGTGCGAGGGCCGCGCATGCGCTGCTCGTGCACGGCCAAACATTGCTTCGAAAAAATCATTCAGATCGGCGTGCGTGCCGGCATTCTCGCTCGCTCCGCTGAATTCGAAACCTTCGTCCCAGTTCGGCGGCGGCTGGAATTCCTCTCCGGCGCGCCATTGAGTACCCATGCGATCATAGGCTGCACGCTTTTCCGGATCCTTGAGCACCTCGTAGGCCTCGCCCAATTCCTTGAAGCGATCCTCCGCGTCACTGTGCTTGCTGACGTCCGGATGGTATTTGCGTGCGAGCTTGCGGTAGGCGCGCTTGATGTCGTCCTGAGCCGCCGTACGCTCCACGCCGAGGATCGCGTAATAGTCTTTGTATTTCATTTGAAAAATACGTCGATAGCATTCGCAACCAGAAAGGCGCGTGTCGTCCCCGATCGAGAATAGAAGACGACGAGACATTTCCTCCGCGTCACTGCAATTCTCCTTGAGGTGCCTGCTGCTCTGCAAAATTCCCGTCTTCATCTCACCAAACCGTGCGCGAGACGTTGACGGACGAATCCAGTATCAAGTCCAGGCGGACTTCTGGCTTGATGTGCATCAAGTGGTAGTGCGCCATTGAGATACCTGTGAACCCGAGCTAGTCGCCGAGCTTTTCTACACGCACCGCAACCACCTTGTATTCCGGAGTACGAACCAGGCGGTCGCGAACCGGAGAAGTCAATCGGTTAATGAACAGGTCGGGACAATGAAAAGCGCTGAATAGCTGCCCTGCCCGCATTGCCCCGCTGATATGGACCGTCAGATCCGCCGCCCCGTAGCGGCTCGATATATGCACGGTTTCTCCTTCGACGAAGCCGTAGCGCGCAGCGTCGTCGGGCGCCATGTCGAGCGTGTCCGACGCGCGCAGCAACAGGTTGGCGGTGCGTTGAGTCATCGTGCCTGCGTTGAACTGGTAGAGCGTGCGCCCGGTGGTGAGCAGCAGTGGATAGGATTCGTCGGGTTGCTCGACCGTCGGGACATATTCGACCACGGCCAGTTTGGCAGTCTTCGCACCCGCGAAGCGCTCCCGATGCAGCACGGGGGTCCCCGGATGGCTTTCGTCCGGGCACGGCCACTGAAGGTCTGCGTGCTCCAGTCGCGCATAGGTGAGCCCCGCACCATCGGGCCATAGCGAACGGACTTCGTCCCAGACCGCTTCGGGGCCGGTGAACTCGAAGCCGCGCGGCTTGCCCAGGCGCGCAGCGAGCGCCTGGATGACCCACCAGTCCGGCCGTGCCTCCCCCGGGGCTGGCAGCGCCGTGCGAATGCGCTGCACACGCCGGTCGGAGTTCATGAACGTGCCGTCCTTTTCGAACGACGAGGCAACCGGGAAGAAGACCGTACCGAACGACCGCGCCGTCTCGTTCATGAACAGATCCTGCACGATCACCAGTTCAAGTCGTGCCAGCGCCGCGGCCGTGTCGTTTGCATTGGCGAAAGAAAGATAGACGTCATAACCCATTGCCCAAAGCGCCTTGAGCCGGCCTGTGCGAGCCGCGTCGATCATTTTGGGCAAATCAAGGCCACGGCTGGCCGGCAGTCTGGCGCCCCACACCTGTTCGAAGCACGCACCCGCGACATCGATTGCCTGCGCGCCTGTCAACGACGCCGGATCGCAACCCATATGCGCCGCACCTTGCACATTGTTTTGACCACGCAGAGGATTGACGCCGGAGCCATGCTTGCCGAGGTTGCCGGTCAGCAGCGCCAGATTGACGAGCGCCATCACGCCTTCGCTGCCCTGAAGGTGCTCCGTCACGCCAAGGCCATGAAAGCACATGGACGGTCGGCCGCCCGCATACAGCCGCGCGGCAGCCCGAATCGCCTCTGCCGGCACGCCGCACGCGTCGGCCACGCTCTCGGGCAAGAAGTCGGCCACGTGAGCGGCGAAGGCGTCGAAGCCCTCCACGCGCTCGGCGAGGAAGCGCCGGTCGACAAGATCTTCCTCGATCAGGGTGGCAGCCAGCGCATTGAAAAGCGGCACATTGCGCCCGGGGTGCACTGCCAGGTGCACATCCGCCAGTTCCGCGAGCTCGGTGCGGCGCGGATCGATGACCACCAGGCCCGCCCCCTTGAGCACGGCCTGCTTGATGCGCGCGCCCACGACAGGGTGACCCTCCGTCGGGTTCGCCCCGCAAATCAGAAAGGCATTCGCCTCGTCGATGTCGTCAAAGCTGTTCGTGGCGGCGCCGACGCCCAGCATGGTCTTGAGCGCTTTGGCGCTGGGCGTGTGACACACGCGGGCACAACAGTCGACATTGTGCGTGCCGAGCACCACGCGGGCGAACTTCTGCACGAGGTAGTTTTCCTCGTTGGTCGCGCGTGCCGAACCCAGCACGCCGACCGCATCGGGCCCGTCGCGCGCAACGATTGCTTCGAGCTTCGAAGCGGCAAAGTCGAGCGCTGCGTCCCAGCTCACTGCCTGCCAGTTGCCGTCGCGGCGAATCATCGGCTGCATGATGCGATCAGGAGCATGGTTGTACTCGAAGGCGTATCTCCCTTTCACACACGCGTGCCCCCGGTTGACGGGGCTGTCGGCCGGCCGCATCGCCACCACGCGGCCATGCGCCGTACCCACGTCCAGTTGACAGCCCACTCCGCAATACACACAGGTTGTACGTGTCCAGACAGCCGGCTCGACGCCGACCCGTTTGTCGAACAGCGCCCCGCTGGGGCAACTGTCCACACAGGCACCGCAACCCACGCACCCTCCGGCGAGCAGCGTCGAGCCTTTGCCGGGCGAGATGCGCGTGCCGTCGCCACGCCCCCAGGCCTCCCAGACGAATTGGCCTTGCACCTGCTCGCAAATGCGGATGCAGCGCTCGCAGTAAATGCAGCGCTCCATCGCCACGCCGATATAGGGGTGCGTCTCGTCCTGAAACAGCCCCTCCTGTCGCACGTCTCCAGGCTCCACGCCGTGCGCGGCAAGCAGGCGATGGAATGGATGGTCTGGCTCGGCGGCGCATGCCGCTGCAGGATAGTGCGCGGCGATCAGCTCGAGGTTAGTGCGGCGCAGGGCGTCGAGTGCTTCGCCACGAGTGCGCACGACCATCCCCGCACTCACTTCCAACGCGCAGCTTGGAACGGGCCGCGCCTGACCGGACACGTCAACCACGCACAGTCGGCACGCCCCGGACGGCTTCACGCGACTGTCGTGACAGAGATGGGGAACGGCGGCGCCGGCTGCCGTCAATGCATCGATCAGCAGCGTGCCGTCCGCGACTTCGTGAGAGATACCATCGATAGTCAGCTGAACCATCTGCGCAACTCCTCGCGATAGTGCCGCTGCACCGAGAGGACGAACTCGGCCAGCCCACGCCCGTGGCCGCACAGGCTCGTCTGCGCGAGCGCGTCAATCAGGCGCTGATAGCGCGAGGCATCGATCGGAGCGCCTGCCGCAGCAGCATCGCTCATTGCCGCCAGCAGCGGTGTGCCGAAGTGGCAGGGCGTGCATTCGCCACAGGACTCGCGGGCGCCGAACCGGAGCACCTCTGCGATGATCTCGATGATGGGCGTGTCGTCGGCAAACGCGATGACTCCACCGTGCCCGACCGCGCAGTCGATGGCCTGCATTTCCTCGTAGCCGAGCCGCGTGGTCATGCACTCTGGCGGCACGATGCCGGCGAGCGGCCCGCCCACCATCAAGCCTTTGAGCGTGCCACGGCGCAATCCCTGCCCCAGTTGCCCGACAACGTCCGCCAGCGAGATGCCGAACTCCACCTCGTACAGCCCGGGGCGCCGGAACAGCGAATTGAGCGAGAGCAGCTTGGTACCACGGCTGCGCGAGAATCCGAGGTCGGCATAGGCTGCCGCGCCGTGTATGACGATCCATGGCACGGCACACAGCGTCTCCACGTTGTGGACCAGCGTGGGAGCACCTTGGAGGCCATGCTCGGTAATCTGGGGCGGCCGTAGCCGTACTTCGGGACGGCGCCCCTCCAGCGCATTGAGCAGCGAAGTTTCTTCGCCGCAAATGTAGCCCCCCTGGCCAACGACCAACTCGAGCTCGAATGACGGGTGGGGCCACCCTGCTGCGCGCGCCTGCAGTAACGCAGCCGAAAGCACCCGCGCGGCCCGGGGATATTCTTTGCGTAGATAGACGTAGCTGCGAGATGCGCCCACGGCGTAGGCAGCGATCGCAGCCGCTTCAATCAGCCGGAATGGATCGTCTTCGAGCAGAAACCGGTCGGAAAACGCACCGGGGTCGCCCTCGTCGGCGTTGACGATCAGGTACCTGGTGCGCCCGGGCGCGTTCGCGAGCGCCTGCCACTTGATGCCTGCCGCAAAGCCCGCACCGCCGCGTCCACGCAATCTGGATTCCTGCACCATCGACACCAGTTGGATCGGCGTCATGGCACGCGCTTTGGCGAACGCCGCACCACCTCCACGTTCGAGATAGCTCGCCAGATCGCGCACCCCGCCCGCCAGCACGTTGCTCAACAGCACGGTATGACGCGCGCAGGCGCCAATATACGGGCGGATGTCGTGCTCGCTATCGCTGGGGCTCTCGTAGCATTTGCCCAGACAGTACACGGCAGGACGTTGGCCGATCGCGGCCTGCCAGCGCTGCGGCTGATCGGCTCGCGCGGCAAAGCAGGCCAGACCCGCACACGCGCAACCCGTCATCTCGCGCTGACCAAGGTGATAGAACGAGTGCGCCGCTGCGTGGCGCTGGAGCGGTTTCACCGGTTTCCTCACTCAAAAGACCAGTCCTGTTTCGGCCCGGTAATCAGCACTGCATTGCGCCACTCTCGCAAGAAGACTCGACCGATCTGCTTCGCGCTGACTCGCCCGCACCCTTGTCCTCCCAGGCGATCCAGCCCAGGTCAAGCGCCGTGGTGCTCGCAAGCCGATGGCAGGTTCACCTCTTCGACGGCTCATGGCTTTCGGGCGCAACCACTATCGGGCTTTCACAGAAGCTCGAGCGCCAGCGCGATGCCCTGTCCTCCGCCAATGCACAGCGTCACGATCCCGCGCCGCCCGCCGCCACGCTGCATCTGGTGCAACAGCCGCGTGGTCAGCACCGCGCCGCTCGCACCGATCGGATGACCATGAGCAATCGCGCCACCCTCGGCATTGACAACGTCTTCCGCAAAGCCCAGCTCGCGCAGGCATGCCAGTGCGATCGCCGCGAACGCCTCGTTGATCTCCACGCGATCTACATCGGATACAGACCAGCGGGCGCGTGCAATAGCCTGTCGCACTGCAGGAATCGGGCCCAGGCCGAAGAAACCGGGGTCCACGGCTCCCACGCCATAACTGACCAGCCGGGCCATGGGTGTCAGGCCATTGCGTTCGGCCCAGCTTCGCCCGGCAACGATCAGCGCAGCTGCACCGCTGTTCAGGCCGGGCGCGTTGCCTGCGGTAATCGTCCCGTCCTTGCGAAAGGCCGGTTTGAGTCGGGCAAGCGATTCGGCGCTGGTGTCTGGCCGATTGTGCTCGTCGCGGACAAACACCGTGGGCCCTTTGCGACCCGGCACTTCCAGCGGCACGATTTCGGCATCGAAGAAGCCGGCGTCCTGAGCCTGTGCGAAGCGTTGCTGGGAGCGCAGCGCCCAACGATCCTGGTCCTCGCGAGAGATGCCGCACTTCGCCACCAGGTCTTCAGTGTGCCAGCCTGAATGCTGACCGCTGAAAGCATCATTGAGCCCATCGAGCAGCATACTGTCGAACAACGTCACGTCGCCCATCCGGGCACCCCAACGCCCTTGCGGCAGCAGATAGGGGCTGCGATCCATGTTTTCCATGCCACCTGCGATCGCGCATTCGATCATGCCTGCCCAGATTTCGGTGGCCGCACTCGCGATGGCTTGCGCGCCCGATCCACACACGCGGTTGACCGTTAGCGCCGGAACGTCGACCGGCAATCCCGCGGCGATGCCGGCCTGCCGCCCCGGATTCATCTTCACGCCGGCCTGAATGACATTGCCCATGACGAGCGAATGGACCTTGTCGGCGGCCAATCCTGCGCGCTTGAGGCTTTCACGGATAACCGCAGCGCCAAGCGTCGGCGCTGGCAGGTCCCGGAGGGTCCCGCCGTAGGTACCAATTGCCGTACGTACCGGGCTGCACAGGACAACTTCAACGTTGCTCATGAGCTTGCTCCTCAAAGGAAGGACGCCCATGCGGTTCTGTTTCCGCATTGACGGCCTTCCATGATGGCAGTGGCAGTCGCGACCTTTTTGACGTAAATCAAGACAGGTACCGTGGCCGCTCTCAAGCTGAGACACAACGATGGTTGGACCTTATGGTTTGTGACAGAGCGGAGAATCTGCCGTGAAAGACATCGAACGGGAGATCTTGCGAGGTGCCGTTCGTGCGCCGTGCCGCGTCACCGCCAGAATCCGAATCAGGAGATGGGACGAAAACTCATGCGTACAGACATCGATGTGGTAGTCATCGGAGGTGGCCAGGCCGGCCTTGCCACCGCCTACTTCCTGCGTCGTGCGGGACTCGACTATTTCGTGCTGGACGACCAGAGCGCCCCCGGAGGCGCCTGGCGACATACCTGGAACTCGCTCCACCTGTTTTCGCCTGCGCAATGGAGTTCGCTGCCAGGCTGGCAGATGCCCGTATCACACGACACATACCCGTCGCGCAACGAGGTCATCGACTATCTGGCGCGATATGAGGACCGTTATCACTTCCCTGTCCGGCGCCCCGTTCATGTCAAATCCGTTTCACGCGTTCAGGATGGCCTGCTGGTCACCGCCGCTCACGAAGAATGGCTGGCAAGGGCAGTCGTGAGCGCGACCGGCACCTGGAGCGCGCCCTATGTCCCGGACTACCCGGGACGCGAGAACTTTGGGGGTCGCCAGATGCATTCGGCGCAATACCGCAATCCTGACGATCTGCGCGGACAAAACGTGCTGGTGGTGGGCGGCGGCAACTCAGGCGCACAAATCCTGGCAGAGGTATCGACCGTCTGCAACGCTACGTGGGTGACAGTGCAGGAACCCGTTTTTCTTCCAGACGACGTGGATGGCCGGGTCTTGTTCGAACGCGCGACAGCCAAATGGCAGGCTCTGCGCGACGGGCGCACGATAATGGCGCCGGTAGGAGGTTTGGGCGACATCGTCATGGTGGCCCCGGTACGGGAGGCGCGTGCGCGAGGCGTGCTGCACGCAATGCGTCCGTTCAGCCATTTCGATGCCGACGGCGTCGTCTGGAGCGACGGCACGCATTCCCGCGTCGATGTCGTGATCTGGTGCACCGGGTTCCGCCCCGCACTCAAACATCTTGATCCGCTACAAATCTGTGACGCCAACGGATTGCCGAGGACAGACGGGACGCGCGCCAGCGACGAGGAACGCTTGTGGTTTGTCGGTTACGGCGAGTGGTGCGGCGCCGCCTCTGCCACGCTCATCGGTGTAATGCGTAGTGCTCGCGACGCGGCGGGAGACATAGCCCAATATCTGCGCGCCATACAGCCGCGCAGCACGTCGGGACCGTAGCCGATGACACCGCTGCGATGATGCCACTGGCAAATGAGATCTAGCCCGCCCATTAAGGCAGCCCGGCGCGGCGCGCGCATCATCAAGGCCAGGCCCCCCACCAGCAACCCGGCTCCGGTCCAGGCTGTAACGATAGCGGTAGCACGCAAGAGCCGGACATTCGCTGGAAAGCCCCACCACACACCAGCCAGACTGAGCGTGACAAGGTAGGCGAGTGCGACCAGACTGCACGCTCCGATGCGTCCGTGGCCAGTGTTCATGGATGACCATCAATTTGCCTGCTGCCGAACGCTGGCGTTCGGCCGCCGTCGTTCCGCCGGCGAATGCACTGAACCGAGCCGTTGCTGCCACTCCATCTCGCGGATTGGCGATGGCCGTTCACAAATGCAGACTGGTCGCTCGATGACGCACAGTCTCTGGCGCTAGATCAACAGCTCCAACGTTTCGAACAAGGCGAGGTCTTCCTTTTTCGCCGAGCGCGCATGTCGGCGTATGACTTGAAGCAGGCATTCGATGAAGGCGACGGCCGCGCGGCTCAGCGTGCTGTTGCGGCGTGTGACGATGCTCAGTTGTCGGGGTTCGAACGCCTCGCGCAATGCGAGCGGCTTCAGGCGGCCGCCGAAAGGCGGCACGCTGCTCAGGATCGTCGGGCTCCACGTGCACATGTCTGCCCGCTCGACCATGGTCTGCAGCGTCGCTACCGACTGCGCACGCACGATACGGCGCTCGTCTATCTGCGCGCCGTGGCGCGTGAAGAGATAGTCGATGAGATCTCGCTGGCCGTCCGGGGCAAAATTGAGCACCCAGTCCTCGTCCAGCAATTCGTGGATGGAGCGCGCCCGCGCCTTCCGATGGCCTTCGCGCACCATCACCGTCGACTCGTAAGCAAGCACTGGTTCACACGCGAACTCCTGCGCGCTCGCACCGGGCTGCAACTGCCCGATGGCGAAGTCCATGCTGCCTTCGCGCAGCAAAGGCTGGGCGACCGCCATCAGTCCTTCAATCAGCTCCAGGCGGATATCCGGCATGCGCTTGCGAAAAAGTTGCACTGCTTCTGCAAGAAACGTCAGCGTAATCCACGGCGTGACGCCCACCATGAGGCTGCCTTCCATTCGCCCCCTCAGGCGCTCCAGGTCGCTGTGCGCGTGTTCGAGCTGATTGAGCACGAGGCGCGCGTGCGTGAGCAGCACCTTGCCATGCTCGGTGAACGTAATGCCTTCCGGCGCGCGGATCAGTAGAGGAAGACGCTCGCTCGCCTCCAGTTCGCGCAGCGCGCGCGTGACGGCGGCCTGGGAAAGCCCGAGCGCGCGGGCCGCGCCGCGGATGCTGCCGGCATCCGCACTGGCGACGAGTGCTTCCAGTTGGTGCAGTTTCATTTATGCAGAGACGCCGATTGGCGAAGGGCGACAACAAAAGGTTGTCATCATAACAAAACGCTGGCTGTTCCCCGGAATTTGCACTGCATACGATTCGATCCACGATGCACGCAAGGGTGAAGGAGGCGAATTGAATAGGCAGTGGGTTTTGGCGGAAATGGCGGCGATAGAAGCTGAAATGATTGCATTGCGCCACGAATTGCACGCGCAGCCCGAACTGGGCTTCGAAGAGCACACGACGAGCGCGCTCGTCGCTGCGAAGCTCGAATCGTGGGGCTATCGTGTGATGCGCGGCATCGGAGGGACGGGCGTGGTCGGGACGATCGAGCGCGGGCGGGGCTTTAATCTCGGACTGCGCGCCGACATGGACGCACTTCCGATACACGAGGCGACGGGCCTTCCCTATGCCAGCCGCAACGACGGTGTCATGCACGCGTGCGGCCACGACGGCCACACGGCGATGCTGTTGGCGGCCGCACGATGCCTCGCCCAAAAACCGCAGTGGTGCGGCACGCTGCACCTGATCTTTCAACCGGCTGAAGAGGGCCTGGGCGGCGCGCTCAGGATGATCGAAGACGGCCTGTTCGAGCGCTTTCCCTGCGACGCCGTGTTCGCGATGCATAACATACCGGGCTTCCCCGCTGGAACGATTGGTTTTCACAGCGGGGCGTTCATGGCCTCCGCGGATGAGGTGACGATCCGCGTGATCGGGCGCGGCGGCCATGCGGCAGCGCCTCAGCAGACGATCGACCCGATCGTGGTCGGTGCGTCGATCGTCATGGCGTTGCAAAGCGTGGTGGCGCGCAACGTGGCCCCGCATGATCAGGCCGTGGTCAGCGTCGGCGCGCTGCACGCGGGAAGCGCTTCGAACGTCATCGCGCCCCACGCGGAACTGCACCTGAGTGTGCGCGCGCTTTCGGCGCAGGTGCGCACCCTGCTGGAGCGGCGCATCCGCGAAGTGGCCGAAGGGCAGGCCGCAAGCTATGGCGCAAGCGTGGAGATCGACTACCGTCATTGCTACCCGGTGCTCGTCAACCACGAAGACGAGACCGAACTGGCCCGTCGCGTCGCGCTCGAATGGGGCGGTGCGCAGATGCTGATCGACGGGCTGCGTCCGCTCATGGCGAGCGAGGACTTCGCATACATGCTGGAGCGCTGCCCGGGCAGTTACCTCTCGATCGGCAATGGGGACGGCGCGCAGCATTGCTCGCTGCACCATCCCGGCTACGACTTCAACGATGCGAGCCTCGCCATTGGCGCGAGCTACTGGGTCAAGCTCGCGGAGCACATTCTGCAATAACTCTCGAAACAACTGATACGACAGCAAGGAGACAGGCAAATGAAGACATGGACGATGGCGCTTTCACTGGCGCTCGCGGCGGCTGCGACGGCGAGTTCCGTACACGCGGCGGATCTCAAGGGGCGGGAAATCAGGCTGGCGGTCGACCCGACCTATCCGCCGCTCGAATATAAGACGCCGGACGGCAAGCTCACGGGCTTCGGCGTCGATATCGCCAATGCGTTGTGCGCGCAACTGAACGCGCATTGCGTGTGGGTGGAGACGAGCTTCGACGGCATGATCCCGGGCCTTATAGCGCGCAAGTTCGACGTCATTTCCTCGTCGATGACGATCACGCCCAAGCGCATGGAACAGATCGCCTTCACCAACAAGATCTCGAACGCGCCCGCGCGGCTCGTCGTACGGCGCGGCTCGCCGCTGCTGCCCGCCGCGGCCTCGCTTAAAGGAAAGCGTGTGGGCGTTGAGCAAGGCACGAGCCAGGAGGACTACGCACGCGCGAAGTGGCAGTCGGCCGGCGTGGAGATCGTCGCCTACCAGAACCAGGATCAGGTGTACGCGGACCTGACGTCCGGTCGTCTCGACGCAGCCTTTCAGGCCTCGATTGCGGCAAGTAATGGCTTTCTGAAACGACCCGAGGGCAAGGACTTCACCTTCGCCGGACACGCCATTGACGATCCGAAGTTCTTCGGTCAAGGCGACGGCCTCGGCCTGCGCAAGCAGGACACTGAGTTGCGCGACGCGTTCAACGGAGCGCTAGCCGAGATTCTCGCGAACGGCTCCTACGCGCGAATCAACCAGAAGTATTTCGACTTCGACATTTACGGCGCGAAATAACGCAGACCGGGTCGTGTAGCCGGCGTGGCGGGCGCAAGGCATGCGCCCCGCCAAGGCGAAGGAAAAAGGGGAATACCTTCGTTGATATGTTTAGCATGCCATATAAAAATTGGAGATCTGATGAAGAGGAAGATCTTTTGCGTCATGGCGCTGTGCGGTGTAGCGGCGCCTGCGTTCGCGCAAAGTAGCGTAACCCTGTACGGTGTAATCGACGAGGGTATTGACTACACGAACAACGTGGGTGGCCACGCCGTTTACGAAATGACGAGCGGCTATGCTCAGGGCAGCCGCTGGGGACTCAAGGGCACTGAAGACCTGGACGGAGGCAACAACGCGATCTTTCAGATCGAAAGCGGATTCAACGCGAGCAACGGCGCGCTGGCAGAAGGTGGCCGCGCTTTCGGGCGGCAGGCATTCGTCGGCCTCGCCAACGAGCGCTACGGCACACTGACGCTCGGGCGTCAGTACGATTCCGTGGTCGACTATCTCGCGCAGACCACGTCAAATGGCAACTGGGGCGGCTACCTGTTCGCGCACCCCTTCGACAACGACAACACCGACAACACCTTCCGGCTCAACAACACGATCAAATACACAAGCCCAACGTACGGCGGCTTCTCGTTTGGCGGCACGTACAGCTTCAGCAACGATACGAACTTTGCGAACAACCGGGCGGTGAGCCTGGGCGCCCAATACACGGTGGGCGGATGGCTCATCGCCGCTGCCTACCTTAACGCCAGCAATCCCGCGCTGACCTCGGGCGGCGCGATCGCTGGTGCGAGCAGCTCGAATGGCGCGGACGGCAATTTCGCTTCGTCGCGGCTGCAGATATTCGGCGCGGGCGTGAACTACACGGCCGGATCGGCAACGATAGGCTTCGCGTATACCAACACATACATCGGCCAGCCCGTGGCCAACGTCGGGTATCTCAGCGGCGACGAGACGATCCAGCCGGTGACCGGACCGCTCGCCGGCGGCCGGGTAACGTCACTCAGGTACCAGAACTTTGAGGTGAATGGCAAGTACCAGTTCACGCCGGCCTTCGTCGTCGCAGCGGACTATGTTTACACGCTCGAGCACTACGATGCGACGACAGGCAGCGTGAACCCGTCGATCCACTCGGTGGGGCTGATGGCCGACTACAATCTGTCGAAGCGCACGGACGTCTATCTTCAAGGCGCCTTCCAGCTGGTCGCAGGTGATAAGACCGGCTCGTCGCTCGATCACGCGTACGTGCCCGGCGCGCAGGATCTTTCCTCGACTTCGCGCCAGCTAGTTGTACGTGCTGCCATCCGGCACAGCTTCTAAGTACAGGTCAGCCTTGTGCTCCGCTCGACTGGAGCACAGGTCGACTGACGCACGCAAGCGGGGCAGCCTCAGCCGTCGCCGTACCATTTCCCGACGCTAATGTGCGTGCGAATATCGTCAACGACGGCGTTCGCGAACAGAGCGGACGCTCCAGTGTCCGCTTCTGGCTCGTGATGTATGTCCGAAACTGGCCGACAACACCTTATCCGCAAACTATCTCCCCCGTAAATCCGCGAAAACTTTTTTGCGCGCGCAGAAATCAACGGCCGCCCGTTCAATACGGCGACAACATGAGCTGTTCGATTTGCAGCGGCATGCCCGCCTTCGAGGGGCAAGGGGCACGAAGAGAAAAACCGCTGCGGCGCGCCCTTACGCGCACCCTTCGGGCCGCGAATTCCAGCGCCGGATCGCGCGGTTCTCGCGGTCGAAGCCGAGCACGCTGAGCGTGGCCGTGTCCAGATAGAGATGCGCGCCCAGCGCCGCCGAATTGCTAACCCAGCATCCGGCGAGCACACGCAGGAAATGCGCGTGCGAGAAAACGGCAATGCGCCGCCCCGATTCGCCCTGAGCGAGCATCGTCAGCAAACTCCCTACCACGCCACGCGCGCGCGCCTCCACCTGCGTGAGGCTCTCGCCGTGCGGGATCAGCGAATTCCAGACATTCCAGTCCGGCTCCGTCTTGTGGATTTCGGCGGTCGTGCGGCCTTCGTAAATGCCGTAGTCCCATTCGTGCAGATCGGCCGACACCATCATCTCGTTACTGAGGCCCGCCAGCTGGCAGGTCTCGATGGCGCGCGACATCGGGCTCGCGAGCACCGCGTCGAAGCGCTGCAAAGCGAGCGGCCTCGCGAGCGCGCGCGCCTGTTCACGGCCATGGTCGGTCAACGCGATGTCCGTGCGCCCCGTGTGCTGGCCGCTGCGGCTCCACTCGGTTTCGCCGTGGCGGATCAGCCAGACCTCGCCGGACGCGGCGCTTGCTTTCGTATCGACGGACATCGGGTCACTCCGGTAACGGGCTGCGGCCTCGCGGCACAAGCCGCAAGGCGCAGGAACGAATTCACGGAGTCATTTTAAGGCAGCGCTGCGCCCCCGATGGCAGGCAGCGCACAGCGCGATCCTTGCGCGTGGACGGACCGCTCATCCGAGATTCGAAGCGAGGCGTCAGGGCGGGGCCTCAGTGTCCGCTCAGTGTCCCTGGTCCGGCGCCTGGATCATTTTCCATCCATTGCCGGCCGGGTCGCGAAAGCCGGCATCCACGCTGCCGTAGCGATCCACCGGCTCCTGCGTGAACTCCACGCCTTTTTCCTTGAGCGCCGCGTAGCTCGCGCGGCAGTCTGCCACCGCCAGCACGAGGGGCGGCATGGCCCCCTTGGCGACCATGGCCCGCAGGGTTTGCGCGGTGGCTTCGTCGTGCACGGGCGGGCCGGGCGCGAACAGGCCGAGCTGGAACGAAGGCTGATCCGGATGCTGGACCGTCAGCCAGCGGTACGTGCCGTTACGCACATCCGTATGAACGCGAAAGCCGAGTTTGCCGACCTAAAACTCGAGCGCTTCGTCTTGATCGTCGACGTACAAGCCCACTACATTGATGCCCTGGTTCATGTGACCTCCTTGGTAGATGGCCGCACTGTAGCTTGGGCAAGCCGGCGGCGCTTCTCCAAAACTGCCATGGTGAGATCGGGGCGCTGCGCGGCCTTCAGCACGCACGCGGGCACACGCCCCAACGCGGACCCGCTCGCGCGCGCCGCGCGGCGCATCGCGCTCGGGCTCCTGCCGGTGATGTCGCGAAAAATGCGCCCGAACGTGCCGAGGCTCTCCCAGCCGGTGGCGAACGCGATATCCATAACGCCGAGCTCGGTGTCGCGCAGCAGCGTGGTGGCCTGCTCGATGCGCCGCGTCAGCAGGTAGCGGTGCGGCGGCACGCCGAAGGCCCGCTTGAACGAGCGCGCGAAATGCGCCTCGGACACGCCGCTGACTTCGGCAAGACGCTTGACGGGCCAGGCCTCGTGCGAGGCGGCGTCCATGCGGTCGCGTGCGCGCAGCAGGCGGCGCAACAGGGCCGGGTCTTCGAGTGCGTCGCTGCTGCGCGCCGCGGGAGAAACGGCGGGCGGCGGCGTGCCATGATTCTTGCGTGAGGGCATGGGTTTCGAGGGCTGGCGTGATGGCCGATGGTTCGGGCGCAACAAGCATACCGGCATCCCAGGAGAGCTGGCGCGTGATTCGCCCTGCCGGGATGCCTTCGGGTTTGGCTCCCGACATATTCGGACGATAAGATCGAGAGCGCCCAAACTCCGCACACCCTCATGCATACCGACATGTCTTCGCCTCGCACTTGCTCCGCCAGCCGCGCTCTTGAAGTGCTGCTGGTCTTTCTCAGGCTCGGCGTGACGAGCTTTGGCGGCCCGATTGCCCACCTCGGCTATTTCCGTCGCGAGTTCGTCGAGCGCCGCCGCTGGCTCGACGACGCGGCCTTCACCGATCTGGTCGGGCTGTGCCAGTTCCTGCCCGGCCCCGCCAGCAGCCAGACCGGTTTTGCGATCGGCCTGCTGCGGGCGGGATGGGCCGGCGGGCTCGCGGCCTGGTGCGGCTTCACGCTGCCCTCGGTGTTCTTGATGCTGGTCTTCGCGGCCATCGCGCCGGACCTGGGCGGGCCGGTGGGTGCCGGCGTGGTGCATGGGCTGAAGCTGGTCGCGGTGGCCGTGGTGGCCCAGGCAGTCTGGGACATGGCGCGGCGCCTGTGCCCCGACCGCCGCCGCGCGGGCATCGCGCTCGCCGCTATCGCCATGCTGAGCGTGCTGACCACGGCTTACGCACAACTGATCGCGATTGCCGCGGGCGCGCTGCTCGGCCTTGCGCTGTGCCGCTCGGCGAGCGCTGGGAATGCGCGCGCCATGCTTCCGCATTCCGGCGTATTTCCCGTTTCACGCAAGGTGGGCATCGCCGCGTTGATCGTTTTTTGCGTGCTGCTCTTCGGGCTTCCTCTGATTGGCGCAACCGCGCAAGGCGCGCGAATGTTCGAAGCGTTCTATCGGTCGGGCGCGCTCGTGTTCGGCGGCGGACACGTGGTGCTGCCGCTGCTCCAGCACGCAACGGTCGCAACGGGCTGGGTCGCGCCGAATGACTTTCTCGCCGGCTACGGCGCGGCGCAGGCCGTGCCGGGTCCGCTCTTCACGTTTGCCGCTTTTCTCGGCTGGATGATGGCGAGCCCGCCCAACCACTGGAGCGGCGCGCTGCTGGCTACCGTGGGGATCTTTCTGCCGGGGCTGCTGCTGGTGCTGGCCGCGCTGCCGTGGTGGCACGCATTGCGCAGCCGGCCGGCGATGTCCGCGGCGCTGGCCGGGATCAATGCGGCGGTGGTCGGATTACTGGCTGCGGCGCTTTACTCGCCGGTATGGACCAGCGCGGTGCGCACGCAGATCGATTTCGCCATCGCTTGTGTTGGCTTTTTTCTGTTGACGCGGTGGAAGATGGCGCCGCTGGTGGTGGTGGGTTTTTGCATGGCAATGGGGATTGGGGAGAGTTTGCTCGGGTGAAAGAGTTCTTCGCGGATTTCTGGGGAAATTGATTGCACCATGAATCATTCGACTCTGGTCATCGGCTGCCTGTTATGCGGTAGCGCAGCGCCCCTCGGCACAATATGGCCCCGAGGAAATATCCAGCCTGCCGGTAGCTCGGGGCTTATTGCGGCGCCATGATCCGCAGCACTGGATGTCCATCGACACTTTTCAGCGGAAACCAGGATCGATGCGTCGCCGCGTCTACATTGACGACATGTGCATTCGGGCCTACCCTGCCGTCGCCGATCTTCGTCACCCGGCTCCCCGCAACGCCGAACATCGACACGACGCCCGCCTCACCGGCCACGTATACCGTGCGTAACGCGGAATCGAACGCGAGCACATCCGGATCGCCGCCGACATCGAACGCCTCGATAATTTTCTCCGTCCTCATGTCGAGCACAAGCAGGCGATTGTTGCCCTCGCAGGCAATCAACGCGAGGCGAGATTCCGGAACGATCAACAGCCCGTGATTGCCTTTCGCGCCCGGCAGATCGATACGGGAAACGATCGTATTGGTGGCTGGGTCGATGTCCACCAGTTGGCTTCGCGTCTGCACATTGACAAAGATGTGTCGCGACACCGGATCAAACTGCGAATTGCCAACTTCCCCGTCGAGCGGAATCGTCGCTACACGACGGTTACCCTGAACATCGATCACCGTCTCGGTTTCACCCGTTTCATCTGAAACGAAGAGTCGGTGCGCATCGGGCGCATAGGCCATACCGTCCGGATAGGTACCGCCAGGCACGCGAGCAGTGATCTTTAGCGTGCGCTCGTCGATTGCGACAATCTCGTTTGTACCGGTTGCCGATGCATACACGCGGTACAGTTCGGGCACTACCAGCACGCCATGCACGGACGAGATGCCGGGTACGCGCGCGACAACGCGAGACGCGCGCGTATCGAACACCACAACTTCACTGTCCCCGAGATGGGCAATGAACAGCAGATGCGTGCCGGGGTCATAGCTTTCGTAGTCGAATCGTGACGCTCGTCCGGGCAGAGGAACGTCCTCGACGTGCTTCAATGGCAGATTGCCGGTTACCGCGTCATCCGCGCCATGCGCAACACAACTGACAAGGCAGCCGGCCATGGCCACCAGCGCGCAAAGCATGCAGACGCGCGGCGCAATGACGTCATGGCCTGCGCGAAAACATTTCACGATGCCCCTCCGTCCGGCCTGATATGACGGAAAGCGGCAAGCACCGCTAGATCGTAGGCGATCTTGAGCGTGCCGCACGCTATCAGCGGCGCACTGAGCCATCCTGCTCCAAGCAGCGCACCGGCGATCGTCGGCGCGACTGCCGCCGCGAGGCTGCGCGGCACCGCCGTAAAGCTCGCCGCAGCCGGTCGTTCGGGTGTCGTCACGACAGCCATCACGTATGCGCTCCGGGTTGGCACGTCGAGTTGCGACAGCGCGCTGCGCGCGAGCAACAACATCAACGTCAACGGAAGCGTTGGCGTGAACGCGGCAGCGATCAGGCACATGCTCGATGGAATGTGGGTGAACACCATCGTGTTGAGCAGGCCGATCCTGCGGGCAATCGGTGCAGCGGCAAGTTGCGAGCCCGCGCTCAGCAGCCCTGACCAGAAGAAGAACTGCCCTGCGGCGACAAGCGAAAAGCCAAATCGCTGAATCAGCCACAGCGTCAGCAGCGAGTTCACGAGCAACCCTCCTGCAAACGCGTCGACGCTGAACAGCAGCGCGAGACGTGTAACGATCCCGCGCGAGGGACCAAGCGATGCCCGGGCCGCCGCCGCGTGCGCCTCGCGTTTTGGCAGCCGCAGATACAGCAGGAAGATAACGAAGCCCGTTATCGCATAGACGATGAACATCGCACGCATCGGGAGAAGCGCGGGCACATTGGCATGCACAGCAATCCAATCCGGAAGTCCGGCGAGCAGTGCGCCCAACGCAGCCGAGAGCCCGCCCAGGAGGCTGTACCGCGCGAAGAGCGCTGTTCGGGCATCACCTTTCGCGGATGCGGCAAGGCGTGCGTGCTCAAGCGGCAAAAACAGGCTGACGTCACCCGAGCCTGGATTGAGCGTACCGACAAACGCCACCACGAGCAGCGGCCAGAGTGACGACAGGAATCCGAACGCCAGGCCGGTCGCCCCCATCAGGGCGGCAGCGAAAACCAGCAGCGCACGCTGGGGGTAACGGCTGCCCATCAAGCCGACCGCGATCGTCGCAACGGCAGAGCCCAGCAGCGTGGCGGTGCCGATCAGTCCAACCGTGAGCTTCCCGAATCCGAGCGCCAGCAGATAGGCTGGCAGCAGCACAGCAACGAACCCATCGCAGATCCCGCGCAGGCTTCGTGCAACGAGCAGCAGCCACGCACTGCGGTCCACGCCAGCAGGCGGGAACAGAACGGAAAGCGGCGCCTTGGAGGGAGTCATCGCAGTCCCCGAGTTTTCGCGTCGACGTTACGCGGCCGGCAGGTATCCAACGACACCCCGGCCTGACGCTTCGGTGGCGACGGTCGCTGCCACGAACTGCGCAACGAGTCTGGCAACGTAGCCGGGCACGCTGGCCGCATGGACCTTCCGTGCCTGAGACAGCATCATTTCTGCGCCAACTTCGGCGGCATCTTGCAGAAAGATACGTCGCAATTTCATTTGCATTCCTCACATTCTTCCCGCGCGCGAGCTATCAGGTGTGCAGGTGAAGAAGCGGATAGAGGCCAAAACCGATCAGGGCGGCGGCGACAACGATCACGGGCTCCGGAAGTTTCCTGAAGCGCCACAGCAGCAGTACGGTTGCGAGCGCGATCAGCGCGGTTGGCCAGTCGACGACCGAACGCCTCGCAATGACAACGACCGACCCGGTAATCGCGCCTACGGCCGCAGCGGTGATACCGTCGACAAACGCCTTCACGGCAGGAAGCCGCCCGTATTTCTTGAAGTACGGCGCGGGCAGGACCGTAAACAGGTAGCATGGCAGAAACGTGCCGATCGCGGCGACACAGGCACCGGCTAGCCCTGCAACCAGATAGCCGATGAAACCTACGGTGATGACAACCGGCCCCGGTGTAATCATCGCGACGGCCACTGCATCGACGAACTGTTTGTCGTTGAGCCAGTGGTGCTCGGTCACGACGCCGCCGTAGAGAAATGGCACGATCGCGAGGCCCGAACCGAACACGAACGCACCCGCCTTCGTGAAGAAAAAACCAATCTGGCCAAGCAGCGAGAGATCCAGCCCGCTGGCCACGCCAGCAAATGCTGGCGCCTGTGTCGCCGCGAGTGCATTGAGACCGCCTTTATTGAGCCATCCGGGCGGCGACCGGCGCAGCCAATTGACGACACCACCCGCGATAAAGAGCCAGGCAATTTCGGATTCCGTGTAGACCGTTACAACCGCGAGGATCACGAAGATGATCCAGAGCAACCGGTTTGTGCCAAGCGTCTTTGTCGTCAGCCTGTATGCGCTCATCGCAATGATGCCGACCACGGCCGCACCAACGCCATAGAAGACCGCCTGCATCCACGACAGTCCACCGAAATGCGCGTAAGCCCAGCCCAGCGCGACGACCATCAGGAACGACGGCAGCACGAAGGCGAGGCCTGCGAGCGTTGCGCCCAGTAGACGGTAGTGCACGAAGCCGAGATAAATGCCAAGCTGCGCGGCAAGCGGACCGGGCATCATCTGCGCCAGTGCCAGCCCTTCGCGGTAATCCGCTTCGGTGATCCAGCCGCGCCGCTCGACCAGATCACGACGCATATAGCCGACGAGCGCGACCGGCCCGCCAAAGCCGACCGTGCCGAGCTTGAGCATATAGAGCGCCATCTGCCCAAGCGTGTAGCCGGGAACCTGCGCGGTGGTCGTGCTCATGGGCGCCGTCCTGTATCGCTGCCTTTTTCACGAGCCGCGAAATGCGTGTACATCGACTCGAGCACCGGACTCATGGCAGCGAGTAGTTGATCGTCGTCGGCCGTGCGCTCTCGGTTTCCGGCCATGACCGCTTCGAACCCGATGCCTTCCGGCACGCTCGCACCACCCACATCGAGCGCGTGAACCATCGCGCCGAGCCGCACAAGCGCCGGGTCACTGTCCAGGCCAAAGCTCGCCAGCAGCACTTCGAACGTGACGCGTTCTCCAACATGGGTAAAGGCTGCACCATCGAAATCGAAGCCGAGCGCGTCGGCCGGACACGCCTCCGGCGACGGCAACCAGATAAAGCGCGCGTCACGATCGATAAAACGGCGGATCAGCCAGGCGCTGGCCACTCGGTCGACCCACATGCGCCTGCGAGTCGCCCAGGTTCGCCCCTGATAGTCGCTAGCGGATAGCGAGCGGATTGCGCGGTCTGTCGCGTGCGGCTCGCCCGGTGAAAGCACCGTATCGACGTGCGCCAGAAAATCATGCCAGGCGGCTTCGGCGCGCGTCGCTGCCTCAGCCGGAAAGAAGTCGATCGCAACGAGGGTCTCGTAGTCCTTGCGCAGTCGCCGCAAGACCTTCGTTAGTTCAGCGGCGGATTGGCCCGAAACCGTCTTCCGGGCATCGGCGAGTGTGCGGGTGAAGCCGTCGTACTCATCGGTACGATCGAACAGCGCGCGAAATTCTGCCTCCTGCGAAGCATCGAGGCTCGGCGCACGCAGAAGATGGGCGGTGCCGCCACTCTCGCCAATGGCGACTGCGAGTTCGCGCAGCATCGCCTCACGTTCGGCCGTGTAAGGCAGCAGATATATGCCGTCGCGCAGAACGGCGCAGCCGCGCGCCTTGAGAGCGCGCCAAAAGCGCATGCGCGCCGTCGCATTCTCAGTCGGAAGCGTCAGCACAAGGAGTGACCACGTCGAACAAGCATTCATGTAGATCATACTACTCGTGTGTAACGTGATCTACAAGATTACTTCTCAGGCAAGAAACCTCCAAAGCCCACAAAAAAAATGGCCCCGCAGGCTGAATGCCTGCGGGGCCATTGCGCGAAGTACGAGGACGCCAGCCTGGCGCGAAAACTCCCGCGCCTCAGGCCATCGTCACATTTACATCGCCACGGTGTCGGCCACGTCCTTGAAGTCCGCGATCTGGTCGAAGTTCATGTACTGATAGATCTTGTCGCCGTTGGCGTTGATCACGCCGATATCGGCCATGTACTCGTCCTTGGTCGGGATCTTGCCCAGACGCGAGCAGATCGCTGCCAGTTCCGCCGAGCCGAGGTACACATTCGTGTTCTTGCCCAGACGGTTCGGGAAATTACGCGTCGAGGTCGACATCACCGTCGCGCCTTCGCGCACCTGTGCCTGGTTGCCCATGCACAGCGAGCAGCCCGGCATTTCGGTACGTGCGCCAGCGGTGCCGAACACGCCATAGTGGCCTTCCTCGGTCAGTTGTTTCTGGTCCATCTTGGTCGGCGGCGCAACCCACAGCTTGACCGGAATATCGCGCTTGCCTTCGAGCAGCTTCGAAGCCGCACGGAAGTGACCAATGTTGGTCATGCACGAGCCGATGAACACTTCGTCGATCTTCGCGCCGGCGACATCGGAGAGCGTCTTCACGTCGTCCGGATCGTTCGGACAGGCCACGATCGGCTCGTGCACGTCAGCCAGATCGATCTCGATGACGGCGGCGTACTCAGCGTCCGCATCCGGTTGCAGCAATTGCGGATCGGCCAGCCATGCCTCCATCGCCTTGATACGGCGCTCGAGGCTGCGCGGGTCCTGGTAGCCCTGGGCGATCATCCACTTCAGCAGCGTGATGTTGCTGTTGAGGTACTCGATGATCGGTTCCTTGTTCAGGTGCACCGTGCAACCGGCCGCCGAACGCTCGGCCGACGCATCCGAGAGTTCGAACGCTTGCTCGACCTTCAGATCGGGCAGGCCTTCGATTTCGAGGATGCGGCCCGAGAAGATGTTCTTCTTGCCCTGCTTGGCGACCGTCAGCATGCCTTGCTTGATGGCGTACAGCGGGATCGCGTTGACGAGGTCACGCAGCGTGACGCCCGGCTGCATCTTGCCCTTGAAGCGCACGAGCACCGATTCCGGCATGTCGAGCGGCATCGTGCCGGTAGCGGCCGCGAACGCCACCAGACCCGAACCCGCCGGGAAGCTGATGCCGATCGGGAAGCGCGTGTGCGAGTCGCCGCCGGTGCCGACGGTGTCGGGCAGCAGCATGCGGTTCAGCCACGAGTGGATCACGCCGTCGCCCGGGCGCAGCGCAATGCCGCCACGCGTGCTGATGAAGTTCGGCAGGGTCTGGTGCGTCTTCACGTCCACCGGCTTCGGATAAGCGGCGGTGTGGCAGAACGACTGCATGACGAGGTCGGCCGAGAAGCCGAGGCATGCGAGGTCCTTCAGCTCGTCGCGGGTCATTGGGCCCGTGGTGTCCTGCGAGCCAACCGAAGTCATCTTCGGTTCGCAGTACGTGCCCGGGCGCACGCCCTGGCCTTCCGGCAGGCCGCAGGCGCGGCCAACCATCTTCTGCGCGAGCGAGAAGCCCTTGCCGCTGTCGGCCGGCTGCTGCGGCAGGCGGAACAGCGTCGAAGGCGCGAGGCCCAGCGCTTCACGCGCCTTCGCGGTCAGGCCACGGCCCACGATCAGCGGAATGCGGCCGCCGGCGCGCACTTCGTCGAACAGCACATCGGACTTGACCTGGAACTCGGCGATCACTTCGCCGTTCTTGAGCGCCTTGCCTTCGTACGGACGCAGTTCGACCACGTCGCCCATTTCCATCTGCGACACGTCGAGCTCGATCGGCAGCGCGCCGGCGTCTTCCATCGTGTTGTAGAAGATCGGGGCGATCTTGCCGCCGAGGCACACGCCGCCAAAGCGCTTGTTCGGGATGAAGGGGATGTCTTCGCCCGTGAACCACAGCACCGAGTTGGTGGCCGACTTGCGCGACGAACCCGTGCCGACCACGTCGCCCACATAGGCGACCAGGTGGCCCTTTTCCTTGAGCGATTCGATGAACTTGACCGGGCCGCGCTTGCCGTCTTCTTCCGGCGTGATGCCGGGGCGCGCGTTCTTCAGCATCGCCAGCGCGTGCAGCGGGATGTCGGGGCGGGTGGTGGCGTCCGGGGCCGGCGAGAGGTCGTCGGTGTTGGTTTCGCCGGTCACCTTGAACACGGTGATGGTCAGGCTTTGCGGCACTTCCGGACGGCTCGTGAACCATTCGGCGTCGGCCCAGCTTTGCAGCACGGCCCTGGCATTCGCGTTGCCCTTGTCGGCCAGTTCCTTGACGTCGTGGAACTGATCGAACATCAGCAAGGTTTTCTTCAGCGCGTCGGCGGCGACCGTGCCGACTTCGGCGTCGGACAGCAACTCGATCAGCGGGGCGATGTTGTAGCCGCCCAGCATCGTGCCGAGCAGCTCGGTGGCGCGGGCGCGCGAGATCAGCGCGCAGGCGGTTTCGCCCTTGGCGACGGCGGCCAGGAAGCCGGCCTTCACGCGGGCAGCTTCGTCCACGCCGGCCGGCACGCGGTTGGTGATCAGGTCGAGCAGGGTCTGCTCTTCGCCGGCGGGCGGATTCGCCAGCAATTCGACCAGCTCGGCGGTCTGCTGGGCCGTCAGCGGCAGGGGGGGAATGCCGAGCGCGGCGCGCGCGGCTACGTGTGCACGAAAGTTTTCAAGCATGTGGGGCCTACTGGTGTTGCGTTTCAGGGGAAGGCTTGTCAAGCACGCCAAGGCTGCTCCGGGTACCGCTTTGAGGGGGATTTTAATGGCAAATGGGCTCTAGCGTCAAATGTCTTATGTCTTATATAAGAGTTAGAGGCGCATTGAAACCCATGGCGGCAAGCGTTCAGTCTGTTTTCGGGAGCAACGGGGCGGTTTGTCCGCGCGGCACGCGGGGATGAACGGCAGGCGCAGCGCCGTCACCCGCGTCGTTCGTGGCGAGGCGACGGGGGGCCGGCCTGCTCGCTGGCGAGCAATTGCCGGACGACATCGAAGAAGGCTGCGACGAGTCGCGCGCCGCGCCGCTCTTCGAGGCACACGACGTGCGCGTGCGTATAAACGTCGTCGCCCTGAATCGCCAGCTTGCGCAAGCGCGGATCGTCGATGTGCTCGCGCTCCGACACGGCGGCGATGCCCAGTCCCAGGATCACCGCCTCCCGGATGGCCTCGCGGCTTCCGATCTCGAGCGAGTAACGCGCCACGACGCCGTGCGCGCGCATGGCCGCCTCCAGCGCCTTGCGCGTGGTCGAACCCGGTTCGCGCATGATGACCGGTTCGTCGCGCAGGTCCTCGATGCGGATGCTGCGGCGGCGCGCCAGCCGATGCGAGGCCGGCACGATGATGACGAGTGGATGGCGCCGGTAAGGTACGTAGCAGAGCTTAGGATCGTCTTCGTACTGTGCGAGCACCGCGACATCGGTCTGATACGCCAGCAGATCGCGCACAGTGTCTTCCGAGTTGCCCAGCCGCACCGACACATTCAAGCCCGGATACCGCCGATGAAACGCGGCCACGATTTCGATCGCGTGCAGCGGACCCACTGCGCCTACGCGGATCAACCCAGTCGTGAGGCCTGCGGACTCCTTCAGATAATCGATCGCTTCCTGCTCGCTGCTGAACATGCGCTGCGCCATCGCGTAGAGGGTTTCGCCCGCGGGCGTCAACGCGACGCGCCGCCCGCTGCGATGCAGCAGCTCCACGCCATAGCCTTCCTCGAGCGCGCGCACTTGCGTCGTCACCGTCGGCTGGCTGACGTGCAGCGCCTTCGCGGCGGCCGTCACGCTGCCATAACGGCCCACGGCGTAGAACGACCGGAGGTGTGTCAGACGCATAGATCCGTTGAATGATCATGTGAAAATTTTTGTATTTTTACTATAAGCCGTGCTTTCCCATAATCCGTTCATACCCGCGACCACTCATTGAGGGAAAACGATGAACGGCGTGTTTTGGAATCCTGTCGAGGTGAACTTCGGCCGAGCCAGTCTCGAACGGCTGGCATCGATCCTCGGCGAGCGCAATGCGGTGGTGGTGACGTTTCCAGAAGCCGCCGAGCTCGGTCTGATTCAGCGATTGCGCGACATCGCCGGCGCACGCATCGTCGAAATCATCAGTGACGTCCAGCCCAATCCCGACGTCGTGCATCTCGCGAACATGTACGGCGAGTACTGGCGCGCGCATCACGCGACCCCGGCAATCGTCGCGGTGGGCGGCGGCAGCGTGCTCGATACGGCCAAGGCGTTGATGGTCGGCACGCACAGCGGCGAGTTCGGCGAACTGCTCGACTGTCTGGACAATGGCGCGCCGTTCACGCCGCCGCACGCGAAGCAACTGATCACGGTGCCCACCACGGCCGGCACGGGCAGTGAAGTCACGCCGTGGGCCACGATCTGGGACCGCACGGTGAAGCAGCGCAAATACTCGCTGCATCTGCAGCAGACATGGCCCGAGGCGGCGATTGTCGATCCGGACCTGACGCTGTCACTGCCGCTCGCGGTGACGGTGCAAAGCGGGCTCGATGCGCTGTCGCACGCGCTGGAGGCGATCTGGAACGTGAACGCGAACCCTATCTCGGACGAGTTCGCGGTATCGGCGGCACGCGACATGCTCGAGACGCTGCCCGTGCTCGCAAGCGACCCCGGCAATCCGCTCCTGCGCGAGCGCGCCTCGTTCGCCGCGCTCAAAGCGGGCCTGGCGTTCTCCAACACGAAGACCGCCCTCGCCCACTCGATTTCCTACGAAATGACGATCCGTCACGGCATCCCGCACGGCATCGCATGCTCTTTCACGCTGCCGATGGTGTTGGGTCTCGCACGCGGACGCGACGCGGACCGCGACGCGGTGCTAGCTCGCGTGTTTCCCTGCGCGCTTCGCGATGCCGATCATTTTCTTGCGCGCTTTCTCGAAGGACTTGGCGTGCGTACCGAATTCGCGAGCTATGGCGTTGGCGACGACGAATCGCGCCGCATGATCGCGCACGCGCTGAGCGGGCCGCGCGGGCGCAACTTCCTCGCGGCGCACGCCTGAGCCGGCCCGCGCACGGAACACAACGGAACTCAACAGAAGCGGGCGCCCAAGCCCGCCGAGCGTACATTGGCGCGAGCAAGCCGCGCGCCGCTGCAAACGAGAACGGCGCCCCAAGCAGCGACCGATCGACCCCGTCGCGCTACCGGCCGCCTCCCGGAGACACAAGGAGACATGTCATGGAAGCAGTGGAAATCGCTGGAAGCCTGCCGACGGACACGAACGCGCGCACCGCCAGGGCGGTTGCGCTCGCGAGCCTGATCGGCACGACGGTCGAGTGGTACGACTTCTTTCTGTACGGCACGATCACCGGACTCGTGTTCGACAAGCTGTTCTTCCCAACCGGCAACGCCTTCGTCTCAACCATGCTCGCGTACACGGTGTACGCCGTCGGCTTCGCCACACGCCCGCTCGGCGGCGTGATCTTCGGTCATTTCGGCGACCGCCACGGACGCAAGCCGCTCCTCGTGCTGACGCTCTCGATCATGGGCGTCTCGACCTTCCTCATCGGCCTGCTGCCCACCTACGCAACGATCGGCGTCTGGGCGCCGGTGTGTCTACTGCTCCTGCGCCTGCTGCAAGGCATCGGCCTTGGCGGCGAATGGGGCGGCGCGGTGCTGATGGCGTTCGAGTACGCGCCCCGCAGGCGGCGCGGGCTCTACGCGTCCTATCCGCAGATCGGACTTGCGGTGGGACTGTGCCTGAGCAGCGGCGTGGTCGCGCTGCTGACTTCATCGATGAGCGCCGAAGCGTTCATGCAATGGGGCTGGCGCGCCGCTTTCATGGCGAGCATCGTGCTGGTGGGCGTAGGCATGTTCATCCGGCTGCGCGTCGTCGAAACGCCGGCCTTCACGAAAGTGCGCGATTCCCATACGGTTGCGAGAGTGCCGGTGAAGGAAGTGTTCGGCGACTATCGCAAGAACGTGCTGCTCGGCTGGGGCGCACGCTATATCGACGGCGTCATCTTCAACACCTATGCGGTGTTTGCGCTCACTTATCTGATCGGCGTGCTGCATTATTCGAAGGCTGCCGTGCTGAGCGCCATCACGCTGGCCGCGTTCGTGCTCATCTTCACGATCCCGCTCGCGTCACGCCTCTCGGATCAGGTCGGACGGCGCCGGGTGTTCGGCTGGGGCGCGCTCGTGTGCGGCCTGAGCGCGTGGCCGGTATTCGCGATCTTCCATTTTTCGCAGAGCCTCGGCGCGATCGTCGGCGCGATCGTGATCGTGCTCGGCGTTCTGTACGCATTCGTCTACGGCCCGGAAGCGGCGCTCTTTTGCGAGCTGTTCGATACGCGCGTGCGCTACAGCGGCATCTCGGTCGTGTATCAGATCTCCGGCATCGTCTCCAGCTCGATCACGCCGCTCGTCGCCACCACGCTGCTGCATTACGGCAATCAGCAGCCATGGTGGATTGCGGTCTACATCACCTGCGTGGGCGCACTCAGCGCGACCTGCACGAGTCTGATGCGGCGCACCTACTGAGGGTGCGTGCATTCGGCCATCAAGGATCGGGCTTTCGGGACGGCACGATGCGTCGTCATTGCGTCGGATCATACGGAACCGTGTGCACACTCTCGTTGTAGCTCGGCATAGGCGCCCCCGGCGGTGCACCCGGCGGCGCGTAGCTGCCCCTGCCAGGCGCGGGCGGCGGGCCATAGTAATCCGTGGCTGGTGCGGCGCCGGGCGCGGGTGGGCCGTAGTAGTCGTTCGTGACCGGAACGGCATCCCCGGCGCCCATACCCCTGTAGGCGTCGGGCGGTGGGCCATAGTAATCGTTTACGGGCGGGGCGGCGCCGGGTTCCACATACACGGCACCGGGCTCCACGTACATGGCGCCAGGCTCCGGCCCCCACGATGCGCCGACGCCCGCCGGGCCTCCAGGACCGCCCGCGCTCGCGTTGCCATGACCCGTGCTGGTCGTGCCTGCAGCGCCCGCGCTACCCGTGCCGGATCCACCGGCGCCAGTGCTGCCCGCGCCCGGGCCAGCACTACCTGCGCCTGTGCCTGCTGCCCCGGTGCCTGCCGTTCCGGCACTACCCGTACCTGTGCCTCCTGCGCCGGTGCCGCCCGTGCCTGCACTACCCGTAGCCGTGCCGCCCGAGCCGGTGCCGCCCGTGCCAGCACTACCTGCGCCTGTGCCGCCAGCACCCGCACTACCCGCCCCCGTGCCGCCCGCGCCCGCGCCCGCGCCCGCGCCCGCGCCCGCAGCATAAGCCGCACCCGATATCGCCAAAGCCAACACCCAAGTCACCGTCTGTTTCGTCGATCGATTCATCGCCCCCCCTTCTTGTGCAAGTCGCCACAAGAACGCGCCTTACCGCGCAAAACCGCGCTGCGCGTACGTCAACAATCGCGCAAACGATGTGCCACGAAGTGACGGCGTGACCGCTTGCTACTTTCGAAATTCAACGCCATGGCGCGCCGTAACGCGCAATCAGAAGGACAATCCAGCTAACGTTTATTTCGTATTCCAAATTACATAGATGAAAAAAACGCCACCTCGAAAGATGGCGTTCATTTCATGCGCGCGGCGTTCACGCCAACGTGACCGCCTCGCCCGACTTCGCTTCGACCGACCTCGCCGCGCTGGCCCGCGCCCCATCCGCCACCAGCCGGCGATACCGCGCCAGCGCCCAGAGCGGAAAATACGCGGTATAGCCGTGATACTTGAGGTAGTAAATGCGCGGAAAGCCCGGCGCGTTATGCGAGCGATGCCACCAGAAGCCCTCGTCGTCCTGCACCGAAAGCAGATATGCAATGCCGCGCCGCACCGACTCCGATTCGCAGTCGCCGAACGCCATCTGCGCAAGCAGCGCCCACGCCGTGAAATTCGAGGTGCTCTCGCCGCCGTTCGTGCCCGCGAGGCGCGGGTCGATATAGCTGTCGTTGGTCTCGCCCCATCCGCCGTCCGCATGCTGGCGCGACCTGAGCCAGGCGAGCGCCCGCGCGATATACGGCTGCGAAGGATCCTCGCCCGCCAGCGCGAGACCCGCGAGCACGCTCCACGTCCCGTAGATGTAATTGGTGCCCCAGCGCCCCCACCAGCTGCCATCGGGCTGCTGCGTCGTCTTGATGTAGTCGATCGCGCGCACGAGCGCGGGCTTGTCCTCCTCGCGGCCCGTCACGCCGAAGCACAGCAGCACACGGCCCGATACGTCCTCGGTGGGGGGATCGAGCAGCGCGCCGTGGTCGGCGAACGGAATCGCGTTCAGATAGAGCCGGTCGCAGTCGGCATCGAACGCCGCAAAGCCGCCATTGCGCGATTGCAGCCCGCGCATCCAGTCGAGCGCGCGCGTCACGCGCGCGGCGTACGGGTCGGTGCCCGTGGCGCGCTTGATCGAGCGGCCCCGGCGATGCAGCATCGCGGCCACGACCGCGCTGTCGTCGATGTCGGGGTAATACGGGTTGGCGTACTGGAACGCCCAGCCGCCCGGCTGCACGTCGGGACTCACGTTCTCGATCCAGTCGCCCGCGAGGTCGTCCACCTGGCGCGTCGCGAGCCAGTCGTAGGCGCGCGTGATCTGCTGCTGCAATGGCGCGCTGGAGGTCGAATCAGGGCTCGACACTTCCGGCACCGCCAGCGCCTGCTCGAGCGCCATCGTACTCCACGCGGTGTCCCATACGGGCGACAGACACGGCTGGCAGTACATGCTGCCGTCCGGACGCTCCACGAGCAGCTTCTCCAGCGCGTTTTCGCAATCGCGACGCAGCGGATGATTCTCGTGATAGCCGAGCACTTCCATCATCTGATAGCTATAGACGATAGGCGGAAAAATGCCGCCCATGCCGTCCTCGCCGTTCATGCGCTCCGCGCACCACGCTTCCGCGTGCTTCATCGCGCGTTTGCGCAGCGATTGCGGAATCAGCGGCTCGAGATGGCGAACCGAGCGATCCAGCGCGAGAAAGAGCTTGCGCATGCCCTTGCCACGCGGAAAATAATCGCGCTCCTCATCGGGCGGCGTGACGAACAGTTCGGCGATCGACACGTTGTGCGGATTGCGCGCCTGCGCCTTCAGCGAACAGAGCGCGAGCAGCGGCACCATGGTCGTGCGCGCCCAGTACGCGACCTTGTACATCGAGATGGGCACCCACTTCGGGAACAGCACGAACTCGATCGGCATGAACGGCGTGGCGCGCCACGGCACCTGGCCGAAGGTGGCCAGCAGGATGCGCGTGAATACATTGGATTTCGCCGCGCCGCCCAGCTTCAGAATGGCTTCGCGCGCCCGCACCATGTGCGGCGCGTGGGGGGCGTCGCCGGCTGCCTTGAGCGCGAAATAGGCCTTCACGCTCGCGGAGACATCGGGCGCGCCGTCCACGTACAGGTCCCACGCACCGTGCGTTTCGAGGCGCTGGATCGCACGCAGATAGCGCGCCATTTTCTCCTGGCGCACCGTGTCGATCTTCGCCATGAAATGCATCATGAGGATGTATTCGGCGGTGATCGTCGCGTCGGATTCGAGCTCGAAACACCAGCTCCCGTCGGGATGCTGCCGGCGCGCGAGCGCTTCGCGCCCGCGGACAATGGCGGCGTCGAGCAGCGCCGCGCGTTGCACGTTGGTTGGCATATCGGAATTCTTCATGGTGCCGAATAATACCATCCGTACGGAATGTTTTGCGCCTCGGCCCTCGATGGTAAGATCGATGCATGAAAAATTCCCCCGTCAAAGCCTCTGCCAGCATGGCAGGACACGCCGCGCGCCCGGCGCGGCGGCCCGCGCAGGTGCCTGACAAGGCCCCTCACGAGGCTGCGCGGCATCCCGATGCAGGATCTGCCGAAACGTCAGGCGGGAAGAACGCGGAGCCGCCCGGCGCCCCCGCTTCGGGCACGCGCCGCAAGAAAGCGCCCGTGCAGGTGCGCGCCCAGTTGCTGCAAGCGGCCTCCGATATCGCCACCGATCACGGCGTGCAGGCCGTGACGCTAGACGCCGTGGCCGAGCGCGCCGGCGTGACCAAGGGCGCGCTGCAGTATCACTTCGCCAACAAGCAAGGGCTCATCGACGCCCTGTTCGAGCAGACGCTGGAGCGCTTCGACGCGCAAATGGAAGCGCGCATCGCGGCGGACCGCAAGGATCGCAACGACCCTCACGGCGCCAGCGCGCGCGCCTACCTGCATTCGACCCTCGACGAAACGAGCCCGGCCGCGAGCACCAACGTGCTGCGGGTGCTGGTAGCCGCGATGATGACCGACCCCGAGATCCGCGAGCGCCACTCCGCGCCCATGCGCAAGTGGACGCGCCCCGACCCGCTGCCGCTCGAACACGCGGCGCGGCTCATGATCTGCCGGCTGGTGGCGGACGGCCTGTGGATCTCGGACCTGCTCGGCTATCAGGACCTGTCGCCCGCGTTGCGCGACGAGATCGTGAGGCAGATCGAACGCATGACGATCGATAAGGCTTCCTGATTTTACGGCGCAGCGTCACTGCACTCAGAGCACATCCTCCCCCAGCCACCTCTTGCTGATCGAGCTGTATTCGCCATCCTTATAGAGCGAATCGAGCGCGCCGTTGATGGCATCGCGCAATTTCGGGCTGTCCTTGCGCACCGCAATCGTCATCAGTTCGGGATACAGCAGCGGCCCTACCGGCTTCGCGTCGATCTGCTTGTCGCGGATCGTCAGAATGCCACGACCGGGTCCACGCGCCAGGCGGCGGTGCGGCTCGACATGACGCAGTCGGCGGTCAGCCATGCGCTCGCGCGGCTCGAGGGCAGCTTGCGCATCAAGCTATTCGAACGCGAGAACCAGCGTCTGCAGAGTCGGCTTGGATACGAGCTGCGGGTCAATCTGAGTTCGCTGGGGGAAATGATCCGGCTCACGAACGGCGTGAGCCTGCTCAACGCGCTGAGCGCGGCCGATCTGTGCGCGAACGGCGATCTCGTTGCGCGCGCATTCGATTCGAACCAGTGGTTCAACTTTATCTCGTACATCGCCGCGCGCTCAAGGACAATCGCGCAGTTGGCGACGTGCTTGAAATCGCGCGAGCCTGCGTGCGCGAGACGGCGGCGCAGACGGCTTACCCGGAGGCGTTTTCCGTTGGGTAGGCCGGTGTATGCACCTTTAGAACGAAAGAACCAGTTCTGTGTACTTCGATAAATAACCATCAGCAGTTACTAAACGAAGCGGCTCGGACAAGGCCTGCGCAACCAGAAGCCTGTCGAACGGGTCTCGAAGAATGTCTGGAAGGCCGCGAACCCTCGCGGCGTGAACGGCGCGCACGGGCAATTCTGAAAAACCACTCGCCTCAATCTCGGCAACGAGCAAATCGATGTCCACGTCCAGCTTGCCGAGTCCGACCTTGACCGCCGCTTCCCAAATGCTCACACTGCTCACATAAACTTCATCGGCGTCCGCAATCAACTTGCGCGCCACTTTGGTCAGCCTCGGTTCATCCTTGACCGCCCATAGAAAGACGTGCGTATCGAGCAGCAAGCGCATTAGCGCCCCTCGAACGCGGAAAGGATCTCGTCGGGCAGCGGCGCATCGAAATCGTCCGCAATACGAATCTTGCCCTTCAAGCCGCCAAAACGTCGAATCGGCTTTGCGCGCTCCATGGGCACCAGCCGTGCAGCCGGCTTGCCTGCTTTAGCAATCACAATTTCCTCACCATTCGCTGCGGCATCGACCAAACGCGAGAAATGTGTTTTGGCTTCGTGGATATTGACCGTAGGCACGACTACCTCCAAGTGAGTCTAGTCCATGTTAGTCCACAACGACGCGGCGCACAATAGACGCCGGTCAACCACCTTCTTACCTCGCCGCAATCGTCACCGCTGCGCCCGCCATGGCAATCGCGCTGCTGCGGTTCGCGGCGCGCACCATGCGACGGCTCGTGAGCAAACGCCGCGCGCGCACCGCAAACATCGCCCACGCGAGATCGATGGCGATGAGCACCGCCAGCATCGTGAGTACCAACTCCGACCACTCGAACACGCCCACACGCGAAAGATCGACCATCGTCGGCAGCAGGGCCATATAGAAAATCATGATCTTCGGATTTCCCAGCGTAACGGCCATCCCCGCGAGAAACATGCGCAACGGCGAGCGCTTGCCCGGCAGACTATCCGCCTGAAAATCGGCGGGCGCGAACCACATTTTCCACGCAAGAAACAGCAGGTACGCGACGCCCAGAAATTTGAGCACGATAAAGCCGAGTGCAAAGGTATGCGCGAGCGCCGCGAGTCCGGCAACGGCACAGGTCAGCCAAACTGCTTCGCCGATCCACATGGCAGCGAGAAACGGCAGCACGTCGCGAAAACCGCTGGTCAGCACGCGGGCCACCAGCGCGGCAACGCTCGGGCCCGGCATGCCGGCCACGATCAGCAGGGCCAGCGCGAATGCGCTCAAACTGGAAAACGCCATGGAAATCTCCTCGTGCACGAGCCGCAGCGCCCGCGCGGGAGAAACAGTTTAACGCGCGCCAATCACCACCTACGACCAGCCGTCCGCGACGAAAACCACGATCGACGCCGCGCCGCCGTGTAAACTGCTGCCTTTTTTGCCTCTTGTGGTATGGTCCATCCCCCGCAACGCACTTCATTGAGCGGTCCGGCCCTCGTTCGCCTGCTGGCGCGCCTGAGCGAGGCCGACGTGCAAGCGTCGCCGCAGCCGCTCGCGGACCGGCTGAGCCAGTGGCTCGGCTGGACCGACGCGATCGCGCTCTCGACGGTGCTGACCGCTCCGGCAACGGCAAGCGCCGTGGCGAACGGCGCGCGCACGAGCGGCGAGGACGAAGCACAGCGATGCCTGAGCCTGCGCTCGGCGCTCTCGAAGGCGATTGCGCTCGACGGCATGCTCGCGCCCGCGAAGGCGCGCCGCGCGAGCGTCCATGGTCACGCTGGCCACGCGCGCGCGTTGCAACAAGCGCCGGTTCAGCAAGCCCCCGTTGCTGACGAAACGGACGCCGACTACGCCGTCTTTCGCCAGTGCTACGTCGCGCTACAGCAGAAGATGGAGACCGACATCGGCGACTTGCGCGGACGTCTGCGCAGCCGGCTCGCGGCGGTGTCGCCCGCCATGGCGAAGCTCGCGACGCTCGACGCCATCATGGAGCGCTCGCTCGCCGCGCGCGAGCGCAGTCTGCTCGGTGCGGTGCCCGGCCTGCTGGGCGCGCATTTCGAGCGGCTGCGCAAGGTGGCTCGCGAGGCCGCGGCCCGCGAAGCCCTGGCCGCAGCCGATGACGCGCAAGACGCGGAAAGTGCTCGACAAGCGGAAGCCGCGGCGCCGGCCCGAGCCGCGCCCGGCGCGTGGCTCGATGCGTTCCGCAAGGATGTACAGAGTGTTTTGCTCGCCGAACTCGATGTTCGGTTTCAACCGGTCGAAGGGCTGCTTGCAGCGCTTCGCGCCCACTAGCGCCTGCTAACCCAAACGCTATGTCCAGACTTCGTATCGATCTCGTTGTTTTCCTCGCCGGCCTCGCCGCAGTGTGCTGGATCGCCGCCGGCTATGCCGGCTCGAATCCGCTCGCGCTCGCGGTCACCATGCTGATCGGCGCCTGCTATGTGGCCGGCGCCTTCGAGCTCTACCGCTACACTCAGGCCACCGCCACGCTTGCGCGCGCCGTCGGCGCCGTGGGCACCGCGCCCATGCCAGCCGCTTCGCTCGGCGGCTGGCTCGATCAATTGCATCCGAGCCTGCGCAGCGCCGTGCGCGCGCGCGTCGAAGGCGAGCGCGTCGCGCTGCCCGGCCCGTCGCTCACGCCCTATCTGGTCGGCATGCTGGTGCTGCTCGGCATGCTGGGCACGCTGCTCGGCATGGTGACGACGCTGCGCGGCACCGGCGTGGCGCTTGACGGCGCCACCGATCTCGATGGCATTCGCGCTGCGCTCGCCGGTCCGATTCGCGGGCTCGGCTTCGCGTTCGGCACTTCGATCGCGGGCGTCGCGAGTTCTGCAATGCTGGGCCTGCTCTCGGCGCTGTGCCGCCGCGAGCGCATCGAGACCGCCCAGCGCCTCGACGCGCTGAGCGCCACCACGCTGCGCCCGTTCTCGCACGCGCACCAGCGCGAGACGAGCTTCGCGCTCATGGCGCGCCAGGCCGATGCGATGCCCAAGCTGGTCGAGCGCCTCGATGCGATGATGACGGCCATCGAACGCCAGGGCGCCGCGCTCGGCGAACGCCAGCTCGCAAGCCAGCAAGCCTTCCTCGGCAACGCCGAGGCGGCGTATGCGCGCCTGGCTTCCTCAGTGGGCGAATCGCTCAAGGCCAGCGCCGCCGAAAGCGCGCGCGCCGCCGGCGCGGCGTTCGCGCCGGTCGTGGAAGCGACCATGGCGGGCCTCGCGCGCGAAAGCGCCGCATTGCACGGTACGCTCACGCAGGCCGTGGAGCGCCAGCTCGACGGCCTCGCCTCGGGCTTCGAGGCCAACGCCACGCGCGTGGCCGGCATCTGGACCGAGGCGCTGGCCGACCAGCGCCGTTCGGGCGAAGCGCTCGCGCGCGACCTGCAAGGCGCGCTTGAACGCTTCGCCGCGACCTTCGAGGAGCGCTCGGCCAATCTGGTGCACGACGTCGATGCGCGGCTTGCGGCGTCGGCTTCCGGTGTTTCGCAGGCGTGGCAGGACGCGCTCGCGAGCCAGCAGCGCGCCGGTGAAAAACTCGCGGGGGACAATCAGCAGGCGCTCGCCTCGGCCGCCGCGACTTTCGAGCAGCACTCGGCCGCGCTTCTGCGCGCCGTGAGCGATGCGCATGCCAATCTGCAAACGCAGCTTGTCGCGCGAGACGAGGCGCGCCTCGCAACGTGGCGCGAAACGCTTGGCGCGATGAGCGCCACGCTGCGCGACGAGTGGCGCGCGACCGGCACGCAGGCCGCCGAACATCAGCAGGCCGTGTGCGCCACGCTCGCGCAAACCGCCGAAGCGGTCGCCGCCCAGACCGAAGCGCACGCGAACAGCACGCTCGCCGAAATCTCGCGCGCGGCCGAGGCGGCAGCGGCGTCATGGCAAGCGGCCAGCGCCGAGGCTGCGGAACGTCAGCAGGCCGTGTGCGAGACGCTGAACAAGACCGCCAGCGATATCGCCGCACACGCCAGTGCGCACACGAACCGCACGGTTGCCGAAATCACGCGCGTGGCCGAGACAACGTCGGCGGCCTGGCAGGCGGCGAGCGCTCAAGCAGCGGAACGCCAGCAGATCATTTGCGATGCGCTGACGAAAACGGCCAACGACATCACCACGCAAACTGAAGCACATGCGAGCGGCACGATCGCGGAAATCGCACGCGCGGCGGAGGCCAACGCGGCGGCATGGCAAGCCGCAAACACGCAAGCAGCCGAACGCCAGCAAGCCACCTGCGATGCGCTCGCGAAAGCCGCCAGCGACATCGCCGCACACACCGAAGCGCACGCCAATGGCACCATCGCCGAAATCGCACGTCTCGTCGATGCCGCGTCGGAAGCGCCGCGCGTGGCCGCGGAAGTGGTCGCCGAACTGCGCAAGAAGCTCTCCGAAAGCATGGTGCAGGACACCGCGATGCTTGAAGAGCGCGGCCGACTGCTCTCCACCGTCACCACGCTGCTCGACGCCGTGAACCACGCGAGCACCGAGCAGCGCACCGCCATCGACGCGCTCGTGCAAACCTCGGCAGGACTCATGGAGCGCGTGGGCGAGCGCTTCTCCAGCCAGGTGGAAACCGGCGCGCAGACGCTCGAAGGCGCGGCCGCTCAGGTCACGGGCAGCGCCGTGGAAATGGCGAGCCTCGGCGATGCATTCGGCGCGGCCGTCCAGCACTTCGGCGCATCGAACGACAAGCTCATGACGCAGTTGCAGCGCATCGAAACGGCGCTCGACAAGTCGCTCGCGCGCAGCGACGACCAGCTCGCCTACTACGTCGCCCAGGCCAAGGAAGTGATCGACCTGAGCCTGCTGTCGCAGAAGCAGATCGTCGAGAACCTGCAACGCTTGCGCGTGCAGGCAGGGGCTGAAGCCGCATGAACGACGAAATCGACGGCGGCGTGGAGCCCACCGCGCCAGTCTGGGCCGCATTCGGCGACCTGATGGCGGCATTGCTGGGCGCGTTCGTGTTGATCCTCGTGGGGGTGATCGGCATGCAGCTCGAAGCGTCGACACGTCTCGCCAACGAGGTCAAGCAGCGCCAGATCGAAACGCAGCGGCGCAAGACGCTCGAGCAGGCGCTGGCCGGCCCGCTCGCGGCGGGGCGCGTGACGCTCGTGAACGGGCGCATCGGCATCAGCGGCAACGTGCTGTTCGCGCTGAACTCCGACCAGCTCCAGCCGCAAGGGCGCGAGTTGCTCAAGAGTCTCGCTGGGCCGCTCGCCGCGTATCTGCGCGACCGCGACCAGATTCTGATGGTGAGCGGTTTCGCCGACGACCAGCAGGTACACGCGGGCAACCGCCGCTTCGCCGACAACTGGGAACTCTCGGCCCAGCGCGCACTGACCGTGACGCGCGCGTTCATCGATGCGGGCGTGCCGGCGCAGTCGGTGTTCGCGGCCGCGTTCGGTTCGGAACAGCCCGTGAGCTCGAACGCCGACGAAGCAGGCCGCGCGAAGAATCGCCGCGTGGAGATCGCCGCGGTGCCGAGGCCCGCGAGCAGCGCGCGTGCGCAAACCGGGGCGCATAACGGCCATGAATGACGGCGCGCGCGAACTCCCCCGCGAGAACAAACACGAAGAAACCGCCGAGCCCGAAGCCACGCGCGCGCGCGCCGCGCTCGACGCCTGGCGCGCTCGGGGCGCGGACCGGCTCGATCCCGTGCGCTACGCGTTGATCGACGCATTGGACCGCCGCGCCCGCATGCATGCGGGCGCGGCGCGGCGCGTGCTTGATGCGCGCATCGACGGATTGCTCGCCGACTATGCCGGCGCGATCGAGCGCGCGGCATTGCACGCCGCCTCGAATCCACCCGTGCACGCTGAAGACGCGTCACGACAAGGCGCAAGCGCGCATGGCGCACTCACCTCGCACATCGGCAACGCGGACCATCTCGCACGCAGCGGGCCGCCTGCGGAACTGCTCGATTACTTCCGCGAAGTCTGGTCGCACCTGAGCGCCGACCAGCAGGTCCAGCAGTCACTCGATCAGGTGCCGAAGAATGCGGGGCCGCTCAATTCGAGCAGCCTCGTGCACCGTGCGCTGCTGCTCATGCGCGAGCTCTCGCCGGGCTATCTGCGCCAGTTCCTCGCGTATGCCGACGCGCTGTCGTGGCTCGAAGACTTGAACGCCGCCACGGCGCCGGCGCCGAAGGAAACGCCGCGTGCGAATAACGCAAGGGCGGGCACGAAAGCCGCGCCGAAGAAGGGAACGCGCAAGGGCACGCAATAGCGACCATTAGCGACCGCCAAGCGCCAACGCACAGAACAGCGGCGCGGGGCATCTTCATCTTGCTTGCCAGCACGCCGCGCACGTTTTCAGCGAGGCGCCTGGGCAAGCGGCTCGGCCTCGGCGCCGGTCTTGCGTCCGAGCACCAGCGTCACCACCGCCGAAACCGCGAGCGTCGCCGCCACCACATACAGGCCCGCGCCATAGCCGCCGGTCGTGTTCTTGAGCCAGCCGATCGCCGAAGGCCCGACGAAGCCGCCCAGGTTGCCGAGCGAATTGATCATCGCGATCCCCGCAGCGGCGCCCGCGCCCGAAAGGAACGCGCCCGGCATCGCCCACAGCGGCGCCTTGGCCGCGCTGATGCCCACGTTGGCGAGCACGAGCGCACCCACGATCGCAGCCGTGCCGTTTGCGCCGGCCGCCAGCACGAACCCGGCGCATGCGAGCAGGCACGGCACCACCACGTGCCACGTGCGCTCCTGGGTACGGTCCGAATGGCGCGCCCACAGCACCATCGCCACCACCGCCGCCACGCTCGGAATACCGGTGAGCAAACCGGTCTGGAACGGACTGTAGCCGAACTGCTTGACGATCAGCGGCGCCCAGATGCCAAGCGTATAGAGCCCCGCCGAAGTGCCGAAGTAAATCAGCGCCAGCGCGAGCACGCGCGGATTGCACAGCGCCGCCAGCACCGCGCCCGTATCGCCGTGCTGCGCGTTGCGCGCGCTCGCTTCTTCGTCGAGCTTGCCGATGAGCCAGCCCTTTTCGTCACTGGCGAGCCATGGCGCCTTCGCCGGCGCATCGGTCAGGCAGCGCAGCACCGCGAAGCCCAGCACGACTGCGGGAATCGCTTCGAGCACGTAGAGCATCTGCCAGTCGGCGAGACCGAACATCGGCTTCATCTGCATGATCGCGCCCGAAAGCGGCGAGCCGATGGCCGTGGAGATGGGCGCGGCGGCCATGAACCAGGCGGCGGCCACGGCGCGCTGGCGCGACGGGAACCACTGGCTCAGGTACAGGATGATGCCGGGAAAGAAGCCCGCTTCCGCGATGCCCAGCAGGAAGCGCAGCGTGTAGAAACTCGCAGGACCGCTAACGAATGCCGAAGCTGCACTCACGATGCCCCACGTGACCATCACACGCGCGATCCAGACGCGCGCGCCCACGCGATGCAAGATCAAATTGGATGGCACTTCGAAAATGAAGTAGCCGATAAAGAACAGGCCGCCGCCAAAGCCGAACGCTGCCGACGACAAACCAATGGCCTTGTTCATCGACATCGCGGCGAAGCCCACGTTGACGCGATCGAGAAAGCTCACGAAATACAGCAGCATCACAAACGGAATGATGCGCCACAGGAGTTTCTTCGAGACTCGGTTTTCGAGTTCGGAATGCATGTATCTCCTCCTTGGAGACCGTTCCGCACGCGAAGCGCGGATCACGGTTTCAAAGCGGCGCGTGCGTGTGTCGTAGTGGATTCGTGTGATTGGGCACGCGCCGTCGAAAGCGGTTCAGGCGGCAATTCAGGCAGCAACTCAGGCCGCAACGGCCACCTTCTCGATCAGCGCACACACTGCATCGGTGACTTGCGCGGTAGTGGCCGTGCCACCGAGGTCGCCCGTGTGCAGCGCCGGGTCGGCCGTCACGCGCTCGATCGCATCCATCACCTGCTGCGCGGCGGCCTGCTCGCCCAGATGTTCGAGCAACATCACCACCGACCAGAAGGTGCCCACCGGGTTCGCGAGGCCCTTGCCCATGATGTCGAACGCCGAGCCGTGGATCGGCTCGAACATCGACGGATAGCGGCGCTCGGGGTCGATGTTGCCGGTGGGCGCAATGCCGAGGCTGCCCGCAAGCGCGGCGGCCAGGTCGCTGAGGATGTCCGCGTGCAGGTTGGTCGCGACGATGGTATCGAGCGTGGCGGGACGGTTCACCATGCGGGCCGTGGCGGCATCGACGAGTTCCTTGTCCCACTTCACGTCCGGGAATTCGGCGGCGATCTGGTTGGCGATTTCGTCCCACATCACCATGGCGTGACGCTGCGCGTTGCTCTTCGTGATGACCGTGAGCCGCTTGCGCGGACGCGACTGCGCGAGGCGAAACGCGAAGCGCATGATGCGCTCGACGCCGGCGCGCGTGAGGATCGAGACATCGGTGGCCGCCTCGATCGGATGGCCCTGGTGCACGCGCCCGCCCACGCCCGCGTATTCGCCTTCGGAGTTCTCGCGCACGATCACCCAGTTCAGGTCTTGCGGACCGCAGCGCTTGAGCGGCGCATCGATGCCGGGCAGGATGCGCGTCGGGCGCACGTTCGCGTACTGATCAAAGCCCTGGCAGATCTTCAGGCGCAGCCCCCACAGCGTGATGTGATCGGGCACATCGGGGTCGCCCGCCGAGCCGAACAGGATCGCGTCCTTGTCGCGGATCTGGTCGAGGCCGTCGGCGGGCATCATCACGCCGTTGGCGCGGTAGTGGTCGGCGCCCCAATCGAAGTTCTCGAACTCGAACGCGAACGAGCGGTTCGTGCGTGCGAGCGCTTCCAGCACGGCCTTGCCCGCCGGCACGACCTCCTTGCCGATGCCGTCGCCGGGAATGGTTGCGATGCGATACGTCTTCATGGTGTCCGTCTCCACGTCCTTCGATTGAATGTGGATTGGACTTTACCGAACCAGGAGCGCCGTAACCGGTGCTAGACTCAAAGCATTCTTAACTTCAATTCACAAATGCGGGTCATTTATGAGTGAAGCCGTGCACCCCGCCGATCTCTCGTTCTTCTCTACGCTTTCGGCGGCGGGCAGCCTGAGCGCCGCGGCGCGCGAGCTGGGGCTCACCGCAGCGGCCGTGAGCAAGCGCCTCACGCAGATGGAACAGCGCGCGGGGGTGTCGCTCGTCAACCGCACCACGCGGCGCATGATGCTCACGCCCGAGGGCGAGCTGTATCTGGAGCGCGCGCGGCGCATTCTCGACGACATCGACGAGTTGGCCGAACTGCTCGGCAGCGCGAGAAAGAGTCCCAAGGGCCTGCTGCGTGTGAACGCGACGCTCGGCTTCGGGCGCAGCCACGTCGGGCCGGCCATCTCGCGGTTCGTGGAGAAGCATCCGCAGGTGAGCGTGCAATTGCAGCTTTCCGTGGCGCCGCCGCCGCTCACCGACGACACCTTCGACGTCTGCGTGCGCTTTGGCGAACCGCCCGATACGCGCGTGGTAGCGCGCCGCCTCGCGGCCAACCGGCGGCTGCTGTGCGCGTCGCCCGCGTATCTCGCGCGGCGCGGCGTGCCCGCCACGCCGCAGGAGCTCACGCGCCACAATTGCATCGGCATCCGCCAGGGCGACGAGGCTTACGGCGTCTGGCGTCTCATCGCGGGGCGCGGTGCGGCGCACAAGACCGAGACGGTGCGCATCAACGGCAATCTCACCACCAATGACGGCGAGATCGCCGTGCACTGGGCGCTGGAGGGGCACGGCATCCTGATGCGCGCCGAATGGGACATCGCCGAGTATCTGGCCGATGGCCGGCTCGTGCAGGTGCTGCCCGAGTACGACACACCCAACGCAGACATCTACGCCGTTTATTTGCAGCGGCACCAGATGTCCACGCGCATTCGCGCCTTTGTCGACTTCCTCGCGCAGGAACTCGAGGCGCGCCGGGGCTGAACCGCTTCAGGCATGACACGCCCGCGACTCACCCCGCACGGCGATGCGGAGCCGCGCCGTTCTTGCCGCATCATGGCGAAGCGGCAGGTGGTACGCCCGGCGCGTAAGGCGCCTCATGAGGATCGCGCACGCTGCGCGCGTACTGCTTGGGCGCCATGCCCGACCAGCGCCGGAACGCGCGAATGAACGCCTTCTCCGACGCATAGCCCACACTCGTCGCAATCTCGATCAGCCGCCGCCGCGAATCGCGCAGCGCGCCGCTCGCGAAATACATGCGATACGCGGTGAGATGCCCGATCGGCGTCTCCTCAACGAGTTCGACAAACCGCGCGCTGAAGCGCGAGCGCGACATGCCCGCCGTGGCGGCCAGCGATTCGACGGTCCAGTCGCGCTCGGGGTGCCGATGCAACTGCGCGATCGCACGGCCGATCTGCGGGTCCATCAAGCCGCGCAGCCAGCCCGTGTGGCTGATTGCCGAGGCCAGATGCGCGCGCAGCAATTGCACGAACAGCACGTCGGCGAGGCGCGCCGCCGCGACCGCCCAGCCTGGCTGGCACGCCATCGATTCGCGGATGAATGCCATCAGCGTATCGGCAAGCCAGGGGCCGACCGCGGGATCGTTCGCGCGCACGTGAATGAGCGGCGGCAGCACCGAGAAGAGTGGATTGCGCACCGCCTCGCGGTAAAACACGATGCCCGTATAGAGATCGCAGACCTCGCCGCTGCCTCCCGCCGTGAGACGCAGGGGCGTGTCGAAACTCGGCCGGATGCCTTCGCGCGCAACGAGATCGTCGAACGGCACCGGCGTCACGCCGGGCGCCGACGCGAGCACATGCTCGTGCCCGTGCGGCAGCAGCACGAAGTCGCCCGGCTCGACGCGCAACGGCTCCATGCCCTCCACGATGATGGTGTAAGGGCCGCCGAAGGCGGTCCTGAACGCCGCGCCTTCGACGGCCGGCTTCACGAACGCCCACGGCGCCGCGAGCGAGAAGTGCCCCGTCACCACGGCGTCGGCGCGCAGATCGGCTAGCGCGGCGCTCAACAGGTCTGTGGCCATGTGCTCCTCTCCGTTTCCCTTCGGGTGTACTTGCGGGCGCCCTCGGGAGCGCCCTTTTTCTGCACTTTTTCCGGCGTTTTTCGCGAGCGCCGCTTCAGAAGCGCTGCTGAATACCCATCATCGCGCCAAGCTGGTTCGTGCCCAAGGGCACCGTGCCGCCTGCGGCCACGGCGTTCGCCGCGCGCGCGCTGTTCATCATGTAACCCAGCGAAGCATAAAGCGTCGTGCGCTTCGAGACGAAATAGTTTGCGCGCGCGATCAGCAGCGTCGAATTCGCATGATCGCGCAAGAGGTAGCGCAGTGCCTGAGCGTCGAGCGCGAACGTGGGCACCACGTAATACTCGGCGCCAAGAAAGAAGATGTCCGACTGGGCGTGCTCGGCCGCCGCCGTGTTGCGGCGGATCCAGCCGCCGCCCACCTTGCCCGCGCCAAACTTCACGTAGGTGTCCACGATCACGCGCTTGTCGGTGTCGGCGCTGCTCACGAGCGGCGCCGAAGCACCCGGACCGCCGTACATCACGTCGTACGAGGCCGCCGCGCCGCCCCATGCGTTGTCGTAGGCGAGCATCATCGTGTACTGGCGACAGGCCACGGCGTCGCCGGGAAGCTGACCGCCACAGTGGGTCGCCGAAGGTCCGGCTGGTCCCGCCGCGTCGCGCGCGAAGCTATAGGTGCCGCCGAGCGTCACGCCGTGGAATTTGCCGAGATAGCCCACGGCATTGTCGCTGCGCGCGTTCGGCAGATAGCTGTCGAAGCTCGCCATCGAATGAATCGCCGGACCGATCACGTCCGCGTTGAACAGCACGTACATGGACATATTCATCTGGCGGCCCAGCGTGAGCGCGCCATAGTCGCTGCTCACGCCCACGTTCGCCTGGCGCCCGAACAGACGTCCGCCGTAATTGAGCGCGCCGCTATTGGGCGCGAAGCCGTTCTCCAGCACGAAGAAGGCCTTGTAGCCGCCGCCCAGATCTTCCTGGCCGCGCAGGCCGAAACGCGACGGCACTTCGCCCGTGAGCGAAGGCATGCCGACGAACGATCCGCCCTTCGCTGCGTTGTTGTAGTACTCGATGCCTGTGTCGACGATGCCATAGAGCGAGACGCTGCTTTGTCCCCAGGCGAGCGCCGACGTGCCGGCGAGCGCGGCTGCCGCAATCCATTTTTTCATCAGGTGTCTCCGAAATTTTTTATCAGTCATGCTTATTGTTGTGTGCATCTGCCGGGCCGCTTGCACGGCCCGCTTCGATGCTCAGGCCAACGCCTGTTCGAGCGGCATCGTGCGCAAACGCGTGCCGGTGGCCTCGAACAGCGCGGCGGCCACGGCGGGCGCGACGGGCGGCAGCACCACCTCACCGCAGCCTTGCGGCGTGCGGTCGCTCTCGACGATCTCCACTTCGATCTTCGGCATCTGCGAGAGCGACAGGAGCGGATAGTCGGAGAAGTTCGCCTGCGCCACCGCGCCGTCCTTGAACGTGATTTCGCTCTTGAACGTATTGGTGAGCGCGAAGCCGATGCCGCCCTCCACCATCTCGCGCACCAGCATGGGATTGATCGCCTGGCCGCAGTCGATGCCGCACACGACCCGTTCGAGCTTCGCCTTGCCGTCCACCATGCGCAGTTCCACAACGATGGCGACATAGGTCGTGAATGCGCCGCCGCGCCCCGTGTAGAGGCTGTATGCGAGCCCCCGATGCACGCCCGCAGCGGGTTTGCGCGCCCAGTTGGCTCGCGCCGCCGTGCGCTCGAGCACACGCAGCGCGAGCGGATCGTCGCGCAGCAGCCTGCGCCGGTACTCGAGCGGATCGATGCGCGCCGCGTGCGCGAGTTCGTTCACGAAGCTTTCGAGAAAGAAGATGCTCGACGTGCTGCCCACGCTGCGCATGAAGCTCACGGGAATATGCTGATCGACGCTCACCGAATCGACGAGCAGATTCGGCACCGTGTAGCCGAGATCGTAGAGGCCGTCGAGCATGGTCTCGTCCCAGCCGCCCGCCTTTTCGAAGTAATCGCGCTTGATCGACCAGTAGAGCGACTGCCCCACCACGCGCAAATGCATTGCTTGCGGATAGCCGTCGGCGCCGAGCACGGCGCGCATGCGCGCGGAAACGCCCGGGCGGTAGAAGCCGTGACGGATATCGTCCTCGCGCGAGCGGATCACCTTGACCGGGCGGCCCACCGCCTTCGAAGCGACGGCCGCGTGAATCACGAAATCGGGCACGTATTTGCGTCCGAAGCTGCCGCCGAGAAACGTTGTGTTCACAATCACTTTTTCAGGCGGCAGCTTGAAGATGCCGCCGAGCGCCCAACGCACCTTGTCCTGCCCCTGAATCGGGCCCCACACCTCGATCTCGTGCTCGCGCACATGCACCGTCGCGTTCACGGGCTCCATGGTCGCGTGGACGATGTATGGCGTGTGGTAGTCGGCTTCGATCACCTTCACGCCCGGGGACGCGCCGCCCGTGGCATGCGCGGCTTCGAACTGCGCCGGCGCATCGCCGATGCGCGTGGCCGCCACCGCGTGCTCCGAGATCAGCGCGGCCTTGCGCTGCGCGAGAATCGCCGCGCTGTCCGCCGGCAGTGCACCGGCGTGCCATTGCACGTCGAGCGCATCGCACGCTTTCTTCGCCTGCCAGTATGTATTCGCCACCACGATCACGGCGTCTTTGGCCAGCACCACGTCGACCACGCCCGGCAGCGCACGCACGCTGTCGCGATTGCGCACGGCCACCGGCTTGCCGTTGAGCGCGGGCGCCATTTTCAGGGCGCCTTCGAGCATGCCGGGCACCTTCACGTCGATGCCGAACACGGCGCTGCCGTTGACCTTCGCGGGCACGTCGAGCTTGTGCAGCGGCTGGCCGATGAGCGTGCGCGCCGACTGCGCCTTCAGGCGCGGCTGCGGATTGAGCGGCAGTTGCGCCGCGTCCGCGAGCAATTCGCCGTAGCCCAGCGAGCGTCCCGTTTGCAGATGGATCACGCGGCCGCTCTTCGTCGCGCACTGCGTGGGCCGCACGCCCAGGCGCCGCGCACCCGCCGCCAGAAATACCTCGCGCGCCTGCGCGCCCGCAATGCGCAAACGCTGCTGGAACATGGTGACCGACATCGAGGCGCCCACGAACTGCTGTGGATGTTCGTTCGCAGCCGCAATGCGGTAGGCGTCGCGCCCCGTGACGAACTCCACGCTCACGCGGCGCCAGTCGGCGTCCATCTCGTCGGCGAGCAACTGCGGCAGGCCCGTGTAGACGCCTTGACCGACTTCGGCCTGCGAAAGACCGATGATCGTGCGGCCATCCGGATCGACGCGAACCCAGTCGTTGATCTCGCGAAAACGCGTGCCGTCCTCGGCAGCCTCCACGTGTTCGCCAAGCGCGAGCGGCAACACGAGGCTGCCCGCAATCGCGAGACCGGTCTTCAGAAAGGCGCGCCGGCTCTCGCGGTGCGATGCGCGCGTGCTCGCATGATCGGCGCCGTCGACGCCAGGGGCGTGGCGCATCCGCTCAGACATCCACTCAGGCTTTCGCTGCGACATGGATGGCCTCGCGAATACGGTGATAGGTCGCGCATCGGCACAGGTTCGTCACGCCCTGGTCGATTTGCGCGTCGGTGGGATGCGGGTGCTGCTTGAGCAGCGCGGCCACGGCCATCACCATGCCCGACTGGCAGTAGCCGCATTGCGGCACGTCCTGCTTGATCCACGCCTGCTGCACCGGATGCGACGCATCGGGTGCGAGCCCTTCGATGGTAGTGATGGCGCGCCCGGCCACCGCCGAGACCGGCAGCACGCACGAGCGCGTGGCCTCGCCTTCGAGATGCACGGTGCAGGCGCCGCACGCGCCGATGCCGCAGCCGTACTTGGTGCCGGTCAGTCCCGCGGCTTCGCGTATCACCCACAGCAGGGGCGTGTCCGGGTCGCCATCGAACTCGAAAGGCCGACCGTTCAGTGTGAATTGCATGCGCTTGTCTCCCCAGAAGTCGCCGCTTGCGGCCGCTTCGAAAGCGGTTGGCGATGCGTGAGATTCTTGGGGCGGACAAAATGCCCGACAATGGCGCGATGACCCAAAGAAGTTGCCGATCGTCTCTTTCGATCAGCTTGACATTCAATAGCCGGAAATAGCAGGATTCTCCCGATGTCCTTTTATATCGGGCCATTACCTCTTTCCATCCATTCGGATCGTCGTCCCGCCGGGTTCAAATGCGAGTTGGCGTTTCATCCATGGAATATTGACGGGACATTCAGCGACTTCCGGGACAAGCCTGGCTAGGCCTTGTTGAAGCGCGCGACGATGCCGCGTGGCTGATCAGTAGCCACCCAGGAGGCGATCAAGCGCCGAAGTAATCCGGTCCCGGTGTTCTCGTAGTGAGCCGCTCTTCGGTCCTAGTTCACTTAAAGGGACCGACGCAATAAATGCCGGATGCAGGATGCACTGGATGCCACCAATGTCGAATGAGGGGGTGAAATCCGCGGGAAGTTTCCCTTGCGGAAAAGAGTCAACCCGGATCAGCGGTATAACGACCCGGGATGTCAGTCCCTCCAGAAAGTCGCTTTGCACGTCGACAAGGTACGGTGTGATTGCCCGACTTTTTCCGGTATTGGAGTAGACGTCAAATCGCGCCATTAGAACGTCCGGTACTCAGCCAGTGGCAAGCCGTTCTTCTCGACCCATTCGTTCGTGTGCTTGATGAATTCGGCGTGCTCCTCGGCCCAGCGACGCCCCTCTTCCGCCTTGATGGCCTCCCGCAAAGCCTGCTCGCACGTGCGGGAAAAATTGATGCCCAGATTTTTCGCCCGTTCATAGACGTCAACGGGCAATGTCACGTTGGTCGCCTTACGCGGCCCGACTGTAGTTGCATGTGCCATGTTGAATCCTCCGCGCAGCTATTTATGCGCATGTTTCCCAACATGATAACTCACATATCAACCGAGCTCCACGGCTAATGCCACTGCTGTTTGCCTTCGTCGATGTTTATTTGGCAGGTGCAATACGAGAGCGTTCAGCCGCCCCTATGCACAAGCAACCGTCATATGTCAGTGACATTACAGAGGTCACACTCAGGAAGCTGATGCCCGGCGCACGAACACGCGCCGCGTGAGATCGAAGGCGACGAGATTGCCCGCAACCACCAGCAGCAGCCCCAGCACGGTGAGCCATGTCCAGCGGTAGCCTTCGAACACGGTCGATATCGCGAGCGCCACGATCGGGAACAAGACCGTGCAATAGGCGGCCCGCTCGGGGCCGATCCGCCCGACCAGCATGAGATACGCCGTAAAGCCCACTACCGAGCCGGCCACCGCGAGCCAGGCGAGCGCCCCGAGGTAACGCGCATCAAGCTCGATAGTGAACGGCAATCCGGCTAGCGCACTGCCCGCCAGCAGCACCGCCGTGCCGATCAGCATGGCCCAGCCATTCGTGACGAGCGGATGCAGCCCCATCGATTGCATGCGGCTCGACAGCAGATTGCCGACCGAAAAACACTGCGTGCCGAGAAACGCGACGGCGAGCCCCAGCCAGGCGGTGTGATCGCCGATATGGCCAGCCATCTGCTGCACGAACAGGCACACGATCCCAATGAGTCCCAGCACGGCCCCGCCCAACGCGGTGGGCTGCAACGGCCGGCCCATGAAGAGACGCCCGTTGATCGAATTGAGCAGTGGCGCTGTCGAGAACACCACGGCGACGAGGCCGCTCGGCACGATGTTCTCGGCATAGTAGAAGCACAGGAAATTGAGGCAGAAGAGTGCCATGCCCTGAGCCGCCAGATAGCGCCAGGCGGCGCGCGGCGGCCATGCGGGCCGGCGCATGAGGCGCAGCAGCGCGAACATCAGCAGTGCTGCAATGCCAAAGCGCCACGCGATGGAAACAGGCGCAGGCACGACGCCAAGCTGCCACTTGATGGCAATCCAGGTGGTGCCCCAGATCACCACGGTGAGCGCGTAGAGAAGAAAATTCATGGCTGGGATTGACCGGGACTCGAGGCTTCAACTATGGCGCGCAGCGGCGGCACGCGCTTGTCCAGGATTGCGCATTTCTTGCCGGTGACCCTCGCGAGGCGGGGCCGAAGCGTATACTCAGACTCGCTAACCGCTCGCGGTAGCCACCCGTCATCATTCCGATACCACCCACCCCGCCTGATCGCCGAACCATGGACGCTCCTTCGTCGCCTCCCGTGCTCGACCTCGCCAGCACGCCGTTCGGGCTGCATTCGGTGTGCCGCACGTTAAGCGCCGCGAACGCGACGCTGGAGCGATTCGCGTGGCTCGGCGACCAACTCGCGGCGGCGGTCTGGACGCGCGAAACGCGCGAAGCCGAAACTGTCTATGAGCAGCCGGGCCATCACACGCTGTCGTGTTATATCGACGGCGGCTACCGCACGGAGCGGCAGAAGCTGCCGGGCGTTTATGGCGCGCCAAGCCGGCTCTGCGCGCTGCCGGGCGATCACGAATCGCGCTGGTGGGTGCGGGGTCACATGCATTTCATGCACCTCTATTTTTTGCCCGGGCATTTCACGCAACGGGCCATTCGCGAACTCGACCAGGAACCGCGCGAGCTCACGCTCGCCGACCGCACGTACTTCGAAGACGAGCGCATTGCCGCACTTTGCCAGACGCTCGCCAACGAGGACTGGGCCAATCCGGAGGGCCTGCTGCGCGGCAATGAAACGGCCCACGAAGTGCTGAGCCTGCTGCTGCGCAGCCAGGGCGTGCGCCGTCCGGGCGCGGCGCTCAAGGGCGGCCTTTCGGTGGCCACGCGGCGGCGTCTGCGCGACTACATCGACGCCCATCTCGGCGAACCCTTGACGCTGGGCGCGCTGGCCGAAGTCGCCTGCCTTTCCGAATACCACCTCGCACGCATGTTCCGTGTTTCGTTCGGGCAGCCGCCGCACGCATGGATTGCGGCGCAGCGGCTCGAACGGGCTCGCGCGCTGTTGCGCACGACCGGCCTGCCGCTCGCCCATATTGCGAGCGCGTGCGGCTACGCGAATGCAAGCCACTTCAGCCATCGCTTTCGCGATGCGTTCGGCGCCGCGCCCAACGTGTATCGGCAAGCGCTCGGTACCGGCGCAACGGTGGTTCGAGCCTGATCACGGCTGGCGAAAACAGTCCGATGGAACACACGCGCCGCCAGGCGCCTTTGCCGAATCCCGCTACTTTTTTGCGTAGCTCACTTCCATGCCGGCCCGCACGTCCTGCTGGATCCCGTACTGCGCGAACGGATACCGAAGCCCGTTCTTCGCGAGCGCTTCCATGCCCGCAATGGCCTTCGCCAGCGTCCCGGGGGGCAGCGCCATCAGCATTTCGTCGTCGAGCACGCCGCCGTATCTGCGCTCGGCAAAGCAGGGAATCGACAGGCTCGGCTCGCCCGTCTTCAACGCCCTGCCCCACGAATCCGCGCAGGACGATTCGCCCACCACGCTCCAGTCGAAGCGCTTGTAGCCCGACCACTGCAAGCCGTTGATGAAATACATCATGGCGCCCGGCGTGGCATAGAAAAGCGCGATGGCCGGCTCGATTCGGCCAGCGGCAAGCGGGGACACCACCAGCGCCTCATACTTGCCGTCCGCAACACAATCCATTGCCGCCTGATGGGCGCGGGAATCTTCGAGCGTGGCGTACCAGACACCAGCCATTTGCGCACCCGATTTCCATTCGGCATCCTTTGCATTTCCCAGGCCCACGACAGACCGGCATTGCGAACCGACCAGATCATCCGCCGTTACACCGACCGTAAAACCCAACCGGGCGGCTTGCCCCACGATCTGATCGAGCGTATGGATCGCCTTCGGGCGGCGAATGCGATGAATCGCCTCCATGTCCTCGCGCCGCTCGTACAGTGTCATGCCAAACGGCAGACTGCGCAGCTTGAGCAAGCGCTCGAGGTCTGCCGCCAGTTTTCCCAACTCGTCTTTCATCAAGCTCGTCTCCCAGACAGGAACGGCAACATGCCTCACACGGCTATCGCGCGCAATCGGCCAGCAGGTTCGCAAGCACCGACGCGCCCTGTCCGAGGTGCGCCGGGTCGGCGTCCTCCGCCTCGTTGTGGCTGAGCCCGGCCTTGCACGGCACGAACACCATCGCGGTCGGGGCAACATAGGAGAGATTCACGGCGTCGTGCCCCGCGCCACTGTGCATCTCCAGATACGGATAGCCCGCGGCGATGGCGGCTTCGCGCACGCGCGCGATGCACTGCGCGTCGAAAACCACCGGCTCGTACTCGGCGACCTTCTCCAAGCGCACGCTCGTGCCGCGCAGCGCGGTGCGTTGCAGACAGATCGCTTCGATATCGGCCACGAGACGTTCCAGCGCCGGCCGCGACGGGTGGCGAACATCGACGCTGAACCCGACCTTGCCGGGTATCGTGCTCGGCGAGTTCGGCTGGCAGCCGACATGGCCGACGGTCACGCGCGCTTCGGCGTCGAAGCCATGGCCATGCTCGACGATTGCCGCGATCATCGCGGCGGCCACGCCCATCGCGTCCTTGCGCACGTTCATCGGCGTCGTGCCCGCATGCGATTCGAAGCCGGTTACCGTGACGTCGAGTTCGTAAATGCCCTGCACGCCGGTCACGACGCCAATCGGAATGCCGGCGTTCTCCAGCACCGGGCCTTGCTCGATATGGGCCTCGAAGTAGGCTTTGGGCATCTGCCGCTCGCGCTCGGGACCGGCGAAACCGGTGCGCTCGAGTTCATCGCCGAGCAGCACGCCCGTCTGCATGCAGGGCCTCGCGCGTGCATAGTCGAGATCGAGTGTGCCGGCGTAGACCGCGGAGCCCATCATGCCCGGCGTAAATCGCGAGCCCTCTTCATTGGTCCATGCCACGACGTCAAGCGGATGCCGCGTCGCAATGCCGAGATCGTTGAGCGTGCGAATGGCCTCGAGGCCCGCGAGCACGCCGTAGACGCCGTCGAAGCGGCCGCCGAGCGGCTGCGTGTCCAGATGACTGCCGCACATCACGGCTGGCGCGTCGACCTGCGTGCCGGGCCGGCGCGCGAACACGTTGCCGATCGGATCGATGCGGATTTCGCAGCCGGCCTCTTCGCACCAGCGGATGAAACGGCGACGGCCCAGCACATCTTCATCGGTCAACGCGAGACGGCAACTTCCGCCGTGCGCAGTAGCGCCTATCTGCGCCATCTCCATCAGCGAATCCCAGAGCCGTTGCTGATTAACGCGGATCATTGTGGTTGCTCCCGAAAAGTACCTAGTTGCCCATCTGGCGGGGCCGACCCCGAGGGATGAAACAGATTTTCGTGTGAAGTGGGCCAGCGTAGTATGTGGACGCGGCGGTGATCGAGGTCGGCTCTTGCCTGGTGCCCTGAGCCCGTTGCCTAGTTGGACCCGCAGTCCTGCGCGCACCCCGAATTGTGACCGCGGGCGAGGTTTGCCCCGAAGCACGATTGCTAGAGTTCGATAACGAGGACTGCTGCTGCCGCCAACCATCCGGCAGGAGTTCCCATGGACATTCTTCATCCCCGCTGTGCGGGCCTGGACGTGCACAAGGACACGATTGTGGCCAGCGTGCGGTGCGTCTCGGCACCCGAACACCATGAAGTACGCAGCTTTGCCAGTACAACCAGCGGCCTGCTCGCGCTCTCGGACTGGCTGGGCAAACATTCAGTGACGCATGTCGCCATGGAGGCAACGGGGGTGTACTGGAAACCAGTCTGGCACATTCTCGAAGCGCACTTCGAGCTGGTACTGGCCAACGCACAGCACATCCGCAACGTGCCCGGACGCAAGACCGACGTCAATGACGCCATGTGGATCGCCGACCTGCTGGCACACGGACTCATTCGCGCAAGCTTTGTGCCGCCGGTGGCCACCCAGGAGCTGCGGGATCTCACCCGCACGCGCAAGCAGCTGGTGCGCGAGGTCGCCCAACACAGCCTGCGCATCCAGAAAGTACTCGAAGATGCCAACCTCAAGCTGGGCAGTGTGCTGTCAAACGTACTCGGCGCCAGCGGGCGGAACATGCTGTCGGCCATCATCGCGGGCGAGGCCGACCCCGGACGCTTGGCCGCACTGGCTCTAGGCCGCGCCCGCAGGAAAACATCCGAACTCCGCGAGGCGCTGCGCGGACGCATTACTGCGCATCACCGGACCCTGCTCAAGCTGCATCTCGATGTGATCAATGCGCTTGAGCACACGCTCGCCGAGCTGGATGCCGAAGTGGGAAAAGCCCTGGCGCCAATCCGGCAATGTGTGCGCCTGCTCACCACGATGCCGGGGATAAGTGACGTGACGGCCCAGGTGATCCTGGCTGAGGTCGGTGCCGACATGACACGTTTCCCCGATGCACCCCACCTGATCTCCTGGGCCGGCCTGTGTCCCCGTAACGACGAAAGTGCCGGCAAGCGCCGCAGCACGCGGGTACGCAAGGGCGGCACCTGGCTCAAGACCTCGCTGGTGAGCGCCGCATGGGCCGCGGTGCGCGTCCAAAACAGTTATCTGCACGCGCAGTTCCTGCGCATCAAGGCCCGACGTGGCCCCAAAAAGGCAATCCTGGCGGTTGCCGCCTCCATGCTCACAGCTGCCTGGCACATGCTGCGCGATGGCGTCGAGTATGCCGACCTCGGCCGCGATTACTTCTCCCGACACGACACCACCAAGACCATTCAGCGCCTGCTCAAACGCCTCGATGATCTCGGCTGTCACCTGCAACCAGAAGTCCCTGCATCATGAGAGTTTCTTGCTAGCATATAACGCCCGTGGCCATACCGATTCGAGAGTCTTCCGCCACCCACATTGCGCTATCCTGATACCCCTCGTTCAAAAGGAACATGCATGAAGCGTCCGAAATACCTGTTACTGATGGGATTGGCATTGTCCGCTGCAAGTCAAGCGCAAACCTCGCAGACCTATCACTTCGGCGAAGGGCAAGCCGGTTTCGGTGAAGGCCGAAGCACGCCGCAACACGCGCGCACCAGTTCTCCGCCGCCGCTTCCCGGCGCCCAACCGACACAACCGCTGCCTGCAGGCGAACCGCACTCGCAAGCCGGGGCGAAAGCAATACCGAAAGCCAGATCGAAGTCGAAGCACAGCACGCACCATCGACACCATACGACGCGCCATGCGCCGGTTCAGGATCCGTACTCGCGTCCCTGACCCGCCATAGAGTTCCAAACCCGATCGGCAGGATCGGCATGCACAAGCGACACGCCAATGAAAAATCCCTGCCCAGCGTTATTCGCCAGGCAGGGATTGGTTGAGGTCATTGCGCAATACCGCACGCCACGAGAGACAATGCAACGGCATGCAGCCCGAAGGCTCAACTCATGTGAAGCCCGCCGTTAAGCGAGAAGTCCGCGCCGGTTGAAAATCCTGCTTCTGCGGAAGCAAGCCACGCGCATATGGATGCGATTTCATGCGGCTCACCCAGACGCCGCACCGGAATGCTCGCCACGATTTTTTCGAGCACTTCGGGCTTCACCGCGCGCACCATGTCGGTCCCGATGTAGCCTGGCGAAACGGTATTGACCGTTACGCCTTTCGTGGCAACTTCCTGGGCCAACGCCATCGTGAAGCCGTGAATACCGGCCTTGGCCGTCGAATAGTTCGTCTGGCCAAACTGCCCTTTCTGGCCATTGACCGACGAAATATTGATGATGCGCCCCCACCCGCGATTGACCATGCCGTCAATCACCTGCTTGGTCACGTTGAAGAGGCTGGTGAGATTGGTATCGATCACGGCGTCCCACTCCTCGCGCGTCATCTTGCGAAATACGACGTCCCGGGTAATTCCGGCATTGTTGACGAGCACGTCGATTTCACCGACTTCCGACTTTACTTTTTCGAAAGCCTTAACCGTCGATTCCCAATCGGCGACATTACCCTCTGAAGCTACAAAATTGAATCCCAACGCCTTTTGATCCTCGATCCATCGTGCGCGGCGAGGTGAATTCGGACCGCACCCGGCAATGACGGTAAAACCATCGCTGTGCAGCCGCTGGCAGATTGCGGTTCCAATGCCACCCATTCCGCCAGTTACGTAGGCAATGCGCTGTGCCATAAGTCCTCCAAACATTTCTCGGTTGTATAAAGAACGGCTTCAACAGGAGGATAAAAGGCAGTGTGCATCAGCATCCGATGCCGGGGCGATGGGCACTATCCCTTATGGAAATATCATGCTGCACACCGGCATAAATAGCGCTTTATCTTTTATCGCCACGAGTCAAGCGGCTATTGCCGTGATTTGTCACCTTATTATGATCTATAGCGTTATCGTGTTTGTAAATAAACATGTTGCTTCGTTTTCAAGCACCCGCGCAGCCGCTTAATCATCTGATCAATAGCACTGCCGCATAAAATGCCCAACCGCCAGCAGTGCCGGCCACTTATTCGCCGCCCTCGTGTTGTCTAGACATTTTGGCGCCGCTTCCCATAGCCGGATGTCCGCCATCATGGCCTGAAGGCAGCAGCCAGGGCAAATCCCTATCCTCTCGCTCGCCCCCGCTTTCCCCATCAATCCTCCGCAAATCAGGCGATATTCAGCCGAACGGGCGGCTTTCTCCAGATTTATCGACGCACTGCCGCGCCGGCACCGGAAGTCGGCGCATGGCCTTCGCTTGCACACGTCAAGTTACGTGGTCTAGACTGCTAGACGGTTTCATTGGCGGCTCGAACCCGCTTGCAGTGCAAGTGCACCCATTGCTGACGTTCATCCAACCGGCCGCGCGGGCTTTCTCCGTCGCGCCCACCCATTCAGGGAAAAGTCATGAACCGGATCGTCAAGTTTCTCGTCGCCTCGCTTGCCGCAGCACCGCTCGTCTCGTTTGCCCAGGACACCCCGACGATTCGCTGGGGCATCGATCCCACTTATCCGCCGTTCGAGGCAAAGCAGCCTGACGGCTCGCTCGCCGGCTTCGACATCGATCTGCGCAACGCAATTTGCGCGCAGATCCATGCAAAATGCATATGGGTCGAACAAGGTTTCGACGGCATGATTCCCGCGCTTCAAGCGAAAAAGTTCGATGTGATCATGTCCGCAATGACCGCCACCGACGACCGCCTCAAGCAGATCGACTTCTCGGACAAACTCTATTCGTCGCCGGGCGCGCTCGTCGCGCCGCGTGGCTCCAGGCTGCAACCGACCGTCGCGTCGCTCGTCGGCAAGCGCATCGGCATCGATCAGGGCACGACGCAGGAGGTTTATGCGAAGGCGGAGTGGGCGCCCAAGGGCGTCACGATCGTGACGTACCAGAACCAGGACCAGGTCTATGACGACCTCGTCAATGGCCGCCTCGACGCCACCTTCCAGGATAAAACGCAGGCCGGCTACGCGTTCCTCAATACGCCGCGCGGCAAGGCCTTCACGTTCGCCGGCGGCGATGTGACCGATGCTCGCATCATCGGCCATGGCGTTGCCATGGGGCTGCGCAAAGGCGACACCGATATGAAGAAGCGCCTCGACGGGGCCATCGCCGCCATTCGCGCGGACGGCACCTATCAGAAGATTGCCGCCAAATATTTCGATTTCGATATTTACGGCGCCAAGCAATAAATTTAATTACCGTAAGGGCAATCATGGCCATCAATATTTGTGAACGCGTAGCGCAGGCGGTCACGCCCGAACTCATCGAAGCGTTCCGCACGGACGGCGCCGTATGCATCAAGGGCATTTTTTCGGCGGACGAAATCGAAGCGCTGAAGGCCGGCATCGAGACCAATCTGGCGCATCCGAGCACGCGCTCGAAAGTGGCAAGCCGGCCCGAGGATCCGGGCTGGTTCTTCGAGGACTTCTGCAACTGGGAGCACAACGCCGCGTATCGCGAGTTCATCGCGCGCTCGCCCGCGCCAACGGTCGCGGCGGCGCTGATGGGCGTCGATACGGTCCGGCTCCATCACGACCATCTGCTCGTGAAGGAGCCGGGCACGCAGCAGCGCACGCCGTGGCACCAGGACCAGCCCTATTACAACATCGAAGGCGACGACAACGTCAGCATGTGGACTCCCGTCGATCCGGTCCCGCTCGAATCCACGCTCGAATTCGTCGCGGGCTCGCATCGCGGCCCCTGGCTCATGCCGCGCACGTTCATGGACAAGGAAGCAAAGTGGTTTCCCGAAGGCAGTCTCGCCGATCTTCCGGATATCGAAGCAAATCGCAATGCGTTCCCGATCCGGCGCTGGGCGCTCGAACCCGGCGACATGGTGTGCTTCAGGATGCTGACGCTGCATGCGTCGGGCGGCACGCGCAACAGACGGCGCGCGTTTTCGATCCGCTTCGTCGGCGATGACGTTCGCCACGCGCCACGCCGATGGAAAACCTCGCCGGACTTCCCCGGGCTCGCCGAAGCGCTGCCGGACGGCGCGCCGCTCGTGCATCCGCTGTTCCCTGTCCTGTGGTCGAAAAGCGATGGCCAGGTGAGCACGCTCTGAAATCGCAATGAAACACAGGGGCGGCGGGCAGGTATGTGCCGCCGCTTGTGGTGCCTGCCATTCGCCTGGCGCGAATGCCTGGCGCGAATCAGACCTGATGCCGCGTGGCGCCCGGCTTGAAACGCGAGCCGAGCCGGTAACGGTTGCCCGGGTGCACGAAGCGCGCGAACGTGACCGGCAGCCCGTTCGTCCAGGTCCGGCGCGTGAGCGTCAGGCATGGCTCGTTGGTGCGCATGTCGAGCAAGCGCGCCTCGTCTACAGTGGGCATGGCCGCATCGACGATGTGCTCGATCTCGAGCTCGTAATGCGACACGTTGTTGTACAGATACTCCGACGGCGGCTCCACCTGGAAGTCCTGATCGATGAAACCGGGCGCCGCGACCGGATTCACATACCGCTCCTCCAACTGGATTGGCCGGCCGTTCTCCTCGTGCACGCAGACCACATGAAACACGGGCGCATCGACCGGCAAGCCGAACGCCGCCGCGATTTCGGGCGTCGCATGCCCGCGGGTCTGGCTGATGACGTGACAGCGATATTGATGCCCGCGCGCGTGGATCTCGTCACGCACATGCGCAATCATTAGCAGATTCGATTGTGGTTTTTCCTCGGCCACGAATGTCCCCACGCCAAGGATGCGCTGCAATGCCCCTTCGTCGGTCAATTCGCGCAGCGCCCGATTCACGGTCATTCGCGCGACGCCGAGTTCCGCGGCGAGATCGAGTTCGGAGGGGATTCGCTCCCCGATCTTCCAGTCGCCGGCATGAATACGCTTGCGAACGAGTGCCTTGATCTGCTGGAAAGGCGCGTCGACCTTTTTGATCATCGAGGGTCCTGATGGGCGGGCAGCGAAACTCCAGATTTTATAACGGCGAGGCTAACCCAAGGGTCGCGAACCCGTCGAGCAAGGACTGAAGCCGACGCTCCTGAGCATGCAGGATCCCCGGCGTGCAACGGAGTTCGAGCACGCGTCCTTGCCAATAGTTCGAACCGAAGATCGCCATCGATTTGTCCGCGTTCATCGCGATTTCGAGGTGAGCGATGGCGCTATCCAGATTGTGGACTGTGTAGGGGCTGAGGGGACGCCGCCCAGTCTCTTCTGGTGTTGCTGCTTCTGCTTCAGCTTCTGTTTCTATTTCTGCTTCCGGCTCGTTCCTTGTTTTTACCCTCGCCCGGATGGTCTCCTCGCGCCCTGCCTGCTTGCCCCCGGCCAGGCCCGCCCGAATGGTCTCCTCGTGTGTTGCTCGCTGGCCCCCCACCAGATCCGACTGGATGGTCTCCTCACGCTCTGCCCGCTTTTGCCCCGCCAGGCTTGCGTGCTTGCTGCATTCAGACCCGGGGATCGAGCTCATGGCGCAAGACGATCGAAAGATTTGACGTGCGCATGGCGGTGATCCCCCTCGTCTGATTTGCAACGACTCCATCGTGCGCTTCCCGTGACTCGCGCAATACCGGGCATGCGGGGGGAAAACCGCCTCCAGAAGGCGGCCCCAAAAGGGTCCCCCGCTTTGGGGGGATCGCGCCCCTTGCGATTGCGGGTACCATGGCTAAGGGCCTGTTCACATCAATAACGGGCTTGTGCGGGAGAAGCGCCGATGGACAACCTGTATTTCCGCCATGTACTGCTAGTCGAAGACGAAGGCTTGACGCGCATCGCGATGAAGAGCCTGATCCTCACGTCGGAGCCGACGCTCGACATCGACGAGGCCGGCTCGTACGCCGCCGCCGTCGAGCGGCTGCAAAGCAAGGCTTACGACCTCGTTTTCCTCGACTATCAAATCGGCGGTAATCACACTGGGCTGGACCTGCTGCACTGGTTGCAGGAAAACGAGTGTGCAGCGCACGTGGTGATGCTGTCCGCGCAGGACGATCGCGAGACGGTGCTGGACTGCATCAAGAATGGCGCCGGCGGTTTCATCTCGAAGGCCAGCGAGGAAGGCGGCGCGGTGTTCCGCGAAGCGCTGCAAACGATCCTGAACGGCCGCGTCTACCTGCCCAACAGCGTGCTCGGCAAAGGCGGCCACACCCCGCAGCCACCCGGCCCGAACAAAGGCATTCCCATCGACTCGCTGAACCTGCCGCCGCGCCTTGCGCAAACCTTGAGTTTTCTTTTGCAGGGCATGTCGAACAAGGCCATCGCGCGAAAAATGAATATCACGGAGAACACCGCGAAGGAGTACATCAGCGATCTGCTGAGCCGCTTCAATGTTTCGCGGCGCACTTTTCTGATCGTCGAAATGGCGCGTCGGGGCATCGAGATCCCCACCGTTGCACGCGCTTCCACGTCCTGAACATTACGTCCCGAACACCACGCCCTAAACGCGGGCCGACGCCTCGGTCAATTCGAGCATGCGCGCAATCAGCACGTTCGTGGAGAGCGGCTTGCTGAGCACGCAGCGCTCCGGCAACACGCCCTGCGTGCTGGCCCCGGCTTCCCCCGTCACCACGAGACACGGCACGGGCCGCGAGAAGTGCTCGCCCAGCAGATGGATCACATCGTGCGCGGACGACATCTCCGGCAACCGATAGTCGCTTATGACGAGGTCCGGCACGCGCTCGATCTCCTGCAAGAGTGTTTCGAGCTCGGCCACCGAGCGGACCGAATCGAACAGCACGCCCCATAGCGCAAACAGCGCCTCCATCGACGCGCGCACGAGGCTGTCGTCCTCGACCAGCAACACGTAAAGCCCCCGCAGCGACGACGGTGAAGGCGCCGGCGACAACGCCGGATCCGCGGGCGATATCGCCACATCATGGAGCGCAAAGGGATCGGCCACTGGCATGCGAATCGAGAAGCGCGACCCTCGCCCTTCAATCGATTTCAGTTCGAGACGATGCCCCTCGAGCAACGACACCACCGCATTCACGATCGACAAACCGAGTCCGAGCCCTTTCTCGCGGTCGCGCTCCGGGTTGCCGATTTGCACGAACGGCTGGAAGATGGCATCCCAATGCTCGGGCGCAATGCCTATGCCGTTGTCGATTACGTCGACGCGCACATAATTCGGCATGCGAACCAGACCGACGATCACCGCTGCGCGGCCCGCCTTCGAAGGATCCGCATATTTGATGCCGTTCGCGATGAGGTTGCTCAGCACGCGGGGCATCCAGTCGGCGTCGGTGCGCACCCATGCGGGCTTGTGCGGGGTCTTGCCATAGCGCAGCGCAACGCCGCGATTCCCGGCGACCGCCGCGAGTTGCTCGACGGTCTCTTCAATCACCCGGTTCAGGTCGACGCCCGTATAGCTCGGGTTCACGTGTCCGGATTCGAGCTTCGACAGATCGAGCACGGCGTTGAAGAGCCGCGCCGTGAGCACCGACGCCTTGCGCGCCTCGCCAATCAGTTTGCTCGACGCTTGAACATCGCGCGCTTCCAGCGCTTCGTCGGCCGCGGCCAGAAAGAGGTTCAACGCGTGCATAGGCTGCCGCAGATCATGCGCTGCCGCCGCCAGAAAGCGCGATTTTGCGCGGCTCGCCTGCTCGGCAGCTTCGCGCTGCTGCTCGCGCAAGGCAATCAGCGCTTCCGATTTGGTCTCCTGATCGCGCCGCGCGCGCTCAAGGTCGCGGTGCTTTTGCGCGAGCTCCGCATTCGCGCGTTGCAAGGCTTCGTTACCATGCGCAAGCGCCTGGACGGCGACGTACCGGTCGCGCACATGCCGCTCGGCATTCACATTGACGCTATGGCCGAGGACCGCAACGTTAAGCAAATAGAACATGCCCGCCGCGAAGTTGTCGGGCTCGATTGCGTGCGTAAGCCATTGCGCCACCACGATCACGGCGATCACGCACACGGCCAGCATCAGCGTCGCCTTGGCCCGCAGGCGAAGAAAGCCGAACTGATAGAAAAGAATTAAATAGAAGCCGACAAAAAAATGCGTGAAATTGAACGGCCGTGGCGCGAGAAACGTTTGAATCAACAAGCATAGACACATGCCCGCCAGGCCGCCCAGCAAGATCCAATGCGCGACCGTGTCCCGCTGAAAGTCGAGCCGGAAAGCCAGCACGATGCCGACGCCCGCAACCAGTGCACCTGCGCAGCGAAACGTGAAAATCTCCGCAAAGTACGGCTGGAACACGGCACTGGTTCGCGCCAGGCTGATTTCCCAATAACCGAAACACACCCAGATCAAGGTGCCGAGCACCAGCGCCGCGCGGCGGAAGTCAGCGAAACGCCGGCCATAGTCTTCCGTGAACTCCTGTTCTAGACGCGGGTCGTCGAAACGTGCCGGCCAGCACAGCATATCGCCCAGCCATGCACGAATCGCGCCCGGCGCCGAAGAGCGTTTAAGGAAATTCGCTTCCGCCGCCGACTGAAACCTGAATATGTTCATCGCATCTCGCCGGTATGCTCGCTGGTCTCGCGAAGCAAGACAGGATCTATTCATTTTATGAAAAATCGATGCACTTCGGCACCGGATTAGCCGCAGCATTGGCATTTGCGGGACTTTCTGCCTAAGCTATTTTGACTGATGGCCACGAGCGTTGAGTACCCAGGGAGACCTCCATTGCTAGCCAATGCCCTGCATCGTTCGCTAATCTCGCTACTCCACGTTGAGCGAAGATTCGATCCGTTTTTTCGGCCTTTTCTCGACACTTTGGCCCAGGAGCCCATTGCCGGCCTGGTGCAGGCGGCCATCAATGCGCAAAGGCCCAACGACAATCTCGCGCTGGCGCAGGAACTTGCGCTGCCGGACGAGCATGCGATCGTCCAGCAGATCATCGAGCGCATGGGCGCATATATGCGCGAGCAATACCAGCCCGGAACGTTCCAGCGGGCCGGCAACACGAAAACACACGGCGTGCTGCGCGCCGAATTCCAGGTGCACGGCGATATTCCGCCCAATCTGCGCCATGGCATTTTCAGCGCGCCGCGCAGCTATCCGGCCTGGGTGCGGCTGGCCGGACCGGGACCCGACAGCCCGCCCGATATCGAGGATGTGGGTGTGCTGAGCATCGGCATCAAGGTGATGCGGGTTCCCGGCCCGAAGCTCCTCGACGACGAGCGCTTCACCCAGGATTTCACCGGCATCAGCACTCCCACGTTCACCACGCCGAACATTATCGAGAATGCCAAGCTTCAGGCGGCCGTCCTGCGCCGCACGCCGCTTTTCTACTTCATCAATCCGTTCGACTCCCACCTGCTGGACGGCGTCATGCAGGGCCTGTGGGCGCGCACGCAATCGAGCCCGCTGCAGACCAGCTATTGGAGTTGCGTACCGTACCTGCTGGGCGCTGGCCAGGCGGTTCAATACGCGTTCCGGCCCAGGTCCCGCGAAACCAGCGCCATTCCAGGCTTGCCGGGGCGCCCCAACGATAACTACCTGCGCGAGGCGATGATCCGGACACTCGCCGAGCGCCCGGTCGACTTCGACGTCTTCGTGCAGGTGCAAACCGATCCCCACCGCATGCCGATCGAGAATGCGTCGGTGCGCTGGCCCGAGCACCTTTCAACGCCCATACGCATCGCGACACTGCATTTTCCGGAGCAGCAGTTTGCATCGCCGGCTCAGCTCGCGTTTGCCGGCCAGTTGTCGATCAATCCGTGGCATTGCCTTGCCGAACATCGGCCACTAGGCAATCAAAATCGCGCGCGCCTTGCGATATACAAAACACTTTCGGCTTTGCGTCAATCGATGAACAGCACGCCTCACGTCGAGCCGACCGGCGACGAAGTATTCGAGTGATTCAGCGTCACCAGAAAGCGCAGCGCCCGAAGGCCCGGCATGAAAAAATATGCACCGCCCACGACCGAAACGAATTGTGGCAATCCCGTGAGCTGGCACGCCGCGCCTGCGGCTTGAGGGAGGCTGAAGCGATCCGTTTCGCTACCGTCACTGAGCGGCTGCCGCTCGCCAATCAGCGGATCGCGCTCCGCCGCGAGCCCATTGAATTTTGCGCCAGTAATCCATGCGCCTTGAATAAATTCGAACTGACGCGAGATATTCGCGCCGAGGCAAATAAAGTGCAGTCCGGTCTCGACCGTTTCGCCTTGATCGGCAATCGCGGCCTCGGGCGGCAGGCTCTGGCCATATTCGCGGCCGCGCCGCAGCATGCGGTGGAAGCGGCTCGACGCAACCAGATCGCCACGCAAGGCGGCCGCGTCGAAACCCAGCGTGGTCAGCAGGCGCGCAAGCACGCTGACTTTGCCACCGTCGCCGCTGGCGTCCGGCGAATCGCCATTGCGAGGATTGGCGCGCCGCACGTGAGCGCCGAATGGACACCGCAGCCCGTCCGGGTCCCCCGCATAGGTAAATGCATTGAGTTGCTCGCGGCCCGCCTTCGTGCCGGGATCGGGTGCCGACGCCGGTGCGCCTTCGACGCGCGATACGAGCGACACGCCCGCCATCGTCCTCCCGACCATCGCTTCGGCCATCGCCTTGCGTGCGGCGGGATCTCCGTTCGCGCGAGCGTCATGAAATCGCCAGAAACCCTGCACATCCTGACGCAATTGCCGCAACACCAGGTACGATCCATTGCGCCCCAGATCCCGTTTGCCCGGTGCATCCGCAGCCGGTGCGAGCAGGTCATGCGGATCATCGGCGGGATCAACCAAAGGACGCTCGGTGAAACGCCCATATTCGTTCGGGTACCCAAGCAGGAATTCGCCCAGTTCGATGAGGTTCGAATACCCGGGCTGGGTATGATCGTGCGAGGGCAAGCCCAGTTGCCAATCGAGTTGCGGCTGGCTGATGCCATCGGCAAAACCGAACGGCTCGACGCCTTTCATGTCTGCAGTCGGCAAAACGGCTTCCACCGAGAAAGCAGTGGCCCATTCCGGCCCTGTCACCGCCTGCGTCCATTCGGCGAGCCGTCCCGGAGCCGCGTACAGCAGCACCACCATATGCGGCGCCGCCGTTCCGCCCCATTTCCAGTGTTCTGGCGCATTCGGTCCAACATCACCAAGCCTTCTGGAGCGATTCGCATCCGCACTCATGCCGCCAATGAATTCGGAAGAAAACTGTTCGATCATCTGCTGCGGAACACCGAGCGCGCGCAAGCCATCGCTCGTCAACGCCACCTGCAGAACTTCCTGAACCAACTTCGCGGCAAGTGCCGCGCTCGTCACCGGCGCACTCGACAGCCAACGCCTGGCGGCCTGCGCGTCCGCGATGCGCAGCACGTAAAAGCAGGCTTCGGTCAGGCGCGCATACGCATGCCGCACGAGGCCTTGTATATCGTCCAGATCGACTGCCACGGCAGGTCTCCCGTATCGATTTTCACAGTAGCTTCAGCCATTCCCGCACCTGCTCGTCCGTTGCACTTGACGCTTCCAGGCCTTCGCGAATGCGTGTGTTGGTGGCGAGATCGAACGCAGTCAGGCCCGGATAGGCCTTGTACCAGACATCCGTAGGCAATTCGTGCCGCCGCAGATAGTTCTTGAAATGCTGCTCGTTGCGCGCCCCCTCGACGACGAGCCAACTCGTGCGCGGATAACCCACCCCATTGCTGAAGACCAGATTCAAGCCCCATGCCACCTTGTTGATGAAATCGTCCATGTAGCTGTCGAGGCTTCCGTCGTAGTTGCTTGCGAACATCAAGCGCTGTTTATCGTCGAGCAGCACCCAACGCGCGAAATGAATGGTCTGCACGCGGGTTAAATGGCCGCGGTTGTAGATATGGCGGCACGAATAATCGAGAAGCAGAAGCAGGACGATCACCGCATAGCGCCTGAAGCGTCCGGGCTTCACGCTGCCTAGCGCCGTGAATTGATTGGTGACGTCGTAGTCTTCCAGCACCCTGAGTTTCGCGAGTTGCGCCTCAGGTGGCCGGTAAACAACTTCCGGATCGGTTGTTTCGAGGCGGCGCAATTTCCACGCGAGAAACGGCAACGCCACGATCATCAGCGGCAGCGCGGCGAGCAGCACCAACGGCACCCACACAGCGTGAAGCCATTCACGAATTTGCCAACCCAGCGGTGTCGGTTCGGGTTCAGTCAGGCTGAGACGCCCGGCATTTCGTTGCGCATCGACCAGCTCGCGCAGATGCTTGCGGATGGACTGCGGATCGCCATTCGCACCTCCATCGACGTCGCGAGGAACGTTGGCGGACAGGAAATGCCGCAACGCGCGTTCCTCCACGATCTGCCGGACCGAACGGCCGATCCAGTTGACGTAGGCGGCCGCAGCCGGCTTATCGTGTGCGAGCATCCACGCGCCAAGGTCGCTACCGGAATCGAATCCTTCGCAATGCGAAAATATCGCGCACAGTCCCTCACCGGCCCGACGCGCAAGATCAACGATAAAGGTCCGCTTCGAACCATCGCAATCGCCAAGGAACGCCAGATACACCGGAAAATCAGCAGGCTTGACGCCGTACCGTGCAATATCGCCGGCAGTCACGTCTTCCAGAATCACGAAGCGGGCGAAATGCAGACGATCGAACCTGCCGAACGGAACCAGCGTGTTGTCCGGATCGACACTGCCGGGGCGGTGGTTCATCGTCGCCAGAAGCGCTCTCAATGCTGCCGCCTTACCAGGCAGCAACGGTGCGACCACCATAAAGCTCGATTGCGGGGTCACGGCGGGCCGTCCTTTAAAACTCGAGACTAAAGCAGATCAAGCGGCTTTTGTCCCAGTACACCAATCCAAGGTAGACACCCGGTGCAATCAGGCGAATTTCGTCGCGTATCCAATGAGCCACGATCGACGTCTTGCTATAGTCCAGGACGATGCACTCGTTACCGTCGAACCAGCTTTCGCCCTTATAGACAGTTGCCTGGATGGCGTCGATGCCGAATGGGGAGATCTTGTTTTTCAGGATCCCATTCTGCGAATCAAACACTTTTCCTTGCCACGCGAAGACCTTCACCAGGTTGGCGGCGGCGTCGCTGATCACGGTTCCCGGCGCAACGATCGCCGTTCCCCTGGCTTCTCCGTCCGGAATGTCGCCGGCCGGGCTGTTGCGGAACAGATCATCCAGTTCGGCCTGGCTCATGGACAGAAGCTTGCTGGTGTCGTACGCCATCTTTCACCTCCGATAAGTTACGTCTGACTCGTTGCATCCTTCAAAATCATGTCCGCCGCTTTTTCCGCAACCATGTAGACCGCGCTGGCCGGAAAGAAGCCCGGAATCTTCGGAAACACAGACGCGTCCACCACCCGCAGGCGGCGCACTCCGTGAACGGAGAGCGTGCTGTCGAGCACGCCTCCTGCCCCCGGATCGCCCATCGCGCAGGTGCACGATGCATGATGGCCCCATGCGTTGTCGCGCACGTAATCGGCAATCGCCGTGTCGCTCTGCACCTCTGGACCGGGCAGTTGCTCTTGCGCAATCAAGCCGCGCTCGGCAAGCGGCGCTGCCAATCCGCGCACGAATTTGATTGCCTCGACGACTGAATGCATATCGTCCCCGGAAGCATCGCTGCCTTCCTCGAAATAGTGGAAATCGATAAGCGGCATATCGAGCGGATCCGCGGAGCGCAGGCGCACCGTCCCGGCATCGTTGCGGGTGTGTGCCTTGAGTATGGTCCAAGACAGGAAATCGTTGTGCTGGGCAAAGCCTGTTGAAAATCCCGGGAAATAGCCGATGAAACGCTCGATGAGCGCCATGCAGAAAATGTCCGGAGGCAGCGAGCGCGCCTTCGTCGATCGACGCGCAATGGCGACCGCTGCGCCGTTGGTGATATAAACGCCTTCTCGCAGATCGGACCACGCCCGATAAGCCGGATCGTCGGTCGTGAACGCCGCACCCTTGAGCACTTCCCATGGTTGCGCCATGCGGCTGATCACGGCAATCTCATAGCGGTCCTGCAGATTACTTCCAACCCCTTCGAGATCGACTCGCACCGGAATGCCATGCGCCCTCAAATGCTCTGCCGGACCAATGCCCGACAGCAACAATAGTTGAGGCGTATTGAACGCGCCGCCCGCCAGAATCACCTCGCGACGCGCACGCACTTCACAGCGCACGCCCCGCTCGGCGCTGCATTCAGGATGCGCTTTATACAGACGCGCGCCCTTCAGATATTCGACGCCAACCGCTGCGCCATTCTCGTCGAACAACACCCGCGTGGCGAGCGAGTCGAGCGAAATTTTCAGGCGAGACGGAAACCGCTCCGCCACGTCGAGCACACGCTCACGCACGCCATGCCGTGCATGGTCGCGCGTGCTGAGCGGCGTATAGCACACGCCGCGGAAACAGCGCCTGCCCCAGAGCCGCGAATTCGGATCGCCCTGCCAGCGAATCAGGCCGAGCAGCGCGTGCAGGCGCTTCGGGATACTGCGCGCGGTGAGTTCCATCGCGCCGAAGACCACTCGCATCAGGTGGTCGTCGGCGAGCGCCTTCTTCGGCGTTGCATGTTCGGTGGTCAGCCAGCCGTCAAAGCCATGCGCGGTCGGGTTGATGCCAAACCGGCGCGCGAGCGCCCAAAGCGGACGGTGGCGGCATTGCTCGAGCTTCTTGCCATACCGGCGCATGGCGGAGGCTCGCCACGACCGGTCGCCGGTCAATTGCGCGATGCCGTCCCAGTCCGAGTCATGCGGATACACGAAGATCATCGCGTTGTGCGCGGTGCACCCGCCCACCGTCGCGGCGCGAGGATACAGCACGCCTTCGGGCGTGCATTTCGGATCGCGCTGCTGCTGGGCATCGGAAGCATAATGACGCACGAAGAAGTTCCAGCTCATTGCCGGATTCTCCGAGGCGCATGCATGGAAGGCCGGCACGTGGTAGTCCGCGGGCATCCGGTCCGCCCCGCTCGCTGGCGCATCGCCTCCGGCCTCGATCAGAAACACCCGCATGCCCGCCTCCGCAAGCCGCGCGGCGAGCGTGCCGCCCCCCGCGCCGGAACCCACAATCACGTAATCCCATACCTCATCGTCTGGAGTGGACATAGCCTGTGGACCGTCGAAGCCTCTTGCTCAAAACGTCTTCAGAAACGCGATCAATGCGCGCTTGTCGTCGTCGCTCAGGACCGGCTCCTTGCCGAACGAACGCTCGTCGGCAGTCAGCCCGTTCTGGTCGTTGAACTCGGAAGTGCCGAAGTAGTGGCCGCGATTGACGATGAAGTCAGGACACTTGCTGAGCGCCAGCATCGGCTTCTCAAGGCCCGCATATTTCTTGAGCAACGCCTCGTCGGTCGCGTTGTCCGGCATCGTCAGCAGATTCTTTCCGAGCTTGAATAGCAAGTTCGTCAGTTCTCCGATGTGCTGTCCGATGACCACCGGATCGCTGCTTTCAGGCAGAGGCCGGATGTTGGCCAGCAAGTTGACCGGAACCTGTGACGGCACCGGACCAAGCGCGAGATCGCCGCTTTTCGGATCGAACAATTTCGGGTCGATCCTTTGCAAGGTCGACTGCAGCGACGCAGGCAAATAGCCCTTCGGTATCGTGATCTGGCTGCGCACCGTCGTCCGGTCGATGAGCCCCGGCACCTTGTTGCCCAGCACTGCATCGTGCTGCCGCTTCTCGGGCCACAGCATCTGTTCGATCGATGCGTCGAACACCTTCATGCGGCTCGCAACCGACGGATCGCCATCGAACCTCTCCGGCCCGACCGAGTTGTTGAGCAGGAACGGCGCCGTCGACCAGATGCTGATCAGCGAAGGCACCCGCGTATAGCCACGGCCGCCGGCGGGCATGGGGTATTGCCACGGATTGCCGGAGAACGGATCGTTGAGCGTGACCGACCCGACCGAAGGCAGCGTCTTGTACGACTCCGAGGAAAAATTGTCCCAGATGTTTCCACGAATCGCGTTGGTCGCAAGCGGACTGCAGATGTTGGTTCGCAATAGCGTCACCGGAATCCGCGCATCGCTCGACAGATAGTTTCCGTCGAGGAAATCCGGCGCATTGACGACCTTGCGCATTTGCGTCTTGTAATCGTCCGTTTGCGTCCATTTCCAGTAGCGCTTGAAACATGCCATATAGTTCGGCCCGTTGCAGTCGTGCAAATTCAGACTGGCCGGCACCGGCGGCGCTTTGCTCGAGTGGCAGCGCGCGCAGGTATCCGCGAACACGTTCTTGCCGCGCTGGAGCATCGCCGCGCCATCGCTGGCGGACGCGTCGGCGAGGTATTGCTTGCCTCCTGGCGCATCGCTCAAATGATCGGGCTGCGATGCCGCAATCAGGTACAGCGCCATATTGACCGTGCCCGTTTCCGTCACTTGCCAGTAAGTCGAGTTCTTTCGCGCCACGGCAATCTGAATGGGCGAGATGGGCTTGCCGCCGAAAACCGGATTGAAATGCAGCAGCCATTCTTCGCTGAACAGCCCGATGTTCAGATACACGCGATTGAGCGCGCCCAGCACGCCTACCGAATCCGCGCCATCCTTGAGAACGCGCGGCGTCCACACGGTGTTGGGTGCTTTGAAGAATTGTGCAAGCGGTCCGTCCGACACGAAATCGTTGAGTTGTTTGTTATCGAGTTCCCCGCCTGCCAGCTTTTCCTTGCCGATCTTGAGCGCCATTCCCAACCGGGCGTGAAGGTCGTAAAGCGCATTCATCGTTCGGGGGTTGTTGATGTTGTCCGTGGACACGAGCGACGTATCCATCGTTCCCGGCCGCCACGTGTGCGTGAGCTGATACATGAAGTTTTGCTGCCCTTCAGGCTTTGCAGCGTTATGGATGAAGAGCCGATCCACCCACATGTACTGCGCCCCCACCGTGCCGCTCAGATCGGCCCATTGCGGATGCTCGGGATCCGCGCTCGGATGAACCGGGCTCGGGCCGATATGGCAAAACGCGCATGTCATTCCCACGCGGTAAGGACGAACGAGATTGGGATTGTTGTAATACGCGGGGTCCTCATAGTAGCGGCGCGCGTCCCATGCTTTTTCGGCCTTCTCGTCGAAATCCGGATTGGGGAACAGACGCAGGCCGACAATTCCCGTTGCATAGCCATATAACGAACCGACCGGCAGTGTTTTGCCGTCACTAAACGTCATGCCCCGCGCACCGGTCTTTACGCCCGGATATTTCTCTTCATTTTCGAACGGATCCTTCGGACACTTGTCGCTAACGATGCGTCGATCGAGCCACAAACCAAAGCGTTGCGGATCGGGGGCCGATGCTTTCTCGAAGCAGGGCTCGTTGATCACCCCGAGATAGCGCCAGCGGTCGTCTCGCGAATGCCCCTGGCCTGGATAAGAGCTGATCGACTTGATAATGTCGAACGCACCGAATGTGTCCTTCGTCATTCTGTCCCAGAAGCGGTCGTTGCCCCCGCTCCAGACGAGCCACATGTTGCGCCCTTTGACCTCTTCCGGACTCAGGGCGATACCCCGGTCCATGTCCTTGAAGTAGTCCTCGTCCGCTTGAGGAAACGACGCGGCATCGCGGCCAGCCTGTTTGGCTTCGTCTTGCACGTAGCCGGATTGGGGTGCCGCACTCGCGCCCATGTTGAATACCCCGACGAGGACAAGTAACCATACATGTAATTGTCGTTGCCGATTCACGGTCGCCTCCTGTTCTGATGTTCTCGCCGGAATTCACATTCGTGCGTCATTGCAAGCCGCCATTACGCGCCATAACGGCATGTATAGGAACCCTAGGAATCACCTGGGCCGAAGTCAAGCACCCTCGCCAATTCGCCCGCCAACGTTTCCCACGCCTCCAGATCGACGAAATGGCCGACGCCTTCGAGCGGCCTCCAATCACCGTTGCATCCCGCATCACCGAAGCTCTTGCGCGCGACGAGCGCAGGCAACGCGCCGTCCTTCATGCCCCAGATCACGGTAACGGGCACGCTGATAGGCGTGGCATAGAGCCCATACAGCTTTCTGTGCCGCTCCGGCAAAAGAATGGTCAAGACGATCTGCCGATAATATTCAATCGGTCCATGCATATCGGCTGCGTTCGCAAAACGGCCGACGAGTTCATCGACGAGCCCGACGTCCATCGTTCCGGGTTGGCCCTGCCTGATCAGGAAGGTCCATTTCAAAAGCTTTCTGCCAATCGCCGTGGTCATGAACCACTCGGGAAACCATGGAATCTGGAAGAACGGCACCCACGGAATACGAAACGGTTGCCAGTCATCGCATGTCACCACCGCGCGCACCAGGGTTCGAGGGTGAGTGCAGTTGACGACAACCAACTTGCTTATCAAGCTCGAATATCGATGTGCGAATATCCACCCCAACGCACCGCCCCAGTCATGCGAAACAAGCACACATTGGCGAATGTCCAAAACTTCTATCAAGGCCTTGATGTCGTCGGTCAGCGTAAAAACGTCGTAGCCGCTTTTCGGATAGCTCGAACCCGGATACCCACGAAGATCGGGCGCGTAGATTCGCGATTGCGGCAACAGATGCATGATGTGACGCCAACTCACCCATCCTTCCGGAAATCCATGAATGCACAGAACCGGCGCGGCATTGTCCGGGCCCGATACGGCCACATGAAAAGTGACGCCATTTGCCTCGACAAGCCGATGAACAATGTCCGTGGCCATGATTCAGCACTCGCTCAAGCCCGCTCCGCCGGCCTGCAAATCCGCGGAGCGTTGCAAACGACCAGCCAGCATGGAACCGTCCTCGAGGGGCTTCTCGAGCAGGTGACGTCCGATCAGGTAACCGAGTTTCCGGTAGCTTTCGAACTGCGCCTCGTTGAACCATTGATCGACCGTGGACTGCTGCGGGAATGCAGGCTCGACAATGGCGTAGTTGCGCAGATCCGAAGCGCACGCGTAGATCTCCCGCGTCAATGTCGGCTTGATCAGAATGAGCTTTCCTTCGAACGCCGCCGCGTCAGGCGCGCTTCCCTCGAGGCACGGATAACGGATCACGCCTTCTACCACGTGGTTCGCGCTGAACGGCGGGGGACTGTCGCTGGATTCGCGCCGCAACGGATCGACATCAATGACGATGTCCACGCCGAAATCAGCCGAGCACTTGCGTATGGCATCCGCAAGGTCGTCGAACTGCAAGGGTGCGTCCTCGCCGCAATCACAAAGAACGATGAGGCTGACACGCCGCCGGACGAGTTCGTAAATGCCCAGATTGTCGAAGTGCCCGCCATCGGACAGATAGACGTAGCGCGACGTGCTATCGGCAGCGCCAAAGAGCTCATTGAGGTACAGCGCTCCACCGAACTCGGGGCTCGAGCGCTTCGGCACATTGGGCGACGCAGGATTCGGGCACCAGCGCCCAAGCCGCACATTGAACAGCGTGAGCAGGAACGCGACGCCCGGATCGGTGTGGAAGCCGGAATTCGGGCTGACCGCAGCGCCCGAGACCGCGACGGCGCCGCCCAGCATCGGGCCGATATCATCCAGTGGCCCGAAGGTGTGCTTGCCTCGCATGTATTGCGCGGTCTTCATGAAGCTCTTTCTGGAATGGTCGGGCTCCATCGTGCGGGGCAAGCGGAACCCGCAATAGAGTGGCGAGAAGAAGAACGATGCGGCCTTACGTTGTTGCCAGGCAAGATTCTCGCCGGACGTCATGTTCAACGTCGTGTTGATGATGTGATATGGGCGCTGGGCAAAGTTGCGTTTCTCGTTGGCTGCAAGATGACTGAGAGGAACATCGTCATCGAGATCGAAACCGGTGAAGGGATGCGGATGCCGCTTTCCCAGCACCGCGCGTGATGCGCCTAGATAGCATCGCGTCAATCGATTTCGATAGAAATTAAAGAGCGAGAACAGATTGATATCGACGCGCCAGGCCAGGATGAATCCAGCCACAAGAAAGGAGAAGAACACCACCAGCACGGTATTGAACTTGACCCCGCCAACCTCGACTTGATGCACCGACTGTCTCGACAATTGAGTCGATACCTCGGCCACCGCTTGCGCGAAATCCGGTTTGGGAGCGTGCGCCGCCGGGGATTCGTCCGCTGTGTGCGGAACCGCCACACGGGTTGCAGCCGTGTCAACCGGAAGCGCCCGGTACTCGCCATACGAGAGGATCACGGTCAATCCGATAATGAACACATACGGCACGATCACAAGTCCGAGTTCCCTGCATGACTTACTCGACCCGTCCGTCTTTTTCGATGAACCGGTGACCACGCCCCAGAGCGACGCAAAAAGCCATGCCGGTCCACCAAGGTAGGTCAACCACGCGTCACCCCACAACACCAGCGCCGAGCCGTAGATTCCAGCAGTCAGGATTCCGCCACCGCCGACCGTGACCGCGAGCAGCCAACCGCCATAACGGGCCCACCATTCCTGTACGTCGTAATCGAAGATACGCCCGACCAGGCCCAGATGCAGCACGATGGTCAAGGCAAACACCTGGAGAATCATGAATGGCGCAATGGATACGGCAAACCATAATGCTTGCTCATGCCCATGCGCATGAACCATCGCGCGTATTCCCTGATGCATGAGTGACAGCAGCACACCACCCGTCGCACCCGCCAATGATCCGGCGATCACGATGGCGATGCGCTTCGGCAATGGCACTACGCGCCCCCTTCGGCAATGAATCTTCTGGACGCCCGCGTGTTGAGCCTGGCCCGGGGCCGGATACCGATCCTGTGCAGGCAGCACCAATGCGACAGCCGCGTAGAACAGCGTGAAGAAGACGACCCAGCCGCCCATACCCCAGCCTGCAACAAGGCCGCCGCTATTCACCATTTCGATGCCCATGAGAAATGCCGCGAGAACGCCAGGCAGAATCACGTAGATCAAAACAAACGCGGTCTTTGCACACGGACTCGTTTGATCGGCGCGCAGATTGAGCACTATTCCGGCAACGCTCAACGAAAGCAACACCAAACCCAAAGTCCCGGGAAGCCACAGACAGAAGGCGCACTGAAGCAGCGCCTGCGCAGCGAGGAACACCACTCGCGGCGAAGACAGCACCACCACGATCGACGCCAGAAAGATCGCCTGAATCAAGACAAGATTGCGAACGTATGCCGAGATCGCGGCCAGCGTGTCGGTGCTCAACAAGCCAACCCGTGGTGTCAGGTAATTGCTGTATTCGCGCAGAAAGCCAATCGACGCGTCTTCCTTCGATTTTGGCGGACCGCCCGGCGAGGTATTGGGACTCAGCACCGACTCGAGATCCGCCACGTTCCCATTGGGAAAGCGATGAAGCATTTGTGCAGACAGCCAACTGCCGATGTAACCGCCGCCAGAGACCGTGGAAAGATAGTCGAACTCGCGCAACACCTTGCCTTCGCAAAACGCCTGGATCACGCCAAGGCTAAAGGTCGCGCTCCGTATGCCGCCTCCGGACAGCGCCAAACCCTTCAGGTCAAGTCGCTCGCTTCGCCGCAATGCATCGGCTTCACTGCCGGGAGCGCCGGGACTGGCTGGAGAACCGCGGTCAATGGGATCGATTTGGCCTTTGCGCGCCTTCACGATTTCGTTGAGTTCTTCATGAAGCACTTGCGCAAAATCGTGGGCGACGCGTTGCCCTCTCGACCCCGCCGAATTCTTCACTTGGTTTTCCCCGGTGGACGGCGCGTTCATGGCGCTCCAAGGCAGAATTGAATTCTGATGCGACGTGATGATTAGAAACAATAGGTCGGTGTCTCACGCCGTTTCTGATTTAGCGAATTGGCCTGAATATCGCCTTCCTTCGATGCAACAGTAGTACGGAATTTTCGGGCGAACAACCCTGCTTTCCCATCCCGTCTTTCGGGGGGATAAGAAGGATGTGGGGACGCAGGAGGAGGGGTATGTAACGGTGAGCTTCTCGACCAGATGTGATTGAACGAATTCAAACAATAAATAGCGTTTGCATTACAAAACAAAAAATCCAGCTCTGAAGGCTGGGTTTGTCGTTATAAGGATCGCGAAAGAAGTGATGCTACCTGGCTTCTGGTTTGCAGGCATTCTCGTCGTTGACGCGAACCAGCTCGACATGGATTTCTATTTGCACGACAACACCGCGACACCGGCGATGGCCTGCGCATTCGGCAACGTGCCTGAGAATCCCAGTGCGACGAGCGGCTGTGTTGCGTCATGCCCAAGCACCTGGAGCTGTTCAGATTGAGCAAGCCGGAATCATCGAGATTGAACGATATGCTCAGGTCGTCGAGCGTGCGCGCCCAGATCGAGTTTGGCCGATGCGGTGGCAACCGTACCGGTGATAGCGCCTTCATTGTTGCCGACCGTTTCTGCAATCAATTGCGTGCAGACAAGCGTTCCGCTCGTTGCGGACAGCGCCAAGGGGTGTGCCAACGGCGTAGTGAACGCTCTATGAGCCGCCGTAGGTATTGCCGTCCGTGTCCATGGCATGACACGTGTCGTGCTCAGACAACGCTTGCTTCATTCGCGTTTCAGTCATCTCGCGCACGACAGCGCGACTTCACGCGATAGCAGTCCGGGCGCCCTCGCTACAGCGTAGTGGCATTGCCATTGCGGTCCAGTTCGTAGACCTTATGATGCTGCAAGCGGCGCTTTAGCCACACGCCCGCCTTGCCCAGCACACGCGCTTTCGACCAGATCAGGTCGACCCCCACCAGCCAGTCGGTGTGGGGATACGCAGCCAGTTGCAGCTCCACGAATTCCCCTTCATCGAGCTCGCGCAGGATCAACTGGCGCGGCAAGGTCGTCCAGCCCAGCCCTGCGCGCGTCATCTCCAGCAGCGCGAGATAGCTCTCCGCCTGCCAGCTGCGCGCCGAGTCGAGATATTCCGTGCTCGGCAGCGTATTGTTGTGCGCGCTAAACACCAGACGGCGATGCGAGCGCAACTCGGCGAAGCTCACGCTCGCCTGGCGCGCCAGCGGATGGTCGTGGCGCGCCACGTGGGCCAGAATCAGCTTGCCCATCTGCGAAAAGCCCAGGTCGCGCGGGTAATCCGGCTGCGCAAAGGCCACGCCCAGATCCACTTCGCCCTTCAGCAACAAGTCACTCACGTCGCCGTGAAAAGGATGGCGCACATCCAGATCGACGGCGGGAAACTGCGCGGCGAAGTCCTCGATCGCGGGCATCAGCGCGTTGTACGGCACTTCAATTGCGAGCGTCAGGCGCGGCTCGACCAGTTCCCCCAGATCGTTGGCCTGCGATTCCAGATCGAGGCAGCGCTCCAGCACCACCTCCACTTCGTTGAGCAGTTTGCGGCCCGCCGGCGTGAGCGCGGGCAGCTTGCTGGCGCGATCGAACAGCGGCAAGCCCCAATCCACTTCGAGATTGGCGATCGCCGTGCTGATGGTCGATTGCGTCTTGCCCAGGCTGCGCGCCGCCGCCGAGAACGAGCCGGTCTTCGCCACGCGGGCAAACATTTCGAGCTGGTCGAGCGAATAGCGCATGGCGCCTCCCCAATCTATTGAAAAAATCGATGGATATTCGTTTGGTGGCCCCGCAGACGTGATGGATTATGACGTGCCGGCCCCGTGCCTGACCAGCCGCCCGGGACCACGACAAAGGAGACAACTTCATGAGCAAACCAGGTACTCATCCGGTTGACGAGATTCTGCCGCTGCGCCAACTCGCAAGTTACGGATTGCAGCACGTGCTGGTGATGTACGCGGGGGCCGTCGCCGTGCCGCTGATACTCGGCAGCGCACTCGGCCTCACGCAGCAGCAGATGATCACGCTGATCAACGCCAACCTGCTGACCTCGGGCATCGCCACGCTGATCCAGACGATCGGCATCTGGAAGTTCGGCGCGCACCTGCCGCTGATCCAGGGCTGCTCGTTCATCGCCATCGCGCCGATGATCATGATCGGCAAGCAATATGGCCTTGCCTGCGTGTTCGGCTCCGTGATCGCGGCGGGCGCGCTCACCGTGCTCATCGCGCCGGTGTTCAGCCGCCTGCTGCGCTTCTTTCCGCCCGTGGTGATCGGCAGCCTGATCACCATCATCGGCGTTTCGCTGATGCCGGCCGCCGCGATCTGGCTAGGCGGCGGCAATCCCGATGCGCCTGGCTTCGGCTCCGCAGCGAATCTGCTGCTCGGCTTCGCAACGGTCGGCATCACGCTGTTCGTTTATGCGCGCTTCAAGGGCTTCATCGGCAATCTTTCGGTGCTGATCGGCTTGATTGTGGGCACCGTCATCGCAACCGCGTGCGGCATGGCGAGCTTCGCGCATGTAGGCGACGCCGCCTGGTTCGAGATCAGTGCGCCGTTCGCATTCGGCCTGCCGAGCTTCGCCGTCACGCCCACGCTCGTGATGGCGCTGGCCATGCTGGTCATCATGGCGGAGACCACCGGCAACGTGCTCGCCATCGGCACCATCATCGGCCGCCCGTCCTCGCAACAGACGCTCGGCAATGCGTTCCGCGCCGATGGCCTCTCGACGATGCTCGGCGGCCTCTTCAACAGCTTTCCCTATAACGCGTTCACCCAGAACACCGGTCTCATCGCGCTTTCGAATGTGAAGAGCCGCTACGTGGTGGCGTCCGCGGGCGTCATCATGGTGCTCATGGGGCTCTTTCCGAAGCTCGGCGCGCTGATCGCCTCGGTGCCGCGCCCCGTGCTGGGCGGCTGCGCGATCGTGATGTTCGGCATGACGACCGTGGCCGGCATTCAGGAACTCTCGCGCGTGAAGTTCGAGGGCACGCGCAACGCGATCATCGTTGCGGTGTCGGTGAGCGTGGGCGTATTGCCGATGTCGTTCCCCACGTTGTTCGCCCAGATCCACGGCCCCGCCAAGCTGATTCTCGACAGCGGCATTTTCCTCGGCGCGATTACCGCCATCGTGCTCAACCTCCTGCTCAACCGCGACAAGCAGGAAGCCGGCGCGCACGAAAACACGCCCGCATTGGCCAGCAACGCCAACACCGAAGTCCATTGAACGCAGCACTGTCTACTTCATTTTCCTCATCCACCACTCACCCAGCACAACGGAAAAAATCCAATGAACGCCAATACGGATCTCGCCCCCGCCGCCCTCGCCGACCGCGATCTCGCCCTGCTGCGCAAAGCCATCGAACTGGCCGACGAATCGCGGCGCAACGGCCGCCATCCGTTCGCGGCGCTCGTGGCCGACGAGCACGGCAACATCGTGGCGTCCGCCGGCAACAACTCGATGCCGCCGCAAGGCGATCCCACCCAGCACGCCGAGCTCGCCGCCGCCGCCCAGGCCGCACGCATTCTCTCGCCCGAGCAGCTCGCGCGCTGCACGCTCTACACGAGTGCGGAGCCGTGCTGCATGTGTGCGGGCGCCATCTACTGGTGCAACATCGGGCGAGTGGTGTATGCGCTTTCCGAGCACCGCCTGCTCTCGCTCACCGGCGATCACCCCGAAAACCCGACGTTCTCGCTGCCGTGCCGCGAGGTGTTCACGCGCGGCCAGCGCCATATCGACGTGGTCGGTCCGCTGATCGAAGACGAAGCCGCTTGCTCGCATCACGGCTTCTGGAAGTAAGAGCGCAGGTTTTTCGCACGCGTTCTCGCCGGCTCTTGTCGAAATCGGAACCGGCAGCATCGGCTTCAGCGAAAACCCTACTTAACCGACCTTCGGCGATTGTCTATGTTGTCTACCCAACCGGCGCATGGAACAGTCTTTGCCGAAGGTACGGCGAGCTTTTCACGGCGGCCCCCATTCTTAATACGGAGACTCCAAAGCAATGAAAAAGCTTGCCCTGTTCATGGCGATCCTCGCGATCGCAACCTCCTCGTTCGCGAAGGACTGGTCCACCATCCGCTTCGGCGTCGATGCGAGTTATCCGCCGTTTGAATCGAAGGCCGCGGACGGCAAGCTGGTCGGCTTCGACATCGACCTCGGCAACGAAATCTGCAAACGTCTGAACGCCAAATGCGTCTGGATCGAGCAGGAATTCGACGGCATGATTCCGGCGCTCAAAGCGAAGAAGTTCGACGGCGTGCTCTCCTCGATGTCGATGACGCCGCAGCGCCAGGAGCAGATCGCGTTCTCGTCGAAGCTATTCAACACGCCCACGCGCCTCGTCGCCAAGAAGGGCACCAACCTGCTGCCCACGGCCGAATCGCTCAAGGGCAAGTCGGTGGGCGTCGAGCAGGGCACGATCCAGGAAACCTACGCGAAGACGAACTGGGCGCCCAAGGGCGTGAACGTGGTGCCCTACCAGAACCAGGACCAGGTCTACGCCGACCTGATCTCGGGCCGTCTTGACGGCGCGCTCCAGGACGCGGTGCAGGCCGATATCGGCTTCCTGAAGACGCCGCGCGGCGCGGGCTACGAGTTCGCGGGCAAGGAGATTCCCTCGGACGGCGCCGGCATCGGCCTGCGCAAGGAAGACACCGACCTGAAGGCGAAGATCGACAAGGCCATCGCCGACATGCTCAAGGACGGCACGTACAAGAAGATCGAAGCAAAGTACTTCGACTTCGACGTGTACGGCAGCAACTAAGCCCTCGAGAACCCGTCACGAAAGCCCAGACCATCCGGTCTGGGCTTTTTTGTTTGCAACGCCACACGCAATGTTGTCTATACATTAAATACCTAAAACGCTTCCCAACCTTTCTGTTTCCATACGTCGAAAATCGGCAAATTCAGGTCGCTTCAGCGAAAACCCCAGTTACTCGAACATCACTGACCGGTTATCTTGTCTATTCAACTTTGCAGATGAACCCTCGTCTGCCTGAGGACGCCGCCAACCCACGGCAGCGTCGATGTCGATACTGGAGACCTTGCGTCAATGAAGAAGCTTGCCCTGTCCCTCGCAATCCTCGCAATCGCCACCTCGGCCTTCGCCAAGGACCCTTCCTCGGTCCGCTTCGGCGTCGATGCGAGTTATCCCCCGTTTGAATCGAAGAGCACGGACGGCAAGCTGGTCGGCTTCGACATCGACCTCGGCAACGAAATCTGCAAGCGCCTGAACGCGAAGTGCGTCTGGGTCGAAAACGAGTTTGACGGCATGATCCCGGCGCTGAAGGCAAGAAAATTCGACGGCGTGCTCTCGTCGATGTCGATGACGCCGCAACGTCTCGAGCAAATCGCCTTTTCGACCAAGCTGTTCCATACGCCAACGCGCCTCGTCGCCAAGAAGGGGGTGAGCCTCCAGCCGACGGCCGACGCGCTCAAGGGCAAGACCGTGGGCGTCGAGCAAGGCACCATTCAGGAAACCTACGCAAAGCTCTACTGGGCTCCGAAGGGCGTGTCGATCGTGCCTTACCAGAACCAGGACCAGGTCTACGCGGACCTGATCTCGGGCCGCCTCGACGCCGCGCTGCAAGACGCCGTGCAGGCCGAGCAGGGTTTCCTGAAGACCCCGCGCGGCGGGGGCTTCCAGTTCTCGGGCGGCGACATCGACGACCCGAAGGGCACGCTCGGCGCGGGCGCCGCCATCGGCCTGCGCAAGGACGACGTCGAACTGAAAGCGAAGATCGACAAGGCCATCGCCGATATGATCAAGGATGGCACGTACAAAAAGATCGAATCGAAGTACTTCGACTTCGACGTGTACGGCGGCTGAAAAGCCCAACGATCCAGAGCAGCCTCTCATCATGCAGACACAGACACATCCGTTGATATCCCCGGCGCTCGGCACCGAGCGTCACTTGACGAGCTTCCACTACGGCCCCGGCGGCGGGCAGAAGATCTACATCCAGTCATCGCTGCATGCCGACGAACTGCCGGGCATGCTGGTCGCCTGGGCGCTGCGCAAGCGCCTCGCCGCGCTCGAAGCGGCGGACAGATTGCGCGGCGAGGTGGTGGTGGTTCCGGTGCCTAATCCAATCGGTTTGAATCAACGCCTGCTCGGCCAGATGCTTGGCCGCTACGAAGCCGGCACGGCCTCGAACTTCAACCGGCAATTCCACGATCTCGCCGCGCTCGTGATGCCGCGTATCGAGTCGCGCCTTACCGGCGACGCGCAGCAGAACCTGCTTGCCGTGCGCGCCGCCATGCGCGAGGCGCTCGCCGAGCAAACGCCGACCACCGAACTTCAATCGCAGCGCCTCGCGCTGCAGCGCCTTTCGTATGACGCCGATGTGGTGCTCGACCTGCATTGCGACTTCGAAGCCGCGCTGCATCTCTACACGAACCCCGACCTGTGGCCCGAGGTCGAACCGCTCGCGCGCTATCTCGACGCGAAGGCGTCGCTGCTCGCGCTCAATTCGATCGGCAATCCGTTCGACGAGATTCACAGCTTCTGTTGGTCGGAATTGCGTGCGCGTTACGGCGATCGCTATCCGATTCCGAATGGTTCGATATCCGTAACGATCGAGTTGCGCGGCCAGGCGGACGTGTCCTATGCGTTCGCGGAGCAGGACGCGAACGCGATCGTCGAGTACCTGACGCATCGGGGCGTAATCGACGGCTCGCCCGCGCCGTTGCCGCCGCTCGAATTCGGGCCCACGCCGTTCGCGGGCAGCGAATCGCTGATCGCGCCGGCCTCGGGCGTGATCGTGTTCCGTGCGGCGGCGGGCGCACGCGTCGAGCCCGGTCAGCCGATTGCCGACATCGTCGATCCGCTGACCGACCGCACCGTTACGGTCAAGAGTTCCGTTGCCGGGGTGCTGTATGCGCGGCAGCGCACGCGCTTTGCCACTGCGGGAATGGAAGTGGCATGCGTGGCGGGCAAGGACGCGGTTCGAACCGGCGCGCTGCTGCCGGATTGAGGTGGGTGGTGCGGGCAGCAGGAGCCAAAACTGCTGCCCGATAGAGGCACATCGCATGCTGCGGCATCGCAATGCGTCTCGGACATTTGCAGCAAGTCGATCGGGAGGGTCAGAGCCGATGGATCGGCGCCATTTCCTCAAGTCGTCGGCATTCTTCACAATTGCAGCGGCCACCGGCGCGCGCGCCGCGTCTCGTCCAGCGCTCCCCGCCAACGCCAACGCCGCGAGCAACGGCCTCTACCGCTTTGCGCAGGGCGTCGCCAGCGGCGATCCGCGCGATCGCTCCATCGTGTTCTGGACGCGCTGCGCGCCCGCGCCCGGGAACGAACCGCACCACGCAAAACGCGCCATGCGCGCGGTCCCGCTGCGGCTCGAAGTGTCGAGGCAACCGGACTTCTCCGCGCTCGTCGCCAACGTGCGGCTCGCGGCATTGCCCGCCTACGATTTCACGGTACGCACCAAGGTCACGGCGCTTTCACCAAACACGACGTATCACTATCGGTTCGTCGCCGGCGACGAGGTGAGCGCCAGCGGCGTTGCGCGCACGGCCCCCGATGAAAACGAAGCCAACGACGAGATTCGCTTCGCGTGGCTCAATTGCCAGGACTGGGGCGTCAATCATTGGCAGGCCATGACGCTGCTTGCAGACGAAAGCGATCTCGCCTTTGTCGTGCATGTGGGCGATTACATCTATGAAACGGTCGGAGGCCCGAGAAGCGATGCGGTCGAGACGGCGCATCCGGCGCTGCAGCTACCCGATGCAAAGCGGCTCGCCGACGGCACGCTCTATGCCGATTCGCTCGACGACTATCGCACGCTCTATCGCACCTATCGTTCCGATCCGCGCTTGCAAACGCTGCACCAGCGCCTGCCGATGATCGCGATATGGGACGACCACGAATTCTCCGACGATTGCTGGCAGGATCATCAGGTCTACACCAACGAGGAAAGGCAGGTGAGCGCGCGCCGCCGCAACGCCAATCGCGCGTGGGCGGAGTACATGCCGGTGGACTGGGGCGACGTGCACTTCGATCCGGACAACCCGTCATTCACGAACATTCGCATCTACCGCGATTTTCGTTTCGGCATGCTAATGCATCTCGTGATGACGGACGAGCGCCTCTATCGCGACGATCATGTCGTGAGCGAGGCGGCGATTGCGCGCGCGCACTTGCACGACCCGGTTCATGGCAACGACTCCGTCGGCTCGCGCTACTTCGTCAAGCAGGATGTTCTTCAGCGCTTCGAAACCTGGGATACCAGGCACTTCGGCCGCGCGCCTTCGATACTCGGCGCCGAGCAGACGCAATGGTGGAAAGACACGATGAAGCGCTCGCCAGCGGTGTGGAAGGTGTGGGGCAACGAGGTGATGCTGAACCGCCTGTGGGCTGTGATGCCTGGCGCACCGAAGAATCCCGCGGCGCGCCTCGTGATCGACTGCGATTCATGGGACGGCTATCCGGCGCACAAACACGACCTGCTCTCCTGGTTGAAGGAACAGGGCATCCATAACGCCGTGTCCATCTCGGGTGATCTCCACGCGTTTCAGTGCGGAGTCGTGCGGGACGACCCGGACCCCGTGAAGGGGACGCCCGTGATCGTCGACTTCGTGTGCGCCGGAATCAGCAGCACGTCTTTTTATGCCTACGTCAAGGCGGGCTGGTCCGGCACGCCGTTCGCGTCGCTGGCAACCACACCAGCCAGGCTCGACGCCTTCCTGAAGACCAACAATCCGGATTTGTGCCACGCCGACCACGATGCGCAGGGCTACGCGTCGGTCACCGTGACGCCCGAGCATTTCTCGGTGGTGTTCAACAAGGTGAAGCCCTTGAATCCCGACCGCACCGCGCCCGCGGACGCCCTGCTCGATCGCACGCGGCTGACCGTGCCGAGGGACGCGGTCGAAGTGCACGTCGAGCGCCTCTAGGTCCACGTGAGCAAACGAAGACGCATCCGCAGTTAGAACAACTGTTGCGCATGTCACGCTTCGGTGTTCTCGAAGAAATAGCCTGGCACGTCCGGCCCCCACAGATACAGGGAATCTTCGGGCGAATGGTTGCGCCTGGGCCACCCGGTGCCCGGATTATCAGGTCACGGTGTGCGATCCGCGCGAGGAATATACGGACGAGTGGAACGTGCCGGGCACGACCATCGTTCGCGCCATGCCCGACGACACCGCGATGGACATGAAGCTCGACGAACGCTGTGCAGTGATCGCGCTGACGCACGATCCGAAGCTCGACGATCTCGCGCTGATGGAAGCGCTGAAAACGCCTGCGTTCTATGTGGGTGCGCTCGGTTCGCGTCGCAATAACGCGGCGCGGCGCAAGCGCTTGAAGGAGTTCGATCTCAACGATGAAGAACTCGCGCGCCTGCACGGACCGGTGGGCATCTACATCGGCAGCCGGACGCCGCCGGAGATCGCCCTCTCGATACTTGCCGAATTGACGGCCGCGAAAAATGGCGTGTCGTTGCCGGAACTGCTGCGGGTCGAAGGCGCTAAGGCGGTCCTGGAGATGGCGGGCAACGCGGTGGGCTGTGGCGCCTTGTAAGCGGAGCAGAAGCGAATACGAATGTTCAACGCCGCTCGTGACTCACGATTACGTCAGTAGAATTGCATGAGGCAAATCGTTTACCTACATTACCAACTACCGGACGGCGAAGAGGTCAACATGCACTTCAGCGAGCGAACGTTCAAGGACGCACTTGGAGCAACCGTCATACAGAGCCGCCTAGGACTTTCACAAGGCAGGCAGGGATACGAGAAGCTCTTGTTTCCGGGCATCGAAGTGGGATTGGCTGGCTGGCAGAGATCACACAGTCAAGGTGGCGGCACGGGATTTGAAAGCCCACATGCTATTCGCTACGCCCCGGAAGAAGTGAATCAGCAGTTTCAGCGCTTAGGTATAGAACGATATCTCAGAGAGCTTGTTGAGCTAAAACCATCAGACACGGAGCTTTGGCTCACAACAGTAACAATGACTCATTCCCGGACGCTTCGGCTAAAGGAAATTCAGTACCGTGTGGATGCGGTGAAGAATGGTCTGTCCCGCAAATTATTCGAGGCAAGCATCGAGGTCTCGGATCAACGGATTAACCCGAAAGTAATCATTCATGCCACGCCCTTCGTGAAGACATTTTGAGTCTCGCCAGAAAGGCCACCACCCTCCCTCCGGCGGATACACGCTGAATCGTCGATAAATCGGCTACTCCCAAATCCGCGCAAACCGGTAATCCGCGAGGTTTCAGTGAACGAAAACATCTCGCTGCATGAACGCAACCCTTCGGTTCCTCGATGACTGAGCCTCGTCTGACCTTCCTCGATCAGAACGAATGGGAACACTGGTTGACGCAAAACGGCGGCACTTCGACCGGGATCTGGCTGCGCCTGGCCAAAAAGGGCGCCGGTAAGCAAACCTTGACTTACGAACAGGCGCTGGAAAGCGCCCTTTGTCATGGCTGGATCGACGGTCAAAAACAGAGCGAAAGCGAAGAATACTGGTTGCAACGCTTCACTCGGCGCTCCGCAAAAAGTATCTGGTCGAGGCTCAACAAAGACCGCGCCGAAGCGCTGATCGCCGCGGGCAGAATGCTTCCCGCGGGCCTGCGGGAGATCGAGAAAGCCAAAGAGGATGGCCGCTGGGCGGCGGCCTATACGTCGGCCAGCAACTCGGTCGTGCCGGACGACCTGCAGGCCGCACTGCATGCCAATCCCAAGGCCAGCGCGTTCTTTGCAACGCTGAACGCCCGCAACCGCTACGCCATCCTGTTTCGTATCCAGCATGCCAAAAAGCCCGCAACGCGGGCGCGCAAGATCGAGGAGTTCATCGGCATGCTCAATCGAGGCGAAACCATTCACCCCCGGCATCCAGCAATCGCAGCACCGGCTTCGATCGCCCGACGCGCCGCAAGGCGAAAACCCTGAACCGTCTGCCGCACTTCCTCCGTGCTCAACGCGCGAAGCCGGAATCATGCATCATCCTGGCGCTCGACCTACCCGCTTGACCTATATCAATGGGCGCATTGGCCGCCGCCCTAACGTTCACACAGGCTCGGAGCGTTCCGAGCCTGGCGCCGGTGCCAGCGAGCGGGAGAATCACCATGGCCGATCAACCCAAAAAGATGAACGTCGTACAACTGACGTTCATCGTCACCGTCAACATGATGGGTTCGGGCATCATCATGCTGCCCGCCAATATGGCGCAGGTCGGCGCGATTTCGTTGCTGTCGTGGCTTGTCACCGCCATCGGCTCGCTCGCCATTGCCTGGGGCTTTGCGCAAGCCGGGCTATTGAATCAGCGCGCCGGCGGCATGGCCGCGTACGCCGAGGAGGCGTATGGCAAGGACGGCTATTTTCAGGTCTTCTTCCTCTACTTCCTCTCTATCGCCATTGCGAACGTAGCGGTCGCAAGCTCCGCGCTCGGCTATCTCGCCGCATTCTTCCCGGTGCTCACCTCCTCGCCAGTCGCGACCTGCCTCGGCGTGATCGCGCTGCTGTGGCTCACCACGCTGGCGAACTTCGGCGGCCCGAAAATCACCGGACGTATCGGCGCGCTCACCGTTTGGGGCGTCATTCTGCCGGTAGGTTTCATCTCGGTTGCTGGCTGGTTCTGGTTTCACGGCGCGACCTTCGCTGCTGCATGGAACCCGAAGGGGCTGCGCCTCGTGGAAGGCATGGGTTCGAGCATCGCGCTCACGCTGTGGGCGTTCCTTGGCATGGAATCGGCGGTGCAGAACTCGTCGGCTGTCGAGAACCCCGCGCGCGATGTGCCGTTGGCGTGCATGTTCGGCACACTGGGCGCGGCGGTCATCTACATTCTCTCCACCGCGGTGATCCAGGGCATCGTGCCCAATGCCGATCTCGCCCGATCGACAGGACCGTTCGGCCTCGCCTTTGCCCGCATGTTCAGTCCTGCCGTGGGTTCGATCGTCATGGCCCTCGCTGCCATGGCGTGCATCGGCTCCTTGCTGGGCTGGCAGTTCACCCTCGCGCAAACGGCCAAGAACGCCGCCGATAGCCAGATGTTCCCCGCCGTTTTCGGCAAGGCGAATCGTGCGGGCGCTCCTGTTGCCGGCATGGTGATCATGGGGATCGTGCAGTCGATGATGGCCGTGTCCACGATTTCGCCCAACCTGAGCGAACAGTTTGCTGCGCTCGTCAACCTGGCCGTGGTCACCAACGTGGTTCCGTATGTCGTGTCGCTCTCCGCGTTGTTTGTGATGATGCGCACCGCCGGCACGGAGTCGGCAAAGTTCCGGCTTAACGCGACGGTGACGCTGGTGGCGCTCGCGTATTCGATTTATGCCATCTACGCTTCAGGCACGAATGCCGTGATGGGCGCAATGCTGGTCATGGCGATCGGCTACGCGATATATGGTTTCGCCGTCAATCGCACCGGCGCGCCGGCTTCCGCGCCGCGCACGGCTGCGGGCCCGACTATCGCCGCGATCACCATCGGCCTGCTGGCGCTTTCGGCATTGATGCCGCATCCGGCGCGAGCGCGTGAACAAACGACGAGTGTGACGATCGCTCGGATCGAGCAATCGGGCACGATCCGCATGGGCTATCTCAGTGGCGCGCGTCCGTTTGCTTATCAGAACGCTGCCGGGCAGGTGACCGGCTACACGGTTGCGCTGTGCCAGAAGATTGCAGAACAGATCAGAAGCGAGGCGGGACTGGCCGCGCTCAAGACCCAGTGGGTCCCCCTCTCGTCAGGCGAAGACATACGCGCACTGCATGAAAAACGTGTCGATCTCGTATGTGGAGCACCCGACACGCTGACGAACAGAGCGGGAATGTCTTTCTCCATTCCTGTCTATCCAGGCGGAATCGGGGCGCTTCTGCGCACCGATGCGCCTTCCGGACTCCGCGAGATTCTTTCTGGCGAACGGGTATCCCATCCGGTCTGGCGCGCGTCGCCCGCGCAATTGCTGTCGCGGCAGACGGTCTCGGTCATCGCGGATTCTCCGGCACAGCGATGGCTTTCCGGCAAGCTCGGCGAGCTCGAGGTTTCCGCGACGGTCGTTCCCGTCACCTCGATGGAGGCAGGTTTGGAGAAGGTGATTGACCGTCGATCGAACGTCTTTTTCGCGGACCGTGCCCTGCTCTTTGCTGCGGCGCACGACAGTCCTGCCGCGGGCGAACTGGTCGTTCTCGACCGGCGATTCACGCGGGTTTCCGTGGCAATCGGCATGGCGCGCGGCGACGACGATCTGCGCTTGCTGATAGACCGCACGCTCAGCCGGCTTTACGGGTCTGCGGAGTTCGCGGCCGTATACGAAAGATCGTTTGGAAAACTCGACGCGGACGCGAGCGCGTTCTTCCGCGCTGCCGCCTTGCCGGAGTAACCATTCCTGCGCTCGTGTAAAACCCGCCTGCGAGCGTCCGTGCAAGGGCCCATGCAAGGTCGTGAAATGCCGTGAAATGCGGCGCATCGCAGCAATAGACGCCATGGGCCCACGCCAGCAACTCCGCCAGCAATTGATTTCGATCAAATGGCAAAAGTATCGCGTTGCCATCATCGATCTAAATGTCGCTTTTTTAAATCTTTTATCCGCAACGCTATTTTGTTTAGCAATCCAATTAAATATTGGAAATATCGATGTTAGATAACAAATTCTTTGGAAAAACCAGGTGAGCCAGAAAGTCCCTGTTATCTGATTGAAGGAGGCATTTCATGTCTGATTCCGCGTCTGCAACCGGCTCCGGCCCGGCGGCCAAGCCAGCCGTCACTGCCGCGCCCGCCCCGAAACTGCGCCTGGGTGCGCTAACCGCGCTGGTCGTGGGTTCGATGATCGGCGGCGGCATCTTCTCTTTGCCTCAAAACATGGCGGTCAGCGCAGACGCCGGCGCCGTGCTGATCGGCTGGGCCATTACGGCGGTCGGCATGCTGACCCTTGCGTTCGTCTTCCAGACGCTCGCCAACCGCAAGCCCGAGCTCGACGGCGGCGTCTACATCTACGCGAAGGAAGGCTTCGGCGACTACATGGGCTTTTCCTCCGCGTGGGGATACTGGATCAGCGCGTGGCTCGGCAACGTCGGCTACTTTGTTCTCCTCTTCAGCACCTTCGGATATTTTTTCCCGGTCTTCGGCGAAGGCAACACGCCAATCGCCATCGTGTGCGCGTCCGTGCTGCTGTGGGGCGTGCATTTCCTCGTGCTGCGAGGCATCAAGGAAGCAGCCTTCGTCAATCTGATCACCACGATTGCAAAGATCGTCCCAATCGTCCTGTTCATTCTGATCTGCGCCTTCGCTTTCAAGTCGCGCATCTTCGCGAGCGACTTCTTCGGATTGGGCAATCCGAAGCTCGGCAGCATAACGAATCAGGTCCGCAACATGATGCTGGTGACCGTCTGGGTGTTCATCGGGATCGAAGGCGCAAGTATCTTCTCCGCGCGCGCGGAAAGGCGCACCGATGTCGGCAAGGCAACCGTCGTCGGTTTCGTGGGCGTGCTGCTCGTGCTCGTGCTGGTGAACATCCTGTCGCTCGGCATCATGACCCAGCCGCAGCTCGCCGCCTTGCAAAACCCGTCGATGGCCGGCGTGCTCGAGCATGTCGTTGGCCACTGGGGCGCCATCCTGATCAGCGTGGGGCTCGTAATCTCGCTGGCCGGCGCGCTGCTGTCGTGGGTGCTGCTGTGCGCCGAAATCATCTTCTCCGCGGCGCGCGACAGCACGATGCCCAGGTTCGTGCGCAAGGAGAACGCGAAGCATGTGCCGACGAACGCGCTCTGGCTGACCAATGGCCTGACCCAGCTGTTTCTGCTGATCACGCTGTTCTCGAAGGGAACTTACCTGTCCCTGATCTACCTGGCAACGTCCATGATCCTGCTGCCGTACTTTTGGTCGGCGGCCTATGCACTGCTCCTCGCGTGGCGCGGTGAGTCTTATGAGCGCGAACCGAAGGAGCGCACGAAGGACCTCGTGATCTCGGCGATCTCGGTGCTCTACGCGCTCTGGCTGCTCTACGCGGGCGGGCTCAAGTACGTCCTGCTATCGGCGCTGCTTTATGCGCCGGGCGTCCTGCTGTTCGCCAAGGCGAAGCGCGAAGCCGGGCAACCGGTCTTCACACAGCTCGAGAAACTCATTTTCGCGGTGGTCGTGGTCGGCGCAGTCGCCGCCGCATTCGGCCTGTACCGGGGATACCTCACGCTTTAAATTCAGGAGAGACATGATGGGCACGGAAACACCCCGATATGGCGTTCATTCCGAAGCAGGCAAGCTGCGCAAGGTGATGGTGTGCTCGCCCGGCCTTGCGCACCAGCGCCTGACGCCGAGCAATTGCGACGAGTTGCTCTTCGATGACGTCATCTGGCTCAACCAGGCCAAGCGCGATCATTTCGACTTCGTCACCAAGATGCGCGAGCGCGATGTCGAAGTGCTGGAGATGCACAACCTTCTCACAGAGACGGTGCAGAACCCGGAAGCGCTGAAGTGGATCCTCGACCGGAAGGTGCGCCCGAACACGGTCGGCGTCGGCCTCGCCAGCGAGGTTCGGTCGTGGATGGAAAGCCTCGAGCCGCGCAAGCAGGCCGAGTTTCTGATAGGCGGCGTCGTCGCGGAGGACATTCCCGACACTGCCCATAGCAACGCCCTCAAGTTGTTTCGCCAGTATCTGGGTTACTCGAGCTTCGTGCTGCCGCCGCTGCCGAACACGCTCTTCACGCGCGATACGACCTGCTGGATCTATGGAGGCGTGAGCCTCAACCCGATGTACTGGCCAGCCCGCAGGCAGGAAACGCTGCTGACGACGGCGATCTACAAGTTCCATCCCGACTTCGCCGATCAACCGTTCGAGTTCTGGTACGGCGACCCGGACGAGGATCACGGCGCGGCGACGCTCGAAGGCGGCGACGTGATGCCGATCGGCCGCGGCATCGTCCTGATCGGCATGGGCGAGCGCACGTCGCGGCAGGCCATCGGCGCGCTTGCGCAGAGCCTGTTCGCGAAGGGCGCGGCACAGCGCATCATCGTCGCCGGATTGCCGAAATCCCGCGCGGCCATGCATCTGGACACGGTATTCACGTTCTGCGATCGCGATCTCGTCACGGTGTTCCCAGAAGTCGTGAACGAAATCGTCGCGTTCTCGGTGCGGCCCGACGAATCGCAGCCTTCGAATCTGAGCATCCGCCACGAGGGAAAGCCGTTCATCGACGTCGTGGGGGAAGCGCTCGGTCTTCCGAAACTGCGCGTCGTGGAGACGGGCGGCAATAGCTTCGCTGCCGAGCGCGAGCAATGGGACGACGGCAATAACGTCGTCTGCCTCGAGCCCGGCGTGGTCGTCGGCTACGACCGCAACACCTACACGAACACGCTGTTGCGCAAGGCTGGCGTCGAGGTCATCACGATCAGCGCGAGCGAGCTGGGCCGCGGCCGGGGCGGCGGCCACTGCATGACATGCCCGATCGCGCGCGACCCGATCGATTACTGAATCACCCACGCACCTGCCCGCGCACCTGGGCCCGCCCCCGCCGACAACGGGCCCAGCACTCGACAACTTGCTTCCCGCCGGCCCTATTACGTTGGAGAACCGCTATGAGTTTCAATTTGCGCAATCGAAGTCTCCTCAGCCTGATGCATCACACGCCCCGCGAGCTGCGGTATCTCCTCGACCTCTCGCGCGACCTTAAGCGCGCCAAGTACACGGGCACCGAGCAGCAGCATCTGAAGGGCGTGAACATCGCGCTGATCTTCGAGAAAACGTCCACGCGCACGCGCTGTGCATTCGAGGTGGCCGCCTACGACCAGGGCGCGAACGTCACCTACATCGATCCGCATTCCTCGCAGATCGGCCACAAAGAGAGCATGAAGGACACGGCTCGCGTGCTCGGCCGCATGTACGACGCCATCGAGTACCGGGGCTTCAGGCAGGACATCGTCGAAGAGCTGGCGAAGTACGCGGGTGTGCCGGTGTTCAACGGTCTCACAGACGAATATCACCCGACCCAGATGCTCGCCGACGTACTGACGATGCGCGAACACAGCGACAAGCCGCTGCCCCAGATCAGCTATGCGTACCTCGGCGACGCGCGCAACAACATGGGCAACTCGCTGCTCCTGATCGGTGCGAAGCTCGGCATGGACGTGCGTATCGGCGCACCAAAGGCGCTTTGGCCGAACGCGGAGCACATCGAGGCTTGCCAGCACTTTGCCGCCGAAAGCGGCGCCCGTCTGACGCTGACCGAGGATGCGCAGGCCGCCGTCAATGGCGTGGACTTCGTGCATACGGACGTCTGGGTTTCGATGGGTGAACCGGTCGAGGCGTGGGGCGAGCGCATCGGCGAGCTGCTGCCTTACCAGGTCAACATGGCGTTGATGAAAGCCGCGCAAAACGCGCAGGTGAAGTTCATGCACTGCCTGCCCGCGTTCCATAACAGCGAGACTGAGGTCGGCAAGAAGATCGCCCAGCAGTACCCGGCGCTCGCTAACGGGATCGAAGTGACCGAGGATGTCTTCGAGTCGCCGCTCAATATCGCCTTCGAGCAAGCCGAGAACCGTATGCACACGATCAAGGCGATCCTCGTCTCCACGCTTGCCGACCTCTGAGCCGCGTGGCCCCGGCTGACGCTGCGCGCCCGATGAAAGGGCGCGCAGCGCGCCATCGAAACGAATTTTGAAAGGGGCAGCATGATGCGTATCGTCATAGCCTTGGGCGGGAACGCCCTCTTGCGGCGCGGCGAGCCGATGACCGCCGAAAAGCAGCGCGAAAACGTGCGAATCGCAGCGCAGCAGATCGCGCAGATCGCGCCAGACAACGAGCTGGTGATCGCGCACGGCAACGGCCCGCAAGTCGGCCTGCTCGCGCTGCAGGGCGCGGCCTACAAGGAAGTCGAAACCTATCCGCTCGACGTGCTCGGCGCGCAGACCGAAGGCATGATCGGCTATCTGATCGAACAGGAGCTCGGCAACCTGCTGCCCTATGAAGTCCCGTTCGCGACGATCCTGACCCAGGTCGAAGTCGACGCGCACGATCCCGCGTTCCGCAACCCGACCAAGCCGATCGGCCCGGTCTATGACAAAGCGGAGGCCGAGCGTCTTGCCAAGGAACGCGGCTGGAGCATCGCGCCGGACGGCGACAAGTTTCGGCGCGTCGTTGCGAGCCCCCGGCCGAAGCACATCTTCGAAATCCGGCCGGTCAAGTGGCTGCTCGACCACGGCACGATCGTCATCTGCGCGGGCGGCGGCGGCATACCGACCTGCTACGACGAGGCGCGCGAGCATTTGACCGGAGTCGAAGCCGTGATCGACAAGGACCTGTGTTCCGCGCTGCTTGCCGAAGAGCTGGACGCCGACCTGCTGATCATCGCCACCGATGTCGATGCGGCCTATGTCGACTGGGGCCAGCCGGGCCAGAAGGCCATCGCGCAGGCCCACCCCGACGCGCTCGAGAAGCTGGGCTTCGCTGCGGGATCGATGGGGCCGAAGATCCAGGCGGCGATCGAGTTCGCGCGCAATACCGGCAAGGACGCGGTGATCGGTTCGTTATCGGACATCGTTGCGATTACGACGCGCCAGGCCGGCACCCGCATCAGCATCACCGAGCCCGGCATCCAGTATCGCGCGGTAGCGGCCGGCTAACGCCGTAGCGCATCATGCCTCCAGTGAAAGCCGCGATGGCGGTAAGGGGCGCGGACGCCGAACCGGCGCCCGCCGCTGCGCGCTAAGCGCCGAACGTCACTAGCAGGGATCCGACCAAAGTCTTATTCATCGTGTCGAATGGCACTGCTATGCTGGACCTCGCCGTGCAGCGCCGCACGGCACCATTCCCGATACTCCGATCTGAACTGCGATGAGCAGGCGAGCCGCTCACTGGAGGCATGCGTGCTTCGGCACCGCCGTGCTGCTCTGGCAGGCGGGTGCGCCGCACGCCCAGGAACTGGAGCCGCGAGCCTATTCCGCCTCCCCGGTCGGCACGAATTTCATTGTCGCCGGCTACTCGCACGTGAGCGGAGACGTTCTCACCGACCCTTCCCTCCCGGTGAGCGGCGTACGCGCGCAAGTCGACAATTTTGTGCTCGGCTACGTGCGCACATTCGCGCTCGCCGGTCACACGGCGTCGTTTGGCCTGGTCGTTCCGTTCCAGCGCGGGGACCTGAGCGGGCTCGTCATCGACGCGCCGACCCAGATCCACCGCGGCGGCATGGGCGACATGCAGATGCGATTCGCCTTCAACCTGTTCGGCAATCCCCCGCTTTCGCCCGAGGAATTCGCGCAAGCGCCGCCTCGCACTTCGCTGGGCATCAGCCTGACGGTCCAGGCGCCCACTGGCCAGTACGCTCCCTGGCGTCTCGTCAACCTGGGAAACAATCGCTGGGCGTTCAGACCTGAAATCGGCGTATCGCAGCCGTGGGGAAACTGGTTCTTCGAGGCTTCGGCGGGCGTTTTCTTCTTCACCGCCAACACGAACTTCGTCAACGGACATGAGCGCAGCCAGGCGCCGCTCGCGTTCACGCAGTTCCATGGCGGCTACACCTTCCGCCCCGGCTTATGGCTTGCCGTCGATCTCGGTTATGCCTTGGGCGGCGGCGCGAGTGTGGATGGTGCGTCGAGCGGCGGTTCCCAGGCGAACCTGCGCGGCGGCGTCACGCTCGCGGTGCCGATCGCGCGCGGCTGGTCGGCCAAGCTCGCCTGGTCGCGCGGCTTCGTCACGCGGGCGGCGGGCAATTACCAGATCGTGACGGTGGCGCTTCAATATCGCTGGTTCGACCGGTGACCACGCATCGCCGCCCGATAATCGCGACGTTTGCGGCGAAGGCGCGCGATTGACGGAGATCAACGAGCCGGAGGGACGAAATACTAGAGTGAAGGCGAACGGTTTCCCGGTTTCCGATGCGCGGTTCTTCATTGCGCCAGGCGGGTCCGTGGGATAGCCGACGTTGCAGGCGGTCCTGGTTGCACGACACCCTTGAAAGGTAGCGATATGGGTTTGCTAGCTCGCTTTATGAGTCCCTCACGAGCCCCGGGCGCGCGTGATGAGGGCGCCCGCGTGGACGAAATGATCGAACGTGTCGTCGCCATGGAGCCCCGTCTGCGGTTGGCGCAGCATTACCGCAAACGCCTTGGCGAATCGATCCGCCTCTCGCTTCGCTACATCGACGATCTGACCGGTTCGTTGCCCGCGCCTCACGAGGCCAACATGGCAGCGTGGTCGACCGATCCGTTGATTCGCGCATTCTTTGCGACGTCCGACGACCTGCCAAAAGCATTCAGCCGCTCGGAGACGTTACGCGAATACTTCGATCAGAATCCTGATATGACGCACGCCTACGTCACGCTCGGGATGGCGATGATGGAGCGGCACGTGCTGGGTGTCGCCCTGGAAGGCGATTCAGTACGTCATGAAGTGCCGCAGACCAAGCTGTGTTTCCTGGACCATCGCGTCAGCATCTGCGCGCGCTCGGCCCCGGATCTGCGGGAGGAAATCGTGCGCCGTCTGATCGATCAACTGGCGCTGGAAGGACTGGCCAAACTCGCCGCCGACCGGCGCGAGCTGGTCGAAAAAGGACGCGAACTGCTCGAGGCGCGCGTGAAGTTGCTGGAGCAGCAGGGTACGGGTATTCGCTCTCTGGTAGGCGACGCACCAGACACCGCAGCGGACGAACTGAAAAGACTGCAGGCCCAAATCGAAGAAAACGCGCGCGAACTGGCGGCGCTTCGCGTGCCGACCGAGGCGATCGAGCTCGAACTGGAGCGGGTCTGCGAGGTGTTTTCCACGCCTGCGGAGCACATCTACGTCGAGCAGCGCAATGTCCGTCTGGACCTGATGAACGTGGTGAGGAACGACGAAACACAGGCCAGCCGCATCATGGAGTTTCGCCTCGCACGCATTCCCGGTGATCCGCCTCGCATGCGCGCGTTCGCACTCGTGCGATTTCCACGTGCCGAACTCCTGCCAGCCGGACTGCATATCGACGCCGCAACACGCGCGTCGTGGCACTGAAGCAGGCCTGTGCGGTCCCAAGGTGAACTCGAATTCGAGAGCAAGGGTGCCCAGCGATGAATCACTTATTTCATTCAGGATCACGAAGAATAGACCGTGCGGCGCCAACCGCCGCAGATATTCTGAACGATACGCAAAATTTTTCGCTGGTGCTGGGCGGTCCCCTTTTCCAGCTTCTGCGCCGCACGCGCATGGCCGACGATGCGCTGGAACTGGTGCGCCAGCGGGTTCTCGTCATCGCGCTCGCGGCGTGGCTACCGCTCCTGGCGCTAGCCGCGCTGGACGGGCATTTGCTCGACAAGCGCGTGGCCGTGCCATTCCTGCTGGATCTGGAAGTTCACATCCGCTTCCTGGTGGCCGTGCCGCTTTTGATCATCGCGGAGCTGGTGGTGCATCGGCGCATGCGTCCCATCGCGCGGGCATTCCTCGACCGCAAGATCATTCCGGAAGCGTCGGCGGCGCGGTTCGACGAGGCAATCAGGTCGGTATTCCGTCTGCGCAACTCCGTGGCTGCCGAGCTGCTGATGATCGCGCTGGTATACGGTGTTGGCATCCTTGTCGTGTGGCGCCAATACACCGCAATGCAAGCGACTTCGACATGGTACGCAACACCCACGCCAGAAGGCTTGAAACTTTCGCTCGCCGGATATTGGTATGCCTACGTGAGCGTTCCGCTATTCCAGTTCCTGTTGATCCGCTGGTACTTCCGGCTGTTCGTCTGGATGCGGTTTCTCTGGCGAGTGTCGCGCATCGATCTCAGCCTCGTTCCGACTCATCCCGATCGCGTCGGCGGTCTGGGATTCCTTGCCAATACCGTCTATGCCTTCACGCCCCTGCTTGCCGCGCACGGCGCAATGCTCGCTGCCCAGTTCGCCAACCGCATTTTCTACGCCGGGGTCGCACTCACCGAATTCAAGGTAGAGACCGCAACGATGGTGCTCTTCCTGCTGTGCCTGGTCTTTGGTCCGTTACTGGTTTTCGCGCCGCAACTGGCCCAGGCGAAGCGGACTGGCCTGAGTGAATACGGCACCCTGGCGCAACGGTACGTGCGCGAATTCGACGCCAAGTGGCTGCGAGGCGGCTCGCCCGATGACGAGGCGCTGGTGGGCAGCGGCGATATTCAGTCGCTCGCGGATCTCGCCAACAGTTTCGACGTTGTCCGAACCATGCGTATCGCGCCCATTACCAAAGATGCCATTATTCGCCTCGCAGCCGCGGTACTTGTGCCCATCGTGCCGCTGGCGCTCACGATGATGTCGCTGGAGGACCTGCTGAAAAGACTGTTCGGATTGATACTCTGAAAGCATCGATCGATGATCGATTCACACGTTCACGCGTCCGCGGTAATCGTTTTATAGATCGATCGCTTTGGCGCCTTCATCACCCGACGCACAATCGGCTCGAATACGTCGATCGGCCAGGTCTCCGCAGAGGGGTCGAACGCAGGGTCGTCGTAGAGATCGACGAACTCGAGCGTATGTTGATAATGGCGATGCGCCCTGAGCTGCTCACGCATATTGCGGTCCATGCCAATATGGTGAAAGAAGTTGTGCCCCTGTACGATGCCGTGGTGCTCGATCATCCAGAGGTTCGCTTCGGAAACAAACGGTTTGAGTATGGCGGCCGCGATCTCTGGGTGATTGTACGAGCCGAGCGTATCGCCGATATCGTGAAGCAGTGCGCAAACCACGTACTCGTCGTCACGGCCATCCTTCAGCGCCATCGTGGCGGTCTGCAGGCAGTGGTGGTAGCGATCTATCGGAAATCCGCTGTATTCCCCTTCCAGCAGCTTCAGGTGCGCAAGTACACGCTCGGGAAGTTTGAAAAAGTACTCCGCAGCCTGGGGCTTGATGATCTCCCAGTCCTCCCGGGTGCTGTCCTGCATGCGTTTGAACGTGGCCAGTTTCATGGTGTGGCATCGTGGGATCGGGTGAGTGAACCGATCAAGCGGATGAGCGCGCGCCGCCCTGCCCTCGCGCGATTCCGCCGATCGGTGATCGGGGTGTTCGCCATGCATGCGCCGCTCAGATCACGGCGCCTCCGTTGGGGCTGATGACCTGCCCGACAAAGTAGTGATCGCCTGCGAGGAACGTTGCCACCGAGGCATATTCGTCCATCGTGCCAAACCGCCCGGCCGGTATGACCTGCCAGAACCGGTTGCGCGCCTCTTCGCCTATGGAGCCCAGATAGTGTTCGAAGAACGGCGTCTGCACCCCGCCTGGCGCGAGCGCGTTGACAAGAATGTTGCCCCCGGCGACCTCGGCCGCGACGGACTTCGTGAACGCGATCACCGCCCCCTTCGACGCGCTGTAGTGCGGACTGTGCGCGCTAATGGGCGAAATTCCCGCGATGGACGCGAGATTCACGATGCGGCCATAGCTTTGCGGCTGCATCAACCTGAGGGCTTCGCGCGTGCAGTAGAACATGCCGTGCACATTGACATCCCAGTAGCGATGCCAGTCCTCGTCCGTGATCTCGCTCGTGAAACCAAGGGCCTGCCGGGGTTGCGGCGTCGTGATGTACGCGTAGTGCTTGTTGCGCCGCGCCTCGTCGTCGGCCGCCGTCGGTCCCAGCGCCGCGTTATTCACCAGAATGTGCAGCGTGCCAAAGCGCTCGACGATCGCGGCGAACATGTCTTTCACATTGCTGCTCGACGTGATGTCACATCCGAGCGCCATACAGCGGGCTCCAATGGCTTCGACGGCTGCCCGCGTCTCCTCGAGGGCGGGCAGATTGACATCGCAGATGACGATGTCCGCGCCCGCTCTCGCGAAATGCCGGGCGATGATGCCACCGAGGCCACGGCCTGCTCCGGTGATGAGGGCGACGCGGCCCGCGAGGGTCCGCACGTTCGCAGTCGCTTCGCTGGACTGGCCAACCTGCTCTTTCATAAGCATGAATCTCTCCGCTATTCGTGTAATGGGTTGCCTGCGCGGCTCACGCGCGGCGCATCAGGCTGTAGCTTTGTGCCGTCGGACCACCATCGGGCATGCTGGCCATGAACAGGGCCAACGGCACCACGTCTTCGGGTTGCTTGGCCCATTCGCCAGCGGGCATGGGCACATCGCGGGTCATGTCGGTCCTGACGGGGCCCGGAATGAGTTCGTTGACGCTGATGTTGTAGTCGAGCAGTTCCACGGCCAGCGACTGGGTCAGCATCCACAGACCGCTCTTGGAGCAGGAATAGGCGGAGAACCCCGGCACCGGGCGGTTGCGCTGGCCTGAGCCCACCATGATGATCTTGCCCGCCCCGCGCCGCCGCAGATGCGGGATGGCCGCGTGCGCGGTGTGGTAGGCCCCGTTCAGATTGATGTCGATCGTCTTGCGCCACGCTGCGGGATCGCTGTCTTCGATCCTGCGCAGGTCCGATGCGACACCCGCGTTGACCACCACAATATCGACGCCGCCGAAGACCTCGCTCGCGCGGCGCAACAGTGCAACCGTGTCCTCGTAGTTGCCGACATCCGCCGTCTGGGCGATCGCGGTTCCTCCCGCCTCGCGGATCAGGGCGGCGGTTTCCATGATCTCTTTCTCGCTGCGCGCACTGCACACAACGGAGGCGCCGGCGCGCGCATACGCGAGGGCAATCGCGCGCCCAATTCCGCGGCCGGCGCCGGTAATCACGGCCACCCTGCCGTCGAGGGAGCGCGGTGTACTCGTCTGTGCCATCAAGAACTCCTGTATGAATTGAGAGGCGGAGCTACGCGCCGCTACACTCAGGTTGCCTGGAATCGGTTCAGGTCGCGTTCGTAAGTCACCCTGGCGCAGGCGAAAGCGAGCGCCGCGCCGACGGAGACGAGCGGGATCCACTGCAGGGCGCCAAGCAAACCGATCCGGTCTGCCAGTACCCCGGTAACGTAAGGTCCCGGCGCGCCGCCGAGCAGGTTGTTGGCGAGCGTCAATGTGGCTAGCGCCGTTGAATGCATCGAGGCATGCACGAGGTTCGTTGCCATCGCACCGGCGGCCCCCCAGGTCCCGGCGGCAAGAAACACACCCGCGGCGAGGACCGCGAACTGGGCGCCGCCGTCTTCCATCCGCATGGCTATCATCAGCAGTACGCATGAACCGAGGCAGTAACCGATAGCCAGCGTGACCTTGCTGCGAGCCGATTTTCGCGCGGCCCAGTCCGTGACCATCCCGCAGAGCGCCATGCCCACGCCGCTCACGATCAGCATGACCGCGGCGGAGAGGGCGGCTTTCGCCGGAGCCATGTGATGGTAGCGATTGAGATAGCTGGGCAGCCAGGCGATGATGGCGTAGGCAGTAAAGAGCTGCAAACCACTGCCCACATAGGTGAAAACCAGCGTTGGCGTGCAAAAGAGCGATCGAACGAGCTTCGGCAACGACTTTGAAACGCCTTGCGGCCCGCCCTCCTGGCAACGCGCATGACGCTTCACGCGGGCTTCGGTGACCGTCGCGGCGCACGCCAGGACAAGCAGGAGGCCGAACAGCGCCATCCCGACGAAAGCGGCGCGCCAGCCAAAGCGGGCCGCGACCACGCCGCCCGCTGCCATGCCAAGCACCGAGCCGAGCATCCCGGCCGATGTGAAGGCGCCCGTGAGCGTGGCGCGCATCGAGGCAGGAAACACACTCAGGATGATGGCGAGACCGACGCTACCGTAACCGGCCTCGCCGATCCCGACGAGCAGACGCGCAGTCAGCATATGACCGTAGTTTTCCGCGACCCCGCATCCAAGCGTGGCGAGACTCCAGAAGAGCGCCATCAGCACGACGCTTCGCGTGCGGTTCCAGCGATCGGCGAGCAGTGCGGCCGGAAAGGCCAGCATGCCAACCATCAGGCCGACCACGCCGCTAAGCAGGCCCAGTTGCGCGTCGGTGAGGTACCACTGGGACTTCAGTTGCGGGAACACCGCGTTCAGCACCTGTCTCGACATGTAGTCGGAGAGCATGAGGCCGAAGATCAAGCCGAACACCACCCAGGGATACACGCGCGAGCGGGTTGCCCGCACCGGGACGGCGCGCCCGGCAAACGAACCGATATTCTCTTCCAGCATGGCTTCCCCTTGTTCCTTGCCACGTGCGAGGCGTAAGGACGTTGACTCAGTGAAAACGCGGCAGACCGCGAAAGTCCTGGCAGACCGGCAGGCAATGCGCCCATGAGCGGCACCGCCATGCCGGACGCACGACCTTTCGTTCAGGCAGCGCGCAGCTGGCGATCCGTCAATCCCGCTTTGCGGTTCGGCGTCATGCCGTTGGCGGCCAGCGTCTCGTCGATCGTTTCGTACTGCACACCGATGCGGTAGATCTCGCGTGCTTCCTTGCCCGTGGCGATTTCACGGCCCAGTTCGCGCGCCACGCGCACACACTGCTCGATCTGCTGCATCGATGTGAAGCGCTTGCCGTGCTGGTCGATGATCGTGTCTTCGATGCCGCAGCGCGGATGCAGACCCATGGACATCGCCATCATGTTGAACGGCAGAACGTTCTTCATCAGCGACTCGGCGGTGAGCGTGCAGCCGTCGGGTGCGCGATGGACGAAGTTGAAGAAGTTGAAGGGGTTCGGCCCGTCGAAGCCGCCGCCGATGCCAATCCACGTGAGATTCAGCGGGCCCTTGTACACGCCCTTGCGCACGAGGCGCTCGAGCGTTTCGAGCGCGTGGATGCCGGTGAGCTGGAAGTGCGGCTGGATACCCGAAGCCTGCAGGCGGCGCAGATGCTCGTCGACCCATGCCGGCCCAGCCGGCACCGTCATTTCGCTATAGGCGGCCATGAACGCGGGATTGGACAGCGAAGTGCCTTGCAGATGCTCCGGATAGAGCAGCTCCATGATGTTCATCTGCGTGGTGTTGATCGCCACCGTCACCTGATCGGGCTTCGGGTCGAGTTCGGCCAGCATGTGGCGGGTGTCGTCCGAGAGCCACTTCGCGGCCTGGCCTGCGTCTTCCGGCGCGAACGAAATCGAGCCGCCGACCTGGATGATCATGTCCGGTACGGCCGCGCGCACACCGGCGATCAGCTCGTTGAACTTCGAGAGGCGCTTCGAGCCCTTGCCATCCAGTTCGCGCACGTGCAGGTGCAGCACCGTTGCGCCCGCGTTGTAGCAATCCACGGCCTTCTGGATCTGCTCTTCCATGGTGACGGGAATGTCCTCGGGAAAGTCCTCGGGCATCCATTCCGGGCCGTACGGTGCGACAGTGATGACGACCTTGTCCTGATTTTCGGGGTGCAGCGAATCATCCAGAAATTGCATGGCTTGTGTCTCCTGGCAGGGTGATCGGGTCGCGAATGCGACCAGGGGCTGGCGCCGCGCCGAATCAGAACGGTGTGTCGCCGATGATCGTGGCGCGGTCCATCTTGCGATGGCACGGGGGGTAATCCATCACGGCGTAGTGCTGGGTGCTGCGGTTGTCCCAGATCGCGACGCTGTGCTTCGTCCAGCGCCAGCGCACCTGGTGCTCCGGGACATATGCCTGACTCAGGAGGTAACCCAGCAACTGGGCGGCGCCCGGGTTGGCGTCCTGGCCGAAACGCACGCGCTGCGGCGTGTGGTAGTTGGTGAAGTGCGTCGTGAATGCATTGACGAACAACACCTTTTCACCGGTCACGGGATGTATGCGTACTACCGGGTGCTCGGCGTCCGGATACTGCGCCTTCAGGGCAAGACGCTTTTCGATCGGCATTGCCGCACCGAAACTCGCCTCGATGCTGTGGCGAGCCCGCAAGTCCGCGATTTGTTGCTTGACAGGGCCGGGCAAGTTTTCATAGGCCAGCGCCATGTTGGCCCACATGGTGTCGCCGCCTACCGGCGGGCACTCGCGACAGCGCAGCACGCAACCCAGCGGGGGCGCCTCACGCCAGGTGGCGTCGGTGTGCCATACGTTCTCGTAGCGTGGCGTCGGCTGGCCCGGATCCTTGTAGATGCGGACCAGTCCCGGATGCTCCGGGTCGCTGCCGGCGACCGGGTGGTCTTCGAGTTGACCGAAGCGGCGTGCAAAAGCAACGAGCTCGGCGCTCGTGATGTCCTGGTCGCGCAGAAACAGCACGCGATACGTGAGCAGGGCCGCATGGATGCTGGCAAACAGGCCGTCATCGTGAATGGCGCGAGCCAGGTTCACGCCAAACAGCTCAGCACCGATCGAACAGGTAAGCGGCTCGATTCTCATGGAAGTCCCATCAGACGGTGAAGACCGGACTGATCGCTTCAGGCGCGCCGACCTCGACGGGCTCCCACCGCATGACTGCCGGACCGGCAGTCTCGTACCTCGCATAACCCATGATGTGTTCCTCTCCGTCCTTGTTGATCGAACCGCATTCCCGTGCATTGGCGTGAGCACAGTGTCAACGAATGGCGATGGAGGAGTTTGACAATCGGTGGCACGGGCTTTACATTTTGTGGCACTGGTGGAGACCCCTATGCCGTCGTTGCTGAGAAGCGCGAGCCTGACCAATTTTGTGACTGTCGCCCGCGAAGTGGGGCTGAGTCCCGATATGCAACTTCGCCGCGCCGGCATCAGTGCGGCTGCCCTGCTCGATCCGGACATCCGGCTTCCCGCGCAGCCGGCCATGCGCATGCTCGAAGAATCCGCCGAGATAAGCGGCGCGCAGGATTTCGGGCTTCGCATGGGCGAGACGCGCCAGTTCGCCAATCTTGGCCCGTTGACCATTGCCTTGCAGGAGGCCCCCACCCTGCGACGGGCGCTCGAATCGTTTTCTCGTTACGTGCGTCTGCAGAATGAGGCGATGGCGACCCGCTTGCAGGAAGAGGGCGATGTCGCGCTGCTCATCGTAGAGGTCCTCGGTTTGGGGCCTGGAACGTTTCGACAATCGGTCGAGTTGGTCGTCTGCGTCCTGCATCGCACGCTCACAACACTTCTGGGCAGCGACTGGAAGCCACGCGGCATCTGTTTTTCCCACCGGCCGCCGGCCAGTCTTGCCACCCACCGGCGCATCTTCCGCATGCCCGTCGATTTCAAGCAGGACTTCAATGGGATCGTGCTCTCGAGAGCCGATCTGGATACCCCTATCTCCTCGTACGATCCCCTGCTCGCGTCACATGCACGGGTTTTCCTCGATGCGAAGCTGGCCCAGTCAAACGCCGGCATGGCCGAGAAAGTCACGCAACTCATCTTTGCGCTGCTGCCGGTTGGCGAATGTGACTCGAACCAGGTGGCACAGAAACTTGGCATGCACCGGAAGACGCTCTATCGGCACCTTGCTGAACACGGCCATACCTGGTCATCGCTCGTCGACGAAGTACGGGCCGAACTGGTGACGCGCTATGTCGAGTCCGATGAGCGCCCCTTTACCGACGTGGCGAGGCTGTTGGGCTTCTCGTCGTTGAGCGCGTTTTCGAGGTGGTTCACGGCGCGCTACGGCTGTGCCCCTTCGTCGTGGAGGCGAAGCCGCAAACGCTAGCGATGCTTTATCCGCTAGCGCTCGAACTCCGTGCCTCGCACCGCCTCGATCAAATAATCCACAAACGAGGCAATGCGCGCCGAAATCGCGGTATTCCGGTAGTACACCGCATTAATCGGCTGCCGGACCTCCTGAGTCTGACGCGCGAAAAGCGGCACGAGCACGCCGTCGCGCCGGTCGCGCGCCGTCATGAAATCGGACAGACAGACAATGCCCGCGCCGGCCAGCGCCAGCTGACGCAGCGTCTCGCCGCTCGACGACCAGATGGCCGGCGCGACGCGATACGGCTCATTGTCCGGCCCCAGAATCGGCCAGACGTTGAGGGCCTCGGGCTGATTGAAGCCCAGCAGCACGTGCTTCGCGAGATCTTCCACGCGCTTCGGGTGGCCATGGGCCTCAAGATACGCGGGGCTCGCAAGAATCCGCACGCGGCTGCAGCCCACGAGTTTGCCATGCAGCGTGGAGTCCTTGAGCGCGCCGATGCGGATCGCAACGTCGGTGCGCCGCTCCAGCAAGTCGATGAACCCCTCGTTGCTATTGAGCTCCAGTTCCACCTGCGGGTAGCGCTCGCGGTAGCCCTGCACCAGCGGCACGATCACGTGGAGCATGAATGGCGTGGCCGCATCCACGCGCAGCCGGCCCGACGGGCGCTCGCGGCGCGCGGCCATCTGCTCCTCCGCGCCCTCCACCGAAGCGATGATCGCCCGCGCGTCGTTCAGAAACGCGCGCCCTTCCTCGGTCAATTCCAGACGCCGCGTCGTGCGGCGCAGCAGCGTGGTCTTGAGCTTGTCCTCCAGCCGCCCGAGCGTGCGGCTCGTGGCCGAGATCGTCAGGCCGAGTTGCTGCGCGGCGGCCGTGATCGATCCGCTATCGACCACGCTGACAAAGGCTTGCAGCTCGTCCAGGGTGATTTTCATTGTTGATTTCAAATCAAAACATATTCCCTTATAAGCCTGTTTTTCGTCAAAAGTAAAGCGTGCACACTACGTCCTCACCATGAATGCACATTCCACGAAACGTAACGGAGCATCGAGCATGAACGTGAATGCACCTGAAAAGACCGCGCCGGTTCTACCGGCCAGCGCGGAGAAAAGCGAACAAGGAAGCGCCTGGCTTTCGTTGCTGGCGCTCGCCATGGGCGCGTTCAGCATCGGCACAACGGAGTTTTCGCCGATGGGGCTGCTGCCCGTGATCGCCGAAGGCGTGCACGTGTCGATCCCGACCGCCGGCATGCTGATCACCACCTACGCGATCGGTGTGATGGTCGGCGCGCCGCTGATGACGCTCGCATTCTCGCGCTGGTCGCGCAGAACGGCGCTCATCGCGCTCATGAGCCTTTTCGTGATCGGCAATCTGCTCTCGGCGGTGTCGTCGAACTACACCACGCTGATGCTCGCGCGGCTCGTCACGAGCCTCAATCATGGAGCGTTCTTCGGGCTCGGCTCGCTCGTGGCGGCAAGCGTCGTGCCGCGTCACAAGCAGGCCAGCGCCGTCGCCACCATGTTCATGGGTCTGACCATCGCCAACATCGGCGGCGTGCCCGCCGCGACGTGGCTCGGCCAGACGATCGGCTGGCGCATGTCGTTCGCGGCCACCGCCGCGCTGGGCGTGCTCACGATGCTGATTCTGCGCATGGCGCTGCCCAAGGGCGAAGCCGGAAAGGTGCCGCACGTGCGCGGCGAATTGAAGGTGCTCACCCGCCCCGTGGTGTTGATGGCGATGGCGACCACCGTGCTGGGCTCGGGTGCGATGTTCACGCTCTACACCTATATCGCGCCGACCCTCGAACATCTTGCCGGCGCATCGCCCTCGTTCGTGACGGTCATGCTGGTGCTCGTGGGCGTGGGCTTCTCGATCGGCAACGTGGCCGGCGGACGGCTCGCGGACCGCTCGCTCAATGGCAGCCTGATCGTGTTCCTGACCCTGCTGGTGGCCATCATGCTGGCCTTTCCGTTGCTGGCGAGGCATCACGTCGGCGCCGCGATTGCGGTGGTCGTATGGGGCATCGCCACCTTTGCGGTCGTGCCGCCCTTGCAGATGCGCGTCATGCGCGCCGCTTCGGAAGCGCCGGGGCTCGCCTCGTCGGTCAATGTGGGCGCGTTCAATCTCGGCAATGCGCTGGGCGCGGCCGCGGGCGGTGCGGCGATTTCAGCGGGCTTCAGCTACGCCGCCGTGCCCATCGTGGGCGCGATGATCGCCACTTCGGGACTCGCGCTGGTGTTCGTGCAGATGGCCTTGCAGCGCAAACAGCCCAACGGTGGCTCGCACAGCTCGGCGCGCGATCTCCCGTCGACCCATATTTGATTTTTTCCCCACACGGCAACGGAGAACCTCATGAGCAAGATTCCCGCATTCGGTCTTGGAACCTTCCGTCTGCAAGGCCAGATGGTCATCGACTCGGTGCGCAATGGCCTTGAACTCGGCTACCGCGCCATCGACACCGCGCAGATCTACGGCAACGAAGCCGAAGTGGGCGAAGCGATGGCCGCCTCGGGCGTCGCGCGCAAGGACCTGTTCCTGACCACGAAGATCTGGGTCGACAACTACTCGCGCGAAAAGCTCGTGCCGAGCCTCAAGGACAGCCTCGAGAAACTGCGCACCGACGAAGTCGACCTCACGCTGATCCACTGGCCCGCACCGAATAACGGCGTCTCGCTCGAAGAATTCATGAGCGCGCTGGCCGAGGCGAAGTCGCAGGGTCTGACAAAGCAGATCGGCGTTTCGAACTTCAACATCGAACTCACGCAGCAGGCCATCGCCGTGGTGGGCAAAGAGAATATCGCGACCAACCAGATCGAATTGAGCCCGTATCTGCAAAGCCGCAAGCTCGTGGGCTTCCTCCAGCAGGAAGGCATTCACGTGACGTCGTACATGACGCTCGCCTACGGCAAGGTGCTCGGCGACCCGGTCATTCGCGCGATCGCCGAACGCCGCCACGCCACGCCGGCCCAGGTTGCGCTCGCCTGGGCGCTGCGCCTCGGCTACTCGGTGATTCCTTCGTCGACGAAGCGCGAAAACCTCGCCAGCAACCTGCTCGCGCAAACGCTGCAACTGAGCGAGGACGACATGGCGGAAATCGCGGCGCTCGAGCGCAATGGCCGCGAGGTGAGCCCCGAGAGGCTCGCGGCACAGTGGGATTAATCAGCGGCTTTGAAGTACCGCTGCGCCGACGCCCAACACGTCGACGCAGCTCAAGCAAACCCGCCGGCTGGGGACTGGCGGCTCAAGCCTCCAGTTGCTCCAGCACCTTGCCCTTGGTCTCGATGCCGAGCAAGTGCACGGTGATAGCCGCGAGGAACGGCACGGCGGCAAGGATATAGAAAGCCACGTCCAGATTGCCGCCGATCATCGTCTTCGACACGATGGTGGGCGCGAAGATGGCCGCCACCTTGAGCCATGCGCCGCCCACGCCGCAACCCATCGCGCGGATGCTGGTGGGGTACAGCTCCGGCGTGTAGACGTAGGCGGTAATGAAGCCGCAAGCGAGAAAGCCGAGCGACAGCGCGCAGAACGTCGCCACCACGTAGACCGACATCGCGTGGCAAATGCCGGCCAGCGCGAGCGACAGGGCGCACAGCACGAACGAGACGTTGATGATGGGCTTGCGGCCCACCTTGTCCACCAGCAGCGCACAGGTGAGCGAACCGAGCACGCCGAGCACCGACGCAGCCACCGCGAGATTGAGCGCGAGCTGCAGCGGCGCGTGATAGACGGTGCGATAGATCGTGGGCAGCCAAGTGGACAGCCCGTACTGAATGAAGCCGCACGTCATCCACAGCATGGCCACCGCAAGCGTGCGCTTGAGATACGCGGGACCGAACAGATCCTTCACGCTGCGCTTCGGATGGCGCTTGACGAGGGCATCGAAATCGGCGGCGTTCGTGACCGGCTCGAGCGGACCCTTCGCGGTGCGCTCGAACGCATTCACGGCGTCGTCGGCTTCCTGCAGGCGACCGCGTTCAGCCAGCCAGCGCGGCGACTCGGGCACGAGCTTGCGCAGCACGAAGAACAGCACCAGCGGCATCGCGCCGATGAAGTACATCGCCTGCCAGCCGAAGCGCGGCACGATCCATGCGCCCAGTGCATTCGACGCCAGCAGGCCAACCGGGAACACGATCTCGTAGAGAAGAACGAAACGTCCACGGCCATGAGCGCGGCTGACCTCGTTGATATAGGTCGCCGCCACGGGCAGTTCGCCGCCCAGCCCCAGGCCCTGGACCACGCGCAGCGCGGCGAACACCATGAACGACGGCGCGAAGCCGCATGCAATGCTCGTCACGCCGATGATGCCGGAGCTCCACGCGATCGCCCGCACGCGGCCCCGACGTTCCGCGAACCACGGAAACAGGAACGCGCCGATCAGTTGGCCGACCGAGCCCGAAGCGATCAGAAAACCGATCTCCCAAGGCGTGAGATGCCACTTCTGAATCAGGATCGGCAGCGTCGCGGCAATCGCGATCACATCGAAACCATCGAAGAAAGTCGCCAGGCCGATCAAAAGACGCGCGCGCACCTGCATGGCGTTGGCTGGCAGCCGCTCGAGCCGCGCAATGATCGACCCGCGCGTGAGCGGGCCGCTGTACGGCTCGACGGCTGCGGCGTCGCCGCTATGGCCGAGGGTAGTGTCGAATGTTGTCATGCCTGTCGTCCCGTCTCCGTGTTGTCTCGTGTATGCCGCCTTGGTGCTGCTTTAAGCGAGGGCCTTGCTGGTGTCCGTGAGCGCGGCGATATCGACCGCGCGCCCCTGGCTCATCCATTTGCGCGCGAGCTTGAGGTCGCGCGCCGAGTTGATTGCGATGACGCCGCGCACATGTCCGTCCGCCACGAAGAAGAGCGTCGCGCGCTTTTCCACGAGGCTGCCGCGCAGCGCTGGCGCGACGCCGGCCGGAATATCGCCGAGAATCTGCAGATTCACGTCGTACTGATCGGACCAGAACCATGGAATTTCCGCATAGGGCGTCTTCACGCCCAGCACGGCTTTGGCTGCGGCAATCGCCTGGTTCTGCGCATTGGCCCACGACTCCAGACGCACGCGGCGCTTGAGCCAAGCGTTCGGATGGTTCGCCACGTCGCCGCACGCGAATATGCAGGGATCCGAAGTTTCTCCGAATTCGTCCACGACGACGCCGTCTTCCACCGCCAGCCCCGCTGCCTCGGCCAGCGCCGTGTGCGGCGCGAGGCCGATGCCGGCGACGGCAAAATCCGCATCGAGCGTGCTGCCGTCGGCGAAGGTCGCGCGAATGCCGCCATCCTCACGGTCTTCCAGCGAGACCAGCGCCGCATTCAGCCGCACGTCCACGCCGTTCGCGCGATGCAGATCGAGCAGGAAGTCCGAGACGTCCTGCGGCAGCGAACGCGCGCACAGACGCGGCGCACCCTCCACCACGGTGGCCGCCACGCCGAGCTTGCGCGCCGTGGCCGCCACTTCGAGCCCGATCCAGCCGCCGCCCACCACCAGCACGCGCTGGCTGCGGCGCAGCCGCTCGCCCAGCGCCATCGCCTCGTCGAGCGTGCGCAGGTAAGTCACGTGCGCGCTCTTCGCCACGCTCGCGGGAAGCTTGCGCGCCGCGCCGCCCGTGGCGATCACGAGCCGGTCGTACTTCACTTCGCGGCCCGAGCGCGTGGTCACCACGCGCGCCGCGCGGTCGATGGCCGTTGCGCAGTCGGGCTGCCAGGCTTCGACATTCAGCGCCGCGAATTCGTCGGGCTTTGCAATGCGCACCGTTTCGATATCGGCCTCGCCCGCGAGCACGGCCTTCGAAAGCGGCGGCCGCTCGTAGGGCAAATGCACTTCGTCGGCGATCATCACGAGTCGGCCAGCGTAGCCTTCCTTGCGCAGCGTCTTCACGACCCAGCCTGCCGCCTGGCCGCCGCCGATCACGACGACCGTGCGCGGCACGTCCTGCGTGTTGTGCGGCGCGCTGCTTTCCTCGCTGTTTTGCTGTGCGTCGCTCATTGCTTACGCTCCGTCATGAACTTGCCTTGCGGCGCTTCGGCGTTCTTCTGGCGGCGCGTGTTGCCGTCGAGGCCGCCGTCGATGGCCCATTCCGCGAACACGGTCGGGCCCGGCTCGAACTCGCGCGGCTGCCATTCGGGCGTGAGCACGTCTTCATCGGCGTAATACTCGATCAGGCCGCCCGCCGGGTTCTTGAAGTACCAGAAGTACGCCGACGAAACCGGATGCCGGCCCGGACCGAGTTGCGTGGTCCAGCCGCAACGGCTGATATGCAGGCCGCCGCCGAACACCTCGTGAATGTCGCGCACCGTGAACGCCACGTGATTGAGGCCCTTCTTGCCGTCGGGCAGCGCGAGCAGGAACAGGTCGTGATGGCCGCCGTGCGGCGCGCAGCGCATGAACGCGCCGCGATTCGGATAGCGGTCCGAGGTCTCGAAGCCAAGCAGTTCGTGATAGAACTTTTCCTGCTCCGCGAGGCAGTTCGTGAAGAACACCACGTGCCCCACTTCCACCGGCTGGGCGCGCTCGTAGACCGGCGACGGCGTATCCACGCGCAGCGTCTGGCCCCAGACGTTCGAGGGCGAGCCCTTCACGTCGATCTCGCGGCGGCGCGTGACTTCCACGCGAATCGCCATGCCGGCCGGGTCGAAGCAACCCACTGCATCGGCGTCGCTGTAGTAGCCGGGCTGGCCCTTCAGGCGCTCGCGCAGCGCGTCGAGTTCTTCGCGCGTGGCCACGCCCCATGTCACCTCGCGCAGCGTCGGACCCGCTTCGAATGCGGCGGGCAACGACGCGTCGTTCGCGTCGGCCACGAGCACGGTGCAGCCGTTGAGCGTTTCGAAGCGCGCGCGCGTCTCGTCATGCGACGTCTGCGTCAAGCCCCAGTCCGCGAAAAAGCGGCGGCAAGTTTCGAGGTCGGTCACGCCGTAGGTAATCTGTTCGATGCCGAGAATCGTCATGTTCATTGCTCCGTTGCGCGCGCTCAGGCGTTGGCCCAGGGCAGCGGCGCGTCGTTCAAACCCCAGTAGAGGCTCTTCTGCTGCATGTATTCGCGAATGCCGAGCCGCCCTTTCTCGCGGCCCATGCCGCTCTCCTTCCAGCCCGAAAACGGCGTGGAGATCGAGAACAGCTTGTAGGTATTGATCCAGACCGTGCCCGCTTCGAGCTTGCGCGCCACGCGCCATGCGCGCTTGTAGTCGCGCGTCCAGATGCCGGCGGCGAGTCCAAACACGCTGTCGTTGGCTTCCTCGATGAGCGCGGCTTCGTCGTCGAAAGGCATGGCCACCAGCACCGGCCCGAAGATCTCCTCCTGGCAGATGCGCGCACTGTTCTGGAGTCCTTCCAGAATGGTCGGCTGATAGAAGAAGCCGTTTTCACGGCCGTCGCCCACGGGACGCTCGCCGCCGCACAGGAGGCGGCCGCCTTCCTCGAGACCGATTGCCACGTAACGCTCCACCGACTCGCGATGTTTCGCGGTGATGAGCGGCCCCATCTGCGTGTTCTCGCGCGTCGGGTCGCCCACGCGCAGCTTGCGCGCGCCTTCCACGAGGCGCTGCATGAACACGTCGTAAATCGAGCGCTGCACGAACAGGCGCGAGCCCGCAATGCAGGCCTCGCCCGACGAGCTGAAGATGCCGTACAGCACGCCGTTCACGGCATGGTCGAGATCGGCGTCTTCAAACACGATGGTGGGCGACTTGCCGCCCAGTTCGAGCGATACGGGCATGAGCTTTTCCGCCGCGATGCGCGCGATGCCACGGCCCACTTCGGTGCCGCCCGTGAATGAGACTTTCTTCACGAGCGGATGGCGCACCAGCACGTCGCCGATCACCGAGCCCTTGCCGGGCAGCACGCTCAGGATGCCCTTGGGCACGCCCGCTTCCTCGCAGATGCGCGCCAGCGCAAGCGAAACAAGCGGCGTGACTTCGGCGGGCTTGAGCACCACTGCGTTGCCGGCCGCGAGCGCGGGCGCGAGTTTCTGCGCATCCGAGGCAATCGGCGAATTCCACGGCGTGATCGCGGCGACCACGCCAATCGGCTCGTGCACGCTCATCGTCATATAGTCGCCGCGCGGCGGCGTGAGGTCGTCGTCGAGCGTTTCGAGGCAGGCGGCGAAGTAGCGGAACGTGTTGGCGGCGCTCGCCACCAGCACGCGCGTCTCGCCGATGGGCTTGCCGTTGTCGCGGCGCTGCAGTTGGGCGAGCGCTTCGTGGCGCTGCATGATGAGGTCCGCGATGCGGTAGAGCACGAGCGCGCGCAGATGCGGCTTCATGCCGGCCCACGTGCCGTGCTTCCACGCCGCGTGCGCTTTCTCGACTGCCTCGCTGGCGTCTTCGGCGCTTGCCGTCGAGACCTCCATGTTCACCGACTGGTCGGCGGGATAGAGGCTCGCGAAGGGCGCGGCGCGCCCCTGGCGCCACTCGCCGCCGATCAGGATATCGCCGGTCGGCACGAGGCTGGTATCGAATGGAGTCATGTCAGAGGTCTCTTCGTTCATCAAATCACGCAGCGCGCGGCCCGGTTGCGCAGCGCGCGAATCGCGCTGTACGCGGTGAGCGCCGAGGTCTTCGGGTTGTCGGGCAGCGGCTTGCCGCACATCTCCAGCGACATCTCGCCGAACATGCCGCGCGCGACGATGCGGTGCACGTTGCGCTCGACCGCAGGATCGGCAATCAGGCGCACTTTCGTCTGGTCGAGCCCGAGGCCCGCGAGCGCGACGGTGGCCGCCACGTTCGCGTTCTTCGGAAAGAGCCGCGCCGCTTCGCGCGCGCTGCCTTCGAAGATCACCTGCTCCTTCGTGAGCGTGCGCAGATCGCAGACCTTTTCCGCCGGCGTGTCGAGCCAGCCGAGCGGTGGCTTGCGGCCCGTGTACAGCACCTCGTCGAGGCCGCCGAGCTTGGCCGCCGAAAGCGCGTCGATGCCGCCGATCGCGCCGGACAGCAGCGTGACGGTGGCGCCGCCTTCATCGGCGGCGAGCGAGAGGCGCTCGAGCAAGTCGACGTCGGAAAGCGCGCCGATCGAGTTCACCGCGCAATCGGTGCCGCTTTGCAGCAGCGGCACCACGTGATCGACCAGCGCCGCATGGCCCGCGCATTCGAGCGCGAACTGCGGCCGGGTCGACAGCGCGCGCACCGACGACACCACTTCCACCGCGCCGTCCACCTGCTCGCGCACGGCGGCGGCGTGACTCTCGGGCACGATCACGTGCGAGACGTGCACGAGCGGGTCCGCCGCGACTGCGCGATACACCGTCTGCCCGATCGCGCCGAAGCCGATCATGGCGATGTCGATGGGCGCATGGCCGTTATGCATGTTGCGGCTCCTCTTTGCGCACCGGCGGGCCCGCAAACACCGTCTCGAAGCTGCCCACCGACTTCATGTCGACTTCGAGCAGCACCGGGCCGTCGAATGCCATGCTTTCCTGAATCACCGCGTCGGCATCGTCGAGCGACGACAGGCGGAAATGCTTCAGCCCCAAGCTCGCGCAGAACTGCGAGAACTCCGGCTGATGCAGATCGACGAACATGCGGCGGCCACCGTACTGCGCGTCCTGAATGTTGCGGATCACGCCGTAGCACTGATCGTTCATCAGCACGATCATCACGTTGGCCTTTTCCTGGACGGCCGTCGCGAGCTCGCCCACGTTCACCATCAGGCCGCCGTCGCCCACGAGGCACACGGTCTTCGCGGCGGCGTTCGCGAGCGCCGCGCCAATCGCCATCTGCATGCCCTGGCCGATGCCGCCGCCAAGCGCATGCACGCCCGCGCGCGGCGAAAAGATCTTCAGCAGGCGGTTGCCCCACGTGCTGTTCGAGATGGTGACGTCGCGCACCCAGTTGTAGTCGCGGCCCACGGCGCGCTGCAGCGACTCCACGAGACGGCGATACGGGCCGAGGCCCTTGGCGGTATCCGACACGGCGATCTCACGCGCTTCGGCCAGATCGGCGGCGAATTGCGGATCGACCTTGATGCGGTTTTCGAGGCGCGTGGCGAGCGCATCGAGCACGCGCGCGGCGTCGCCATGCACGAACAGCGCGTTGCGGTAGCCGCGGTTGTCGGCGAGCGCGTCGGCATCGATGCGATAAAGCGGCTGCGGCAGACCAAGCTTGTACTTGAGCGTTTCGTTGCCGCGCAGGCGCGAGCCAACCACGAGCATCGCATCGCAGGTCTTGTAGAAGCGCTCGACCGAGGGGCTCACGTTGAACGCGCCCAGCGTGGCCGGATGATCTTCGGGCAGCACGCCACGGCCCTGCACGCTGGTCACCACGCCAAAGCCCAGCGCCACCAGACGCTCCACGGCAGCGCGCGCGCGACGCGTGCCGCCGCCGAGCCACAGCAGCGGACGCTTCGCCTTCGCGAGTTCGTTGGCCAATTGCTCCACGCGGGCTTCGTCATGCGTGAGCGTCGTGAGGTGCGGCGCGCTCAGATCGGCGGGCCACTCGGTCAGCGCGGCCTGGATGTCGATGGGAATCTCCACGCTCACCGGGCCGCTCGGCGCGGTTTGCGCGATGCGCACCGCTTCGCGGATGGTCGGCAGCGCGGTCTCGACCGAGCGCACGCGGAACGCGGCCTTAGAGATCGACTGGAGCATCGACAATTGATCGGGCGCCTCGTGGATATAGGCGAGGTCCTGATCGAGGTATTCGGTTTCGATCTGGCCGGTGATGTGCAGAACCGCGGTGCCGGCCGTGAGCGCTTCGACCATCGCGCCCGCTGCGTTGCCCGCCGCCGTGCCCGTGCTCGTGAACGCCACGCCGAGGCCGCCCGAGACGCGTGCGAGGCCGTCCGCCATGTTGAGCGCGCCCGCTTCGCCGCGCGCACCCACATAGCGGATATTGCCGCGACGGCCGATGGCGTCGAGAATCGGCATGTTATGAATCGAGATCACGCCGAAAGCGGTTTGGACTCCGCATTGTTCGAGGAAGGCGGCGATCAGTTCGCCGACGGTGGTTTGATTAGACATGACGTGCAACGCCTCCAGATACATCGATATGACTGCCCGTCGTATAGGACGACAGGGACGTGGCCAGATAAAACAGCGCCTGTGCGGCTTCTTCGGGGCGGCCGAAGCGGCCGAGCGGAATGTGTTTCTTGCGCGCGAGCTCGCGGGTCCAGTCTTCCCAGCTCTGGCCAGCGGCCTGCGCCTCGCCGTCGGCTTCGTAGCGGCGGCGCCATTGGCCCGACTCCACGATGCCGATCAGGATCGAGTTCACGCGAATGTGCTCGGGCGCGAGTTCCACCGCGAGCGACTTGATGAGGCTCAGCACGCCCGCGCGCGCCGACGAGGTGGCCACCATGTGCGGCTCGGGCTGCAAGGCCAGCAGCGAGTTCACGCAGACGATCGCGGCGTTGCCAGCACCGTTGCCAGCACCGTCGCCCTGCTTCGCGGCGTGGCGCAGCATCGGCAAGAACGCGCGCGTCGGGCGGATGATGCTGAAGTACTTGAGGTCCAGTTCCTCGCGCCACGCTTCGTCGGTGGTGTTGGCGAAGGTGGAGACGCGGCCCTGGCCCGCGTTGTTCACGAGCATGTCGGCGCGGCCGAAGCGCTTTTCGACTTCGTCCGCGAAGGCGGCCACGTCGTCGGCGTCGAGCACGTCGCAGCGCACGGCCAGCAGTTGCGCCTGCGGATGCCGCTCGCGCAATTCGCGCTCGGCTCGCGCGAGGCGGTCGCTGTCGCGGCCGCAGATCGCGACCGATGCGCCCGCGCGCAGAAAGAGTTCGGCGGTGGCGAGGCCGATGCCGGACGAGCCGCCCGTCACCACTGCAACCTGACCAGTCAAGTCGAGTTGAATCATTTGATCCCCAATGCCTTCATGTAGTCCGTACGCTTGCTATTGCCCTTCGACGCCTGCGGACGATAGTTCAGGCGCTTCGAGAGTTCGTCGGCGGTGTGGCGCACCTTGTCGATCAGGCCGCTGTCGAGCAGCTGCGTGTCGATGCCGGGGCGCGGAATGGTCGTCGTCACCACGGCCGCGATGCGGCCCGTGTCGTTGCGCACCGGCGCGGAAACCACCGAGATGCCGCGCTCGAACGACGACTCGCTCACGGCGTAGCCGCGCTCCGCGTCCTCGCGAATGCGCTCATAGAGCGCTTCGACCGTTTCCGGCGTGGAGGGCGTGAAGCGTTCGAGCTGGGGCTCCGGATAGATCGCGCGCAATTCGTCGAGCGTGAGATCGCCCATCAGCACCTGGCCGTGCGTGGTGGCGTGCGCTGGCAGGCGCGTGCCCACGTTGACCTTCACCGAGCTGAAAATGGGCGCATGGCTTTGGGCCTTGGCGACGAACACGATGTCGCGTCCGTCGCGAATCACGATATGCGAGGTGAGCCCGGTGTCGTCGCGCAGCGACTCGATCAGCGGCAGGCCGAGATCGGTCAGCTCGAGCGAGCTCAGGTATTCGAAACCGAGCCGCAGCACAGCCACGCCGAGGCGATAGTTGCGGTCGCGGTCGGCGCGCTCCAGAAAGCCCAGCGATTCCAGCGTCTGCAACAGGCGAAACACCGTGGTGCGCGGAATGCCGAGGCGGCGCGACAGTTCGGGCGCGCCGAGCACCGGCTCGCGCGGCGAGAATTCGGTCAGAATGCGCAGGCCCCGCTCCAGACCCGGCACGCGGTAACTCGTGTCGTTGCGGTCTGCGTCGGCGTCGGGGGACGCGTTGGCGACGTCGGGTGTCATGCCTCTAAGCTCCGTAGTACTTAATGTTCAGCACAGAACATATCGATTAGCGCGCTATATGCGGCGGGCTGCTCGATATAGCCTGCGTGGCCCGCGCGCGGCATGGTCTGGAACGGCGCCTGCGCAATGTGCGCAAGCCGCTCGCAGGCCGGCGGCGGGGTAATCGTGTCTTCCGCGCCCACGGCAACGGCCATACGCACCTTGCCGGCGCAGCGCGCGAGGTCGGTAGCGAGATCGGCATTCGCGAGCAGATGCGTGGCCTGCGCATAGCCTTGCGGCACGACGCGCGCCATGTTCCAGCGCACCCACGCGCGCGCATCGGCGCTCGCGTGCGGCGAAAGCATATTGGCGCTGCGCTTCTCCGCAAGGCCCTGGGGGCCGAGTTCGGCCAGCATCGCGAGACGCGCATCGCGCTTTCCTTCGCGCACGGCCGCTTCGGCTGCGCCGTAGCCGGCGGCGGGAGAAATCAACAGCAGGCCCGCCACGCGCTCGGGATGCCAGGCCGCGAAAGCGCCCGCGATGATCGCACCGAGCGAATGCCCCACCAGCACGCAGCGCTCGATGCCGAGCGTGTCGAGCCAGTCGGCCAGCACGCGCGCATAGTCGGCGGCGACGGGTGACGCGTTCGCGACCGGCGTGGAAGCGCCGTAACCCGGCGCATCCCACGCAAGCACGCGGCGCGGTCTGTCCTGCGACTCGCCCAATGCTTCGAACTGCTGCACCCACGAAGCCGCGCCGGAGCCGATGCCATGCAGGAGCACGAGCGGCAGTGCCTCTTTACCGCGCTCATCCACGGCTTCGCGATAGCTCACGCGCGCCTCGCCGGCTTGCGCGTCGCGCAGCACAAAGCGCGCGAGACGCGTTTCGAGCGCGGCGGCTGATGAGGCGGCTGTGTGCATCGCTTCGTTCATGACTTCGGGTTCCGTTGGGCTTCGCAAGTGACTGGTTTGACGCTTTCGCCTTACTTCGCTTCGCGCTTGATCTTTGCGAGCGGTGAATCCGGCGGGTAAGTCGGCGTGATGGGCTTGGGCGAACCGAGCATCACGCACATCAGCGCGTCTTCTTCGCCGATATTGATTTCCGTGCGATACACGCCTGGCGGCACCGAGATCAGGTCGCGCTCGCCGAGCACGGCTTCCCAGGTCTCACCGTCCTTCTCGCAGATCACCTTCATCTTGCCGCGCAGCACGAAGAAGATTTCCTCGACGTCCATATGAATATGGCTCGGGCCGATGTTGCCGGCCGGAATCACCATGGTCGAGAACGTGAAGTTGCCAGCCGGCACGGTGTTCACGTCCTTCGCGACGCCGGTGCCGCCCGTGCCCACGTAGCGCATTTGCGCGCGGCGGTACTTCGGGTCGTAATCGGCCTGGAACTTCAGGGCGTCCCAGTCGTAGCGGCGCGTTTCGTAGCGCGCCACGCGGCTGTTCATCCAGTCGTCAAAACTCGCATCGGCGGGACGATCCCACGACTTGCTCTCGATCTCGACATCGGCCATTGCTTTCTCCTTGGGTTCTTTCGAACGCGTCTTCAGTTCTACGAAATCAATTCATCACGAAGCCGCCGTTCACCGGCAGCAGTTGTCCGGTCACGAATCGCGCCGCGTCGGACAACAGGAACAACACCGGGCCCGAGACGTCCTCGGGCACCTGGGCACGCTGCAACGCGCGCCCTTCGAGGTAGTACGCGTGACGCTCGGCCGGCACGTAGGCCGTGGCTTCCACTTCAGTGAGGCCCGGCGCAATGGCGTTGACGGTGATGCCGTCCGCGCCGAACTCGCGTGCGAGCGAGTGCGTCATCGCAATCACGGCGCCCTTGCTCGCCACGTAGGCGAGCAGCTTCGGCGCGCCCCATAGCGCGGTATCCGAAGCGATATTGACGATGGCGCCGCGACCCGACTCGCGCAGCCAGCGCTGCGCCGCCGCGCACATGAGCCAGGTGCCGCGCACGTTCACGTCCATCACGGCGTCCCACGTGGCCACGCTGATTTCGTGTGCGAACTTGCCGCCCGAGTTCGTGATGGCCGCGTTGTTGATGAGCGCATCCACGCCGCCCATGCGGTGCGCGGCGCCATCGACGAAAGCCGTAATGCTCTCGGGCTGCGCGAGGTCGAGCGGCGCGAACGCCACGTCATGGCCGCTGGCCGCCAGCGACTTCGCCAGCGCCTCGCCCGCTTCGTGCAGCACGTCGCCGAAGGTCACGCATGCGCCAGCTTGAACCAGCGCGGTGACGAACGCCGCGCCGAGTCCTCGCGCACCGCCCGTGACGATCACGCGGCGGCCGGCGAGCGAGGCTTGCGCCGCAAGCGTGGCGTCATGCATGGCTGTGCCCTGCTTCTTGCGTGGCGCTGGCTTGCTGGGCGCGCAGCGCATCGAGTTCGGCGAAGTGCTGCTGGGCGCGCTGGCGCAGCATCCGGCGCACGCGCGTCATGCCCACGTCGTGCTGATAAAGAAATTCGTGATCGCGTGCGTTCGGCGCCATGCTTTCCAGCACGTAGCGGTCTTGCTCGAGCACGTCCCAGTGCAGGCCTTCCAGGCGGTTGCGATAAAGGAAGCGCCATGCGTCGCGCTGCCAGCCCTGCACCTTGCGCGTGCGCCAGAAGTAGACCTGGCAGTTGTCGCCGTCGACCGGCACCGCAAAGCCGATGATGCCGAAGTTGCCGCCCGGCCCGAACTTCTTCTTGTACGGAATCGCGAGGCGCATCCACAGGCAGCCGGTTTCGCCCAGTTCGACCCAGTCGAAGTTCACGTCGCGCTGGCCGACTTTTTCGAACATCAGGCCGGACTCGGTCTTGCGCACGCGCATATCGGCCTGCTTGTCGCCTTCGGCCATCGAGTGCGAGGTCGCGTGCAGATACGCGCCATGCATCGGGTCCATCACGTTGTCGATCGCGTACTGGTAATTGCACTTCCAGTTGGACATGCAAAGGAAGCTCGCGTACTCCTCGCCCACGAGTTCTTCGGGCAAGTTCAGCGGTGCCGGTTCCTTGTGCGCTTCGTCGCCGAACCACAGGAAGACTGCACCGGCATGCTCTTGCGCCGGATACGACTTCACGCACTTCGTGCCTTCGAGCGGGCACGCCGAAACGGCGGGCACGTTCTGCACCGTGCCGCTGCCGTCGACTTCGATGCCGTGGTACCAGCACGCCACGCGGTTGCCGAGGTTCCAGCCAAGCGAGAGGCGCGCGCCGCGGTGCGGGCAGCGGTCTTCGAGTGCGTGGACCGAGCCGTCTTGATCGCGCCACAGCACGATCTGCTCGCCAAGGCGCGTGATGCCGATGGGCGCGTTGCCCACTTGCCAGCTGGGCGCAACGGGGTACCAGTAGTTCTTGATGCCGCGGTCGAGATAGGCGCGAATCGGGTCGGCGCCGCCGGCGGCTTCAGGCGTGGGGGACGTCATGTGGGGTCTCCGTGTTCAGTGTTTCCGTGGTTCCGGGCGCTGGCTTATTCAGCAAGCAGACGGAATTCGGCGGCGAGGCGCTCGGCGTTCCATGCCGCGCCTTCTGGCGTGCGAAAACCGATGCGGTTCAGGCCCGCAACCACTTCATCGAGTTCGGCGGCGCCTGCTTCGAACACCTGTTCTAGCGCATCGCCGAAATCGTTCTCATATTGCGTGGGCTCGGCCTTGCGCGTTTGCCAGACCATGTTTTCGGTCTGGCCCGGCTGCTCGATCACGCCCTTGCCAGCGACGTTGTTGGGTTGCGGCGCGAGCCAGGGCTTGAGCCACGGATTGAATTTCACGGGGACTTCTCGCATGTCATTCCACCTTGATCTGGATTTCTTCGCCGGCGAGTCGCACTGCGTACGTCTTCAGATCGCGGCCGCCGGGCTCCTTGAGGCACTTCCCGGTTGGGATATGGAACACGGCTTCGTGCAGCGGACATTCGACGGTGTCACCATCGACGAAGCCCTGCGTCAGCAACGCGTATGCATGGGGGCAGACGTTTTCGAGCGCATAGAGCGCGTCTCCCACCTTGTAGATGCCGATCTCCGTGCCGTCGAGCTTGTACTCGATCGGCGCATCTTCGGACAGATCGCCGGCATGTCCGGCGCAACGCCATTCTTCAGCCATTTCTCACCTTTCCCGATCAGCTATGTTCCACATACGGAACATCAGTTCGTGTATGGTCAATTATAGAAACGTTCAGGCGGCGAGAAAACAGAAATTCATGGCTCCTGGGGAAAACACCGAGCGCATCTCTGAAAAGGACATGATCAACGTTGCGCAAGATCCCGCTCAAGTTGCCAAAACGCCTACAGCGCAGGCACTTACGCGCGTGTGGAGCAAACAACGGCGGGTCCGCACCTGGGGGAACTACCGTCCCAAAAAAGTATTTTGGCGTCGCGCGATAGTTACTATACTGCTCAAAACGTTCCACATACAGCACATATAACCATAGGTGGAACAAATAATAAAGCGTGCGTAACGGTGCTGGAAGCACGCCGCACCAGTCCGAGGAAATTGGGTCTGCCGGGCGATCAACCTGGCTTTTCGTCATACGATCAGGAGTACCAACTTGAAACACTTCATTGCCGCGGGGTTGACGGGCATCTGCGCCGTCTCGTCTGCATGGGCGCAGAGCAGCGTCACGCTATATGGCAGTCTGGATGCGGGCGTGGCCTACATCAGCAACGTGGGCGGCCATTCGAAGTGGATGATGGAACAGGGCAACACACAGCCCGACCGCTGGGGCCTGCGCGGCCAGGAAGATCTGGGCAGCGGCCTCAAGGCGATCTTCCAGTTGGAGAACGGCTTTTACACGAACACGGGCGCGATGGCGAAGGCCAACACGCTGTTCAATCGCCAGGCGTACGTGGGTCTCGCCTCGGACAAGTTTGGCTCCCTCACGTTCGGCCATCAAACACCGTTTTCATTCGACGTGCTTTCCCCGCTAAGCACGGCGTATCTGGGGCAGAGCTGGTACGCCTTCCATCCGGGCAATATCGATCAGCTCGCGGATACCAGCGTGGTGCCCTATGACAACTCGGTGAAATACCGCTCGCCCAGCTGGTACGGCTTCACGGCGGGCGCGATGTTCGGCTTCGGCAACACCACGAACTTCTCGACCGGCCGCACGATGGGCTTTTCGCTTGGTTATGCGAACGGCCCATTCAAGGCTGGCGCCGCGTGGTCGAACGAGCACAACCGCGCGGTGGCGATCGCCACCACGGGCATCGTCCCGACGTTCCAGGGCCAGCCCTCGGCCACGTATATGGCCGACAAGGTGGAGAACATGGGTGTCGGCGCGTCGTATTCGTTCGGCAAACTGCTCGTGCACGGCCTCTATACGCGCACCAAGCTGGAATCCAACGGCCACTCGGACACGTTCCAGAGCTACGACGCCGGCGCGAACTACCAGTTCACGGCGTTCAACAGCGTCGTGGGCGGCGCGGCCACCTCCACGCTGGACGGCCGCCGCTGGACTCAGGTGATGATCGGCGACGTGTACTCGCTGTCGAAGCGCACGCAGGTTTATGTGAACGCGCTCTACCAGCGCGCCAACTCCGAGGCGAACGCCGCCTTCTTCACCGCGGGCGTGTCGAGCGGGCGCAATCAGGCCATCGTGCTCGCCGGCATCCACCATTCGTTCTGATAGCCGGACGTTGGCGCGCGGCGCGCGCGCCGAAACCCATCAGGGTGTGTGAACGCCCCGGCTGCGCGCCGCGGCGGCTGGCGCCTGATTGGCCAGAGCCGCCTGGGCCGCGGTGGGGTCGGTGGGCGCGGGCCGGTAATTGAGCCGCGTCGACAAATCCAGTGCCGCCGCGCACACCGCGGCCACCAGCGGCGCGCGCTCGGCCTCGCCGATGTCCGAGCGCGGCACGGTCGCCGTGAGCGCGGCCACGATGCGGCCCGACTGATCGCGCACCGGCGCGCTCACCACCGAAATGCCGGTCTCGAACGAGGCTTCGCTCACCGCATAGCCCTGCTGGGCGAATTCGCGCACGCGCGCATACAGGTCGGCCACGGTCGCGGGCGTGAGGTCCGTATAGCGTTCGAGCTGCTTCTCAGGATAGAGCGCGCGCAAGTCGGCGAGCGTGAGGTCTCCCATCAGCACCTGGCCGTGCACGGTCGCATGCGCGGGCAGGCGCGTGCCCACATGGACCTTCACCGAGCTGAACATCGGCTCGCGCGTTTGCGCCTTCGCCACGAACACCACGTCGCGCTCGTCGCGTATCAGCAGATGGGTGGACAGGCCGGTCGCGTCGCGCAGGCGCTCCAGCACCGGCGTGCCGAAATCGGTGAGTTCGAGCGAGCTCAGATATTCAAAGCCGAGGCGCAGCACCGCCACGCTCAGCCGGTACTGCCGGTCGCCGTTGGCGCGTTCGATGAAGCCGAGCGCTTCGAGCGTCTGCAAGAGACGAAACGTGGTCGTGCGCGGAATGCCGATGCGCCGTGACAGTTCGGGCGCGCCCAGCACGGGCTCGCGCGCCGAAAATTCGGCGAGGATGCGCAGCCCGCGCTCGAGCCCCGGCACGAGATAGGTGGACGCCAGCGCGCCTTCTGCATCGGCGTTCGCGTCCGCGCTATTGTCGGCGTTGCTGTCCGTTTCGGCGGCGTCGATGTCGTCGCGCATCTCCTCGGGTGGCGGCGCGGCGCGCTTGCCAGTCGTTTTCTTTGTGGCCATGGGTGGCTTGGATCGGCTGAATAATCGGCTCGAATCGGGTGGCCTCCGGCGAACCCGCCTCAAGCATTCGGTAATGGAGGCAATGATAGCGCGAAGCGCACTCCCGTCAGCCATCACGCCATCGGGTTGCGCACCGCCCCCATCGAACTCCGGCGCAGCGCCTGCACTACAATTGCCCACTCGCGCCCGCTTCAAGCCGCACCACGCGGGCCGCCTCTCCAACGAAATCCGCCCCGCATGCGCCTCCTTCACACCTCAGACTGGCATCTGGGCCAGAACTTCATGGGCAAGAGCCGCCAGGCCGAACATCAGCAGCTCATCGACTGGCTGATGGTTCAAGTCGACGCGCACGCTGTCGATGCGGTCCTGATCGCCGGCGACATCTTCGACACCGGCACGCCGCCGAGCTACGCGCGCGAGCTCTATAGCCAGCTTGTCGTGCGCCTGCACGCGGCCGGCGTGGCGCTGCTGCTGCTCGGCGGCAATCACGACTCGGTGGCGACGCTGCGCGAAAGCAGCGCGTTGCTGGAGCAGCTCTCGGCAAGCGTGGTTCCGGCCGCCGATGCGCCCGCGAACCAGGTGCGCGTGTTGCCGCAACGCGGCGGCGGCGGCGCGGGCGCCACGCCGGGCTGCGTGGTTTGCGCGGTGCCCTTCATTCGCGCGCGCGACGTCACGCAGAGCGAATATGGCCAGAGCGCCGAGCAAAAGCAGCAATCGCTGCAACTCGCTATCCAGGCTTACTATCAGGCCGTCCACGCGCAAGCGCAGAGCACGCGCAAACTATTGAGCGCGCAGCTTGGCCGCCATGTCCCGCTCATCGCCACGGGCCATCTCACCACGGTGGGCGCGAGCGCGAGCGAATCGGTGCGTGAGATCTACGTGGGCGCGCTCGATGCGTTCCCCACCAGCGCTTTCCCGGACGTCGACTACCTCGCGCTCGGGCATATCCATCGGCCCCAGAAAGTGGGCGGCCTCGCGCATATCCGCTACAGCGGTTCGCCCATCGCGCTGAGCTTCGATGAAGCCGCGCAACAGAAGGAGGTCCTGCTCGTCGATCTGGGCGAGACTGGCCTCGAAGCCGTCACGCCCCTTCCGGTGCCGGTGTTTCAGCCGCTCGTCGCCCTGCGGGGCAATCTGAAGTCGCTGCCCGGCGCGTTCGCTCAGGTCGCTCAGGTCGCTCAGGTCGCTCAGGTCGCTCAAGCCGCGTGCGACGCCTCGCCGGAGCGGCCCGTCTGGCTCGAAGTAACGGTGGCCGAAGACGACTATCTGGCCGACCTGCCCGCGCGCATCCAGGCGATGGCCGAAGGCCTGCCGCTCGAAGTGCTGCGCATTCGCCGCGAACGCGGCAATGCCGTGGCGCAGTGGTCGGGCAGCGCGGGCGTGACGCTCGACGAGCTCGATCCGCTCGACGTGTTCGCGCAGCGTCTCGCACACGAAACGCTGGAAGACGACATACGCGCCGCGCTCACCGAGCGCTACAAGAGCGTGCTCGTCGCCACCGTGGAGGGCGAGGCATGAAGATCCGCAGCCTGCGCCTGAAGAACCTGAACTCGCTCAAGGGCGAGTGGCATATCGACTTCACCCAGCCGCCCTTCGCCGATAACGGCCTCTTCGCCATCACCGGGCCCACGGGGGCCGGCAAGTCCACACTGCTCGACGCGATCTGCCTCGCGCTCTATCACGAAACGCCGCGCCTGAAGACGGTGTCCGCGTCGGCGAACGAGATCATGACGCGCCATACCGCGGACTGCCTCGCGGAAGTGGTCTTCGAAGTGAAGGGTGGCGTGTATCGCGCGTTCTGGAGCCAGCGCCGCGCGCGCGACAAGGTCGACGGCGCATTGCAGGCGCCGCGCGTGGAGTTGGCGAGCGTGTTGCCCGGCGGCGCAGGCGGCGACACGATCCTCACGACTCACATCAACGAGAAACTCAAGCGTGTGACGGAAATCACGCGGCTCGATTTTCCGCGCTTCACGCGCTCGATGCTGCTCGCGCAAGGCGGCTTTGCGGTGTTCCTCAACGCCAGCGCGAACGACCGCGCCGAATTGCTCGAAGAGCTCACCGGCACCGAAATCTACGGCGACATTTCGCGCAAGGTATTCGAGCGCGCGGGCGAGGCGCGCGACGCACTCAAGCAACTGCGCGCCAAAGCGGACGGCATGGAACTGCTGAGCGCCGAACAGCGCGCGGCGATGGAGCAGGAAATCGGCACGCTCACGGGCCAGTTGAGCGCGTTCGCCACGCACGCGAAAACGCTGCATGCCCAGCGCCAGTGGCGTCGCGAACTCGCTCAGGCCGAAACCGATGCGAATTCGGCGCAGGCGCGCCTGGCCACGGCGGTGAGCGCGCTTGATGCCGCCGCGCCCGAACTCGGGCGGCTTGCGGCAAGCGAGCCAGCGGAAGCGCTGCGCCCCGCGTTTCAAGCTGCGCAGCAAGCGGAAGCAGCATGCCGGCAATCCAGCGCGGACCTCGTTGCGTTGCACCGCGACCGCACGCAGCGGCTCACTGCGCAACGGCGCGCGTACGGCAAGACCACCGCGCTTGCCGCGAGCCTCGCGCGTGGCGCACGCGCGGAATTCGAAAAGCTCGATGCGCAGAAGCAGCAACTCGATGCCTTTTGCCGCGCCAATGAAAATCTCGCGCAGCTTGGCGAGCGGATCGGCGCATGGCGTCAGCAGTTCGATCAGCGCCGGCGCATGCAAGCCGATGTTGCCGCGCGGGAAAAACTGCGCGCCGATCTGCAGCGGCAACAAGGCGAACAGCGCGCGCAACGCGAAAAGCATGCTGCGAAGCTCACCGCCGCCGAGCGCGCCAAAGCCGAGTCCGACGCAAACGTGCAAAAGCTGGATGCCGCGCAAGCCCAGCGGCTTGCGGGCCGGCCGCTCGCGCAACTGCGCGACGCATGGCAGGCGGGACAAGCAACGTTCACCCGCTGGCAGCAACTGGAAGCCGTGGCGGAGCGCCGCCGTGCGATCGCCGCGGAAACGCGCGCGCTCGCGGCCAATCTGGCGCGCGTGGAGCGGGAGATCGACGCTCGAGACGCCGGGCTCAAGACGTTGCAGCAGACGCATGCGCAATGCCGGGCTCGCGAGGCCGACAAGCAGAAGCTGCTCGAACAGGAGCAAATCATCCGCAGCCTCGCGCAGCACCGCGAGCAATTGCGGCCCAGCGAGGCCTGCCCGCTCTGCGGCTCGCACGAGCACCCGGCAATCGAGGCATATCGCGCACTCGATGTGTCGGCGACGCAAACGGCTTTGCAGGCGATTCGCGCGGAGCTGCAGGTCTCCGAGCGGAGTCTGCGCGAAGGCTCGGAGGCCTTGTCGGCGCTGCGCGCGACCCAGGCACAGCAGCGTGCGCAGCACGAGCAGCTCGCCACGCGCGGCGCTCAGGGCCGCGAGGAATGGGACGCGATCGTCGCGATGCTCCCCGCGCAGCCCGCAACTGGCGAGACGGGCTGGCAAGATTCGGAAGGCATTGCAGCGGCTCGCGAATCAGCCGGGAAAACTTCGCAGCAACTCAAGCAGCATCTGGACGCCGCCGAGCAGGCAGAGGAAGCGCTCGCTCGCGCACGCGAGGCAAACAACCGTTGCTCGGACGCATTGCAGGCGGCGCGCGCTGATGCAGCGTTGCTGGAGCAATCGCTCAACGCCATGCAGGCGCGGCTTGCCGAGATCGCACATGAACGCGACGCGCTGCAAGCCGACCTCGACCGCGAGGCCAGCACCTTGCTCGACGCGGTGCGCGCAGGAGGCTACCAGCTCGAAGCCGTCCCCGAAGACACGGCTTCGTGGCTGCAAGCACGCGAGGTCGAATGGCGCACGTGGCAAGACACGCAGCGCCGCCTGCAAGCGCTCGAACAGGCGCTCGTGCGCCAGCGCGTGCAATGCGACGCCGCGCAGGCGCAAGTCCAGGGATGGCGCGAGCGCTGCAAGGCCGTCGGCATGGAAATGTCGACGTCCGAACCAATTGATCCGGCACGCCGGAACCAGACGGCCTCCCTGTTCGACGACATCGATCACAGCAGCGATAGCGAGGAAGATGCCTCAGCGGAAGCATTCGAAGCCGGCGTGGCGCGCGCCGATGCGCTCACGCGCGAACTGGACACGCTCGACGGCCAGCGCACCCATCTCGAACGCACGCTCGCACAGCAGCGCGCCGCGCTCGACGAAGCCACGCAAACATGGCAAGCAGCGCTCGCCAACAGCCCGTTTGCCGATCACATCGCGTTCCTCGCGGCGCTGTTGCCTGCCGAGACGCGCAAGCAGCTTCAGACGCTCAAGCAGCAACATGAGCAAGAGCAACAGACAGCTGGCGCGCTGCTGCAAAGCGTGCGCGACAAGCTCGCACGCCTGCAAGCGCAAGCGCTCACCGAGGCCAGCGCCGACGCACTGGACGCGCAACTCGAAACGGTGGAGAAGGAAAGCGCCGCGCTCACCGAACGGTTAGGCGAGCAACGCGGGCTGCTCGCACGCGATGCGCAGCAGCGCGAAAGCCAGCGCGCGCTATTCGAGCAAATCGAAGCGCAAACCCAGGACGCCGATCTCTGGCAACGGCTCGACGCGCTGATCGGCTCCGCAAGGGGCGACAAGTTCCGCCGCTTCGCGCAAGGGCTCACGCTCGACCATCTGCTCGCGCTCGCGAACCGCCATCTCGACCGCCTGCACGCGCGCTATCTGCTGCGCCGCAAGTCCACGGGCGAACTCGAACTGGAGATTGTCGACGGCTGGCAGGCCGACGCCACGCGCGACACGCGCACGCTTTCGGGCGGCGAGAGCTTCCTCGTGAGTCTCGCGCTGGCGCTCGCGCTTTCGGATCTGGTGAGCCACAAGACCTCGATCGATTCGCTGTTCCTGGACGAGGGCTTCGGCACGCTCGACGGCGATACGCTGGAAATCGCGCTCGATGCACTCGATACGCTCAACGCCAGCGGCAAGATGATCGGCGTAATCAGCCACGTCGACAGCCTCAAGGAGCGCATTGCCACGCAGATCCGCGTGGACAAAGGCGGTGGGATCGGCCACTCGCGGCTATCGATCCACGCGCGCTAAGGCGAATCCGCCGCGCGCGCTTCAGCCCTGCCCGGCCTTGTGCGTGGCAATTTCGAGCATCTGCAGGCCCAGGTCGTCGTGGCCGCGCGCCACGAGCGCATCGCCTGCGCCGTGTATGTCGCGCGCGTCCTTGTTCTGTCCGAGCTTGCGCTTGCCCACGAGGCGCGTGATCTCGATCTCCAGCCCCACAATGGCCTTGAGCATGGTGTCGAGATAGTCCTGCGGCGCATCACCCATTTTCCAGGGCCTGGCCTCGTTCGCCTCGTGGGTGCGCGTGAGGCGCGCCACCACGCCGCGCACGAATTTTTCGTCGTCACGAATGCGGATGCGGCCATGCGCGTGCACCACGACATAGTTCCAGGTGGGCACCTGGCGGTGCGTCTCGTGTTTGCTCGGGTACCAGGTGGGCGAAACATAGGCGTCGCCGGCGCGAAAGATGGCTAGCACTTCGCCGCCGTCGGCCACTTCCTGCCAGAGCGGATTCGCGCGCGCGACATGCGCGTGCAGCGTGCCGAGCGCGCCTTCATTGGCAAGGAGTTCGAACGGAATGTGATTGGCGTCCAGGCCGTTTGCGCCGTGCGTGACGAGCGTGCCGAACGGATGCTGCGCGATGAGCGCGTGCAGGACCTCGGTGCGGGACTCGTCGAAATGGGCTGGGACGTACATGGCGGCTCCACGGGTGGGCGGGCGCTAACGGTGTGCCGACCCGCGCGCCCTGCGAGAATAATCCATCTATTGTCGCGCCAAACCGGCCCGTGCTGTAGAGCCAGCGCGGGCCATCTTCGAGGGACCAGCCGCAGACTTCATGCCGCTAGCGTTCGCCACGGCGCACCATGAAGCGGCCGATATCCCGCTTCCCTTGACGATATCTGGAATTGACCGCGCATCCCGGTTTTGCACCCGCCCGGAACCCTCAGCGCGCAAAGTACCTGTCGTGCAGCGCCTCGACATCCACCTCGTTCGCGCGCGCCGCGAACGTAACCTTGCCGCCCTGCATCAGGTAGACCTGATTCGCCAGCCGCAACGCCATATGGGTGTTCTGCTCGACCAGCACGATCGTGCGGCCCGCCGCCTTCAGCCGTTCGAGGATCGCGAACACCTCCTGCACCATCACGGGCGCGAGCCCGAGCGATGGCTCGTCGATCAGCATCAGTTGCGGCGCGGACATCAGGCCGCGCCCGAGCGCGAGCATCTGCGCCTGGCCGCCCGAGAGCGTGCCCGCAGGCAACGCGCGGCGCTCCTTGAGCAGCGGAAAAAGCGCGTAGACCTCCTCGATCTGCCGGGCGGCCCCGGCGCGGCGCGTCTTCGCGAATGCGCCCAGCATGAGGTTCTCCTCGATCGACATATCGCGGAAGATCATGCGGCCCTCGGGCACCATCGCAATGCCGCGCTGCGCCATCTGCCACGTGGGCACACCCCCAAGCGGTGCGCCGTCAAACAGGATCTGCCCGTGCTCGACCGGCACGAGCCCCATGATCGCGCGCAGCAGCGTGGTCTTGCCCGCACCGTTCGGGCCGACGATGGTGGTCACCTCGCCGCTCGCCACGTTCAGCGATACGTCCCATAGCACGTTGATCGCGCCGTAGCCCGCGCGCACTTTGACGATGTCAAGCATGGGCCGCCTCCCCGGTGTAGCTGCGCACGACCTCCGGATCTCGGAACACCTCGGCGGGCGGCCCGTCGGCGATCAGCTTGCCGAAGTTGAGCACAGCCACGCGGCGGCACAGGTTCATCACCGTCTCGATGTCGTGCTCGATGATCAGGATGCCTACCTGATAGCGCTCATGCACGTCGATCAGTGTCTTCATGAAGCGCCGCTTGGTTGCCGTCTCCAGGCCGCCCAGCACTTCGTCGAGCAGAAGCAGCCTGGGATTGGTCGCTAGCGCCTTCGCTACTTCGAGCGCCTTGAGCTCGGTGAGCGCCAGTTCGGTCGCCGCGTTGCGCTGCGCCTTGCCGGCGAGGCCCATGAATTCGAGAATCTCGTCGATGCGCGCGTCGTCCACGTGGCCGGCGCCAAAGCGCTGCGAGACCACGAGGTTCTCGCGCACCGTGAGTTCGTGCAGGGGCTGCGGCACCTGGAAGGTGCGCCCGATGCCCATGCGCGCACGCCGGTACAGCGGCGTCTTGAGCAGGTCCACGTCCGCGAAGCGGATCGAGCCGCTGGTGGGACGCACGAGCCCGGAGACCGCGTTGAACAGCGTGGTCTTGCCCGCGCCGTTCGGGCCGACGAGGCCCACCACGTCGTGCGTGTCGAGCGTGAGCGAAACGCCGCTCACCGCCGTGATGCCACCAAAGCGAATCGACACGTCCTGCAGTTGCAGCGCAGTCTTGCCTTCAGCCTGCTGCATAGACACCTCGCCGGGTACGTTTCAGGCGCAGCGCGGTCAGCCCCGCCGGGCTCACGATGATCATCGCCACGAGCAGCATGCCAAGTACAATCTGATGCCCGGTGGGCAACAGGCTCTTGAGCACCAGTTGATCGATCAGATACACCGACACCGCGCCCACCAGCGGCCCGAGTATGGTGCGATAGCCGCCGCAGATCGCCGCGATGATGGGCACCACGGCCCAGCTCGCGTTGAAGGCATAGTCGGGTTCGAGAAAGTTGATGTAGTGCGCGTTGAAAGCGCCCACGAGGCCCGTCATGAGCGCGGAGAGCATCAGCATCGCGAGTTTGAGCATCACGCTGTTCACGCCCACCACGCGCGTGGCGTCTTCCGATTCGTGCATCGCGCGCAGCGCGAGCCCCACGTTGGAGCCGCGCAGCTTTGCATAGATCAGTGCGAAGACCAGCACGATCGTCAGGATGATCAGATAACCGCCGACCTTGCTGCCGAAGTCGAAGCCCGCGACTTCAGGCAACGATGGAATGCTGGAGAGGCCGCTCGCACCGCCCGTGAGGCCGGACCATTCGGTCGCGACGATGCGGAAGATTTGCGCATACGCGAGAATGGCCAGCGCGAAGTACGGCCCCCGCAGGCGCAATGCCGGCGCCATGGCAAGCGAGGCGATAACCGCGCCCACGCCGCCCGCCGCGATTGCCGCGAATACGGGCCAGCCCGCCTTCAGCGTGAGCAGCGCCGAGATATAGGAGCCCACGCCGAAGAATGCGCTGTGCCCGAAGCTCACCATGCCGCCGAGGTTGCCGAGCAAGGCCCACGCGAGCGCGATGGCCGCGATCGTGAGCGAGGCCACGGCCAGGCTCATCAGGTAGAGGTTGTGCCCCAGCGCGAGCGGCACGGCCACATAGAGCAGCGCCAGCGTCATGGCCAGCGCGACAAGACGCGCGGCGGGCCTGGAGGCGCGTGCCGCCTGCGGTTTCGACGCCAGTTTGGACATGGTGGTCATCGGCCTCACCCTCTTCTCTTCGCCACGCCGAACAGGCCGTTGGGCAGCACGTACAGCACGATCAGGAACAGCAGCATGCCGGCCAGTTCCTGCAATGCGGAGCTCGCGAGCGTGACGGTCAGCGCCTCGGTAATGCCTAGCAGCATCGCGCCCGCCAGCACGCCAGGTATCGAGCCCACGCCCGCGAGCACCGTGATGATGAACGCCTTCACGGTGAGCGCCTCGCCAATCGAAGGCTGCACGGCGCTCGACGCATAGATAGACACGCCCGCGCACGAGGCCAGCACGCCCGCCACGATGAACGAGACCAGCTCGGTCTTGCGAGGATCGATGCCCATGAGGCGCGCGGCGTCGCGGTTGCTCGAGATCGCGCGCACCGCGCGCCCATACCACGAGCGCGAGAGCCACCACCAGAGCGCGAGCATCAGCACGACGCTGATGCCGAACGACAGCACTTCGCTGCGCATCGCAAGCAGATTGCCTAGCATCACGCTGTCTTGCAGCCAGGGGTTGCCGGTCGAGCGCACGTCGGCGCCCCAGCCCAGCAGCACCGCGTTGGTGAGCACGATGCCGATGCCGTAGGTGAGGATCAGCGAGTTCAGCTCCCGGTCGCTCTTGATGCGGCTCACCAGATGCCACGCGGCCACCGCGGCCGCGCATACCACCGGAATCGCCGCTGGAATTGCGAACACGGGGTTGAGGTTCAGGCGCGTCTCGAACGTATAGGCGATATAGGCCGCCAGCAGCACGAATTCGCCATGCGCGAGATTGATGACGCGCATCGAGCCGAACACGAGGGCAAGCCCGAGCGCGACAAGTGCATACGCACCGCCCACGAGCACCCCCGAGTACAGCGATTGCAATACGAGTTCGCTCATCGCGACCTCCTCTTTCAAATCCGCGATTGCGAAAAAAGCGGCGCGCTCACCATGGCAGCGCCGGATAGTTGAGCTTGCCCGTAGCGTGCTCCTTCGGCCACACGATCACGATGCGTTCGCCCTGAATCTGCGCCACGTAGTTCACGAACGAGGGGTTGTCGCCATTCGCCGCGAAGCTCACCTTGCCGATCAGCGTGTCCTGCGGTTTCGCGCGCAGTTCCGCGGCAATGCCGTCTTTCTTGAGCGTGCCGGCGTCGGCGGCGCGCGCCATCGCGTTGAAGAGCAGCGTCGATTGCACGAAGGCGAACTCGGCGGCGTAGTCCGGTTCCTTCTTGTACGCGGTCACGAAGGCGTCGACGAAGGCCTTGCCCTCGGCGCTCGCGAACTGCACCGGATACGGCAACATCGCGCAGCCGATCACGTTGTTCACGAGGTCGGGAAACTCGGCGGCCATCTTCGGCGTGGCAAGCGACCATGTGCCCATCACCGCCTTCAGTTGCGGCTTGAGAACCTTCGCCGCGCGCAGGATGCCGATATAGTCGTTTTCGTAGCCGATCATCAGCATGACTTCGGGCTTGTCCTGCAAGCGGATCTTGTTCACGAGCGGCTTGAAGTCCGTCATGGTGGGATCGAACGCATGCACCGTGACCGTCACGCCCTTAGCGCGCAGCTTCGTGGAGACGTCGTTGCTCAGGTCGGTGGTCGCCTGCTTTGTCGAGGCGACGATCGACACCGACTTCACGCCCATCGCATCCAGCTGCGCCAGCACGGCCTTCGAATAGCCCGATGCGGGGCCCACCCGAAAGAAGCGCTTGAGACCGCGCGAGGTGATCGCACTGTCGACGGCGCCCGAGGTGATGTAGACGAGACCGGCCTTGTCGGCGGCTTCCGAAGCCGGGCTCACGGCGTTCGAGCCGTAGCCGCCGGTAATCGCCAGCACGCCTTGCGAAGCGAGCTTCTCCACGGCGGAGACGGCCTTGGCCGGCTGCGCTTCGTCGTCGATCACGGTGAGCGCGATTTTGTGCTGGCCGTTGCTGCGATTGAACAGGTCGGCCGCAACCTTGATGCCTTCGAGCTGCGCGGTGCCCGCGCGCGCCATGGCTCCCGTGAGCGGCAACTCGACGCCCACCGGCAACACGTCGGCGAACGCGGACGGTGTGCCGGCTAGCAGCGCGAGCGCACATGCGCCAAGGTTGATCATTGCGCGTGCGAACTCGCGCCCTTTGCCGCGCCCGGCGTTGTTCGTGTTGCGAGAAGTGCTGCGGGACATCGAGTTCTCCAAACCGGTTTTATGGCGTTTTTTATAGCGTTATTGCGCGAGAACGCGCGGGCTCACCACGGCACGCCCGGATAGACGGGTTTCGCGGTGGCGTACTGTGCCGGCCAGACGAGCGCGAGCTGACCGTTGGCAGCGAACTGGCCCATGTGCGCGACGTAGTGCGGGTTGTCGCCGCGCGCATCGAAGCTCACCTTGCCGATGAAGGTGTCGTCGCGTTGCGTGGCGCGCAGGGTGTCGGCAAGGCCGCCCTTGTCGAGCGTGCCCGCCTTCTGCGCGCTGGCGACAGCGTCGAACAGCAGTTGCGCGTAGACGAACGAGGTTTGCGACTGATAGTTCGAAACGGTCTTGAAGAGCCGCTGATAGGTGTCCGAGAAGTCGCGCTGATCCGCCGAGCGATAGTCGGCGGGTGAGGCAAGCACCGTCGCGCCGTACACGTTGGGCACGAGTTCGGGAAACGACTGCGCCAACTTCGGGCTCGCGAAGGCCCACGGCGCCGCAATCGCCTTGACCTCGGGCTTGAGCACGCGCGAGGCGCGCAGAATGCCCACGTAGTCGTTCTCGTAGCCGAGCATGGCCATGGCGTCGGGCTTGTCCTGCAGCTTCACCTTGTTGATGAGAGGCTTGAAGTCGCGAATGGAAGGGTCGTAGGCATGCAGGTACGTCGTCACGCCCTTGGCCTTGAGCGCCGCATCCAGTTGGCGCGCGAGGTCGCTAGTCGCGTCCTTGGTCGAGTAGACGATGGCCACCGACTTCACACCGAGCGTCTCGAAGAGTCCCGCCATGCCCTTCGTATAACCGGGCGTGTTGCTCACGCGAAAGAAGTTCTTGAGACCGCGCGTGACCATGTCGTCGCTGGTGCCGCCCGAGGTCACGTAGACGAGCCCTGCCTTGCTCGCGGCCTCGGAGGCCGGGCCCGCGCAATTCGAGTTCGCCGCGCCCGCGATGGCGACCATGTGCTGCGAGGCAAGCTGTTCGACCGCCGCTACGGCCTTGGCGGGGTTCGACTCGTCGTCGATGGTGACCAGCGTGATCTTGTCCTGAGGATGACGCCGGTTGAACATGTCGGCGGCCACCTGAATGCCGCGGTACATCTCCGTGCCGGCCTGCGCGAGCGGCCCGGTGAGCGGCAGTTCGACGCCCACTTTCCATTCGGAGGCGTGGGCCTGAGCCGGGGCGAAGAGGCCGCTCAGTGCGGCGAGTGCGGCGAATGCCTGCGCGACGCGCGGCTTCAATCGAGTCATGTCTCCTCCGGTGCCTCGAGGGCTTTTGTGTGAAGGCTTATCGTATCTTTTTATTTCGCATATCGAATCATTATTCGGTGGCCTCGGTCCAACGGGCCGACTGGCACACCGGGCTTGCCACTATCGAACAGGTGCCAGTGTGGTCGAGCGCCGCCACGCTAACAATTAGTTTTCGGGAAAGCCGGCGTTCGGCTCGGTGGAAGTCGGCAATTGCCCCTAGGTGCGCGCCTGAGGGTGGCCGTTGCGCCCGACAGCCAAGGGAAAACCCTCGGCCGCGTTCGGCGCTCGCATCGACGCCGCCGATCAATTGCATACGCAACTACTGCACGCACATCACGTCATTTCCAATTTCGAAATGAACTGATGCGCGAATCGGAACGGCCTGCGCGTATACCCCGAAGCTTCGCTGCCGCGCCCGAATTCCCTTGCGAATCAATGAGAATTCGTCGTCCCAGCAATGAAGCAAGGCCTTAAACAAAGCATCAATCGCGGCAGCGCCGATTTTTTCCGGTTGCTTCGCCTTGACCGCGATCCTAGAATCGGACGGACTCGGGCAGCGCTCGCGAGCCTCCCGCAAAAAAATGCTGGAACGACGCCAACCCAGGGGAGATGCAAATGGACGACATGCTGACCGCTTCGGCGCAAGCGGTGCTCGCCAGCCTCTGCACGCCGCAATTCGTGCGCGGCGTGGAGGCGGCGCACAACCGCCGCGCGGGTCGCGAACTCTGGCGGCAACTCGAAACACTCGGACTGCTGGACGCGCTCGTGCCCAAGGCGCAAGGCGGCGCCGACTTGCCGCTCGCCGAGGCGGCTGGCGTGCTGTTCGCGTTCGGCCAGCACGCCTTGCCGTTGCCCGCCGCGCACACGATGCTCGCGCGCCATCTGCTGGCTGCCGCACAGGTGGACGCGCCACGCGGCCCGATCGCGCTGGCGATTGCCGACTCCACGCAACGCATGGCCTTCGTGCCCTATGGACAAGTGGCCGACGCGGTCGTGGTCGAGACTGCGGCAGGCGTGTATCTCGTCTCGCTCGACACAGCCTGCGTGGAGAAACACGGCGACGGACTGGACGCGACTGTGCGCTTCGATACGCGCACGGCACGTACGCTGCCCGCGCGCGGCATCGCCGAGTTGGGCGCGCTTGTGACGGCCGCCACAATGGCGGGCGCGATGCAGCGCGTGCTCGACATCACGGCCGACTATGTAAACGCGCGCGAGCGGGTTGACGAAACATCCGGCAAATCCGGCAAAGTCGAAGCGGCGCAGCAGCAACTGAGCGCGATGGCGGGGCACGTTGCCGCCACGCGCTCGGCTGCGCAGATGGGCTGTGCCGCGCATCGCAGCGGGCAGCAGCGCCTCGCCACCGCGATTGCCAAGGCGCGCGCAAGCCGAGCGGCGCCGCTGGTCGCGAACGGCGCGCATGGGCTGCTGGGCGCGATGGGCATTGCCGCGAAGTTCGATCTGCAGCTTTATACGCGGCGCTTGCATGCGCAGCGCCTGCAATATGGTTCGGAATCCTTCTGGGATGAGATTGTGAGTGCGCAGGCGGTTGATCGCTGCGAAGATGCATCGGGTATTTTCGATGCGCTCGATGAAGCGGCTACGCCGTTGGCGCTTTCGAGAACGCTTTCATCGAATCGCCCGCAACAGGATCTGTCTGCGCGGTAGTCATACGAATGCGGCTCCGCAGTCCATAACGCCACGACGTCGGTTCCGAAATGGCGCGGATTTTGGCTTCAGGCACGGCACCATCGCCGATGGCCGGCCGCCCGCAGACATGCTAGGCTTTCCTCCAAACAACTCCGGAGACTGCGATGCCGTTCATCTGTGAAAACGTTGAATGTCGTGCCGTGCTGGCTCGTGGGCAGGTCCGACTCAGTCGTGACGACGAGGCGTGGTTTTTCTACTGCCCGGACTGTAACGCGAGGAACGAGTTAAACAATATCGGGGCGCCCGGAGCCCCTGTACAGTTGGTTCAGCCGGAAAGACCCGGCCTTCCGCACAAGGTGGTTGCGACAGCACGACCATTGGAGGACGGCAGGTACGCGGCGCAGCTGCGCGTTCAAAGAGCACTCGGCATCAACGGAACCTACGCGGTCGAGGAGCACTGGGAGCAGCTCGGTGTATTCCTCAACGCGCAAGAGGCCGTAGCGCACGCAAATTCTTTCGCAGCTGAGCTGCTGAAGGCCTAGGCGTCCCTGGCTTTCACGGCATGCGCCAGCAACACGCATTCGCCCTGGCTCCGGCCTCGCCGGCCGATCCAGGCGCGTTGCGTTTGCCTCCCGCGATCTTGCTGGCGTGCTTCAGGTTTCCCCGCTGGGAGAAGACCATGCAACCTGGAATGATGGCGGCACTATGCGGCTTGCTTTTCGCTTCCACGACCGCCATTGCGCAAGATACGCATATCGCCGCATTCGATGCACCAGCGAGCGGAAACAAGTACACGCAACAGTATGTCCTCGACGTCGGTGACGTGCCCGGCCACAAACTGCGGCTATACGAGCTGGTGCGCAATTACGGCGGCAAAGACCAGACAATCGAAGGCATCGTTCTGAAAGAAGCCGTCATCCGCGCCACCAGCGATCTGACCGATCTGAACGGCCTGGGACGCAGCTATGTCGAATACCGAATGGAGAACGGCGACAAGATTTTTGCGCGTGGATATTTCCTCAATCACAAGCTGCCAGACAGCAACCGTCTGAAGAACCTCACAGAGTTGGATATCACCGGCGGTACCGGCAAGTTCCGCGGTATTCGCGGCATCGTGCGCGCAGAGACAACCTCCGACTCCAAGACCTTCAACCAGAACCATACCGAGTTCGAATACTGGTTCGAGAAGTAGCCGCTAGGCTGCCTCGAGTTCGCGAACGCCTTGGTGAATCCGATTTCTGCTCCAGATTCGAGCAGCCGCGCATCATTCTGCGGCTGCTAAGGTTCGACAACGCTCGACGATAGTTCCGGCAAAAATCCGACGATGTCCATGGGGACGCCGCACGATCGCCCGTGGATTTCCGAACACCTTCCCATTTCGCGATGCCTTGAATGGCCGGCGGCAAAGACGGCTTTACAACGGGAAAGAAGCCATTGACCTGAATCAATCGGATACCGTCAATGGGACCTTATGGTGGGTTACGAGCCGAATCGACTGCTGCTCGATGGGGCGCGGAGCGCGTTCGTCCCGCCTGCCGAGCCGCTACGATTCGTACGAAGAACGCACCACCAAGCGCTCATATCGCGACCCGGGAGGCATCATGATCCATCAACCCATTGCGGCGCTCGCCGCAGCGTTTGTCGGCCTTGCCGCATTGACGGCCGCTCAGGCCCAGACATTGGACAAGATTGCGCGAACCAATCAGATCGTCGTTTCGTATCGGGAATCCGCGGTCCCCTTCAGTTATCTGCTGACGCCGCATAAGGCGGTTGGATTTTCGGTGGATGTGACCGAAGCCATTGTCGATGACGTCCGAAAGACACTTCGAAAGCCGGACCTGCGCACCGTCTACATGCCCGTTACCGGGCAAAACCGGATTCCGTTGCTCGTCAACGGCACCGTTGATCTGGAGTGCGGATCGACGACAAATACATCGACGCGCGGCAAGGACGTCGCGTTTTCGATCAACTACTTCTATGCCGGCACGCGACTGATGGCCAAACGTGAATCACACATCGGTGACTACGCGGGTCTCGCACACAAGGTCGTCGCGACCGTCGGCGGCAGCACCAATGAGACGGTCTTGCGCCGCCAACTCAACACGCAGCGCATCGAAGCGGACGTGGTGCTCGCAAAGGATTACGCCGAAGCGCTGCAGGACGTTGCGAACAATAGAGCGGCGGCGCTCGCACTCGACGACGTTCTGCTTTATGGGCTACGTGCGAACGCAAGCGACCCGGATACGTGGGAAGTCGCCGGCGAGGCGCTGCAGATCGAGCCATACGCGTGTATGGTGCGAAAGGATGATCCGGCGTTCAAACGGCTCGTCGACGGCACGCTGACCCGGCTGATGAAGAGCGGCGAGTTCACGCGCCTGTACGCAAAGTGGTTCGAATCGCCGATTCCACCGCGCGGCGCAAACCTCAAAATGCCGATGAGCGCTGCGCTGAAGGCAAACCTGAACGCGCGCAGCGATCGCCCCGCACAATGACAGATCGCGCGCGTCTTCACTTCGCGCAGAACAGGCGCAAATGACCGCAAGTGGCTGGCGTCGCGATATGCCTCGAGGGTGCCCGGCGCATGTCGCGCCCGCACCGGACAGCGCACCCCAACCATCGCTGACCAGGCATCACGATGACAATCGCCGCCGGACCTCGCGCTGACGCCGCCGAAGCCCTGCCGACCACCGACCGTGCGACGGGACTTGCGTCGGCCGAGGCGCAACGCCGCCTGCAATTATTCGGCGTCAATGCCATCGAAGAGGTTCGCACGCCGCGATGGCGCCAGCTTCTCGGCAAGCTCTGGGGCCCCGTGCCGTGGATGCTCGAAGCGGTAATCGCGCTGCAGGTGATGCTTCATCGTGGCCAGGAGGCGCTGGTTATCCTGTTTCTGCTCGCTTTCAACGCCCTCGTTGCCTTCGTACAGGAGCAGCGCGCGCAGGACGCACTGACTTTGCTGCGCCGGCAATTGCAGGTCAACGCGCGCGTGCTGCGCGACGCGCATTGGAGCCGTCGTCCCGCCGCGCAACTGGTTCCCGGAGATGTGGTGCGCGTGCGGGCGGGCGATATCATCCCCGCAGATCTCGCGTTGTTCGATGGAGCCGTGACGCTGGATCAGTCGGCCCTGACCGGTGAGTCTCTCGCCGTCGACGCCGGTCCCGGGCAGCCCGCGTACACCGGTTCGATCGTGCATCAGGGCGAAGCCAGCGGCGAAGTGATTGCCACCGGCTCGCGAACCTGCTTCGGGCGGACCGCGGAACTCGTGCGCACGTCCAGCGCGCCCAGCCATATGCAACGCACGATTTTCTCGATCGTCAAGCGCCTCGTCGCTTTCGACCTCGTGCTCGTGGTGCTGGTCGTCCTTTACGCCGTCACGCATGGTCTGCCGTTGGGCGATACCGTGGTGTTCGCATTGCTGCTGCTCGTCGCGTCCGTTCCGGTCGCCTTGCCGGCGACCTACACCCTGGCCACGGCTATCGCGAGCACACGCCTTTCAAAACAGGGGGCTCTCGTCACGAGGCTGCCTGCGGTAGAGGAAGCTGCAGCCATGGACACCCTTCTATCCGACAAGACCGGTACATTGACGCAGAACGCCCTGTCTGTCGTCGGGGTCGAGGCATTGGCTGACGCCGACGAGGGCGCCGTCTTGCGCGCTGCAGCAATGGCGAGCGACGATGCATCGCAGGATCCGCTCGATCTCGCGATCCTTTTTGCCCATCGCAAAAGCGCGCAGACTGCCCCGGTGCCCGCGCGCGCGCATTTTCAGCCCTTCGATCCGGCAAGCCGATTCAGCGAAGGCATCTACGTCGTCGATGGGCAGGAGTGGCATGCCCTGAAAGGCGCGACCAGCGCAGTATTCGAACATTGCGGTGCCAGCGCGGCGCAACGCCAGGCCGCGCAAGACACCGGAAGGGAGTTGGCCGCTGGAGGCGCGCGCGTGCTCGCGGTTGCGGCGGGTCCAGTGGGCGCGATCCGGCCTGTAGGCCTGATCGGCCTCTCCGATCCGCCTCGGGAGGACGCTGCCGAACTCATCGCCAAACTAGGCCAGCTTGGCGTGAGAGTCTGCATGGCCACCGGAGACGCGCTGGAGACCGCGCGGGCCATCGGACAACGACTTGGGCTGGGCACGCGTATCTGCGTTCCGCGCGAAGACGACCTGCGACATCCCGAAAAATGCGACATCTTCGCCCGCGTGCTGCCTGAAGAGAAGCATGCCATCATCCGCGCGCTGCAACGGGCAGGACACATCACGGGAATGACCGGCGACGGCGTCAATGACGCGCCCGCGCTACGGCAGGCCGAACTCGGGATCGCCGTGGCCAGTGCCACGGATGTGGCCAAGGCCGCAGCGGGCGTTGTGCTGACCGATCCGGGTCTGAGCGGTGTCCTGACCGTGGTCGGCACAGGGCGCGAAGTGCACCGGCGCATGCTTACGTATGTTCTCAACAAAATCGTCAAGACACTTGAGATCGTCGTTTTCCTCACACTGGGTCTCTGGCTCACCAAAGGCTTCGTGATCTCGCCGCGGCTGATCGTGTTGCTGCTGTTCGCCAATGACTTCGTCACGATGAGCATCGCAGCCGACCGCGTCCGACCGGCGACCCAGCCCCAGCGCTGGCGAGTCGGCCAGCTTGTCGGCGCCTCAGCCGTGCTCGCAGCCGTTTCGCTTGTGTTCACGCTATCGCTGTATGGCGTGGCGCGCACCCAGTTTGGGCTGAGTGCCGGGCAAATGCAGACAATCGTGTTCCTGCTGCTGGTATTCACGACGCAGGCCAATGTTTATGTGCTCCGCAACGACGGGCGAATGTGGGCGTTCGCTCCCGGGACGCTCATGGCGTGTGCGAGCGCCATCGACGTCGTCCTGGTGAGTTCGATGGCCGTAACCGGAACGCTGATGGCAGCCGTCCGACCGGAACTCGTTGGAGCCTTGATCTGTGCCGTCGTCCTGTTCGCTGTCCTTCTCGATCGGATCAAGAGTGTCGTGTTTCGGCGTTTCATGTTCAGCGGCGCGTAAATGACGCTCGCACGTCATGGAGCCCGGCGGACACCTCCAGCCGTCTAACGTCTACATAGCGCCTACAATTTGTGAAAGAACGCACAACGCTGGATCCGGCCGGACGCACGCCACCGCCTGGCGCCAGCGCGTTCAATGCAAAGGACACGCGCCATGAGAAAGCCGCATCCGCCAGGAATACGCTCCGCACTTCTTGCCGCGCTGGTGCTTCTGCTCGCCGGTTGTGTCTACAGCGGCATGCCGCCGCCTTATGCCGGCCCGCACCTCAGTCCAACGGAGTGCCGCGACCTTGCATCGCTGAAGAGCAACGCGCCGCCTACGATGGCGCAACACCAAAGCGAACTCTCGGCCCTGAGGAAAGCGGGTTACGACCCGTCGCCCTGGTTCGACGACCCGTACTATCCGGATGATCTACAAGCGGCGCAGCGCCTGGTTGACTATTGGTTCCAGACAGAGTGCCCGCACCTTCAACCCGGCTGAGAACCGCATGGGAAAGGGGTACCATGAAGACGTTATCGAACGCGAGGCGCATTCGTGCCTGAGCCGCACTCTCCCAAGCGAGGAGTCCACCATGATCCTGTATCACACCACCTCAGATTCCCCGGTCGTCGAAATAACCGTCGAAGGTAAAATCACCGACCACGAATTGCGCGAAACCATCGAGCGCATGCGCAGCGATATCGAACTGAACGGCAAGACCCGCGTGCTCGAACGCATCGAGCATTTCAGCGGCATCGAGCCGAAGGCGCTGTGGACCGACATGACGCTCGGTGTCCCCCTCGCCCGCAAGATCACGCGCGCTGCCGTGGTGGCCGACGCCGGCTGGATTCGTGCATCGATGCATTTGGCGCGGTTCTTCACGAAGGCTGAAATCAAGGCCTTCCACGTCAACGAGCTGGAACAGGCGCGGGCCTGGATCACCGCCTGATCAGGCGGTGGTCACGGCATCGCCGTGCGCGTCGCTTCAGGCATCTGTTTCGTAATGCAGACCGTATTCGCCCGTCGTTCGCTTTATTCGCGCGAAACCGGGCACCCCCAAATGCATGCCAGCGATCAAAAGCCCGTCCGCGCTGACCCGCTCCAGAAGCCGTGACCGTGTAGTGGCCGCGAGCGACGGGTTTTGATCGAATGCGATCGATACGTCTGGCCGTTTAATCTGGATGTGAGGAAAGTGAACGATATCCCCCCAGACAAGCACGCCCTGATCGCGTGATTCAAGGAGGTATCCGGTGTGACCGTCCGTATGCCCCGGCAACGGCACCGCGCTGATACCGGGGAGCACGTCCCCCTCAGCGATAGTACGAAGCTTGTCCCTGTAGCTATCGAACACCTGGCGCGCGATCAGGAAATTTCCGCGTGCCCGTTCGCTGGCACGCGCCAGATTTCCGTCATCTTGCTACGCGGCGCAGGTTCGCGAGATACTCGAACGGCTGGAACGCGACAGCCTGTATCTGATGGGGCAGCCCGTTGAAGGCGCGAGCATCGATATCGCCGCCATTCCGACCTTTGCCACCCGTTGGCTTATCCCTCGGCTCAAGCGTTTTCAGACTCGGCATCCGAACATCACCGTGCATATCGCCGAGCGCATGGAGCCGTTCGTTCTTGCGGGTAGCGGTTTCGACGCAGCCATCCATTTTGAGCACCCCGCGTGGGCCGGGATGCATCGATATCGGCTGCGGGAGGAGGTGCTGGTGCCCGTCTGCAGTCCGGCGCTGCTCGAAGACGCCGGTGCAGACGCATCGCTGGATGATCTGCCACGTCTGCACCGGCGACAGAATCCGGACGCCTGGCAGCGTTATGCCCAGGAGTGCGGCATCGCGCTGACCAACTCGGCGGTTGGCGCACGCTATGACCTCCATGCCATGCTGATCGAGGCGGCGCTAGCCGGCTTGGGTGTTGCGCTGGTGCCGCGTCTTTACGTCGGAACGGAGCTCGAACAAGGCCGTTTGGTCGCGCCCTGGCCCGACGGTAAAGGGGTAGTCAAAAACTTCTGCCTCGTTCTTCCTGAATCCATCGAATCGAGTGCAGGGCCGCTCCAGGCATTTGCGAACTGGATTTTTGACGAAGCCAGAGGCCCGGCGCCTGAAAGCAGCGCCTGAGCACATCACGAGATCGATATCAATCGCCGATCAAAAACTGGTCTGGCAGCGTAATTTCAAGCAACTGGAGATCATCCGAGTAGTGCTCGAATGCATACCGCGCATGACCGGGGATCGTGACGCTCGCATCCGATGCGAGCGTATAACGGTCGCCGTCCACGACGACATCGAGCCGCCCCGACAGCACATAGAAAAAGCACAGTTCGGTGTTGTGCGTCTGCGTCCGGCGCCTCGCCTCTCCGGCAGGCCGCACGACGCGAACCCCGGCTACGCCTTCGGTAGCCGCGCCAATCCCCGTATCCGCCGCCTCAAAACCCGCGATGCGCCACGGCGCCCACTTTGCCGACGCCGCCACGTGACGCACGAAGCGCTGGCCATTGAAATCCCGCACGGGATGCGTCGCCGGTGTCGGCAGCACCATTTCATGGTCGACCACGGTGATGTGCTCAGCCGGACTGCTGAGTTCGACGACCTCCGCCCCAGCCGAGCTTGCCAGCACGCGATGCCGAATGGTCGGCGGCTGCAGCACGCAGTCTCCCGCGTGCATTTCAAATGGCTCGCCCTGCCCCTCATAGACGACGCGCACCCAGCCCTTCCGGCAAAAGATCGTCTGGAACCGAACCTTGTGAAAGTGCGTGTAGTCGGGAACCGGTCCGCCATCGAGAATACGAATGTGCGATGCGATAAACGCGCCACCATGCCTGGCCGGCAGCAGATCGCGATAACGAAGCCCGGCCCGCCCGACGTTCCACTGCGCGTCTTCATCCAGATGCGACACCGCGAGTTCCTGAATTGTCTCTGGCTGACGAAGTGGTGGATCGTTTGCTTCGAGGCGAATGCGCACCCCGTTCGGCGCAACCAGTTCTCGCGCGCCGGACGATAGCTGGTCAGGATCGTCACACAACACTCGCAACTCTTTGACGCCGTTGGCGAGGCCTACGCCAAGACGAATCGACAGGCCATGCCCGGAGAGCATCGCGGTTGAAGGGTTATCGGCTGGAAAGATGGCGTCGATCCGCAGCCCAAGCGTTCTCTTGAGGAATTCAAGGGTGGGATTCAACTCGTCGCATGCCATCAGTACCTGGCATCGACGCATGCCGGAAATGGGCTGCCGGGTGGATAACAGATCGTCGGTTTTGCTCATGACAACGCTCCGGGGAATGGAGATCAGCGCTTGAAATACTGCTTGACCGCATTAACGAACACGCCAATGTCCGCGCGTGAAACGTCCAGATGCGTGACGAAACGGGAACCATATAACACCTGGGTGAGAATGCCGCGTTCCCGGAGCCACGCTTCGAGCGGTGCGCAATGCGGCTGCGGGAATTGTGCAAAAACCATATTGGTGGCGTGCGACAAAACCTTTACCCGATCGATCTGCGCGAGCCCTTCGGCAAGCCAGGCCGCGTTGTCGTGATCTTCGGCGAGGCGTTCGAAGTTGTGTTCGAGCGCGTAAAGACACGCTGCTGCGAGTACGCCCGACTGCCGCATGCCGCCACCCAACATCTTGCGCCAGCGGCGCGCCGCCTCGATCACCGCCTTGCTGCCGACCAGCACCGAGCCCACGGGCGCACCGAGTCCCTTCGAAAAACACATCGACACCGAATCGAACGGGGCGCACAGCGCCGCGAGCGACTGCTTCGAAGCAACAGCGGCATTGCAGACACGCGCCCCGTCGAGATGCGTCGACAGCCCGCGCTCGCGCGCGAGTTGCGTGGCCTCGGCGACATACCCCCCGGGCAGCACTTTTCCCCCAGTGGTGTTTTCCAGTGCGAGCAAGCGTGTTCGCGCGTAGTGGATGTCGACCGGCTTGATGGCCGCAGCGATCTTCTCGAGCGGCAGCGAGCCATCGGCTGCGTTTTCGATGGGCTGCGGCTGGATGCTCCCCAGCACGGCCGCGCCGCCGCCCTCGTCCCGGTAGGCGTGCGCGGCCTGGCCGACGATGAATTCGTCGCCGCGCCCGCAATGCGCCATCAGCGCAGCCAGATTGCTCTGCGTGCCGGTCGGGAGGAACAGTCCCGCCTCCTTGCCCGTGCGCTCGGCGACAGTCGCCTGCAAACGAAGCACGGTAGGATCGTCGCCCCAGACATCGTCGCCCACTTGCGCAGCGGCCATGGCGGCCAGCATGCCCCGGCGCGGACGGGTCACGGTATCACTACGCAGATCGATCATGTGGTCGTCTCCCGGATCAGGCGCTGGCGCCGTTGGCGACCACCGACTGCGCCAGCCGTTTGCGGTAGACGAAGTACACGATGGAAACGGCGATCAGCCACGGCACGCCAACGATCCACGAGATGTTCCAGAACTCGGTATCGAGTCCCATCGTGATCAAGATCGCGCTCAGCAATGCAATGCCGGTGATCTGCGCGATCGGGAACAGCGGCATGCGAACCGGCAGCGTGCGGCCTTTCCATGCCTGGCGAAAGCGCAGGTGTGTGGCCAGAATCACGATCCACACGAAGATGCCGCCAAACAAGGCAATACCGAACAGATAGTTGTACGCGAGCGGGCTGAAGAACGACACCGCGGCGGCGGCCAGCACGCCGGCGCCCGAAATCAGCGTGGCGACGAGCGGCGTGCCGTTCGCAGTCAGCGCGCCGATCCAGCGCGGTGCATAGCCGCCGCGCGCGAGCGAGAACAACGTGCGCGAGGACAGGTAGATGTTGGTGTTCATGCTCGAGAGCGCCGCCGTGATCACCACGAAGTTCATCAGCCCCGCCGCGTGCGCAATGCCTGCGTGCGCGAAGAGCTTCACGAACGGGCTTTGCTGGACCACCTTCGCACCGGCTTCCGTCCACGGGAGATAAGCCACCATGATGCCGAGCGCGAGAATATAGAAGAGCGTGAGGCGCAACACCATCGAGCGCAACGCATGCGGAATGGCGCGCGTCGGATCTTTCGCTTCGCCCGAGGTCACGGCCACGATTTCGACGCCGTAGAACGAGAAGATCGCCATGAGCACGCCCATCCAGACGCCGCTGAAGCCATGCGGCATGAATCCGCCCGGCAAACCGGTCAGGTTGTGCAGGCCGACGCCGGGCGACCCCGTGCCGATGCCGAACACATGCGCGAGGCCTACCACGATGAAGCCGAGGATCGCCACCACCTTGATCAGCGCGAACCAGTACTCGAACGAACCGAAGTTGCTCACCGAGCGGCAGTTCACGTAGATCAGCGCAATGCCGAACGCGATGGACCACAGCCACACGGGAATGCCCGGAAACCAGAAGCCCATGTAAAGGCCCACTGCAATGGCCTCGCCGCCGACCGCAACCACTTCGATGACCCAATAGGTATAGCGCACGACAAACCCGGCCCAGCGGCTCAGGTACATCTCGGCGTAGGTGCCGAACGAGCCCGCGGTCGGATGCGCAACGGCCATCTCCGCGAGGCTGAACACCATGATCACGGCGATCAGCGCGGCGATCGCGTAGCTGATCAGCACGCCGGGGCCCGCGTAGCCGATTGCAATGCCGCTGCCCATGAAGAGGCCCGTGCCAATGGCCCCGCCGATGCCGATCATCGAAATTTGCCGCTGCGTCAGGGCTTTGTGCAAGCCCTTCTCACGCGCGGTAATGTTTGTCTCGTCCATGTCGTTATTTCCTTGTCGAATGTATTTCGCAAGCAGATCAGGCTTCCGGTAGCAGCGCCGACAACGTGTCGAGCACGGCATGCGTCGTCAGCGCGCCCGGCGACATGCGCACGGTGCTGCCGCGCGTATCCACGAGCACGCCGTGCTTCGCCAGCGTGGCCTCCAGTTCGTGCGGATCGACGTGCGCGGGAAGATCGGCCATCACGCTGCCGCCGCGCTGCGCATCGTCGCGCGGCGATCGCACCGCATAGCCTTTGGCGTCGGCCAGCGCAATCAACCGATGCGACAGCGCAAGGTTGTGCTCGCGCATGCCGATGGCGTCGGGCGAGAGCCGCCACGCGAGGCCAGGCCCCGACGCGACAAACGGCAGGAACGACGGCGTGCCGCCATCGAAACGCCGCGCATCGGGCGCCAGCGAAAAGCGCGAGAGATCCCAGTTGAAGGGATCGGGCTGGCTGAACCAGCCCTGCACGAGCGGCGCCATATCGCTGTCGATCAGCTTCGGATCGAGGTACGCGAGCCCGGTGCCCGGTGCGCCGCACAACCATTTGAGCGTGGTCGTCGCGACAAAATCGACGGCCGGTTGCATGACGTCGAAATCGAGAATGCCCGCGCCCTGCGTGATGTCGACCGCAATCAGGCTGCCCTGCGCGCGACCGTGCGCGGCCAGGCGCTTGACGTCGGCGCGCTTCGAAGCAGTCGACGTGACCCAGGTGATGACGGCCAGCGCCACGTCTTCCTGCCAATGGGCAATGAATTCGTCGTCGGTCATGTAGGCCGCGTCCGGCGCGAGCGGCACCGTATCGAGCGTGAAGCCCAGCACCGGTTCGAGCCCGCGCAGCATGTAATGCAGGCTCGGGAAGCAATCCGCGGAGATCAGTACGCGACGTCCAGCCAGACGTTTGCGCCCGAGCGCGCCGACGAAGCGCGCAAATGCATCGGTGACGTTCTCCGATGCAAACACGGCGTGGGCCGGCGCATTGACCAGCGTGGCCCATTGATCGAGCACCTGCCGCCGGGCGGCAAGGCCGTAGTCCCAGCGTTGCAGGTCCGGGCGGCACCAGCTCGATGCAAACGTGTCGAGCGCGGCGCGTACCGCGTCCTCCTGCCCGGGAAACATGCCGACCGAGTGATACAGCAGCCACCCAGAGCGATCGGTATCGGCGGGATGATTCATGAATTGGGTTCCTTTCAGTATGACCGGCGTCGTGACGCGCTGCGCGTCAGAACATGTGGCGGATGCCCACCGCGACGCCGGTCTGGTTGCTCTTGCCCGGCAGCTCCGTGTACGCGCCGCCCGAAACGTGGTTGTAGTCGACCGTGCCGTAAACCTGCGTGGCCTTCGACAGCGAATATTCGGCCAGCAGCACGCCCGTGTAACGCTCGCCGTTGTTGGCCGCGTAGCCGTTGAGGTTGTGCATGTCGTCGTAGTAGAACGCGCCCGTGAGCGCCAGCGCGGGTGTCGCCTGATAAGTCGCGCCCGTATAGAGCGTCATGTCGCGACGCTGATTGGCCGACGGCGAGCCGGTGATAACGGTGCGGCTCGGGTCGTTGAGCGCCTCGTCGACGGTACCCGTGCCGTCCTGCCCGCCCAGGTACCCCGCGAACAGCGTCGCCGGACCGGCGGCATACTTCACGCCTACACCCCACATGCGCTGGATGTTGTTGCTGAGATCGCGCGTTTGCTGATACGTGCCGCCAAAGCTCGCCGGACCGAGGTCATACGAGGCGCGCACGCTCCACGACGAATTCTTGCTCAGGCTGCCGGGCTGCTGGCCAAACCCATAGGTTGCGCCGAGATGGAGGCCGCCGAATTGCCCGGTGTAGGTCGCGGCGCTGTCGATGCGGCCTACCGTCATGAAGAACGGCCATGAGTTCGCCGTATAGTTGCCGACGGTCAGCGGATCGAAGTCGCCGAAGAAGTTGAAGGCCTCTGTCCCCTGGCGGCCGAACGTGACGGTGCCGTACTGGCTTTCCAGACCCACGTACGCGTAGCGGCCAAACAGACGCCCGCCCTGATTGAGCTTGCCGGTCTGCGGATCGAAACCGCTTTCGAGCCGGAACACCGCCTTCATGCCTGCGCCCAGGTCCTCGTCCCCTTTCAGGCCCCAGCGGCTATTCGTGATCGCGCCATTAGTCAGTTGTACCTGGTTGTCGTTAGCCGCGTTCGAATTGTTGGTGAAACGAATGCTCTGATCGACAATGCCGTACAGGGTGACGGAGCTTTGCGCGAAAGCGCTGCCCGTCAGACCAATTCCCAGCATGGCTATCGCGGCGTGAAGTTTGCGTTGCATGATTTTGCTTTGTCTCCTCGTGGGATGAATAATGGTTCTCCGGTTAGCCTCCGGAGTGGGCCCTTCGAAATCCTGGCTCGAACAGTCCTCTCAGGGCTGAGCGGAGCCGCTCAGGGGCGCTCAGGTTCCCTTACGCAATAGTGTTTCGAGCCGGTCCATCGCTTCGATCAGGCTGGCGTCGCTGCGCGCGTAGCACAGGCGAATCTGATGCGCCGACTCCGCACCGAACGCGATGCCCGGCGCGAGCCCCACGCCGGCCTCGTGCACGGCGCGTTTGCAGAATTCGAGCGTGTCGGTGACGCCGTCGATACTGAACATGAGATAGAACGACGCGCTGGCCGGGACCACATGCAGACCGTCGATCGCGCGCAGGCGATCGAGCGCGATCTGCCGGCCGCCGCGGCAGCGCGCCACAAACGCTTCGACAATCGCCTCGCCTTCATTGAGGGCCGCTGCCGCGCCCGCCTGCAGAAACGCCTGGCCGCCGCTGGTGTTGAACTGGACGAGCTTCTCGAACGTACCGAGCATCGCACGCGGATACACGAGCCATCCCATGCGCCAGCCGGTCATGAGCCAAGCCTTGGAGAAGCTGTTGATCACGAAGACCGGGTCGTCCGGCGAGGCGATTTCCAGCAGCGAAGGCGCATAGGTCCGGTCGTACACGATGCGCTGGTACACCTCGTCCGCGAGGATCGCGATGCCGCGCGAACGCGCGAATTCGAGTAGTTGCCGCTGCCGGCCGGCTTCCATCGTCCAGCCTGTCGGGTTGCCTGGCGAGGCATAGTAAATGGCCCGGGTGCGTGCATCGCAGGCGTCGAAGAGTTGCTGCAGGTCGAGATGCCACCCGTCGTCGCCGTAACCGAGCGGCACGCTGCGCACGTCGCCGCCGGCAATCGTGACGGCGCGCAGAATGTTGGGCCACGACGGCGTCACGCACACGACGTTGTCGCCCGGCTCGATGATCGCTTGCGCCACGAGCGTGACGGCATTCATGCCGCCGCACGTGACGGAAATGCGCTCGTCTTCGATGGCGATGCCGCAAAGCCGCGCGTAATATGCGCGGATCGCATCGCGCAACTCGGCAATGCCGCGATTAGGCGAGTAGAACGTGTGCCCCGCCGCCAGCGCACGACTGGCGGCATCGCAAAACGGTTGCGGTGTCGGCAGGTCGCTCTCTCCGGCCCACAGGCCTATGACGTCATTGCGGCCGATCCCCAGGCGCCAGACATCGATGATCGGCGAATCCGGCATCGCTGCGATTGCTCGTCTCGTGATATCCATCGCGTCCTCTCGTTCCTTTGGAGTCCGATCAAAATGAAAAGCGCGTGCCTTGCGTCGAACCGCGCGCATCGTCCTTCGCTTCTTCTCGCACCTGGAGAAAGCCTTGCTTCACCACGTCGATGTCGTTGGCGCTCACGGCCATCCGGCATCCGCGCTCGAATGCCTGATGTACGGCGCGCGTGTTGCCCGTGAAGATGCCGCACGGCAAACCGTTTTCCGAGGCAGCACGCACAACGCGCTCGCAATCGCGGTCGATCACCTGGCTATCGACGGTGCCGCGTGACATGGCCAGGTCGCCGGTGCCGATGAACAGATAGTCGACGCCCGGGGTCGCGGCAATAGCCTCGACGTTTTCCACGCCCTCGGCCGTTTCAATCATCAGACCAATCGCTACTTCGCGATCCGCGTCCCGCATTGCCTCGAACCCCGCCCTTAGCGGCCGCACGCCGCCGGCCGAGCGCTTCCCCACCGGCGGGTATCGTCCTGCCAATACTGCCCTGCGCGCGTCGTCCGCCGTTTCAATGAGCGGCACCAGCACCGAAGCCGCGCCGGCGTCGAGCGCTTGTGAGATGGCGCTGTGCGAGTTTTCCGCGCAGCGGGCAATCACCGGCACCCGCGTGCCCACCGCGCCAATGGCCGCTTCAAGCGTAGTGCGCTCCCACAAGCCGTGTTGAAGATCGATGACGATCGCGTCCGGATTTGCCTGAGCGGCAAACTCCACCATCGGCGCACTGCCCAGCGCCAGCCATATCAGACGAAGAGGATGTTCATCGGCCAGCAGTGGCTTCAGCGAGCGAAAAAGCATGGACTTACGCCTCGTTCCTGGAGTGGGCCGCCGAGCCCGAAAGGCCCGACTCGACAAAAAACTGAATTCAGTTTTTGGGATAGCGGGAACATTACTGTGGATATATTTTGATGTCAACGAACTGCCTCCAAAATTTCTTTCCGGCTCGCGTCAGAGCATTTTATTGCGAGGAATTCGGGGTTTTACCGAGATGGGTTTTCACCGATAGGCCGACAGGACTGGCGGCCCCGTGGCCGCCTTGACAATTCGCGCCCCGGCGGCCGAGAATGACTATCAAATTCAGAATTCAGTTTACGGAACGGCCGCCATGACGAGAGGGGTTACAAAGATTCCCAAAGCGCCGGTCAGAACCGCGCTCACGCAAACGACACTGACCGAGACCATCTACCAGGAAGTCCGCGCTCGGATGCAGCGCGGGGACGTTGGGCCGAACGATCGGATTCTCGACTACGAAATCGCCAACGAATTCGGCTGCACGCGCATGCCTGTTCGTCAGGCGCTCGTGCGCCTCGTCAACGAGGGTTTTCTGGTCGGCACCACGCGCGGTTTCGTCATCCCGAGGCTGACGAACAATGACGTCCATGAGATTTTCGAAGTCCGCAGGCTGCTTGAGCCGAGCGCCGCAGCGGGTGCAACCGCGGTGCTGACGGACGTGCAGGACGCTGCGTTAAAGCGCGCGTACCAGAAAGCCGTCCGAAGCTGCGAAAAGCGGGACGGCGCTGCGTTGATGGCAGCCAATGTGGAGTTTCGCGATGTCTGGCTCTCGGCCGTACAGAACAGTCGGCTACAGGACACGATTCGGCGGTTTACCGACCACGCGCAGCAAGTCAGATCGCTCACGCTGACCGACCCGTCGACGCAAAAGATTGCATTGGCAGGCATGCGCGAATTGCTGCAAGGCTTCCTCGAGCGCGATTCGAAGCGTGTGAGGGCCGCCATGCTCGAATTCATTCTCAATGCCGAGCAGCGCTATTTCGTGTCGGTGGACGGCCAGAATCCGTGATCGAGGCGGGGCGCGAGCACGCGTTGCCCGAGCCCCACTGAGCTGTCATTGCCGGGCGGAAGGCCCGGACCTAGCGACCCATGCGCCGATCGTAACTACGGTTGATGCGCCCAAGCAGCGAAGGATCTTGTGCATTGCCGGAATTGAATTGCACCATCACGCTGCCATCGGCTTGCTGGCGCACGTTCGCAGTGACCGTGCCGCCGGCGGCGGTTCCGGCTATCGCGCCGGTGCCGGGGTCCTGAACCGTGATCGCGACCCCTTCGTCGCGCATCGCACCTGCAGCGGCGGCAAAGGACCGGTCGAAACTCGCAGGCTGCATGACCACGGTGCCGGGAGGCGGCGCGTAGTAATACGGACATCCCGCCAGAGGCAGCAGGCCGGCGCACACAGCAGCGAGCATGAGTCGTCTCGCGACGACACCTTTCTCTCCGCGCGATTTCCGGCAACTCCGTAAGCTCGTCATTATGGGTGTCCGTGTGTCAGTTTCCTGCGGAAGGTTTTAGCCTACCCGCTGTCTCGTTCGTTGGATATCGGACCTTGGTCCGATTCCAGCGCCTCCCACCGGCGTCGCCACTACCGGCAGTCCGTTTGAACCCACTGATCGACCAGGCGCTGCGCCGCGTGCAGATCGTCCGGGTAGTTCGGGTCATCGTTCCATGGCGACGGGTCATAGCCCGCTTTCCTCAGCGCCGAAAGCTCGGCCTGGCGTTGCTCCTTTGTAGGAGACGGATTGCTTTTTAGCGCGACCAGGTCGCGGCACTCCGTTGGGCTCAGATGGGGACCGCTTTGCGGCATGCCGCCAGCGGCACATCCCGCCAGCAGGAACGCCAGCGCAACAAGCGTCGAGCGGTTTCTCTGGAAGTTTTCCATGAAGCATCTCCACACGTCTGATTGGCGCAACGCAAGCGCGTGCGATGCCACTGCCCGTGCCGGCGCGATCGAAGGAAAGGACACGTACTATGGGAAAGCGACATCTGCCGGAAACTGGATCGATACTTCACACTCTAGTGCTTCTGCTCGCCGGTTGCGTCGAAGGAGACTCACGAAACGTCACTAGCCCGTGCCGCGATATTCACGTTCGGCAAACGGCTCAGAACGTTGGGAGACAGTAACAGCTTGGCTGCGCGCACTCCCGCTCGTGCAAGTTCTCCGCCGAATCGTTGCTCGATCACATCGATGGCGGCCCAAATGTTGGGCCCGACATTTTTTAAAGGGCGTTTGGCTATGGGCGTCAATTGCAATGCATCGATTGTTCTTTTGATATTTACCAGCCGCGGAAATGGACTGCCTCCGGCTGGTATGGAAAAGCGGCTGGGCGGCAGTGCACAGGTACATGCCCATTATCCTCGGATTGTAGAAACGTTTGACGTTGCCAAACACTTTTGTGCGAGTTTTCTCGCGCGAGCGATCGGCCGTGCGCATGGCGCGACTGATGTTCTGGTTCGAACAGGACTGCCAGTACGCTAGCAAGCGTTTTGTGAAAGAACCCCCGCCGATGCAACGAAACCCGTCCGTGTGCGGCCCGTGCGATGATGTGCCACGACCAACACGAGATATGGGATGACAACGACATTCGACGAAGCAACAACGGCGACGATCGCCGCGTTTGCCCAACTGGACTTCTACACGGCTGTACAGGCGATGCGCGCCGAGGCCGACTACGACCGCGAACGGGACCAGTGGATCTCGCGCTACATCGACGAGCACGGCGGCGGCATGGACGATGCGGAATACGACGCCTTGCACGCGCAGGCCCAGGCAACCCCGGAATACGCGCAGTTCGTCAATGCCGTCCGCACGGAAATCCGGGAATACTTCGGCGTGTCCGACAATCAACTGAACTGGGTGATCCTGCTACGCGATGACGATAGCGATGCGCTTTGGGGGGAGGTCAACCGGCAGCGAAGCGCGCTGGGCACCGGTGAAGTACGCGGAGATCTTTGATCATCGCGTTCCATCGGGATTTTCCGATTGAGGAATTTGATAGTCCCGATGTCTTGCCACGCGTGAGTTGAGGGACGGTCGTGACTCGCCGCTGCGGCTCGGGAGCGTCGTTCGCTCGTACTGTCGAACAGGCATTCAGGTGTCGGCCCCACTGGGCCGGCGGTTCCGTTCAGGTCATTCTTCAGCCATTGGTATCCGCGCGACCACGAATGTCAACCTTCACTGCGGGCGGATGCGTACTCTCGCCCGGTTGCGGTCATTTCGCAGTGCAGCTTTCACTGCCTGATCGCATTCGGCCGCAAGGGCTGAAGCGTGCCATCATCGCGATGGTCGTACTCGGTGCAAACCCGCCCAAAGACGCGGTGTATCCGCTTAACGCGGCCGCCGCCGATGGCAAGCGCGTGAGCGGAGACCAGCGCTATGTCCAGGTGGTGGACACTGGGCAGGAGCAGGCCAGCGCATGTGTTAGGTATCGGAACTCGCAACGTAGCGATGGGGCGCAGATCGATGGTGAAGGCCAGAGCATCGATCCGGCTAGTGCGCGCCATCGCGCGTCATTCGCCAGCGGGCGTATTGAGTCACCGGTGTATCAGCTACGGGCTCAGGCGAAGACGAAGTACTTGCGCACCGTCTCCACCACCTCCCAGGTCCCCTTCATGCCGGGTTCAATCACGAACACATCACCCGCCTTCAGGTGCACCGACTCCTCGCCTTCCGGCGTGATAATGCAGTAGCCGTCGAGAAAGTGGCAGAACTCCCACTTCTCGTAGTTCACCTCGAATTTACCCGGTGTGCAAATCCAGGTGCCCATGATCTTGCTACCGTCCTTGGAGAGGTAAGCGTTGAGGTTCACGGTGTGCGGGTCGCCGCCGATGCGCTTCCACTTGGTGGCGTCAAGGACCGGAGTCGGGCAGGTTTCGCGCAAAACGGTAATGAAATCGGACATGTCGGCTCCAAACGATCGGATAAGAGGTTCATCACCTTAGTTCAAAAGCGTTACTGGAGCTTGTACGCTTCCGACACCAACCCATCTATTTTCGACACCGACTCCTTCCCAGCTTGCTGCGGGCGCCGTTTGGAAAATTCGCGGACTTTGCCTATGCCGGCAAAAAGGCAAATCGCCAACTTGATGGTCAAGCGGCTGAACGGCTTAGCGCAACGACGACGCCTGACTCGCGCTATCCGCGTTTGCGCAGCGGATCGAGCAAGCTCCTCAGGCCGTTATGGTCCATCTCCTGCATCAGCGCTAGCAGCCGGCCGATTTCTCCCGGTGGAAACCCTTCGCGGGCGAACCAATTGAGGTAATGCCCGGGCAGATCGGCAATGAGCCGGCCCTTGTACTTGCCGAAAGGCATGGTGAGGGTGACGAGGCGTTCAAGGTCGGGAGCTTGCATGATGGGCGTATTGTGCATGGCTGTCCGTTGCAGCATGCCACAGCGCGCCGACTGATTCAGCTTGCTATCGGCGCGCTTGTCCAGCCGTTGCTTCGCGCCCACGAGGCTCGATCCGCACCGCCTCCACCCGCTCGCGCAGCAAAGGCGTCGCGAAATCCAGGAACGCGCGCAGCTTGAGTGGCAGCGGCGCTTGCCCGCCGTGCACGAGACTGACGGGCCATGGCGCCAGTTCGAACGCCTCGAGCACCACGGCAAGCCGCTTTTCGCGCACCGCCTGCGCAACCTGATACGAAAGCACGCGCGTGAGCCCCACGCCATGCAGCGCGGCGTCGATCGCGGCCTCCGCGGTGTTGACCGCGAGCCGCGCGTGCACCGACTGCACGACGTCGCCCTTGCCCGAGCGGAACGTCCACGTGCGGCCTTCGACACTCTCGAACGTCACGCAGTGGTGCCGCGCCAGATCGCCTGGCGCAGCGGGCACGCCGTGCTCGGCCAGATACTCGGGGCTCGCGCAAACCACGCGGCGAATCGCGCCCACGCCCACCGCCACGAGCGCGCTATCGGGCAGCTCGCCAATGCGCACGGTGGCGTCCACGTGCTCTTCCATCAGATTGACCACGCGGTCCGCCAGTATCAGCCGCACGTCGATCTCGGGATACTGCGCGAGAAACGCATTGACGATGGGCAGCACGTGCAGCCGCCCGAACACCACGGGCGCCGAGAGCGCAAGCGTGCCTCTTGCCGTGGTGTATTCGCCGGTTGCCGCGCGCTCGGCCTCGCCCACCTCTTCCAGGATACGCCGGCAGGCCGCCACGTAAGACGCCCCGGCCCCGGTCAGCGCGAGTTGCCGAGTGGTGCGTTTGAGCAGCCGCGTCTTGAGATGCGCCTCGAGGTCGTTGACCTTGCGGCTGACCGTGGCCAGCGGCATGTTCAAACGCCTCGCCGCTGCGGAAAGGCTGCCGGCCTCGACCACGGCGACGAGCACGGACATCGCATCGAGCCGGTCCATGATGTTCTCGCTGTTCGGGAGGATGAGCATGAATATTGCCGTATCCTCTTCAAACGTGCGATTTGGGAAGGCGCAACCCGGGTAGGTAAACGCAAAAAGCCGGCAAACCCGGTTTGCCGGCTTTCCAGGTCGGAGACCTCGGCGAAGCTTAGCTTGCCGATGCTGCAGCTTGCGGCGTGATCACGAGGTTCAGGCCGTTTTCCTTCGTGATCGTCAGGGTGACTGCCGACGGGGTCTTGTTGGCGCCAGCGCCAGCCGTAACGACTTGCAGGTTCGACAGCTGTTCACGTTGAATCAGTTGCATGAGCAACCTCCATAAATATGTGCGTGTTGAGAGAATGCTCCCCAATTAGGGAGGGAGCGGCGAAAAGCTTACGGCCAATCTCTCGCCGGGCGGGCTCTCTCGATTTGAAGATTCATGAAGAAGCTTTGGCACTTTGCGTCGCCCGACAAGCAAGTCATTGCACGGCGGCACCATAAAGGATTTGGAGAAATCGCCAATAGCACGATCGTTCTATTTTTGTTAGGCTGCGACTTTTCTTATTCACGGGCCCTCTGCCATGTCGCTGATCTTCTCTCGCCGTGATCTTGATTTCCTGCTCTACGAATGGCTCGACGTCGAGCGCCTTACGCGCATCGCGCGCTACGCCGACCATTCGCGCGAGACCTTCGATGCGGCGCTCGACACCTGCGAGAAGATCGCGACCGACCTGTTCGCGCCCCACAACAAGAAAAACGATCAGCACGAACCGCACTTCGACGGCGAAACCGTCACCATCATCCCCGAGGTCAAGACCGCGCTGAAGGCGTTCAGCGAAGCGGGTCTGATGGCCGCGGGCCAGGACTACGAATACGGCGGCATGCAGTTGCCGCTGGTGGTCGAGAAGGCGGGCTTGGCGTGGTTCAAGGCCGCGAACGTGGGCACGAGCGCGTATCCGTTCCTCACCATCGGCAACGCCAACCTGCTGCTCGCGCACGGCAGCGCAAAGCAGGTCGAGACCTTCGTGAAGCCCGAGTTCGAAGGCCGCTACTTCGGCACGATGTGCCTGTCCGAGCCGCAGGCGGGCTCGTCGCTTTCCGACGTGGCCACACGCGCCGACTTCGAGCACGACTCGCCGCTGGGCGCGCAGTATCGGCTGCGCGGCAACAAGATGTGGATCTCGGGCGGCGAGCACGAACTCTCCGAAAACATCGTCCACCTCGTGCTCGCGAAGATTCCGGGCCCGGACGGCAAGCTCATTGCCGGCGTGAAGGGCCTCTCGCTCTTCATCGTGCCGAAATACCTCGTAAGCGAAGACGGTTCGCGCGGCGAGCACAACGACGTCGTGCTCGCGGGCCTCAATCACAAAATGGGTTATCGCGGCACGACAAACTGCCTGCTCAATTTCGGCGAGGGCACGAAGTACGCGCCGGGCGGGCGCGCGGGCGCTATCGGCTATCTCGTGGGCGAGCCGCACCAGGGCCTCACGTACATGTTCCATATGATGAACGAGGCGCGCATCGGCGTGGGTCTCGGGGCGACCATGCTCGGCTATACCGGCTATCTGCATGCGCTCGACTACGCGCGCAATCGTCCACAGGGGCGCAGCGTGGGCGCGGCAGGCAAGGACCCGGCTTCGCCGCAGATCAGACTGATCGAGCACGCCGACGTGCGCCGCATGCTGCTCGCGCAAAAGAGCTATGTAGAAGGCGCGCTCGCGCTCAATCTCTGGTGCGCGCAACTGGTGGACGAAGCGCGCGCTGCCGCCGACGACGCGGCGCGCGAGCCGCTCACGCTGCTGCTCGACCTGCTCACGCCGATAGCGAAGAGCTGGCCCTCGCAGTGGTGCCTCGCCGCCAATGATCTCGCGATCCAGGTGCACGGCGGCTATGGCTATACGCGCGAATACAACGTCGAGCAGTTCTACCGCGACAACCGCCTCAACCCGATTCACGAGGGCACGCACGGCATCCAGGGCCTCGACCTGCTGGGCCGCAAGGTCACGATCAAGAACGGCGCGGCGCTGAAGCTATTCGTGCAACGTGTGCAGGCTACGACGGACCGCGCACTGTCGAGCGGCGACAAGCAGGATGCCGCGTATGCGCGCTCGCTTGAAGCGGCGCTGAATCGTCTTGTCGATGTCACGCAAACGCTCTGGTCGGCCGGCGACCCGAGCGTCGCGCTCGCCAATGCGTCGGTGTATCTGGAAGCGTTCGGGCACGTGGTGGTCGCGTGGGTCTGGCTCGAACAGGCGCTCACCGCGCGCGCGGCGCTTGCGCGCACAAGCGGCACAAGCGAGGAAGGCGGCAAAAACGACGATGAGGCCAGCTTCTATCGCGGCAAGCTCGCCGCCGCCAAATACTTCTTCGCCTGGGAGCTGCCGAAGACGGGCGCACAGTTCGATCTGCTCGCCTCGCTCGACCGCACGACGCTCGACATGCAGGATGCCTGGTTCTAATCCGGCGGTCGTGCGCCGCTCAAAGCACTTGAGCGCCAGCAAACCTGCCCGCCGCGCTCCCCCACCTACCTGACTGGGGGGGTGTCCCCCCCGCGCGCTGTCCTTACCCTGAAAGCCGTTCTGCCCACGCCGCCAGCGCGGGCAGAGTCACATCAGAGGAGACAGACCCTGCGCCGCCCCGAACCCGCTTCGGGCCGCCTGCGGGATTTCGCGCACTACCACCAAAGTGGACGACGCATGACGCCGTATCCACGACAGGGGACACCCATGAGCTCACCCTCCGCCGTGCCCGTGGCGGGCGAATACGATTATCTGGTGATCGGCGCCGGATCGGCCGGCTGTGCCGTGGCGGGCCGCCTCGCAGACGATCCAACGGTGCGCGTCGCCGTGATCGAGAATGGCGGCCCGGACGACCATTACCTGATCTGGACGCCCATCGGCCTCGCCAAAACCGTCGTCAAGCCTGGCCCCTACAACTATGGCTACTACACCGAGCCACAGCCGGCGCTCGGCGGCCGCACCAGCTATCAGCCGCGCGGCCGGGTGCTGGGCGGCTCTTCGTCACTCAATGGCATGGTCTATATCCGCGGCCATCGCAAGGATTACGACGACTGGGCCGCGCTCGGCTGCGAGGGCTGGAGCTACGACGACGTCCTGCCCTACTTCAAGCGCAGCGAGAACAACACTCGCTTCGCCGGCACCGACAATCCGTGGCACGGCACGGACGGCCCGCTTTATGTGAACGACCTGCGTTCGCCCAATCCTTTCTGCCATCACTTCCTGCAAGCCGCGCAGCAAGCGGGCCATGCGCTGAACGACGACTTCAACGGCGCCGAGCAGGAAGGCTTCGGCTACTACCAGGTCACGCAGCACAACGGCGAGCGCTGGAACGCGGCGCGTGCCTATCTGCACCGGGGCAAGACCACGAACGGCCACTACAACTTCGGCCGTAATAACCTGGCAGTGCTGACCGGCACCCGGGCGCTGCGCCTCGTCTTCGAAGGGCGGCGCGCGGTGGGCGTGCGGGTCGTGCGCGATGGCGTGCAACACGTCCTGCGCGCACGGCGTGAAGTGATCGTGAGCGGCGGCGTATTCAATTCGCCGCAGCTCTTGCTGGCCTCGGGCATCGGGCCTGCCGCGCATCTGCGCGAAATGGGCGTCGAGGTGCTCCACGACCTGCCCGGGGTGGGCGAAAACCTCCAGGATCATCTGGACATCGTGCTCAACACGCAACTCGACAGCACCGATCTGTTCGGCGCGACGCTGCGCGGCGGCCTGCGTCTCCTCAAGGAGATCCGCCGCTATCGGCGCGAACGTACCGGCATGCTGACGTCCAACTTCGTCGAAGCAGGCGCGTTTGTGAAGAGCCGCCCCGAGCTCGATCGCCCCGACCTCAACCTTGTGTTCACCGTCGCCCTGATCGGCAATCGCAACATGGGCAGCCGACGCAAGCTCGGCCACGGCTACTCGGGGCACGTATGCGTGCTGCGCCCCGAAAGCCGCGGCGTCGTGCGCCTGCGCTCGCCCGACATGCGCGAAGCGCCGCTGATCGACACACGGCTGATGAGCGCGCCACGCGACATGGAAACGCTGATAGCCGGCATCCACATCATGCGCAATATCTTCGGGCAGCCTGCGCTGAAGAACCTGGGCGGCCGCGAAATGAAAAGCGAGAGCTTCGCCGATGAAGCCAGCGTGCGCGCTTTCGTGCGCGGTCACGCCGATTGCCTGTATCACCCGGTAGGCACCTGCAAGATGGGGCGCGACGCGGACCCGCACGCGGTCGTCGATCCCGAACTGCGCGTGCGAGGCGTGGAAAGTCTGCGCGTGGTGGACTGCTCGATCATGCCAACGCTGATCGGCGGCAACACCAACGCTCCGGCCATGATGATCGGCGAAAAGGCCGCCGACATGATTCGCGCCGCACAACGCCGGGCATAGCGAGAATATCGTCGGCAAGGCGCCGGCAGAATCTGGGAGACACACGATGCAACATCCGATCAAGCAAGAAGCCCAGCGGGCGCTGCCCGGGCCGCTTCCCGCAACCGAGGCGACCATCGCCGCGCAACAGCACGCGCTGAACGACCTGCCGCCCGACGATCCGATTGAAGTCGCCGATGCACAGCACGGCTTTATCGGCACCATAGCCGATGCGGAGATTCGCGGCGCATACGGGCAACTGATCTGGAGCCTCGCCGATTATGGCTTTCTCGACGAGCAAGCCGCGCCGCCCACCGCGCATCCCGGTCTGTGGCGCCATGCGCGGCTGAACAGGCTGCACGGTCTCTTCAGCGTGACCGAGCGCATCTATCAGGTGCGTGGCTTCGACGTTTCCAACGTGACGTTCATCGAAGGCGAGACCGGCCTGATCGTGATCGATCCGCTCACGTGCAAGGAAACCGCTGCCGCCGCGCTCGAGCTGTATTTCGCGCATCGTCCGAGGCGCCCTGTCGTGGCGGTCATCTACAGCCACAGCCATGCCGATCACTTCGGCGGTGTGCGAGGCGTCGTGGACGAAGCGGATGTCGTGGCCGGCAAGGCGCAGGTCATCGCGCCCGCTGGATTCATGGAAGAAGCGGTGTCGGAAAACGTGATGGCGGGCACGGCCATGGCGCGGCGCGCGCAATTCCAGTTTGGCCATACGCTCGCGCGCAATGCCTGCTGCCAGATCGATGCGGGCATGGGCAAGAATATTCCGCGCGGCACGATCACGCTGATTCCACCGACAAAGCTGATCATGCAAATGACCGAATCGCATGTGATCGACGGCGTCGAAATCGTGTTTCAGCTCACGCCCGAAAGCGAAGCGCCCGCCGAGATGCACTTCTGGTTCCCGCAGGAGCGCGCGCTCAACCTGGCCGAGAACGGCACGCGGTCGCTGCACAATCTGTGTCCGCTGCGAGGCGCGCAGGTACGCAACGCGCAATCGTGGTCGCGATACCTGGGCGAGTCGCTGGAGCGCTACGGGCGCGAAGCCGAGGTCGTGTTCGCGCAGCACAACTGGCCGACCTGGGGCAACGAGCGCATCGTCGATTACCTGGAGGCGCAGCGGGATCTCTACAAATTCCTGCACGACCAGACTGTGCGCCTCATGAACCACGGCTTGAACGCCGTTGAAATCGCCGAGCAGATTCGCCTGCCGGACGAGTTGCGTTCGAAGTGGCATGCGCACGGCTACTACGGCGCTGTCGTGCACAACGTCAAAGCCATCTATCAGCATTACCTGGGTTGGTACGACGGCAATCCGGCTAACCTGCACGCCCTGCCTCCGGAGGCTTCCGCACCGCGCTATGTCGAGTACATGGGCGGAGCCGATGCCATGCTCGAGCGCGCGCGTCGAGATTTCGATCAAGGCGAGTACCGTTGGGTCGCCCAGTGCATGAACCACCTGGTGTTTGCACAGCCGCAGTTGCGCGAAGCGCGCGAACTGGGTGCTGCTGCGCTCGAACAGATGGGGTATCAGGCCCAATCGGCAACGTGGCGCAACGCGTTCCTGCTCGGCGCGCGCGAACTGCGCGAAGGGCGAGATGCTTCGACCGAATTCGGCAGCCGCAGCGCCGACATGGTCAGCGCGATTACCGAGGAAATGTTCTTCGACTATTTCGCCGTTCGTGTCGATGGCCTGAAGGCGCAGCATCTGAACATGCGCATTGCGTGGCGTTTCAGCGACATCGATAAGCAGTTCAAACTGAATCTCCAGAATGGGGCGTTGACGTGGTGCTACACATCGCCAAACGAGCGCACCGATCTGAGCGTGACCATGTCGAGGCAAACGCTCAACCGGATCCTCTGCGGGGAAACGGGCTTTCAGGAAGCCGTACTTGCGCGCGAAATCCAGCTGGACGGCAAGGTCGAACTGTTCCGCGCCATGCTAGGGACCCTCGACAAATTCGACGGCGATTTCAACGTCGTGGAACCGTGACGCAGATGTGCCGACGAACTACGCCATGAAACGAGCCCCCTCCCGCACAACCGCATTCGTCGGCTATAATGCGCCGGTCTTAGGGGAGTAGTCTGCGTCACGCGCGATGCGTGTCGCGCCGCCGTCAACATAATTGGCACGCTGTGCCATGGCGCCGGCAGCCGTTCTTCGGCCTGACGAGACCTATGACGTCATCCTTCATACCCGGGCTGGGCGGGGGGATTGCGTCATTGGTCCGTCCGTCCAGCCCGAGGAATGCCGTTTCCCATGCACCGCTTTTCACGCCGCCACGCGATCGCAGTCGCACACCCCCGCACGACGGAGCGCTCGTCATGATCTGGACGTTCGCCCTGCTCATTGCCGCCGCCGGCATCATCTATCTATCCTGCGAAACCTTCGTCAATGCCGTCGAGTGGCTCGGCCAGAAGCTCAAGGTCACGCAGACGGCCACCGGCACGATCCTTGCCGCGTTCGGCACGGCGCTGCCCGAAAGCGTGGTCACGCTCGTAGCCGTCGCGTTCGGCACCGATCCGGCCCACAAGGAAATCGGCATTGGCGCGGCCATTGGCGGGCCGCTCGCGCTCAGCACCGTCGCCTATGCGGTGGTGGGCGTCGCGTTGCTGGCGACGGTCGCGCGCGCGGGCCGTGCAGGCGCCGGCACCGTCGACGCCGATACGCGCCACCTGCGCCGCGACCAGCTCTGGTTCCTCGCGATCTTCGTGGCGAAAATCGGGCTCGGACTCGTGGTGTTCAGTTTCAAGCCCATTCTCGGCATTGCGTTTCTCGCGGCCTACGCGCTCTATTGCTGGAAGGAGCTGAGCGACGATGGCGATGAGATCGAAGACGTGGGGCTCGAGCCGCTCAAGCTGCGTCCGCGCGATGCGGACCCGTCGCTGTTCTGGGTCCTGCTCCAGACCCTGGGCGCGCTGGTCGTGATCTTCTTCGCCTCGCACCTGTTCGTGCAGCAGATCGGTAAAGTAGGACCGTGGCTCGGCCTGAGCCCGCAATTGACTGCGCTGCTCTTCAGCCCGATCGCCACCGAGCTGCCGGAAATCATGAACGCGATCATCTGGGTGCGTCAGGGCAAGGAGCGGCTCGCGCTCGCGAACATCAGCGGCGCGATGATGATCCAGGCGACTATTCCCACCGCATTCGGCTTGTTCTTCACGCCGTGGCACCTGGGTGCGCCGTCGATTCTTGCCGCGGCCACGACGATGCTCGCCATCCTGTTCCTGCAATGGGCGTTCCGTGCGCCGCAAGTGCATAGCCGCCAGCTTACGCATGTGGGCTGGCTCTATGCGGTGTTTGCGGGCATGCTGTGGGTGATTCCGAAGTGATTGGCTTGCAGCGGTTGCGCAACACGTTGCGAAACCGCCGCCCCACGACCCTCAATGCGTCGCATGCAGATACAGATACAGCGACGCAGCCGCCACGCCGCCCAGCAGCGGTCCGAGCACGGGAATCCACGCATAGCGCCAGTCGCTGTCTCGCTTGCCCGGGATCGGCAGCAGCGCATGCATGATGCGCGGCGAGAGATCGCGCGCCGGGCTCATGGCGTAGCCCGTGGGGCCGCCCAGCGAAATGCCGATGCCGAGCACGAGCAGGCCAACCGGCAATGCATCGAGCGCGCCCAGGCCCACCTGCGGCGAGGCCAGATACAGTACGCCGAGGATCAGCACGAAGGTACAGATGGCTTCGGTCATCACGTTGTGCCGCACGCTACGGATCGCAGGCGCGGTGCAGAACACGGCGAGCTTGAGATCGGCATCGGCTTCGTTCGCGAAGTGCTGGCGATAAGCGAGCCACACGAGGAACGCGCCCGCCATGCCGCCGAGCATCTGGGCGACGATGTAGCCGCACACCTTCGACCATGCGAACTTGCCAGTGAGCGCGAGGCTGATCGTCACGATCGGGTTCAGATGCGCGCCGCTGTACGATGCGGTGACGTACACGGCCACGAACACGGCCATCGCCCAGCCCATCACGATGACGATGAGGTCGGCGCCCTTGCCTTTGGTCTTTGCGAGCAGCACGTTGGCGACCGCGCCGTTGCCTAGCAGTACGAGTATGGCCGTGCCGATGAATTCAGCAATGTATGGTGACATTCTGATTATTTCTCAGGATTCCGAAATTGACGCGAGACCAGCGCAGTGCTGGCTGCGCGGCCCTTCGGTATTGGGTTACGTTGACTCGTTCGAGTTCTTTGGCCGGATGTCGCCGCGGCGTTACTGCGTGTCGTCGGCCCAAGCCTTGGCGGCGCGCACCGCGCGCTGCCATCCCGCGCGACAGGCGTCCACCTGCGATGGCGGCATGGCGGGCGAGAAACGCTTGTCCACATGCCACTGGCTCTGCAGTTCGTTCACGCTTTTCCAGTAGCCGGTCGCGAGGCCAGCGAGATAGGCCGCGCCTAGCGCGGTGGTTTCGGTAATCCGCGGACGCACGGCATCCACTCCCAGCAGGTCTGCCTGGAACTGCATGAGCAGGTTATTGGCGCTCGCCCCGCCGTCCACGCGCAACTCGCCTACGCTGATGCCCGAATCGGCCTCCATGGCAGCGAGCACGTCGAGCGATTGATACGCGATCGAATCGAGCGCGGCGCGCGCGACGTGCGCTGCGGTCGTGCCGCGCGTCACGCCAAAGAGCGAGCCGCGCGCGTGCGCGTTCCAGTGCGGCGCGCCAAGGCCAGCGAAGGCCGGCACCAGATACACACCATCCGTGTGCGGCACGCTCGCCGCAAGGGCTTCGACTTCCGCCGCGCTCTTGATGAGGCCCATGCCGTCGCGCAGCCATTGCACCACGGCACCAGCGATAAAGATGCTGCCTTCGAGCGCATAGTTCACCTCGTCGCCAATCTGCCACGCAATGGTCGTCACGAGATTGTTCTTCGACTCGATGGGCTTCGTGCCCGTGTTCATCATGAGGAAGCAGCCCGTGCCGTAGGTATTCTTCACCATGCCGGAGGCCGTGCACATCTGGCCGAACAGCGCCGCCTGCTGGTCGCCGGCAATGCCTGCGAGCGGAATCTTCGACGCGAATACCGTGGTTTTGGTCGGCCCATACACTTCGGATGACGAACGAACTTCGGGAAGCATGCTGCGCGGAATATCGAGCGCGTCGAGCAGCTCGTCGTCCCATTTGCGCGTGTGGATATTGAACAGCATCGTGCGCGAGGCGTTGGTCACGTCGGTCACGTGCAATTCGTGCTTCGTGAAATTCCAGACGAGCCAGCTGTCGACGGTGCCAAACGCGAGCAAGCCTCGACGCGCCTTTTCGCGCGCGCCTTCCACGTTGTCGAGAATCCAGCGGATCTTGGTGGCCGAGAAGTACGCGTCGATCGGCAGACCGGTCTTCGCGCGCACCATGGCTTCGAGGCCTTGTGCCTTGAGTTGATCGCAGAAGCCGGCCGTGCGGCGGTCCTGCCAGACGATCGCGTTGTAGATGGGATGGCCGGTCTCGCGGTCCCAGACGATGGTGGTTTCGCGCTGGTTCGTGATGCCAATGGCGTCGATATTGGTGCCGTTCAGTCCCACGCGCGTAACGGCTTCGGCGGCCACGCCCGCCTGGGTCGACCAGATTTCCTGCGGATCGTGCTCGACCCAGCCCGGACGCGGATAAATCTGCTCGAACTCCTTCTGGGCCATCGAGACGATATGGCCCTGCCGGTCGAACAGCATCGCACGCGAACTCGTGGTGCCCTGGTCGAGCGCAAGAATGTACTGTTGGTCCTGCATGTCTCTTATCTCCATCCGTGAGTAGTTTTGATTCACGCCGCGATGTGCGGCGCGCGGCTCGCGGCAAACCACGCTTCGAGCGCCGCCGTGACCGCCTCCAGCGTGCCCGACGCCACGTGCAAGCCGAGCTTCGAGCGGCGCCAGAGCACGTCCTCGGCGCAGGTCGCCCACTCGGTATCACGCAAATAGCGCAATTCGGCCTCGTAAATGCCTGGGGCAATCTGCGGCCCCAGTTCTTCGAGCGACGCAGCCTTGCCGATCAGGCGCTCAGCGCGCGTGCCGTAAGCGCGCGCGTAACGCAGCGCGAGCGGCGCGGGCAGCCAGGCGTGGCGACCCGCGAAGCCTTCGGCGAAGGGCGCGAAACGCGCGTTCGCGATGTCGCCGCCCGGCAGCGGCTCGCCGGCGGTCCAGCCCGGCGCGTTGCTGCCCAGCACGCGGCACAGCCTGTCGCCGGCTTCTTCCGCGAGCTTGCGAAACGTGGTGATCTTGCCGCCGAACACGGAGAGCAGCGGCGCGCCTTCGGTGTCGTCCATCTCCAGACGATAGTCGCGCGTGACCGCCGACGCATTCTTCGTGCCCTCTTCTTCGAGCAGCGGCCGCACGCCCGAGTAGGTCCAGTGCACGTCGGCGGGCGAGATCTTGCGCTTGAAATAGCGGTTGATCGACTCGCACAGATAGCGCGTTTCGTCGCCGTCGATCGAGACTTTCGCGGGATCGCTGCGGTATTCCACGTCGGTCGTGCCGATCAGCGTGAAGTCGTGCTCGTAAGGAATCGCGAAGACGATGCGCTTGTCCGGATTCTGGAAAATGTAGGCGTGGTCATGATCGAATAGACGCTTCGTCACGATATGGCTGCCCTTCACGAGGCGTACGCTGTGCTGCGCGCCGCGCCCGAGCGCGCCGTGCAGCACCTCGCCCACCCATGGGCCCGCCGCATTGGCCACCGCGCGCGCGCGCACGTCGAAGGTGCTGCCGTCGGGGCGGCGCAGGGTCGCCAGCCATTCGCCATTCACGCGCTGCGCGCCAACGAGCTTGGTGCGCGTGAGAATCCGCGCGCCGCGCTCCTGCGCGTCGAGCGCATTGAGCACGACCAGACGCGCATCGTCCACCCAACCGTCCGAGTAAACGAAACCGCGCCGAATGGTGTCGATGAGCGGTGCGCCCGCCGCGTGGCGGCGCATGTCGATGCCGCGCGAGCCCGGCAGCAGCTCGCGCCTGGCCAGATGATCGTAAAGAAAGAGCCCGACGCGGATGAGCCACGCGGGGCGCAGGTTGGGCATGTGCGGCATCACGAAGCGCAGCGGCCACATGATGTGGGGCGCCGAGCGCAACAGCGTCTCTCGCTCCTGCAGCGCCTTGCGCACGAGGCCGAACTCGCGGTGTTCGAGGTAGCGCAGCCCGCCGTGAATCAGCTTTGTGCTCGCTGACGAGGTGTGCGAGGCAAGGTCGTCCTGCTCGCAAAGGAGCACGGAGAGCCCGCGCCCAGCCGCGTCACGCGCGATGCCCGCGCCGTTGATTCCGCCACCCACGACGAGCAGATCGTAGCGATTCTGTTGACTCACCTGCGTTCCCTGATAGTTCCGGCAAACTCGCGATCCTGGTTGATCACGCCAAAGCATTCACCAGGATCGAACCAAAAAATGTTCGAATTCGAAATTTATCGAACAAAACCGAAAAAGTAAAGTTCGCTTTTATGGTGTGACGAGCGGACTTCCGGAATCGCCTGACAAAAGGCAACTGCCCTGCATATCGCTGGATTTCAAGCGCAAGTGGACGCCCGATCAAGCGCCTGGAGAGCGTTTGAACAAGCTCGAAAATTTTCGAATGATGTTCGTATTGCTTTCGTTTCGGCACATGCGGGTGCGCCGCGCCGCTGCCTAGTCCGCGACGTACACGGCCGTTCCCGCCTGGGCAACGGTCTCGTTCATTTGGGCGGGCAGGGGCTTGTCGGTGAAAAGCGCGTGAATCTGGCTCAGATGCCCCTGGCGCACGAGCGCGGGCCGGCCGATTTTCGAATGATCCGTCACCAGATAAACGGTGCGCGCGTGCTCGATGATCGCTTCCGCCACGTGCACCTCGCGCGTGTCGAAGTCGCGCAGCGTGCCATCGGTTTCGATCGCCGAGGTGCCGATAATCGCGTAATCGACCTTGAACTGACGAATGAAGTCGATGGTGAGCTCGCCCACAATGCCCTTGTCCCACGGCCGCACGATGCCGCCCGTAATGAGCACTTCGCATTCCGGGTAGCCGCTCATCATGCTCGCCACGTTCAGATTGTTCGTGATGACGCGCAGGCCGCGATGGCGGTTGAGCGCGCGCGCGACCTCCTCGGTCGTGGTGCCGAGGTTGATGAAGAGCGAGGCCTGATCAGGGATGTGCGAGGCCGCGAGCGCGCCGATGCGCCGCTTCTCCGCGTGGAACATCTGTTGCCGCGCGCCGTAGGAGACGTTTTCCGCACTCGTGGGCAGGCTCGCGCCGCCGTGGTAGCGGCGCAGGAGGTTCATGTCGGCGAGCCAGTTGACGTCGCGGCGGATGGTCTGCGGCGTGACGCCGAAGTGCGCGGCGAAATCGTCGACGGTCACGAAGCCGTCGCGCTGCACCCATTCGAGCAGCTCCTGCTGACGCGCGTTGAGGGTGAGGCGGGGGTCTCGTGTCATGGTCTCGTGATGGCAGCGAATGGGAACTGGCACTATTGTAAGGGCAGTCGGGCTGGGCATTCGGTGGCCCAGTGGGGGTGCGCCCGCATCCGTACCCGGGTAAATACGGGGTAAATACCGAGAAAATCGCTTTCAGCCAGAAAGCAATCAGAAGGCCACGCTTTCTTATACTTCCACCCATTCCGGCAAGCCGCCGGTCACGAGGAGTCACGCAGTCATGCTTTCCGGCGCCCAGCATTTCGGCAGCGCTTTGTTGCTGTGCATCGCGCTCGGCGCCGCCCCGATGGCGCATGCCGAGCCGATCCGGCTGATGATGGGGGGCATGTCCAAGATCGTTTATCTGCCAGCAGTGCTTGCCTCGCAGTTGGGCTACTTCAAGGACGAAGGGCTCGACGTCCAGGTGGTCTCGGGTCCGGCGGGCATCGACACCTCCACGGAACTGATCGCCGGCGCGATCGAAGGCGCGGTGGGCTTCTACGACCACACGCTCGACCTGCAGAGCCGCGGCCAGGACGTGCTCTCGGTGGTGGTGCTGCAGCGCGCGGCGGGGCTCGCCGAGCTCGCCTCGGTTCATGCGGAAGGCGGCCGGGAACTGGCTGGCGCCACCGCCATGAAAACGACGGCGTCGAACACACCAGCGAACACACCAGCGAATACAGCGGCGATGAAAGCGGCGCGCGGCAAGCGCCTCGGCGTAACCGGATTCGGCGCCTCCACGTGGGTGCTCACGCGTTTCCTGCTCGCCCGCGCGGGCGTGGCGGCCGGCGACTACACGGTTGTGCCGCTCGCATCCGACACGCGCTTTGTCGAAGCCTTCGAGCAGGGCTCGATCGACGCGGGCATGGTCGAGGAACCCACGGCCACGCGCCTCCTGACGAGCCGCGCGGCCACGGTGGTGGTCGACATGCGCAGCGTCGAGGACACGCAGCGCTGGGTCGGCGGCCCGTACGCAGGCGCGTGCCTCTATCTGCGGCGCAACTGGATGCTCGCGCACCGGCGGGAGACCGGAAAAATGGTGCAAGCGCTCACCCGTGCGCTGCGCTTCATCAGCACGCATTCGGCTGGGCAGATCGCCGCGGTGCTGCCGCCCGAGGTTATCGGCAACGACCGCGCGGGTTATGTGCGCGCGCTCGCCTCGGCGCAGGGCGCGTTTTCGAAGGATGGCCTGATGCCCGACGGCGCGCCGCAAACCGTGCTGAAGGTGCTGATGACGGCAGGCACGGGATTGACGGCCCGGCATGTCGATCTGTCGAAGACCTATACGAATGAATTCGTGAAAGGCATGCCGTAATCCGGCGCTGCCGTTCGCCAAAACAATCGCTTTAATTTCAACCGCGTTTTCCACCCCGAATCAAGCCACACGGCGAGCAGCACGACGGCCCGCACGGCCGCCGGGGTGCGCTCGTCCAACATGCAAGGATGTCCAACATGTCTTCAGCCATTAACGCCGCGCCGGGAGAGTCGAAAGCCCGCACCGTGTTTCGCGCGGTCAGCGGCAACTTTCTGGAAATGTACGACTTCATGGTGTACGGCTATTACGCCGCCGCCATCGCCAGCACGTTCTTTCCGGCCGGCAACGAATTCGCCTCGCTGATGCTCGCGCTCTCCGTGTTCGGCGCGGGCTTCCTGATGCGCCCGCTCGGCGCCATCGTGCTCGGCGCGTACATGGACCGCCATGGCCGCCGCAAAGGCCTGATTCTCTCGCTCGGGCTGATGGCCGTGGGCACCATGTGCGTGGCCTTCGTGCCCGGCTACGCCACCATCGGCCTGGCCGCTCCGCTCATCATCCTGATCGGGCGTCTGCTGCAAGGCTTCTCGGCAGGCGCCGAGCTGGGCGGCGTGTCCGTCTACCTCGCGGAAATCTCCACCAAGGGCAACCGCGGCTTCTTCTGCTCGTGGCAGTCGGGCAGCCAGCAAGTGGCCGTGGTGTTCGCCGCGGCGTTCGGCGTGGCGCTGAACGCCATGCTGCCTGCGCCCGAAATGAAGGAGTGGGGCTGGCGCGTGCCGTTCGTGGTCGGCTGCATGATCGTGCCGTTCCTGTTCTATATCCGCCGCACGCTGCGCGAATCCGATGAGTTCACCGCACGCCGCCATCATCCGAGCCTCGGCGAGATCACACGCGCCATCGCCAGCAACTGGGGCATCGTGCTCGCGGGCATGGGCCTCGTGATCATGACGACGACCTCGTTCTATCTGATCACCGCCTACACGCCCACCTTCGGCAAGGTCGAGCTGCACCTCTCGTCGTATGACGCTCTGCTCGTGACCGTATGCGTGGGCGTCTCGAACTTCATCTGGCTGCCCATCTCCGGCGCCGTGTCGGACCGCATCGGCCGCGCGCCCGTGTTGATCGCCTGCACCGTGCTCGCCGTGCTCAGCGCGTATCCGGTCATGCGCTGGCTCGTAGCCGCGCCCTCCTTCTCGACGCTGCTGATCGTGGAGCTGTGGCTTTCGACGCTCTATGCGTGGTACAACGGTGCCATGGTCGTCGCGCTGACCGAGCTGATGCCGGTGCATGTGCGCACCACGGGTTTCTCGATGGCCTATAGCCTTGCAACGCTCGTGGGCGGCTTCACGCCGGCGATCGCCACGTGGCTCATTCATGTCACCGGCGACAAGGCCGCGCCGGGCGCATGGCTGAGCATCGCCGCTGTGTGCGGCCTGGTGGCGACCCTGTACCTGTATCGCACGCGCATCGCTCGCGAACAGTACAAGACCGCCTGATACCGATACCGCATCGTGCAGGGCCGGCCGACTGGACTGGAAAACGGCATGAAACTGCTGCTCGTCGAAGACAACGAACAACTCGCGCATTGGCTCATCCGCACCTTGACCGATGACGGTTTCATGCTCGACCACGTAGGCGACGGCGAGGCGGCCGAAGACGCGCTGCGCGCCTCGCCCTACGACGTGGTGCTGCTCGATCTCAATCTGCCGCGCATGTCGGGCAAGGCGCTGCTGCGCCGCATGCGCTCACGCGGCGACGCCACGCCCGTGCTGATTCTCACGGCCACGGGCGCCATCGACGAAAAGGTCGTGTGCCTCGGCGCCGGCGCCGACGACTACATCGTCAAGCCCTTCGACGCACGCGAGCTCGTGGCGCGCGTGAAAGTGCTCGCGCGCCGCCAGGCGCCCTCGCGCACGAACCGCGTGCGCTGCGGCAACCTGCTCTACGACATGGACACGCTGCGCTTTTACGTGGATGAGGAATCGCTCACGCTCACGCCGCGCGAGCACACCGTGCTGGAAACGCTGATCCTGCGCGCGAAAAAAACCGTGTCCAAGGCCGCCCTCGCGGAATCCGTGAGCGACGCCGACGCCCCCACCAGCGAAGACGCCATCGAGATCTATGTCTCTCGGCTGCGCAAGAAACTCGAAAAGAGCACGGCGACCATCATCACGCTGCGAGGGCTGGGCTACCTGCTCCAAGATGCCGAAGCCGAAGAATAAGGCGAAAAACAAAGCGACCAACAGCCTGCGTGTGCGCCTGCTGCTCTGGCTCGTGCTGCCGATGACGGTGTTCATCGCGGCGGCCGGACTGATCACGCGAGGCAACGCATGGCACACGGCAAATCTGCTTCAGGACGATGCGCTGCTCTCGGCGGCTCGCGTGATGGCCGGCGACATCGGTTGGCAAGGCAACGACCTGGTCGCATCGATATCGCCGAGCGCCATCGAAATCCTGCGCACGCCGCACCGCGACCAGGTGTTCTTCCGCGTGCAGGAAATCGGCGGGGCCATCATTGCAGGCACTTCCGATTTTCCGCAACACGTTCCCGAAACCTCCCCGCGGTGGTACGACGCCCAGGTAGGCGGCGCACCCATTCGCGCGGTTTCGCTGATCCGCGAAATGTACGACGCGGGCGCGACGCGCCGCGTGATCGTTTCGGTGGGCCGCACGCTGCACGAGCGCGACGCGATGGTCGCCGCGCTCTGGCGGCCGCAGATCTTCTATTTCGCGGCCATCGTCACGGTGGCCGTCGTGCTCGTGTGCGTCGCGCTCACGCTCGAGCTGCGCCCGCTCACGCGGCTCGCGCGCGGGCTGCCGCAACGGGTGCGCACGTCTTCGGTGCGCATCGACGTCGAGCCGCTGAGGAGCGAGTTGCGCCCCATCGTGAGCGCGTTCAATGAATGCCTCGACATCATCGAGCGGCAGACCGCGATGCAACGGCGCTTTGTCGCCGATGCCGCGCACCAGTTGCGCACGCCGCTCACGCTACTCGGCACGCAGTTGCAATACGCGCGCCGGCAGCAGGATCCCGCGCTGCTTCACGAAACGCTCAAGGCGATGCATCAGAGCAACCGCTCGCTCGTGGGGCTTACCAATCAGTTGCTGACGCTCGCGCAAGCCGAGGCGGCCGACTATACGCAATTCGAAGGTGTGAGCGTGGACATGCGCGCCGTCACGACCGGCGTGATCGAGCAGCTCGCGCTGCTCGCGCAGCGCAGGCGCGTGGAGCTCGTAGCGACGCTCGCGCAGCACGCCGAGGTCATGGGCAACGAACAGTTGCTCTCGGTGCTGGTGTTCAATCTCGTCGATAACGCCATTCGCTACTCGCCCGAAGGCGGTGCGGTCATGGTGACGCTCGCGGTGGCGGCAGGGTTCGTCACCTTGAGCGTCGCGGATGAAGGCGACGGAATTGCGCAAGAGTTGCGCGACAAGGTTTTCGAGCCTTTCTTCCGGGCCTCCACGAAACCCGGCAGCGGCCTCGGGCTTGCGATCGTGCGCGAGATCGCGCGTGCGCATCGGGCCGAGGTGAGGCTGGAGAACGGCGCGGATGGATACGGGACCATGGCGGTCGTGCAGTTCGCGCCGGGCTGATGCGCGTGCGCGAGTCACGTCGCCGCGCGCCGGCGTGCTCAGCTCGCGTCGGCGGCTGGTCGCTCCGCATACGCATAGGCCGCGCCCGCGTGCTGATGCAGCCAGCGGATCATGTCGGAGTGCCGCACCACGCCGAGCAGGCGCCGTGCATCGTCGAAAACCGGTACCTCGTAGCACGAGTGATCCGCGAAGATCGATGCGAGATGGGCCAGCGGAGTGGCACGGTGCACCGCTTGAACCCCCGATGCCATGACGGCTTCGACCGTCTCCTCCACCTGCAGGGTCGTGCGTCGCAGCGCGCGCCATAGTCTGCGCGCGAATCCCGCTGGACTCCCGTTCGCCAGATCGTGGTGCGTGACCGTGCCCACGAGCCGATGCGCGTCGTCCACCACCGGCAACGCATGAACGCCGTGGCGGCGCAACGTCTCCAGTGCAGCATGCCGGCCCATCGTGAGCGGCACGGCGTGGTCCGCGCTCGTCATGAATTCCTCGCAGGTGAGTTCGTCGAACGACAGGCGCTGCAGGTCGGCAAACGCGCCGGCTTCCTGCGCGACAGGTGCCGGCGTCCCCAAGGGGCTCGCCGGGGCATTGGCCGGAGCCGACGCACGCCAGACGGCGCGCGGATAGCGGTGCCCTGTGAGCGCGTGATAGACCAGTGCGGCGCTCAGCAAGGCAAACGACTGAAACAAAATGGGCGTGACCACGAAGCGAAAGCCAAGCGCATGCACGGCCGGGCCGCCGAGCACGGCCGTCAGCGCAACGGCGCCTGAGGGTGGATGCACGCAGCGGCACAGGAACATCGCGCTGATGGCAAGCGCAACGGCCACGGCGGCAGAAAGAACCGGGGTCGCGATCCACTGTGCGCAGGCCACGCCGACCAGCGCCGAAACGAGGTTGCCCCCAACGATGGACCATGGCTGCGCAAGCGGGCTTTCGGAAGCGCCGAACAGCAGCACCGCCGAAGCTCCCATGGGCGCGACCAGCATCGGAATATCGCCTGCGCTGCCGAACAGCAGATGCGTCGCGATCCCCGTGAATGCGATGCCGAGTAATGCGCCCCCGGCGCGGCGCACCCGTTCGCGCCACTCGGGCGCGCCCGGATGCGGAATGAAGTTCATCAGCCAGTCGTTGAATGCGATGCGAGGCATGGGCGTCGGCGCGTCTGGGGTGGGCTCCGCGCCGCGCGAGCCTTGCTGCAAGGCCGCGCGGCGCCTCAGGCGATTTGCGTGCGTTGAGGTTACCGAGACGCTCCGAATAACAACAATTGCGAATTCTTCGCTTATATATAATTCATTCTGTATGCATGTTTATGGGCGCCCGGTGAGCGCTTGTGCAAGGCATTTTTTAGCCCCTGCTTTTTTTCGCATTCCTGATTTTTAGTGCCGACAGCCGAATTGCGGCAGCGTCACTCCTGCGGCCAGAAGCGCTCAAGCCGTGTCATCGCGAGGTCACGTAACGAAGCCATCGTTTCGTTTACGCCCACCCTGCAACACTTGTGACGAGCCATGACGAAGAAGCATATCCCCGAAGCATCCTACACCGAAGCTGCCGCCAACGTCTCGCGGCGCGGCTTCCTCAAGCTCGCCGGCGCATCCGGTTTCGCGAGCGCCGCCGGCGCCGCGGCCACGCTCGCCGGCGTTGCAAAAGCCAATGCGGCCACGCCCGACGGCACGCCCGAGCAGATCCATCTCACCTGGGGCGCGGACCCGGCGAGCGAAGTCGTGGTCTCGTGGGCTTCGCTCGCGGCAGCCACGCGTCCGCGCGTGACGTACGCCACGGACCGCGGCAGCCGCGAAGTCGTGAACGCGGTCCAGCGCACCTACACGGACGGCCTCACGGGCGTCGTCGTGTTCGCCTATCATGCGCGCCTCTCCGGCCTGCACGCCGGCACCACCTATCGCTACGAAGTCACCGCCGACAACGACAGCCACGCCGGCAGCCCATTTGCCGCAAGCTTCACCACCGCGCCGCGCGGACGTCAACCGTTTCGCTTCACGAGCTACGGCGACCTCGCCACGCCCAACACGGGCTGGGTGCTGTCGTCTCCGCAAAGCCGCTTCGCAGTGGAGGCCGTCGAGCGCTTTCAGCCGCTCTTTCACCTGCTCAACGGCGACCTCTGCTACGCAAACCTGAACCCCGCGCACCAGACCGAGGTGTGGCGCGACTTCGCGAACAACAACCAGAGCTCGTCGTCGAACCGTCCGTGGATGCCGTGCCCCGGCAACCATGAAGTCGAGTTCCACAACGGTCCGCAAGGGCTCGAGTCGTATCTCACGCGCTACACGCTGCCCGAGAACGGCACGCGCTTTCCGGGTCGCTGGTACAGCTTCCGCGTGAGCAACGTGCTGTTCGTGTCGCTCGATGCCGACGACGTGGTGTATCAGGATGCCGCCGCGTTCGTGGCCGGCCCCGCGCCGCTCGTGCCCGCGGCAAGCACGGGCAATCCGCCCATCGCGGCGGGCTCGTCGTTTTATGTGCGCGGCTACAGCAACGGCGAGCAGACGCGCTGGCTCGAAAGGACGCTGCGCCATGCCTCGCACGACGACGAAATCGACTGGATCGTCGTGCAGATGCATCAGGACGCGCTCAGCTCATCGAAGACGGGCAACGGCTCGGACAAGGGCATCCGCGAGGCCTGGCTGCCGCTCTTCGACCGCTATGGCGTGGACCTCGTGGTGTGCGGCCACGACCACGACTACGAGCGCAGCTATCCTGTGCGCGGCTGCAACCATCATGCAGGCGTGGATGCCGCGACGGGCACACCTGTCGACACGCTGCAGCCAAAGCCAGCCGCGAACGCGCAAGCGGGCGCCAACACGTTCGACACGAGCCACGGCACGATCCACCTGATACTCGGCGGCGGCGGCACGAGCGTACCGCTCGACGTCTACGGCGTAGATGTGGGCAACGGCAATCCGCATGCGAAGGTGTTCACGAAGCCAAACCGGCCCGTGCCGGGCGCAACGCCGGGGACCTGGGTACGCGCGGGAGCTGATGCGCTCGAAGACGCCATCTGGTCCGCACAGCGCGATACGGGTACCGGTTATGGGATCGCCGTGTTCGACGTGGACCCTGGCGAGCACGGCGGCAAGACCACGATCACGATGAACTACTATCACGCGCCGGGCGCCGATCAGACGCCCACGCCGAACTACGAGCTCTTCGAGACGGTCACGCTGGCCAAGTCGCGCAAATGAGCGCCGTGGTCCAGCGTTGAATGGCAGCGGTGCTCAGGCGAGCCCCGGCACCGCCGCTTGCAACACATCCACGCGTTTGGGCACGAGGCCGAGATCGAGGAAAGTGTCGGCGATCTTCTGCTGCTCGCCGAGAATGGTCTTCGTGATCTGCACCGTGCCGAACGCCGTGCGATCGACCGCCCGCGCCACCACGGGCGCGGGCAACCCCCAGAGCTTCGCCAGTTCGTCCGCGTACGCCGCGCGATTGCTCTTGCCCCATTCGTCCGTTTTGGCGACCTCGTCGATCAGCACACGGATCACGTCCGGGTTATCGCGCGCATAGTTGCGCGAGGAAAAGTAAAACCCGCGATTGACCACTACGTCGCTTGCATCGGCGAGCACGCGTGCGCCGAAGCTCGCCTGCGCCGACGCAAAGAACGGGTCCCAGATGACCCAGGCGTCGATGGCGCCATGCTCGAAAGCCGCGCGCGCATCGGGCGGCGCGAGGAAGACGGGATTCACGTCGCGATAATCGAGCCCGTACTTGCGCAGCAGTTGCACGAGGAAGTAGTGAACGTTGCTGCCCCGGTTGAACGCGACCCGCTTGCCTTTAAGATCGGCAACCTCGCGCAGCGGCGAGTCGTGCGGCACCAGCACTGCCTCCGATTGCGGCCGCGGCAGCGTTGCCGCCACATAGGCAAGCGGTGCGCCCGCGGCCTGCGCGAAGATGGGCGGCGCCTCGCCCACGTCACCGAAATCGATCGAGCCGACGTTGAGCGCCTCCAGTTGCACTGGGCCCGCGTTGAACTCCGTCCACGTCACCTTGACGCCCAGCGGCGCGAGACGCTGCTCCAGCGTGCCTCGGCCCTTCAGGAGGCTTAGCGCGCCCTTCTGGTTGCCGATGCGCAGGGTGCGCGCGGCGTTTGCCCCAAAGGCCCGGGGAGCGCTCAGGGCGGGCAGCGCGGCAGCAGCCGCACCTAGCGAAAGTTTGAGAAATGCGCGGCGTGTGCTCATGGGCTTCGTATTGACAGTCGTAAGGAAAAGTTCGACCGATTCTACGAAGCGCCCAGGCAAATCCGAACGATGGAGTTTTCCGATTCAAATCAGCTACAGGACTAAGGGCGCGGGGGACATTGCCCGTTTGATGCAAAACAATTTACGAGACCCGCCCAGCGGCTAAGCTTGCGGCCAGCATCTACGATTCCGCGCGGAGTATGCATCCGGCACCCGAGTTCTCTCCGACGAACCGTTCCACCCACCCGCAAATGAAAAAACCTCTCCTTGCCGGGCTGGCACTCGTTGCCGCGCTCTGTGCTGGCAACGCCACTGCGCAAACCACGCAAACACCTCCCGCCAAGCCAGCGCCTTCGATTGATCAAGCCGATGTCTTTCTGAATGTTTGCCAAAGGCCAGAAAATGTCGACGCCTGTGTCATGTATCTTTCGGGCTACACGCACGGTGCGCTGGTTCAGACCCTGATCGACAAGCAGCCGCAGCGCTATTGCGTCCCGCCCAACATCGGTCGCAGGGAGCAGCTTGTCGCCGTCCTGGCCTGGATGAAGGGACACCTTCAGTACATTCTCGAACCCACGGGCGCGGTCATCTACAAGGCGCTGATGGGCACATTCCCCTGTCGCTAGCCGCCTTCGTGCCCAGGGCACGGTTAAAAGTCTGATGGATATCGACTTTAATCTCCACAACCCGTTAATTTAGGCTAACTAACTATCATCCCGGTGCCTGGCTGTGCTCCGCCGTACGCACTAACCGCGCCGATGCCACGAGGGTCGGGCAGAACAACATGAAAACGATCATTCAGCGGGGCTCCTAGGGTAGCGACCAATGGTGGACTGGCTGCATCCACGAAGTGGGTGCTGGTTGAACAGGACGGCCAGGTCGCGTAACGGGATTGCGCTCGCTGCGCACGCAGAAGCCTTGCTACGCCTGGCATCCAGGCTATAACGGCGTTCCCTGGAACGGCACGCCACGTGCGGCGCCCGATCTGCTTATCTGCGACAGGTACACGCCCGCTTCCGCATCTGCGACCTGAAATCCCACAAACGGTTACCTTTGTGTTGCGAGCACGGCAAATCCTCTGCTCCGTTCAGTCACGACACCGGGAAGCGCCACCGCGAGGAACATGCGGCTTGCTTCGTCAACCCCTTTATATACATGACTACCAATAAATTTTTGACGATGGCACCAGCTTTATCGGGCCTGCGCACAGGCAGGCGCCCCATGACTCCCCGCAGTGATGCATCTCATTGGCTGCACAAGGTTCACACGATGGGCCGGCATGCCCCTCGGAACCGCCAACCGGCAGACCACTCGCGGAAATCGCTGCGCGACCATGTGACTGGTTGCGTAGCGACTCTCGTCGGTGCACCGGATCTGTTTTATACCCAACGGCGGTCAGAAGTCGACGCTCCCGCACGGATACAGAAAGCCGTCGTTAAGCCACGCCTTCAGTAACTCGCGCCATGCATATCGCATACATCAGCAGGAGAAGGAACATGTTGCAACCCGATTCCGCCAGTTGTCCGCGCGCACTCCTCCCGGCGTGCATTGACAGGGCTCGTGGCCTCAGACGGCGAGCATTGTGGTATGCCTGCGCACCCGGCATCTCGTGCGCGAGGGTGCCCGGCCAATTACCCAGCACGACGGGCTGAGCCATCACGCCCCCTGGTACCAGCCGGGTGAAGCGGCGTGGGGTTCTAATCCCGATACGCGCTATCGCGGAGGTTCACTCCCGGTTGTCAGTTTGTCGATTCGGTAGCGCGTGACGGATTCGGAATCGCCGTCCGCAGGTTTGGATTGAACGATGATTACGGGTACAGGCCAAGGTTACCTGCAAAACATGTTGCAGTGCACCTTAGGGCGCCGACCGGGCATCTATCGAAAACCCAGTCGAGGTTCTCCCATATTTGGTGACCTAAGGTAGGTAACACGATATGGGAGGCGAGGTCCTTGGGCAGCGCTTTCAGGGCCCGACAACCCGTTGAGCAATGCGAACCGGGGGAACAGACAGATTCTGGTTTCAGAACACCAAGTGTCTTGTGAGGAGACGAGCTGCTCAGAGACTAATCGATCCCATAGACAGTTACCTTCACCGATGTATTTCCCCATAATACGACACCATAAGAGGAATCATGATTACAAATCAAGGTTTTATGGTACATATTTAATGTAAATTCTTATGTAGCGATTTATAGGTCCCAAGTTTTGGGAGCTACAGAAGTGTCATTCCGCTCGAAGGTCACCGGGTTTGGGAGGATATGCGTTGGTGACCGCTCACATTTCCGTAGGGTCCCGGTTTTGGGAGACGTCTTTCTCATCGGGCGCTCGTTTCAGTGTTTACCTTTTACGCTTTAGAACCTTTAGTAAACCTTTAGGCAGCTCAAAGCCTTATCTGGTAAGGGTTTGCGGACGAATTGGTTGCAACTTATGGGGCGCTGGGCACTGTCTATGGGATCCCGGGGTTGTGGATATGGGGATTCGGTAGCCTTGGATGGGGATTGGGGTCTGTGGATATGGGGAAAAGGTTGCCCCGTATGGGAAAAATTGCCGGAAGGGCCTGAGGTTCCCACTTATGGGAGCGCACGAAGGTACCCGTCTATGGGCCCCGGCCACATGGATCCGACTTGTCTCGTCGCCCGCAGGTTGCCGTGAAGGTATCCAATTATGGGGAAAGCAGAAGGTAACCAGTTCTGGGAACCTAAGGCAGGTGCCCAGAACCTGAACATCGAAGGTCCCTCCCGCCGGGGCTTGCCGTACAACCCAAGGGGCCAACAAGAGGTAGCGGTTTGTGGGAGGAGTCAAAGGTAGCCAATTATGGTAGCGCGCTCTTGGATGCCGATTCAGGAAGGCTTGGGTCCGGACTGCTTTGGGTCCTCATTTATGGGATAACCAATAGGTCGCCTCCAGTGGGAGATTTTTCTCATAGGACTTGCCACCACGCCATGATGGGCCGCGTGCCGCGATTTCCCATAAGCTGGTACCTGTGAATAACTATTTCCGAAGTGAACACTTACCAGGGGACCACAAGGTAGCTGGCTATGGGAGCAAATTTGGAGCGGCACGCTCGAATAGTTACCGGATTTGGGATCACTTTGGGCTGGCAGCAATGCCCTTCCAAGCTTGTCCGGTGGCCTGGCACGGCCACCAACGCGGCACCTGTCAACCCTTCCCACACGCGGTGTCGCTCTCCCGCACAGGCGAGCTCATGGCCTTGAGTCACCTGGTCGGTTGGTATACAGTTACCAACCGACCAGGTTCCCTTTTAACGTGGATCATATGGCAAGAAAAAAGGCCGATGCCGGCGACGCCGACAAGCAAGGTGCACTCGTATTCCAGCAAGGCCAGCCGCCTGATCTCTTCCGCAAGGCGGTTCCTGCGATTCACATCGCACCGAAATCCGGGTCGATCAGCCTTCAGCAGCGCAAGATGTTCAGCTCGTTGATCAAAAACGCGATCCGCCAGGACTCTCTCGAATCCGGACGCTCTTCGTTCGAAATCACGATTTCCGCCCTCTCGCAAGATGTCGATCTGAACAGCAACAATACGGAATACGTCAAGGAGACGATCAATTCGCTGATCAGCACGGTCGTTAACTGGGACTATCTCACGCAGGACAAACGCAGCATCTGGAAGGCTTCGGGTTTGCTTGCGGGCGCGGAACTCGAGCGCTCGGTGCTGCGTTATACCTTTTCCGAGCAGATTCGCGGCGAGCTTTTGAATCCCGAAATTTACGCGATGATCGACATGCGGATCACGCGGCAATTCAGGAAAGCGCATTCGCTTGCCCTCTGGGAAAACGTCGTGCGCTACGAAGCCGTCGGGATGACGGCGCGTTTTCCGCTTGCGACACTGCGCGATCTCATTCTTGGCCAGGATACGTCGGCACAGTCGTACAAGCTCTACAAGCAGTTCAAGAGTCGCGTACTGGTGCCTTGCATCAAGGAAGTCAACGAGATCTCGGACCACAACTTCGAACTCATCGAACACAAGGTAGGCCGCTCGGTCGTCGCCCTGCAATTTCGTGTGACCCGCAAGCCGGAGACGGATCCGTCTCAAGAGCTCCGGGCGAATGAGACCATGCTCGTTGGCGAGATGTCGAAATTCAATGTTCCGGTCTCGGAGGCGCGACGTCTTTTTAAGCAATACGGCGAGGAAAAGGTTCGCACAGCCGTGGCCTACACGGCCGCGCGCGTGGCCCAGAAAAATGCGGCACCGCTCGCCAATGTGGCGGCGTATTTCCGCAAGGCACTGATGCAGGGGTATCAATTGCCGGGGGCTAATGCTGCAAGCGGTGCGGGTGCCGATTCGCCCAAGGCGCGCGAGAGCCAGGATCAGGTGAAGGATCGTTATATTGCGGCGAAGATTGCCGAGGCGCGGGCCTACTTCAACGAACTCGAGCACGACGATCAGACCGCGCTCATCAAGCGCTATAACGAAACGGTCGGCATGGACAAGCTCAAGGTTTCGATGACCAAGGTGCCGAGCAAGATGGCCTCGACGAACTTCTTCCGTTGGGTGGTTCTCGATACGTGGGGCCAACCGACCGCTGCAGATTTGCTCGAATTTCTGTTGAGTGGGCAACAGGCGCCGGGGGGTGCTGATCTTCACGCCATGGGCGATATCGACCTCACGTTGAAGGCCGGATCCGAGTAACTGCTGTTGTCGAGGGATTTAGAGGAATTTTTTAATTATAAAAAATAAGAAAATTTCACGTAGCCATTTCTATACGTGCAGCGGTGCCAAAAAACCGCCGTTTGGTGTCTGAGATACCTTTGTTCTCTCTGCCGCCTGCTGACTCCAGGTAGCCCCGGCCCCTCCTTTTTGTCGCTGCCTGATCTCCACGTGGAGATCAGGCAGTCCCAGATGTAAATCGGCCAGCGGGTTGCCAGATTTACAAATTCTAGAGATTTCGCTTTCAGCACGCGTTGATTTGCATGCTTGTCGCACGCTGCTCGAGCGCGTTGCTCTTTGAGACGAACGAACAGGTCGCGATGGAGATCGTCGGCGTAGCTTTCTTAGCCCCTGAGAGCAAAGCTCGTAAAAGCAACTCTTCTAGCAAAGTGACATGACTGCTTGCCTCTAAGCAATTCATCAGCACCGCCCCGCCTCGCCTGACATCGGTATTTTGCCTTTTGACCTCTCACGAAGCTCCACGTGGAGAGAAGGGCCATGCCGCAGTAATAGCCCGTTGTGGCAGCGAATTTCAGAGGTGCTGCAAAGCAATCCAGTCTCCACGTGGAGCGTGGTGTCGAGGTGCAGCTAAATAAATGTGGCTCTTTTGAAATTTGAGTGGGTGGCACGGCTTGCGCGGTAGCGGAAGGCTCGACTCTTCGGCGTGGATTTCCCCACCCCTAACCCCGCCCCAAGGCGGGGAAGTCCTTGCCGCCGGACGGGCTCGGGAGCCAGGCGCCGCAAGGCTTTGCCTGGCCCGAGCCGTCAAGCGTGCGGCTGGATTTGACCGCATCAAGGGTGCGCTCCGCCGGGCTTCCGCCCGCACTTGACCCGGCCAAATCCACCCACTCGAAATTCAAAAGAGGCATAAATGTTTCCCTGACTGGGCCTCCTCTGAAGTCCTGCCGGTCTTGGATTTTGATTGACATCTCGTCGACGAACACGCTTAGGCTCGAAGCCCATCTTAGCGATTCCGCAGAGGGAAGCCTCGTCGACGAAACCTCCCCACATGCTGCTTAGAGTCTCCACGTGGAGATCGCCCATCGGCACGACAGTCATCTGATCGAATATCGAACCCGAAAAAATCTCACTTCGTCGAATCTCTTGTCAGAATGGTCAGTTTGGTTGTGATCTGGCAACGATTCTAGCGCTGAAGCTAGAATTTACTTTAACTTGCCGCTAGACTGCCAAGTGACTCGCTGGAGACTCTCCACGTGGAGAATGGCGTTAGGCGATGCCAGCGTTGAACATTGCATGGAGAACTGAATGGGACTGGTCATTGCGGTAGCGAACCAAAAGGGTGGAGTGGGAAAAACCACAACCAGCATGAATCTGGCGGGGGCTTTTCGATCCGAGGGCTACAAGGTCTATGTCGCCGATGCCGATGGTCAGCAATCGTGCATGAGTTGGTGCGCGGCTTCCGGTCCGGAAACGCCGCTCCCATTTCGTGTTGGTAGCATCAATAAGCTCGATAAGATGATCGGCCCGGAGATCGCCGCGCTTGCGAACGACTATGACGTCGTCATTGTCGACTGTCCGCCGAACATCAACGACCTAACCACCGCTCGAGTCCTTGCTGTTGCCGATGCGACCATCATCCCGACCGACGCATCTCCGATCGACATATGGAGTAGTGAAGGGATGATGGAGTTGGTCGAGCGTACGCGAGTGGCTAATCCTGCTGGAAAATTCGCAATTTTGCTGAATAAGGCCAATTCGAAGACTCTCCTGCACACACAGATGAGCGCGATTCTTGCCGAGAGCAATGTTCACGTGCTCGCGGCTACCATCAAGCAACGTGAACTGTATCGACAGACGGCGGCGCTTGGGCGAACGGTCTTCGACGTAAAAGGTGTGCGCGGCACGAAGGTCGCCAAAGACGAAATTTCCGCGGTTTACAACGAAATCATTGCGCTCGTTCAGGAAGAAGAGGAGGTCGTCGATGGCAACTAAGCTTAACTTCACCAGCAAGGTTCGCGCGGGCATGGCCGTTGAACGCGCATCCGCAGGCGAGCGGCTTGCCGACGGCGACATCGTGGGTATCGCACAGCGCGACGCGGCGCCTGCCGCGCGGATTGAGGTCGCACCGGTGGAGCCGTCTGCTGCTACGGCGGTTCATGCGGTTACGAGAATTCCACTCGAAGATGTCGTCTCTAATCCGTACAATCCACGCGCCTTTTACAGCGCAGAGACAATCGACGAGCTTGCGGAGAGTTTTGCCGCGCAGGGCCAGATCACGCCGATTCTTGTCACGCGCCTGCCCGAGTTTCCCGGCAAATATGTGATTGTCGACGGCGAACGCCGTATCCGCGCGGCGCGCTCGCGCGGCGACAAGCATATCGATGCCGATGTTCGCGATGGCCTCGATAACCAGAACCTCTATCTGCGTGCCTATCACGCCAACAAGGAGAGAGAGGAGCAGACGGTTTTTGACGACGCGCTTGCCTGGAAGAAGTTGCTGGATGATGGTGTCTACGTCGACCAAGTTGAACTGGGTGTAGCGGTTGGTGAAGACCCGAAACACATCAGCAAGGTGATTTCGCTCACGTCTTTGCCTCCGTATCTCTTGCAGCGTATGGCCCAGCATCGCAAGGATATCGGCCTTGGACATGCCTACAACATCAAGTTGATCTTCGACCGCGCTGGTGTGAGCGTCGCCGAGCACTGGCTCGGGCAGGTCATCGAAGGCAAGGCGAGCGTGCGCAAACTCGAAGCTGCGGCGTCCGCGGAGGCCGGTGCTCGGCGTATCGGGCCGCGCCGCACGCATTATCAGTCCCGCGTGCAGTTCAATCGCCCGGATGGCGTGGCGCTTGGGGAACTGAAGCTTTTCGGCGATGGCCGTGCCGAGTTGAGCCTGAAAGGCATTGCTACGGTAGATCAGCAGCGTCTGGCCGAACGGATGAAGGCGGTGATTGATGAATGGGCTGCCGAGATAGATGCGGTTGAGATGGATACGGCCGAGGCAGACTGAAACCGAACGCATGAACGTCCGAGAGGGCAGGGCCGGAAGGGCGCCTGCCCTCTGCTTTTTTGGACTCAGAACACTGCCTGTAGCGTAAAAACGTGGCTGGGGTCGAAACCGTGAAACACGGCCCGATAATCGTCGCGCTAGCATTTCCCTTTTTTAATCAATCAGATGTGTGTGAGTTCCTAGAATGTTTCACGGCTGGACGTGTTTAATTGAAGGCCAAAAGACTGCAGCTGCGTTCGCGGCATGCTAATGACCGTTTTAAAGCTCAAAAGGTATTATTTGAAATGTAATTTGTAGTTATCAAGACATTTCGTCAAGGCGAATGCTGGATTGACAATTGATGCGGCCTCCCTCATGCTTGTGCGAATGAATTCCCGCCACTGCCCGATTACGCTGATTATTCGCACCATTCATCGAATGGTGGGTTAGCGTACGTCTGGCATAAGCGACAACAACCCGCCCCACGAGGCGGGTTTTTTGTTTCCGCCTCCTGGCAACAAGAGATATCAAGAGACAGCACAGGAGTCGTCATGCAGGTCGAATCGAGTCAAACCGTAGTGGAAGCCGACGCAACCGAGGCCGCTACGGTCAACAGCAAAGCCAGCAACGCGCGGCAAACGGATTACCTTCGCATGATCCTCACCGCCCGCGTCTACGACGTGGCCCGCGAGACCGAACTGGAGCGGGCGCCGAACCTCTCGGCGCGCCTGCGCAACACCGTCCTGCTCAAGCGCGAGGACAACCAGCCCGTGTTCTCCTTCAAGCTGCGCGGCGCCTACAACAAGATGGCGCACCTCACGCCCGCGCAGCTCGAGCGCGGCGTGATCACCGCCTCGGCCGGCAATCACGCCCAGGGCGTGGCGCTTTCAGCTGCCCGGCTCGGCGTGAAGGCCGTGATCTGCGTGCCGGTCACCACGCCCCAGGTCAAGGTCGACGCGGTGCGCGCCCACGGCGGCCCCACCGTCGAGGTCGTGCAGGCCGGCGAATCCTATAGCGACGCCTACGCGCACGCCGTGCGCCTGCAGGAGCAGCGCGGACTGACTTTCGTGCATCCGTTCGACGATCCGCATGTGATCGCAGGCCAGGGCACCGTGGCGATGGAAGTGCTCAGCAAGCATCAGGCCCCGATTCACGCGATCTTTGTGCCGATCGGCGGCGGCGGGCTTGCGGCGGGCATGGCGGCCTACGTGAAGGCGGTGCGCCCCGAGATCCGCGTGATCGGCGTGCAGACGGACGATTCGTGCGCGATGGCGCAATCGATGAAGGCCGGCAAGCGCGTGGAGTTGAGCGAAGTGGGCCTGTTCTCGGACGGCACGGCGGTCAAGCTCGTGGGCGAGGAAACCTTCCGGCTGTGCCGGCAGTATCTGGACGAGGTGCTCACGGTGGACACCGACGCGCTGTGCGCGGCCATCAAGGACGTCTTCCAGGACACGCGCAGCGTGCTGGAGCCGGCGGGCGCGCTGGCCGTGGCGGGCGCCAAGCAGTACGCGGAGCGCGAGGGCATCACGGGCCAGACGCTGGTGGCGGTGACCTCGGGTGCGAACATGAACTTCGACCGCATGCGCTTCGTGGCCGAGCGCGCGGAGGTGGGCGAGGCGCGCGAGGCGGTGTTCGCGGTGACGATCCCCGAGGAACGCGGCAGCTTCAAACGCTTCTGCGAACTCGTGGGCACGCGCAGCGTGACCGAGTTCAACTACCGCATCGACGACGCCGAGCGCGCGCACATTTTCGTGGGCGTGCAGATCCGCAACCGGGGCGAGTCGCAGCAGATCGCGCAGGCCTTCGTCGATCACGGTTTCCCGTGCGTCGACCTTACCGGCGACGAGCTCTCCAAGCAGCACATCCGCTACATGGTGGGCGGGCGCTCGCCGCTCGCGCACGACGAGCGGCTGTTCCGCTTCGAGTTTCCGGAGCGTCCGGGCGCGCTGATGCGCTTTCTCTCATCGATGGCGCCGAACTGGAACATCAGTCTGTTCCACTACCGCAACCAGGGCGCGGATTACAGTTCGATTCTGGTGGGCATCCAGGTGCCGGCGGCCGAGGACGCGGAGTTCCGCCGCTTTCTCGCCACGCTCGGCTATCCGCATTGGGAGGAGACGCAGAATCCGGCTTACCGGTTGTTTCTGCAATGATGCGCCTGCAATCACCTCCGCGATTCGCACAGAGATGTGCACTGAATCCGGTGCGATAAGACTGCTGGAAAACACGAGGCCTGGCAGGGGGGCGCCAGGATACTGAGCCACTGCTACCTTGACGGCGGCCATCGATCTCTCGATGGGATTCGTCATTGGGCTCGCCGCCGTGTGCGTTGCGCAGTTCACGATTCCGGGCGGCGGCTCGCCGTGGGTGCCGCTGCTGTCGATTCCGCTCACGATCTTCATTTGCCTGATTCCGGGCCTCGTCAATGGCGTGCTGATTGCACGCCTTGGCGCGCCCGCGTTCATCGGCACGCTCGGCATGTACGGTGAGGCGCGGCGCGGGCTTTCTGGCGGCGGGCCGCGGCATGACCGTGCCCGTCGACAACACGGGGCTCGCATGGCTCGGCGAGGGCTGGAGACCCGTGGTGCTCACCGCCGTGCTGCTGATGTTCATGCACTTCGTGCTGTCGCAAACGAAATTTTGGCAGTACACCTGTGCAATCGGCGGCAATCCGCAATTAGCCGTGCATGCAGGCATCAATGTCCGTCGTCATCTGTTTGCGATCTATCTGATCGCGGCCGCACTCGCCGCAGTCGGCGGCATCGTTTATACCGCGCGTTTCGCGGCCGGCGTCGCCTACGCGGGCGAGCCGATGCTGCTCGATTCGATCGCGGCGGTCGTGATCGGCGGCCGGAGCCTGTTTGGCGGCACCGGCACCGTGATTGGCACGTTGATCGGCGCGCTCATCATCGCGGTCATCGAATTCGGCCTCGTCTTTATCGATGTCAACGCTTTTTGGCAGTTCATCGTAGTGGGGTTCGTGATCATCGTGTCGGTGCTGATCGATCGGTACAAGGAACGGCTGGGGGGGGCGCAATGAGCAATACGGGCGTGCCGCCGGCGCTCGAACATCATGGACGAACCCCACGGCTGCGCTCGGCGCGCCGGAGCAGCGCAAGATGATGGCGCTGATTGGCATGCTCAAGATGCAGAGGATGGCGATCGTGCATATTTCCCACAACTCGCATGATATTTTTGCGGTATCCGACCGCATTGTCGTCTTGCGCAGGGGGAGGTGGCCGGCGAGCGCGAGAGACCCGGCATACGAACGGCGATGAAATCGTGCGGCTGATGGCGGGGCGACACTTACGCGAACGGCGCGCACGGACGCAAGCGGGCACACGCGATGCGGCAGGCGCATCGGGTGGCGGATTTCGCGGCACAATGCCGATTCGAACCTCGCCGATTTCCCGCACTTCAGACATACCGCCATGAATCATCCCGATCCCGCCGATATTTCCGGTTGGCACGCCCATATTTATTTCGATGCCAGCACGCGCGACGTCGCTTGGGCATTGCGTGAAACCATCGCTGCGCAACTAGGCGACGCCGTGGGGATCGGGCGTTTTCACGAACGCCCGGTCGGGCCGCATCCGATGTGGTCATATCAGCTCGCGATCCCGGGCGAACGATTTGCCACGGTGTTTGCGTGGCTCGTGCTCAATCACGGCGCGCTCGACGTATTCGTGCATCCCAATACCGGCGATGCGTTGCGCGATCATCGCGACGCCGCTATATGGATTGGCCAATCTCACACCCTCAATCTCGCCGCGCTTGGCGGCTGAGCGGCACGTCAATGTTGCGCTTCGCGCGCCGGTTGTGCGTGCTGGTTGTGCGGCCCGTCGCCTGAAATACGCACAACGCGCCGTCACGCGGCAGCGCTCAGTGCTTCGCTCAGTGTCCGAACGACTCCTTCTCCGTGCGCGCCACCGCTTGCACGACGTGCGGCCGCGCGGCCTGCTTCACGAGCAATGCCACGCAGGCCACGAGACCGGCCACGGCAATCGTCGCGAAGATTCCCGCGAACGAAAAGTGCCGGCGCGTGAGTTCTGCCACGAGAAATGACCCGGCGATTCCGCCGAAGCGGCCGATTCCCAGCATCCACGCAACGCCGGTGCCGCGGCCTCGAGTCGGGTAAAAAGCCGCTGCGAGCGCGGGCATCGACGACTGTGCGGTATTCATGAGCACCCCCGCCGCGAACACGGCCAGCACGAGTGCGCCCACATTGCCCACGGCCTGGCCGATGAGCCATATGGAAAGCGCGGTCAGCGCATAGCACACGGCAATGATGCGGTTGGCGTTGAAGCGGTCCATCAGAACGCCGCACAGCACGGCGCCGATGCCGCCGAGCGGGAAGAGCGCCGAGATCAGGGTCGCGCGAGCGGGCGGCAGGCCGGCGTCCTTGAGCAGCAGCGGCATCCAGTTGATCGACGCGTAGAAGATCACGAGGCCCATGAAATAGGCGATCCACAGCATCACCGAACCGATCGCATAGCGCGGCGAGAGCACCACACCAAGTCCGTTGCCGTCGGCGTGCGGCGTGATCTCGGTCATGGTGAACGACTGCGCGGTTTGCGCGTCTGCGGAAATGCGCGCGAGCGCAGCGCGGATACGCTCGGCGGGCCGCTGGTTCGCCACCATGTAGCGCACCGATTCGGGCAGGCGCAGCGCAAGCGGAACGGCGAGCACGAGCGGCGTGAGACCGCCGACCAAGAGTACGCTTCGCCAGCCCAGGTGCGGGATCATCCACGCGGCGAGAAAGCCGCCGAGTGCGGCGCCCAGCGGAAAACCGCAGAACATCAGATTGATGATCGTTGCGCGGCGGGCGTCGGGGCAGTATTCGCCCATCATCGTGACGGCGTTCGGCATGGCGGCGCCCAGACCCACGCCGGTGATGAAGCGCAGCCAGGTGAGTTGCTCGATGCCCGAGGCGAACGCGGAGGCAAGGCAGGTCGCACCGAACACCAGTACAGCACCTAGCAGCATGGTGCGGCGGCCCAGCCGATCGGAAAGCGGCCCTGAGACGAGCGCGCCGCAGGCGAGGCCGAAGAGCGCGGCGCTCAGAACCGGCGCGAGCGCGGGCTTGGTGAGTCCCCACTCGCCTAGCAGCGACGGCGCGATGAAACCGATGGCCGCCGTGTCGAAGCCGTCGAGCAGGACGATGGCGAAGCACATCAGAAAGATGAACCACTGAAACGGCGAGAACGGATGCTCGTTGATGAACGTCTGGACGTCGACGGCTGAACTGCGGCTCATGAGGTGTCTCCTGTGTCGATCGGAGTCGGTGCTTTGGCGCTTACTCCGATTCCGTGCAAAGCTGCTGTTGCGCTGCGCGGGTGGGCGGCGCGTCCAGAATGGCTTGCGATTTTTGTGCTGTGAATTCTGCACACGAATCGTACGTCCGTGCGGCTTGGACGGATATCGGGGACATTATTGAGGGCGCGGCAGTGCGCAGTGGAGCGTCTATTGTTGTGAGACGGTCAGCTTAACGCGGTTCGCGCCGGCGGTTTGCGCGGTGATCTCGGTGCGGCTGCCGCGCTCGCCCAGGTAGAAGTGTTGGCGGCCGGGGGAGTTTTCATCGTGGGTGGCGTTGGGCAAACAAGAGGCGATATCGGCGCCTACGCCCTCCAGGGTGTCCGTGATCGATCCGGCCTGGACGTCTCGCGTGCTCCACGTACATTGATAGGTGCCTCGACTCGTTGCGCAACGAGCGTCGTCTCCGTATGGCTGTGCAACGGCTCGACCATCTTCGGGGCTTAGGGAGGAGAAGCGCTGCGGCGCCGCCGCGACAATGCGCTTGAGCGCGGCACAGGGGTTTGCACTGTCGTCTGCACGAACCATAGGCGGGGCAATGAGCGATAGCGCAATAGCCAGGGGAATCACTTGTCTCATGGTCGAATCGCTGCGATTACCGCAGTGCCTCATAGGAGGATCGATGGACGTGCGCCGCAAGCGACGTGCCGGAAAGCCTTTCCCGCTTGCGCAAGCGAGGGTAGACGCGCTAAGATTCGCCCCCTTCGCCCCCTTCGCCCGCTGAAGTCCGGCAGCGAAGCCTGCCGCGAGAAACGGCGGGGGCGTGAAGTCATCAGTTTTTAAACGGCGACGTTAAAAAAGATGTTGACGAAACGCGGAAGAGTCTGCATAATCTCGTTTCTCTGCTGCTGACGCAGCAACGCAGAAAGCGCCGGGTAGTTCGAAGTGGTTCCGGTGTCTTGTGCGACGCGATCTTTAAAAATTTACAGCCGATAAGTGTGGGCGCTTGATGGGTTTCGTGACCTGGTGATTCTTTCGGGGATGACCGGGAGTAGCGAAAGTATCAAGAGTCTCACACAAAAGTAAGTCAGGTTTTTGAATTTATTCAGAACCTGTCAGCTTTGAGTGAGCGACCTGTCTCGAGAGGGACAGAAAACAGTAACAGGTATTGAACTGAAGAGTTTGATCCTGGCTCAGATTGAACGCTGGCGGCATGCCTTACACATGCAAGTCGAACGGCAGCACGGGTGCTTGCACCTGGTGGCGAGTGGCGAACGGGTGAGTAATACATCGGAACATGTCCAGTAGTGGGGGATAGCCCGGCGAAAGCCGGATTAATACCGCATACGATCTTAGGATGAAAGCGGGGGATCGCAAGACCTCGCGCTATTGGGGTGGCCGATGGCGGATTAGCTAGTTGGTGGGGTAAAGGCTCACCAAGGCGACGATCCGTAGCTGGTCTGAGAGGACGACCAGCCACACTGGGACTGAGACACGGCCCAGACTCCTACGGGAGGCAGCAGTGGGGAATTTTGGACAATGGGCGCAAGCCTGATCCAGCAATGCCGCGTGTGTGAAGAAGGCCTTCGGGTTGTAAAGCACTTTTGTCCGGAAAGAAAACCTCTGGGTTAATACCCCGGGGGGATGACGGTACCGGAAGAATAAGCACCGGCTAACTACGTGCCAGCAGCCGCGGTAATACGTAGGGTGCAAGCGTTAATCGGAATTACTGGGCGTAAAGCGTGCGCAGGCGGTGATGCAAGACCGATGTGAAATCCCCGGGCTTAACCTGGGAACTGCATTGGTGACTGCATCGCTAGAGTATGGCAGAGGGGGGTAGAATTCCACGTGTAGCAGTGAAATGCGTAGAGATGTGGAGGAATACCGATGGCGAAGGCAGCCCCCTGGGCCAATACTGACGCTCATGCACGAAAGCGTGGGGAGCAAACAGGATTAGATACCCTGGTAGTCCACGCCCTAAACGATGTCAACTGGTTGTCGGGCCTTCATTGGCTTGGTAACGTAGCTAACGCGTGAAGTTGACCGCCTGGGGAGTACGGTCGCAAGATTAAAACTCAAAGGAATTGACGGGGACCCGCACAAGCGGTGGATGATGTGGATTAATTCGATGCAACGCGAAAAACCTTACCTACCCTTGACATGGACGGAATCCTGGTGAGAGCCGGGAGTGCCCGAAAGGGAGCCGTCACACAGGTGCTGCATGGCTGTCGTCAGCTCGTGTCGTGAGATGTTGGGTTAAGTCCCGCAACGAGCGCAACCCTTGTCCCCAGTTGCTACGCAAGAGCACTCCGGGGAGACTGCCGGTGACAAACCGGAGGAAGGTGGGGATGACGTCAAGTCCTCATGGCCCTTATGGGTAGGGCTTCACACGTCATACAATGGTCGGAACAGAGGGTTGCCAAGCCGCGAGGTGGAGCCAATCCCAGAAAACCGATCGTAGTCCGGATCGCAGTCTGCAACTCGACTGCGTGAAGCTGGAATCGCTAGTAATCGCGGATCAGCATGCCGCGGTGAATACGTTCCCGGGTCTTGTACACACCGCCCGTCACACCATGGGAGTGGGTTTTGCCAGAAGTGGCTAGTCTAACCGCAAGGAGGACGGTCACCACGGCAGGATTCATGACTGGGGTGAAGTCGTAACAAGGTAGCCGTATCGGAAGGTGCGGCTGGATCACCTCCTTTCCAGAGCTCATTGCGAAGTTCATTGAAGCGCTCACACTTGTCGGCTGTAGAAAAGACAGACTCAGGGGTCTGTAGCTCAGTCGGTTAGAGCACCGTCTTGATAAGGCGGGGGTCGATGGTTCGAATCCATCCAGACCCACCAATTTGTCTGCGCGGTGGCTGACTGGTAACCCCCTTGAGTATGCATGACTGGGGGATTAGCTCAGCTGGGAGAGCACCTGCTTTGCAAGCAGGGGGTCGTCGGTTCGATCCCGTCATCCTCCACCAATCCCTAATGCACAGCATCCTGCAGGAGCAGTTAAATGCAGGGAGTTTTGCATTGGCGATTGAGCCAGTCAGAGCGGTATGTGAAAACGTATCGGCTGTCGTTCTTTAACAATCAGGAAGAAGTAGTAAAGAGATTTATCTGAAACACACTTAGAGATGGGTGTGGAGTAGGTGAATCAGGGTTGTGATTGTATCGATGTATTTTTAAGTTCCTCGAAAGAGGGCTTTGGAATACGGCACAACGCGAAAACTCAGCCTGTAGCGAGTGAGTCGAGAGACGCACCCGTTATAGGGTCAAGCGAACAAGTGCATGTGGTGGATGCCTTGGCGATCACAGGCGATGAAGGACGCGGTAGCCTGCGAAAAGCTCCGGGGAGCTGGCAAACAAGCTTTGATCCGGAGATGTCCGAATGGGGAAACCCACTCCGAATGGAGTATCCGTGACTGAATACATAGGTCACGTGAAGCGAACGCGGCGAACTGAAACATCTAAGTAGCCGCAGGAAAAGAAATCAACCGAGATTCCCAGAGTAGTGGCGAGCGAAATGGGATCAGCCTGCATTCTTTATCTGTACCGTTAGTCGAACGCTCTGGAAAGTGCGGCCATAGCAGGTGATAGCCCTGTAGACGAAAACGGAATGGAAGAACTAGGGATGCGACAAGTAGGGCGGGACACGTGAAATCCTGTCTGAAGATGGGGGGACCATCCTCCAAGGCTAAATACTCGTGATCGACCGATAGTGAACCAGTACCGTGAGGGAAAGGCGAAAAGAACCCCGGGAGGGGAGTGAAACAGATCCTGAAACCGCATGCATACAAACAGTCGGAGCCTCGCAAGGGGTGACGGCGTACCTTTTGTATAATGGGTCAGCGACTTACATTCAGTGGCAAGCTTAACCGAATAGGGCAGGCGTAGCGAAAGCGAGTCCGAACAGGGCGATTAGTCGCTGGGTGTAGACCCGAAACCAGGTGATCTATCCATGGCCAGGTTGAAGGCACGGTAACACGTGCTGGAGGACCGAACCCACTAACGTTGAAAAGTTAGGGGATGAGCTGTGGATAGGGGTGAAAGGCTAAACAAACCTGGAAATAGCTGGTTCTCTCCGAAAACTATTTAGGTAGTGCCTCGTGTATCACCTTCGGGGGTAGAGCACTGTCATGGTTGATGGGTCCATTGCGGATTACGTCGCCATAGCAAACTCCGAATACCGAAGAGTGCAATCACGGGAGACAGACATCGGGTGCTAACGTCCGGTGTCAAGAGGGAAACAACCCAGACCGCCAGCTAAGGTCCCCAAATATGGCTAAGTGGGAAACGAAGTGGGAAGGCTAAAACAGTCAGGAGGTTGGCTTAGAAGCAGCCACCCTTTAAAGAAAGCGTAATAGCTCACTGATCGAGTCGTCCTGCGCGGAAGATGTAACGGGGCTAAGCCATATACCGAAGCTGCGGATGCACATTTATGTGCATGGTAGGAGAGCGTTCTGTAAGCCTGCGAAGGTGCACTGGAAAGTGTGCTGGAGGTATCAGAAGTGCGAATGCTGACATGAGTAGCGATAAAGGGGGTGAAAGGCCCCCTCGCCGTAAGCCCAAGGTTTCCTACGCAACGTTCATCGGCGTAGGGTGAGTCGGCCCCTAAGGCGAGGCAGAAATGCGTAGCTGATGGGAAGCAGGTCAATATTCCTGCACTAGTGTTGAATGCGATGGGGGGACGGATCGCGGAAGGTTGTCCGGGTGTTGGAAGTCCCGGTCGCTGCATTGGAGAAGGCGCTTTGGCAAATCCGGGCGCGTAATTCAAGGGTGTGGCGCGAGCTTCTTCGGAAGCGAAGCAACTGGAAGGGGTTCCAGGAAAAGCCTCTAAGCTTCAGTTCAACATTAACCGTACCGCAAACCGACACAGGTGGGCGAGATGAGTATTCTAAGGCGCTTGAGAGAACTCGGGAGAAGGAACTCGGCAAATTGGTACCGTAACTTCGGGATAAGGTACGCCCTGGTAGCTTGAGGAGCCTGCGCTCCGAGGGTGAAGGGGTTGCAATAAACTGGTGGCTGCGACTGTTTAATAAAAACACAGCACTCTGCAAACACGAAAGTGGACGTATAGGGTGTGACGCCTGCCCGGTGCCGGAAGATTAAATGATGGGGTGCAAGCTCTTGATTGAAGTCCCGGTAAACGGCGGCCGTAACTATAACGGTCCTAAGGTAGCGAAATTCCTTGTCGGGTAAGTTCCGACCTGCACGAATGGCGTAACGATGGCCACACTGTCTCCTCCCGAGACTCAGCGAAGTTGAAGTGTTTGTGATGATGCAATCTCCCCGCGGCTAGACGGAAAGACCCCATGAACCTTTACTGTAGCTTTGCATTGGACTTTGAACCGGTTTGTGTAGGATAGGTGGGAGGCTGTGAAGTGTGGACGCCAGTCTGCATGGAGCCGTCCTTGAAATACCACCCTGATCTGTTTGAGGTTCTAACCTTGGCCCGTGATCCGGGTCGGGGACAGTGCATGGTAGGCAGTTTGACTGGGGCGGTCTCCTCCCAAAGTGTAACGGAGGAGTACGAAGGTACGCTAGGTACGGTCGGAAATCGTGCTGATAGTGCAATGGCATAAGCGTGCTTGACTGCGAGACTGACAAGTCGAGCAGGTGCGAAAGCAGGTCATAGTGATCCGGTGGTTCTGTATGGAAGGGCCATCGCTCAACGGATAAAAGGTACTCTGGGGATAACAGGCTGATACCGCCCAAGAGTTCATATCGACGGCGGTGTTTGGCACCTCGATGTCGGCTCATCTCATCCTGGGGCTGTAGCCGGTCCCAAGGGTATGGCTGTTCGCCATTTAAAGAGGTACGTGAGCTGGGTTTAAAACGTCGTGAGACAGTTTGGTCCCTATCTGCCGTGGGCGCTGGAAGTTTGAGGGGGCCTGCTCCTAGTACGAGAGGACCGGAGTGGACGAACCTCTGGTGTACCGGTTGTCACGCCAGTGGCATTGCCGGGTAGCTATGTTCGGAAGAGATAACCGCTGAAAGCATCTAAGCGGGAAACTCGCCTCAAGATGAGACTTCCCCGGGGACTTGATCCCCTTGAAGGGTCGTTCGAGACCAGGACGTTGATAGGTCAGGTGTGGAAGCGCAGTAATGCGTTAAGCTAACTGATACTAATTGCCCGTAAGGCTTGATCCTATAACAGGTGTGTCTTCCTCCCGGTGTGGAGTGAAGGACGCGCAGGTTGAGAGATCGGTGTTGTGCCGGAAACAACACAACCCCAAGAAACAGCACCTCTTTACGCTTCTTCCCGATTGGCTGTGGCGCCAGGTTCACCCAAACCCGTGCGACGCAGCAACCCGTCATGCCTGATGACCATAGCGAGCTGGTCCCACCCCTTCCCATCCCGAACAGGACCGTGAAACAGCTCCACGCCGATGATAGTGCGGATTGCCCGTGTGAAAGTAGGTAATCGTCAGGCTCCTCATGCAGTATGTCCAGAACCCCGGTGGCTCCGAATGAGCGCCGGGGTTCTGGCGTTTAGGCGCGTGGAACGGATTACAGGAATCAGAAACTATAAACGTCAGGACGTCTGCAAGCAGGCGCGAATATCTTGAGTGACCTGCCCCCTTCAATAGGGCCAACGGGCTTCTAGCAAAGTCCCTTTAAACCAGCTCCTGGATAGCGGCAGGAGCATCCGCTGTTGCTCGATGTTTCGCCGCAAACTCTGCTGGCGAAAGGTAGTTCAGTGCGCTGTGCGGCCTTTCCTCGTTGTAGTCCTGACGCCATGCCGCGATGACAGCCCGAGCGTGGGCGAGCGTCGTGAACCAGTGCTCGTTAAGGCATTCGTCGCGGAACTTGCCGTTGAACGATTCGATGTACGCATTCTGCGTTGGCTTGCCCGCCTGAATCAACTTCAGAGTGACGCCGTTCGCATACGCCCACTGGTCAAGCGCGCGGCTCGTAAATTCGGGTCCCTGGTCTGTTCGCACCGCCTTGGGATAGCCACGGAAGCGAGCTGCGCGGTCCAATGCCCGAGCGACATACAAGCCTGAGATGCCGTGGTCGACGACGATGTCGACAGCCTCTTTCGTGAAATCGTCGACGATGGTCAGGCATTTCAGGCGCCGGCCGTTGGCAAGTGCATCCATCACGAAATCGATTGACCACACCTCATTGGGTGCGCTCGGCAACGCCAGTTGCTCGCGCTCAATCATTACGCCGTGGCGCCTGCGACGGCGCCGCACAGCCAGCCCTGCCTCACGGTACAGGCGATAGACGCGCTTGTGATTGGCGTGTGTGCCTTCGCGTTCCACCAAGGCGTGCAACCGGCGGTAGCCGAATCGACGACGTTCGTGCGCCAACTCCACCAGACGCGCCGCTAGCATAGCGTTCTCGTGGTCCGGCTTCGCGTCGTAATGCAGAACGCTGCGAGAAAGCCCGACAAGCCGGCAGGCGCGGCGCTCGGAGATGTTGACCTTCTCCCGAATCGCCGACACTGCTTCGCGTTTGGCTTGCGGGCTCAGGGCTTTCCCTTGACGACGAGCTTCAACGCTTCCATATCGAGCATGGCTTCGGCCAGCAGTTTCTTCAGCCGCGCATTCTCCACCTCGAGGTCCTTGAGCCGGCGGGCTTCCGAGACTTCCATGCCACCGAACTTCGCGCGCCAGGTGTAGAACGACGCGTCACTGAATCCGTGCTTCCTGCACAGTTCCTTGACCGGCATGCCGGCCTCGGCTTCCTTCAGAAAACCGATGATTTGCTGTTCCGTAAAGCGTTTCTTCATGTTCGTCTTCTTCTCTGAAAACGAACTTTACTAGACTCCGATTGGCCCTGTTTGGAGGGGGCAGGTCATGAGTGCAATGCAATACCGGAGCACATCGATGTGATTGTCCCGGTTCATCATGCTCGGGGGGATTCGAGTCAGACCGAAACCAGATCATGCAAGCGGTGGCGCTACTGATCCTTGCGAATCAGTTCGCAGCACATACTCGCTGTGTGTTCCGTAGTCGCGTTCATGCTTGCTCGCTAGTCGGTTCTCTACCAAAGGACTTGGCATTTGTACATTGGCCGCCAAACAAAAAGCCCGTCACTCGCGTGACGGGCTTTTTTCAATTCATCGCCAAATAACCGCGGCGATAAAACCGCTTACCGTTCGAGGAACGGACGCAGCTTGTCTGCGCGGCTCGGGTGCATCAGCTTGCGCATTGCCTTGCTTTCGATCTGGCGGATCCGCTCACGCGTGACGTCGAACTGCTTGCCCACTTCTTCGAGCGTGTGATCGGAAGTGGTGTCGATGCCGTAGCGCATACGCAGCACCTTCGCTTCGCGCGGGGAGAGCGCCTTGAGCGCCTCGTCGATCGCAGCGCGCATGTTCGCATGGATCGCCGCATCGGCCGGCGAAGCCGAACCTGCGTCCTCGATCATGTCGCCGAGCGTCGCGTCGCCGTCGTCGCCCACCGGGCTTTCGAGCGAGACCGGCTGCTTGGCGATCTTGAGGATGCCGCGCACCTTCTCCTCAGTCATGCCCATGCGCGCGGCCAGATCGGCCGGATGAGCTTCCATGCCCGTCTGCTGCAGAATTTCGCGCGAGATGCGGTTCAGCTTGTTGATCGTCTCGATCATGTGCACCGGCACGCGGATCGTGCGCGCCTGGTCGGCGAGCGCGCGCGTCACGGCCTGACGCACCCACCACGTGGCATACGTCGAGAACTTCCAGCCGCGGCGGTATTCGAACTTGTCCACGGCCTTCATCAGGCCGATGTTGCCTTCCTGGATCAGATCGAGGAACTGCATGCCGCGATTCACGTACTTCTTCGCGATCGAGATCACGAGACGCAGGTTGGCCTTGACCATCTCGCCCTTCGCCTGACGCATCTTGGCTTCGGCGGCGGTCATGCGGCGGTTGATGCCCTTGATCTGCTGGAGCGACAGCGACGCGGCCGCTTCGATCTCAGCGAGCTTGCGTTGTTCGGCCTGGATGGCCGGCAGGCTGCGCTCGATGGCGGGACCGTACTTGCTCGATGCAGCGGCAGCACGCACGCCCCACTCGAGGTCGGTCTCGTGCCCCGGGAACTGCTCGACGAAGGCTTCGCGCGGCATGCCGCAGCGGTCCACGACGATCGCCAGCACATTGCGCTCGATTGCGCGGATCTGCGCGACCTGCTCGTGCAGCAGCGTGCACAGGCGGTCGATGGTGCGGGCCGTGAAGCGGATAGGTGCGAGCTCGCTCTGGATGTCCGCGCAGATCTGCATTTCTGCGGCCGACGCGCGCGCATTCGCATCCGATGTGCACGCCATCTGTTCGAAGAGCGCGCGTACGCGCGCGAAGATCGCCAGGCTGTCGGCCTTCAACTGCGCGAGCAGGGCTTCGTTGGCCTTGCTGTTGTCGGCATCGTCGTCGTCGCCGTCCTCGTCGTCCGAATCTTCTTCGTCCGATGCCTGGGCTTCGACTTCTTCGTCCGCGTCGGCGTCGGCCGCTGCGGGTTCCTGCGCGGCTTCGTCGCTGCCGATGCCGTCGACGAGTTCGTCGATGCGCATCTCTTCGGCGGCAACGCGGTCCGCGTCGGCGAGAATCGTCGCGACGATCGACGGGCAAGCCGCGATCGCCTGGATCATTTCCTGGAGGCCGTCTTCGATGCGCTTGGCGACTTCGATTTCGCCGGCGCGCGTGAGCAGCTCGCTCGAACCCATTTCGCGCATGTACATGCGCACAGGATCGGTCGTGCGGCCGAATTCCGAGTCGACCGTCGAGAGCGCGACTTCAACTTCCTCATCGGCTTCGTCGTCGGCCTGCGAGTCTGCACGCGTGTCTTCGTTGAGCAGCAGCGTGTCGGCGTCGGGCGCCTGCTCGTAGACCTGCACGCCCATGTCGTTGAACGTGGCGACGATGGTTTCCAGCGCGGCCGTCTGCGCGAAGTTATCGGGCAGGTGGTCGTTGATGTCGGCGTGGGTCAGGTAACCGCGTTCGCGGCCGAGCTTGATGAGCGCACGCATTTGATGCTGACGCTTTTCGAGTTGCGAGCCGCCGTCCAACTGAGTCGTATCGCCGGTCTTGTCCTTGGCTGCGCGGCGGGCGGGGCGGGCAGACGGGGCCAGCGCGTCTTCCCGGTCATGGCTTGTCAATACAATCTCCTCGAAAGGAATTGCCCAGCGTGGGCAAAAAGGGTCACGCGCCAGCGGCGTGGCGTCCTGGCGATGACGAAAAATTGCAGGGGAGTGGGCGGGGGCGCGTGCCGGTCCCGCCGAGCGAGCGCCAAACGCACAATGGCATGGCGGCCTGGATTTTCGTGCAATGCAGAAAGATCGCGTATGGTAGTGCGTTACGCCACGTGAGGCAACCGTAATCGTCGCGTCGGCGCACCAGACAGGCTTGTCCGGGGTCGGAACGAATTTGAAAGGTTGTCAAAATGGTGTTTTGGGTGCTTCGCGGCTTTCCATGCGCCCGGTTAGACTCGATTTCCGCACGGTGGTTCGCACATTTTGTTGCACCTGCGAAATGTCTTTCGCCGCAGTCGATCCCCATTATGTCGACTGCAACGCACAACAATAAGAAAACAACGTGTGGCCATGCGTTTGCGTTGACTGTTACGCGTTCGAGCGCGTTATGACGGGAATTCGTCGTACTGCGGCAGCGTGTCGGCGATTTCGTGCCATGGCGCCCTCGAGCCAACAAAGATATGTCCTTGCGGGCGAATGGAGGGCGTGTCGACGAGCGTGCCCATCGTCACACGGGCAAACGCCCCTTCGCGCACCACCGAATAGAGCAGCGAGCCGCAGTGCCGGCAATGAACGTCGTGTGCCGCGTCTGCGTTGCCGTGGATGAGCAGATCGTTTTCGCCTCGTTGGAGGCGCAGGCGCAGGCGCGTGCGCTCGGTGCCGGCGCACGGCTTTAAGGCCGATCCAGTGGCACGCCGGCATTGCGAGCAATGGCAATTGAAGGCGTAACCGAATGCGTCGTCGACTTGGTAGCGCAGGGCGCGGCGCGGACGTTGTCAGCCGACGTTGCATTCATGGGAACCTGGAAGCAAACGAAACGTTACCGACGCGCTGCATCGCGCATTGCCGTCTTGTTTATAGGCGAGCTTCGCGAAAAGCAGCGGCACGCTGTGCAATAGCCGGCACAGGGCGAAAGGTAACTGCATATGGGATTTTTGGCCTGTTATCCCGGCTTGCCGCACGCCGCGACCGCGCTGCAAGGCCTCTGGGAGCCGTTTTCAGCCCATTGGCGTGTCTTTTAGTCAGTTGATGTTTCACCAACCGGGCACCATTGCTGCGCGCCTATCCCAAATCCGGTTACCTGACGCATCGCCATGCGCGGCCATGGTGACTAGCCGGGCCGTTCCCTCAGATCCTTCAATCCCTTGATCACGACGAGCAGCGCTCGGCCGTGCTCCTCCGAGCCGTCCCACACATCGACGATGGCATTGCGCAGCAATTCGTTATAGGCGGCCGCATGCCGCGACGCGGGCTTCACGCCATAGAAACTGCATAGTTTATTGAATGACGCACTCCGGCGCAGCCTGCGGCCGTTCGACAGCCGCAGCCGCGAGACCGTAGGCTGACTGACTCCAGAAAGCCGCGCAATTTCACTTGACGAGCGCACGTCGGCCGATAGCTGGCGCAGCAATTCCTGAACGGGAAAATCGGTGTCTGGGGCTTCCATGTCATGCATTATACCTATACAGTAACGTTTATTGAATTGCTCGCCGGATTGGCGGGCGCGCTGCGTTCCGAGGAAGTCGATGGCACTGAAACACCTACCGCCCACGTTTTGCTGGTCCAGGATTGGATCGGAGACGGGGGAAGATCTCCCCACGATCGTCCTTCGCAAGGAGTGGGAGCGGCGCCTGGGCGGCGGGCGGTTTCTGTGGGGCATCAATCAGTCGCTCGGCAACAGCGCGCAGGTTGCCGCGCTGCGCACAGGCTCGCTGCTCGCACTGTTTTCGCCGGCGGCAAGCCGTGCACGGGTGGCGGACGTCAAGCGCGAGGACGCGCTCGTCTGGAATGCATGGGTGGACGCGAGCGGTCAGGTGCGGCCGCTGCCGCCGCACATGTTCGTCACGAGCCGCACGCGCTTTCCTTCGGGCAAGCCGCGCGATCATCACTACGCGCTCGTGTGCGCGTCGCCTGCGGAGCTCAGCATCGGCAGCAGCCTGCGCGTGCAGCCCGAGCGTTTGCGCAGCGTGAGCACGGCGAAGGCGCCGTGCGCTTCGCAGAGCACGGTAGTGGTGGACCGCGTCGAGCGCGCGGCGCCCAGGGCGGGCGCGGAATTCGGCGCTGGGGGTTATCCGGTCGCGTTTGGCGTGGAGCTCGAGGCGCCGTATTTCGTGCGTCTTGCGCAACCCACGCGCGTAAAGGCGCGCGATATGGCGGCGCTCCACGAAGCGGTCCGCAATGGCGACTTCGAGACCTGGCTGGAGCTCACGAAGCGTCTGCGCAGCGCGGCGCCGGCGCAGCATGCGCGCGGCGTGACGAGCGATCTCTTCGATTTGCTGGCGAAGGCGCGCGACCTGGGCGCGGTGCGCTCGATTGCGCGCGATACCGATTTCGACTCTTGTGCGGAAATGTCGCGCAGCCGCCGCAGCGAGACTTTGGCGCTGCTGGCGCGCGGCGTCACGCGTGACCTCTTCGCGCGCGATCTCTTCGATATCGCGCCGGCGGAGTGCACGACGCCTGTGAGGCGAGGCAGCGGCCCCCGCATCAGCGGCGCCACTTTCGGGGCTACGGCAAAAGAGACGTCCTGCGGGGCGCAAGGCGATTTGCTGCGCGGCACCGACTGGACGCAATTAACGATGGAGCTATATGGCGATCAACACCCGTTCAAGCGAGGCGGAGGCCGCCCGACGCTTTCTTGAGGCCAGCCGCAACGTCGATCAGGCATTTCGCGCGATGCGCGCCGTGCATGACGAGGCGGACGACTCAGCTCCGGCACTCGCCTGCGGCGAGGCCCAGTCTCGTCTCGACCTCGCGCTCGACGAACTGGCGCGCGCGCAGGCGCTGTTCGATTCGGTCGCGCGCGTACAGGGGCGGCGGCGCGCGCAGGGCGGAATGAATGCCTGAGCAATCGCACCGCCTGCGCCCGACACGCCCGGCGGGCGGAACGCCACGATGACACAAGAGGCCGCGCAAACCGGCGTAGGCCCCATGGCGCTGGTAGCCGTCGAGCAGCGGCTCGAGCCCAATCGGCGCATCGTCGACGATGATCTCGCCGCCGCGCTGCTGCCCGCGCCCGCGCGCCTGCTCATTGCGTTGATGGGCTCGCGCACGGCGGCGCGCATGGCCGCGATAGCCGAGCGCAAGTATCCGGGCCTGTGGGGCGGCATGCTGTGCCGCAAGCGTTATATCGACGAAAAGCTGCTCGAAGCCCTTCCACAAATGGAGGCGTTCGTGAATCTGGGGGCAGGTTTCGACACTCGCGCCTATCGGCTGCTGCGCGATACCGGCGTGCATGCATGGGAACTGGATCAGCCCATCAATATCGCAGCCAAACGCAAGCGCCTCGCGAAGCGCTTTGGCGCGATACCGTCATTCGCGACGCTCGTGGCGGTCGACTTCGAGCATCTCGCGCTCGACGCCGTGCTGGCCGCGCAAGGCTATACACGCAACCGGCGCACCTTTTTCGTCTGGGAAGGCGTCACGCAATATCTCGATGAGCCAACCGTGCGGGCGACGCTTGAAATGCTCGCGCGGGCCGCGCCTGGCAGCCGCCTCGCCTTTACCTATGTGCGCAGGGATTTTCTCGACGCAAACGTGCCACAGGGGCAAGAGGCGCTTTATCGCCGCTTTGTTTCGCCGCGGGCGATCTGGCGCTTCGGCCTCGATCCCGAAGCGGTGCGCGCGTTTCTCGCGCTTTATGGCTGGCGCGTCATCGAACAGCCCGAGCCCGACGCGCTCGCACGCCGCTACATCGCGCCTGCCAGCCGCCCGCTCACCTGCATGCCGATCGAGCGCACGGTCTACGCGGAGCGCGTCTAGCTGCTCCGGTACGCTAAACGCCACGCGCTGCCGCGCTATCCAGGCGGTCCCGCTTTGAGTTCGAGCAGTTGCGCGACGAGCGGCCAGCGTCCGGCCGCTTCCTGCCAGGCATCCTCGGCCTGCACGTCGAAATAGCGTTCGGCGTTCACGCCCTCGACGAGCCGCGCGAGTGCGTCGATATCGCCAGGCAGCGCCGCATGGCTGCGCGCACGCCGTCCGTTCAGCCAGTCTCGCAGCGCCATTTATTTGCTTCCCTCCACCCAGACGCCGTCCGGCGTATGGATCACGTAGCCTGTAGGCGTGGTCATCATCACCGTGCCTTCGTTTTCGCCCACCATGCGCGTTTGCGGCAGGTTTGCCGCGTACTGCGCGAGCGGCTGCGCGCCAGGCAGGAACGGGCTGTTCGCGACGAGGTTCGAGAGCAGTTGCGCGAGCGCGAGGAAGCTCGTGGGTGTATCGATCGTGACCGCGCCGCCTGCGTGCTCCGTGCCCGCGGGCAGACCCACTACTTTCACGCCCACCGGCACGTGCACGATGTTCGGCGTGGCGATTTCGCGCATGCCCGCGATCTGGTTGTCTTCGCCGCGCAGCGCCGCGCCGTGTTCCGGCACGAACACGATCACAGCCTTGCGGCCCGACTGCGCGACGAGCTCGATCAGCTTGTCGACGTCGCCGAGCAGCGATTGCAGGCGGATCGGATAGGACTGCAGGCTGGTGAGCTTCGCGTTGGCGCCGGGCATGCGGTTGCCATCGTGCATTGTCACCGTGTTGTAGTAAAGCGCGACCGGGCCCTCGCTCGCGGCGAGGCGCTGCTTGTACCAGCGCGCGAGCACGTCGTAGTCTCCCGTGAGCGGCGAGCCATCGAACTCCTTCATGGCCACGGGCAGGCCGTCGTTCGTGGGAATCGTCACGCCCGGCACGCCGATTTCCTTGATCACGGTGCCGCGGAAGTCGTCGAAGCGGCCGTTGTGGTTGAGCAGCGCGTTCGGCGTGTAGCCGGCCTGCGCGAGCTGCGCGAACAGATGGCATTCGGGCGGCGCCGGGTCGTAGAGCCCCTTGTGGGCTTCCTGCCCGCAACTCGCGCGCAGCACGCGGATGGCCGCCGGGCCGCTATAGCTCGCAGCGGAGCTGAAGTTCGTGAAAACGTAATCGAAGCGCGAAAACAGCGGGTTGTTGCGCATCTTCGCGACGTCCATGTCGTCCCACGAAAGCGAGCAGATATGCACGACGATGATGTCGAACTGCGCGTTCGTATCGGTCGTGAGCGGCGTGAAGTTCACATGGCGGCCTTCCTCGTTGGCGCGGAACGCGGCGAGTTGCTGGTCGTAGCTGCCGACCTGGTCGTTGCGCGGCTCGTCGTTGGAGCCATTCCCGTTATCGCTGTCGTTGCCGTTCTGGGCGAGCGTACTGGTGGCGTTCGCGATCAGCGTGCCCGTGCCCTGCCACAGCGGCACCGCAACGAGCGCGATCAGCACGAAGGTCGTCACGCGGATCCAGCGGTTGATGAGGAAGTAAAGCAGCAGCGCGAGCACGGCGCTTACCGCCATCGAAAGCGAGACGACGCGTCCGGTCAGCTCCAGCATGTACCCGGGCGTGAAGGTGAGCAGCACGGGGAGCTGCGAAATCGCGCGGCCGATGGGCGGCATGTCCGACTCGTGATAGACGAGCGCGATGCCAGCGATCGCCGTGAGAACGTTGCGCGCCATGCGCAGCCCGCGCTTTTTCACCGGCAGCAGCAGCGCAATGGCGAACAGGATGTTCAGCAGCCAGTCCGCTTTGAGCTTGCCGAGCGAGTAGAGGTGCAGCTTGGCGATGAAGTAGAGATTCCAGAGGCCCATGTTCGGTCGCGTTCCCGCGTGAATTCCGTGTCGTGTTGGCTGTTATGGCTGGCGAGCCGGGTTGTTCCGCTCGGGCCGGCGTCGCGTGAAGAGGTTCTCGAGCGCGTCGAAGAACGCATCGATGAGACGCAGATAGCCCTGCCAGCTCAGCGTGATGAGCTCGACGAGTCCGTTGAGCGGCGCGTCCTCGCGCGGGACGTCTTGCCAGTCGAGCCAGGCGTCGGCGCGGCCGAAGGTGCACTCGACGAGGCGGCGCTCGCGCTCCACGGTCAGGTTCTCGAAGCGCACGCCCAGATGGCCGCCTGCCAGACGTGCGACCACCGCCGGGAAATCGTGCTCGAGCGTGCCGCGCGAGAGGCACACGTTCACGCGCTCGCCGGCCGCGAGCTTTTCCTCGCGGGCTTCGGCAGGCAGCACGAGGCCGAGGCCCCCCATCGAATAGTTCTCGGTCTTGCAGGCGAGCGTGCGGCCGTCGGGCAGCGTGAGCATGGCGGGCACGCGCAGCGGGATGCGGTGCGCAACGCGCACCTGGCGCGCTTCCTTGGCCACGCCCACCGCGAGGCCGAGCACCGTGAGGTTCACGAAGGCCCAGAAGAGGTTCATGAACACGGTGGCGGGCTCGTCGCTTTGCCAGATCGTGAGCCGTCCGATGCCGGCCAGCACTGCGAGCACGTTGATGCCGAGCAGCACGAGATACGGCGTCGAAATGGTCCAGTCGAGATAGTCGCGCTCGATGTGGCCGCCCTTGGCGGTCACGTTGAACTTGCCGAGCTTCGGGTTGATGAACGCCATCGTGGTGGGCAGCGCGATATACCAGGCGAGCACGCTCTCGTAGGCTTCGGCCCAGAACGAATGCCGGTACTGGCCCTGGATGCGCGAGTTGGCGATGGCCGAGATCACGAGATACGGCAGCACGTAGGCGAGGATCACCGGTGCGGGCGTGTTGATTACGTGCAGTCCGAAGAACAGGAACGAGCATGGCATCACGAGGAAGATCAGGCGCGGGATGCCGTAGAAGAAGTGCAGCATCGCGTTGCTGTAGCACAGGCGCTGGAAGAACGACAGCCCCTTGCCGAGCCACGGGTTGTCGACGCGGAAGATCTGCGTCATGCCGCGCGCCCAGCGGATGCGCTGGCCGATATGGCCCGCGAGGCTCTCGGTTGCGAGGCCCGCGGCCTGCACGGTGCGCAGGTACGCCGAGGTGTAACCCGCGCGGTGCAGGCGCAGCGAGGTGTGCGCGTCCTCGGTGACGGTCTCCACTGCAATACCGCCGATCGACTCGAGCGGCTTGCGCTTGATGATGGCGCACGAGCCGCAGAAGAAAGTGGCGTCCCAGAAGTCGTTGCCGTCCTGGATCAGGCCGTAGAACAGGCTCCCTTCGTTGGGCACGCGATGGAACGTGTCGAAGTTGCGCTCGAACGGATCGGGCGAGAAAAAGTGGTGCGGCGTTTGCACCATCGCGCATTTGGGATCCGCGAGGAAGGTGCCCACCGTGCTTTGCAGGAACGAGCGCGTGGGGATGTGATCGCAGTCAAAGATCGTGATCAGGTCGCCCTGGGTGAGCGGCAGCGCATGATTGATGTTGCCGGCCTTCGCGTGCGAGTGTTCCTTGCGGCGGATATAGCCGATGCCGACTTGCGCGGCGAAGTCGCGGAATTCGTCGCGGTCGCCATCGTCTAGGAGATAGACGCGCAGCTTCTCGCGCGGCCAGTCGATCGTGCTGGCCGCGAACACCGTCGGGCGCACGACCGAAAGCGGCTCGTTGTAGGTCGGAATGTAGATGTCGACGGTCGGCCAGTCGGCGGGATCGTCGGGCAGCGGGCTCGGCTTGCGGCGCAGCGGCCAGGCCGTCTGCACGTAGCCGAACACGAGCACCACCCACGTATAGACCTCGGCGGCGAACAGCACGTAGCCCACGAAGGCTTCGGCGGGGCTCGACAGATGCAGCGTCTGGGTGCTGCGCCACCAGATGTAGCGGCCCGTCATGAGGATCGAGAGCATCACCATCAGCATGGTGGCGAGATGCCCGGGAATGCGGCGCGCGACCATGACCATGAGCCACACGAGGAAGAACAGCAGCACCTGGCTGCCGAGCGGCAGGGGCGTCGTGCAGATCGCGACCGCTGTCCCGAACGCGAGCCACAGCAGGCACTGACGCAGGAACGGCACGCGGTCGAATGCGGCGGAGACTTGTTCGAGGCGCGCGCGGATGCCGTCCCAGTCGATGGTGGGCAGCCGCGACGCGAGTGCGGTGCGGTCCTTCGCGGCGCGCCGGTAAATGGGCTCGAGGCGCGTGTCGAGCCATACGCGCAGCGCGATGCGCTGCGGATGCGTCTGCTTGTGCAGCTTGCGCAGGTCGGTGGCAAGACGCTGGCGCTCGCGCCGCGGGCGCAGGAACAGACGCAGGAGCCATGCGCGCTTGCTGCGGTCCTGGCCCATGTCGAGCTGCCCGGCGATTTCGCGGCCCAGCGCCGCGAATGCGAGCGCCGGCCAGTCGCGCTTGCCGGGGCGCGGTGGCCGGAAGAACAGGCGCAGCAGCCATTGGTCGAACGCGGCGTCGGCGGCGACGCTGAGCTCGCGCGCGCCAAGCTGGCGCAGGCTCGCCCAGAACGCTGTCCATAGCCTGATTGCCTGGGCTTGCATCATCGGCCGGCTCCGGTTGCGCCTTCGGGCGAGCGGTCTTGCGGCGCGGCTGGCGCCTGGGTCGACCAGTGCGAGATCCACGAGGCGATGCCGTTGAGATCGTGAGCGGCCTGCGAAGCGGGCGCGCTCTTGCAGAAGTTCGCGCCGCTCGCGAGCGCGGCGGGCACGCCCGTGTCCGCGTGCACGAGATACGGCAGCATGGCGGGCCCCAGGCGCGCGCGCAGCAGCGCAACGAGATCGGTGTGCAGCGGCCGCGCGGGCACGACCGCATTCGCGACGAATACGGCACGCTTGCCGGTGCGCTCTAGTGCCGAGACGAAGCGCGGCAGCGTCGCGCAAGTCATGGCGTCGGGCGTGAGCACGCCGAGCACGAGATCGGCCGCATCGATCGCCTGGCGTGCATGCGCGCTGGGCCACGGCGCGGCGTCGACAAGCGCGATGGCGTGCGCCGACAGATCCACGCGCGCCAGCCGCTCGCGCAGCCAGTAGCGGTGGGCGGCGAGATGGGCGGCGCCGTCGTCGCTGTCTTCTGCTTGCGGTGCGCTGCCCCACGGGAGCACGAGCACGCCATCGTCGCTTTGCAGTGCGGTGTGGGCCCAGCCGTCGCTGGCGGGATTCGCACCGCCTTGGTTCGCCAGACTCGTGGCGAGGCCTGCGCGCGCGCTTTGGCGCAGACCGAAATGCAGCGCGAGCACGTTGCGGGGATCGCATTCGACGGCGAGCGCGGCGTGCTTGCGCGCAACCAGGAGGCTCGCGAGCGCGGCGGCGAGCGTCGTGCGGCCCGCGCCGCCCGTGGCGGACACGATCGCGATAGTCCTCATGAGCGTGGCTCCTCCGCAAGGTTGGCCGCCGTGGCGGAACTCGCGTGGGGCGTGGGCGTCGTGGGCACGATCGAAGGCCGGTGGGTGACGACATCGGTGCGGCGCTTGCCGCGAATCACGAGCGCGCCCAGTTGCGGCGGCAATTCGAGCGGCCGCTCGCTGGCGGGCTTGGCCCAGTTGGGCAGGAAACGCCCGAGGCGCAGCCGCCACGTGAGCCACCAGAGCGGCGCAGCGAGGATCAGCCCCCAGATGAAATAGCCCAGGAAGGTGGTCATGTCGGTCTCCGCCGGGCCGCCCCAAGGGGACCGACGGCCCCCTCGGGGGGCAGCGAACGCAGTGAGCGTGGGGGTTGTTTCATATCGGTCTCCGCCGGGCCGCCCCAAGGGGACCGACGGCCCCCTCGGGGGGCAGCGAACGCAGTGAGCGTGGGGGGTGTTTCATGTCGGTCTCTTTAGCGGCAGCGATACCGGTCGCGGTTCGGCGCGCGGCGCTTCGTTGCCGCGCAATTGCCACTCGACAGGCGCATCGGTGGCGGCCATGGATGCGGGGAGCGCCGGCAGCAGGCCGCGGGTCTGGGGCGTGTCCGGCGCGCTTGCCGCCTCTCCACCCGTCGGCGCTTGCTGCTCGCCCGGTGTCGCGGCCGTCGGTGCGGAAGTCGGTGCGGCAGGCGCATTCAGCGCGAGCCAGCCCGAATAATCGGGCGGCGTTTGCCTCTCGATCTCGTCGGTCAGCGTTTCGAGCAGCGCCGTGATCGAGTTGGGGTCGCCGCAACGCTGCTCGCCCTGAAAGAGCTCGGCGAGCGGGCGCTTGAACACGCGCTGCAGCACCGCGTCGGCGTCGCCGATGCGGCAGGCGAAGAAGAACACGTAGAGGCTGTCGCCCGCCGCGCTCATGATGTCGCCCGCGCGGCGCTGCACGCAGGCCTTGAGCGCGTCCACGTGCGCCACTTCGGGCATCAGCGCGAGGCGGATCAGCACGCTCGGCAGCTGGATCACGCGGCTGCGCTCCACGGCGGCGCCCACGAGCTCGACGAAGCGCGCCGCGCTCACATAGCCGGTCTCTTCGCCGTGCATCACGCCGGCGAGCGCCTGGCGATAGTCGGCGGGCACGGGACGCGAGTACACCTGGCCCTGCAGGCTCTCGACGATCGCCTCCACCTGCGAGAGCGTCGTATGGCGCGCCACGACGCGGTTCGCGCCCAGATTGAGCATCAGCGATTCGTAGCGCATCGCCACGGCTTCCTCGCGCACGATGATCTTGAGCGCGTTGCCGCATTGCAGCCGCAGCGTATGGACCTGCTCGGCGAGCAATTCGAGCTGGCGGTTCGCGCCGAAGTCGAGGATCACCGTGGCGGCGACGGCGGTGCGCGCGGCCAGCAGCGCGGCCTCGTTGTCGTCGACCACCTGCCAGCCGGGCGGCACCACGCGCTCGTTGAGCACGGCGTCGCGCGAGACGATCACGCGGCCCTCGTCGGGTGCGAGCAGGCCCACCTCGCCGATCGAGCGCTCGAAGGTGCCGCCCGGGTTCGTGACCATGAGCCGATGATCGATGGCCGCGAAGCGCAGCGGCAGCGACTGGCTGCCGAGCACCGCGACACCTGAACGCCAGAACGCCACTTCCCAATGGAACTGGCCCTGCGTTTGCAGCAGCTGCGCCGCGCCCGCGAAGCGCGCCTGGAACGAGGCGAGCCCGGTCTGCTCGTCGCTTGCGCCCGGTGGCTCGGCCACGAGCAGCACGCCGTGGCGGTGCTGCATGCACCAGTTCGCGAGCTGCGCGCCCTGGCGCGCAAGCGTGGCGGCGTTGTGCCAGGCAAAGAAAGCTTCGGCGCCTTCGATATAGAACTGGCTCGCGGGCGCCGCGCACTGGTTGGCGAGCGCGTCGAGCGCCTCGATCAGCACTTGCGCGCCGTCGCGCTCCGGGAGCGGCGTGAGCGAACAGACGTTGGCCCGGTGATGGGTCGCGCCGGGACGGTCGATGTCGATGCCGTGATCGCGCAGCGTGGCCGCGATGCTCGCGCCGTCGCGCGTGGAGAGCACGTTCGCGGGGCCTCCGAGCGCGGCGGCGGCGGTTTGCCAGAACAGCGCGTCGCGCGCGGGCGACGCGCTGGCGTAGACGATATGGACCTGGCCCGGGCCGAGCGCGGCGAGCGCGGGCGGCAGGCCCTCGATGGCCAGCGGCGCGCGCTGCGAGAGCCGCGCGAGCAGCGACGGATGCGGTTCGCGGCCGGCGCGCTCGCCGCGTGCGCCAGTTGACGGCGCGGCGGTTGCGGGGGGCGCTGGTTCGGATCTGGAGGCGCGTGCGGGCTCGCTCATCGTCGTGTCTCGGGCAGCGCGGAGTGCGTCGGACGCTTCATCAAAAGCTTCATCGAAAGCTTCATACAGTGTCTCAATAATCCGAGTATGGCCTTACCGGCGTCGGCGGGTACGGCACCGGGCCGTGCTGCGGCGAGAAGAAGTAACGCAGATACACGAGGCCCACGTTCGGCGCGTAGTCGTGCGAGCGGTCGATCCGGAAGCGTCCGCCCGCCACGAAATGCGGCGTGATGCGGTATTCGAGCGCCGCTTCGATGGCATAGCTGAAGCCGCCGCCCGAGCCGCCGCCGAAGTACGGGTTGCCGGCCAGCGCCTGCAGATCGGGGTGGGTGGGGAAGAACGGCGAGCGGTCCTCGTTCGTGAACGACACGCCGACGCTGCCGTAGATTTGCCAGGAGAGCTTCTGGTAGCGGCCCTTCCAGTCGAGCGGAATGCCGACCGAGAAGTAGCTCTGCGGGCTGTAATAGCCGCCGTTGCCGAAGGTGTAAAAGTGCTCGTTCTTCGAGTATTGCCAGTAATTGAGCGTGAGGCCGCTCGACACGTCCTGATCGGGCCGCTTCCACACCGACCAGTCATAGCCGCTGCGGACTTTGAACTCCTGGTTGGTCGGCACGTTGGAGCCGGTCAGCAGGCCGAAGCCGACGCTCGTGAACAGCGTGCCGGGGCCGAAGTCGTGTGCGCCGCGTACCGTGGCGCTGTTGCGCACCACGCCGCCCCAGGTCTCGCCGGTGACCGGATCGCGCCCGCCCGCGTAGGACACGAGGCTGCTGGTCATGGCGCGGCGTGAGACGTCGAACGACAGCGAAGCGCGCGAAAAGTCGTAGCGGTACTGGAAGCCGCCCAGCACGCTCGTGATCGGGAAGCCGAGCGGGGTGGAGCCGAGATCGGCGCGCCAACTGGTGTTCGCGCGGCTGTACTCGTAGCCGGCCGCGAGCGCGACGCCCGTGGCGGTCTCGTTGATCGCGGGAATATGGGCGTTGCCGAGCGCCGGGGCCTTGCCGTAGTCATAGATGCCTTCGCTTCCCGCGGGCAGCGCCCCGGCATTCAGATAGACCGTGTCGGCGTGGAAGAAATAGTGGCCCGTGTAGCCGTTCGGAATCCGTACGTAGAGCGGAATTTCCGTGGCATGCAGCTCCGAGATGCCGGGGTCGCCCGAGAGATTCGACTGGTACCACTCGGTCGCGACCTGCCCCTGGCGGCGGTCGTCGAGCCCCTGGAGCGCCCGGCTCGCGGAGGTCAGGCCATCGGTGCCGGGTTGCTCGCCTTCAACTCGCTCCTGCGCGAGCGAGGTGCGGTAGAGGCTCGCCGCCTCGTCGTAATCGCCGCGCGACTGCGCCACGCGCCCAGCCTGGACGGTAATGTCGGAGCGCTCGGGGTAGCGCGCGCGCAACGCGTCGACCACGTCCTGCGCCTCCTGGTCGAGCCCCTGTGCCGTGAAGCGGCGCGCGATCGACAGGCGCGTGTCCACGTCGTCGGCGGGCGTGTCGACCAGCACCTCGCGCACCATGTCGACGGCCTCGCGCCCGCGCCCCATGCGCTCGAGCATGCGCGCCACCGTCAGGCGCGCATCGGCGTCGCCGGGCTGCTGCGCGAGCACCTGTTGCGCGGACGCCATCGCGCCCTTGTAGTCGCCCTTCGCCTCGAGCAAGTCGGCCTGCTCCAGCAGCCAGCGGCGGTTCGACTTGAGCCGGTCGGGCACGGCGTCGAGCGTGCGCTGTGCGCTCGCCAGATTGCCGCGCTCGATCTGGCGGTCGGTCGCACGCAGGGCGAGGCGCAGTTCCTGGTCGTCGAGGTTCGCACGGTCCTTGTCGCTGAGGCCCGGGCGCTCGCGCGTGGCGTCGATCCACCTGGCCCAGTCGTCGTCGCGATTGGCGGCGGCGAGCAATTCGCCGTAGCGCACGCGCGCGCCGTTGGCCGACGGGTCGTTGGGGTGCGCCGCGAGCCAGTCCTGCACGAGCGCGAGCCCCTTGTCCGTTTCGCCGATGGCGATCCATTCGCGCCCCACCGAGGCGAGCATTTGCGGGTCGTTGGCCGCGTTGGCATCGGCGGCTGCGGCATCGAGCGCGGCGCGCGCTTCGTCGTCCTTGCCTTGCGCGATCAGTTGGCGGGCCTCGCGGAGCTTTCGCTGCGCCAAGAGATTGCCCATCAGCTCGCGCATGCCGGCGCTGCGCGCGGCGGCCGGCACGGCGTCGAGCTGGGCGGCGGCGCCCTCTATGTCGTCCACCGAATTCAGATAGAGCGCTGTGGCGTAGCGCATATCGGGCGACGGCGAGATCTTCTGGCCATCGTCCATCACGTCGCGGCCCAGTTTGGCCAGCCCAAGATCGCGATACAGACGCGCGAGCGTGAAGCGCGTCCATGCGTCGTCGGGCGTGAGGCGCACGGCGTCTTCAAGCTTGGCGATGGCCGGGCTCTTACGGTTTTCGGCCAGCAACTGGTCGGCTTGCAGCGAGAGCAGATCGGCGTGCAGGCCCTTGAGCTCCGCCGTGGAGCCCGTGAGGCGCGGCGCCGTCGCGGTGATGAGCGGACCGATCTCGCTGTCCCGATGCGTGGCGCGCAGCACGGTCACGAGGCTGCGCAGCGCGTCGATGTCGGGTGTTTTCGCCTCGACGAGCGGGCGCAGCACGCTTTCGGCCTCGGCCCAATTCTGCCGGGCGATGAGTGAATCGCCGAGGATGCGCGCGGCGTCGGCGTTGCCCGGATCGAGCCTGAGCGCCTCGCGGGCGAGCGTCTCGGCTTCTTCGGGCTTGCCTTGGGCGTTAGCGGTGCGCGCCTTTGAAATGTTGCCCCAGATCGTCGCGGTTTTTTCGAGGCTGCGCCACTTGCCGGCGTTGTCGGAGTCGAGCTTCGCTGCGCGCGCAAACAAAGCGCGCGCTTCGTCGTGGCGGCCCTCGCGCAGGCGCACGAGACCGAGGCCGCCGAGCGTCGCGCCGTCGTTCGGGTTCGCGCGCTGGGCCGTTTGCAGCGAGGCTTCGGCCTCGTTGAGATCGCCGCGCTGAAGCTGCGCGAGGCCACGATCGCGCGCCGCCGCGCCGGGACCCGCTGGGCGCGCGCGCGCGGTGCGAGCGCCGCCGCCCGAACCATTGTCCGAAGCGAGGCTCGCCGGCGGCGCATAGTTTTTGCCGCTGGCCGCCGCCGCGTTGGCCAGCGCCACGCCTTTGGGACCGAGCTTCTGCGCGAGCTCGGCGACGGTTTGTTTGGCATCCGTATCGTCGGGGACTTCCTGGAGATAGCGCTGATACCAGATGTAGTAGGCCGGGTCGTCGCGGCCCGCGCTGTTGAGCGCGCTGCGCCAATAGGCGAGCGCGTTCGCGCGGTTGCTGTCCTGGCGGCGGTAGACGCGGTAGATCAGGTTCAGCCCTTCGATGCGCGTGCTGGCGCGATCGGTGAGCAGGTCGCCCAGCGTCAGCGCCCCAACCGTGTCGTTCGGGTTCTGCTTCACGCGGGCGCGCAGTTCGTTGATGGCCTGCACGCGGCCATCGGTCGTGCCGGCGATGATGCGGTAATAGTCGCGCGAAAAATCGCCCTTGGGCGCGCTGTTCGGGAACAGCTTGCGGATGCGCGCGGCAGCTTCCTCGCTTTTTCCCGCGCTCGACAGCAGACGGATTTGCGCGAGTTCGTTGCGATCCGTCGTGGCGAGGCGGTAGGCGTCGGCGAGCTCTTGGGTCGCGCTCGCATTCGGCGCGACTTTCCTTAGCTGTGCCAGGATCTTCGCCGCTTGCGCCGGGTGGTTCGAGCGCAGCTCGATCTGGCCCATGAGCGCGAGCGCGTCGGGCTGCTGCGGATTGAACAGCAGGGCTTTCTGCACGAGACCGCTGGCGACGTCGGGGCGGTTCTTCGCCATCCACATGCGCGCCGCCGACAGCAACTGTGCAGCCTGCGCCGAGGGCGCGGCCGCGTTCGCGGCGGGCTGCGGGCCGTTCTGCGCGCCCGGCGCGTTCTGCGCACGCGCGACGCACGGCAATGCCGCGATCAGGAGTGCGAGCAGCGGAGTGAGGCGCGCGGCGAAGCGCGGGGACAAGCCCGACGGCAAGGTCGGTGACAAGCGCATTGACAAGCGCATTGACAAGCGCATTGACAAGCGCATTGACAAGCGCATTGACAAGCGCGGTGACGAGCGCGGTGACAAGCGCGCGCCAAAGCATGCGCTCGGACGCGGCGCACCCGCGCACCGCTTCAGCGCGGCGCCGGGCATCGGGTCGTCCATGCGGGCGCGACGCGGCCTTGTGCGTCGAAGCGGTAGAGGCCTTGCATGTAGCCGAGGCCGAACAGCATCAGCACGCTGCTGTAATAGCCGGGCGGCGACTTTTGGGCGAGCGTGCGGCTGCGCGCGACCTGCGCGTCGGCGAGGTCGGTGCGGCCAGTCGCGGAGAGATAGGGCGCGACCGCGGCGGAGAACCCGCCGTTGCCTTCGTTCGGACCCGTCTCGCCGCTTTGCGTGTTCACGCGCTCGGGCGGAAAGCCGTGCGCCGCCACGAACGCCGAGAGCGGCGCGAAGGTGGCGAGCGTGGCGCTGCGCAAGGGATCGTCGTGGGCGAGCATGCCCGCCCACAGATAGACGCGGATCGCGTTATAGGCGCTTTCGGCGTGCGTTTTCTCGTCGGGGCCGAAGGCGCCTTTGCCGCCGCTCTGAGCGCGATAAATCACCCAGTCCGGCGAGTAGCCGCGCGGCGCCGTGTCGTTCACGAGCTTCGTCGAGCTGGCGAGCATCGACTTCCATTCGGGCGCTTCCGGCGCTTGTTGCAGCGCGAGCGCGAAGCGTCGCATGAGTTGCAGCGGCACATAGCTTGGGTTGAGCCGCCACGTGCTCTTGTCGAGCCTGAAGCCCATCGGGCCCGGCAGCACCGTGCGGCCGAGGCCCGGCAGATCGGCGCTCTCCTGACGCACGACGTTGCGTGCCATCAGCATGCCGAGCGCCGTGTAGCGGCGCTCGTTCCAGAGGCGTCCCGCTTCGAGCAGCGTATAGGCGATCCAGAGGTCGGCGTCGCTGGCGGAGTGCGCGTCGATCACGCCCCACGCGGGTTTTTGCGCCGCCGTGCTCGCGGAAGCCCCCGATGCACTCGCAGCACTCGCAGCACTCGCAGCACTCGCAGCACTCGCAGCACTCGCAGCACTCGCAGCACTCGCAGCACTCGAAGCGCCCGATGCGGGCAGCGCCGCGCCATCTTCGCCGATGTCGGTGCGCCCCCAGATCCACGCGGGCAGGTGCGAGGCGAGATCGCCCTGGGCGAGATTGTTCTCGGTCCACGTGAGGATCGTGTCGAAACGCTTGCGGTCGTTCGCGACGAGCGCGAAGAACAGCGCGTAGGACTGGCCCTCGGAGACGGTGACCTGGCGCGGCGTGCTCGCGTCGATGACGCGGCCATCGGCGCTCAGCAGATCGTGCTTGAACGCGTCCCAGTCGGGCCATGCGCAAGCGGGCGCGCTCGCCACGCCGCCTGCGGCCGCCTTGGCGGGCGGACTCGCGGCCTGCGCCGCATGCATGGGCAGGAGCGGCGCGAGTGCGCAGGCGCTGGCCGCGAGCCAGCGCGCGAGATGAAGCTCGAGACGAAGCGCGAGGCGGGACCCGCGATGGAGCGGCGAGACGCGCATGATCAGTCTCCGGTGCGCCGCTTGGCCATGCGGCCCAGCGCCCAGAACACCGTGAACGCGACGATCAGACCCGCGAGAATGCCCGCGAGCGCCATCAGCGACGGATAGCGCGAGATATGCACCCACAGCCGCGCATACCAGGGCAGGTCGCCGACGAAATAGCGCTCGCCCACGCGCAGGCTTTCCACCTCGCCGTGCCGCACGACGCTCAGATCGCCATGCATCCGCGCGACCTTGCTGCTGTCCTGCATGGCGTCGAGCACGTCGTCGAGTTGCGCCGCGGACGTGCTCGCGAGCGCCACGACGCTGCGCCCCGAAGCGAGCGGCGACTCGAAGCCGATCAGCGCGGCCAGCGGCCCGCCGAGCGTGACGATCGAGCGGCCCTTGGGCGTGGTGTCGTCGTCGTCCGCGGTGCCGCCTAGCCAGTTCGGCCAGCCAATTTTCTGGTCGCGCGTCGCCACTTCGGTCTTGCCGCGCTCGATGAGCAGCGGCAGGTCCTTGCCCCACTTCGCGAGCAGGTTCGCCGCAGAGCCCGAGCCGATCACGAGCAGGTCGTCGCCGCTCACGCTGTCGATCTGGCTGGCGGGCACGAGCTTCACGCGCAGCGCGGGCAGGCCGGTCCACTGGCCCATGTGCCCGAGCATCGTGAGCACGGCTTCCTGATCCTTCGTGTCGGGCGCGTCGGGTATCACGACGGCGGTTGCCGAGAGGTCGGCCATGCGCGTAAACGGATAGCCGCTGTTGGCGAAGTAGGCGAGGTTGGGCAGCGCCGTGTAGTGCGCGAAGCCGCTGAAGTCGATCACCGAGTCGGGGTCGATGGCGGCGCGCGCGATGTCGGCGGCCGTGGAAGCGCACAGGCCGGTCTTCTGCGAATCGATATGAAACTGGAACTGGAACTGGTTGTTCGAGCCCACGCGGAACGCCGGAATCTCGATGCTGCTCGTTGCGCGCACATCGGTGCCCGAGAGCACGGGCACGGCGATGCGCGTTTCGTCGGCGGCGCGCGTGACCGGCTTCAGGCGCTGCGAGCGCACGAGCTGGTCGTTGATGCTGACGTTGAGGATCGAGTCGTTCCAGCTCGACGGCGCGGTGTAGCGATAGCGGATGTCGATCGGCACATTGCTGTGCGCCCACGCATAGAGGTCGGCGGGCACGCGCATGTTCACGCGGATCGCGGGCGGGTTGTAGCCCGAGACCTGCAACTGCTGCGGGTCGCTCACGAGCTCGCGCAGCAGCACGGGGCGGTCCGTGGGCACCCAGTTGGGCGCATCGTAGGGCTTGCGCTCGGGACCGAGATCCACGGATTGCACCGCCACGCTGCTGCCCGCCATGCCGGCCTGGCCGAGTACGAGCGCGTCGGCGGCCTTCTTCAGCTCCTCGGGCGTGCGGCCCGCGAGCACGAGCAGCTTGCGGCCCGAGCCCGGCGCGGCGGCGGGGTTGGTCATCATCGTGATCGTCGGGCCCTTGATCTCGGGCAGCGCGATGCCTTCGGGCACCTGGCCCGGCAGCGCGAACGCGATCGCGCTGGCGTCGGCGGGTGCCGCGTGCGCGACCGGGAAGCGCGCGCCGCGAAAGCTCGCGAGCGCGCCGAGCCACGACGACACCACGCCGGCCGCGCGCAGCGTGGGCAGCCCCGCGTTGGCGGCGAGCACGAACGGCACGCGCACGAGGGTGTAGTCGTGCTTGTCGAAGAACGGCGCCGGCAAAAGCGCGAGACTATTGGGCAGATCGACGGCGGCCGTGTCGAGCGTGAGCGTGCTTTCGGGCGCGATGTCGGTCCACAGCGTCGAGTGATACGGGTCCTCGCAATGATCGAGCGTGTAGTGCGCGATCATCTGCACGCTGATGCGGTTGAAGTCGGTAAAGAGACGCGGATCGAGGGCGATCTCGCTCGTTACGAGCTTGCCTGCCGTTTCCTTCACGAGCGGAATGGTGGCCACCACTTCGCCGTTCACGAACACCTTCAGGTGCGAAAGCGGATAGATGAGCGAGGGCGAATACGTGTAGACGAGCCGCAGCTTCGCAGCGGTGACGACCTCGTCGGTGCGCACATCGGCATTGAGGTAGCCCGTGGGGTCGAGCCCGCGCAATTCCATCGCGCCGTAGGCGCCCATCTGGCGCAGCGTGAAGACATGGGTGCGCGGCTGGCCCGTCGGGGCGGGCAGCGCATTGGCGCCCGGGAGCATGGCGATGGTGCCCGGCGCCGTCTGGATCACGGCTGGGCCGATGCCGCCCGCGGTGGTAGTGAGCGCGCCGGGCACGCCGCCAAACGAAGCGTCGGCTGTTGCACCCGAGGCCGAAGAAGCCGCCGAGGCCGGCGCTGCGCCGGATGCGGTCGTGGCGGGCGACACCTTGACGGCTGCTTTGTCCGTGGGCTTGTCGGCTGCAAGCAGGCTGGACGCCACCAGCAGCCCTGCCGTCAACGCGCCGAGGCGGACAGGTACGGAAACTCGCATCGCAAACGGCCCCTTGTCTTGTTCGCGACGGCGACCCCGTTACGCATAGTCAGCCGTCTGGTGATTTTGGCGGTCTCGCATTGCCCGCCGTCATCCGGGTCTTGCGGTGACGCATCTTGAAATTCGTCGGAGTTTATCTGACTCTCATGAAGTGCGACTGATGATTGCTCACCGTTTGCTGACGTCCAATCGTTAGGGATTGTCATATCGCCGAGGCGAAGCGAAGAGACAGTCACTTGCAGCGATCCAGAAAACCTCTTTCAGACAAAACATGACGACTCGACTAGGCAGCGACTACGACGCGCTGGTGGCGACCGCCGGTTCCGTGGGCGAGGGCAGCGCTGCTGCGGGCATGCCGGGCGTGACGGTGGTCAGCGCTTTCGTGCGTGGCATCGCGTGCGATACGAAATCGACGGTCATGTACGACGCCAACGGCCATTACTGGGTCGCGCTGTGGTCGCCGCAGCCGCAGTCGAGCAAAGGTGGGACGAGCATCACCGAGCTCCGGTACTACACCAACGTGGCCGCCGACAAGAAAAAACTGCCCGGGCCGATCGCCGCGCAACGTAACCAGGTCTGCCCTTCGGAGCAGGAAGTCGTGCGCATGATGTCGTGAAGCTGTCATCAATCGACGGGCTGCGTGATTGAACGCGCCGGCGTGGTAACGTTAGGCCCGCGCCGCAACTGCGCGCGCATTCATGAATGACGAAAAAAGCGAAGAGAAAGGAGCAGAACGTGGTCTACGAAATGGCGCACATCTCCGTGCAGGCCGGCAAGAACGCCGAATTCGAAGCAGCCGTGGCGCAGGCCTTGCCGCTATTCCACCGCGCGCGCGGCTGCACCGCCGTGGAACTGCAGCGCAGCGTGGAGGAGCCGAACCAGTACGTGCTCGTCGTGCAATGGGACACGCTGGAAGACCATATGGTCCACTTCCGTGAATCCGCCGATTTCCAGGCGTGGCGCGGCCTCGTGGGACCGTACTTCGAGAAGCCGCCGGTCGTGGGGCATACGCAGGTGGTGGTGAAGTAAATCGTGCGCTTGCGGATGGAATCTCCCTCGCGGGCCGAGATCGAGCGCGTGGGCGATGAAATCCGCATCCGCCCTGTGCGCCGGTCGTTGGGTGGCATGCTCAAGAAATTCGCGAAATTCGGACCGGATTTCATGACGGAGGGGCGGGGCGAGCAAGAGCAAGCTGATCCGCACATCCAGTCGCGCCCGAAGTTTCGCTCGCAACGAATAACGAACGCGATCAAGCGCCAGGCGCTCATCATGAGCGCCGCATCCACTCAAGCTCTCACCCCAAACCCCTCCACGTAGCCCCCAGCATCCGCGCCATCCCAAACCCTTCCGTCGACGAAAACCGGCTTGCTCGACGCGTCAATCACCGAAACGTCCATCGCCCGCGCCGCCTCGCGATACAACGCGGTTTGATTCACCGCTCGCGCAATCTCCCGATAGTCGTCGCGCCGCGCCATCATTCCCCAGCGCTCGAACTGCGTCATGAACCAGATTCCTTCGGACTCCAACGGATTGTTCACCGCGCCGTCCTCGAAGAATTTCATGCGCACCGGGTCGAAAGTACCGATACCTTCGAGCTGCCCCGCAATCAACGCCGGATCCACGCCGAGCATGTCCGGCCGCGCCAGCCATTGAGCGATTTCCTGCCGATGTCCCGCGCCGTCGAGCCATCGGCATGCTTCCAGCATCGTCTGCACGAGCGCGCGCGCCGTATTCGGATAGCGCACGACGAAATCGCGCCGGCACGCCAGCACTTTTTCGGGATGATCGGGCCAGATTTCGCCGCTGCGGATGACCGTGCGCCCCACGCCGTGCTGCTGCGCGAGCGCGGGCCACGGCTCGCCAGCGCAAAAGCCGTCGAGCCGCTCTTCGGTGAGCGCGGCGACCATCTGGGGCGGTGGAATCACCACGCTGTCGATATCGCGCAGCGGATGCACGCCCTGCGCGGCGAGCCAGTAATTGAGCCACATCGCGTGCGTGCCGGTCGGGAAGGTCTGTGCGAACACGGGCTTGCGCTCGAGCGTCGCGAGCGCGCGGCGCAGTGTGCCGTGTTCGGCGAGAGCGTCGGCGAGACGGTTCGACAGCGTGATCGCCTGGCCGTTGCGGTTGAGCACCATCAGCACGGCCATATCCTGGCGGGGCCCGCCAATGCCAAGCTGCACCCCGTACGCGAGACCGTAGAGCGTATGCGCGGCGTCGAGTTCGCCGGTCAGCAGTTTGTCGCGCAGCGCGGCCCAGGACGGCTGGCGCGAAAGCGCCAGCGTGAGGCCGTGCGCGTGGCCGAACTCGAGCAATTTCGCGGCGACAAGCGGCGCGGCGTCGGCGAGCGGCACGTAGCCTATCTTCAGGTGCGTCTTTTCCGGCGCGGCGTGCGGGGTGGTGGTGTTCATGATGTGCGCTTCGTTCATCCTCATTCGTGGGCCGGCGCGTTCATTTGCGCCGCTCCTGCGGCCCGCTTGCCGCGACGATCTGGCGGGCAACCTCGGCCAGCTTCAGGCTCTGGTCCATGGCGCGCTTTCGCAACGTTGCGTAGGCGGCGGGCTCGGACAGCTTCTGCTGCTCCATCACGATGCGCTTCGCGCGGTCGATCAGCTTGCGCTCGGCCAGTTCGTTCTCGGCATGGGTGAGCCGCTCGCGCAGTTGCGCCTCTTGCGCAAAGCGCGCCAGCGCGACTTCGAGAATCGGTGCGATGCGTTCGCCCGCGAGCCCTTCGACGAGATACGCCGTCACGCCCGCATGCACGGCCGAGCGAATCAGCTGCTGGTTGGCATCGTTGCTGAACATCAGCACGGGTCGCGGCGCCGTGGCGTTCATCACGGCGAGCTGTTCGAGCGTGTCGCGCGAAGGCGATTCGGTGTCGATGATGATCACGTCGGGCCGCTCGCGCTCGACGGCGCGATGCAGCGCCTGCGGCGTCGCGGGCTCGGCGAGCATTTCGTAGCCGAGCCGCGCGAGCGCCTGGCGCAGATCGCCGATGGGCTTGTCGGTGTCGGTTACGAGCAGGACGCGCAGCATGGTGTTTCAGTGGTCGGCGGCATGAGGTGGCTGCTTGGGCGCAGTGCGGCGAAGCAGGACATGCAGCATTCCAGCAAGGTATGTGCCAGTTGTTGCGGCGCACGCGAATGGGGCGGGTCGCGTGCGAAACCGGACGGGAAGATGGTGTGATGCACCGCAGCAGTGCGTGGCTGGGATTGCGGCAGCACTCAACTGGCGCAGTGGGAAGACGCGGAAGCCATGGTCTTCGTCTCAAGATTTGAAACTAACAGTCAACCCTGCCATGCAACTCCAAACAGTCAGCGTGGTGGAATCGATGGCATTCCACATGGAGAGTGGTCCAATGCCGACCGTATTGAAGGTTCACACGTACGCGCGTCGCAGTATCTGTGACAAAGAAGTTTCACTGCCTGCGGGCACCCAGGTTATCAATGACATCTTGGCCGATGGCGACCAGGCCGAGCTGCTGATCGTGCTGCGCCAGATGGCGCAGGCATTTGGCGGAGTTCAGGCCGTGGCCGAGCAGGCGCATCTGAATCCGCCCCAGCTCTATCGCACGCTGTCGCCGAAAGGCAACCATCGTTGGTACCGTATTGAGTCGGGTTTTGGATGCTCGGTCCTGGGTCGGGCATGGGTGACAACCGGCTCCGCGAGCGTCGACTTTCAAGAGATATGAGGGGTTGATTCGAGTCGAACAGAGCCCTGCCCCGGAAGTCTGCGAATGGCTAAAAAACGCGCCGGCATAACCGGCGCGCATCGAAATCCACGAGTTCCGTGTCTCAGCTCGCTTTCCGAACCGGCGGAAAACGCCGCTTGCTGTTGCCGATGGGGATGCGCCGGAAGCGCTCCCTCTTGGTCTCTTCCTCGAAGTGCGAAAGCGAGACCTTCACGAGGTCGGCGCTCGACACAATGCCGATGAGTTGCATCGACCGGCGATCGGACACTACCGGCAGCCGCTCGAGCCCATGCACGGCAAGACGCGCGGCGATCCGGCGACAAGTCTCCTCAGGCACCGCCACATCGGGCGCGCGCAGCGCAAGCAGCGCGCCGAGCGGCTGATCGAGCGCCTCGTTGGCGCCGCTCGCGCGCACCGTCTCCAGAATCGCGCGGTCCACCATGCCAAGCACGGCGCCGTCACGCACCACAGGCCAGGCGCGGCGCTTCTGGTCGGGGCCGAAGTATTGCGATAGCGCATCGCGCACGCTCACGCCGGCGTCGATGGTTTCGACGTTGCGCGTCATCACTTCGTCCACGTGATGGCGCTCGAGCGGATCGACGCCGTACTCGCGATAGATGTGATAGCCGCGCCGCGCGATCTTCTCGGTCATGATCGAGCGCTTCATGACGACCGTGGCGAAGCCGTGCGCGACCAGCGTGGCCGTGAGCAGCGGCAGCAGCGCGTTGGTGTCGTGGGTGAGGCCGAAGGCGAACACGATGGCCGTGAGCGGCGCGCCGAGCGTGGCGCCAAGCGTGGCCGCCATGCACACGAGCGGCCAGAGTGCGGGGTCGCTGCCGGGCAGCACGTGGCTCAGCACGCAGCCAAGGCCCGCGCCCAGCATGAGCAGCGGGGCGAGCACGCCGCCCGAGGTGCCCGAGCCGAGCGCCACGACCCAGATCACTGCCTTCACCACGAGGATGGCGATGGCCACCTGCAAGATGATGTGCTGATGGAGCAGGTCGCCGATCACGTCGTAGCCCACGCCCAGCGCGCGCGGCTCGATGAAGCCGCCGATGCCCACCACGAGGCCGCCGATCGCGGGCCACCAGGACCAATGCAGCGGCAGGTGCGCGAACAGGTCCTCGACCTTGTAGAGCGCCGCCGAAAGCCCGGAAGCGAGCGCACCCGAGAGCAGGCCCGCGATCACGCACGAAAACAGCGCGAGCGCGTGCGGCGTGGGGGTTTGCATCGCGAAAAGCGGCTCGGTGCCGAAGAATGCAGCGCGCGCAAAGCCCGCCACGGCGCAGGCGAGCGCGACCGGCAGAAAGCTGCGCGGGCGCCATTCGAACAGCAGCAGCTCGACCGCCAGCAGCACGGCGGCCACCGGCGTGCCGAACACGGCCGTCATGCCCGCGGCGGCGCCGGCGACGAGCAGCGTCTTGCGCTCGGCGGAGGTGAGCCGCACGCACTGCGCGAGCAGCGAGCCGATCGCGCCGCCCGTCATGATGATCGGGCCTTCCGCACCGAACGGCCCGCCGCTGCCGATCACGATGCCCGAGGAGAGCGGCTTGAGGATGGCCACCTTCGGCGACATCTTGCTCTTGCCGAACAAAATCGCCTCGATGGCTTCCGGAATGCCGTGGCCGCGGATCTTGTCGGAGCCGAAGCGCGCCATCATCCCGACGATCAGCCCCCCGGCCGCCGGCACGAGAATGACCCACGCGCCGAGCGTGTTCAGCGCGGGCGAGTGATCCTCGAACGAGAAGCGGCCATAGAAGAACAGGTTCGTGAACCAGTGGATGAGGCTCAGAAGCACGAACGCGGCGAGCGTGGCCAGCGCGCCAATGACGGCGGCCAGCGCGCTGATGCCGGGCAGGCGCGCGTTGGCCGAGAAGTCGCGCTTGTAGGAGTCGTCGAGATGCATGGTCGTCAGAGATCGATTTGCGGAATGGTGAAGGTGCCGTCGAGCGATTGCAGTTCCGCACGATGGAGTTCGGCGAGGCGCGCGAGCAGCTTTTCGCCGCCGTCGAGCAGATGCACTTCCACCTGGCGGCGATCGCGCTCGCTCACGCGCCGCTCGACCAGGTTGAGCGCCTCGCAGCGCGAGACGAGCGCCACCACGCCGTGATGCTGCGCCTGAAGACGCTCGGCAATCTCGCCGATGGTCGCCCACTCGCGGCCCGGATAGCCCTTCACGTGCAGCAGCAGCAAATATTGCAGCGGCGTGATGCCCTCGCCCTGGGCGGCCTGTTCCGAGAAGCGCTCGAAGCGGCGCATCTGGTAGCGGAACTCGGACAATTGCTCGAAATCGGTCTTCGTCAGGCCGCGCGTATGGTTCTTCATTGGGAATTCAAATGGGTGCGATTCGAAATGCGAATATATCACAACATGATATGTTTGGCCGAGACCTTCCCGACGCGGTTGCGCCACGCGCGACCCGCGATATGTTCAGGAATGCATGAGGTTCAGGCGCTCTGGCCTTGCAGCGGCTGAGCCTGCCGGTACAGGCCCGAAATCAGGTCCGCCTGCGTGACGATGCCTACGAGGCGGCGCTCGCCGTCCACCACGGGCACGTGGTGGTGGCCGCGCCCCGCGAAAATGCCGAGCAGCTGCACGATGGGGGTTTCGCTCGCAATAGTGCGAACGTGCGTGCTCATGATCGTGCTCACGCGCACGCCGTCGGCGGGATGCGCGGCGATGCCGCTTCGGAGCGAATGCAGCAGCGCGCGCAGCGGGTGGCGGCCGAGGCCTTCTTCGGCGAGGTCGGCGCGCGTGACGATGCCCTTTACGTGGCGCTTTTCATCCACCACCGGCAGCGCCTTGATGTCGTGACGCTTGAGCAGCGTGCGCGCTTCGCCTACGGTTGTCGCCGGCGTGATGCTGACGACGTCGCGCGTCATGACATCGGCGCAATTGAGCTCGCCGAAGCTGCGCGCATAGGCGCGAATCTCCGTTTCGCGCAGCAGCGACTCGAGGTCGTCGGTGTCGATGTCGAGCAGCTCGTCGCGGTCGCGCAGCACGGCTTCGAGGTCGGCGCGCGAGAAGCCACCCGGCGCGGTCGCGGGCTGGGCGGTCCTGGCCGGGCGCACCGCGTGGGGATAGCGGTGGCCGGTGGCCGTGTGATAGACGAGCGCGGAAATGAGCAGCGTGAATGATTGCAGCGCCACCGGCTCGAACACGAACTCATAGCCGAGCGCATGCACGGCAGGGCCGCCGAGCACGGCGGTGAGCGCCACGGCGCCCGAAGGCGGGTGCACGCAGCGCAGCGTGAACATCGCGCAGACCGCCGCGGCGATGGCGACGGCGGCGGCCTCCACGGGATCGTGGATGAACATCGCGCAGGTCACGCCCACAGTAGCCGAAACCAGATTGCCCCCGATGATCGACCACGGCTGCGCGAGCGGACTCGCGGGCACGCCGAACAGCAGCACCGCCGAGGCGCCCATCGGAGCGATCAGATACGGAATGGTCGAGGCGTTGCCGAGCAGGTAGTGCGAAACGGCGCCCGTGACGGCTATGCCCACCAGCGCGCCGCCGCTCGAACGCAGGCGCTCGCGCCAGCGCAGGGTAACGGGGGCCGGGGCGAAGCGCGTGAGCCAGCGAAGAATTCTGAAGCGTGACACGGTCGAGATAGCGGTAAAGGGGACGAAGCGAAAGGGATAAAGCGGCGTCCCGGCCGGGCCGCCCGCGATTTTTTGAGATCGCGATTGTATCGCAACGTGATATATCCCGCGACGTATTGACGCTGATAGTTGTCATTTGGGGTTTGATCGCCCGTGGGCTGATGGCGGCGCGCATCTGGGAACTCCGGTGTAACAAAACCACTGCATTTGTAACCCTGCGTCGCGGTGGCGGCGCGCTGCGCCGCGTTCGGTTACGCTGGCGGGCCAACCCTTTGCAGGGGCGGTCAAGCCGGCGGCCCGGCACGGCGGCACCGCATTCCACCGATCGACACGGACAACAAACGCATGAAGAAGCTCTTTTTCCTGAGCGCGGTGCTCGCGTGGTTCATGGCGTCGCTGGTAATTGGCGCGAGCGCGTTCGCGCAGGGCGTCGTCGATCAGTCGGACCCGCAGGCGCTCATCAAGACGGCCACGCAGCAGGTGCTGGACGAAGTGCGAACGAAGGCCATCGCGCCGGACGACATTGCGCGCATTCGCGACATCGTCGACCGGGACATCCTTCCTTATGTCGACTTCCATCGCACCACGCAACTCGCGATGGGCAGGCACTGGCGCACCGCCACGCCCGCGCAGCAGCAACAGGTCGCCAAGCAGTTCCAGCTGCTGCTGATCCATCTTTACGCTGGCGCGCTCGCGCAGCTCAAGCCCGATCAGCAGATCGAATACCCGCCGATGCGCAACGCGCCCGGCGACACCGACGTGGTCGTGCGCACGCTCGCGCAGACAAGCAGCAATCCCGTGGAGATCGACTACCGTTTGTACAAGACCCCCGAGGGCTGGCGACTCTACGACCTGAACGTGCTGGGCGCCTGGCTGATCCAGACCTACCGCGTGCAGTTCAACGAGAAGATCCAGCAATCGGGCGTGGATGGGCTGATCCAGTTCCTCACCTCGCGTAATCAGGAGCTGGAGGCGGCCAGGCACTGATCCCGGCGCGCGCACTTTCGAACCCTTTTATCCAGGGCGCGCCTGGGTTACGCTTCTCGCCCGTTTGCCGTTTTCAGGCTTATTTCTCGCCTGCGCGCCGCCTGACGCACGCTGCACGCACTACCCTGAACTCAGGCGCGCCTGTTGCGCGTCTCACCCGACTCCCCGACCAGCCAACGCTTCGCCATGAATTTCCAGAGCCCGCCCGAGAGGCCTTATTCCGAACCGCTGAATGGACCATCGGGGCCGTCGGGACAGCCGCACGGCCACCGCAACCGCGTCTTCGCGTCGAGCACGCCCACGCTGCACACGCTCGCCGCGCTCGTCACGGGCGTGGTGGTGGTGTGCGGCCTCTACTTCGGGCGCGCGATGCTCGTGCCGATCACGCTTTCGGTGCTGCTGAGCTTTCTGCTCGCACCGCTCGTGACCGCGCTGCGCCGGCTGCACATCCCGCAGTTCATCGCGATCCTGATCGCGGTGCTCGCCACGGTGCTGGCGCTGGCGGGCGTGGGCGCGCTGATCGCCACGCAGGTCGTGCAGCTCGCGGCCTCCTTGCCGCAGTACCAGGAAGCCATCATGGAGAAGGCGGAAACGGTGCAGGAAAAGACCATTGGCCGCGCCGACTCGCTGATGACGCGCGCCGCCGCCGAGCTCCAGCGCATCACGCCCACGCCGCCGCCCGCGCCGCCGCCGCCGCGCGGGCGCGCCGCGCGCAACCAGCCGCAGCCGCCGATGCAGGTCGAGGTCCACACGCCCGCGCCCACGCCGATGCAACTGGTGCGCAAAGCCTTCGCGCCGGCCATCGCGCCGCTCGAGACCGCCTTCATCGTGCTGGTGGTGACGATCTTCATCCTGCTGCAGCGCGAGGACCTGCGCGATCGCTTCATCAGCGTGTTCGGCTCCAACGATCTGCATCGCACCACCACGGCTATCAACGACGCCTCCGAGCGGCTCTCGCGCTACTTCGTCACGCAACTGGGCGTGAACGTGTCGGTGGGCGGCGTGATCGCCATCGGGCTCGCGGGCATCGGCGTGCCGGGCGCGCTGATGTTCGGGGCGCTCTCGGCGCTGCTGCGCTTCGTGCCTTACATCGGCATCTGGATCGCCGCGATCCTTGCGACGCTGCTGGGCGCGGCCATCCAGCCGCAGTGGACCATGGCAGTCTCGACGCTGATCTTCTTCATCGTCGTCGACGTGGTGGCGGGGCAGTTCGCCGAGCCGATGCTCTACGGCCGCCGCGCGGGCCTGTCGCCGCTCGCGGTGGTGGTGGCGGCGATCTTCTGGGCGTGGCTCTGGGGCCCGGTCGGGCTCGTGCTCTCCACGCCGCTCACGTTGTGCATCGTCACGCTGGGCCGCTACGTGGACCGCCTGAACTTCCTGACCATCCTGCTCGGCGACCAGCCCGCGCTCACGCCCGCGCAGACCTGCTACCAGCGCCTGCTCGCCGACGACCCGCACGAGGCGCTGCTGCAGGCCGACCGCCTGCTCACGGAGATGCCGCTCATCGACTATTACGAGCGGGTGGTGTTCGAGGGCCTGCGCTTCGCGCGCAACGACGTGCTGCGCGGCGTGCTGCCCGCCGAGCAGCTTGCGCGCATCAATCAGGCGCTGCTCGACATCGTGGAAGTGCTGGAGTCGGTGAACGATTCGCGCCACGCTTCGGGCAACGAAGACGACGCGCCGCCGGAGATTCCCGCGGACGGCCGCGCGGTGCTGTGCGTGCCGGGGCGCGGCGCCTTCGACGAAGTGGTGGTGGCGATCGTGTGCCAATTGCTCGCGCGCGCGGGGATTCCGTGCCTCGCGACGACATACGACGAAGTGCGCGCCACGCGCACGGGGATGATGGACCTGCAAACCTTGCAGTCGATGCACGCGATGCCATCGACGCAATCCGCGCAAGCGGCGCACTTGATGCAATCGACGCGGGTGGTCTGCGTGGCGTCGCTCGACGCCGCCGAGTCGCCGCCGTACTTGCGCAACCTCGTGCGCCGCGTGCGCGAGCGCGCTCCGGCCTTGCCGATCGTCGTGGGCGTGCGGGCGGTGCGCCGCGAAGAGGGGCCGAGCATCGCCGACGATGCCGCTACGCACCTCACTGCCACGCTGCGCGATCTCGTGGAGGAGTGCGGCGTGGCGCTCGCTGCCCAGCCGAAGGAGCTCGCGCACAAGCAGGCGAATGCGGGGGCGTGACAGTCATGGGGGCGTCACATTGGGATGCCAGGATATGCGGCCCTACCCCCTCTGGTTGCGGCATTGCCCGGAGACACCACGTGCTGAGCCCTCACGAGTTTGCAACGCTGATGCTGATCCGCCACGCGCCGGAGCAGATCGACATGAACCGCCACGAACTCGACATCCTGCTCGAACGCCAGCTCGTCGCGCTCGAACAGCGCGCCGAAGGCCAACGGCTGCCTTCGCTCACGATGGCGGGGCACTCGCTGCTCGATGCGCTCGGCCGTGTCGAGCCGACGCATTTCGAATACGAAGACATGGGCGGCTTCGACGCGCATTGAGGGCGCTTGCACCGCTCCCGCTGGCTATCATTGATAGCAATCTTTGTTCATCGCGCAGCTAGTCGATCGGTCCGGAAATATGCTGGGTTCTTGCGAACTGAGCTAGCGCTTGTTTGCGGTGATTCCCGCAATGGGACTCACTTGGTAAAAACCCTATACCGTCCATAACACTCGCCTGTCGCAAAGTGGCGCATGCGATACTTGTCGCAAATGGTCGCGACACAAGCGCGATCAACGCGACGGTAGCGCGATTCAGAACGTTCTGCTCCTTGCCTCCCCACGGCATCTCATTTAGAAAACATCGCTTGTCTGGAAATTTCGTTGCCTTTTCGAAAGGTAATGGATGACTTTCGCAAGCAGGAGACTCACTTGGAGCGACTAGGTTTTTTTGCCATGGTGGCGCTATTGCGCCTCTTTTCAATGCTTCCTTATGGCGTGGTCGCGCGACTTGGCAGCGCGCTCGGCACGCTTTTATACGCACTGCCAAGCTCCCGGAAGCATATTGTTCATGTCAACCTGCGTTTATGCTTTCCGGGCAAGTCCGACGCCGAGTACGACCAACTTGCGAGAAAGCATTTTCGCCACGTGATCCGAAGCTATGTCGAACGAGGCGTTCAATGGTTCGGCAGCGAGGAGGCGATACGGAAGCTGGTTCAAATCGAAAGCCAAATCGATCTGGAGGATAAGGATGCGCCGCCCACGATCTTTTTGGGCTTTCACTTCGTCAGCATTGAAGTCGGCTGCATTCTCTATTCCACGCGATCGCCGGCCGCTTCACTCTATACGCGCATGTCGAATGAGCGTCTGGGGGAACTGGCCAGGCGGCAACGCGGCAGATTCGGCGCCGAGATGGTCGAGCGTTCGACCAGCGCCAAGAAGATCATCGGACTGCTGCGTTCAGGCATTCCGGTCATGCTGGCCGCGGACATGGACCACGGCATCCACAACTCGGTTTTTGTGCCGTTTTTTGGCGTGCCCGCGTGCACGCTCACTTCGGTTTCGCGTCTTGCCCGGATTGCCCGTGCCCGCGTCGTGCCGTTCGTGACCGAAGTGCTGCCCGATTACCGCGGATACAAGCTTACCGTGTTTGAGCCGTTCGCCGATTTTCCTTCGGAGAGCGATACGCTCGATGCGTGTCGAACCAACGAATTTCTTGAAACGCAGATCCGCAAGTTTCCCGAGCAGTATTACTGGGTGCACCGCCGCTTCAAGAATCGTCCGCCGGGCATGCCGGGTGTTTATTGAGTTCGGCGTTTAGCAAAAGCGCGTCATCACGTAAATCGCTCGTGGTGACGCGCTTTTTTGCATTCCATTACTTGCCGATGCCGATCAGTTCGACTTCGAACGTGAGGTCGCTGTTCGGCGGAATCGGGCCGACGCCGCGATCGCCATAAGCCGTTGCCGCCGGGCAGGTCAGCTTGGCTTTGCCGCCCACCTTCATTTTCTGCAAGCCCTGCGTCCAGCACGGAATCACCCGGCCAAGCGGGAACTCGGCTGGGCCGCCGTGCTTGTCGGAGCTGTCGAATTCGGTGCCGTTGGCGAGCGTGCCGCGATAGCTCACGCGCACGACGTCGCTGGCGGTCGGCTGCGCGCCGGTGCCTTGCTTGATGTGTTCGACTACGACGCCCGAAGGCAGCTTGTCGATGGCGTTGGCGGCGAACGCCGTCGACGCGATGGTGGCGGTGGCCAGTACGGCAATCAGTGATTTCATGCGATGTCCTCGTTGAATGGCTTGCCAATTATATCGGCAGCCACAGTCGAACCCGGAGCATCGCGGGCAATCGTCCAGGCCCCGCCGGAAAGCGGACATTCCCGGCGGGTTCGCGTGAACGATCAGAGGCCGCTAACCGTCTTGACCGTCACCCACTGGCGGTTCTTCACCTGATAGACGGTGGAGGAGCCGGTCTTGAGCGAGCCGTTCGCGTTGAACTCGATCTGGCCGGTGATGCCGTCGAAGTTGATGCTTTGCAGCTTCGCGCGATAGTCGGCAGGCTTCGTCGAGTTGGCTGCCTGCATCGCCTTGATGGCGGCCCACGCCGCGTCATAGCCGAACGGCGCGTACGAGAGCACTTCCACGCCGAACTTCTGCTTGAAGCGCTCGGCGAATTTCGATCCCACCGGCGTGCTGTCGAGCGGACGGCCGTATTCCCAAGCCATCGCGCCTTCGGACACGTCGCCCGCGAGCTTGATGAAGTCGACGTCCTTCACGCCGCCGCCGCCCACGTACTGCGCCTTGATGCCGAGCTGCGCCATCTGCTTCATGATGCCGGCCGCTTGCGGATTGAGCGCCCCCACAAAAATCAGATCGGGGTTCTTGCTCTTGATGGTCGTGAGCTGGGTCTTGAAGTCGGTTGCCTGATTGGTCGTGTACTCGCGGTCGATGATGTCGCCGCCGTGCGCCTTGACCGCTTTCACGAATTCATCGGCTTCGCCCTGGCCGAATGCCGTGCGGTCGTCGATCACGGCAATGCGCTTGGCTTTCGTCGTCGTGACCGCATAGGCGCCCGCGGTGCCGGCGTTTTGCGCGTCGCTCGAGATCACCATGAAGACGTTCTTGTAGCCACGGCCGCTGATCACCGGGTTGGTGGCGGCCGGATCGATAACGGGCAGGTTCGCCTTTTCGTAGAGATCGGACGCAGGGATGGTCGTGCCCGAGTTGAAGTGGCCGACGACCACGGAAACGCCTTCGTCCACGAGCTTTTGGGCGACTTGCACGCCGACGCGCGGGTCGGCCTGGTCGTCCTCGGCTACCAACTGGAACGAGACGGGCTGGCCATTGATCTTCACGCCTTGTGCCTTGGCGTCGTCGAGCGCCATCTTGACGCCGTTCTCCAGGTCCTTGCCGTAACTGGCGTTAGGTCCGGTGAGCGGCGCCGCAAAGCCGATCTTGACGACGGTCTCCGCATGAGAGGCGAGCGGTGCAACAGCGAGAAGTGCTCCAACTGCAACGGCGACAGGGGTGAAAGTCTTCGCAAAACGCATGTTGTTTCCTTTGTAGTATCGATCGAACCGCTGCGAATGGGGAACGCGTGGCGAAATGCCGAAAGCGACTATAGGAAGCCAATATCGCCCCGTCTTGAACTTTCGCGACGCATCCTATGCGCATTTCGGCATAGCCGGGCAAATCCGGGCAATTAGGGCAAATACGCCCGCTCGCGCGCATTTCTAGCAGCCGGACCGATTTCGTGCGATCTGTCGAGTGCATTACTGCGCATTTCATTTATATTACATTCCACCGTGCCAACCGGTGCAAAATGCTTGTCTCGCACAGAACCCGCATCCTCGATGGGCGTTTGAAATGAAATATCAATCACTTGAAGACTTTTTGGGCGCCACCGCCGAGCGCAATCCGGGTCAACCGGAGTTCCTGCAAGCGGTCACGGAGGTGATGGAAAGTCTGTGGCCACATATCTCGGAGCATCGCAAATATGCCGAGCACGGCTTGCTCGACCGTCTGGTCGAGCCGGAGCGCACGGTGATGTTCCGCGTGTCGTGGGTCGACGATCATGGCGACGTCCAGGTCAATCGCGGCTATCGCATTCAGCACAGCTCGGCCATTGGTCCTTATAAGGGCGGTCTGCGCTTTCATCACTCGGTCAATCTTTCGATTCTCAAGTTCCTCGCGTTCGAGCAGACCTTCAAGAATGCGCTGACGACCCTGCCCATGGGTGGCGGCAAGGGCGGCTCCGATTTCGATCCGAAGGGCAAGAGCCCCGGAGAAGTCATGCGCTTCTGCCAGGCGTTCGTGAGCGAACTGTTCCGCCATGTCGGCAGCGACACCGACGTGCCGGCTGGCGACATCGGCGTGGGCGGCCGCGAGGTCGGCTTCATGGCGGGCATGATGAAGAAACTGTCCAACCGCGCCGATTGCGTGTTCACGGGCAAGGGACTCTCATTCGGCGGCTCGCTGATTCGCCCCGAAGCGACCGGTTCGGCACCGTGTATTTCGCCGAGGAAATGCTCAAGCGGATTGGCCGCAGCTTTGACGGCCTGCGCGTGAGCGTTTCGGGCTCGGCCCTAAACCGTCGCGATCAAAAACGACTCCCCCGTGGAAGGCCTCAAGCCATCGCTACGTCCTGCGAAATATCGCGCGACGATATCGGCGGTGCTCACATGCTCGGCCTTCGAAAACCCCGCCTCTTGCGCGAGCGCGAGCATTTCCTCGGGGCGAAAGAAGCTGAGAAATGGCGTGCCCGCCGCGCGGGCCCGTTCATAAACGGCCTCGTGCTGCGCGCGCTCCGCGGGATCGACGAGATCGAGCGGCAGCGTGAAGGTCATGGCGAGCGTCGATCCCCGCGCGAGCTGCGCGATCTGGTGCAGCGTGGCGAGATTCGCCTCGCGCGTGAGGTACATCGACACGCCCGTGGACGCCACGATGGCGCGCGCCTTCGCATCGAACCCCGCGCGTGCGAGCCGTGCCCACCACGACTCGCCCGCCTCGAAATCCACCGGCACGAAACGCAGCCACGCCGCTTCGCGATAGCCAAGCTCGCCCAGGCGCTGCCGCTTCCACGCCTGCGTGCCGGGCTGATCCACTTCGTACATATGGAGCCGTGACGCAATCTCCGGCCGGCGCTGCGCGAACGTGTCCAGGCCCGCGCCCAGAATCGCATACTGCCCCACGCCCGCATCGGCCTGCGCGGCCACGAGATCCTCGATAAAGCGGGCACGGCCGACGATGGACGCGCGATAGCCGCGCGTGCCTTGCGGGTGCATGTCTGGGCGATTGCGCCAGTCCGGGGCCGGAGCGGCGAGTTGCATGCCGATCGCATCGTCGAGCACGTGCGGTTCGGCATCGACTTCCAGGTGCAGCGCGCGCCAGAGCGCGACGCGGATGGCGCTGGAATCGGGGGTGGCCGTCTTCGGGTCTTGCATATCCGTTCTCCTGTTCGATGCGGCGCAGATGCAGGGCCGGCATTACGCCGGGCCGCGCACGTCATAAATGTCCGCGCTCACCTCGCGCAACACGTCGATCATGATCTGCGCCGCGGGCGAGAGCAGGCGATCGGCGCGCGTGATGATGCCGAAGTCGTCCATCTGGCAATCCATCGGCAGCGGCAGCACCGCGACCATGCCGTGCGTTGCGTAGTAGCGCGCCACGTCCTCGGTGAGCACGGCGATCATGTCGCTTTGCTCGAGCACGCGCGTGATGAAAAGCAGCGCGGGCGTTTCCACCACGTTCGAGGGCGGCGCGAGGCTCGCGCGCTGGAACATCAATTCGAAGCGATGGCGCAATACGCTGCCCACAGGCGGCACGACCCAGGTGGCGCGCGCCACGTCGGCGAGCGTGAGCGGCGCGCGGGTTTTCGCCCGCGCTTGCGCTTCATCCGGCGTTTCCTCATGCAACGGCGAATGCGCCGCCTCCAGCAGCGGATGCCCCGGCCGCACCACGGCGCACACCGGCTCGCCCGTGAGCGGCTCGTAGCGTAGCTGAAGCTTGTCGTGTTCGGCGGAAAGCCGCCCGAGCACGACATCGAGTTTGTCCTGCGCGAGATGTTCGAGCAGCGCGTTGCTTGCGTCGATTTCCACCGAAACGCGCATATTCGCATGCGCGCGCTTGACCGCCGCCACGGCGGCGGGCAGCACGCGCACGCCCGGCGAGGTGATCGCGCCCACGGCGACATGGCCGAGCCGCCCCGCCTTGAGCGCCGAGAGTTCCTCCTGGGCCTGGTCGAGGCTGCCCAGCACCGCGCGCGCATGGCGGATCAGCGCGTCGCCGTAAAGCGTGGGCCGCATGCCGCGCGGCAGGCGCTCGAACAGCACCGCGCCCAGCATCTCCTCCAGTTCGCGCAGCAGCTTCGACGCCGCGGGCTGCGTCATGTTCAGCGCCGCCGCCGCGCGATGGATATTGCCTTCTTCCGCAAGCGCGACGACCAGCAGCAACTGACGCGTCTTGAGCCGCGTGCGCACATACCAGGGGCTCGAATCGAGCATGTTTGCCTGCCGTCCCAAATAGTATTCAGTGTTTATACCAATGCCGAAATCGATATCGAAAACATCCGATATTTCATTAGAAGGTTATCAGAGTTCTATCTAAGCTATGTCCAATGTTTCATTCACTCGGACCGGACGATGTCGGCAACAAAACCCAAACTGCGCTCGCAACAGTGGTTCGGCACCACTGACAAGAATGGCTTCATGTATCGGAGCTGGATGAAGAACCAGGGCATTCCCGACCACGAATTCGATGGCCGCCCGATCATCGGCATTTGCAATACGTGGTCCGAGCTTACGCCGTGCAACGCGCACTTTCGCAAGCTCGCCGAACACGTGAAGCGCGGCATCTACGAGGCGGGCGGCTTTCCGGTGGAGTTTCCGGTCTTTTCGAACGGCGAATCGAACCTGCGCCCTTCGGCCATGCTCACGCGCAATCTTGCGTCGATGGACGTGGAAGAAGCCATTCGCGGCAATCCCATCGATGCGGTCGTGCTGCTGTGCGGCTGCGACAAGACCACGCCGGCGCTGCTGATGGGCGCGGCAAGCTGCGATGTGCCGGCGATCGTCGTAACCGGCGGGCCGATGCTCAACGGCAAGCTCGAAGGCAAGGACATTGGCTCGGGTACGGCGGTGTGGCGGTTGCACGAATCGCTCAAGGCGGGCGAGATCGATCTGCATCATTTCCTTTCTGCCGAGGCGGGCATGTCGCGCTCGGCGGGCACCTGCAACACCATGGGCACGGCCTCGACGATGGCCTGCATGGCCGAGGCGCTGGGCGTCTCTCTGCCGCACAATGCCGCCATTCCGGCCGTGGACGCGCGCCGCTACGTGCTCGCGCACATGTCGGGCATGCGCATCGTGCAGATGGCGCTCGAAGACCTGAAGCTCTCGAAGGTGCTCACGCGCGAGGCGTTCGAGAACGCGATTCGCGCCAACGCGGCGATTGGCGGCTCGACCAATGCCGTGATCCACCTGAAGGCGATTGCGGGACGCATTGGCGTGCCGCTGGAACTCGAGGACTGGATGCGCATTGGCCGCAATACGCCCACCATCGTCGATCTGCAGCCTTCGGGCCGCTTCCTGATGGAAGAGTTCTATTACGCGGGCGGCTTGCCGGCGGTGCTGAGGCGGCTCGGCGAAGCGAATCTGCTGCCGCATCCGGACGCGCTCACGGTCAACGGCAAATCGCTGTGGGACAACGTGCGCGAGGCGCCCAACTTCAACGACGAGGTGATCCGCCCGCTCGACAAGCCGTTGATCGACGACGGCGGCATCTGCATCCTGCGCGGCAATCTCGCGCCGCGCGGCGCGGTGCTCAAGCCCTCGGCGGCCACGCCCGAATTGCTCAAGCATCGCGGGCGCGCGGTGGTGTTCGAGAACTTCGACCACTACAAGGCCACGATCGCCGATGAGTCGCTCGACGTCGATAAGGATTCCGTACTGGTGATGAAGAACTGCGGGCCGCGCGGCTATCCCGGCATGGCCGAGGTCGGCAACATGGGCCTGCCGCCCAAGCTCCTGCGCGAGGGTGTGAAGGACATGGTGCGCATCTCGGACGCGCGCATGAGCGGCACGGCTTACGGCACGGTGGTGCTGCACGTGGCGCCCGAGGCGGCGGCGGGCGGGCCGCTGGCGGCGGTGCGCAACGGCGACTGGATCGAGCTCGACTGCGAGGCGGGCCGCCTGCATCTGGACATCAGCGACGAGGAGCTGAAACGCCGCCTGGGTGACGTCGATCCGGCTGCCGCGCCCGGCGTGGCGGAACAACTGGGCCGGGGCGGCTATGCGCGGCTTTACGTCGATCACGTGCTGCAGGCCGACGAAGGCTGCGACCTCGACTTTCTCGTGGGCAAGCGCGGCGCCGCCGTGCCGCGCCACTCGCACTGACGCACGCGCAAGGACTGCCATCATGACGACGACGCTCACCGGCGACCTGCTGATCGGCGCGCTCGCGAAGCGCGGCGAAGGCGCGGCGTTCCAGGCGACCGACGCCGCGAGCAACACGCCCATCGCACAACCGGTTTTCCACGGCGCGCTGCAAGGCGATGTCGAAAAGGCCTGCGCACTGGCGGACGCGGCGTTCGACACATATCGCACGCTGTCCGCCGACAAGCGCGCGCAATTCCTCGACGATTGCGCGGCGCGCATCGAAGCGCTCGGCGATCAACTCATCGAACGCGCGATGGCCGAAACCGGCCTGCCGCGCGCGCGCCTCGAAGGCGAGCGTGCGCGCACAGCCAATCAACTGCGCATGTTCGCTACGCTCGTGCGCAGCGGCGACGCGCTCGACGTGCGCATCGAACCCGCGCTGCCCGAACGTCAGCCGCCACGCACTGACCTGCGCTTCTGGCGCGTCGGCGTGGGTCCGGTCGCGGTGTTCGGCGCGAGCAATTTCCCGCTGGCGTTTTCGGTGGCGGGTGGCGACACGGCGTCGGCGCTTGCCGCCGGCTGCCCCGTGGTCGTGAAGGCGCATCCGGCGCATCCGGGCACCTCGGAACTCGTCGGCCGCGCGATCCAGCAGGCGGTCGCGGCGGTGGGCATGCCCGAAGGCGTGTTCTCGCTGCTGTTCGACGCGGGCCATGAAGTCGGCAGCGCGCTGGTCCAGCATCCGGCGATTCGCGCGGCCGGCTTCACCGGTTCGCGCGCGGGCGGCCTTGCCCTCGTGAAGCTGGCTGCGGCTCGCGCCGAGCCGATTCCCGTCTACGCCGAAATGAGCAGTGTGAATCCGAACCTGCTGCTGCCGGGCGCGCTCGCCGCGCGCGGCGAGACGCTGGCGCGTGAATTCGCGGCATCGGCAACGCTCGGCTGCGGCCAGTTCTGCACCAACCCCGGCCTGATACTGGGCCTTGCGGGCGCGGACTTCGACGCTTTCGCCGCGAACGCCGCGCGCGAGTTCAGCGCGGCGCCGGCGGGCGTGATGCTCACGCCGGGCATCCTGCGCGCCTACGAGCACGGCATTGGCCGTCTGATCGAGCATCCGAAGGTCACGACGCTCGCACGCGGCGCGGCCGCGCCCGGCCGCGCGCAAGCGGCCCTGCTGCGCGTGAGCGCGAGCGACCTGATCGCGGACGCCGCGCTCGGCGAGGAGGTGTTCGGCCCGAGCAGCGTGCTGGTCGAATGCGCGGACGAAGCCGAATTGCGCGCCGTGCTGCGCCATATCGAAGGCCAGTTGACGATCACGCTGCACGCGCACGCCGCCGATGGCGATCTCGTGCGCGCACTCTTGCCGCTCATCGAGCGCAAGGCGGGCCGCGTGCTGGCCAACGGCTTCCCGACCGGCGTCGAGGTCTGCGACGCGATGGTGCACGGCGGCCCGTTCCCGTCCACCTCGGACGGGCGCAGCACCTCGGTGGGCACGGCGGCGATCGAGCGTTTCGTGCGCCCGGTCTGCTACCAGAATTTCGCTGATGGCTGGTTGCCCGACGCGTTGCGCGACGCGAATCCGCTGCACGTGAAACGGCGTTTCGCGGGCAAGCCCGAAGCGGCCTGAACTGCGCCGCCCAACCGGACAACGACGCAACAAGAACGCGCACAGCGGTAAAAGAATCAGGGAGACAGGATGACGAATCGAAGCAGGACAGACGACATGACTACGAGCCGTACGCCCCGTACGCCACGCTACACGGGCATCTTTCCCGTCGTGCCGACCACCTTCACCGAGACCGGCGAACTAGATCTGGACAGCCAGAAGCGCGCGGTCGACTTCATGATCGACGCGGGTTCGGACGGCCTGTGCATCCTCGCGAACTTTTCCGAGCAGTTCTCGGTCACCGACGAGGAGCGCGAGCGGGTCACGCGCACCGTGCTCGAACACGTGGCCGGCCGCGTGCCCGTGATCGTGACGACCACGCACTACGGCACGATCGCGTGCGCGGCGCGCAGCAGGCACGCGCAGGAGCTGGGCGCGGCAATGGTCATGGTGATGCCGCCGTACCACGGCGCGACCTTTCGTGTGCCCGAGCAGCAGATTTACGAGTTCTATGCGCGCGTGTCGGACGCCATCGACATTCCGATCATGATCCAGGACGCGCCTGCGAGCGGCACGGTGCTGTCCGCGGCGTTGCTCGCACGCATGGCGCGCGAGATCGAGCAGGTTGCGTACTTCAAGATCGAGACGCCGGGCGCGGCAAACAAGCTGCGCGAGCTGATTGGTCTCGGCGGCGACGCGGTCGAGGGGCCGTGGGACGGAGAGGAGGGCATCACGCTGCTGGCCGACCTGCACGCGGGCGCAACCGGCGCGATGACGGGCGGCGGTTTCCCCGATGGCATCCGCCCGATCATCGTGGCGCACCGCGAAGGCCGCCTCGATGACGCCTTCTCGCTCTACCAGAAGTGGCTACCGCTGATCAATCACGAGAACCGCCAGGCGGGCTTGCTCGCCTGCAAGGCGCTCATGAAGGAGGGCGGCGTGATCGCCTGCGAGCTGCCGCGTCACCCGCTGCCGGCGATGCATCCGGAAACGCGCGCGGAATTGATCGCCATTGCGCGCCGGCTCGATCCGCTCGTGCTGCGCTGGGGAAAATGATTGATTCGGCATGCAGATCAATGGCATGGGTGATTTCGACAAGAAGGTCTTTATGAACGCGTCATATACGTTGGCCATCGCAGGCGTGGGCAAGATCGCGCGCGACCAGCATTTGCCTGCCATCGCGGGCAACCCCGGCTTCGAGCTCGTGGCGGGCGCGAGCCGCAATGCGCAGATCGAGAACGTGCGCAACTACTCCGATATCGACGCGCTGCTGGCCGCCGAATCCGGGCTCGACGCGGTCTCGCTCTGCACGCCTCCGCAGGTGCGTTATGCGCAGGCGCGCGCGGCGCTCGAGGCGGGCAAGCACGTGATGCTCGAAAAGCCGCCCGGCGCGAGCGTGAGTGAAGTGGAGGCGCTGCGCGAACTGGCGCGCCAGCATAACCGCACGCTGTTCGCCACGTGGCATTCGCGCTGCGCGAGCGCCGTCGAGCCGGCGCGCGCGTGGATCTTGAACCGAACGATTCGCGCGGTGCACGTGCGCTGGAAAGAGGACGTGCGGCGCTGGCATCCGGGCCAGCAATGGATCTGGGAACCGGGCGGCCTCGGCGTGTTCGATCCGGGCATCAACGCGCTTTCCATCGTTACGCGCATCCTGCCGCGCGAGGTGCTGCTGCGCGGCGCGACGCTCCATGTGCCCAGCGATTGCGCAACGCCCATCGCCGCGGAACTCGATTGCATCGATACCGATGGCGTGCCGGTGCGCGCCGAATTCGACTGGCGGCATGGTCCCGTCGAGCAATGGGAAATCGACGTGGAAACCACCGACGGCCTGCTCTCCATCGCCGAAGGCGGCAAGCGCCTCGTCATCGCCGGCGAGCCGGTCGAACTGGATGCGCAGCGCGAGTACGCAGCGCTTTACGAGCGCTTTCACTGGCTCATTGCGCACGGCGCGCAAGACGTGGATGTGCGTCCGCTGCGGCTCGTGGCCGACGCGTTTCTGCTCGGCCGGCATATCGAAGTCGAAGCGTTCGGGCATTGAGTTGCAACAGAGAAACCAGAGACACACCAGAGGAGACAACAGCATGACCAGCAAGATTCGCCGCTTCACCCTGCGCGCCGTATTCGCGGCCATGTGCATCGCGCCGCTCGGCATGAACGTGGCCGCGCACGCCGACGCGCCCACCAAGATCGGCTTTCTCGTGAAGATGCCCGAGCAGGCATGGTTCATCAACGAGCAGAAGGCTGCGACGGCGCTCGGCCAGAAAGAGCAATTCTCGGTCGTCAATATCGGCACGCCCGACGGCGAGAAAGTGCTGGCCGCCATCGACAACCTGGGCGCGCAGGGCGCGCAAGGTTTCGTGATCTGTGCGCCCGACGTGCGTCTCGGACCGGCCATCCAGGCGCGCGCGAAGCGCTACAACATGAAGTTCGTGACCGTGGACGACCAGTTGGTCGATTCGTCGGGCAAGCCGCTCGCGAACGTGCCGCACCTGGGCATGTCGGCGTTCAAGATCGGCAACCAGGTGGGCCAGGCGATCTCGGACGAGATGAAGCGGCGCGGCTGGAAGCCTGAGGAAGTAGGCGCGCTGCGCATCACAGACTATGAATTGCCCACCGCGAAGCTGCGCACCGATGGCGCGACGCAGACGCTGCTCGCCAACGGCTTCAAGAAGGAAAACATCTTCGACGCGCCGCAGAAAACCACTGACGACGAAGGCGGCTTCAACGCGGCTTCGCCGGTGCTCGCGCAGCATCCGAACATCAAGAAGTGGGTGGTGTTTGCGCTCAACGAGGAAAGCGTGCTGGGAGCCGTGCGCGCGACCGAGCAGCTGCATCTGCCGTCCGCGGACGTGATCGGCGTGGGTATCAACGGCGCGGGCGAAGCGTTCGCCGAGTTCCAGAAAAAGCAGCCTACGGGCTTCTACGGGACCATCGCCGTGAGCTCGACGAACCACGGCAAGGACAGCGCGCAGAACCTCGTCGACTGGATCCGCAACGGCAAGCAGCCGCCCGCCGATACGCAGACCACCGGCAAGCTGATGACGCGCGATAACTGGCAGGCCGTGCGCACCGATCTGGGCATTTAAGGCACGCGCAAGGGCAAGAGCAAGGGCAGGCATGCAATGACTGAAACCATGATTCGAGCGGTTCAACAGGGGCAGCAGGGGCAGCAGGCGCAACAGGAGCCGCGCGCGTATCTGGAACTCGACGGCATCACCGTGAGCTTTCCGGGCGTGCGCGCGCTCGACCGCGTTTCGCTGGCCGTGCGCGCGGGCGAAGTGCACGGCTTGATGGGCGAGAACGGCGCGGGCAAGTCCACGCTGCTCAAGGTGCTCTCGGGCGTGAACCAGCCGCAGGAAGGCACGCTGAGGCTGAATGGCGTGGAGCAGCGCTTCGCGACCACGCGCGCAGCGCTCGACGCGGGCGTCGCCATCATCTATCAGGAACTGCATCTCGTGCCCGAGCTCACCGTGGCCGACAACCTGATGCTCGGGCAATTGCCCAACCGCCTCGGCGTGCTCGACGAGCGCACGCTCGTGCAGCGCGCGATGGCGGAATTGCAGCGCCTCGGCGAACGCATCGACCCGCGCACGCCGGTGAAGAACCTTTCCATCGGCCAGCGCCAGATGATCGAAATCGGCAAGGCGCTCATGCGCGACGCACGCGTGATCGCCTTCGACGAGCCCACGAGCTCGCTCTCGGCGCGCGAAACCGAGAACCTCTTTCGCATCATCAACGCGCTGCGCGCGGACGGCCGCGCGATCATCTACGTCACGCACCGCATGGACGAAGTCTATGAGCTGTGCGACCGCGTGACGGTGTTCCGGGACGGCAAGCGCATCGAGACCTTCGAGTCGGTGGCCGATCTCGACCGCAACCGGCTGATTGCCGCGATGGTGGGCCGCTCGATCGCGGACGTCTACGGCTATCGCGCGCGAGCGGCGGGCGAGGTGCTGCTCGAAGCGAAGGCGCTGATGGGACCGGGGCTGGCCGAGCCGGTGTCGTTCACGGCGCGGCGCGGCGAGATCGTCGGCTTCTTCGGGCTCGTGGGCGCGGGCCGCTCCGAACTCATGAAGCTGCTCTACGGCGCCACGCGCGCGAGCACGGGCCACGTCGAACTCGACGGCGAGCGCGTGAACTTCGCTAGCCCGCGCGACGCGGTGCGCGCGGGCATCGCACTGTGTCCCGAGGATCGCAAGCAGGAAGGCATCGTTGCGATTGCCTCGGTGGCGGACAACCTCAACATCAGCGCGCGGCGTCATTTCAGCCCCGCGCGCTTTCTGCTCGACGCGAAACGCGAGCGCGCGCTCGCGCAGGATTACATCCAGAAACTCGCGATCAAGACGCGCAACGGCGAAACTGCTATCGGCACGCTCTCGGGCGGCAACCAGCAGAAGGTGATTCTGTCGCGCTGGCTTGCGGAGCGCATCGAAGTGTTCCTCATGGACGAACCCACGCGCGGCATCGACGTGGGCGCGCGCGCCGAGATCTACAACCTGCTCTACGAGCTCGCCGAAGCAGGGCGCGCGGTCATCATGGTGTCGAGCGACCTGGCCGAGGTGATCGGCGTGGCCGACCGCATCGTGGTGATGCGCGAAGGGCGCATCGTGGGCAGCGTGCCGAAGGCCGAAGCCACACCCGACGAACTGATCAAGATGGCGCTGCCGCGCTAAACACCCCCGAAGAGAAACCAGAGATGAGTCAAGCCATGCAGCCACAGGGCACGCCAACCGTCAACGAAGCCGCCGCGCCCATCACGCCTTCGCGTGCGCGCGCGTGGGACATGATCAACAAGTCGGGCATCGCGGTGGTGTTCGTGGTGCTGTTCGCGGTGCTTTCCGCCACGGTGCCCGACTTCCTCACGAGCCGCAATATTCAGGGTCTGCTGCTTTCCGTGACGCTGATCGGCTCGATCGCCGTCACCATGATGTTCGTGCTCGCATTGGGCGAGGTCGATCTTTCCGTGGCGTCGATCGTGGCGTTCTCGGGCGTGGTGGCCTCCACGGTCATCACGCAATCGCATAGCGTGGTGCTGGGCATCGCGGCGGGCGTGCTCGCGGGCGGCGCCGTGGGCCTCGTGAACGGCGTGCTGATTGCGCGCTTCAAGATCAATTCGCTGATCGCCACGCTAGCGATGATGGAAGCCGTGCGCGGCCTTGCTTTCCTCACCTCGAACGGCGACGCCGTGATGATCTCCGAAGAGCGCTTCTTCGATCTGGGCGGTGGCGCGTTCCTCGGCATTTCGTACCCGATCTGGAGCAACATCATCGGCTTCGCGGTGTTCGGCTTTCTGCTGAAGAAAACCGTGTTCGGCAAGAACGTGCTTGCAGTGGGCGGCAATGGCGAAGCGGCGCGGCTCGCGGGCCTGCCGGTCACGCGCATCAAGATCACGGTGTTCGTGCTGCAGGGGCTCGTTACGGGTTTCGCGGGCGTGATGCTGGCTTCGCGCATGAGCCTCGGCGACCCGAAGACTTCGGTGGGGCTGGAACTGGGCGTGATTTCGGCGTGCGTGCTGGGCGGCGTCTCGCTCACGGGCGGCGTGGCGACGATTTCCGGCGTGCTGGTGGGCGTGCTCATCATGGGCGCCGTGCAGGACGCCATGAGCCTCATGAACGTGCCCACGTTTTATCAGTACCTGATTCGCGGCGGCATCCTGCTGCTGGCCGTGCTGTTCGACCAGTTCCGCCGCAGCAGGCGGGCGGTGTGAGCGCGCGGCGCGTGGGCGGTGCCTGCTGTGCGGCCGGGTCTGCGATGCGGCGCTCAGGTTTCCAGCGCCGCGCCGCCCAGAATGGTATTGGCATCGGCGCGCGCGTTGTCGAGCTGCACCACGCTCGCTTGCCTTGCGGCCAGCGCGTCGCGGTTCTCGATTGCCGTGAGTATGGCCTTGTGGCGGGGCAGCGAAAGTGCATGCGTATTCGGATGGCGGCTCGTGAGCTTGATCGACTCGGTGAGCGCGAGCGACAGCATGTTGCCGATATACGCGAGCATGTCGTTGTGCGTGGCCGCCATGATCGCGCGATGAAACTCCAGATCGGGCTCGAGCAGATCGGCCGCCGTTTTGGCCTGCTCCATGCGCGCATAGGCAGCGGTAATGCGTGCGAGGTCCTGGTCGCTGGCGGAAATGGCGGCGAGCGCGGCGGCCGCGGGCTCGATGATCTGCCGCACCACCATCAGCGAACGGAAGAACTCGCCTTCGGGAATGCTGTTGACGGTCCAGTACAGCACGTCGGGGTCGAGCATGTGCCACTCTTCGCGCTTGCGCACCACGCTGCCCACGCGCGGCTTGGACACCACGAGACCCTTGGCCACCAGCACACGCGTGGCCTCGCGCAGCACGGGACGGCTCACGCCATAGGTCTCGCACAAGGTGGGCTCGGCGGGCAGGCGCTGGCCGGGTGCGAGCTTGCCGCTCACGATCTGCATGCCGAGCTCCTGCACGATGCGCCCATGCATGCTCTTGCGTTTGTCTAGGTTGCGGTAATCCATGTCTGTCCTGCCGGGACGTCCCGAATGTTCGGTCCGGCGGCCCGTTCGGACACTCCCTGTTGTAAACGTCCGGTGCGCTCAGTCGCTGAGTGTGGCTCGGTGTGGCTCAGTGTGCGGAGCCGGCGCGCATGGCCCGATATTCCCTCCGCACGATCTCCATGAGCTCCGTCACCGACGTGAGCGCACTTTGCTGTTCGTAGGTCACGCGGCCCCGCTGCATCAGCATGATGCGATCCGCGATATCGAGCGTCTGCGCGTAATTGTGCATGATCATGATAATGGATAGGCCGCCTTTTTCCTTCAACCGCATGACGAGGTCGATGATGAGCCCGGCCTCGCGCGCGCCCATTGCTGCGAGCGGCTCGTCGAGCAACAGGATCTTCGCGTTCGAATGCACGGCGCGCGCCACCGCAATCGCCTGGCGCTGGCCGCCTGAAAGCCGTTCGACAGGAACATCCACGGAGGGCACGTGCACGCCGATGTCGTCGAGGCATTGCGCCGCGCGCTCGCGCATCTGCTTGTGGTCGAGCAGGCGCAATGGCCCGAGCGGCCCGCGCCGCACGATCTCGCGGTTCAGGAACATGTTGTGGTAAATGCTCAGCGAATTCGCGAGCGCGAGGTCCTGATACACGCATTCGATGCCGAGCGCGCGCGCGTGATCGACCGAGCGCAGCAGCGTCTGCTGGCCGTCGATATGCAGCGTGCCATCTGTTTGCTGATGAAAGCCCGTGAGTATTTTCACCAGCGTGGACTTGCCCGCGCCGTTGTCGCCGAGAATGCCGAGGATCTCGCCCTTGCCGAGCATGAACGAGACGCCGTCGAGCGCCGTGACCGCGCCAAAGCGCTTCACGAGGCGCTCGCCGCGCAGCGCGAGCGGCGCGGTGTTCGCGCCGGAGGAGGCGGCTTGCGATTCGTCCATCAGCGTGCCCCCTTGCGGCGAATACGTCCTATGTGGATGTTGAAAACCATGGCGGCCAGAATCGCGGCGCCCAGGATGATATTGAACGTGAACGCGTTGATGCCGATGAGCGTGAAGCCGTCGTTGAGAATGCCGAGCACCGCCGCGCCGATGAGCCCGCCCACGATGGTGCCCGAGCCGCCCGTGAGCGGCGTGCCGCCGATCACGGCGGCGGCCACGGCGAGGAACATGATCTGGTTGCCGCCCGCCTGCGGATCGATGGAGGTGATGCGAAACGCTTCGAGCATGCCGGTGAAGCCCGCGAGCACCGCGGCCAGAATGAAATTGCCCAGCCGCAGCCGGTTCACGTGGATGCCCGCCTCGCTCGCGCCCAGCGGGTTCGCGCCCGCCGCCTGCGTATGCAGGCCCCAGCGCGTGTGCCGCAGCAGCACGTGCATCACGAACGCGATGCCCAACGTCCAGAGGATTTCGCTGTAGCCCCACGCGCCCATGAAAGCGGAGAACGCGGGCGAGCCCGGCGTGGCGGCGGGCGTGCCGCGCGAGACCGTGAGCGTGACGCCGTTGATGAGAAAGAGCGTGCCGAGCGTGGTGACGAACGAGGGCAGCCGCAGCCACACCGTCACCGCGCCGTTCGCGAAGCCGATCAGCGCGGCCGCCGCGAGCCCCGCGATCACGGCCAGCCACATGGGCGCCCCCGCATCGCTGGCGAACACCATCATGAACGGTGCGAACGCGAACACCATGCCCGCCGATAGATCGATATCGCCGCCGATCATCAGCATGATCTCGCCGAACGCGATGATCGCCACCGGCGCGATGAATTGCGAGAGATTGACGAGACTGGCGTTGGTGAGCAGGAAATCGTGGTTCGCGAACTCGAAATACGCAGCCAGCAGCACGGCCACGAGCAGAATGCGCAACTCGGGCGCCCATCGCGATGCGAATGAAACGCCCGCGCGCCGCGGCGCGCGGACTGCCTCGATGTTGCCGGATTCGTTCACTGTATCCATCACGACTTGATTGCGCCGTTCATCGGGACGATTTGCGGCTTGGTGGTCTTGCCTTCATAGCGCGTCGAGGTATTCAAATACGGCTCGACCGTCGACTTCGTCACGAACTTCAGGCCCGTGTTGATGTCGGCCGGCCCAACCAGCCCGCCCGAAGCGAGGAACACGAACGCCTCCATCACAGTGTAGAACCCCTGCACATAGGGCTGCTGGTCGATGGTGAAGTCGAGGAAGCCCTCGTGGATGAGCTGGACCGTGCTGGGCAGCAGATCGAAGCCGCCGCCGTGTACGCCCTTCGCGGGCAGGTTCGACTCCTTCATCACCTGCGCCACGCCCTGGGTGCTTCCCGCATCCACGGCGAACATGCCCTTCAGGTCCTGATGGCCCAGATAGAACGACTTGATCTTCGAAAGCTCCTCGTTGACGGTCGCGCCCGTGGCCACGGTTTGAATGTCGATCTTCTTGCCGGACTTCTTGATGGCGTCGCTTGCGCCATCGAGACGCGGCTGGATATTGAGCTGCCCCGGCGTTGCAATGAAGAGCGCGACCATGCCGCTGTCGATCAGGCTCACGATGCGCTCGCCCATCTGGTAGCCCGAGAGATACAGGTCCTGGCCGATATAGGCAAGGCGCGGATTGTGCTTGCCGCGCGGGGCATCGGCGTTGTAGGCGAACACTGGAATGCCGGCGTCGAGCGCGGCCTGGACGGGCTTGTCGAAGGCGCTCGGGTCGACGATGGGCACGGCAATGGCGTCGGCCTTCGCCGCGATCGCCGAATTCACCGCACGCAACATTTCGCCCGCGTCGGAGGTGGCCGAGCCGGTCCACTGATAGTCCATGCCGAGCAATGCGCAGGCATCCTGAATGCCGTATTGCGTGGGCACGAAAAACGGGTTCGTGGTCACATGATTGACGAAGACGATCTTCCACTTCTTGTGCGAGGGAAAGGCGGTTTCCGCTGCTTGCGCCTGCGAAATCAGCCCGCCCGCACCGCCGCCGAGCGCGCTCATGAACGAGAGCGCGGCGCCCAGCCCCGCGCCCTGCATCAGCCCTCGCCGCGCGGCGCTGAAACCGTTGCCGTCACGTTCCTGTTCGTGTTCCTGGTCGTCATCGTGCTGCTGTGCCATGTCGTCCTCCGGCTCTCTTCTTGGTGGGTCGATGTGGTCGACGTTGAGTCGATCGCGTGCAGATGCGGGACAGCTCCGGTAACCGGGCGCTTGCAATGATGCGAATAAAACCGCTGGCGGCGCTTCACGCCTCATGCTTCACGCCTCACGCCTCACGCGGCGGCGCGGCAACCAGCTTCGTCTGTTCGAGCGGCGCGGCAGCCGGCGTGCGGGCGCGCGCTGCGCGCGCGAAGCCCTTGCCGCCGCCCGTGGATTTGCGGCGCGCGGCATGGCGCTCGGTGGCGCGCTGCAGCAGGCAGAACGCGCAGAGCAGCGCGCCGATCACAATGCGCGTCCACCACGAGCTGAGCGTGCCGTCGAAGGTGATGAGCGTCTGGATCGTGCCGAGGATGCCCACCCCGAATACCGAACCGATCACATAGCCCACGCCGCCCGTGAGCAGCGTGCCGCCGATCACGGTCGCGGCGATGGCGTCGAGTTCCATGCCCTGCGCCTGGAGGCCATAGCCCGAGAGCACATAGAGCGTGAACACCACGCCGCCGAGCGCGGAGCAAAAGCCCGAAAGCGCATAGACGGCGATCTTTGTGCGCGCGACGGGCAGGCCCATGAGCAGCGCTGAGCGCTCATTGCCGCCAACGGCGTAGACGTTGCGGCCGAAGCGCGTGAAATGCGCGATGACGATGCCCGCCGCGAGCATGGCGAGCGCGGTGAGCGAGCCCGTGGTGAGCGAGCCGCTGCCCACGGGAATGCTGAATTCGGAGAGCGCGTGAAAGCCGCGGTCGTTGATCTGGATGGATTCGGTGGTGATGAGAAAGCAGGTGCCGCGCGCGAGGAACATGCCGGCGAGCGTGATGATGAAAGGCTGAAGCCGGAAGAAGTGAATCAGCGCGCCCATGGCCGCGCCATACAGCGCGCCGAACAGCAGCACGAGCGGCACGACCACGGCCACCGGCCAGTGCAGCTTCTCGGTGCCTACGGCGCACAGGATCGTGGTGAGCGCGACCACGGCGCCCACCGAAAGATCGATGCCGCCCGAGATGATCACGAACGTCATGCCGATGGCTACGATCAGCAGGAATGCATTGTCGACGAGGAGTCCGAACAAAACCTGCAGCGAGAAGAAGCCGGTGTACATCGCCGAGCCGAAGCCGAACAACGCCAGGAACAGCAGCACCGTCACGAAGATGGGCAGCACGCGCGGATCGACAAAGCGCGAGATGCTGCGGCGCAATGCGGCGAGCGGGCTCGAAGCAGCGTTGTCATGAGCTTGCGATGGGCGGTTCATGCTCGGATTCCCCGAAGTCTTTATTCTCAGGCCCGCGCGCGCCGCGCGTGCCCGATGCGCCTGAGCTGCTGGGCGGCGAAAGCGCGCGCGGCGGGCGACTGGATCACGCACACGCACAGCACGACCACGGCCTTGACCACGAGCGTGGCCTCGGGCGGCACGCCGATCGAATAGGTGGTGTAGGTGAGCGTCTGGATGATGAGCGCCCCCAGCACCGTGCCGGCGAGGCTGAAGCGCCCGCCCGAGAGCGAGGTGCCGCCGAGCGTCACGGCGAGAATCGCATCGAGTTCGAGCAGCAGGCCCGCGTTGTTGCCGTCGGCGCTGCGCACGTTCGAGCTGATGAGAATGCCGGCGATGGCGGCCATCACGCCGCAGAACGCATAGGTGCCGAACACCACGGCCTGCGACGACAGACCCGCGAGCCGCGCAGCCACGGGATTCACGCCAATCGAGCGGATGAAGAGCCCGAGCGCGGTGCGATTCACGATGAGCGCGGTGAGCACCGTCACGGCAATCGCGATCCACACTGCGCAGGGCACGAGCGCAAAATAGCCGCCGCCCGCGTACAGATAACCTTGCGCGCCGATGGGGATGATCTGGCCGCCGGTGAGCAGTTGCGCCACGCCACGCCCGGCCACCATGAGGATCAGCGTGGCGATGATCGGCTGCATGCCGACGAGGGCCACCAGCAACCCATTCCACATGCCCGCGAGCAGGCCCACGGCAAGCGCCGCGCCGAACGCGGCGCCGACGCGCGAGGGGTCGTCGGCGAGCACGGTGGCGGCCGCCGCGCCGGCGATCGCCACCACGGCGCCCACCGAAATGTCGATGCCGCGCGTGGCGATCACGAGCGTCATGCCGAGCGAGACCACGACGAGCGGCGCGGCGCGCATGAGGATGTCGACGGGTGCGCCGAACAGATGGCCGCCCAGCAGCGTGATGGAGAGAAAGCTGGCGCGATGCGCGACATCCACGGCGAACAGCGCGACGAGCGTGAGCGCGGGCCATACGAGCGGATGCTTGAGCGTCAGCGCAAGCCACGCGGGCGGGCCCAAACCGGGCCCCGAAGTTTGGCGCGCATTCATGTGCGATCTCCGGCAATGAGGCCGTAGACCTCGTGCTCCGAGCGTGCCGCGCCCGCAAGCTCGGCCACCTTGCGCCGGTCGCGCAGCACCGCGATGCGGTCGCTCACGCGCACCACTTCGCTGATTTCCGAGGAGATGAAAAGAATGCCGAGCCCCTTCGCGCAGAGGGCACGCACGCGGTCCATGATTTCGAACTTGGCGGCCACGTCGATGCCGCGCGTGGGTTCGTCGAGGATCAGGAGACGCGGCTCGGTCGCGAGCCAGCGCGCGAGCAGCACCTTCTGCTGATTGCCGCCCGAAAGCAGGCCGATGGGCTGCTCCGCGTCGCGCGCCTTGATGCCGAGCTGCGCGATATACCCATTGGCGAGCTCGCGCTGGCGCGCGCGTCCAATCATGCGCCACCAGCCGCGCCGCGCCTGCAGCGCGAGCACGATGTTCTCGCGGATCGAAAGCTCCGCAACGATGCCTTCCTTCTTGCGGTCTTCGGGGCAATACGCCATGCCGTGGCGGACCGCGTCGCGCGGCGAGGCGAGCTTCACGGTCTCGCCGTTGATGCGCACGGCGCCCGCGTCGGCCCGGTCGGCGCCGAACAAGAGACGCGCCGTTTCCGTGCGCCCCGAGCCCAGCAGGCCGGCAAGGCCGAGAATCTGGCCGGGCCGCACCTCGAGATCGAGCGCGTTGAGCACGCTGCGGCGCGCGATGCCCTGCGCGGCGAGGTAGGGCGCGCCGGTTTGCGCGTCGGCTTGTGCGGAGTTTTCGGGCGCGTGTGCTTGCTGTGCGCCGTGCGCGAGCCGATCGTCGGCGTGGGTAGCGTGGTTGAGGCCCACCATCTTGGCCACCAGCGTCTGCACCGGCAATTCGGCGGCGAGATATTCGCCCTCGCGCTCGCCATTGCGCATCACGGTGATGCGATCGGAAATCGCAAAGGTTTGCTCGAGAAAGTGCGTGACGAACAAAATGGCGATGCCTGACGCCTTCAGCTTGCGCAGCACATCGAACAGGCGCGCGACTTCGCCTTCGTCGAGACTCGAAGTGGGCTCGTCCAGAATGAGAATGCGCGCATCGACCGAAACGGCGCGCGCGATCGCCACCATCTGCTGCATGGCGATGGGGTAGGTGTCGAGCGACTGCGTGACGTCGAGCGATAAATTGAGCGCGGCGAGCGCGTCGGCGGCGCGCCGGTGGATCGTCTTCCAGTCGATCAGGCCGCGCTTGCGCGGCTGGCGGCCCGCGAAAATATTCTCCGCCACCGAGAGATTGGGGCAGAGATTGACTTCCTGATAAAGCGTCTGAATGCCCGCGGCTTCGGCTTCCTGCGGCGTAGCGAAGCGCACGGGCTGGCCGGCGAGTCGGATCTCGCCGGCCTCGGGCTCGTGCACGCCCGTGAGCACATTGATGAGCGTGGACTTGCCCGCGCCGTTCTGGCCCATCAGCGTATGGATCTCGCCGGGAAAGAGGCGGAAGTCGACGCCGTCGAGCGCGCGCACGCCGGGGAACGTGCGCGTCAGGCCGACGGTTTCCAGCAGCGGCGTGAGGTTCATGCGTGCCTGTGCTTACCGCAATTAGTACTTGCGCGACGGCAGCACCTGCGCCGCCACGCTCTCGGGGAACACCGTTTCGTTCGTGACGATGCGCTTGGGCAGTTGCTTGCCCGCCACCACGTCCTTCACGGCAGTCATGAGTTGCGGCCCGAGCAGCGGGCTGCATTCCACGTCCACGTTCATCTTGCCGGCGATCATCGCCTGGAAGCCGCCCTTGGTCGCGTCGAACGACACCACGCTCACGTCCTTGCCTGGCTTCATGCCCGCTTCCTCCATGGCCTGGATCGCGCCGAGCGCCATGTCGTCGTTATGCGCGTAGACCACGTTGATCTTGTTGCCATAGGTCTTCGCGAAGGCTTCCATCACCTGCTTGCCGCCCGCGAGCGTGAAGTCGCCGCTTTGCGACGCAATGATCTTGAACTTCGGATCGTTCTTGATCACCTCGATGAGACCCGCGTGACGATCGTTCGCGGGCGCGGAGCCCACCGTGCCCTGCAATTCGACGATATTGACGGGGCCGGGATTGTTCTTGTAGTGCTCCTCGAGCCACTTGCCCGCGCGGCGGCCTTCTTCCATGAAATCCGAGCCGATCATCGTCACGTAGAGCGACTGGTCTTTCACGTCGATATTGCGGTCGGTGAGAATCACGGGAATCTTCGCGCGCTTCGCTTCCTGGAGCACCGGCTCCCAGCCCGATTCCACCACCGGCGAGAAGGCGATCACGTCCACCTTCTGCGCGATATAGGAGCGGATCGCCTTGATCTGGTTTTCCTGCTTTTGCTGGGCGTCCGAGAACTTGAGATTGATGCCGGCTTCCTTGGCGGCGGCCTTGACCGATACGGTATTGGCAGTGCGCCAGGCGCTCTCGGCGCCCACTTGCGCGAAGCCCAGCGTGATCTGCTTGTCCTCGGCGTGCGCGACGCCCGCCGCGAACGAAAAAGCCGCGGCGGCGGCAATGAGGCCGCTTGCCATGCGAGTAGCCAGTTTCATGCGTGTCTCCAACGTAGCTTTCTATTTCTTGAATTCGGCGCTACCTGCACTCGCGTCCCTCACGGCCAGACAGTGTCACGAGTCAATCGCGCCATCCCGGGCCGGTGTCGAGTCGGCGTGACTCAACACCGGCCATCTGCCTTGCAAGCGTCAATAGACAAACTATATTCAACGGATATGGCGGTTTAAATCCGCGTTTTCCCGATCTTCCCTGGCTATATAGTCATGCTATTTATGGGTTTTTCTCACTAAGTGGGTAAAGCCATGAACGCTCGCAAAATCCGGCTCCGCTCGGCCGCGTGGTTCGGCACCACCGACAAGAACGGCTTCATGTACCGGAGCTGGATGAAGAATCAGGGCATCCCCGAGCACGAGTTCGCGGGCAAGCCGGTCATCGGCATCTGCAACACGTGGTCGGAACTCACGCCTTGCAACGCGCACTTTCGCAAGCTCGCCGAGCACGTGAAGCGCGGGGTGTACGAAGCGGGCGGCTTTCCCGTGGAATTCCCGGTGTTTTCCAACGGCGAGTCGAACCTGCGGCCCACCGCAATGTTTACGCGCAATCTCGCGTCGATGGACGTGGAAGAAGCCGTCCGCGGCAACCCCGTGGACGCGGTCGTGCTGCTGTGCGGCTGCGACAAGACCACGCCCGCGCTGCTGATGGGCGCGGCAAGCTGCGATGTGCCGGCGATCGTCGTGACCGGCGGGCCGATGCTCAACGGCAAGCACGAAGGGCGCGATATCGGCTCGGGCACGGTGGTATGGCAATTGAGCGAGCAGGTGAAGGCGGGCAAGATTTCGATGCACGAGTTCATGTCGGCGGAAGCGGGCATGTCGCGCTCGGCGGGCACCTGCAACACCATGGGCACGGCCTCGACGATGGCTTGCATGGCCGAGGCGCTGGGCGTGAGCCTGCCGCACAACGCCGCCATTCCCGCCGTGGATGCACGCCGCTACGTGCTCGCGCATCTGTCTGGAATCCGAATTGTCGAGATGGCGCTCGAAGACCTGCGCCTTTCGAAGCTGCTCACGCGCGCGGCGTTCGAGAACGCCATCCGCGTGAATGCCGCGATTGGCGGCTCGACCAACGCGGCGATTCACCTGAAGGCGATCGCGGGGCGCATCGGCGTGAAGCTCGATCTCGACGACTGGACACGCATCGGCCGCCACACGCCCACGATCGTCGATCTGCAGCCCTCGGGCCGCTTCCTGATGGAGGAGTTCTATTACGCGGGCGGTCTGCCGGCGGTGCTGCGGCGGCTCGGCGAAGCGAAGCTGCTGCCGCATCCCGACGCGCTCACCGCTAACGGCCATACGCTATGGGAAAACGTGCGCGACGCGCCGAGCTACAACGACGAGGTGATCCGCCCGCTCGCCAACCCGCTCGTGCAGGACGGCGGCTTGTGCGTGCTGCGCGGCAATCTCGCGCCGAACGGCGCGGTGCTCAAGCCCTCGGCGGCCACGCAGGCGCTGCTCAAGCATCGCGGGCCCGCCGTGGTGTTCGAGAATTTCGACGACTACAAGGCGCGCATTGCCGATCCCGCGCTCGACGTCACGCCCGACTCGGTGCTCGTGATGAAGAACTGCGGGCCGCGCGGCTACCCCGGCATGGCGGAGGTGGGCAACATGGGCTTGCCGCCCAAGCTGCTCGCGCAGGGCGTGACCGACATGGTGCGCGTGTCCGACGCGCGCATGAGCGGCACGGCCTATGGCACGGTGGTGCTGCACGTGGCGCCCGAGGCGCGCGCGGGCGGCCCGCTTGCGATCGTGCGCAACGGCGACTGGATCGAGCTCGACTGCGAAAAGGGCACGCTGCGCGTGGATATCAGCGATGAAGAGATCCGCGCGCGGCTCGCTGCGTGGGCGGCGGCGCAAAAACCCGAGCCGGCGGACGGCAGCGGGTATCGCAAGCTTTACGTCGAGCACGTGCTGCAGGCCGACGAGGGATGCGATTTCGATTTCCTCGTGGGCTGCCGGGGCGCGGAGGTGCCGCGACATTCGCATTGAAGGCGGCGGGACATTGCGTGCGCCTCGTGAGACACTCGCGCGCATGACCCAGAACATCTACGACGACCCCGCCTTCTTCGAAAGCTACAGCCGCCTGAACCGTTCGGTGCAGGGGCTGGACGGCGCGCCCGAATGGCCCGCGCTGCGCGCATTGCTGCCGGACCTGGGTGGCTTGCGGGTGCTCGATCTCGGCTGCGGCTATGGCTGGTTTTGCCGTTGGGCGGCGCAGCAGGGGGCGGCTGCGGTGGAGGGCGTGGACGTCTCGGTGCGCATGCTGGAGCGTGCGCGAGCGATGACGCAGGCACCGGCGCAATCGTCACCGCAACCCGCGTCTATCGCATGGCGTCGCGCCGATCTGGAAACGCTCGAAGTGGCCGAGGCCAGCTTCGATCTGGTCTATAGTTCGCTCGCGTTTCATTACGTGGAGCATCTTGCCGGGTTGCTGCGCACGATTCACCGCGCACTCGTGCCGGGCGGCCGGCTGGTGTTCTCCATCGAGCATCCGATTTACATGGCGCCGCGCGCGCCGGGCTTTTGTCTCGACGATGACAACAACAAGAGCTGGCTGCTCGACAGCTATCAGATGGAAGGCCCGCGCGCGACGAACTGGCTTGCCGAGGGCGTCGTCAAGCAGCATCGCACGCTAGGCACGCTCGTGAATACGCTCATCGATTGCGGATTCACCTTGAGCCGCCTGATCGAATGGGGGCCGACGCAGGCGCAGGTGGACGCCATGCCCGCGCTGGCCGAAGAGCGCGAGCGGCCGATGATGGTGCTGATCGGCGCGCAGCGCTAGCGCCGCTCGGCGCCGCGAAACCCGACGCTTACATCTCGACGATGCCGGGAATCGCTACGTTTGGATCGATGTCGGCGCCATAGTCGACGCCTTCGATGCCGAAGCCGAACAGACGCAGGAATTCCGCCTTGTAGCCCGCGAAATCGGTGGTGGCGTAAAGGTTTTCGTCGGTGACCTGGTCCCACGCAGCTTTCACGCGCGCCTGGATCGCGGGGTCGAGCTCCTTGTAGTCGGCGCGCAGGCGGCCTTCGTCGTCGAGCACCGGCGTGGCGCTGTAGAGCGAATCGCGCAGGAGTCCATAGACTTGCTCGATGCAACCCTCGTGCGTGCCGTTTTCCTTCATCGCCTTGAAGAGCAGCGCGAGATAGAGCGGCATGATGGGAATGGCGGAACTGGCCTGCGTGACCACCGCCTTGAGCACGGCAACACGCGCATCGCCGCCGCGTGCCGCGAGCTTCGCGCGGATGCCCAGCACCTTCTGGTCGAGGTCCTTCTTGGCCGCGCCAATGGAGCCGTTCCAGTAGATGTCGTGGGTGATCTCCGCGCCAAGATAGGTGAACGCCGTGGTCTTCGCGCCATCGGCCAGCACGCCCGCTTCGAGCAGCGCATCGATCCACATCTGCCAGTCCTCGCCGCCCATCACGGCCACCGTGGCGTCGATCTCGCTTTGCGCGGCTGCTTCGAGCACGGTTTCCTTGATGCTCTCCTTGTCGGTGTCGATGCCGCGCATGCGCAGCGTCTTGCCCACCGGCTTGAGCGTGGAGGTGTGCACGGCACCCGTCACCGGATGCGTGCGGCGCGGCGCGGCAAGGCTGTACACCACGAGGTCGATCTGGCCGAGATCGCGCTTGATGGTGTCGATGGTCTCGCGCTTTACGGCGTGAGAGAACGCGTCGCCGTTGATGGTCTTCGCGTAGAGCCCTTTGTGCGTGGCGAACTTCTCGAACGCGGCGGTGTTGTACCAGCCGGCGGTGGCGGGGCGGGTATCGGTGCCGGCGCGCTCGAAGGCGACGCCGAGCGTGGCCGCGCCCGAGCCGAATGCCGCCGAAATGCGCGCGGCGAGGCCGTAGCCCGTGGACGCGCCCAGCACGAGCACGCGCTTCGGACCATGGGCAATGGGGCCGTGGGCGTCGACGTATTCGATTTGCTGCGCGACGTTGGCTTCACATCCCATGGGATGGGCTGTCACGCAAATGAAGCCGCGAACACGCGGTTCGATGATCATCAGACTTCTCCGTATTTCGCAGATGCATGCAAGAACGGGCGGCATTTTAGCGCGAGCAAAAAGTCTGGGCCATGGTTGGGGGGCATACTACTGCAAGCGATATCGAAGTTTCCGTCTTCCCGGGAAGCGGCAAGCGTAAGAAGAGGCATGTCCGAAAAGAACGGAGACTGCCCAGGTTGATGCCTTTGGCAAACACCATGCAGGTATCACCTCCATTGTTGATCGATTGGACGCTCCGGCGAACTTGTGCGCGTTCGCCGGAGCATGGTCACCTTGACCTGTGATCGGTGACCACGTGTGCGAATCAGTCGGTCATTCGTCAATCACTCCCGTGTAGCCGCTTTCGCGGATGCGCTGTTTTTTTCCTCGCGCTTGTGCTTGCGCATTTCGGGTGTCAGGTAGGGATAGGCGCGCCTCAGCTTAATGTGCAGAATGATACGGTGGCTATCGGGTTCATCTGGTACCGGGTCCCCGCAGAGTAGATCGACATCGACAGGAAACCGGCTAGTCCAACGCTCGTTTGCCCTGTAACGATAGGTGTGCAGGAGCGGTGATGGCGGTATTCCCGCGCCCATATCGTTACGTTCGATCTTCGTCCCATCGCCCGCAACCCAGTAGTCCGCCAGGTGGAGTCGCTCTTTTATTAACGATGGTTCAATATCAACTGCCGATGACGAGGAGACGAACCGCAGTTCGAATGCGCTAGGAACCAAGGAAATTTTGGTTCTGTCGTCAGAAATATCGAGGGGACTGGTTATCGTAGAAAAGGTGATGATGACACCAGGGAGGTTTGAATCCTTAAATGTGTATTGAATATCTGTTGAGTCAGGAAAATTTTTTGTGGACTGAATTACTCAAAATTCAGGATCAGCCGTGTCAAATGGCTTGTTATCGCGAAGTATCGACATGGCTTTCTCCATCATCGTAAAAATCACTTCGCTCTGACGATTCACGAGGCTGTTAGCCATTTCCCTCGACTCCGATGTTTCTGAGTGTTTCAGTGTATTTGTCTGTGCATGTGCCAGGCTCACGCAAGAACAGAGCATCAGGATTGCTCCAGTACGAATCCACGGGTTCCTGTGTCGCATAAGCATCTTCCTCGTGTAGGTGACTGTAGTAGCCGGGTTTGTGCATTGCCATTTGCTGTGCTATTTCCGGCGTAACATGTCGAATATCACAGACAGCCTGTTGTACTTTCGCGAAATTAGATCGGAGGTAGCTATAGTAACCATAGCTTTGCATCGCGGTAATCTGCCAGTAGTAGTGAAACATCAACATGGCATGCATGCCGATACGAACACGATCATCGTTGGGAAATTTTGTTTTCGCCGCCAGATCGTAGACGGCCGGTAGACCGTAGCACCGGCAATCCCGATCACGTGAGCCGATACGGCTGATTCGCGACCGCGAAGCCGCCGCCGTCCTCAACCAGCACATGATGCGCCGCGTACTTGCCGGGGTTGTCGGGCGTAACGGGGAAATCAACCGGTCGCGCCTGCGGATCGTCGGTTGCATGATCTGCTGCGTGAACGAGGAATTTACCATCGGTATAAACGGTAAGCCCTTCCGGGCGCATGCGTAGCAACGTTCCGCCGCAGCGGATATCCACGCCGTTCTTTCCCGTTATCTCCACGATGCCCTGCGTGCTCGTAATGGTCATGTCCTTCTGGGAAGATTGCGTCATCGTGTCGGGCTGCGACTCGATCCATTGCCGAGACAACCGAGCCCGGCCAACGTCGCCTCGACGGCCACGTCGAGCGGCGTATGCGGCTCGCTACCCAGCGTCGCCACCAGCCTCGTGTTATCGAGTTCAAGCGCTTCACGCCACAGATACCGCATCTCCAGCATCTCGCGAGGCGTGGTGGCAAACGGCGCCGCGGCATAAATCAGCGGCCACGGGAACGGCTTGCGCTGCGCGTGCAAGCCATGGCGTTGCGCGACGCGGCAGATGGCGGCGGCCATTTGTGTGCCGTCGGCGTCCCAATGCCCGGCCATGTGAAAGCGTGCGAACGGCGCGAGTCTTGCGCGCATCTCGATCAATTCGACTATCGTGCGGGCCGCATCGGGCACATAGGCCCACGCGTGGCCGACGCCTGGCGCGCCGGGCTCGCGGACCGTGCGCACGGGCTGCCCCATCTTCACGAAACCCTGCGCAAGCCAGCTATTGCCCACGCGCGGGCCGAAGAAGTCGCCGGCGCGCACGATGATCGAGCGCACGCCATGCGCCGCAGCCGTTTTCAGGCGCTGCTCCAGCGCGACGCGAATCGCGCCCTTGCGGGTGCGCGGCCGCTGCGGCGCGTCTTCGCCCACGAGCGGCAGCGCCTCCGCCCCGAAGTTGTAGACGGTACCAGGCAGCATCACGGTCGCGCCCACGGCCTGGGCGGCGACGATCGTGTTGTCGATCATCGGCAGCACGAGTTCGGCCCAACGCTTGTAGCCCGGCGGATTGACCGCGTGCACGATCACCTCGCAGTCCTGCGCGGCGCACATCACGGCTTCGCGGTCCATGGCGTCGCCTTGCACCAGTTCGATGCCATGGCCGACGCGCGTGGTCGTGGCCGCGCGGGTTCCGCGTTGCAGCGCGCGCACGCGCCAGCCCGCGCCGATCAGTTGCCGCGCGACTTCGCCGCCGATGCCGCCGGTTACGCCCAGCACGAGCGCCGTGCGGCCTGTTTCGAGAGAGTGCGTTGCCATGTCCGTGCGCCGTTTGAGAGGTGTCGATGGCGTGATTCTGCGCGTCTCGGGGCCAATAAAAAATTGCCTGGAATCGCGTATCGGCTATACATTTATGCATGGCATCGAATCTGAACTGGGAACTCTACCGGACTTTTCTCGCGGTGCTCACCGAGGGCTCGCTCTCGGGCGCGGCGCGCGCGCTCGGCATCACGCAGCCCACGGCGGGGCGGCACGTGGCGGCGCTCGAAGCCGCGTTCGGCCAGCCGCTCTTCACGCGCTCGCCTGCGGGCTTCCTGCCCACCGAAGCGGCGCGCATGCTGCGCGGCTACGCCGAATCCATGCGCAGCACGGCGGCGGCGCTCGAACGTGCCGCGTTGGGGCAGGGCAATGCCATGCGCGGCGTGGTGCGCGTCTCGGCAAGCGAGATCGTGAGCGTGGAAGTGCTGCCGCCGGTGCTCGCGCAGCTAGGCCGCGCGCATCCGGAACTGGTGGTGGAACTGGTGCCGTCCAACCGCGTGCAGGATCTGCTGCAGCGTGAAGTGGATATCGCCGTGCGCATGACGCAGCCGCAACAGGAGATGCTGATTGCGCGGCGCATCGGCGAAATTGAGGTCGGAATGCACGCGCGCGACGACTATCTCGCAGGGCGCGGCACGCCGAAAACGCTCGCCGATCTCGCGCAACACACGCTGATCGGGTTCGACACGGTCACGCCGTTCTTGCGCGAGGCCATGCGCAAGCTGCCGTACCTGAAACGCGAGGCGTTTGCGCTGCGCACCGACAGCGACGTTGCGCAGTTGGCGATGATACGCGCGGGCTGCGGCATCGGCATGTGCCAGACCGGCGTCGCGCGTCGCGATGTCCGGTTGCGGCGCGTGCTGTCGCGCGTGTGCGCCTTCAAGCTGCAAACCTGGGTCACGATGCACGAAGATCTGCGCGGCAACCGCCGCTGCAAGGCGGTGTTCGACGCGCTCGCGGGCGGTCTGGAAGCGTATATCGCGAGCGCGCGCGGCTGAGGCCGGGATGGCGTTACGCGGTCGCGACCTCGATAACGGGTTCGCAGCGGACCGGGAAGTTAACCGAGTTCGCGACGTAGCACTTCTCGTGTGCTGTGTGATGGAGTTGCGCGGCAAGGCTCGCATCGTCGCCTGCGCGGATCGTCACGCGCGGGCGCAGCACGACCTCGGTGAAGCGCCCGGGTTCGGGGCCGCCGTCGGTCATGGTGCCTTGCGCCTCGTCCACATAGGCGAGCACGGCGATGCCCGCATCGGCGCAAAGGTGCAGATACCAGAGCTTGTGGCACGCGCTCACCGAGGCCACGAGCAGCTCCTCGGGGTTCCAGCGCGTGCGGTCGCCGCGAAACGCGGGGTCCGACGAACCGGGGATGGCGGGCTTGCCCGCCGCTTCGATCGTGTGGTCGCGGCCGTAGTCGCGATAGCCTGAAGTGCCCGTGCCACGATTGCCGGTCCATTGCACCGTTACCGTGTATTGATGCTCCGTGTGCGCCATTGACGTTCTCCGTGCGGTCGGTCAGCGCGCATTATCCCACTGGCGCGCGAGTCCGGCGTCATGCCTTGACGTCCGGCACCGGCGTGCTGGCCTGCACGACGCGGTTGCGTCCGCCCTGCTTCGCCAGGTAGCGCCGTTCGTCGGCCACGTGCATGAGCGCCTCGTAGTCGATTGGGCCATCCACGGGACTCGCGGCCACGCCGATGGACACCGTGAACGCGATGGCTTCGGGATGTTCGGTGCCGGCGGGCACGGTGACGTCGCGCGTGTGGCCCTCGATCGCGAGGCGCACGCGCTCGGCCACGGCGGTGGCGGCAGCGAGATCAATATCGGGCAGCAACGCCGCGAATTCCTCGCCGCCCATGCGCGCGGGCAGATAGACGCCGCGCAGGTTGGCGCGCAGGATCGCGGCGAAGATCGTCAGCACGCGGTCGCCGGCCGCGTGGCCGAAGCAGTCGTTGACGCGCTTGAAGAAGTCGATGTCGAGCATGAGCACCGCCATGGGAGCCGGCTGCTGCGTCGCGCGGTTCGCGCGTTCGCGTGCTTCGGCGAAGACTTCCTGAAAGCGGCGGCGGTTCGCGAGCCCCGTTAGCGGGTCGCTGCGGGCGAGCGTTTCGAGCCGCGCGCTCGCCTCCACGTAGTGCCCGAATATATTGGTCACGATGCGCAGCGTGCCGATCAGCAGCAGGCCGAGCACGATCCACGCGGCAATCACCGGGCTGCCCAGCACGCGCCGCGCGGTGGCGATCGTGAGCTCGGCGTTGTCGGTGGCCGCGAGCAGGATCCAGTGCGACTGGCCGATGCGCCGGTAGAGCAGGTACTGGCCGTCGCGTTCGAGATAGCCCGAGCCTTGCCGCATCCACGTATCGACCGATTTCGCCGCCGTTTGCAGCAGGCTGGGGCTAAAGCGTGCCGGACGCTGTGCGATGACCGCGCCGTTGCGGAAGTACACGATGCTCCCGTTGGTATTCAGGAAGCCGAACTCAAGGGGGGCGCCGTCGTCTTCGGTGTTGCCGGTGGAGAGCTGCAGCGAAAGCAGGCGCGACTGCGTGATGTCCATCACCACCACGCCGCGAAACTGCTTGCCGAGATAGACGGGCGCGCTCAAGGTGGAGACTGCCTCGCCATCCTGCAGCCCGGTATAGACAGGCGTCCAGAGCACCTCGCGTCGCGGATTGTGCTCGGGCAACTGGCCCCGGTAGTAATACATGGTGCTGAAGCGGCGCAGCAGCGCCGGCGTGCTGATGCCTTGAGGCTCGGGTGAACTCACGAACATGCCGTTCGGCGAGATGAAGGCCACCGCGCTGCGCATGGCGTCTGCCTGGTGGCTGATTTCCACGAGCGGGCTGAGCGCCCGAGCGAGCGCGATGTCGCCGGGCAGCGTGGCCTCGTCGCGATGAAAGCCCTCCTGGCCCGCAAGTAGTTGCGCAGCGCCACGAGGTGGCGGCGCTCGGTGTCGATGAGCGCATCCACGCCCACGGCGCGCACTTCGAGGTCGCGCTGGCAGTTTTGCAGGTCGGAGCGCGCGAAGTTGTAAAGCTGGTGCAACCCCACGAGCGTCACGAGCGCCATGGCGCCGACGAAGCATAGCGTCACCACGAGACGAGGCCGTTTCATGACGATGCTGGAGAAACGGTCGGGCCGGCTTGGGTCTGACGTGCGCTACGCACTGTGCTGCATGGTGTCCCCGACATTACAAAGTGTACGGGTATGTGTCGGCCGGCTGTCCGGTCCATCGTCTGGCGCATTGGCCTGGTCTCATGCGCGAAGCATGGCAGCGTAAAATCATCTTCTCCGATCCAATGCCCCCGATATCCGCCTGTCCAACGGTCTTGCAGCGCGGCGCAGCAATCGAGCCGCAGCGGCAAGCCGCGCATTGACGATTCATCGCGCATTTTTGTGTACAGTTATGTGGTATTTCGCGAAAAAGTCGTCGATTCAAGCGATAATCGCAACGATGAACTTGTTGCGCGTGGCGGCCGGCAGGTAAACGAAAAAAAGCTGCACGGGGACGCTTTTGACCGCCGTATTCAACACTGCCTTGCGCGCCTGCGCACGCGCCGTTCGACGAAAACAAGAATCACGCGACCCATTTATGTATTCGATCTTGCCCGCGTTCGTATCCGCCTTGTTTCTCGGGTTCGGCGTGTACGTATTGCTCACGGAAGGTGTGACGCGCCTCTCGCTGCCGTTTGCGGCGATGTGCGGAACCACCTTCGTCTGGCAAGGCACCTGGGCATTTCTGTTTCAGATTTCGGAGCCTGGCCTGGCGGGCGCGCTCGTCAAGTTCGGCTACCTGTTCATTCTGTTTTTGCCCACCACCTTCTATCACTTCGTGATCGAAGTCGCCGCGCGGCGCAGCGAGCGGCCGCTGCTGTTTGCCTCGTACGGCTTGTGCATCGTGCTCGCCATGGCGCTCGCGGTGAGCGATGAGGTGATCTCGGGTTACGGCAGTTTCTTCTTCGGCAAGTATCCGCGCGCGGGGCTGCTGCATCCGGTGCACGTCGCGCAGACGGTGCTGCTCGCATTGCGCAGCGCCTGGCTGCTGTTCTCCGCGCGACGCCAGAGCCACGCGCACGACCGCCGCAAGCTGCTTGATCTGTGCTTGCTGAGCCTGTGCCTCTATGGGGTCGCTGCTTCCGACTACGCGGTCAATTACGGCCTGGCGTTCTATCCGGTGGGCGCAGTGTTCATCGCCTTGAGCCTCGGCATTCTTGCGGTGACCATCGTGCGCTATGGCCTCATGCGGCCGTATTTGCTCGCGGCGACGGTGGCGCACGAAGTCGCCACGCCCCTGGCGGCCATCGGCATGCACGCCGAGGAAATCGGCAACGTGCTGCCCGAGCTCATGCGCGGCTACCAATTGGCCGTGCAGCACCAGCTATGCGTGGACGGTCTGTATCCGGGGCAGTCGGAGCGTCTTTCGTCGCTGGCTTCTTCGATACAGCGGCAGGTGGACAGCACGAGCACCGTCGTCGAAATGTCGCTGGCATCGTTCACGCTCGACCGGCTCGACCGCCGCAGCTTCGAGGCCTACTCCATCCGTTCCTGCGTGAACGCGGCGCTCGAGCGCTTTCCGTTCCGTCCGGGCGAGCGCGAACTGGTCAAGGTGTTGCCCATCGACCCGCAACTGGAATTTTCGGGCTCCGATTCGCTTATCGTGTTCGTGCTCTTCAACCTGCTCAAGAACGCGCTCTTTGCGATTCACTCGAGCGGCAGCGGCAGTGTGCAAATCTCGGCCTCGAGCGAGGACGGCTATTGCGTGCTGCGCTTTGCCGACAACGGCCCGGGCATTGCCCCCGACGTGCTTCCGCATATTTTCGAGCCGTTCTATTCCACCAAGTCTCACGGCAAGGGAGCGGGCATGGGGCTCGCGTTTTGCCGGCGCGTGGCCCAGGCGCTGGGCGGCGCGATCGCCTGCGAGTCCGAGGCCAACGTGGCGACCACGTTTACGCTGCAACTGCCCGAACCGGGGTCTGCCGCCGACCGCGCGCTTCACGATCCGGGGGGCAAGCCCCGCCGTTGGACGGCGGGGCAGGACTACGTGGGTTGAATCAATTCACGTTTTAATTCGTCCCTGCAGGCAGGACGAGTTCATATTCCTTGACGCGCTCGATGATCCCCGGCGGAAAACGGCGAATCCGCTTGTCGGTGCCAGCAAAGAGAATCTGCTGGTAACCGAGCGAAACGGGGCGCCCGTCCACGCAAAAGCGAAACACCAGATAGGCGGAGCATTGGCGCACCTGGAAGGTGTTCAGATAGCAATCGACGCGTTGAAACGGAAACGTCTCTTGCACATATTCCTGGTGCGCGCGCTTCGTGACGAAGACGCCGCCCGCCGCAAGCAGATTATTGTGGATGCATTCGTGGAACCAGCGCTCGCGGCAAATGCCCTGCCATTCGAAATAGCGGGCGAAATAAGTGTTCATGAAGGCATTCGAGTCCTTGAGGTAAATGTCGATGACATGATGGAAGGTCTTGCTCGGCGTGGCTTCCATGATTTCCGTGCTAAAGCCGTTGGCGCCACGGGAGAGCACGGAAGGGATCGATTCACGGGCATTCATTTCAATACTCCAGTTGGAATTGGCCGCCGGCGGCGGCCACGCATGTCCTCGATGTTTGAAGACATGCGCCAATTCTCTGCGCGTTCCCTTGCCGCCAAAACCGCCTTGATCACATAGTCGCGAGGATCTTTCAGTTGCTTGAGCTTGACAGCTTGCGATAGTCGTATGCAAACGCGCAGGCGAGCGCGGGCGCAAACGATCAGGCGGGTCCGGGCGCACGATGAAGATCGCCTGCGGCGAGCGCAACGGTTGCCGCGTGCGCCCGCAAGGCCGCATAATCTGGCAGCCGGCGGCGCGCCATCCGCAATGAGCAGCATCGATTCGCGCCGTGGGTCTGTTGCGAGCACCGAGGCCATTACATGAGTTCCATCGTCAGACAGCCGGTTTTCTACCCCGTATCCGTGGTTTTTCTCGACGACAGTGCAGACTTTCTCCATGCACTGCGCGGCTTCTTCCCGAATGCCTTCACGCATCATTTCTTCACCTCGCAGTCCGAAGCGCGCGCGTTCATCGAGGCGCAGGGTGCGCGCGGCGCGGGCCACAGCCCGACCTCGGGCGAGCTATGGTCGGAGTTCGAGAAGCGGGGCGGCAATGCGCTGGGCAAGGACGCGCTGGCCGACGCCAGGCGCTTTTTGCAAGTCGCGGCCATCGTGGTGGACTACGACATGCCCGGGCAGGATGGGCTCGAATTTCTCGCCTCGGTGAAAGATGCAATGAAGGACGCCAACTGCACGCGCATCCTGCTTACCGGCACCGCCGACGAATCGCATGCCGTGGATGCGTTCAACGCGGGGCTCATTCACTTCTACCTGAAGAAGTCCGACCCGGGCATGGCGCGCAAGCTCGCGCAGGCGCTTGCCAATGCGCAGCGCAAATTCTGCGCGGGGCACGGGCATATCGGCGTGCACGGAGTGGGCGCAGCCTATACGGACCGGGGCGTGGCCGAGGCACTCGATGCGCTCGTGCTGCGCGAGCGCATCGTCGAATATTATTGGCGGCCCGAGCAGAACGCAGTGCTCACGTTCGATGTAACGGGCCAGGCGGGCGTATTTCTGGCATGGGACGCGCACGACTGGGCGGCGCAATGCGAGGTCGTGACCGACGAGGGCGGGCCCGCCGCGTTGCGCGAGGAAATGGAAGAACGCCGCATCATGCCGGTGTTCTGGCCCAACGAAGCGTACCGGCCCGGCATGGCCAACGTGGAATTTGCGGTGCCGCAGCCAGTGCCGGGCGCGCCGGATACCTGGGTCAGCTGGACCCGTATCGGCAGTGCGGACGTGGCGCCGGAACTCGTGCCCTACGCGAAGTGGTTGCGTATGCAACGGATGCACTGACTTCGCGCTAACTTCGCGATGTAATGGTTGGTGTGGTAGCGTGTCTGGCAGGCGCGCAGCCACAGGTTATCCCCCGGACACTCCCATGCAGACCACCGAACTCGCCAACTGGAACCAGTTCATGGAGCTGACGACGCAGCTCGACGGCTGGGCATTTCGCGGGCAGCAGAACGCCCAATGGCGGCTGGAGAGCTCGCTTTCACGGTACATGCGCGATTTCGTGGGCGACCGCGGCCAATGGCGTGCACGCGAGGAGCGCGCGATTCGCGTATTTCGCCGCAAGGCGCACAACTTTCTCGCGCATCCCGGCATACTCGCCGACGATCTGCGCTGCCTCGCGCTCATGCAGCACCACGGCGCGCCTACGCGGCTGCTGGACTTCACCAAAAGCCCGTTCGTGGCGGCCTTCTTCGCGCTCGAGCGCGCGACTAGCGACGCCGCCGTCTATGCACTGAACACCCCCGCGCTCTGGAACAATCGTGCGCGTCCGAAAGCCGATCCCGTGCTCACGCGCGACGTGATCGACCCACGCGTGCCCGGGCACTTCGAGCGGTATTTTTTCTGCAATACCAATGAAGTGCTGTGGTCGGGCGAGCCCACCGAGATGGACGACCGGCTCGTGGCCCAGTCGGGCACTTTCGTCGTGCCTGGCGTGATCGACAAGCCCTTGCAGAGCATTCTCGACGGCTACGAGAGCAACGAGGAACTGCTGCATCAGATCGTGCTGCCCGCGCGCATCCGCATGGACGCGATGAAGTGGCTCTACCGCATGAACATCACGAACGCTTCGCTGTTTCCGGGGCTGGACGGGCTCGCGCGCTCGATCGGCGTGGAGCTGGAGATCGTGTGGTCGGGGATGATGCAGGCGCAGCAGTGAGGGGAGTTACAGGGCGTCTATGCCTTCGCCGCGCGCGTCCAGATCGTCCTGCAACGTGCGCAGCACGAAATCGGCGCGTGCGGCCACATCGGTTTTGGGTACGAGCGTGATTTTGTAGCCGAAGGACGGCCAGGCGGCGAGCAGGCGTTCGTATTCTTGCGTGGCGCTCGCGAAGTCATGACGCCGCGCGTCGTCCTGCACATAGATCTCGGGCCACGGTGGCGTGACAAAGACCCGGTGGTGATAGTGCCGTTGCGTGCCGCTCGCCCCTGCGTTAAGCGGACGTCCTTCGAGATGCGCTCGCGCGGCCAATGCGTCGATCAGGCCGCGATCGAAAAAGATCCAGCCACAGGCGCCATGCGTATCGACGCTTGCCAGATCGGCATGCGCGAGGTCGATAGCGCGCAACAGGAAAGCGCGCAGATCGACCCACGGCAGCGCGTGACCGTTGCTGCGCAATTCAGCTTCGACGATGCGTCTGCCCGGCTCTTCCACCACTGCATGACCGCGCTGCGCGAGTTCGGCGAGCAGCGCGGATTTGCCGCCTCCCGAACAGCCGGAGATGACCACACGGCGATCCCCATGGCCGCGCCGCGCGCTCACGACGCCTCGGCGCGCGGCAGATTCAGGTTCGGCGCAAGACGCGTTGCCTTGAACTCCGTGACGGCATAGGTAGCGAGCCCCTGTTCGGCGAACGGATCGGCGGCGAGGATGGCGTCGAGCCGCGCACGCTCCATGTTTGATGCGAGTATCACACCGCCGTCGCGCGGCACCTTAGGTCCTGCGGCCACGAAATGACCGGCGGCGAACTGCGCGTTGAGATAGTCCCGGTGGGCCGGCAGGGCGTCGTCGATGCGGTCGAGCGAGGCGGTGTAGGTCAGCGAGACGATGTACATGGGGCGCTCCAGATTGAATTCCTGTAGCGCATTGTAGTGGCTCGGCGTCATCGCGGGAGTCACCGCGTGCGCCGCGTTTTGCGCGGGCGGTCCGCTCGCCCCTTGCCCGCATTCACGTCGGGGGCGGCATCCCCGTACTCGGGCGGACGCTGGGGCATGCGCATGAGGTCGAGACGCTGCCCGTAGTGCGCTGAGGCATGGTCGGACGCATTCGAAGGCGGAGCCGTACCCGCGATTGGACTTCGTTGCGCGGCAAGCGTACGCTGGGCAGCCTGCTGGCTGCATCGGCACCACGCCTTACCGCCTTACGCTTTACGCCTTACCGACAGGGAGCCCATCGTATGAAACCCCGCATCAGCGTCATTACGCCAGGCGTCGACGATCTCGAAGCTTCATTGCGCTTTTACCGCGAGGGTCTGGACTTACCCACCGAAGGCATCGTGGGCAAGGAGTTCGAGCACGGGGCCGTCGTGTTCATCGACCTGCAACCCGGCTTCCGTCTGGCGCTCTGGCCGCGCGCGAGCATGGCTCACGACACTGGGCTGGCGGTGGGGCCGGCCAGCCCTACCGAGCTAAGCCTCGCTCACAACGTTGCTTCGAAAGCCGAAGTGGATGCCGCCATGGCGCAAGCGGCTTCGGCTGGCGCGCGCGTCGTCAAGCCCGCGCACGACACATTTTGGGGCGGCTACGCAGGCTATTTCCAGGACCCCGATGGGCATCTCTGGGAAGTCGCCTGGAATCCGCAGTGGCTTGAATCAACTCCCTGAAGGCGGCGCCTGTGCCGTTCAGCACCACACGACGCGATCGTATGCGACGGTGCGCCGGTAAACGTTCTTGCCGAGCCAGCTCGAATATTCCATGTACGCGCAGTCGAGCACTACGATCCAGTTGGTCACGTTCATTTTCTTCCCCCATCAACCATCGTTGTTTGAATGCAAGACTAGTCTACGGCCGCGATTCGTGGGACGAATTCACAAGCAAAGCGAGGTAAACCGCTCAGTTCTCGCATTTGCGTTGCGTGCCCGCAACTGTGCCGCCCAGCGCATGCCTTGCCGGTCTCCTGCCATTTGACGCCGCAACTGCGATGCCTGGGCGAGCTCTATGAGGCGAGGCCCGCGCCGCCGTTGCCGCTTTTCTATAACGCCGATCCCGCCTTCGGTCCCGCGGCCGCATAGCGGCTCGCGTCCTGGAAGAAGGCGCGTTCGGCGGCCTTGTTCATCACGAGAATGCTGATGCGCCGGTTCAGCGGGCTGTCCGCGGCGTCTTTGTCGAGCGGCAGCACGTCGGCCACGCCGCGCACCTGCAGCAGCCGCTCCTCGTGCAGGTGGCCCGCCACCAGTGCGCGCCGCGCGGCGTTGGCGCGCTCGCTCGAAAGCTCCCAGTTCGAATAGCCGGCGAGGCCGCCCGAATACGGTACCGAATCGGTATGGCCGGCGATGGATACACCGCTCTCCACGTCGTTCAGCGCGCTGCCGATCTCTACGAGAATCGCGTGCGCGTAGTCTTCGAGCTTCGCGCTGCCAGTGGCGAACATTGGGCGCTTGAGCGAGTCGACGAGTTCGATGCGCAGGCCTTCGTCAGAGATCGTGACGCGAATCTGGTCCTTGAAGGCGCTGAGCGCGGGTTTCTGCTCGATTAGCGTGGCGAGCCGCGCCTTCAGTTGCGCGAGACGGGTGCGGTCGCTGGCCGAGGCTTCGGCGTTCAGGCTGGGTTTCGCAGATACGGGCACCGCACGCGCCGCCGATGGCTGGGCGTTGGCACCGCCTATGGCGGGCACCCGGTTCGAGAGATCGTGACCGCCGCCCTCGATCACGCTCGGGCTCGGGTTTGCCGAATTGGGCTTGCCGCCCAGCATGCTGGAGAGTGGTGTGTTGAAGTACTTTTCGATGCCGTCGCGGTCGTACTGCGAGGTCGAGCCGAGCAGCCACATCAACAAGAAGAACGCCATCATGGCCGTCACGAAGTCGGCATAGGCAATTTTCCATGCACCGCCGTGGTGGCCGTCGTGGCCGCCTTTTTTCACGCGCCGCACGACGAGCGGGGGCTTGCTGCTCTCGCTGTCCCGCGCGCCGCGTGCGCCTGGCTGTCGTTCGGCCATGTTTCGTCTCCCCTGGCGCTCAGGCCTTCACGGTTTTGGTCGCGCGCACGGTCTCGTCGAGTTCCTGGAAGCTCGGGCGATCGGCGGTGAAGAGCACCTTGCGGCCGAACTCCACGGCCACCGACGGCGCATAGCCCGCCAGCGAGGCGAGCAGCACGGCCTTCATGCATTGATACGGCTTGGACGCGGCGCGGCCCTTGGCATTGAGCAGATCGGCGAGGGGGCCAACGAAGCCATAGGCGAGCAGGATGCCGAGGAAGGTGCCCACCAGCGCCCCGGCGATCATCTCGCCGAGCACGGCGGGCGGCTTGCCGACCGAGCCCATCGTATGCACGACGCCCATCACGGCGGCCACGATGCCGAACGCAGGCAGGCCGTCGGCCATTTTCTGGATCGCGTTGGGCGCGACCGAGACTTCGGCGTGATGCGTGTCGAGCTCCTCGTCCATCAGGTCCTGCATCTCGATGGGGTTCACGTTGCCGCTCGACATCATGCGCAGGTAGTCGACGATGAAGTCGAGCAGGTGATGGTCGGCCAGCACGCGGGCATATTTCTGGAAGATCGGGCTGTTTTCCGGTGCTTCGATGTCGGCTTCGAGTGCCATCATGCCGTCCCTGCGCGCCTTTTGCAGGAGCTCGTAGAGCAGCGCGATGAGCTCCAGATACTGCGCCTTGGTATAGCCGCCGCCCTTGAAGCAGGTCGGCAGCGCCTTGAGCGTCTTGCCGAGCGTCGCGCGCGGGTTGCTCACCACGAAGGCGCCAATGGCCGCACCGAAGATGCATAGCAGTTCGAAGGGTTGCACGAGCGCGGGTAGATGACCGCCCACGCCCACGAAGCTCCCGATCACCGATCCGAGTACCAGGATCCAGCCGATTGCGACGAACATGATGTTTTCCTTTGCTCCCTGAAAGTCAAATGGCTCTGCGTCGCGCGGCATGAACGCTGGAGTGGCGAAGCGCGAATTTTGCTGCTTGCGAGCGTGATCTCATGATGGTTGCATTCACATGAATGCATGGCCATCTTTACGGCGGCGGCACGCATTGCTGAAGCCGGTCGAGGACATTTTTTTGCGGGGCTGGATCAATTCGCGGCTTCAAATAGATTTGGCATCCGAAGCAATGGAAGAAAATTGCCGAAGCGCGCGACGCATGGGTGGGGAAAGCGTCGCCGCACCGCTCGCGCAGGGCGGGCTGAATCCGCACTTACCCGAAGCCCTTAGCCCGAAGCACGGAACTGGGGCCACAATCCGCCACGACCCGGCGGGCGCGCGGCGGTACAATCCGGGCTTCGCGTTCCCGCCGGGCGCGCTTCCCGCACGCCGCGCACCGCACGGCAACGCATCGCAATGACCCCATCCACGCAGCCCCAACTCATGCAGACCACGCCAACGCAGACCACGGCCACGCCGCTCGACCGGCTCATGGAGCAAGTCCTCGCGTTCCGCGACGCGCGCGACTGGCAGCAGTTTCATACGCTGCGCAACCTGATCGTCTCGACGAGCATCGAGGCCGGCGAACTGCTGGAAACGATCCAGTGGAAGGACGACGCGCAGATTGCCGCGCTGATAGCCGACCCGCAGGGCCGTGCGCACCTCGAGCAGGAATGCGCCGATGTGTTTATCTACTTGTTGCTGGTCGCGCATACGGCCGGTTTCGATGTGGTGAAGGCAGCGGCGGACAAGGTGAGGCTGAACGAAACCCGCTATCCAGTCGACAAGGCGAAAGGCAATGCGAAAAGGCATAGCGAGCTTTAATGCGTGAATGGCGCACGGAACGAGGGCTCAAGCCTGCGCGCTCGCTTCGGTCTCCTGGCGCGGGCGCAACCCGCTCACCGCGGCAGTCAACCCGTGCCCGTCCGCATTGTTGCGCAGCACGAGCTGCAGGCCGTGACGCTGCGCGATGCGTATCGCAATCGAGAGGCCGAGCCCGCTGCCGGTGCCTTGCACATGGCTCGCGCGATAAAAGCGGTCGAGCACGCGCTCCAGATCCTCCTCCGGGATGCCGGGCCCGTTGTCGATGACCTCGAAGCCCAGCTGCTCGCCGGTGCGCGTGAGCACGAGATCGATCTTGCCGCCGCGCGGCGTATAGCGGATGGCGTTGTCGAGCAGATTGTTCAACAGCGTGATGAGCCCGTGCGGGTCGGCGGCCACGTTGCAGGCATCGCCTTCGGTCACGGGCGCGCGCATTTCGAGGCCGAGGTCGATGTCCTTATCTTCGGCGAGCAGCGAGAAGTCTCCGATCGCCTGTTCGCCGAGCCGGCGCAGACTCACCACGGCGACGGGCAGCGCCGGCTGCGCGTCCTCGCGCGCGAGCGTGAGCAACTGCTGCACGAGCCGGATCAGGCGGTTCAGGCGGGTTTCGATGCGCCCGGTCGTGTGCGGCTCGCCGGTGAGCGTGCCGTCGCGCAGCGCCGCCTGCAACTGGAGCTTGAGCGCCGCGAGCGGCGAGCGCAGCTCGTGTGCGGCGTCGGCGATAAAGGTGCGCTGTGCCTGCGAAGCGGCGTTCAGGCGCTGCAGCAGGTCGTTGAGAGCCTCCACCAGCGGGCGCAGCTCGATGGGCACCGAGCCGTCCAGTCTGATCGGCTCCAGCACGTTGTACGAGCGCGCGGCCAGCAGGGTGGAGAGGGCGCCGACGGGCGCGAGGCCGCGCGCGACCACGAGCAGCACGAGCACGATGGCCACCGGCACGAACAGCGCGAGCGGCCAGAGCGTATGCAGTGCGAGGTGCAGCGCCAGCGTTTCGCGCACGGAAATCGGCTGGGCCACTTGCACGAAGCGCGCGGTTTGCTGCACGCCGAAGGTGCGCCAGTGTGTTTCCGCCCGCTCGATCGTATGGAATCCTTCCGGATTGCGCGGCAGCGGCGCATCGTGCGAGGTGTGATAGACCGGCGTGCCGTTGGCGTCCCAGATCTCGATGAGGATGCGGTCGTCGGCGATGCCCTGCAGGTCGGGCGCCGCGTGCGCCGTATGACCTGCGGTGAGGTTCGACGGCAGCGAGAGCGCCACGGCGCGCAGTTCGTAGTCGAACAGTTCGTTGGCTTCGTCGTGCGCAGTGTGAAAGATGCCGAAGCCCGCCACCACCGAGCCGGCCGCGAACCCGCAGATCAGCCAGCCCAGCAGCCGGCGGCGGATCGATCTCATTCGCCCCTCTTGAGCCGATACCCCACGCCGCGCACCGTGACGATCTGGTCCGCGCCGATCTTGCGGCGCAGGCTGTGCACGTGCACTTCGATCGTGTTGCTGCCCACTTCCTCGCCCCAGCCGTAGAGCCGTTCTTCGAGCTCTGCCTTGGTGAACACGCGCGCGGGCTCCTCGATCAGCACGTGCAGCAGCGCGAACTCGCGCGGCACGAGCGAGACCGGCTCGCCGCGCTGGGTCACCTCGTGCGCGGCCGGGTCGAGCGCGAGGTCGCCGTGCTCGTAGACCGGCTGCTTGCGGCCCGTGCGCCGCCGCAGCAGCGCGCGGGCGCGCGCCGCGAGTTCGTCGAGATCGAAGGGCTTGACGAGGTAGTCGTCGGCGCCCGCGTCGAGTCCGCTCACGCGGTCGGTCACGCTGTCGCGCGCGGTGAGGATCAGGATCGGCGCGTCGCCGCCGCGCCGGCGGTAGGCGGCCAGCACGCTCACGCCGTCTTTCTTCGGCAGGCCCAGGTCGAGCAGCACGAGGTCGTAGACGTCGTTGGCGAGCGAGAGTTCGGCCTCGCGCCCGTCCTTTGCCCAGTCGACGGCATAGCCTTCGCGGCGCAGCGCGTCGAGCACGGGCTCGGCAATCATTTCGTCGTCTTCGACGAGCAAGAGACGCATCGTGTTGCTCCAGGTTGCTGCTTCGATCCGCAATTGTCGCTCAGTTTTAGTTGCACACATGGCACAGCCTCCACGTCTTCTGCTGCTTCAGCCGCTCCGGTGCCGTGTCGTGCGTGCCCGTGCCCAGCAGCACGAGCGACCTCTGCCGATCAAGCACGAAAAACGCGTGTACCCCGGTGCAGAGCAGGCGGCGCATTGTGAAGGGAAAACGCTTACGACATCCTTAAGGGGCGATCGGGCGCGCCATCATGCTGCGTAGGCAAAATGAAAGTCGCGTGCAATGGGCTATGCTTGTTGCTGGCGACCCGCTCGCAGCGCGAAGCGGCTTCGGACGCCAGCCAAGACAGGAGCGGAGGCGATGTCCTACAAGGAGACGATTGGTCCGCGCACGTACCGTTTCGCGGACCTTAAAACCTTGCTCGCCAAGGCGGGCCCGCTGCGCAGCGGCGACCAGCTCGCGGGCGTGGCGGCCGCAAGCGAGGAGGAGCGCGTGGCCGCGAAGATGGCGCTCGCCAACGTACCGCTCAAGACCTTCCTGAATGAGGCCCTGGTGCCTTACGAAGAAGACGAAGTGACGCGACTGATCGTCGACACGCACGACGAGGATGCATTTGCGCCGGTCTCGCATCTGAGCGTGGGCGATTTTCGCAACTGGCTGCTCTCGCCCGCAGCGGACGCCGCGACGCTCGAACGCCTGGGGCCGGGTATCACACCGGAGATGGCCGCGGCGGTCTCGAAGCTCATGCGCAACCAGGACCTCATCGCAGTGGCGAAGAAGCGCCCGGTGGTCACGCGCTTTCGCAACACGGTGGGGTTGCCCGGGCGCATGTCGGTGCGCCTGCAACCGAATCACCCGACCGACGACGTGAAGGGCATTGCCGCCTCGATGCTCGATGGCCTCATGTACGGCTGCGGCGACGCGATGATCGGCATCAATCCGGCCAGCGACAGCCTCTCCGCCGTCGTGAAGCTGCTCGCGATGATCGATGAGTTCCGCGAGCGCTTTCGCGTGCCGACGCAGTCGTGCGTGCTCACGCATGTCACCAGCACGATCGCGGCGATCGAGCAGGGTGCGCCCGTCGACCTCGTGTTCCAGTCGATCGCGGGCACCGAGAAGGCCAACGCGAGTTTCGGTATTTCGCTCGGGCTGCTGGGCGAGGCCCGCGAGGCGGCTCTCGCGCTCAAGCGCGGCACCGTGGGCAACAATCTCATGTACTTCGAGACGGGGCAGGGCAGCGCCCTTTCCGCCAATGCGCATCATGGCGTCGATCAGCAGACCTGCGAAGTGCGCGCCTATGCCGTCGCGCGCCGCTTCGAGCCGTTCCTCGTGAACACGGTGGTGGGCTTCATCGGCCCGGAGTATCTCTACGACGGCAAGCAGATCATCCGCGCCGGGCTGGAAGACCACTTCTGCGGCAAGTTGTTAGGGGTGCCGATGGGTTGCGACATCTGCTATACGAACCACGCGCAGGCCGATCAGGACGACATGGACACGCTGATCACGCTGCTGGGCGCGGCAGGCATCAATTTCATCATGGGCGTTCCCGGCGCGGATGACGTGATGCTCAACTACCAGAGCACCTCGTTTCACGACGCGCTTTATGTGCGCGATGTGCTGGGCTTGCGGCGTGCGCCCGAGTTCGAGGAGTGGCTGGAGACGATGGAAATTGCCGACGCGCACGGCGCGCTGCTGCCCGTCTCGGCGCGCGTGCCGCTGCTGGCAGGGGCACAGGAATGGCTGGATAGCGCAATGGCAAACGGGAATGGAGCGAGCCAATGAGCGACGCCGTCGAAAAGGATCCATGGGCTGGCCTGAAGGTGTTCACGAATGCGCGCATCGCGCTGGGACGCGCGGGCAATGGCCTGCCGACCGCGCCGCTGCTCGCATTTAATCTGGCGCACGCGCAGGCGCGCGATGCCGTGCATCAGCCGCTCGATGTCGAGGCATTGCGGCGCGAACTCGAAGCGGCGGGTTTCGCGACGGTCGCCGTGGCAAGCGCCGCACCCGACCGCGAGCATTACCTGCGCCGCCCCGATCTCGGTCGGCGGCTCTCGGACGAGAGCCGCGCCGCGCTGGCCGAGGCGGGCAAGGCGAGCAACGCGGGCCCCGACATCGTGTTCGTGGTCGGCGATGGGCTCTCGGCGTTAGCCGCCGCAAAGCAGGCCTTGCCGCTGCTGCAAGCGGTGCGCGAGCGCTTGAACGCAGACGCTGCTGCGGGCCACGGCTGGCGTATTGGCCCGATGGTTGTGGCGCGCCAGGCGCGCGTCGCGCTCGGCGACGAGATCGGCGAGTTGCTGGGCGCGAAGCTTGTGGCGATGCTCATCGGCGAGCGGCCGGGCCTGAGTTCGCCCGACAGCCTGGGCGTGTATCTCACCTGGGCGCCCAAGGTGGGCTGCCACGATGCCATGCGCAACTGCATCTCGAACGTGCGGCCCGAGGGCCTGCCCTACGATGGAGCTGCGCACAAGCTGCACTACCTGCTCACGCATGCGCGGCGGCTCGGGCTCACTGGCGTGGGCCTCAAGGACGATAGCGACACGCCGCTGCCAAGGGCGCGAGACGCGGCGCGGATCGGGCCAACGTAGCCGGGAATGCGCAAGCCACCCATTCACCCGGCGTGGCTCGCGAGCGAATTCATTCGGATAACGGATGATTGGCCGGGCGCGCCACGAATTTGCCTGGACTCGTGCCCGTGAGCCGGCGAAACATGGCGATGAACGCCGACGAAGTCGCATAGCCGAGATCGAGCGCCACCGATTCCACGCTGCGCCCCGCTTGCAGCAGCGGCAACGCGCTCACGAGACGCAGGCGCGCGCGCCACTCGGTCAGCGACATCCCCAGTTCGCGCTGCGCGTGGCGCATCAGCGTGCGCTCGCTCATATGGAACGCGGCGGCGAGCTCGGCGAGCGGGCGGTTGTCGGCGGGATTGCCGTGGAAGACTTGCAGCACGGCGTTCAAGTCGGGGTTGTCCGCGTGCGGGAGATAGCTGCCGGTGGTGGCGCAGGTGGAGAGCAGGTCCACCAGCACGCGCAGCAAGCGGGCGCGCGCTGGCGACTCGCTGCCGTCGTGTCCGGCCGGCGGCAACGCGCGCAAATGGTCGAGCATGCTGCGCACGAGCGGCGAGACCATCATCGCGCAGGTGTGCGCAGGCATCGCGCTGCACAGCTCGCGGCTGATGTAGACCGAGCAGTGCACAGTCTCCGCATGATTGAAGCCGACGTGCTCGGTGCCTGGCGCAATCCACAGGCCCATGTGCGGCGGCGCGAGAAAGTATTCCTCGCCGGTTGTGACCTCGGTGATGCCGCTGAACGAGTAGACGAACTCGCCCCACGGATGCCGCATCGTCGGATAGCGCGCGTGCGACGGCAGGTGCTCGGTGCGGAAATAGACCGGCACGGGCAGCGTGTCGGCGAACGGCGGCGGGCTCACGTGCTGCGGCACGTTGCGCGCGCTCGTGGCGGCCGGAGGGCGGGATTTCGGCATAGTGGGAATGGAAGCGAGCAGGCGGGGATGGCGCACGAGGTCTGCGCGACTCCGCCGAAGTTTCTCGATGTTTGCGCGTAGTATTCTTCGCTACGCGTTGGGCAGCGTTCTACGCAAGGCCGCGAAAAACAGCTCCGATTGCAATCGCTCGCCCTGCATCTGGCTCGCGAGCCGTTGCGCGAGGTCGGCGGCCACGGGCCGCAGCGCGCGCCCGGTCGAGCGTGCGAGCACCTGCGCCATGCATGCACGCTCGAGGTAGTAGAGATCGTCGAACGCGTAATCGATGCGCTCGCCGCATACCACCACGCCATGGTTGCCGAGGAAGCCGATGTCCTTGCTGCCCAGCGCGTGCGCGATGCGCTCGCCTTCCTCGGGGCCGAGCGCGAGACCGTTGTATTCGCGATCCAGCGCGATGCGGCCGTGGTAGCGCATGGCGTTCTGCGAGAGCGCCGTGTCGAGCCCGCAGTCCTCGGTCAGTGTGAGCGCCGTGGCGTAGGGCATGTGAGTGTGCAGAACACAGATCTTGCCGGCGATGCGATGGATCGCGGCGTGGATGAACATGGCCGTTGGCTCCACTTCGTGCCGGCCCGCGACCACCGCGCCGGCCGCATCCACGATCGCGACGTCGTCGCCGCCGACCTCGCTCCACATCAGGCCGCGCGGGTTCAGCAGGAAGAGCCCGTCCTCGCCGGGAAGCGCGACGCTGAAGTGGTTGCAGACGCCTTCGCCGAGGCCGTAATGCGCGGCTGCGCGCAGTGCAAGCGCGAGATCGGCGCGCAGCTTTTTGACGCCTGGGTGGTGAAAAATGGCCGGAAACTCGTTCATCCTCCGATCTCCTGTTCGGGCCGGGCGTTTTCAATCTTCGTGGCGCGTCGCTTGCGTGCCCGGCGGGCTCCAGTTTCCGGGCTTGCGGCGTTGATGTCCAGCCCAGCCGGGGAGATTGATTCGATCGAGCAGCCGGAGGCGCCTTCAGTGGACGCGCGTGGAAGCGTGCTGAACGTGAGCTTGCTTTTGGCGCTGCTGATGGCGCTGGTTCAGCCACGACGCCACCACCACGAAAATCGCCAGCGCGCCCGTTGCCGCGGCTTCGGTCCGGTGATCCTCGCCCATCAGCATCACCACCAGCACGCCGCAGATGAACGCAATCACCACCCACGTCAGCCACGGAAAGCACCACATTTTCAGCTGCAGGTCATCCTTGACCATGTTCAGTTTCCCGCGCATCCGCAACTGCGAGACGGCGATGACGAGGTACACGAGCAGCGCGATGGCGCCCGACGTGGCCAGCAGGAAGCTGAAGACGCGCTCGGGCACGAGGTAGTTCGCGATTACCGTGAGAAAGCCGAACGCGGTGGAGGCGAGCACGGCGGCACGCGGCGTGCCCGCGTGGTCGGTCGTGCGCAGCAGGGCCGGCGCATCGTGGCGCACGGAGAGCGAAAAGAGCATGCGCGACGCGGTATAGAGCGCCGAGTTCAGGCAGCTCGCCACGGCCAGCAGCACGACCATATCGATGATGGCCTTCGCGTGCGGCACGCCGATCAGTTCCATGGCGCGCTGATACGAGCCCTGCGAAGTCAGGCCAGGATCGGTCCACGGCACGATGGCCGTGACGACGAAGATCGAGCCGAAATAGAACAGCGAAATGCGCCAGATGACCGAGCGGGTGGCGCGCACGATCTGCTGCCGCGGGTTGCGCGATTCGGCGGCGGCGATGGTGACGATTTCCGTGCCCATGAACGAGAACATGGTGGTCAGCATGGCCGCGAGAACGGCGCCGATTCCGTTGGGCATGAAGCCGCCGTTTTCCACGAGCCGCGCGGCGCCCGACACGCCCGAATTCGGCAGCACGCCAAGGATGGCCGCGCCGCTGATGCAGAGAAACACGATGATGGCGACCACCTTGACCAGTGCGAACCAGAACTCGAATTCGCCGTAGTTCTTGACCGAGAGAAGATTCGTGACGGTCAGGATGAAGGTGATCCCGAGGGCGTAGACCCACGTTGCAATCGAGGGAAACCACGCGTTGAGGATGGTGGCGGCGGCCGTGGCTTCGATGGGGATGACCAGCACCCAGAACCACCAGTACAGCCAGCCGATCGTGAAGCCGGCCCAATGGCCGATGGCCTGGTCGGCATAGGTGGAGAACGAGCCGCTGTCGGGCTGCGCCGTGGCCATTTCGCCCAGCATTCTCATGACGAGCACGACCAGCACGCCCGTGAAAATATAGGCAAGCAGGGCGGCCGGGCCGGCCTCCGCGATCGCGTGGCCCGAGCCCACGAACAACCCCGCGCCGATCACGCCGCCGATCGACATCATCGTGACGTGCCGCTGCTTGAGTCCATTGCTTAATTTAGCGTCGTTCGATACCTGCATGTTGTCTCCAAAGTCAACCATCTGATTCCAATACGGCGCGCAGAGTCTCGTTTGCCGATGAATGGGCGTCAAGGGCCAATCCATGCGCGCTTGATAACGGCGTGATTCCGCATCAAGAATTTGCAGGAATCTCATTTTTCGCTGGGTTTGCGAGATGAAATTCGATGAAGTTCGATGCAATTCGATAGCGCGATGGTGCCGCGTGGGCCACTATCCGCAGATGCGCAAATAAATTTGGAATCCAAATTATTTTGAAGGAGCTGCGCGCCGGACCGGTGCGCTCCGCCGTGCCTTATGCGTAGCGCGCGAGAAACATCTCGGTTGCGGCTTGCGCGATGCGCTGTCGTTCCTCTTCGGCCAGCGGCGGCTGTCCCATCGTCACTTGCGGCCAGAACGCGAACGCCTTCACGAGCGCATGCAACTGATGCGCGGCGAAAAGCGGGTCGTCAACATGCAGGCGGCCGTCTGCGGCTGCCGCGCGGATCCATGCGGTGACGTCTTCCTCGCGCTCGCCAATGCGCGCCACCATGTCCCGCGCGCGCTCGGGCGAGTGGATGCCCGTGCCGATCGCCACGCGCGCAAGCGCGAGGAACGAATCGTCGGCCATGAGACGCAGCTTGCGCAGCAAGAGCGCCAGCAATTGCTCGTGCAGCGGCTCCGTGGCGCGGTAGGCGAGCGGCATGCTGTCCTGGCTGGCGTCCCAGAGCCGATGCAGGATCGCCGCGAACAGTGCCTCCTTGCTCGGGAAATGGTTGTAAACCGTGCGTTTCGAGACGCTCGCCCGCGCAGCAATGCGGTCCATGCTGGTGGCGTCGTAGCCGGCCGCGAGAAATTCCTCGATGGCCGCCGCGAGAATGGCGGCGCGCTTGCGATCGGTCAGGCGCTGAGGGGAGGCGGTGGGATCCATGCCGGGATTTTACCGTTCATTCCCCTGTAGCCTGAATCCGTCAGCCGGTGAAATCTCTTTTTTGAAAGACTGGATCCAAAAATCCAGCTGGAGTAATCTCCTTGACATCGCACAACCGGACGCGGCGTCGTGCCGCACCGCACCATGCAAGCCACCAACGTTCGCAGCACTGCCGGTCCGGCGTTATCCGCCGAGGAAGAGGCCTATCGTTTCTTGCTGGAGGCGATCATCGAAGGCCGCTATGCGGCGGGCCAGCGCATCGTCGCGGAGACCGTGGCCGACGCGCTTTCGATGAGCCGCATGCCGGTGCGCGCCGCGCTGCGGCGCTTGCACAGCGAGGGGCTGGTGATCCAGCGTCCCAACCGTGGCGCGATCGTTCGCGGTCTTTCGGTCGAGGAGGTCCAGGACATCTTCGACATGCGCATCGCGCTCGAAGGACTCGCCATGCGCGTGGCCGCGCCGCGCTGCACCGAAGCGCACCTCGCGAAACTCGAACGCCTGCTGGAAGACATGGACGCCTGCGTGGGCGACACCGACACCTGGGTGCAGCGCCACTGCGCGTTTCACGAGTACCTGTGCGAAATCAGTGGCCGCACGCGTCTGTATCAGCAGATTCTCTCGCTCTACACGCTGATCGAAGGCCCCATGCGCCTGTGGATCGAGCAGGCGACGTTCAGGCGCAAGCGTGCGCGCGACGCGCATCAGATCCTGATCGACGCGTTGCGCACGCGCGACCCCGCGCAAGCCGAGCAGGCGCTGCGCGCCCACATCGAATCCACGGTGCCGCAGATCATCGCATTCCTCGAATCGCCGGCGTCGCGGGAATGATGCGCCGGTTTGCCCATTTGTCGTTGCGCCCCACTCGTTGTGCCTCACTCGTTGTGTCCCACACGTTGTGCCCACATTTAGCCAGGAGCCTCTCGATGTCAGCAAAAGAGTTCAAGCGTTTTCGTCTTGCCGCCTGCGCCGGCCTCGCGGTGCTGGCGCAGCTTGCCGGCGCGGCCACGGCGCACGCGGCCGATCTGGGCCTCGTGAAAAGCGGCACGCTGACGTACTGTTCGAGCATGGATGCGCCGCCGCTCGCGTCCTACGACGAGAATCAGCAGCCGCGCGGCTTCTCCGTCGATATCGCGCACGATGTGGCGAAGCAACTCGGCAATCTCAAGGTCGAGTGGAAAGTGATGTCGTTCAGCGGGCAGATCCCCGCGCTGCAGGCGCGTCAATGCGATCTCGTGATCGGCCAGTTGTTCGACAAGCCCGAGCGGCGTCAGATCATCGACATCGTCGACTACATGTATTCGAGCCAGTCGATCATGGTGCCGCGCGGCAACCCGCGCCACGTGCGCTCGCTCGACGACCTTTCGGGCCTGAAGGTCGGCGTGCTCAACGGCACGACCATCAGCTCGCTGCTCGAAAAAGAAAATCAGAAGCTTGCCGCAGCAGGCAAGGCGCCCATGAATATCGTTGTATATAGTTCGGATGCCGATGCATTTCAGGCATTCCGCCTGCAACAGGTCGATGCCTATGGCACCACCTCGGAGAGCGCCGCGCACTTCCGCCAGGCGTCGGGCGACATGTTCGAGGAAGCCGTGCCGGGCTTCAACCGCATCGCAACGGGCATTGGCGCGCGCAAGGCTGAGCCGCTTTCGCCGGCGGTGGCGAAGGTCGTGGCCGACCTCGTGAAGAGTGATCGCTACGGCAAGATGCTCGCGACCTGGAAGCTCGAGAACGACCGCTATTGAGCGCGGGGTGAAGCCATGAATTTCAGTTGGGAAATTTTCCGGAAATTCCTGCTGGAGCCCAGCCCCGCGTATCTGCACGGGCTATGGCTCACGTTCTCGATCAGCGCGTGCGCGGTCGTGCTCGGCGCGACGCTCGGGCTGATCGTCGCGCTCATGAGGCTTTCGTCGAGCCTGCCGGTGCAGTCGCTCGCGCGCGGCTACATCTGGATCATGCGCGGCACGCCGCTGCTCATGCAGATCGTGTTTCTGTACACGGCGTTCGCCGCCGCGAACATCTTCCATTTTCACGATCTCGACTTCGGCATCGTCACGCTGCCGGGCAATATTCAGGCGGCGGTGCTCGCGCTCGGCATGAACTCGGCCGCTTATCAGGCGGAGATCATTCGCGCCGGGCTGAGCTCGGTTGATCGCGGGCAGTACGAAGCGTCGCGCTCGCTCGGTATGACCTCGGTGCTGCTCATGCGCCGGGTCGTGCTGCCGCAGGCGCTGCGCGTGATAGTGCCGCCGCTCGGCAACGAGTTCAACGTGATGCTGAAAAACACCACGCTCGTGAGCGTGATCGGCGTACCGGAACTGCTGCTTAGCACGCAGATGATCACCTCGGTGAACTTCCGCGTGTTCGAACTCTATCTCGTGCTCGGCATTTACTTCCTCGCGCTCACCACGCTCTGGGGCTTCGTGCAGCGGCGGCTGGAAGCGCACTTCGGTCGCGGCGAGGCGAAGCCGGCTGCGAACACGCGCCCGTTCGGCGCGCAAACGATGAAGCTGCTGCGGGGGCGATGACATGAGCGAAGCGCGCGAAATCGTGATCGAGGCGTCGGACATCCACAAGTCCTTCGGCCCGACCAAGGTGCTCAACGGCATTTCGCTGAGCGTCGCGAAGGGGGAGTTGGTGGTGCTGATCGGCTCGTCGGGATCGGGCAAGACTACCTTCATCCGCTGTCTGAACTTGCTGGAGTCGTACGACAGCGGGCGCGTGCGCGTGAACGGCAAGCTGCTCGGCTTTGTCGAGCGCCCCAACGGCACGCTCGTGCGCGATTCCGCGCGTACGCTCGCGCGGCAGCGCCGCGATATCGGCATGGTGTTTCAGCGCTTCAATCTGTTTCCGCACATGACTGCGCTGGAGAATGTGATCGAGGCGCCGATTCACGTGCTGAAAATGCCGCGTGAAGAAGCGCTCAGGCAGGCGAAGGCGCTGATCGCGCGCGTGGGACTCGCGGATCGCGCCGACCACTATCCGTCGCAGCTTTCCGGCGGTCAGCAGCAACGCATTGCCATCGCGCGTGCGCTCGCGATGCAGCCCAAGGTGCTGCTGTTCGACGAGCCGACTAGCGCGCTCGACCCGGAAACCGTGGGGGAGGTGTTGCAGGTCATGAAGGAACTCGCGGAAGACGGCATGACGATGGTGGTCGTCACGCACGAGATGGGCTTTGCCCGCGAGGTGGCCGACCGCGTGGTCGTGCTCGACCAGGGCGAACTGATCGAGGAAGGTCCGCCCGAGCGCATTTTTACCGCGCCTTCGCACCCGCGCACGCAGACCTTCCTGCGGCGCACCTTGCGCACCGCCGCGCCCGCGTAATCCGTATCGAAGGCGGCAGGACCGCCTTTCATGACCCATCGTCAGGACACCAAAAAAAGGAGAGTGCGCTGATGCGTAACTTCGAAACGCCGGGCCGTTCGCTCGTGATGGCCCGCAATGGCATGGCCGCGACATCGCACCCGAGTGCCACGCTCACCGCCGTCCAGATGCTGGCCGCCGGCGGCAACGCCATGGACGCGGCGATTGCCGCGTGCGCAGTGCAATGCGTGGTCGAACCTGGTTCCACGGGTATCGGAGGGGACTGCTTCGCGCTCTATTCGCGCGGCGGCAGCGACGACGTGATTGCCTATGACGGCTCGGGCTGGGCGCCCGCCGCTGCGAGCGCGGAGCGTTTGCGCGCGATGGGCGTCACGACGATTGCGCGCCATTCGCCGCACGCGGTGACCGTGCCAGGCGCCGTGGATGCATGGACGACGCTCCATCGCGACCACGGCCGCCTGCCGTTGCGCGACGTGCTCGCGCCGGCCATCCGTTTCGCGGAAGAGGGCTACGCCGTCGCGCCGCGCACCGCGCGCGACTGGGCTGCCGAGGTGGAGACGCTCGCGCGCGACGCCGTGGCGGCCAAGACCATGCTCGTCGACGGCGCCGCGCTGCGCGCGGGCGAAACCCATCGGCAGCCGCGCCTGGCGAACACGCTGCGCGCGATTGCCGAGACGGGCCGCGACGCGTTCTATCGCGGAGCAGTGGCTGCCGATCTCGTTGTCAAGCTGCAGGAGCACGGCGGCTTGCACACGCTCGACGACTTCGCCGGATTCAGCGGTGAATACGTCACGCCGATTCGCACGAAGTTTCGCGGCTACGACGTGATCGAATGTCCGCCGGCGGGGCAGGGCATGATCGCGCTGCTGCTGCTAAGACTGCTCGACAAGTACGATGCCGAAGGCGGCCCGCTCGACCACGATCGCCTGCATCGCGAGATCGAAGCGGCCAAGCTCGCCTATGCGGTGCGCGATGCGATGCTGGGCGACCCGCGCGAGCGGCCTGTCGACGTCGAGCACCTGCTATCCGATGACTACGTCGACGCACTGCGCAGCCGCATCGATCTCGAGAGCGTGCTGGACCCGGCCGCCGCGCTCATCTCGGTCGAGCACCGCGATACGGTCTATATCACCGTGGTCGATCGCGACCGCAACTGCGTGAGCTTCATCAATTCGTTGTTCTATCCATTCGGCAGCGGATTGATGGGCAAGGAATCGGGCGTGATGCTGCACAATCGCGGCATGGGATTTTCGGTCGAGCCGGGGCATCCGAACGCGATCGCCCCGCACAAACGCCCGCTGCATACCATCATCCCCGGCATGGTGGCGCGCGATGGCCGTGTGCAGATGAGCTTCGGCGTGATGGGCGGCCACTATCAGGCGATGGGCCACGCGCATTTTCTGTCGAAGGTGCTGCATTACGGCCTGGACATGCAGACGGCGATGGATTTGCCGCGCGTATTTCCGCGCCCGGGCACGGCAACGGTGGAAGTCGAATCGACGCTGCCCGAAGCCGCGCGCGCCGTGCTCGCGGATCGCGGCTTCGCGCTCGTGCCCAGCGCCGGACCGATTGGCGGCTCGCAGGCGATCTGCATCGATTGGGAGCGAGGCGTGCTGACGGGCGCGTCCGATCATCGAAAGGACGGATGCGCGCTCGGGTATTGAGGGCGTGACTGCGCGCCCTGATCGGGCATCGAATCGGGGTGGCCGTCACTCGTGTGAGCGCCGCCCCGCTTGCACCGCACGCGGGCAAATCAATGCCCGTGTGCTTCCCGGAATCCGGTGTCGTGCTCGATGTGCTGATCGGGGGCGTCGACGTGGAAGGCCGCCGAGACCACAAAGAGGATGCCGGCGAAAGCCCAGACCCATGTGCCGAGCGAGAAGCTGAGTAAATATGCGTGATGAGGCGGATACGCCTGGAGCGCCCAGGCAAGACACGCAACTGGCAACATCAGCAGACACAACGCCGACCGGTTCAGAAAAGCGGCGACTCGTGCATTCTTGCGCGTCTCAGCTTGCATGCCTGCCTCCGTAGGGAATGGCACTGAGAGATAGAGTGGCACGGCGGTCATTTCACGCAAACTTGGGAATATCCCTGGCACGCAGGGACAACGAGGTAACGAAGCGCAACATTGGTTTACGCCTCCGGCGGATTATGCAAGTATCGCGCGCACCGCGTAGCACGAATACGCTTGCTCTTCTTGCGAGGTACGGGATGGACTGGAGGTTTTGGAAGGCTGAGAAGCGCCACGAAGAGGCCGAGGCGCGCCATTGGCCCATCGATACGCATGAATCGATACGGCAACTGCTGGGCATGTACCTGGGCGCCGGAACCCCGCCGTTCGCGAACTGGGCTGCGCCCGGCATCGCATTCGCACCCAATGTCGAGGCGACGGCCCGAAACGCCGTCAAGGGCTACCAGCTCGCCCTCTGGTTCTGGCTGTTCGCCGGCAAGCACGGCGCCATCGCGGCGCGCATGGCCCGCGAAACGTTCTGTCTGCTCGCCGATGCGGCGCAGCCGGCTTCGGGCGACGCCATCGACGCGCTGCTCGACCTCGAAAGCCGCCTGGCGCGTTCCGTCGAGGCCATCTCCGCCGAGCAGCGCACCTTCAGCCAGGAAGGCCAGGCCGTGGAATTGCCGATGGAGTTCTTTCTGGCCACCGGCGCGCTGAGGCTCATGCCCGAGTCCCCTTATGCCGGCGATGCCGGCGCGCCGCTGCAAGGCAATGACTACAAGCTGGCGGACTGCTTCCGCCATGCCACCGAGGAAGCCCTGGCGCTGTTCCGGCCGATGATCGAGGCAGTCGAATTCGACGCGAAATTGCTGCCGAACTGGAAATGGAGCGCCCGCCCGGGCGCCGCCGAACGGCATCTGCAGCGCCGCTACGGCAATCCGCTGTTCCCGCTGCACCGGCAAATGGTGACGGCCCACGAAGTGCATGAAGCTCGCATCGCCGACAACCAGGCGCTCCAGGATATCCGCAACGAACTCAACGAAGTGCGCCACGCGTTCTTCGAAAAGCCGTCGCTGCCGTTGAACTGGCAGTCGTACCTCGAAAACTACCGGGAGCAGGTGGACCGGCTCGACGAGCGTCGCCTGGTGGCGGGGGGGCAGAATGCACCGCTCGGCGACGCGGTCGCGGCGCTGCGCGCCGACATTCTGGCGACGTGGCGCGCCGAGATTCAGAAGAACCGCAACAGCCTCGCCGCGCTCGACCAGGACGAGGCGTGCAAAGCCGAGCGGCGCGCGCTGCTGTACGGCTGCGACTGGACCGGCCAGCTATTGAGTCACGGCTCGCTGATACCCGCCGATGAGGTGGTGCCCGCGCTGCTGAGCGAGTCGCCGGCCGAACTCGAGAAGGCGGTGGCCGGCCTGCAGGCGGAGCCGCGCTTGCACGAGACGCTTGCGCATTGCAGGGCGGCCGCGCATCGGCTCGTGGGCGAGCTTCGCGCGGCGGGTCATGGCTTTCCGGACCTGTCCGAAAAGCTGGCTATCCTCGACGGCAAGCGGGAGGTCGCGCCGCAGGAAGACCTGCCGGGACCGCTGCCGGCCTGACGAGCGTGCCGCTCAGCTTTTCAGGCGGTAACCGGTCTTGAAGATCCACGCCGTGATCGCGAGGAACACCGCGAGAAACGCGGCCGTCATGGCGAGGCTCACGCTGACGTCGACATCAGCGAGCCCGTAGAAGCTCCAGCGAAAACCGCTGATGAGATAGACGATCGGGTTGAACAGCGTGACCACCTTCCACGCCGGCGGCAGCATGTCGACGGAATAGAAGCTGCCGCCGAGGAAGGTCAGCGGCGTGATGATCAGCAGCGGCACGATTTGCAGCTTCTCGAAGTTGTCGGCCCAGATGCCGATGATGAAGCCGAGCAGGCTGAACGTCACTGCCGTCAGCAGCAGGAACAGCACCATCCAGAACGGGTGCTGGATCTGGATCGGCACGAACAGCGCTGCGGTGGCGAGGATGATGACGCCTAGCAGCACCGATTTGGTTGCGGCCGCACCGACATAGCTGATCACGATTTCCAGATACGACACCGGCGCGGACAGCAATTCGTAGATCGTGCCCGTGAAGCGCGGGAAGTAGATGCCGAACGACGCGTTCGAAATGCTCTGCGACAGCAGCGACAGCATGATGAGGCCCGGCACGATGAACGCGCCATAGCTGACGCCGTTCACCTCCTTGATACGCGAGCCGATCGCGGATCCGAACACGATGAAGTAGAGCGAGGTCGAGATCACCGGCGCGACGATGCTTTGCATCAGCGTGCGCCGGGTGCGCGCCATTTCGAATCGGTAGATGGCGCGAATGGCGTGGAGATTCATCGGGTGCTCACCTGTGCTTTGTTGTTATCCGCAACGGCCGAGTCCACGGCGGCCGGATTTGTCGAGGTCGCGGGGTCTTTGTGGACGAGACTCACGAAGATCTCCTCCAGCGAACTCTGGCTGGTTTGCAGGTCCGTGAAGCCGATGCCGGCCTCGCTCAGGTTCTTGAGCAGCGTGATGATGTCGTTGCGTTCGTGCTCGGCGTCGTAGGTATAGATGAGCGCGTTGCCGCCTTCGGCCAGTTCCAGTCCCCAGCCCGCAAGCGCCGCCGGAATGGCGCTCAGCGGCGTTTCGAGCTGCAACGTCAGCTGCTTGCGGCCGAGCTTGCGCATCAGCGCGTCCTTCTGTTCGACGAGCATGATTTCGCCGCGGTTGATGACGCCGATCCGGTCGGCCATTTCTTCGGCTTCGTCGATGTAATGCGTCGTCAGGATGATCGTCACGCCGTTGGCCTTGAGCCCGCGCACGAGCTTCCACATGTCGCGGCGCAGCTCGACGTCCACGCCTGCGGTGGGCTCATCCAGAAACAGGACTTGCGGTTCGTGCGCGAGCGCCTTCGCGATCAGCACGCGGCGTTTCATGCCGCCCGACAACGTGATGATCTTGTTGTTCCGCTTCTCCCACAGCGACAGGTCGCGCAGCACACGCTCGATATGCGCGGGGTTGGGCGGCTTGCCGAACAGGCCGCGGCTGAACGAGACCGTGGCCCAGACCGTTTCGAACGAATCGGTCGTGAGCTCCTGCGGCACGAGGCCGATCAGCGAGCGCGCGGCGCGATAGTTGGCGACGATATCGTGACCGGCGACGCGCACACTCCCTTCACTCGCATTCACGATGCCGCAGACGATGCTGATGAGCGTCGTCTTGCCCGCACCGTTCGGCCCCAGCAGCGCGAAAATCTCGCCGCGCTGGATGCTCAGGTTGACGTGCTTGAGCGCGCGGAATCCCGACGCATAGGTTTTCGAGAGATTCTCGATTGAGAGGATCGTTTGCATTTGCGTGACATTACCAGAAAGCCTGGGCGCTCGCCGGACCCGGGGGCGCGTGACGCGCGAGCGCGCACAGCCCCGGCGATGCCGGTTCAACGCTCATGCGTGAAGGGCGTTGATGGTGCCGTGCTGGGCGACCTCATGGGCGTGCCAGATACGCCCCGGAAACGCAGCGCGCGTCGTTGCCACGCTGCGCATCGGGCGCCGTTCACTGCTGCGCTTGAGCCTTGATGCGCTCGAGTTCCAGACTGTCGACGATGATGCGAACCGCGTCGTGCCGCCAGTGCTCGATTTCGAACTCGACTATCTCGTCGTTCTGATCGTAGACGATGCTCGAAATCATCAGAATCTGGCTGCCTTCCGTCAGCATCAACGCCTGGGCGACCTCGCCCCACGCCGCAGTTGGATTGATCTCGAACCGCGAACGGCCATAGCGGATGCCGTAGCGCTGCTGGTACAGCGTCGTCAGCGACTGGCTCAAGTCGTGTTCGAATATCCCTGGAAACTTCTCTGGCTTGAGATAGTGCTTGGCCAGCATCACGACGCGGCCGTCCAGTTTGCGCAGCCGATGAATTTCGTGGACGCGCGACAGGGTCGGCAACTCGAGGTTATGGCAGATCGCCGGCGTCGCCACGGTCGTGTGCGACAGCAGCACCCGCGTTTCGAGGCAGCGCTTCTGATCGGTGACGATCTGATGGAACGGCGAGCGATAAAGCGGGTTGTAAATCAGCCTCGGCGGCGCAACGAACCAGCCGCGCCGGTCCTCGCAATAAATCCGTCCTTCCGCTTCCATGGCCACAAGCGCTTCCTTCACCGTCGTGCGCGTGGTGCCGAACAGTTCCGAAAGCTCTCGCTCGGACGGCAGCTTCGCGCCCGGCAGCAGCAACTTGCCGTCGATCTGCATTTCGATGGACTGCCTGATATGGGCCGCGAGAGTGGGGCTGCGCTCAGATTCTGCCAATTGGACTACTCCAAATTTTGGTGCAACGGTCGACATTTTATCTGAGGAAATCGCCCCGAGAGGCGATCGTCGAGGTAAGCGGACGGCGCGCGGAACGGGTCTGCCATGTGTTGCATAAAATTATTAAAATACAATGACATAAGGCGATTTTACGCGTCTTTGTCGGGCTTCCTTCGTGAGATGCGAAAAGCCATTGACACTGATATTACCACCGGATATGTTCTGCGCATGGCGAAACTGGACTGGACCAGATTGGAGGCGTCATGAAAGCAAAAACACTCGTGGGTGTCATTGGGGTCGTGGTCGGCGCCAGCGCGGCACAGGCCGGGGCGGAGGATTTGAACGCGCTCACGCAGGCAGCGAAGAAGGAGGGCGCGGTCTATAGCGTCGGCATGCCTGACGACTGGGCGAACTGGAAGGACACCTGGGCTCAACTGACGCATCAATATGGACTGGACCACCGCGATACCGACCTGAGTTCGGCGGAGGAAATTGCCAAGTTCGACGCGGAGAAAAGTAATGCGACAGCCGATATCGGCGACGTCGGCCAGAGCTTCTGCCCGCTCGCGGTGCAGCGGGGGGTGACGCAACCCTACAAGCCGGGCACCTGGAATGACATTCCGGACTGGGCGAAGAGCCAGGACGGCAACTGCATCGTCGATTACACGGGCACGATCGCGTTCATCACCAACACGCGGCTCGTGAAAAATCCGCCGAAGACCTGGGCTGATCTGCTGTCCGGCAAGTACAAGGTGACGCTCGGCGCCGTTGGCGTGGCGGCACGCGCGAACAGCGCGGTTCTGGCCGCCGCGCTGGCGCAGGGCGGGAGCGAGAAAAACCTGATGCCGGGCCTCAAGCTGTTCGCCGAACTGGCGAAGCAGGGACGGCTGTCGCTCGTGGACCCGAGTCTGGCCAATCTGGAAAAGGGCGAAACCGAGGTCGGCATTCTTTGGGACTTCACGGCGCTTAGCTACCGCGACAAGATCGACCCTTCACGCTTCACGGTCAACATTCCTTCGGACGGTTCGGTGACAACCGGCTATACGCTCATCATCAACAAGTATGCGAAGCATCCGAATGCTGCGAAGCTGGTTCGCGAATATGTGCTGAGCGACGCGGGGCAATTGAATCTCGCGCGCGGTTATGCGCGTCCGATTCGCACGTCCGTGAAATTCCCGCCCGACGTTCAGGCGAAACTGCTTCCCGCGAGCGAGTACAAGTCGGTGAAGCCGATTCAGGATTTTGCCGCGTGGAATGAGTCGGTCAAAAAGCTGCCGCGCCAGTGGCAGGACGTGGTGATGGTGAACATGCAGTAACGCAAGCGCGCCGCCGGCCGGCGCCCGGAACATGTGTTCGGGCGCCGGCCCGCTCGAACGCTCGCTTGTCCAGCTTCGTGAACTGGAGTTTCCTTTGTGATGAAAACCCCCTCGCTCTTTGTTGCCGCTGGGCATGCCGAACGCGCACGCGCGGGCATTCGATGGCGGTCAGGGTTAGCCGCGATCTGGCTGATTCCATTTGCCGTCGTGTTCACGCTGTTTTGTGTCGCGCCAATGGTCTGGGTGATCGCCAACAGCGTGCAATCCACGCAAGGCTTCACGTTCGCGAACTACGCGGAGATCCTGTCGTCGCCTTTTTATCGGCAGGCGTTCGGTAACAGCCTTCGCATATCGCTGTGGTCGAGCGCGATTGCCCTCGTGATCGCAATTTTCGGCGCCGCCTCGTTGAGGCGTGTGCCGGGTAGACTGCAACGGCTGGTCGTGTCGGTCGCGAACATGACGAGCAACCTGACCGGCGTGCCGCTGGCGTTCGCCTTCATCATCCTCGTCGGCACCAACGGATCGCTGACGCTGCTCTTCGAGGCGTGGGGGCTGGCGAAGCACTTCGATCTCTATTCGATCAACGGACTGATTCTGATCTACACGTACTTCCAGATTCCGCTTGGCATCTTGCTGCTGTATCCGGCATTCGACGCGCTCGACGACGACTGGCAGGCCGCGGCGTCCCTGCTCGGCGCGAAACTCTGGCAATACTGGCGCCATGTCGGTCTGCCGGTGCTGGCGCCTGCGATCTTCGGCACGTTCATCCTGCTGTTCGCGAATGCGATCGGCGCGTATGCCAGCGCCTATGCGCTAACCCAGGGCAACTTCAATCTGATCACCGTGCGCATCGCGAGCCTCGTGGCGGGGGATTTGTTCCTCGATCCCAACATGGCGGCCGCGCTTTCGGTACTGCTGATGCTGCTCTTGCTGGTCGTGACCGTCGCCAACCAGTGGCTGCTGACCAGGAGGGCTCGTCATGCGCGCTGACATTTACCATCGCACCGTCGTCGGCGTGCTCGTGACGATCCTGGCCGCGCCGATACTCGCGACACTGCTGTATTCGTTGTCCGGGCACTGGGGTGCCACGATTTTGCCGGACGACCTCTCGCTGAGCTGGTATTGGCAACTCTTGCATGACAAGGCGTTCATGGCTGCATTCGGCCGCTCGATGGCCGTGTGTCTCGGCGCGCTCGCGCTCAGCGCGTTGATCATCGTCCCCACGGCCTTCGTGATCTTTTACCGGTATCCGCGCCTGGACAAGGTGATGAGCGCGCTGATCCTGATTCCGTTCGCGGTGCCGCCGGTCGTGACGTCGGTTGGACTGCTCAATATCTACGCAGACGGGCCGGTCGCGATCAACGGCACGCCGTGGATCTTGCTCGGCTGCTATTTCACGATCGCCTTGCCGTTCATGTACCGCGCGCTGGCGAACAGCATGGCAAGCATGAACATCCGCGACCTGATGGATGCCGCTCATCTGCTTGGCGCGAGCACGTCGCTGGCCTTCGTGAGGGTCATTCTGCCGAACCTGAGCAAGGCGCTGATGGCTTCGTTGTTCCTGTCATTTGCGTTTTTGCTTGGCGACTTTGTCTTTGCCAATCTGCTCGCGGGCTCTCATTACGAAACGCTGCAGGTCTATCTGTACAACCAACGCCAGACGAGTGGCCACTTCACCAGCGCCATCGTCATGAGCTACTTTTTCACCGCGTTGATTCTGACCTGGCTTACCGCGCGGTTCAGCAAATAGGATGAGCACCATGAATTACGTCGAAGCGAACGGCTTGACCAAGCAATACGGCACGACGCCGGTCTTTCGCGATATCAGCTTCTCGTTGCGCAAAGGCGAATTCGTCACGCTGCTCGGGCCGAGCGGCTGCGGGAAGTCGACATTGCTGCGCAGCCTCGCGGGCCTGACCGATGTGGACGCGGGCACTATCCGCGTCGACGGCGAGGACATCACGCGCGTCGCACCGCAAAAACGCGGGATTGGCATGGTGTTTCAAAGCTATGCGCTGTTTCCGAACATGACGGTTGCGCAAAACATCGAGTTCGGCCTCAAGCTCAAGAAGATGGCGGCGGACGAGCGCACGCGCAAGGTCGCGGATGCGATTCGTCTCGTCGCGCTGGGCGGCAAGGAGCATCAGTATCCGCACGAGCTCTCCGGCGGGCAGCGCCAGCGCGTCGCGCTCGCGCGTGCGCTGGTTGTCGAGCCGCGCATATTGCTGCTCGACGAACCGCTGTCCGCGCTCGACGCACGCATTCGCCGCTCGCTGCGCGAGCAAATTCGTGACATCCAGTCGCGTCTCGGCGTCACGACGATCTTCGTGACTCACGATCAGGAGGAAGCGCTGACGCTTTCCGATCGCATCTTCGTAATGGATCAGGGGCGCATCGTGCAGGAAGGGGAAGCGGAGACCATCTACACGCGACCGGCTTCGGAATTCGTCGCCCGCTTCATCGGCAACTACAACCTGCTCTCGCCGGGCGACGCGCAGGCGCTATTCGACCTGACGATCGATGGGCATCTGGCGATTCGGCCGGAGGCCATCCAGGTTGCCTCGCTCACGCAGGCCGTGGGCGAGAAGCGGCTTGCACCGCTCACGGGAACGGTCCGTCATCGCCAGCTGCTCGGCAACGTGATTCGCTATCAGGTGGAATCGTCCGGTGTGATGCTTCGTGTCGACCGGCTCAATCAGCGCGAGGATCAGCTCTTCGCGCCAGGTTCGCTCGTCGCGCTGACGGTCGACCCGCAGCAGATGCGAGAGGTGCGCTGACATGGCGCTCGGCATTTTCGACATGGACGACACGCTCGTCGACGGCGACAGCGCGAACCTGTGGCTGCACTATCTCGTGGAGCGAGGCCGCGCTCCGCGCGAGATGTTGCCGCGCGAGGAGGCGCTGTTGCAGGCCTATCGCGAAGGCCGTGTCGACATGCGCGAGTACGTGCGTTTCGCGCTGGCTCCGATGCGCGGGCTGATGCAAGAAGTCGTTGCGGCCTGGATGGCGGAGTTCGTCGAAAGCGTCGTTTTGCCCCGTATCTTTCCGGAAGCATTGCGTCAGCTCGAATGGCATCGCGCACGGCGGGACCGGCTGCTCATCGTGTCGGCGACGGGTGAGCATCTCGTCAGCGCGATCGCGAATCGTCTCGGCGTGAAAGACTCGATCGGGATTCTCGTGGAAACGCGAAACGGGCGCTACACCGGCGATACCTATGGCGAGCTCAGCTATCGCGAAGGCAAGGTGTCCCGGTTGCGCGCCTGGCTGAACGCCGAGGGCGAAAGTCTCGACGGGAGTTACGGCTATAGCGATTCGTTCAACGATGTGTCGATGCTCGCGGCGGTCGATCATGGCCACGCGGTGAATCCGGATGCGACGTTGCGCGCAATCGCCGTGGAGCGCGGCTGGCGCGTGCTGCACTGGCCGCCGGCCGGCAGGCAATGGGTCGAGGTCGAAAAGTGAAAGTGTCGGGAGGGGTATTGCTGGCCGACATTGCGCTGGACCGCACGAGCGACGTTCCACTGCATCGGCAGCTCTATCTGCAGATTCGCAGGCAGGTCCTGAGTGGCCGGCTGACCGGCGGTACGCGCTTGCCTTCCACGCGCACATTGATTCGCGAACTCGGCGTGTCTCGCATCACGATCGTCAACGCGTTCGAGCAATTGGGCGCGGAAGGGTTTTTGACCTCGCGCATAGGCGCCGGCACCTATGTGGCCGACGAGTGGTGCGCGCAGCACCGGCCGCCACTGTCGCCCGAACGGCCGCATCTTTCCGCGCGGGGCGCCGCGACCATCTCTGCGCGAGGCGACCTGTTCAGCCGGGCGCCGCGGTCGTGGTCGACGGACGAATCGGAATCGTTCATCTCCAGCCAGGGTGCGTTCGAAGAATTTCCCGTGCGGGTGTGGAAGCCCCTCCTGTCGCGCCACGGCTCGCGGCGCGACATCGATTTGCTAGGCTACGGCGATCCGCTCGGTTACCGGCCGTTGCGCGAAGCGATTGCCGATTACCTGAACGATGTCCGCGGGCTGGACTGCGAGGTCGATCAGATCGCCATTTCGTCGGGCGCCCAGCAGGCGTTCAACGTGCTCGCCATGTTGCTGCTCGATCCGGACGACGCGGTATGGGTCGAGGATCCCGGCCATATTGCGGCCCGCCTCGCGTTTCAGGCGCAAGGCTGCCGGCTGTGCGGCGTCGCGCTCGACGACCAGGGCGCCGACGTGTCGTTTGGCATCGCGCGCCACTCCCGCGCGCGTCTGGCGTTCGTCACGCCGTCGCGACAGCATCCGGTCGGCATGACAATGAGCTTGGGGCGACGCATGGAGTGGATCGACTGGGCACGCGATTCGCAGAGCTGGATCATCGAGGATGATTGCGACAGCGAACTACGTTACCGCGGGCCGCTCCTGCCGACCCTGTTCGGCCTCGACCGGAACGAGCATGTCATTTATGTCGGGACGCTCAGCAAGGTGATGTTTCCTTCGCTGCGGCTCGGCTATGTCGTGTTGCCGAAAGATCTCGTCGCCCCGTTTGCCGCGGTGTGCACGGTGATCGGGCGCAGCCCGTCCACGCTCATGCAGGCGGTTGCGGCCGATTTCATCCGCGAAGGCCATCTGCAGACGCATATCCGGCACACGCGCGGGCTGTATCAAAGGCGGCAACATGCGCTGCTGACGGAGCTCGGGAGCCAGCTCGGGCATTGCCTGAGCGCCGCGCCGGTCGATGCCGGCATGCATGTGCTCGGCTGGCTGAACGCGGACGTCGACGATCAGCACGTTGCCCGTGCGCTCGCGCAACGCGGCGTCTACACGTATGCACTCGGGGAATACTGTCTGCAGCAGACACAGCGCCCCGCATTGCTCATCGGTTTTGCGGGCACGGCCGAAGCCAATATGCGACGGGCGGTGGCGCACATGGCCGAGGCGTTGAAGCAACTGGGCCTGGCGTAACAGTGGTGCCCCGCGGCGATGCGCAGCGGCTCAAAATGGACATACCGCAACGCCATTTAATGGCTATAACGATCGGTCCGCTGCGATGATTTAATGACGGCATTCTGGATGCGCCCCGCTTGTGCATCCTTCCTAAAGAGGAGTTCGAATGCCACTCATCCAGTCCCGATTCGCGACGCTGATCGGCCAGAACCTCGATGCCGAAGAATCCGCGCGGATTCCCGAGCTCACCCCGGCGCTGGCGCGCAAGCTGATCGAGCGTATCGACAGCGTGCGCCTGTTCGCGCACGCATACACCATGCTGGGCAATTTCACCTACGGCCGCTTTCATCCTTGCGATCTGCTGGATCACGCCTACCGACACGAGCTGGACGGCATCTGCATTCATTTGCTCGACGGCGAGGAGCGCTGCCTCGGGCGAATGTCCGATTCGCAATTGCGCGCGGTGGCGGCTCACGCGAGCCGGCTCGGCCTGGACGTGCATCTCGAGATCAGTAGCACCCAGCGTCCGGACGTCGACGAAGTCGTGCGCATCGCGCGGATCATGGCGGTCGAACACATTCGCGTGTATTCGCGTTACGAGGGCTTGCTGTCCGAGGTGATGAAGCGCGTGGAAGCCGACCTGCGCTACCTCGCGGAGCTCGCCGACCGCCACAGTCTGCATTTTTATTTCGAGCAGCACGAAGAACTGAAGAGCGCAGAGATCGTTGATCTGTTGCGCACGGTGGCGCACCCGCGCCTGCATGCACTATTCGATTTCGGCAACATGATCAACGCATGCGAATCGCCGATGAGCGCGTTGCGCCAACTGGCGCCATACATCGGCCAGGTTCACATGAAGGGCGTGCGGATTCTGCAGGAGGGCGACGGCTTCGGCCATCGCGGCGTGTTGCAGGGCGGCGCGGACGATGATCTTCCCGGCGCGCGGATGCTGTACGAATTGCTGATGCTTGGCGAATCGAAGCCGCAAATCGTCGCCTTCGCGCTCGAACAGGAAAATCACTATTACGCACCGATGTTTCGCCAGAAGAGCGAAGCAGACGATCCGTTCATACCGTACCGGGAAATGAGCGAAACGGGCATTCCCGGCGGCCTCAGCAAGGAGGCGCTGCTCGAGCAGGAGCCGCGCTGGGCCTTCAATCAGATTCGCTACGTGCGGGCGCTGCTGCTGCGTTTGCGCGAGCTCGCCGAATTGCGCTTGCAGATGGCCGGGACGGCATCCGGCTGCTGATATAGAACGAACACATGGAGAAGACAATGAAGTCGATTGACAGGATGAAATGGATTAAGTTCGTAGTGCTTGTGATGGGCGGCGGGACAGTCTACAAGCTGGCGAACCTCAAGGATGCGTTTTATGTGCCAATGCAGCAGTACCTGGGATTGACCAACGCGCAGATCGGCGTGCTGTTGAGCGTCAACTCGTTGTTTGCGACCGCGCTGTTCGTGCTTGGGGGCTACTTGTCCGATCGATTCCAGGCGCGTCGGACCATTTCGTTGGGGATGGCCGGTGCGGGCGTCATCGGCATTTATCTGAGCACGTTTCCGGGCTACAACCAGTTGCTGGTCCTGTTCGCGGCGCTGGCGGTCTGCTCCGACTGCCTGTTTTGGCCCGCGCTGCTCAAGGCGATTCGCAATCTCGGCAACAGCGATGAACAAGGACGCATGTTCGGCTTCCTCGAAGGCGGCCGCGGAGTGATCGATACGCTGGTGGCATTTTCCGCGCTCGGACTGTTTGTCGTGATGGGTTCGGGCCCAGGCGGGTTCAAGGCGGCGATCTTGATGTATTCGGTGATCGACATCCTGGTTGGCGTGCTGACGTTCTTCCTGCTCAGCGGAGCCGACAAGCACGCGCCCTCGGAACGCAATGCTTCGCAAGCATCGGGGCTGGCGGCGTTGAAAATGGCGATACGTCTGCCGAAACTGTGGCTCGTCAGCCTGAACGTCTTTATGGTGTACGTGGTGTATTGCGGATTGACCTATTTCATTCCGTACCTCAAGTACGTGTACGGTTTGCCGGTCGGCCTCGTCGGCGCCTACGGCATTATCAATCAGTATGGCTTGAAGATCGTGGGCGGCCCGCTGGGCGGCTATCTCTCCGACAAGAAATTCGGCAGCGCGATCAGCTACATCCGTGCAGCATTTTTTGCGCTGATCCCGATGATGGCAGTGATTTTGTGTCTGCCCGGAAAACCCGATTACATGATCGCCGGGATGATTGCCACGCTGGGATTTTCACTGATCGTCTTCACGATGCGCGGCGTGTTCTGGGCGCCGATGGAGGAGGCCGGGATTCCCAATGAAATCAGCGGTGCCGCCTTCGGTGTAGCCTGCCTCATCGGCTATGCGCCGGGGATGTTTGCGTTCATGATCTACGGCGCGCTGCTGGATGCGTATCCTGGGGTGACGGGCTATCACTATGTGTTTGCTTCGATGGCCGCGATGGCGCTGATCGGCATCGTCGTGGCCAATGTGCTGGCGCGTGCCACGCGCACGGGCCGGGTTCCGCGCCCCGCAACGGCCGCGTAGCGAGAGCGGCGCACGCGCCTTCCCAACCTATCTGGCCTCCCTCCAGTTCGAAACCGTCATGCCGAAGTGCTTTCTGAACCAGAAAGCAAACGCGCTCGAACTGGAAAAACCGAGCAGATCCGCGAGTTCCGCGAGCGAGCGGTCGCTATCGCGGATCTGCCGCGAGGCGAGTTCGCAGCGAACGACCTGAAGCAGCGACGAAAAGCTCGTCTCCTCGGCGGCCAGGCGCCGATGCAGAGTCCGACGGTCCACGCCGAGATGCCTCGCCACCTGGTCGGCCGTGCATCGGCCGTTGGGCAACATCGCAACGATCACCTGACGAATGGTATGCGTGGCGCTTTCGTTGGCGCCCGACAGCGCCTGATCCAGAAAGCGCCGGGCATAGAGCGCCATCTGCGAATCGCCGCCGGGCCGATAGGCGGCCAGATCTTTTGCGTGGCACACGATGCCGTTGAAACTCGAATTGAATTCGACTGCCGATCTGAAGAAGGTCTTATGGCATGTCGCGCCATCCGGTGGACGGTGCTCGAAGCAGACGCTGCGCGGCCGCCAGTTCGACCCGAGCAGTTCCTCCATGCTCCGATAAAGCACGCCGACCGCCATCTCGATGGACTGCCGCACCGAATTCTTGTCGCTCACCAGAATGTTTTCGCGAATCAAGACGGCATCGCCATGTTCTTCAATGCGGGTCAGCAGCGACGCATTAATCAGGCGCATGTAACGGCACAGGCTCTCGAGCGCATCCCGCACCGTGGGCGCTTCGCTCATGACCGCGCTGATCGGTCCCAGGTTGGACAGCCGGCGGCGCATGGCCAGTTGCAAGCCGAAATCTTCCACGCTCGCAGCTGCGGCGCTGATTTCCAGCAGCTCGCGGACCGCATTGGTGCTGATGGGCGTATCGGGATTCACGAGATCGCGGGCATTCAAGCCGACCTTGCGCAGCATGCGTGCGGGATCCAGCCCCACATGGCGGGCGAGATCGGTATAGCCGGTGAGGCTGGCGCTGCGGATCGTCAGCATGAATCGTTGCATGGCGGTGTCCCAATTTCGACATCGAATGTCCCAAATAATACTTCATCGTCGATTTGAGGGCGATATCCTTCTACTCACTATCCATTAGATGCTTATCCAGGAGGCACGCCATGAATTTCCTCGACGGACACCTGTTTCCCGAAAACCAGCAGCCGCTGATCATTACAGCCGCGCCCTATGCGCCGTCGTGGCTGCCCTCGGACTTCCCTGAGGAAATTCCCGTCACGATGGAGGAGCAGATCCAGAAGGCAGTGGACTGCTACAACGCCGGCGCGACGGTGCTGCATCTGCACGTGCGCGAGCTGGACGGCAAGGGCAGCAAGCGTCTGTCGAAGTTCAACGAGCTGATTGCCGGCGTGCGCGCGCGCGTGCCGGAGATGATCATCCAGGTGGGCGGCTCCATCAGTTTCGCGCCGGAAACCGAGGGCGCGGCCGCCAAGTGGCTTTCGGACGACACGCGCCACATGCTGGCCGAGCTGGATCCCAAGCCCGACCAGGTGACGGTGACGATCAACACCTCGCAGATGAACATCCTGGAGCAATTCGATGCGCGTGACATCCAGGGGACCTCAATGGAAGACCCGGCGGTGTTCAATGCCTACAAGGAAATGACGGTGCCTGCGCAGCCCGGCTGGGCCGAGGAGCATATCCGGCGCCTTTCGGCCGCCGGCATTCAAAGCGCGTTCCAGTGCTACAACATCAACAGCTTCGAATCGGTGGAGCGACTGATGCGCCGCGGCATCTACAAGGGGCCGCTGGTGATGAACTGGGTCGCGATCGGCGGCGGCATGGATGCGCCCAACATCTACAGCCTGGCCAATTTCATGCGTGCGGTGCCCGATGGCGCGGTGGTGACGGTGGAAAGCTCCGTACTCAATGTGCTGCCGGTGAACATGATGGGCATCGCGATGGGCCTGCACGTGCGCACGGGCACCGAGGACAATCTGTGGAATCAGTCGCGCACGGCCAAGATCGGCACGCCCGCGCAGATCGAGCAGCTGGTGCGCATTTCGCACGAGTTCGGCCGGCCGATCGCCACGGCCAAAGAGGCCCGCGAGATCTCCCGGATCGGCGTGTTCTACGACACGGTGGAAGAAACCCTGGAGGCCAACGGCTTCGCACCGAACCGCGCCGGCAGACAGCAAGGCCATCTGCGCAAGATCGCCTGATTGCGGACGCCCGGCATGCCGCGCCCGCGCGGTGCAGCGCGTGAGCGCGCTGCTCACTGAGCGTCGCCTTCGCGTGGCTCTCCTCGAGGACGGGGAAGCCGCGCCCGGCCGCGTACACAGAGAAGCGACCATTTTTAATCTTGATTTGCGAATAAATATTCATATTTAGACGCTGGTTGATATCAAAAAAGCGCGCTCAAATGGAGTCATTCGTCTCAACGGAGAACTCCATGGAACTCATGCTTGCCGACTCGCTTGCCACCTCGCATCCGTCGTCGTTTCGTCTGTCGCCACATCCGCACCATCACCGGATCATTCACGTGAGCGCCGAGCGCGACGCGCTCGAACAGTTCCTGGAAGACGTCCGCGAGATCGATATCCAGAATCTCGAGTATGTGCCGTTCATGCGCTACCACCTGACCGACCTGCTGATCAAGCGGCTCGGCAACGCGTTCGCGCGCACCCTGGTCGACCTCGTCAAGGACCGCAACCATGGCGGTTTCACGATCGGTCTTCAGGGACTGTCGCAAGATAGTTCGGACTACGTCAAGTTTGGCACGGCCATCGGCCATCTCCTCGGGCCGAGCAATCACGACTCCATGTCGGGCACCTATTACGCGCGCTTCGTGGTCAGGCATACCGACGACAGCGACTCGTACCTGCGCCAGGCCTATCGTCTGTTCACGATGCACACCGACGGCACGTTCGTCACCGAAGCCACCGACTGGCTGCTGATGATGAAGTTCGCCGAGCAGAACGCGATCGGTGGCGAGTCGCGTTTCCTGCACCTCGATGACTGGGACGAGTGCGAGCGCTTCGTGAACCACAAGCTCGCGACACGGCCGTTCCTTTACAAAGCGCCCGGCTCCAAGAACGTGAGCGAGCGGGTCGAGCGCCCGGTATTTTTCCAGAGCGAATTCGGTTTGTCGCTGTCGTTCATCGACCAGTTCGTGCAGCCTGCGAACCGGGAAGAGGCCGCTTATCTGCATGACCTTTCGGCATCGATGGAAGCTTCGCGGGGCACGAAGGAAGTCGTCCTGCCGGCAGGGGACCTGGTTGTCCTGAACAACTATTTCTATGTCCACGGCCGCGCGCCGTTCGAAAAGAACGAGGCGCTCTTTCGCGAACTGATGCGACAGCGGGGCACGTTCGCGCAGTGATGCAGCGTGCGCCGGGTCCGGCAGGACGCTTGCCCGGCCGGACCGGGCGTCGAGCCGTTTGAAGTGTTCTTTTGAAGCGTTCTTTTGAAGCGTTTGAAGAAGCAGATTGTGGAGAGACAGATGGAAGATCACCTCGGCGCCGCGGACGTCCAGCCGCTTCCGCGTGCCGCGCAGAAGAGCCAGGCCGCGTATGGCGTGAAGCACGACGTTCCGGCGCGGCTTCGCAAGATCCTTTCATTGGCCGACTTCGAGGCGGCGGCGCGGGGGTTTCTGCCGCGCCCGCTGTACGGCTACATTTCCGGCGCCGCCGAGGACGAGCTGTCGCTCGCAGCGAACCGCAGCGCATTCGAGCGCCTGAAATTCCGGCCGAAGGTGCTGGTGGACGTCGCGCGCCGGTCGCAGGCCGCCACGATCTTCGGCCGCACCTACGCGTCGCCGTTCGGAATTGCACCGGTTGGCATCAGCGCGATTTCCGCATATCGCGGCGATATCGCGCTGGCCCAGGCCGCGCAGGGCGAGCAGATTCCCGCGATCATGAGCGGCACCTCGCTGATCCCGATGGAGACCGTCCATGCCGCCGCGCCGGGCACCTGGTTCCAGGCCTATCTCCCCGGCGACGCCGCGCGCCGCGACGCGCTGATCGAGCGCGTCCAGGCCGCGGGCTTCGCGACGCTCGTCGTCACGGTCGACATCCCTGTGTGGGCGAACCGCGAGAACAACGTTCGCACCGGATTTTCGCTGCCGCTGCGTCCGTCGCTGCGTCTCGCGATGGACGGCCTCGCGCGGCCCCGGTGGCTCTGCGGCACGTTCCTGCGGACCTTGATCCAGCATGGCATGCCTCACTTCGAAAACTCGTTCGCGACGCGCGGCGCGCCAATGCTGTCCGCGTCGGCGATTCGCGACACCACGGGCCGCGATCATCTGTCATGGGAGGACATCGCCCGGATCCGCGCGTGCTGGAGCGGCAACCTCGTGATCAAGGGCATCCTGCACGCCGACGACGCGCGACGCGCGGCGTCCATCGGCGCGGACGGCATCATCGTCTCGAACCATGGCGGACGTCAGCTCGATGGCGCGGTCGAGCCCTTGCAGGTGCTGCCGGAGATTTGCGAGGCCGTCGGCGACGATCTGGCCGTGATGATGGACAGCGGAGTCCGGCGTGGCGCGGATGTGCTGAAGGCGCTCGCGCTTGGCGCGCGGTTCGTGTTCGTCGGGCGCCCGTTCATGTATGCGGCGGCGGTGGGCGGCGAGGCGGGCGTGCGGCACGCGATTGGGCTCCTGCGCGACGAGGTGGACAGGAACATGGCGATGCTGGGGGCGCGTTCAGTCGAGGAGGTTACGAGCGACGTGCTTGCGTGAGGATGTTGCTGGCAAGCGGAATTCGTGGGACTGTGGCATCCAGTAAACCCCGTGGACCGTGTCCCAACAAAGCAATTGATTGTCCCAGATAAGCAAGCGGGAAAGGTAGCCGCCCCAGATACTTGTCGTCATGAATCGAAGCCGGACGCGCTGCTCAAGACCGCGCTCCGGCCTCGTCGACGACCGCTCCTGCTCGAGCCAGCAGCAGCCATTTCCTCTGGAGACGCATCATGAATTTCCTCGACGGCCATCTGTTCCCCGAGAACCAGCAACCCCTGATCATTACGGCCGCGCCTTATGCGCCGGGCTGGTTGCCCAGCGACTTTCCGGAGGACATTCCGGTCACGATGGAGGAACAGATCCAGAAGGCGGTGGACTGCTACAACGCGGGCGCGACGGTGCTGCACCTGCACGTGCGCGAACTGGACGGCAAGGGCAGCAAGCGTCTGTCGAAGTTCAATGAACTGATCGCCGGAGTGCGCAAGGCGGTGCCGGAAATGATCATCCAGGTGGGCGGCTCGATCTCGTTCGCCCCCGAAAACGAAGGGCAGGCCGCCAAGTGGCTCTCCGACGACACCCGCCACATGCTGGCCGAGCTCGATCCGGCGCCCGACCAGGTCACGGTGACGGTCAACACCTCGCAGATGAACGTCACCGATCAGGCCGAGGACGCCGACTTCCGGGGCACTTCGCGCGAGAACCCGACGCTCTTCAACGCCTACAAGGAAATGACGGTTCCCGCGCAGCCGGGCTGGGTGGAGGAGCATGTGCGCCGCCTGAGCGCGAGAGGCATCCAGAGCGCGTTCCAGTGCTACAACCTCAACAGCTTCGAGTCGGTGGAGCGGCTGATGCGCCGCGGCTTCTACAAAGGGCCGCTGGTGATGAACTGGGTGGCCATCGCGGGCGGCATGGATACGCCGAACGTCTACAGCCTCGCCAACTTTATCCGCGCAGTGCCCGATGGCGCGGTGGTGACGGTGGAGAGCAACGTGCGCAACGTGTTGCCGGTCAACATGATGGGCATCGCGATGGGCCTGCACGTGCGCTGCGGCACGGAAGACTGCCTGTGGAACCAGTCGCGCACCGAGAAGCAGAGCACCGTGAAGCAGATCGAACAGCTCGTGCGCATCTCGCGCGAGTTCGGCCGTCCCATTGCCACCGCAAAAGAGGCGCGCGAGATCAGCAAGATCGGCGTGTTCTACGACACGGTGGAGGAATCGCTGCACGAAAACGGCTTTGCGCCTAACCGCAACGGCGGCAACCAGGGCTTCCTGCGCAAGACCGCCTGATCGCCGCGGTGCGGGTTTGGCAGAGCCAGTCAATCGGCCGGTGCGTTCCGGCTGGCCGATTGATTATCCGATTGCTTGTCTGCCGGGTTATCCGCTTGAAGGTCCGCTTGCTTGCGCCACTGCGAGACGCTGCAGCCGAACGCGGCGCGGAACCAGTGGCTGAAACTGCTGTGTGCGGAAAAGCCCAGCAGCACCGCGACCTCGCCGACCGGCAGGTCACTCTCGAGCAAGTGGCGCACCGCCAGTTCCTCGCGCATCTGGTTGAGCATCGCCGAGAACGTCAGCCCTTCGTCGCCGAGGTGGCGGTGCAGCGTGCGGCGGTCCACGTGCAGATGCCGCGCCACCAGTTGCGCCGTGCATCGTCCGCCCGGGAGCAACGCCAGGATCATTTCCCGGCAGGCTTCGCGCATGCCCTCGCCACGGCGCCGCAGCGCCGTTTCCAGATAGTCTCGAGCGAAGTGCGCGGCTCCCGGGTCCTCGCGCATGCGCGGCATCGACAGGTCGGCCGCCGCGCATACGAGACCGTTGAACGGCTGATTGAACTGAGGATTGCGGCCGAAGAAGACCCGGTAGGGCGTCATGTCGGCCGGCGGGCGATGTGTGAAGCAAACCTGCTGAGGACGCCACTGCGGGCCGATCAGTTCGCGCAGAATGCGCAGTTTCACGGCCACCGCGAGCTCCATTGCCTGGCGCGTGGAGAGTCCGGGTCTCGGCAGCAGCGCTTCGCGGATCACCACGGACTGGCCGGCCTCTTCGATGCGCGTGACCAGCGCGGCGCTCAGCAGCTTTTCGTAGCGGCACAAGGTATCGAGCGCCTGCCGCGGGGTGGGCTCGTCCTTGAGCACGAGCCAGATCGGGCCGAGGTTGGAGAGCGAGCGCCGCGCCGCGAGCCGCAGCGCGAAATCCTCGACGCCGGTCTCGCGTGCGGCGACCTCCAGCAGTTCGCGCACGGCGTGGCTGGGGATCAGCGCCTCGGGGTTGTCGAGCACGCGCGCCGAGATGCCCGCTGCGCGCAGGAACGCATACGGATCGCGCCCGAGCGACTCCACCAGTTCGATGTAGCCGTTCAGGCTGGCGCTGCGTATCAGCTTGTCGACGTGTTGCATGAAGGGGATCCGCGTGGCGGGGTGCCACGCGAAAGGCTATCAGAACGGCCGGTCGCCCATGATGGTCGCGCGTTCCATCCGGCGCGGCGCAGGCCAGTAGTCGCTCACCGCGTAGTGCTGTGTTGCGATGTTGTCCCAGATCGCGACGCTGCCCGGTTCCCATTTGAAGCGCACCTGGTACTCGGGAATGGCCGCCTGGCTGATCAGGTAGTTCAGCAGCAGGCTCGCGCCCGGCGTCTTGTCCTGCCCGAAACGCACGTTCCCGGGCGTATGGTAATTAATAAAGTGAGTCGAGAACGGGCCCACATAAAGGATTTTTTCGTCCGTTTCCGGGTGCGTGCGCACCACCGGGTGATCGACCAGCGGGTACTTGCGCACCAGCTCTTCGCGCTCCTCGGCGGTCATGACCGCGCCGAACGAATGCTCGATCCCGTGCTTGGCGCGCAAGCTTTCGATCTTTGCCTTGATGTCGTCGGGCAGATTCTTGTACGCCTCCACCATATTCACCCAGATGGTGTCGCCGCCCACTTCCGGGCACGAAATGCAGCGCAGCACCGCGCCCTTGGGCGGCTTGGCCCGCCACGACGCATCGCTGTGGTAGGTGTTCTCGAAGTGGTCCCGCTTCTCGCTCTTGTAGATCTCGATCAGGCCCGGGTAGCCCGGCACCGTGTTGGCAACCGGATGGTCTTCCAGATCGCCGAAGCGGCTCGCGAACGCGACATGGTCGGCGCGCGTAATGTCCTGGTCGCGGAAAAACAGCACCCGGTGCTTCAACAGCAATGCCTTGATGTCGGCAAACAGGGCATCGTCTTTCGCCACGTCGGCGATACTCACATCCCGGAGTTCGGCGCCAATCGAACAGGTGAGGGGTTTGATCTGCATGGTGACGTCTCCGTAGACATGGATATTGAAATTGGGCTCGCATCTGCTTGCGATTGTGGGCGCGATGCCAATGGCGCGCTTGACCGAACGCGCCACAATTTGACAAACGCGCACACCGCGTGGGCGTCGCGCACAGCCCGGCCATGCTGGCGGGCCAGGCGCGTAAGATGTCGCGCTGGAATCCGCATGAGAAAGCCCGAAATCCAGCCATGGACCTGAACCTGATCGGCCTGTTCGTCGAAATCGTGGAAGCGCGCAGCCTCAGCGCCGCGGCGCGAAAGCTCGGCATGACGCGTGCGAACGTGAGCCAGCGGCTGAAATTGCTGGAGCGCGAAACCGGCGCCCAACTGCTGCGCCGCTCGACGCGCAGCTTTGAACTGACGCAGGCGGGAAGCACGTTGTACGACAGCGGCCGGCGCATCGTGGAAGAACTGGGCACGGCCCGCGCGTCGATCGACAGCCTCGGCAAGACGCTGCGCGGCCGGGTGCGTATCAGCGTGCCAACCGGCTTCGGCAGGCTGTTCGCCGGCGCGAAGCTGCTCGAATTCGCGCGTGCGAACTCGGGCATTGCGCTGACGGTCACGTTCAACAACTGGATCGAGGACCTGATTGCGGCAGAAGTGGATGTCGCGCTCAGGATTACCTCGACGCCGCCGCTCGATTGCGTCGCGCGCAAGATCTGCTCGTTTGAATGGAGCCTGTGCGCGTCGGCCGATTATCTGCGCGAGCAGGGTCCGATCGAGTGCCCGGCCGACCTCGAACAGCACGCGCTCATCTGCGCGCCCTATGGCGGCCGGCGCGTGCCGATCGAACTCCTGCACCGCGAGAATGCCGCGGACACCCACACGATTACCGTCCCGCCCGCGCTGGAATCAACCGATTATCCGTTCCTTGCGGAGGCGGTGCGCGAGGGCATGGGGATCGGCGTGCTGCCGGACTATGTGATCCACCTGCAGGCGAACCGGGATTTGCTGCCGGTTCTGCAGTCCTATCGCGTCGTGGGTCGGCAAAGCACGCTGTACATCGTCACGTTGCCCAACCGCTATCCGTCGCCCGCGACGCAAGCGCTGATCGACTTCCTGCACGACCAGATTCTCGAGCTTGCCCAAAACTGGAAATGACCAGTGGGGCCGGTGCCGCGTCCTTGTCCTCCGTGGCGTCTCGCTGTCGATTCTCTCGCTGTCAATTCTCTGTTAACAGTCCGTCAATCGGCACTGTGATTGTCAAGCTATAACCGTCGCTCGACAATGTGCTGAAAGATCGATCAGTACATGGAGACGAGACGATGCGCCGCGTATTCAGAAACGCTGCTTCGTAGTCGCGGCGGCCGCCGCCGCCGAGCGTGGGCTGTGCTCACTCCGCCTGATTTGCCCATTTCAATTTTTACTCAGGATTCCTGCTCATGCGCGAAGCCGTCATTGTCTCCACTGCACGCACGCCGCTGACCAAGGCGCACCGCGGCGAATTCAACATCACGCCCGGCCCGGCGCTCGCGTCGTTCGCCGTGCGCGCCGCCGTGGAGCGCTCCGGCATCGATCCGGAATCGATCGAGGACGCCGTCCTCGGCTGCGGCTATCCCGAAGGCATCACCGGCCGCAACGTCGCGCGTCAGGCCGTGGTGCGTGCCGGCTTGCCGCTTTCGATTGCCGGCACGACCGTCAACCGCTTTTGCGCATCGGGTCTGCAGGCGGTGGCGATTGCCGCGGGCCGCATCGTCGTCGATGGCGCGCCGGCCATGATCGCGGGCGGCGTCGAAAGCATCTCGGGCATCCGCCGCGACCTGCATCGCGCGAGCGACCTGGACCCGTGGCTCGTCGAGCACAAGCCGGCGCTCTACATGGAAATGATCGACACCGCCGATATCGTCGCGCAGCGCTATGGGATCAGCCGGGAAGCGCAGGACCGCTTTTCGGTGGCGAGCCAGCACAAGACCGAAGCCGCACAACGCGCGGGCCGCTTTGCGGAGGAGATCGTGCCGGTCATCACGACGATGGCCGTCACGGACAAGCAAACCGGCGAAGTGAGCCAGCGCGAGGTGACGATCGATGTCGATACCTGCAATCGCCGGGGCACGACGTACGATGCGCTCGCGAAGCTGGCGCCCGTCAAGGGGCCGGAGAAGTTCGTCACGGCGGGCAATGCATCGCAGCTTTCGGACGGTGCTTCGGCATGCGTCATGATGGAAGCGAAGGAAGCCGAGCGCCGCAACGTCGCGCCGCTCGGCGCGTTCCGCGGCCTCGCGATGGCCGGCTGCGAGCCCGACGAGATGGGCATTGGCCCCGTGTTCGCGGTGCCCAAGCTGCTCGCGCGCCATGGCCTCGCGATGGACGACATCGGCCTCTGGGAAATCAACGAGGCTTTCGCCTCGCAGGCGATCTACTGCCAGCAGCGCCTGGGCATTCCGGACGAACGCTTGAACGTGAACGGTGGAGCGATTGCCGTCGGTCATCCGTTCGGTATGACTGGCGCGCGTCTCGCGGGGCATGTGCTGCTCGAAGGACGTCGCCGGGGCGTGAAGTACGCGGTCGTCACGATGTGCATCTCCGGCGGAATGGGCGCCGCGGCCCTGTTCGAAATCTACTGAAAGACGCTCGCACGGTGCGCGCTGCTGCTGCCCTGAACCCTGACTCTCCGGACTTGCCATGTCGAATCTGAATTCATCGCTGCCGCTTGCGGGCGTGCGCGTTCTCGATCTTTCCCGCGTGCTGGCGGGTCCCTGGTGCGCGACGGTGCTGGGCGATCTCGGTGCCGAAGTCATCAAGATCGAACATCCGCGTCGCGGCGACGACACGCGCGACTGGGGGCTGCGGGTCGGTTCGACCCAGACGTCCTATTTCAACAGCGCGAACCGCAACAAGCGCTCGGTGACGGTCGACTTGCAGACGACCGAAGGCCAGCAGATCGTGCGCGATCTCGCGCGCCAAAGCGACGTCGTGATCCAGAACTTCAAGTTCGGCGGCGTGGAAAAGATGGGGCTCGGCTATGAGCAGCTGAAACAGGTGCGCGAGGACCTGATCTACTGCTCGATCTCCGGCTACGACCGCACGGGCCCGGAAGCCACGCGGCCCGGCTACGACCTCGTGGTGCAGGGCGAGGCCGGACTGATGGCGCTGAACGGCGAAGCCAGCCAGCCGCCGCTGAAGTTCGGCGTGGCGGCGGTCGATCTCTTCACCGGCATGTACTCGGCCCAGGCCATCCTCGCGGCGCTGTTCGAGCGCCAGCGCACCGGCAAGGGGCGCCACATCGAGATGGCGCTGTTCGATTGCGGCCTGATGATTACCTCGTACTACGGCCTCGAAGCGCTGATGAAGGGCGAAGACCCGCTGCGCGTCGGCAACGCCCATCCGTCTATCGTGCCGTATGGCGTGTTCGAGGCGGAAGACGGGCCGCTCGTCATCACGGTCGGCAATAACGGGCAGTACGAGCGCTTCTGCCGCGAGGTGATCGAGCGCCCCGATCTCGTCGACGACGAGCGCTTCAGGACCAATCTCGGCCGGGCCGAGCACCGCGCGGCACTGCTGCCGGAAATCGATCGCGAACTGGGCCGGCGCAAGCGCCAGGATTTGCTGGAGCGCCTGAGAGGGGCCGGCATTCCGTGCGGCGAAGTGCTGGGCGTGCATGAGGCGCTGACGTCGAAGCGGGCGACCGACGCCGGGCTCGTGGCGACGCACGACCACCCGGAGGGCGGCCGCGCGAGCGTGCTGGCGCCGCCGTATCGCCTCGACGGCGCGCGTCCTCCGGTGCGGCGCGCGCCGCCGCAGCTCGGCGAAGGCACGGCAGACGTGCTGCATGCGCTGCTCGGGATCTCCGATGAGCGGATCGGGCAATTGAAGGCCGCTGGTGTGGTTTGACGAAGCGAGCCAAAGACCAAAAAGAAAGGAGCGCTAATGAAGATGCAGGACATGGAGGCCGGGCAGAAGATCGCCGCTGCCGGACGAGCAAAGCAGCCGCTGTATCCGTGGGTCGTGTTTGCGCTGACCCTGGGCCTGGTGATGTCCGACTACATGTCGAGGCAGGTGCTCACGGCCGTGTTCCCGCTGATCAAGGCGGCGTGGCAGTTGTCGGACACGCAGCTCGGCTCGCTCAACAGCGTGGTGGCGCTGCTGGTGGGCACGCTCACGCTGCCGCTTTCACTGCTGGCCGCGCGCTGGGGGCATGTCAAGAGCATCTTCATCATGGCGGCCCTGTGGAGCCTCGCCACGCTGGGCTGCGCCGTCTCCACGAACTATGGCGAAATGCTCGCTGCGCGCGCGCTGGTCGGCATCGGCGAGGCGGCTTACGGTGCGGTGGCGCCCGCGCTCCTGTTGAGCGTCTTTCCCGTCTCCATGCGCGCCGTTCTCTTCGCGGCCTTCACGGCGGGCGCGTCGTTCGGCTCGGTGCTGGGGCTCGCGTGCGGTGGCGCGATCGCGGCCCATCTGGGATGGCCGTGGTCGTTTGCCTCGATGGGGATCTTCGGCATGGTGCTGGTGATCGTGTTCCGCGCCGTCGTGACCGAAGGGCGGGTATCGCGCTACCAGTCGGGGAACCCAGGTGGCGCACCGGCGGCATTGGGCGCGCGGGCGACGTTGCGCAGCCTGATCGGCGGCATTGCATCGTCACGCTCGCTCGTTTGCGCGTATCTAGGCAGCGGCTTGCAGTTGTTCTGCACGGCGTCGCTATGGGCGTGGATGCCGAGCTATCTGAACCGCTACTACGGGATGGCAACGGGCCGGGCCGCGCTGACGGCAGCCGGGTTCGTGATGCTCTCGGGCGTCGGCATGATCGCATGCGGCCTGATCGCCGACCGGATCAGCAAAACGCGGCCGGCGCGCAAGTGGGACGCGGCGTTCCTCTATTGCCTCACGGTGTTCGCGCTGCTCGCAATTGCGTTCCGTCTCGCGCCGGGCGCACTGCAACTCGTGCTGATCGGCGTGGCGATGTTCATCACGTCGGGAACCAATGGCCCGGGTGGCGCCATGGTGGCGAATCTCACGCCGCGCGCCATTCACGCATCGGCTTTCGCGCTGCTGGCAATCACCTACAACCTGCTCGGCACCGCGCCGGGGCCGTACTTCACCGGCTTCTTCGCGGACCGCATCGGCTTGCATGGCGCCTTGCAGTACATGCCGTTCGTCAGCGTGATTTCGGCCACGGCATTTTTCATCGGCAAACGCAGCTATGCGCGCGATCTCGCGCGTGTCGATGCGCATTGAAATCTGCGCCGAACCGCGCAAGACCATCGGATCGGCGGTGCTGCTGCCGTAACGCGGCGCGCGCTCAGGCTGGCTCGTCGCCTGGGCGCGCGAGCGATGCGCTGACGAACGCGCGCACGGCGGGGGAGAGTTCCCGCCGCCGGCTCGCCAGCGCGAGGTGAACGGGATGTTCGAAATCGGCAATGGGCTTGTAGCAGAGGCCCGGCTGCGTGAAATGGGACATCGATTCGGGCACCACGGCGACGCCATAGCCGGCCGACGCGAGGCTGAGCCCGGAGATGAAGTCGCGCACGCGATAGTCGAGAAAAGCCGAGAAACCGCCGGCGGCGCCCAATGCGGACAGCACCTCGCCGAATCCTTCGTCCTCGTCGAATTGAGGCGAAATGAAGCTCTGGTCCTTCAGGTCGCGCGCCATCAGCTTGCGGCGCGTCGCCAGCGGGTGCGTGTCGGCCATCGCAACCATGAGGCGCTCGGTATGGACGATCGTGGCCACGATGCCGGGCGGATATTGGCGCCTCGGCCGCGCGATGCCGATATCGATTTCGCCGCCATCGAGCGCTTCGAACTGGCGCGGCGTTTCCATGGGCACGACGTCGACGCGCACGTTCGGATGCGATAGACGGAAGTCGCGCAGCATCGCGGAGAGCGCGCCGCTGGACACGCCCGACGCCACGTAGCCGATCCGCACGATGCCGGCCAGGCCGCGGGCCGCCAGTCGGCCGATCTGATCGGCGCGTTCGATATGCCGTAAGGCCGCCACGGCTTCGGCATGGAACAGCCGCCCGGCATCGGTGAGCGTGACGGGCTGGCGCTTGTTGCGGTTCAGCAGGCGCACGCCGAGGTCTTGCTCGAGACGCTGAATCTGGGCGCTCAGCGCCGATTGCGCGATGTCGAGGCGATCCGCCGCGCGCGCGAAATGCAATTCCTCGACCACGGCGGTGAAGTATCTGAGCTGGCGAGCGTCGATCATTTAATCGGGAAAGGTGTTTAAAGGTCTGTAACCGCTATCCCGATGCTATCAAAAATTCGCTGGCCTGACGCAGGCAACCTCTTTTACACCGTGCAGTTTACTTATCCAGAAAATAAACTACACTGATGAGTCTACTTTGCGGAAACACTCCATGGCATCGATCCCTGATTTCCTTGGCCGAACCTTCGGACTCGCTGCGGCGCGGCGCTCGCGCGTCGTCTCGGACGGCTCGCCGCAGCACGACGGCACGCGCTTTCGCAACGTGCGCCCGCGTCCGCAGGAAGGCTTTGCGAAGACGCTTCGCATCGCGTGGAACGTGTTGTTCAGGAAGCCGCGGGGCACGGGGCCGGCTGGCGTGCTGCCCGTCGACGCGCTGAGCCGGGCGGATCTCGATGCCGCGCCCGAGCGCAGCCTGTACCGGCTCGGCCATTCGACGCTGCTTTTGAAGTTGCGCGGCGAATACTGGCTCACCGACCCGGTGTTCGGCGAGCGCGCCTCGCCGTTCAAGCGCATGGGCCCGAAGCGCTTCCACGCGCCGCCCATTGCGCTTGCCGATTTGCCGCCGCTGCGCGGCGTGATTCTTTCGCACGATCATTACGACCACCTCGACCGCGAGACCGTGCTCGCGCTGGACGCTCGCACGGGCCTGTTTCTCACGCCGCTGGGCGTGGGCGAGCGGCTGATCGAGTGGGGTATCGACGCGGCCAAGGTGCGCCAACTCGACTGGTGGCAAAGCGCGGAAGTGATGGGCATCACATTCACGGCCACGCCCGCGCAGCACTTCTCCGGGCGCAGCCTGTTCGACGGCGATAGCACGCTATGGGCCTCGTGGGTGATCGCCGATGCCGATCTGCGGGTGTTCTTCAGCGGCGATACGGGTTACTTCGACGGCTTTCGCGAGATTGGCGAGCGCCTCGGGCCGTTCGACGTCACGCTGATCGAGACCGGCGCTTACGATGCGCAGTGGCCCCATGTGCATATGCAGCCCGAGGAAACGGTGCAGGCGCACCTCGACTTGCGCGGCCGCTGGCTCGTGCCGATCCACAACGGCACCTTCGATCTGGCGATGCATCACTGGCAGGAGCCTTTCGAGCGCGTGACGGGCCTGTCGCTCGCGCGCGGCGTGGCGCTGGCCACGCCGCGCATGGGCGAGCGGCTCGATCTCGTGGAGCCGCGGCGTGGCGAGCGCTGGTGGAGAGAAGCGGCGAGCGAGGCGCAGGCAACGGGCGCGCGCGCGCGTGGGTGGCGGTTGTGCAGGGAAGAGAGCGGGGCGGGGTCGTGAGGGGGCTATGCGGGGCGCGCAAGTTTTCTCCCGCGAGAAACAACGCCGCCGGCAAACGCCGGCGGCTTCATAAACACGACCTGGCAGACAGGTGGCCGAAAACGCTTCCCTACGCTCTGATCCCCGGCGACCTTGCCGGCGCGGTCGGCAGCGGATTCTGCGGCGCCACAGCAGGCGCCGGCACTCGCTGCGCCGGCTCCACGATCACCACAGGGTCCGGCATGGCCCACAACGGCACCGCAAAAACCACGTTCCGTGGCGCCGGCATCGCGAATCCATCAGCGAAGGCGGCATGCTGGAGCACCATCATTTGCTGTTGCATGGCCATCATTTGCTGCTGCATCGCCACCATTTGCGCTTGGGCGGCCTGCATCTGCCGCAGCGCGGCGGCGGACGGCGCGCCGCCCGTGCTCGTCTGCATTTCGTAGCTGGCGCTCCCGCCGGGGCTGCGCCAGCTCCACGTACTGACCTTCATCGGGCCCATGGCCGTCTGGACGACGTGGGTTTCGGCCTTCACCGGCACCGCCTGGCCGTTGACGTTGACGAACATCGGCCGCGCGGCGTGCTGCCCGTCCATCGACGCGCCCCCCTCGCCGGCCTGAGCAAGCATCGGGGCGAGCGCCAGCGCTCCCAACGCCAAATACGAACGTAATCGCATTTTCGTACCTCCTTCGATCGATAGTGCTCGAATCAACACGAAAGACTCATGCAACTCCCCAAGGGAGTCGCCGAAAACTATGCGGACGCAGTCTTAAACGGGCATTAAACCGCCGGTTCCGCGAGCGCGCACTCGACCTGCGTCGCGCATCCTGACGAATTTCCACCAGAGGCTTTCAAAAGACAAAAGGCTTTGCTAATATCCCGGCCGATATGTAATGAGAATGAGTCGCATTTGTGTTTCGGAATATTCCGGCGCAGAAGGCTCTCCAACTCTGGCCGATATGAACAACCAACGAACCACGCGCCGTACGGGACGCAGGCTCCACCGCCCAGTGCGGATTGCCGCCTGGCTGACGTTTGCCGCCGCGGCCCAGTCCGCTTTCGCCCAATCCGCCGCGGACGGGGGCGCCGCCGGGCGGCCGCATGCCGCAAGCGGCGCGAACGTCGCGATACCTGATGGGGCCGCCCCACGCGTCGCGACACCCGATGGGGCAGCCGCAGGCGCCGCGCCGTCCATCACCGAACAGTCGCTGCCTGCCGTGAAGGTGAGCGCCGCCGCCGTGGCCGACTCGCCGCTGCATCTGGACACGCCGGTGTCGAATGGCGCGCTCGGCACGCGCTCGCAGCTCGATACCCCGTTCTCGACCACGGTGGTCACGGGCGAAGATCTCGCCGACCGCCAGGCGAACAAGCTCGGCGACGTGTTCGCTGGCGATGCATCGGTCACCGACAACAGCAATGCCTATAGTGCGTGGGCCACCTACATCACGATTCGCGGCCTGCCGATCGACTGGCAGAACGGCTTTCGCATCGACGGCAATCCGTTCATTTCGTACGGCATCACCATGCCCTACGAGAATCTCGAGCGCGTCGAGCTGCTCAAGGGGCTCGGCGGTTTCATGTACGGCTTTGCGCAGCCGGGCGGCATGGTCAATTACGTCACAAAGAGGCCGGGCCAGGACCCGGTCACGAGCTTCGACCTCGGCTATCGCATGGACGGCGTGCTTACCCAGCACGTCGATTTGAGCCGCCGCTTCGGCCCCGACGGCAGGTTCGGCGCGCGCATCAACTACACGCACGAAGCGGGCAAGACTTACAACGCAGGCGACATCAACCGCAACTCGCTGGCGCTCGCTCTTGACGGGCAGCTCACGCGCGACCTGCAGGTCTATTTCAACGCGATCTATCAGCAAAGCCGTTCGAGCGGCCAGACGCCGGCCATCTACACGGGCAGCTACACGGCTTCGAGCCTGCCCGCGACCGTCAGCGGCGGCACCAACTGGCTCGCGGGAACTGACCAGCATCTGAACACCAACCTGCAGCTCTACACGGCCGGCATCAAATACCAGATCGCACCCGACTGGACCTTCAATACCTCGGCGAGCTATAGCAAGTCGGCGCGGGACCGCAACGAAAGCACGCTCACGCTGCTCGACCAGGCGGGCAACTACACCGATAGCCGCTGGAACGGCGACGAAGGCCACCAGGACATCTACTGGCAGGGCGCGTTCGAAGGCAACGTGAGGACCGGGCCGCTCACGCATCATCTGGTGTTGGGCGCGGCGCTCCAGCATCAGACCAACGACTATGGCACAGCGGCGGGCACGGTCATCCGGACGCTGGGCGAGGGCAATCTCTACGAGCCCAATCCGTTCCGCTATTACTCGGGCAGCGGCCTGCAAAGATACCGCGCCAGCGAGATCAATCAGAAGTCGCTGTTCTTGAGCGACACCGTCGATCTGACCCGCAGCTGGTCGCTGCTCGCGGGCGTGCGCTACACGAATTACGATCAGGAGTCCTTCGCCGAATCGGGTGCGACGACTGCATCGTATGGGCAGAACGGCGTGATTACGCCGACCTTCGCGCTCATGTACAAGCTTGAACCGCAAACCACGCTCTACGCGAGCTATGTGGAATCGCTGGAGCCTGGGCAAGTTGTTTCGGATATCTATGCAAATGGCGGATCGGTGCTGAAGCCGCTGCGCTCGCGCCAGTACGAGATGGGCATCAAGAGCGAGCATGCGCGCTGGAGCGCGAACGCGGCGTTGTTCCGCATCGAGCGCGGCGCGAGTTACGCGAACGCCCAGAACGTGCTCACGCAGGACGGCAATTCGATCTACGAGGGCATCGAGGCGGGCGGCAGCGTGCGTCTCGGTCGTAGCTGGGAGGTGGCGGGCGATCTCATGCTGCTCGACACGTGGTATGCGAAGGGGCAGCAGTACAACGGCAATCGCGTGGCCGGCGCACCGCAGTTCGTCGCGGCGGCGCGCGTGAGCTACGACGTGCCATTCGTGCCGGGCCTGCGCCTGGGCGCCGACGCCAAGTACACGGGCAACACGGAAGTGCGTCCGGCCGGCAACCTGGAGACGGGCGGCTACATGATCGTGGACGTTGGGGCGAACTATATGACGCGCATCGGCGGCCACGACGTGACGCTGCGCGCGGCCATCGACAACCTCACGAACCGGCGGTACTGGATGTTCCAGTACGACAACTACATCGCGCCGGGCGACCCGCGCACGGTGAGCCTGAACGCGAAGATCGATTTTTGAGCGCCCATACTCAAAAACCGTGCCGTACCGTCAGCGTTGCGCCGGTGCTGCGCGAATGCAGGATCGCGAGGCGCGCGGTGCCCGAGAACACCCAGTCGTTGACGGTCAGCGACAGCCGCCGCTGCGGTTGCGCGCCGATCGACAACGTGGCGTTCGGGACTTCGGTGAGCGCGAGCGCGGGCGCGGTCGAACGGCCCATCTGGAGATACGCGGATGACTGCTGCGGCTGCGCCGCCCCTGGCGCCAGACTGGCGCTCTCGCCGCCGAGCCGGAAATCATGGTCGATCTTCACGCTGTAGAAGTCCGGCAACTGCGCGTCGAAGGGCGCGCGCTGCTCTGCCTGATACTGGAATTCGTAGCGATGCAGCCAGCTCTGCGGCGCCGGGATGGAAGTCATGACTTCCATGGGCAACGGTGCGATGCTGGCGACCGTGATCTCCTCGGGCGGGCCGGCGAGCGTGCCGTCCGCGAGCGCGTACCCGCTCAGCAGGAGGCACACCGCGCCAACAATCCTTTCGTTCAGGCACGTCATGGACATGCCTCCTTTGAAAGAATGAAAACGTCACGCCACCGGAATCGTTGCGTCCGGACCGACCGTCTTTATCGCCTGGCTTTACTCCAACATTCTAGTCAGTCAGACGCGCCATGCTGTTCGAATGTATGCGGAAGCGCACAGTTGTGGCGCTGGCGGTCTGCCGCTATCGGTTGTCAGTTTTACGCTATATGACTTGATCATGACGCGGGAATACTACGTCGACCAAGAACGAAACTCGGCGGTTCGGCAATGAGAAAGCATGTGGATGGCACGGCAATGGCCATCATGGTGACGCTGTGCCTGGTCTGGGGCTTTCAGCAGGTGGCCATCAAGGCGGTGGCCGGCGACATCGCGCCCATGATGCAAGTGAGCGTGCGCTCGGGCATCGCTGCCGTGCTCGTGTGGCTGTACAACCGCTTCGTGACGCGTGAGCGCTGGGTGCCCGGCGTCGCGCTGCGCTCGGGATTCGCGGTGGGCATGCTGTTCGCGCTCGAATTCCTGTTCGTTGCCGAGGCGCTGCGCTGGACCCACGCCTCGCACGTGGCCGTGCTGCTCTACACCGCGCCCATGTTCGCCGCGATCGGGCTGCATCTGAAGCTGCCCGATGAACGCCTCGCCGGTCTTCAATGGGGCGGCATCGGCCTTGCGTTCGCGGGCATCGCCGTCGCGTTTCTCGGGCCAACGCTGCTGGGCGGGGGCTCGAGAAACGCGACGGCAGGCCCCGACTGGCTGCTCGGCGACTTCATGGCGCTGTGCGGCGGCGCGGCGTGGGGCATGACCACGATCGTCGTGCGCACCACGCGCCTGAGCGAGGCGCCCCCCACCCAGACGCTCTTCTATCAGCTCGCGTGCGCCTTCCTGCTGTTGCCGGTCGCCTTCGCCACCGGCCAGACCACGCTTCATAGCGCGCCGCTCGCGCTCGCGAGCCTCGCGTTCCAGGCCGTCGCCGTGGCCTTCGTGAGCTACCTGACGTGGTTCTGGCTGCTGCGCCGCTATTTTGCGGCGCGTCTTGGCGTGCTCTCGTTCATGACGCCGCTGTTCGGCGTGGCGATGGGTGTGGTGCTGCTGCGCGAGCATGTGGATGCGGCGTTTCTCGCGGGCTCGGCGCTCGTGCTCACGGGCCTTTTGATCGTCAACGGCGAGGCGTGGCTGCGCCAGCTATTCGCACGCGGCGCCCGCGCCCAGGGCGGCGCAGGGGTTTGAGGGGCGCGGGCTGACTCGTCGCGGGCTGTATTGGGCAGGGCGTCAGGTGCGCTATGCCGAAATCGTCATTGCCATTGCGCCGTTCGAGCAAGACGGACACGCGGGCGAGACCTACGATTGTCGCCATGAAAGCCCTCACCGTAATCGACTCCCATACCGGCGGCGAGCCTACGCGGCTCGTGACCGAAGGCGGCCCCGAGCTGGGCCGCGGCCCGCTCAAGGAGCGGCTCGAAATTTTCCGCCGCGACTTCGACCACATGCGCGCCGGCATCGTCAATGAGCCGCGCGGCTCGGACGTGATGGTCGGTGCGCTGCTCTGCGAACCGCACGATCCCAGCTGTTCGGCGGGCGTGATCTTCTTCAACAACGTGGGCTTTCTCGGCATGTGCGGGCACGGCACGATTGGCCTGGTCGTTTCGCTGGCGCATCTGGGGCGCATCGCGCCGGGCGTGCATCGCATCGAGACGCCCGTGGGTGTGGTCGAGGCCGAATTGCACACGGATCGCAGCGTGACGGTGCGCAATGTGCCCGCCTGGCGCTACCGCCAGGGCGTGCCGCTCGACGTGCCCGGCCTCGGCCGCATCCATGGCGACATCGCGTGGGGCGGCAACTGGTTCTTCCTCGTCTCCGATCACGGCCAGCAACTCGAGTTCGCTAATGTCGAAGCGCTCACGGAAGTCTCGTGGGCCATCCGCCAGGCGCTCGAAGCCAATGGCATCACGGGCGAGGGGGGCGCGCAGATCGACCACATCGAGCTGTTCGCGCACTCCGATCAGGCCGGCATCGATAGCCGCAATTTCGTGCTGTGCCCCGGCAAGGCCTACGACCGCTCGCCGTGCGGCACCGGCACGAGCGCGAAGATTGCGTGCCTCGCCGCCGACGGCGTGCTCGCGCCGGGCGCGCACTGGCGCCAGGAGAGCATCGTGGGCAGCGTGTTCGAGGCGCAGTACGAAAACGCCGCGGATCTCGCGCCCGGCTACGTGCGTCCGAGCATTCGCGGCACGGCGCACATCAGCGCGGAAGCCAGGCTGATTTTCGGCGACGACGATCCCTTCGCGTGGGGCATTCGCGCGTGACGAAGCCGATGGGTTCCTGTCCCGATGTGATCGTGGTGGGCGCGGGTATCGTGGGCGCAGCGTGCGCGCACGAGCTTGCGCAGCAGGGCGCCGATGTGCTCGTGCTCGATCGCGCGGGCGTGGGCAGCGGCGTGACGGCTGCGGGCATGGGGCACCTCGTGGTGATGGACGATTCGCCCGCGGAGTTCGCGCTTTCCGCATGGTCGCGCGAGCTGTGGCTCGATCTCGCGCCGCGCCTCACTGCGCGCGAGGCGTTCGTGCGTTGCGGCACGCTGTGGGTCGCCGCCGACGATGAAGAATACGCACTCGCGCAAGCGCGCCAGCAGGCGCTCGCCAGTCAGGGCGTGGCGTGCTCGATGCTCGACGCGCAGCAGGTGCGCGAAGCGGAGCCCGCATTGCGCAAGGATTTGCAAGGCGGCATGGTGATTCCCGACGATGCCGTGGTCTACGCGCCGGCGGTTGCCGCCTGGCTGCTCGCGCAGCCGGTGAAAGGGCGCGTCGCGTGCCGGCTGGGCGCGAGCGTCGCGCGCGTGGACCGCGCGGGCGTGGTGCTGGCCGACGGCGAGACGCTTGCGGCCGGCGCGGTGCTGATCGCCAACGGCCTGCAAGCCGTCGATCTGCTGCCCGGCCTGCCGATGCAGGCAAAGAAGGGACATCTGCTCATCACGGACCGTTACCCGGGAACGGTGCGCCACCAGATTCTCGAACTCGGCTACATCAAGAGCGCGCACAACGCGACCGGCACCTCGGTGGCGTTCAACGTGCAGCCGCGTCCCACGGGGCAATTGCTGATCGGCTCGTCGCGCCAGTTCGACAGCCTCGATGCCGCCGTGGAGCCCGCCATCCTCGCGCGCATGCTGCGCCGCGCAGCCGAGTATTTGCCGGAGCTGCCGTCGCTCAACGCGATTCGCGCGTGGACGGGCTTGCGGCCCGCGACCCGCGACGGCCTGCCGCTCATCGGCCCGGCTGCGCAATTTTCCGGCGACACGCACTATCCCTCGACATGGCTCGCAACTGGGCACGAAGGCTTGGGCGTGACCACGGCGCTGGCTACCGCCAAACTGATCGCCGCGCAGATGTTCGGCATGCCGGAGATGTCGAGGATCGACGCCACGCCGTATTTGCCGGCACGCTTCGGTGCAAATGCCGCGACGCAGGCTGCAACGACAGGAGCCGCGCATGGCTGAGACGATCACGCTCAACGTCGATGGCCAACGCGTCAGCGTCGCACGAGGCAGTTCGGTCGTAGCGGCCGTGGCGCTTGCGGCGGGAATGCACAAGGGTTGCACGGGAGATGCAGCCGTGATTACGCGCCGCTCCGTGAGCGGTGCGCTGCGCGGGCCGCTGTGCGGCATGGGCGTATGCCAGGAGTGCCGCGTGACGATCGATGGCGTGCAGCATCGGCTCGCGTGCCAGACGCTCTGCGCGGAAGGCATGGAAGTGGTCACGGGGAGGGCTGCCGCATGAAGTTCGACATCCTGATTATCGGCGCGGGCCCGGCGGGATTGAACGCTGCGCGCGTGGCGGCGCATGCGGGCGCGCAGGTCGGCATCGTCGACGACAACGCGTTGCCCGGCGGCCAGATCTGGCGTCAGGGCCCCGCGCATCCGCCGGCGGGCCGCGCGCGCGAGGCCATCGAGGCGCTCGCGAAGCTTTCCAACGTCTCGCGCATGGGCGGCACGCGCGTCGTGCAGGCCACGGGCGCGCGGCAATTGCTGCTCGAAGATGCCGCGCGCGGCTTTACGGTCGACTACGGCAAGCTCATCGTGGCGACGGGCGCGCGCGAACGCTTCCTGCCGTATCCAGGCTGGACGCTGCCGGGCGTGACGGGTGCCGGCGGCCTCCAGGCGCTCGTGAAGGGCGGCATGCCGGTGCGCGGCGAACACATCGTGATCGCGGGGACCGGGCCGCTGTTGTGGGCCGCCGCCGTCACGGCGCGCGAGCATGGCGCACAGGTGGCGGCCATCGTCGAGCAGGCGCCGCCCGATGCCGTGCGCCAATTCGCGGCCGGGCTCGTGGCGACGCCCGCGAAGCTCGTGCAGGCGGCGCGCATGCGCTTCGATCTGCGCGCCACGCCGTACCTGTGCGGCGCGCATGTGGCGGCGGCGGGCGGCGAGACGCAACTCACGCACGTGCGCATTCGCAAGGGCCGCGAGGAGATCCGCATCGATTGCGAACGTCTCGCCTGCGCTTATGGACTGGTGCCGAATACGCTGGTGGGCGCGGCGCTCGGGTGCAGGATCGACGAAACGCTGGGCATGGCCGCGATTGCCGTGGATGACATGCAGACCACGTCGCAGCCCGATGTCTACGCGGCGGGCGAATGCACGGGCGTGGGCGGCATGGAGCTGGCGGCAGTGGAAGGCCGCATTGCGGCGCACGCGGCGCTTGGCGAAGTCGATCAGGCGCGGGCGCTGTTCGCGCAACGCGCGCGCTATCGGCGCTTTGCTGCGCGCATGCATGCGGCTTTCGCGCTCGATCCGCAATTGCGCACGCTTGCCGAACCCGACACGGTGCTGTGCCGCTGCGAAGACGTGCGCTACGGCGATGCCGCCCGGCATCGCTCATGGCGCGACGCCAAGCTTCAGACGCGCTGCGGCATGGGGCCTTGCCAGGGCAAGATCTGCGGCGAAGCGGCGGCCTTTTGCTTCGGCTGGCCGCGCACTGGACAGAACGGCCAGCGCCCGCCGTTTTCGCCGGCGCGCATCGGCACCTTGCTCGAAGTGAGCGGCGAGGCATAACGCCGGACCCCTGCGTCGGCACGGCCAACGGGCGGCGCGAAACGTTCGCCGCCGATTTTTGTCGCGGATGCCCAAGCCCGCAAGGCAAGGGCATAATCGAGCGGGTCCCGACTCGATACGCCGCGCAATGTCCGCACTGGTTCTGCCCGCCGCCCTGGAAAACACGACGCTGCCACAGATGGTGGCGCACTTCTCCCTGCTCGAACCACTCTTCGACGCCATGCCCGATGTGGTCTTCTTCGTGAAGGACCACGAGGCGCGCTATGTGATCGCCAACCTCACGCTTGCGGCGCGCTGCGGCTTCAAGGACAAGCGCGCGCTGCTCGGCAAAACCGCGGAGGAGGTCTTTCCAAGGCGCTTCGGCCGCATCTACACCGAACAGGACCAGGCCGTCGTGCGCCTGAACAGCCGGCTCATCGACCAGCTCGAACTGCATCTGTATCCGGGGCGCCAGCCCGGCTGGTGCCTGACCTCGAAGGTGCCGCTGCAGGACGCGCAAGGGCGCGTGCTGGGCGTGGCCGGCATCTCGCGCGACCTGCAGGCCGCGGAAGGCACGCATCCCGCGTATCAACGTCTTGCCGTCGCCGCGAAGTACATCCAGGACAACTATGCGCAGCCGCTCAAGCTCTCGCACCTGGCCACGCTCATCGACATGTCGGTTGCGCAGATCGAGCGCTATTTCCACAAGATCTTCCATCTGACGCCGCGCCAGATGCTGCTGAAGACGCGGCTGGACGCGGCCTCCGAACTGCTCGCCGGCGACCTCAGCATCACCGACGTGGCCACGCGCTGCGGCTATAACGATCACAGCGCGTTCACGCGGCAATTCAAGGCCACGGTGGGGCTCACGCCGAGCCAATACCGCGCGTTGCTGCATCCGCAAACCGGCGACGCCTGAGCGCGAAAGCCACGCCGGCGGCTTCGCGCGCGGATCTCCAGGGGTTGTCCCGGATAAAACGGCACAGGCAGGCGCCCGCGCGCCCGACTGTGCCGATTTCGTCTTTTTGAGTCGCGAAAGCTCTCAAGATTTACGCACGCCGGATAGCGATACTTCTCCCATCGCCACACCATGTTGGCGGACCCATTCACCGAAGGAGATTGTCACCGTGAGCCGTAACGCTATCCAATGGAGCGGGGTGTTTCCCGCCGTCAGCACCCAGTTCAAGCCGGACTTCTCGGTCGACATCGAAGCGACCCACCGGGTGGTGAGCAACCTCGTCAAGGACGGCGTGTCGGGCCTCGTGGTGTGCGGCACCGTGGGCGAGAACACTTCGCTGAACACCAGCGAGAAGCTGGCCGTGATCGAAGCCGCGCGCGATGCGGCGGGCGGCAAGGTGCCGGTGATCGCGGGCGTGGCCGAGTTCACCACCGAGTTCGCGCGCCAGACCGTGCGCGAAGCGCAGCGCGTGGGCGTGGACGGCGTGATGGTGATGCCGGCGCTCGTGTACTCGGCCAAGCCGCACGAGACGGCCGCGCACTTCCGCGCGGTCGCGTCGAGCACCGACCTGCCGGTGATGGTCTACAACAACCCGCCGATCTACAAGAACGACGTCACGCCCGATGTGCTGATCGCCATTCAGGATTGCGAGAACATCGTCTGCTTCAAGGACTCGTCGGGCGACACGAGCCGCTTCATCGACCTGCGCAATGCCGTGGGCGACCGCTTCGTGCTGTTCGCGGGCCTCGACGACGTGGTGGTCGAGAGCATCGCCGTAGGCGCCGAGGGCTGGGTCTCGGGCATGTCGAACGTGTTCCCGAAGGAAGGCGAGACGCTGTTCCGCCTCGCGAAGCAAAAGCGCTTCGACGAAGCGCTCGCGCTCTACCGCTGGTTCATGCCGCTGCTGCACCTCGATGCGCGCCCCGACCTCGTGCAGTGCATCAAGCTGTGCGAAGAGCTCGTGGGCCGCGGCAGCGCGCTCACGCGCGCGCCGCGCCTCGCGCTGGAAGGCGAAGCGCTCGCGCACGTGAAGGCCGTGATGGAGAAGGCGCTCGCGACCCGTCCGCAACTGCCTGACGTGGGACTCTGAAGCCTGGCGTTCTTGAACGCGATCTTTCCATCCGTTTTGAAATCGGGCCTTACTGGCCCGGTTTGCATTTTTGCAGGGGCATTATGACTATCACCGGCCAGTCGCTGATCGGCGCGGCAAGCGTGCCAGGCACGAACGGCGCATTTCACGGCATCGACGCCCGCACGGGCGAAGCGCTCGAACCCGCATTCGGCGGCGCGACCCAGCATGATCTGGAGCGCGCATGCGCGCTTGCGGAAGCCGCTTTCGACACGTACCGCGATACGGATCTGGAAGCGCGCGCGGCTTTTCTCGAAACGATAGGAGAGCAGATCAATGCGATCGGCGATGTGCTGATCGAACGCTGCATGGCCGAAACCGGCTTGCCGCGCGCACGCCTCGAAGGCGAGCGCGGGCGCACGGTCACGCAGCTCCGGCTCTTTGCGGCGGTGCTGCGCAATGGCGATTGCGTCGATGCGCGCATCGATCCGGCGCAGCCCGAGCGCAAGCCCCTGCCGCGCGTGGACCTGCGGCTGCGCAATATCGCGCTCGGGCCCGTGGCGGTGTTCGGCGCATCGAATTTCCCGCTGGCGTTTTCGGTGGCGGGCGGCGATACGGCATCGGCGCTGGCGGCCGGCTGCCCCGTGATCGTGAAGGCGCATGGCGCGCATCCGGGCACATCTGAACTCGTCGGGCGCGCGATCCAGCGCGCCGTGCAACGATGCGGTCTGCCCGAAGGCGTGTCCTCGATGCTGTTCGACAGCGGAATCGCCGTTGGCCAGGCGCTGGTCGCCGATCACCGCATCAAGGCGGTGGGCTTCACGGGATCGCGCGCAGCGGGCGTGGCGCTCATGAAGATTGCGAACGCGCGTCCCGAGCCGATTCCTGTCTATGCGGAAATGAGCGCGATCAATCCGGTGGTGCTGTTGCCGGGCGCGCTGGCCGCGCGCGGCGCGGCGATCGCGCAGCCGTTCACGGTTTCGCTCACTCAGGGTGCGGGCCAGTTCTGCACCAATCCGGGCCTGGTGCTCGCCGTGCAAGGCGAGCCCCTGCACGCCTTCGAGCAGGCCGCGAGCGCGGCGCTTGCGAATACGAGCGCAGCGACGATGCTCACGCCCGGCATTCACGCGAACTACTGCAAGGGCGTCGAGCGTCTCGCGGCGAACCCCAGCGTGGAGCGGCTTGCAAGCGGCGCGGCAGGCGGGCGTTTCGACGCTCAGGCGGCGCTCTTCGCGACCACGGCTGATGCGTTCCTTTGCCAGCCCGAACTGCGCGACGAAGTGTTTGGCCCGGTGTCGCTGATCGTGCGCTGCAAGGATCTGAACGAGCTGCATGGCGTGCTCAAGGCGCTGGAAGGTCAATTGACGGTGGCCGTGCATCTGGACGCCGCCGACCACGCAGCGTGCCGCGCCCTGTTGCCAACGCTCGAGCGCAAGGCGGGCCGAATTCTCGTGAACGGTTTCGGCACGGGCGTGGAAGTCGGTCATGCGATGGTGCACGGCGGCCCGTTCCCGGCAACCACGGATGCGCGCACGACTTCGGTGGGTAGCCGCGCCATCGAGCGCTTCCTGCGCCCGGTTTCGTATCAGGATCTGCCTGACGCCTTGCTGCCCGCAGCGCTGCGCGCAGCCAATCCGCTCGGGCTCACGCGGCGCGTGGACGGCGTGATCGATCGCGAGGTGCATAAGGATGACTAATCAAAATCCGGGCGTCACGCTGTCGCTCGACGAACTATTTGCATTGGCGCGCAAGGCGCTCATCCATCATGGCCTGTCGCTCGCGCACGCGGAAGCGATCGCGCACGTCATCACCCAGGGCCAGCGCGACGAGTGCCATTCGCATGGCATCTACCGTTTGCTCGGCTGCGTGCGCTCCGTGCGCAGCGGCAAGGTCGATCCGGGTGCGGAGCCCACCTTGCGTAACGTGTCGCCGGGCGTGCTCGCCGTGGATGCGCATTACGGCTTTTCGCTGCTCGCCTTCGAGCGGGGCTTGCCGGTGCTCGCGGAAAAAGCCCGCACGCAAGGCATCGCGGCGATGGCCATCAATCGCTGCTTCCATTTTTCGGCGCTATGGCCGGAGGTGGAAGCCGTTGCTGCGCATGGCCTGGTCGGTCTTGCGATGAACCCGAGCCATAGCTGGGTCGCGCCGGCCGGCGGCACGCGCGGCGTGTTCGGCACCAATCCGATTGCGTTTGCGTGGCCGCGCGAGCATGGGCATCCGTTCGTGTTCGACTTCGCGACCAGCGCGATCGCGCGCGGCGACATCGAACTGCATGCGCGCGAGGGCAAGCCCATTCCCGACCATTGGGCAATCGACAGCGAAGGCAAGCCGACCACCGACGCGCGCGCCGCGCTGGAGGGCGCAATGCAGACGTTCGGCGGCCACAAGGGCTCGGCGCTGGCGGCCATGGTGGAGCTGCTGGCAGGCGCGCTGATCGGCGATCTCACGAGCATGGAGTCGCAGGCGTTCGACGATGGCGCGGGAGCGGCGCCGTGTCATGGCGAACTGGTGATTGCGATTGATCCGCGCCGGTTCCTGGGCGCGGACTACGCGGCGGGGCATGAACGGGCCGAGCGGTTGTTTGCGGCGGTGGTCGGGCAGGGCGCGCGCTTGCCGTCGCAGCGGCGCTTCGAGGCGCGCGAGCGCAGCGAGCGCGATGGCGTGCGCATTGCGCAGGCGCTGTATGACGATGTGATGAAGTTGTTTGAGTGACACCCGAAGGTGCTTTTGCGCGCGGCGCGGTTTATGCTGCGCCGCGCAATTTTTGTAACTGCGCCATCATTCTCCACGTGGAGATTTATTGCAAATTTGGCAATTTTCCCAATTACGTGGAATAACGCTGTGATCGCCGGTGCCCCAGAGATCGTGTGCTGCGCGTGACGATCTGGCGTAGCGAGGTGGCGGAGACCCCACGGATCAGGGGCGGTGCTTGCCGCGGCCACCAGCCGGTTTTCCTGCCGGCGTACGTGGCCCCGCGGCTGGCTTGCCGGCGGCTTTGCTGCGTGGCTTTTGCACGCTGAATGGACTACCGGCGGTCAAGCTCGTGTCCATACCCGTGGCCGCAGCGGGCTGTGCCGCGGGCTTGCGTTTGTTTTCGCCACCTTGCGGGCGCGGTTTTTTGCCGGGCATCTGCGCAGCGACCGGCGCGGCTTGCGGCACCTTGGGCTTCTTGGGCTTTTTGGGTTTCTTGATGATCTGGCCCGTCGCGCTGGTTTCCGGCACGCGGTGGTCGGCTTCGAAACCCGGCTCCTCTTCACGACGCAGGGTTTGCCCGATCAGCGCTTCAATGGCGGCGAGCTGCGGGGCTTCATCGGCGCACACGAGGGACACCGCCACGCCACTGGCGCCCGCGCGGCCGGTGCGGCCAATACGGTGCACATAGTCTTGCGCCACGATCGGCAGATCGACGTTGATCACCAGCGGCAGGTCGTCGATATCCAGCCCTCGCGCAGCCACATCGGTGGCTACCAGCATGTTGACTTCGCCGGCCTTGAAGCGCTCCAGCGCTCGCAGACGCGCGGGTTGTGGTTTGTCGCCGTGGATGGTGTCGACCGCATAGCCCGCGTCGTCCAGTGTGGCCGCCAGGTAATCCGCGCCTTTGCGGGTTTTGACGAACACCAGCGCGTGGTCCCACTTGTTCCCGGCCACCAGGTGCATGAAGAGATCAGGCTTGTTCTTTTTATCCACCGGCACCACCCACTGCTTGATCTTGCTGGCCGTGGCATTGGGCGGGCTGACACTGATATTGACTGGGCCGCGCAGAATGTTCGCCGCCATGGCGCGGATATCGTCGGTAAACGTGGCGGAGAACAGCAGGGTTTGGCGCCGGGCGGGCAGGGCCGCAAAGACGGCGTTGAGTTCGCGCGCAAAGCCGAGATCGAGCATGCGGTCGGCCTCGTCCAGCACCAGCGTTTGTACCTGATCGAACTGCACGGCGTTCTGGCGATTGAGGTCCAGCAAACGGCCCGGCGTGGCAACGAGCACATCCACGCCCTTGCGCAACTTCATCATCTGCGGGTTAATGCTCACACCGCCGTAGGCGGCCAGAAATCGCAAGTCGAGACCTTTGCCGTAGGCGATAAAGCTTTGCAGCACTTGTTCAGCCAGTTCGCGCGTGGGCACCAGTACCAGAACGCGCGCGCGGTTGCTGGACACTGCCGGGCCGTGTTGCACCAGCCGTTGCAACAGCGGCAGCGCAAACCCCGCCGTTTTGCCCGTGCCGGTCTGTGCCGCGGCCATGACGTCCTTGCCACCGAGCACAGCAGGAATCGCCTTGGCCTGCACCGGCGTGGGTGTCTGGTAATTGAGGTCCTGCACATTGCGCAGCAAGGGATCGATCAGGCCAAGCGAGGCAAAGGACATTGGCGTATTCCGGGAAAAAAACGCAATTCTAGCGGTTGCCGCCCGCTTGCGCCGCGACGGCACGCTGCACTACGAGACATCGACGAGCCGTGCCGCCACCCGCGCCGGCCTCGATTACATCAACAACAAACACGCCGGGGCCGCCGCGCACCCGGCGACCTCAACTGCAACGGAGCCGCTTCATGGCGTTTTTTGAACTCAACGGCATGCGTCCTCGCGTCGACGCATCCGCGTATGTGCATCCTTCCGCAGTCGTGATTGGCGACGTGACGATTGGCGCGCATTGCTATATCGGCCCGCACGCGAGCCTGCGCGGCGACTTCGGGGCGATCGTGATCGAAGCAGGCAGTAATGTTCAGGATAACTGCACGTTGCACGTCGGCGTTCGCGAGACCTGCTGGCTGGGCGTCAATAGCCACATCGGACATGGGGCGGTCGTGCACGGCGCCCGTCTCGAACCGGACGTGATGATCGGCATGAACGCCGTCGTCATGGACGGCGTCGCGGTCGGCAGGCAAACGATCGTCGCCGCGTGTGCTTTCGTCAAGGCGGGCTGGGAAGTGCCGGCCGCCGTGCTGGTGGCCGGCGTGCCCGGACGCGTCGTGCGGCGTCTGGATGAAGCGGAGATTGCCGGCAAGGCGGAAGGCACGCGGCTTTATCAGCAGCTTGCACGAGATTGCTTGCGTACGATGAAGGAGGTGGAGGGCGAGGCGCGATGATCGACACTCCAACCCGAACGTTCCCCTCAACACCGCCCCTCACGCAACGCCCGTTCCCACTCGGGCCGCCCATTGGCGCGCGCCAGATCCGCTGCCGCATCCCAGTCATACTCCACCGCATGAAACTCGGCGCGCCAGCCTGACGCCGTGCGCGTGACCGTTGCATAGCGCGCGTGCGGCGAACCCGTCTCGATGCGATGCGGCCATGGGCGGTCATCGTCGTAGGCCTGAAGTCCCACGCTGCCCGGATTGACCACGAGCCGCCCATCGCCAAGTGTCGCGCAGCGCGGCATGTGTGTATGACCGCACAGAATCAGGCGTTCCGCACCATGGCCCGCGCGGCGCTCGACCTCTTCCAGGGTGGCGGCGCGGCATCCCGCATCCGTCACGGTCTCGAGAAAATAGTCGAGATCGTTGTCCGGGGTGCCGTGAACCATGAGCACGTCATCGCCGATGCTAAGCGTGGCCGGCAGCCGCGTGATCCAGTCGAGCTGGTCGGCGCGCAACGCCGCGCGCGCGAAGCGGTCGGATTGCCTCATAGGCTCGATGTCACTGCCCAGCAGTTGCCGTTCGTGGTTGCCGCGAATGGTGGGCAGGTCGAGCGCCATCAGCCGGTCGGCCGTTTCGGCTGGCAAGAGCGATCCGGACACGATGTCGCCGAGATTGACGATCAGGTCTGCGTCCTGCGAGCGGATGTGGCGCAGGACGGCATCGAGCGCGGCGAGATTGCCGTGAATGTCCGAGAGTGCAGCGATTTTCATGACATCGCAATGGGTGAGAAGAGGTCTTCATTCTCGACCATGCCAGCGTGCTTGTGCAATCTTTTGTATCGGCCATCCGCCCGGATACATTGGGATACATGCCGCCGCGCACGCTGCGCTATAACGTAGCCAACGCTATCGACGCGACGAGGAGAATGCACCATGAATGCCGAAACGCTGCACGGTTCCTGTCACTGCGGGGCCGTGCGCTTCGCGGTCCGCACCGCGCTCACGCCCGCTTCGCGCTGCAATTGCAGCCTGTGCCGCCGCAAGGGCGCGCTGATGTCGCCGCTGTTCGCCGCGAGCGAGCTGACCATCGTGAGCGGCCAGGACAACCTCACGCTCTATCAATTCAATACGCGCGTGGCGAAGCACTACTTTTGCAAGCACTGCGGCATCTATCCATTTCATCAGACACGCAAGGACCCCGTGCGATGGCGCGTGAACCTCGGTTGTCTCGACGGCGTGGACCCCTATGCGCTGGAAGCCGGCCTGAACGACGGCGCCAGTCTTTCCGTCGTGGAGGATGCGTGAAGCGGCTCTTGGCGGTGCTCGCGCTGCTGGCCGGCGGGCTGGCGACCGAGGCAGTGCATCCGCTGTCGTGCTCGCTCGCGACGCTCACGCGTCGCGAGAAAGTCACGCGTCATGGCAGGCGCAAGCCGGCGCCACGCAGCGTATGATCGGCGCATGGAAAAGACCGACCACATTCTGATCGTCGACGACGATCGCGGTATTCGCGAGCTGATTGCCGAGTACCTGGAAAAGAACGGCATGCGCGTGTCGCTCGCTGCGAACGGGCGCGAGATGCGCGCGGCGCTCGAGAACGGCGCGCCCGACCTCATCGTGCTCGATCTCATGATGCCCGGCGAAGACGGTCTCGTGCTGTGCCGCGACTTGCGTGCGAGCCGCTTGCGCGCGGTGCCGGTGCTCATGCTCACGGCGCGCGGCGAGGAAACGGACCGCATCGTCGGCCTCGAAATGGGCGCCGACGACTACCTTGCGAAACCGTTCGCCGTGCGGGAGTTGCTCGCGCGTATCCGCTCGGTGCTGCGCCGCACGCGCATGCTGCCGCCGGGCATGCAGGTGAGCGAGACGGCGTCGATGCTCGGCTTCGGCGAATGGCGGCTCGACACCACGGCGCGCCATCTGCTCGACGAGGACGGCACGCTCGTGGCACTGTCCGGCGCGGAATACCGGCTGCTGCGCGTGTTCCTCGACAACCCGCAGCGCGTGCTGACGCGCGATCAACTGCTGAACCTCACGCAAGGGCGCCAGGCGGACGCGTTCGACCGCTCGATCGATCTGCTCGTGAGCCGCTTGCGGCAGCGCCTGCGCGACGGCGCGCGCGAGCCTCGCTACATCAAGACGCTGCGCAATGAGGGCTACGTGTTCTCGTCGGCAGTGAACGTGATCGAAGGGGCGCCATGAGCACCGCGAGTCACGACGCGCAGCGCGGCGCGGCCGCCGCGGCGGCGTCGCGCGGCCCGAGGTTGCGCTGGCCGCGCACGCTGTTTGCCCGGCTCGCGCTGATACTCTGCGTGGGCCTCGCGCTGGCGCAGACGCTGTCGGTCTGGCTGACGCTCACCGAGCGCGACGAATCCACGGCCAATATGATGATGGATTATGTCGAGCGCGAAGTGGCCAGCTCGGTGGCCTTGCTCGACAACCTGCCGCCCGCGCAGCGCGCCGCCTGGCTGCCGAAGCTCGCGCGGCGCAGCTATGCCTTCATGCTCGATCCGGGCATGCCTGGCGTTGCGCCCGACGCACAGCTTTCGCGGCGTTACGAGTCGGCTATCGCGAAGGGCATCGGCAAGCACTACGCGCTCACGGTCAATGCGATTCCCGGCGAGCGCGAGCATCTGCAAGTCCATTTGCGGTTGAGCGACGGCTCGCCGCTTACCATCGACGTGCGCCCCCAGGCGGCGCTGCCGCTCTCGCGCTGGCTGCCGCTCGTGCTGATTCTGCAGCTCGTGGTGCTGGCCGTGTGCTGCTGGCTCGCGGTGCGCATCGCGACGCGTCCGCTCGATGCGCTCGCGCGCGCCGCCGACGCGCTGGGCCCCGACCTCAAGGCCGGGCATCTGGACGAGAGCGGCCCTTCCGAAGTCGCGCGCGCCGCGCGCGCATTCAACGCGATGCAGACGCGCATCGCCGGCTATATGACCGAGCGCATGCAGATTCTCGCGTCCATTTCGCACGATCTGCAAACGCCGATCACGCGCATGCGCCTGCGCGTGGACACCATGGACGACGGCGTCCAGAGCGCGAGGCTCAGGCAGGACCTGCAAGAGATGGAGCAGCTCGTGAAAGAGGGCGTGGCCTACGCGCGCACGCTGCATGGCACCGCCGAGACGCCGGTGCGCGTGGACCTCGACGCGCTGCTCGACAGTCTCGTGTGCGATTACGCCGATGCCGGCAGCGACGTGCGCTACGAGGCGCGCGCGCCGCTCGCGGTGGTGACGCGCGCGCAGGCGCTCAAGCGCATCGTCGGCAATGTCGTCGACAATGCGCTGAAATTCGCGGGCGCGGCGGAGATTGCATTGAGCGAGGGGCCGGGCGAAGCGCAGGTCACGATCGCGGTGCTCGACCGTGGGCCGGGCATTCCCGAGCATGCGCTGGAAGCGGTGTTCGAACCGTTCCACCGGCTCGAAACCTCGCGCAATCGCGGTACGGGCGGCACGGGGCTGGGCCTTGCGATTGCACGTCAACTGGCTAGTGCAATGGGGGCGCAGCTCTCGCTGCAGAACCGCCCGGGCGGCGGGCTGGAAGCGCGACTCGTGCTGCATGACGAGCGCCGGCAATGACCCCGATGTGTTCAACGTGCATCGGGGTTTTCAAATATCCACGGTTTCAGATGCGAGTCTGATTCACCCGCTTCGACAATTCCTCCGCGCTTTCCTTGCGTTCGCTATACCGGTCCACCAGATAAGGCCCGATGTCGCGAGTCAGCAAGGTGAACTTCACGAGTTCCTCCATGACGTCCACCACGCGGTCGAAGTACGCAGACGCCCTCATGCGCCCGGCTTCGTCGAATTCGAGAAACGCCTTGGCAACCGACGACTGATTGGGAATGGTCAGCATGCGCATCCAGCGGCCGAGCACGCGCATCTGGTTGACGGCGTTGAACGACTGCGAGCCGCCGCTCACCTGCATGACCGCGAGCGTCTTTCCCTGGGTCGGCCGAACGGCGCCCACGGACAACGGAATCCAGTCGATCTGCGACTTCATGATTCCGGTCATGGCGCCGTGGCGCTCCGGCGAGCACCAGACCATGCCTTCGCACCATTGCACGAGTTCGCGCAGCTCGACCACTTTCGGATGCGTTTCGGGCGCGTCGTCCGGCAAGGGCAAACCGCCTGGATTGAAGGTGCGCACGTCGGCGCCCATTGCCGTGAGCAGCCGCGCGGCTTCCTCGGTCAACAACCGGCTGAACGAGCGTGTCCGCAGCGAGCCGTAAAGCAGCAGAATGCGCGGCGGATGTGTCGAAATTTTCCCCGGCTGCAACTGGCTGATATCGGGAATTCTGAAGTGCGCCGTATCGAGTTGCGGCAAAACGGTGGTGAGATCGGGCAAATGGGTTCTCCGGATTGGCGGCGAATGTGGGCGCGCGTGTTGTTCACGCGCATTCGTACCAGTCTTTAGAGCGGTTGACGATGCGCACGACGAGCAGCATGACCGGCACCTCGATGAGCACGCCAACTACGGTTGCGAGGGCAGCGCCCGAGTGAAAGCCGAACAGGCCAATCGCGGTGGCCACGGCCAGTTCGAAGAAATTGGACGCACCAATCAACGCGGATGGGCAAGCAATATTGTGCTTTTCACCGACTGCGCGATTAAGCCCATAGGCAAGCGCCGCATTGAAAAAGACCTGAATCAGAATCGGGACTGCCAATAAAAATATCACGAGCGGCTGCTCGATAATCGCCTGACCCTGAAAGGCGAACAGCAGGATAAGCGTTGCCAGCAGCGCAGCGATGGACCAGGGGCCGATCTTCGCCATGATTGCGTCGAATGCCGATTGCCCGTTGGCGAGCAGCAGCTTTCGCAGTATCTGCGCGAGCATTACCGGAATCACGATATAGAGCACGACCGACGTGAGCAGTGTCGCCCACGGCACCGTAATGGCGGAAATGCCGAGCAGCAGGCCGACCAGCGGCGCAAATGCGACCACCATGATGCTGTCGTTCAGGGCGACCTGCGACAGCGTGAAAAGGGGGTCGCCGCCGGTCAGCCGGCTCCAGACGAACACCATGGCCGTGCATGGCGCGGCAGCCAGCAGAATCAGGCCGGCTACGTAACTGTCGAGTTGCGCGGCGGGCAGCAGCGGCGCGAATACGTGCTTGATGAACAGCCAGCCCAGCAACCCCATGGAAAACGGCTTGACGAGCCAGTTCACGACGAGCGTGACGCCGATGCCCTTGATGTGCTGGCGGACTTCATGGAGCGAGCGGAAGTCGACCTTGACGAGCATCGGCACGATCATCACCCAGATGAGCAGGCCGACCGGCAGATTGACCTGTGCGTATTCCATGCGGCCGATGGCTTGGAACACGCCCGGAAAAACCCGCCCCGACACGATGCCAGCGACAATGCACAGCGCGACCCAGACGCTCAGGTAGCGCTCGAAGAAGCTGATAGCGGGCTTGGGCGCGGCGTTCGCAGCGGTGGCTGCATTGGTGGGCGTATTCATCGGGATTGTGGAGCGTGTCAGCTGTGCAGGATGCCGTTCAGCGCGTGCTGGAGATCGGCGTTTGATAAGTTATCCAGAGGAAGCGCGAGCAGCTGCAGCATGCGATAGCCGATGGCCTGGCGCGTGAGCTCGAACGCCTGGCGCTTGCCTTCGTCGCCGCCAGCGGCATGCGAGGGGTCGGGGTATCCCCAGTGCGCCGTGACCGGACTGCCCGGCCAGTATGGGCATGGCTCTGCCGCTGCGCTGTCACACACGGTAATGACCACGCGCATTGGCTGGGCATCGCTTGCTGCAAATTCGTCCCAGCTTTTGCTGCGGTAGCCTCGCGTGTCGACGCCGGCGTTCGCAAGCGCCTCCAGCGCGAACGGGTTGATGCGTCCGCTCGGGGCGCTGCCAGCGCTATAGGCCCGCACGTCCTTGCCGAGCTTGTGCGCCCAGTGAGTCAGCATGCCTTCGGCAAGCACGCTGCGCGCTGAGTTGTGGGTGCACAGAATGAGTACGTTGGTGGTCATCGCGAAGATTTGTGATGGCTGCCGCAGGCTTGGGGAGGCGCGTTCACGGCGCACGCCGCGCCAGCGCAGCAGTTTTCCGTAAGAAAGCCCAGCAGATCGGTCATTGCATCGAAGTTCGCTGTGTAGATGACAAAGCGTCCTTCCTGGCGCGACTTCACGAGTTCCGCGTGGGACAGATCCTTGAGATGGAACGAGAGGCTCGAAGGAGCGAGATCCAGTTGCTGTGCGATTTCGCCGGCCGCCATGCCGTTTTCTCCGGCAACGACGAGCGAGCGGAAAATCGCGAGACGCGAATCATGAGCAAGCGCGCCGAGGGCGCGTACGGCAAGGCTGGAGTCCATGGCCGAGAGCGTATACCTTATATTTCGATATTTCAAGAGTTATCGAAATGATGCGGCGGTCAGACGAAAGACGATGAGGCGGGCGTGTGGCTCATTTCGCCGTGCTTGCGCCTTTGCGCGTTCGCGCCGCCGCCGGTGCCGGTGCCGCTCGTGCCGCCTGCGCCCCCTGTGCCGCCTGTGCCGCAACACGCGGCGACGCCATCTTGCGGCCCCGATGACGCACCTCCTTGCTGAATTCGAGGCAGGTCTGCGTCATCAGATCGGGCGAGCGGTACACCATGAACACGTGATAGTCCGGCAGCTCATCGCGAATCGGCAGGGGCTTGAGCGCATCGGGATTCAGCACGAGCGGTCCGGTGCGGCCGTAGAACACGAAGTCGGACCATACGCTGATAAGGTCCGTGCACGTGGCCAGTTGCAGCCCGAGCAGGTTCGAACTGCTCTGCACGATATTGCGCGGCATCTCCAACCGGTGCAGGCGCATCAGGCTCGCGAGCGGGCTGCCGGGGTCGTCGAGCGGATCGAGCGTGAGCCACTCCGCATCGATTAGCGAGCGGATGCGCGTCGCGCGCGCGAGCGGATGACCGGGGCGAGCAGCCACCAGCATACCGACCGAAAAAAGCGGCTCCCATTGAAACGCGCTGGTGCCGGGGCCGCTGTTCGTGGAGATGAGCGCGAGATCGAGATGACCTTCGCGCAGGCCTTCGAGAATCTGCTGCGGGCGCATCTCGTAGGCACGAATGGCGACCGAGGGAAAACGCGCGCGAAAAGCGGCGATGGCCTCCGGCAAAGGGCCGCTCGACGCGACCGCCGAGAAACCGATATTGAGTTGCGCCTCGGCGTGGCCGCGCATCGATTCGATGTCTTCGAGCGCGTGACGCAATTCATGCTCGACCACGCTCGCGCGCTTGACCAGCGCGCGCCCGTAATTCGTGAGGCTCACCCCGCGCACCGAGCGCGAAATGAGCGTCACGCCCAGTTCGCGTTCCAGCTCGGCAATCGCCTTGGAAAGCGCGGGCTGCGAGACGTGCAGGCTGCGCGATGCCTCGTGCATGCTGCCGTGCTGCGCGAGCGCGAGCAGCACGCGCAATTGGTGCAGTTTCATCCGACGATTGCCTCCAGTGCTTCGCATGACCGGGGCGGCATGTCCAGGAGCGTCGGTATTTGTCCCGATGTCCGCTGACCGATGGTTATGACGGCGATTCTATCTGGTTATCACGATGAAAATTTCTCACTTTTTTCAAAAATGAACCTTGCCTGAATATCGATGCGTGCCTGCCGGCTCTCACTCGCGGCGCACGACGAACGCCACGAACGCGATGTTCAACCCCGCTTGCGGAGATCCGCCATGAATGACGCCACGCTCGCCATCGCGGGCGCCACCCCCGCCCACGCGCCGGTGCGCCAGAGCCAGTTCCGCCTCATTGCCGCATGCTCGATTGGCAATGCGCTCGAAATGTACGACTTCACGGTCTACAGCTTTTTCGCGCTTCTGATTGGCCGGCTCTTCTTTCCATCGGAGAGTCCGTTTGGCTCGCTGCTGCTCGCGGTGGCCACCTTCGGCATCGGCTTCGTGATGCGTCCGCTCGGTGGCCTCGTGATCGGCAGCTATGCCGACCGGCGCGGCCGCAAGGCGGCCATGACGCTCACCATTGCGCTGATGGTGGCCGGCACGCTGTGCATTTCGCTGGCGCCCACCTATGCGCAGGCGGGCGTGTACGGCTCGCTCGTGCTGCTCGCGGGGCGCTTGCTGCAAGGCTTTTCTCTCGGCGGCGAGATTGGCGCGGCCACCTCCATGCTGATGGAAGCGGGTTCGGTGGGGCAGCGCGGCTTTCGCGTGAGCTGGCAACTGGGCAGCCAGGGCATTTCCGCGCTGGTCGGCGCGTTCACGGGCGCCGTGCTTTACGCAACGCTTACGCCGCATGCGCTCGAAAGCTGGGGCTGGCGCGTGCCGTTTCTCATCGGTCTCGCGATCGCGCCGGTGGGACTCTATATCCGCGCGAAGCTCGACGAGACGCACGAGGCCGCGCCCGATGCGCCCAGCCCGCTCGGCATGCTCATGCGCGAGCACGGCGGCAAGGTGCTCCAGGGCATTCTCTCGGTCACGGCGGGTACGGTCGGCATGTATCTCGTGGTGTTTTTCATGCCCACCTACATGATTCGCGTGCTGAAAATGCCGCCTTCGCTGTCGCTGCTCTCGGGCTGCGCCACGGGGGTCACGATGCTGGTCGCCTCGCTCGTCTCGGGGCGGCTCGCCGATCGTCTCACGCGCCGCAAGCCGCTCGTGATGGGCGCGGTCGCTTTCAACCTCATCGCGGTGGTGCCTGCGTTCTGGCTCATGACGCGCTTTCCCAGCGTGCCGCTGGTGCTGGCGCTCTCGGTGCTGCTGACGGCGTCCGCGAACCTCGGCTCGACACCCATGCTGCTCGTGTTCATGGAAATGTTGCCGGCCGGGGTGCGTGCGAGCGGCCTCTCAGTGATCTACAGCGTGGGCGTGACGGTGTTCGGCGGCAGTTCGCAGTTCGTCGTCACCTGGCTCATCGCGAAGACCGGCAACCCGCTTGCGCCGGCGCTCTACATGGTGGCCTGCGGCCTCGTCACGCTGCTCGCGGTCCGGAGCATTCGCGAGCGCCGCGCCGACTGATTCATTCGAACCTCTGGAACACCACAAGGACCCGCCCCTATGAAGCGCGAACCCACGCTCACGCCGTTTCAACTGCTGCCCACGCTGCTGCCCGAGATCGAAATCGACGCCGAAGCGTTCATCGATATTCGCAGGCAGATTCATTCGCAGCCCGAATTGGGCTTCGAGGTCGGGGCGACTGCGAAGCTCGTGGCGATGCTGCTCGAGAAGTGGGGCTACGAGGTTCACACGGGGATCGGGCGCAGCGGGGTGGTGGGGCAACTGAAAGTGGGCGAGGGCAAGCGGCGCCTGGGCATCCGCGCCGACATGGATGCGTTGCCCATTGTCGAGAACACCGGTCTGCCTTATGCGAGCCAGAACGCGGGCAAGATGCACGCATGCGGTCACGACGGCCACACGGCCATCCTGCTTGCGGCAGCTAAAACGCTGGCGCAGCGGCGCGACTTCGACGGCACCCTCAACCTCATCTTCCAGCCCGACGAAGAGAACCTGTGCGGTGCGAAGGCGATGATCGACGACGGACTGTTCGAACGCTTTCCGTGCGATGCGGTCTACGCACTGCACAACATGCCGGGCGTGCCGGCGGGTACGTTCCGTGTGCTCCCGGGTTCGGTGAGCCTTTCATCCGATGTGGCCGACGTCACGCTCAAGGGCGTGGGCGGCCATGGGGCCATGCCGCACCGCGTGAAGGATCCGGTCGTGGCGGCTGCCGCGTTGATCACGGCGCTGCAGACGATTGTTGCGCGCAACGTCGCGCCCGACGACACCGCCGTGGTGTCGGTGGGCTTCATCAAGGGCGGCGCGACTCACAACGTGATACCCGAAACGGTGACGCTGGGCATCAACATACGCGCGGCGCGCCCCGAGACGCGCGAACTGGTGGAGCAGCGCGTGCGCGAGATCGTGGCGGCCACGGCGCAGGCGCACGGCGTCCAGGCGCAGATCGACTACCGGCAACTCACGCCGCCGATGGTCAATACGCCTGACGAAACGTTGCTTGCGCAACAGGTTTGCGCGGAACTGGTGGGAGCGGAGAATGTCGTCGTTCAGGCCCCCAAGGGCCTGAACGGCAGCGAGGACTTTGCGTGGATGCTCAACGCGGTGCCGGGTTGTTATTTGCTGCTCGGCAATGGCGAGGGCGAGTTCGGCGGCTGCATGGTGCACAACCCCGGCTACGACTTCAACGACCAGGTGCTGCCGCTGGGCGCGGCGGCATGGGTGCGGCTCGCGCAGCGCTTTCTTGCAGGATGAAAGTGTTGTGCTGACAAGCGGCTTTCATTGTGGCATGAAGGCCGCTTGTCCATCGTGAGTCCGCCATGTGCTTAAGCTTCTCTTCAGCCAGGCTTCGCTAACATCGCGAAGCCTCTGCGCCCTGAAGTGAGTCTTGCCATGAAGCCGCTGCCGTCTGCACCGTTTCTTGCACGATTGCGTGCAGATCTGTTCGTCATCGCCCTGGTGACGATGTTCATTCAAGCTGCCGTGTTCGTCGCGATCGTGGTGCTGCGCGTGCCGGAGATGTCGTTTGCGACGCCGGAGTTTCGTCTGGGCGTGGTTGGGATCGCGGCCGCAACGGTATTCGCGGTGCGCTGGATCGCGCGGCGTGCGACGCTTGACGCGATCAAGACGCATTCGCCGTCGTGAATCGCCGGGTCGCGGCGGTATCTAAGGTATCCGAATTAAATTGCGCCGCTGGCGATACTCGCCGTCATCAACTCGCCGCCGCCGACGAGCTTGTCGACGATGCTGCAGCCCATGCTGTAGCCCCCCATCAACGCTTCCGCTTCCGATGCAAACGCCCGCCCCGCCACGCGGTCGATGCGCAGCGAAGCGAACGGCATGGTTTCATCCGAGGAAATCAGGAGCAAGGCGACGTGGTCGAGCGCAGCGGCGCCCTTGCGCGTGCGGCAGACCGTTTCGACGCTCACGTGGAGCGTGTGGCCGCGATGTTGATACGTGCGTTTCATGCGTGAAACCTGGAGCGCCGGCGATTTGCGGCGTGTTGCGGGAGCCGGACATTCTGCGCGTGTGAAACTTAGGAAACGCTTAACAACGCCGGCGCAACGCGCGCCCATGTGATGCGGATGCGCGCTGCGCCAACCCGGCCGTGCCGGTCAGGCCGTCGCGTTGCTGGCGGCGGCTGCGAAGGCAAGCGGGCCGCCTGGCGGCTGGCCAGTTTGCTGCCGCGAGCGTCCCGAGCTCAGATAAGCGGCAATCGAGTCCTGCGTGATTTCGCCTATCCATGCGCCGTCGCCGTCGAGCACCGGCATCCATGAAGCGCTGAACTGGTACATCTTCGAGAGCACGATGCGCAGATTGTCGTCCGCCGAGACGCTGGCCGGGAACGGCGTCACGCGTTCGCCGCATGCGCCGTCGCCACCACGCGCCGCGCGCCGCGTCACGTAACCGAGCGCATGGCCCGCATCGTCGAGCACGGTCAGATAGCGGCAATCGGTTTCGTCCATGACCGCGAAGGCGTGCGCGAGCGGCGTGTCCACGCGCGCCGTTTCGGGCTGCGTGGCGGCGTCGCCGGCCTTCACGAGCAACAGGCGCTTGAGTGTGCTGTCCTGGCCCACGAACCGCGCGACGAATTCGTCGCGCGGGCGCGCGAGCAGCGTGTCGGGGTGATCGTATTGCACGAGCTGCCCGCGCCGGAACACGGCGATGCGGTCGCCCAGCTTGATGGCCTCGTCGATGTCGTGGCTCACCATGATCACAGTCTTCTTCAACTGCCGCTGCATCTGGAAGAACTCGTTCTGAATGGTTTCGCGGTTGATCGGATCGACCGCGCCGAACGGTTCGTCCATCAGCAGCACGGGTGGATCGGCTGCCAGCGCGCGAATCACGCCCACACGCTGCTGCTGGCCGCCCGAGAGCTCGCGCGGATAGCGCTTCAAATACTGCTTCGGATCGAGCGCGACCATCGACATGAGCTCCTGCGCACGCCCGGCGCAGCGTTTCTTGTCCCAGCCGAGCAGGCGCGGCACCACCGTGATGTTCTCCTCGATGGTCATGTTCGGGAACAGGCCGATCTGCTGGATCACATAACCGATATGGCGGCGCAAGTCGACTTCGTCGAGCCCCGAGGTGTCCTCGCCGTTGATGAGCACGCGGCCCGAAGTGGGCTCGATGAGGCGGTTGATCATCTTGAGCGTGGTGGTCTTGCCGCAGCCCGAGGGGCCGAGGAACACGCAGATTTCGCCTTCGGCCACCGAAAGGCTCACCGAGTCGACGGCGCGCACGGCTTGGCCGTCCTTATGCGTGAAGGTCTTGGTCAGCTTTTCGAGTTCGATCATGTCTTCTGCACTCCTTTCGGTGTCAACGCGCGCTGCAGCCATTGCAGGATCAGGTCGGCGACGATCGCGAGCACGCTCACGAGCACCGCGCCCACCAGCAGCTTCATCATGCTGCTCTGGCCGATGGCGCGCAGGATCAGCGAGCCGAGACCGCCCGCGCCAATCACGGCGGCAATCGTCATCACGCCAATGTTCATCACGACTGCTGTGCGCACGCCCGCGAGAATCACGGGCACCGCGAGGGGCAGCTCCACGAGGCGCAGGCGCTGCCACGAGGTCATGCCGATGCCGGTGCCGGCTTCCTTGATACCGGCTTCCACGTTGTGTAGCGCGAGCCAGGTGTTGCGCATGATCGGCAGCAGCGAATAGAGGAACACCGCCGTGATCGCGGGCACCGCGCCGATGCCCTGGCCGAAGCGCGAAAAGAACGGGATCATGAGACCGAATAGCGCGATCGAAGGCAGCGTGAGCACGATGGTGGCGAGGCCGAGCAGCGGTCCCGCGAGCCACTCATGACGATTGATCAGGATCAACTGGTTGCTAGTTTTCCGAGATCGTTGAATTTGTCTGCAAGTCAGCTCCGGAGCGGGTTTCGGGCCGACGGCACCTGATCGGGTAGAGTCCAGATTTCTGGACGCAGCGCATGACCGCAAACCCATGCTGGCAAGGGATTCCAACGAAATTGAGCGAGGTGCAGTTCGAGCAGTTTGTCTTGCCGCATCTGGGGCGTGGCCGTCGCGGTCCTTCCCCCACGCTGTCCTTGCACAAGCTCTTCAACTACATCCTCCAGGCACTGTACATGGGATGCCAATGGAAGATGCTGCCAATCGAGAGGAATGCAGAAGGTCTTCCCGAAATTCACTACACGCGCATCTACCGTGCGATGCGGCGCTGGCATGCCGATGGCAGCATCGGGCGGATCTTTTCGGGATCGGTCCATCAACTTCATCAGGACCATTTGCTCGACCTTTCAGTCATCCACGGCGACGGCACCACGACTGCGGCAAAGAAAGGCGGCGACAATCTCGGGTACAGCGGACACAAACATCTCAATGGCGACAAGGTCGTTACGTTCTGCGATCGAAACTGCAACATCATCGCGCCATTCGTAAGCGCGCCGGGCAACCGCAATGAGTCGCCGCTGCTGCGCGACGCGCTGCCCAAACTCACCGGAATGGCTCGCGCCATTGGCGCTAACCTGCACGGTTCGACCGTCAGTCTGGATGGCGTCTACGATTGCCGGGCCAACCGCAAGGCGATCTTCAATCTCGGCATGATCCCGAATATCCCCGAAAATCCGCGTGGTCGCAAGACACCCAAACGCGGACGCAGGCAGCGCTTTGATCCGGCTATATTCGAGGAACGCTTTCGCACCATCGAACGCGTCTTCGCCTGGGAAGATAAATTCCGCCGTCTGCTGCTGCGCTTTGAACGCATCAGTGACGTGCACTACGCGTTCAAGACGCTCGCGTATACGATGATCAACCTTCGGCACTACGGCTGACGCCCCCTCTTCGGGCAGCTACCACGGTGATGGCACCCCGCGCGAGGCATTGGTGCGCACATTTTCATCTGTTATCCTGATGAAACTACCATGCCCTATGGGGTGTCGGTCGCTTTTCCCCAAATGTCACCCCTGAAATCACTCGCGGTCTCGCTTCACTGTGCGCCCGCGTGTTTTCAAACACGAAAACGCGCAACCAGTTCTGGGCTTGCCTGTGCAGCTTCCGGCAAGCACGGCAATTACGCCAAGGCTCGTCCTCGGCAGCGCCGCCTTCGGTATCGGCTGGGGCCTGGCGGGCTTCTGCCCGGGGCCGGCGCTGGTTGCACTGGGTGCGGGCTATCCGAAGGCCATTGGATTCGTGGCAGCGATGGTGGTGGGTATGGTCGTCTTCGATCTCGTCGAACGGACGAAATCGGGCATGCAACGGGCGTAAGCAAGGCGTACAACAACGGCTCGCGGCTGGTCACAGTGGGCTCCGCGTTCGGATACTCTGCCTTCCGTGAACCACGGCTTGAGCGCACACATCCCTTGATCGGCCGAATGGGGCGGACCCGATACCGGAATCGCGTGGCCCAATGGCCAGATCGATAGCGGTATGCCTGGTTCGCTTTATTTTTGGCTTCCAAATTTTCCGTTAGATCTTTGATAGCCGGAGGAACAGCAATGAGTGGATTACCTGTATTTAAAGACGTCGTACGCGCGGTCTCCAACCAGATGCGAGCGCTGCGTCAAACGCAGCCAGACCTGATGACGGCATTTAGCCAACTGGCGGCTGCGGGCACAAAGGACAGCGCTCTGGACAAAAAGACCCGGGAGCTGGTTGCGCTGGGTATCGCAGTGTCTTCCCGGTGCGACGACTGTATTGGCTTCCATGTCCAGACGCTGGTGAAGCTTGGCATGACGAGACAGGAACTCGAAGACGTGCTGGCTACTGCAGTCTACATGGGTGGCGGCCCGTCGATGATGTACGCCACCCACGCGCTAACAGCGTTCGACGAGTTTTCCGCCTGACAAGCGCAATCGCGTGTCCAACCATGACGGGCAATTGTTTCCACACGCGCTGGAATGTCATGTCGGGCACATCGCGCCATTTGCGATCATCCATCGTCCCCGCATGAAGCACATGGTGCTCGCTGCGCCCGCCGGTTCATGCGAGGACGGCCTTGGCGAGCATGCCGAGCGCCACGCATACGAGGATGGCCGCAAACCCGGACTGGACGTGATGGGCGGCCAGGCGATGCGAAACGAGGCGCCCACCTAACATCCCCGCGGCGGTCGCGGAGCTGAACCACAGGACGATGTCGAACGGAAATGCTGTGCCATGCATCGCCGTCGCCAGCACACCGCCACTGCCAACCAGCGCAATCACCATCAGCGACGTTGCTACGATGCCGTGCATGGATACGTCGGTCAGCTTGCGCATCAACGGCACGATGATGAATCCACCGCCCACGCCGAGCAGCCCAGTCATCAGGCCGGTAAGCGACCCGGTCGCCGCCAGTGCCAGCGCAGTGGGCCATGACCAGTCAAACCGGCCTGTTGCCGGGTTGACATGAGCGACGCAAAGCGGCGACGCTTGTTTTGCCGGTGCGTTGCGCCTGAGCGTCTGACGCAGTAGCAGGAAGGCAACGAAAAGCATGACGCAGGCGAACAAGCCGAGCAGCAGCCTCTGGGGCGGGGCGCGTGCGAGGCGCGCTCCCACCGCCGTGGCGGGGACCCCGAGCGCGGCCATCAGGAACGCGGCGCGATAACGGACCAGGCGTTTGCGGAACGCCTCGAGCGCGCCCACTGCCGCGCTGCCCGCGACGGCGACAAGCGCAACTGGCGTGGCCTGCTGCATTGGCCATCCCATTCCAAATACGAGCGCGGGTACGGCCAGGATGCCGCCACCGGCGCCCGTGAGTCCGAGAATGGCGCCGACTGCGGCGCCGAGAAGAAGCGAGACCAGCATCGATCACCTCGAGATACGGCAAGTGGACGAGTATCAGTCGGCTACCTGGGGTTGCACGAACCACTCTCGTCCCTTGAGCATGCCTTGCCAGTAAAGCGGAGGGAGGATGCGCTCCTTGAGCAGCCAGGCGAGACCGGATGGCTTCTTCCCGTCGATGATCCATCCGGGGAAGGTCGGCGCGACCTTGCCGCCGTAGAGAAACTCGGCGAGCACGATCTTCCCGCGCTCGACCGTGAGCGGGCACGAACCGTAACCGTCATAGATCGCCGCTCCGCGCGTGACACCCAGCGCGGCAAGCACGTTGTGCGCGACGACCGGCGCCTGCTTGCGCGCGGCTGAGGCGGTCTTTGCGTTGGGCGTATTGGTCACGTCTCCTAGTCCGAAGATGTTCTCGTAGACCTTGTGCCGCAAGGTACCCTGATCGACGTCGACCCACCCGCAGGCATCGGCAAGCGGGCTGACCCGGATGAAATCGGGCGCCTTCTGGGGCGGCACGACGTGGAGCAGGTCGAAACCGGTCTCGAATGTTTCGCTGCCGCCGCCAGGGAGTGCTCGCGTGAAGGTCGCGCGCCGTGCTTCGCCGTCCACGGCCGTCAGGTTGAAACCGAAGTTCAGATCGATGCCGTACGACTCAACGTACTTCATGAGTGCTGGCACATAGTCGGCTACACCGAAGAGCGCCGCGCCAGCGTTGTAAAACTCGACGTTGATCTGGTTGAGCCTGCCGGTGCGGCGCCAGTGATCGCACGAGAGATACATGGCCTTTTGCGGTGCGCCCGCGCATTTGATCGGCATGGGCGGTTGCGTGAAGAGCGCGCGGCCGCCCTTTAGCTGCTGCACCCGTTGCCAGGTGTAGGGCGCAAGGTCGTAACGATAGTTGGAGGTCACGCCGTTGCGCCCAAGCGTCTGCGGCAGTCCTTCAATGGCATTCCAGTCCAGCTTAAGGCCTGGGCAGACCACGAGTTGCCGGTATTTCACGACGCGGCAGCCTTCGAGGATCACGGCATTCGCTGTGGGCTCGAACGCGGCCACAGCCGACTTGATCCAGCGAACATTGCGCGGGAGTACCCCACCCATGGGACGAGCGGTCGTTTCCGGGCGGAATACGCCCGCGCCCACCATCGTCCAGCCGGGCTGGTAGTAGTGCACGTCGGCGGGGTCGATGATGGCGATGTCAAGATTGGGCGCCCGGTCAAGCAGGCTCGACGCGGTGGCGACGCCCGCCGCTCCCGCGCCGATGATGACGACGTCGTGCTGTTCCTCGGTGGAGATGTGCGGCGAGCCGATGCGGCGCGCGAGCCCACTCAAGTCGACCCCGGCGCGCTTGCCTGCGGCAAGGATCTCGACGAGCGACATGGTGGATGTGCTGGCCAGTGCCCACAGGGTCGCCGAGCGCATGCCGCTGCAGCAGTACGCGAGCAGGGACCGCGGAAGGGTGTCCAGATAACCGCGAAATTGTTCGGCGTCCTGATCGCTCACTTTGCCCGATTCTACAGGAAGGTAGTGTGCCTCCATGCCAAGCTGTCGTGCTGCCTGCTCGATTTCGGTGAACGTGGGCTGGTCCGCGCCTTCGCCGGGTTTCGTCGCAATAGGGAGGTCTGCTATGCTGGCTTGCTCAAAACGAACGCTTGGAAGATGAATGAAGACGCAGGATCCGACTGTGGCCCGTGTGCTCAAACGGCTGCACTATCCGCTGGAGGTGATCCTGACCTGCGTTCGGTGGTACGTCGCCTATCCGCTAAGCTTGCGTCATCTGGAAGAATGAAATGAACGCGTCCCACCAGTGGCCGAGTGAGGAAAAGAGTAAAGTGGATCCTCTCGGGCCAACGGCATCGATGTGCCCACGTGGAAAAAATAGAATCTTTCCAGGCAACCGGAGGATCCAGTGATCAATTGTACGGCAGTGGGCGTAGATATCGCGAAGTCGGTGTTCCAGGTGCATCACGTCGATCAGGATACCGGCGAGATTTTGAATCGGCAGATCAAGCGGGCGAAGTTCCTCGAATACTTTGCGAATCGCACTCCCTGCCTCATCGGGATGGAGGCGTGTGGCGGTGCGCACCACTGGGCCCGGCAACTGGTGAAGATGGGCCATCAGGTCAAGCTGATGCCAGCGAAGTTCGTCAAGGCGTTCAACATCGGCAACAAAAATGATGCAGCAGATGCGCGGGCGATCTGGCTGGCAGTGTAGCAACCAGGCAAGTCGGTCGCAGTGAAAACGGAGATGCAGCAGGCGATGCTGGGACTGCACCGGATGCGCGCACAACTGGTGAAGTTCCGCACGATGCAGGGCAATGCGCTGCGCGGGCTGCTGGCAGAATATGGCGAAGTGATGAGCAAGGGCCGGGTAAAGCTCGACAAGGAGATACCGGCGTTGCTGGAACGGATTGCGGAGCGATTGCCTGCAGTGCTGATTGACACATTGCGTGACCAGTGGAACGGGTTGGCGAAACTGGATGAGCAGATCGCAGAAATCGAGCGCCGAATGCGCGAATGGAAGAAGGAAGATCCAGCCGTGAAGGCGATCAGCGAGATTCCTGGCGTGGGGCTGCTCACGGCAACGGCGGCGGTGGCGATGATGGGTGATCCGAAGGTATTCAGTTCTGGGCGAGAGTTTGATGCGTGGACCGGTCTCGTGCCCCGGCAGACCGGCTCGGGAGGCAAGGTGAACCTGCATGGCATCAGTAAAAGGGGCGACACGTATCTGCGCACGCTCCTCATTCACGGCGCGCGCAGCGTACTGACCCGTGCGAAGGAGCCGGGCCAATGGGCCGACCAGATCGGCGGGCGACGCCCGCGCAATGTGGTGGTCGTGGCGCTCGCCAACAAGATGGCGCGGACGATCTGGGCGGTGCTGGCCCATGACCGGCCGTACCAGCGGGACTACGTAAGTGTGAAGCCAGACTGAACAGCTTGCACGATGAAGAAGATCAACGTTTAAACAGGGTGAACATCGAAAGGTTGCGCAGCAATCGGGTGTGATGACAAACCAGGTAGGACCGGGGCCCGCCAAGCCTGAATCATTTCGAGAGCTTGCAGCTCGTTGGAAGAATGAGGCGCGGGCCAGCGGATTTCATAGAGGGCCGCAGCCTGTCGAGCTGCAACAAGCCCGGATATAGAGCAGCAGCCCATCCTGTCAGTCACGACACACGAAACACTTGCGCAAAAGGGACGCGTTCATATAGAAATGATGGCCGAGCGTGGGATTGCGGTCGATCATTCGACGGTTCACCGGTGGGCCATCAAGCTTCTGCCAGTGCTCGAGAAGTCGTTCCGCCGCTGCAAGCGCCCAGTCGGCAAGAGCTGGCGAATGAACGAGACTTACGTGAAGGTTCGGGGCGACTGGAGGTATCTCTATCGGGCCGTGGACAAGGAAGGCAACACGGTTGATTTTCTGCTGCGAGCCAGACGGGACAAGGCCGCTGCCCGGCGCTACTTTGAAAAGTCGATCCAGCAGAATGGTGAACCCGAGACGGTAACCATCGACAAGAGCGGCGCCAATCTGGCTGCGCTTAACGCTCTGAACGCAGAACGCAAAACACCCATCAAGATTCGCCAGAACAAGTACCTGAATAACCTAATCGAGCAGGACCATCGGACCATCAAGCGTCGCACGCGACCCATGTTAGGGTTCAAGGATTTTCGTTGCGCCCGCATCATCCTGTCGGGCATCGAAGTGATGCATATGATCCGGAAGGGGCAGATGAAGGACGCTGGAATCCGGCGCACTGCTGCCGAGCAATTCTATTCACTTGTCATGTAGTAATCCTCAGCATATCGGGACTTGCTCACCCTGCCATCCTTATCGCGACAGAACCAGGCAGTGTGGCTTGGACGCGGCTTCTTCGCAGGGCGGCTACGCGAGCGTTCTTCCGGAAGTACTAGCCCGAACTTTGAGCGCGCGGCGCGCGCAAGTCTTTGATTTGTCGCGGTTGCGCGTGTCCGGCGGAGTCGGTTACTGGGTACGCGCGGGGCTGATGTTGAGCAGGCGGAAGGCCTTTTCCTGAACAGGTGTGGGCCGCGTGGTCATCACGATCTTCGCCTCAGGGTTCAGAGGTGTGTGGCAGACGTTGTAGGCGAGCGTGGCCAGATCATCGAGCAGCGTGCGGAAGCTGTGGAGTGGCAAGCCGTCCTCACCCAGCCGGGTGGTGTCCTTGGATTTCGCCTGCTCCGAGCGTTGCGCCTTGGCGACTGGCGAAGCTCGGGCGGCGCGCGCGAGCTCGATGTATTCATCGTCAAACAGCATGGGCTTCAAGGTCTCGCGCATGTGCCATTCGACGTAGTAGGCGAGCGTGCACAGAAACACGTGAGCGCGCACGCGCTGGGCGTTCCAGTGGAATATGGGGCGCACCTGCAGGTCGACCGTCTTGAGCGAACGGAACGCACGCTCCACGACCGCCAGGCCCTTGTAGGCCGATACGGCCGCCTCGGCTGGCAGGTCCTGTTCGGGCAAGCTGGTGCGCACCACATATAGACCGTCGAGCGACGCTTCCTGCCGGATCTGTTCGGACTTGCGCGTCCACGTGAAGCCCTCGTCGGTAAAGCTCAGATCGAAGTGCTTGGCCATCTTGTAGTGGTCGATGACGCGGCCCACGCGCAAGGCAATCGTCTCCACGCCCTTCAGGCGGTTGCGGGCCCGCGTGGTCGCTGCGGCGATCTTCATCAACTCGGCTTCAGTGGCCTGCAGCAGCGCCTCGCGCTTGCGGCTGCGCTCCTCGGCCAGCAGCGGATTGCGGCACACGATGAGCCGCTCACCGGGAAACGACTCACTGGTCACCTCGAGCAGATTGCGCTCATCAAACAGCGACGGCTGGAAGGGCCCCTTCTCCTGGGCAAGCGCGCTCACCTGCGGCGCGCGCAGGCTGCTCACCCAGCCCAGGCCCGCCGGGCGCAATACCGTGTCAATACGCGCCTGCGTGAGCATGCCCCGGTCGCCCACCCAGGCGAGCTTGCCGATGCCAAAGCGCGTCTTGAGCTTCTCCACCTGAGAGGCCACGGTAGCCGGATCGGCGGTGTTGCCCGCGAAGACTTCGACGGCCACCGGACATCCATCAGGAGTGCAAACCAGCCCGAACACGATCTGCGGATCGTCGCGCTTGCCATCGCGGCTGTAGCCGTGGGCGGCGAGCTCGCAGCAGCGTCCGGTCACCCAGGTGGAGGTGAGGTCATAGAGCACCAGCGTGTTGCCGGCCAGATGTTTCCTGGCGAGCCGCTTCTCGATGCCTTCCTGGGCATCGCCGAGCCAGTCGAGCGCGGCGTAGATCTGCTCAAGGTCAACGTCGCCCAGACCGAGCAGCCGCGACAGCGAATGGGTGGCGGTTTCGTCGCGCAACATGCGATGGGTGGCGAGCTTGGAAGCCGGCGAGACCACCCGCGCCACCAGCAGTGCCATCACCACCGAGCGCAGCGCGGCAGGCGCCGATGCAAACCACTGCTCGGCGCCACAGGCGCGCGCGGCGCCGAGCGCCGCGGCCACGTGTCCGTGTGGCAGGCTGCGCTCGATCACGAAGGCCTCTTCAGCCGAGGGCACCGCGACGCCCCCGCGCAAGAGGACCTTCAAGCCCTCGATGACCTCGGCGGGAAGCGCCGAGAGGTTGGCGAGGGTGCGCTTCTTCACCTTGTTGCCATCGCGATACGACTCACGCAGCAGGATCGCGGGTGGGGAATTGCGGTTGGGAACGTGTTCGACGTACATGAACACTAATTCAAGCACAAAAACCGCTAAATGCAATATAAAAATACTAATTTACATGGGTACACGATAGCCTCAAAAAATAGCCGAAACCCAGCACTGATAGGGGTTCCAGCTATTTGAGAAGGCAAAGCTCGGACTAGCGCACCGCATGGTTGATGACCGTCGCTGGGAATAACACCTTCTGGCACAGAGCGTCCAGCATCCTGGCAATCAGCTCAGGGCTTCGTCGAGGAACCGCGCCGTCGTACTGTATAGACTGGCTTGAGGCGAAGTGAACTGTTGCAGCAGGCTGAAGTGATCGGCGCCTGGTGCGATTTCCAGCACACCATGATTACCCGCCTGTTGCCAGGCTTTGCACATTTGGCGGCTCTGATCGAGGAACGCCGTGGTTTCGTCGCCCCCCACGCCAAATAACGCGCGTGCGCGTTCCGGTTGCACGCGATGGAGGGGGGAGTGACGGTCCGCATCGGCGGCATCGAGCATCAAATTGCGGTTCAGCGTGGTGGCGAGCAGTGGTGCGAGGTCATAGATGCCGCTGAGCGCTACGACGCCAGCAACGGCCGGGCGCTGTGCGGCGGCAACGGGCATTTGCGCGAGGGCGAGTTCGACGGCGATATGACCGCCCGCCGAATGCCCGGAAAGAATGAGCGGCAGCGGTTGTTGTCGTGCACTTGCGTTGCCGGCCGTTGCGACCGCATCGAGCGATGCATGCGCCGATTCGAGCAGCTTGCCAAGCGAGACAGTGGGACAGAGCGGGTAGTTGACGAGTGCAACATTCAAGCCGAGCCGCGTGAAGGCCGGCGCGATGAAGCGGAACGTCGCCTTGTCGCGCGACTGCCAATAGCCCGCGTGGAAATAGACGAGTGTTGCGCGCGCCCGGCGGCGGGCGGTGAAGAAGTCGAAGACCTGTCTCGGCCCAGGCCCGTAAGGCAGGTCGAGGCGGCAGTCCTCAGTATGCACCGCAGCGGCGCTCTGCGCTTCGAACCCTGCGAGCAAGGCCGGAAAGCTCGGGCGACCCTGGCCCGTTACGTATTGAAATTCGGCGTCGTTCACGGACTCGACCTCGTTTCTGGTGCCATGAGGGGTGTGGCCTGTCCAGCGGTGGCGTGGTGCTGCAACTGCCGGGCGGTCTCTTCGGGGCGGATCCACAAGATGGCGGCAAGGCCCGTGGCGATCAGCAACCCGCCAGTCAGCGAGATCGCGTTGCCGAGGCCTTGGACGAGCAACGCCGGGTCGCCGGTGCCGTAGGCGCTCAAAGCGTAGCCCGCATGTTGCACGAGCCAGCCAAACACCGCGGGCGATATCACGCCGCCGATCGAAGCGATGCCGACCATCGCCGAAATCACGGCCGCGCGCTGGGTTGGATGGACAGCATAGGCTATCGCGGTCGGCGCCATCGGGAATACCAGGAACGCCCCCCAGCCTACCGTCGTGAGCACGAGCGCCAGCGTTCCGGAAGCGTGTGTGAGCCACATCAGGCATACGCCCGACACCAGCAGCGAGGCGCCGAACAGGCTCGCCACCGCGAGGCGCGCGGAGCCGCCGCGGCGCATGATGCGCCGGCCGGCAAAACCCAGCGCGACGAGCAGGAGCGTGCCGAATGTCCATGGCAACGCATAGACGAGACCGACCCGCGAGGCTTGGATGCCCAGCACGCCGGCGATGTATTGCGGTACCCAGGTTGTCATCGCGCCTTGCGCCCAGAAGCAGGCAAAGCCGGCCAGCGTAGCCGCGAGCCACATCCGGCAGCCGAACACGCGCCGCAGCGGCACGGAGCCGCCCTCGCTGGCCGGATGGGTGCCGAAATAAGGACCGTCTTTGCCGATGCAGGCCCAGCCGATGCCCCAGGCAATGCCGGCGATACCCAGAATCCCGAACGCCCAGCGCCAGCCGAGCGCAGGTGAAGCGATGATCCACGAGAGGGCGGGCGCGGCCAGGGCAGCGCCGATGGTTGGCCCGACGGCGATCACACTGCTGGGCAGCGCCCGATCCTCAGCCGGGAACCAGCCGTGCGTGGCGTGCAAGGCAATAGGCAGCGCGGGCCCTTCCCCCGCGCCGAGGATAATCCGGCAGACGAGCAGCACGGTCGCGCCACCGCCAGCCAGAATCGGGAACTGGACTGCCGCCCAGGTCACGGTGAGTGCGAGCACGAGCCAGCGGCTCGAGATGCGGTCGGCCACGAAACCCACCGCGATCGCACTGAGGCTGAAGAGAAAAAAGAAGCTGCTGCCGATGAAGCCGAACTCTACCGGCGTGAGTCCCAGTTCGGTCATGGCGGGACGCGCCACGAGGCCGAGCAGGGCCTTGTCGGCGAAATTGAGCACCATGAACACGGTGAGCATTGCGGTGATGCTCCAGGCCTTGCGTCGCGTCGCTGCGTCGTGGAAGCGTCGACCGCCCGTGCCGGGCGCAACGCCGTCGTTTGCCAATGTCTCCATTGCGTCGAACCTCTGGTCGAATCTCATGTTATGGAGCCGGAGTGACTGATTCTCCGGCTGCGCGGCCGGCGGTGCGAGCCGATGCGCGAAGTCAGGCCGCCGATGAAACCGGCGGCGCGAACACCACGTCGTAGTCTCGCGCGACCCTCATCACCTCTGCGGGGCTCGACATATTGTGGATGCGCCGATAGAGCTCGAGCAGCTTGCCGGCCGGGGCGGCCCAGAACAGCGCCGTGACGGGCTTGCCCGTGTTGTTGAAGAACGCATGCTCGATGCCGCGCGGCATGCGCACGAGGTCGCCCGTCGAAGCCGTGGTGCGCTTGCCGCCCAGCAGCAGGTCGATCTGGCCGTCGAGCACATAGATGTACTCGTCCTGATGGGGATGTGTGTGCGGCGGCACGAAGGTTTCCTCAGGAAAGGTCGCGTGCCACGCGATGCTGTCGTCGCTCACCTGCTTGGGCACGTAGACCTGGCCGAGGATGTTCCAGGACACACCATCGAGGCCGGTTAAGGCGCGTGTGATATCGGGCGTTTCAGTCGCCATGCTGGGCTCCTTGAGGATGGGTCAACCGATCCAGTGTGGGCTTGACCAGTGGGTTGGAGGATGCGAAGCGGGGTTTGAAGGTCTGGCGCGCCTGCGCGAGATCCTCCTCGTCCCAGTAGCCGATCAGGATGCCGCCTTCGGAAATGCGCGGCTGAACCTCGATGGACGCGATGGTGCCGTCGGCGATCGTGACGCGCTGGCGCGGCTGGCGTGCCCAGCGAAACAGCGCCTCGTGCAGCCGCGCGCGCGCCGCCACGTGCTCGGGCGCAACGGACGCGCCAAGATCGCGGAACTCGTGTGGATCGGTTAGCAGATCGAACAGCATGGGCCGATAGTCTTCGAACAGCACGTACTTCCAGCGGCCATCGAAGATCATGCGCATCCATGCGTTGCGCGGTTGGGTGCCGAGCGCGATGCGCGAATCCTGAAACGCAAAGTCGTACTCGCAGACCACGTGCTCGCGCCAGTCGCGGGGGCGCTGGCCGAACAGCAACGGGCGCAGCGAGCGTCCGTCGATGATGTGCGGCACCGGCTCGCCGCCATATACGTCGAGAAAGGTGGGCGCCAGGTCCACGGCTTCGACCAGCGCGTCGCAGCGCGTGCCGCGCGTGACGTCGGCGCGCTCGTCAGGGTCGTAGACGATCAGCGGTGCGCGGATCACGGGCTCGTGGAACAGGTCTTTCTCGCCCATCCAGTGGTCGCCGAGGTAGTCGCCGTGATCGCTCGTGAAGACGATCATGGTGGACTCCATCAAACCGCGCTCATCGAGGAACGCGAACAGCACGCCCATCTGATCGTCGATTTGCTTGATGAGGCCCATGTAGCCCGGCATCACGGCATCACGCACGCCGTCCTTCGAGAAAGTGCGCGAAACGCGGTGGTCCATCATGGCCGCATAGACGGGATGCGGATTATTTCGTTCTTCTTCGGATCGCACCACCGGCAGCGCGTCCTGAGGCCCATACATGCTGGCGTAGGGCTCGGGCACGATGTACGGCCAGTGCGGCTTGATATAGGAGAGATGCAGGCACCACGGCTGATCGCCGGCCTCGCGAATGAAATCCATCGCGCGGCGCGTGATGTAGGGCGTCTCGGAGTGCCCATCGGGCACGCGCGCCGGCCGGTTCGAATACTTGAGGAACCAGCCCGAACGCAATGTGCCGTCGTCGTCGAGCGTGGAATTGGCCCAGCTTTCCCACGGGTTATCGCCATCGAAACCCTGCTCGCGCAGATACCGGCTATAGGCGGGATCGGGGTCGTGGCCGGAATACGGGTGAATGCCGTCGTCGCGCTCATACGGATCGAAGCCGCATTCGGCAATGCGCACGCCGACCTGCGAGGCGGGATCGATACCCAGCCTCGACATGCCGGCGAGGTCCGCGCGCATGTGCGTTTTGCCGACGAGCACCGAGCGCACGCCAAGCGGGCGCAGATGGTCGCCGATCGTCATCTCGCCCGCCTTGAGCGGCACGAAGTTCCAGCTCGCGCCGTGCGAGTGCACGTAGCGGCCGGTGTAATAGCTCATGCGCGATGGGCCGCACACCGGCGACTGCACATAGGCACGCTCGAAAATCACACCGCGCGTGGCGAGGCGGTTGAGGTTAGGCGTTTGAAGTGCGGGATGGCCGAAGCAGGAGAGATGGTCGGCTCGCAACTGATCGCACATGATGAAGAGGACATTCCTCACACGCTTTTGCAATTGAAGCTCCCGAAAAAAGGGAAAACACGGTATTGGCATACGCTCGCATCGACTTTGGCGGCACGATGCGTCGTGCTGGGAAAATCGTAGCGATTGCCTCTGCGAAAAGCGCTTCACATTTTTTTAATTCGATTACCATGGGTTATCGCCCTCCAGGAGAAACACTCGTGCGGCTTCAACACCTCCACCTGCTGCTGGCCATCGCGCAGACCGGTAGCCTGCGCGCCGCGGCACAGGTGCTCAACGTCACGCAGCCTGCGCTGACCAAGGCGCTGCGGCAACTGGAGGAAGAGTTCGGTACCGCGCTCGTGCTGCGCACGCCCAAGGGGGTGCGTCTGACGTCGCCTGGCGAGATGTTGGCCGCCCGTGCCAGCAACGCGGTGCGTGAGATCGAGCGCGGCCGCGAGGAGGTCGCCTGGCATTTGCGGCATGCGCAGGCGCAGGTGACGATCGGCGTTTCCCCGGTAGCCGCCATTCTGCTTGCGCCGGGGGCGCTTGCCCGATTCAGTATCCGCTGGCCCCAGGTCAACCTGCGAGTGCGCGACACGCTTTATCCGCGTGCGCTGGAGCAGGTGCGGACCGGCGAACTGGATTTGGCGCTCGGGCCGCTGCCGACCGACGGCGCGGGGCGCGATCTGCTGGCTCAGCCGCTGTTTGAGAGCCGCATAGTCATTGCCGCGCGACGTGGACATCCATTTGCAGGCGTGAAAACGCTCGCGGGTCTTGCAAACGCCGACTGGGTGCTGACCGGCCCCGCAGGCGGCCCCGGCGATCCACGGGACCTGTATATCGAGGCGCAGGTCGAACTGACACCGAAGATCCGGCTAGAATGCGAGTCGTTCGCCACACTGCTGGCACTGATGCCGCGCATGGACGTGGCGGGAATCATGCCGAGAGGTTTTTTCGATCGCTACGGGAGCGCGATGGATCTCATCGAACTGCCGATTGCGGATGCGCTTCCGCGCAGCACCATTCATGCCCTGTACCGCGCCGACATGCCACTGACCGTGCCGGCGCAGCGTCTGCTCGAGTCGTTCGTGTCCGAGGCTGTAATACGGCATGGCGCTGCCGTCAGTTAGGCGCGTTCGGCCGAGGTCCTGGACTGGATGCTGCGGAAGCGAGTCCTCAGCGGCAATCGGGTGTCGATGTTGCGCCGGCATGGCTATCTCAATCGTCCCGTCGATTCGACAATATTTGGAAACGGCACAGGTAACTGAATCCTATGAATACAACCCGAGTGACCCCATCAGACCATGGCCAGGAGACTATCGAGAGCACCTGCACCGGACCACGCATTGTTCTTTTCGGGACAGGCGGAACCATTGCTTCATCAGGTGCGAGCGCAACCCAGTTGCACGATTACCGGGTAACGGCGACTCTCGAAGAGGTCATGGCGAGCGTGCCGCACATGCATGCGTTGGGTTCGTTGACCGGGGAGCAGGTCTTTAACGTTCCGAGTCACGACATCGACAATGGCATGCTCTTGCAGTTGGCGCAGCGCGTGGCACAGGCACTAAACGACCCCGACGTAGACGGCATCGTGTTAACTCATGGTACCGATACTCTGGAAGAGACCGCCTATTTTCTCGACCTGGTGACGAACTCGGAGAAACCCGTCGTCGTCGTTGGCGCGATGCGCCCCGCTCAAGCCTTGAGTGCCGACGGTCCGCTCAATCTTTACAACGCGGTGAAGGTGGCGGCGTCGCCGCAGGCGCGAGGCAAGGGGGTGCTCGTGGTGCTCGACGACCGCATCGTTGCCGCGCGCTACGCGTCCAAGCGGCATACCAGCGCGACGGACGCATTTCGGCCCCACGAGCACGGTTTGCTTGGCGAGATCACTGGCGGGATAGTCAGATTCTTCTATTCCCTCGTGCCCCGCCATGTCGAAGGAATGGCGTTTGCCCTGGATAAAATGGCAATGCTGCCACAGGTGGATGTGATTTTCGATCACATCGGCGCTGGTGAGCATCTGTATGACGCCTCGATTGCATCCGGAGCAAAAGGCATTGTGCTGGCCGCCACCGGAAACGGCAGTTTGTCCGTGTCCGCGCGCGCGGGCGCCAGAAAGGCGCAGCACAACGGCGTGCTGATGGTCCGCTCGACGCGCACCGGCAGCGGCACGGTCCTGCCTCTGGCCGACGATGCGGACTTTCACACCATCTGCGCAAATGGGCTGAATCCTCAAAAAGCGCGGCTGCTATTGATGCTCGTGCTCACGAAAACTGCTGATTTCCAGATCGCACAACGCTATTTCGATTGCTGGTGAAGCAAGGCTGGTGTCAGCCTGAATGCAGATCAGCGAGAATTTCCAGAAAGAGTTCGGCATTGCGCGAGATGGGTCGCGAGGCTTCGGTGATCGCGCATAACCCGTTGCGATAGGCCGGGCTTCCCTTGACGACGCTCAGCGGGTAATGCTCGCCGACCTTATCCGCGTAGTGCTCCGGCAGCAGGCCGGCGTAGTCGCCAGAGGTCAACAACAGCGCGATGGCTTCCAGTCCTGCGGCGATCGGACCCTTCGTGAATCCGGGCTTTTCGAGCAGGTCGTCTACGAACGGATGCTCGCGATAGATCAGGGGCAGGGGTGTTCCCGCCTTGCAGCGCGCAGCGTCGGCACGCACATAGACGCGGTGTGTTTCGACGAAAAGGGGCAGATAGTCGAAAGTCCGTTCCTTCCTGTAACTGCCTCTAATCACGATTTCCACACGCCGCTCCCGCAATGCCTGGTTGAGCTGGGCGAACGACATGACCTGCACTTCAGGGCGTACGGCGGGCGCGCGACGTCTGAGCTCGGCGATCGCTTCTGGAACCCTGCAGGCTTTTGCCGTCACGATGTGCTCCGTGATGCCGATGGCAAGCGTGCCCGAAAGAAGACCGCCCACGGCATCGATTTCGGGCTTGATCCGATCGAGTGCCCGCAGCGCAGAAGACGCCACTTCCAGCGCAACGCGCCCGGCACGCGTCAACTCGAACCCTCGCGGTCCGCGTTCGCACAGGCGCGTATTCAGCTTCTCCTCCACTTCCCGGATGTGCCGGCTGATCGAGGCCTTGGAGAGGTTGAGCTCCTTTTCGGCTGCGGCGAATCCGTGCGCCTGCGCGACGGCACAAAAGATACGGAGGGAACGGAGGTTGCGTTCGTCGAACTCAGTCTTGCTCATGTTTCGAAGGTTCTGAAGGTTTTGTTTTTCAAAACCATATCGTCAAAAAAATCGTTTTTCAACATTATTTTCGCGGCATAGATTACGCGGCATGCAATGACGATCCCACCCACGAGGACAACATGAGCCCCTACCTGCGTCGAACCCTATTGAAGAGTGCTGTCGCGATGCTGATAACAGCTTGCATGGGCGGCACGGCCTTCGCCGAAGGCGGATCGCTCGCCGATATCCGCGCGCGCGGCCAGCTAACCGTAGGCACGGAGGCAGCCTACGAACCCTATGAGTTCGTTCAGAACGGTGCCATCGTCGGGTACGGCCATGACATCCTCGAATACATGGCGAAGAAGCTGGGCGTGAAGCTTAACCAGCTCAATCTACCGTTCCAGGGGCTGCTGCCCGGGCTGCTCACGCGACGCTTCGATTTCGTGGCGACCAGCGTGGGCATTACGCCGGAACGCGCGAAGCGCTTCTCGTTCACGGAGCCAATCGGCGTCGTGCATTCGCTGTTCGTCGTCAAGAAGAGCAATCATTCGATCAATACTCCAGACGACCTGGTTGGCAAGACCGTCGGCACGCAGATGGGCTCAATGGCGCAGCCGCTGGCGAAAGAGTTCGAGCAGGGGCTCAAGAAGAAGACGGGTAAGGGCTACGCAGACCTCAAATTGCTGCAGAGCTATCCCGATGTCGAAACGGCGCTGGACAACGGTTCGATCGACGTGGGCGTGATTCCGTCGAACGTGCTCGCCGTGCAGATGCGCAAGGAGCCCGATGCCTTTCGGGTGATTGGCGAGGCGGGCCAGCCCAAGCTGCTGGCCTGGGTCGTGAATCCCGAGGACAAGGAACTGCTGAAGTTCATCAACAGCAGCCTCGACGACATGCGCGCGAACGGGACGCTCGCCCAGTTGCAGAAAAAGTGGTTCGGCGAGACGCTCGACCTGCCGACTTCGAACTATCTGCCTCCGGGCGCGCTGTAAAGAGAACGGCCATGATCAACTGGTTGACTGCGCATGGCGCGCTCGCGCCTTTCTATCATGGGCTGCTCAAGGGGGTTGCCATCACGGTGGTGGCGAGCGGCGTTGCGTTCATTGTCGGTCTCGGGTTGGGCGTGCTGCTGCTTGCGCTGCGCATCGGCGGAGGGCGGCCGGCAAGGTCCGCTGTGATGCTCTACGTGAGTGCCATTCGCGGAACGCCGATGCTGATCCAGTTGCTTATCGCCTATTACGTGGTGCCTTCGCTCATCGGCGTGACGCTTGCACCCATCACGGCGGGCATTCTGGCGCTTTCGCTCAATACGGCGGCCTATATCAGCGAGATTCTGAGAGCGGCGCTCAGCACCATCGCGTGGGGTCAGCGTGCGGCTGGCTACGCCCTCGGCATGCGCGCGTCGCAGATATGGCGGCACATTCTGCTTCCCCAGGTGTTCTACCGCGCGGTGCCACCGCTCACAAGCGAGTTCACGGTCTTGCTCAAGGCGTCGTCGCTGCTTTCGATCATTGCCGTGACGGATCTCGCGACCGTGGCGCGCAACGCCACGCTGCAGAGCGATTTGCCGCTGCAGGTATTCAGTGCGACCGCCGCCGTGTATTTCATGATCCTTCTTGGCGTTTCGTCTCTTTCGAGGATGTTCGAACGTCGCATTGCGAGAGTGTTGCCCCATGCACATTGACTTCGACATCGTCGTTTCCGGGATTCCGGTCCTGCTTCACGGATTGAAGATCACGGCGCTGGTGAGCGCCATCGGCATTCCGCTGGGTGGTGTGGTCGGAACGATCGTTGCCTACATGGCGGACGCGCGGCGTTGGTGGCTGCGCACGCCGGCACTCGCGTATATCGATTTGGTACGCAACATTCCGTTCCTCATCATCGTCTATCTCGGCTACTTCGGCTTGCCGAAACTGGGTGTGCAGGCGTCAACCATGATGGTTGCCGTCGGCACCATGGCCTTTTATACGGGCGGCTACTTCTGCGAAATCCTGAGAGCGGCATTTCATAGCGTTCCGCGCGGTCAGGTGCGGGCTGCACAGTCGCTCGGCATGCGGCCGTGGCAGGTGCAGCGCTTCGTGGTCGTGCCGCAAATATTTGGATTCGTCACGCCACCGGCCACGAGTCTCGTGATCATGATGTTCAAGGACACCGCTATTTTCTCGGTGATGAGTCTTCCCGAGCTGACGTATCAAAGCAACCTGCTGACCGCCGACACCTTTGCGTACGTGGAGGTACTCGGGACGACAGCGATTTTTTATTGGGCATGTAGTGTCCTCCTGGATGTCTGCGGTAGTGCAATCGAATTGCGTGCACAACGCTGGAGCCATCGCTAGGACACAAAGCTTGCAAAGACGGAGATTGTATGGAACATCTCACTATCGCCCCGCCTACGGGACACAAGACCCTTTTGTATTCCGAACTTGTGACGGATCTGGAAAATCTGAAAGCGGACATCGCAATCCTTGGCATGCCGTTCGGATCGGCGTACAGCGCGAAGTCGTTCACCAATGACCAGACGAATGCGCCGCAAGCCATTCGCGCGGTCACAGACCGGATCGTTCGCGCACCTGATCACTATGATTTCGATATCGATGGCCCGATGCTTCAAGGGCGAGACGATATCCGTTTCGTCGATTGCGGCAACATCATGCCGGATCTGGCCAAGCCCGGCGACCACTATCGTCGCTGCGAGGCGGCCGTGCGCAAGATCCTGACAGCTGGCGCGCTGCCCATCGTGCTCGGCGGCGACCATGGCATTACGACGCCGGTGCTGCGGGCATACGACAGCAAAACGCCGGTGACGCTCGTGCATATCGACGCCCATCTCGACTGGCGCGACGAAGTGAACGGCGTGCGGGATGGCCTGTCGAGCCCGATCCGCCGCGCTTCGGAAATGGATCATGTAGACCGTATCTTCCAGATTGGCTTGCGTGCGCAAGGAAGCGCGCGGCCCGAGGAGTTTGCGGCGGCGAAGGCGTACGGCGCGCAAATCGTCACCGCATACGAATTGCACGACGTAGGCATGGACGCTGTGCTCGCACAGATTCCCGATGGTGGCAACTATTACCTGACGATCGACGCGGACGGGCTCGATCCGACCATCATGCCGGCGGTGGATGGACCGGCGCCCGGCGGCGTGAACTTCGTTCAGGCGCGCAAGCTGATTCACGGCCTGGTCAGGAAGGGCCGCGTGGTCGGCATGGATATCGTCGAGATTCAACCGTCCAAGGACAACGCTAGCCAGGTGACTTGCGTGACCGCGGGCCGGCTGATCCTCAACCTCATTGGCGCGACGATCCGCGCGGGGTATTTCGACAAATGAGTGACATGATTGAGCGGGACTGCGCGCCGGCACGCGCTGAACAACCGTCGAAGGCTGTAGCGGGCGAGACGATGATCGAGATTCGCGACGTCAACAAATGGTACGGCGCTCATCAGGTGTTGACGTCCTGCTCAGTCACGATCGGACGCGGCGAGGTCGTGGTGGTATGCGGACCGTCGGGGTCAGGCAAGTCGACGCTGATCAAGACCGTCAACGGCCTCGAGCCGATCCAGTCGGGCGACATCGTGGTCGACGGAATTTCTGTGACGGCGTCCAAGACCAATCTTTCGCAGCTGCGCTCGCGTGTCGGGATGGTCTTTCAGCATTTCGAGCTGTTTCCGCACCTGACGATCACGGAGAATCTCGTCCTCGCACAGACGCGAGTGCTGAAGCGTCGCCGTGACGAGTCTGTTGCGAAAGGGCTCGCCCTTCTGGATCGCGTGGGATTGCGCGCACACGCCGACAAATATCCGGGAATGCTCTCCGGCGGTCAGCAGCAGCGCGTTGCCATTGCGCGCGCCCTGTGCATGGACCCGGTCGTCATGCTGTTCGACGAGCCGACGTCCGCACTTGACCCGGAGATGATCAACGAGGTGCTCGACGTGATGACCGAGCTTGCCGCAGAGGGCATGACGATGATGGTCGTGACGCACGAAATGGGTTTCGCGAAGCGTGTTGCCGATCGCATCGTGTTCATGGAGACCGGTTCCGTGATCGATGATTGTCCAGTGGATCGCTTCTTCAGCGGCGCCGCCTCCGAGAGATCGAAATCGTTTCTTTCCAGGATCCTTGGGCATTGAGTTCGAATGATATTCCACGGCTGGGAGGCTGGCGAGTCATTGCGGTGTGACGGCGCATGTTGTGTACTGGATTTCCCTTGCGCGTGGGGCGCGTTTGGGATGATGCCTGGCGACCAGCGTCTCGAAGCAGCAGCGATGTCAGCGAGTAGCGCCATGTAGTGGGTTCGGCTGCTGTCTGCAAACGGCCGTCTGGCGGTGATGCTCGTCTTTGCCTGACGCACCTGCAATGTCGCGCAGGCGGCCAGCATCCGAAGGGAGGACGTGCGTCTTCGACTACCAGAAGCATAGTCCCGTGCCCAATCATTGGGATAATTTACCCTCGCGTTGATTGCAAGGCATGGTGAGCGTCGCGGCGTGGAAAAGTACCGGAGGCGGAAGCCCGGTGCGCTGGGCGCGGTGGTGGAATAGTGAAGAGTGGCACTCTAGACATATGAGAATTGCAGTACTCGATAACGGTTGTGGTGCAAATAGCGACCTACGAATCGGTTAGAGTGGCGGGCTGAGCAATTTTAGGGCTCGGTATGAGCAAACTGAAGAATCTGGACGGGCTGTTCGCTGGCCGTCACTTTGACCGCGACGTGATCATTCTTTGTGTGCGATGATATCTGCGCTACAAACTCAGCCTGCGCGATCTCGTCGAGATGATGGCTGAGCGAGGGTTGTCGCTTGCCCACACGACGATCCTGCGCTGGGTGCGGCGCTATACGCCTGAGTTCGTCAAGCGCTGGAACCACTTCGCCATGTCTGCGGGGCGGTCCTGGCGGGTTGACGAGACGTATCTCAAGATCCGGGGCAAATGGGTTTATCTATATCGGGCGGTGGATCGGAGCGGCCAGACGGTAGACTTCATGCTCAGGGCAAAGCGCGATGTGGCTGCAGCGAAGGCCTTTTTCAGCAAGGCAATCAAGCATCAGGGCCGACCACCGGAGACGGACACGCTTGATGGGTATGCCGCGTCGCATCGAGCCGTGCGTGAGATGAAAATTGATGGCCTGCTTCCCGAGGGCACGAAGGAGCGCTCTTCGAAGTACCTCAACAACCTGATCGAGCAGGACCATCGCCACATCAAGTCCAGAACGAACGTGATGCTCGGGTTCAAACGTTTCAGAACTGCCGCGACCACGATATCAGGCATCGAGTTGATGCATCGCATTCGCAAGGGGCAGTTCGACCTATCCGCTCTCGCGCTTGAGGACATCACTGCTTCCTCTGTCTGGAGCGCTGTCCTTTTCAATCGATAAGGTATCCATATTTGTAAGAGACATCGCGGACTCGCCATCTATTTGCACCAGATCCCGTGAAAGCCGCTGCAGGCGTGACCAATCGCGCCGAGAACAGCCATCAACCGACCCGCAGGCGCGCAAGACACATGTGCGGCTTTCGCGATGCACGTCTCACCCAGGTGTTTCTCTCATGCTTTGGCCCGATACGGCAGCACTTCGCCGTGCCCAGAAATCAGATGAACGCAGCATATCATTGCGTCGTACTCAAGAAACGGCTCACCATCTGGCATGGTTAAGCCGTCCGTTTTGAATTCGAGTATTTTGTCTGATCGGGATAACTATGTTTGTTCAGATACATATCCTGTACTTGCGAAGTTGACAAAGCCCCTCGCAGAGGAACTGGCCGGCCATTCGCGGCGCATTTCGGAAATCACCGGGACCATCGACAGCATTGCGTTCCAGACCTACTCGCCTTGAACGCGGCGGTGGAAGCAGCGCGAGCGGGGCAGAACGGCTGCGGCTTCGCGGTGGTGGCCCGCTAGGTGCGCAACCTGGCGAAGCGGTCCGAGGCGGCGGCCGCCGAGATCAAGTCGCTGATCGAAAGCTCGCTCGAAATGATGACCGTGAGCGCGCAGGCCGCCGCGGGCGCGGGCGCTAACATGAGCCGGGGCGAGCAGTCGGTCGCCGAACTCGCGTGCGCCGTCACGCAGATCGCCGAGGCACGCGGCAGCCAGAGCGTCGAGATGGCCGAATCCCAGATCGCCGTCGAGCTGCTTGCACGGATCACGCAAATGAATGCAACACTCGTCGAGGAGTCGGCCGTGCTCAATCCCGCCAGGCTCAGACACTGGAGGATGCCGTCTCCGTGCTGATGGGATGAGCGCTTCGGGCAACAGTCAGGCCGCGCTCAGGGATGGGCGAAAGAGGCGGCGTACCCGCGTGCCAGGTACGCGCTCAGCAATTCCGCCGGCTGTGGGCGTGCAAGGAGATAGCCCTGCGCCTGGTGGCAGCCCGCCTCGCGCAGGAAGTCCAGTTGCTCGGGCGTCTCCACGCCTTCCATGACCACGTCGAGACCTAGCGCGCGGCCCATCGCCACGGCCGCGCGTATGATCGCGCGGTCTGACTTGTGGGCGTCGCGCTCGGCCAGAAACGAGCGGTCGATCTTTAATGTATCGACAGGCAGGTCCCTCAGATAGGCGAGGGACGAGTATCCCGTGCCGAAGTCGTCGATGGCGAGGCTGACTCTGCGCGCGACCAGTTCCTGCAGCAGCGAGACGATTTCTTCGCGCGTGTTCATTGCCATGCTTTCAAGCAGTTCGAGCTGGAGCCGTTCCGCCGGCAGCGCGGTCTCACTAAGGATCGTGCTCAGATCGCTCAGCAACGTGTCGGTGACACACTGCCGTGCCGAGAGGTTGACCGCGATGCGACCAAACTCGAAGCCGGCATCGAGCCAGGCGCGCGCCTGCCGGCAGGCTTCGCGCAGCACCCAGCGGCCGAGCGGCACGATCAGGGAGGATTGCTCGGCCACGGAGATGAATTCGCCTGGCGACACGATGCCGCGCTGCGGATGACGCCAGCGCAGCAAGGCCTCGATGCCGACGATGCGGCTCGTCGCGAGATCGTACTGAGGCTGGTAAAACAGACAGAATTCACCTTGTTCCAGCGCGCGATGCAGTTCGCCCAACAGCTCAAGCTGCGCCAATGCCGACGATGTCATCCCGTCTTCGAAAAACTGAAATGCGTTGCGACCCCGGCGCTTCGCGCCATACATCGCCTGGTCGGCGCGCATCATCAGCTGTGCGGCCAGGGTGCCGTCGTCCGGATAGATGCTGATGCCGATGCTCGGCGTCGTGAAGATCTCGCGGCCATCCACGTGGATCGCCTCACCCACGGAGTCGAGCAGCGAGCGCGCGAGACGGCCCACGTCGCGGATGTCGTTGAGCTCCTCCAGCAACAGTGCGAACTCGTCGCCGCCCAGCCGCGCGACGGTGTCGCTTGCGCGCAGCCGCTCGCGCAGCCGCGCGGCCACTACCTTGAGCACTTCGTCACCGGTGTTGTGGCCCAGCGTGTCGTTGATCAGCTTGAATCGGTCGAGGTCCAGATACAGGACGGCGAACTTGCGGCCACCGCGTTGCGCGTGGATGGTTGCCCGTTCGAGCCGTTCTTCGAACAGCACGCGATTCGGGAGGGCGGTCAGCACGTCATGCGTCGCGAGGTAGCGCAGACGTTCCTCGGTCTGGCGGCGCTGGGTGATATCGGAAAAGATGCCGGCGTAGTGCGAGATGTCGCCGTCGTTGTCGCGAATGCTCGTGATGGTCAGATATTCGAGGTATAGCTCGCCGCTCTTGCGGCGGTTCCATATTTCCCCCTGCCAATGACCCTGGGTCTTGAGGGCGCGCCACAGGTCCTGGTAGAAAACGGCGTTCTGGTGGCCCGAATTCAACATGCTCGGATTGCGCCCGACGACCTCCTTTTCGGTGTAACCGGTGAGGCGCGTGAACGCCTGGTTTACGCGCTCGATTTTCGCCTCGCGGTTCGTGACCATGATGCCTTCCAGCGCCGACTCGAACACGCGATCGGCCATGCGCAGGCTGAACCGTGCGCGGCCAAGCGCCTCATCGCGCTCGCGCAACGCGCTTTGCAGTTCACTCACGTACTCGTCTTCGATGTTCTGCAGGATGTCCGCGAAACTCAAAAGGCCGGTGAGAAAGCCGCTGGCGTCACGCACGCCGACATGGCGGATATGCTGGCGCACCATGTGGTGCTGCGCGGCGTACAGGCTCTGGGTGGCGGGAAGCGTTTGCAGCGGGCGGCTTGCGTGATCGCCGACGGCGCCGCTCAGGGCGTCGTTGGCAATCAGCCGGACCACGTCGCGCTCGGTCAGGATGCCATGCTCGCCGCAGCCGTATTCCACGACGATTGCATCGAGCCGGCGCGCCCGCATAAGGGCGATTGCCTCGCGCAACGGTCGATACGCCGCCACGACGACGAGCGGCTGCACGTGGATCGCCTCGATCGGCTTCAGGCGCAGGAAGAACTCGGCGCCCTGGTTGACGACCACGTCGGTCTGCGTCAGAACGCCGATGCATTTGCCGTCGCGGACCACGCCAAAATGGCGGATGCCCGACTGCTTGAAGCGGACGGCCGCTTTGCCGAGCGACGTGCGGGCATCCAGCGTAAGCAGCGGCGCGCTCATGACGGCGCGGATCGGACGGTCGAGTTCTTCGGTGTCGCCGCTCAAGGCTAGCGCGTCCTGTTCGGTCCAGATGCCGATGGCCTCGTCGCCTTCCATCACGACGACACAGCTGCAGCGTTCGGCAAAAATGCGCCGCGTGACCTCGCGTACCGTGGTGGAGGGGAGGCACGTCAGCATGGGGCGCGTGATCAGACGGGAGATGGGGATGGCGTAGCTGCTCGTATGAATCATGCTCGAACCCGAAGCGGTGGACCTTCACACTTGCGCGCACGCCCCCGGCGCGGGTGGCCAGGGTCGATACGCGGTCAGTCGTGACGGCTTAGCGGACGGTACGGCCTCGAGCTTGAGTGTCAAAACGTCGCATGGCGCGACCTGGCTCAACGCGACGGGTCGGGCTCCATCGGCAGTAAAAGGATCGGCGGCGCTCTTTCGGCTCGACAGCCGTCCGTCCGACTGGCTGCGGGCAAGCAGGCCCATCCGGACATCGCGAAGCTTGTCACTGGCGCGGGGCACTCGCCTATGCGGATGCCGCTCGTGCAGACGGCAGACGGGTGGATTAGCGAATAAGGGTGCTGTCTTCAGCACTCGAGCGCGGCAGTATGCCCGCCTACGCCTTATTCACGCGTGGGACATTCCCCACTGCTCAAGACTTCTCGCGATGTTTGAGAATTCTCTTGCTGGTTGAGAGCTCAAGATAGGTCAGATTTCCTAAGATCCTGGGTTCGGGAGACCTCAGACACTCGACCTGTCGGAAGGCGAGGTGACCTGGCTTCATGAGAGCGACGGGAAACGGTGGTCTGTCTCGAAGGCCCGGGCTATTTCGGGCTCGCGCGCGAGGAGCCCGTCTGGGTGCCCGACGGCGCTCCCCGCGCTGCCCCGCGTCTATGCGTTTTAGATAAAAAGAAACCGCAGAGAGAGGGCCTCCTGCGGTTCATGGAAACACACGTCGCGGCAGGGATTGCATGCCACCGCAACGAGTTTAGGTTTTTGTAGGAAGAATGCAAGGTCGGAAAGCTCTGGCGTGCGTCGTCAATAGCCTGACAAGGATGTCCACACTTCGCGACTGACCCTGCCTCGATTTCGCGTACAGCAGGAATTTTGTTAATTTCCTGTTTGTACGGGGGATACCGACGGTCGAGGACCGCCTGTTACAGAGGGCGGTGGCGCGCATTCTCGAAGCTATATTCGAAGCGGACTTCTGCGATTTCAGCTATGGTACCTGTCCAGCCGGGAATGGTTCGAACTGCCCTCCGGGCGCTTGCTGCACCCGATGATCTGACAAGCATGACAAGGCGAATGCAATCTGTGGGAGCCCACTGCGGGAAATCTGCACGGTGGGTTCTGTGCGGGGGGACGAGTTCAAGAGGCCAGGCCGGCTCGGTGAGGGCACTGGCGCGAAAGCGCCAGCAACAGCGAGGCTCCGCAAAGGCTACCGCTTCAAGGCTCGTCTCTACCTACCGAGTCGAGGATTGTGACGAAGGCGCTGACGGTGCAGTACGACCGGGTCATGTACCTGCTCGACGATACGCCGGAGACCCGCAAGCTTATTCGCCGGTATGTCGAGGTCTGGGAGTACCCAGACGGGCGTATCGAGTTGCGGGCCGAGGGCCGCGTGCTGCCGTACCGCGAGTATGACCGGCTCACCGAGGTGGATCAGGGCGCGCCATCGTTGAACACAAACGGCTGAGTCACGTGCTTCAGGTCTCGCAGGTGATTCAGGCTCAACGCGATAACGAGCGGATTGGTAAAGCCCCTTCCCGAACGCACCGCGGGGAGTCGAGCCGAACAGAGCGCAAGCAAAGCCATGCGCGCAAGAAGAAGCAACGCGAATTTACACAGGCCGACATTGAGCAAGTGATCGTCGATCTAGCCCGGCAAAAGCAGTCTCTACAGGACCATCCCGAACCAGGTCATCGGTCTGCAAGGGGCGGCGCGACGGACGTGAGCGCCCTGCCTGTTCATGACCCGATCTTCGACACGGCGTGAGCTGCAACCCGTGAAAGACCAACCCTAAACCCTGCAAAAGCGGACATTTGAACTTGGCCGGGAAGCGGACATTTGAAATGGCTTTGACATTGATCTGTAGTTCTATGTTTTGGATCGAAGCAGTGCCGACGTCACGAGGCGATCTGACATCGGGCCGATCGCGCTCGTGAAAGCGGGGTCGTTAGCACCGAGGAACCTACAGAACTCTACAAACAGGAGCGGCGCCACCACACCCGCGGCGGGCGCCCCCGCGTTTCGGCCTTAAGGTTCATCCCACTTCGGTGCGAAAGCCGGACTGACAAGGCGCATATTTTTCGGCAACCGTGCGATAAGCGCGCGATCTTCGTCGTCCAGCTGCAGGTCGCAGGATTCCAGATTCGAGAGCTGATTCGCCCTGCCGCTTGCCTTGGGCACCGCGGCCACATTCTCCTGGTCGAGCAACCACTTCAATGCGACCTGCGTGGACGACGCGCCGTGTTTTGCGGCGATTCGACGGAGTTCCGGCATCTCCGTACCTTGTTACGGGCAAGCGGGCTGTAAGCGATGAGCGTCATGTCATGCTGTCGGGCGAAGTTCAGGAGTTTCGCCTGGCTGAGCGCCACGTGATATTCCACCTGCATGGCGGCCAGGGGCGCCTGCAGCCCTTCCACAACTTCGCGCAATAGCACAAGCGGAAAGTTGGCGACGCCGATCGCGCGTGCGCGTCCTGTTTCCTTGAATGAAACGAGCGTCTCGATCGTCCGCTCGAGATCCCAGTCCTGCGCGGGCCAATGAATCAGGAACAGGTCTACGTAATCCGAACGCAATGAGCGCAACGTGTTCTCGAACGATGCCTGCATACGCTCTGGACTGAGCTGATCCCGCCACACCTTGCTGGTCACGTGAATCTGTTCGCGCGGCACGTGCGATTGCGCTATGGCCTTGCCAACCGCCTCTTCGTTGCTGTACGCGGCGGCCGTATCGATATGCCGATAGCCGAGGTCGAGCGCCTGCTCGACCGGGCGCGTGCATTCGTCGCCAAGCATAAGCCAGGTGCCCAGGCCGAGCGCGGGCATGCTCAGTTGATGGCGACTGACGATGCGTTGCATGAATCTTTTCTCCGTTTCAGGCCCACGCTTTGGCCTTGCGCACGGCTTGTGCCGCGTTCGCGGCAGCGCTGGGCGACGAACTTCGCGATGCGCCAGCCAAACACGATGGCCGGGCCGAGCGTCGTGCCGGGGCCCGGGTACGTGCCGCGGAAGATCGAAGCGAGATCGTTGCCGCATGCAAAGAGGCCTGGAATGACGTTGCCGCCGTGATCGAGCACTTCGCCATTCGCGGTGCCGCTCAGGCCGGCGCTGCAGGCGAGATCGGCGGGCCAGACGGTCACAGCGTAATACGGTCCCGCCCCGATTGGCCGGATGCAGGGATTGGGCTGCTGCCGCGCGTCGCCATTGAAGCGGCTCATCGGGCTGCTGCCGCGCTCGAATGCGGGGTCCTTGCCATCGACTGCGGCGCGGTTGTAGGTCTCGACCGTGCGCGCGAGGCCGGCTGCATCGACCTGAAGCTTCGCGGCCAGTTCGGCCAGCGTATTGCCCTTCACGAGATAGCCCGAGCGCTCGAACGCGGCGATGCGTCCCGCGCTGCGCGCAGGCATCAGCAGCCCGAGGCCATACTCGCGGATGAACGCCGCGTCGACGATCAGGTGAGCGGGCACGCTAGGCCCGTCGCCGCCTTGCGCATCGCGCAGCATGCCCATCACGAAGTCGTGGTACGAGTTCGATTCGTTGACGAAACGCTCACCCCGGCTGTTCACCGCAATGAGGCCGGGCTTCGCGCGGTCGAGGATAATGTGCGGCCAGACGCTGTCTTCGCTTGAGTCGCCGCCCGGCGCGCGGCGGATCGAGCAGGGCATCCAGAGGCCGGGGCTGTCGCCGCCGTTCTCGACATTCGCGCCGAGTTGCCGGGCGCGGTCCACGCCGTCGCCCGTGTGCGTTTCCGGCGCAAGCGAAAGGCCGCGTGCACCGGTGGGAAAGAACCGGTTGCGCAGCGTTGGGTGGCGCGTGATCCCGCCCGTTGCCAGCACCACGCCGCGGCGCGCGCCAATGCGGCGGTGGCCGCCGCCAGGCGTCGCGACGATCGCGCCCGTCACGCGGCCGCTTTCGCGTACCAGCTCGACGAGGGGCGTGTCGAATCGCACCTCCACGCCGCGCTTGCGCAGGCTGTAAAAGAGCCGCGCGGCGAGCGCGTTGCCCATCACGAGCTGCGTGCCGCGCGGGTAGCGCAGCCGGTCCATCGCATAGCGGCCCACTACAGCGATCGTGCGCCTGAAATTGGCAAACGACGCAAATGGCGCGAGCAGCATGTTCAGATCGTTGCGCGCGACCATCATGCCGCCTAGCCCCATGAACTCCTTGCGCGGCGGCCGCACGCGCGCGAAGTCCTTGCCGAGCGCGCGCGCGTCGAATGGCGCCGGTGCGAGCGCGCGTCCGCCATAGGCCGCGCCGGGTCCGTTCACGTAGTCGGGGTGGGCGGTGGCGGCGACGAACTTGACTTCGCTGATGCGCGCCAGTTCGTCGATGGCCAGCGGGCCGCTTTGCAGAAAGGCCTCGCGTGCTGCGTCGCCGCCGCGTGCGCCAACAACCGACTGCAGGAAGCGGCGCGCATCGTCGACGCTGTCGGGCACGCCTGCCTCCACGCTGAGCTTCGTGCCGGGCACCCATGTGGTGCCGCCCGAGGTGGACGTAATGCCGCCCACCATGCCGGTCTTCTCACAGAGCAGCACGGTCATTTTCTCGTGATCGGCCACGAGCGCGGCGGTCATGCCCGCCGCGCCCGCGCCGAAGATCAGCAGATCGACTTCCTCGTCCCAGCCTTGCTGGCCGGGCTGTCCTGTGCTCGAACCCATGTCCGCGCCTCCTCCATTGTGGTTCGCCGCGCGCCCGGCTGGGCGCGGAAGGCGAACATTGTCCTTGATGATTGTGGAATGTTATTCCAGTTAAATGAAAAGTGGAATGGTATTCAATAAAATGAAGGTGGTGCCGGATTGGGGCCGTTAGAACCGGTGCACGATCCCTACGCCAACGGCCACCTGATTGCGCGTGGAAGACGGTGTCGAATTGAACCCGTCGCCGAGCGTGGCCGTTGCGTCGATGATCCGGCCGTTGCCGGCGGTGCCGAGCGTCGAGCCGTTGGCGTGCTGGTATGCCTCCAGCATGTACAAGCCCGTACGCACCGACAATGCGTAGTACTGCGACAGATTGAATTGCTGGTATTGCGCCGCGTTCGTGATGCCGTTAGCCGTCGTGGCGCGCGTGTAGCTGTAGCCCGCGCCGAAATCCCATGCCGCGGCCGGCTTCCAGTGCAGCACGAGGCCGCCCGTGTTGAAGATCGCGGTGTCGGTGAACTTCGAGCCTGTGCCGGGAATGTACTGCACGTTCGAGTAGGTCGCCGAGACATCCCATGCGCTGTTGAACCGGTAGCTCGCGCCCACTGCGAAGCGCTGCTGCGCCTGCGCGGTCTGGTAACCGTTGGTGAGCGCGGAAACGCCGGCCTGCGCGCCGTTGTTCGAGGTCGTGGAGTCGGCGCCGAACGCGCCGCCGCCAGGCGTCGAGTTGTTGATGCGCGAAAAACCCACACCCATGCCGACCGGGCCGTTCAGGTACTGCACCGCCACCGCCCACGTCGATCCCGCGTTGAAACTGCCCGGCACGCCGCCGAGCGAATACGAGCCGCCAAAAGAGAAGCCGTGAAATTTCGGCGAGAGGTACTGGATGGTGTTGTTGGCGCGATAGATGGTATCGAAGCCGTCGATGTCGCCGGGATGCGCGCCGTAGAAGCCGGTAAGCGAGTTGGTCGGGCTGAAGGGGGAGAGCAACTGGTAATACGAGGCGTACTGGCGACCGAAGGTCAGCGAGCCGTACTCGGGGTTGGTGACGCCGACCCACGATTGCCGTCCGAACATCGCATTGGTGTATTGCTGCGCGCCCGTGGCCGAATTGATGCCCGATTCGAGCGTGAAGATGGCTTTCGTGCCGCCGCCAAGGTCTTCGGAGCCCTTCAGGCCGAAGCGGCTGCCCGCCCACACGCTATTCACCATCTTCACCGCCGAATGGCCGCCGGTGGTGGAGCCGAGAGTGGTCTGGTTGTTGGTCCAGCCAATGCCGGTGTCGACCACGCCGTAGAGCGTCACGCTCGACTGCGCGAAGGCGGGGGAAAGGACGAGCAGGGCGGCGCCTGCCGCAACGGTTTTGAGTCCGGTGCTGCGATTCATCGGTTGTCTCCTGTTTGTTGTAGTGAGAGAGAAAGGGGACGGCGGTGCGGTGCGCCGCCGTTATGCGAGAAGCGAATCAGTAAGTCGCGCGGCCTCCGGAGAGGTCGAAGGTCGCACCGCTCGAAAAGGAGCATTGGTCGGAGGAGAGCCAGGCGACGAGATTCGCCGCTTCGCCCACGGTGCCTGCGCGCCGCATCGGAATTCTGTCGAGGCTTGCCACGAGCGCTTCGGCCGTCATCTGCTGAAGCAGGGGTGTCTCGATCACGGCGGGCGCGACGCAGTTCACGCGGATGGGTGTGAGCGCAAGCTCCTTGCCCATGGATTTGGTGAACGCAATGACCCCCGCCTTGGCGGCCGAGTACGCGGACATTTGCGGATTGCCTTCCTTGCCCGCAATCGACGCCAGGTTCACGATGCGACCGAACCCCGCTTCGCGCATCGGCGGCACGGCTGCGCGCGAGCACAGGAACACGCTGCGCAGATTCACGTCGATGCAGCGTTGCCACGCAGTCAGGTCGCAGTCGCTCACGTTCGCGACCGGCCCGGTCGCGCCCGCGCTGTTCACGAGCACATGGAGTGCGCCGAAGCGCGCGAGCGTGGCCTGCATGGCGGCCGCGACCGAGGATTCGTCGGTAACGTCCACGCGCACGCCTATGGCCGTGCCTTCGGGCAGCGCGGCGGCGGCTTGCGAGGCGGCGTCGCCGTCCAGATCCCAGAGCGCCACACGGTGGCCGTCGCGCTGCAGCCGTGCCCCGATAGCACGGCCGATGCCGCCCGCGCCGCCGGTCACGACCGCGATCCGCGAGTCCGCATTCATGCCTGCGAATCCAGAAGAAACTCGACCATGCGGTCGCACACGCGCGCGAACATTTGCGTGCCGGTCACCGTCTTGCAGCCGCGGGCGCGAGCGGCTTCGATGAACGGCGTGAGCGGCGGCTTCGTCACGACATCGCCGACGAAAGTGCCCGCAGGCAGGCGAGATACGTCGATGGGCAGCGGGTCTTCGGGGCGCATGCCCATGGGCGAGGCGTTCACGACCACCTCGTACGATTCGGCCGCCACGTCGGCAGCGGCGACGCGCACCGCGCCACGCCCGAGCGCCGCGAGCCGTTCGACGAGCGCACCGGCGCGCGCGCTGTCGTTGTCGCGCACGTCGAGCGAGGCAACGCCCGCATTCACGAGTGCCTGCGCGATGGCCGAGCCTGCGCCGCCCGCGCCCACGAGCAGCGCGCGCTTGCCGCTCGGGTCGCAGCCTTCGTCGGCGAGCGCGGCGACGAAGCCGATGCCGTCGAACATGCCGCCGTGCCAGCCGCCGTCCGCTGTGCGCCGCAACGTATTCGCCGCGCCGAGAAACGCGGCTTCTTCGGAAAGGCTCGTGCAGAACCCCGCCGCGCTGAACTTGTGCGGTACGGTGATGATGACGCCGTCGACGTTGCGCATCGGCGCGACGCCCGCGAAGAACGCGGCGAGGTCGGCGGGCGCGACGTGCGCGGGTACGACGAGCGCGTCGCGGCCCGCTTCGCGCAGCGCGGCCGTCACACCTTTCGGCGAGCGCACCTGCGCGATCGGATCGCCGGCGATGAAGTAGACACGCGTGGCGCCGCTCAGGCCTTCGTCAAGCGAAGCGGGCGTGGCCTGCGCGGCCTGGATGGTGGGGAAAGTCATGCTGTTTTCATCTCCTGGGTTGTGCCGGCATCGTCGTGCATGATGCCGAGCAGTCTTGCCTGCGTGAGCGCGTCGGCTTCGAGCGCGCTCGCGCTGCTTTCGTAAGCGATGCGGCCGTTGACCAGCACGTAGGCGCGGTCGGCGATCGGCAGCACCATGTCGGCCTGGTGCTCGACGATCACGACGCTCGCGCGCTCGCGCAGCTTCACCACGGCGTCGAGCACTTCCTGCACGACGGCGGGCGCGAGTCCTTCGAAAGGTTCGTCGAGCAGGATCGCCTTCGCGGGCGCCATGAGCGCGCGCGCGATCGCCACCATCTGCCGCTCGCCGCCGGAAAGGTGCTCGGCGCGCGCGTCGCGGCGCGTGGCGAGGCGCGGGAACAGCGCGTACATCTCCTCGACACTCGCGCCGCCCTTGCGCGCGGCGAGCCGCAGGTTCTCGCTTACCGTGAGGTTGGGGAAAAGCCGGCGGCCCTCGGGCACCATCGCGAGGCCGAGCCTGTTGATCTCGTGCGCCGGGCGGCCGGTGACGTCGTGCCCGTCGAAGATGATGCGGCCCGCCGTGACCTGGGCAACGCCGGTCGCGGCGCGCAGCGTCGTCGTCTTGCCCACGCCGTTGCGGCCGAGTATCGCGACCACTTCGCCTTCATTGAGCGTGAGATCGACGCCGTCGAGGATCGTGTTGCCCGCGTAGCCCGCCTTCACGCCTTCGAGGCGCAGCAGGGGGCGCGGCGATGTTGCGCTCGCGGCGGGTTGCGTTTCGCCGCCACGCGCGGCAAGCCGTGCATCGACGGGCCGCTCGCCCTTGGCGTGGCCCATGTAGGCTTCGATCACTTCGGGGTGCTTTGCAACGTCGGCGGGCGAGCCATCGGCGATCAGGCGGCCGCGATGCAGCACGCTCACGCGGTCCGAGATGGTAAGTACGCGGTCGATGTCGTGCTCGATGAGCAGCACCGCGTGATGATTCGCCAGCTCCCGGATGATGGCCGCGACGCGCGCGCGATCCGCTTCGGCGAGGCCCGCGAGCGGTTCGTCGAGCAAGAGCAGCCGCGCCTCGGTCGCGAGCGAGAGCGCGATTTCCAGCAGGCGCTGCTCGCCGTGCGAGAGGCTGTCGCAGTCGTGCGCCGCGCGATCGGCGAGGCCGACGGCTGCGAGCAGCGACCAGGTCCGCGCGTTCTGCTTGCCGAGCGTATGCGCGTCGCGCCAGAGGCCGAGGCGTTCGCGCTGTGCGGCCTGAACGGCCACGCGTACATTCTCGAACACGGTGAGATTGCGGAACACGCTGAGGATCTGGAACGAGCGGCTCATGCCAAGGCGCACGCGGCGGAACATCGCGAGCTTCGTCACGTCCTGGCCGTCGAAGGAGATCGTGCCCGCGCTCGGCCAGAGCACGCCGGTGAGCATGTTGAAGAACGTGGTCTTGCCCGCGCCGTTCGGGCCGATGAAACTGTGCAACCGGTACGGATACACATCGAGGTCGATCTGTTCGGCGGTCACGAGCGAGCCGAAGCGCTTCGAGAGGCCGCGCACGCTCAGCACCGGCTTCGCGGGGTCGGCGTCCACGCGGCTCGCGCGGTACGGCGCGATGATCTCGGGGCGCGAGGGAATGGTGTTGCGCACCAGCGTCCAGCCGGGCCGGCGCAGCATGCGCTGAACGAGACCCTGGATCCCCTCGGGCGAGAAGAATGCGAACGCGATGATGATCGGCGCGAAGATCAGCCACCAGTGCTCGGTGAGACCGCTGAGCTTGTCCTCCAGGAGGATGAACGCAATCGAGCCCCACAGCGGCCCGAGGAACTGATGCACGCCGCCCAGCACGGTCATCAGCAGGCTGTCACCCGCGTGTTCCCAGCTCAGGTTGTTGGCGTATGCGCCTTGCAGCATCAGGCAGAGCAGGCCGCCCGCGTAGCCGATCACCGCCGCCGAGAGCACGAATGCCTGGAGCTTGAGGCGGTAGGTGTCGTAGCCGAGGCTGGCGGCGCGCTGCTCGTTGTCGCGCAGCGCCTGCAGGGCACGCCCGAACGGCGCGTGCACGAGACGCCAGAGCGCCCACGCCACGGCGATCACGGTGACGCAGGCGAACATGTGGAACGCCGTCGACGTCGCGAAGGTGGGGCGCGGCACGTTCTGCAGGCCATTCTCGCCGCCCGTCACGTCGGTCCACTTGAAGGCGATTTCGAAGGCGATTTGCGAGCACGCCAGCGTCAGCAGCGAGAAGTAGAGCCCGCGGCGGCGCAGCACCAGCGCGCCGATCAGCGCAGCCATCAGCGCCGTGATGACGACGCTCGCGGCAAGCGCGAGCATTTCGTTGCCGATGAAGCGCAGCAGTGACACCGCAACGAGATAGGTCGAGGTGCCGAAGAACACCGAAGCGCCGAACGGCACGAGCCCCGTATAGGCGACGAGCAGGTTCACGCCCATGCCGTAGAGCGTGTAGATGGCGATTTGCGTTGCGCGCTCGAGCGGCGTGCCGCTTGCGGTGAGCGCGAGCGAGACGACGATCAGGCCGAGGGTCAGCACCGCGATGGGGTGCCGGGTCAGATTGCCGAGTTTCATTCGAAGCGCTCCCAGCATTCACCGAAAAGCCCGCGAGGGCGCACGAGCAGGACGAGGGACATCAGCACGTACATCGCGACCGAAGAGCCCTCGGGGAAGAACTGCACGGCCAGCGCCGTGACGACGCCCACCAGCAACCCGGCGACCACCGCGCCCGCAAACGAGCCGAGGCCGCCGATAGTCACGATCACGAAGGCCGGCATGACCGCGGCGGTCGCCATGCCTGGCGTGACTGTGACGAGCGGCGCGGCGAGCAGACCGGCAGCGCCTGCGAGCAACGCGCCAAGCGCGAATGCGCCAGTGAGCACGCGCGGCAGATTGATGCCGAGTAGTCCTACCATTTCCGGATCCCGGCTTCCCGCGCGCAGAATGCGGCCATAAGGCGTGTACTTCATGAAACCCCACAGCGCGACGAGAATCGCCGCCGTCGCAGCCAGCACGAAAAAACGGTACTTCGTGATGAGCAGCGGCCCGTACACGAGAAAACCGCCGAGCGCTTCGGGCGGGCTGAATGGCAGGCCGCCTGCGCCCCAGATGAGCCGCGTGAGCGCCGTGATGAGCAGCGAGAGCGCGAACGTCACGATGAGGCTAAGGAGCGGCTCCTTGCCGTATAGCCGGCGGATAAAGACGACCTCGATCAGCACACCCACAGCCGCCACGAGCACCGGCGCGAGCACGACGGCGCCCCAGCCGAACTGCGTGGAAAGCGCGATGGCGAAGTAGGCGCCGAGCGCGAACAGCGCGCCGTGCGCAAAATTAACGATACCGAGCAGCCCGCAAATGATCGACAGACCAATCGCGAGCAGCACGTAGAGAAATCCCAGCACCAGTCCATTGGCTACCTGGGACAAGACGATTTCTGCCATGTCCGTGCTCCAGAATGCGGCGTCAGCGGGCGGCCATCGTGCAGCCGATTTCCTGGCGCGAACCGTAGAGCCGGTCGAGGTCGGCGGGGTTCTGCGGCACGACGGAGACCTGATTGAGCCAGTCCCATTTGTCGGTGATGTGGTCCTTCACCTTGAACACGGTCCAGCGCCGCAACAACTGGTGGTCCCACGGCCGGAAATACGCGGGGCTGCTGCTGTCGCCGACCTGCACGGTTTCGAGGCTCTGCACGATGTCGCCGCCCGAGGTGCTCTTCGCCTCGTTGACTGCCTTAAGCAGCGCGCGCGTGGTGAACCAGCCGATCCACGCCTTGTCTGCGGGCGGTTTGCCGTACTTCGCCATGTACTGTTTGACGAAAGCAACCTCTTCGGGCGAATGACCCGGTGAGCTGAAGTGCCAGGGCTTGCCGTAATAGCCGGTTGCGGCGTCAACGTTGATCGACCAGAGGTCCGAGTCGCCGATGATCGGGCAGGCCACCGGAATCTGGCCTTTCATGCCCATTTCCGCGTACTGCTTGAGAAAGGTGGAGAGGTCGCCTCCCGGCAGGCCGAGCAGCACGACATCGGGCATCAACTGGCGGATCTTGAGGATGAACGAGCTGAAGTCGGTGGTGTTGAGCGGCGTGACGTCGGCGCCTGTGATCGTGCCGCCGGACTGCTTGAGCAACTCCGACATCGAGCGCTGGATGTCCTGCCCGTACGCGTAGTTCGCGACGAGGAAATGCCACTTCTTGCCGATGGCGAGCAGCGAAGGCGCGAGCGCGCGACAGGTCACGGGCGTCGGGCTCAGCACGCGGAAGGTGTACGGATTGCAACTGCCGCCGGTCAGCTCGCGCGCGGCAGCGTTGGGCGCGATATAGGGCGTTTTCGTGCGCATCGCGACTGAGGACATCGCGAGCGACGTGCCGCTGTTCGTGCCGCCGATCACGGCGATCGCCTTGTCCTCTTCCACGAGCTTCTGCATGTTCTGCTGCGCCGACTGCGGGTTCGGCTCGTCGTACCAGACGAGATCGAGGCGGCGGCCGCGCGCCTGGTTGCCTGCCTGGTCGAGCGCGAGTTTCACGCCATTGGCGATCACTTCGCCCTGTTCGGTCCACACGCCTTGCTTGGCCATCAAGAGTCCGAGCTTGAGCGGCTGTTCGCCCTGTGCGCGCACGAAGGCAGGTGCCGCGAGCACCGCCGCGCCGCTCGCGAGCGCCTTGCCCGTCGTGGTGAGCCACGCGCGCCGCGAGAGCACCGGGCCTACTGGCGCATTGGCCGTGGGGGTTGAGTGGGCCTGTGCCTGAAGGCTGCTGTCCTCGTTGTGCTTTTCCGTCATCTGTCTCCGCTCCTGTCCCGATTGAATGGGTCTGTTTCGTTGTGACGCCACAGCGGCCGAACCCGCCGTGCCGAAAAGTTTTGTGAACTCTAGTTCAAAGTGGAATAGCATTCAACAATAAAAGCAATTTCAGGGTATCAGGGTAATCACCGTCATCACCCGCGGCGACACCCTGGACACAACCCGTTCAACCGAAGCAAGGAGGAGTGAGGCAATGGCAAGGAGACGTCTGGCAGTGATCGGCGCGGGCGCGATCGGCAGGATGCATGTGGAGCGCGCGCGGCTGCATCCGCACGCAGAGGTGGTGGCGATCGCGGACCCGTCGCCGGCTGCTGAGCAGTTCGCGCGCGCCGAAGCGCTGCGCTGGTTCGCCGACTACGAGGCGATGCTCGACGAGGTGCGCCCCGAAGGCGCGATCGTTGCGACGCCGAACGCGACACACGTCGATGTCGGGCTAGCGTGCGTCGCGCGCGGGATACCCGCGCTGATCGAAAAGCCGGTCGCTGATCACGTGGAGGACGCATTGCGGCTGGACCGCGCCGCGCGCGAGGCGAACGAGCCGCTGCTGGTGGGCCACCATCGCCGCCACAACCCGATCCTGCGCCGCGCGCGCGAAATCGTGCAGTCGGGCAGGCTCGGCAAGCCCGTTGCGGCCAATGCGCTGGCCACGTTCTACAAGCCCGATGCGTACTTCGACGTGCAGTGGCGACGCCAGGCAGGCGGCGGTCCGGTGCTCATCAACCTGATCCACGACATCGACATCATGCGGTTCCTGCTCGGCGAAATCGTCGAAGTGCAGGCGCAGACCTCGAACGGCGTGCGGGGCTTCGAGGTGGAGGACACGGCCGCCGTGCTGCTGCGCTTCGCGAGCGGGGCGCTCGGCACGATTGTCGTCTCGGACACGGCCGCTGCGCCGTGGAACTGGGATCTCGCGGCGGGCGAGGCGACCCATTATCCGCGTCAGCAGGAGAACACGCACTTCCTGATCGGCACGGATGCATCGCTCACGCTGCCGCAGCTCGACGTGTGGGAGTACCGCAGCGGCAAGGGTTGGCACGAGCCGCTGACGGTGGAGCGCAGCACGCCGCACGCGCGCGACCCCTATCATGAGCAGTTGCGTCACTTCGCGGCCGTGATCGCGCGCGAAGAAGCGCCGGTATGTGCGGCCGATGATGGCGCGCGCACGCTGGCCGCGACACTGGCAGTGCATCGCGCGGCCACGACGCGCGCGCCAGCCACGCCGATGCTGGATGAAGCGCTCGAGGCGGCGCAGCGCTAGACGATCAGGATGCCTCATGACCGTGGCGGTAGAACGCCACGGTCTGGCGCAGACCGTCATCGAGCGGCGTTTGCGGCAGGTCCGGCAGCAGGCGCGCTAGCGCGGGATCGTGCGGGAACGCCGTGGCGATCGGCAGCGGCGGACCGCTCGCGTCAATTTGCGCGCCGGGCGCGATGGCCGTGATCTTGTCGATCAGTGTGCCGACCGGCGTCATCTCGCCCGCGAGCGTGAACGCGTGCGCGCCGTCGAACTCGCTGAGCAGCGCCGCTTCGTAGGCTGCGGCGACATCGTCCGCGAACACGAGACCCGTCTGTCCGCTGAATGGAATCGTGTAGCGTTCGCCGCGCGCGGCTGCGCGGCAGGCGAGGCTCGGCCCCGCACTCGAACCCGTTTCGCGCCCCGCGCCGTAGACCACCAGCGGCCGAAAGCCGATGCTCGCGATGCCGTGATCGTGCCAGTACGCGCGCGCGGAGCCTTCGCAGGCGAGCTTGAACGCGCCGTAGTGCGTTTGCGGCAGCGGCGTGGCGCCGTCGTCGGGGCCGAACACGCCGGCGCTGCTCGCATAGAGCACGCGACGCATGCCTGCGGCGCGCGCGGCTTCGAACACGTTGAGCGTGCCGATCAGGTTGATTTGGACGCCGCGCACCGGGTTCGCTGCGCAATCGTGCGTGAGAATGCCGGCGAGATGAACGACGGCGTCGCAGCCTTTGAGTGCGCGCGCGGTGTTGTCCGCGCTGGCGATGTCGCCAGTGCGCCATTGCACCGAAGCCGCGCGACCAGGTGCAAGTGCCTCGACGATCCGTGCGTCCGCGCGCAGGTCGAACGCGACGCAATCCATGCCGCGCGCGAGTAGCCGCTTCATGATCCATGCCCCAAGAAAACCACTACCACCCGTGATCAGTACCCGCATCGTCCCGTCTCCATGTTGTTGGTCAGGTCACAAAGTCTTTGCCAAATCTGAATTTGTGGAATAGTATTCCACAACGAAAACTAATTCTACAAGAGCAAATGGACACTGCCTCTGGAGACACAGGAGCAAAGGCGATACCGAACATGAAGCGTGAACCGATACTCGATTGCGACGTGCTGGTGCTGGGTTCCGGCGCGGGTGGACTCTCGGCGGCGGTGACGTCGGCGGCGCAGGGTTTGCGCGTGATCGTCGCGGAAAAGGAAGACGTGTTCGGCGGCACGACCGCGTGGTCGGGCGGGTGGATGTGGATTCCGCGCACCCCGCTAGCGACGCGTGCGGGCATACGCGAGGACATCGAGACGCCGCGCACTTATCTGAAGAGCGAACTGGGCGAGCAATACGATGTCGCCAAGGTCGATGCGCTGCTCGAGCGCGGGCCGGAAATGGTCGAGTTTTTCGAGCGCCATACGGCCGTGCGCTTCATCGACGGCAATCGCATTCCCGATTTTCATACCACGCCGGGCGCGGGCACGGGCGGCCGCTCCGTGTGCGCGATGCCGTTCGACGGCCGCGAGCTGGGCCCGTTGATCGGCAAACTGCGCACGCCGCTCTCGGTCACGACGATCAAGGGCATGGCGCTCGGCTCCGGGCAGGATCTTGTGCACTTTTATCGTGCTACGCGCTCGCTGCGCTCGGCGTTCTATGCGAGCCGCCGCCTCGCGGCATTCGGCTGGCAGAAGCTGCGTTACGGGCGCTCGATGCATCTCGTGAATGGCAACGCGCTGGTCGCGCGGCTGTTGAAGTCGGCAGCGGATCGCGGCGTGGACCTGCGTACGCGCGCAAAGGCGGTCGGACTCTTGCGCGATGCATCGCGCGTGACGGGCGCGCGCGTCGAGATCGATGGCGTGGTGCACCAGGTGCGCGCCGCACGCGGTGTCGTGCTCGCGTGCGGCGGCTATCCGCACGATGTGGCGCGCCGCGCGCAGACCTTCGGCTATACGCCTTCTGGCCGCGAGCACTGGTCGGCCGCGCCGCGCAGCAATACGGGCGACGGCATTCGCCTCGGCGAGTCGATCGGCGCGTATTTCGACGGCGCGCTGGAGGCGCCCGCCGCGTGGGCGCCGGTGTCAATGGTGCCTGAGCACGACGGCGTGAAGGACGTTGCATTCCCTCACCTGATCGAGCGCGCGAAGCCCGGTGTGATCGCAGTCTCGCGCGCGGGCAAGCGCTTCGTGAACGAGGCGTCGTCGTATCACGACTTCATCGGTGCGCTGCTCGACACCACGCCAGCCGGCGAAGAAGTCTGCGCGTGGCTCGTGTGCGACCACCGTTTTCAGCGCCGCTACGGCCTGGGCTTCTCGAAGCCGTTTCCGTTTCCGACCGGGCCGTATCGGCGCGCGGGTTACCTGAAACGCGGCGCGACGCTCGCGGCGCTGGCGGCGCAATGCGGCATCGACGCGAACGCGCTCGCAGCAACGGTCGCGACCTACAACCAGTATGCGAAGCAGGGCGTCGATCCGCAGTTTCACAAAGGCTCGACGCCGTACAACCGTGTGCAGGGGGATGCCGGTCACGAGCCGAACCCGTGTCTCGCGCCAATCGAAAACGGCCCGTACTACGCGGTGAAACTGCTGCCCGGCAGCCTCGGCACGTTTGCGGGCCTTGCCACGGATGCATGCGCGCGCGCGCTCGACCGGGGCGGCCGCGTGATCGATGGCCTCTACGCTGTGGGCAACGACAGCGCCAGCATGATGGGCGGCTGCTATCCGAGTGGCGGCATCACGCTCGGCCCGGCGATGACCTTCGGTTATCTCGCCGGACTCTCGCTTGCCGAACCGCAGCAGATCGTTGCGCGCGCAGCGGATTCCGGTCCGAACACCATTTACCCTCAAGGACAATGCAATGACACTGTATGACGTAGTGACGCTCACCGTGAAAATCGGCGCGAACGCGCAGGTTTTCGAAGGCATCAAGGCAAGCGGCAATCCGCAGGGCGGCAAGCTGCTAGGCTGCTGGTACTCGGATATCGGCGCGCTCGGCAAGGTGCTCGTGCTGCGCGGCTTCGAGTCGGAGGCGGCGCTCGTGGGCGAGCGCAAGAGCATGCTGCTGGAGGGCAATCCGTTCGGCGTGGGCGAGTTCGTCGACGATGTGAAGACGGAAAGCTACGCGCTCTTCCCGTTCCTGCCGCCTATCGAGCCTGCCGTGCATGGCGGCATCTACGAGATGCGCGTGTATGGTACGAAGCTTGGCAGCCTGCAGCACACGATCAACGTGTGGGAGCAGGCGGTACCCGAGCGCACGAAGCGCTCGCCGCTCGTGGGCGCGATGTATTCACTCGACGGCGACGTGCCGCGCTTTCTCAACATCTGGCCGTACGCGAGCGTGGACGAGCGCTCGCGCGTTCGCGCGGAAGCGGTGAAAGACGGCGTGTGGCCGCCAAAGGGTGGACCCGCGCACCTCACGACGATGGAATCGACCATCTGCGTGCCGGCGCCGTTTTCGCCGCTGCGATAACCAGGAGGACACCATGACCCAGCCTCAACCGCGCGCGCTGTCGCTTTCGGCGCTGACCGTGCTCGAACTAAGCCCGCCGCAGATGGTGCAGTGCGCGGCCGATGCGGGCTACGACTACGTGGGTCTGCGCCTGCTGCCCGCGACCGACCACGAAGTGCGTCACGAGATCGTCGGCGATACGCCGCTCAAGCGCGAGACACTTGCGGTTCTGAAGGACACGGGCATGCGCGTGCTCGACGTCGAAATCCTGCGCCTGAAGCCCGATACCGACGTGAACAGCTACAAGCCGATGCTGGAAACGGCTGCCGATCTGGGCGCGCGCTATGTGCTCGTGGCGGGGAACGACCCGGACGCAGCGCGCACCGTCGACCGGCTGGGCCAGCTTTGCGACATCGCGGCGCCGCTCGGCCTCAGGCCCTCGCTGGAGCCGATGCCGTGGACCGACGTGAAGGACATCACGGCGGGCGAGCGCGTCGTGAAGGCGAGCGGGCGGACCAACACCGGTCTCATCATCGACCCGATCCACTTCGACCGCGCATGCTCGTCGCTCGACGCGTTGCGTGCGCTACCGCGCGAATACTTCGGCTACGTGCAGTTCTGCGACGCGCCAGCCGAGCGCCCCGCCGACCTCGACACGTTGCTGTTCCAGGCGCGCTGCGAACGGATGATTCCGGGCGAGGGCGGCCTCGACCTGGTCGGCATCCTGCGCGCATTGCCCGACCACCTGCCGCTCAGCGTCGAAGTGCCGACCGAGCAATGGGCAAAGACGACGCGCGCCGTTGACCGCGCGAGGCGTTTGCGCGAGGCGACGCTCGCGGTGCTCGAAAAGGCCAATGTGACAGCCTGAGCGCATGTAGTTCGTCCCAAACATCGAGCAGCCTGGCGAGGTGGCCAGCAGAAGCGCCAATCAGGCTTGCATATGAAATCGACAACAAAAAGAACATGACACGGAGACAAACATGGCTTTTTCAGAAGCGGCCCAACCGGCCAGTCAACGTCAATTCGCAGGCAAGAATGCGGCCGCGCTAGACGTCCAGCAGTTTCTCGACGACCAGCCGGTCGGGCGCTTTCAGGCGCTCGTGCTCCTGCTGTGCATGATGATTGTGATGCTCGACGGCCTCGACACGGTCATGATCGGCTTCATCGCGCCGTCGCTCTCCAGCGCCTGGGCGATTCCGCGCGACGCGCTCGGGCCGGTGATGAGCGGCGGCCTGCTCGGCCTTGCGTTCGGCGCGCTGGCCGCCGGCCCCATGTCGGACCGCTTCGGGCGGAAGACGGTGATGACGGTGGCGGTGCTGTTCTTCGGCGTGTGGAGCTTCGCTTCCGCGTTCGCCGTGAACGTGCCGTCGCTCACGGCGCTGCGCTTTCTCACGGGCATCGGTCTCGGCGCCTCGATGCCGAATGCGGCGACGCTCATGGCCGAATACGCGCCGCCGCGTCGCCGCGCGCTGATGGTGACGGCGGTGTTTTGCGGCTTCACGTTCGGTGCCGCGGGCGGCGGTTTCGTGAGCGCATGGCTGATTGCGCAGTGGGGCTGGCAGTCGGTGCTACTGCTCGGCGGCGTGCTGCCGGTCGTGTACGTGCCCGTGCTGATCAAATGGCTGCCCGAGTCGGCGCGTTATCTCGCGCTCAAGGAAAGCCGGCGCGAACGCCTCGTGAGCGTGCTCAACCGCTTGAAGCCCGGTTCGGCCGACGGTCAGACGCGTTTCGTCTCGCATGAACCGGCGCGGGCGCCTCGCAGCCCAGTGCGGGCGATTCTCTCGCGCGAGCACGCGTTTGGCACGGTGATGCTGTGGATCTGCTATTTCGCGGGGCTGCTCACGGTTTACCTGCTGGGCAACTGGCTGCCCACGCTGATTCGGGGTCTCGGCTTCTCGCTTGCCGAAGCGGCCGTCGTGGGTGCGCTTTTCCAGGCGGGCGGCACGGTGGGTTCGGTCTTGATCGGCTGGCAGATGGACCGTTTCAATCCGCATCGCGCGCTCGGCGCGACCGTGCTTGCGGGCGGCGTGCTCGCCTGGTATATGGGCGCGTCGGCCCACCCGTTCAGTATCATCTGCGTGCTCGCGTTCGGCATGGGCTACTGCATGAACGGTTCGAACACCGGTTTCTGCGCGCTCGCGGCCGGGTCGTATCCCACCGAAATGCGCGCGACCGGCACGAGCTGGATGCTCGGCGTGGGCCGCTTTGGTGGTATTGCGGGCGCGATGGTGGGCGCCGCCATGCTGCATGCGAACTGGAGCTTCGGCGCGGTCTTCACGGTACTGGCGGCGCCTGCGGCAGTGGGAGGCATGGCGGTGCTGCTCAAGGGCGCGCGTCACCGCGGCGAGTTTACGGCGGTGAGCGTGAGCGCAGGGCATTGATTGAGCACACACACATACGAATCAGCTTGAATTCCAGTGTGGAATTGTGTTCTCATTTGTCTATCACGACACTGATGAGAAAGCGATATGGCAGGGAATCTTGAGCGTGCACTTGGCGTCCTCGAACTGTTGGCGAAGAACGGTGGCCGCATGCAGCTGGCCACCATCGCGGACACGCTGGATATCCCGCGCAGCGGCACGCACCGCCTTTTATCGATGCTGATCGACGAGGGCTTCGTGCGTCAGGACGAGGAGCATGGCGAGTACATGCTGGCCATGAAGCTCGTCTCGCTGGCGTTGATCTACCTGTCGACGAGCGGCGTGTTCGACATCTCGCAGCCGGTTCTCGATCGGCTGGCCGAGGCTTCGGGTGAGCTCGCGCGGCTGGGCGTGGTCGAGGACGATCACATCACATTCGTCGGCAAGGCGCAGGGCGCGAAGTCGGGCTTGCGCTACGACCCCGACATGGGCAGCAACCCGCCGTTGCACTGTACGGCGAGCGGCCAGGCGTGGCTCGCCACGCTGCCGGACGAGCGCGCGATCGAACTGGTGTCGAAGCAGGGTGGACTCGGGCCGAAGGCACAGAACGTGCCGCGCGCGCCAAAGACAATCCAGCAATTTCTCAAAGATCTGAACGGTGCGCGGCAGCGTGGTTATGGCATGGCCATCGAGACCTACGAGGCGGGCATGACGTCAATTGCGGCGCCAGTGCGCAATCCGGTGACTCAGGAAGTTGTGGGTATCGTGAGTCTCGCGGGACCGAGCAGCCGCTTGCCGGAAGAACGGCTCAAGGAACTCGCGCCGTACCTGCTCGAGGCCGCTTCGGACATGGGGGCAGCCACGCTCAGTTCGCGAATTTTCAAACGGAACGTGGTTTCGGCGTCGGCACCGGAGGCCACTCAAGTACCTGTCGCCAAAGGGCGGAGCCGGTCAGCGCAGAAATGAGCAGTCGGGTTCACAACCATCTGGCGTTCACCGTGTTTTGATTTGGAGGTATGCGCATCGTCGGCGGTCTCGATCCGGTCGGTGTGCAAACCGTTTTGTCGCGCGGGAGATATGCGCGCTCGTCGTCATGACTTGACATAATTCTATATTGTCGACGTTTTTGTCGTTATATTTGTTATCCTAAATAAGAGGATGGAGTGGCAAAGTTCGCGTTGAGAGTGACGGACGCGGCGATTGGATCTCACGATGTCACGACCTGAAACATTGAATTCAGGCGAGGCGCCCGTGGCACGCCGCGTTCTGTACGTCAAGCAGGACATAACACATTATAAGCAGTCCAAACCCGTGCCAGGTCCGGCGTTTGCGGAGAAACAGGGGTGGGGTGTATACAGGTGAACGGCAGCGCCGCGATGACCGGCCCACCAACGGTGCGCGTCTGCGGCCCTCACGCCGCGAGGCGAGCCCGCTTATAAGCATGGTCCGGGATTCGTCGGCGACAGTGGTGAGCAGCGCAAGCTGCATCCCGTTCAGGAGATCGAGTCAATTGCGACGCATCCCATGGCGCTGTCGCTCACTAACCAGTGTGGAGCCGGCCATGGCGATGCGCAAGCACGAAGACAATCCCGAAGTATTTCCCAATGCCGCCGGCATCGATGTGGGGGCCTCGAGCCACTGGGTGGCAGTACCCCGGTCGGCAGCTGAAGAGCCTGTGCGCGAATTCGGCGCGATGACCGATGACCTGCACGCGCTGGCCGACTGGCTGCTCGCGTGCAAGGTTGATACGGTGGCACTGGAATCGACGGGCGTGTACTGGATAGTGCGACGTGAAAGTCGCCAGATTCGTTGTTTCATCGCTGAAGTTGGCGGTAGGAAACCGGGCGTTCCGTCGCCCGTAGTCTATCGGTGCATGCGTTGCTGGTAACGGCAAGGTGTGAAGCCACCGAGACAATGGAGCCCCGGCGCAAGCTACGCTGAAGTCGTGAGACTGATGTGCCTCTGTGAGTGTCAATGCGGAGGGAGCCCTAGACTGGATGGCATGGTCAAGATATCTGAACTGCTGGTAAACATCGTCAAGACTGAAAAGGCCAAAGACACTGAAAGGCCTTGCCCAAAATGGGAACGTAGTGGGCCCGCCTCTGATCCATGGGGCGGCACGGACAGGAACACTACCGGTGAAGAGGCAGGATCTAAACCATCCGTGCGAATCTGGTGGAACACGGAAAACCCGTATCGCTGCCCATTCGGGCAGGCTGACCGCAAGGAAAGCTGTAGGCGGTGCGGGCATGGGAGTGCGGAAAAAGCGAAGGCCGCCCTGTAATCGGGCGGATAGGGATTGCGTCGCAAGGCAGCATCATCCCACGCGAAAGCGGGCAGACTTCCGCATGGTCTTTCATTACTAGAGAGTTTGATCAACCTTTAAAGGAGGAGAGGCAGATGACGGTGCAGCGGCAAGGCACTGGTGCGTCCTCCGATCGCGCGAAGCACTGGCACAGCATTGACTGGGCCCGGTGCCATCGCGAGGTCCGAAGGCTGCAGACACGCATAGTGAAGGCCGAACAGGCTGGCAGGCACGGCAGGGTGAAAGCCCTGCAATGGTTGCTGACCCACTCGTTCAGCGGCAAGGCTCTCGCCGTCAAACGGGTGACTGGGAATCGTGGCAAGAAGACTCCGGGCGTGGATGGTGTCACATGGTCCACGCCGGGAGCGAAGCTCAAGGCAGTGCTGTCACTCAAACGGCGCGGCTACCGGCCGCGTCCGCTGAGGCGGATATACATCCCCAAGGCCGATGGGAAAAAGATGAGACCTCTTGGAATTCCGTGTATGGTCGACAGGGCATGGCAAGCGCTGTATCTGCTGGCTCTGGATCCCATCGCAGAAACCAGGGCGGACCCAAACTCATACGGGTTCAGGACTGCCCGGTCCACGGCTGACGCTATTGAACAATGTTTCAAAGTTCTTGTACGCTCTGATAGCGCGCAGTGGATTCTGGAGGCCGACATCCGCAGCTGCTTTGACGAAATCTCGCACGACTGGCTGGTCGCCAACATCCCCACGGACAAGGCGATACTTCGAAGATGGTTGAAGGCTGGCTACCTTCATAACCGTATCCTTCACTCAACGGAGGCGGGTACCCCGCAGGGCGGTATCGTGTCCCCCACGTTGATGAACATGACGCTCGACGGACTGGAGCAGGTGCTTGTTGAGAAATTCTACAAGGGCAGCAAAAGTCCGTTGAAAGTCCACTTCGTCCGGTATGCCGACGACTTCATCATCACCGGCGCAACACGGGAAGTACTGGCCGGGGAAGTTCGGCCGCTGGTCGAGCAGTTTCTGGCGCACAGGGGCTTAGCGCTGTCGTCAGAGAAGACCCGGATCACGCATATCGACGAGGGGTTCGATTTCCTCGGCATGACCGTTCGCAAATATGACGGCAAGCTGCTGATTAAGCCGGCGAAAACGAGCGTTCAGCGCTTTCTGCGCAGGCTGCGGGAAATCGTGAAGGGCAATGCCACGGTACGGCAGGACGTGTTGATCGGGAAGCTCAATCCGTTGATTCGTGGATGGGCCAACTACTATCGACATGTTGTGTCGAAACGCATCTTCAACAGGGCCAATTGTGCGATCTGGCAATGTCTGTGGCGCTGGGCGCGACGTCGGCACCGGAACAAAGGCGCACGCTGGGTACGGCAGAAGTATTTCCGGTCTGTCGGTGCACGGCATTGGATCTTTGGAGCGGAAACAGGCAGAACGCTCAGCACAGGAAAGCCTGAACTTCTGGCGCTACACGACATCACCAGCACGCCGATCCGGCGGCATCGCAAGATCAAGGGTGCCGCCAATCCATTCGATCCGCAGTGGGAAAGCTATTTCGAGGAGCGGTCAGGTCTCGCAATGATGAACTCGCTGAAAGGCCGAATGCGACTGATCCGGTTGTGGCTGCATCAGGAGCGCGCGTGCCCCGTGTGCGGCCAGATGATCACAAAGTCCAGTGGGTGGCGCCTCTTCCACCTGGAACGAGTGACCGACGGCGGCACGGACGCAAGCCGCAATCTGGTGATGCTGCACCGGGACTGTCACAGGATCGCGCGTGTTCGCCGATTTCCGGTGGTGAAACCGGCTCCGGTGACGGGGCTTTGAAAGGCTTGAGCGGAATGCGGGGAAACTCGCACGTTCCGTTCTCAGGGGGCGGCGGCGCAGCAATGCGCTGCTGCTACCCGACCCGGTGTACGAAGTGCTCGAGCAGCGCGGGCTGACGGTGTGGCTCGTTGACGCGCGGCAGATGAAGTACGTGCCAGGTCGCAAGAGCGACATCATGGACTGTCAATGGCTGCAAAAGCTCATGAGCCTGGGGCTGCTACGCGCGGCCTGGCGCCCTGGCGCGGACGTCTGCGTGGTGCGCGCGGTGGCACGCCAGCGCGAGGTGTTGCTCACCGAGCAGGGCAGTTGGGTGCAGCGCATGCAGAAGGCGCTCGTGCAGATGAACCTGCAGCTTGCCGAGGTGCTCAGCGACGTGATGGGTGTAACCGGACAGGCGATCGTGCGCGCAATCGTCGCTGGCGAGCGCGACCCGAAGGTACTGGCCAGACACCGTCACGGCCGCGTCAGGGCCAGTGCGGCCGAGATCGAGCGGGCGCTGACGGGCAACTGGCGCGACGAACACGTGTTCGTGCTCGGCCAGGCGCTGGCGATGTTCGACAGCCTCGCGCAGCGCATTCTCGAATGCGACGCGAAGATCGAGGCGCTGTTGATACCCCTCGGACGTCACGACCTCACGCTCGACGGTCCGGGCAAGCGCAGCGGCAAGAATGCGCCGCACTTTGATGCGCGCGCCGCACTGGCGCGTTGGGCGGGGGTGGACCTGACCCGCATCAACGGCCTGTCGGTCACCACCGTGATGACGATCCTCTCGGAGATCGGCCCCGACCTGAGCCGCTTTGCCAGCGTCAAGCACTTCTGCTCGTGGCTGGGGCTGTGTCCAGGCACGAAGATCAGCGGCGGCAAGGTATTGAGCGCGCGCACTCGACGCTCCACTAACCGGGTACGGCAGGCGCTGAAGCTTGCGGTCATGGGCCTGTCACGCAACGATTCGGCGCTCGGTGCGTTCTACCGGCGCCTCTGCGCGCGCATGGACAAGCCGCGCGCGAATACGGCGGTCGCCCACAAGCTCGCCCGAATGGTGTACTTCATGCTCACACGCGGCGAGGCCTTCGTCGACCAGGGGCAGCAGCGCTACGAAGACCAGCAGCGCGAACGCAGCATCGCCGCGCTCAGGCGCCGTGCCTCCGCACTGGGCTTCGAGATCACCCCGACCCCACGAGCCTGAAAACCCTCGGCTTTTTAATGTTTCTCAGGAGAGCGCAGCAGATGGGGCGCGCTAGCCAGCTCGGCATCGTCAGGAGTGCGCTCTGTGAAAAGATCCACAAGGACAACCTGCTCGAAGCGTTCAGTCAAATGAGGGGCGCGCAACGTTCAGTTGAATGAACGCGTTACGTGGCTCAGGCAGCTCGCCGATAGCCGGTCATGCACTGATGCTCGGATCGGGGCGAATAGACTTGCCACAATCCGTCCTCGTGCCGAAAGACAGCGACCACAAGCAAGTTACCGGGCCGTATGGCCCGGACAGTGACGCAGCGGACGCGCCCGCCGTTCGCGAGGCTCGTGCGCGTGATATGGATCGTTCTCGCACAGCGCATCCGAACCGCTTATGGATCTGCATTCTCAGTGACGTTCTGGCTGCATTCATTTCTGTCTCGGTGCAGAGAAGCACATGTTACGGAGGGGGCATGCGTTACCTGCCCCCTCTGCTTCAGCCGCCGGTCAATCCGCAGCTCGTTCCGGCACCGGTAGCTGCACCCATTCCTTATAGAAAGCCTCGATGTCTGGCTCGAAGTCGTGGATCACCGGATACCACGGGGTGGGCGCCTCGACATCATGCATGGTGCCGCACGCCGGGCAGTAGTACTCGCGATAGACCTGCCACTGCGTGTCCGGGGCCATCAGCTTCGGATAGACCTCGGTCATCGCCTCTTCCGTGTCGCGCACGTAGATCGCGGCATGCACCTTCCAGTTCTCGCGGTAGTCGCAGAACTCGTGGCCGCAGTCGCACTTGACCAACCACTTCTTGCTCCTGGCCGATTGCACGATATGGAGGTGAGGGCCAAGCGGGAGCACGATGCGGTCGGCGAACGTGACCTTGGCCTGCAAGGCTGCCAGATACTGCTCGAACCGGCTCTCGTCCTTCGGCATCGAGAGCATGCGGAACGTGGTTTCCCAGTCCAGGGAGCCTTCGACGAGGTGCGCGACCTGTTCATTGGTGTAGGCTGACATTTCTCTACTCCTCTATGGGGTGATTACTCTTCGACCTGGACGACGGTGGTGACGTCGGGCAACAGGGAGAGATCCATGCGGTGCTTCGCGCCGTAGGACGGCACGCCCAGTTCTTCCTCGAGCAACTGCCAGTCCGCGGGCAGGCTCCAGAACTGCTTGAACTCCCGCGTGAACTTCTCCGACAGGGCGAAGCTGGTGGCGAACATGTGCTGCACCTGGACGGACGCGTGCTTGTTGAGTATGCGTTCGCGCTCTTCCTTCATCCATTCGCGCGTCGGCAGGGCCCGGGCCAGGCGCTCCTTGCGGACCTCGGCGCGGCGGCTTTCGGTCCCGGCGACATCCACTGTGAACACGCCCTTGCTATCCTGGGTGAAGACGGCGCCATAGACCTTCTGCGCGTATTCCGGCAGCAGGAACTTCTGGTTGAGGTCCGCTTCGATGGCCTTCGGGTCACGGTCAAGCGGGTCGCCAAAACCGGGGCCGCCCCGCAGGTAGTTCAGGTAGAGGTCATGATTCGAATAGCAGTCCTCGGTCGTGATGCACTGCTTGTCGCGCTTGACTTCGGCGGTGGCGTCGATGTGGCGCTCGAAGTCGGGGTTCGTTGGGTCGATGTCGCCGCCGAGAGGTAACGAGTCGCCGATGGCGATGCGCTGCTCGAGGCCCGTCTTGTGTGCCTCGAAGCGATAGCCTGTGGCGGAGGGATAGCCCCCCATCATGCCCCAGTCGCTGTTCATGAAGCCATTGCCCATGAAGAACATGGTCCAGTCCTGCGCGTTCCACACCATGCGCAGCGTCTCGAAGCCGCAGCCGCCGCGGTACTTGCCGTAGCCGCCGGAGTTGGCCTTGACGTTGCGGCCGAGGTAGAGCAGCGGTTCGGCCATCTCCCAGATCTCGATGTCGCCCATGTCGCCTTCGGGGTTCCAGATGGCCGCGGCGTGGTTGAGGCCATCTTTGACGGCGCAGGCGCCGGTGCCGCAGGAACTGGCCTCGAAGCTGTTGACCGCGTGGATCTCGCCCTCCTGGTTGATGCCCCCGCCTTGAAGCCAGTTGGAGGTGTTGGCGTTGCCGGCATTGACTTCCTCCAGATAGCCGCGGCTGAAGTAGGACTGGGAGAGGCCGCGCCACAGGGCCGCCCAGCCCGAGACGAGGAAGTGCCAGGCGTAGGCGTGGCCGGTGCGACGATCATCCGGATTGCACCACGTGCCCTTTGGGAGGCGGAACTCGGTGGCGAAGTAGGCGCCGTCGTTGATGCGCTGGGTCGGCACCAGGGTCTGGCACATCATCACCCAGATCCCGGAAGTAAATGCCACCTGGTGGGCATTGAAGGTGTGCCAGCCCCAGCGGCTCGCGCCCTCGAAGTCGAGGCGCCACTTGCCATCTGCCTTGATGGTCATCTCCACCGGCGAATGCATGATGGAGTCGAGCTTGGCGAAGGCATTGGAGACCTGCACATCCTCGTGCTTGTACGGTACGTCGACGAAGGAGACCTTGCGGTACTTGCCGGGCAGGGTCATGGCCTTGATACGGCTCTGCAGCCCTCTGCGGCCTTCTTCGATGACCTCATAGGTGAACTTGTCGTAGGCTTCGATGCCATCGGCACGGATGACCTCTTCGACGAGGTCGCGGATCATGTGGCAGCCGGCGATGCGGGTGCGCTCGTCGAGAATCCAGTACTTTGGTGTGCGAACCGAACGCTGGGACTCATGGAGCCAGTCGCGGAAGGGCGTGTCGTTGGCGCCGGTCTTGCGGCAGGTGATCATGTAGCCGTCGCCGAAGCGCTGGGCCTGGCCCGTGGACATGGAGCCCGGCGTCACCGAGCCGGTGTCGATGACGTGCGTGACGCCGCCGACCCAGCCGATCAGCTTGCCGTCCCAGAAGATCGGCACGATGGTGGCGATGTCGCAGGGGTGGACGTTGCCGATGGAGCAGTCGTTGTTGGTGAACATGTCCCCGGGGTTGATGCCGGGGTTGGCTTCCCAGTTATTCTCGATCATGTACTTGATCGCTGCGCCCATGGTGCCGACGTGGATGATGATGCCGGTCGAGGTCAGCACGCAGTCACCCACGGCGTTGTAGAGCGTAAAGCAGAGTTCACCTTCCTGCTCGACGATGGGACTGGCGGCGATCTTCTTTGCGGTTTCGCGGGCATGCACCAGGCCACCGCGCAGCTTGGAGAACAGCTTTTCATAGCCGATCGGGTCGCGGTCCCGGAACTCCAGCTTGGTGAGGCCGTTGTAGTGGCCGGAAGCCTGCGTGCGCTCGATGATCGCGTCGCGGCACTCCTTGAGGGTCTCTCCGCTCTTCAGCAGGTTACCGAGGCCCACTTCCTTGTTGCTCATGATGTTCATGACGTGTCTCCTTAATTCACTTGCTTGAGATGGAACAGGCGGTGCTTGTCGATCGTGGTTTCGAAGCCTTCCGGAACCACGAAGGTGGTGGCATCGGATTCGATGATGGCGGGGCCCACGATGTGGTTGCCGGCCTTGAGCGATTCCATCTTCCAGAGCGCGGCGTCTACCCACTTCTTGTGGCGATAGAAGGGGCGTGTACCCTGATACGCTTGCTGGGGCGGCGTCGGTCCGGCATCGGGATCCTCCGGCAGCACCGGTTTCTGGGTGGTGACCATGCCACGCAGGATCGCGCCGGTGATCGAGAAGCCCAGTTCCGGCGAGCGGGCGGAACTCGCGTAGACGCGGCCATAGGTGGTCTCGAAGGCCTCGACAATCGCGTCCCAGTCGGCGGCCGTGGCGGCCGTGGCGACCGGTGAGACGATCTCGAGGTCGTTGAGCTGACCCATGTACTGCATCTTGTAGCCCGGAATCAGAATGACGTCCTTTGCCTTGAAGCCGTTGTTCTCGAATTCCTCGACGACCTTGACCGCCAGTTCCGACCAGGCTTCCTGCAGGGTCTGGCAGGCCGCTGCCTTGTCAGTGTCCGGCGCGAATTGCGCGACGCCGAGATCCACCGACTTGTCGTAGCGATACTCGAAGTCGGCGCAGGCGCAGCCGAACGCCGAGAAGCCGGCTGCCCAGGCGGGCACGACCACGTCCTTGAACCCAACGCCCTCGGTATAGCCGTAGGTGTGAACAGGGCCGGCTCCGCCATAGGAGAAGCAGGTGAATTCCGCCGGGTTGTAACCCTTGGCGCTGATGTTGGCGCGCAGGTACTCGGACAAGGTAAGGTCCAGCAGTTCGATGACGCCTGCGGCAGCATCTTCCACAGACAGGCCCAGCGGATCCGCGATCTGGTCCTTGATGTGCTGGCGAGCGCGGCTCACATCGAGCTTGATGGCGCCACCGAGGAAGTTGTGCGGATTCAGGTAGCCCAGCACGACGTGGCAGTCCGATACGGTGACCGTGTCGAGGCCGCTTTCGGGCCAGCAGGTGCCCACACGGTAGCCGGCACTATCGGGGCCGAGCTTAATGGACTTGCTGTAGGGGTCGAGGCGCACGAAGCTGCCGGCGCCCGCGCCGACCGAATCCATCGCCACCAGAGGCAGGGAGAGCACCAGGCGGGCCATGTCCGGGTCCGATTTGATGGCGAAGTTGCCCTTGGTGATCAACGCCACGTCGAAGCTGGTGCCGCCGATATCGGAGCAGGCAATGTTCTCGTCGCCCAGGGCCTCGCCGAGCAGCCTGGAGCCGATCACGCCGCCGATCGGGCCGGAAACGATCGTGCGCGCGAGCTCCTTGGCCTTCCAGCTGATGGTGCCGCCGTGCGTGGCCATCACGCGCAGATCGAACTTCGCCCCGTGCTTGCTGAAGCGGTCGCTGACTTTCTTCAACGTCTGGCGCGAAGGTTCCGCGCCATAGGCCTCCAGGATGGTGGTGTTCATCCGGTGGCTTTCCTTGCGCGACGGGTAGTAGTCCACCGAGGCGAAGACGGGGACATCTGCCTTCAGCTTCTTTAGCTCTTCGCGCACGATGTCGCGGGCGCGCTGTTCGCTGGATTCATTCTTGTGGGATTGCAGCAGGCAAATGACGATGGCTTGCGAGCCAGCCTCAACCAGCTCCCGGGTGGCATGGCGGACTTCGTCTTCACGCAGGGGGATCACCACCTTGCCTTGCACATCGGTGCGCTCGGTGACGCCACGCGTGCGCGAGACCGGCACCAGGGGCTCGTCGTAGCGATGGGTGTTCAGATGGATGCGGTCTTCCAGCGCGTAGCCCAGGTAGCTCTGCAACGCGCGGCCCATCGAATGGATCTGCTCGAAGCCGCGGTTGCAGATGAGGCCAACCGCAAGGCCCTTGCGCATGAGGATCCGGTTGAGCATGGCCGTACCGGAATAGACGCAGGTCACCAGTTCGGGATAGACGTCGTCCACGGTCCGGTCCCAGTGGGCGAGGGCATCTTCGGAAGAATTGTAGATGGCAAGGGATTCGTCACTCGGATTGCTTTGCGCCTTACCGACCACGAAACGGCCATCCGAGCGAACAAAGAAGGTGTCGGTCATCGTGCCGCCGGCATCGATGCCCATCACCTGGATGGTGGACTGAGGTTGCATAGTGCCTCCTATCATTGATGTAGTCGTAGTGGGAGATCCCCACGTCCCATCCATTGCAGGGGGCGTGCCAGCGGTGGCCAACACCTCGGGCCGTGCTTGATCGGATAATGAAATCAATACGTTGCGTGCGTTCCCCTTGCCAATCGCCGATACATGGGGGCTGCCGACGCTGTCCGGATTCCTGACGCGTGTGCAGCGGTGTCCGGGATCCGGACGCGTCACGGACAGGTGGCCCGATTGGTGACGGCGAGCTGCCTGACGGCATTTACTACAGTTGCCAGGAGATTAGTTGTCCAAAATTTTAAGGCATCGATCTGGTCACTGCGACTCTCGCCATATACACACCACGTGCAGAAGTGCTCGCAGTTATTGGAGATCAGCCGATAACGATTCTCGCCAAGACGCGAGTAGGCCCGGCGGCTGGCTTCCATGCCGGCGAATCTGGCGTCGGGGCTTTGCCTGATCCAGACCGGGTGCCCATGTGCGAACGTTGCGAGCGAGACCTCCTGCACTGGGCCGCGACGCAGTGAGCGCGAGAGCCCCGCGTAATGCACCACCTTCCCGGCCCCCGCATAGAGACCGTGATGCGTGTAACCAAATCGGCCGGTGACCAGGTGGGTGCCGATTGTCAGATCCGCGCCGGCATCGGTCTTGACAACCGGGCGCCTCGTTCTCGTTGAATCTTTCATGGTCTTCACCGCAGTGCGCTGACTCTCGCACAAGACCAAGGCATACGGTGTGCCATCGCCACCAGCGATCGGCGGGGGGGAGCTTCGGGCCCGAGTTGCAACTCGGAACAGGAGCGATCGTCGCCAGCGGGGAAGCGTTATGCTCACTTCCGTCGGTTGGACAGCGCTGATGTCGCGATGCCCCGGACCCGGGGAACTCTCGGTCTATCCGGTATCGCTGGAAGACGTTCGCGAATTCAACGCCCTGAATGCTGCTATCGCTGTTCGGAATCCGGACGTCCAACACAGAAGTGTCCGGATTCCGGACGCATTCTTACGCTTGCTGCAGAGCACAAGTTATTGATTTGAGGGGTTTATTGACTTTGCCAGGACGAGGGGCTACGGTTGCTGCAACCAATGGAGTGTGACCGTCCCATGCCGTTCTCCCAATCCGGCGTCCTGATTCCCCGCAGCAGCGACGATCCTGTCGTGGCCTCGGCCTGGGAGCGTTTTCTGCAGCATCAGCCCCTGGCGGGACAGGGGGTGCGCGGCGTCGTCCTGGCTTCGTGGCAGCGGTGCCGTTCCGAGGCCGTTGATCCTGCCAGGCACTCTGCACCTGGGGCCGCCGCCGAGCGTTTCCGTCAGTTGCAATGGCAGAACAGAGATCTCTGCGGTGCTGCGCGTCCGGCACTCGATAGTCTGCGCGATATCCTGAGGGAATGCGGCACCCTCATCATGCTCTGCGACCCGGGCGGCACCATTCTCCAACTCAATGGTGAGACCAAGGCCCGCGGCGTCGGCGAGAAGGTCAATCTCGCCACCGGGGGGTGCTGGAATGAAGACGTCATCGGCACCAATGCAATTGGCACCGCAATCGCCACCGGTGCTCCGGTCCAGATCCATGCCAGTGAGCATTTTTGCCTGGACGTCAAACGCTGGACCTGCGCTGCTGCACCTATTCTTGACCCCTTTACTCGCACCCTGCTAGGCGTGGTGGATGTCTCCGGCGTCAAGGAGACGTTTCACGGCCACACCCTGGGATTGGTGCTGACCGCTGCACGGCAGATCGAAGGAGAGCTGGCTCGCCTCGACGTGGAGCTCCACGAGCGCCTGCTGGCCAGCGCCATCGATCATTTCATCCGCTACGCCAGCGACTACGTTGTGCTCGTCGACAGCCGCGGACGCATTGTCCGCACTTCCGGAAATGCGCAGGCGGCGAGAGAGATGCACGACGTGCGGTTGCCGCTTCTGCAAACTGGCAGCCAGGTGCCAGGACTCAACCTCGCACTGTCCGACGCTGAGCGATGCGGCCAACGCGCTGAATGGTTGCGCCCAGAATGGCTGCACTTAGTGAAGGACCATGACGCTACGCTCGGTACGATGCTCGTGATTCCGCTCGGTGCGCAAAGGAATCGAACCACCATATCGCCGCTGCCCGCGGCCACGATGACACTGGCGGGAAACGATCCTTTCGGCGAAATCGTTGGTGCAAGCGAGGTTCTGGCGGCGACCAAGGCACGCGCTCGCCGCATTGCCCCTCTCGACCTGCCAATTCTGCTCCTGGGCGAGACCGGAGCCGGGAAGGAACTCTTCGCCCGGGCGTTGCATCGAGCGGGTAACTGCGTCCAGGGCCCGTTTGTCGCCGTCAATTGCGGTGCCTTGACCCGTGAGCTCCTGGCCAGCGAACTCTTTGGCTATACCGAGGGCGCTTTTACCGGTGCGCGTCGTGGTGGCCTTCCAGGCAAGTTCGAGCAGGCAGATGGCGGCACACTGTTCCTGGATGAAATCGGCGAGATGCCGCTCGACATGCAGCCCCACCTGTTGCGGGTGCTGCAGGATGGCATCGTGGTCCGTCTTGGTGATACCCGCGAGCGGCGTGTTTCAGTGCGCGTCATCGCCGCCACTAACCGTGATTTGCAAAATGAGATCGCCACCGGGCGCTTCCGCGAAGACTTGTACCACCGCCTCTGCGCGGTCAGCCTGCAACTGCCGCCGCTGCGCGACCGGCCTGGCGACATCGAGGCAATCATCGAGCATCTGAACGGCAAGCTCGCACGCAAATATGGCTGTGCGCCCAAGCGGCTTGAACCGGCTGTGTACCAGGCGCTTCTGAGCTATCGTTGGCCGGGCAACATTCGCGAATTGCAGAATGCCTTCGAAGTGATGTTCGCGCTCAGCGAAGGCAACGTTATCGATATATCTTTGTTGCCCGCGTCCATTGCGCAGACCAGGAGTTCACTTCCCATATCAACTTCCACGTCAATTCCTGCTTCATTCGGTCGCCTCGACGAAATGGAGAGACAGGCAATACTCGGTGCGATCGCGAATGCCCATGGAAATATTTCGATGGCTGCGCGAACACTGGGAATTTCGAGGAGTACGCTTTATGTGAAGCTGGCCACGATCCGGGCCCAGCTTGGCAACTCAGGCGCCGTCATGTAGAGATTGCGCGCGGGAATTCAGTGTGCCACGGAGCAGGTTTCAGGGTTGGCGCCGTAGTCCATCCTTTCTTCCACAGGCCAGATCGACGCTTTTCACGCAGCGTGATAGTCGGCGCACGCTAGCATTGGTGGGCACGGTATTTAACATAATTCTATTGATCAATTTTTGCATAGGAATCCATACTAAATTATCGGGAGGTTGGTATCGGATTGTGCTTCAATTCGGTCCGCAATTTGATTTGATTGACAACTGCGGAACGGGTAGGGAAGCGCTGCCCTCCAGCGAACCTCAAGCCCGCCAACACGCCTTCCATAGTCGCTTTTTCCGGGCCAACGCGCGGTGAATCATCTCCATCGCTTCCCCGGCGTGTCTGTTTGTCCGGTGAACGCTACCGGTCTCGCGGCGCAGTTTCTGTTTGCACCGACCGGGCACACGCGCGCGCGCCGCTTCAAACTATCTATCGTATAGATCAGTACCCGCCTATCCGACGACCAGATCGGCCTCGCGCAGCAGCGCCACAATGGTGCGCTCGGGGGCATGAAGCCGAAGCATCAGGTCCTGCACGAAGGTCGCCACCGAGACTGCGGGATGGCCATCTTCAAAATATTCCAGGAGCCGCTGGACCTGGTTGGCCGGAATCGCCAGCCGCACACGCTCCGCGCAGACGCGCAGACGCGCAGGCCGCTGACGCTCAACCTTGTATCTGGATTCCACCGCAACGTCGAGAGCCCGTTGGGAAGCGGCTCCGGCAACACGCGGAATTTGTGGTCGGGCAGTTCCGTCAGGTAGCCCTGCGCAGTGAGCGCCCGCAGATATTGGTGGACGGCGACCTTTTCCGCATCCTCGAATGCCGGCACGATTCTGAGTGCCCCAGGTTGACGATGTCAGGGCGCAGCAGAGCAACATACTCCGAACCGCATTCCCTGAACTGGTCGCTCAACGTTACTGGAAGGACATCTCCAGCGACACGCCCGAGTAGTTCGCCCGCGGCGCCATCTGCCGGCCGGGACCCTGCTCGAAGTGGATCAGGTCGTATTGCTCAAGCGTCTTGAGTGTGCGCGAGAGGTTCGACTTCTCGCGACCGCTTGCAGCAGCCAGTTCAGTCAGCGATTGCGGTTCGGTTTCCGCAATGAGCCTAAGCAGCATGCGGTTGCCATCCGAGAGGATCTTCGAGAAGCTCTCGACGGACTGAAACCAGACTTTGGGTTCGTCCGGAGCCGGTTTGAGTTTGCCGCTCGCGATCGCGATCGTCCTGGCCTGGAATTCCTTCAGCGGCATGATGCCGACCTTCAACGTCTTCATGGTGGTAATCATTTCGTTCCCTCCCTTCTCGAGAAACGCGTTGACTTCCTTCCAGAAGTCAGTCACCAGCGTGCCTGCGTCGCTATACTCGTAGAACCTGACGCGGTCGCCGGCGTGGCGATGGTCGTGCTCGATGCGGGTGCGAGCGCCGGGGCCCGAGCCCTCTTCGACCGGGTGAGCGTTATCGAACCCCAATATCCGCTCGTTGTCCGATGCCTAGTGGAACACCGGCAACGATCGCGCAGCCCACCGCGACGCTCACCAGCCAGATGTGCTGCAAGGTGAGTTGCAGCAGCTCAGGCCAGCTGGAAGAGAGATAGTCGAATACGCTCATGAGATCTCCTTCAGGGCAGCGCGTGCGTGCGCAGGAACGCGTCGGCCACTTCGCGCGGCGACTTGCCGTCGAGATCGACCGCCTTGTTCATGTCCTGCATCACATCGTTATTGATCGCCGCCGAAAGCGCATTGAGTTGCGCCTCGAGTTTCGGATTGCGCTCGAGCGCCTCCTTGCGCACCACGGGCGTGGCGTTGTACGGCGGGAAGAAGTGCTTGTCGTCGTCGAGCGGCACGATGCCGAAGCCCTTCACGCGGCCATCGGTCGTGTAGACGAGGCCGATCTTCAGCTGGTTGGTGTGCAGCGCCGTGTAGACGAGCCCCGGGTCCATCTGCTTCAGTTGCGAGCGCTTGAAATGCATGTCGTAGGTTTCGAGCAGCGGCTTCAGGCCGTCTGGGCGGTTCGCGAATTCCGCGTCCATGCCGAACACGATGTGGCTGGCGTCGGGGCTGGTCTTCAGATAGTCGGCGAGCTGTGAAACCGCTTTGATGCCGGTGGCCTGCATGAACGGGCTCGGCAGCCCGATTGCGTAGGTGTCGTTGAGCGGCGAGGCGTCGAGCCAGACGAGCCCGCGCGGCACGTCAAGCGCTTTCACGCGCTGGTACATTTCTTCGGGCGTGAGCTTTTCCGTGAGCTTGTCGTAGACGAGCGCCGCCGTGCCGGTGTAGTCCCACGCCAGATCGAACTTGCCGTTCTCCAGCGCGCTGCGCATGAGCGTGCTGCCGAGCCCGGAGCGGACTTCCACCTCATAGCCACGCGAGCGCAGATATTGCGCCGTCACTTCCGCGAGCACGTACTGCTCGGTGAAATTTTTCGCGCCCAGCACCAGCTTGGCGGCGAACGCCGAAGAACTTGCCGCCACGCACAGCGTGCCCACGGCGAACAGCCGCGCGATCGATCGAATCGTACTGCGAAACATGGGAAAGCCTGCCAACAGGGCGCTCATGCTGCACCTCCGCGGCGCGCCTTCCACCGGCGGCTTCCGGCCGCGACGGCGCCGTCCAGCACGAGCGCGAGTATCGCGGTGAGCGAGGCGCCCAGCAACAGCAACGGTTGATCGTTGAGATAGATGCCGGGAAAGATCAGCGAGCCGAGGCTGTCGGCGCCAATCAGATAGGCGAGCGGCGCAGTGCCCACATTGATCGCGAGCGCCGTGCGCACGCCGCCCACGATGATGGGCAGCGCCTTGGGCAACTCCACGCGGGTGAGCGACTGCCAGCCGGTCATGCCGATGCCCTTGGCGGCTTCGCGCAGCGCGGCGGGCACGTTCTTCACGCCTTCATAGGTGTTGCGCGTGATGGGCAGCAGCGAGGCGAGGAACAGCGCGATGATGGCGGGCAGGTCGCCGATGCCGAAAACGCCGAGTGCGATGGCGAGCACGGCCAGCGACGGAATTGTGTTGCCGATGTTGAAGACCTGCATGAAGCGCTCGGCCTGGCGCTGAAAGCGCGGCCGGCTGAGCAGCACGCCCGCAGGCACGCCGACGATGATGGCGAGTGCCATGGAACAGCCCACGAGCCGTATGTGCTGGCCCGCGTACCAGGCGAGATCGCCGGCGTGCCTGGCGAACGTTTCAGCGCCGATCCCACGGGCGAGCGCCCATGCGATGACGGCAATGGCTATCAGGCTGCCCAGCCACTGGACAGTGCGTCGAGTCATGAAGAGGCGTCCCCTCAATCTCGGTGCGGCGCGCGTGACCGAAAAAAGCGCGTGCGCCGCGATGACGCCAGATGGCGCCGCGATGGAAGTTCGTGATCCCGGCATGGCCGCGATTGAACTGACGGAAACAGTCCTTGCTGGCCGCAACAAGAGGCGGTCAGCAGTCGAATGAACGCGCCGATGCGTTCGTCTGATTGTCATGTTCAGCCCAGCAGCGCAACGACGCCGTAGCGAGCGCGCCTGGGACAGGGCATCGTTCCGTAAGAACGGTATGGATGCGGCGGGCGGAAACCCGGGCCGCTGAGGCCGGTGGCCCCCTTGATATGGCGAAATGGATGCGCTCGCAACTAGTTTGTTGTTGCACCACAGCGGCTGTATTACCTCAGGTATATCGCCGCAGTTACATCACGTTACGCAAGAAGTCATGTTCTTTGTGACAGGAAGGCGAGTATAGGCCAATCGATTAAGCGCGTCTACCGTGCGACGCATTCGATATGACTCGCATCTCCGTGAATGGCCGCGGAAAGGTGCCCACACGTGTCATATAAGGTAAATGATTTGGATGTCGAAGTAAATTATGCAGGTATCATTTCCCGATTGAATTCAACAGGCTCCAGCGGAAATTATGTAATCGCGCGTGCGGGCGTGCAGCGGTCAAACGCGGTCCGCTGCATGCCCGCCACAGTGCTATGGCGTCACGCCTCGCGCTTAGCGCCCGTGACGCCGAGAGTGCGCTCGGCCAGCACGGCATCGCGCTTGGCAAGCAGGTGGCCGCGCAGGATTTTCGCCAGTGCGGGGCCGTTGCGCGCTTCGAGCGCGGCAATCATGCCTTCGTGGTCGCGGATCGCGCCGTCCCACTTGCTGGTCTGAAAGTTGGAGCGAAAGCGCAGCGCTTGCAGACGGCGGTTCAGCGTCACGTAAGTTTGGCGGAGCGCTGCATTGCGCGCGGCGATGTTGATGAGGTCGTGAATCGCATGATTGCGCGAGTAATAGCCGGACAGGTCGTTCTGCGCACGGCTCAGCAGCATGGCGGCGTGCAGCGCCTTGATTTGCGCAAGCTCCGTATCGCTGATGCGCTCGCACGCGAGTTCGCCCGCGAACGCCTCGAGCCCGCTCATGAGCTCGAACATGTCGCGTATCTCCGCTTCGCTCAACTGTGCAACCGTTGCGCCGCGGTTCGGCGAGATCTCGATGAGCCCTTCGGCGGCCAGCACCTTGAGCGCTTCGCGCAGCGGCGTGCGCGAAATGCCCAGCACTTCGCAGAGCTTGCGTTCATTGAGTTTCACGCCGGGCGCGAGCTGCCCTTCGACGATGAATTCGCGCAGGTGATCGACCACCGTGTCGTGCAGGCGCTGACGCGCGAGCTTCGGCAGCGCGAACTCCGGCGCGCCAGGCGGGGCGGACGCGAGTTGCGCGTCCGGAATGTCTGGATTTTGCATACGAGATCCCGATCGTCCGACTTGCCCCCATTCTAGCCGAGAGGCCGCCGGCGCATTGCTGAGCCTTGCTGCCGGGTTTCCCTTGGGCGTTCGCCGACAAGTTGACCTTGCATCTGCTCAATCATGCATTTGAGTATTTTGCATGCAAAATTTCATTCTGTACGGCTTCGGCACCGCCGCATGTTGGCGCTCGATCGGGTACGGCATCATGGCGCACAACGTGGCCGCGATCGACGCGATGCTGGCCGATGGTCACGAAACCTGATTTTGTAAGTTATCCAAAATGTTTGGTACAGGGCGCGTTTTTTTGGCGAGCACGGCGAAGGCCCGTGTCGGGGGCGGATGGGTTGCCTGGCAGTACGGACCACGGATCAACGTGGCATTCGCCGAAATTAAGGCGCTCTTCTATCGCGCGAATCGCACGAGTCCGGACCGCATCGTTCATCCGCCGAAAATGGACGATGTCGAGAATCTCCGCTTCGCGCCCTGCTATCACGAGCGCGCGTGGCGGCCGGTGCCCGGCTGATCGGCATGGAATATCACGCGCGATCCGCTCACGGGCGCAGAAGGACGCTGCTTGGCTGGATCCCGGGCGTTGCGGCTGCGCCCGTCGAATCGTCATGCTGCGACATGGCCGGCAGCTTCGGCTACGAAAGCGAGCATTACGCCACCTCGCTCGCGATGGCGGAGCTGTCACCACTGCCCGCCATGCGCGCCACGCAGGCAGCCGGCGACGCGCTGGTGGTCGTCGACGGCACGAACTGCCACCATCAGAACGCCGACGCGCAAGCGCGCAGGCGCTGCGCGTCGCTCAGGTTCTCGCGCGCGCTGGATGTGGCGCTTACCAGGGCGCGGTAAGACGCGTCGGGGCGCATCGCGTCAGGCTACGATGGCCGGATGCGCCTGCACCGGCCCGCCTAGCTGCTCGCGATGCGAGGGCGGCTGGCGTCCGTCGATATCGGTGATGCCGTACTCGCGCGCGAGTTCGGCGCCCACGAGCACGAGTCCGGATTTTTCGGTGCGGTGCGGATCGCGATAGAGCGCGTCGACGAGCCGCCCCGTGAACTGCGGGCTTTCCGCAAGCTCGCTGAAGCCGGCGTACTGCTCGGGATGCGCGGCGATTACGCGTTCGGTGCGCTCGGTCTTGAGCATGCCCATCCAGATCGACACTGCCGCCACGTTGAACGCGCGCAGATCCACGGCCATGTCTTTCGCGAACTTGTCCACGCCGGCTTTTTGCGCCCCATAGGCCGCGCCATGCATGTAGCAGCTCGCGCCGAACGATGAGGTGAACGCGATCAGGCCGTCGCGCTGCGCGGCCATCATGCGTGCCGCGTGCCAGCTTGCGACGTAGGCTGAGCGCAGGCCCACGTCCAGAATGTTCACCAATTCCAGCGGTTTTTCCCAGAACGGTGCGGGGCGGATCAGCTCGTCGTGCAGGACCGTGGCGTTGTTGACGAGCACGTCGATTCGGCCTTGTTCGTCGCGGATGCGCGTGAAGATGGCTTCGACCTGGTTGTCGTCGGCGTGGTCGCAGGCTAGCGCGATGCCGTGGCCGCCCAGGCGGGTGATTTCTGCCGCGGTGGCGTGGATGGTGCCGGGTAGCGGCGCGTCGCCATCGTTCTGCGAGCGGCCCGTTACGTAGACTGTTGTGCCGGCAGCGCCTAGTGCTAGCGCGATGCCTTTGCCTGCGCCGCGCGAGGCGCCGGTGACGAGGGCGATGTAGGGGTTGGGCATTAAGGAATCCTTCGGGTAGTTATATCAGCGAAAAAGCGCGACCAAACCGCGCTCACGCGTCAACAAGCCTTCGTGCATCGCACGCAGCAAACGCAGCAGCCCGTATCGCGCCAACTGCATCCGCAGAAACATCCGGCAAGTCCCCAAGCGGAATAAACGCACTGATCTCCAGCCCATGCCCCGAAAGCGCGGGCAACTTGAGCGGTGTCGCAAGCACGTTAAGACGAGACAGACCCAAATCGCGCAGAATCTGCGACCCGATACCGTACTGGCGATTGCCCGATTCAGCACCGTGGCCGCTGTTCGCATGAGCCGCCTCACCCGCGCCGGTGCGCAAAGCACAATCGAGCAGCACGGCTACGCCACACCCTGCCTGCGCGATGCGCGTGAGCGCGCCATGCAGCGCAAGTCCATGCGCATCCGGGTCTTCATCGAACAAATCGAGCAGCGCGGCGCGTTCCTGCACACGCACGAGCGTGGGCGCGTCCGCGCTGGGCTGGCCGCGCACGAGCGCGAGATGCGTCGCGTCGCGCACGCGGTCACGATACTCGATCGCCTCGAACGGCCCCCAGGCAGTGGCGAGCGTGCGCGACGCCACGCGCTCCACCAGCGATTCGCGCTCGCTGCGATAGCGGATCAAATCGGCGATGGTGCCGATCTTCAGGCCATGCTCGCGCGCAAAGGTCATCAGCTCGGGCAGGCGCGCCATGGTGCCGTCGTCGTTCATCACCTCGCAGATCACGGCGGCCGGCGTCAGGCCCGCGAGCGCAGTGAGATCGCAGCCAGCTTCGGTATGGCCCGCGCGCACCAGCACGCCGCCTTCGCGCGCGACGATCGGAAATACATGGCCCGGTTGCGCGAGATGCTCGGCGCGCGCGCCCGGCGCGATGGCCGTGCGGATCGTATGCGCGCGATCGGCCGCGCTGATGCCCGTGGTTACACCTTCGGCTGCTTCGATGCTCACTGTGAAGGCCGTGCCGTATTGCGTGCCGTTGTGCGCGCTCATCGGGCCCAGTTGCAGGCGCGCCGCGTGATCGGCGCTCAGCGTGAGGCAGACGAGGCCGCGCGCGTGGCGCGCCATGAAGTTGATGGCCTCGGGCGTGACGCAGTCGGCGGCAATCACGAGATCGCCTTCGTTCTCGCGGTCTTCTTCGTCGACGAGAATCACCATGCGGCCTGCGCGCAGTTCTTCGACGATGGCGGGGGTGTCGGCCAGTTTCATACGGTCTGCTCCTCGCGATTGGCGCTATTGACGCGATTGCCTGGATGGGTGGCGTGAAGGGCGGTGCGATCGGCCGCGCCGAACACGGGCGCGCGGCGCTCCGTGAATGCGCGGGTGCCTTCGCGGAAATCGCCTTGGGCGGCGCAGGCGAGGAAGGCGCGCTGCTCGGCCACGAGTTGCGCGCCCAGCGTGTGGCGCGGCGCATCGGAGATCAGATGCTTGGTGTGCGAGAACGCGGCGGGCGAGAGCGCTGCGAGGCGAGCGGCGCGCTCAATGGTGGCCTTGGCCAGCTCGGCGGCGGGCACGACCCAGTTCACGAGGCCGACACGCAGCGCATCTTCAGCGCTGTAGCGTTCGTCCAAATAGAGCCATTCGGCGGCAGTGCGCGCGCCCATCAGGCGCGGCAGCGTGAAGGTCGCGCCGCCATCGGGCGAGGTGCCGAGGCGGTTGTACGCCGAGGTGAAGGTGGCGTCGGCGGCGGCAATCGCCACATCGCAGGCGGCCACCAACGAAAGGCCGAAGCCGGCCGCGGTGCCGTTCACGCTCGCCATTACCGGCTTGGCCGAGTGGGAGATCAGCTCGACCGCGCGCTGTGCATGACGCACGAGCTTGCCGATGGTGCGCTCGCGGCGCGCGGCAGAGAGTTCGAGCGCCGCGCGCATGGCGTGCACGTCGCCGCCCGCCATGAATGCACGGCCCGCGCCGGTCAGCACGATGGCCCTCACGGCGGGCTCCTGGGTGAGGCGCTCGAGCCGCGTGCACAGCTCGACGGCCATCGCTTCGCTCAGTGCGTTGAGTGCGTCGGGCCGGTTGAAGGTGAGCGTGGCTACGCCGTTGGCGTGCGTGGCGAGAATCGTGTCGGTCATGAGGCGTCCGCGCGCGTAGGTGCGTAAAGGTGTAGGAAGGTATCAGGGATGCAGCGCGGCGCGCAGGGCGCGGGCGCCCAGTTCGAGCGCGGCGCTTGCGGCGTCGAGCACGCCGACCATGCTGGCGAAGCCGTGCATCTGGCCTGGCCAGCGCACGTGCGTGACGGGCACGCCCGCCTGTGCGAGCCGCGCGGCGTAACGTTCGCTCTCATCGCGCAAGAGATCGCATTCGGCGCTCACGATGGTTGCGGGCGCAATGGCTTCGATGCGCTCCGCGCCCAGCGGACTCGCGAGCGGCGAAGCGCGGTCCGCTTGCGGTTCGAAGTACTGATCTTTGAACCAGCGCATGAGGCCCGCATCGAGGAAATAGCCGCTGCCATACGTTTCGTATGAAGGATGCTCATGTGCGCAGTCGACCACCGGATAGAGCAGCAACTGGTGCGCGATCGCCACTTCGCCGTGCAGCTGCTGCGCGCAGACGGCGGCCAGATTGCCGCCCGCGCTGTCGCCGGCCACCGCGAGCGCGCCCGGAATCGCGCCCAGTTGCGCGGCGTGGGCCGCTGCCCAGCGCACCGCCGCGATCGCGTCGTGTGCGGCGGCCGGAAAGCGCGCCTCCGGCGCGAGCCGGTAATCGACCGATAGCACGAGCACGTTTGCGCGCGCCGCGAGCGTGCGGCAAATATTGGCGTGCGTGTCGATCCCGCAAGCGACGAAGCCGCCGCCATGGAAGAACACGAGCAGCGGCAGGGTTCTCCCGCCCTCATGGGGCTGAGGGATCGGACGATAGAGCCGCGCGGCGAGCGGGCCGGCCGCGCCTGGCAGCGCCAGGTCTTCTTCGGCAGCGATGGCGTCGCCCTGGTTGACGAGGCTGGATGCGCCGCCCGCCGCAATGGCGGCGCGATAGCTGGCGGCGTCGAGCCGGCTGTAATCGGGGGCGGGCATGCCGGCGAGCGTGGCGAGCAGTGCGGCGGCCTGTGGGTCCAGCGCCATGAAGGTGTCTCCCTGAAAACGTCATCGAAGCGCGCCTTGTTGGCGCCGTTTAGCGCATTGGAGCGCTTGCGCGAAGCGCTTGCATCGTCCGATTAGACGAGGAGCGTGGACCGTGACCGGCGTAATGTCCGGACATCCGCAATGCAGGCACACGGCCCGCACGATCGCCCCAAAAAAAGCCCGAAGCAGTTGGGGGACGCGGATGAATACAAATGAAAAGGCGAACGCGCCAGCCAGGGGAATATCCCGATGGCAGCGGCGAGACAGCCCCGTAAAGTTTGCCGTCGCTAGGGGCGGCATGGAGGACGGAGACTGTGTTGATGGAGACAAGATGGGCCCCGGAAGAGGGCCAGGACGCCGGTGTCATGGCTGGCGTCGACCTTTCGCAATTCAGCGCGCTGATGGCGCGCGTGTACCAGGGGCCGCTGGAAACGGTGCCATGGTCCGGGGCGCTCGAACTGGTGCGCCAGCATCTGGACGCAGCCTATGCCACGCTGATCCTGCGCTCGCCTTCGAGCGACCGGCGCGGGCTGATGGTGCACGCATCGGAGAGCGGCATACCCGATGAGTCATCGTATAACGACTATTACTATTCGCTCGATCCCTTCGTCGGCCTGCCGGCGGACCGTGTCGTGACCGTGGACGAGGTGTTCGGCGAGACCGGCTGGCTCTCGAGCGAGCTGTACAAGCAATTCCTGAAGCCCAGTGACGTGCGCTATATCATGGGCGCCGACCTGCGCACCGAGTCGGGCGTGGAGTGCCGTTTCCGCGTATGCCGCAAGCACGCCGGCACGCAGTTCACGGCGCGCGACAAGGCGTTTTGCGCGCTGCTGCTGCCGCATCTGCGCCGCGCGGTGGAGCTGCATTCGCGTCTGGACGTGGTGGAGTCGGAGCGCACGCTCTATGCGAGCGCCATCGACCGCATGCTGGTGGGCATGGTCACGCTCGACGAGAGCGGGGCGATCATGAACACCAATAGCGTCGCCGATGAAATCCTCGCGGAAAGCGACGGCCTGCGCATTTCGAAGGGGGCCGTCGAGGCCATGGACAGCCAGGAGAACCGCACGCTGCAGCGGCTGATCCGCCACGCGATGATGGGCCACTTCGGCACCGCCGGTCCGCTGGTGGAGGCCATGCCCGTGACGCGCAGCGGCGACCGGCCGAAGCTCGGCGTGCTGGTGCGCACCGTGCCGCTTTCGGAGTGGTCGGAGGACAATCGCCGCCGGCCCGCCACCGTGCTGTTCCTGCGCGATCCGGACCGCAAGTCGCAGCGCTCGCAGGAAATCGTGCGCAAGCTGTTCGATCTCACGCCTGCCGAGACCTCGCTCGCGCTGCTGCTGACCAATGGCCCTACGCTGGAAGAGGCAGCAGAAGAACTGGGCATCAGCAAGAACACGGCGCGCGCCCATCTACGCTCGATTTTCTCGAAGACGGGCGTGACGCGGCAGGCGACGCTCGTGCGCATTCTGCTTGGCAGCGTGGTGCCGCTGGGTTGAAGGGCGCGCGCGCTTTGTGGCGCTTTCCTCGTACGTCAAAGCGCCTGATGTTGTCTATCGTTGGTAAAGTAAAGGGCGGCCTCATGCAGGCTGCCCTTTTGCATTTCACGGCCGGTTCTTTTGCGTGAGCACGAGCAGCGCGCCGTTGCGGTCCTCCAGTACTGCGCGCAATTCGTGCGGACCCTGCTGCACGGGCGCCCGCACGCTGGCGCCCGTGGCCACTACGCGCTCCATGGCCGCATAGAGATCGTCATCCTCTGCAATCCGAAACGTTAGAGCAGGACGCTCGACAATGCGCTCGTCGCCGGCTACCAGCGCGATCGTGAGCGGACCGCCCTCCAGCGCGCAATACCGCTCGCCGTCGCGCATTTTCACCGTGAGTCCAAGCCCGTCGACGAAGAACGGCAGCGCCGTCTCGATCGCGTCCACCGGGTACAGCATCATCGAAGCCTTCATTGCATTTTCCCCTTGAGTTGGTCTGGCGCGGCTGTGCCATGTGGGGATGCTAGCGCGCGTATGGGCGCGCGCCATGTCCGATTGGACTAGAGGTGTGCCTAAACCTTCGCTAATCCAAACAGACGATGCATCGCTTGCCCGGCGCACAGAAACTTCATCTCGTGGACCGTCACGATCACACCTGCGGCGGCAGCGCGGCACCCGCCGCCCCCGTCCGACAAACAAGGAGACAGCTGCGATGAAGTTTTCCCTGATTTACGAAGCCCAGACGACCGATGCCTCCCGCGAAGGCGACCACCGCATCTTCAAGGAGACCGTCGAGCAGGCACTGCTCGCCGAGCAGATGGGCTTCGATACCGTCTGGTGCGTCGAGCACACCTCGCTCACCAACTATGCGCACATGAGCGCGCCGGAAACGTTCCTCGCCTATCTCGCGGGCCGCACCACGCGCATCGGTCTCGGCCATGGCGTCGTCTGCCTGCCCCCCGCGATGAATCACCCGATCAAGGTGGCCGAGCGCGTTGCGCTGCTCGACATTCTTTCGCAGGGCCGCGTGCACTTCGGCGTGGGCAAGGGCGGCAGCCAGCAGGAAGCGGGCGCATTCGGCTATGACCTGGGCGAGTTGCAGCCGATGATCGACGAGTCGATGTATCTCGTGCCCAAGATGTTCGTGCAGGACGAGATCGAGCACGACGGCAAATACATCAAGATTCCTAAGCGTCCGATTCACCCGAAGCCGTATCAGGATCCGCATCCGCCCATGTACATGGCCTGCACCAACAGCGACGCCCTGACGCGCGCTGGCCAGCGCGGTCTTGGCGCGCTCGTGCTCGGCTTCGGCGGCCCCGACGAAGTGGCGAAGAAGAACGCGCTCTATCGCCAGGCATACAGCACGCGCAAGGCCGAGGAGCAGGTGGGCTTCCGCCCGACCGAACACCTCGCCGCGCTGTGCCCGGCTATCGTGATGGGCGACGGCCAGCAGGCCCGCAAGATCGGCATTCGCGGCCAGCGCTATTTCATGGAGTCGCTCGCGTACTGGTACACGGGCGGCGAGCGTCCGGACCCGTCGAAGTGGGGCGACGACCTCGTGCAAGCCGATAGCGGCCAGATGGTGATCCGCTCGCGCTTCGCTTCGGAAGAAGTGGTGGTGGACTTCAGCGACCCGGCGCTCTCGATGATGAACCCCAACCACGCGTACGGCACGGTGGACGATTGCATCGGCTACGTAGGACGCCTGATGGAAGCGGGCGTGGACGAAGTGCTGTTCCTCGTCCAGATGGGCACGGTGCCGCATGAAGCTTCGATGGAATCGATCCGCAATATCGGCGAGCACGTGATTCCGTACTTCAGCCGCGTCAAGGCGCGCGCCGCCGCCTGATCCAGGCGCAAGCGCACACGCGCCCGGCCTGGCGCAGGTCGCGATGCAAGTTGCGACAAGCCGCGACTGAAAAGCGGCCAGCCGGGCTCGGGCGCCCCAGCAGATCGAATCGACGACGAACCACCGTGGCGCACGGCGCCACCGAAGAAGACATAGGAGACAGCGGTGCACCGAGACCACGAATCGAATGCCCTTGCGGCCGAACTGATCGCACGCGCCCACGCGCTCGCCCCCGTGCTGGCCGAGCGCGGCGACGCGGCGGAGGCCGCGGGCCGCATCCCGGCGCAGACCATTGCCGACATGCAGGCGGCGGGCTTCTTCAAGGTGCTCCAGCCGAAGCGCTACGGCGGCTATGAACTGGAGCCGCAAACGTTCTTCGAAATCCAGATGGCGCTCGCGCGTGGCTGCATGTCCACGGCCTGGGTGTACGGCGTGGTGGGCGTGCACAACTGGCAACTCGCGCTGTTCGACGAGCGCGCGCAGCAGGATGTCTGGGGCAAGGACCCGGCCACGCTCATTGCTTCCACGTATATGCCGGTAGGCAAGGTCACGCCGGTGGAAGGGGGCTTCCGGCTCTCGGGCCACTGGAAATTCTCCAGCGGCAGCGAACTGTGCGAGTGGGTGTTCCTCGGCGCGCTCGTGCCGCCGGCGCGCGCGGGCGGGCCGCCCGAATACCGCACCTTCCTGCTGCCGAAGTCCGACTACACGATCGAGCGCGACTGGGACGTGTTGGGCCTGCGCGCGACGGGCAGCCACGACATCGTGGTGAACGACGTGTTTGTGCCTGAATACCGCACGCACAAGGCCGTGGACGGCATGATGGGCACGAGCCCGGGTCTCGCGTTGAACGATGCGCCGCTGTTCCGTTTGCCGTTCGCGCAGATCTTCGTGCGCGCGGTTTGCACGGCGTGCATCGGCGCGCTGCAAGGGGCAGTCGACGACTTCCGCGCCTACGCGACCAACCGCGTGAGCGCCAATAGCGGCGCAAAGACCGCCGACGACACCGGCGCCCAAAGCGCCTGCGCGAACGCGGCTGTTGCCATCGACGAAATGCAGGTGCTGTTGCGCCGCAACTTCGATGAACTGCTCGCTGGGGTGCAGGGTGGCCCCGAAGTATCGATCGAGCGGCGCGTGCATTTCCGCTATCAGTCGGCGCAGGTGGCAGAGCGCTGCGCGCAGGCGGCCAATGCGCTGCTGCGCTACGCGGGCGGCAACGGCATTTATCGGCGCAACCCGCTCGTGCGGCGCTTTCTCGACCTGCACGCGGCGCGCGCGCACTACGCCAACAATCTCGACCGCTTCGGCCAAAACCTCGGCGCGGTGATGCTCGGTCGCACCAACACCGACTTTTTTATCTGAGGCGGCGCTCATGAACGATCGGTCCACGGAAACTGAAACGTTCGATGTGCTGATCGTCGGTTCAGGCGCGGGCGGCATGCTCGCCGCGTGCCGCGCCGCCGATCTCGGCCTCTCGGTGCTGGTGCTCGAAAAGAGCCCGCATTACGGCGGCACGTCCGCGGTGTCGGGCGGCGGCATCTGGGTGCCGTGCAATCACCATATCGCTGAGGAAGGCGGCATGGATACGCGCGAGGCCGCCCGCATCTATATGGAAGCCTGCACGCAAGGCGCGGCAACCAACGGGCGTCTCGACGCCTATCTCGACACTGCGCCCGAGATGCTGCGCTATCTGGAGGCGCGCACGCCTGTGCGCTACCAGTCGCTTTCGCGCTATGCCGACTACTTCCAGAGCCAGCCCGGCGCGATGCCCGGTTATCGCGCGCTCGATCCGCTGCCGTTCGACGGCGGGCGTCTGGGTGCCGAACTCGCGCGGCTGCGTCCGCCTTCGCCCGGCACGCTGATCGGCGGCCGCGTGGCAGTGACCTCCAAAGAGGCGCATACGCTGCTCGCGAAGGAGCGCGGCTTTGTCACGCTCGCGCTGCGCGAATTCGGGCGCTACTGGTTCGATATCGGCGCGCGACTGCGCTCGCGGCGCGACCGGCGGCTCACGCTCGGTAATGCGCTCGTGGGCGGCCTGCGTTACGCGCTGCTCGAACGCAAGGTGCCGCTGTGGCTTTCCACGCCCATGCGCGAGTTGATCGAGGAGAACGGCCGCATTACGGGCGTGGTGGCCGAGCACCGGGGCAAGACGGTGCGCCTGCTTGCGCGGCGCGGCGTGATTCTCGCGGCGGGCGGCTTCGAGCGCAATCAGGCGATGCGCGAGCGCTATCTGCCGCAGCCCACTGAGACGCAATGGAGCGCAACGCCGCCGTACAACACCGGCGATGCCATCGTGGCAGGCGAACAGGCGGGTGGCGCGCTCGCGCTCATGGAACACGTTTGGGGCGCACCCACGGTGCGCGTGGAAGGCGAGGAAAAGCAGCGTGCGCTGTTCGTGGAGCGCAACCTGCCCGGCTGCGTGATCGTCAACGCGCTCGGGCGGCGCTTCGTCAACGAGGCCGCCCCGTACTCGGAGTTCGTGCCCGCGATGTACCGCGATCACGCGGCAACGGGCGCGAGCGTGCCCGCGTGGATGATCTTCGACGCGCGCTTTCGCAAGCACTACCCGTGCGGCCCGATCATGCCCGCATCGATGATGCCGGACTCGCGCATTCCCGCCGCGTTTCGCTCGATTCTGCAGCGCGCGGATTCGCTCGATGCGCTGGCCGCGCAAATCGGCGTGGATGCGGCCGGCCTGCGCGAGACCGTCGTGCGCATGAACGGTTACGCGGCAAGCGGCGTGGACGAGGAATTCGGCAAGGGCGGCAATGTGTTCGATACCTACTATGGCGACCCGTCGGTGCAGCCGAACCAGTGCCTCGCGCCGATCGGCGAAGCGCCGTTCTACGCGGTGCGCATCGATGCGGGCGACATCGGCACGAAGGGCGGCCTGCTCACCGACGCCGACGCGCGCGTGCTGCGCGCCGATGGCAGCGCCATCGCGGGCCTCTATGCCATCGGCAACACGAGCGCCTCGATGATGGGCGCGAGCTATCCCGGCGCGGGATCGACGCTCGGGCCAGCGATGACCTTCGGCTACCGCGCCGCCAATGACCTCGCCGATCCAAAAAATTCGGTATACGTATCAAACGACCACCAAGACGAGCTTCGTGGAGTCACACAATGAGCGAACTTTCCCTGGAACCGCTGCGCGCGGACATGCTGCAAGCGATGCGCCGCCTCGCGCGTTCGGTCACCGTCATCAGCTGCTGTGACGTGGAGCGCCGCTATTCGATGTCGGCCACGGCAGTGGATTCGCTGTCGACCGAGCCGCCTTCGCTGCTCGTCTGCATCAACCGCGCTTCGTCGATTTATCCGCCGCTCGCGGCGGGTGCGGACTTCTGCGTGAACCTGCTGGCGGCGCAGCAGCAGGGCATCGCCATCGATTGCAGCGGGCGCCTGAAAGGCGAGGAGCGCTTCTCCACCGGCGACTGGCAGCGTTCCGCCGATGGCGTGCCTTATCTGCACGGCGCGCAGGCCAATCTCGTGTGTCGCCAGGACGGCCGCTTCGACTACGGCACGCATACGGTGTTCATCGGCCGGCTGCTCGAAGTGAAGCTGAGCGGCGATATCGATCCGCTTGTGTACGTGGATGGCGCTTACACCACGGCCACCACGGCGGCGGCTTCCGCCGCGCTCGCACGTTGCGCCACCGTATGAACGCGCGCGCTGCCCACGCCATGAACGACGCGAACACGCACGCCCACGCAGGCGCGAGCGCGACGCCCGTGGAGCCTCCGCTCGTCGTCGCCGATGCAGCGGCGCACCGCTGGGACGACGCTTGCGGCGTGCTGATTGCCGGTTTTGGCGCGGCGGGCGCGTGCGCCGCGCTGGAGGCGGCGCAGGCCGGCGCGCGCGTGCGCATCGTCGAGCGCTTCGAGGGCGGCGGCGCTAGCGCAAAGAGCGGCGGCGTGGTCTATGCGGGCGGCGGCACGACCTACCAGCGCGAGGCCGGCTATGCGGACACGCCCGAGGCGATGGCCGCCTACCTGCAAGGCGAGGTGGGCGACGCGGTTTCGCCGGACGCGCTCGAACGCTTTTGCAACGGCAGCGTTGCGCAGCTCGCGTGGCTCGAACGCCAGGGCGTGCGCTTCGGCTCGACAATGCCCGCGCGCAAAACGTCCTATCCGCCCGAGCGCGCGTTTCTCTATTACTCGGGCAATGAGGCCGTGGGCGACGCGCCCGTCGTGCCGCCCGCGCCGCGCGGGCATCGCACGAAGGGGCGCGGCATGTCGGGGCGCGTGCTGTTCGACACGCTGCGCCGCGCCGTGCAGGCCGAGCCCAATGTCGAGATCGTGCGCCAAGCGGGCGTGCGCAGGCTCATCGTCGATACAACGGGCAAGGTGATCGGCGCGCAGGTCTGGCGCGTGGAGCCGGGCCGCGCGCAGCGCCAGCACGCGCGCCTCGCCCGCTGGGCCGACAAGTTGCACAACGGCCTGCCCGCGCTGGCCGACCGCCTGCGCGCAGCATTGCTTCGGCTGGAACTGCGCGCGAGCCGTGCGCTCGATATCCGTGCCGACGCAGTGGTGCTCGCCACGGGCGGCTTCATTTTCAACCGCGAAATGGTCGCGCAGCACGCGCCGCGCTATCTCTCCACCTGGCGTCTCGGCACCACTGGCTGTGACGGCTCGGGCATTCGCCTGGGTCTTTCGGCGGGCGGCATCGCGGACGGCATGGAGCGCGTCTCCGCGTGGCGCTTCATCAACCCGCCGTTCGCGTGGGCGCGCGGCTGCGTGGTGGACGCGCGCGGCGAGCGCTTCTGCAACGAAGAGGTCTACGGTGCAAAGCTTGGCCATGAAATGTGCGAGACGCGCGACGGACGCGCCTGGCTGATCCTCGACGCCGCGCTCGTGCGCGAGGCCTTGCGCGAGTGCGTGCGTGGCCGCTTGTGGGCGTTCCAGAGCGTGCCCGCGCTGATGCTCATGCTGGGCGGACGCAAGCGCGCGGCTACCGTTGCGCAGCTAGCCGAGCAGATCGGCGCCGACGCCGCCACGCTCGAACGCTCGCTGGCCGCGTATCGCGCCGCCGCGCGGGAAGGACGCGATGCGGCCTTCGGCAAATCCGCCGCGATGCTCGCGCCGCTCGATCAAGCGCCGTTCTATGCGCTCGACATATCGGCGGGGAGCCGCACGTTTGCGTGCCCCGCGATCACGCTGGGTGGCCTGCGCGTGGACGAAACCACCAACGCCGTGCTGCGCGCCGAAGGCGGCGTCGTCGAAGGGCTTTACGCAGTGGGGCGCGCCGCGCGCGGCCTCGCTTCGAATCACTACGTGAGCGGCCTCTCGCTCGCGGACTGCATCTGGTCGGGCCGCCAGGCGGGGCGCGCGGCAGCGCGCCAAACACAGGCCGCGCACGAGCGGATACTCAATGATCAGGATGCCGAACGTACCGCATCCACAATTAACACGGCAAACGCGAAAGTCATTCCGCTTTATCCACTGACACACTGACGAAGAGAGAACGAAGATGGGAGACAGACTCACAGGCAAGATCGCCGTAATCACGGGCGCCGCTAGTGGCGTGGGCAAGTGCGACGCGCTGCTGTTCGCCGCCGAAGGCGCGCGTGTCGTGCTCACCGACGTGAACGAGGAAGCGGGCCGCGCCGTGGCCGCGCAGATCGGCGATGCGGCGCTGTTCGTGCGCCACGACATCGCCTCGGAATCGGGCTGGAACGACGTGTTCGGCGCTGCGCAAAAGCAGTTCGGGGCGCCCAACGTGCTCGTGAACAATGCGGCCATCCTGCAACTCGGCAGCATCGAAGATGCCACGCTCGAACAATGGCAGCGCGTGCTGCGCATCAACGCGGAAGGCTACTTCCTTGGCTGCCAGGCCGCGGTGCGTGCGATGAAGGAGAAGGGCGGCTCGATCGTCAATATGTCTTCGGTGGCGGCGCTGGGCGGTCTGGGCGCGTTCTGCGCTTACTCGGCGAGTAAGGGCGCGGTCACGGCCATGACGCGCTCGATCGCCGCGCACTGCAAGCAGCAGGGGTACAAGATTCGCGCGAATACCATTCACCCGGACGGCATTCTCACGCCCATGACCGAGCCGTTCTTCGGCTCGGCAGAAGCGGGGCGCCCGCAGATCACCGAATCGGTCGACCCGCGCGCGCGCATGTGCCTGCCCGAAGACATCGCGCAACTCGTGCTGTTCCTCGCCTCCGATGAATCGCGCTTCATCAACGGCAGCGAGTACCGCATCGACAATGCGCAGATGATCATGGGCGTTGCCTGAGGTAATCCATCATGACCGAAGCGCGTTTTCATCGGCTGCGGGTAGCCGACGTGATAGCCGAAAGCGCCGATGCGCGCTCGTTCGTGTTCGAACTGCCCGTGGCGCTGGCCGACGCATTCGCATACCGGCCCGGGCAGTTCCTGACGCTGCGCCTGCCGGGCGAGCAGGCGCCGTTGCAGCGCTGCTACTCGCTGTCGAGCGCACCAGGCGTGGATACGGCCCCGAAGATCACCGTCAAGCGCGTGCGCGAGGGCCGTGCCTCCAACTGGCTGTGCGACAGCGTGCGCCCCGGCGACGAACTCGACGTGATGGCGCCCGCGGGTGTCTTCACACCGCGCTCGCTCGACGACGACCTGCTGCTGTTCGCGGGCGGCAGCGGCATCACGCCGGTGCTCTCGATTCTCAAGGCGGCGCTGGTGGGCGGGCGCGGCATGCTCACGCTGATCTATGCGAACCGCGACGAATCCGTGGTGATATTCGGCGCGGCGCTGCGCGAGCTCGCGCAACGGCATCCCGGCAGGCTGCGCGTGATTCACTGGCTCGACAGCGTGCAGGGCGTGCCGCAACAGCGCCACCTGGAGGAACTGGCGCGGCCGTGGAGTCGTCAGGAATGCTTTATTTGCGGCCCGGCGCTTTTCATGGAAAGCGCACTGGCCGCGATGCTCGCACTCGGGCTGCCGCGCGCGAAGATTCATGTCGAGCGCTTTGCTTCGCTGCCGGACCGGCCCGCGCAGACGGAACCGTCCGCGCGCGTCCAGCCGCCGGCGCAAAGCGTCGAACGTGATGCTACGAAAGGCGGGGCCGAAAGCGCCCCGCAAACCGCGCGCATCGTAACGCAACTCGACGGCGCCAGCGCGCAATTCACTTGCGAGCCCAACGAGACGCTGCTCGACGCGATGGAGCGCGCGGGTCTCTCGCCGCCCAGTTCGTGCCGCAGCGGCTTGTGCGGCGCGTGCATGTGCCGCGTGGAGGCGGGCAGCGTAACGCTGGCCGAGAACGGCGTGCTCGACGACGAGGAGCGCGCTGCTGGCTGGACGCTCGCGTGCAGCGCGACGCCGGCGAGCGCCGAGCTGCGCATCGTCTTTCCCGATTAAGCGCCGCGCGTGCACGCCGTGCATGCGAGGTGCCTGACCCTGAGCGCTGCCGCAACGCGTGCCGTCGTGGACGCACGCAGCGGCGGCGCAAGTATTTCCGGAGTCCTTAGATGACGCTCAACCCGACGCCCAACCCGACGACGCTCCACGAACCCTTGACGACCCCCGCGCTGATCGCACGCGGCGCGGCACGCTACGGCGCGCGCATTGCGGTCGAAACATCTGAAATCAGCCTGAGCTATGCCCAGCTCGACGCCGCGCGCATCGAGGCGGCGCGCGCGCTGATGGCCTGCGGCATCGAACCAGGCGAACGCGTTGCCGTCTGGGCGCCCAATCTGGCCGAATGGATCGTTGCCGCACTCGCGATTCAGAGCGTGGGCGCGGCGCTTGTGCCCGTGAACACGCGCATGAAGGGCCTTGAAGCAAGCGCGATTCTCGCGGACAGTGGCGCGCGCGTGCTGTTCAGCTGCGGAGCGTTCCTTGGCGAGGACTATCCGGCGATGCTCGCGCCGCACCGGCCCGCTACGCTCGAGCGCGTAGTCGTGTTCGGCGACGTATTGCATGCCGATGGCCGCGACGAAAGCTGGCAGCGGTTTCTCGCGCGTGCCTCGCGAACGCCGCTCGAAGTATTTCGCGCACGCGAAGCGCAAGTGGGTCCGGACACGCTGATGGACGTGATGTTCACCTCGGGCACCACGGGCCGCCCGAAGGGCGTGATGACCGCACATGGCCAGAACGTGCGGGCGGCGTACGGATGGGCCGAGATCGCGACGTTGCGTGAGGGCGACCGCTATCTGATCGTGAGCCCGTTCTTTCACGCATTCGGCTACAAGGCGGGCTGGCTCGCGGCGCTCACGAGCGGCGCGACCGTGCTGCCGCATCTCGTGTTCGATCCGAAGGCGGTGCTCGCGAGGGTCGTGCGCGAGCGCATTTCCGTGCTGCCCGGGCCGCCCACGCTCTATCACGCGCTGCTCGAAACGCCGGGTCTCGCAGGACTCGATCTATCTTCGCTGCGCGTGGCGGTGACGGGCGCAGCTGCGATCGCGCCCAGCCTCGTCGAGCGCATGCGCGCGGAGTTGAACTTCGAGACCGTGCTCACGGGCTACGGCCTTACGGAGTCGTGCGGCTTCGCCACATTGTGCCGACACGGCGACGACGCCGTAACCGTGGCGCAAACTTCGGGCCGCGCGATGCCGGGCATGGAGTTGCGCATTGCAGGCGCGGATGGAGAACCGCTCGCGGCCGGCGAGACCGGCGAAGTGTGGGTGCGCGGCTACAACGTGATGCGCGGCTATCTGAACGATGCGGCGGCCACGTCGCAAGCGGTCGATGCGCAGGGATGGCTGCACACGGGCGATCTTGGTTCGCTTGATGAGCGCGGTTATCTGCGCGTGACGGACCGCATCAAGGACATGTTCATCGTGGGCGGCTTCAATTGCTATCCGGCGGAAATCGAGCGGTTGTTCGCGGCGCACGAGGCGGTTGCGCAGATTGCCGTGGTGGGCATGCCCGATGAGCGACTGGGGGAGGTGGGGCATGCGTATGTCGTGCTGCGCGCGGGTGCTCGGGCGGATGCGGTATCGCTGACCGAATGGGCGCGCGGGAATATGGCGAACTACAAGGTGCCTCGGCGCATCGAGATTGTTGAAGCGCTGCCCGTGAGCGCGGCGGGGAAGGTGCTGAAGTATCGATTGCGGGAAGGGGTGGCGGCTTAGGGCGGTTTGGGCCATGAACACCTCAGGCTCAAACTGAAAGGCCTGAGTCCTGTGAAATGCAGGATTCAGGCCTTGGGGTTACTACTAGGGTCTGTTCAACTTTGTGGCGTTGGGTCATTCACGGTGCTTTCGTCGTCGCAATTGGTTGCCTCAGTTGTCCGGAAAATTGCCGGGCGCGCAGAGGTTCATGGACCTCATGGCGATAGCGCCCGGCAGGTTCTCCCGAGGGATTAGGGAAAATGCCTTCCAGTCCGGTTCATTGACGTACACGACGCCGCTTTTGCAGAGCACGTGTGCCTGTTTTGGATGCCCGTTGCACGATGGGCCATCAATCACGCAGCGCTCCCATTGCGGGACGATGCGGGTGGGTTTCGCCGCGCTTCCCTCGGCCTTGGTGTACGTCTGCACGTCGCGCGTTGCTATCGCCATGTACATAAAATCGAAGTTTGCAACAACGGGCCTTGCCGCCTGTGCGTGCTGATAGTGGGCATGCAATTCATACACATAGCGCCCACTAGTCGCTTGCGTCATTGAATTAGCACCCCGTCTGTGTTCAGATCTAGGTCATGGGAAAAATGAATCTGACAGATATTGAGCGGGAGCAACTGCTGTCGGCGGCGCGTAGCCGGACGGTGCGTGCGGCGGACGTGCGACGCGCGAAGTTGATCCTGATGCTCGAGGACGGCGAGTCGCGTGACAGCATCATGCGCACACTCGGTTGTGATTCTCGCTTCATCGCGCGCTGGTCGGCGCGATTCCTCAGTGAGCGGCTGGCCGGCATGTATGCCCGGCACCCCGGGCGTGCGCCCAGGCAGCCTCCCGCGAGACTGGAAGCGCGGGTGCTCAACCGAACCCTCAAACACAGGCCTGCCGACGGTTCGACACACTGGAGCAGCTACAAACTCGCGGCAGAACTCAGCGACGTGTCGGTCTCGACCGTGCAGCGCATCTGGCGCAAGCACGGCATCAAACCGCAGCAGCTGGGGCGGCACATGGTCTCCAACGACCCGGATTTCGAGGCCAAGGCGGCCGACGTGATCGGGCTGTACCTGAACCCACCGGCGCACGCAGCGGTGTTCTGCGTGGACGAGAAGACCGCGATCCAGGCGCTCGACCGCAAGGACCGGATGCTGCCGCTGTCACCGGGGCGTGCCGAGAGCCACGGCTTCGAGTACAAGCGCAACGGCACGCTCAGTCTGTTCGCGGCATTCAACACCGCCACCGGCGAGGTGTTGGGCAAAACGGCAGCACGCCACACCAGCGAACAGTTCGTGGCCTTCCTGACCGACGTCGTCGCCAGCCAGCCCAAACGCCGCGAAATCCATGTTATCTGCGACAACGTCAGCAGCCATAAGACGCATCGGGTCGCCGAGTTCCTCGATGCGCATCGCAACGTGCGCCTGCACTTCACGCCGACCTACTCGTCGTGGCTCAACCAGGTGGAGAACTGGTTCTCGCGCATCCAGCGCGATGTTATCGCGCGCGGCATCTTCACTTCGGTGAAGGATCTGGATCGCAAACTGATGCATTACATTCGCGAGCACAACAAGAACCCGAAGCCGATCAAGTGGAAATATGACGATCCTTCGCGTCGGATTCGAGTGGTGCCAATTCAATGACGCAGCGGACTAGCCCCAAGGATTGCAACCGCTGCGAAGGCGCTCGATACCGTTAGCGTTAGCGTTCGAGTCAAGGTAAGGCGCGCGCCACGCGTGAACGCATACCTGGTTTGACTGTCGATAAATCCGACCTGAGATAGCGAATTATTCGGACGGTCGAACTTTGCCCCAGAGTGCTTGAACCGGCCACCAGCCTTGAATGAACTTGGGGAATACCCGGATCACATCGCCGGCACTCCCAGCCAAACCAACCCCCATCCAATAGTCCCAACAGACGATGTTGCCACCGCCCCGGGCGGCCAGAATAGACCTCACTACAACGGGCTTTCTGGAGGGGCGAAGATGAGCGATGTGCGAGCGTTGGGCTACGTCGTCGTGCAGTCGGCACTGATGGACAAGTGGCGCGACTATGCGCGGGACGTGCTTGGCATGGAGGCGCTTGAGGCGAATCAGGGCACGAATGAGCCAGGCAGCGCGCTCTACCTCAAGATGGACGAGCGCGATTTCCGCTATCTGATCGTGCCGGGCGCCGAAGACCGCTATTTTGCCTCGGGCTGGGAACTGGCCGACGAAGCAGCGCTTGCCGCGATGGTTGCGCGGCTGGAGCAAGCCGGTGTCGAACCACGCCGCGCCAGCGCAGAAGAAACGGCGCTGCGCCGCGTCCAGGCGATGGTCTGGTGCCTGGATCCTTCGGGCAACCGCCACGAGTTCTTCTGGGGCGTGCGCTCGGACTTCCGCCGCTTCGTCTCGCCCGTGGGCGTGCCGGGCTTCGTGACCGGCGCCATCGGTCTCGGCCACACGGTGCTGCCCGCCCCCGCATTCGACGCCACGGACCGCTTCCTGCGCGACGTGCTGGGCTTCGCGCTCTCCGATATCTACCGCGTGCGCTTCTCCGCCGATCCGGCCGAGCCCGAAAAGCGCATCCACTTCCTGCATTGCGGCAACGCGCGCCATCACAGCCTCGCGATCATGGACCTCGCCGTGCCTTCGGGCTGCATCCACGTGATGGCCGAGGTGCCGTCCATGGACGAGGTGGGGCGCGCGCTCGACCGCATGAACGCGCATGGCGTGAAGCTCTCGGCCACGCTCGGCCGCCACTGCAACGACCACATGACGTCGTTCTACATGAAGACGCCGGGCGGCTTCGACCTCGAATACGGCTATGGCGGCTTGCAGGTGGACTGGCGCGAGCACAGCGTCTACGAAGCCACGCGCGTGAGTCTCTGGGGCCACGATTTCAGCATCGGATTTAGAGGATAACGAATGAAAACGATCGATAAACGCCAGAGCGCGCGCGACGTGGTCGCTCAGCTCGAAGACGGCATGACTATCGGCATCGGCGGCTGGGGTCCGCGCCGCAAGCCCATGGCGCTGGTGCGCGAGATTGCGCGCTCGTCGCTGCGCGATCTCACTGTGGTCGCCTATGGCGGCCCCGACGTGGGCCTGTTGTGTGCCGCGGGCAAGGTCAAGAAGGTGGTGTTCGGCTTCGTCTCGCTCGACGTGATTCCGTTGGAAGCGCATTTCCGCCGCGCTCGGGAGACCGGTGCGATCGATGTCTGGGAACTCGACGAGGGCCTTCTGCAACTGGGCCTGCGCGCGGCGGCCGCGCGCTTGCCGTTCTTGCCCACGCGCGTGGGCCTGGGCACCGATTTGCTGCGCCATGCGCCGCATCTGCGCACGATTCGCTCGCCCTATGACGATGCTGAAACCTTACTCGCGATGCCGGCCATCGAGCTCGACGCTGCGCTGCTGCACGTGAATGCTGCCGACGCGATGGGCAACACGCGCATCGACGGTCCCGATCCGTTCTTCGACGCCTGGTTCGCGCGCGCCGCGAAGCGCACCTTCGTGAGCTGCGAAACGCTGGCCGAGTCGCTCGCGAGTGCCGATTTCGAAGCGGCCCGCCGCAATCCATTCGAGCGCTCGCTCGTGACGGGCGTGGTACACGCGCTGTGCGGTGCGCATCCGACTTCTTGCGCGCCGGCCTACGGCTGGGATCTGCCGCATTTGAAGGCCTATAACGCCGCTGCGGCAAGCGCCGAGCAAACCGCCGCGTATCTGCGCGACGTCGTGGGCCCTGACGAGAGCGCCTGGCTTGCGGGCGCGGGCGGTCCCTCCCATATCGCGGCGCTGCCGCTGCCGATTCTGTAAAGGAGCGAGCGTGAACGAAGCAATCGACTATTCCCTCGCCGAGCTGATGATCGCCGCCTCGGCCAGACTCTGGCGCGGCGACGGCGAAGTGCTGGCGACCGGCATCGGCACGGGGCCGCGTCTCGCGGCGGGCCTCGCGCGCCTCGCGTACAACCCCGGCCTCATGCTCACCGACGGCGAGGCGTATCTCGTCGAAAATCCGGTGCCGCTGGGCCCGCGCGACGCCGCGTATCGCGTGGCGGCGAGCGGCTGGATGACCTACGAACGCGTGTTCGACTGTGTGTGGCACGGACGCCGCCACGCGCTCGTCATGCCCACGCAGATCGACCGCTTCGGCCAGGCCAACATCTCGTGCCTCGGCAGCGACTATGCGAAGCCGAAGACGCAATTGCTGGGCGCGCGCGGTTTCCCTGGCAACAGCATCAACCACGCGAACTCGTTCTTCGTGACGGGCCATAGCACGCGCACCTTCGTGGCCGGCGAGGTCGACATGGTGTGCAGCGTGGGCTACAACCCGGCGCGCGAGATCGAAGGCATGCGCGCGTTCACGGACCTGCGCGCCATCGTCACCGATCTTTGCGTGATGGACTTCGGCGGCCCGAACCATGCGGTGCGCGTGCGTTCGCTGCACCCGGGCGTGAGCTTCGAAGATGTGCAGGCGGCCACGGGCTTCCCGCTCGTCGCCGCCGACGATATCGGCACGACCGCGCCGCCCAGCGCCGAGGATTTGCGCATCGTGCGCGCCCTCGATCCGCACAACCTGCGCGCAGCGATTCTGCGCGAGAACCCCGCGCCGCGGCGCGCGTAAAGCGAAGCGAGGCCATCATGCAGGACAGTCTTTCGCGCAGTTCCTCCGGCAGTTCCTCCGATACCCAGGAAGTCGTGCTTTACGAAGTGACGGATGGCATCGCCACCATCACGATGAACCGCCCGGAATACCACAACGCGCAGAACTCGCAGATGACGTACGCGCTCGACGCGGCGTTCAAGCGCGCGTCGCACGACGACACGGTGAAGGTCATCGTGCTCGCGGGCGCGGGCAAGCATTTTTCGGCGGGGCACGACATTGGCACGCCGGGGCGCGACATCGGCCAGTCGTTCGAGCGCCAGTCGCTCTGGTACGACCACGTGAACAAGGAAGGCGGCGAATTCCTCTACGCACGCGAGCAGGAAGTCTATCTGGGCATGTGCCGCCGCTGGCGCGACCTGCCCAAGCCGACCATCGCGATGGTGCAGGGCGCGTGCGTGGCGGGCGGGTTGATGCTGGCGTGGGTATGCGATCTGATCGTCGCTTCGGAAGATGCCTTCTTTGCCGATCCCGTCGTGCGCATGGGCATTCCCGGCGTGGAATATTTCGCGCACGCCTACGAGTTGAACCCGCGCATCGCCAAGGAGTTTCTGTTCCTCGGCGAGCGCATGAATGTGCAGCGCGCGCAGCAGATGGGCATGATCAATCGCGTCGTGCCGCGCGAGACCTTGCGCGAGAGCGTTCACGAAATGGCCGCGAAGATTGCCGCGATGCCGCGCCTCGGCCTCACGCTCACCAAGCAGGCGATCAATCACGTCGAGGAACTGCAGGGCAAGCGCGCGGCGATGGATGCGGCGTTCGCCTGGCATCATTTCGCGCACGCCCACAACGAACTCGTGAGCGGCGACCGCCTCGGCGGCTACGATGCGCGCAAGATGGCGCAGTCGCAGCGCGCGCCGGGCGCGCAAGCGAAGGAAGCCGCGCCGGAGCGCACATGATGAACGCGCTTCTGTCCGCCGTTCCTGACACACTGCACACGCCGCTCACGGACCTGCTCGGCTGCCGGTACCCGGTCGTGCAGACCGCAATGGGCTGGGTGGCCGATGCTCGCCTCGTCGCGGCCACTTGCAACGCGGGCGGCTTCGGTTTCCTCGCGGGCGCGACGCTGGAGCCGGAGTGCGTGGAGGCCGAGATCCTGCGCGTGAAATCGCTCACCGACCGACCCTTCGGCATCAACTTTCATATGTTCCAGCCGAACGCCGCGCAGGTTGTCGATCTGGCGATCAAGCACCGGCTGCGCGCCGTGAGCTATGGACGCGGTCCCGATTCGAAGACGATCCGCCGCTTCAAGGATGCAGGCGTGCTGTGCATTCCCACGGTGGGCGCGCCCAAGCACGCGGCCAAGGCCGTCGAGCTAGGCGCGGACGCGGTGACGGTGCAAGGCGCCGAAGGCGGCGGCCACACTGGCTCGGTGCCGACCACGCTGTTGCTGCCACGCGTGCTCGACGCCGTGCAGGTGCCGGTGATCGCTGCTGGCGGCTTCTTCGACGGGCGAGGCCTTGCCGCTGCGCTCGGCTATGGCGCAGCGGGCATCGCGATGGGCACGCGCTTTCTCATGACCGAGGAATCGCCCGTGCCGCGCGAAACACTCTCGCGCTATGTGTCGGTGAAAGATCCGGCGCAGATCCGCGTTTCCGCTGCGCTCGACGGTCTGCCGCAACGCATGATCGACAACCCGTATCTGCTGCATCTGGAATCGCTCGGGCCGCTGCGCCGCACGCTCTTCGCGCTGCGCACCGCGCAGGCGTGGCGCAAGCAGAACGGCCTGTCGCTCGCGCAGATGGTTTCCATCGGCGTGAAAGCGCTGCGCGAGCACGGCTATACCGCGAGCCAGACGCTCATGGCCGCGAACGCGCCATACCTGATCCAGCGCGCGATCGTCGAGGGGCAGCCCGACGAGGGCGTGCTGCCGGGCGGGCAGGCGGCCGCGATGATTGGCGCGATCGAGCCGTGCGAGACGGTGATTCTGCGCATCGTGCACGAGGCCTGCGAGCGGCTCGACGCGCTCGCGGCGCTGCGCGGCGAGCGCGCGCATGCCGAAGCCGCCACGGTGCGTGCGTAACGAATATTCACCCATTCACGAGAACGAGGGACGGGGACATGACACAAGCAAGCCATAACGGAACAACACAGGGGGCGACCCCGGCCACCATCGCCCAGAGCGGACGGCAGCCGGCCTTCTCGATCGCGCGCGTGGGCAAGGATGGCGCGGTGGCCGAGCTCGCGCTCGACCGCCCGCCCGTCAACGCGCTCGACAGCGAGGACTGGTACGCGCTCGCCGCCGCGATCGACGCGCTCGGCCGCGACGAGAGCGTACGCGTGATCGTGCTGCGGGGCGTTGGCCGTGGCTTCTGCGCTGGCGTCGACATCAAGGAACTGTCCGCGCATCCCGAGCGCATCGTCGCGGTGAACGCGGGCAACTACGCTACGTTTCGCGCCGTGCACCGCAGCCCGAAGCCGGTGATCGCGGCGGTACACGGTTTCGTGCTGGGCGGCGGCATCGGCATCTGCGGCGCGGCCGATATCGTCGTGGCCTCGCAGTGCGCGCGCTTTGGCGTGCCCGAGATCGACCGCGGCGCGATGGGCGGCGGCGCGCATCTGCAAAGAATGTTCGGTGTGCAGAAGGTTCGCGCGATGTACTTTACCGGCGACATGGTGGGCGCCGACGAGGCATGGCGGCTGGGCGCGGTGGAGCGCGTCGTGCCGCGCGAGCAGTTGCGCGAGGCGGCACTCGAACTCGCGCAGCGCATTGCCGAAAAGAGCGGCACGATGCTCGCGCTCGCGAAGGAGGCGCTCAACGGCGTGGAAGACGGCGACCTCGAAAACAAGTACCGCTGGGAGCAGGGCTTCACGCTTCAGGCCTACATGTCGAACGATTCGACCGAGGCGCGCAGCGCCTTCGTGGAAAAGCGCGAGGCGAAATTCGAATCCGCACAACTCGCACAACCCGGCGAGGCCCGCGCATGAAGCTCGACTACACCCCGCAACAATGCGCGTTCCGGGAGGAAATCCGCACGTGGCTCGCCGGGCACGTGCCGCGCAAGCCGCTGCCGAGCTTCGACACCGAAGCGGGTTTCGCTGCGCATCGCGAGTGGGAGCGCACGCTGCATTCGGGCCGCTGGAGCATGGTCACCTGGCCGCGCGAGCTGGGCGGGCGCGGCTGCGACCTGATCGAGTGGTTGATCTTCGAAGAGGAATACTGGCGAGCCGATGCCCCCATGCGCGTGAACCAGAACGGCATCTTCCTGCTCGGCCCTACGCTGATGGACTTCGGCACCGACGAGCAGAAGGCGCGCTTCCTGCCCGCGATGGCCTCGGGCGAGCATGTGTGGGCGCAAGGCTGGTCCGAGCCGAACGCGGGTTCGGACATGGCGGCGATCCGCTCGAGCGCGTTCCGCGACGGCGAGGACTACGTGCTCAACGGCCAGAAGATCTGGTCGACGCGCGCGGTCTGGGCCGACTGGATGTTTGGCCTATTTCGCAGCGACTCGCAGTCCACGCGCCACCACGGCCTCACATTCCTGATGGTGCCGCTCAATGCGCCGGGCGTGACGGTGCGGCCGATCAAGCAGTTGAACGGGCAGACCGGTTTTGCCGAGATTTTCTTCGACGACGTGCGCGTGCCAGTGGCGAACCGCATCGCGGGCGAGGGCATGGGCTGGCACGTGGCGATGGCGACGGCGGGTTTCGAGCGCGGCCTGATGCTGCGTTCGCCCGCGCGCTTCCAGCGCACGGCCGAGTCGCTGCGCGAGTTGCTCCTGGCGCATCCCGAGGCGGCGCGGCGCGACCCGTCGCTGCGCCAGCGCGTGGCCGCGGCGTGGATGGACGCCCAGGCGTATGCGCTCTCCACCTACATGACGGCGAGCCGCTTGCAGAAGGGCGGGCATATTGGCCCGGAATCGAGCACCAACAAGGTGTTCTGGTCGGAACTGGATTTGCGGATGCACCAGACCGCGCTCGACATCCTCGGTTCGCGGGCGGAGGTGATGCCGCACGGCGACGAGGCTCACGCGCATCTGGGCAACTGGCTCGACGGTTTCCTGTTCGCACAGGCCGGTCCGATCTACGCGGGAACCAACGAAATCCAGCGCAACATCGTTGCCGAACGCATGCTGGGCATGCCGCGCGGGTAGCGAAAACAACGACGCAGCAGTTGGTCGCCGTATGGCATTCGATTCGGAATGCCGATGATATGGAGCCAGCTGAAAAGGAGACATATGGACTTTTCATTCGACGAAGACCAGGAAGCGCTGGCCGATTCCGCACGCCGCTTCCTGATGACCGAGCTCACGCCGGAACTGCTCCGCGAACTGTGGGAGACCGAAAGCGGACGCTCGGAGCGTCTCTGGGAGCAGTTGGCCGCGCAGGGCATGACCGCGGTGTCGGTGCCCGAAGAACACGGCGGCCTGGGCATGTCAGCTGCCGAATGGGCGCTGCTCGCGCAGACCTGGGGCTACTTCGGCGGCGCCGATACGCTCATGGACACCGCGTTCGTGACGGTGGCGATGCTCGCACGGCTCCCCGCGAGCGACTGGCGCGACACGCTGCTGGCGCAGATCGCAGCGGGCAATGCGCGGGTGGCGCTCGGGCATCCGGTGAATCCGCACGTGGCCGATGCGCACGTCGCTCACTTGCTGCTGTGCGAGCGCGACGGCGAACTGCACCGCGTGGCGCCCTCGGCCTGCACGCGCAAGGCTGTCCAGAGCGTGGATCCGTCGCGGCGCATCTTCGAGGTCCAATGGACGCCCGACGTGTCGTCGCCCCGCACCTCGACGCGCCTCGCGACGGCCGCAGAAACCGCGCCGATTCTCGACGCCGCGCTCGATCACGGCGCGTTCGCGGTAGCCGCGCAATTGCTCGGTCTCACCCAGCGCGTGCTCGACGCTGCCATCGACTACACCTCGCAGCGCAAGCAGTTCGGCAAGCCCATTGGCGGGTATCAGGCGGTCAAGCACCTGCTCGCCGATGTCGCGATTCGCTACGAGTTCGCGCGCCCCGTGGTCTATCGCGCGGCGTGCGCGCTCGCAACGGATGATCCGCAGCGCGCGCTCTATGTTTCGCACGCGAAACTCGCCGCGCTGGAAGCCGCGCAACTGGCCGCGCGCAACGCTATCCAGGTGCACGGCGCGATGGGCTACACGTGGGAGCTCGACCTGCAAATCTTCGTCAAGCGCATCTGGGCGCTCGCGGGCAACTGGGGCGATGCCACGTTCCATCGCGAGCGCGTCGCCAGCACGCTCATCGACGCGCGTACGCCCATCGGCCCCGCGCGCACCTTCGAACTGGAGTGACCATGAAACAAGCCTATATCGTCGACGCACTGCGCACGCCCACGGGGCGCCGCAAGGGCACGCTGGCGCCGGTGCATGCCGCCGACCTGGGCGGCTTCGTGCTGCAGGAAATCGTCAAGCGCAACCCCATTCCCGCCGAGGACTACGACGACGTCGTGTTCGGCTGCGTGGACACCATCGGCCCGCTCGCCGGCAATATCGCGCGCACCTGCTGGCTCGCCGCTGGCCTGCCGCTCACAGTTCCGGGCGTGACCGTGGACCGCCAGTGCGGCTCCTCGCAGCAGGCCGTGCACTTCGCGGCGCAGGCCATCATGAGCGGCACGCAGGACGTGGTGATCGCGGGCGGCGTGCAGACCATGACGCAAATCCCCATCTCTTCGGCGATGACGGCGGCGGTGCCGCTCGGCTTCACCGACCCGTTCTCGGGCAGCAAGGGCTGGCGCGCGCGCTTTGGCGATGCGCCGGTCTCGCAGTTCGATGCGGCCCAGCGCATTGCCGATCACTGGAACCTCTCGCGCGAAGCGATGGAGCGCTATGCGCTGGAAAGCCATCGCCGGGCGGTGGCCGCGATCGAGGGAAAGCGCTTCGAGCGCGAGGTCGTGCCGTGCTTCGGCCTCTCGCGCGACGAGACTCCGCGCCCGGACACCACGCTCGAAAAAATGGCCTTGCTCGAACCGCTGATGCCGGGCGGCTCGCTCACGGCGGCCGTGTCGAGCCAGACCTGCGACGCGGCGGCGGCGCTGCTGATCGTCTCGGAAGACGCGCTGCAACGCTACGGCCTCACGCCGCGCGCGCGCATCCATCACCTGAGCGTACTCGGCGACGACCCGCTCTGGATGCTGACCGCGCCCATTCCCGCCACGCGCCATGCGCTCAAGAAGGCGGGCCTCTCGATGAAGGACATCGACGCGGTGGAGATCAACGAGGCGTTTGCCTCGGTCGTGCTCGCATGGCTTGCCGAAACTGGCTACGACGCGGCGCGCACGAATCCGAACGGCGGCGCGATTGCGCTGGGGCATCCGCTGGGCGCAACGGGCGCGCGTCTCATGACGACGCTGCTGCACGAACTCGAATGCACCGGCGGTCGATACGGACTCCAGACGATGTGTGAGGGCGGCGGGCTCGCGAACGTGACTATTATCGAGCGCCTTTGAGCGCGGCGTGACAAGACTTAACGAGAGGTCAGGCATGGGAATCTGCAAGGAACGGACCGTGATCGTTACGGGCGCGGGCGGCGGGCTGGGGCGCGCGTATGCGCTGGCGCTGGCGGAGCAGGGCGCGGCGGTGGTGGTCAACGACGTGCGCGAAGACGCGGCGCGCGCCGTGTGCGAGGAGATTGCGCAGGCGGGCGGCCGCGCGCTCGCGAACGGCGACGACATCACGCGCATGGACACCGCGCAGCGCATCGTCGATGCCGCGCAGGAAGCCTTCGGCACGGTTCACGCGCTCGTGAACAACGCGGGCATTTGCCGCGACCGCATGTTCACGACCATGACCGAGGACGATTGGGATGCGGTCATGCGCGTGCATCTGCGCGGCCACTTCTGTCTCGCACACATTCTCGCGCGCGGCTGGCGCGATGCCGCGAAGGCGGGCACGCCGGTGGCGGCGCGCATCGTCAACACGAGTTCGGGCGCGGGGCTGCAAGGCTCGATCGGGCAATCCAACTATGGCGCGGCCAAGGCCGGCATTGCGGCGCTCACGCTGATGCAGGCCGCCGAGCTCCAGCGCTACGGCGTGTGCGTGAATGCGCTCGCGCCGGCGGCGCGCACGGCGATGACCGAAACGCTGTTCGCCGACGTGATGAAGAAGCCCGAGAACGGCGGCTTCGACGCCTTCGATCCGGCCAACGTCGCGCCGCTCGTGGTGTGGCTCGCGAGCGAGGTATCGGGCGCGGTGACCGGGCAGGTGTTCGAGGTCTCCGGCGGCATGATCGCCGTGGCGGAGGGCTGGCGCACGGGCCCGAGCGTGGACCGTGGCGCGCGCTGGCCCGCGCACGAAGTGGGCGCGGCGGTGGCGGCGCTGGTCGAGCAGGCACGGCCCGCGCAGCGCGTTTACGGAAGCTGACGCCATGGACCTCGTACTCACCGAAGAGCAGGTCATGATTCGCGATAGCGCGGCGGAGGTGCTCGCGCAGCAGAGCGCATCCGCCGACGTGCGCCGCGCGATCGAGCGCCATGCGGGCTACGATGCCGTGCTCTGGCAGACCGTGGCGGCGGAGCTCGGCTGGTGCGGCCTGAGCGTGCCGGAGCACGCCGGCGGCGCGGGACTGGGCGCCACGGAGCTCGTGCTGCTATTGGAGCAGCTTGGGGCAAGGCTCGCCTGCGTGCCGTATTTCGGCACGGCGGTGCTGGCGGCACAGGCGCTGGCGCGTTGCAGCGGTGAATCAAACGAAGCCGATGCGGATGAAGGCTCCGAGGAAGCCGTGCGCTGGCTCGCGCGCATCGCTGCGGGCGAGACGCGCGCGGCGCTGGCGATCGGAGCGCCATTCGACGACGCGGGCGAGCGCGTGGCATCGGGTGTCGAAGCGCATGAAACGCCCGAGGGCTTCCGCCTGAGCGGCACGCTCGCTGCCGTGCTGGATGGCGTGATGGCCGACCTGCTGCTCGTGCCCGCGCGCCTGGCCGATGGCAACAGTAGCGGCGAAATCGCGCTGTTCGCGGTCGAAACGGCACAAACGGGTGTGGCGCGCACGCCGCTCGCGACGCTCGATACCACGCGCGCCATCGCAGGCATCGCACTGGACAACGTGCGGGTCGCGCCGGCGGCGTGCCTCGCGCGCAGTGTGGTGGCGCGGCGCGCGCTCACGGAAACGGCATGGCTTGCGGCGCTTGCGCTCGCGGCCGAGCAGTTGGGCGGCGCGCAGCAATGTCTCGACCTCACGCTGGCCTACACGGCGGAGCGCGTGCAGTTCGGGCGCGCCATCGCTTCGTTCCAGGCGGTCAAGCACCGCTGCGCCGAAATGCTCGTGGCGGTGGAGGCGGCGCGCTCCGTAGTGTTCGGCGCGGCAGCCGCCTGGGATGCCGCGCAAGGCGTGCCTACGGCTGCGCAATACGCCGATATCGCGGTGGCCAAGGCGAGCGCGAACGACGCGTTCCGCTTCTGCGCTCAGGAAGCCATCCAGCTGCACGGCGGAGTGGGGTTTACCTGGGAGTACGATCCACAGCTTTATTTCAAGCGCGCACAGGCTTCCGGTGCGCTGTTCGGCTCGACGTCGCAACTCTATGGCTGGCTCGCGGGTCACGTGATCGACGGTGCGAGCAGCCATGCCGTGGCCGAACACACGAGCGCAGCGGTGCTTGCAGGAGCGAACGCATGAACGCACGCATTGATCGAGACTTCAGGGCGGATTTCAACGCTCACCTCAACGCGCACCTCAACGAACAGGGCGGCAACCGCGAAGCGCGCTTGCGCGCCGGGATTGCCGCCTGGATGGAGGCGCACCTCACGGGCGAATTCGCCTGCCTGCGCTACCGTGGCGGCCCCGGCGACGAGGACGCATTCCCGGAACTGCGCAAGGCGTGGGAGCGCGAGCTTGCGGAGGGCGGCTGGACTGGCCTCGGCTGGCCCGTCGAAGCAGGCGGGCGCGGCTGGAGCATTGCCGGCCAGGTGATCTTCCACGAGGAATACGCACGTGCGGGCGGCCCGGGCCGCATGGGCCATATCGGCGAAGGGCTGCTCGGCCCCACGCTGATCGCCTGCGGCAACGCCGACCAGCGCGCGCGCTTCCTGCCCGGCATCCTCGCGGGCTCGCAGTTCTGGTGCCAGGGCTATTCGGAGCCCGGCGCGGGCTCGGACCTCGCGAACGTGCGCACGCGCGCCGAGTGCCAGGCCGATGGCGCGTGGCGCATCGACGGCCAGAAAGTCTGGACCTCGCTCGCGCACGACTCCGAATGGATCTTCGTGCTCGCGCGCAGCGACCCGCAATCGCGCGGCAACAAGGGCCTCTCGTTCTTCCTCGTGCCGCTCGACCAGCCCGGCGTCGAGATCCGTCCGATCCGGCAGATGAACGGCGGTGCGGAATTCAACGAGGTGTTCTTCGATGGCGCCCGCGCCGAAGCCGCCGATCTCGTGGGCGAGCCCGGTGACGGCTGGCGCATCGCGATGACGCTGCTCGCCTTCGAGCGCGGCATCTCCACGCTCGGCCAGCAGATGCAGTTCATCCGCGAGCTCGACTGGGTGATCGACGCCGCGCGCGAGGCGGGCGTGGCCCACGATCCCGCCATTCGCGCGCGCATCGCGAAGGCGTGGGCCGGGCTGCGCACGATGCGCTACAACGCGCTGCGCATGCTCGCAGGCGCGGGCGAAGGCGCGGCGGCTGGCGGTGCGCCCGCCGCCGGTACGCTCGACAAGTCCTCACTCATCTACAAGTACTACTGGTCGAACTGGCACCGCGATCTGGGCCAGCTTGCGATGGACGTGCTCGGCGAGCGCGCGAACCTCGTCGATGCGAACGACGCGAAGCGCAGCCGTCTGCAGGGCGTGTTCCTGTTCTCGCGCGCCGACACCATCTACGCCGGCACCAACGAAATCCAGCTCAACATCATGGCCGAGCGCGGGCTCGGCATGCCGAAAGAACCCAGAGGTCAAGCATGAACCACGCTCCACAAGGTCTGTCCATCGCGCCGCCCTATGTGGCCGGTCATCAACTGCTCGCGGGCAAGTCGGTGCTCATCACCGCCGCCGCCGGTGCCGGCATCGGCTTCGCGGCGGCCCGGCGCAGCGCGGAAGAAGGCTGCCGCGCGCTGTTCATCTCCGATATCCACGAAAAGCGCCTCACCGAAGCGCTCGCCAGGCTGCGCGACGAAACCGGTCTGGAAGCGGTCTACGGCAGCCTCTGCGACGTCTCCAACGAGGAGCAGGTGAGAGCGCTGGTGGCCGAAGCCGAGGACAAAACCGGCGGCGTGGACGTGCTCGTGAACAACGCGGGTCTCGGCGGCTCGTGCCGTCTAGTCGATATGGACGATGCGCAATGGTCGCGCGTGCTCGACATTAGCCTTACCGGCACGTTCCGCATGATGCGCGCGATGTTGCCCCACATGCAGGCGCGCGGGCGCGGCACGATCGTCAACAACGCGTCGGTGCTGGGCTGGCGGGCGCAGGCGGAGCAGGCGCATTACGCGGCCGCCAAGGCCGGCGTGATGGCGCTCACGCGTTGCGCGGCGCTGGAGGCCGCGCCGCACGGGGTGCGCATCAACGCGGTGGCGCCGAGCATTGCGTTGCACGATTTTCTGAAGAAGTCGGCTCCGGCCGAACTGCTCGAACAACTGGCCTCGCGCGAAGCATTCGGGCGCGCAGCCGAAGTCTGGGAGGTGGCAAACGTGATGGTGTTCCTCGCAAGCGACTACGCGTCGTATATGACCGGCGAAGTGCTCTCGGTAAGCAGCCAGCACGCATGATGAGCACGCTCGACGTTTCCGCCGAAGCCACGCCCGTGCGCGTGTTCGCGCAGCCGGGCGAGCTGCTCGATGCCGTGGGCGAGCGCCTCGGCGCGAGCCCCTGGTTCGACATCGACCAGGCGCGCATCAACCAGTTCGCCGACGCCACGCTCGACCATCAGTGGGTCCATGTGGACCCCGCGCGCGCCGCAAGCGGTCCATTCGGCGGCTGCATCGCGCACGGCTATCTCACGCTCTCGCTCGTCAACCATTTCCTGCCGGAAATCTTGCGCATCGACGGCGCGCGCATGGGCGTGAACTACGGCTGCGAGCGCGTGCGCTTTCCGGCGCCGGTGCGCGTGGGCGCACGCGTGCGCGGCGTGGGCGAGCTGTTGCGCGCCGAAGCGCTGGAAGGCGGCGTGCAGGCATGGATTCGCGTGAGCGTGGAGATCGAGGGCGAGGCCAAGCCAGGCTGCGTGGTCGACACCATCAGCCGCTATTACTTCTGACTCCGTATTTATCCGATTCGAAACAGGAATGCATTCGATGAACGAAGCCGTGATTGTCTCCGTGGCGCGCACCCCCATCGGCAAGGCCTACCGGGGTGTTTTCAATGATACCGAAGCGCCCTCGCTGGGCGGCCACGTGGTGCGCGCGGCGGTTGAGCGCGCGGGCCTCGAAGGCCGCGAGATCGACGACGTCATCGTGGGCTGCGCCGCGCAGCAGGGCACCCAGGGCTACAACATCGGCCGTCTTTCGGCGATTGCCGCCGGGCTGCCCGCGAGCGTCCCGGGCATGGCGCTCGACCGCATGTGCTCGTCGGGGCTCATGTCGATCGCGGTGGCCTCGCGCAGCATCGCATGCGGTGACGCCGATATCGTGGTGGCGGGCGGCGTGGAGTCGATCACGCTCACGCAGAACCGCCACAAGAACAGCTACCGCGCGCGCGCCGAGAGCGTGCTCGCGCAACAGCCCGCCGCCTATATGGCGATGATCGAGACGGCGGAGGTGGTGTCGCGCCGCTACGGCATCAGCCGCGCCGATCAGGACGCCTACTCGCTCGTGAGTCAGCAGCGCACGGCGGCGGCGCAGGCGGCAGGGCGCTTCGACGCCGAGATCGTGCCGCTCGACGTGCGCCGCGCGCTGTTCGACAAGGAGGGCAATGTCACCGGCCACGAGAACGTGCGCGCCGAACGCGACGAATGCAACCGCGCCGAAACCAGCGCCGATAGCCTCGCCGCACTCAAGCCGGTGTGGAGCGGCGGCGAGGCGGTGGCGCAGGGCGAATTCATTACCGCCGGCAATGCCTCGCAGCTTTCGGACGGCGCGGCGGCGGTCGTGGTGATGAGCGCGCAAAGCGCGCGCGCACGCGGCCTCACGCCGCTGGGCACGTTTCGCGGCCTCGCGGCGGCCGGCTGCGAAGCCGACGAGATGGGCATCGGACCGGTCTTCGCGGTGCCGCGCCTGCTGGAGCGCCACAAGCTCACGGTCAGCGACATCGGCCTGTGGGAGCTCAACGAGGCCTTCGCGTGCCAGGCCATCTACTGCCGCGACAAGTTAGGCATCCCGATGGACCGCCTGAACGTGAACGGCGGCGCGGTTGCGCTCGGCCATCCGTTCGGCATGTCGGGCGCGCGCATGACGATGCACGCGCTCATCGAGGCGAAGCGGCGCGGCGCGCGGCTCGCCGTGGTGACGATGTGCATCGGCGGCGGCATGGGCGCGGCGGCGCTGTTCGAAATCGCGGCGTAGACCGCGCGAGCAGGCACTACAAGCAGGACCCGCAGTCACACAAAGCAGCAGTAGCAAAAAAACGCACTACCTGGAGGAGACACTCCGTGAAAACTACGCTTCCCGGCCTGCTGATGTCGGCGGCGGTGCTGGGTGCGGCGCTCTTTGCGTTCGCGCCGCGCCCCTTGCCCGCATTCCCTGCCAGCACCATCGCGGCCAATCATCTGCAGATCAACGGCCTCGCGCAGGCCGGCTCGCGCGCCGTTGCTGTGGGCGAGCGCGGCGTGATCCTGCTCAGCGACGACGCGGGCGCAAGCTGGCGGCGCGCCACCGCGGATTACAAAGAGGCGTCCACGTTGACCCAGGTGTTCTTCGTATCGCCGCGCACCGGCATTGCTGTGGGCCACGACGGCGTGATCCTGCGCACCGTGGACGGCGGCGAACACTGGCAGCAGACTCACTTCGATCACCGCCACTCCGACCCGCTGCTCGCGATCTGGGGGCAGCCGAACGGGCCGCTCTTCGTAGCGGGAAGCTTCGGTCAACTCCTCGTGTCGCACGACGAGGGCGCAACGTGGAGCGTCGAGAAGACCCCGGCCGAAGACCGCCATCTGAACGCGATCGCGGGCGACGGCAAGGGGCGCATCGTGATCGCGGGCGAGACCGGCACGCTGCTGGTGTCCAACGACAACGGCGCGACCTGGGACAAGCGTTCGTCGCCCTATGCGGGGTCGCTGTTCGGCGTGCTGCCGCTCGCCGATGGCGCATGGCTCGCCTACGGCATGCGCGGCAACGTGCTGCGTTCGACCGACGGCGCGCAGACGTGGACGCATGTCGACAGCGGCGTGGGCGTCTCGTACTTCGGCGCGGCGCAGTTGAATGGCGGCCGGCTCGTGCTGGTCGGGCAGGGCGGCGCCATCGTTACCTCCGACGACGCGGGCGAGCATTACGCAGTGCGCAAGGTGGGCGGCGTGCAAAGCCTGGCCGCCGTGCTGGACGACGGGCAGGGCCGCCTGCTGGTGGCCGGCGAGCCAGGCGTGATGCGCTGGACGCTGCCCGCGCAGACCGTGCCCGCGCCGCGCGATATCGCTAATGGCAAGAACGCGGCCAACGCGTCGAAGCTCGCGGGCTCCGAAGCCCCCAACGGCGCATCGCCCAGCCCACCTGCGGCCGCCCAGGCCAACGCGCCTTCCTGAACTCGCGGCGCCGTGAATTCTCTTCGCTGCTCCCGTTGCGCTGGTTCGCAGTGCAAACCGCTGTGCCATTCGTTGTGAGACGCACTATGACCGCCTCTACCCGCTCCACCGCGCTCGCGCGCTTCGTCGACCGCTGTGCCGGCGCCATCATGCGCCACCGCCTCGTGCTGCTCGCAGTGTGCCTCGCGCTGACCGCCGCCTTCGGCGTGTCGGCCACGCGTCTGCGGCTCGACCCGGGCTTCAACAAGATGATCCCGATGGAACACCCGTACATGCAGGTGTTCAACCGCTATGCCAGCGCATTCCCCGGCGCGAACACCGTGCTCGTGAGCCTGCGCTGGAAGGGACAGGGCGACATCTATAACGAGCAGTTCATGGACGAACTGCGCCACGCCACCGACGACGTGTTCTTCATCCCCGGCGTGAACCGCTCGCGCGTGTTCTCGCTCTTCACGCCGAACGTGCGCTACACGGAAGTGACCGAAGCGGGCTTTCGCGGCGACGTGGTGGTGCCCGGCCAGTTCAGCAGCGCCAACCCTGAGGATCTCGCGAAGGTGCGCCGCAACGTGGCGCGCTCGGGCCAGATCGGCCGGCTCGTGAGCAACGACCTCAAGGCCGCGCTGATTCGCGCAGAACTGCGCGAGACCGATCCCACCACCGGCAAGCGGCTCGACTATGGCTCGGTGGCGAAGCAACTCGAACAGATTCGCGCGCGCTACGCCAATCGGAATGTCGAAGTGGACATTATCGGCTTTGCCAAGCTCGTGGGCGACGTGGAGTCGGGCATCGCGGGCGTGATGGTGTTCTTCGGCATCGCCTTCGCGGTGACCGCCGTGCTGCTGCTCGCCTACACCCGCTCGCTCAAGACCACGGCGCTCGCGCTGTGCGTCGCGCTGCTGCCGGTTGTCTGGCTGCTGGGCGCGCTGCCGATGCTCGGTCTTGGCATCGACCCGATGTCGATCCTCGTGCCGTTCCTGATTTTCTCGATCGGCGTCTCGCACGCGGTGCAGATGACCAATGCGTGGAAGCAGGCGTTGGCCACGGGTCTTTCATCGGTCGACGCCGCGCGCGACGCGTTCCGAAAGCTGTTCGTGCCGGGCACCGTGGCGCTGCTCACGAATGCGCTGGGCTTCATGGTCATCATGCGCATCCAGATCGACATCGTACGCGAACTGGGCATTACCGCCTGCCTCGGCGTGCTGCTGATGATCGTCACGAACAAGGTGTTCCTGCCGATCCTGCTTTCGTACACGCAGCTGGAGCGCAGCGCGCTTGCGCGTGCGCAGCGCGGCGCGGCACATGCACAGAGCGGCGGCTGGGCGCGCTTCGGCGTGTTCGCAAGGCCACTGCCCGCGCTGGGCGTGTTCGCGGCGGCGCTCGTGCTGCTCGCGTTCGGCACACAAGCCTCGCGCGGCCTGCAGATTGGCGACATCGGCTCGGGCGCGCCCGAACTGCGCGCGAACTCGCGCTACAACATGGATAACGCGCGCATCACGAGCCAGTACAACATTGGTGTCGATGCGCTCGCCGTGATCGTGGCGACCCAGGGCTACGACGACGCCTGCCTCCATTACCCGGTCATGAGCGCCATCGAGCGCTTCGAGATGCAGATGCGCGGCGTGGCCGGCGTGCAGTCGGTGGTGAGCGTGCCGTCGCTCGCGAAGGTGTCGATTGCCGCGTTCAACGAAGGCAACCCGCGCTGGGCCTCGCTGCCGCGCTCGGCTGATGGCCTCACGCAGGGTTCGAGCGCGTTCGACCCCGATAGCGGCATGAACACGGAGAACTGCCAGGCGATTCAGGTGCTCATCTACACCGACAACCACGAGGGCAGCACGATCGCGCACATCGTCGACGAGATCAAGCGCTTCGCGGCCGAGGACCAGACCAGGGGCGTGGCCTTCCACCTCGCGGGCGGCAACGTGGGCGTGATGGCGGCCACCAATGAGGCCGTGGCCGACGCCGAGATCGCCATGCTGCTTTCGATCTTCGGCGCTATCGCGCTGCTGTGCCTCGTGACCTTCCGCTCGTGGCGGGCGGTGCTGTGCGTGATCGTGCCGCTCACGATCGTCTCGATCCTCTGCAATGCGGTGATGGCGAAGCTCGGCATCGGCCTGAAGGTGGCGACGCTGCCGGTGATTACGCTGGGCGTAGGCGTGGGCGTCGATTACGGCATCTATCTCTACGAGCGCCTGCAACACGAAGTGCGCGCGGGCGCGAGCCTGCCCGAGGCGTTCGGCGAGGCGATGCGCCAGCGCGGCACCGCAGCCCTCTTCACGGCGGCCACGATGTTCATCGGCGTGGGCACGTGGGCAGGTTCCGCGCTCAAGTTCCAGGTGGACATGGGCGTACTGCTCGCGTTCATGTTCCTCGTGAACCTGTTCGGCGCGGTGTTCCTGCTGCCCGCGCTCGCCGCCTGGCTGGGCGTGGAGCGCGCGGAGCGGCGCGTGGGCGAGCGTGCCGCGAACGCCGCCACCGCAACGAGCGCCGAGGCCGCAGCCCTTCACGCGAGCGTGAAAGAACCCGCGCATGCACGCCCCTGAAGCCATTCATCAACATCACTGAATAACGTGAAGCACGCGCCGCGCGGAAAAAACGTGCGGCGTCCACTCAAGGAAGGAGAACCCTATGTCCGCACGTCCGTACAAGATCGAAGCGCAGCCGCTCGTGCAGCGCTATGCCCGTGGCTGGCACTGCCTCGGGCTCGCGAACGACTATCGGGACGGCAGGCCGCATACGCTCAACGTGTTCGGCAAGCGGCTGGCCGCATTCGCCGATTCTACGGGCCAGATTCGCGTGGTGGACGGCTATTGCCCGCACATGGGCGCGGACCTCTCGACCGGCCGCGTGGAAGGCGACACGCTCGTGTGTCCGTTCCACGGCTGGCAATGGGATGGCGATGGTCAATGCCAGTCCATTCCCTATTGCAAGCGCATTCCGCCCAAGGCAAAGATCGGCGCGTGGCGAACCTGCGAGCAGAACAAGCTGCTGTTCGTCTGGCACGATCCCGAAGGCGGCGAGCCGCCCGAGAGCGTGGCGATCCCGCCCATCGCCGCGTGCGAATCGGACGAGTGGTCCGACTGGGTCGTGGACAAGATGGTGATCGGCACGAACTGCCGCGAACTGGTGGACAACATTTCCGACATGGCGCATTTCGCGACCGTGCACGGCGCGCCGGTGGACTACTTCGCGAATCTGTTCGAAGATCACAAGGCCACGCAATTGCTGGTGGGCCGCAGCGCGCGGCTCGGCGACGACGAACTGATCGCGCTCTCCACCTATTTCGGCCCGGCATATCACATCACGGAGATGTCGGGAACCAGCGGCGGTCACCCGATCAACTCGATCCTGCTGAACTGCCACGTGCCCATCGACATGAACAGCTTTGAGCTGCGCTATGGCGTGATGGTCAAGAAAATTCCGGGTCTCCCGGAAGAACAGAACATGGAGATTGCGCGCGCCTATGTGGCCCAGGCGCAGGCGGCGTTCTATGAAGACGTGGCGATCTGGGACAGCAAGACCCGCATCGACAATCCGCTGCTCTGCGAAGGCGATGGTCCGCTCTATCAGATGCGCGACTGGTACAACCAGTTTTACCTCGATGCCGCCGACGTGCGGCCCGCGACCCGCGCACGCAAGGTCTTCGAGATCAAGGTGGACGAGGGCGGTTCGGTGCCGCCGCTGCATCACGTGTTCGAAAGCCGGGCATAGAAAAAATGTGCTGGAAAGCAGGGGCGCGGCCCGAACAGCCGCGCCCGATTCGTTTAATGCGCGTTGAACACGAGGATGCCGCCAAACGGGAAGTTGGTTGCGCCGGGTTGGAACGGCACGTAGACCTGATTGGTTGCGCCATCCACGGCCACCGAGTGCACGCCGTTGCCGACCGGAACCTGCGCAATGAGCTTGCGGCTCGCTCCGTCGATTACGCCGAGCAGCGGCGTATATCCCGAGTCGGCCGCCGTGCCGTTCGCCGTTTCGTGCCGGGCGGGCAGGAAGTAGCGGTTCGACACCGAATCGTAGGCCACCTGATCGACACCGCCGAAGGGTACCGTGGCGAGCGTCGAGCCCGTGGTGCGGTCGAGGATCAGCGAGCCCAGCTTCTGGCCCGCTGGCTGATCGCAGCCCACCAGCATGTCGTTGTTCGGGCCGAGCGCGAGCCCGGTCGGCGAGCAGTTGCCAAGCGGATAAACGCTCGACACGGCTGGCGTGCCGGCCACTACCGAAGCCGCCGGAATCACATCGACTTCGCCTTCGGGGTTTGCCGGCGTACCGTCGTTGTTGATCAGGAAGCTCTTCGTTTTGGGATCATACGCGCAGGCCTCGAGACCCGACGAGGTCGTGAACGTCAGCTTCGACATGACGGTGCGGGTCTTGTTCGAAATGAAGGTCGTGAACGGCGGCGTGTCGCCGGGGCTCGCGAACATCACGATGTCGTCATCGGGGTCGTAGCAGCCTTCGTCCACGCGCTCGCCCGCGTCGCTCACCGCAATCGTGCCCACCACCTGCTGCGCCGCCGTATCGATAACCTTGACGTTGTTCACGTCGCCCGCGTACAGCGTGCTGGTGCCGGGAATGCCGACGAGGCCGTCGGGGCCAGAGGTATCGGTGGTTTTGCCGATGCCAGTGAAGCCGCCCTTGATTTGCGCGACGAGCGTATTGGTGTGCGTATCGACGACATCCACGGAGGAATTGTTGCGGTCTGCCAGGTAGTACTTGCCGGAGTCGACGTAGCTGATGTCGAAGCTGAACGCCGGGTTGGTCGAATTGGGCACTTTGATCGTCGCCTGCTCTGCGGGCGCGGCAACGGTGCTGGCCGAGCTGCCATTGTTGCTGCTGCCGCCGCACGCCGCCAGGCCCACTGACAAGGCGAGCGCAATTGCGGACCGGAATCGTCCTTGCATGTCATCCTCCATTTCTGTTTGCGTGTCGAAATTGGTGATCGCTCTATATGCAAACATTAAATTAGAGCGCGGCATGCATGAAAGCAGATTTCATTGCCGGATCAAAGAAGGCGGCGCAGCAATCCGTAAAAGATGTTTTATTTCAATGTGTTGATGATGGGTGCTGGAATGGTATTTTCAGTCGATCCTTTTTTGATTAATTTGAGAAGGATTTGCAAACGGTGCGGCTAATGAAAGCATTGTATTTAAATTGAAAACATAATCTGGCTATTTATTCTTTTAATTTTTCAATTTTTAAAAAATGAGTTAATTGATTCTTTTAATTCATGACTAACAAAACGGCAAGCGTGCCGGCGCAGTGGTTTCATCGATATCCGATCGGCTCGTGCGGATGCGCGTTCTTCAAATCTTCGAGGAAGGCCTGCACGATGGGGTCGTGGCTGCTGCGCTTCTGGGTGACCATGTGAAACGTCACTTCATAGGCGAGCTTCGCGGGATTGAGCGCCGCGAGCCGCCCGCTGCGCACGAGCGGCGCCGCGAACTGCTGCGGCAGGTAGCCCAGATGGTGGCCCGAGAGAATCAGGAGCGACACCGCCTCCATGTTGTCGGCCTGCGCGGTGACCTTGTTCGCGCTCGTCGAATGTTGCGCCTCTGGCGTCGGGTAAGTGCGCCAGACCCATTCGTGATGGGCGGCCTCGGAGGGCGAGAGCTTGCCTGCGCGCTCGAACAGCGGATGGCCGCGCCCGCAATAAGCGATCTGCCGCTCGATAAAGAGCGGCGTGTATTCGAGCGTGGGCACGCGATGCCAGAAATAGCCCACGGCGATCTGAATGTCGCCATTGAGCAGTTGCTCTTCGAGCTCGCCCGGCGATTTCACGGAGATCGAGAAGCGGACCGCTTCGTCGCGCTGCTTGAACGAGGCGATGGCCTCGCTGATGCGCGCGTTCTCGCCGATCGGCGCGTGGCCGATCAGGCCGATTGCCAGCGTGCCGACCAGCTTGCGGTCGAGGTGCCGCGCCTTGAGGGCGAATTCCTCGGCGGCGGCGAGCAGCGTGATGGCCAGCTCGTACATGCGCTCGCCTTTTTCGGTCAGCCGAAAGCCGCTGCGGCCGCGCTCGCACAGCCGGTAGCCGAGGCGCGTCTCGAGCGTCGAGAGTTGCGCGCTGATGGTGGGCTGGCTCACGTTGAGCGTCGTTTGCGCGACGCTCACGCCGCCGGCTTCCACCACGGCCACAAAAACGCGCAGCAGACGCAGGTCGAGGTCGGTCAGGTTGCCGAGCATGGCTTCTCCGGGGAATTCTTCGATACATAGCATTTTATCAATGTGAACAGTGGGGAATCGTTATTTATCTTTGTTTGACGGATGCTTGAAACTGCGCCTGTAGCCGATTCGCATGATCCGGCAGAATCAATGAGAACGTGGAGCGCAGATATGTCTGAACAATATTTCCAGCCCCTCGGGGGCAATGTCATGCCGCGCTGCGGCGGTATCGCGACGATGATGCGCCTGCCGCAGGTAGAGAACGCCAAGGGTCTCGACGCCTGCTTCGTGGGCGTGCCGTTCGATCTGGGCACCTCGAACCGCACGGGCGCGCGCTTCGGTCCGCGCCAGGTCCGCACCGAGTCGGTGCTGCTGCGCCCCTATAACATGGCGACGCGTGCGGCGCCGTTCGACTCGCTGCAAGTGGCCGACATCGGCGACGTGGCGATCAATCCCTACAACCTCGCCGATTCGATCACGCGCATCGAACACGCGTACGACGCCATTCTCGAACACGACTGCCGGCCGATCACGCTCGGCGGCGACCACACCATCACGTTGCCGATCCTGCGCGCGATCCATCGCAAGCATGGCCCCGTGGGCCTGATTCACGTGGACGCGCATGCGGACGTGAACGACACGATGTTCGGCGAGAAGATCGCCCACGGCACGCCGTTTCGCCGCGCCGTCGAAGAAGGGCTGCTGGATTGCAACCGTGTGGTGCAGATCGGTCTGCGCGGCACGGGCTACGAGGCCGAGGACTTCGACTGGTGCCGTCAGCAAGGCTTCCGCGTCGTGCAGGCCGAGGAATGCTGGAACCAGTCGCTCGCGCCGCTGATGGAAGAAGTGCGCGCGCGCGTGCAGGGCGGCCCGGTCTACCTGAGCTTCGATATCGACGGCATCGACCCGGCCTACGCGCCAGGCACCGGCACGCCCGAAATCGCGGGCCTGACCGTGCCGCAGGCGCTCGAAATCATTCGCGGCACCTGGGGCATCGACATTGTGGGCGCGGACCTCGTGGAAGTCGCGCCGCCGTATGACCCGTTTGGCACCACGGCGCTTTTGGGCGCGAATCTCGCGTTCGAAATGCTTTGCGTGCTGCCGGGCGTGAAGCGCCGCGCGTGAGCGGGCAGCAGGGAAGCCGCAGCGAGACAGAAGCGAAGCAGAAGCGAAGCAGCAGAAGAGCAGAATCATCAGGAGACTTGTTGTATGACAGCACACGAGCATGCCGGGTACGCGGCGACCGGGGACGAGGGCATCGAGATCGAAAGCCATTCGATCGACTACATCCCCGAAAGCGAACGCCACGCGAAACTCAGTAGCCAGGGGCCGTTCTGGTTCCTTGGCAACTTCCACTTCTTCACGATCTCGATCGGCTTCGTGGGCCCGAGCATGGGGCTCTCGGCTGGCTGGACCACGCTTGGCGGCGCGCTCGGCATCATGTTCGGCACCATCTTCATGGCGTTTCACGGCTCGCAGGGGCCGGAAATGGGTCTGCCGCAGATGATCCAGTCGCGCGCGCAGTTCGGCTATCGCGGCGTGGCGCTCGCGCTGCTCGCGACGCTTTTCGTGTTCGTGGGCTTTAACGTCGTCAATGTTTCGCTGATCATGAGCGGGCTGAAAGAGGTGTTCGGGCTGAGCCCGGCGCTGGTGGCGGTGGTCGCGGCGGTTGCGGGCGGGCTGCTCGCGGTCTTCGGGCACGACGTCATGCACAAGGCGTTCAAATGGGCGCTGATCGCGACGCTGCCGCTCTATGCGCTCGTGACGCTGGCGCTGCTGTTTGGCGTGGGCAAGGGCGGTGCCAGCGCGGCGAGTGCTGCAAGCGCGGTGGGCGCGGCTAGCGCGCATGCGGGCTTCAACTGGGTGGCGTTCATCACGCAGTTCGCCATCGGCGCGAGCTACAACATCTCGTATGCGCCGTACGTGTCCGACTACTCGCGCTATCTGCCGAAGCACACGAGCCGAGCGAAGCTGGTCTCGGCGATTTTCCTGGGCGCGTCGCTCTCGGGCGCGTGGATGATTGGCCTGGGCGCGTGGCTCGCGCAGCAACTGCGGGCAACGGATGCGCTCGTCGCGCTCAACCAGGTGGGTGCGAAGCTGTTCCCGGGCTGCGGCGCGATCCTCGTGGTGGTGTCGGTGGCGGGCTTCCTGCCCATCATCGCGCTGAACACCTATAGCGCGATGCTCACGCTCCTGACCGGCGTGGACTCGTTCCGCAAGATCCAGCCCACGCGCCGCGCGCGCGTTGGCGCGGTGCTCGCGATCAGCGCGATCGTGCTCGTGTGCACGCTCTCGATTCCGGGCAACGGCGTGGCGCTGCTCAACACGTTCCTCGTGCTGATGCTGTATTTCCTCGTGCCCTGGACCGCGGTGAATCTGGTCGACTATTTCTTCGTGCGCAAGGGCCGCTACGCGATCACGCACTTCTTTACGCCGAACGGTATTTACGGCGCGTGGCAGGCGCGCGGGATTGCAGCGTACCTGGTGGGCTTCGCGGCGATGATCCCGTTCTTCTCCATCGTCGACAACGAGTCGGGCAAGGAGATTTTCGTGGGTTACTTCGCGCACCAGATGAGCGGCATCGATCTGGCCTGGCTCGTCGGTCTGATCGTTGCGGGAGCAACCTATTACGTGCTCAGCCGCTCGCTCGACCTCGCAGCCGAGGAAAAAGTGATCCGCACGATCGGCGAACGTGACATCCTGGCGATGGCGCGTCAGTTGGCGGAGCATTGATCGTTCGAAGCCGGCTTTTGCGCGAACCCTGAAGGAACCGCGGTGATATGCTCGCCGCGTTTTTTTATGTGCGCCCGGCATGGGCGCATTCCAAACGGCATCGCGGCGACCCCGCCACCAAAAAAGCGGAATAATTGTTGCATGGGCGGTCGACAGTGGTGCTAAAAAACGCGCACCGTTCAATTCCGGCGCGCGTTTCGTGGCGGAGCTGCAATGCAGCCCGATAAAGGAACGACTCAAGACTCGTCAGTCAAGCCGCCACAGCCAAACGCCGCGCACGCGCCATGTTGATCGCCGTATCTTCGATCATGTCCTCCTGCCCCCCCACGAGGCGCTGGCGGCCCAACTCGACGAGGATGTCACGGGCAGGCACGCCGTACTTCGCCTCGGCGCGCTTCGCGAACAACAGGAACGACGAATAAACGCCGGCATAACCGAGCGTAAGCGCGTCGCGGTCCACGCGGATGGGCGTGTCCATGATCGGCAGAACGAGGTCTTCGGCCACGTCGGAGATCGCGAACACGTCCACGCCGGTCTTGATGCCCATGCGCTCGCACACGGCCGCGAACACTTCCATGGGCGTATTGCCTGCACCCGCGCCCAGCCCGGCCGCTGCGGCGTCGATGCGGCGCGCGCCAGCCTCGATGGCCGCGAGCGAGTTCGCAATGCCCATGGCGAGATTGTGGTGGCCGTGAAAGCCCAGTTCGGTCCCGGGGCGCAGTGCGTCGCGCACGGGCTTGAGCCGTGCGGTCACATCGTGCGGGAGCATGTAGCCCGCGGAGTCGGTGACGTAGATGCAGTTCGCGCCATATGATTCCATCAGCTTCGCCTGCTCGACCAGCAGTTCTGGCGGGGCCATGTGCGCCATCATCAGGAATCCTACCGTGTCCATGCCGAGCTCGCGCGCGAGGCCGATATGCTGGCCGGAAACGTCGGCTTCCGTGCAGTGCGTGGCCACACGGATCGTGTTTACGCCAAGCGAATACGCCATGCGCAGATGGTCGACGGTGCCGATGCCGGGCAGCAGCAGCGCCGAAACTTTTGCCTGCTTCAGTTCGCCGATCACGGCTTCGAGGTAGGCTTCGTCGCTATGCGCGGGAAAGCCGTAGTTGACCGATTCGCCGCCCAGGCCGTCGCCGTGCGTGACTTCGATAAGCGGCACGCCCGCGGCGTCGAGTCCGCGTGCGATGCTGCGCATCTGGTCCAGCGAGATCTGGTGGCGCTTCGGGTGCATGCCGTCGCGCAGCGTCATGTCGTGCACGGTGATGTGCGTGCCCGCGAGCGGGTGCAGGGGGGCTGCGTTGCTTGCTGCGTTGGTGGTTTGCATCGTGATTCCCATCGTGTCGGTTTCAGGCGGTCGTGGCGGCGAGCATCTGCTCGGCGAACACTTCGCCGGTGCGGGCGGCGGCGGCCGTCATGATGTCGAGGTTGCCGGCGTAGCGCGGCAGGTAATCGCCCAGGCCCGCCACTTCCATGAATACGGAAACGCGCTTGCCGTCGAATACCGGACCGTTCTTGAGCGTGTAGCCCGGCACGTAGCGGCGCACTTCTTCCACCATCTTGTGCACCGAGGCGGTGATGGCTTCGACGTTGGGTTCATCCTCGGTGAGGCAGTGGATCGTGTCGCGCATGATGAGTGGCGGCTCGGCCGGATTGATCACGATAATCGCCTTGCCGCGCTTCGCGCCGCCGACCATTTCGATCGCGCGCGCCGTGGTGCGCGTGAATTCGTCGATGTTCTTGCGCGTGCCGGGGCCGACTGAGCGCGAGGACACCGTCGCGACGATCTCGCCGTAGGCTACGGGCTGCACGCGCGCGACCGCGTGCACGATGGGGATGGTGGCCTGGCCGCCGCAAGTGACCATGTTGACATTGAGCGTGTCGCCCAGGCGCTCGCCCAGATTCACGGGCGGCACGCAGAACGGACCGATGGCGGCGGGCGTGAGGTCGATCACGCGCACGCCGCGTGCGGTCAGTTTGTCGGAGTGCTCGCGGTGCGCGTAGGCCGAGGTCGCGTCGAAGGCGATGCGGATCCCATCGGCTTCCAGGTGATGCAGCAGACCGTCGATGCCTTCGGACGTTGTCTTCAGGCCCAGTGCCTGGGCGCGCGCGAGTCCCTCGGAGGTCGGGTCGACGCCGACCATCCAGACCGGTTCGAGCACGGCGCTGCGGCGCAGCTTGTAGAGCAGATCGGTGCCGATGTTGCCGGGGCCGATCAGCGCGCATTGAATTTTGCTCATGGATTTTTCCTTGTTCATGGGGTCTTCAAAGCAATTCGGATTCCGGATGATTGACGCTTCGTTCAAACGAAGCACACCTCGCAGCCGCCAATGCCTTCGATACGCATCGAGAGCCGGTCGCCCGCACCCACCGGAATCAGCGCGGCCAGCGCGCCCGAGAGCACGACTTCTCCCGCGAGCAGCGGCATGCCGAGTTCGCCGAGCGTGTTGGCGAGCCAGGCCACGGCGTCGGCGGGGTGGCCGAGCGCGGCCGCGCCCACGCCAACGCCTGCGTTGACGCCGTTTTTCTCGATGCGCATGCGGCACGCGTCGAGCTCGACGTCATGCGGTGCAACGCGTTCGGAGCCGAGCACGTAGACGCCGCTCGAGGCGTTATCGGCCACGGTGTCGCCGATGCGGATTGCCCAGTCGCGGATGCGCGAATCGACGATCTCGAAGCACGCGCCCACGGCTTCGGTTGCTTCGAGCACCGCTGCGCGGTCGACGCCCGGGCCGCGCAGATCTCGGCGCAGGTAGAACGCGATCTCGCCTTCGGCGCGCGGCTGGATCAGCGTGTTGGCGGGAATCGCCGCACCGCTTGCGTACTGCATGTCGGAGAGCAGCATGCCGAAGTCGGGCTGGCGCACGTCGAGCATGTCCTGCACGGCCTTGCTGGTTACGCCGATCTTCTTGCCGACCACGGCAGCGCCCGCTGCCATGCGGCGCGCGATGTAGTGCTGCTGGATGCGGTAAGCGTCGGCGAGCGCGAGTTCGGGCAGGCGCGAGGTGAGCGGCGCGATCGGCATGCGTTCGAGCCAGGCCTCATAAAGCGCGTCGCCTGACGCGGCGTGTTGGGCAGGGGTCATGTCGGTGGCGTTCATCGTGAATGAGGAAAAAAAGCCCGCATACGCTCAGGCATGGGCTTGAGGCATGCGGGCAAGCTCGCGAAAGGAACGCGTCAGACGCCGTCGCCGCGGATCGCGTCCGGCGAGTAGTAGGCTTCGTTCGTCTGCGTGGTGGGCGTCAGGACCGGCATTGGCTCCTGGTTCGACAAGCGGTCGGCGTAATAGGCGCCCGAGATCAGGTCGTGATAGAACACCGAGGTCGAATAGAAGGTCTTGGCGTCGAAGGCGTAGACCGTGGGCGCGAAGTTGGTGCGCCACAAGGTGCCGCGCGCGTCATAGTTGTCGGCGGCCACGGCAGCCCAGGTGTCCTCGTCCAGATAGATCACGCGCTTGGCGTACTGGTGGCGGAAGCCCGGTTTCAGCGTGGCCTGGAGCACCCATACGCGATGCAACTCGAAGCGCATGTACTGCATGTCTTCATGGCCCTTCGTGAGTAGCGCCGCGTACTTGACCGACGGATCCATCAGCTTGTAGTTGTCGTACGGTACGTAGACTTCGCGCTTGCCGACGATCTTCCAGTCGTAGCGCTCGCCCGAGCCGTTGAAGAGACGGTCGTCGTCTACGGTGCGGAAGCCGCCCGGCCCCTGGGGCTGGTCGAAGCCGAACTCCGGCGACTGGCGCACGCGCCGCGTGCCCGGGTTATAGGTCCATGTGCGGCGAGTGTCGGAGCCGGTCTGGTCCCACATTTCGTAACCCGTAATGATGGTGCCGCGGTCGGAAAGCGGCAGTGCAACGGTCATGCGGAAGAAGCTCATGCCGTTGAGATTGCTTTTGGGATCGTATGGCTCGCCTGCGCGCGGGCCATAGATCGAATACTTCACCTTGCCCCATGCGATATTGCCGTCCGGGTAGACCACGGCCTGGTCGTAGGTCGCGTTCTCCGACTCGATCATCGAGGAGAAGCGCAGATTCCACATGGCCTCCACGCCGTTCTTCGGCACCGGGAAGGGCGCCCCGGGCGGGAAGTCCTTCAGGCCGTTCTGGTCCTTCGTCATCGTGGTGTTGGGCGCGTATTCCTTGATCGCCTTGTACGTGGACTCGGGCGCGCCGAAGTCGCGGTGACTCGGGTAGACGGTGATCTTGAACGTATCCGGGTACTTCCTGAAGAGCGCCTTTTCGCCGTCGGTGAGTCGCGCTGCGTACTGATCCATGTTTTGCGCAGTGATCGTGAAGAGCGGCTTGTCGCTTGCGTACGGGTCGGGGTAGCGCTCGCCCGGCTTGTAGTTCACGCTCGACGGCGCGCCGACCCACTTGCCTGTCCAGGCCGGGATCGTGCCGTCCGCGTTGCCGGCGCGCTCGGCGCCGAACGGCGTGAGCGTGGTATCGAGCTTGGCGATGTCTTCGGCGCTCGTCTTCGCGAACGAGCCGGTGGCAAGCGCGACGCCTGCGGCGATGGCGCAGGCTTGCATGGCGTAGTGAAAAGTGCGACTCATATCCATTCCTCTTGCAGTAAAGATACGGCTGGATCAAACACCTCGAAAGCGGGCGCCGAACCGTACGGCGCCATGGCTTCAGAAGGAGTACGTGGCGGTAGCGAGAACGTAATCGCGATCGGCTAGCTGACGCATGTTGGGGTCGGGCTTGCCCAGAAACTTCGCGTAGACCAGCCCGAGCTTGAGGTTCGAGAGGCGCGTGAAGTTCACGCCCACCGTGACGCGGTGGTCGCCCACGCCGGTAAGCGAACCGAGTGCGCCCGCGAGCGCGGAGGTGCCCGTGAAATCGTCGGAGTAGGTGAGCGGCACGTCGAGATCCCAGCCATTGAAGACGTTCTTGTAGCTGAGCGTCCAGGCCACTTCGAAGGCCGCTGCGTTGCGCGAGTTTGCGAGCGTGGTCGAGCCGTACACCGGCGTGACGTTGCCGGTGTGCACGTACGACACTTCGGCAACCAGCGTTTGCGAGGCGGCGAGCCACGTCGGCCCGGTCGCATAGATCGCGGAAAGGTTCGACTGCCAGACGTCGCCGCGCGTGGCCGTCGGGCCCGAGGGCGCGTTCACGAGCACGGCCGCGCCCTGTCGGTACGAGGTTTCGCCGGCGACGTTCGCGCCGGCCAGGTCTGTCGAGAAGCTCAGGCCGGTCAGCTTGATGTGATCGAAGTACTTTTGCTGGTACTGGATCGTCGGGTAGTAGCTGAACACGACACTCGGGTTCATGTCGTTGTAGTGCAGGTAGTACGCGCCGATCTCGGTGGAGCCGGCCACGCGCCAGCGCGCACCCACGCCCCACTGGTCGTAGTTGCTCGGCTTGATGTCGCCGCCGCGCGGAATGATCATCCCGCCCGGCCCGATCAGGAACTGCGCGCCTGGCCCAACGATGTCCGAGTAGCTGAAGTAGCTGCCCGGCGCGGTGAGCTGGTTGTGCTGGAACGCGAACTGCCAGTAGGCCATCACGCTGAAGTCGGGGGTGATCTGCCATTGCGAGGAGATCTGCGGAACCGGCAGCAGGATGTCCTTCACTTCGGCGCCTGCCACGTACGACTTGGTGGCGTCGGCGGGGCCTTGCGCGCCCGCGATGTTCGGGAAGAACACGCTTTCGCCCCACGCCAGCACCTGGTCGCCCACCTTCACATTGAGGTTGGTCTGGCCGATATGGAAGGTGTTGTACACGTAGGCCGCGAGCAGTTGCGTTCGCGCGCCGGCCCAGTAGCTCGTGTCGCCCGTGAACTGGTTGTAGGTGCCGGAATGGTTGACCGTGAACGGCGCGTCGTTGTAGTTCGGACGGTGATAGACCTGGTCGTAGAACGCATCCGCGCGCACGAACACGCCCCAGTCGTCGTGCTTGAGATTGACCTCGCCCAGGATGTTGACCTGGTTCTCCATCAGTTTGCCGGCCTTCTGGAAGTTGCGGTCGCCGTCGTCGCCGTTGATGTTGGTCGGGCCGAGCAGATCGCCGCTGGCTGCGCGCGTGCGCATGCCGAGCCCGTAGCCGAGCGTGAAGTTGTAGTCGAGCGTGGTGTTGTTGCCGAAGTCGATCTGGTCACCCGCCCACGCGCTCGTTGCGGCGCTCACGCACGCGGCTGCAAGGGCGAGCCGGCAGGCGGCGGTGATCGGTCGTAACGCACGCGGTGTGTCGATTCTCATTGTGTCTCCTCTGTTGGCTCCGTGATGGCGCTGTGCTGGCTCTTTCGTGGCTCTTTCGTGGCTCTAATGGCGTTGCAATGTTCTGCCGCGGCGCTTCGAAGGTTCGTCCCTGAGGCCGTCTTGCGAACCGGGGGCTTTGTTGTCGACAGAGGTTAGGGCGCTTGTGCGTGGTGAGAATCGTCAATACGGACTAGTTGGTTCCCCTCAGTGTCGGGAACGTGGCCGCGCCGCGTGCGCTTACCGGTGCTTATGCCTGACCGAGCGCCTTGCCCGCTTCGGTGGCCGCGAGAAAGGCGGGCACCTCGCCGCCGCCTTCGAGCACGAGATTCGATCCCGATGCATACGACGCATGCGCGGAAGCGAGAAAGAGGCAGGCATTGGCCACGTCCGTGGGCGTGGCGAGGCGCCTTGCGGGCACGGTGGCCGCCGCTGCGTGCAAACCCGCTTCGCCTACGTGGTCCGCTGTGGCGGCATCGGTGTGCACGAGGCTCGGGCTCACCGCCGCCACGCGCACCTTGGGCGCCCATTCGACGGCGAGCGAGCGCACGGCGTTGATCACGCCGGCTTTCGCGGCCCCATAGGCGGCTGTGCCGGGCGAAGGCCGCAGGCCGCTCACGCTGCCCACGAAAAGCAGCACGCCGCCTTCGGCCTGGCGCTGCATCACGGCGTTGGCGCGCTGTGCGAGCCACAGCGGCGCAATCAGGTTCAGCCGGATCACCGACTCCGTGAAGCGCGGCGACGCCTGCGCGGCGAGCGCGAACGGCGCGCCGCCCGCGTTGCTCACGACCACGTCGAGCCGGCCGGTCTCGGCCTCGATGCGCGCGATGAGCGCGTCGATGGCGTCGATGTCGCGCACGTCGGCGGCGAGCGCGCGCAGCGGCGGCGTAGTGGGGGTATCGGCGTCCGTGCTGTTGTCGGTGAGGTGGTTTGTGTGGGCGTCCGCGTTTTCCGACACGCTGCGTCCGCAGACGTAGACGGTCGCGCCCGCGCGCTGGAACGCCTGCGCGATCGCCGCGCCGATGCCCCGCGTGCCGCCTGTCACGAGCACGGTCTTGCCGCTGAAATCAAAGGGTGCCATGGGCCTCGTCTCCTGAATGCGCCGATCGGCGCCGATATGGGCGGGTAAGTGTCGAGGCGATGGTAGGGGAAATGCCGGGGCGTTTCTTAGTCTGAAAAGACGATGCGGCGCACGTTCGCGCCCCCGATGATCGGCATGAGAACAGGAGACAAGCGCATGACGACAACGCCGAACATCGCTCTACCCGCCGGCACCATCGGATCTTTCACCGATGTGCCGAGCGGCCTGAGGCTGCATCATTTCGAAGCCGGCAGCGGCGAGCCCGTGGTGTTCATCCACGGCAGCGGCCCCGGCGCGAGCGGCCTTAGCAACTTTCGCCATAATTACGCGCCCATCGCGGCGGCGGGCCACCGCGTCATCGTGGTTGACCTGCCGGGCTACGGCGCGTCGTCAAAGCCCGCCGACGCCGAATACACGCTCGACTTCTTCGTCGCGGCGCTGCGCGAGCAACTCGTGGCGCTGGGCGCGGGCCGCGCCACGCTGCTCGGCAATTCGCTGGGCGGCGCGATTGCGCTGAAATACGCGCTCGATTATCCGGACGACGTGGAGGCGCTCATCATGATGGCGCCCGGCGGCGTGGAGGAGCGCGAGACCTACTTTCGCATGGAAGGCATCCAGAAGATGGTGTCGCTCTTCACCAATCGTCAGATGAACCGGCAGACCATGCGCTATCTGCTGGAACTGCTGGTGCACGATCGCGCGCTCGTGACGGACGCGCTCGTGGAGGAGCGCCTGAAGGTCTGCGAAACGCAGCCGCCCGAAGTGCTTTCGACCATGCGCGTGCCCAACCTCACGGAGCGCCTCGTGGAATTGCGCTGCCCGGTGCTGGGCTTCTGGGGCACGCAGGACCGCTTCAATCCGGTGAGCGGCGCGATGCAGTTTCTCGAGCAATGCGAGGACGCGCGCTTCGTGCTGATGAATCGCTGCGGGCATTGGGTGATGGTGGAGCACCGCGAATACTTCAATCGCGAATGCGTGGATTTTCTCGCCGATCTGCGCAAGGGCGCCGGTCACGCGGAACGCACGAGCAAGACACGAGACAAGGAGACGACATGAGCAACACGCTCGCACAGCAACTCTTCGACCTCAGCGGCAAGGTCGCCGCGATCACGGGTTCCGCGCGCGGCATTGGCGCGCAGACCGCACGCACGCTCGCCTCGGCGGGTGCGGCCATTGCGGTGCTCGATGTGTTGCCGGAAGGCGAGGCGCTTGCGGCCGAGATCGTCGCGGCGGGCGGCAAGGCCCATTTCTGGCGGCTCGACGTGACGCAGGAAGTGGACGTGCAGCGCGTGTTCGGCGAGATCGTCGCGCGCTTCGGCCGGCTCGATGTGCTGGTGAACAATGCGGGCATCGAAGGCGCGAACGTGCCCACGCACGAGATCACGCTCGAGCAGTGGCGTCAGGTGATGGACGTGAATGTGACGGGTGTATTCCTGTGCACCAAGTACGCGATTCCAGCCATGCAGCAGGCGGGCGGCGGCTCGATTGTGAATGTCTCGTCGATGTACGGGCTCGTGGGCGGGCCGGACGTGCCTGCGTATCACGCCTCGAAGGGCGCCGTGCGCCTGATGGCGAAGACCGACGCGATGCTTTACGCCGCGAAGAACATTCGCGCGAATTCGGTGCATCCGGGTTACATTCGCACGCCGCTGCTCGAGGAGGCGTTCCGGAAGATCGGTGACCCCGACCAGATTTTCGGGCAATTGGCGCAGGCCGTGCCGCTCGCGAAGATCGGCGACCCGCAGGACATCGCGTCGGGCATCCTGTATCTCGTCTCGCCGGCGGGCCGTTATGTGACCGGCGCGGAACTCGTGATCGACGGCGGCTATACCGCGCGCTAGGAGGCTGCACGATGAGCGACACCGAACACATGAAGGCGCGCCTGCGCGAATACGTGGAGGCGTTCAACGCGAACGACGCGGCGCGCGTCACTGCGCTGTTCGCCGACAATGCCACGGTCGAAGACCCCGTGGGCTCGCCGCTCAAGCGCGGGCGCGCGGAGATCGACGCATTCTATGGCCACGCCACCACGGTGGGCGCGCGGCTCGAACTGGTTGCGCCGCCGCGCGGCTCGCATGCGAACGCGGCCACCATCACGTTCAAGGTGCATATCGCGGGCGCGGATGGCCCGGCGCATATCGACGTGACCGATGTGATGGAGTTCGATGCGCACGGCAAGATCGTGAGCATGCGCGCCTACTGGGGCGCGGATGACTATCACCGCGCGAGCGCGTCTTGAGTTCGTTCTGAGCAGGTGAACGGCGGCGTGCGCAGGAGATCTGCGGCCCGCCCGTTCCGCCCGCTTACTCTTCCATCAAGCGCGCGCGCACCTTCTTGCCCTTCAACTTCCCCGCGTTGAGCTTGCTCACCGCCTTGCGCGCGATGCTGCGCTCGACGGCCACGTAGGTCGAAAAATCCGTGACGTTGATCTTGCCGATCTGCGCGCCGCTGAAGCCGGCTTCGCCGGTGAGCGCGCCCAGCACGTCGCCGGGGCGGATCTTGTCCTTGCGTCCGCCGAGAATCTGCACGGTTTCCATCGGCGGCAGCAAGGGCGCGTCGCTGGCGGGCGTGAGCGACGCGAGCGGCTGCCATTCGACTTCGCGCTTGAGCGCCTGCTCGATGCCGCCCACGCGGCCCATTTCGTTCATGCTCGCGAGGCTCAGCGCCCAGCCGTCCTGGTCCGCGCGCCCGGTGCGGCCGATGCGGTGCACGTAGACCTCGGGGTCGGGCGTGACATCGACGTTGATCACGGCTTCGAGCTGCGCAATGTCGAGACCGCGCGCGGCCACGTCGGTGGCCACCAGCACGGAACAGCTGCGGTTCGCGAACTGGATCAGCACCTGGTCGCGCTCGCGCTGATCGAGCTCGCCGTGCAGCGCGAGCGCATGAAAGCCCTGCGCACGCAGCACATCGAGCAGATCGCGGCATTGCTGCTTGGTGTTGCAGAACGCGATCGTGCTCACGGGCCGGTAGTGGTTCAGCAGCATGCCTACTGCGTGCAGGCGCTCGTCGTCGCTGACTTCATAGAAGCGCTGGCGGATCTTGCTGTCGTCGTGATGCTCTTCGAGCTTCACTTCCTTGGGATTGCGAAGGAATTGCTGGCTCAGCTTCGCGATGCCTTCGGGGTAGGTGGCCGAGAACAGCAGCGTCTGGCGCTCCTTGGGGCATTGGCGCGCGACCTTGGCGATGTCGTCGAAGAAACCCATGTCGAGCATGCGGTCCGCTTCGTCGAGCACGAGCGTGTTGAGCGCGTCGAGCGAGAGGATGCCGCGCTCGAGGTGATCCATGATGCGCCCCGGCGTGCCGACGATGATGTGCGCGCCGTGCTCGAGGCTTGCCGTCTGCGGCTTCATGGGCGTGCCGCCGCACAGCGTGAGCACCTTGATGTTTTCTTCGGCGCGCGCGAGCCGGCGGATTTCCTGAGCGACCTGATCGGCCAGTTCGCGCGTGGGGCAGAGGATCATCGCCTGCACGTCGAGCCGGCGCGCATCGAGCTTCGCGAGCAGCGCGAGCGAAAAGGCGGCGGTCTTGCCGCTGCCGGTCTTGGCCTGGGCGATGAGGTCGTGGCCCGCGAGCGCGATCGGCAGGCTGGCGGCCTGGATGGGCGTCATCTCGACATAGCCGAGCCGCGTGAGGTTCTCGAGCGCGGCGGGCGCGAGCGCAAGCGCGCTGAAGGGCGTGGCGGTGGGTGTGTTCGTCATTCGTGGTCTCGCCCCCGGGGGCAGATGCGGCGCGGCGTTCGCCCGGAGGGCGCGGCGCGGCGGGGATGGATCGGGCTGCGATGGCGGCATCGCGCGTGGCGCAATTCTAGCCGATGCGTGCGGGAGGGCGTTCCGTTTGTGGAAGGTCAAGGGGATGGATTTTTTTGGCGGCTTGATGCGCCGCGAATCAGGGCGCCAGCCGGATTTAGGAATTTTCGTGTTTCAGGATAAAAATAGCGTATAGAGGATAGATGCCGGGCAACTCTACACAACAGGGGCATCGCAATGACGAACCGCTTCGAACACACCGTCGCGCAGATCAACCATGCTTCATCGGCCGCCGATTACGAAACCGATGCACCGTGCGCCGCACGATCCCGGCCCAGCGGGGGCAAACGGCGCGATCGCTCGAGTAGCGCCGGCAATCACAAAACAAAATTGACCCGCACATGGACCACGCAAGAGATTGCGCTGCTCGGCACACTGTCCGATGCCCGGGTGGCGGAGCGAATCGGCGGCGTTTCATTTTCGACTGTGCAAAAGAAACGGCGGGAATTGGGCATTCCGCCTGCCGCGCCCGCGCATCTGTCGTGGCCGCCGGAGCATATCGCCTTGCTCGGCGTATTGGACGATGCCGAATTGGCGCGGCTCACTGGCCGCTCGACAAGGGCTGTCAATCAGAAGCGCAACAAGCTCGGCATTCCCGCTGCATGCAGGCCGGCATGAGCGCGCACACCGTTTTCCCGGGGTCGCCCCGATCACCCGCGCGAATGTTGCGCGCCCACCTCTTCGAGATCGAGGTCGCGCTCGATCATATGCAGCATCGCATCGTCGATGAGCCCCGCGCGGTGCAGGCGCAACACTTCCGCGCGGCCCGCGCTCACGGCGGCAAGCACGACGTCGTAATGCGCGGTGCGCACATCGTTCGGCAGTGCGGGTGCGCTCTCGAGCGTGCGCGACAGATTGGCCCGATACGTGTACTGCTCCAGCAGACGCGGGTGAATCACGCTGCCGTCCGGCCCGTGCACGAGCGGCTGGATGGCCTCAAGCTGCACTGCGAGCAGCCTTGCCCATGCTTGCGGCTCGGTGAGGTAGCGGGCGTTGGCGTCTTCGTCCTGCAGCGGTTTGACGAGCCGGATCAGCGGGCCGATGGTGAGGCCTTGCAGCAGCACCGTGAAGAGAATCACCGCGAACGCCGCGAACAGGATGAGATCGCGCCCGGGCAAGGATTCGGGCAGCGTGAGCGCGATGGCCAGCGTGACCACGCCGCGCATGCCGGCCCAGCTCACTACGGCGGCCGAGCGCAAATCGGCGGCCGCGATGCGGCGTGGCGCAAAGCGATGCACCAGCACGCGGATCGTCTCCAGCCCGAACGCCCACACGCAGCGCGACAGCACGACCGCCGCAACGATGGCGAGCGCGGCCGGGCCGAGTTGCGCGAACGCCTCGCCCGCGCCGCCGAGCCGGTGGATCACGCCGCGCAGCGATAGGCCGATCAGCACGAACACCAGCGCTTCGAGCACGAACACGAGCACCTCCCAGAACGCCGTGCCGCGCATGCGCACGCGCGCGGAGAACACCTCGTGCTGATGCCAGCCCAGATACATGCCGCACGTGACGGTGGCGATCACGCTCGATACGCCGGCCATTTCGCCGGCGATGTAGCTGAACCACGCGGCGCTGACGCTGGCGGTAATGATCAGATAGTCGTCGTCGAGCAGCCGCAGCAGGTTGATGGTGAGATAGCCGACGAACCACCCGATGGCGATGCCGCCTAGCGCGAGTCCCGAGAAGCTCAGCACGGCGCCCGACGTGCTGAACGCGCCCGTGAGCGCAGCGGCCACGGCGAGGCGGAACAGCACGAGGCCCGCCGCGTCGTTGAGCAGGCTTTCGCCTTCGAGCAGCACCATCAGGCGGCGCGGCAGCGCGAGGCGTTCGAGCACGGCTTTCGCGGCCACGGCGTCGGGCGGCGAGACCACTGCGCCCAGCGCGAAGCACACGGCCCACGGCAACCCGGGCGCCATCCAGTGCGCGACGAGGCCGACAGCCCAGGTGGTGAACGCCACGGCGCCAATCGCGTACAGCAGGATGGGTGTGATATGCCGCTTGAAGTCGGCCCAGACGAAAAAATAGGCGCCGTTCATCAGGAGCGGCGGCAGGAACACGATGAGGACGAGGTCGGGATCGATGACGACGGGCGGCAGCCCCGGTGCGAACGCCATCGCTGCGCCGCCCACCAGCAGCGCCGCGGCGGGCGGCAGGCGCAGGCGTTTGGCAAGCAGCTCCAGCGCGATGATGGCGATGAGCGAAAGCAGCACGAGCTTGAATGCCGAGACTGCCGACATGGTGTCCCCTGTGAAATGCCGGATCGATTCGATCGATTCAATGGATCGGCGAGGCGGCTTCAGCCTTCGGCAAGCACCTGCTTGATGGCATTCTCGAATGTTTCGACGGGCTGGCCGCCGCTCACCAGATACTTCTGGTTGAGGATGATGGCCGGCACCGACTGGATGCCCATCGCCTGCGCGTGCTGTTCTTCCGCGCGCACTTCGTCGGCATAGGCGCCGCTTTGCAGCACGGTGCGCGCCTCGTCGGCGTTCAGTCCCACCGATTGCGCGGCCTGAACCAGCATGTCGTGGTCGCTCGTGTCCTTGCCTTCGCCGTGATAGGCGCGCAGCAGCGCGAGCTTGAGCGGCAACTGCTTGCCCCGAAGGCTGGCCCAATGCAGCAGGCGATGCGCGTCGAAAGTGTTGTAGACGCGCGTGCGCGGCCCGAACGTGAAGCCCACGCTGGCGCCGCGCTCGCGAATCGCCTCCTGCGTTTGCGCGATCTGCTCCGGCGTGCGGCCGTATTTCTTGCCGAGGTAATCGACGATGGTTTCGCCGCCCGGCCCCATATCCGGATTCAGTTCGAAGGGGTGGACGGCGAGCGTGGCGTCGACGGTGTCGTGCAGATTCTTCAGCGCCTGGAGCAGCGAGGACAGGCCGATCGCGCACCAGGGGCAGGCGATATCGGAGACAAAGTCGATTTGCAGCGCTTGTTTCATGGCGTTTCCGAGGGAGGGGAGGACGTATGCGCAGGATTCTCGCACGTCCTCGCCGACCATGATGCAAGCCGCGCCGCTCGCGCGAGCGCCTAAGCGTTCACATCGACGACGAGCCTGCCGCGCACGCGCCCTTCGAGCAAATCGCTCGCGGCCGGAATGGCGTCGGCCAGACCGATCTCGCGCGTGATGGTGTCGAGCGCGTTCAGATCGAGTGTTTCGGCCAGCGCCTGCCACGCTTGCTGGCGCTCGGCGAAGGGGCGCGTCACGCTGTTGATGCCGATGAGGCTCACGCCGCGCAGGATGAACGGCGCAACCGTGGCCGGCAAGTCCATGCCTTGCGCGAGGCCGCAGGCCGCCACGGCGCCATCGGCGCGCAGACTCGCGCACACGTTCGCGAGCGTATGGCCGCCGACCGAATCGACGGCCGCTGCCCAGCGTTCCTTTTGCAGCGGCTTGCCCGGCTCGGCAAGCGTCGCGCGGTCGATGACCTCGGCCGCGCCCAACTGCTGCAGATACGCGGCTTCCTGAAGCTTGCCGGTCGAGGCCACCACGCGATAGCCGCGCCGTGCCAGCAGCGTAATCGCGAAGCTCCCGACGCCGCCGCTCGCGCCGGTCACGAGCACGTCGCCATGGTCCGGGGCGATCCCGTAGCGTTCGAGCGCGAGAATGCAAAGCATCGCGGTATAGCCAGCCGTGCCGATCGCCATGGTCTGGCGCGCGCTCAGGCCACGCGGCAGCGGAATCAGCCAGTCGCCTTGCACGCGGGCCTTTTGCGCAAGACCGCCCCAGTGCTGCTCGCCCACGCCCCAGCCGTTGAGCACGACCGTATCGCCCACGGCATAGCGCGGGTCGGCGCTTTGCGCGACGGTGCCGGCGAAATCGATGCCCGGGACCATGGGAAAGCTGCGCACGACCGGGCTCTTGCCGGTGATCGCGAGCCCGTCCTTGTAGTTAAGCGTGCTGTATTGCACGTCGACGAGAACATCCGCGTCGGGCAGGCGCGATTCGTCGAGTTCGGCAACGCGCGCCGCGTATGATCCGGATTCCTTATCAATCAGAATGGCTTTGAACATGAGGGCCTCGGTGATGAAATGAAAGAGAAAAAGGGCGCGGGGCGAAGCGTTTCGTTGATCCGCTACCGCGTGGCATTCAGTCCGGCGATGAAACCCCGGAAAAACGTATCGAGCGGCGCGGCGTTGCGCACGAGTCGCGCGCGCAGCACCGCACCTTCCCAGCCGATCCAGAAGAATGCGGCCTGGGCGTCGAGATCGGTCGGCTTCGGAATCGCGCCTTCGCGTCGCGCCTCGCGCAGGCACGCGACCACGCGCGCCTGCCAGCCTTGCAGCACGCCTTCCAGGCGCTCGCGAAAGTCTTCGGGAAGCACGTCGACCTCCACCCCCAGGTTCCCGACGAGGCAGCCTCGCGTGAAGTCATGACGCGCCATGCCCGACTTCGCGTCTTCAACGAATGCGCCGAGCCGCTCCAGCGCGGGACGCGTTGCATCGAGCAGCCAGTGGTCGAGCTTCGCGCAGAAGTAGCGATCGTAAGCGGCCATGAGGTCGCGGCCGAAAGCTTCCTTGCTCTCGAAGTAGTGATAGAACGAGCCCTTCGGAATGCCGGCGCGCTTGAGCATGGCGTCGAGTCCGGTGGCGGCGAAGCTTTGCCCGGTCAGCATTTCCAGGCCCGCGCGAATCAGCAGATCGCGCGTGTCGGCATGAGCGCGCGGGTCTTTCGGCGGGCGGCCGCGGCGCGGCTTGACGGTCGGAGCATTCATGAACGCGATATTAGACCGATCGTCTCAAAAATTCAATGCCTGCGTTTCAGGGCGTCCACCTGTGCACCACTACACTGCTGCCGTTGTAATTGTCCTTCGTAATCACGTACTGGCCCGTCGAAGTCAAATACGCACGCAGGCCATACATCGAATCCACGTCGTTGCCCACATCCATGGCGCCGGGATTTGCATTGATCAGCGTGGTGACCTGCTGGCCTGTCGTGAGATCGAATACGTCGACATTCGGCACGGTGTGCACATAGCCGACGAACAGATAATTGCCCGCTGCCGCCATCGACTTGGGATTGGCGCTGGTGAGGTTGATGACCGGTCCTGGCGTGCGATTGCCCGCACCCCAGCCGTGATACACCTCGATATGGCCGTTCATGGCGGTCCAGTCCCAGCTTCCGGCCACCCCTTGCGCGAGGATCATCGTGTCGCTTTCTGGCTGATAGACGATGCGCGTGATCGGCCGCGCGCTCACGGGCGTCGAAATGGTGATGGCGGGACCCCATGAGGGTTTGCCAGTGCCGTCGAAACCGGTGAGCGGGTAATGGTAAATGTGGTTCGTGCGGTCGAGCCCGGCCCACACGTCGCCCTTGCTGTCGATGCAGAAGCCGCCCGTGACGGAGATCGTCGTCTTGAACAGCGGGCCGGGCAATGAACCGTCGGGAATCGCGATGTAGCCGCTTGCGGGATTGAAGTGGAAGAAGTAGAAGATCGCGGGATTCTGCCCCGACGCCACGAGAATGCGGTTGCCGCCCACCGAGACGAGCTGGCCGAAGTGCTCGTCGCGTTGCGTGTCGTTCATGTTCAGGCGCGGATCGTTCGGGTAGGTGAACGGATCCACCGTATTGGCGACGAAGGTGCCGCCCGCCGTGCCCGTGAAGATCGCCGTGCCGGTGTAGAACAGCGCGGCGTCGGTGGCCGGATCGGGCGCGGCTACGCCTTCGAAGTTCAGCGCCTGGAGCTTCCAGAGCAGATTGCTGTTGGGATCGTAGGCGTGAATGTCGGTGCCGCCGTTGCGGCCGAGGTCCCATGCGCCGCCCCACGGATTGTTGAGCACATAAAGGTTGCCGGCCGTGTCCTTGCCAATGCCCGTGATGCGCGTGAAGCGTTTGGCGCCTACCTGCCCCCTGGTGCCAGTCGTGGTGTCGAGGTAGCCGCCCGTCACACCGAAGGTGCCCGTGAGCGTGGGCGTGCCCGCGAGGCTATAGAGCTTGATGTTCATGTCGGGGCCTTCGTCGCCCACCATCAGCAGTCCTGTGGATGCATCGAAGTAGAGCGCGCAGGGCTGCGCGCCCGCCGGCATCTGGATCGTCTGCAATTGCGCGCCCGCGGGGCTGAATTCCACGATCGTTCCCGCGCCCTTCTGCGCGACCCAGACGTTGCCCGCGCTGTCGAGCGCGAGCGCGCCCGGGCTCGCGATGGGGATGTCGCGCTGCCATGCGCCGTCGGTCGTGAAGACGCGCACGCGGTTGCCGGGGAAGTCGCTCGCGTAGAGCAGCGCGTTTTGCGTGGCCAGGCCTGTGATGACATCGGCGCGGCTGACCGATGTCGATGCGCTCACGCTGATGGTGAGGTCGCGCTGGCCGCTCGCGCGGTTGTAGCGTCCGACCGTGCCGCTGCCGTAGGCGGTGCCGGCCTGCATGGCCGCGAAGATCGAGGTGGCGTTGCCGGTGATGGCGCCGCCCTGGAATTCGTTATGCAGGCCGATCGAGCCGATGCTCTTGCCGTTCTGATAGATGGCCATGCCGCCTTCGTTCTCGTCCCAGAACGATGCGGTGTAAATGACGCCTTCGGGCGCGACCCACATCGAGCGTGCGCCATTGCCCACATGTGCCGCGAGTGTGCCGTAGGTGTTGGCGAGCCAGTCGGTGGTGTATTGCTGCGCCTGTGCGTCAGGGGCGAGCGCGGCGGCGGACGCGGCAAAAATGGCGGCCGACAGCAGCGCGCCAAGGTGCTTTTTGTTCTTCTTCATGAAAAAACTCCGGATACAACGAGTTCGAATGTCGTCGACGGGCTGGGCTTGCCGGCTGCGACAGGGCAATGCGCGATGCATGTTGCTTAACGAAATCAGCGGCACTGGCTCATGTTTCTAAATATTCGTGTCACTGGTTTTAATCGGCGGCTGGATTTTTTTCCTTTAATCGATCGGAGCGGCGACGGGGTGCGTGCGCAATTGACGTGCCCGGGCCGAAGGCGAAACCAGGAAAGGCATGCGGCCGGACGTAGGGAATATTCCGGGGTTATCAACGGGATTTAACTCATTGGACATGCGCGGATTTTTTATTGCATTTCGTTTACGCCAATTTTTCGCGTGAAGAAATGTTGGCGGACCGATGCTCCGGCGCGGGCCGTTTCGATGCAGAATGCTTGTTTTTGGCAGGTCCGGCCATAGGTATGGAATCCATGTCTGAAAACAGGGACAGCAAGCCAGTGAAAACGGAATTCGTCGAAGCGAGCAGCGCCCGCCCGGACCTGCTTTGCTACCTTGTGGCCATCGCCGCGTCGTCTTACGCGTTGACTCAGGAATGGCGCGTCGATCACGTCGTCTCGTGCTGCCGCGAATGGCTGCAAAAGGGCGGCCTGACGATGCATTGGCTCGATCGCGTTCGCCTTGGCCAGCTGGCGCTCAAGATCGCAAGCCGCGATCTGCTTGGCGCGGGTATTGCCGTGCGGCTTTCCAGCGTCTCGGTGCTGTTTACGAATGAAATGGAGCTCAACGAGGCGTCGACCATGGTGCAGCGCATGATGTCGCTGTGCCAGGCCCAGCTCTGAATTTGTGGCTTTCGCAAAACGCCACGTGCCGCGAAACAGCAGCAAGCCGCCATAACCCGCCTACTCGACGCTCAAGCGCGCCCCGATCCGCCCGGCGGCGGCCCGAAGATCGTCCAGATGGCGCGCGGCCATATCCTCGACCTTGAAAAGCCGTTCGAACCAGACGATATTGACGCAGCCGGCAATCGAACCATCGGGCGCTTCGATCGGCACGGCAAGCGCAGACAAGCCGTCGTTGTATTGCGCCCGCGACTGGGTATACGAGCCGCCAAAATTGCGCTCACGCGATCCATACCCGCGCCGCCGCGTTTCGTTGATCAACTGCCGGACATAACGCCCGTCATGCGCCCGCTCGTCGCCTGGCCGCTGGCCCGAGCGCAACGCTTCGAGCAGCGATTCGCGCTCCGCATCCGGGCAAAACGCCAGATACGCGCGTCCGACTGCCGAGCGCAACATGTTGATCTCATAGCCGAGCTTGTCGCGGTTGACGAGAAAGTACGAGCGTGTGCGGTTCGACTCGCACAGCGCCATCGTCGTGCCGCGCCGCACGGCGAGATCCGATGGCCAGAGAATGCGGCTCTGCAACTGGTCCAACTCCGGCGCCGCGCATTCGATCAAATGATCCACGCGATCGATGCGCCGCGCGCGCGCCTGCAACGTGTAGCTCGGGCGAAACAGCCCGTCGGCCAGCCGCTGCCAGATCAGCCCCTGCCGTTCCAACGTCAGAAGAATGCGCAGCAGCGTGGCCTTCGAAATGCCAGTGTGCAGATGCAAATCGTGCAGGCTCGCGGCCTGCAACTCCTGCAGGGTCTTGAGCGTGATGAGGCCTCGTTCGAGCGCGTCGATCGTCTTGACTTTCGGGGACCACATGGCTGAATCCGTTGCGTTTCACTGAGTGAAATCATCTCAGAAATTGCTGGGTTGCGCATCCGGGCTGTTCTACGCTTGCCTTAACTCAAGGAGACAAGCGATGGAGACAGTCAAGAACATCTTGTTCATCATGTGCGACCAGCTGCGCTGGGATTACTTGTCCTGCTACGGCCACCCGACGCTGCAAACGCCCAATATCGATGCGCTTGCGCGGCGCGGCGTGCGCTTCGAGCGCGCCTACGTGCAAAGCCCGGTTTGCGGGCCGTCGCGCATGTCGTATTACACGGGCCGCTACGTGGCGAGCCATCGCGCGTACTGGAATTTCGTGCCGCTGCCCGTTGGCGAGCTGACGCTCGGCGACTACCTGCGCACGCGCGGCATGCGTGTCGCGCTGGCGGGCAAGACGCACATGGTTGCCGACAAGGCCGGCATGCAGCGCCTCGGCATGACCCATGAATCGCCGGGCGCGGTGCTCGTGGAAGAGTGCGGCTTCGAGCCGTTCGATCGCGACGACGGCATTCACCCCGGCCTCTTCGGTGCTCGCGTCGAAACGCCGTATTGCGATTACCTGCGCAGCAAAGGCTACGAGGGCGACAATCCCTGGCATGACTATGCAAATTCGGCGCAGGGAGAGGACGGCGAGATCCTGAGCGGCTGGAAGATGCGTCACGCGTCCAAACCGGCGCGCGTGAGCGAGGAGCACTCGGAAACACCCTATATGATCGACCGGGCGATGGCGTTCATCCGCGAGCAGGGCGACGCGCCCTGGTGCCTGCACCTGAGTCTGATCAAGCCGCATTGGCCGTACATGGCGCCCGCGCCGTACAACGATATGTATGGCCCCGAGGATGTGAAGCCCGCCACGCGCACACTGGACGAGCGCGAGCATCCGCATCCGGTGTTCGGCGCGTTCATGCAGCACGACGAGAGCGTGAGCTTCGCGCGCGACGAGGTGCGCGAGACGGTCATCCCGACCTACATGGGGCTCGTGAAGCAGATCGACGACCACCTCGGCCGCCTGTTCGCGTTCCTGCGCGAAACCGGCCGCGACCAGGACACCATGATCGTATTCACGAGCGACCATGGCGATTACCTGGGCGATCACTGGCTCGGCGAGAAGGAGCTCTTTCACGATGCGTCGTCGCGCGTGCCGCTCATTGTCGTCGATCCGCGCCCCGAGGCCGACGCCACGCGCGGCACGGTCGAGCGGCGGCTCGTCGAGGCCATCGACCTGCTGCCCACGTTCCTCGATGCGGCGGGCGTGGAGATTCCCGGTCATATCGTCGAAGGGCGCTCGCTGCAGCCGCTGCTGCATGGCACAACCGGCGTGACGTGGCGCGATGCCGTTTTCAGCGAGTTCGACTATTCGTTCCGTTCGCGCACGCGCACGCTGCTGGGCCGCGATCTCGACGGCTGCCGCTGCTTCATGGTGTTCGACGGCCGCTGGAAATACATCCATTACGATGGCTTTGCGCCGCAACTGTTCGACCTCGCGGCAGACCCCGACGAGCTGAACGACCTGGGCCGCGATGCGCAACACGCGGGCGTGCGCGCCGAGATGCACGAGCGTCTGTTCGACTGGCTGCGCCACCGCACCTTGCGGCAGACCGCGCCCGCGCGCTTCGTCGAGCGCTGGACGGAAGTGTCCGAGAAGGGCGGCATTCTGCTCGGCGACTGGTAGCGGCGGACGGTGGCAGGAAGGGGCGCCGCGCCCCTCTCAGCGGTAGAGCAGGTAAAAACTATTCGTACATGCAGGAGACATCATGTATCGCCTTATCGCAGCCCATCTCGTGGCGCTGGCGATGGCGTTGCCGGCCATGGCGCATGCCGCCACGACGCTGGTCGTCAATGCCTTTTTGCCGCCACAGCATATCTTCAACGTCGAGGTCATGAGGCCGTGGGCCGAGGACGTCGAGCGCGTCACCCAGGGGCGCGTGAAGATTGTCTTTCCGCCCACCAGCATCGGCTCGCCGCAACAGCAATGGGACGTCGTGCGCAAGCGCATCGTGGATGGCGCCTACATTTTCAACGGCCTCATCCAGAATAAGGCAAGCCTCGTGCAGCTCGCGCATCTGCCGCTCGGCTCCTCGTCCGCCGAGGGCATGTCGGTCGCGCTCTGGCGGACTTACGAAAAGTACTTCGAGCAGGCCGGCGAGTATCGCGACGTGCATCTGCTCGCGCTCGTGGTGTTTCCGGCGGGCGAGATCTATAGCCTCAAGCAGCCCGTCACGTCGCTTCAGGCGATACATGGCGTGAAATACTGGGCACTGCCAGGGGTTGCCTCGACGCTGATGGATCGCGGCGGCGCGGGCGTGGTGGCCACCCCCGCCGCGAAAATGAGCGAGCTGGTGGCGGGCGGCACCGTTGACGGCTTCGTCGGCATCCCCGAGATGGACGCTGCGCGCTTCAACGTGGTCCGCTATGCGCGCTATGAAACGACCGTGCCGGGCGGCATCACCGCGCCGAGCTTTTCGCTCTTCGTGAACCGGCAGGTGTGGGCGTCGATCTCGCCGGCCGACCGCGCGGCCATCACCGCGCTTTCGGGCGAGGCGTTCGCGCGCCGCATGGCCGTGATCGACGCGTCCAATGCGCTTGCCCGCAAGGAGGCCGTCGCGAACGGGCTCAAGCTGATCTCGCCGTCACCGGACTTCGTCGGCGCGCTTCGTGCGCTGGCGCAGCCCATGGACGCGCAATGGATCACCCGCGCGGACCGGCTGCACGTGGACGGCGCCGCCGCGCTCGCCTACTACCGCAACGAAGCAAAGCAGGAGGCAAAATGAGCCTCAGTCAACCTTCCGATGTTATACACCCGTCCGTAGCGATCGTCCCGGACGCACGCGAGAGCCTTGTCTCGCGCTGGCTGCGGCGCGCGCTCGGCAGCGTGGTCGCGCTCGTGCTGCTCTCGATCATGGGGCTCACATTCTGCGATGTGTTCATGCGGTACTGGTTCTCCGCGCCCATCCGCGGCGCCTCCGAGATCGTGCGCTTTGCCATGGCGATCCTCATTTTCTCGGCGTTTCCGCTCGTCACGCGGAGCCAGCAGCACATCACGGTGAACCTGCTGCACGGGCGCTTCGGGCGGCTCGGCAGCTGGCTGCAACATCTGTTCGTGCTGCTCGTGAGCGTGACCGCGGTGGGCATCATGACCTGGCAGCTCGCAAGCGATGGCGCCGATCTCGCGAACAACCGCATCACCACGACCGTGCTGGAGTGGCCGCTCGCGCCGCTCAGCTACTACATGAGCGCACTTTCCGGCGTCACGCTGATCGTGCTGCTCGCGCTTACCGTCGATCACTTCGCCGCGCTCGGCCGCAAGGAAACGCCATGACACTCGCACTTTCAGGCTTCGCCGCCGTTTTGCTGTTCGCGTTCGTGGGCGTGCCGCTCGGCTTTGCGATGCTCGGCATCGGCGTGGGCGCTTTCGCGCTGATTCGCGGCTGGGAGCCCGCGCTCGCGATGGCCGGCATGACGATCGCCGACCTCGCCGCCAACGAGAATCTCTCCGTGCTGCCGATGTTCATCCTGATGGGCACGTTCATCTACAAGGCCGATCTGGCCGAGGAGCTCTACGACGCGGCTAACGCCTGGATCGGCCATTTCAAGGGCGGCCTCGCGCACGCCACGGTGCTGGCCTGCGCCGGCTTCGCCTCGATGTCGGGCAGCTCGATCGCCACGGCGGCCACCATGACCAAGGTGGCGATGCCGCCGATGCGCCGCCACCGCTACGCGGACAGCCTGGCCGCGGGCTGCGTGAGTTCGGGCGGCACGCTGGGCGCGCTGATTCCGCCGAGCTTTCCCTTGCTCATCTATGGCGTCCTGACCGATCAGGATATCGGCAAGCTGTTTATCGCAGGGATCGGCCCGGGATTGCTGCTGGGCTCGCTGTTTCTGCTCTCGATCTGGTGGACGGTGCGGCGCGATCCCGCCAAAGGCCCGCGCGGCGAGCGCGTGGACTGGCCTACGCGCTTCGCCAAGCTCGGCAAGATCTGGGGCGTGCTCGCGCTGTTCCTGATCGTGGTGGGCGGCCTGTATGGCGGCATCTTCACGGCCACCGAGGCATCCAGCGTAGGCGCGACCGGCGCGCTCGTGTTCGCAGGACTGCGCCGCAAGCTGAGCTGGGCGCTGTTGTTCGAGTCGCTCGTGGAAGCGGGCAAGACCACCGCGATGATCTTCGCCATCGCCTTCGGCGGCATGGTGTTCGCCAACTTCATCACGCTCTCTGGCCTCACCGCCACGTTGGTCGCCTGGATTCACGCGCTGCATTTGCCGCTTATCGGTGTGATTGCGGTCATCACCTGCATCTACATCGTGCTCGGCTCGCTCATGGAAGCGCTCGCGATGATGCTGCTCACCATCCCCGTGTTCGCGGCGGTGGTGCAGCCGCTCGGCGCGAACATGATCTGGTTCGGCATTTACGTGGCGATGATGATGGAGATCGGCATGATTCATCCGCCCGTTGGCATGAACGTGTTCATGGTGAAGACCATGCTGCCGGAATTGTCGATTCGCACCATTTTCCGCGGCACCGTGCCGTTTCTCTGCGCGAACATCGTCGCGCTCGTGGTGGTCATTCTCGTGCCGGGCGTGGCGCTCGGGCTGGTTCATCTCATGCGTTGAAGGCTCACCGCCAGGCGCGCGCCCGGCCGTCTATCCGTAGTTGTCCTGGGGTGGGCGCGCCGCGCCCGCACGGGCCGCGCGCTGCGCTCGCGGTGCCGCGGCTGCCGTGCGCGGCGGCCGGCCGGACCCGATTGTTTGCGATTCGCGAATGACGTATTCGGACCTTATCCGGTACTGATTTCGGGTGGCTTGCGACTATCTTTGCGACGTCGATGTCGAGCGCGTCCAGGTTAATGGCGCATCTCGCGTCGGCCACCGTTTTCGAACATGACCGATGGTTCGGCGCCCGGCCGGCCCAAGGAGACAGAGATGAAATCGAACACATGGGACACGGCTTACGAGCGCCGTGCCGTGACATTGCTGGCGCTAGGCTTCGGCCTCGTGGGCCTCGACCGCTGGCTGATCGCGCCGCTGTTCCCGTCCATCATGCAGGACCTGAACCTGAACGCCCAGGACGTGGGCAACTGCATCGGCATACTCGGCCTTTCGTGGGGCGTGTTCGCGGCGGTCATGGGCGGCATGTCCGACAAGGTGGGCCGGCGCAAGGTGCTGATTCCGGCGATCATCGCTTTCTCGCTGCTTTCGGGCTTTTCCGGCCTTGCGGGCGGCTTCGCGAGCCTGCTGGCCGTGCGCGCGCTGATGGGCGTGGCGGAAGGCTCGTTCTGCCCGACGAGCTTCGCGGCCACGGCCGATGCCTCGCACCCCAAGCGCCGCGGCTTCAATCTCGGGGTGCAGCAAAGCGGCTTCGCGTTGTTCGGGCTCGCGCTCTCGCCGATCATCGCCACGCAGTTGCTGGGTGTGATGAGTTGGCGCTGGGTGTTCGCGCTCGTCTCGGTGCCGGGGCTCATTCTTGGCCTGCTGATGTACCACGTGATTCGCGAACCGAAGGCCATCGCGACGCCTGAATCCGGGGAGCACGCGCGCGGCCACTGGCGCGACGTGATCCGCAGCCGCAACATTCCCGTGGCGATGGTGGCGCTATTCTGCGCGATGACGGGCGTGTTCGTGCTCGGCGCGATGCTGCCGCTCTACCTCACGCAGTACCTCAAGCTCGACACGCAGCACATGGGCGTGGTGGCATCCGCCATCGGCTTTGGCGGTTTCGTCGGGCAGTTCGGCTTGCCGGGGCTCTCCGATCTGCTGGGCCGGCGCCTCGCCAGCGTCATCGGCTTTGTGGGCACGGCCGTCATGCTGATCGTGTTTCGCGGCCTCGGCGCGCAGCCGCTGGAACTCTTCGCGGTGCTGTTCGCGGCGTCGTTCTTCACGCTGGGTCTGGTTTCGCTGCTTTCCGGGCCGGTTGCCACCGAGGCCGCGCCGCTCGGCATGGTCTCGACCTCGATCGGCCTCGTCGTGGGCGCGGGCGAAATCTTCGGCGGTGGCGTGGCGCCTGCGCTGGCCGGCTTCGTGGCGTCACATTTCGGTATCCAGAACATCTTGTGGCTGCCGATTGGCGCAGTCGTGCTGGGTGTGCTGGTGAGCATGCTGCTCAAGGAAACGGCGCCGGCCGCGCTGCGCCGCGGCTTGGCAGCGACCCCTGCAGGACCCATCCCGGCTGCCGGCCAAGCCGAGTAGTAGCGGGGGGGGGCCATCCACGTCGTCCTCTCTAGCCGCGCCGCCGATGCGCCGATGCCGCAGCGGCGTGGCGCAATGGAGCCGGGCCCTATACTTGGATGGCCCGAACCGATAAAGAAGAGAGGAGCATGGACCGATTCTTGAGTATCGAAGCGTTTGTACGCGTGGCGGAAACGAGCAGTTTTGCGGAAGCGGCCCGGCAGATCGGCGTGACCAGTTCGGTCGTGACGAATCGCATCCAGCAACTGGAGAAGTTCGTCAACGCGCCGCTCTTTCATCGCAGCACGCGACATGTGCGCCTCTCCGAAGTCGGAGAGGCGTTTTATCGCGAATGCGCGGAGGTAGTGGGGCGCGTGAACGAGCTGACCGACCAGATGCGCGAGCTGCGCGCCACGCCCACGGGGCGGCTGCGCATCCAGATACTGCCGGGTTTCGCGCTGGGTCATTTCGGTGCGCCGCTTGCCGAGTTCAATCGGCGTTACCCGGGCATCCAGCTCGATGTGATCGTCAACGACCGCGTGGTGGATCCGATCGAAGAAGGCTTCGATGTGGCGTTCCAGATCTTCCCGCCTATTTCCGAGTCGCTGATCGAGCGCCGCCTCTTTACGGTGCGGCGGCTCTTTGTCGCCACGCCCGCTTACGTGGCGGAGCACGGCGCGCCTCAACATCCGCGTGAATTGCTGCAGCACACCACGGCGCTCTATTCGGGCTATCCGTCGCGCAATCGCTGGACGATGACGCGTGCCGATGAGGTCGTGGAGCTGGAGTTACCCGGCATGATCCGCTCGAATTCGGTGCATTTGCTGCGCGATTACGCGCTTACGGGCGGTGGAGTGGTGTGCCTGCCCACGCTGGTGGCAAGCGCTGCGCTGCTCGATGGCTCGCTCGTGCCGATCCTCACCGATTACCACCTTTCCTCGTTGAGCTTCGCGGCCGTGTATCCGTCCACGCAGCGCCAGGCGCTGAAGGTGAAGGCGCTGGTGGAGTTCCTGGCCGAGTATCTGGGCCCGGAGCCCGCGTGGGACGTGCCGCTGATCGAGCGCGGCTGGGTGCGTTAGCCGCATTCGCGATTATTTGCGAAACGCGAATGCCGTAGTCGGCCGGGCGCTGGTTGTTGTCCGTGCGCAGCGCTCCTAAAGTTGAACGCAACGATACCTTCCAAAACAGGAACAGGAGACAGCCATGACCGATACCTCATTTCACACCGTCTTCGGCTCGCTCGAGCAATACCGCAAAGGCGAGATCGAAATCACGAGCGGCGACGCCCGCCACTATGTTTTCTCGAACGTCTTCGAAGTTGCCGCGCAGTCGGCGTCCTACGAGAAGGTCGTGGTTGGCAAGAACCTCGAGTATGTGATCGAGGTGCTGCGCACGGAAGGTCAATCGCGCTGGTTCGCCTGCGCTCACGATGAGTTCGTCATCCTGATGGACGGCGAAGTGCGCATCGACTTCATCAAGCTCGATAACCCGCCGAAGGACGGCACGGGAACGGTCGCGGCAGGCGAGGCGCCCGCGGGCCGCAAGATGGGCCATGTGGTGCTGCGCCGTGGCCACCAGGCCCTGTTGCCGGCCGGTTGCGCCTACCGCTTCAGCGCGAGCAAGAGCGGCGTGGCGCTCGTGCAGACCATGGCCGGCGCGCTCTCCGTGCAGAAGTGGGCGGATATCTGCCTGCACTGAATCCGCACACACGAACCGATCATCTCAAGGAGACACAGACATGGCCAGCCTCGACAACCAAGATCACCTCGCAAGCTTCGCCGCCGACACCGTATGCGCGAGCGAGCCCGACGCCGTGACCGGCTACTGCCGCTTCAAGCTCGGCGCCTTTGAATTCACGCGCGACGAATATTTCGTCAAGGTGCTGTGGCCCGCGAAAGGCCAGACCCGCACCCACGCCATTCCCGCCGACGCCTTCCTGCGCGCGATGATGCGCGATGTGGCATGGGGCTTCTTCTACGGCTGGGTGAACTTCGACCACGTGTTCGGCACGCGCAACCACTACGGCAAGGTGGACGTGTACGCGGGTTCGTTCAACGGCATCATGAAGGAAGCTGGCGTGGACTATATCGAGACCTTCGAGACGCCCACCATCATGGCGACCTTCAAGGCGATCCTGCACGACTGGACCAACGAAGGCTTCGACCCGTTCGCCGCGCCCGAGGAAACCGGCACAGCGTTCGGCCGCAAGCACGGCGACAACGATGCCGCTATCGAGCGCACGCGCATTGCCACGCGCCGCATGCCGGGCCTCGAAGGCGACTCGCCGCTGCGCGACGACCTGCCCGTGAACCGCGCTTTCGCCGATGTCCCCCAGGACGATCCCGAAGTGCATGTCGAGCCGGGCTTCGAAGGCGAGCTGCACGCGTTCAACCTCTTCAAATACCTCTCGCGCTCGGACGTCACGTGGAATCCCTCCGTGACTTCGGTGTGCGGCCAGAGCCTGTTCTGCCCGACCACGGAGGAGTACATCCTGCCGGTTTTCCACGGCAACGACCGCGTCGAATGGTTCCTGCAGCTCTCGGACGAAATCGTCTGGGACATCGGCGACAAGAACACGGGTGCGCCGCGTGCGCGCATCACGATGCGCGCCGGCGATATCTGCGCGATGCCCGCCGACATTCGCCACCAGGGCTACTCGACCAAGCGCTCGATGCTGCTCGTGTGGGAGAACGCCACGGCCGACTTGCCCAAGCGCTACGAGCGCGGCGATCTCAAGCCCTATCCGGTTGAGTTCTGAGCGCGTTGTGACGTTATTCAGCATGCCAAAGCATCAATCGAGGATTTAAATCATGCAAACGCAATTGTTCATCGACGGCCGTTTCGTTGATGCCGTCGAAGGCGGCACCATCGACGTGCTCAATCCGCACGACGGCTCGTTGATCACGAAGATCGCCGCAGCCACCGCCGCCGATGTCGATCTGGCCGTGGCCGCCGCCACGCGCGCGTTCCCGAAGTGGGCGGCGCTGCCCGCCGCCGAGCGCGGCCGCCTGCTGCTGCGTCTGGCCGACGCCATCGAAGCGAACGCCGAAGAGCTCGCGCAACTCGAATCGCTCGACACCGGGCACCCGATTCGCGATTCGCGTGCACTCGACGTGCCGCGCACGGCGGGGTGCTTTCGCTACTTCGGCGGCATGGCCGACAAGCTGCAAGGCTCGGTGATTCCCGTCGAAGCCGGCTTTCTCAACTACGTGCAGCGCGCGCCCATCGGCGTGGTCGGTCAGATCGTGCCGTGGAATTTCCCGCTCATGTTCACGAGCTGGAAGATGGGGCCTGCGCTCGCAGCCGGCAACACGGTCGTGCTGAAGCCTTCGGAAATCACGCCGCTCTCCACGCTGCGCATTGTCGAGCTGATGGCGGAAGTGGGCTTCCCCGCGGGCGTGGTCAATATCGTGCCGGGCTATGGCCACATGGCCGGGCAACGGCTCGCGGAACATCCCGGCGTAGGCAAGATCGCCTTCACGGGGTCGACGGCAACGGGGCGGCGCATCGTCGAGGCCTCACAGGGCAACTTGAAGCGCGTGCAGCTCGAACTGGGCGGCAAGGGCGCGAACATCGTGTTCGACGACGCCAATCTCGACGCTGCCATCAACGGCGCGGCCTGGGCGATCTTCCACAACCAGGGGCAGGCCTGCATCGCGGGCTCGCGCCTCGTGCTGCACGAGCGCATCGCCGATCAGTTTCTCGAACGCTTCGTCGACCTCGCGTCGTCGATTCGAGTGGGGAATCCTTTGGATTCCGAAACGGAGATGGGGCCGCTTACGTCGCTGCAGCATCTGGAGCGCGTGAAAACCTACGTGGACGTGGCGCGCGAGCAGGGCGGGCGCGTGCTCACGGGCGGCAGCGCACCGCAGGACCCGGCGCTTGCGAACGGCTACTACGTGCGCCCCACGGTGATCGAGGCGAAGACGCCGAAAGATCGCGTCGCTCAGGAAGAGGTGTTCGGCCCGTTCGTGACCGTGCTGCGCTTCAAGTCCGACGAAGAGGCGCTCGCCATCGCCAACGGCACCGAGTACGGTCTCGGCAGCGGCCTCTGGACGCGCGATCTTTCGCGTGCGCACAGCCTCGCGGGCAAGATCAACGCGGGCATGTGCTGGATTAACTGCTACAAGCGCGTGAACCCGGGCAGCCCGTTCGGCGGCGTCGGCCAGTCGGGCTATGGGCGCGAGATGGGCTTCGAGGCGATGCACGACTACACGGAGGCCCGCTCGGTATGGGTCAACGTGGACGCCCAGGTGCCGCCGCACTTCAAGCGCTGAGGCACATATGGATCGCTTCGTCTATCAAGGCTTGCCGTCGCGCGTGGTGTTCGGCTGGGGCAATCTCGCGCGGCTGCCCGAGGAAGTGGACCGTCTCGGCGCGCGCCGCGCGCTGATTCTCTCGACGCCCGAGCAGCGTCCGCTCGCCGAGCAAGTCGCGCGTCTGCTCGGCGAGCGCGCCGCAGGGATTCACGCCGAGGCGGTCATGCACGTGCCCGTGGAAGTCGCGCGGGCCGCCTGCGAAAAGGCGGCGGCGCTCGATGCGCAATGCTGCGTGGCCGTGGGCGGCGGCTCGACCATTGGCCTTGGCAAGGCCATCGCGCTCGAATCGTCGCTGCCGATCGTCGCGGTGCCCACGACCTACGCAGGCTCGGAGATGACGCCGATCTACGGGCTCACCGAAGGGCGCCTGAAGAAGACCGGGCGCGATTTTCGCGTGCTGCCGCGCACGGTGATCTACGATCCGTCGCTGACCGTGTCGCTGCCCGCGGGCATTTCTGCGGCCTCGGGCATCAACGCGATGGCGCACGCGGTGGAGGCGCTCTACGCGGAAGATGCCAATCCCGTGATCAGCCTGATGGCCGAGGAATCGATTCGCGCATTGGGCGAGTCGCTGCCGGCTGTCGTGCAGCGTCCCGACGATGCGGCGATGCGCAGCCGCGCGCTCTACGGCGCGTGGCTCGCGGGCAGTTGCCTCGGCGCGGTGAGCATGGCACTGCATCACAAGCTTTGCCACACGCTGGGCGGCACGTTCAATCTGCCGCACGCGCAAACGCATGCAATCATGCTGCCGCATACGGCGCACTACAATCACGCGGCCGCGCCGCGGGCGCTCGAACGCGTGGCGCGCGCGATCGGTGCGGAGCATGCGGCACAGGCGGGGCCGCGGCTGTATGAACTGAACGCGTCGCTGGGCATTGCGACTGCGCTCAAGGACATTGGCATGCCCGAAACCGGCCTCGACGAAGCGGCCGATCTGGCGTGTACCAATGCGTATCCCAATCCGCGCGAGCTGGAGCGCGAGGCGATCCGCGCGCTGCTGCAGCGCGCGTGGGAAGGGGCCGCGCCGCAATAGCCGGACCAGGCTGTGCGCGCGGCGCGCGAGGACAACGAAAGGAGACAACCATGTCGATACATGGAAACGAGGCCGAGCGGGCTTTGACGGAACAGGTCGTGGCACGCTTTGCGAACACGCCCGACGCGCGCCTGCGCACCCTGATGCAAAGTCTCGTGCGGCATTTGCACGCTTTCGTGAGTGAAGTGGAGTTGACCGAGGCAGAGTGGATCGCGGCCATCCGCTTTCTCACCGAGACCGGCCAGATGTGCGACGGCGTCGTGCGTCAGGAGTTCATTCTGCTGTCCGACACGCTGGGTGTGTCGATGCTGGTCGACGCGATCAACCATCGCTACGAGACGGGCGCGACCGACACGACCGTGTTCGGCCCGTTCTATATCGAAGGCATGCCCGAGCGCGCTTTCGGCGAGAACATGGCGTTCACGCCGGGCGTGCCCGCGCTCGTGCACGGCCGCGTGCTGTCGACCGAAGGCGAGCCCGTGGCGAACGCGCTACTCGACGTGTGGCAAACGGCGGACAACGGCATGTACTCGGGGCAGGACACCGAGCAGCCGCATGGCAACCTGCGCGGCCGTTACCGCACCGACGCCGAAGGCCGCTACGCGATTCGCACCATCGTGCCCGTGTGCTACCCGATTCCAACCGACGGACCGGTGGGCCGCATGCTCCAGGCGACGGGGCGGCACCCGTGGCGGCCCGCGCATCTGCACTTCATGATCACGGCGCCCGGTCACAGCACGCTCGTGACGCACCTGTTCAACCAGAACGACCCGTATCTCGACTCGGACGCCGTATTCGGCGTGAAGCCGTCGCTGCTAGTGGACTATTGCGAGCGCGCGGCAGACGACGCGAAAGCCCGGCAGTTCGGCTTCGAGGGCGGCTTTCGCGAGGCCTGCTACGACTTCGTGCTGGAGCGCGCATGAGACCGTTGACGCGCTACTACGCGGTGTTCGCCACCGACAAGCCGGGCATGCGCGAGGTGCGCGATCGAATACGCGCGGTGCATCGCACCTATCTGCGCTCGGCGCCGCAACACGGCGTGTTTGTGAGGCTCGGCGGGTCGACGTTCGCGCCACGGTGCGATGGGCACAACGGCACCCTGCTCGTGGTCGAGGCCGAAGCTTACGACGACGTGATGCGCTTCGTGCGCGACGATCCATATACATTGGCGGGCGTGTTCGAGCGTGTCGAGATCCGGCCGTGGGACTGGAATGTTGGTAATCCTGAGCAAAGGGTTTGAGTGATGAGCGATCGCCTTCTGTGCCGCGTCGACGACGTGCCGGACGGCGGCGCACGCGTCGTAGACGGCGCGCCCGGAGACGGTGCGGTTGTCGTCGTGCGGCGCGGCGCATCGGTGTGGGCCTACGTCAATCGCTGCCCGCATTTCTCGGTGCGGCTCGATTTCGAGCCGGGCGAGGTCTGCACGTACAGATCGAAAGTACTGATGTGCGCCCATCACAGCGCGCTGTTTGCGTTCGAGGATGGCCGCTGCATCGAGGGGCCGTGCCAGGGCGCCGCGCTGACACCCGTTCCGGTGCGCGTCGTTGGGGTCGATGTGTGGTCCGGCGCAGCCGGGTGAACGGGGTCAGCGAAGCGTTCGAGCCATGCCCACGGGAAAATGCCGCGGTCGTGGCCGTCGCTAAAGACGAGTTGGACGCCATAGCCCACTGAAACCATGCCGGTCAGCGTGAGATTGTCATGGGCCGTCTCGCCAGAGCTTGCGCGCAGCGGTTCATGTGCGTTTCCACTCATGCGAGCGCGGCGGCATCCCGCGCAGGGACATGCGCGCCGCAGGCTCGCGAGCGGGAGGCGCTGGCGCAGGCCGCCTCGCCATACGAGGACGAGCGCGCCCGTTTCGTCATGCATTTCGATGGGCACGTTCATGAGACGCCGCCTTCGAACTGCGCCGTGAGTTGCTGCAAGGCGATCCGCACGGCCTTGCGCACTTCGGGGTCGCGGTCGTCGAGTGCTGCCTGCAATGGCGCAAGGCTCGATGCCGAGGGCAGTTCGCCCAGTGCAAGCGCGGCCTCCTTGCGCAGGTTGCTGATCGGATGCGCAAGCAGCGCGCTCACGGCGGGCGCGGCGTGCGCATCGCCGATGCGCCCCAACGCGCGCGCCGCGCGCAGGCGCACCTGCCAGTAGTCGTCGTCGAGCGCGTGGATGAGCGCGTCGCGGGCGGCGGGCAGGCGCAGTTTCCCCAACGTGCTCGCGGCTTCCTCGCGGACTTGCCAGTCGGCATCGGCGAGCGCGTGCAGCAGCGCCGTGCCCGCAGCGGTCTCGTTCACAGCGGCGAAGCCGAGCGCGCCCACGGCAGCGCGCCGTACTGCGCTGTGGGCGTCGGCGGCCGCGAGCGCCGCTAGCGGCGCGACAGCGCGCCTGTCCTTGAGCCAGCCCAGCACGGCCACGGCTTCGAGGCGGACCTCGGCATCGGCGTCGGCGAGCGCGGCGTGTGCGGGTTCGAAGGCCGCCGCGTCGCGCAATTCGCGCAGGCCGCGCAACGCCGCGCGTCGAGCGAACGGTTCGGGCCGCGCCGCCCAGCGCCGCAGCACCCGCGCCGAGCCGGGCGCCTTGAGTTCGGCGAGCGCTTGCTGGGCCGCTTCGCGCACGCCCGGGTCGGCGTCCAGCAGCGTGGCGCAGAGCGCCTCCACCACGTCCTCCCGTTCCCACGATGCCAGTACGAACGCGGCTTCGCGGCGAACCTCGGGCGCGGGGTCGTCGCGCAGCGCCGCTATGAGCGGCGCAAGCAGCGCGCTGTGTTCCAGATCGGCGAGATCGAGCACGGCGATGCGTCTCACGGCGGCGTCGGCAGCGGCGAGACGCGTGAGCGCGCCGGCCGCTTCGGGCGGCGGCATCGCAGGCAATTGAATAGAATCGGTCATGGCTGTTTGTCGATATGGAATCCGAAATGAATAGGGGAGATAGAGTCAAAACATAATCGCGCCGCAGCTACCGCAGCAGGTACGGGATCTCCACCTTCACCGCGCCCGTGGGGCAGTCGCGCTCGCAGGGCATGCAGTACCAGCATTCGTCGAATTGCATATAGGCCTTGCCCTTAGTCATGTCGATGGCCAGCAGGTCCAGCGGGCAGACGTCGACGCATACCGTGCAGCCTTTGTCGGCGATGCAGCGCGATTCGTCGATCGTGACCGGCGCGCTGCCGCGCTGGAAGATGTCGTGGGGCGCGTAACTCATGAGTTTTTCCTCGCTGCATTCGTTCAAGAATGGGCCTGAAGCAGTGCTCAAAGCGCTTGAGCCGGTTCGCGCTCGCGCTGGATGCGCATGCGGCTGTATGCGCCAAGATCGGCGGCGTCGACCGGCACGATATAAGGGGCGACGGTGCGCTTCTCGCAGGTCATGCGGCCGCTGGCGTCCTTGCGCAGATCGGTGTGGCAGAACCAGTTGGCGTCGTCGCGCTGCGGGTAGTCGACGCGGTGGTGATAGAGCCCCCAGCGGCTCTCGGTGCGGAACAGCGACGCGCGCGCGGCCATTTCCGCGCAATCGCGAATCGCGCGCACTTCCGCCGCGCGCATGAGTTCGTGCGGGTTATGGGCCTTGATCGCGCCGATGTCCTCGCCGATCTCGTCGAAGCGCTGCAAGCCGATCTCCATCTTGCGCGTGACCTTGGGCGGCTGGAGATAGTCGTTCACCATGCGCCGCAATTTGTATTCGACCTGTGCGGGGGCGAGACCGTGCTCGCGCTCGAGCGGTGCGTAAATGCGCGCGCGCTCGGCGTCGATCTGCGCGTGCTCGAGCGGCGCGTGCCCGCGTTCCGCCACATAGCCGGCGGCGTCGTGTCCCGCGAATCCGCCGTAGGTGAACGCGCCAAGCATGTAGTTGTGCGGTACGGCGGCCATGTCGCCCGCGGCGTAGAGGCCGCGCACCGTGGTTCGCGCGCGCGCGTCCACATACACGCCCGATGCGCTATGGCCGCTGCAAAAGCCGATTTCGGAAATGTGCATCTCGATCATCTGCGTGCGGTAATCGTTGCCGCGTCCCGCATGAAAGCGCCCGCGGCTCGGGCGCTCGTTGGTGTGCAAAATCTGCTCGATGGTCTGAATGGTTTCCTCGGCCAGGTGGTCGAGCTTCAGGAACACCGGGCCGTTTCCGCTTTGCAGTTCCTGATGGAACTCCCACATCATCTGGCCGCTCCAGTAATCGCATTCGATGAAGCGTTCGCCCTTGCCGTTCGCGGTGAAGCCGCCGAGCGGACCGGTCACGTAGGCGCAAGCGGGGCCGTTATAGTCCTTGATGAGCGGATTGATCTGGAAGCACTCCAGATTGGTGAGCGCCGCGCCGGCGTGGTACGCCATCGCATAGCCGTCGCCCGCGTTGGTGGGATTCTCGTAGGTGCCCATCAGGTAGCCCGACGCGGGCAGGCCCAGACGTCCCGCCGCGCCGCAGCACAGGATCACGGCCTTTGCGCGCACCACCACGCACTGGGCCGTGCGGCAGTCGAAGCCCATGACGCCGCACGCGGCGCCCTGGGCATCGGTGAGCACACGTGTGGTCACGACGCGGTTGGTGATGGCCACGCGCGCGCGCTTGAGCTGGCGATAGAGCACCTTCTTGATGTCGTGCCCTTCGGGCATGGGCAAAACATAAGCGCCCATGTGATGAACCTTCTTCACTGCGTAGTCGCCGTTGCCGTCCTTTTCGAACTTCACGCCCCAGCGGTCGAGTTGTTCGATGGTCGCGAAGCTGTGCCGCGCGTAAGCGTACACGGTCTCCTGATCGACGATGCCATCGTTCGCAATGGTGATCTCGCGCGTGTATTGCTCGGGCGTCGCGTGGCCGGGAATCACGGCATTGTTCAGGCCGTCCATGCCCATCGAAATCGCGCCGCTGCGCTTCACGTTGGCTTTTTCGAGCAGCAGCACCGTCAGCTCGGGATTGCATGCTTTTGCCTTGATCGCAGCCATGGGCCCAGCCGTGCCGCCGCCTACGACCACAATGTCGTATTCGAGTATTTCGGTGTTCATTGCCTGTTCCTCAGGTAGTTTCGCAGTCAGGGGCTTTTTCGCGGTCGACGCGCAGGCGGTACTGGAAGGCGTCGCCGCGAAAGTAGAGGTATTCGAAATCGATCGGCGTGCCTTGCCCGTCGTGCGTGGTGCGCTCGATGCGCAGCACCGGGCTGCCTTCCTGCACACCCAGCGCGTGAGCGATCTCGTCGTTGGCGAGCATGGCGTCGATCGACACGTCGGCGTGGCCGAGCGGCACGCCGCAGGCGTTTTCGAGGATCAGGAAAATATCGCGTGTGACAAGGTCGGCGTTGGCGAGGCGCTTGCCGAGCGGCTCCGGCAGCCAGGTCAGTTCGAGCGAGATGGGCGCGCGGTCCAGCAGGCGCACGCGATGGATTTCGGCTACGCGCGCGCTTTCCGGAAGAGCGAGTTTATGCGCGACGTAGCGATTGGCCGCGACGATGCGAAAGGCCAGCAGCGTATTGACGATCTCATGCCCCATCGGCGACATCGCTTGCGCGAAGCCTTGCAACGAGGTCATGTTCTGGAATGCCTTGGGCTTCGAGACGAAGGTGCCCTTGCCGTGCAGGCGAAACACGAGCCCCTCGTTCTGCAGATCGCCGAGCGCCTGGCGCACGGTAATGCGGCTCACGCCGAACAGGGCGCACAGCGCGTATTCGGATGGCATCTGGCTGCTCGGGGCGTAGGTGCCGTCGAGAATGCGCTTGCGCAGGGTGTCCCTGATGCGCGTGTGGAGCGGCGGCGCTGCGGCCGCCAGGGGATTCGTGTTGGGCATGATCCACTTGTCATGACAAGATGGATCGCAGTGTAATCAGGCCGGTTACCGCCACCAACGAAGCATTTCTGCTATCTATTTTCTTGGGCGTTCCCAGGCGTTCCCAGGCGCCACACGGCATGAAGACCATGCGGCGCGAGGCATCGCATTGCGCGATGGCACGCGGGCAGCCGCGGGGCTCGACGTGACCGAGCCGGAGCCGCTGCCGCCCATGCACGACTAGTAGCGCGCTATCAGACCTCGGAGACGGCAGGTAGAGCTTCTAGCTCGGCGAGCTTTTCGCGTTCGTCGAGGTATTGCGAGCGATAACCCGAGTTCACGCCCCAGTAGTAAAAGCCGAGCGAGATGATCGCGACCACCAGCATGTCCCAGCCGTAGGGAATGAGGTCGTGACCGCCGAACTGCTTGCTGCCGATCAGCGACAGGACCGCCATCGTCGGCAGGTATGCGCACAGCCACCATGCGGCCTTCAGATCCTGGCCCCAGCCGTCGAAGCCCGTCTTGCCCTGGAAGTAGAAGTACACCGGCAGCGCGACGACCATCAGCAGGATGATTTCGCCGGTCAGCGGCCACTTCGCCCAGTACAGGATCATCGACGCGCACACGAACGCGAACGGCGCGATGACCTTCATGAACGGCACCGAGAGCGGGCGCTCCAGATCGGTTGCCGCGCGCTTGAGCGCCATCAGGCTGATCGGGCCGGTGAGGTACGAAATGACGGTCGCCACCGAGATCACCGCCGCGAGCGAGCTCCAGCCGCGGAAGAAGAACATGAAGATGAACGAGACGAGCAGGTTGAACCACATCGCCTGACGCGGCACGCCGTAGAACGGGTGCACGTTGCCGAACATCTTGGGCATCGTGTTGTTGCGCTCCATCGCGTAGATCATGCGCGAGGTCGTGGCCATGTAGGTCGTGCCGGTGCCGCTCGGGCTCACGAACGCGTCCACGTAGAGCAGGATCGCGAGCCAGTTCAGGTTCAGCGCAATCGCGAGTTCAGCGAACGGCGACTTGAAGTTGAAGGTGTTCCAACCCTTCATCACGTCGTCCGGGCTGACCGCGCCGATATAGGCAACCTGCAGCAGCACATAGATCACGAGCGCGCAGAGGATCGAGCCGATCACCGCGAACGGCACGCTCTTCGAAGGGTTGCGTGCCTCACCGGCGAGGTTGATCGGGCTCTGGAAGCCGTTGAACGCGAACACGATGCCGCTGGTTGCCACGGCCGTGAACACCGCCGACCAGCCATACGGCGCGAAGTCGGTCGACTGGCCGAAGTTCTCGTGGTGGAAGCCGGTCGCCATCAGGCCCGCGATCGTGAGACCCGGAATGATGAACTTGAAGATCGTGATGGCGCTGTTGGCGCGCGCGAAGAGCTTCACGCCCCAGTAGTTGAGCATGAAGTAAATGATCACGAGCAGCGCGGAGAGGAACAAGCCCGATGAGGTCAGCTCACCGTTCACGAACAGCGCGTGCGCCCATGGATAGGGCCAGGTGCTCATGTACTGGATCGAGGCCTCGGCTTCGATCGGAATCACCGAGACAATGGCGATCCAGTTGGCCCAGGCGCTGATGAAGCCCACCAGCGCGCCGTGCGAGTAGCGTGCATAGCGCACCATGCCGCCCGATTCGGGGAACATCGCGCCAAGCTCGGCGTAGGTGAGTGCAATCGCCAGAATGACCACGGCGCCGATGATCCAGGCACAAATGGCGGCGGGACCGGCAATCTTGGCTGCCTTCCACGCGCCGAACAGCCAGCCCGAACCGATGATCGACCCGAGGCCGGTAAACATCAGCGCGAACGGCCCGATATGTCTTTTAACAGAACTACTCACATCGTCTCCTTATCTCCAGATCGCAAGGAATCGTCGCGACTTCCGTCCGATTCTTGTTCTCGTCACACGCATTTTTTTGCAGCGTCTTCAAGGCTTGTATGGGCATTGAAAGGCCGAATGCGGCCACGCAGCAATAAATGTTGAAGGCGGATACTCGTGCGACTTCCCTGGTGCGTCCAATGCTGATTGCACATAGCATTATGCGAAATTTGCATGATGGTAATAACAGCCGCTATATAAAGGGGGATTCGCAGCGCGCGGCATGCATGGTGTAGCGTCGAACCTATGCATATTCATCTATTTGGTTCGCATGTTCGAGATGCTTTCAAGACGATCAGGCAAAAGATGCGGATTATTCGGCATGGTCTGTCGCGCAACCCATCCATACACTCGTCCAATTGTCCATCTGTCCGTGCACTTGAGCCGGACATCGCCGCCCTCATAACAGAAAAGGTCGAACAACATGGTACAGATCGTGGTGAATGGAAAGCGCCATCAATTCGATGGCGATCCCGGGATGCCCTTGCTCTGGTATCTGCGCGACGAACTCGGGCTCACGGGCACGAAGTTCGGCTGCGGCATGGCGCTGTGCGGCGCATGCACGGTGCATCTCGACGGTCAGCCCACACGCGCCTGCGTGACGCCGGTCGGCTCGCTGGAAGGCCGCAGCATCACGACCATCGAGGCCATTCACGAGCAGAAAGTCGGCGCCGCCGTGCAGGCCGCGTGGATCGAGGCGCAGGCGCCGCAATGCGGCTATTGCCAGTCGGGCCAGGTGATGTCGGCGGTCGCGCTGCTCGCGTCCAAGCCCAATCCCACCGACGCCGACATCAACGACGCGATGAGCGGCAACATCTGTCGCTGTGCGACCTATCAGCGGATTCGCGCCGCGATTCATCATGCATCGGAGGAGCTCAAGCATGCGTGATCCGATTCTTCGCGATGAGGCCGCGCAGGGCGGCGCAGAGTCCCGCGCGACGCTCACGCGCCGCCAGTTTCTGGCCGGCATGTCGGCATTGACGCTTGCGGTCGGCTTTCGCGGCGGCCTTGCGGTGGCGGCATCGCTCGATCCCGCGAAGCTGCCGTTCGAGCCGAATGCGTTCATTCGCGTGAATGCGGACGGCACGGTCACGGTCGTCTCCGAGTATCTGGAGATGGGCCAGGGCACCTTTACGGGGCTGGCCACGCTGGCCGCCGACGAGCTCGACGTGGCGCTCGACAAGGTGAAGGTCGTGCCCGCGCGGGCCGACGTGAAGCAATACGCGAACCCCATGTTCGCCTCGTTTGGCTGGACGGTGCAGGGCACGGGCGGCAGCACGGCGATGGCGGGGGCATGGAAGCAGATGCGCGAAGCCGCTGCGGCCGCGCGCATGATGCTGGTCGCCACCGCCGCGAAGGCCTGGAAGGTCGATGCGAACACGCTGCGCGTAGAAGACGGCGTGATCGTGCACGCGCCATCGGGCCGCCGCGCGGGATATGGCCAGTTCGTTGCCGCCGCCGCGCACGAAAGCGTTCCGGCGCACGTGGTGCTCAAGCAGCCCGGCGACTTCAAGCTGATTGGCAGCGATAAAACCCGCCGCGTCGACGTGCCGGCGAAGGTGAACGGCTCCGCGATTTACACGCAGGACGTCAAGGTGCCGGGCATGCTGGTGGCCGTGATTGCGCATCCGCCTCGTCTGGGCGGCAAGGTCCAGCACGTGGACGCGAGCAAGGCCAAGGCGATCAAGGGCGTGGTCGCCGTGGTCGAGGTGCCGGGCGACGGCGAAGTGCAGGGCGGCGTGGCGGTGCTCGCTCACAACACCTGGATAGCCCGCCAGGGCCGCGACGCGTTACAGATCACGTGGGACGACAGCCACGCTTTCGCCCTGAGTTCCGACGACATCTACAAGCAGTTCCGCGCGCTGGCGGACCAGCCCGGCGTGGTGGCGGAAAAGCGCGGCACGGTACTGAGCGCCGCTCCCGAGGGCGGCAAGTATCTGGAAGCCGTTTATGAGCAGCCCTATCTTTCCCACGCGCCGATGGAGCCGCTGAACTGCCTCGTGCATGTGCAGGGCAGCCGCTGCGAGATCTGGAACGGCGAGCAGTGGGCCACGGCCGACCAGGCGATGGCCGCGAAGGAGCTCGGGCTCAAGCCCGAGCAGGTCGTCATTCATCAACTCTATGCGGGCGGCAGCTTTGGCCGCCGCGCGAATCCGCAATCGGACTATGTGCGCGAAGCGTGCCGCATCGTGCGTGCGGCGCACGCGCAAGGCGTCGACGCGCCCATCAAGCTCGTGTGGATGCGCGAAGACGATATGCGCGCGGGCTATTACCGGCCGCTCACGGTTCACAAGGTGCGAGTCGCGCTCGACCAGGCCGGCAACCTGGTGTCGTGGAATCACGATGTGGTAGGGCAGAGCTTCCTGCAGCTGCCCAAGCCGGATTCGATCGATCCAGTGCTGGTCGAGGGCACCGCGGACATTCCCTACGACATTCCCAACTTCAAGGCCACGCAGCACGCGCCGAAGCTGGCGGTGCAGACCCAGTGGCTGCGCTCGGTCGGGCACACCCATGCCGCCTTCGTGGGCGAAACCATGATGGACGAAGCCGCGCGCGCAGCAGGTAAGGATCCCTATGCATTTCGCCATGCGCTGCTGGCGAGCAAGCCAAGGCATCGCGGCGTGCTCGATCTTGCGGCGCAAAAGGCGGGCTGGTCGAAGCCGCTGGCGGCGGGCGCGCAGGGCACGAAGCGTGGCCGGGGCATCGCGCTGCAGTTCGCGTTCGGCACCTATGTCGCGCAGGTGGCCGAGGTGACGGTGCAGCAAGATGGTTCGTTTACGGTCGACCGGGTGGTCTGCGCGGTCGATTGCGGCACGGTGATCAATCCCGATATCGTCGCGGCGCAGGTGAAAGGCGGGATCGGCTTTGGCCTCGCGTTCCTGCATACGGGCATCACGTTCGACAAGGGGCAGGTCAAGGAGGGCAACTTCAACGACTACCCGGTGCTGCGCATGAGCGGCATGCCCGTGGTCGAGGTGCATATCGTGGCGTCGAAGGAGCCGCCGACCGGCATCGGCGAGCCCGGCGTGCCGCCGGCCGCGCCCGCGGTCGCGAACGCGCTGGCCGCCGCGACTGGCGTGAGCATCCGCGCGCTGCCGCTCGGCGACACGCTGCGTTCTGCCTGACGGGGGATTGGGGCCCGGCTCTGCCGGGCGTCATCGAGGTGCTTCAGGGCCTGCCCGCCTCTAACCGAATGGGCGAGCGCGGCCTCGATTAGCCGCGCACGCTCAGCAGATTGGCATCGCGCGCGAGACGCCACTGGCCGTCGGCCCCCTTGCGCAGCAGCGTGAGGGTGTAGCCCGCGCGGCGCACGGTGCCCCCGCCCGGCGGCGTGATGGCGATGTCGATGTGATTGCGGATGAATGCCCAGTCGCCGAGGATTTTCAGTTCGACGATCTCGCTGGTGCCATCGAACTTCATGCCTTCCATGCCCTTCGAGGCGGCAGCGAACGCTTCCTTGCCGAACGGCTCCTGTCCCGGAACCATGAAGATGACGTCGTCCGTCATCAGGCTGAGAACGGTTGCGGTATCGCCGCGCTTGCTGGCGGCCATCCAGGTTTCCACGACTTGCCGGATGGCGCGTTCGTCGTCGTTCATGGCGTGTTCCTCCAATTCATTCGGCCCTGCATTGTTCGGCACGGTAGGGATGCAAATCGGAATTATCCACTGTCTGCGTGCCCAGCAGGTCCGGCACGCGCTGTTTCAGGATATCTGCGACTGTGCGCACCTGCGCCGGGGGCGGCCGCTGGGCAGGAATCAGCAGATGCAGCTGCTGGGATGGCACGCCGTGTTGCGGCAGCAGTGGCACGAGCTCTCCGCGGGCGATCGCGTCGACGCACGCAACGGCCTCGACCACGCCGATCGCCAGTCCGCCCCTGATCATTTGATACATTGCCCTCCAGTGATTCGTCGTGATGGAGGTCCGGATGGGGACGTTATCACGCCTGGCGGACTCATCGACGAGCGGCAGGTGACCGGTGCCGAACATCGACTTGATGCGCACGAACGCGTGCTCGGCCAGATCGCGGGGTTCCCCTATCGGCGCATGCCGCGCGAGATAGTCCGGCGAAGCAACAAGAATGCGTTGGACCTGGCCGAGGCAGAACGCATGGAACGGGCCATCACCCAGCGGCCCTTGATGAAGCGAGAGGTCGACGCCTTCCGTGCAGCGTTCGACGGTTCCATCATTGAGCGCGAGGTCGATGTCCAGCTGCGGGCAGGTTTCGCGCACGAATCGCAGCGCGCAGGGCAGGAGCAATTCGCCAATGCAATGCGGCGCAGCGATGCGAATGGTTTCCTTGAACGTATGGCGATCGCTTCGGACTTCGGCAATGGCCCGTTCGGCGTCGGCCAGGATTTTCTTGCTGTGCGCATAGAAAATTTTGCCCTCCGGCGTGCACTTGAAGGTGCGCGCGTTGCGCAGCAGGAGGCGGCAGCCGAGATATTTTTCGAGCCGCTCGATCCGTTCGCTCGCTGCGGGCTGGCCGATGTTGGCGTCGCCTGCAGCACCGGAGATGCTGCCCCGTTCCACCGCGAGAATGAAAATGCGCATGGCCTCCAGAACATTCACAGGCGGCCTCCGCGATCCGGGCGATTAGTTGATGTCGCCATTCTGTCCATGCGCATGCCGCACGCTAGCCGGCATTCGGCCCCGACTCTTTTTCGCTGCGCTTTTTGCGCCCCTTCATGGCGGCGGCTGCGGCGACGCCAGAAGGCCCGGTCTTGCTGGCTTCTGTTCCGGAGTCCTTGACGTTGCCTTTGCGCGGTTCGGGCACGGCGGGAGGCGGCATATTGTTGAACTTCACTTCCTCGTTTTTCTTGTCATAGTCCACTTCCACGCTATCGCCGGATTTGAGCACGTCGCCGAGTATTTCCTTCGCAAGGCGGGTTTCCACTTCCTGGCGGATTTGCCGTTTCAGTTCGCGAGCACCGAATTCCGGTTGATAGCCGGCTTCGGCCAGATGGTCGATCAGCGACTCGCCCAGCTTCAGCGTGATGTCTTGCGCGGCTGCAGCGCGAACGACGCGATCGAGCTGAATCTGCACGATCGAGCGGATATTCTCCTTCGACAGGGCGTGGAACACGATGATGTCATCAATCCGGTTGAGGAACTCAGGCCGGAAGTGGCCCTTGAGCACCTTTATCAACGCCTCGCGCACGTCCTTTTCGCTCTTGCGCTGAGCCTCCGGTTGTTCGAGGTTCTCCATGATGATCGACGCGCCCAGATTGCTCGTGGCGATGATGATCGTGTTGCTGAAATCGACCACGCGGCCCTTGCCGTCGGTAAGACGTCCGTCGTCGAACACTTGCAGCAGCACGTTATAGACATCAGGGTGCGCTTTCTCGATCTCGTCGAGCAGGATCACGCTATACGGGCGCCGCCGCACGCGCTCGGTGAGCTGTCCGCCTTCGTCGTAACCCACGTATCCCGGCGGCGCACCGATCAGCCGCGCGACGGCATGGCGTTCCATGTACTCACTCATGTCGATGCGGATGATCGCCTGTTCGTCTCCAAAGACGCTTTCCGCGAGCGCCTTCGCGAGTTCCGTCTTGCCCACGCCCGTTGGCCCGAGGAACAGGAAATTCGCAATGGGCCTGTGCTCCTGGCCGAGGCCCGCGCGCGACAAGCGCACCGCGTCGCTCACCGCGACAACCGCATCGTCCTGGCCGACCACGCGCGCTCGCAGCGTGTCCTCCATCTTCAGCAGTTTTTTGCGTTCCTCCTGCGTGAGCTCGGTAACCGGAATGCCGGTGAGGCGCGATACCACCTCGGCGACGGATGCCACCGTCACCTCCAGCGTTTCCGTGCCGGTCTTGCGCTGCCACGCCTCCATCTGCTCTTCGAGTTGTTTTTCCTTCTCGTTGATGCGCTCTTCAAAGCTCTTCGCTTCGTCGTAACGCTTGCGCGAGGACGCGTAGTCCTGTTCGCGCTTGAGCTGGACGACTTCGGCCTCCAGTTCCTGAATGTCGGCCGGCCGCGACGTGGCGCCGATGCGCACGCGCGCGGCAGCCTGGTCGATCAGGTCGATGGCCTTGTCCGGAAGAAAGCGCGAAGTGATATAGCGGTCGGCGAATTCCGCAGCGGCGACGAATGCATCATCGGAGAACGTGACCTGATGGTGCGCTTCGAGTTTGTCGCGCAAACCGCGCAGGATAACGATGGTTTGCTCGACGCTCGGCTCGGGAACGAGCACGGGCTGAAAACGGCGTTCGAGCGCCGCGTCCTTCTCGATGTACTTCTGATACTCGTTCAGTGTCGTCGCGCCGATGAGGCTCAGCTCGCCGCGTGCGAGTGCGGGTTTCAGGACGTTGGCGATGTCGAGGCCGCCTTCGCCGCCGCCTTGGCCGGCGCCGACGATCGTATGCAGTTCGTCGATGAACAGAATGAGTTCGTCCTGCTTGGCCGTCACCTCGTCGATCAATTGCTTCGCGCGCTCTTCAAATTCGCCACGGTACTTCGCGCCGGCGACCATCGAGTTGATATTGACTTCGACCAGACGTTTGCCGCGCAGCACCTCGGGGACATCGCCGTTGACCATGCGCTGCGCGAGGCCTTCGACAATCGCGGTCTTGCCGACACCCGGTTCGCCGATGAGCACCGGGCTGTTCTTCTTGCGGCGCGCCAGTACCTCGATCGTGCTTTCGATTTCCTGCGCGCGGCCGAGCACCGGGTCGAGCTTGCCCTGACGCGCGAGCGCCGTGAGGTCGCGGCCGAACTTGTCGAGGTTCGGCGTACCCGTGGGCGTTTCGATGCGCCCGTCCTCCGCGCCCTTGCCGACCACCTTGACTACTTTCTGGCGCAGCGCCTCGGGCGTCACGCCATACTTTTTCAGCAGCGTGCCGGCCAGGCTTTCCGGCACGGCGGCAAGGCCGATCAGCAGGTGCTCGGGGCCAACGTATGAATGCCCGAGATCGCGCGAGGCCTGGAAGGCAAATTGAAACGCCTTCTTCAGACGCGGCGACACGGTCATTCTTTCGAGCGATTCATCGTCGCTGGCCGCGCCATGCTTCGCGTGTTCGTCGATGTAGCTCCTGATGTCCTGAGGCGAGAGCTTCAACTCTTTGAGCAGCGCCGCGCACACGTCGGTATCGGCGAGCACGTATAGCAGATGCTCCGTATCGAGTTCGTTGCGATGCAACTCGTGCGATTTTTCGGCGGCGCGTTGCAGCAGCTCCATGGTTTGTTCGCTGAACGCGTCGGTGGCGTCGACGGACTCGCGAGGCACGCTCGCGCCCATAGCGGAATCGTCGCCGAATTCGCCTGGCATACCTGAAAGATCGCCGCCGCCGCCGAGCAGCGAGTCGAACGGATTGAGCATGCTTTGATGGCGCATCAGCTGTCGATAGTGATAATCGCAGATCGACAGCGACTTGCGCTCGCCGTTCTCGGTCACAACGACGCGCGCGATGGCGGGGCGCGCGTGGCAGATATCGCAGAGTGTAGGCATGATCGGAGTTCCTGTTTGCAAGCACCCCGGCCATCGGACGAGAGCGCGATGAAAACCAGAAGGGACAATTTGACGATTGAATTCTATTGGCGGACTCAGCCGGTGTGAACCTGCGGTCATCCGATACTTTATATCGGTGGGATATCGCTCGATGTCCCTGCTCGATAGCAGGTATCGGTTGGACAAAAAGCAACCCATAATTTCGCATGGTGCGTTTGGAGGTACGATTTCCCTGGCATGGAGACAGATGCACCGTAACGATTGGGGCGCAATGATGAAAACTGACAACGCAGCGAGTGCGCGTGGAGGAGAGCGCAAGAAGGCCGGGCCGCATCTCACTTCGCACGAGCACGTGGGGCTGAATGGCAAGATTGCCGTCGCGATCACCAATGTCGTCGGAACGATGTGGTGTGCCTACGCGTTTGCAGCGATTGCGCTGGTAAGCTCGCCGTCGGCGATTCAAAGCGGCGTTTCAGCGCTCGTTGCGTGGCTCGCCCAGACATTTTTACAGCTTGTCCTGCTTTCGGTCATCATGGTCGGTCAAAAGGTGGCGGCCGCGGCATCGGATAAGCAGGCGCTGCAAACTTACAGGGACGCCGAGGCGCTCCTGAAACTGCAGGACGAAATGCGCAGGCTCATTGAAATCAACAATGCACTCACGGAAGCTATTCATCGTGCAGTGCTGGAAATTCGAACCTCCACGGCCGGACAGCCGTCCGCGGCGGGGAAATCACGACCGCAACCTGAATGACGATGGAGACGGCGAATGGCACGAATCGAAAGTACGACGTACGAGGGGTTTCAGATAACGGCGCAATCGCGGGACAACGAGCGAGGCGGCTGGGTCGCGCATGTGGAGATTCGACACGATGGCCGCTTGTTTGCTACCTGTAGCCCGGACACCGTGCAGCCGGAATGGTTGACGGAGGCGGAGGCCAATCGTGACGGTCTGGAGCGAGGCTGCAAACTCGTCCACCATATAATGAATATTCGTGAGGATCGCTCATGGGTCGCCCTTCGCGAGCACGCCGAGTGCTGGTTTTTCAGGGTGGAATCTTCGCAGGAAGCCGAGCAGATCGTGCGCGATCTCAATGCCCGTTGATGTGACTGATTTGTGACTGATTCGTGGATGTGAACCATGCGATCCACCGCGATCGCATGGTTCCGGGTTTGCTATCGGGACAGGGTCCCGGCGATATAACTCCTGAGCGTGTCGACAACTTTACGGACCCGCAAAGAAATGGGCCGTTGCGGCTGGATCAGCAGGTTCAGCGCAAGCGCAGGCATCTCGTACTGCGGGAGCACCCGCACCAGGCGGCCCGCTTCGAGCGCGTCCTTGACGGCCGGCGCGTCAAGCACACCGAGCCCGAGTCCCGACAACACCATTTCATACATCGGACGCCAATGCGTGGTCTTGACGATCGTCCGGATAGGGACGCTATCGACGAGCGTGCCATCTCGCGAGACGGGCAGCAGGTCCGCCTCGAAAGTTCCTTTCACGCGAATCAGGTTGTGCCCTGCCAGCTCCGCCAGATCGTCGATTGCGGCGTGCCGCTGCAGATAATCCGGCGAAGCAACCAGCACGCGCTCGATGTCCCCGAGCGGCCAGGCAATGTACGCACCATCGGCCAGCTGCCCGAGACGAAACGAGATGTCCACGCCCTCGGTGACCAGATCGGCGATCTTGTCGTTGAGCACGAGCTCGATGTCGATGAGCGGATAGCTTTCGCGGATACGCTTGATGCCTTCCGGCAGCAGGGTTTCCCCGAAACAGTGCGGCGCTGCAATACGAATCGAGCCTTTCACGGCTTGTTCGTCGTTCGAAACCTCGGCCACGGCTTGCTCCACGGCGCCTAGAACAGCCTTGCTGCGCTCGTGAAAAATCGTGCCTTCGGGCGTGCATTTGAAGGCGCGTGCGTTGCGTTGCAGCAACCGGCACCCGAGGAATTTTTCGAGCCGCTCGATGCGCTCGCTCACGGCCGGCTGACCGATGTCCAGATCTCTTGCTGCGCCCGAAATGCTCCCTCTTTCTACCACTCTCACGTAAATCCGCATGGCCTCCAGCAAGTTCACATTACGTTCCTTACCGTGGCCGGCGATATTCGCGGTGCGTCCTTCAGCAAATGGCGTTGACATGAGATCCCTCGCATCGTTTAGCTCCAATTCTTGCTTGGCGTCCCTGAATGGCGACGCGTCGATGGTGTAAGCGTAAGAGGGATCACTCATGCGCTGAGCGCACAAATCGCGCTCATTAAATAGAGTACAGTTTTAATGAAATGGGCACTGCGTGAGCACAGAGATAACAGTTGGCGCTCAGGTCAGCTGATAGGGGCGAACGGGCTCGACCGGAGCAGGAACGGGGCACCCGCACAGTTCGAGAACGGAGCGCTCGATGTTGCGCGACATGGCGTCCAGGGCGAGCGCGTTGGGCGCCACGCTGAACGGATCGGCCACTTCACTTGCAATCGCTTCGAGCGCAATCAGCGTATAGGCAATGAACACGCATAGCAGCGGCGTAAAAAACTCCGTCGAATCGACCAGCCCGAACGGCAGCAAAACGCAATAGGCGTAGACGGTGCGATGCAGCAGCACGTTATACGCGAACGGGATGGGCGTCGAGGCAATCCGCTCGCACCCGCCCAGCACTTTGCCCATCTCGCCGATTTGTGCGTCGAGCATCCATAGCTTCGTATCGGATGATTGAACGCGATGCTTCGGGTTCGAGAGCTCGTGTCGTATTTCGTTGAGAATGGACACCGGTCTATAGATCTGGCCGCGCACCTTCTCGGCCTGTTCGTGGCCAAGAAGACGCTCCAGATCCATCGCGGGATCGGTGCCGCGCAACTCGTGCTTGATCGCGTAAGCGAAGCCGATAACCTGGTGCGCGATGCGCAGGGTATCCGCGCGTTCCGGAAGGTAGCAAAGAATCTGCGAAGTCAGCGTGCGCGAAGCGATCAGCAAAGTGCCCCAGAGATGTCGCGCTTCGTTGAAGCGCTCATAACTGGCGTTGTTTCGAAACGCGAGGAAGATCGCCAGCGCAACGCCGAACAGCGTGAAGGGCGCGGTGTTGAGCGGAATCTTTTCCCCAAATACGCGCCCGTGCGTGAAGACCGCGAGCGTACTCACCACGGCCATGAAGCACAGTTGGGGAATGATTGAAGACAGAACCGATCCGTTCCAGACGAACAGCAAACGGAACCAGTTTTCTCGGGGCCGGACGATCATGATGGCCTTTTACTCATTCTCACGCGCTTGAACTTCAGTGATAGCCGTGGTCGCCTTCGCGCACCTTGCCCCGGAACACGCGATATTGCATGGCGTTATAGACGAGAATGACCGGCAGCACGATGACCGTTCCCACGAGCGCGAAGAGCTGGCTCGAATGGCTTGACGAGGCGTCCCAGATCGTGAGCGAGGGCGGAATGATATACGGCCAGATGCTGATGACCAGCCCGGTATAGCCGAGAAAGCAGATCGCCAGCGAGAGCAGGAAGGGCATCGCTTCGTGGCGCCGGTTCAGCGAACGGTAGATGCCCAATGCGCACAGCACCACGAGAATCGGCACCGGCAGGAACCAGACGAGATTGCCGCTGAGGAACCAGCGTTGCCGCACGGCGGGCAGGCCGAGCACGGTCCAGAGGCTAACGGTGGCAATCGCGAGGAGCAGCACGGCAAGGAGCGGGCGCATCACCGCGCGCATCTTGCGTTGCAGCTCGCCGTCGGTCTTCAGGATCAGCCAGCCGCAGCCGAGCGTCGCATAGGTGAGCAACACGCCGAAACCGCAGAACACGCTAAACGGCGAGAACCAGTCGAACGGATCGCCCGCGAACTTGTCGTCGACGATCTTGATGCCCTGCAGGAGCGAGCCGAGCGTGATGCCCTGGCACATGGCGGCAAGCGCTGACCCGCCGATAAACGCGAGATCCCACGCATGCTGCGTGCGCGTGGCTTTCGCGCGCAACTCGAAGGCCGCGCCGCGAAAGATCAGGCCCACCACCATGAGAATCAGCGGCATGTAGTTGGCGGGCAGCAGCGTCGAGTAGACCACCGGAAAGGCACCATAAAGGCCCGCGCCACCGAGCACGAGGAAGGTTTCGTTGCCGTCCCAAACCGGCGCGACCGTATTGAGCATCACCTCGCGTTCGGCTTTTCCTTCGAAGAACGGAAACAGCAGGCCGATGCCCAGATCGAATCCGTCGAGCATCACATAAATGAAAACGCCGAGTCCGATGATGGCGGCCCAGATCACAGGAAGATCGATTTGCATGGCCTCAGTCCCCCACCACAGCGTCGAGTGCACGATTGTGCAGTCCCGGATACTTGAGCGATTCGACACTTTCGATGCCGGTAGCCGGTCCCTTCTTCATCATCTTGAGCATGTAATAGACGCCTGTTCCGAAGACGAGAAAATAGACAATCACGAAGATCAGCAATGAGACGCCGGCCTGTTGCGCGCCGATGGGCGACACCGAGTCCACGGTGCGCACGACGCCATACACGGTCCACGGCTGCCTGCCCACTTCAGTCGTGATCCAGCCGGCCAGCAGGGCCAGGATGCCCGATGGCCCCATGCAGAACACGAACCACTGGAACCAGCGTGCTTCGTAAAGGCGGCCGCCGCGACGAAGCAGAAGGCCGACCACGGCGGTCAATAGCATCAGCATGCCGAGCCCCGCCATGATCCGGAATGTCCAGAACACGATGGGCGAGTACGGACGGTCCGCGGGCGGAAACTCTTTGAGTCCGCGAATTTCGCCGTCCCAGCTGTGGGTGAGAATCAGGCTGCCGAGATGCGGCACCTTGATCGCATAGCGCGTCACTTCCGCATTCATGTCGGGAAAGCCGATCAGGTTGAGTGCGGTGCCGCCGTGCTCGGTTTCCCAGAGTCCTTCAATGGCGGCGATCTTCGCCGGCTGATACTCACGCGTGTTGAGACCGTGCGCGTCGCCAACCAGAATCTGAATGGGCGCGAGAAAGAGCAGGATCCACAGCGCCATCGACAAACTGCGCTTTACCGGCACGTCGCGCCGCCCCTGGAGCAAATGCCAGGCGCCGCAAGCAGCCACGATAAAGGCGGCGACGATAAAGGCCGCGATGGTCATGTGCGCGAGACGGAATGGGAACGAGGGATTGAAGATCACCTTGAACCAGTCCACGGGCACGATGCGGCCGTTCTGAATCGCATAGCCCTGCGGCGTTTGCATGAAGCTGTTCGACGAGAGAATCCAGAAGGTCGAAATGAGCGTGCCGACCGCGACCATGAGCGTGGCGAAGAAATGGGCTTTCGGGCTCACGCGATTCCAGCCGAACAGCATGACGCCGAGAAAACCCGCTTCCAGGAAGAACGCGGTCAAGACTTCATAGGTCAGCAGCGGCCCCGTGATATTGCCTGCAATGGTCGAAAATCCGCTCCAGTTGGTCCCGAACTCGTAAGCCATCACGACGCCCGAGACCACGCCCATGCCGAATCCCACCGCGAAAATCTTCGACCAGAAGCGGTACATGTCCTTGTAAGCCGCATCGCCCGTGAGCAGAAGGCGCCATTCGAGCACGGCAAGAAAGCTCGCCATGCCGATGCTGATCGCCGGAAAGACGATGTGAAACGAGACCGTAAATGCGAACTGCAGCCTGGCGAGATGAAATGCGTCGAAGATGTCCATGATTCTTTTGCGCTCCAGGTGACGGCTGTATTCACACGCCACAGACATTCCGGCCGGGACAACACAACCAGGCGGCGTGCCCGGCCGGACACCGCAACTGCCTGAGACTACCCTGCCGCGCGCAACACGCGCACGGGCACGGACTTGTACGAGGGCGTTCCACTCTCCTTGTCGATATAGTCGAGCGGAACCAGCACGTTGGCTTCCGGGTAGTAGGCGGCGACTGAACCGCGTGCGATGCTGTACACGATGGCGGTAATGTTTTTCAGGCGCAGCGTACGGCCCGGCGTGACCGTTTCGATATCGACGAGATCGCCGTGCTCGATGCCATACGCCGCCATGTCGTCGCCGTTCATGAAGAGCACGTCGCGCCGGCCAAACACGCCGCGGTAGCGGTCGTCCATCGCGTAGATCGTCGTGTTGTACTGGTCGTGGCTGCGTATCGTGATCAACCGCAGCACGTTCTCCGCGGCCAGCACGTCGGCGTCTTCCTTCACGCCCCCATAGACGGAGAACTCGGCCTTGCCCGATGGCGTGTGCCACTGGCGCTCGGTGGGCGGTAGCGGCAAGCGGAACCCGCCAGGCACGCGAATGCGCCGGTTGAAGTCCTCGAAGCCGGGGACCGTCTGCTCGATCAGGTCGCGGATCTTGTCATAGTCGGCGATGAGGTCCATCCATGCGACTTTCGTATTGGGCAGCGTGGCGCGCGCGATGCCTGCAACGATAGCGGGCTCCGAGCGCAACTGGTCGGAAGCGGGCGTGAGTTTTCCCGCCGACGCGTGAACCATGGACATCGAATCTTCCACGGTGATGGATTGACGCCCGCTGCTCTGCATGTCGAGCTCCGTGCGGCCGAGACACGGAAATATGTAGGTTTCCTTCGCAACCAGCAGATGCGTGCGATTGAGCTTCGTGCCGACATGAACGCTCAAGTCGAGCGCCGCCATCGCGGGAAACGACTGTTCGGAGTCGGGCAGCGCAACCGCAAAATTGCCGCCGAGGCAGAGCAGCGCCTTGGCGTTGCCGTCGATCATCGCCTGCATGGCTTGCACCGCGTCGTGGCCGTGTCCGTCGGGCGGCGTGAATCCGCAGGCCTTCTCGATCAGCTTGAGGAAATCTTTCGATGGCTTCTCGGTGATGCCCACGGTGCGATTGCCTTGCACGTTCGAATGGCCGCGCAGCGGACAAATGCCTGCGCCAGGCTTGCCGAAATTGCCGCGCAGCAACAGCAGATCGGCGATCAGGCGCACGTTGGCCGTGCCTTTGTTGTGCTGGGTGACGCCCATGCCGTACGTGACGATGGTCGCGTTCGACTTCGCATAGGCAATCGCCACGTGCTCGAGGTCGGGCCGCGTGAGGCCGCTGGCTTTCTCGATGTCTTCCCACGAGGTTGCTTCGAGGTCTGCGGCGAACGCGTCGAAACCTTCGGTATGCTGCGCGATGAACGCCTGGTCGATTACGCCGCCCTGCTCGGCCTCCATTTGCAGCAACACCTTCATGATGCCCTTGAGCGCAGCCGCGTCGCCGCCCGCGTCCAGCTGGAAGTAGGTGGATGCGATGCGGGTCGAGCCGAACGTGGCCATTTCGATCATGCTCTGCGGGTCGGCAAAGCGTTCGAGCGCGCGCTCGCGCAGGGGATTGAAGACGATGATGGGCACGTTGCGCCGCGATGCTTCGTGCAAGGTGCCCATCATGCGCGGATGGTTGGTGCCCGGGTTGTGGCCGATCGAAATGATGAGTTCGGTCGAATCGAAATCTTCGAGCGAGACGGTGCCTTTGCCGATGCCGATCGATCGCGGCAGGCCAACGCTGGTTGGCTCGTGACACATGTTCGAGCAATCGGGGAAATTGTTGGTGCCGTACTCGCGCACGAAGAGTTGGTACAGAAACGCGGCCTCGTTGGACGCGCGCCCCGACGTGTAGAACTCGACCTGATCCGGCGGGAGCGAGCGCAGGATTTCGCCGATGCGTGCGAACGCGTCTTCCCAGTCGACGGCGCGAAACGTGTCGCTTGCGCGGTCGTAGACCAGCGGGTGGGTGAGCCGGCCCATGTCTTCGAGCTCATAGTCGGTCTTTTGCAGCAGCGAGGCAACGGTGTTCGCAGCGAAGAATTCCGGCGTCACGCGCTTCGTTGTGGCTTCCCAGGTCACGGCCTTCGCGCCGTTTTCGCAGAACTGAAAGGTGGAGCGATGCTCTTTGTCGGGCCACGCGCAACCAGGGCAATCGAAGCCGTCGGGTTGATTGGTCCGCATCAGCGTAATAGGCGCCGCGATGCTTTCCATTTGATCGTGAATCGCCTGCGCGGTTGCTTTGAGTGCGCCCCATCCGCCTGCGGGACCGGTGTAGGGATGGACGCCGGGCACATCACGTAGTTTCGTCATGGGAAACTCCATTGTGTTTTCTATGCATGCGGCGCAAGGCCGGAGCCACGCTGCATCGGGACCTCACAGGTCTGAGAATCTGTAGCGTGAATTGAGTTAAGGTGAACATTGTCCAGCTCATTCTAGGGAGGCGGCGTGCTGGCGTGAACGGTTGCCGATCCGATATTAGTTATCGGTTATCGGTCGCGAAACATCTATGCACAAGCATAGGCGCTAAAAGCGGCATCCATGACATACAGAATTCATCTGCAACCTTGAGTACAGTTTCGCCCGGCACAGTACACTGCACGAACTGTGCTGCAAGCGACCACTGGGGAGATCGCAGTGAAACTTTACGAAAAGCTCGCGGACGATATCGAAACGCTGATTCGCAAAGGCGTTTATGGGCCAGGCGACCGCGTGCCTTCGGTGCGCCAGGCGAGCCAGCAGCACCGCATCAGCATCACCACCGTGATTCGGGCGTACTTGCTGCTGGAAAGCCGGGGGGTGCTCGAGAGCCGCCCGCAGTCCGGCTATTTCGTGAGCGCGCGCATGGGCGCAGCGGACGTGCATTCGGACGAACTGCGCACGAGCCGGCCGATCGCGGTGTCGGCCACGGTGGACGTGAGCCGCCTCGTGCTGTCCACCTTGCGTTCCATTGGCACCGACGACGCCGTGCCGCTCGGTTCGCCGTATCCGGATCCGCAGCTTTTTCCCTACGAAAAGCTCAATCGCTATGCGTCGGCAGCGGGACGCAGGAAGTCACTCTGGGGCGTCACCAACGCGCTGCCGCCGGGCACACCGGAACTGGTTCGCCAGATCGCCCGACGCTACCTCGAGAACGGCATGGCCGTGGACCCCAACGAGATCATCGTGACGGTCGGCGCGACGGAGGCGATCAATCTGTGTCTGCAGGCGGTCGCCAAGCCGGGCGACGTGATCGCCGTGGAGTCGCCCACGTTCTACGCCATGCTGCACGCCATCGAGCGATCGGGCATGAAGGCGATCGAGGTGGCGACGCACCCCGAGTACGGCATCGAAATCGAGGCGCTGACGAAAATCATTGAAGCGGGGCCGATTGCTGCTTGCATGGTGATGCCGAATTTTCAGAATCCGCTCGGGTTTCAGATGCCTGACGAGCGCAAGCGCGCACTCGTCGATCTGCTCGCCAAGGCGGGCATTCCGGTGATCGAAAACGGCGTTTACAACGAGCTGTATTTCGGCGACTCGCATCCCACTACGCTCAAATCCTATGACAAGAAAGGCACCGTGCTGCACTGCGGGTCATTTTCGAAAAGTTTGACAGCGGCGTATCGCATCGGCTGGGCTTTGCCGGGCCGCTATCGCGACGAGGTCGAAAAGCTGAAGTTTCTGAATACCCTGACGACTTCGGTGATTCCTCAACTGGCCATTGCCGAATACCTCGAGCGCGACGGCTACGAGCATCATTTGCGGCGTATCCGCAAGAACTACGCGCAGCAGGCCAATCTGATGAAGTCGATGGTCACGCGCTTTTTTCCGGCGGACACGCGCACGTCGACGCCGATGGGCGGGTACGTGCTATGGATCGAGTTGCCGGCGCAAGTGGATTCAATGAACCTCTACCAGCTCGCTCTGGCGCGCGGCATCACGATCGGACCGGGTTATATGTTTTCCGTGTCGAACAACTATCGCAACTTCATCCGGCTCAATTACAGCACGCCATGGTCGCCGGAAATCGAGCAGGCGGTCATCACGGTCGGAAAGCTTGCAGCATCGTGCGCGCGCCAGGCGTAAGCACGCGCCTTTACTTCTTCATCATGGCCATCACGAGAAAGTGAAACGGTAGCGTAAGTAAAGCGGTTGCGCCGAATCCAACGCACCAGAGAATGACCGTCCACTTCAGGTCGCGCAGAAGCGGGTGCCGCCGGTCCTTATGTTCACGTGTCACTTTCGGCTCCCGTTGGTTCGTCATCCGTAGAGGGATTATGGCACCGTCGTGCGCGGCCGATCAATCGCATCGAACCGAACGGGCTTTGAATTGCCGGCTTTGCTCAGGCGATTTGAAGTATCGGAAAATAGCAGGTCGATTTTTTAAAAACTGGCGAGACAGCGCACGGTTGCGAAGGCAATCCAGACGGCGAGCAACGTAACGCACCGGGTTGCGGTCGATTCAGAACTTCTTAAGTTCAGGCAAGAAAAAGCTGAATGTACAGGGATTGCTGTGCCACCTAACCTTGCACTCCATAAATCGATGGCAGGCAAGAGAAAGAGGGGGGGTGAATATCGGGCCATGCGGTGCATGACCCGGCCCGTCTCCGGCGGCGGAGACCGATCCTTATTGGGAGCAGCAATGTACGCGGAAAGTATCGACCTGTTTGCGAAAAGAGGCGCCAACCGTGCGTCGACGGCGCTGCATGCGCCTCTGGCGTTTCTGATTGGTGCTGCGATGGCAGGCGCCTATATCGGCTTCGGTGACATTCTGATGTTTACGGTGGGTGCGCACGTCGATCCGGCTTTCGTGCATCTCGTGATGGGCGCGGTGTTCGCCTGCGCGCTCACCATAGTTGTGTTCGCCGGCTCCGATCTGTTCACGGGAACGGCCATGTATATGCCGCTGGCCCTGTTGCGCGGGGAGACCGGAGTGGGCGGCCTGCTGCTGGTATGGATAGCGTCGTGGACAGGCAACCTGTGTGGCGCCATTGTGCTCTCGGCCATCTTGCTTGCGGGCGGCGGCGGCGTGCTGTTGACCGATGGCTCAGCGGTATTCTTCAAGGCCGTGGAGGCAAAGATGGCGGCCCCGGGCCTCGTGCTCTTCTCCAAGGGCCTGCTTTGCAACTGGCTGGTGTGCCTCGCGATCTGGATGGCCGCTCGCACGAAGAACGATGCGGCAAAGCTCGGACTCATCTTCTGGCCCATCTTCGCATTCGTGGCCTGCGGCTTCGAGCACAGCGTGGCCAACATGTTTGCCTTCGCGCTGGCGCTGATGGCCGATCACCCCGCGTCGATCACGCTCGCCGGAGCGATCCACAACGAAGTTTTCGTGACAGCGGGGAATATCGCCGGCGGAGCGGTTTTCATGGGCCTCGGCTACTGGCTGCAGGAAGGCGGCATCGGCCACGCCTCGAATGCGGCCACACCGGCGTCGGAAGGCGCCGGTACCTGAGTTATCCGAACGAATGTACGCCGTTGCGCCGGTCCCGGGCAACGGCGGTTTCGTCGTTTCAAATCCGATTACAAGTATCGGCGACGTAGTCGATTCAAATCCGATTCTAAATATCGGCTACGCCCACGCTTTTCATGTCTGTCCGAATTCTTGCGACAGATAATTTTCCGCGTGCTCGAGCATGAAATAGCGAAACGCCTCGGCGGGCGGCGACAATATCTTCGACAGCAGGTTTACCATATACCACCGGCGCAATACCGGTGTGTCTTCGACGTCGACTACGACCAGGCGTCCGCTGCTCAGTTCGAGCCCCAGCGTGTGAAGGGACAGGAGGCTGACGCCCATATTGGCCATCACGGCCTGCTTGATCGTTTCGTTACCCGACATTTCCATGGTGATGTGCGGCGTCAGGCCGTGCTTCTCGAAGTAGGCCTCCAGCACCGCGCGGGTGCCGGAGCCGGGCTCGCGCACGATGAAGTCATAGCCCTCAAGCGCCTGGAACGGCACGTGGCCGAGCCGCGCCAGCGGATGGTCCGGCGCCGCGACGAACACGAGCGGGTGGGCCGCGAACGGCTCCGCGCGCGTGGCAAGCTCCCTGGAAGGGCGTCCCATCACGGCCAGATCCACTTCGTTGCGCTGCAATTGCTCCACCAGCGTCTGACGATTGCCAACGGTTAGGCTCACCTCGACGCCCGGGTGGTCCTTGCAAAAGCGTCCGAGCAGTGGCGGCACGAAATACTGCGCGGTACTGACCATTCCGATCACGAGCCGCCCGGTCTGGACCTTCTTGAAGCGGGCCACCATGTCCTCGGCGTCTTTCAGCGTCGCCAGGATCTTGCGCGCATAGACGAGGAAATATTCGCCCGTGATGGTGAGCGAGACATTCCTGCCTTCACGGTCGAAGAGCGGCAAGCCGATCTGCGCTTCGAGCTCGCGGATCTGCATCGTGACCGCGGGCGGCGTGAGGCTCAGCATTTCGGCTGCGCGCGAGAAGTTCAGATGGCGTGCCACTGCGACGAAGACACGGATCTGCCGGAGCGTCACGCCTCTCATTAAGAAATCCTTAATCGACGAAAAGAAATTCGTGAATGTACATGAATTATCCCGCCGCATAACCTTGGTGTCCATGAGGTCAGCCACCAAGGAGCGAGACGATGACCAAGCCTGTGGAAAGCGGTGTGATTACGGACGCCAAGCAACGTTATGCGGCCGGCGTGCTCAAGTACAAGCAGATGGGGTACTGGCAGCCGGATTATGAACCCAAGGATACGGACGTGATCGCCCTGTTCCGCATCACGCCTCAGGAGGGTGTGGACCCGGACGAGGCGGCTGCTGCCGTCGCGGGCGAATCGTCCACCGCGACATGGACCGTGGTGTGGACCGACCGGCTCACCGCCTGCGACAAGTATCGCGCGAAGGCGTACCGCGTCGACCCGGTGCCCAACACGGGCCCCGGCACGTCTACCGAGCAGCAGTACTTCGCCTATATCGCCTACGAGCTCGAGCTGTTCGAGGAAGGATCGATCGCGAACCTCACCGCGTCGATCATCGGCAATGTGTTCGGCTTCAAGCCCCTGAAGGCATTGCGCCTGGAAGACATGCGCATTCCGGTCGCCTATGTGAAGACCTTCAAGGGGCCGCCGACCGGCATCGTCGTGGAGCGCGAGCGGCTCGACAAGTTCGGCCGCGCACTGCTCGGCGCGACCATGAAGCCCAAGCTCGGCCTCTCCGGAAAGAACTACGGGCGCGTCGTCTACGAGGGGCTCGCCGGCGGTCTCGACTTCACGAAGGACGACGAGAACATCAACTCGCAGCCTTTCATGCATTGGCGCGACCGGTTTCTGTACTGCACGGAAGCGGTCAAGCGCGCGGAGGCGATGAGCGGCGAGATCAAGGGGCATTACATGAACATTACCGCCGCGACGATGGAGGACATGTACGAGCGCGGCGAATTCGCCAAGGAGCTGGGTTCGTGCATCGTGATGGTTGACCTCGTGATCGGCTGGACCGCGATCCAGTCGATCTCGAACTGGGCGCGCAAGAACGACATGATTCTGCATATGCACCGCGCGGGCCACAGCACCTATACGCGGCAGAAGTCCCACGGCGTGTCGTTCCGCGTGATCGCGAAATGGCTGCGGCTCGCGGGCGTCGACCACCTGCACACGGGCACGGCGGTAGGCAAGCTCGAAGGCGATCCGCTCACCGTGCAGGGCTTTTACAACGTCTGCCGCGACGAGCGCAACCAAGTCGATCTGCAGCGCGGCCTGTTCTTCGAGCAGGACTGGGCGGCGCTGAAGAAGGTCTTGCCGGTCGCCTCGGGCGGCATCCACGCGGGGCAGATGCATCAATTGCTCACGCTGTTCGGCGACGACGTCGTGCTGCAGTTCGGCGGCGGCACGATCGGCCACCCGATGGGCATTCAGGCCGGCGCGACCGCGAATCGCGTCGCGCTTGAAACGATGACGAAGGCACGCAACGAAGGGCGCGATATCGCGGCCGAGGGGCCACAGATTCTCGAAGAGGCTGCGCGCTGGTGCACGCCGCTCAAGCAGGCGCTCGACACCTGGCGCGACGTGACCTTCAACTACGCGTCCACTGACACGCCGGACTTCGTGACCACGGCAACGGCCTCGTAACGCACGCCACAAGGATAGGAGAACGATATGCGACTCACACAAGGGACTTTTTCTTTCCTGCCGGATCTCACCGACAACGAGATCCGCGCACAGATCGACTACGCGCTGCGCGAGGGCTGGGCCTGCTCCGTGGAATTCACCGACGATCCGCACCCGCGCAACGCGTATTGGGAAATGTGGGGCCTGCCGATGTTCGATCTCAGGGACGCCGCCGGCGTGATGCTCGAAGTCGATGCGTGCCGCAAGGCTAAGCCGAGCCATTACGTGAAGGTGAACGCGTTCGATTCCACCTTCGGCTTCGAGACGACACGCCTGTCGTTCATCGTCGCGCGGCCGGCGAACGAGCCGGGCTTCCGCCTCGGACGCGACGACGGCGCGGCGCGCAAGCTCCACTACAGCCTGCACCCCTACGCGGACGACAAGCCGTCGGGCGAGCGCTACGCGTGATGCGCGTACGCCAAACGGCTTGATGTCGATACCCCGAGCGGCGCGCGGCGCAAGCCGCGCGCCAGGCAATCCTCACTATTGACGGGACTGGACGCCATGAGCACTGAAACCGCCATCGATCTGCAGGCCATCGTGCGCGACGCACAGATTCACGATGTGCTCGAGCGCCTCGATCGCGAGCTGATCGGATTGAAGCCAGTTAAGACCCGCATCGCCGAGATTGCCGCGTTTCTCGTGGTCGAGCGCGCGCGCAAGGAGCTCGGCATGGCGACCGCTGCGCCGTCGCTGCATATGTGCTTCACCGGCAACCCGGGCACGGGCAAGACCACGGTCGCGATGCGCATGGCCGAGATCCTGCATCGCCTCGGCTACGTGAGGAAAGGCCACGTGGTGGCCGTGACCCGCGACGACCTGGTGGGCCAGTACATCGGCCACACCGCGCCCAAGACGAAGGAGGTGCTCAAGCGCGCGATGGGCGGCGTGCTCTTCATCGACGAGGCGTACTACCTGTATCGCCCCGAGAACGAGCGCGACTACGGCCAGGAGGCGATCGAGATCCTGCTGCAGATCATGGAGAACCAGCGCGACGACCTCGTTGTGATCCTCGCCGGCTACAAGGAGCGCATGGATACGTTTTTCCAGAGCAATCCAGGTTTCAAGTCGCGCATTGCGCATCACATCGATTTTCCCGACTACACCGACACGGAGCTCTTCGAGATTGCGGAACGGATGCTGCACGACATGCACTACCGGCTCGACGACGAGGCGAAGGCCGCGTTCCACGACTACATTGCGCGGCGCAAGGCGCAGCCCAACTTCGCGAATGCGCGCTCGATCCGCAATGCGCTCGACCGTGCGCGGCTGCGCCAGGCCAGTCGCGTGTTCTCGTCGCATGCGCCCGTGACGCGGGAAGCACTCGAAACCCTCGTGGCTGCCGACATTCGCGCGAGCCGCGTGTTCGGCGACAACGCATAAAAGACAGATCGATAAAGGAGACGTCCATGCAACATGGCCGAACGACGCTCTCGAAGTTCATCATCGAGGAGCACCGCCGTCATCCGGCGCGGGACGAGCAGCTTGCCGCGCTCGTCAACGATATCCAGACCGCCTGCAAGTATATCGGCGCGCGCGTCGCTCGCGGCGCGCTCGATGGCGCGATAGGCGCGGCGGGCATGAAGAACGTGCAGGGCGAGACGCAGCAGAAGCTCGACGTGATTTCCAACGAGATCATGCTCTCGTGCTGCGAGTGGGGCGGCCAGCTCGCGGGCATGGTCTCCGAGGAGCTCGAGCACGCCTACGAGATTCCTTCGGGGTATCCGCGCGGGCGCTATCTGTTGCTGTTCGACCCGCTCGACGGCTCGTCGAACATCGACGTCAACGTGACCGTCGGCACCATCTTCTCGGTGCTCATGGCGCCTCCCGGCGTGACCGAGCCGACGGTGGAGGACTTTCTGCAGCCGGGCACGGCGCAGGTCTGCGCGGGCTATGCGCTGTTCGGGCCCGCCGACATGATCGTGCTGACGCTCGGCCGTGGCGTGCACGGCTTCACGCTCGATCCGGAAATCGGCGCGTATATCCTCACGCACCCGGATATGCGGATCTGCGAGGAAACGCGCGAGTTCGCCATCAACGCGTCGAACATGCGCTATTGGGAACCGCCCGTGCAGCGCTATGTCGACGAATGCCTCGAAGGCAAGGCCGGTCCGCGCCAGACGGACTTCAACATGCGCTGGATTGCGTCGCTGGTGGCCGAGGTGCACCGCATCCTCATGCGCGGCGGCGTGTTCATGTACCCGAAGGACAAGAAGGATCCGGCGAAACCCGGCCGGCTGAGGCTGCTCTACGAGGCGAACCCCATGGCGATGCTCGTCGAGCAGGCGGGCGGGCGTGCATCGACGGGGCGCGGACGCATTCTCGAAGTCGAGCCCGATGCGCTGCATCAGCGCGTGCCGGTCATCCTCGGCTCACTGCGCGAGGTCGAGCGCATCGAACACTATCACAGCGAGTTCGACCGAGGTGCCGGCGAGCCCTTCGATTCACCGCTTTTCAATACGCGTTCGCTGTTCCGCGCGCCGCACTGAGGCGCGCGCCAACGAGATCGAGCATCAGGAGGAGACATGTCGACCAAACATCCGATTGTGGTGATCACGGGTTCGTCGGGCGCAGGCACGACAACCATCACCCGTGCGTTCCAGCACATTTTCCGGCGCGAGGGTGTGAACGCCGCCATCATCGAAGGCGATTCGTTTCATGCCTACGATCGCCTGCAGATGCGCCAGAAGCTCAAGGAGGCCGAGGCGTCCGGCGAGCACGGCTTCAGCCACTTCGGGCCGAGCGGGAACCTGTTCGAGGAACTCGCGCAACTGTTCGCGGCCTACGGCGAGAACGGCACGGGCCGCTGCCGCAAGTATCTGCACGACGAGGCCGAAGGCGCCGAGTACGGCCAGGCGCCGGGCACGTTCACACCGTGGGCCGATCTGCAGGAAGGCACCGACCTGCTGTTCTACGAAGGGCTGCACGGCGCGGTCGTGACCGACCGCGTTGACGTCGCGCAGCATGCGGATCTGCTCGTGGGCGTGGTGCCCACGATCAATCTCGAATGGATCCAGAAGCTGCATCGCGACCAGAACCTGCGCGGCTATTCGCAGGAAGCGGTCGTCGACACGATCCTGCGACGCATGCCCGACTACGTGAGCTACATCTGCCCGCAGTTCTCGCGCACGCACGTGAACGTGCAGCGCGTGCCGGTCGTCGATACGTCGAATCCGTTCATCGCGCGCGACATTCCTTCGCTCGACGAAAGCATGCTCGTGATCCGCTTCGCGGACCCGAAGGGTATCGATTTTCCGTATCTGCTTTCGATGCTGCACGACTCGTACATGTCGCGGCCAAACACGATTGTGTGTCCGGGCGGCAAGATGGGGCTCGCCATCCAGCTGATCTTCACGCCGATGATCCTGCGTCTGATGAGCAACCGCCGGCAGGCGCTGCTGTAACGCACGCTCACGAAAGAGGTGTCTCTATGAATCACCCTAGTCATGCGGGCCGCGAGAGCGCGGCGCCGCCAAGCCGCCGCCAGCTCGCGAATGCGCTGCGCTTTCTCGCTATCGACGCTGTGGAGGTCGCCAGGTCGGGGCATCCCGGCATGCCGATGGGCATGGCCGACATTGCCGAAGTGCTGTGGCGCGATCATCTGCGGCACAGCCCGGGCAATCCGTCCTGGCCGAATCGCGACCGCTTCGTGCTCTCGAACGGGCATGGTTCGATGCTGCTGTACGCGGCGCTGCACCTCTCGGGCTATGATCTGCCGCTCGATGAGTTGAAACGCTTCCGGCAACTGCATTCTAGGACGCCTGGCCATCCTGAATATGGCTTGACGCCTGGTGTCGAGACGACGACGGGACCGCTCGGCCAGGGGCTTGCGAATAGCGTGGGCATGGCCTTCGCGGAGCAGTTGCTGGCCGCGCGCTTCAACCGGTCTGGATTTCCCGTCGTCGATCACCATACCTACGTGTTTCTGGGCGACGGCTGCCTGATGGAAGGCGTGAGCCATGAGGCGTGTTCGCTGGCCGGCACGCTCGGGCTCGGCAAGCTGATCGCCTTCTACGACGACAACGGCATTTCGATCGACGGCCACGTAAGCGGCTGGTTTACCGACGACACGGCGGCGCGTTTTCGCGCGTATGGCTGGCAGGTGGTGGGGCCGCTCGACGGCCACGACGCGGCGGCCGTGGAGGCCGCAATACGCGAGGCGCACGCCGACGAAGCACGCCCGACGCTGATCGTCTGCCGCACGACCATCGGCTGGGGTTCCCCGAATAAGGCCGACACGCACGACGTGCATGGCGCGCCGCTCGGCGCCGATGAAATCGCAGCGACGCGCCGCGCGCTCGGCTGGGATCACGCGCCGTTCGAGATTCCCGAGGCGATCCGCGCGAGCTGGAGTGAGGTCGAGCGCGGCGCGGCCCGTGTGCGCGAATGGCGGGCGTTGTTCGAAGCGTATCGCATCGAGTATCCGGACGAGGCGGCGGAGTTCGAGCGCCGGACGAACGGCGAGCTTCCTGAGGACTGGCCGCGTATATCCGGGAAGCTGATTCGCGCGGCATGTGACGCCACCGCGCCGTGCGCCACGCGCAAGTCGTCGCAGCTTGCGCTCGAAGTGCTGGTGCCTGCATTGCCCGAACTGTTCGGCGGCTCGGCGGACCTGACCGGCTCCAATCTCACTGCCGTCAATGCGTCCCGCGCGTTCGTGCCTCGCGGCACGCCCGATCCGCATGCGAACTACCTTTCGTACGGCGTGCGCGAGTTCGGGATGATGGCAATGATGAACGGCATGGCGCTGCATGGCGGCTTCATTCCGTACGGCGGCACGTTCCTCGTGTTCTCCGATTACGCACGCAACGCCATTCGCATGAGCGCGCTGATGAAGCTGCGCGTGATCCATGTGCTCACACACGATTCGATCGGGCTGGGCGAGGACGGGCCGACCCATCAGCCGGTCGAGCACGTTGCCAGCCTGCGCCTGATTCCGGGGCTCGATGTGTGGCGCCCATGCGATTCGGTCGAGACCGCGGTTGCGTGGCAGATGGCCATCGAGCGCGCGCACGGGCCGACCTCGCTCGTGCTGTCACGTCAGAACCTGCCGCAGGCGCCATCCAACGACGCACGGACCGAACAGATCCGCAAGGGCGGCTATGTGCTGAGCGACTCGGTGGATGGCGCACCGGAAGTCGTGCTGATTGCTACGGGATCCGAAGTGTCGTTGGCGGTTGAAGCGCAGGGGCGGCTCGTGCAGCAGGGCGTGCGCGTACGCGTGGTGTCGATGCCGTCGAGCTCCGTGTTCGACCGGCAGGACGCCGCATATCGAGTAGCGGTGCTTCCCGCGGACGTGCGCCGCGTGGCGGTGGAAGCCGCGCACGGCGACTTCTGGCACAAGTATGTGGGCCCGGACGGCAAGGTAATCGGCCTCGCGTCGTTCGGAGAATCGGCGCCCGCTTCGGATCTGTACGCGCACTTCGGCGTGAGTGTGGAGCGCATCGTGGAGGCGTGCCTGGCATGAAGACACAGCTCATCACCTTCGATCTCGACGGCACATTGTTCGACACGGCACCCGAAATTGCGCTTGCGGTCAACCGCGCGCTTGAGGCCCACGGTCTCTCGCCGGTTTCGCTCGACACCGTGATCGGCTACATCGGCAACGGCACGCGGGAGCTGATGCGCCAGGTGCTCGCGCGCCACGGTCTGGAAGCACAGGTCTCGCTCGACGAGATGATGCCCGTATTCGACGCGCATTACGACGCCACGGCGGGTACGACGGCGATGCCCTATCCGGGCGTGCCGGCCGCGCTCGCGCGGTTGCGCGCTGCCGGCATGCGCATGGCCGTGGTCACGAACAAGGACCATCGCTTCGCCCAGCGGCTGATCGAGCGCGCGGGATTTGCGCAGTATTTCGACGTCGTGCTCGGCGGAGACAGCCTGCCTGACAAGAAGCCGCATCCCGCACCGATCCTCTATTGCGTCGAGCGCCTCGACGTGTCCACGGACGCGGCTGCGCACCTGGGCGATTCGCGCACCGACGTGCAGTCGGCGCGCCGCGCGGGCGTCGCCGCGTGGGCCGTGCCCTACGGCTACAACCACGGCGCGCCCATCGCGCAGGCGCATCCGGACCGCGTGTTCGCGTCCATTGCGGAGATGGCGGACCACGTGCTGCCGCCGGAATGAAGCCATTTGGAATCCGAACATAATCAGAACTGAATCAGCATTGGGCGATGCCCATTCACAACATCAAGGAGACGACATGCCTGTCAACGTGGCGATCAACGGTTATGGCCGCATCGGGCGCAATGTGTTGCGCGCGCTGTACGAGTCGAAGCGCACGCGTGAAATCCGCATCGTGGCGATCAACGATCTCGGCGACGCGCACATCAACGCGCATCTCACGCGTTACGACACTGTGCACGGCCCGTTCTCGGGCACCGTCGAGGTGGACGGCGACGCACTCGTGGTCGACGGTGACCGCATCCAGGTGCTGTCCGTGCGCGATCCCGCGCAACTGCCGTGGCGCGCGCTCGATGTCGACGTCGTGTTCGAGTGCACGGGACATTTCACGAGCAAGGAGAAGGCGTCCGCACATCTGGCCGCAGGCGCGCACAAGGTCATGATCTCAGCGCCGGGCGGCAAGGACGTCGACGCGACCATCGTCTATGGCGTCAACGATGCGCTCCTGCGCCAGTCGTTCACGGTCGTCTCGAACGCGTCGTGCACCACCAATTGTCTCGCGCCGCTCGTCAAGCCGCTGCATGCGGCGCTTGGCGTCGAGCACGGCCTCATGACGACGATTCATTCGTATACGAACGATCAGGTGCTCACCGACGTGTATCACGAGGACCTGCGCCGGGCGCGCTCGGCCACGCACTCGATGATCCCCACCAAAACGGGCGCCGCTGCCGCCGTCGGCCTCGTGATTCCGGAGTTGAACGGCCGGCTCGATGGCTTTGCGATACGCGTGCCGACGATCAACGTGTCGGTGGTCGATCTGACCTTCACGGCCGCGCGGGCAACGAGCGTCGAAGAGGTCAACGAGATCGTCAGGGATGCCGCGCATGGCGAGTTGAAGGGCATTCTCGGCTACAACGACTTGCCGCTGGTATCCGTCGATTTCAATCACGACCCGCGTTCGTCGATTTTCGACGCCACGCAGACGCGCGTGATCGGCGGCACGCTGGTCAAGGTGTTGAGCTGGTACGACAACGAATGGGGCTTCAGCAACCGCATGCTCGACACGACGCTCGCCTGGATGGAGGCGTCGCAATGAACGCATCGGTGCCTGAGCTCGACGATCTGGCCGCGCGCGGCGCATTGCGCGGCAAGCGCGTATTTATCCGCGCGGACCTGAACGTGCCGCTCGACGAACAGGGCCGTGTGGTCGAGGACACGCGGATTCGCGCGTCCCTGCCGGCCATCGCAATGTGCGCGCAAGCCGGCGCGGCGGTGATGGTGACATCGCATCTCGGGCGTCCGGTTGAAGGCGAACTGAGGCCGCAGGACTCGCTCGCGCCGGTCGCCGTGCGTCTATCGGAATTGCTCGGCTGCGAGGTGGGGCTGGTGCAAGACTGGGTCGATGGCGGCTTCGACGTCGCGCCGGGCAAAGTCGTGCTGCTCGAAAACTGCCGCGCGAACTCGGGCGAGAAGTCCAACGACGATGCGCTCGCGCAGAAAATGGCGCGCCTGTGCGACATCTACGTGAACGACGCGTTCGGCACCGCGCACCGCGCGGAAGCCACCACCGAAGGCATTGCCCGTCACGCGGGCGTCGCCTGCGCGGGGCCGCTGCTGATCGCCGAACTCGATGCGCTCGGCAAAGCGCTCGATGCGCCAGCGCGCCCGTTGGTCGCGATCGTCGCGGGCTCGAAGGTGTCGACCAAGCTGACGATCCTCAAGTCGCTCGCGACGAAGGTCGATCAGCTGATTGTCGGCGGCGGCATTGCGAACACCTTCATGCTGGCAGCGGGGCTGCCGATCGGCAAGTCGCTCGCCGAGCCGGATCTGGCGGGCGAGGCGCGCGAGATCATGGACTTGATGGCGGCGCGCGGCGCGTCGGTGCCGATTCCGGTCGACGTCGTGTGCGCGAAGACCTTCAGTGCAACGGCGCCGGCCGCCGTGAAGGATGTTAAGGATATCGAAGCGGACGACCTGATTCTCGACATCGGACCGCAGACCGCAGCGATGCTGGCGGAGCGGCTTGCCCGGGCGGGCACGGTCGTTTGGAACGGGCCGGTCGGCGTGTTCGAGTTCGACGCGTTCAGCCACGGCACCGAAACGATCGCGCGAGCCATCGCCGCATCGCCCGCGTTTTCACTCGCGGGCGGCGGCGACACGCTGGCGGCGATTGCGAAATACGGCATCGCCGCCGACGTGGGCTACATCTCCACGGGCGGCGGCGCCTTTCTCGAAGTGCTGGAGGGCAAAGTGCTGCCGGCCGTCGACATCTTGCAGCGCCGCGCGGGCTGATTCGCGGTTCGGGCCGCATTCGTTTTTATAGAGGAGACTCTCATGGCACTCATCTCACTGCGCCAGTTGCTCGATCATGCTGCCGAGCACGGCTACGGCGTACCGGCGTTCAACGTCAACAATCTCGAGCAGATCCAGGCCATCATGGAGGCCGCCGAGGACACGCAAAGCCCGGTGATCCTGCAGGCGTCCGCCGGCGCGCGCAAGTATGCGGGCGAGCCTTATCTGCGCCACATGGTGCTCGCGGCCATCGAAGCGCATCCCGACATTCCCCTCGTGCTGCATCAGGACCACGGCGGCAGTCCCGCCGTGTGCCAGATGGCGATCCGCTCCGGTTTTTCCAGCGTGATGATGGACGGCTCGCTCGAGGAGGACATGAAAACGCCGGCCAGCTACGAGTACAACGTGCGCGTCACGCGCACCGTCTGTGAGATGGCGCATGCGGTAGGCGTGTCGGTGGAAGGCGAGCTCGGTTGTCTGGGCTCGCTCGAGACCGGCGAGGCCGGCGAGGAAGATGGCGTCGGCGCACAGGGCAAGCTCTCCCACGACATGCTGCTCACCGACCCCGGCGAGGCGCGCGACTTCGTCGAACGCACCGGCGTGGATGCGCTGGCGATTGCAATCGGCACGTCGCACGGCGCCTACAAGTTCACGCGCAAGCCGAGCGGCGACATTCTCGCCATCGACCGCATCGCCCAGATCCACGAACGCATTCCCGATACGCATCTGGTGATGCACGGCTCGTCTTCGGTGCCGCAGGAATGGCTCGAAATCATCCGGCGCTACGGCGGCGACATCAAGGAGACCTACGGCGTGCCGGTGGAGGAAATTCAACGCGGCATTCGCAGCGGCGTGCGCAAGGTGAATATCGACACCGACATCCGGCTCGCGATGACGGGCGCCATGCGCAAGCTGTTCGCCGAACAGCCTGCGGAATTCGATCCGCGCAAGGCGTTCGCGGCGGCGAGAAAGGCGGCGCGCGGCATCTGCGCCGCCCGTTTCGAGGCATTCGGCTGCGCCGGGGCGGCCTCGCGCATCAAGCCGGTACCGCTCGAACGGATGGCCGAACGCTACAGCAAGAAGGGGTGACGCCATGGACGCGCTCAATCCCTTGCTCATCGCGCCGAGCCTCCTGTCCGCCGATTTCGCGCGGCTCGGCGAAGAGGTCCGCGCGCTTGAAGCGGCCGGCGCCGACTGGCTCCATTTCGACGTGATGGACAACCACTACGTGCCGAACCTGACGGTCGGCCCCATGGTGTGCGCAGCGCTGCGCCCGCATACGTCATTGCCGATCGACGTGCATCTGATGGTGCGGCCCGTCGATGCGCTCGTCGGCGAGTTCGCTCAGGCCGGCGCGAACTCGATCAGCTTTCATCCCGAGGCGAGCGATCACGTCCACCGCACGCTCCATCTGATCAAGGAGCGCGGATGCCGCGCCGGTCTCGCGCTCAATCCGGCCACGCCGCTCGCGTGGCTCGACGAGGTGCTGGGCGACCTCGACTTCGTGCTGCTGATGTCGGTGAATCCCGGTTTTGGCGGGCAGAAGTTCATCGAGCCGGTGCTCGGAAAGATTCGCGCGGTGGCCACGCTCATCGACCATGCGGCGGCGCAGACCGGTCGCCGGCCGCGCCTCGAGGTCGATGGCGGCATCAAGCTCGATAACGTGGCGCAGGTGGCGGCGGCGGGCGCGGATACGCTCGTTGCCGGCTCCGCGGTGTTCGGCGCGCCGGACTACCGGAGCGTGATCGAAGGGCTGCGCAGCCGCGCGGAGCACGCGCGGCTTCAGGCGCGTGAACACGCGAGAGAACGAGCGCGCGAACCTGGTGTGGCCGGTTCGCGAACGGCGCCGTGACCGGCGCTCATGGCGTCATGGCGCAACACAGCAAGGAGAGGCGACCCATGCAGGCGCTCATATTCGACGTGGACGGCACCATGGCCGACACCGAGGCGGTGCATCGCGAAGCGTTCAACGCCGCGTTTGCCGAAGTCCGGCTCGACTGGCATTGGGACGAGGCTTTGTACACGCGTCTACTCAACGTGGCAGGCGGCAAGGAGCGCATCGAGCGCTACTGGCGCTGCGTCGAGCCGGAAGAGACTGATGGCAAGCGCATGAAGGAGACGATAGCCGCGATCCACGCCATCAAGACGCGGTATTACACCGAACGCGTGCAGGGCGGCGCGGTGGCGCTGCGGCCGGGCATCGCGCGCCTGATCGACGAGGCGAACGCGGCGAGTTTGCCGCTGGCGATTGCCACCACGACCACGACGACCAATCTCGACGCGCTGCTCAGCGGCCCGCTCGGCGCCGGCTGGCGCAAGCGTTTCGCGGCGGTGTGCGATGCATCGAGCGCACCCGTGAAAAAGCCGGCGCCCGACGTGTATTACGCGGTCTTGCAGCAGATCGGCGTGCCGGCGGCCGCATGCCTCGCGCTCGAAGATTCGGAAAACGGCCTGCGCGCCGCGTGCGCCGCGGGTATTCCTGCTGTGATCACCACGAATGCCTATACGGAATCGCAGTGCTTCGACGGTGCGCTGCGCGTGCTGCCGCATTTGGGCGACCCGCGACAGCCGTTGCCGGAGAGCGTGGCAGGCGCGGAGGGTGGATGGGTGGATCTGGCGTCGCTAAGGCGTTTGCACGGCGGCGCTTCAACCCATGAAGGTTGGAAAGCGAATATCTGAGTTCCGAACTCGAACGCAGGTGGTCAGATCCCGTTCAGGGTAGTTGAGAGGCCAGGCGCTCGTCAGAACGCCTGGCCGTTTTGTTCAATCTTCGTCTTCGCCCAAACGTTCGGCTTGCTACACGAGTTCTTCAGCGCGCTGACGTTGCGCGATCCGCTCGTCTGACGCCGCCTTGCGGTTGAACCCCAGCACGTAATAAAGCACCCCCAGCGCCACGAGCCAGGCCGGGCCAACCACGAGCGCCACGCGGGTATCCGGGAAGTAGCCCATCAAGCCGATCACCACTAGCAGGAAGCCTAACGCGATGTAAGAGCCATACGGCCAGAAGGGCATTTTGTAGAAGAGGTTGGCCTGCTCATGACGATTGAGGCTGCGGCGGAACTTGAGTTGCGACAGCAGAATGACGGCCCAGGTCCAAACCGCGCCGAAAGTGGAAATGGCCGTCAGCCAGCTGAACACCTCTTTGGGCGCCAGGTAGTTGAGCAGCACGCCACCCAGCAGCACCACCACCGACATCAGCACGGCCGGCACCGGCACGCCTCTCTTGTCCACTTTTGCAAACAGCGGCAGGGCCTGCCCCTGCTCGGCCAGGTTATAGAGCATGCGGCCAGTGCTGAAGATGCCGCTATTGCACGAGGACAGTGCAGCGGTCAGTACCACGAAGTTGACGATGCCAGCGGCCGCGGGAATCCCCATGCGCGCGAAGGTCATCACGAACGGACTGCCCTGCGTGCCGATCTGGTCCCACGGATAGAGCGACATGACCACGAACAGCGCGCCAACATAGAAAATCAGGATGCGCCAGAACACAGAGTCGATGGCGCGCGCCAATGTCTTCTTCGGGTTTTTCGCTTCACCGGCGGTCAGTCCGATCATTTCCACGCCCAGGTAGGCGAACATCACCATCTGCAGCGACATCAACACACCCTTGACACCGTGGGGCATAAAACCGCCATGGCTCCACAGGTTTGAAATGCCGGTCGCCACGCCGTGATTGCCCAGTCCAAAAAAGATCATGCCGAGACTGGAGACGATCATCAGCACGATCGTGACGACCTTGATCAGCGCGAACCAGAATTCAAACTCGCCGTAGGCTCTCACGCTGATGAAGTTGACGCAGCCCATGATCGTCAATGCGGACAGTGCCCAGATCCAGTGCGGCACGCCTGGAAACCATATCCCCATGTAAATGCCGACGGCGGTGATTTCCACCATGCAGGTCACGACCCAGAGGAACCAATAGTTCCAGCCGGTCAGATAACCGGCGAGCGGACCGAGATAGTCTTGCGCATAGCGGCTGAACGAACCGGCCACCGGGTTGTGAGTCGCCATTTCGCCCAGTGCACGCATGATCAGGAATATGGCGAGGCCGCCTAATGCATAGGACAGCATGATGGCCGGACCGGCCATTTTGATGGCGCTGGCCGAGCCCAGGAACAAGCCCGCACCAATGGCCGCACCGAGCGCCATGATGTTGATGTGCCGCTCCTCCAGCCCGCGATGTAATGTCTCTTCCTTCTCGTTCACAGGTGTCTCCTCTTGAACATAAATCTCGTTCCCATCGATCAGATTGGGAAGGCGTCTTGCGCGGCGTGATCGCACCGCTTTTATCCGCAGTTCCGACGCGCAACGGGGGCAGCGCAGCCGGTTTTGTCCCCATGCGTCCTGGCATCGCGTTCACTGCTTCGGGCGCGGGGCCGGGCGGACGTATCGAGCCATCACGCGCATGTCACATCGAAACTGCAAATTCGCAGCTTTCCAGTAAGGTTCGCTATGTTATGTGCAGATATCAAGTTGAAGATAACGAATTTTAGAGAAATAAAGGAAAAACAACTGTTCCCGGGAGGCTGTTGAAATAGCTCCCGCCGCCGCCATCGGAGCGGCAAAGGTTGAAACGAAGGAACGGACGACACAGGGACCGAAACGGCGCGGCGCGCACGGCTGCACCGTGGCGATGGTCAGAATGCGAAGCGGGATGAGTTGGCGCCGGCCTGTCGGGCGAGCATGTCAGCGGATGGAGCGGGTCGGTGGTGACCAGACTCTGGAGAGACGAGGCAGACAAAGGCGCCAGGTTTCATTACCCTGGCGCCCCAAAACACACCATCAAGCCTTTTCAGGCAGGAACCAGTTCATCACGAGCGCACAGATGCCGCCCGTGGCTACGCCCGATTCCAGCACGTTCCTGAGCGCATGCGGCAGGTTCGCGAGGATCTCCGGCACCTGCGAGACGCCCAGGCCCAGCGACAGCGAAACCGAGATGATGAGCAGCGCGCGGCGGTCCAGCCGGATGCCCGCGAGGATGTTGATGCCCGAAGCGGCCACTGCGCCGAACATCACCATGGCCGCCCCGCCCAGCACGGGTTCGGGCACGGCTTGCAGCGCGCCCGCGACCGGCGGGAACAGCCCGAGCACCACGAGCATGGCCGCGATCCAGATGCCCACATGGCGGCTCGCGATGCCGGTGATCTGAATCACGCCGTTGTTCTGCGCGAAGACCGAGCTCGGGAAGGTGTTGAACACGCCGGCGATCAGCGAGTTGGCGCCGTTCACGAGCACGCCGCCCTTGATGCGCCGCATCCACACGGGGCCTTCCACGGGCTCCTTCGAGATCTTGCTGGTGGCCGTAACGTCGCCGATGGCTTCGAGCGAGGTGACGAGATAGATGATCAGCATCGGCACGAACAGCGACCACGAGAAGCTCAGGCCGAAGTGCAGCGGAGTCGGGATCTGAAACAGGGCGGCTTCGCGGGCGCCCGTAAAGTCGAGCCGGCCCATGAGGCCGGCCACGATATAGCCGATTGCGAGCGCGATGACGAGCGCCGTGCTGCGCACCCAGACGATGGGCACGCGGTTGAGCACGATGATGGTGCCGAGCACGACAAACGAAAGCGTGAGGTTCTCGGCGCTCGCGAAGCTGTGGCTGGCAATGGCGCCATAGCCGCCGCCCATGCTGATGAGGCCGACCTTGATGAGCGTGAGGCCGATCAGCAGCACCACGACGCCCGTGACGAGCGGCGTGATGAGCCGCTTGATGAAGGGCAGGATGCGCGAGACGCCCATTTCGACGAACGATCCGGCGATGACGACGCCGAAGATGGCCGACATCACCGTGGTCACGGGCGTGCCTTCATGGACCATCAGGCTGCCGCCGGCGATCAGCGGGCCGACGAAGTTGAAGCTCGTGCCCTGCACGATAAGCAGGCCCGCGCCCAGCGGCCCGAAGCGCTTGCACTGGAGAAACGTGGCGATGCCGGAGATCACGAGCGACATCGAAACGATCAGCGTGGTGTCGCGGCTCGAGACGCCCAGCGCCTGGCAGATCAGCAGACCCGGCGTGACGATCGGCACGATGATGGCCAGCAGGTGCTGAAGGGCGGCCACGAAGGCAAGCGTGGGGGCGGGGCGGTCGTCGGGACCGTAGACAAGGTCGCGGGTGAGGTCGGCGTCATCGGCGGCGCCGTGGGACGTGCGTTGAGCGGAGGAAGCGGGTTGCATCTAGGGCCAGCGGGTCGAGAAGGTCAAAAGGGAAAGGGAGGCCTAGCCGAAGGTGGAAACGGCGGACAATGTGGGTAACACGGAAAAGCGCGGGAAGTGCGGGAAGTGCGGGATTTTAACGGCAAGACCACGGATTCGCCTCGAAAATCAACGATCGGCATAAGATTGGAGCCGGCTATTCGTGCAACGCGATGCGTCGAATAAGCCGGCGCATATGATTGCGTTGGCCGCAAGCCGCGTCGCAAACGCCCGGCAGGAGGAACGACATGACGAACAGGTTCAGGCCCGGTGACCGGGTCGGCTGGAATTCTGAGGCGGGCTGGGTCACGGGCACAATCGTTGCGGTGCACACGGCGGACTTCGACTATAAGGGGCACACGCATCGTGCGTCGCCGGACGACCCGCAGTACGAGATCAAGAGCGACAAGACCGATCACATTGCCGCCCATCGCGGCCGCGTTCTTCAACGGATTTGAACCGGAGGCAGCCCTTGACGCTCCCGTTCTTTACGATCGGCCACTCGAATCGCACCCTCGACGACTTCATGGGGTTGTTGAGCGGCGCGGAGATCTCGTTGCTCGCGGACGTGAGAAAAATGCCGGGGTCGAGAACCCATCCGCAGTTCAACGAGGCGACGCTTGCCGATGCGCTGGCGGCATTCGGCATTGCTTACGAGCACGAGGCTGCACTGGGTGGCCTTCGCGGCAGGACGCGCACGGTTGCCGAGGACGTCAACGGCTTCTGGACGAACAAGAGTTTTCATCGTTACGCCGATTACGCGCTAACCGCGCCATTTCATGCGGGCCTCGATCATCTGATCGAACTGGGGCGGTCGCGGCGCTGCGCGGTCATGTGCTCCGAGGCCGTGTGGTGGCGTTGCCATCGGCGCATCATCGCCGACTATCTGATCGCGCGCGGCGAGTCCGTCTTCCACATCATGGCGCCGGGCCGCATCGTGCCCGCCACGCTGACCGAAGGCGCGGTGGTCCAGCAGGACGGAACGATCGTCTACCCGCGCTAGCCGGGCGGCAGACTATTTGGTGATGTGCTGGATACTAAGGATGCCAAATAATCAGGCGGCGCTGCGCGCGCCCGAGGCGCAATGGCGATCTGCGCCTCAGGCGATGTGCAGCGTCGTGTCGATGCGCGTGCCGCGCTTGATGAAGCGCGTGACCGGCGTTTTCTCGCAGATCTCGGCAAGCCGCGCGCGTTGCGTCTCGTCGAGCGGGCCCGCCACGGCGACGCCCCGACGGATGTATTGCGTGCCGTCCTGGTCGGCGTGCAGGCTGACTTCCACGTCGATCACCGCGTTCGGCCACGCCTTGCGCTGCATATACATGCGCAGCGTGGCGGCCGTGCAGGCGGCCAGCCCCGAAAGCACGAGCGCGAACGGCGCCGGGCCGCGATCCTCGCCGCCTTCGTGCGGGCCTTCGTCGCCAGTCAGCGCATGGCGGCCGGCCTCGAGGGCGACGACATAGTTGGGCGCCTCGGCGGCAAGACGGGCGGTGGCGGTGGCGAGCGGCATGGTCGACTCCTCGGGGCAGGGGTTTTTGTGGCAGTGCGGCGGCAGCGACGATTGTGCCATCGACTCACGGCATGTGCCGGACGGCCTGCGCGGAAGTCTGCGTCGCCTGGGCACGACACGATTTATGCGTTACGGGTGATTTTGCTTCGGATAATTCCTAAAAGTCCCGAAATCGCCGCTGGATTGACAATGTTTGTCCATTCCGAGATACGAAGTGCAAGAAAATCGCTTGTACGGGAACAGTGATCGAGCGTTAAAAAAAGGGCGATATCGAGTCGGATACCGTCCCAATACAACAGGAAGACCAAAGCCTAGCCATGATTAATATTTCGCAGAAGAAAATCGCATGTGGTGTCTGGAAACTCGTTGAGAGCGGCATTCTGCAGTACGTGGCCGATCACGGGCGCAAGCCCGCGGCGCTTATTCTGCATCCGGAGCAACAGGCCGAATTGATGCGTGAAATGGGACTGAAAAGCGAACTGCTCGACGGCGTCTCCATTTTGAGCAGCCCGTGTTTCGAAATGCCGATACTCGCGGACAGCTACGGCAATTTTGTCGATCTTTAAGCAAAGCGCTGAACAGCCGATAAGCGGCTTCAAACCACACGATGAAAATCCACAAGCGGCTGGCGGCGCTGCCGCTCATAGCCCTGGTTACGCTCGCGTCGCCCGCGCAGCACGCACCGGGCCCGGCTGACGAGGCTGCGGCCGCACGAGCGAACGCCGAGTAGAATCGCCAACTCCAGCAACAGCGCGACGCGCAGCAGCGCGAGGCGGCTGTGCAGGCCCGTTCAGTGCGTTCGACCTTGCCGAATCAAGTCGCGCGCCCGGACCTGCCCGACGAAACGCCATGCCTGCGCATCGACGCGTTCGTGCTCGACGTGCCGGCCACGCTGCCGGAGACGGCGCGTGCGAAGGGCGCGTCGGCACTGCCGCAGGATCCGTTTGCATTCGCGCGCGAATGGCTGGACTACTATAAGGGCAAGTGCGTGGGCAAGGCGGGAGTGGACCTGCTCACGAAGGGCGTGCAGCAGACCATCCTGGGTCATGGCTATGTCACGACGCGTGTGCTTGTGCCGCCGCGGGATTTGTCGTCGGGCGTGCCGACGCTGTCGCTCGCGCCAGGCGTGGTGCGGCAGGTGCGGTTTGCCGAGCCGTCCACGCGGGGTACCTGGAAGACCGCCTTCCCGGTGACCGGCGGCGACTTGCTGAACCTGCGCGACCTCGAACAGGGCCTCGAGTAGATGAAGCGCGTCGCGAGCCAGGACATCGACATGAAGATCGAGCCTACCGACCTGCCCGGCGAAAGCGACGTGGTCGTGAGCGTGACGCGCACGAAACCATGGACCTTCGTGGCATCGGTCGACAACTCGGGCAACGAGGGCACGGGCAAGTGGCAGGGCAACGTGAGCCTCGGCATCGACAATCCGCTCGGGCTGAACGACATGTTCACCGTGGGCGCGAACCAGGACCTGTACTTCAGCAACAAGTCGCTGGGTTCGCACGGCTTCAACGGTTCATATTCGGTGCCCCGGGGCTACTGGAGCGCGACGCTCTCGGGCTACACGAATACCTACTATCAGAACATCGCGGGTGTGAACCAGACGTTCGTCTCCAGCTCTCGAAGCGGTTTGGGGAGAGCTTTATCGAAGATGCGAGCATTGCTGCGCAGGCGCGCAACAACACGTTCATCGAAGCGGGCTTGACCGACCGGCATTACATCGGCGCCTCGGAGCTCGACGGCTCGCTGGCCTGGCGTCATGGCATCGGCGGGCTGGGCGCGACCGCCGATCCGGTGCAGAGCGATGGCACGCCCTTCTCCAACAATCCGACTTACCGCTTTCAGATGGCGGTGCTCGACGCGAATCTCTCCGTGCCGTTTGCGATCGCGAACCAGCGTTTCGCTTACGTGACCACATTTCACGGCCAGTACACCAACGACGCGCTGTTCTATATTGACGATCTGACGATCGGCAGCCGCTACACCGTGCGCGGCTTCGACGGCACACGATGCTTGCCGCGGAGAAGGGCTTCTACTGGCGCAACGAGGTGCAATGGCCGGTGTTCCAGACCGGGCAGACGCTTTATGCCGGGCTCGATTACGGACGGGTGTTCGGGCCCGCCACCGAGTTCCTCGCGGGCACCCAGCTCGCGGGCGCGGTCATCGGCATTCGGGGCGGCCTGCCGGCGAAATATGCGAGCTTCAGCTACGACTTGTTTATCGGAACGCCGATCTACAAGCCCAGAGGTTTTCCGACCGCGAGTGTGACGGTCGGGCTGCCGGCCACGGCGCGGCTTTGATCGACGCGGTTTTGATCGATATGGCGCGCGCTGCGGCTTGCCGAAGCAACCCGCAGCGTGGCCATCATGCCGTTATCGCGCGCCTGCCGCTTCCCGCGCGATCTGGCCAAAACGGCCGCTATTGAAGTCCTGCACCGCCTCGCGGATTTCATCGGCCGTGTTCATCACGAACGGGCCATACGCCGCCACGGGTTCGTCGATCGGCTCGCCGCCGAGCAGCAGGATCGTCGCGTCGCTGGACGCGTCGATTTGCACGCCGGTATCCGCGCGCTCGAACAGCACCATCTCGCCGTCGCCCACGTGCTCGCTGCCGTTCACCACGATGCGCCCGCGCGACACGATCAGTGCAAGCGAGCGCCCGGCGGGGTAGTCGAGGCGCGTGCCGTGGCCGGCCTTCACGCGCATGTCCCACACGTCCATGGGCGTGAACGTGAGCGCAGGACCCGCGTGGCCCGCGTACTCGCCTGCAATCACGCGCACGCTGCCGGTGTTCCCGGGCAATTCAACAGTCGGAATCGCGCTCGCGAGCAGCGTTTGATAGCGCGGCGGCGTCATCTTGTCCTTCGCGGGCAGGTTGACCCAAAGCTGCACCATTTCCAGCGTGCCGCCCGACTTCGCGAAATCCTCCGAGTGAAACTCCTCGTGAAGAATGCCCGCGCCCGCGGTCATCCACTGCACGTCGCCGGCGCCGATCTTGCCGCCGCCGCCCGACGAGTCGCGATGTTCGAGTTCGCCCTCGTACACGATCGTCACGGTTTCGAAGCCGCGATGCGGGTGCTGGCCGACGCCGCGCCGTTGCGTGGTCGGCTCGAATCGGGCGGGGCCCGCGTAGTCGAGCATCAGGAACGGGCTCAGCTGGCGGCCCACCGTGCGGTCCGAAAACAGCGAGCGCACCGGGAATCCGTCGCCGACCCAATGCTGGCTGGGGTTGCTGTACTTGCCGATAATTTTCTTCATGGTGCGAATCCTTATCTTCCGGCCGCAATGGCCTCGTTGACATGCATGGAAGATAGGACCGGAACCGTGTTACCGGTAGGGGGCGCCGGTAAGCCACTGTGTCTCATGAATGGAACAATCAAACGAACGTTCGAGTTTCGTTTTTCCGACTGTTATATCAGCCTGGTTATGCGGATGTTTAGATCGGCAATTTATATGGCCGGAGATCATAGGAGATCGTGCGCGCGCCTGGAATGCCTTTCGCGGGAAATCAGTATTGCGCGTGAGGGATAACCTTATTGGGGCATTGATCCATAAGCTATTGGCAGTTCATGAGATTCGCGCGCCCCTCATGGGTGGGGGCGGCGCGCCACGCAGTCCGCGGAGAGGAAATGAAGCGAAACCGTAATGCAAAGATCATCGCCACGCTCGGGCCGGCCAGTTCGGACCCGAAGGTTATCCGTTCGCTTTTCGAGGCCGGCGTCGACGTCTTCCGACTGAATTTCAGCCACGGCACGCACGACGACCATAGTCAGCGTCATGCGCAAATCCGCCGGCTCGAACAGGAATACGGCCGTCCGGTCGGCATTCTGCTCGATCTCCAGGGGCCGAAGCTGCGTCTCGGTACGTTCGAGACGGGTTTTGCGGAACTCGCCGTGGGCGCGCGTTTTCGTCTCGACCTCGATACGACGCCGGGCAATCAGGAGCGCGCGCCGCTCCCGCATCCCGAGATCTTCAAGGCTGTGAAGCCGGGCTCGGAGCTGCTGCTCGACGACGGCAAGGTCCGTCTGCGCGTGGAAGCCTCGGGCGACGATTTCGCCGAGACCGTCGTGCTGGTGGGCGGGCGCATTTCCGACCGCAAGGGCGTGAACGTGCCGGGCTCGCACCTGCCGATCTCGCCGCTCACGAAGAAGGATCGCGCCGACCTCGCGTTCGGCCTCGAACTCGGCGTCGACTGGGTGGCGCTGTCGTTCGTCCAGTGCGTGGAGGATATCGAAGAAGCGCGCGAGCTGATCGGCGAGCGCGCATGGATCATGGCGAAGCTCGAAAAGCCGCTGGCGATCGATCACCTCGAGGGCATCGTGCAGCGCGCCGACGGCGTGATGGTGGCGCGCGGCGATCTCGGCGTTGAGCTGCCGGCCGAGCAGATTCCGGAACTGCAGCGCCGTATCATTCGCGAATGCCGCCGCGTGGGCCGCGTGGTGGTGGTGGCGACGCAGATGCTCGAATCGATGACGAATTCGCCGGTGCCCACGCGTGCGGAAACCTCGGACGTCGCCGGCGCGATTTACGAAGGCGCCGACGCGGTGATGCTGTCGGCCGAATCGGCGAGCGGCAAGTTCCCGCTCGAAGCGGTCAGCACGATGAACCGCATCATCGAGCGCGTGGAAGGCGATCCCGCTTACCGCGAGCAGATCGACGCTTCGCACACGCGTGCCGAAGCGACCGTTGCCGACTCGATTTGCTGCGCGCTGCGCAAGGCTGTGCAGTTGATCGAACCGGTTGTCACCGTCACCTACACGAGCTCGGGTTTCACGAGCCTGCGGGCGGCGCGCGAGCGCGCGCCGTCGCGCATCGTCGCGCTGACGCCTTCGGAGCAGGTGGCGCGCCGTCTGGCGCTGACCTGGGGCGTGCATGCCGTGCCGCGCGTGGAAGCGTCCAACGTGGACGAGATGATCGGTCTCGCATGCCGTGCGGCCGTGACCGAGGGTTTCGGCCGCGAAGGCGACCTCGTGGCAATTGCGGCCGGCCTGCCGTTCGGCGAGTCGGGCACGACAAACCTGCTCCAGATCGCGAAGATTTCGGGCTGAGAGCGTCGAACCCGTTCGCCTGCGCTAGCTGCGCAGGTTTGCAGCGCCCCTCACAGCAGTGGCAGCGTCAGCCGGATGTGTCCGGCAAACGCGGCGACGAGATGTGAGGGGCGTTTGCGTTCGAACTTCAGCGTAATGCCGACGCTGGGCAAGGGCGGCAGACCGGGTTCGCCGTGCAGGATGGCAAGGTCCGCGGGCACGGCCGTCTGCGTCATCACGGCGAAGGCTTGCCCGGAGCGCACCAGTGCGGTCAGGCCGGAGAGGCTGCTGCTCGCATAGGCCACGCGGTAAGCGCGGCCGATACGCTGCAGCGCCTCGCACGCGGCCATGTGGTCGAGCGTGTCCGGGTCGGAGAGCGCGAGCGGCAATGGATCGAAGTGCACGGGTTCCAGCCCCGGATAGCCGATCCATACGAGCTGCTCGTGGCGGATGACGTCCTCGTCCGCATGGCCGTTCGCATCTTCCGGCAATGAAATCATCGCGAGATCCACGGCGCGGCTTTCGAGTTGCTCGATAAGGCGCGGCGTAGGTCCGCAAACGACCTCCACGAGAGCCTGCGGATGTTGGCGCGAAAACTGGCGCAGCAGTGCGGGCAGAAACACGGCGGCATAGTCGTCCGGGCAGCCGAAGCGGATCGTCCCCGTCAATCCCTTGCCGCATAAATCGGCCATGGCTTCGTCGTGCAGCCGCAGCATGCGCTGCGCGTGAATCAGCAGGCGCTCGCCGGGATTCGTCAGCGCCACGCCACGCCCAGTGCGCTGAAACAGCGGCTGGTCGACGATCTCCTCCAGACGCTTCATCTGCTGGCTCAGCGCGGACTGCGTGCGGCCGACCCGGCTGGCCGCACGGCTCAGCGAGCGCACTTCCGCAACGACGGCAAACGAACGCAGCAGATCGATTTCGAGCGACCGGCTCACGGTATTCGTCACGATATTCGCCCCGGATATTAACGGCCGACGATGGCCGCAGAAATTGGCCGCCGATATTAGCCAGACTGCTGGCTCGCATTAAAACTATTCGTTTCTATAAAACCAGAGGCGCGCCTACACTGCAAGTCATTCCCACCAGGCCCTCGTTTGGCAGCCAACCACCAGGAGAAGCACGGTGTCCCGGAACAACGACGCAACGTTTTGGCGCAATGCCAGGCAGCACCTCATCCGCTACGGCGGCACGTTCGAGCCGATGATCATCGAGCGCGCCAAAGGCAGCTTTGTCTACGATGCGGATGGCCGTGCGATCCTCGATTTCACCTCGGGGCAGATGAGCGCGGTGCTGGGGCACAGCCATCCTGAAATCGTCTCGGTCATCAACGAGTACGCCGGCAAGCTCGACCATCTCTTCAGCGGCATGCTCTCGCGGCCCGTGGTCGATCTCGCCACGCGTCTGGCCGAGGTCACGCCGGAGGGGCTCGACCGCGCGCTGTTGCTCAGCACCGGCGCGGAGTCGAACGAGGCCGCTATCCGCATGGCGAAGCTGGTCACGGGCAAGTACGAGATCGTCGGCTTTGCGCAGTCGTGGCACGGCATGACGGGGGGCGCGGCGTCCGCGACCTACAGCGCGGGCCGCAAGGGTGTCGGGCCCGCGGCGGTCGGCTCGTTCGCGATACCGGCGCCATTCACGTACCGGCCGCGCTTCGAGCGCAACGGCCATTACGATTATCTTGCGGAGCTGGATTACGCATTCGACCTGATCGATCGCCAGTCCAGCGGCAATCTCGCCGCCTTCATCGCCGAGCCGATCCTGAGCTCCGGCGGGATCATCGAACTGCCCGAAGGCTACATGGCGGCGCTCAAGCGTAAATGCGAAGAGCGCGGCATGCTGCTGATTCTGGACGAGGCGCAAACCGGGGTGGGGCGCACCGGCACGATGTTCGCCTGCGAGCGCGACGGCGTGACGCCCGACATTCTCACGCTCTCGAAGACGCTGGGCGCCGGGCTGCCGCTCGCGGCCGTCGTGACTTCCGCGGAGATCGAAGAGCGTGCGCACGAACTGGGTTATCTGTTCTATACGACGCACGTGTCCGATCCGCTGCCAGCCGCCGTGGGCCTGCGCGTACTGGACGTGGTGGAGCGCGAGGGACTGGTTGCGCGCGCGAACGTCATGGGCGATCGGTTAAGGCGTGGCCTGCTCGATCTGATGGAGCGTTTCGAGTGCATCGGCGATGTGCGCGGGCGTGGGCTCCTTCTCGGCATGGAGATCGTCAAGGATCGCCGCACGAAGGAGCCCGCCGATGGCCTGGGCGCGAAGATCACGCGCGAGTGCATGAGCCTCGGACTTAGCATGAACATCGTACAGTTGCCCGGCATGGGTGGCGTGTTCCGGATTGCGCCGCCGCTGACTGTGAGCGAGGAGGAGATCGACCTGGGTGTTTCGATGCTGGGGCAGGCGATCGAGCGCTCGGTTTGAGCGCACGATTCATCGCACAGTGGGTTTTTCCCGCTTGTTTTCGCGCTTATTTCCCAGGCACCAGCACGACTCTGAAACGCGCCTTTCCGCTCATCATCTGCTCGTAAGCTTCTGCTGCACGGCTGAGCGGATATTCCTCGATCATGGGCTTCACGCCCGAGAGCGCGCTGAACGCGAGTGTGTCCTGGGAGTCGGCCGCCGTGCCGGACGGCCAGCCCTGCACCGAATTGCGCCCCATGATGAACTGCGTGATGGGCACTTCCACGGGCTCTTCCGACACGCCGACCATGATCAGCTTGCCGTTCACACCGAGCCCGCCGATTGCGGCGCTCATGGCCTTGCCGCTCGTGGCCGTCGCGAGAATCACGCGTGCGCCGCCGAGCGCCTGCAATGCTTCGGCCACGTTCTGCGCTTCGCTGTCGATGTAATGATGGGCGCCGAGTTGCTTCGCGAGCGGCTCCTTGTCCTTGCCGCGCGCGATGGCCACGGTCACGAAGCCCATCTTGCGTGCGTACTGCACGCCGAGATGGCCCAGCCCGCCAATGCCGAGGATCGCCACGACATCGCCCGCGTGTGCGCCGCTGCGGCGCAATGCATTGAAGGTGGTGATGCCCGCGCACAGGAGCGGGGCGGCGTCGACGTCGGAGAGATCGTCGGGCATGCGGGCGAGGGCTTCCTGCGGCGCCACCATGTACTGCGCGTAGCCGCCGTCGTAGCTGATGCCAGGCACGAGCGCGCTTTTGCAGAGCACGAAGTCGCCGCGCCGGCAGCTTTCGCAGTGGCCGCAATGCCCGCCGTGCCAGCCCACCCCCACACGTTGCCCGACCTGCCAGTCTTCTATGCCAGTCCCGAGCTTTTCGACGATACCGGCGATTTCGTGTCCCGGCACGCGCGGATACTGAAGCCCGGGCCACAGTCCTTCCTTCGTGAGCGAGTCGCTATGGCAGATCCCGCAGGCCTGCACCTTGATCAGCACATGTCGTTCGGGCGGCTCGGGTATGTCCCGTTCGACCAGTTCCAGCGGGCCGCCTGCTTTCGTTACCTGCACTGCCTGCATCTTGCGCATCGTGTGCTCCTTCGCGTGTTCCTGATGGGATTCGCCCCCGGGCGGTGATCTGACGGGTGGAGTGTAGCGCCATTGGGGCGTGCTTCTACTGGGTCATTGTAGGACGCGATATGGGTGCGGCGGGCTGAGGGAACCGATCACGAGCGCGGAGGAACGTGCAGCCACGTGATTGCCACGACGAGCAGGAACCTCACATAGGCCATCAGGCATCCGGCTTGCTCAAATGGGGCGATATGCCTTTATGGGTGATGCCAATCCCGGGGCCACCGCTCAGGCCGGCCTCGACTCGATATCAACCAGAAAAATACGATGTACGAAACGTCATTCGTCGGCTTCGTTGGCTCGCGGATTCAGGCGGTTGCAACTCACTCGCTCGTCGACGTGCGCCCGGGGCCGAGCGGGAAGCGCTGCCTATGAGCCGCCGCATCGAGGACTACGCGCTGCTCGCGGACGGCCGTGGCGCCGCGCTAACGAGCCGTGACGGCACGATCGAGTGGCTCTGCTGGCCGCGCTTCGACAGCGAGCCGTGCTTCGCAGCCATGCTCGGTACAGCCGGGAACGGCCACTGGCGCATGGCGCCCGCCGAGCCGGCACACAGCATCAGCCGCCGCTACGAAGAGGACACGCTCGTGCTGCAAACCGATTTCGAGGGGCGCAGCGGCTGCGTGCGGCTGACCGATTTCATGACGGCCGACACCCGCGAGCCGTGCATCGTGCGTATGGCCGAAGGACTGCACGGCAGCGTCGCCATGCGGTCGGTTCTGCATCCGCGTGCCGATGCGGATGCACCGCCGCCCGTGATCGTCCCTGAGCAAGGCGCCGTGACAGTGCGCACGGCGAGCGGTGCGATGACGCTGCGCGCAGACTTGCCGCTCGCCGTGCACGGTCACGCGCTCGAGGCCTCGTTCACGCTGCGCGAAGGCAAGCGTGCTGTGTTCACGCTGTGCCATGGCGACCAGCCGGGCGTCGATACGGTTGCGGCTGCGCTTGCGCTGCAAGACACGCGCCGCCATTGGCGCCGCTGGATCGACGGCTTCGACGACAGCCGCACGCATTGGCCACAGGCCGTGCGTCGCTCGCTGCTTACCTTGAAGGCGCTGATCTACCGCCCGAGCGGCGCGATGGTGGCCGCGCCCACGACCTCGCTGCCCGAGGCGCCGGGCGGCAGCCTGAACTGGGACTACCGCTACTGCTGGCTGCGCGACGCGAGTTTCGCAATGGAGGCGCTCATAGAAGCGGGCTTTCACGGCGAGGCGATGGCGTGGCGCGACTGGCTGCTGGACACGCTCGGCGAAACTTTGGACACCTTCCACATCATGTATTGCGTCGATGGCGGGCACGTGCCGCGCGAGCGCAGTGTATCCGCACTCACGGGATGGCGCGGCGCGCAGCCGGTGCGCATCGGCAATGCGGCGGCGAGGCAGTATCAGCCCGACGTATTCGGCGAGGCGCTCGATTGCCTCTATCTCGCGCGCAAGGCTGGCCTCCCGCCAGCGGAGGGCGAGGCGGCGCTCGAAGCGCGCATCGTCCGCTGGCTGCTCGATCATCGCGACCGGCCGGGCTCGGGCATCTGGGAATCGCGTAGCACGCCTTGCCACTTCACCAGTTCGCGCGTGATGGCCTGGGTGGCGCTCGACCGCTTCATCTCGCACTGGCGCGATGCTGGACCCGGCCGGGGCGACGCCCTCATGCAACAGGCGGTCGCACTGCGCCGCGCGCTGCACGACGAAGTCTGCACGCGCGGCTGGCATGCCGGGCGCGGCGTGTTCGTGCGCGGCTATGCCGACCCGGAGCTCGACGCGAGCGTGCTGCTCATGCCGCTGGTGGGTTTCATGCGCGCCGACGACGTGCTCATGTCGACGACGCTCGATGCCATTCGCGCCGAGCTCGGCGACGGCGGCCTGATCCGCCGCTGGAAACGCGGCGGTGAAGCGCCGAACGAAGGCGCGTTTCTAGCGTGCTCGTGCTGGATGGCCGACTGCCTGTACCTGCGAGGCGACGAAGATGCCGCGTGCCGCCAGTTCGAGCGCGTGCTCGCCGTGGCAAACGATCTGGGCCTGCTTGCCGAAGAATACGATGTGCATGAGCGGCGCCTCGCGGGCAACTTTCCTCAGGCGCTCACGCATATGGCCGTGGTGAAGACCGCCTTGCTGCTGAGCGGCACGGCGAAGCGCCATCGCAGCGCGGCGGCGCATTAACACGCGCGTGTTGCGGTGTCCCTGCGCGCCACCCCGCGCCGGGCGACCACCGGCTTTGCGCGCCGCGCTTACTCGATGCTCGGGAAGTAGTCGTCCTTGTCGGCGTGGAAGATTGCATCGTCCAGCACCACATCGAATGCGCAGGCGCCGCCATGCTGGGAGGGACCCTGGCGTTCCTCGAATTGCGTGCGCACACACTGGCGGATGCGTTGCTGAATGGTGCGCCGTTGCGCGGTCTCCAGACCCGCGTAACGTTCGAGCTGTGCGCGTGTCGCGTGGATCGTGGCCGCACAACGCGCATCGAGTGTGGAATCGCGTTTCGACTCCACGACCCAGCTCAAACGCAATACGACGGTGTCTTCATCTTTGAGGCAGTTCACGGTCGACGCCTTGGGTGATTCGAAGAGATTCGCCAGTGACATCTGGATCTCTTCAAGACGCTGGTCGAAATCGAAAGTTTTCATGGTTGCTCCATTGGTCTTCCAAGACGACAGCATCGCGCGTTCCCTGGTCGGGCGGGCATGCCATGTGCTCGCGATGCATTTTTACGCGAGATACAGCGACCCGAGACCTGCCTGCGCGATGCACACGACCGAAACGCAATCCATCGTCGAAACCAACCTTCCCGCACGCCTCGACCGCCTGCCGTGGGGGCATTTTCATGTGCTGATCGTGGTGGCGCTGGGCGTCACGTGGCTGCTGGACGGGCTCGAAGTGACGCTCGCGGGCGCCGTGGCGAGCGCGCTGAAGACGAGCCCGGTGCTCCATTTCGACAACACTCAGGTCGGGATTGCCGGCAGCGCCTATATTGCCGGCGCGGTGTGCGGCGCGTTGGGCTTCGGCTGGCTCACGGACCGGCTGGGGCGGCGCAAGCTCTTTTTCATCACGCTCACGGTCTATCTGGCCGCCACCGCCGCCACGGCATTCTCGTGGAGCTTCGCAAGCTTTGTAGTGTTTCGCGCGCTCACGGGCGCGGGCATCGGCGGCGAGTACGCGGCGATCAATTCGACCATTCAGGAATTCACGCCCGCGCGCGTGCGCGGCTGGACCGACCTCGGCATCAACGGCACATTCTGGGTGGGCGCGGGCATTGGCGCGGCGGGCTCGCTGATCGTGCTGGAGCCGCATCTGCTGCCGCCCGACTGGGGCTGGCGCGTGTGTTTCTTCATCGGCGCGGTGCTCGCGCTCGTGATCCTGCCGATGCGCGCATGGATACCGGAAAGCCCGCGCTGGCTGCTCACGCACGGCGAGCACGACGAAGCGCGCGCCATCGTCGAGACCATCGAGGCACGCTTCCGGAAGACGGGGCATGTGCTTGGCGATCCTCCGGGAAAGCCGCTGCGGCTGCGCGCGCAAAGCCATACGCCGCTCTCAACCGTGCTGCACGCGATCTTCGTGCAGCACCGCCGCCGCGCGGCGGTCGGGCTTTCGCTGATGACGGCCCAGGCATTTTTCTACAATGCGATCTTCTTTACCTACGCGCTGGTGCTCACGGACTTCTACCACGTGCCGGGCGGCGACGTGGGCCTTTACCTGCTGCCGTTCGCGCTCGGCAATTTTCTTGGGCCGCTCCTGCTGGGGCGGCTGTTCGACGTGATCGGACGCCGCAAGATGATCGCCACGACGTACGCGCTCTCGGGCCTGTTGCTGACGGGAAGCGGCTATCTATTCGCGCAAGGGATGCTGACCGTCATGACGCAAACCCTCGCGTGGATGGTGATTTTCTTCTTCGCATCGGCGGCGGCAAGTTCCGCCTATCTGACCGTGAGCGAATCCTTCCCGCTCGAAATCCGCGCGCTGGCGATTGCGGTGTTCTACGCGTTCGGCACCGCGCTGGGCGGAATTGTCGGGCCGGCTTTCTTCGGACATCTGATCGATACGCATCAGCGCGGCGCGGTGTTCACGGGCTACCTCGTGGGGTCCGCGCTGATGGTGGGCGCGGCGCTGGTTGCCGCGGTGTGGGGCGCGGACGCCGAGCGCAAGTCGCTGGAGCACGTGGCCGCGCCGCTTTCTGCGGTGCCGGACGAGCCGTGAGTGGGTGGCAGCCAATCAACCATTCACGGCCCGCTGGCGCGCGGAGGCCTGACTCAGGATCCCCACACCTGCATTTCGTCGAGCGAATAGCCCCACTGTGTTGCGCGCTTAGTGCCGTACATCCGCACATAGCGGCCCTGGCCGTTGAGATTCGATAGCTTGACGTGGCCGTAGGCGACACCGTTGGTCGTCGAGTAGAGCGTGGTCCAGTTGACGTTGTCGCTCGAGGTCTGGATTTGATACACGCTGGCGCCCGCATCCCAATACAGGTCGACGCCGCTGATGCTCTTCACCGCGCCCAGATCCACGGAGATCCATTGGGGATCGACGCCCGCGCCTTCGGGCGAGTCCCAGCGCGTGCTGGTCGTGTTGCCGTCGAAGGCCTTGTCGGGCGTGAGCGACGTGTTGTAGCTGGCCGACGCGCTGGCGGAATGCCCCTGCGAAAGCAGCGCGGTCTGGCTCGCGGCCGGGCCGCCGTAATAGTTCGACCCTAGCTTGGCCTTGGTGGAGTCAGCGTTCACGCCGAACTGCGTGAGGCTCCAGCGCTGGCCCGTGGTCACGTCGGCCATGTAGAGCTGATAGCCGCCAGCCGTCGTCGACGAGAAGAACAGGTAGTTCGTGCCGTTCACCGGGGCCGGGTCGGAGTTGTTGCTGATGCAGTCGTTGAGCGACAGCTGGTTCGGCGTCGAAGCCGGGTCCGACGTCTTCTCGTAGATCTGGTCGAGACCGCCGGTGTCCTTCCAGCGCGCGTAGAACACGTTGCCGTCCGCGCGCACGATCGGATAGTAGGTTTGCAGCGAAGGCGGATGATCGAATACGGCCGTGACGCCGGTGGCGATCGTGCGCTTCATGAGCCCCATGTTCGCGCCCGTGCCGGTCGCGTAGTAGACGGCGCTTGCATCAGGCGCGAGATAGGGCATCGAATACTCGGCGCCAGAGGGGGCGTTGGTCAGGCTCACGATCGACGTGAAGGCCGGACCCGCGCTCGTGTACGAAAGCGTGGCCTGCTTGACGTCGCCGTTCTGCTTGAACACGAGGGTCTTGCCGTCCTTGCTGAATTTCGGATCTTCATTGCGCGTGGCGCCCGTGCTGTTCGTCATGTTCACCGGCGGGTTGCTGGTGCCGAGCTGATACATGAACACATTCCACGCGTTGTTGGTCACGCCCATGAAGGCGATCCACTTGCCGTCGGGGCTGAACACGGCGTTCATCGGGTCCTTGATGCCCCACGAGGCCTTGCTGAGCTGCGTGAGCGAGCGTGCCGAAAAATCGTAGAGAAAGATCTGGCTCGTGCCGTCGCCATATGTCACGTAGCTGTGATAGACGAGCTTGCCCGTGAGCGTGGCGGGAAACGAACCGTCGGGCTGGGCGGCGGGGTTGGTGACGCAAGCTGCACCGGCGGCGCCGGCAAACACATTGAGGGCGACGCCGGTCATCAGGCCGGCAACGAGGTTCTTCACTTTCACAATCAGTTATCCTTATCAAACGGAACTGGGTAATGCGCAGGGCCTTGCTGCGAGTTTGAAAAAACTCGCGAGGGTTTGCAGGCTGTCTGCTGACTGGAGGCGCTTGCGGTACTCGCTAGGCAAGCGCCTCGGTTGGACCAATCTCCCGGTCCTTCGGGCTGAACCGGTAGCCGCCGCCCGAACGCTTGGCGTCGTACATGGCCTGGTCGGCTCGTACGACGAGATCGGCAAGCGTTTCGCTCGCCGCTTCACGGATTGCAATGCCGATGCTCAGGCCCACAAAGCCGAACTCGCGCGCAAGCGGGGCTACCGCCGCAATCAGCCTGGCGCAAAGCTGATCGACATCCGTGCGGTTGGCGAGACCCGGCGCGATCAGCACGAATTCGTCGCCGCCCACGCGCGCGAGCAGGTCGCCGGAGCGCTTCACTTGCCGCAGCCGCTCCGAAACACGGCGCAGCAGCGCGTCGCCGCTTGCATGTCCCTGGGTGTCGTTGATGAGCTTGAAGCCATCGAGATCCATGAACAGTGCGGTGACAGGGGCGTGCGCCCTTGCCGCGTGGCCTTCGAGCGCGCGAAGCTGAAGATCCAGATCGCGGCGGTTCGGCAAGCCGGTGAGCGCGTCGCGCAACGCGGCGCGCGTCATGCGCTCCGCGCCGCGCACGACACCGGTGAACGCCTTTCTTTGCATGACGGTGGTGTACGCCAGCAGCGCGAGGACGCCCAGCAGTAAACCGGCGAATGCGTAGCCCGCGCGCTCGACGCGGAAGGTTTCGTCGCGCAGCGCCGCCGCGCCTTTGGCGTCGCAATCGGCGGCGATCGCGCTGACGCTTTCGCGCAGCCGGTCCATCGCCGCCTTGCCGGCATTGGTCTTGACCACGGCGAGTGCGCGCTTATGCTGGCCGCTGCGCTCGAGCTGCACGGTCAAGGCCAGTTCAGCGAGCTTTTCGTCCATGTCGTCGCGCACGTTCCGTAGCGCGGCAACCTGCTCGGGGCCACGAATCAAACCGGAGAGCCGGGCGAGCGCGTCGAGCGCCGCCGCCTTGCCGCGCACATAGGGCGCCAGATATTGTTCGTCCGCGGTCAGAAGAAATCCGCGCTGCCCGCTCTCCGCGTCTTTCATGCCGCTGAGCAAGGCGTTGCTGGTACTCACGAGCAGGGCCGCGCGGTTTTGCGCGCGGGCATCGGCGACAACCGCGCTTGCCTGCCAGGCAGAAGCCACGGCGCTGGCAAGGAGGGCGGCGACGATGCTTCCATAGACCAGCAGCGAGCGGCGCCGCTCCGCAACAATGGCTCTTCGCACCTCGATCACCGTCCGCCCCCCATGTCGCTGGCGGAAATACTCCGCTTCAGCATTGCGAACCCAGTCTATCTTTCTGTATGAACATCAATTGGGGGATTAGAGGTAATTCGTGCCGGCATCTCACTCATTTGACCGCGCGCGGTAGCTCTTGCCGATCGTTTCGCTGATTTGCGTTGGCATATGAAAATGCGGGTCGGAAACGCAAATTTCTACCTGCCACCGCGGCCAGAATTATAACGTCTGCGGAAAGCCTTTCCGGCTAACGAGGGGAGAAATCAGGCGCAATAAAGTTGATTTGTCAACGAATTGCGTAGTCATGCATAATGAGTTTATGAAAGCGCACGCAACTGTTTGCGCAGCCGGTCGACCTCTGCAGAGGAGAACGGTTGCTCGATCTCGGCGTGCGTGCGCTGCCACACGGGGAATGCTTCGGCGAGCAGGCGTTCGCCTTCGGGTGTCAGGCTGAGCAGGCGGCTGCGTTTGTCGTCCGGGTCTTGTTCGATGCTGACGAGGCCGCGGCGCTCCAGGGGTTTAAGCGCAGCCGTGAGCGTGGTGCGGTCCATGGCCAGCAGCGCGGACACATCCTTGATGGCTGGTGGATGCGGCCGGTTGAGCGACATCAGCAGCGAGAACTGACCATTCGTGAGGTCGAGCGGGCGCAACGCTTCGTCAAAAATGCGCGCGAGGTTGCGCGCCGCGCGCTGCATGTGCAGACACAGGCAGCAATCGCGCACCATGAGCGTGGTTTCGAAAGGGATTTTCTTTGCGCGTGACATGTTGCAATTATGTTGATATCAACCTATATTGTCAAGGCCGGATGAGCAACATCCCGTTGCTCGCAATAGCAGACGGAGGACGCATGAGCGACCAGAAATTGTTTCTCGCCGTTTTTCTCGGCAGTCACGACAACCCGCGCGCGCAGGCGTGGTGGGCTCTTCCCGAAGACGAGCGGCACGCCCGCGAGCGCGAGGGCATCGCGGCATGGAAGGGGTGGGTGGAGCAGCACAAGGCGGACATCGTCGAACTCGGCGGACCGCTCGGCAAGACCAAACGCATTGGCCCGGACGGCATCAAGGACACCACCAATGCGCTAACAGGCTTCACGGTCGTGCGCAGCGCTTCCATCGACGAGGCCATGAAGCTGTTCGAAGGCCATCCGCATTTCACGATCTTTCCCGGGGATGCGGTCGAGGTGATGCCGGTGCTGCCGATTCCTCCGGGCTGAACCGCGCAGGCGCTTTTCGACGGATTACTTTGGAGAATCGTGATGAAGCTTTACGGATTTGGTGGAACCCGTTCGCAGCGTGCGCTATGGGGTCTCAAGGAAGTCGACGCAGATTTCGAGTTCATATCGGTCAATTTGCTCGAAGGCGAGCATAAGCGGCCGGAATTCCTGCGCGTCAATCCGGCCGGCAAGGTCCCGGTGCTGATCGACGGCGACCGGGTCATTCCCGAATCGGCGGCGATCGTGCTGTACCTCGCGGACAAATATCCGGAGAAAGGCTTGATGCCGGCCGATCTGGACGCGCGGGCGCAGGCTTATCGCTGGATCCTGTTTGCGGTGACGGAACTCGAGCAGCCCCTGTGGCGCATCACGAAGCACTCGATGCTTTATCCGGCGGACAAGCGCCTGCCCGCCGATATCGAGTTGGCACGCGACGAATTCGCAGCCATGGCGGCGGTGCTCGAAAAGCATCTGGAAACACGCGCATTCATCGTGGGGGACCGGCTCACGGCGGCCGATTGCGTGACCGTGTACCTGATGGACTGGGCCAACGAATTCCAGATGCTCGGTGGTTTTCCGCGTTTGCAGGCCTATCTGGAGCGGCTCTATGCACGCTCCGAAGCGCCGCCGCGCATTGCCGACGCCCGCAAGGCGGCATGAGCCCGATCGATTGAGCCGGACTGGCGGCTCGATCGATCACTCGATTGGCCATTCAATCGCAGCGCAATCACAGTTCAATCGCCCGCGATCAGCTTGCGCCGCGCCGCCTTCACGCGGGCGAGATGCGCCTCGTCCCAGTCGTAAAAGCCCGCGCCGCTGCGCGCGCCAACGCGTCCGGCGGCCACCTGCTCGCGCAGCAGATCGATCACGTCTTCGTCCTTTGCGAGCGCGGGCATGAGATGCGAAGCGATATCGACGAAGGTATCGAGGCCGCCCATGTCCGCGCTTTCGAGCGGCCCGACGATGCCCCAGCGGCGGCCAAGCGACGCCTTCATCACGCGATCGACCACGTCGGGGCTCGCTGCGCCCGAGCGCACGATGTTGAGCGCCTCGCGCAGCACGGCGAATTGCAGACGGTTGCCGACGAAGCCGGGAATCGACTTGGCGAGCACGACGGGCTCCATGCCGATCGCGCGCATGAGCGTCTCGGTGCGCGCCGTGACCTCGCGCGCGGTCGCGCGGCCCGGCACCACCTCGACGAGCGGAATCATATGAGGCGGGTTCCAGAAATGGGCGATCACGAAGCGCTCGGGCGCGGGCAGGGGGCCGGCTAGCAAATCGGGTTCGAAGCCGCTCGTATTGCTCCCCAGAATCGCATCGGCGGCTAGCACGGCGCCGAGCCGCGCATAGAGCCGGTGCTTGAGGTCGAGCACTTCGGGCACCGCTTCGAAAACGAACTGTGCCTGCGCCATGGCGTCGAGCTGCCCCGTGGTTTCGATGCGCGCGAGCGCGGCTGCACGCTCGGCGGCATCGATGCGCCCGGCGTCGATGAGTTCGTCGAGCACGGCCTCGGCCTTCGCCGCCACGCTCGCGAGCCGGGCGGGATCGACGTCATGCACGATCGTGCGCAGGCCATGCAGCGCACATTGCGTCGCAATGCCGACGCCCATCAGCCCCGTGCCGACCACGCCCGCCACCGTCACCGTTCTTTCCATGCCTACTGGCCTCCTTGCCAGGTCCTTGTCGAAACGGCAAGCATAGCGCGTTGCGTTTCGCCTCCGGGTGCAGATGGGCAATCGTTGGCGTGCGAGGCAAGCGGCACATCTGCAAACACATCTGCAAACGTCTGAATTTTGACGCGGATGCATGATGGCAACTTTGGCCGAACAATGGCAATGTGTCGGCTAAGATTGGATTCACCTTGTCACCGTGCCACGACATTCGCGCCCGCCGCGCCGAGGAGATGAACATGGCTGACCACGACTTTGCCGAGTTTTCCTGGGATGAACAGGCGGACGTCAAGGCGATTCTTCTAAGCCGAGGGTTCGAACTCGGTGAATTCAGGATCACGGATAAGGAAAGCGATTCTGCTGGCGCCGGGAAGGCGGTAATCCGGCAGGTTTCGGTGACACGTATAGTCAACGGCAAGACGGAGATCTACGACACCGACCATTTCGCTCCGTGGATCACCGATTTCGATGAGGCGCTTCAGGCCGGGAAGTTCGACGATTGAGATTGCCGCCGTGTGCGATCGGCAAATCGGCGAGGGTTATTTTTTGGCGGGTTTTTCGCGTTTCCTCGTATTCCGGCGCAATATAAAGCATGTGGCAACCGTTGAAGACGACGGAGGCGGACATGGCCATCCCCACGCGGCTAGAGTTGCTTTGCCGATTGTTTATCGGACTTTTTGTGGGTTTCTTTTGTGTAACGACAGCCCTTTTTGTCCGATATAAATCGATGCATCCGCTCCCGCAGGTCGCCGCGGTGCAGTCGAGCGGTGCCTCGCCTGCCTTGCCGCGCGGCACCGCGATCATGTCGTTCTCCGCGGCCACCCAATCCAGTCGTTCAGCGCCGCCGCTGAAATCCGCGCAAATGACGCTCATTGCGTCGTCCAGTTCCACTGTCGTGACGTTCATTGCGGCGCTGGTGGTCAACTTGATGAGCTGGCGCAGCAGGCAACGCGGGCAGCCAGGCAAAGACGGCGCGCGTCCACCGGATGCTCATCACGGAGATGCGCGCAAGCGGGTCCGGGATGGCAGGAACGGGTAGTGCTTATTCGATCTTTTTCCACGGAGGTCACATGAACGCTAGCAACAACGCCGACGTGCGCGCATTCGTGCACACCGCCGAGCGCACTGGCGGCTGGGTATGGGTTATCTCGCTGGTCGACTTCGCCGCGCGAGACGTGCGCCGCGTACTGGTATCCGACGAAACCTATGTCAATCAACGCGCGGCGAAAGACGCGGGTGATGCGCGTCTCACCGCGCTGGCACAAGACCAGTAGTTGCGCGGGCAGCTATCGCGTTTCGCATGTTTCGCGGGTTTCGCGCATTCCGTGACATTCCGGAATCCGGCCTCTGCATGATTTGCGCGGCCGCGCGAAGACTCGGCCACGCGCTCATGGGAATATCGGCGTGGTCGGTTCGGCGCCTTCCGGATCGGCTCTGGGGACATGCTTTGCGACCGTCTGCGCAATTTCCTCCTCGCGCGCGGCGGGCACATCGGCCATGATCAGGAATTGCCCGTTGCGGATCGCTTCGCGAAAGCGCTGGAGCCGGGCGTTCGGTTCGTCCACGCCGATCATGGCGGCGGTCCACGCGCCGAAGCTCGCGCCCGCCAACGTCAACGTCACGACCGCTCCGCCGCCGATGACCAGTCCGGCCGGCGGAAAAACCAGCGCCGCGAGACCCACAATGGCGCCGGCCGCGCCGCCTAGCGCCACGCCGCGTTCGAGCGCGTGCACGACGTCGCTGCTTTGCAGCAACGAGGCGCCCGGCAATTGATCGAGCTGGACGGTGTGATTCGCGAGAACGTGCAGATGCCGCCACGTAATCCGCGCCAGCAGCAAGTCGTCCACGACGGCTTTCGCCGTGGGTATGTCAGGTGCCAGGAAGTAAAGACGTCTCATGTTGGCTCCCCTTTGATCAAGCGGTGTTCGCCGCAGGGTAAGCATTGATGGTACGCCTGCTGCAGCGAAGTGGCGTGCCGCTTTTTTCAGCGATCGTGTGGATGAAATGGCAAGTCGGCGCGCAATTGCGTCATGGCCGTGTACGATAGAAGCCGTAATGCCGTGCAGTTCCAATCAGCGCAGGTGCCCTCATGATTTCAACCTCTCGCGAATCTCACGACGCCGATGCCGAGGCATTGGCCACGCTGGCCGAATATCTCGAGCTTCTGCTCGACAAGGGCAAGAGCCTGATTCTGGTTCGAAGCCAGGCGGAAAGCAGCGACGTGTTCCTCGGCGACGCGGGCGAGCCCGAAGAGGACTGGACACGGTACGGGAAAATCCGCAATGCCGTGGCGAGCGCGGTGCTGGGCGTGACAAGTTCGGGGTTCAATGAACTCACCATTGGCGGGCAGACTTATCGCTTCGTGCGGGCATTCACCGAGGTTTCCCATCGGGGCGCGGTGGTTTTCAGCGCTGCGTAAAATCTTCGTCACAGCACACCCGCGCGATAAGACCTACGATATTTGAAAACACCAAGGAGGCCGTCATGACCACGGCTGCCAGTTTTCAAATCGGCTACACGCAGTACCTCGGGCACGACGGCGAACCCGTTCATCCACTGCCGCCCTTCGCAAGCGACCCCGCCGCGCTGTTGCCGCTCTATCGCGCCATGGTGCTCACCAGGGCGTTCGATACCAAGGCCGTGGCCCTGCAACGTACGGGCCAGCTCGGCACCTTTGCTTCGTCGTTGGGCCAGGAGGCGATCGGCGTGGGCGTGGCCAGCGCGATGCGGCCCGAAGACGTGCTGTTTCCCTCCTATCGCGATCACGCTGCGCAATTGCTGCGCGGCGTCACCATGACCGAAAGCCTGCTTTATTGGGGCGGCGACGAGCGGGGCAGTGACTTTGCCGGGCCGCGCTTCGACTTTCCCAATTGCGTGCCGATTGGCACCCAGGTTTGTCATGCGGCGGGCGCGGCTTATGCTTTCCTGCTTCGGCAAGAGCCGCGTGTGGCCGTCACGATTTTTGGCGACGGCGCCACTTCCAAAGGCGATTTTTACGAGGCGATGAATTTCGCGGGCGCGTGGCGCGCGCCGCTCGTGCTCGTCATCAATAACAACCAGTGGGCGATTTCGCTGCCGCGCAGCCAGCAGAGCGCCGCACAAACGCTCGCGCAAAAAGCCATCGCCGCCGGCATCGACGGCGTGCAGGTCGATGGCAACGATGTGATTGCCGTGCACCAGGTGGTGGGGGCGGCGCTAGCGAAGGCGCGGCGCGGCGAGGGCCCGACGTTGATCGAGGCGCTCAGCTATCGCCTCGGCGATCACACGACCGCAGACGACGCCACGCGCTACCGCGACGCCGAGGTGCTCAGCCAGCAATGGGAACACGAGCCGCTGCGCCGCCTGCGCGCTTACCTCATGCGCATGAACGTGCTGGACAAGGCGCAAGACGAGCAGTTCGGCAAAACTTGTCACGAGCAGGTCGAGCAGGCGGTTGCGGCGTATCTCGCGGTTGCGCCGCCCGAGGTGGCGTCGATGTTCGACCATCTCTACCAGGTGCTGCCGCGCGCCATGCATGAGCAACTTTCGATGGCGCAGCGGTTTGCACCGGCGGGTCCGGCCACGGAGAACGATCATGGCTGATCTGAACATGGTCGAGGCGATCAATCTGGCGCTCGCGTGGGCGCTCGGGCATGACCCGGACGTGGTGCTGCTCGGCGAGGACATCGGCGTGAACGGGGGCGTGTTTCGCGCCACGGCGGGCTTGCAGTCACGCTTTGGCGCGCAGCGCGTGATCGATACGCCGCTTGCGGAAACGGCGATCGGCGGCGCGGCGGTCGGCATGGCTGCAATGGGCTTGAAGCCCGTCGCGGAGATTCAGTTCAGCGGCTTCATCTACCCCGCGATCGATCATCTGCTCAATCATGCGTCGCGTTTGCGGCACCGGACGCGCGGCAGGCTGGCGTGTCCGCTCGTGGTGCGCTCGCCGAGCGGCGCAGGCATCCATGCGCCCGAACATCACTCCGAAAGCCCCGAAGCGTTGTTCGCGCACATACCGGGCTTGCGCGTGGTGACCCCTTCGTCGCCCGCGCGCGCTTACGGCCTGCTGCTCGCGGCGATTCGCGATCCGGACCCGGTGATCTTCTTCGAGCCCACGCGCCTTTATCGTCTCTTCAGGCAGTCGGTGGAGGACAACGGCGAGGCGCTGCCGCTCGACTGCTGCTACGTGCTGCGCGACGGTGCGGACATTACGCTGGTTGGTTGGGGCGGTGCGCTGCAGGAAGCGCTGGCGGCGGCCGACCTGCTGGCGCTCGAAGGCGTGAGTGCGGAGGTGATCGACGTGGCCACGCTCAAGCCGCTCGACATGGACACCATTCTTGCTTCGGTATCCAAAACAGGCCGCTGCGTAATCGTGCACGAAGGTTCGCGCACGGGCGGCGTGGGTGCCGAAATTGCCGCCGGCATTGCGGAGCGCGGTCTTTATTCGCTGCTGGCGCCGGTGCAGCGCGTCACGGGATACGATGTGGTGGTTCCGCTCTATCGGCTCGAAAGCCACTATATGCCCGGCACGGCGCGCATCGTCGCGGCGGCGCGGCAAGCGCTGGAGGCGCAGTGAAGCCATGAAAATCTTCAAGCTGCCCGATCTGGGCGAAGGCCTCCAGGAAGCGGAAATCGTCGAATGGCACGTCAAGAGCGGCGACGAGATTCTCGCGGATCAGCCGCTCGTCTCGGTCGAGACGGCCAAGGCGATTGTCGAGATTCCGTCGCCGCAAGCGGGGCGCGTCGCGAAGCTGTTCGGCAAGCCGGGCGACATCGTGCACCTGGGCGCGCCGCTATGTGCGTTCGAAGGCGATGGCGCGGGCGCCGAGGATGCCGATGCGGGCACCGTGGTCGGCCACATGGAGGTGGGCCGGCAAACGGTGCAGGAGGCGGCCGCCGCGCTCGGCAGTGGCGCGGGAGCGGGGCATGGGGCGATCAAGGCGATGCCCGCGGTGCGCGCGCTGGCACGCAAGCTCGATGTCGATCTGGCGATGGTGACGCCGTCCGGCCCCGAAGGCGTCATCACGGCGGCCGATGTGCAACGCGCGGCGCGGCTGCTCGCCGAACTCGGTCCGCCCGAAGTGCTGCGCGGCGTGCGGCGGGCGATGGCGCAGAACATGGCGCGCGCGCAGAACGAGGTGGCGGCCGCCACCGTCATCGACGATGCCGACATCCATGCATGGCCGCCGCACACCGATGTCACGATCCGTCTGGTTCGTGCGCTGGTGGCCGGGTGCCGTGCGGAGCCGGGATTGAATGCCTGGTTCGACGCGAAGATGGAGCGGCGCCATGTGCTCGCGAAAATCGATCTCGGCATTGCCGTCGATTTGCCCGAGGGCCTGTTCGTGCCGGTGCTGCGCGACGTCGCGCAGCGCGACGCGGCGGACTTGCGCGCCGGACTCGACCGCATGCGCGCCGATATCCGGGCGCGCAAGATTCCGCCCGAGGAAATGCGCGGCAATACGATCACGTTATCGAACTTCGGCATGATTGCCGGCAAATATGCGGCGCCCGTGGTGGTGCCGCCCACGGTGGCGATCCTCGGCGCGGGACGCATGCACGATCAGGTCGTGGCGCACGAGGGCGCGCCCGCCGTACACCGGATCTTGCCGCTGAGCCTGACGTTCGATCATCGGGTGGTCACCGGCGGAGAGGCGGCGCGCTTTCTGGCCGCCGTCATCAAGGATCTGGAAATGGCGCAATGAGTGGCGCAATGCCCAGCGCGAAGGGCCGCACTTCGGCGCACTCCCGTTAGAATTGCGCACGACCGGCGCCGCGTTGCGCGCCGGCGCTTTCCGAATTCCTTGCCATGGCCGGTTCATTCCACGCGTGACGACCTCCACCCTCGAACAACTGCGCGCGGGCCAGCTCGCCGGCGCACGACAGATCAAGCTCGCCTGCGGGCTGACCAAATTTCCGCGCGAAATTTTCGAGCTTGCCGATACGCTCGAAGTGCTCGACCTTTCCGGCAATGCACTGAGCGCGCTGCCCGACGATTTGCCGAGGCTGCGCAAGCTGCGCATTCTGTTTGCCTCGAACAATCCGTTCACGGCGTTGCCGGACATGCTGGGCGACTGTGCCTCGGTGAGCATGGTCGGCTTCAAGTCGAACCAGATCCGGCACGTGCCGGCGAGTGCGCTGCCGCCGCAATTGCGCTGGTTGATTTTGACCGACAACGCCATCGAGACACTGCCGCAGGAATTGGGCGAGCGTGCGAATCTGCAGAAACTGATGCTCGCCGGCAACCGGCTGCGCGCGCTGCCGGAAACCATGGCCGGATTGCGCTGCCTCGAACTGCTGCGGATCTCCGCGAATCGACTGGATGCGTTGCCGGACTGGCTGCTGCGCCTGCCGCGGCTCGCGTGGCTCGCCTATGCCGGCAACCCGCTGAATGCCGCGCGCGAGCGCACGGCGCTGGCTGGCGCGCCGGTGCCCGATATCGACTGGCATACGCTTGCGCTCGGGCAGACGCTGGGCGAGGGCGCATCGGGCGTGATTCATCGCGCGACGCGTCTTTTGCAGGACGGCCATCCGTCCGGCGCCGTTGCGGTAAAGCTGTTCAAGGGCGCGGTAACGAGCGATGGCTTGCCGGACCTCGAAATGGCGGCTTGCCTGCAAGCCGGGCAGCATCCCAATCTGATTCCGGTGCTGGGCAAGATCACGGGGCATCCGCTCGACGAGCATGGTCTCGCGATGGCGCTGATCGACCCGGCGTTCGGCAATCTCGCGGGGCCGCCGAGCCTGGACTCATGCACGCGCGACGTGTATGCAAACGATGTGTCGTTCACCCGGTCAGCCGCATTGCGGATCGCGCGAGGGATTGCTTCCGCGGCGCGGCACTTGCACCGGCGCGGGATCATGCATGGCGATCTTTACGCACACAACATCCTTCATGACGGCGCGGGCCACGCGTTACTCGGCGACTTCGGCGCAGCATCGTTTCATGAAACGGACGATCCGGCACGGGCGCAGGCGTTCGAGCGGATCGAGGTGCGCGCGTTCGGCTGCCTGCTCCAAGAGCTTGCACAACGCGTAGCCCCGGTTTCCACCGATGGCGCGGCCGGATTCGACTCGCTGATAGCGGATTGTCTGAACGAGCACGTCGACGTGCGGCCATTGTTCGATGAGATTCTCAATCGCTTGAACGCACTTTGATTACCCGTTGAAGGCGATTCGAATGACGCTGCATGGCAATTGTCACGATTGCAGCGAGTAAATTAAAGGATCGATTTTTCCCGCCGATAGACAGATGAGGCATCATTGTGAACCGGCCCGGCTTCCGATGAAGTGCCATCCTCATCAATCTGAAAGCGAGCCTTGCATGGGACGAGCCAAGCTCTTCTGGTGGTGGCGATACGGTTTGACTGGCCTGGCTGTCCTGCTTCTCTTTTCCGGCTGCCACGCGCACAAAGATGCTACGCCAGCCACGCCTCCTGCCGCCCGGACCACCATCACCGCTTTGGTGTGGGCGCCCGACTGGCCGCAGGAAATGCTTCAGATTGCCGCCGAATTCAGCAAGCTCAATCCCGACGTGCGCGTGGACGTCCAGTTCATGATCGGCAATTCGGTCGAGGAAAATATCAAGCCGCGCGTGGCGGCGGGCACGCTGCCCGATTTCGTGAGCGTCAATCCCAACGGCTACTCGGCCGAACTCGCGGACCAGGGCGTTCTTGCTGATTTACGGCGGACCGGCGCGTGGAATAACATGCTGGCTCCCCTCAAGGCGGATTGGACCAGCCGCCGCGGTAAGGGGTTTGGCATTTCGGGCGGCGTTGCGACGACCATGATCTATTACAACCGGGAAATGTTCGCAAAGGCCGGCATCACCCAGGCGCCGACCGACTTCGATGCTTTCCTGCGGATGTGCGCGCAACTCAAGCGGGCGGGCTTCACGCCCATCATGTGGAGCGGCGGATTTCCGAATATGCTCGGCAACGGGCCCTTTGCTTCGGGTTTTGCCAACGACGTAGTGGCCAACGAGGCGGACTGGCGCAACAAAATGGCTGACGGCACGCTGAATCTCGACACCCCGGCGGTGGCGGACATCTTCGCCAAGATGGCTTTGATTCCCGAACGCGGATACGTTCAGCCCGCCTTCATGACGACGGGCTACGACGAAGGCATCCGGCTCTTCAAGGAGGGCAAGGTGGCAATGGCTTTCGAAGGCAGTTGGTCGGCTGGCTCGATGCTGCACGGTAACGCCTTTCGGACCGGCGTATTCGTGCCGCCGTGGAATGCGCGCGGCGCGCAGGTCGTGCCGGTGCTCGGCAGCGAAACCGGGTTTGCCGTGTGCGAAACGCCGCGCAAGGCCGCAGCCGTGCGCTTTCTGGAATTCATGGCGGGCCCGGGCTTCCTGATTCTGCAAAAGAAACGGCATAACATTTCACCGTTCCGCGAAAATGCCGGCACCGCGGTGAGCGACCCGGTGATCGTCGATTACACCAACGCGGTCCGCCGCTATCCCGTCACGGCGAGTCCGTATTATTCGTCGCTGCCGTCGAATACCATCGAATACGTGCATGGGCTCATGCAGGATGTGCTGCTTCACAAGATCACACCAGGGCAAGCCGCGAAGCGACTGGACCGGTCGGTCAAGAACGAAGCGAAAATGCAATACAAATAATGAACTTGATCCCCGCTCCGCTACGACCCGCATTCGACTACCTCTCGCAGGATCTGCTTCGTCGCGTCGAGATCCGTCACCGGCTCATGGCGGCGTTCGTGCTGCTGTGCCTGCTGCCCGTGATCATTTCGGGCTGCATCTCGTACGTGAAATCGGTCGCGGCGATCAAGGAGAATGCCGAGGTCCTTTCGCGCGAAGTGGTCGAGCAGGTCTCCAAGAACGTGCGCATGCGCATGGAGCAGATCGAGACCGAGAGCAGGCTGCTCGTGGTGTCGAGCCGGCTGCAAGGTGCGCTTGCCGGCGCGGCGAGCGCCGGGCGCGGCAGCGAGGCACGCGAAGACATCGCGCGCCTGCTGCTCGAACATTTCGGTTCGGTGGATTTCATCAACCAGAAATATCTGCTCGACAAGAACAATCGCATTCTCGACACGCAGGCGTTCGCGCAATTGACGCGCGGCGTCACCAGCCTCGTCGAGCGCGCCGGGGCCCAGAACGAACGCACTTACTGGGGCAGCTACGATAACGGCGTCGGCGAGCAAAACCTGGGTGTGGTCACCGGGATCTTCGACAAGAGCAACGACCGGAAAATCGGCAATCTGGTTCTGGTGGTGAGACCGCAGTACTTCTCCACGATCTTCAGCAACGTGGCTTCGCGAAGCGGCATGGAGATCTGCATTCTCGATGCAGATAGCAAAGCCGTCATTATCCGCGCCGACGATGCCACAGTTCACGGCGATAAGCCATGGGTGTCCGGCCTGCCAGGGCGCATCGAAGCCAACGGGCCAGCAGGCGATGCAAGCCGCTTCCTGAGCGTGCCGGGCATTCAGGGCGAGCGCTACCTCGTCGCCTATACGCGCATTCCCGGCACAAGCTGGCTCGTGGTGAGCACGATTGCGGAAACGAGCCTGACGACCGAGGCGCGCGCGGTGCGCAACCAGATCGTGCTGGTGGGCATCTCGGGTTTTCTGCTTTCGCTCTTTCTGGCGTATTTCATTTCGCGCAGCATTTCGGAGCCGCTCAGCAAGCTGGTGCGCAAGATGCACGATGCCGGCGACGATGCGGGCGTGCCGTTCGAGGACGGCGCGCCGACGGGAACAGCGGCGCGGGGGCAGGACGAGCTCGCGAGGCTCGAATTGCGCTTCGAGCGAATGCGCGGCGCGATCGGCCAGAAAATACAGAAGATCAACGAGATCAACGCCTCGCTCGAACAGACCATTGTCGAGCGCACGGCCGAACTCGTGGCGCGCGAGCGCGAGTCGCGCACCTTGATCGAAAATTCGCCGGATACCATTACCCGTTACGATCGCGACGTTCGCCGCATTTATGCGAATCCTGCGTTTTGCGCGTCGTCCGGGAGCCGTCTTGTCGAGGCGCTCGGCAAGCGGCCATCGGAACTCCCTGGCGGCCCCAACGCGCTCATTTACGAAAGGAAGATCCGCGAAGTCATTGCCAGCGGGAAAAGCGCGCAATTCGAGCTGAGATGGATCGGCAAGGAAGGCGCCGAGCAATGCTCGCATATTCGCATCACGCCGGAAATCGACCTCTTTGGCGAGGTGAATTCGGTGATGGCTGTCGGGCGCGACCTCTCGGACCGCATGGCGTTCGAGGCGACAATCTGGCGGCAGGCCAATTTCGACGCGCTCACGGGCTTGCCGAACCGCCAGATGTTCCATGAGCGTCTCGAGCATGAAGCGCAGCGCTCACGCCGCTCGGGCCGGCGCATGGCGCTGATGCTGATCGACCTCGACCGCTTCAAGGAGGTCAACGACTCGCTCGGACATGACACGGGCGACGTGCTGCTGGTGGAGGCGGCTCGGCGCATCAACGCGTACGTGCGCGAAACGGACACGGTGGCGCGCCTGGGCGGCGACGAGTTCACGGTCATTCTCCCGGAACTCGACGACGATGAGCAGGTAGAGCGGATCGCGCGAACGATCAATGCGGGCCTGGCCTTGCCATTCAAGCTTGGTGCGGACGAAGAATTCATTTCCGCGAGCATCGGCATTACGTTTTATCCCGACGATGCCGGCGAACTCGACATGCTGTTCAAGAACGCCGACCAGGCCATGTACGCGTCCAAGAACGCTGGACGCAATCGCTTCTGCTACTTCACGCCCGCCATGCGCGTGGAGGCGGAAAGACGCTTGCGGCTCACGAGCGATTTGCGCGCCGCCTTGCCGGAAAATCAGTTTCAACTCTTCTACCAGCCGATCATCGAACTGGCGACCGGCACGGTGTGCAAAGCCGAGGCGCTGATCCGCTGGTTCCATCCGGTGCGCGGCATGATCAGCCCGCTCGAATTCATTCCGCTGGCCGAAGACACGGGATTGATCGTGCCGATAGGCGACTGGGTATTCCTGCAGGCGATGCAGCACGCGCGGCGTTGGCGCGAGCGGTATCACGGCGCGTTTCAGGTGAGCGTGAACGTGTCTCCGGTGCAGGTCCGCCAGGACAGCATGCAATGTGCGCGATGGTCCGAATATCTCGCGCGCGAAGGCGCGGCCGGCGGCAGCGTTGCCGTGGAGATCACCGAGGGCCTGCTATTGCAGTCGGAATCGAATATCGATGAAAAGCTGCGGACCTTGCGCCGTGCCGGCATCGGCATTTCGATCGACGATTTCGGCACGGGCTATTCGTCGCTGGCTTATCTCCAGCGCTTCGAAATTGATTATCTAAAGATCGACCGGTCGTTCGTGCAGAACTTGAGCGTGAACGCAGATAATCAGGCGCTTTGCGAAGCGATGGTGGTGCTCGCGCACAAGCTCGGTATTCAGGTGATTGCCGAGGGCGTGGAGACGGCGGAGCAAGAGGCGTTTCTTAAAGCGGTGGGATGCGACTTCGCTCAGGGCTTTCTTTATTCGAAACCCGTGCCACCCGAGCAGTTCGAGGCGTGGGCCTGGCGGCCCGACGCTGAACTGGCGGACGAAAACCGGGGCGGCCAGGAAAGCGACCAGGAGCGCGGTCGGACCGAAACGCAGGAGAATTCGGGCTGAACGATGCAGAGGGCACATCATGCAACGCGATTCGAATGACGCACAGGCCGCTGTGGTTACGGTTCATCCCGCAAGGGAACTCGCCACGACTCAGCGCTTGCCTTACTTCGTCGGCATTTCCTCCACGACGGCCGGAGCGAAGGGATTGTCGATGCATCTGGTCGTCATCCCGCCCGGCGCGCACGCCGAGCCGCATAGTCATTGCGGCTACGAAACCGGCATTTACGTGCTCGAGGGCAGCGTCGAGACGCGCTATGGCCCGGGGCTGCGTCAGTCGGTAATCACCGAAGCCGGCGATTTTCTGTTCATTCCGCCCGATGTGCCGCATCAGCCGTTCAATTTGAGTGCGACGACGCCCGCAAGGGCAATCGTCGCGCGCAATCATCCGGAGGAACAGGAGCAGGTCGTGCCGTACGATCCGACTCGCGACGAATGAGGGCACCAGGCCGTTGCGCGTCACACATCGGCTGCGGGAGCCTTGCGGACCTGTACTGGAAGCGCCGTTCGGCCTCGTCCAGCGAAGTACCGGGCTGGAATCATGGTGAAATAAAAAATGCGCCCCGTATCCGGATATGCCAGATACGGGGCGCATTGCAATACCGTCTGCAATAACGCGTTAGCTCTGCTTCACCAGCTCGCGTTTTTCCTCGCTGGAAGCGGGCTCGCCATTGAGCTTGCTGCACGCCCACCAGCCCACGGTCATCAGCGCGATCCAGCCGATGCCGACGAACAGGGCAATGCGCGTGTCCTGCTCGTAGCCCAGAATGCCGATCACGAAAATCATGAACGCGATCGCCACGGCGGGGCCGACGGGCCACAGCGGCACCTTGAATTTCAGCGCGCGCACTTCGTCGCTCGACAGACGCCGGCGCATGGCCACCTGCGAAAGCAGGATCATCAGCCAGACCCATACCGTGGCGAACGTCGCGATCGAAGCGATGATCAGGAAGATCTGGTCAGGGATCAGATAGTTGAGCAGCACGCCGCCAAGCAGCGCCACGCCCATCACGAGCACCGTCACCCAGGGCGCGCCTGCACGCGACGTGATCGCGAAGACGCGCGGCGCCTGGCCTTGCGCGGCCATGCCGTACATCATGCGGCACGCGCCGAAGATGTCACTATTGATCGCCGAAACCGCTGCGGAAATCACGACCACGTTCAGGATCGTCGCCGCGGACTTGATGCCGAGTCCCGAGAAGATCTGCACGAACGGGCTGCCCTGGCCGTCGATCTTGCTCCACGGGAACACCGCCATCAGCACCACCATGGTGAGCACGTAGAACAGCAGGATACGCACCGGCACCGCGTTGATCGCGCGCGGCAGGACCACTTCGGGATTCTTCGCCTCGCCGCTCGTGATGCCTATGATCTCGACCCCGCCATACGCGAACATCACCACCGCGAGCGAGGCGATCAGGCCGCCCACGCCGTGCGGCGCGAAACCGCCGTGGGTCCAGAGATTCGAGAGCCCGTGCGCCTGCTCGCCATTCATGCTGATGCCCAGCACGAGAATGGCGGCGCCGCCGATGATCATCGCGCCAATGGCGAGGATCTTCGCGAGTGCGAGCCAGAACTCCATTTCGCCGAAGATCTTCACATTGCACAGATTGAGGCCGCAAATCAGCAGCACGATTGCCAGCACCCAGATCCATTGCGGCACGTGCGGAAACCAGAAGGCCATGTAGATGCCGAAGGCCGTGACGTCCGCAAGGCCCACGATGATCATTTCGAGGATATAGGTCCAGCCGGTGAGAAAGCCGGCGAGCGGGCCGAGGTAGTCGCCGGCGTAGCGGCTGAACGAGCCCGATATCGGATTGCGCACGGACATCTCACCGAGCGCGCGCATGACCATATAGACCGCTGCGCCGCCGAAGATATAGGCGAGGATGACCGCCGGGCCTGCGAGCTGGATCGCGGATGCCGATCCGTAGAATAGTCCCGTGCCGATGGCCGAACCGATTGCGAGGAACCGGATGTGGCGGGCGCCGAGATTACGTTGAAGATTTTCCAATGTCTCTTTCCTTGAGCGGGCCGGCCCCGGTGGCTGGCGCCAACCTGGCTAACCGCCGGCCCGCTTCGTCTTCTCCTGGACACGGCCGCAGAGGATCACCGGGAATTGCTCGGGATTCCTCAGGGCCGTGCGTGCTTGATACGCGATGCGGCCTTTACAGGCTCGGCAGCGTGGCGGCGGGCAGCAGTGCGCTCAGGTGGCGCTGGGCAATCAACGCGCTCGCTGCTTCGATATCGGGCGCGAAGTAGCGGTCCTTCTCGTAGAACGGCACATCCTTGCGCAGGATATAGCGTGCGGTTTCCAGGGCGTCGGTGGTCTTCAGGCCTTCGCGGAAGTCCAGCCCCTGGCACGCGCCAAGCCATTCGATCGCGAGAATGCCCTTGACGTTGTCGGCCATTTCCCAGAGACGGCGACCGGCATTGGGCGCCATCGACACGTGGTCTTCCTGGTTGGCCGAGGTCGGCAGACTGTCGACGCTGGCGGGGTGGGCGAGCGCCTTGTTGTCCGAGGCGAGCGCCGCGGCCGTCACCTGGGCGATCATGAAGCCCGAATTCACGCCACCGTTCGCCACGAGGAACGCGGGCAATTGTGACATGTGCTTGTCCATCATCAGCGAGACGCGGCGTTCGCTGAGCGAGCCGATCTCCGCAATCGCGAGCGCGAGATTGTCGGCGGCCATCGCAACGGGTTCGGCGTGGAAGTTGCCGCCCGAAATGACGTCGCCTTCCTCCGGGAACACGAGCGGGTTGTCCGACACCGCGTTCGATTCCACTTCGAGCACTTCAGCGGCGTTGCGGATCTGCGTGAGGCACGCGCCCATGACTTGCGGCTGGCAGCGCAGCGAATACGGGTCCTGGACCTTTTCGCAGTTCGCGTGCGATGCGCCCACCGGGCTCGATGCGCCCAGCAGGTGGCGATACACCGCGGCAGCGTCGATCTGGCCGCGCTGGCCGCGCGCGGCGTGAATGCGCGGATCGAACGGTGCGCGCGAGCCGAGCATGGCTTCCACGCTCAGCGCGCCGCACACGCTGGCGGCGGCGTAGAGGTCTTCGGCAAGGAACAGGCCCTTGAGCGCGTAGGCGGTCGAGGCTTGCGTGCCGTTCAGGAGCGCGAGACCTTCCTTCGCGGCGAGGCTGAGCGGCTCGAGACCGGCGATCTTGAGCGCTTCGCGCGCCGGCATCCAGCGGCCGTCGTGGCGCGCCTCACCTTCGCCCAGCAGCACGAGCGACATGTGCGCGAGCGGCGCGAGGTCGCCCGAAGCGCCCACCGAACCCTTCACGGGAATGCGCGGATACACCTCGGCGTTCACGAGCGCGATGAGCGCGTCGATCACCGAGCGGCGGATGCCCGAAATCCCGCGTGCGAGGCTGTTGATCTTGAGCACCATGATCAGGCGCACGAGCGCATCGTCCAGCGCTTGGCCCACGCCTGCGGCGTGCGAGAGCACCAGCGAGCGCTGGAGATTTTCGAGGTCTTCGCGCGCGATGCGCGTCGAAGCGAGCAGACCGAAGCCGGTGTTGATGCCATAGGCCGTGCGGTCTTCCGCGATGATCTGCTCGACGCAGGCCACGCTGCGCTCGATGGCCTCATTGGCGCTGGCGTCGAGCGAGAGTCGCACGGGGTTCTGATGCACGGTGCGCAACTGCGGGAGCGTGAGCGTTCCGGGGGTGATGCACAGCGCCGTAACTTGATGGGTATCCTGGCAACGCGAAGTCACGGACTTCCTCCACATAGAAAATTGATCGCTAAGGCAAGTAGGTTTACTGCCACGCTCGAAGCATATTGTATAGACAACTTTGCGGATATGAGGGTTTACGCAAAGGTGATTTGTAGCCGAATTTGCGGGGATTTCTTGCGGCTTACTCGGCGTAAGCCTGCTTGAAGTTGTCTAATCAATACAAATTGGGGGCGGAGCGAAAGGCCGCGAGCGATAAAGCCCCGGCTTGCGGCGCGCGTTCTGTTCGGATTGATTCCTGGCCCTCGATCAGGCCATGGGACGAATCGGAGTGCGTTAGATCGGATTCGGCGGCGCGTTCTCAGGGAGAGCCGCGTTGCTGACCGCTAGATGGGTTTTCCACTGAAGCGCGAAAAACAGAGCAATCGAACGTCGCCCCGATCAAGGCAGCACTATTGCAGTCAAGGAATGACTCGACCGCCATTCAGAATGGAAGCTGGGTCGATAACGCTCTTGATCTTGCGCATGAGATCGAGTTCTGCTTCGGAGCGCGTCAGACCGATGAAGGTGCGTTTGACCACGCCAATGCCGTGTTCCGCCGATATGCATCCCCCTGCATCGCGCACGGCTTCATAAACGAGTGCCTCGACTTCGAGCAGCGCGGCTTCGCCGGCAAACGGGCCGCTCAGGACATGCAGATTGCCGTCGCCGAGATGGCCAAAAAACAGATGACGCTGCTCAGGAAAGCGCTCGCGAAGGCGCGCACGCAGCGTCGCGACGCAGTGCTCCATTTCGTCCATCGGCACGCCCACGTCGAATGCCGCGTGCGGGCGCGTAGCGGCGAGCAATTCGCCGACCGATTCGCGTGCGGCCCACAGCTGCTTTGCTTGCTCGATCGATTGCGCGACGACCACATCGTCGATCACTCCGGTTTCCAGCATGTCGCCGAGCGCGCTTTCGAGCGCGCGTTGCGCGTCATCATCGGCGTCACCGAGCGTTTCGACCAGCGCATAGATCGGATAACGCGTCGAAAACGGCGACTTCAGGCGCGCTACCTCGCACGCCGCCGCCAGGAAGTCGTCCCACATGAGTTCAAAGGATGAGAGGCCTGGCAGGCGCATGCGCAGCGCCTTTAGCAGCCGCGCGGCGGCGTCGAACGATCCCAGGGCGCAGAGCGCCGTCTGCGCGGCGGCGGGCTTCGGTTCGAGCTTGAGCACGAGCCGCGTGATCACGCCGAGCAAGCCTTCCGATCCGATGAACAACTGCTTGAGGTCGATGCCCGTCGTATTCTTTGTCACGCGATTGAGCATCGAAAGCACGGTGCCGTCGGGCAGCGCGACTTCGAGGCCCAGGATGCGCTCGCGCATGGTCCCGAAACGCACGACGCGATTGCCGCCCGCATTGGTCGCCGCGTTGCCGCCGAGCTGACACGAGCCGCGCGCGCCGAGATCGAGCGGGAAGAACCAACCGTCGGCTTCCACCTGCGTTTGCAGTTGCTCGAGCACGACTCCGGCCTGCACCGTCACGGTGCCGCCCGTCGTATCGAACGCCTCGATGGCGTTCAGGCGCGCAAGCGAGAGCGCGACCTCACCGGCCTGCGGCGTGGCCGCGCCGGCAAGGCCGGTCAGGCCGCCTTGCACGGCCACCGGCTGGCCGTAGCGGGCAAGCACCGCTAGTGCGCGGGCAACCTCTTCGGGAGTGCGCGGCAGAATCACGAGCGACGGCGCGCAGCGCGGCGCGTCGCTCCAGTCGGCGGCGTGCGCGTCGGCGATTGTCGGGTCGGCGCTCACGCGCTCGGCGCCAATGGCGTTCGCGAGTGCGTCGTGCAGGGAGATGGTGGGCGAAGCGTGCATGGGTTCGGATGGCGATCGTTTAATCGGGAGCGGGAGGGAAGTGCGTGCAGGGCGTCTCAGTTGGCATGGCTCACGCGCTCGACCTTGCCGCCGAGTCGCTTTAGCGCGAGACCGGCGACGAGCCCGATGCACGCAATCGCCGTCATGTAGATGCCAGGCGCAATGGGGCCGATGCGATGCAGCAGGTCGGTGACGACGAGCGGCGTAATGCCGGTAAAGACCACTGTCGCGAGATTGAGCGAGAGCGCGATGCCGGAGAAGCGCACGTTCGTGGGGAACAGGTCCGCGAGCAAAAACGCGTATGTTCCGTTCACGAAGCCGCCGACGAAGCCGATTACGGCGAACATCGTGAAAGGATCGATTGCGTGCGCGGCAACGAGGCGATAAAACGGATAGCTGCCCGCAAGCATGATGAGCGCGCCCGCGCGATGGACGAGACGCGGCGCAATGCGGTCGCCGAGCCACGCGCACACGAGCAGCGACGCCGACATCGTTGCGATACCAACGTTCTGCGCCGCGCTCGCGAGCGGCGCCGCCACGTGCAGCACAGTCGTGAGATACGAAGGCAGCACGACGAACAGTAAGCTGTTGGCGGCATTCACGATACCCGCCACCCCCACGCCCGCCACGATGTGCCACGGCCACGCGCGCAGGACCGTGCGGAACGGCCGCCTGGACTTGTGGCTGCGCAGGCGCTGGAATTCCGTCGATTCCTCGAGCGAGGTGCGCAGCCAGTAGGACAGCAGGCCGATCAGACCGCCGAAGATGAACGCGATGCGCCAGCCATAAGTCACGACGTCGGCGGCATCGAGGGTGGCATGGAGCGCGAGGCTCATCAGCGTAGCCGTCAGCACTCCAGAATTCAGGCAGAACACGACGAGTCCGCCCACGAGGCTCGCGCGCTGCGGTATCTCTTCGACGACGTAGGTGATCGAGCAGGGCAGCTCGCCCGCGAGAAAGAAGCCTTGCGCGAGACGCAGCAGCACCAGCAGCACGGGTGCGAATACGCCAATGCTCGCGTAGCCCGGAATCAGGCCGATGCCGATCGTCGAAGCGGACATGGCGAGCACGGAGACGAGAAAGATCACGCGCCGCCCGAAGCGGTCGCCGAGGCTCGCGAGCACGATGCCGCCAAGCGGACGCGAAACGTACCCGATCGCAAACACGCCGAAAGCGCTGATGAGCGAGGCAAGCGGATCGGCGGCCGGAAAGAACTGCCGCGCAATCTCGCGTGCGAATACGCCGTAGATGATGAAGTCGTAGATTTCGAGCGAGCCGCCGAGGCTCGCGAGTATCACCGTCTTCCATTTGCGCCTCAGGCCGTCGCGAGCGGCCGGCGCGGCCACGGTGGTGTGTTGGGCTGGGTGCATCGTCGTCTCCGGTCTGTTTTGTCGTTGTGGTCTATGCAGGCGCGCTGTGTGCCTCGTTGTGGGCCTGGTTGCGCGTCTCAGGCAGCCGGCACGGGCGTTGCCGCCGGTGTGCCGGTTTTCAGGGCCGCTTCGCGCCCGCCGAATGCCTCCACGAGGCGCGCCTGATCGGCTTTCGCGGCGGCATCAATGGCTTCGGGGTCGAGCAGCGCGCGCAATCGCGCCTCGTAATGCGCGAGCACGCTGGCGTAGGCGGGATCGTTCGCCACGTCGTTCAGCTCCTCGGGGTCGGTTTGGAGATCGAACAGCTCCGGGCGCAGGCCCACGTAGTGGTGATACTTGTAGCGTGCATCGGCGAGCATGTAGGCCGCCGTTTCCGATCCAACGGCATGGTACTCGCTGAAGGCGAGGCGATCGGGTTGCGCGGCCTCATTAGCGAGCTGCGCCAGCGACGTTCCCGGCCCCGTCATCAAGCCGGGCGGACAGCCGGCCAGATCGAGCAGCGTGTTCTGAACGTCGACCAGCGAAACCGCCGTCTCGTTCACGTTGGCCGCCGGAATGCCGGGGCCGGCAAGGATCATGGGCACGCCCGTCGATTCGCGATACATCAGGCATTTGTTCCACATGCCGCGCTTGCCCAGGTTGTCGCCGTGGTCGCTGCTGTAGATGACCGTGGTTGTCTCTTCGAGGCCGTGTTCGCGCAGCGCGTCAAGCACCTTGCCCGCCTGCGCGTCCATGAACGAGACGAGCGCGAGATAGCAGGCCACCGCGAGACGCCGCCGTTCCTCGCCACCGATGGCCGCGTCGTGGTCCATGTGGCGCGCCTGCCGTTCGACCCACGGATGACGCACATAACCCGTCGAAGGATGCAGCAACGGGAGATCGAGCGACTCGGGCGGATAAAGATCGAGCCACTCCTGCGGCACGACGAGCGGAAAATGCGGCGCAACCAGTCCGACGTAAAGCACCCATGGCTGCTCGTCGCGCGAATGCCCGGAGAGCCAGGTGGCGGCCGTGTCCGCGACCCGCATGTCGAAGCGGTTATAGCTCGATGTGCCCGCGCCGATCTTGTCGTAGAGCGGCGAGCGGCCCATCGTCTCGGGCATCGGCTCGCGCACCGAACCCCACACCTGCCCGATGCCTTCCAGGATATGCACGGCATGATGCTGCCGATGAAGCCCGACTGGCGCATCTTCCGAACGGTAATGCAGCTTGCCGACCGATTCGCAGAGCACGCCGTGCTCGGCGAGATGATGCGCCCAGCCTTTGGGCACGCCGTCGTAGGCGAGTGCGTTGTCCCAGCAGCGGATGTCGTGGACGTGACGGCCGGTTGCGAGACTCGCGCGCGCGGGCACGCAGATGGGCGAGGGCGTGTAGGCGTTGGAAAAGCGCGTGCCACGGGTGGCCAGCGCGTCGAGGTTCGGAGTGCGGATGAACGGGTGACCCGCACAGCCCATGAGGCCGTGCTGGTGCTCATCCGAAAGAATGAAAAGGACGTTGGTCGGTCGCATGATGGATGTTTTCGCTGGCAGCCCGTGGGATGGCCGGGCTGCGTCTCCTGCCGTCAATGGTGGTACGCTTGCGCATGAGAAGCAAGTGACCATTTTTGCTGTACGAATAACTTTTAGTTATTCGTAAAAGAACCGCCCTCCGCGCCAGAACCCCATGGATCCGATCGAACGCTTTTTCGAGGCAGGCCTGAAGCTGAGCCACCTGCGCCTGTTGACGCTGTTTGACAGCGTCGGGCAAATCCGTCTTGTCGCGGAACGGCTGAATCTGACCCAGCCTGCGGTGTCGAAGCAGCTCGCCGACCTTGAGGCGGGACTCGGCACGCCGGTGCTGGAGCGGGTGGGCAACCGGCTTCATTTCACTGCTGTGGGCGAGGTGCTCCTTCGTCATGCGCGCGAGGTGTTCCATCAGATCGAACGGGCGCGCTATGAAGTCGATGTGCTCACCAGCGGCCTGTCGGGGCGCATTGCGGTGGGTGCCGTGCCGACGGTGTTGTCCGTGTTCGCGCCCGAACTCGTGCTCGAACTGAAAAAGCGCGCGCCGCACGTGAACGTGTCGTTCTTCGAGGCGACGAGCGACCGGCTCTTTTTGATGCTCGCAGCGGCGGGGCTCGACATCGTGCTGAGCCGCAATGAGCCTTCGGACGACGTTGCCGGGCTTGCGTCGCGCGCGCTGCTGGATGATCCGATTGTGATCGTGTGCGGACGAGATCATCCGCTGGCCGCACGCCGCGCCGTCGCGCGTGCCGATCTGGCAGGCCTGCCGTGGATCTTGCCGCCGCGTGAAGCGCCCACGTTCATTGCGCTCGAACGCTGGCTTCAGCAGGGCGGCCTCGAACTGCCGGCCGGTTGCGTGCAGTCGGTTTCGCTCCAGGCGAATGAAACGATGCTTGGCCTTTATCCCTTTCTTGCGCTGATGCCGCTGACCGTGGCAAGACGCGGCGTGGAGCGCGGTGCGCTGGCGATTCTCGCGCTCAAGGGCGCACGATTTCTGGAGACAGTGCGCCTCTATTACAGCGATACGTCACCCAACCCCGTACTGGCGACAGCGCTTGACTGCGTGGCGGCCGTGAAGGTGCGCATTGCAGGATCGTTGGCCACGTGGTGACTTGTGCGGGAGCACGCGGCCCAGGGACGCGTTCAACGATGAATCTGCCGTATCGAAACGGCTTGGTCTCGTGCGCATCTGTGGCGAGGATTTGCAATTGTTGTGGAGTCACGCATTATGAAATAACATATTCGAATTTAGTAATCATGTGGTCGATAAGCTTCATGTCAATATTTTTCTTGTTGGGGACTATGAACAGGCACTGTCTGCCGAAAGTGTCGGCACGAGGAATGAAGTCCTCGACTATATGATAATGAGGGCGATTCGTGTAATCGTCGAAGATGATTTTCGTCCCTTCATTGGATAATTTCAGTGTTGTTAAAAAGCATAGAACGCGAAACCGACCGTCAATAAGAACAATGTCGGGGTTGTGGTGGCCTGTCCATGGGGCATTGGCGTATCTAAAAAAATTTTCCTTCCTTTTATAGCTAATTGGAGCGCCCCATTCCCCCAGTTCTCCGCAATCGATCCACTCAATTATGGCGTCTTTTTCGCCGATTCTATTCCGCACAAAATCAATCCATTCTTTGCTCGTGTCGATGCTATGGATCTTTGCCTTGGTATTCTCTGCTACCCAAATCGTGCTTTCTCCGCAGCCGTACTCAAAATAGAGGCTCGACGAGGCTGTGAGTCGCTTGAACATTGCGTCATCGCCATCGAAAAGACCCTTCCTTTTTTCGGGGGCGAGTAGTTTCCTGACTCCAATGGTAATCAGCGGAGGGGTGATAAGTTTAAGGACTTTAATTGCTGACATGGTTGTCTCCATTGAACAAGGACACGCAGTTCGGCCACCTGACGGTGCGTAATCGCGGGTTGATGAAGAGCACGCAGCAACGGCATACGCTGTTCGCCCTGAGCAATCTGTGGATTACACGTCGCCGAATTCTGCGGAGGTCTGCCGGTTGCGACTTCCTGTCTGTCGCGACAAGATCCTTTTCTCCATGACCATGCAGGACATACTCGCGAATTTCTGTGGCCTTGCGCACAGTAATGCCACTAACCAGGGATCCGCGCAGGCAGGTCGTATCCCGGGCTTGCCAGCCGTTCGACTGACAACCGGAGAACCTGCCACAACATCTCCTGTCGGGCCCACTGGCGCCTGAGCGCCGGTGCGGCGATCGTATCGGGTGCGCCCCTCATGCTAGCGGCATAACACGTCCCTGAACCGCCATTCGGCTCACCGTCTCGCACGAGTCCGCTTTCAAGATCATCGCCGTCATTGGCTGCGTCTCTGTCCCTTGAAAGCTCGCCCGAGCAAGCAGTCGCAGGGCCTGCCCATCCCTTCAGCAATCGCGCAAACCAACCGTAAACAAAAGGAAGGATGTTCTGACACGGTCTGGGAGCCGCAATGAAAAACATGAAAGTATCCACCCGCCTGATGACTGGGTTCGGGTTGTTGGCAGCACTATTGCTGACCGTGGCGGCGACCGCTTTTTACGGGCTGTGGCAGTTGAACGTACAGCTGGACGCGATCGCGCGGGTGAATAACAGCGAAGCGCGTTTGGCTAATCGCCTGCGCTCAACGATACAGGATCGTGCGATTGCCGTGCGAAACCTGGCGTTGCTTACGGATGCGCAGGAAATGGCGAAGGAAGCCGAGCGCATCAGCAAACAGGAGCAGATCTATGCAGACGCATACCAGAAGCTCTCCCGGATGTTTGCAGATGAACCGGGCACTACCGAGCGGGAAAGGACACTCATTGCACAGCTGAGGCAGGACGAGGCGGCGGCAATGCCTCCACTGCGCAAAGCAGCGCAGCTAGGATTGTCGAATGATACGGTCGGTGCGAGGACAGAGCTGCTGCAGAATGTCAGACCACCCCAGGGGGTATGGCTGGCACATGCGACAGAGCTGGCGGATTTCGAGGACCAGCTTAGCGTGCAGGCTCAGCAGGACGCAGTTGCCACTTACTCGAGCGTTCGGGTACTGATCTCGGTCATCGTTGCGTGCTCCATGCTTGCGGGGGCCGCGGCAGCGATCCTCATCACCCGCAGCATCCTGCGGCAGCTTGGCGGTGAACCAGCACTCGCCCAGTCTGTCGCGTCGGAGATCGCCAATGGCAACTTGACGGTGGATCTGCACCTGAGGCGCGGTGACTCAACCAGCCTTATGGCGTCTTTGGAGGCCATGCGCGCAAGGCTCACGTCTATCGTTCAAGGGATCAAGACCTCTGCCGAGTCCATATCCGTTGCCGCTAATGAAGTCGCGCAGGGCAATGTCGACCTCTCCCAACGCACCGAAGAGCAGGCCGCATCGCTCGAAGAGACCGCTGCCAGCATGGAAGAGCTCACGTCGGCGGTGAAGCAGAACACCGACAACGCCCGTCAGGGAAGTACGCTCGCGGTAACGGCTTCGCAGACCGCTTTGTCCGGCGGTGAAGTGGTCAGGCAGGTAGTCGGTACGATGGAAGACATTACATCGAGTTCCCAGAAGGTTGCCGAGATCATTTCAGTTATCGAGGGCATCGCCTTCCAGACCAACATTCTGGCACTCAACGCGGCAGTCGAAGCGGCGCGCGCAGGAGAGCAGGGGCGTGGTTTTGCTGTCGTCGCTGGGGAAGTGCGCACCCTGGCGCAGCGCAGTGCGGTGGCGGCCAAGGAGATCAAGGAGTTGATCGAGACGTCGGTATCGCATGTTGCTGCTGGTTCGCAGCTGGTTGCCGGCGCTGGCACGACCATGGACGAGATTGTCCGTTCAGTGAAGCGCGTCACCGACATCATGGGTGAAATCGCCGCTGCGTCCGCGGAGCAGAGCACCGGAATCGAACAGGTCAACGTCGCCGTGACCCAGATGGACGAGGTCACCCAGCAGAACGCGGCTCTGGTCGAGCAGGCAACCGCCGCGGCGCAGTCGATGGCCGATCAGGCGGCAAGCCTGCGAGCAGCGGTGTCCATCTTCCGGGTCGACGCTATGTCCCAGAAGGAGCCTGTAGCCCCTAAGGTGCATGGCACGGTGAAGAAAACCACGCGTCGTCCGGAACCGTCGAAGCCGGAAAAGGCCGCGATCACTGCGGCAAGCGGCGAGTGGGCAACGTTTTAAGAGAATGCATCCAGCCGTTCACCATAGGGATGTGACGGCTGCCGCATCCGCAATCGGCCTAAAACGCGCTGCGCTCGCGAAACACACGAGCGCGGCGCGCAAATTTCCCGAGCAGTTACTTCTTCGTGCCCACGGTCTGCAACGGCACCCACTTGCCGCCCTGGACCTTGTACACCGTCACGCCGCCATACTTCAGGTCTCCGTACTGATCGTAAGAGAGCTCGCTGGTGGTGACGCCCTTCATGTTGGTCGCCTTCAGTGCCGTGAGGAACACATGCGGATCAGTCGAGTCCGCCTTCTTCATGGCGTTGAACACCGCCATCGTGCCGTCGTACGCATACGGCGCATACAGTTCCACCGGGTGATTGAAGCGCTTTTCATAACGCTCGGCAAACGCCTTGCCGCCCGGCATCTGGTCGAGCGGGCTGCCTTCCGATGCGGCCAGCGTGCCTTCCGCCGCATCGCCCGCAATCTTGATCAGGTTTTCCGACTGCACCATGTCCGGCCCGATCAGCGTGGACTTGATCGCCAGCGAGCGCATCTGCTTGAGCATCGGCGCGGCCTGGGTGTCGGCGCCGCCGTAGAACACCGCATCCACGTTCGATGACTTGATCCTCGTGAGAATCGAGCGGAAGTCCACGGCCTTGTCGTTCGTGAATTCCTGATCGACGATGGTCGCGCCCGCTGCCTTGGCGGCCTTGGCGAACTCCACGGCCACGCCTTGCCCGTAGGCGGTGCGGTCGTCCACGATCGCAATGCGCTTGAACTTGAGACCCTTCACTGCGTAGTCGCCAAGCACGCTGCCCAACTGCGTATCCGAAGTCAGCAGACGGAACGTGGTGGGCAGGCCAAGACGCGTGTAGGTAGGCGCCGTGGCCATGGCAATTTCGGGGATGCCCGCCTTGGCGTAGATCGGCGCGGCAGGAAGGCTGGTGCCCGAGTTGTAGTGGCCGATCACGGCGGCTACGCCGTCGTCCACGAGTTTTTGCGCGACCGTCGTGCCGGTGCGCGGGTCGGCCTGGTCGTCCTGGGCGTCAAGGACGAAATGCACGGGCTTGCCGCCGATGACCGGGTTGGTGGCGTTCATGTCCTCGACGGCGAGTTCCACACCGCTGCGGAAGTCGGCGCCGTAGTGCGCCTGGCCACCCGTGAGCGGTGCTGCGAAGCCGATCTTCACGTCGACCGGCGAGGCTGCAAAGGCGCCGGAAGCGCTCGTCAGGGTAAAACCCAGGATACATGCGGCGGAAAGGGCAGTGCGATGAAACGTCATTCTTGTTGTGCTCCTCGATGGTAAATCGTGCAGGTGCCCGCACCCACGACAGCCTTGCAGGCACATGTCTCCTCGCGTTCCGTTCTTTACGGTCGGCTGTCACCAATATACGAACCCGGAGCTTGTCGGGTCTTGTGGGAAATAAACTCTGCCGATGCAGAAATCAGCATAGTTGCAAGACCTGTCCGAGGCAACGTTAGCCGTGCGCGTCCGCTGTCGTTCTGAACACCGCGACCGCTTCCTGAAGACGATGCGACTGCTCCTCGAGCGATTGCGTGGCCGCAGCCGCTTGCTCGACGAGTGCCGCGTTCTGCTGGGTCTTGTCGTCCATCTGTGCGACGGCGGCATTGATCTGTTCCAGCCCATTGCTCTGGTCCGCTGCCGCCGCCGCGATCTCGTGAACGATGCTGCTCACGCGTCCGATCGCGCTTTGTGCTTCGCTGATCGTCGCGCCGGTGGCCTCGACGAGTTCCGCACCGTTGCCCACGCGCTCGACCGCCTGTCCAATCAAAGCGCGGATTTCCTTTGCCGCGTTCGCGCTGCGCTGCGCGAGCGTGCGCACCTCGGCCGCCACCACTGCGAAGCCCCGGCCTTGCTCGCCGGCGCGCGCCGCTTCCACGGCGGCATTCAGCGCAAGAATGTTGGTTTGAAACGCGATGCCCTCGATCACGCCGATGATGTCGACCATCTTGCGCGATTCGTCGCGAATCTCCTGCATGGTTGCGACGGCGCGCGTGACCATGTCGCCCCCGCGGTTCGTGATCTGCGCGGCGGTGCCGGCCAGTTCGCTCGCTGCTCGCGCGTTTTCCGAGGTGTTGCGGACCATTCCAGTCAACTCATGCATGCTCGACGCCGCTTCTTGCAGCGCAGCGGCCTGGCTTTCGGTGCGCGCGGACAAGTCCATGTTGCCGTTGGCGATTTCTCCCGCAGCGGCCGCGACGTTGCCGGCGCTTGCCCGTATCTGCGCGACAGTCATCGCAAGTGCGTCGCGCATCTGCCTGATCGCGAACATGAGGCTGCGTGAGTCCTCTTCGCGAATGGCGAAAGGTGTCGCCAGGTCACCGGCGGCAATCGCACCGGCCATGTGCGCTGCCGTGCGAGGATCGCCGCCGATCGTGTGCTCGATGCTGCGGTTCGTGTACACGACGATCAGCCCGAGCAGCGCGGCCACCGCGGCGAACACGCCGCCCGACACATAGAGCGACTGGATAAACGCGCGTTCGATGTCGTCGATGTAGGCGCCTGTCGAGATGATCCAGTCCCACGGCGCGTAGCGAACGACATAGCCGAGCTTGTCGACGGCCTTGGCCGGCACGACGTTCGGATGCGGAAACACATAGTCGACGAAACCGCCTTCCGGGGACTGGGCGACGGACGCGAAGGTCAGGTAATGGCGCCTGCCATCGGCATCCACCACCTCAGAGAGGTTCTTGCCCTCGGTGCCAGGCTTGATCGGATGCATGATCATGCGGGGCGTCGAATCGATCACGAGCAGGTAGCCGTCGCTGCCATAGCGCAGGCCGCGCAACCGTTCCAGCGCTTCCTTGCGCGCCTGCGTCAGCGTTAGCGCGCCGCCGTGCGCGAGCGCGGCATATTCCTCGACGATGCGCAGTCCGACCTGCGCGATATTCTTCAGATCATTGCGGCGTTCCTCCATGCGTGTCTGATAGGAGAGCCATGCGGAGCCGATCGATACAAGGAGCAATGCAGTCAGGCTGACTACGAGCGGCAGCCAGAGTTTTTGCCGGAAGCTGAGTGTGTACATCGGAGAATATTTCCTGGTAGCTGTACCGTGGATTCGGTCGTGAGATTACCCATTCCGCACCTTTACTGACGGCACAACAAACCGTTGATTGATAGTGTTAAACCCGCATGAAAACGGGCTGCATATTATTCAGGATGCCGGCGCAATAATGCTGTCTGGTGATGCCCAATGCACATTGAAATGTCAGTTCATCTGTGCCCCGATTCGCTCCGACCCCGCAGGAACGCGCTGCCGCGAGAGACGTACCGGCGTGTTCGAACCACGATTAGGCGGCCGCCATGAATTGGGGAAACCCCCAAACATCCTGAATGAACGGGACAGATTTAACAAAGTTAGAATGAAGTCTCTAAATTGAGCGGCGCATCCCTATGCAGGCAGCAGAGCTTCTGGCTGCCGTGACGCCGGTCATTGGCCGCTGTGGCAACGGCCAGCCTGTCGATGAAAACGGGAGACGATGCGTGACGGTTCCTGAAAGAACGTCTTTTGCCACTACGCCGGAATCCAGCGCGGCCGTCCTGCTCGCCCTGGCCGGCTACGTTGCGCCTGCAACGGTATTGGCTCCGCAAAAACGACGACGCCCTTTTCGGGGGCGTGACGTATCGGCTCGATAGCCAACGTTCCCAGCGCCGCACGGCGCTCCATCGACAGCGCTGACCTGCAGCCGCTGCTGCAGGTATTTGTTCATTCTGTTTTCGGCTTTACGGGTGGAGGTAGGGTCATGTTGAGTCCTCACGAGCTTGCGACGCTGATGCTGGTGAAGAGTGCGCCCGAATGGATCGAGCCGGACCGGATCGAGCTCGGCGCGCTTCGCGAGCTTCAGTTGATCGATATCGGCCCGCCGGAATTCGGCGTTCCGCTACCGCGCGTGACGCCGCGTGGCGATGCGCTATTGCGCGCGGTGGCGCGCGTGCGCTAGGAGAGCGGCTGCGCAGCCTCGATCATCACGATGGGTACCGATAGATTCGATTCATACGCTAAGTATCACGAATCAAAAAGACGGCAGGGGCAACGGCGTCTTTCGAGCGGCAACGAGGTTGAATTGGCAGCGACGCCGACAGGACATGTAGTCCTGCAACAAGCGACGGGGATCTATCTTGAGCAACGATTTCGCCGAAAGAGATCTGGCGCACATTGGCAATGTTCTCTGCTATCTGGAGCAGTCGGCGGTGGGAGGACGCGTGCCTGAAACTGGCCCGATGACGAGTCTCGACTATTGGCAGGCCAGGATCCGCGCGATCCTGGCCACGCCGGCGCTGCCGATGCACGCACAGGAGCAGGCCAAAGACCTCCTTGCGCGTCTCGACCGGTTGAAAGACTTGCGCCGATGCACAACCAGCCGATGACGCGCGGGCTCAAGTTCCGCACGCATGAATCAGAAACTGTTGCAGCGCGGCGGCGGGCCCGCTCATCTGCCCATTCTTCTGCCAGATCATGCCGGCTTCCATGGGCGGAATCGCGTCGAGCACGGGGCGCGCCTCGATGCGCTTGCCTTCGAGCGACCACGGCCGAAACACCATATCCGATAGCACCGTCACGCCAAAACCATGCGCGACGAGCCCGCGCAGCGCCTCCATCGAAGACGTGCGGAACGCGATATTCGGCTTGGCGCTTTTCTTTTTCCAGTAGCGCAGTGTCGACTGCTCGGCTTCGTCCACTGTAATCAGAATGTAGGGATGCGCGGCGATGTCCTTGAGCGACGGCGCGTCGATCTGCGCGAGCGGATGCGAGGGCGCCATCCACAACTGCCGCCGCGAGCGATTGAGCACATGGCTGCCGAAGCGGTTCAGGCGTTCGACGTTCGATAGCAGCACCACGCCCAGATCCAGTTCGCCGTTCAGCACCGCGGTTTCGATATCGGGACGTTCGCGGTCCTGCAAGTCGAAATCCACGAACGGGTAAGTCGCGCGAAAGCGCGCGAGCAATTCGGGCAGGAAATAGCCGAGCAGCGTATAGGTCGCGGCAATGCGCACGGTCCCGCGCATGTCGTACGCGCGGAACGGTGGTTTGTGCACCGCATCACGCGCGGCGTCCAGCACGCGGCGCGCGTGATTGTAGAAATCCTGACCGTCCGGCGTGAGCACGACGCCATGGGGCAGGCGCTCGAAGAGTCGGGTGCCCAGCCCGCTTTCCAGCGCGAGCACGGCATTGGTGATCGCCGATTGCGAGACGTGCTCGTTGGCCGCCGCCATCGAGAACTGGCCCGTTTGCGCCGCCGCCACGAAGTAGCGGAGCTGCCGCAGAGTGAGATCGAACGCCATCTGTTTTTCGCATATCAGAGTTGCCTATTTGTGATTTTACGATACGAATATGGCTTCCTATACTCGCCGGAAAACGATCATCCATTGGAGACACAACCCCCATGAATGCGCGCGACCCGATTGCACACGATGCACAGGACGTAACGATCGACTCGCCGGCCACCCCGGTTTCGCTCGACGACAAATACACGCTCGAACGCGGGCGGGTTTACATCAGTGGCACGCAGGCGCTGGTGCGCTTGCCGATGCTGCAAAAGGCGCGCGACCGCAAGGCGGGGCTGAACACCGCGGGCTTTATTTCGGGCTATCGCGGCTCGCCGCTGGGGGCGCTCGATCAGTCGCTGTGGAAAGCCAAAAAGCATCTGCACGACAACGACATCGTGTTCCAGCCGGGCGTAAACGAGGATCTGGCTGCCACCGCCGTGTGGGGTTCACAGCAGGTCAACCTGTGGCCGGGCGCGACGCGTGACGGCGTATTCGGCATGTGGTACGGCAAGGGCCCGGGCGTCGACCGTACCGGCGACGTCTTTAAACACGCGAATTCCGCGGGCAGCGCGGCCCACGGCGGCGTGCTCGTGCTCGCTGGCGACGACCACGCGGCGAAGTCGTCCACGGTCGCGCATCAGTCCGAGCACGCGTTCATCGCGGCGGGCATTCCCGTGCTCTATCCGTCCAATGTGCAGGAGTACATCGACTACGGCCTGCACGGCTGGGCGATGAGCCGCTACTCGGGCCTGTGGGTGGCCATGAAGTGCGTGACCGACGTGATCGAATCCACGGCATCGATCGATCTCGATCCGGACCGCGTGGAGATCGTCACGCCCGACGATTACGCCATGCCCGCGGGCGGCCTCAATATCCGCTGGCCCGATACGCCGCTCGTGCAGGAAGCCCGCCTGCTCGACGAGAAGTGGTATGCGGCGCTTGCCTACGTGCGCGCGAACAAGCTGAACCGCGTGGTCATCGATTCGCCGCAGCCGCGCTTTGGCATCATGACCGCGGGCAAGGCCTATCTCGACGTGCGCCAGGCGCTCAGCGACCTCGGCCTCGACGATCAAACGTGCGCGCGGATCGGCTTGCGCGTCATGAAGGTGGGTTGCGTGTGGCCGCTCGATGCGCAGGACGCGCGCGCATTCGCCACCGGCCTCGAAGAAATTCTCGTGGTGGAGGAAAAGCGCCAGATTCTCGAATATGCGCTGAAGGAAGAGCTCTACAACTGGCGCGAAGACGTGCGCCCGAAGATCTACGGCAAGTTCGACGAACGCGACAACGAAGGCGGCGAATGGTCGGTGCCGCGCGGCAACTGGCTGTTGCCCGCGCATTACGAACTGTCGCCGGCGCTGATCGCGAAGGCCATCGCTCGCCGTCTTGCACGCGCCGATCTGCCTGACGATGTGCGGGCGCGCATGCTGGCGCGCGTGGCCATTATCGAGGCGAAGGAGCGCGAGGCCGCGAAGCCCCAGGTCGGCGTCGAGCGCAAGCCGTGGTTCTGCTCGGGCTGCCCGCACAACACCTCGACCAACGTCCCCGAAGGCTCACGCGCGCTCGCGGGCATCGGCTGCCACTACATGTCGATCTGGATGGATCGCAAGACCGAAACCTTCAGCCAGATGGGCGGCGAAGGCGTGACGTGGATCGGGCAAATGCACTTTGCCGGCGACAAGCATGTTTTTGCGAATCTCGGCGACGGCACCTATTTTCATTCCGGACTGCTTGCCATTCGCGCGGCGATCGCGGCCAACGCGAACATCACGTACAAGATTCTCTATAACGATGCCGTCGCCATGACAGGCGGCCAGCCTATCGACGGCGTGCTGACCGTTTCGCAGATCGTGCACCAGGTCCATGCCGAAGGTGCGAAGCGCATCGTGATCGTTTCGGATGAGCCGGAGAAATACGATTCGCGTATCACGCTGCCCGCGGGCGTGGACATTTTCCACCGCGACGAACTGGACACCGTGCAGCGCACGCTGCGCGAAGTGCCGGGCACGACCGTGCTGATCTACGACCAGACCTGCGCGACGGAAAAGCGCCGCCGCCGCAAGCGCGGCACGTATCCCGATCCTGCGCGCCGCGCGTTCATCAACGACGCGGTTTGCGAGGGCTGCGGCGATTGCTCGGTGCAATCGAACTGCCTGTCCGTCGAACCGCTCGACACGCCGCTCGGCACCAAGCGCAAGATCAATCAGTCATCGTGCAACAAGGATTTTTCGTGCGTGAAGGGTTTTTGCCCGAGCTTCGTGACGGCGGAAGGCGCGCAGTTGCGCAAGCCCCAAGCCGCGCGCAATGCCGCCGCGCCCGATTTCGACGCGTTGCCCGCGCCCACGCTGCCCGCGCTTGCACGGCCTTACGGCATTCTCGTCACCGGCGTGGGCGGCACGGGAGTGGTGACCATCGGCGGGCTGATCGGCATGGCTGCGCATATCGAGCGCAAGGGCGTGACCGTGCTCGACATGGCGGGCCTCGCGCAGAAGGGCGGCGCCGTGCTCAGCCACGTGCAGATTGCGTCCGCGCCCAGCGCGCTGCATGCGACGCGCATCGCCACGGGCGAAGCGCGGCTCGTGATCGGTTGCGACGCGCTGGTGAGCGCATCGAGCGATGTGCTTTCGCGCACCCAGCACGGCGTGACGGTGGCCGCGGTCAATAGCGGCGCGACGCCCACGGCGGACCTCGTGCGCAATCCCAAGTGGGCATTCCCTGGCGCGCAGACGGAAGCGAGCCTGCGCGAGAGCATCGGCGAGGGCTGCGAGTTCATCGACGCCAATGCACTCGCCCTGACGCTGCTGGGCGACACCATCTACAGCAATCCGCTGCTGCTGGGCTTTGCGTGGCAAAAGGGCTGGCTGCCGCTTGAGCTTGCGAGCCTGCTGCGCGCGATCGAGCTCAACGGTGTGGCGGTCGAGAAGAATCGTCTTGCGTTCAACTGGGGCCGCCATGTGGCGCATCACGGCGAAGCCGCCATTCAGGCGCATGCGAAGCCCGCGCAGCAGGCGATTGTCGTGCGCATGCCCGAGTCGCTGGACACGGTGATCGCCTCGCGCGAAGCGTTGTTGACCGCGTATCAAAACGCGGCGTATGCCCGGCGCTATCGCGATGCCGTCGAGCGGATTCGCGCAAAAGAAACGCAAGCCACCGGCAATGCGAAGCTGCCGCTCACGCGTGCGGTTGCCGTGAATCTCGCGAAACTCATGGCCTATAAGGACGAGTACGAAGTTGCGCGTCTCTATGCAGATCCAGTCTACCTTGCGAAGCTGCGCGAGCAATTCGAAGGCGAGCCGGGCCGCGATTACAAGCTGAAATTCCATCTCGCGCCGCCGTTGCTCGCAAAGCGCGATGAACAGGGCCGCTTGAAGAAAAAGCAATTTGGTCCGTGGGTACTTCCGGCCCTGCATGCGCTCGCGCGCCTGAAGGGGCTGCGCGGCACGGCGCTGGACGTGTTCGGCCACACGGCGGAGCGGCGCGGCGAACGTCAGTTGATTGCCGATTACCTCGCGCTGGTGGAGGAATTCTGCGCGACGCTCGATGCCGAACGTCTTGCGATGGCGCTCAAGCTGGCGGGCATTCCCGACGATATTCGCGGTTTCGGTCACGTGAAGGAGAACAATATTCGCGCTGCAGCCAGCAAGCGGGAGCAATGGCTGCGCGAATACCGCAACCCGGTGCGCATGGCCGCGAGCGCGTAAGCAAACGGCCATTTCCACCTGCCGTGTGTCGTCCCTCTCGCCGCAAGACGTTGCGCCGGCGAGAGGAACGACCAGATTTGTTCCATCACGTTGTGATATAAATATCCCCGTGGGTGACACCGACCCTCCCGCACCCGCCAAGGGGAATCATGAGCGAGCACAGCGCGCACAAGGGCGATTTCGCAACCGATGTCCGGCTTCTGCGCATCAGCGCCATCGCGGCGGTGGGCGGTGCACTGAGCACCCTTGCCGCCGACTTTCTGCTGCACCTCATCCGCTTCTTTACGAACCTGTTTTTCTTCCAGACCTTGTCGACCGGGAATCATTCGCCTGCGCAGAACACGCTAGGGTGGTTCGTGGTGGCTGCGCCCGTGATCGGCGGGCTGCTGGTGGGGCTGATCGCGCGCTTTGGCTCGGAGCAGATTCGCGGCCACGGTATTCCCGAAGCCATCGAGGCGATCTTGTTCGGCAAGAGCAAGATGTCGCCGAAGGTGGCCGTGCTCAAGCCGCTCGCCTCGGCCATCGCGATCGGCAGCGGCGGGCCGTTCGGCGCGGAAGGGCCGATCATCATGACGGGAGGCGCGATCGGCTCGCTGATCGCGCAGTTCTTCCATCTGTCGAGCGCCGAAAGAAAGGCGCTGCTGGTGGCGGGCGCCGTCGCCGGCATGACCGCCGTGTTCGGCACGCCGGTGGCCGCCGTGCTGCTCGCCATCGAGCTGCTGCTGTTCGAACTGCGGCCCCGCAGCCTCCTGCCGGTTGCCATCGCCTGCGCCGTGGCGGGCTTCGCGCGCCCGCTGTTTCTGGGCAGCGGCCCGCTGTTTCCGCTGCATACGCTGCCCATCGGGCCGATCGGCATCGTCTCGGCGGCCATTGCGGGCGTGATCGCGGGCGCGTTGTCGTGGGCCTTGTCCACGTGGCTCTACAAGGTGGAGGACCTGTTCGGCAAGTTGCCGGTTCACTGGATGTGGTGGCCCGCGTTGGGCGCGATTGCCGTGGGCATCGGCGGATATTTTCAGCCGCGCACGCTCGGTGTCGGCTACGACGTGATCGGCGACCTGCTGCAGAATCATCTGGCCATGCAGGCCGTGATCGGCATCGTCGTGGTGAAGGCCATCATCTGGGTGATCGCGCTGGCCTCGGGAACGTCGGGCGGCGTGCTCGCGCCGCTGCTGATGATGGGCGCGGGCGTGGGGGCACTGATGGGGCCCTACATGCCGGGCCATGACCCCGCGCTATGGCCGCTCATCTTCATGGCCGCCGCGCTTGGCGGCATGATGCGCGCGCCCGTGATGGCTGCGGTGTTCGCCTTCGAGCTGACCGGCGACGCCAACGCGTTGCTGCCGCTGCTTGCTGCCGCCGCCGTGGCCTATGGCTTCACGGTCATGTTCATGCGCCGCTCGATCCTGACCGAGAAAATTGCGCGGCGCGGCTATCACATCTACCGCGAATACAGCATCGATCCGCTCGAGCGCCATTATGTCGACGAGGTAATGACGCGCAACGTAGTAACGATCGATGCGGCCACAACGGTTGCCCACGTGCTCGACGACTATTTCGGCAAGGGGCAGAAGTTTCGCGCGTTTCCGGTGCTCAGGAACGGCGTGCTGGTGGGCATGGTGGATCGCACGTTGCTCGACCGGATTGCGCCGGGCAAGGCCGGGATGCCGATTGGCTCGGCTTTTGCCCGGACGCAGCCCGAGATCGCCTTGCCCGGCGAGACTTGCCGCAATGTGGCGGCGCGGCTCGCCATTACGGGCCTCGACCGCGTGCCGGTCGTGGATGACGCGAAAACCTTGCGCCTGCTCGGCGTGGTGTCGCGGCACGACCTGGTCAAGCCTTCGATGCAGGTCTTCGCCGAGGAGCGCGAACTGGAGCACTTCCGCCAGGTATGGATTCCGCGCAGCACGCTGTTTGCGCCCACGCGCAAGCGCCAGGACGTGCCCGATGAGCACGCCGATGCGAGCCGATAGCACGACCAACGCAAACCCAGCGGAATAACGCCCTGGCGCACGGCGCCCACGGCGTTTGCTTGCCTGCCGTCGGCGTGATTACGCAAGAAATATCCGGCTCACCCGGAATAATCTCGCACGCGGTTGGTTCACCCCATTAAGACTCAATGACTTGCAGGGGGAACCATCGTGCGAATAGTCCAGCGCGCCTTTACGGCCGGCGTTGTCATTCTCGGGTTGTGCGGTCCGGCTGCATTCGCGGCGGGCTCGCAGGCCGCATCTTCCGACGAAACGTCCTTCATGGCCGAGAACGACGCCGCCATGACAAGGATGATGGACGGCATGTCGGTCAAACCGACCGGCGACATCGACCGCGATTTCGTCGCGATGATGGTCCCGCATCATCAAGGCGCCATCGACATGGCCCAGGCCGAGTTGCGCCACGGGCACAACGAACAATTGCGCCGCATTGCACAAGAGATCGTGGTCGAGCAACAGCAGGAAATCGTTGCCATGCGCCTCGCGCTCGGGCAACCCTTGCCTCCTCCTGCAAGCACGCCCGATCAGCAGCAAGGGCCAGCCTCCGGACCCGCAGCCCACCTTGATCCGTCGACACATCAGGGCATGCCGATGCGCATGCCGAATCCCACACAGAAGGAGCCGTGATGAAACGCATATCGTTTTGCACCGTCGCCATGTCGGCGGCGGCTATGGCAGCCGCGCAGCTGGTCTGGGCCGGGCAGGCCCCAGGATTGCTATCCGCCCCCGACATTCCGGTAAGCCACCACGATCGCGTCTATGCCGCCGAGCAATTTTCCAACACCGTCTCGGTGATCGACCCGGCCGATAACAAGCTGCTTGGCCTGATCCGTCTCGGCGATCCGTCGCCGGGTAACTTCAGCCCGCTGTACAAGGGGCAATTGCTCGTGCATGGCATGGGTTATGCGCCGGACCATCGCACGATCGCGGTGGTGTCGATCGGTTCGAACTCGGTCTCGTTCATCGACACGCAGACCAACGCCGTCAAGCACGTCACCTACGTGGGCCGCTCGCCGCACGAGGCGTTCTTCACGCCTGACGGCAAGGAAGTATGGGTGACCGTGCGCGGCGAAAACTATGTCGCCGTACTCGACGGGACGACGTATGAGGAGAAAACGCGCATTACCGTTCCGGCAGGCCCCGGCATGCAGATTTTCTCGCCAGACGGGAAGTATGGCTATGTGTGCTCGTCCTTCAATCCGCAGACCGAGGTGATCTCGGTGGCCGACCACAAGATCGTGGGCACGGTCAAGCAGGCCAGCCCGTTCTGCCCGGATCTTGCCGCCACGCCGGATGGAAAGCAGGTCTGGTTCACGCTCAAGGACGTGGGCAAGGTGCAGGTGTTCGACGCCAAGCCGCCGTTTGCCGTGCTCAAGACCATCGACACGGGCCCGATCACGAATCACGTGAACATCGTGCATAACGCGAAGGGCACGTTTGCCTATGTAACGGTAGGAGGACTGAATGTTGTGAAGGTGTTCCGGACCGACGACTTTTCGCAAGTCGCGACGATTCCGGTCGGCAGCTTGCCGCACGGCCTCTGGCCATCGGGCGACGGCAGCCGCATCTATGTCGGCCTGGAAAACGCCGATGCGATGGCGGCGATCGACACGCTCACGAACACCGTGGTTGCCACGGTGCCGATCGGCCAGGCTCCGCAGGCTGTGACCTACGTGCCGGACGCGGTGCCACAAGGCGATGGCACGCAGAACCTGCAGCCGCTGGGACTCGCGGGGCAGACCGCCCACGTTGCGCTGGTGCCGGCGGGTTCTGCGGCTTCGGGCAGTGCAACGGACGCCGCGCACTCGCCTACCACGGTTGCTTTGTTCGACCAGGGGCTCGTGCAGGTTCTGCAGGCCGCCGTGACCGGCTTGCAGCCGAAACAGCACTATGCACTGGGACTTGCCGATCATCCCGATGGCACCGGCGACGTGCAGGTGCTTGCGAACTTCATGACCAACCCTGCGGGTTCCGCAATCGTCAACGCGCTCGGGCAGATTCGCCAACTGGTCACGCCGGAAACGAGCACGTCCGGCGACAAGCGCCGCTATCTGGTGGTGGTCCCGCTCGTGGAGGGCAAGCCGGGCGCGCCGGTTCAGGTGCAGACGCTATGAGCGGGCGAAGCGCGCGGGCCGGCGCCCCGCGCGCTTCGCCGCGGACTGCACGGGCGCGCCGCTCATGCCGTTCATGAGCTCGAGAATCTGGGCGCGCAGCCACAGACTGGCCTGGTCCTGCTCGCTGCTGCGATGCCAGTACAGATGCCATTGCAGATCGGGAAGCTCGAACGGCAGTTCGAAAATGCGCGCGTCGTGGCGTTGCAGAAGCTCGACCGGCGCGGTTAGCGCAAGGTCGGTGCGCAGCGCCACGAGCGGCGCCACCATGTAGTGCTGCACGCGCATTTGTATGCGCCGCTGCCGGCCGAGTTTCTTCAATTCCGCATCGACGAAGCCGCTCCCCTGGCGGCGGCTCGACACCTGAATATGGCCAAGCGCGAGGTAATCGTCCATGGTCAGCGTCTCGCCCGCAAACGGGTGATCGTGGCGCAGCATGCACGCATAGTGGTCGTTGCCGAGCGGTGCCTGATGCAGTTGCGGGTCGTCGACGAGCGGCACGTCGATCGCAAAGTCGATCTTGCCGGTGGCCAGCGCCGTGGACATTTCGCTGCGCGGCGTGAAATAGCATTCGATGCTCATGCCGGGCGCCTGTTGCTGGAGCACCTCGCCCAGTGCGGGCAGCAGCATGGCCTCGCTCAAGTCGGGCATGCTCAGGCGGAAGGTTCGCTCCGAAGTGGCGGGCACGAACACATCGCCTTCGGTCGCGCTCGCTTCGAGCAGTTGCAGCGCCTCGCGCACCCGGCCAATGATGTTCTCGGTGAGCGGCGTGGGCACCATGCCCGTCGACGTGCTCACAAAAAGCGGATCGTCGAACGCCTTGCGCATGCGGGCCAGTGCATTGCTGACCGCGGGTTGCGTGATGAAGAGCGCCTCGGCTGCGCGAGTCAGATTGCGCTTTTCGTAGATCGATTCGAATACGACGAATAGATTCAGATCCAGTTTGGGGGAACGCATCTCACAGTCTCCGTTTGCCGTCATCATAAACGAGAGGTGCGGTGACGATGCGTTCGTTCCGCTTCGGTCTTCTTTCGCCGTGCTGCGCGAGTGATCAATCGCGCAGCGGGGCGTTCAGGTAGGCCGCCATCGCGCCGAGCCGTTCCTTGCCGCTCGCAAGCTCCATTTTCGCAATGGCCTGGAGGTGGACTTCGTCGGGGCCATCGGCGTAGCGCAGCGCGCGCCCCCAGGTCCAGTGATCGGCCAGCGGCGTGTCGGGACTCACACCCATGGCGCCGAATACCTGCATCGCACGGTCGCAAACCGCGGTATGAACCTGCGGCACCAGCGCCTTGATCATCGAGATCTCCTTGCGCGCCGCCTTGGCGCCCACCTCGTCGATCAGCCACGCGGCCTTGAGCACGAGCAGCCGGGCCTGATCGATTTCGATGCGCGACTTCGCGATCCTTTCGCCCACCGTGCCGTGCTGATGCAGATACTTGCCGAAGGTCTTGCGCTCCTGCGCGCGCTCGATCATCAGTTCGAGCGCGAGTTCCGCCGCGCCGATCGAGCGCATGCAGTGGTGAATGCGTCCTGGTCCCAGGCGCGCCTGCGCGAGCGCGAAGCCGCTGCCTTCCTCGCCGAGCAGGTTCGATGCCGGCACGCGCACATTGGTGAACGTGATTTCGCAGTGACCTTCCGGCGAGACGTGGTTCATGACCGTGATATTGCGCACGATCTTCACGCCGGGCGTGCCCGCCGGCACGAGAATCATGCTTTGCTGGCGGTGGGTTTCGGCATCGGGATCGGTCTTGCCCATCACGATGAAGATCTTGCAGTTCGGGTGCGCCGCGTTCGTGATGAACCATTTGCGGCCGTTAATCACATAGTCGTCGCCGTCACGGCGGATCGAGGTCGTGATGTTGGTCGCATCGGACGAGGGGACGTCGGGCTCCGTCATGGCGAACGCCGAGCGAATCTTGCCTTCGAGCAGCGGCACGAGCCACTGCTCGCGCTGCGCCGGCGTCGCGAACATGTGCAGCAACTCCATGTTGCCGGTATCGGGCGCATTGCAGTTGAAGACTTCGGGCGCCCACGAAACGCGTCCCATGATTTCTGCAAGCGGCGCATATTCGAGGTTGGTCAGGCGCGTGCCGGGTTCGTCGTCGTGCAAATGCGGGAGAAACAGATTCCACAGGCCTTCGGCTTTGGCGAGGGCCTTGAGATCTTCCATGAACGAGACCGGGTAGCGGCCCGCGTGCACTTCCTCGTGCCATTGGCGCTGGCGCGGCACGATGTGCTCGTCCATGAAGTGGCGCACGCGGCGGATCAGGTCATCGACCTTGGGGCTATAAGCGAAATTCATGATGGGTTCACTCCGTAAGCTAGATCGTCAGTCCGCCATCGACGACGATGCACTCGCCGTTCGTATAGCTCGCCGCGTCGGACACCAGATAGAGCACGGTGCCGGCCATTTCCTGCGGCTCGGCGTGGCGGCGCAGCGGGATCGCACTGATCCAGCTGTCGTGGATGTCCCTGTTCTCGAACAGCGCCCCGGCAAACTTCGTTTTCGTGAGACCGGGCAGCAGCGCATTCACGCGAATGCCGAGCGGGCCGCACTCCTTGGCGAACGCGCGGGTCATGTTGACAACCGCCGCTTTCGTGATCGAATAAATGCCCTGCTGATCGCCGGGCTGCAGCGCATTGACCGAAGCGGTGTTCACGATGGCGCCGCGGCCCTGCGCCTTCATCATCTTGCCTGCTTCGATCGACATGAAGAAATAGCCGCGCACGTTCACTTCGACGGTCTTGTTGTACGCAGCCAGATCGGTATCGAGAATATGGCCGAAATACGGATTGGCCGCCGCGTTGTTGACGAGAATGTCGAGCCGCCCGTGCTTCTCGCGGATATGGGCGAACGTGGCGGTGATGTCTTCCATGCGGCCGACGTGGCAGGCGAGCGCTTCGGCGCTGTGGCCGTTCTCGCGAATGCTGGCGGCAACGGCTTCGCAGTCTTCGAGCTTGCGGCTCGACACGATCACATGGGCGCCTTGCTCGGCCAGCAGCCTCGCAATGGCTTCGCCGATGCCGCGGCTCGCGCCGGTCACGAGGGCGATCCGCCCCGAGAGGTCAAACGGGTTCGTGGTCAATCTCGTCTCCTTAATTCGGTGTGAGTGTCTCGACGCGGTGAGGCGTCACGCAATCAGTTCCGCTGCGAGACTCGCGAGCGGTTCGACCATGCTGCCCACTTCGTGTGCGTTCGCATTCGAAGCATTGCCTTGCAGCGCGCGCGCTTTCACGCCCTGCGCAATCGATGCGAGGCGAAAGAAGCTGAACGCCAGATAGAAGTTCCAGTTGGCGATGCCGGGCAGGCCGCGTAGTTTGCAGTACTGCGCAATCATTTCTTCTTCTTCGGGAATCCCCAGCGCGGCACGGTCCTGGCCGCGCAGCCCCGTGATATGCCCCTTCGAAGGCAGACGCAGGCACATGCAGAAGTACGCGAGATCCGCAAGCGGGTTGCCGAGCGTCGAAAGCTCCCAGTCGAGTATGGCGCGCACGCGCGGGGCAGCGTGGTCGAAGATCAGGTTGTCGATGCGGAAGTCGCCGTGCACGAGCGCGGGGCGCTGCGTGTCGGCCGGGCAATGCGCGGGCAGCCATTCGATTAGCGCCTCCATGGGCGCGATGCGCTCCGTTTCGGCGGCGCGGTATTGCTTGGTCCAGAGCTCGATCTGGCGCTGGAAATAATTGCCCGGCCGGCCGTAGTCGCTCAAGCCCACGCGTTCGGGATCGACATCGTGCAGCGCCGCGAGCGTCGTGATGATGGCCGCGTAATAGTCGCGCCGTGCATCGCGGTCGATTTCGGGCAGCGCGGGGTTCCAGAAGATCCGCCCATCCTCGTAGCTCATCAGATAGAACAGGCTGCCGAGGATGTCGCGGTCTTCGCAGAGGTGCCAGACGCGTGCCACCGGAACCGGCGTTTCGGCCAGCGCGCTCAGCACACGAAATTCGCGGTCGACGGCGTGCGCGGATTTGAGCAGTTGCCCCGGAGGCTGGCGGCGCAGCACATAGCGGCCGCTTGGCGCTTCGATCAGCCAGGTGGGGTTGGACTGGCCGCCCGGGAACTTAGTGGCCCGCACGGGGCCGCGAAAGCCCGAGAGATGCTGTTCGAGGTAGGGCGTGAGCCGGTCGAGGTCGAGCGACGGGCTGGAGAGTTCAGTGGTCATATCGTTCGATGCTTGACGGGTTCGGGGCTGATCTTGCGAATGGTCTAGCCATAGGTTCGAAACGCGTGACGCTGCGGATCGTCGAGATGGGCGAGGCCGTTGAAGCTCGACAGTTGCAGCGCCTCGCGGTTGAAATAGCAATGCGTCACGCTGCTATTGAGGATTTGCATGTTCAGCGCGATGGCCGTTGCAGCGGGAGCTTGCAGGATCTGCTGAACGAATGCGCCGATGACGCCGCCCGAACTGACCACCAGGACGCGCTGCGCGACGCTTTGCTGAATGGCGGCGCGGGCGTGGGCAACGCGCTGTTGAAATGCGCTCCACGTTTCGGGCGCGCGCTCGTCGAGCGCGCCTTCGGTCCATAGGTGCAGAACCTGCCGCAAGGCTTTGAAGAATTCGCGCGAATCATGCTTCGCGGTATCGGCAAGGTGGCGATGCTCGTCGGGCAGCGCGGCAAATAGCGCGTAAAAATCGTATTCGTCGAGCGCGGCGTGGACTTCGCAACGGGCGGGAAGGCCGGGCATGGCGCGGCGGATCGCGTCGAGCGTTTGCGCGTGGCGGCGCAGCGTACCGGTCATGATGCGGTCGAACTGGATGCCGTCGCGAGCGAAATGTTCGCCGAGCCAGAGGCTTTGTTGCTCGCCTCGGGCGGAGAGGCGGTCGTAGTCGTCCGCGCCTAGAGACGCTTGCCCGTGCCTGATCAGAAAGAGTTCAGCCATCGCTTCGCTAGATATTGGAGGAGTAGGGCTAGCTTAGTGGGTGGCGGTGGTATTGATGAAGTTTATTTGGTGAATGAGTGAGCATTCATGTTGGTAATGATGCTCGGGCAAGTTCAACGTGGCCTGCGTAACCTGTAAGACATATCGGGGCGATTGATTCCGGAGGGACGCGTGGAGAGGAAGGCACTGAAGCCGAGCCGGCCATGGCTGCCGCGTTCAATCGGTTTCACGCCTTCGCGATGGAGTATGAGACAGACCTCATACTCGAGCGTCATGCCGACCAATAGATACAGCATGCGGGCAAGCGCGAGCGAGCGCTCCGAACCAGGGAGGAATTTGTCGTACTGCGCGGCCGTTAGCGGCCCGATGACCAGACGCACGCGCAGGTTGCGCAGCCAGATCCGCTCTCCGGCTAACGCGGTCGCACCAAGGACGATATTGCTTTGCCCGAGTTGCGATTGCCGAACGGGCGGTAAATCGTACATATGGCCGACAAATTGCTCGATGCGGACGCGCACATCGAAGTAATCGGACAGCGTGCGCTGCAGGTAATACGCCGAGACGGCGCGATGGGGTGCCACTGTGCCGTGTCCTGCGACCGCATCGCCGATGAGCGCGCCGGGTTGGCTGTGCAGCATCTGCTGCGTGCTGGCGTCGGCGATGCCGGCCAGCGATTGCAGAATCGGCAAATAGCGCTCGTTTCGGTCGAGTTCGTAGTGGTGGGGCAGCCAGTACTTCTTCCATGCGGCGTAAAAGTGGGCTGTCGCGCGGTTTGAGAAGATGTCGAGAAACGCACGGCCGGAACGGTCGCGGTTAGCATGCTCTTCGTTCGTGATTTGTTCGGTATAGCGTAGGGGCAGTGCGCCCTGGCTGCCGAGCAGGCCAAAGAAGGCTGGGGTGAGGTCGACGCGGAATACCTCGGAGGCCGTATGTTGCGACGTGTCGGTCAGACGTTCGCCAGCGACGTTATACGACACGATTTGCTTGATCTCGCTGGGTGGAAATGTGGTCGATAGCGTCGTGCGAAACGTGATTCGGTAGGCGAGTGCGTCGCGTGGCCGTGCTCCGCCGTGCTCGACGAACCAGCGTTCGAGCAGGCGCACCGCGTTGAAGAACTCGAAGCGCCAGGGCTCGGTTAGTAGGTGGTCGAGAGGAGAGGGGGCTTGGGGCTGGGGTGGCATGGGGTGTATTGGTTCAGGCGGGCGAGCTTTGGGCGATGGTGTCAGCCTTTGAATGGTTCGAGGTGCAGCAGCAGTGGCCGACGGACTGCGGTTGTGTCTGGCTACACCGATGAAATCAGACGGGCGCCGCATTCGGTGGGGTCATCGTGGTATGCAACCCGCTTGCCGTGGTGACTACGTTGACCGATCTCAGGCAGGATTCTGAATTTCCCGTTACATTTAGGACACCACGTCAAATCGTCCTGCAAGGCAACTGGGACCCCCATCGCCATTATCTCGTCGCACGCGGTGATGACTTCACCGCCATGCGTGGTTTTGTCGTGAAGGCGAATAACGCCTCGACCGTGTTCGTCTTTCATTTGCGGTTCTCCGTGTTACGCGCTGGAGGCTATTGCCTCTTCCTGCTGGAGGGATTCGAGCATTGCGAGCCGCAGGCTTTCGCCCGCGTAACGCGTGCGGTATTGCAGATAGCCACCGCTTTCCCATGGCGCGTTGCGCAGAGGCGCGGCGGCTTTCGATGTGAATGGCTTGAAGCCGGCGTATGAGTCGTGGCAGTACGTGCTGAACAATTTCAGCTCATCCTCGCCGGGCCTGCGCTGCATGATCCGGTCAAGGATCTCGCGCCGCTCCTTCGGCAGGATCGGCATGTCCTGGGAGAGTGGTGTGCGTGCGGGTTTGGAACCGTTCTTGCCGAAGAGCCGGCTGCGCAGCGATGGCTTCCGCGAGCAGGCTTCGTTTTGGGCGTTGTCGGCTTGAGTAGTTGCGCTGCCGTTTTCGCCGATGTTCTTCGGGAATATTTTGTGTGCGCCGAGCAGATCATTCTGGTCGGCGCAGCCGGCGCTTTGCACGAACGGCAGCGTGTCGTAGGCATGGCGGTACTCGTAGCGCCACGCGAGAATATCGATCAGGCAGTCGGTGATAGCGCGCATTCCGGTTGCCGTTGGCCTGAATGAAGGCGTCGTAGTCGGATTGAAGCTGCTCACCGATCACGAATGCGTCCCAGCCGTCACGGATGGTCGCGTTTCGAATATCGATTGGTACTTTGGCCGCTTTGGCCGCCAGATACATCATGTTCAGTGGTATGCGGGCCAGCTTGTTCTCATCGTCTCCGCCGTTCTTGCCCTGTTCTCCAGGCAGGTACCCTCCACCCAGATCGGAGTGCATCCCAGGAAAGCGGAACTGGCGGCAGCGCGGTGGCAGCTCGTCGCCGGGTGTCTTCACGTCCTCCAAGGGAAACGATTCGCGCTGCTCATGCATCGCGACATAGTGCTCGCAGTGACGTACACGTGGAGAAATACGCAGATTCTTTGCTTCGCCCCAGGCCTCATGGCCATTGGTCCAGCGGCTCGCTGCCGGCCCGAGGCCGACGGCGGCCACCGTGTCGAAAATGCCGAGAAAACGGATATGCGTCTTGACCTGCGCGAGCGTGTCGCCGTCGCAACATTCATCGAGCCAGTTGCAGAACACGCGCGCCTCAGCCGCGCCACGGCTGAAGCCGAACACATCGATAAAGACCTCGACCAGCTTCGGAGAGGGTATTTCGTCGATTTTTTGCGCGAGTTGTGCGAACTGCTGTTTCAGGAACGTTGTCCGGTGAGAATGGCCATTGAGGGTAAGCAGTCCGCCCTGGTCTTTCATGCCTACCTTGTCCAGCGCCCGTTGATCGGCTGGCGAAAGGGTGTTGGGAGTGCCGCCTTCTACGCCGGTCTGGATCGACAGCCATGCGTTGCTGCATAGCGCCTGGACGGTTTGCCGCTCGATCATGGGCGTGTCATAGTTGTCGAGTGACTGGTGCATGACGTTAAGCACGTGTAGCAGGCCGAATACGATGCGCGCGTCGCCACCCGCGCCAAAGCCCATTCCCAGCATGCTTGGCCCTTTCTCGCCGATCTGGGGAAATGGCGTGCCGACGCCGCGAATATAGACCGGGTAGTAACCTTTCAGTTTGTTTGTCGGATATGCCCGGTACAGGCGCGCGACGTTGCTGTCTTTTTTAGCGCGAGTTGCGTCCCCCCTCCCTTACCTGACTCGTCCCAGTCCTGGTTATTGCCGGTGCCATCGAAGAACACACCGATATGGAGTGCAAATTCGCATTTTTCCGGACGGTATCTCATGGTTTGTGTCGTTGCGGTCACACCTTCTGTGTTGCCCGGGTGCGCGGCGGCCTGCAACAGGCTGATATCGTCGCTCATTGGCTGGGTGCTCCTGCGTCACGATGAGAAGTAGTCGTGGTGCTTTTTTGAGGCGCGCACTCAGGCAAGCCTGGCGACACCTGGCAGCGTCGGGCGAAGCGCGCGGCACGCATGCTTTGATCGGCATTTCTCAAGCATTCCTGGGATTCGTAGCTGGTCTTTATCGATGCGCATTGAGGCAGATAACGGCGCGCATCCGCGCGTTGGTCATCGAGTATTTTTTCATTCTCCTGCTTCACGCAGGTCGCCGGATCGGACACGCTGGCACACCGCTGTTTGATGATCCGGGCATCCAGTAGCCGCTCATCCCAGTCACGGCTTTCAGTTCGTGCCGGATACATATACCAAGGCTCCTTCATCGGAATCGGATCGTGAGGGCCGGGGTAATCGGGTGCGCGCGGCCCATGATCGGCGACCACCACACGCACGGTGCCGTTGGCAAGAAAATGCACCCAGAGGTCGCCGCCGTCTTCCGGGTAGGGTTCGACCGGCACATCCGCTACGTATGTGCTGCCCTTGTCGTGCTGCCAATCCCGCACGTCCCAGACCACATGCACCGTCATCCCTGGACGCCATTTGACCGGCAGGAGAGGCGCAGACACACCTGCATTACCGGTGCCGGCCTGCTGACCCGCCGCGCCGTTGACCCAAAAGTCAGTGACGCTCAGGTTATCGGCGAGGTGGTCGATACCGCCCATGGAGTAGCCAAATTTCTTTTCTTTTCCGGCCGACTGGCAGGCTGCCAGCCCAGCCAGCAACGTAATACCGAGCGCCGCCAGCCATACACGGAATTTCCGGTTTGTCATCGTCTTGTGCCCTTTTCAGTTTGTCTAAACCGCGCGCCATTTCATCAGTTCATACCATTGCCCCGCGGCTCTGGATGACTCGACCTCGAGACCCGGCACCACGGTGATTGGGGCGTGGCGCGCTTCCGACACCCGCAGCGGGGCCAGCACGACGTCATGAACGGTGCGGAAAACGCATTCTGTTTCGCCCATCTTGTCGGACTTCAGCTCTGATCCGCGCGCGATAACGGGCGGCGGCGCCGTTGCGGCAGCCGCCGGGCGCCGGCGAACTGCGCAATCGAGCACGCCGGAAAGGGCCGAAGATAATGCGGGTAAAGTGCTTCGAGCAGCGCATCGGTAAACTCGGGATAGTCGTCCTCGATTTTCTTGCTGATGCGCGCGCCAAGAAACGCGAACGATTCGATCAGGCGCTCGACATGTGGATCCTCTACATGCTCGCCGATGATCCCGAGCCGGCCCGCGGTTTTCGGGTAGCGCTGTGCAAAATCGGCCGAATAGCGCCGCAGGAACGCCAGTTCACGCTCGTAATAAGGCAGCAGTTCATCCATCGATAGCACCAGGGCGCCTGCCGCCGGCACGGCTGACCGAGTATTGGCCCGTCGTGGCCTGAAATTGCGCGTCGAAGCTGACCGGCTCCCGCGCCGGGTGAACCACCAGCATGGCCTTGATGGCGAATTGCAATCCACCGATAGACTGCGGACGCTGCTCCAGCGTTACCTCGGCCCCCACCAGACGGGGCTCGTGCCGCTTGATGGCCACCCTGATGGATTCGCCGATGGCATCGCGAGCTTCGGAGTTCGAGAGACTGAGCCCCGTGAAATCGTTCAGACCGTAGGTGAGAATCGATTTGGTGCATTCGGGAAATCGGGTCATGTACTCCTCTGAAAATATCATGCGCGTATTCAGAATTGATTCGATATTCCGCGCCACCGAATTCTTGAGTTCATCGAGCGATATCTTGCGTACCGTAGATGAATCGGGCGCGTTATAAAAGAGCTTGTCAAACAGGTCTGGTTCGAAGCGCATGGTCTTGTTGCCGGAACACGGCAGAGGAATACCCTGGAATAGCCGGGAGCAGTTAATCGAATTTTATTAATATCGTGCGATATCTGGCGTCATAGTACGAATCATTTATCCAGGCGATCAATATTCTCCGGATAGATAATCCTCAATTACTGCGACATGCCAAGCAAAGCGAAAATAATTATATCCATGACAAAATAAATAATGGAAATCGTTGAATTGTATTCAACCCTATGCTTGGGTCGATAATGATTGCCGCTGTGGGGCGTTGTCGTCACTATTCCACTAGCCGTCACGGCTAGCGAGTGAGAAGTGGTCTGCGCGATTGCAGACCGGATTGCATGGTCGTATGCTGGGTGTCACGCTCGGTGGCTTCGAAACAGGCGCCGCCGCAACGGCGCCTTCAGGACAGCCCGTCTTCCCCCCTCAATTCACGTCGCGCAACTGCACCTCCGCCGCCTCCAGCACCTGCGTTTCCTCCCGTTCCCGCTCAAGCAGCGGATAAGCAAGCGCGCAGATATGCGACTGAATCCGCACGAGATCGCGCAACACGTCCAGATGCAGCGAACTCGACGCAATGCTGTCCGGCAGGCCATCGCGCAGCCGTTCGAGGTGCCGGTCGCGCGCCGCGCGTTCGAGCCGCCGCAGCGCCTGTTTGTCGGCGATAAGTTGCGCGGCGGTCTGCGTGCGGCCCGAGACCAGCAGCGCCTGGGCGCGGTGGAAGCTGTCGGTCACCGAGCGGTGCATCATGCTCAGTTCCTCCGCGCCCTCGGGTGAAAAGCTCAACTGCATCTTGATCTTTTTCTGCGCGTTCTCCAGCAGGTTTTTGTCGATGATGTCGCCGATATGCTCGAGGTTGATCACGGCTGTCATGATCGCCGAAGCCCAGCGCCGGTCCTCCTCGGTCAACGGTTCGCGCGTGATGTCCGTGACGTAGCGCTTGATCGCATCGTGCAGCATGTCCACGGAGTCGTCGCGGTCCGCCAGTTCGCTGACCGCGCGGCGGTCGTTGGCGAGCAGCACCGGCACGCTCGCGCTCAGCATCGCGTCGACGATTTCGCTCATTCTGATGACTTCGCGCGCCGCGCACGCAAGCGCCTGGGAGGGCGCCTGCAAGGCATCCATGTCGAGGTAGCGCGGCGAATCGGAATCGTCGGCTACGCCGGGCGCGGGCAGCAACCGCTCGAGCAGCCGCGACACCGGATCAAGCACGCCGATGAACAGCACCGCAATGCCCACGTTCACGCCGGTATGGAAGTTGGCGATCGCGTGGCTCGCGTCGCCGGGCATGCGCTCGAGCAGTTGCGCAAGCGGTGTGCACAGGCCGAGCAACAGCAGGCACACGCCGCCGCGCAGCAGCAGGTTGCCGGCGGGCAGCCGGCGGCGGCTGCGGTCGTCGCCTTTGGCGGCTTCGAAATACGGGTTGAGCGCGCTGCCCACGTTCGCGCCCAGCACCATGGCGATGGCGCTGTCCATCGGCACCGAATGGAGGTTCGCAAGCGACATCACGAACAGCACGACAGGAATGCTCGAATGCGCGGCCCATGTGAGCAGGCAGGCGAGCGCGGCGTTGAGCACGGGTTCGCCGGCCAGCGCGCCCAGCACCGTGCGCAGCGCGGGCGCGCTCTCGGCGGGCTGCACCGTGGAGACGAGCAGGGTGAGCGCGAGCAGCATCAGGCCGAGACCGATCAAGGCGCGTCCGATGTCACGGTTGCGCGAGCCCTTGCCCTTTTCGAACATGCCCATGCCCACCAGCAGGCAAGCCGGCGAGATCCAGCTGAGATCGAGCGAGAAGGCCTGCACGATCAGTGTCGAGCCCACGTTCGCGCCGAGCATCACAGCAAGGCCGGTAACGGGCCGCATCAGCCCGCGCGCTGCGAATGACGACGCGATCATGCCGGTCGCCGTGCTGCTCTGCAGCGCGCCGGTGATGGCGAGCCCCGCGAAAAAAGCGTTGAAGCGGTTGCCGAGGCTCTTCCCCATGAAGCGCTTGAGCGATGCGCCGTACGCGCGCATCAGTCCCGATTCGACCATGTGCAGGCCCCACGTCAGCAACGCGACGCCGCCTGCGAGATGAAGGACGATCAGAATCACGGGTTCCTCCCTGTGCTTTTTTTGTGCCTGCAGCAACCTGCGTGCCCGCCGTGATTGCCCTTTGCGTTCCCTGCCAGCTATCTCCCTGGGTATCCTGAGCGTCTTAGCGCACCGCGGCCTTGTTCGAGATGCGCGAAAGCCCGAGCAGCACGAGCAGCGTGGCTGCACCAAGGACCATCGTGAGCGTCGATGCATCGAAGATCGCCCCGCGGTCGGAGAGCGCGAAGATGCCCACGGGCAGCGTCACCCATCCCGGCGGATAAATCATCAGCGTAGCGCCTAGCTCGCCCATCGAGAGCGCGAAGCTCAGGCTGAACGATGCGAGCAGGTAGGGCGCAACGAGCGGCAGCGTCACGCGCGTGAGCTGGTAGAACGGATTCGCGCCGAGGCTTTCGGCCACCTCGCCATATTCGGGCGCGACCCGCGCGAGCCCTGCCGAGACGTTGCCGTATGTGAACGCCGAGATCAGCAGGAAATGCGCGAGGAACACGATCGTGGCCGTGCCGTTGAGCAGCACCGGCGGCTGGCTGAAGGCCACCAGCAGTCCGAGACCGATCGAGACCGAGGGCACCGCGCTCGGCACGAAGAAGATCACGTCGAGCACGCGCTTGGACATGCCCTTCATGCGCTTGAGCGCGAGCGCGGCCCACGTGCCGCTCACGAGTGCCGCGGCGCTCGCCAGCGCGCCGGTGAAGACGCTCACGCGCAGCAGTTCGGCGGAATCGCCGTGCAGCGCCCGCGTGTAGTGCGAAAGCGTGAAGTGGCTCGGCAAAATGCCGTTCCATTGCCCGCTCACGCTCGCGAGTGCGATCATCGCGACGGGCAGCCCGTAGATCGCGCAAAACAGCAGCGCAGCGACGCTCCACGTCGACATTCTTGCCCATCTAGCCCAGAGCAGCACGGCGACCTCCGAAAAGTGACAGGACAGTGCGATAGCAGGCATAGAGCCCAAGCGACAGCGCGATGTTGATGACGGCGATCACGCATGCGGTGGTGTAGTCGAACTCCTGAATCGCCTTGCCGTAGATGAGCAGCGGCAGCGTGATCACGTCCTTCGCGCCGATGAACAGCACGATGCCGAACTCGTTCACGGTGAGCAGCAGGCAGAGGCTGCCGCCCGCAAGCAGCGCGGGCAGCGCCGCCGGCAGGATGATCTGCCGGATGATGCGCAGCGGCTTCGCGCCGAGGCTGCTTGCCACTTCGATCTGCGCGTTGTCGATCTGCGAGAAGCAGGCGAGCAGCGGCCGCATGATGAACGGCGTATAGACCGTGATTTCCGAGAGCACGACGCCCCATTGCGTGTACAGGAAGTCGAAGGGCGGGAGGTTCAAATGAAAGATCGCCATCAGCGACTGGTTCAGCAGACCGGCCGATCCGTACACGAACGTGAATGCGAGCGCGACCAGAAAAGTCGGCAGCGCGATGAAGGTGTCGATCAGGCGCCCCACGAAGCGCGCCCCCGGAAACGGCACGAACGCGATCACGAGCGAGAACACGAAGCCGAGCACGAGACAGCCCGCCGATGCGCACACCGCAATCGCGATCGTGTGATAAAGGCCGCTCAGAAACTGCCGCGAATGCAGCACCGTGGTGAAGTTCTCGAGCGATAGCGTGTGCGTGTCGCCGCCCAGCGCCTGCGCCACGATCAGGCCGAATGGGTAGAAGAAGATGGCCGCGAGCACGACGAGCGGCGGCGCGATCCACAGGTTGCGCGCGAGCGCCCTGGCCGCGCCGGCGCGCGCCGGCGGCGGCGCTATCGCGAGATCGGCGATATCAGACATGGCCTTCGCCCTCCGGTACGAGCGTGACGTCCGCCGCATCGAAGTGCACGGGCAGCACGGCGCCGGGTTCGGGTGGGCTCGACAGCGGCGCTCGCGTGAGGCGCAGCATCTCGTCGCCCACTTCGAGCATCACGCTGTGCAGCTCGCCGAGCCACTGCACGCTGCGCACGACGCCCGTCACGCTGTTGGACTTCTGCGCGCGCGGCTCGAAGTGCAGGTCGTGCGGCCGCACGCATACGTAGCAGGCGCTGCTCGCGGCCAGGTTGTGATGGTTGCGTCCCTCGATCACGAAATCGCCGCAACGCACGCGTGCGAAGCCATCGTCGAGCGGCTCCAGCTGGCGCGCCGGCAGCACGTTCGCGCGGCCGAGGAACTCGGCTGCGAAGCGGTTCGGCGGATGCCGGTACAGCCCCTGGGTGTCGCCATAGGCCACGAGCTTGCCGTCGCGCATGATGCCGATGTGATTCGCGAGCGTGAGCGCCTCGGTCTGGTCGTGCGTCACATACAGCACGGTCAGCGAGGGCAGGCTGCGGTGCAGCTTGGCGAGCTCGTCGAGCATCGAGCGGCGGATCTGCGCGTCGAGCGCCGAGAGCGGCTCGTCGAGCAGCAGCACCTGCGGCCGGATTGCCAGCGCGCGGGCAATCGCGACGCGCTGCTGCTGGCCGCCCGAGAGCTCGCGCGGGTAGCGCTTCGCATACTTGGACATCCCCACGAGCCCGAGGCACTCGGGCACGCGTGCGCGGATCAGGTCAGCTTCGGCGCCGCGTGCGCGCAGCCCGAAGGCGACGTTGTCCTCCACGCGCATGTGCGGAAACAGCGCGTAGTTCTGCACCACCATGCCGATATTGCGCGCATAGGGCGGCAACTGCGTCACGTCCTTGTTGCCGATCACGATGCGTCCCGCGCTCGGCTGCACGAAGCCCGCGACGGCCCGCAGCGCGGTCGTCTTGCCCGAGCCCGAAGGGCCGATGAGCGCGACGATCTCGCCAGGCTTCACGGTGAGCGTGAGCGAATCCAGAATTGTCTGCCCGCCGTATGCCACCGACACATTTTCGAAACCGATGCCGCTCGCGCCTTGCGCGAGAGAAGCCGGCACCGGGGAGGCTTGCTGCTGCCTCCGTTCCATGGTGAGGGAATTGGCCATGAGTCGCTCGATCAGTTGCTGGAAATCGCGTGGTTGTATTTCGCCACGTCGGCTTTCAGGTCGCGCATGACCTGATTCCAGTCGGGCGACCAAACGTCGACGCCCTGCATCATGGCGTTGAGCGTCTTGAAGTTGTCGTCGGTGGGATGCACGTCGGTGCGCACCGGCATGCCGTAGGCGGTCTTGCTGACCTCTTGCTGGGCGGCGGCGCTCAGCAGGAAGTCGATCAGCTTCTTGCCGTTATCGGCATGCGGCGCACCGGCCACGAGCCCGACGTAATAGGGCAGCGAGAAAGTCGTGCGCTTGCCATCGGGACCGGCGGGGAAGAACACCTGGATATTCGGGTTCTCGCGCATCTGCGAGAGGTTCATCTGCAGGTCGCCGTTGGCCACGTAGAGCTCGCCCTTGTTCACGAGCGCCGTGAGCTTGCCCGTGGAGGCGGACGGCCCGAGGTTGTTCACCTGGAGCTTGCGCAGATAATCGAAGCCGCTGTCCTTGCTGCCGAACGCGTGAAAGGTTTGCAGCATGAGCGCGGTGCCGTCACCGGCCTGGCCCGGCGTGGAGTACTGCACCTTCTGCTTGTATTGCGGCGCGAGCAGATCGGAATAGGCTTTAGGCGGGGTCTTGAGCACCGCCGAGTTGTAGATGAAGGTCGGATAGTTGTCGACCATCGCGACATACATGCCCTTCGGATCCTTGTCGCGTGCCTCGATCTTGTCCGCGCCGGCCGGCGTGTAGGCCTGCAGCAGACCATCGGCGGCGGCCTTCTGCATGAACGGCGGCAGCGTCACGAGCACGTCGGCCTGAATGTTCGACTTCTCCTTGCCGAGGCGGTCCACCACGCTGCTCGAACCGGCTTCGATGTATTGCACCTTGATGCCGGTGGCTTTCGTGAATGCTTCGAATTGGTTGCCGTACCAGCTCGGCGTGCCGTCATGAAGGCCGTCCGCGCTATAGATGGTCACGACGTTGGATTGCGCGTGGACAGCGCCCGCTGCGAGCGCGAATGCGCAAGTCACCGCGGCGATCAGTTGAGTCTTCATATCCATCCTTCCTTGCGTTGGGTTTGGATGCTGGGAAAATCTCGTGTGTTCTTGCAGTTCTGCCTGCAGTTCTGCCGTGTGACAACAGCGTGGCAATGTTGCCTGTTCGATTTGTTGGGGACCAGCCAGGGTTACTGCGCGGCCGTGCCTGGAGCATCAGCAGAGGCCGCGCAACACGTGCTTCGTGAGTGCCTTATTCCCAGGGCATCGACCACGTTCTCACGTTCGTATAGCTCTTCATGGCCTCGACCATGCCTTCCTTGTAGCCGTTGCCCGAGTCCTTGATGCCGCCGAACGGCGACATCTCCGTGCGATAGCCCGGCACTTCCCAGACGTTCACCGTGCCCACCTCCAGCTCCTTGACGAAGCGCGTCGTATAGTCGAGCCGGTTCGTGCAGATGCCCGAAGAGAGGCCGTATGCCGTCGAGTTCGAGATGCGGATCACCTCTTCGATGTTGTCCGGCACGCGGATGATCGGAATCACCGGGCCGAACGTTTCTTCATGCACGAGCTCGCAGTCGTAGGGCACGTGGTCGACCACGGTGGGCGCGAAGAGGGCCCCGCGACGTGGTGCGCCGTACAGCACGCGTGCGCCGCGCGCTTCAGCGTCGGCCACGCGGCGCTCGAAGAGTTGCGCGGCGGCCTCGTTGATCACGGTGCCCACGTCCACGTTCGGATCCATCGGGTCGCCGCACTTGAGCTTCTTCGCGTGCACGAGCACACGCTCGACGAATTCGTCGGCCACGCTCTCCACCACGAGAATGCGCTTGACCGCCGTGCAGCGCTGGCCCGAGTTCTTGGTCGCGCCCGTGACCGCGAGCTGCGCGGCGCGCTCGAGGTCGGCATCTTCCATCACGATGAGCGGGTCGTTGCCGCCGAGCTCCAGCACCGTGCGGCGATAGCCGGCGTTCTGCGCGATGTACTTGCCCACGCGCACCGAGCCCGTGAAGGTGATCAGGTCGCAGTGCGGGTCCGTGATCATCGAGTCGCCCATGGTGCGCGGATTGCCGGTGACCACGCTCAGCATCTCGGGCGGCAGGCCCGCTTCGTAGAGCACGTCGGCGAGCGCGAGCGCGGTGAGCGGCGTGAGCTCGGTGGGCTTGAGCACGACGCGGTTATTGGTGGCGATGGCTGGTGCGAGTTTGTGGCTCACCATGTTCAGCGGGTGATTGAACGGTGTGATGGCCGAGATCACGCCGAGCAGCGGCAGGCGCGTCGTGAAGATCTTGCGGTTCTTGCCGTTCGGGCTGATGTCGCACGAATAGATTTCGCCATCGTCCTTGATCGTGAGCTGCGCGGCGAACGACCAGACATCGTAGGCGCGGCTCGCTTCATAGAGCGAATCCTTCCAGCAGAGCCCCGATTCGGCGGTGATGAGCCGCGCGAAATCTTCCTTGCGATCGCGCAGCGCCTCGGCCGTGGCTTGCAGGATGCGCTGACGCTCGAAGCGCGTGAGCGTCGGCTTGTAGGCATGGCCTTTGGCAAAGGCCTCTTGCACATGCTCGGGACGACCCGCCGGCACGGTGCCGACGACTTCGTTGCTGTATGGGTTCAGGACTTCGATCACTTCGTCGGTCGCGACCTGCCGGCCGGCGATGCGCATGGACTCCTGCTTGAATGCGGGTTTCGTCATGACGTTCATCGCTACCTCGTTCCGTGTTTCGGTTTCGGTGAGTTTTTCGTTGGCTGTGCTTTGGCCTGCATGCGCCGTTCGCCCAGGCGCGGCGGCATGCAGGGTGGGGCCGTTGCTTGTGGTGCTGGTCGCGCCTGTAGTGGATCAAGCGATGGCGGTTTGCACCACGCAGTTCAGCGCGACGTCGAAGATGTCGAAGTTGCGCAGCGCGCGGCCCTGCGGCCAGTCGATCTTGCGGTTCACGAGCAGCGGCACGTCCTGCTCCGAGAGCCCCCCGTGCGAGCGCAGCGGCTCGGTGAGTCCGGAGAAGTCGTGGCGCGCCGCGCTCGTGCCGAAGACCTTGCTGCGAGTACCGACCACCACGATGTCGCCCACACGGTCGGGCGGCAGCTCGAAGCGCTCGCAGGCGGCCGCGTTGTCGAGCGCGAGCTCCACGCCATCGGTCTTGCGCAGGCGTTCGAGGAGCGCTGCCGCGTCCGCGCCTTCGGGCAGATAGACGGTGGCGAACGAGCCGAGCGCGCCGTGGTGCGCAACGTAAGGGTCGGTGATCGGCAGGATCACACGCGCCTTGCCCTTGCCAATCCACTCGTCGAACAGGTCCTGGAGGTAGAGCACGTCGGGCTCGCCGTTGGCGCGATGCTTGTCGTTCATGCCGTGGTCGGCGGTGATCGCGAGCACGCAGCCGGCCGCGTCGAGCTGGCCCACGTAGTGGTCGAACATCGCGTAGAAGTCGTTGGCCTTCGGCGCGCCGGGCGCGGCCTTGTGCTGCACGTAGTCCGTTGTCGAGAGATACATCAGGTCGGGGCGGAAGGTATCGAGCAGCTTCACGCCCGCCGCGAACACGAATTCCGAGAGGTCGGCCGAGTACACGTCGGGCAGCGGCTTGCCCACGAAGGCCAGCACGTCGCCGATGCCGTTGGCCTCGCGCGTGGCCTGGTCGGCCTTTTCGGCGGAGAACCCGATCGCGCGGCCGCTCGAAAAATCGAGCCCCTTGCCCAGCAGCGTGCGCAGCTTGTCCTTGGCGGTCACGACCGCCACTTTCGCGCCGGCTCTAAAGAAGGTCTCGAAGATGGTGGGCGCGCGCAGGAAGCGCGCGTCGTTCATCATGACTTCTTCGCCACTCGTGCGGTCGTAGAAGTAGTTTCCCGCAATGCCGTGCACCTTCGGCGGGCGGCCCGTGAGGATCGAGAGATTGTTCGGGTTCGTGAAGCTCGGGATCACGCACTGGGCGATGCGGCTCGTGCCGGTGCGCAGCAGCTTCGCGAGGTTCGGGGCGCATCCGGCCTTGACGGCCTCTTCGATATAGGCGGGCTCGGAACCGTCGAGGCAGATCACCACGACGGGCGCGGTGGGGAAGCGGTATTCGCGGCCATTCACGGCCAGTGCGTTGTCGTTCAGCGTGCTCATTGCGTTTTCCTTCAAGCGGTTTTAGCGACCGGACTCGTCACACCTACGTCGGCCGCACCCATCTCGTCGAGCACCTCGCCGATCGCAACAAGCGCAGCGCGCATTTCTTTCTCGCCAATGCGGCCGATACAGCCGATGCGGAACGAGTCCGCTACCGTGAGCTTGCCTGGGTAGATCACGTAGCCGCGCGCCTTGAGGCTTTCGTAGAACTGATTGAACACGAAGCGCGGGTCCTCGGGCATGTGGAACGTGACGATGATGGGGGCCTGCAAGGCATCGGGCAGCAGCGGCTTGAAGCCGAGCGCGCGCATGCCTTCGAGCAGGATCCGGCAGTTGTTGCGGTAGCGTGCGCCGCGTCCGGCCACGCCGCCTTCGGCTTCGAATTCCTCGAGCGCCTGGTGGAATGCCACGATCACATGCGTGGGCGGGGTGAAGCGGTACTGGCTCGTCTTCTCCATGTTGACCCACTGTTCGTGCAGGTCGAGCACGAGCGTGGTGGCGTTGCCCTGCGTCTGCTCGAGCGCCTTGCGCCGGCAGATCACGAAGCCGAGGCCCGGCACGCCTTCGATGCACTTGTTCGACGAGGCGGCGACCGCATCGATATGCATGGTCTGCACGTCGAGCGGCAACGCGCCGAATGCGCTCATCGAATCGACGAGAAAGCGCTTGCCATATTTGTGTGCGAGCGCACCGATCTGCGCGATGGGGTTCAGGATGCCCGAGGTGGTTTCGCAGTGAATCGTGAACACATGCGTGATCGACGGCGTGCCCGCGAGGATGGCCTCGACCTGCGCGAGATCGGGCGGAGTGTCTTCGGGCGTTTCATGAACCACGGTCTTGCGGCCGGCAATATCGAGGATGCGCTTTGCGCGCTTGCCGTAAGCGCCGTTGATCAGCACCAGCACCTCGCCGTTCGAGGGCACGAAGGTGGTGAGCATCGCTTCCACGGCGAACGTGCCGGAGCCCTGCATCGGCACCGTCACCCAGTCGTCGGCGCCGTTGGCGATGCTGGCGAGACGCGCGAGCACCGAGCGGTTGATCTCGATGAAGTTTGCGTCGCGCGAGCCCCAGTCGTGAACCATCGCCGCCTTGACGGTGCGCGAGGTCGTGAGCGGGCCGGGGGTGAGCAGCAGCGGATCGCCAGTTTCAGAAGTGGCGGGCGGGCAAGACGTGGAAGCTGTCATGAGGTGTCTCCGTGAAGTTTGGTTCTGACTTCGGTTCTGACACTGCGTCACTGCATTGTTAAAGCCACTTTAGGCCTCGCAACAAAAACAGTCAATACGCCATAAATTGCCACATACCCAGGAAATATACCGATGTGTCGGGGAGGGTGTGCGGCGCGCCGGCAATCGATGGCAGTGCAGGCAGCAAAGTCGATCGGGGGGAAGCAGAGACGGGCGGCCTGGGCCGCCCGGAGCGGGGATGCGCGAGGGCGCGTCAGCTTTGGCCGGTGGCGACGATCACGTTCCACTGGTTCTGCGCGAATACGCGCGACATATGCGCGGGCGGCGGCGCATCGACGATCAGCCCGGCGATGTGCGGCACAGGCGCGATCCGCACCGGCGTGCCGTGCTCGAACTTGCTGTGGTCCGCGAGCACGTAGACCTCTTTGCCGGCCTTCATCATGAGATGGCGCTGTTCGGCGGCGAGCCGCGAATAGTCGGTGAGCTCGCCTTCGGGCGAGATGCCGCCCACGCCCAGAAACACGAGATCGCAGCGGAAATGCGCGAGCGCAGCCATGGTCTCGACGCCGAACGCTGCCTCGTCGTTGGGCTCGATGTCGCCGCCGAGCATGATGACCTTCACACCCGGCGAGCGGCACAGTAGCAGCGCGATCGGCAGGCTGTTGGTGATCACGGTGAGGTCGCTATGGTTCGCGAGCGAGGCCGCGAGCCCGAGCGTGGTCGACCCCGAATCGATCAGCACGACCATGCCGTCGGTCACGAGGCGCGCCGCCGCCGCGCCGATGGCCGCCTTGCCAACGGCGTTCGCCGCTTCGCGCGTGGCGAGCGACGGCTCGTCTTGCGCACGCTTCGCGGCGCCGCCGTGCACGAGGCTCAGGCGGCCCTGCTCGGCCAGCGCTTTGAGGTCGCGGCGGATGGTTTCGCGCGAGACCCCGAGCGTGGCCGACATGTCCGCGACGCTCACCGAGCCGCTCGCGTCGAGGCTTTGCAGGATGTAGTCGATGCGGCCCACGGCGAGCCGCCGGCTCAGCAGCGTGGCCGGCGTAACGGATGCATCGGGCGGAGCGGCGTGGTTATCGGCCATGGTGGGGTTCCCGGATGAAACAGCTGAAGTCACAAAATACCACAAAATACCGTGTGACTCGATCCGGCGTGGTGTGCGGTACCCCGAAGGAGACGGCGCGATACGGTGAATTCCCGATGAGATGGATAGGGAACCCTTGTCGGAGCAGGCGGATGTGGCGTTCGGGCCGGGCAATTCCGTTAATCCCTGGATGTGACTTTGATGTTGTTTTTTGTTGTTTTGTGTTGCATTCTTTGGCCTGTCCGCTGTTGGTATGAATTGCCCGCCACGTCCTCTCTCTTTGCATCGAGGCTCATGCCCATGTCTACCTCTGTCCCCACGCACGCACGCGTCGTCATCGTCGGCGGCGGCATTGTCGGTTGCTCCGTCGCGTATCACCTCACCAAGCTCGGCTGGCGCGACGTCGTCCTGCTCGAGCAGGGCGCGCTCTCGTGCGGCACCACCTGGCACGCCGCAGGTCTCGTCGGCCAGTTGCGCTCGCAGCAGAGCATGACGAAGCTGATCCGCTATTCGACGGCGCTCTACGCCGAGCTGGGGGCCGAGACGGGGCTGGCCACGGGCTGGAAGCAGTGCGGCTCGCTCTCGGTGGCGCGCACCGGGGAGCGGATGACGCAACTCAAGCGCACAGCGGCCTCCGCGCGGGCCTACGGCGTGGTGTGCGACGTGATCGGCCCGCGCGAGGCCGGCGAGCTCTGGCCGGTGATGCGCACCGACGACCTGCTGGGCGCGGTCTGGCTGCCCGGCGACGGCAAGGCGAACCCCACCGACCTCACGCAGTCGCTCGCGCGCGGCGCCCGCCAGCGCGGCGCGCGCATTGTCGAGAACACGCGCATCACCGCGGTTCATACGGAAGCGACGCCCTCGGGCCGCGCGGCCACCGGCGTATCGTGGCGCAACAAGGACGGCGAGGAGGGCACGCTGCACGCGGAGATCGTCGTCAATTGCGCGGGGCAGTGGGCGAAGGCGGTCGGCCGCATGTGCGGCGTGACCGTGCCGCTGCATTCGGCGGAGCACTACTACATCGTGACCGAGCGCATCGCCGGTGTGCATCCCGATCTGCCGGTCATGCGCGATCCGGACGGCTTCATCTATTTCAAGGAAGAGGTGGGTGGCCTGGTGATGGGCGGCTTCGAGCCCAACGCGAAACCGTGGGGCATGAGCGGTATCCCCGAGAATTTCGAGTTCCAGCTACTGCCCGACGACTGGGATCAGTTCGAAATCCTGATGGAAAACGCGCTGCAGCGCGTGCCCGCGCTCGAAACCGCGCAGATCCGGCAGTTCTACAACGGGCCGGAATCGTTCACTCCCGACAACAATTTCATCGTGGGCGAGGCGCCCGAGTTGCGGCGCTTCTTCGTGGGCGCGGGCTTCAACTCGATGGGCATTGCCTCGGCGGGCGGAGCAGGCATGGCGCTGGCCGAGTGGATCGTCGCGGGTGAGCCGACCATGGATCTGTGGCCCGTGGACATTCGCCGCTTCGCGCGCTTCAACGGCAACGACACCTGGCTGCATGACCGCGTGAAGGAAACGCTGGGCCTGCACTATGCGATGCCCTGGCCGAACCGCGAGCTCGACACGGCGCGTCCGTTCCGCCGCTCGCCGATCTACGCGCAACTCGCGGCGGATGGCGCGTGCTTCGGCAGCAAGATGGGTTGGGAGCGCGCGAACTTCTTCGCGCCGAGCCCGCATGAAGCGCGCATCGACTACGCATTCGGTCAGCAAAACTGGCTGCCGTGGAGCGGCGCGGAGCACCGCGCGTGCCGCGAAGGCGTCGCGCTGTTCGACATGAGTTCGTTTGCGAAGCTGCTCGTGAAGGGTCGCGATGCGGAAGCGGTGCTGCAATCGATCGTCGCGAACGATGTGGCGGTACCGGTTGGCTACACCATTTACTCAGGGTTGCTAAATGAGCGCGGCACCTACGAGTCGGACCTCACGCTCACGCGTCTCGCCGACGATCAGTACCTCGTGGTGACCGGCTCGGCCCAGGCAACGCGCGATCTCGATTACCTGGAGAAAGCGATTCCCGCCGATCGCCACTGCGTGCTCGTGGACGTGACGAGCCAGTACGCGGTGCTCGCCGTCATGGGGCCGCATTCTCGCGCGCTGCTGCAAAGCGTGTCGAAGGCCGATTGGGGCGCCGAAGCGTTCCCGTTCGGTCAAAGCCGCGAGGCCGACATCGGTTATGCGACGGTGCGCGCGACTCGCCTCACCTATGTGGGCGAACTGGGCTGGGAGCTGTACGTGCCGGTCGAATTCGCGGTCGGCGTATACGAAACCCTGCATGCAGCGGGCAAGGCCTTCGGGCTCGTCAATGCCGGCTATTACGCGATCGATTCGCTGCGCATCGAAAAAGGCTATCGTGCGTGGGGCCGCGAGCTCTCGCCCGATTGCAATCCGTTCGAGGCTGGTCTCTCGTTCGCGTGCAAGCTCGACAAGGACATTGCGTTCCGGGGCCGCGAAGCGCTCTTGCGGTTGCGCCAGCAGCCCTTGCAGCGCCGCCTGGTCGTGCTCACCGCAGAAGGCGCGAGCGAGCAGATGCTGTGGGGCGGCGAGGCCATTCTGCGCGATGGCGAGGCGGTGGGCTCGGTCACCTCGGCGGCCTTCGGCCACACACTCGGCTGCCCGGTCGCGATGGGCTTCGTCTCGCGCGAGGATGGCGCGGTCGATGCGGCGTGGCTCGCTGACGGGCGCTATGCGATCGACGTGGCCGGGGAACGGGTTCCGGTCAACGTGCATCTGAGCGCCCCCTACGATCCGCGTGCATTGCGCGTGAAAAGCTGAGTCAGCACATGCCGCCGTTGGCGCGGATCGTCTGGCCATTGACCCAGCCGCCCTCGGGACCAGCGAGGAAAGCGATGACCTGCGCGATGTCGTCTGGCTGGCCAAGCCGTTCGAGCGGGTTCATCTTCGCCATGTGATCGATGAGTTCAGCGCTCTTGCCGTCGAGGAAAAGCTCGGTGGCGACAGGGCCGGGCGCGACCGCATTCACACTGATGCCGCGCCCCCGCGTTTCCTGAGCCAGGACTTGGGTCAGGCCTTCGACAGCCGCCTTGGTGGCGATGTAGATCCCATAGGACGGCAAGCGAACGCCAATGACGCTGGACGAGAGATTAATGATTCTCCCGCCGTTGCGCAGGCGTTTTGCCGCTTCGCGGCAGACGTTGAAGGTGCCTTTGAGATTGATTGCGACGGTCTGATCGAAAGTCGTGTCGTCACACTCGGCAATTTGTGCGAGCTTCATGATGCCGGCACAGTTGACGACAACATCCACGCCGCCAAAGGCGCGCTCTGCCGCGTCGAACATGGCGATGACGGCCGCCGGATCGGCGACGTCGGCCTGAGCGACGATCGCTTCGCCGCCCGCGGCCTTGACCTTGTCGGCGACTGCCTGCGCCGGGCCGGCGCTGCCCGCATAGTTCACGACGACCTTGAACCCATCCGCTGCGAGACGAAGGGCGAGTGCCGCGCCGATACCGCGCGACGCCCCGGTGATGATGGCGACTTTCTTTTCCAGCGTCTTCATTGCTGCTCCTTATGTCTACTCATGCCGTGCATCCGGCGACAAGAAGCAATGTAGATCGGCTCGATAAATTAAAAAAATGAATTATGATTATTTGAACAATGACCAAATGTATGTCTCATGGCGTTCGACAGCAGACTCCTTGGTGGAATCGGCGTACTTTCGGCAGTCATCGAAGCTGGCAGCTTTGCGCGGGCGGGTGAGGCCATGAGCTTGACGCAGCCTGCGGTGAGCCGCGCCGTGGCCCGACTCGAAGAGCGCGTTGGCATCCGCATTTTCAACCGCACGGCGCGCGCAATTTCGCTAACCGATGAAGGGCGTCGCTTCTACGAAGCCGTGGCGCCGCACCTGGCCGGCATCGAGGAAGCCGCAGTCGACGCCGCGCAATCCAGGGCGCGCGTGAGGGGAAAGCTAAGGGTCAATGTGGATGGAACGTTTGGACATTACGCACTGGCCCCGAGATTGGCGGAGTTCCTCGAGCGTTTCCCCGATCTTTCCGTCGAGATCAGCGTTCGCGACCGAATGGGTGATCTCGTTGCCGACGGGTTCGACGTAGCGGTGCGTTTCGGCATTCCCGAGCCTTCCTCGTATCGCGCGCGACTGCTGCTGGAAACGCGCGTGCTCACCTGCGCATCGAAAGCGTATGTCGCTCGGTACGGTGAGCCCAGGCACCCCAACGATATCGCGACAGGACACCAGTGCGTGTTGATGCGCGATCCCAAGACCAGCCGCGCTTTCGAATGGGAATTCCATCGTGGCAACGAAGTGATTCCGCTCGCCGTCGCCGGCCGACTGATGGTCAATGATACCGGTTCGCTGCTTGGCGCCTGTCTCGGCGGCACGGGCATTGCGCAATTGCTGGAACTCTATGCGAAAGAGCTGATTGCCGACGGGAAAGTCATCCTTCTTTTACCCGAATGGGTGGACGAAACATTCCCGCTATATGCCTACTATCATGGCTCGAATTTCGTTTCAGCGAAGGTCCGTGTTTTTCTCGACTTCGTGCGCGAAATCGCCGCCTGAGGTGCTGCAATTCGATGCGAGCTCATTGTGCCGACTGGCGCCGCGTGACCTATTCTGAAGAGACACCAGACGTTCATTTCTTTTCTGGTTTTCGACAGGAGGTATGCCATGTCGATCTCGCCAACTTTGCAGGAGTGCCTGCGCAACAAGGGCTCCCGTTACGAAATCGTGCGTCACCCTTACAGCCATTCCAGCATGGAAACGGCTGCCGCGGCGCACATTCCCGGTGACCGCCTCGCAAAAACCGTGCTGCTCGAAGACGAGCACGGTTATGTGGCCGCCGTGCTGCCCTCGACCCACGCCGTGCAATTCTCCGAGCTATGGAGCAAAACCGGACGCCGCCTCGCGCTCGCCACGGAGGTCGAGCTGCGCGAATTGTTCAAGGATTGCGATGCGGGCGCCTTGCCGCCGGTGTGCATGGCCTATGGCATGAAAACCTGGCTTGATTCGAGCCTCGCGGGGCAACCGGATGTCTACTTCGAAGCCGGCGACCACGAAGCGCTGATTCACATGGACGCCGATCAGTTTCTCGCGCTGATGGACGACGCCGAGCGCGCGCATTTTTCACGGCGCATGCGCGGCATGGGTGCGATGAGCAGCATGAGCGCACGGCACTGTCCTAACTCCGCGGCGCAAGGCCGGGAGCGCGGCGCCAGATTTCGACGGCTGGCTGCCGCGGTGTGATAATGCCTTCGCCGGGGCTCCGGCGACCTCTTTGAACTTCCGCACCCTCACACCGAGCCGCGCGCGACGCGCGCGGCGCTCACCTTGCCACGCTCATGAACATCGATTCCGCCATCGTCGACGCGTTCGCGCCCACCGGCACGCTGCGCGCTTCCATCAATCTCGGCAATCCCATTCTCGCGGGGCGCGACCCGGCTTCGGGCGAAGCGTCTGGCGTGTCCGTCGATCTTGCGCGGGCGTTCGCGCAGCAACTCGGCGTGCCGCTCGAACTCGTCGTGCTCGACACGGCGGCGCAGTCGGTGGAAGCGGTGAGCGAGGCGCGCACCGACTTCGGTTTCTTCGCCGTCGATCCCAAACGCGGAGAGACCATCGCCTTCACCGCGCCCTATGTGCTGATCGAAGGGTTCTATCTGGTGCGCGACGACTCGCCGGTGCGCGTCAACGCGGACGTGGACCAGCCGCACAACCGCGTTGCGGTCGGCAAGGGCAGTGCATACGATCTTTTTCTCACGCGCGAGTTGAAGGCTGCGCAAATCGTGCGTGCGCCGTCGTCGCCCGCGGTCGTGCAAACGTTCCTCGACCAGAGGCTCGAAGTGGCGGCAGGCGTGAAGCAGCAACTCGAAGCGGATGCACGCAAGGCGCCGGGGCTGCGTTTGCTCGACGAGCGCTTCATGGTGATCCGCCAGGCGATGGGCGTAGCGAAGCAACGCGGGCCGCACGCGGCTGCGGTGCTTGGCGAATTCGTCGAGACGATGAAGGCGTCGGGCTTCGTGGCCGAAGCACTGGCACGCCATGGCATCGAGGGCGCTTCGGTTGCTCCGGCGGCATGAAAGACGGCTTGAACACGATGCCTCGCCGCGCACAACGCGGCAACTGTTAAAGAAAGTCAGCCAATCGTCAGCAATTGCAACCGGAGTAACAGTCCTCAAGAATCGACGATTTCTTGCCCAAGGCTCGCTAAAGTGGCCCTGCCTGCCGCACGGTGCGGTGAGCAAAAGATGAATGGCCGGGACGATTCGGCCAAGATCATCCAAGCTTGATTGATGCCTTTAGTGACTTTAGGGAGAAAACCATGAACACGATTCGCACGATGTTGCTCGGCGCCGCATTGACCGCTTTCGCTACCACGGCTGCTTTTGCGCAAACCAACCAGGCGGGCGCGCAGGGTTCGGCCGGCGTGGGCGCGAATGTCCAGACGCCGGTTCTGGGCGCAGGTGCGCAGGCAGGCGCCGGTGCGAACGCCGCTGGCACGGGCGCGGGTGCCGGCGGTCTCGTCGGCGGCGCGGTGAATGGCGCTGGCAAGGCGGTGGGCAGCGCTGGCGAAGCTGCTGGCAACGTCGCCAACGGCGCGGCGAATACCGCGGGCGCGACGGCTGATACCGCCGAGGAGACCGCGAAGTCGGCGACTCATTCGACGAAGCAGCACGCGAAGCACGTCGCTAAAAAGACGAAGCATCAAGCGAAGGAGGCCACGTCGAGCGCCGAAGACGCCGTAGGCGGCGCGAAGGCGAAGGCTGGCGAAACGCTCGACGGCGCGGCTGCGGCGCAAGGCGGCGCATCGGTTGGCGTGAAGGGCTCGGGCCAGGGCTCGTCGATGTAAATCGCCGCAAGTCTGCCGGCGCGGCGCTCGATTCGCACGAGCCGCCGTGCCGGCATGTGTCGGGCGAGGTGCGGTGCTACGGAAGCGGCTTGATCACGGTGTAACTTTTCAGATGGCCTGGACGAACTAGAAGCGAGCACGCCACGTTTCGGAGGTCCATCGTGTACGCCCGTCTTGTTGCCGGTTTCGCCTTGCTTGTTGCAGTGCCTGTCGCCGCGTCGGCCCGGCCTGTCGTAGTCGAACTGTTCACCTCGCAAGGATGTTCTTCGTGCCCGCCTGCCGATGCCTACCTGTCCGATCTTTCGAGCGGCCGCCAGGACGTGCTTCCTTTGGCGTTTCACGTGACCTGGTGGGACGGCCTCGGCTGGAAAGATCCGTATTCGCTGGAAGCGGCCACGCGACGACAGGCCGCCTACAGTTCGCATTTCGGCAGCAGTTCCTACACGCCGGAAATGGTCGTGGACGGTCGCAAGAGCTTCGTCGGCTGGGACCGTCACGCCGGAGAGAAAGCCATCCTCGCGGCTCAAACGAGTGACGCCGACCCGGTGTCCGTCAAGGGCATGCGCTCGGGCAACACGCTGTCGATTACGCTGGAAGCCGGAAACGGACAAGGCCAGATCCTTCTCATCGGCTACGACCGCGAGCATGTCACAGCGGTTGGACGCGGCGAGAACACCGGCCGCGCGCTCAAGGAGTCGAACATCGTTCGCTCCATCGAGCCCATCGGCGAGTGGAACGGCGCTTCGATGACGCTCAGTCATCGCGTGCCTTCTGGCGATCTGGCGGCGGTGCTGGTTCAGGCGCCGGACGGCAGTATTCTGGGCGCAACCAGAGTCGACTACGGCGCGCATTGAGACGGCTTTGGCGCGCGGCCCGAATAGCGCACGACATCGCGTAAAATCGGCTTCGTTCTCATTCCCGCATCGACACTCATGCCCGCGGAAAAGCCGCTCAAGAAGGAAGAAGGCGTTGCCGTCATTGACCGTGCGTGCGCCATCCTGTTCGCGTTTCGCCCCGACGACGGCGCGCTCACGCTCGCCGAACTCGCGGCGCGCACGGGCCTTTACAAGAGCACGCTGCTGCGCCTAGCGGGTGCGCTGATCCAGCACCGGCTGTTGCTGCGTCTCGACGATGGCCGCTATCAACTCGGGCCGGCCACCTTCACGCTCGGCGCGCTTTATCAGCGCAGTTTGAATCTGGGGGATATCCTCGTGCCGCTGATGCGCGAACTCATGGACGCGAGCGGAGAGAGCGTTTCGTTCTACGTGCGTGAGAATGCGGTGCGCGTGTGCCTTCATCGCGTCGATTCGAAACACGTCGTGCGCCATCACGTGCGCGAAGGCGACGTGCTGCCGCTGGAGACGGGTTCGGGCGGGCGCGCATTGCTCGCGTTCAGCGGCGAGCCGGGCGAGATTTTCGAGCAGACGCGGCGGGACTTCTACTGCATGTCGATTGGCGAGCGCGAGCGCGAAACCGCCGGCGTGTCGATGCCGGTATTCGGCGTGCAAGGCGCATTGCGCGGCGTGCTCACGTTAGCGGGGCCGAGCTCGCGCATCGACCGTGCGTTCATCGAAGCCCATCTCGACGCGCTGTTCGACTGCGCCGCGCGTGCCACCGACGCGCTGGGCGGCGACTCGCGCGCGTTGCGCGCCGCACAGCGCGCCCGCGCCGCGAATATGGGCGCCTGAGCCCGGCGTATGTTTTAGCGGCTGTTTTCAGGCGCCGCCGGTTTCGAGGTGGCGCTCGCCCGGTCCCGCATACGCATAAGGAATCTGCCGTGGCATGGGCCCTTTGTTGCGCTCGCCGCGTGCGCGCTGCTCCCACGCATGCGCGAGAATGCCCACCGCACGCGACAGGCAGAACACGCCGCGCGCGAGTTCGGGCGCGAAGCCCAGCTCCGCGTAGATCACGGCGGTCACGCCGTCGATGTTCATCGGCACCGGCTTGTCCTTGCGCATTTTCAGCAGGGCTTCGATCCCGCGCGCGATTTGCGCGTAGCGTCCGCCAATGTCGCCCGCCAGCACGCGCGCATCCACGAGCTCGAGCAGCCGTCCCGCACGCGGATCGACAGGATGGAAGCGATGCCCGAAGCCCGGCAAGTATTTTCCGTGTGCGGCGACGAACGCATCCACGCCTGCTTCGACCGCTTCTTCGAGCCCATTGCCCGCATCGATGCGCGCGGCAATCGCCTCGTAAAGCTCGACCGCCTGCTGGCCCGCGCCGCCGTGCACGTCGTCGAGTGCGTTGAGCGCCGAAGCCATCGCGCCATTGAGCGGCAGCCCGCAACTCGTCGCCATGCGCGAGATCGCGATCGACGGCGCGTGCGGACCATGATCCACCGAAGCCACCAGCGCCGCTTCGAGCAGCGACGCGTGTGCTTCATCGGGCAACTCGCCGCGCAGCATCAGCCAGATCATCTGCGGGAAGCTCACGCGGCCGATGAGCTCCTGGATCGGGTAGCCGCGCACGGCAATCGAGCCCGGATGAATGTCGATGATCGAGGTGCGCCAGTAGTCGGCGCATAGCGCAGCGGCGTCGGGGTGCTCTGCCCGGAGCGATGCCGGTTGGCCCGTCGCGTCGTTTGTCGTGGACATGTTCAGATGACTCCTTGCGCGAGCAGCGCGTCGATGCGCGCGGCGTCGTAGCCGAGCTGAGCGAGCGTTTCGCGCGTGTGTGCGCCCAGCGTGGGCGCGGGCGCGGTGGGCGCGGCGTCGCCGTCCGAGAGGCGCAGGCCCGCGCGGGTTACGCGTTGCGCAGCCTCGCCTTGGGCTGGAGCGAATTCGCGTACGAAACGCCGCTCGGCCAGATGCGGATGCGCGAGAATCTGCGGCACCGAGAGCACGCGGCCCACCGGCACGCCGCGCGCGAGCAGACGCGTTTCCCAGCTCTCGGCGCTGTCGCCCGCGAGCGCGGCCTCGATCTCGGCTTTCAATTCGGCGCGGTAGTGTTTGCGTGCATGGCGTGCCGCGAAGCGTTCGTCGCGCGCCAGCTCGGGACGCCCGATCGTCTCGCACAGGCTCTCGAACTGGCGCGTCTCGTTCGCGGCAATGTTCAGCAGCCCGTCACCCGTCTTGAACGTGCCCGAGGGCGCGGCGGTGAAGTTCTCGTTGCCCATCGGCGTGGGCTCGACGCCTGCGTTCAGGTAGTTCGACACCACCCAGCCCATCGTCGCGAGCGTGGCTTCGAGCATCGAAACGTCGAGACGCCGGCCGCGCCCGCTCGTGCGCGCATCGACTAGCGCCGCGCAAATGCCGAACGCCGCCGTCAATCCGCCTACCGTGTCCGAGACCGGATAACCGACGCGCAGCGGCGCGCTCGTCGAATCGCCCGTCACGCTCATCACGCCCGCCATGCCCTGGATGATCTGATCGTAAGCCGGGCGGGGCGAAAGCTCGCCGCTATCGCCGAAGCCGGAAATCGCGCAATACACGAGGCGCGCATTTGCTTCGGATAGCCGATCGTATCCGAGCCCCAGACGATCCATCACGCCGGGGCGGAAGTTCTCGACCAGCACGTCGGCGTCTTTCACGAGTGCGAGCAGGATCTCCTTGCCGCGCGGGTCCTTCAGGTTCAGCGTAATCGAACGCTTGCCCGCGTTCACCGCCACGAACGAGGCGCCCATATTGCGCGCGGCGGCATCCTTGTCGGCGCCCAGGCGCCGCGCGAGGTCGCCGCCTTCGGGATGCTCGACCTTGATGACGTCGGCGCCCAGCAGCGCAAGTTGATAGGCGCAGAATGGACCCGCGAGTACGTTGGACAGATCGAGAACGCGCACTCCGGCCAAAGGCAGCATAGTCACAGTGATTCCAGCCTCTTGATCAATGAGAAATATCGTCGAGCGCGCGATTGTTGGTGCGCGGGCCGAACAAACCGATTGCCGCCATAACCACCGCCATCGCGCCCGTGATGAGCGCGAACACGCCGGGAACGCCGAAGTGGCGCAGCGCGAACGCAATCATGAAGCCCGAGAACATCGCCGAAAGCCGCGACATCGAGTAGACGAAGCCCACCGCCGTCGCCCGCATGCGGGTAGGAAACAGCTCGACCTGGTAGGCGTGATAGCCGACCGAGAGCAGCGTGCCGCCCAACGTGATGAGGACGCCGAACAGCATCAGCATGGCGGGCGCGGTCTGCATGGCGAACAGCGCGCCGCACACGGCGATGGCGAGCGCCGAGAGCACCACGAGCGTCTTGCGCTCGATGCGGTCGGCGAAGGTCATGCCGATAAGCGGGCCGAACGGATTCGAAGCGGCGATCACGAATGCGTAAAGCAGGCTGTGCGTGACCGTAATGCCCTTGGCGACGAGCAGCGTGGGCACCCACGAGGCGAAGCCATAGAAGCCGATCGCCTGGAACAGGTTGAAGAGGAGCATCGTGAGCGTGCGGCGGCGATACGGCGGCTGCCAGATTTCGGCGAAGCGCGCCTTGCTTTGCGGCGCGCTGGCGCTTGCGCGAGCGTAGTCGGGCGCGGGCAGCGGGCGGCCGTATTGTGCCTCGACCTTGGCTTCGAGCTTCGCGAGCACGCGCGCGGCCTCTTCGGTGCGGCCGCGCTGCGCGAGCCAGCGCATGCTCTCCGGCACGCGGCGGCGGATCGCCCAGGCGATGAGCGCACCGCACGCGCCGAGCAGCACCACCCAGCGCCAGCCGTCGATGCCGAGCGGCGCGCGCGGCACGAACCACCACGCGAGCAGCGCCACCGACGGCACCGCCGTGTACTGCACGAAATGGACGAAGGCGAACGCGCGGCCGTGCATGTGCATCGGCACGAGCTCGCTCACATACGTATCGATGGTGACCAGCTCGACGCCCACGCCGATGCCGGCGATCAGACGCCAAACGTTGATGGCCGGCGCGGTGGTCTGCAACGCCATGATGAAGGTCGCGGCCGAGTACCAGAGCAGCGACGCCGTGAACATCGTCCGGCGGCCATAGCGGTCGGCGAGCCGGGTGAAGCAGAACGTGCCGATGAACAAGCCCGCGAACGAGGCGGCCACGAAGGCGCCGAGCCCCGAGAAGCCGAAGAACGACGCGGTGGTGGTCGAGTAGAGGCCGCTCTTCACGAGACCGGGGCCCACGTAGGCGGTGAAGAACAGATCGTAGAACTCGAACCAGCCGCCCAGCGAGAGCATCAGCACGAGCGCCCAGATCGCGCGCGTGGCGGGCAGGCGGTCGATGCGCGCGTTGATTTGCGCGGCGCTGGCTGCAAGGGCGTGAACTGGGGGCGATTCGTGGATGACGTCGAGCGGCAGGCTGGACATGATGGGGCGCCTCCTGGGGGCGGAATAAGGGCTTTGCTGTCTCGATGTTCTATCTAGCAGAACGTCGTTCTAAAAAATGTGTGCGCATGATAGCGCAGGCCACTTGGCGAACCGCCCAGGGGTTTCACTGAGGGGGGGGTGGTGTGCGGTTGAGTGGTATTGGCGGAACGGACAGCAATCCGGGGCCGTTGCGCACATTGCAGTCGCTCGATTCAATGTCGAGCTATCGTCGTTTGTCCAACGTACGGAGTGGTTCCATGCGTGTCGAACGGGTTCCAGCGCGGCTCATTCATCTGATCGATCTATATCGTCGCGAGCCGGTGGCGAAATGAGGGAGGGGGCGTCGCGTTCCCGGGCGCGCTGGCTGCCTTCGCTCGTCTGGACCATTCCGCTCGTCGCAGCCTTGCTTGGCGTCGTGCTGATCGTCCGGTCGGCAAACTCGCGCGGTCCCACCGTCACGATCAGCTTTGCTGCCGCCGGAGGCCTCGAGCGCGGCAAGACCCGCATCAAATGCAAGTCCGTCGACATCGGCATTGTCCGCGCGATCAGGCTTTCTCACGACCTCTCCCGCGTGCTGGTTACCGTTGAACTCACCAGGGACGCGGAAAAATTCACCGCGAAGGACAGCCGGTTCTGGGTGGTGGCGCCACGAGTTGGCGCAAGTGGCGTGTCGGGACTCTCCGCACTGCTGAACGGCCCGTATATCGAAGCCGACGCCGGCCGATCGAAACAGCAGGCAAGCGATTTCGTCGGCCTGGAAGCGCCGCCCGCCGTGACTGTCGATGAAAAGGGCCATCGCTACCGGCTGCACGCCGAAACGCTCGGCGCCCTCGACGTCGGCTCGCCCATTTTTTACCGGAGAGATCGGGTTGGTCAGGTGATCGGCTATTCGATCGGCAAGGACGGGGCGAGCGTCAACGTCGACGTGTTTGTGAAGGCCCCCTTCGATCAGTACGTGATGACGAACACGCGATGGTGGCGCGAGAGTGGCGTGAAGGTGAAAATCGCCTCGAACGGCGTCAATATCGATACGCAGTCGCTCGCAAGCATCCTTGCGGGAGGGCTGGCATTCGAAGCGCGGCCCGATAGTCCGCCGCAGCCTCAAGCCCCCGACAACACGGCGTTCACCCTAGCTGCAAACCAGGCCGAAGCAATGCGTGAGCCGGACGGTTTACCGCTGCGCGTGGTGATGTATTTCGATCAGTCGCTTCGTGGGCTCGCGGTGGGCGCACCGGTGGACTTTCAGGGAATCGTGATCGGCGAGGTAACGAACATCGGCATCGATTACGATCGCCGGGCGCGTACTCTCATCATGCCGGTGAGCATGAATGTGTACCCGCAACGCCTGCGGCGCCTTTCGCGCGGCGAATTTCCTGAAACGCACTCGATCGAGGGTAAAGCCGCGATGAAAGCCATGGTCGCGCGCGGCTTGCGCGGGCAACTGCGCATCGCCAACGTGCTGACGGGGCGGCTCTATGTGGCGCTGAGCCTGTTCCCGGAGGCGAAGCCCGCCAAGGCAGATTTCGATCACGATGTAATCGAATTGCCGACCGTGCCAAGCAAGGTCCTCGCGCTGCAAAACCAGGCCGGCGAGATGGCGGCAAAGCTCGACAAGGTGCCGCTCGATGAAATGGGCACGAACCTGAATACGTCATTGCAAGGCATGAACCGAAAGATGACGTCTTTGAGCAATGATGTCCTGCCGCCATTAAGCGACGCTCTGGACGCCACCCAGCAATCGCTTGCTGGAGCCGGGGTCTTCTTGCAGCAAGGCTCGCCATTCCATGTGGAGGTGCATCAGTCCTTGCAAGGTCTGACGCCCACGTTGCAATATTTCAACGCGATGGCGGATTACCTGGAGCGCCATCCTGAATCACTGCTTCGGGGCAAAAGCGGGCAATAAGCCCTGGGCGTAAATTTTTGCGCACAGGCTTATTGCCTATTCCTTCGCCCTCTGGGCAACCTGCGCAATGCGGTCGCGCACGACACCGATCGCCTGCTTCAGCGCGTAAACGTCCTGAAAATAGCGATAGGGAATCCGTATCCGGCTGGCATTCGCGTCGATGTTTTCGATCTCATCGCGCCATTGCGCAATTTGTGCGCGAGACGGCTCGCGGTTGTTCCACACTTCGTCTTCCAGCGCCTTGATTTCGCGGTACCAGACCACGAGCCGCTTTTTCATCCGCGCTTCCACCATGCGTGGCAATGCCTGAATCAGACCGATCAGGAGCGCCGCGAATGGCACGAGGATCAATAACCGCCGTTCAATCAGGCTCGCGAGCCAGAAGGGCAGATAGCGGTAAAGGAATGGCTGGCCGGATTTGAAATAGCGGATGCTTTCATCGGAGATCGGAAATTCCTCGGTGCGCAGGTTCGGAAACGTGCCAATCGGCGTGAAGTAATCTTCGCCGCCGTGAATGGTGTGAGCCGCGTCGAGCAGCAGATAGGCAAGCGCCGGATGCATCATGTCTTTCGATACGAGCAGTGCCGTTGCCGCGAGCAGCGTGACGTCGGTGCGTGGCAGGTCCTCGGCGACACTGGTGGAGGCGCGCGGCAAGACAATTTTCGAAAGCGACGGGAATTTCTGAACCAGCGCGTCGGCCTGCGCGAAGTTCATCAACTTCAGGGTCTTGTTATTCAGCAGGGCTTTCTGCATATCGGCATCGGGTCTGCCAATGAAGAACGCCGCATCGATCTGGCCGCTTTGGAGTCCCTGATAAGCGGCAGGCGCATCCATTTGCAGCAGCGTGGAATTTTCGCTCGTGATGCCGCTATAACCGAGCAATACCTTTGCCACGTTGAGCAGACCGCTGCCGGGCACGCCCATGGAAATCCTCTTGCCGCGCAGTTGCGTCAGCCGGTCGACCGTGGTGTCGCTGCGATAGAACACCCAGATCGGTTCGTACGACACGGCAGCAATCGTCTGCAGACCGTCGGTTGCCTGCGGACTGGTCGTGCCCGACTGGATAAAGCCGACTTCATAGGCGCTATTCGGGTCCCGCAGCCGCTCATAGTTCTCCACCGAGCCGGATGAACTGCGGATGTCGAGTTTGATGCCTGCGCGCTTCAGGATGGGCGCATAGCGATCCGCAAAGCCGCGATAGATGCCGTTGTCCGCGCCCGTGGTGATGACGATGGTGTGCTGGAAGGCTGGGGCGATCACGCTCGCCAGTATCGCGCCAAGCGCCGCTAACAAAGCGATTGTCCCAAAGATCAAGAGGCGCCGCTTCGCCCGGGTCATGGGCGGTTTCTGGCTGCGATGCAGCGTGGGATTGGGTCTGGACATCCGTGACTCGCTTCTCCAGTTTTATCGCGTCAAGATTCGTGACAAACCGTGATTCGCTATGGTGGAAACGCTGGCAATACCCGTGATTCGAAACAAGATTATCTGGCGACAGATTATGGCGTATTTTTCGCTCGGCCTGCTCACGCTGCAGCCTGCCCTTTATGGCATTTCAGAGGTCGCAGCTGAATCAGGCCGATATGCCGATTCGCGAGTATCAAAACTGGCAAAACCAGTAACCCAGAAGCGAATCAATACCTTTTAAACGACCGAGCGCAACCACTCAGAAAACGCCGCAATGGTTCGCTCGCGCGGATGGTTTGGTCTGCGTACTACATAAAAGCCATAGCCAGGCAAGCTCAGTGGGAAGGCTTTTACCAGCGTACCGGCGGCGAGTTCGGGCGCCACGAGCATGTCGCTGAAAATGCCGATGCCCTGGCCTGCGATGACCGCCTCAATCGCATGCAGTTCCTCGCGGAAACTCAGGTGCTGCATGTCCTTGAACTCGGGTACGCCGCGCCACCTTCGCGCAGCCACGGCCAGCCATCGCTGCCACGTGGGTGGGTCACGGTCGGCCGGCCCCCACCAGGCGTGGACCAGGACATGCCTCGCGAGATCGGCGGGCCGCTTTAGTTCGCCTTCTAATAGCAGGTGCGGACTGCAGACGGGCCAAAAGGTATCGCTCACGAGTGCATCGACGATCCCGTCCGAGGGCGTTTTCCGGCAGGTCGCATAACGAATGGCGACGTCGCCATCGCCGGCCTGCAGATCGAGCACGGCATCGGTGCCGATCACTTCCAGCGGCACGTGCGGATGCAATTTCCGCCATGCCGGCAGTCGGGGCACCAGCCAGCGGCTGGCGAAGGCGTTGGTGGCCGTTACACGAAGGGGCTGCTGGTCGCCATCCCGTTTCACGGCCGCGATGGCAACTGCGAAAGATTCCAGTCCGTTACGCACGCCAGGGAGCAGCCGAGCGCCGGCTTCGGTCAGCGCAAGAGGCCGTGGCCTCCGGCGAAACAGCGCGCAGCCGCAGTAGCGCTCGAGCAGCCGGATCTGGTGGCTGATCGCGGTGTGCGACACGCACAATTCCAGCGCGGCCTTCTGGAAACTCATATGGCGCGCGGCAGCTTCAAAGGTGCGGAGCTCGACGAGAGGCGGCAGCTTGTGCATATGGGCAGTGTAGATGAAATTATTTCACCTTCAGCTGAATTCTTCGCGTTTGCTCCTGGGGTCGTTTCGATGGAGACTTGAAGCGAACTCGAGGAGAAAACGCCATGCTGCCAATTGGGTCCCTGGCCGAAGCCGCGGCCGAGCTTGCAACCACTTTCCGCGGGCAGCTGCTGTGTCCCACGGACGCTGGCTATGACGATGCGAGGAAGGTTCACAACGGTCTGGTCGACAAGCGGCCAGCATTGATCGCCCGATGCCTTGGCGTGGCCGACGTGGTGGCCGCCCTCGACTTGACCCGCAGACTCGGCCTCGAAGTCGCTGTACGAGGCGGTGGCCACAACGTGGCGGGACGGGCGACGATCGATGGCGGGGTGGTCATCGACCTGTCGCTGATGAAGGGAATCCGCGTGGATCCGCAGCATAGAACGGTCTGGGCGCAAGGCGGCGTCACCTGGGGCGAACTCAACCGCGAGACGCAGTTGCACGGCCTGGCGGTCACCGGAGGCGTGGTCTCCAGCACGGGCATTGCAGGGCTGACTCTCGGAGGTGGAATCGGCTGGCTGATGGGCAAATACGGACTGGCGCTCGATAACCTGCTGGCGGTGGAACTCGTCACAGCCGACGGCAAGGTCCTGCAAGCGAGCAGGGAGCAGGAGCCCGAACTGTTCTGGGCGCTGCGCGGCGGTGGCGGGAACTTTGGAGTCGCCACGGGTTTCGAGTATGCGCTGTACCCGGTAGGCCCGACCATCACCGGCGGGCCAATCGTCCATCCGATCGAGCGCGCTCGCGATCTGCTGGAATTTTTCCGCGATCGCACACGCGCGCTGCCCGACGAGCACACGCTGTTCGCGACGCTGACGCATGCGCCGGACGGCTCAGGCCTGCCGGTGACCGCCATGGTGACTTGCCACTGCGGGCCGCTGGCGGACGCCGAAACGGCCATGCGCCCGCTCAAGCAGTTCGCCGCGCCCCTGCTGGATGCTGTGGGGCCCATGCCCTACACGCAACTCAATGGCATGCTCGACGCCAACTACCCCAAAGGCGCGCTCAACTACTGGAAATCCAACTTCCTTGCTGAACTAAGCGATGCCGTGATCGACACCATGATCGATTGCTTCGCGCGTTGCCCGACGCCTATGGGCCAATTGCTGCTCGAGCATTTTCACGGCGCGGTCACCCGTGTCGATGTGAGCGATACGGCTTTCCCGCATCGCCGCGAAGGCTACAACTTCCTCGTGCTCAGCCAATGGATGCAGCCTGCCGAGACCGGGGCATGTGTGGCCTGGGCGCGTGAGACCTACAAAAAAATGCAGCCATTCTTCGCCTCCGGCCGCTACGTCAACTACCTTGATGACGACGAGGCGGGCGAGCCCATTGCCGCGGCATACGGTCCGAACTACCGGAGGCTTCAGCAGATCAAGGCCCGGTATGATCAGACGAACTTCTTTCGCATGAATCAGAACATCCGGCCGTTGCCTTGATGGCGGCCATTCGCATTCAGGCGGTTCAGCCGGGAGTTGGCGGTCAGCAGTGAAATCCCCAAGCCGTTCGACACGAGCGCGAAGACTGTCGATGGAAACGAAACCTAAAAGGCCACGTTGAGGTGGACGCGTTGCGCACCGATATGGGCATCAAGATCGCTGAAAATGGCGCGGCATGCCTGGTCGAGCAGAATGAAATCATGACCGAGGCGCAATGCAGGTCTCGTGAAATGGCGCAGCGCTTGTCCCTCGCCGGCTAGTCCGCTGCGTCATTGAATTGGCACCACTCGAATCCGACGCGAAGGATCGTCATATTTCCACTTGATCGGCTTCGGGTTCTTGTTGTGCTCGCGAATGTAATGCATCAGTTTGCGATCCAGATCCTTCACCGAAGTGAAGATGCCGCGCGCGATAACATCGCGCTGGATGCGCGAGAACCAGTTCTCCACCTGGTTGAGCCACGACGAGTAGGTCGGCGTGAAGTGCAGGCGCACGTTGCGATGCGCATCGAGGAACTCGGCGACCCGATGCGTCTTATGGCTGCTGACGTTGTCGCAGATAACATGGATTTCGCGGCGTTTGGGCTGGCTGGCGACGACGTCGGTCAGGAAGGCCACGAACTGTTCGCTGGTGTGGCGTGCTGCCGTTTTGCCCAACACCTCGCCGGTGGCGGTGTTGAATGCCGCGAACAGACTGAGCGTGCCGTTGCGCTTGTACTCGAAGCCGTGGCTCTCGGCACGCCCCGGTGACAGCGGCAGCATCCGGTCCTTGCGGTCGAGCGCCTGGATCGCGGTCTTCTCGTCCACGCAGAACACCGCTGCGTGCGCCGGTGGGTTCAGGTACAGCCCGATCACGTCGGCCGCCTTGGCCTCGAAATCCGGGTCGTTGGAGACCATGTGCCGCCCCAGCTGCTGCGGTTTGATGCCGTGCTTGCGCCAGATGCGCTGCACGGTCGAGACCGACACGTCGCTGAGTTCTGCCGCGAGTTTGTAGCTGCTCCAGTGTGTCGAACCGTCGGCAGGCCTGTGTTTGAGGGTTCGGTTGAGCACCCGCGCTTCCAGTCTCGCGGGAGGCTGCCTGGGCGCACGCCCGGGGTGCCGGGCATACATGCCGGCCAGCCGCTCACTGAGGAATCGCGCCGACCAGCGCGCGATGAAGCGAGAATCACAACCGAGTGTGCGCATGATGCTGTCACGCGACTCGCCGTCCTCGAGCATCAGGATCAACTTCGCGCGTCGCACGTCCGCCGCACGCACCGTCCGGCTACGCGCCGCCGACAGCAGTTGCTCCCGCTCAATATCTGTCAGATTCATTTTTCCCATGACCTAGATCTGAACACAGACGGGGTGCTAATTCAATGACGCAATCGACTAGTGCAACTTGCCCGCCAAAGGGGAGGGCACGGCTTGGCGTGCCAACAGATGGCGCCGATGCGAGCGCGTATTCAGGCGCGCGAGCGCGGAAACCCGCGCGCCTTGCCCGGCGTTGCTCAGTCTGCCCGCACCTTGACATAACGGCCCGGTGCCGGCTCGAACGGCTCGTGCTTGCGATTCCCAAGCCGCGCGCGGGCCTTGACCCGGCCGCCCGCGTGAGTCGCCAGCCAACTGGCCCAATGATTCCACCAGCTCCCAGGCATTTCCTCCGCAGAGGCCAGCCAGCCTTGGGCGTCGCCGCCGAGATCGCCTTCGGCCCAATAACTGCGCTTGTTCTTCGTTGCCGGATTGATGACGCCGGCAATGTGACCGCTAGCCCCGAGGACGAAGTTCACGTCGCCGCCAAGCAGCTGCGTGCTGCGCCATGCCGATTGCCACGGCACGATGTGATCGTCCTGCGTCGCCAGCACATAGGCGGGCGTGTCGATCAGGCCAAGATCCACCGGCATGCCGCACATGCTCAGCTTGCCGGGCTCGCACAAATTGTTCTCGAGATACATATTGCGCAGGTACCACGTGTACATCGGTCCCGGCAGGTTGGTGCTGTCGGCGTTCCAGTACAGGAGATCGAAAGCCGACGGCGTTTTGCCTTTCAGATAGTTGTTGACGACATAAGGCCAGATGAGATCGTTGGCGCGCAGCATCTGAAACGTAAAGCCGAGTTCGCGGCCAGGGTAGATGCCGCTGCGCCCAATGGTCAGCTCCCGCTGTGAAACGGTTTGCTCGTTGATGAAAACACCGAGATCGCCGGGATCGGTGAAGTCGAGCATCGTTGTGAGCAGCGTCAGGCTCGCGACCTTGTCTTCGTTGCGCGCACGCGTCACCGCCAGCGCCGACGAGAGGATCGTGCCGCCCACACACCAGCCGACGGTGTTGACCTTGTCTGCGCCCGTAATCGCCAGCGTGACGTCGATCGCCTGCATAACGCCCGATTCCAGATAGTCGTCCCAGCTCGTGCGTGCCAGATCGGCGTCGGGATTACGCCAGGAAATGATGAATACGGTTTGTCCCTGCTCGACCGCAAAGCGCACAAACGAGTTTTCGGGCTGCAGATCGAGAATGTAGAACTTGTTGATGCAGGGCGGCACGATCAGCAATGGCCGCTTCGCGACCTGTGCGGTTAGGGGTGCGTACTGGATCAACTGAAAGAGATCGTTTTCGAATACGACTGCCCCTTCCGATACGGCGACGTTGCGGCCCACTTCGAAAGCGGTCTCATCGGTGATGGAAATGGTCTTGCGAGCGAAGTCGTCTTGCAGGTTGGCGATGCCGCCCCATAGACTTTCGCAGTTGGATTCGAGCGCCGCCCGCAGGGCTTCCGGGTTCGTGACGCCATAGTTTGCCGGGCTGGCAGCATCGATGAACTGGCGCGTGAAGAACCGCAGCTTTTGCTTTTCCTTATCATCAAGGGATACTGCCTCGACGTACTGTTCGAGGAGGCGGGCGTTGAGCAGGTAGTTTTGCTTGAGAAAGCTGTACCAGGCATTGCTCGACCAATCGTCTGCCTGAAACCGGCGGTCGTGCCGCTCAGGGCTGATCGCAGGCAGCGTGTCCATGCCAACGGAGCGGGTTAGCGTGGCGGCCCACAGCGTCAACTGTTGTTGCAAGTATTGCGTGCTCGCGTCAAGTTGCGGACTCGGGAGAGCGTCTGCAACAAATGCGACGCCGGAGAACATCTTCAGGAAGTCCAGCATCGCGTTGGACAACGCCTGAACGGCGCCTTCCGCCACATTGGGTTGAGTAATCATTTGCGCGCTCGTTGAGTATTTATCGATTCACCACGCTCAACTTGGCGCTACTGCGCTTCTGAAGTGATGTGGGCATGACGACGGCTTCGCCATCGATGACCACCTTTCCTGCCACCGTACACACGGTATCCAGAACAACGCGGCACTTGCCACGAATCAGTTCGCGGACTGTCACGGTTGCCCGTACCGTATCGCCGGGCTTGACGGGCGCCTTGAAGCGCAGATTCTGCCCGAGATAGACAGTGCCCGGTCCCGGCAGCCGGCCAGCTATCGCGGCAGAGATGACGCTTGCAGTCAGCATTCCGTGTGCTATGCGGCCCCCGAACTGCGTGCCTTGCGCAAATTCTTCGTCGATATGGACGGCATTGTTGTCGCCCGACGCGCCAGCAAACAGGACAATGTCTGCTTCAGTGATCGTTTTTGCGAAGCTTGCCTCCATACCGGGTTTCAAGTCTTCGAAGTCGTAACCAGAAAGCTCATTCATGGGTTTCTTTAATCTAAAGGATGGGTATTCGTTGTTGCTATGAACAATACGACAATCCCGCATCATATTTTTATGATTGGACGCCAGAGTTTTGGTATTTCGTGACACTCGGTGTTAACACCAGTACGAGCCGGCAATCTGTCATCGTCATTTATATGACAAATCAACTATGTTCAATTGCGATGAAGATGTTGTTCGTATCGCGTCGCCAACGAATGCCGATGGGATCCGATGCAGATCGTGGACCAATCGCCTAATCTCGGCATCAGCCCGGCCTATAATGGCGAGGCAAAAAATCCGGAGTTGGCGATGCCGCGTACATACGATGAGATCATGTTCGACATCCAGAATCTGCAGAAAGAGGCGCAGGGAGCGCTGGAGCGCGAGCGCGCCGAGGCGATCGTGAGAATCCGCGCGGAGATGGCCAGGTTTGGCATCACGCTTGAAGAGGTGAGCGCAAGCGCTGAAGTCGAAAATCCCGTCGTCCGCCGCAAGCCTGCCACCGCGGCCGGGAAGGCGAGTGCAGCGGCCCCGAAGACGGCCGCCTCGACCGAGGCCGCACAGTTGGCATCCGCGAGCGCAAGCGCGGACAAAGGCAAGCTGGCTATCGATATCCTCGATAAAGCGGGCATCGACTTTCGTAGCAAGACACCCGAGCGGAATGCGCGGCGTAGCCCTCGGGTTGCGGCAACGGCCGCGAAACAGCCAGCGAGGAAGGCGGCAACCAGGCCCACGCAGGCAAAAAAAACCCGCCACGTTTGAATCTGGCGGGTTTGCTTCAAGGGGTGTCCTGGATGACGGGGCGATAGGGTAATTGATGGCAGCCAGAGCGGCAGCCGCGCGCGGTGAACTCCATGCGCCCGTTAGCGGCAGGGAATTCGCCGGCTCGCGGCAGCCCTTTCAGGACTCGTCCCATCCGTTGATGGAGAGCGCCTTGTCCAACAGGTAGCGCAAAGCCAGAAGTTCTTCTTCTTCCATGCCCTTATAGAGTTCCTTGTCCCGTCTCTCCATCGCCGGACCGACTTTTTTGAAAATCTTCCGGCCGTCAGCCGACAGCCCGATCACCACGCTTCTCCCGTCAGCGTCGTTGCTTGTTTTCGTCAGCATTTCCTGGGCGATCAGGCTTTCCACGGTACGGCTTGCCTGGCCCTTGTCGAGATTGCCACGGCGGGAAATATCCCTGATGGTTTGCTGACCGAACGTCCCAACGACGCTGAGCACGATCGCCTCGGGGTAGCTCAGGCCAAGCCTGTCGCGCGCGACTTCGCCGCTCTTCTTGTCAGCGATCTTGCTTAAAGCCTTTAGCCGGTACGTCAGGGATTGATCGGGCGCTGCAGTGATTGCCATGACTACTCTCTGTTTGTGGACTTGACATTCAATCTGGCCTTATTTTACATGGACCCCATCGTGGCCGTTACGTTGCATGGCCCAGTGCGGGCGATCGAACCACGAGCTGCAAAAGGTTGATGGATCAATCATGAAGTTGAATCATCGATCATGACGAAGGCCGTTGCCGAGTGGTTGTCCTGCGCGCAACGCGATCGCCACGCGGTCATTTCAGGTGGCTACTGCGCCAGTCGCGCGGCGTCATGCCAAAGCGAGCGCTGAACCAGTTCGTGAATGAGCCCTGCTGCGAATAGCCAAGCAGGAGGGAGACCCGCCCGATCGGATAGCGTGGGTTATTCATGTAGCGCACAGCCAGCTCGGAGCGCACTTCCTCGATGAGTCGCGTGAAGCTCGTATCGGCGAGCCCAAGCTGGCGCTGCATGGTGCGAACGCTCAGATGCAGATGCGCGGCCACCCGTTCAACAGTGGCCTGCTCGAGCGGCAGCAGCAGGTAGATCGCCTTGCGCGCTTCGAGCGCGACGGAGCCGACGCCCGCCACATTGAGCGAATCGACGAGGCTCTCGGCATAGCGCACCAGCTCAGGGTCGGCGGCGGGGTTCGGGTAGTCGAGGTCGGCGGCGGCGCATACGAGGCCATTGAAGTCGCTGCCGAACTCCAGCGGGCAGCCGAAGAAGCGGCGGTGAAACGTGAGATCAGCCGGCCCACGATGGACGAAATGAACGGAACGGGGCTTCCAGCGATCACCGAGCAGGGCGCCGGCGTGGCGCGCAAGCGCGCCAACAGCGAGTTCGATCGCCTGATTCGTCGGAATGCCCGGATCGACGACCAGTTCCTCGCGGATGGTCACCGTGTCACCCGCATCCTCGACATAGATCGCGAGGGCTTCGTTCAACAGATGGCGGTATTCGGCCGCGGCGAGCAGCACTTCGCGCAGCGTGCGCTTGTGCGCGAGCAGCACGTTGATGAGGCCCGTGCCGAACTTCTGGCGCGTTTCGGCCATTCGCAGGCCAAAAGTCGGGCACGATGCCTTTTCGGCCGTGAGCTCGAGGACCCGGCAAGCGGCGGAGGCGGGAATGCGCCCGTCCGGATTTGCGAGCGCCGCGGCGTCGATTCCGGCTTCCTGAGCAAGCTCGACCGGGTTCAGCCCAGCCCGCCGCGCCACGTCGAGATATCCGCTCATTGCGCCCGCGCGCAGCATCGTTTCCATGATTACGTCTCCCCCACGCATCTGGCTTGCCGCCTGTCTTCATTCGGCAGCGGCCGCGTTTTCGCATGGATTGGTGTTAACGCCTGGTGGCACGAAGCCCTAAAACGATGGCGTCCAATCATAAAAGTGTATCGCGATTCAGGCGTATCTTGCCATCGCCATGGGTCAGTCATGTTCCGGGTGTTTCATGCGACCAGCCGCGGCGCGAAATGCCGGGACACCCATATCGAAGAACACGATGCAATTCTCGGCGGGCTGGTGACGGCCCAGCCAGTATCGATAACCTGCCGCCATTTTTCCGATGTGCAGCATGTCACAACAGCGCCCGACCTCGAGCGCGACGTAAGGAGACCCAAGATGCTTACCACGCATGCCGAGCCCATTGCGGGCGATTTTTCGGTGAAACAAACGAACGTGCGCACATATGCGTGGGTCGTGTTCGCCTTGACCGTCGGGTTGCTGCTTTCCGATTACATGTCGCGGCAGGTGTTGAATGCCGTATTCCCGCTGCTCAAGACGACATGGCACCTCTCGGACACCCGGCTCGGCTCGCTGAGCAGTGTGGTCGCGCTGATGGTGGGCGTGCTCACCTTTCCGCTTTCGGTGCTGGCCGACCGCTGGGGCCGCGTGAAGAGCATCGCCCTGATGGCGGCCATGTGGAGCCTCGCGACGCTCGGCTGTGCGCTCTCGACCAACTATGGCGAAATGCTCCTCGCGCGCGCCTTTGTCGGTATTGGCGAAGCCGCCTATGGCAGCGTCGGAATCGCGGTGGTCCTAAGTATTTTCCCGGCGCGGCTGCGCTCCACGATCACCGGCGCCTTTATGGCGGGCGGCGCGTTCGGCTCGGTGCTGGGCATGGCGCTCGGTGGTGCGGTTGCGGCTCATCTCGGCTGGCGCGCCTCGTTTGGCGCGATGGCGGCCATGGGGATCGTGCTGGTCGGTCTCTATCGTATCGTTGTCACCGAAAAGCGGCTTGCGCCGCTGCAGCTGGAAAGCGTGGGCAGGCAAGCGCAGGACATCGGTATGCGCACGAGCTTGCGCGCGTTGATGAAGGGGCTGTTTTCCACGCGTTCGGTCGTATGTGCCTATGTGGGCAGCGGCGTTCATCTGCTGGTTCCGGCCGCCATCTGGAGCTGGATGCCGAGCTTCCTGAACCGCTACTACGGCATGGCCACCGGCAAGGCTGCCGTGACTGCCGCGGCGTTCGTCCTGGTGACGGGCCTCGGCATGGTGGTGTGCGGGAACCTTGCGGACCGCTTCAGCAGGCACGTCGGCGAACGGAAATGGAGCATCGCGATAGCGTACTGCCTGATCTGCTTCGCACTGCTCGCAATTGGCTTGCGCATGCCGGCAGGTCCGGCGCAACTCGCCATGATCGGCGCCGGCATGTTCTTCTGCGCAGGCGCGGCCGGCCCCTCGGGCGCGATGGTGGCGAACCTCACGCCGCCGTCGATCCACGCCTCAGCGTTTGCCACGCTGACGCTGGCTAACAACCTGCTGGGGCTCGCGCCCGCCGCCGTGCTGACCGGCTTCATGGCCGATCGCATCGGGTTGCTCGGTGCGCTGCAGCTCGTGCCATTCGCGCCGCTGGTTGCAGCAGCCGTGTTCCTGATCGGCAGGCGCAATTACGTCGTCGATCTCGTTCGCGTGAACAGGTTGCGCGAAGAGGCCGTGCGCTAAATGTGATTGATTTTGCAACTGTATAATTGATTTAACATCGTGTTTTTAAAAGTTGCACGAGAACACTTCTCGTAGTCATGGGTGCCGCCGCGTGCCTTGCAATTCAAGCAAATGCAGATCAGGGAAAGACGCCTGGGGCAGGGACGAGCCAGTTCCGCCACAGGCGAATTGCTTTTTGCGTCCGAGTAAAAGACAAGAGATTCGACATCGCGCAAAACAGAGCGCTTGCATGAATCTACCGGGCGGCGTAATGGCCGGCTGGATTACCGCGTTTCACCCAGCAGCAATAACCACAGGAGTATGTAATGAACACGACTACGAAGACCCTCAGCCTGGCGCTCTGCGCACTGCTCGCCGCAGCGGCCCTGAACGCGTCGGCCCAAACCTCGGCCAGCGCACCTGGCACTGCGGCTGCGACGGCGTCCAGCACAGCGGCGCCCGCTGCACCAGGCAACACCAAGCTGCGCCGTGCGGTGTACGCGGCGATTGCGAGGCACAAGGAGATCCACGGCGGCAGTATTGGTGTCACCGCGAAGAATGGGGCGGTGACGCTGAATGGCTCGGTTACGGATGCCGCACAGGTCGAGCAGGTCGCTGAGATCGCCAGGGGCGTTCCCGGCGTGACCTCGGTGACAAACAAGCTGACGGTCCAGAAGCCCCTGGGCGGTATGTAAGCATGCAAGGCACGCCGCAGGCTGTAGCCTGCCGGCGGGCCATGCAGATTGGTGGCGGAAGTGGATCGGGTCCGACGTTTCGTGGATGCGCGCTACAAGATCGTGGGCGGCGCAGAAACGACAAAGCAGAAAATGACAAAGCCGCCTTTCGGCGGCTTCGGGTTGAGCGGATACGTCTTAGAAGGTATGGCGCATGCCGATGTTGAAGGCCGTGGTGTTTTTGCCCGGGGCTACAGGCGTTCCATAAATAAGTTCCTGGTTCATCTGGCCGCGGTTGGACACGTAGCCAGCCTGCGCATAAATCAGCGTGCGCTTCGATACGTTGTAGTCGGCGCCGATTGCGTAGGCGGTCGACTGGTTCGAGTTGTTCTTGTTGTCCTTCAGGTAGTAGACGCCCGAGGTGAAATTGAGCGCCGGGGAGAAGCGGTAGCCAAGACCGCCAGTCCACATGTCGAAGTCACCGGAGACCACAAATGCCTTCGGTACCCCATTCGGGTTGGCCGGATTGCGCCCGTTGCTGAACGAACCGGAGATCGAGATGCCGTGCCACGTGTATTTCGCGCCAAAATAGACGAAGCGGTTGTTGTTCAGGCCGGTCGGCTGGATGCCGGTCGTGGCAGTCGCAGGGTTACCGAGCGAGGCATACGAGTACGGGTTGGCATCGTGTCCGTTGTAGTAGACGGCATCGGCGTTCAGACCAAAGCCCGAATACTTGAGCACGGCCGACTCGCGCGTGCCGCCTTGAGCCTGCCCCGCCACGCCGCCGGGAGCAAACTCGAGTGCAGCGGACACACCGTAAAACGACGGCGAGTTGTAGACGATCGCATTGTCGTCATACAGTGCGCCAATCTGGCCGTTCGTGTTGCTTCCGGTCCAGCCCGACATCGTGTTCATGGTCAGCCAGGCGGTCAGGACGCTGCCGAAGTACTGCGCATTGCGCACGTCCGTTTCGGCCATTGCATAGGCCATCGGAGCGAACTGACGGCCAAAATCGATCTTGCCGAACGGACCCGACACGCCGACGGACGTGACCTGGGTGAACATCGCGGTTCCAGTGGGCGTGCCGGTCTTCTGCGACTGGCCCGTGGAACTGTTGAACGCGCCCTGAAGCTTGAAGTTGACGGCGTATCCGCCACCAAGGTCTTCCGAGCCCTTCATGCCAAAGATGCTCGAGTAAATGCCACCGTCCTTGAGCTGGACCACATGACCTGCGTTGCCGTTTATTTTGGTGTTCGGCAGGAAGGGCGCCGCTGCGTACGATGCCGACGTGCTCTGGTAAAGCAAACCAGAGTCCACGACTCCGTAAAGCGTCACCGACGATTGCGCGTGTGCTGCGCCTGCAAATGCGAAAATGGCCGCGGCGCACGTGATTCTCAACTTCATGTGGTCTCCTGCGTAACTATGTTCTATCACCCGGGTGACAGCGCTCAAAAAAGATGACGCTGCAACTGATTAAGAAGGATACGTGCGAGCGTACAAATCCTTCCCCCCATCAGTGGGTGGGCGGGTTTTCCGTAATTCCGTGACGTGGTATAAGCCGGAAAGCCTTGCGGGTCGGACTTCCGGGCCCGATAAGCAGGCGCTTTTCAGGTCCATGACACCGGGTGACGTCCTATTCGCGTTGCATCCTGTTGACAAAATCATGGAGTCCCGCTCGATTCGGTATTAGATTGATATGTCATCTATCGAGAGGCTAATCGTTCAACGTTTGAAAATGCCGTACTTCAACGTAGAACTTTGAATCTTGTCATTCATCATAGGGAAAACGCGGGGAGCCTTTAAGACGCTGACGGGTTCATTGGGTCCTTCAGGCGATTTCCTGAATCAAACCCATCAGTTGCGCGCGGCGAACGATCTGCTTGCGCGACGTCGCGTCGAGCTTGACGAAGAGATTCTTGAGATGCCACTTCACCGTTTCCTGGCCGACACCCATGGCAAGCGCAATCTCCTTGTTCGTGAGGTGGCGACTTACCAGTTCGAGCACGGTGCGCTCCTTGGGCGTAAGCGCTGTACTGGGCATGACGCGCGGGCCGTCTCCTGTTTCGGCATCCTGCAACGCGCCAGCGGACGCGGGCATGGTCGAGCGGACGCGCACGGGCGGTGCGTCGCTGTCGGCCGCGCGCTCGCGCAACCAGTCGACGAGCGCAGGATGAAGGGCGAGCGCGGCGAGATTCATTCCATAAGTCGCCGCCAGGTCTTTCGCTTCCCGCAGCAGAGCGGTGCCGTCTTCCCCGCAGCGGTCCCGCGCGAACGCCCGTAAAGCCATGATCTCGGCGCCAACGACTCCGAGCTTCATCGAATCGGTCCACCGCTGCGCAAGTGCCAGTGCCTCGTCTGCGCTTCGCCAGTCCTGAGCAGCGAATGCGACAAACGCTCGCGCGATCTGCTGGTGCATGAGCAGGACGCCGCGCGCGAGCGGTGCATCCTCGGTGGCGTGTGCGGCGACCAGATCGTCCAGCCGGTTGGCAAGCGTGTGACAGCTCGCCGAACGGAAACGGCCGCTGTGCAGCCTGATCTGCTCAGCCAGACTCACCACGCTTAGCCGCGGCATATGGCGGGCGGCGCCGATGGCATTGAGCGTTTCGAGCAAATCGAAGGCCCGGTGCTCCGCGCCGCAAGCCGCTGCGACCCGGGCGGCGGTACGGTAGGCGAAGATCACCGCATCGGGCGTACCGCTGCGCTCGATGACGTCCAGCCGGTTTGCAAGCAACGCCGCCGCTTCGTCGAGGTCGCCCTGGTTGTAGCGCGTTGCAGCGAGCAGGGCCGCGAGCATGCAGGAAAACGGGTGGCGGCGACCGAGATCGTCGTCCGCCTGCACGAGCGACGGGCGCAACGTGCGCTCCGCCAGCAGGACCTGCCCTTCGAGCAGGTAGCTGAAGCCCGTAAAGCACGTGCGCCAGCGAACCACGTAACGGTCGGCCGCACTGGCACCCCCGCGCGGCGCATGTCGTCCGTACTGACGCGCCGCCGCGTATTCACCGGCCATGATGGCGCGCACCGACAGCCGGTTGGCTTGCACCTGTTGCAACCAAGGATCGCTAACGGGCGGAGCGTTGCCCCAGCGTTCGAGCAGGTGCGCCGCCCGGTCCGGCTCATCCGCGAAGTAGGCCGCCGCGCTCAGAATGAGGTCGATCTCAAAGCGCATTGCGTCATCCGGCTCGGTGCTGCGCAAGATCGCCTGCGCCTGCTCCTCGGCCTGTCGCTGCCGGTCGCTGAGCGCAAGCGCCCATGCCATCGCAAGCCGTAGTCGCGGATGTCGCTCCAGCACAGGCTCAGGCAACCATTCGAGCCACTCGAGCACGGCCACGACATGGCCCTGCGTGACGGCCTCATGCAACGACCGCTGGGCGAGCACATATGCGGTTTCCTCCTGCCCGCACGCGAGCGCGTGGCGCGCGGCCGCTTCGGCCATGCCGTTGTCGGCCAGCCACTGCATCGCGCGGCGGTGCAGATCTTCGCGTGCGGACTGTGGCTGCGCGCCCAGACGCGCGCGCAGCGCTTCGCGCGCCATCGCGTGCATGCGGAACCATTGGCCACGCCCCTGCGCGCCGACAACGACGAGCGGCGTCTCCCGCGCAAGCCGAAGGAGGCGCTTACCTGCGTCGTGTTCCCCCGTGAGTGCCGCGCAAAGATCCTCGTGCTGAATCTCGACAATGGATACGCGCACGAGGAATTCCGTGTCCTCAGTGCTTAGCCTCTCCAGCAGCGCGGTGACGAACTGTTCGCGAATGCCGGCGGTGCTGCTGGCAAAGGCGTCGATGCTCGCTACGGGGTCACCGGAGTCGGCAATGGTGGCAAGGGCGAGTTGCAGGCCTAGCGGCCAGCCTTCCGCGATGTCATGCAATCGTGCGCTCGCTTCAGCATCGACAACTGCGTCGAGCCGCTTGCCTATCAGGGCAATGGTTTCGTCCAGCCGAAAGCGAAGCGCAGCGGCATCCACCGTGACGCACCGTCCAGCCGCCCCCAGGCGTCTGATTACCTTGTCGAAGCCGGCGCGCGCGGCAATCACCACACGCAGGTTGGGCGGCAGGTTTTCGAGCAGATAGACAAGCGCGTCCTGGCTCGCCTGCGGCAGCTTTTCGGCTTCGTCGAGCATCAGCACGGTATCGAACGCAGTGCGGGCCACTTCCGCCAGCCATACCGTGAGCGCCTCCAGTGGCGACTCCGCAATCGCGCCGCCCTCTAGCAGGCGCTTGCCGAACGTCACCTTGCCGGACCCGGCGCGCACGGCAAGCGTGAGACCTCCGAGCAGGCGTTGAGGATCGTCGTGCCCGTCGAGCGAGAGCCACGCAACAGCGCTGCCGTGTCTCAGGTATTCCTGTCGCCACTGGATCAGGAGCGACGTCTTCCCGAAGCCCGGCGGCGCCTGCACAACGGTCACGGCGCGATCGCGAAACTGCTCGCTGTCCGACCTCAGACGGGTACGGGCCAGCATGTCCCTCGGCGCGCGCGGCGGAATGATCTTGAGCGTCGCTTCCGGACTTTGGGCTGATAGTTGCGTTGTCATCGGATTGGGGGCAAGGACCGCGTCGCGAACGTGCCAATGCAAACGGGGGCAGGCGGGGTTGAATTGATTATAGCGTTCTACCGTTACATCTCCCTCAACCTGACAGTGCCCGCGGAAGGCGGGTGGAGCGCAAATTGCTACATTCCTTTGGCATCGATCACGATGCACGTTTTGTCCGGGTGAACGTTGTCTCTGTCCGTTGAGGGGAATGTGGCACAGGCTCTAAATTGGCGGCATTAACCCCACCGGGCGCTTGCGAGAAACACGGTTAGCTCGCGCCGCCCCAGCCCGAGCATGCCGCCAGCGGAGCGCCATGTTCGGGCGGCTCTAGAGGAGACACCGCCATGGCCCACCAGATAAGCCTACGTTTTGAGGATGAAGTGACCCGCTTCATCGAATGCGAAGATACAGAGCGCATCACCGATGCCGCCATTCGCGCGAAAATCAATATTCCGCTCGATTGCCGTGATGGCGTGTGCGGCACCTGCATGGCGGTTTGCGAGTCTGGCGAGTACGTTCTGGGCGACTGCGTGGAAGATGCGCTTAGCCCTGAGGAGGCGAGCGCCCGCAAGGTTCTCACCTGCCAGATGAGCCCGCGTTCGGACTGCGTGATTCAGATCGCCACGAACTCCGATGTTTCGGGCACCGGCCCGTCCTCCTTCAGTGGACAGATCATCACCTGCCAACGAGCGTCGGACAGCACGATCGTCTTCTCGGTCGAACTCGATAATCGTGTGGATCTCAGCTTCCTTCCTGGGCAGTACGTCAACATCCGGGTGCCCGGCACCGATCAGACGCGGTCCTACTCGTTCAGTTCGGGGCCGTCCGAGCGGCACGTGTCCTTCCTTGTGCGCAACGTGCGTCAAGGCACGATGTCGACCTGGCTTTGCGAATCCGCCAAAGTAGGGGATCCAATCGAATTTCGTGGCCCAATGGGGAGCTTCTACCTGCGCTCCATCGAGCGCCCGGTGCTGTTCCTGGCGGGTGGCACGGGCCTCGCGCCGTTTCTCTCGATGCTGGACAAGATTGTGGAGGACGGCGGCAGCCCGTATCCAGTCCACATGATCCTCGGCGTGAACAACGATGAGGATCTGGTCGGCCTCGACCGGCTCGAAGCCTATGCGCAGCGCCTGCCGAACTTCACCTATGCCTGCACCGTCTCCAACCCCGACAGTGCCTATCCCAACAAGGGGTATGTAACTCACCACATCGTTGCCTCCCAGCTCAACGATGGCGATGCGGATGTCTATCTCTGCGGCCCGCCGCCGATGGTCGATGCAGTGCGCAATTTTCTCTCGTCCGAAGGGCTGACGCCGCGTAACTTCTATTATGAGAAATTCGCCGGCACTGGCCTGGTGGTGCAGACCGGCGAGGAGCGCATCGCGCCTGTTGATGTCGATGAAGCCTTCGACCTGCGCATGGCTCTCGAACTGGGAGCGGCTCAACTGACGATGGGCCGGCTGTCGAGCGAGCAATTGATCAACTTTCGCCAACTCGCCGAAGCGACGGCGCAGTTCGTGTGCGGGCACCGCTTTACCGACGTGGCGCGCTACATCGAGGCAAACCGCGCCTTCCACATGTTCACGATCGAAGCTTCTGGCAATACCCAGCTGATCGCGCTCTACCGGCAACTGGCTGTGCAGGACTACATCGCCCGCGCGCTGACCGACCAGATCGAGATCGTCGGCGATATCGTCCAGCAGCACCGGGACATTGTTGCCGCGTTCGAACTGGGGGACCTGAATGCGGCGCGAGACGTGATTGCGCTGCATGCTCACCATTCCAGGGCCACGATGAGCCGGGCGCTGGAGCGTATGGCGCTGGGCAAGAGCGCACCCATGGTCGCAGCGCCCACCGCTGCCCCGTTTGCCGTGCCGCAGAGCGCACCGCAGATTTGCCCGTTCACCGCCAGGACTCTTCCGGCCTATTCACACGAACTGGACTGGCCCGAGGGGCTGGAGCCATTCAAGGTGGTCGATGACGGCTCGCAAGGCGACCCTTACGAGCACTACCGCTGGATGCGGGAGCACGCGCCGGTGCTGCGTTGCCAGTCGGCGACTTCGGACGTCTGGTTCCTCTCGCGCTATGACGACGTCTATCAAGCGATTCGTAATCCAAAGCTGTTTTCATCCGAGGTTGTCAGCCCGCCGCCACTGACGTTCCTCACGTTGTTCGATGCGCCCGATCATTCGCGCTTACGCAAGGTCGTCCAGCCGTCTTTCCTGCCGCTGTCGCTCGATCCCTTTGTCGAACAGATCGCGCAAAGGGCAGAGGACCTGCTCGACGCGATGATTGACAAAGGCGGCGGTGATGTCGTCAACGATTTCGCCATCCCGCTCAGCATCTCGACCATCTCCACGATGATCGACGTGCCGAACGAGGATGAGGAGAAGATGAAGTTCTGGTCGGACGAGACCTTTAGCTATTTCGGGCGGCTCGCCCGCAATGCACCGGGGACCGGCACCGACGAGCAAAGCGCGCAGGCTTTCTTCGCATACCTGAAGGAAGCGATGGAGCGGCTTGCACTCACCGACAGCCAGTCGATTGGCGGGCATATCGCGCGCATGTGGAAGGACGGTCTGCTTTCGGAAAAGGAGGCGAAGGAACTGTGTGCCTTCGTCTTCATCGCCGGGCATGACACGACGACCATCCTTGTCGCCAACGCTTTCCGCATGTTCGCCGAACAGCCGCATCTGCTGGGACGGATCCGCGAAAACTCCGCCGACGCCGACCGTTTCGTCGAGGAGGTGGCGCGCTATCGCGGAACAGTCCAGCGTGTGAGCCGCATCACTACCGAAGCAACCACGGTCGCGGGCGTGGATCTGCCCAAGGGGGCGGTGGTGCGATTGCTGCTGTCGGCCGCGAACCGCGACAGCCGCAAGTTTGTCGACGGTGAGACGTTCGACATCGACCGCGATTCCAGCGGCCACCTGGGTTTCGGCAACGGCATGCACAAATGCCTTGGCGCGCCGCTCGCCAAGCTGGAAACACTGATTGCGACGAAGGCGCTGGCCCGCAAGATTGGCGGTATTGCGCTCGATCCAGCAAGGCCGATCCAGTATGTGCGGGGAAACAATCTGACCAACTCAGGGCCCGAGCACCTGTTCGTCAAGCTGGACAGATTGTCGGCCTGAACCGGAGGAGGGGCGCTCGGGTCAGTCCGCTTTCCCCTTTTCGGGCGGCAAGGATCGATCGTGGGCCGCGGAGCGGTATTCGGTTGGCCGCAGTCCCGTCTGCTTGCGGAAGAATCGGCCGAAATAGGCCTCGTCCTGAAAGCCCAGTTCACTGGCGATCTGCTTCACGCTGAGCGTCGAATAGCCGAGCAGCCGCTTGGCCTCGTGGATCGAGCGTGCGTCGATTGCCTCGATTGCCGAGACCCCGAAGGTGGCGCGGCAGATGCGGGAGAGCTGGCCGGTCGTTACACCCATCTCGTCGGCGTAGCTCGCCACTGGCCGCCGCTCGCGGCAATGGCGGTCGAGCAGGGCGCGGAACCGTTCGATGCGCGCCGCCATCGTCCGCTGCTCGGAGCTTGCTGAAAGCCGGGCGCTCTCGCTGAGGCGTCCGATCTTGACGAAAAGGGCGATCGCCAGTGCCGCGCCTGCGGTGAACTGCCAGCGCTCGTGGCTCTTCGCCTCGTGCCCGATCGACTGAAAAAGCGTGTCCAGCGGTGTGCCGCGTTCGACGTCGGGATCGACCGTGAGCACCGTTGGCGTGCGCATGAATTCCAGCAACTCGGGCGCGGCCGTCATCGCCAGCGATTCCAGCGCGGGCTGAGCGGCTGTAATGACGTGCCCGTCGATGTCGCTGCGAAAGTGAAAGCCGTGGACCGAGTGAGCGGGCACGACGATCAGGCATGGTGCAACGACTGCCCATGTTTTGCCGTCGATGAAGGTTTCGCCGCCCCCGCGGGTGACGTAGAGCACCTGGATCAGCGCGTCGTGGACGTGCGGCTTGATCTCGAAGTCGAAGCGTCCGGCTCGCAGGGGAATCGGCTCGTAATGGACCATGTCGACCCAGGATTGGCCGGCTTCCGCGCCGTAGAGCGCGAAGTGCAGAACGGTCCGGCGGCGCTTTGGGTCATGGGCCATGATGCACGGTATGTCCTGTTATATGTAGTCTCTGTCCATTGTTCCACAGGCGCTTGGGGCGTTCAATGGCGATACGGATTTCAGGAAGCGTAATTGCACGGAAAATTTTAGGGAAAGTAATTACATGGCACAGCAAATGGAAAATCTCGCCGCCGTTTCGGCCCCCTACGGTCTGAACCTCGACGGCAAGGTCTGCGTGATCACGGGCGCGGGTAGCGGTATTGGTGCCGGTATTGCGCGCGCCTTCGCCGGTGTTGGAGCACGTGTGGCGCTCGTAGACCGGAATCTTGCCGGCGCTGAAGCCGTTGCCGCCGAACTTCGGAAAGCCGGCGCCGTGGCGCACGCTATCGGCTGCGACGTGTCGGACGAAGCTTCGGTTGCCGCAGCCGCCGGCGAAGTTCGCGCAGCGCTCGGTCCGGCCAGCGTGCTGGTCAACAATGCAGGATTGCTACGCTCCGGTCCGCTCGAGACGGTCTCGATCGAAGACTGGAATCAGGCCATCGCCGTGAACCTCACCGGCTATCTGCTGTGTGCCCGCGCGTTCGGGCGCGACATGCTGGCAGGGGGCAAGGGCAGTATCGTTCATGTTGCCTCGATTGCGGCGCTCAATCCGCAGACCAATAGTGGCTCCTATAGCCCGAGCAAAGCCGGCGTGCTGCTGCTCTCGCGGCAGTTGGCGGCGGAGTGGGGCCCGCGCGGCGTGCGCAGCAACTGCGTGCTGCCCGGCATGATCCGCACTGCGTTGTCCGCGAAATTCTACGAGGAGCCTGGATTCGAGGCTCGCCGCGCTGCGGCTACCGCGAGCCGCCGCATTGGCGAGCCGGAGGATCTCGCCGGTCCGGCACTGTTCCTTGCCTCTGACCTGGCTGCCTACGTCAATGGCGCCGAAGTGCTTGTCGACGGCGGGCTCGATTGCATGCTGATGGACATGGTTCCGCGCCCTGGCTTTAACGCCACCCCGGCCGTGTGAGCACCCTCACACCATAACGAAAAGGAGAGTGAATATGGCCAAGGAGATCACTTGCGATCTGGTCGTGGTCGGATCGGGTGCCGCAGGCCTCGCCACCGCGATCACTGCAAAGAAGCGCGGCCTCGATGTCATCGTGCTCGAAAAGGAGTCCGTGTTCGGAGGTACCACCGCGCTGTCGGGCGGGGTCTTGTGGATTCCGCTGAGCAAATATGGCCGGCAGCAGAGCCCGGCGGACACCGTCGAGCACGTGCGCGAATACATGATGAGCGAGACGGGCCGCAACTACGATGCTGCTGCGGTCCAATGCTTTATCGAGAACGGGTCGAAAATGGTCGAGTTCTTCGAGCGGGAGACCGAGATGAAGTTCGTGCCCACGCTCTATCCGGACTACCACCCGGATGCGCCCGGCGGCGTCGACATCGGCCGCTCGATCCTCGCCGCACCCTATGATATTCGCGGTCTGGGCAAGGACATGCAGCGCCTCAAGCCGCCGCTCGAGACGATCACCTTCATGGGAATGATGTTCAATTCCTCGAACGCTGACCTCAAACACTTCTTCCGCGCGACCAAATCCCTTGTTTCGTTCTGCTACGTGGCCCGGCGTCTGGCCACGCACCTCAAGGAACTGGCGCTCTACCGGCGCGGGATCAACGTTACGAGCGGCAACGCGCTTGCTGCGAGGCTCGCGAAGTCGGCGCTGGCAATCGATATTCCGATCCGCACTTCGACGCCCGTGAAGGAACTGCTGAGCGAGAACGGCACGGTGGTCGGTGTGCGCGCAACCGCTGCGGACGGCGATCTTCGCATCACTGCCCGGCACGGCGTCGTGCTGGCTTGCGGTGGCTTTCCGCATGATCGCAAGCGCATTGCGCAGGTCTATCCGCATGTGAAGCGTGGGGGGAAGCATCTCTCGCCCACGCCCGTCGGCAATACGGGCGACGGGCTGACCATGGCGGAGAAGGTGGGCGGCGCAGTGCAACTTGGCTTTCCCGATGCGGCGGCCTGGATGCCTGTCTCCGAGGTGCCCTTCGGCAAGGGCCGCACAGGCGTGTTTCCGCACCTGCTCGACCGCTACAAGCCGGGCGTGATCGGTGTGCTGCGCAGCGGTCAGCGCTTTACCAACGAGTCGAACTCTTACCATGATGTTGGCGCGGCGCTGATCCGCGCCTGCGAGGGTGAACGGGAGACGGCGATGTGGCTGATCTGCGATAAGGTCGCGCTGGCCAAGTATGGACTGGGGTACGCGAAGCCCGCGCCGATGCCGGTGGGTCCGTTGCTGCGCAAAGGCTACCTGATCAAGGGCGAGACGATCAGCGAATTGGCGCGCAATTGCGGGATTGTTCCTGATGCGCTTGAAGCGACGGTCAGCGCCTACAATCTCGACGCCACGCGCGGAGAAGACCCGGCGTTCCATCGCGGTAGCACGTCGTTCAATCGTTATCTCGCCGATCCCGATAACAAGCCCAACCCTTGCGTTGCGCCGATCGCGACCGGCCCCTTCTATGCAGTGAAGGTGGTGATGGGCGATCTGGGCACGTTCGACGGCCTCAGGACCAGCGTCACCGGCGAGGTACTGCGTGCCGACGGCAGCGAGATCGAGGGCCTTTACGCGGTCGGCAATGACCGGCGCAGCGTGATGGGCGGCAACTATCCGGGTGCCGGCATCACCCATGGACCCAACATGACGTTCGGCTATGTCACCGGTAACGCCATCGCCACCAAGGCCATGACCTGCAAAGAGAAGGTACGCGCATGAGCACCCAACCAATGTATCTGGCAAAGCCCCTCGTGGACTTCCGGGTCTACACGATCGCGCTGCGCAAAATGCCGGAGTTTCTCGAAGTGTTTGACAGGCTCGCCATGCCGATCCTGCTCGAGACGCTTGGACATCCGCTCGGCTTTTGGACAAGCCTGGTCGGGGCGCAGAACCAGTTCACGCACCTGTGGGGATATGACGATCTGGCAGACTACGAACGACGATGCCTTGCACGCGATACGCATCCAGATTTTCCGGCCTATCTCGAGGCATCGGGCCATCTGATCACGGCACAGGAGACGCGGCTCATTCGTGCGGCCGCGCTGAGTAGCGTCGCAAAGTAAGCCAACTACGACGTACCCAATGCAAGGTCGCGATGAGCCGAGCTTTGGAACTCGCGGGGTGTCGCGCCGGTCTGCTTGCGGAAGTAGCGGCTGAAATAGGCGCTGTCCTCGAATCCCAGGCTGTGCGCGATCTGTTTGACGGTCATTCCCGAATAGACGAGGTCGCGCTGCGCTTCGCGAATCAGATGGTCGTTGATTAGCGCGGTGGGTGACGCGCCGAGCTCGTCGCGACAGATGCGCCCGAGTTGTGGCGCGGTGATATCGAGCGCGTCTGCATAGAACTCGACCGGACGATGCTCGCGGAAATGCTGGGCAATCAGTTCACGAAAGCGTCTGATTTGCAAACTGCGTCGCGCGGCGAGGGCGGCCACCGGCATGTCGGCATGTTCGACCAGTCGCGCCGCCTGTACGAAAAGTGCCATTAACAGTGACATCCCCGCCGCCGTATAACCTGCCGCACCACGGCGGAATTCCAATTCGAGCAGATTGAATAGCGGCATCAGTGTTTCGTCGCTGGCCGCCGGCCCGCGCACAGGGATCACGGCGGGGCGCTGGAGAACCGTGATAAGCGTCGTCGAAACAGACTTCGCAATGGACTCCAGCGCGCGCTGCGCCGCCGTCACGACAAGGCCGTCGATCTCCGGCGAAAACACGAAACTGTGCACCACCGTCGCGGGAAGGATCACGAGGCACGGCGGGTCAAACGGGTTTTTTTCGCTCTCGACGACGACGTGGCCGTGGCCGCTGCGGATGTACAAAAACTGCAGGAGTGCGTCATGGCGGTGCGCGGGAATGTTCCAGTCATTCGGCCGGCTGCGCTCGGGAATCCACTCGAAATTGAATGCATCGTGCCACGGGGGCCGGGCGGACGAGGCTTCGCCGTACAGCTCGTAATTAGGGATTTTCCTCATGATGTCTTCCCTCGCATGTGCAGATTGTCCTGTTTTTACGTAGTTTTGTCCATGATCGGCCGACGCCGTCTGCCTATACTTCAGGCAGGCGGATTCGACAGAAATTCTTTCGTGGAAGACGCAGAACATGTCTTGTGTCCGCTCTTTACGGAAGAGATTCGGATGCCTGATTAAGATGGGGCGGGAAGCGACCCTGTCACCCTGGCCGTTCCGCGTCCGCGGGTACGGCGCAGCAATAAAACGACATCGACCCTTGGAGACATTGCAATGGAAGCGCTCGATCGCGCCGGCTCCGCCCGCGCGTTGCCCCCGCTCGTCTATCACTTCGCTGGAGGGCTGTAATGAAGACCTTGGAACGCGTCGTCGATACCCAGGCCTTTATCGACAGCCAGCGGTTCTCCCCATTTCAGTGGATCATTCTCGTGCTGTGCTTTCTCGTTGTGGCGGCCGACGGCTACGACACGGCTGCCATCGGCTTCATCGCGCCGTCGCTCGTGCAGCAGTGGGGTATTGCGCGAGTCGCGCTGGGTCCGGTAATGAGCGCGGCTCTGGTCGGGCTTGGCATCGGTGCAGTTCTGGCTGGTCCGCTCGCCGACCGCCTCGGGCGCAAGACGGTGCTGGTGCTTTCGGTAGCCTTTTTCGGACTATGGAGTCTTGCAGCGGCATTCGCCAGCTCGGTCGAGTCGCTAACCATCCTGCGCTTGTGCACGGGCCTCGGACTCGGCGCAGCCATGCCGAACGCCGTCACGCTGATGTCCGAATATGCGCCGACACGCGTGCGTGCGGTTGTCGTCAATACGATGTTTTGTGGCTTTTCCACCGGCCTCGCGCTCGGGGGATTCGCGTCTGCATGGCTGATTCCGCATTTTGGCTGGCAAAGCGTGCTGATCGCGGGCGGCATCGGGCCGATCGTGCTTACCTTTCTGTTGATCTTGCTCTTGCCGGAGTCGGTTCAGTTCATGGCGGTACGTCAACGTGCCGACGCGAAAATCGCGAGCATCCTCGGGCGTATTGCGCACGGTACAACGCTCGAAGGTTGTCGCTTCGTTGCCCCGGAGCGCGGTGTGAGCACGAAGCACGAATCGGCGATTCGCGTCGTCCTGTCGCGACAGTACCGCTTCGGGACGCTGATGCTGTGGCTCGCGTATTTCATGGGCCTGCTGATCTATTACCTGCTCACTAGCTGGCTGCCTACGCTCTTTCGCGACACTGGCTTTTCCGGCGAGCGCGCTGCGCTCATGACGTCACTGTTCCCGCTCGGCGGTGTAGTCGGCAACCTCTGTGTGGGCTGGGTCATGGACCGCCTCAACGCCAACCGCGTGATTGCGGCCACTTATGTGCTTGCTGCACTGATGGTCCTGCTGGTGGGGCGCGGTGTCGGACATCAGTTGTGGCTCGGCACGCTTGTGTTTCTGACTGGCACACTGGTGACGAGCGCAGTGACGTCGATGTCCGCGCTTGCTGCCGCCTTTTATCCGACGCACGGGCGGGCGACGGGCGTCGCATGGATGCTCGGAGTCGGCCGTATCGGCGGGGTGGCGGGGGCGCTGGTCGGCGCAGCACTGATGGGCTTCGGCTGGCAGTTCGGCTCGGTATTCGGCCTGCTCGCGCTCCCGGCCCTCGTGTCCGCGTCCGCACTGTTCGCTATGATCGGGCGAGGCGGCAGCGTGGTTCAGTCGGGTGTTCAGGGAAGCGTGCCCATGCACTAGGGCCGTTTGTTAGTGTCGTAGGCGCCCGGTCCACAGGCACGCCGGCAGTGGCCACCCTGGGCAACGCGGACGACTCGTCGAACTGCGGCCACGTGCTCGTGCGCGCGCCCTTGCACCGTGGTTGGAACTGTGGCCCGGAAAGTATTCGACGACGGTTGTGTGATGTTGAGCAGTTCCGCGCCAGGCAATGGTGAAGATCGCTTGTTGCGACAAAGCCTGCTTGTATACGACCGATCCGGCCGGATCGTGTTAGCGCGAGAGCATGTGGGGTGGTTTTTCCGTACACGGCCGGATATTGAAAGCGGAGAAATCATTCTCGCTTGCGAAATGCGTTTGGCGTAGCACCCGTGAATCGCTTGAAGAATCGCGTGAAATACGCCGGTTCCGTGAAGCCCAGAAAGTCGGACACCTGATTGATATTGAGCGAGGTGTAAGTCAGGCTTCGCTTCGCTTCGAGCAGCAGTCTCTGATGGACGAGAGCGAGCGCGCTCTTGCCTGCAATGCGCTGGCAAACCATATTCAAATACACCGGCGTCACCCCGAGGCGTTCGGCATAGCGGCTAATGGGAAAATGTTCGCGGTAGTGTTTTTCGATCAGCCCGGAGAACGCTTTCAGGAGCGCTTGGCCGCGATCCTGGGGGGCGTCCCTTTCCTCGCCTTCTTGATCCTGACGGCTGACCCACACGACTAGCGCGCTCACGAGCGACCGAAGCAATAAGTCCCTCGAAGGCGCGGGAAGGCCGTACTCCTGGTTTAACTGGCTGCACAGGGTATTCAGGTAGGGTAGATCGTTGCCGACCGAATAGCACGCTGGATGCTCCAGTACGCGGCGAGGCGCATCGATTTGCTGCTGAAGCCAGTTCGTCAGGGGCGCGGCGATCGTGATCACGTAGCCGTCGACTTCCGGAGAAAACTGGAAACCGTGTACGCACATCGGCGGGACGACCTGGACCGAAGGCGTGTCGATCCTGGTCTTTTCGCCCTCAATTTCGAGCAGTGCAACTCCTTTCTGCACGTACAGCAGCTGCGCGAGGTCGGCATGCGTGTGCCGCCTGATTTCCCAGTCGTGCAAACTGCTTCGCTCAGGTATCGACTCACAGTGCAGCAAGTCGAGCGTGCTCCAGTCAGGTCCTTCTCCGTATAACTTGAATACAGGGATGTTGTGCTGTGCCGGTTGCTTCATGGATCTGTCGCCGGTTGTCGGCCCGCAGGAGACTTTCTAAAAGTCCAATTTTAATCGAAAAAATTGCCTTACCAGCGCTCTGTATTTCTAGAAAAATGCAATTCAACCGTGACGCCAATGATTCGGGCTCGAAGAGCAAAAGTGAAAAGGTCACGGTGTAGATAGGAATACAGGAGACATCGGTTATGAAAACCCAGGTAGCGATCATCGGCGCCGGGCCGTCGGGCCTGCTGTTGGGGCAGTTGCTGCACAAGGCGGGCATCGACAACGTCGTTCTTGAGCGTCAAAGCGGCGAGTACGTGCTTGGCCGGATCCGCGCGGGCGTGCTCGAACAGGGCATGATCGATCTGATGCGCGAGGCGGGGGTGAGCGAGCGCATGGATGCGGAAGGACTGGTTCACGACGGCATTGAACTTATTTTCGGCGGGCGACGTGACAGGATCGATCTCAAAGCGCTCACAGGTGGCTCGTCGGTCCTGGTCTATGGCCAGACCGAAGTGACGCGTGATTTGATGGCGGCACGCGAGGCCAGCGGTGCAACCACGATTTACGAAGCGGCCAACGTTCAGTTGTACGACGTGAAAGGCGACGCGCCCTACATCACATTCGAAAGGAACGGCGAAACATACCGCCTGGATTGCGATTACATCGCCGGCTGCGATGGTTTTCATGGCGTTTCACGCAAGACGATCCCGGTCGAGGTGCTCACACACTACGAGCGCGTCTATCCTTTTGGTTGGCTCGGCCTGCTCGCCGACACACCGCCGGTCAATCACGAACTGATTTATGCGCACCACGAACGCGGTTTCGTGCTCTGCAGCCAACGTTCGACGACGCGCAGCCGCTACTACCTGCAAGTGCCGTTGACCGAGAAGGCCGAAGACTGGTCCGACGAACGCTTCTGGGAAGAATTGAAAGCGCGCCTGCCGCTGAACGTGGCTGAGAAGGTGGTCACCGGTCCGTCGCTCGAGAAGAGCGTCGCACCGCTGCGCAGCTATGTGGTTGAACCGATGCAGTACGGTAAGCTGTTTCTAGTTGGTGACGCGGCGCATATCGTACCGCCGACCGGCGCGAAAGGGCTCAATCTTGCCGCGAGCGATGTGAGCACGCTGTATCGTATTCTGAATCGGGTCTACCGCGACGGTCGCACCGATCTGCTGGAAAAATATTCGCAGATCGCGCTGCGCCGCGTGTGGAAGGCAGAGCGCTTTTCATGGTTCATGACGAACCTGCTGCACGAGTTCTCGGAGCGAGACACCTTCGACAAGCGCATGCAGGGTACAGACTACGACTACTACACGACGTCCGAAGCTGGACTCAAGACGATTGCGGAAAATTACGTGGGTTTGCCGTACGAGCCAGTCGAGTGATTTTTGATCTTGTACTGAACAAAATCGCTTTCTGGGCGCTCGCCAGTTACACCTCGCAAAGTTCGTCGCCCAGGGCGGAGCCGCGACCCCACAGGGCGCGCACAAGGCCAAAATATGGGCCTGAAATGCGCCAGCCGAACACGATAGCCGGGCCGAGTGTCGTGCCGGGTCCTGGGTAAGTGCCGCGGAAGATCGAAGCAAGATCGTTGCTGCATGCGAAGAGGCCAGGAATGACATTGCCGCCGTGATCGAGTACTTCGCCATCCCATTCTGTTCATCTGGGGTGAAGGCAACGTAACCGCGAATTACCCGGCCAAGGTCGCAGATTGGCTCTCACGGAGTCGTCGCGGCCGCAAGTGGGCGGTTCTTCCCGGAGGACACTGGATTCAATATGAGAACGCTGCGCGTTTCCTGGTAATCGCGTTAGCAAAGTCGTCGTGAAGAGTCGTGGACGATTGATTGGCTGGGGGCCGATGATCGCGCGGAGCCGGCTTCGGCGCCGAGTGCAGTCTGCGAGCTGCTATTCCGCCGGCCTGGTGGAGTGGCGATGCACCTCGAGAAGATCAGCACAGGCTAGCGAAATAGCACCGGCGCGACTGAGGCCTTTGCGCATTGCAAGGGAGTCGAGGGACGCGAGCAGATCGGGATCGATTGAGACGATGACCCTCACCTTGTTCTTGCGGACGGCAATGGGTGGTTGCATTTCGGCCGTCGTACGCTCGACGGGCGCATTTCCAGCACGTGTGCATGAAGGGACTTCGTTGGCGAGGGATATTGATCTGTTTCTTGCTGACATGCGGTAATCCACAAAACCGGAACGGGCGGGACGTGCCGTCCGGGTTACTGATGCGTTACACCCGGCTAGGGCTCAAGCGGCGCCTTGTATGGATGTTCTAAGCGAAGACAGGCATCCGTCACCAAGCAGCTCGAGAACCGACGCCGCAAACGCGGCGGATGCCACGGAACGGTAGGCACGCTTGCATCGCAGCAGCGCGACGGTTCTTACCGGAAAAGCCGGGTTCAACGACACATACTGCAGGTTGCGGTGCTCGAATTCGATCGAGCTGGGCAATATGGTCGCAATCGTTCCGCGGCTCACGATCTTGAGCACGGCACTGATCGAATTCGCCTGCAATGCAACCGTGGGCTGCAAATCGCGCGACAGAAAATAGCTGTCGACATAAAAGCGCGAAACGAAGCTCGTGGTGAGCAGCGCAAGCGGCGTTTTCGCGAATTCCTCCGGTGCGACCGCGACACGCTGTTTAGCCAGTGGATGACTGTTGCCGACCACGAGCATCAATTGCTCGGAGAAAAGCGGTTCCGCTTCGATCTCTTCGGAGCGTACGTCTGTAAAGCCGAATGCGAGATCGACCTGGTCCTCGACCAGCGCGGTTTCGACGGCGTCCAGCGACATCTCGATCATTTCGATGACGATGCCGGGATACAGCTCATGAAAATGCTCGACGACAGGGGCGACGAGATATTCGGTGAACGTTGGCGTAAAGGCGAGACGCAACTGTCCGCGCGAAAGGTCCTGTACGTCCTGTACGGCGCGTTGCGCCGTAAGAAGATCATAGTATGCGCGGCGCGCGTACTCCAGGTAGATCGTGCCGAAATCGGTCGGGCGCACGGCCCGACCGCCACGATCGAACAACTGCGCGCCAAGCTCGTCCTCCAGTTGTCGAACCTTCTGCGAGAGGGCCGACTGCGAAACGAATAGTGCATCCGCCGCACGCGTGAAGTTTCGATGTTCGTCGACGGCGAGCAGATAGCTGATGTTTCGCAGGAGCGGATTGCGATGCATCAGATTTCGGTTGCGGAGGTTGAATCCGTGATTGGCAACGATGGCTTTCCCGGCCTGGATCGAGGGTTGCGCGCAAGCAGCGGTCCCGAGATCAGTGTGCTGCGGTGTTGCGTTGGTATTTTCGAGCATCGATTGGAAGTCAGGTAAATAACAGGTTTGGCTGGGTGAAATGCGGCGTGACTAGCGGAGGGTCACTGCCATCCGCCTCCCAACGCCAGAAAGGTGGCGATTTGATCGTTGTTGACATCGGCCTGCGCAAGCGCGACGGCACTCTCGGCTGCTAGCCTCGTGCGTTGTGCATCCAGCGCTGCCAGACCTCCGACCTTGCCGCCGCGCCACAACTCGTTGGTGCGGGCGTCGACTTCACGCGCTTCGTCGCGAGCGGATTGGAGCCGCTCCAGCCTGGCGAGTGCACTCGCGTAATTGTCGAGCGAAGTTTCCGTTTCGCGCAGCGCTGCGAGCACCGTGCTATCGAAATGTGCGAGGCTCGCGCGGCTCTGCGCACGCGCAGCCGCAATCCGGTCGCGAATCGCGCTGCGATGGAGATCCCAGCTGACCATCGGGCCCACAGCAAAGCGGTTCGTGAGTGGGGAAAGGAAACTGGTGGCCGCACCGGTCGATCCGATCGACGCTCCAATCTTGATGTCCGGATAGAGCGCCGCCGTCTCCACGCCGATATCCGCAGTCGCTGCGGCCAGATGGCGTTCGGCTGCGCGAATATCGGGCCGGCGGCTCAACAATGCGCGGCCGTCGCCCGCGGGAAGCGGCGCCTTCAACTGTAGCGGCGTGTGGCAGGCGAGCAGGGCTTTGTCGTAGTTGGCGGGCGGCTCGCCCATCAAGGTGGCTAGACGAAACGCGGCGTTCATGCGGCCTGCTTCAAGCGGAGCGAGTTGTGCGCGGCTGCTCTCGATTTCCCCTCGCTGCTGGTCCTGGCTGAACGCGGGGGCGCGGCCGTTCGCGATCAGTTCTCGCGTGAGTGCGAGGCGTCGCTCCTGCACGGCGATCTGCTGTTGCACGATGTCGATCTGATTGCCGGCGTTGCACAGATCCGAATAGGCGTGCGCCGTTTGCGCGGCGACGTTCACGCGCACGAGGTCCCGGGCCGCGACGACCGCGTCGCGATCGGCTGCAGTTGCCTCGATGCCGCGGCGAATGCCGCCGAAGAGATCGAGGTCGTAGCTGATCGAAACACCCATGTCGTAGATCTCGTGCCTGGGCGGCTGGACATGCGAAAGCACGGCCTGCGCAGACTGCTGGGTGTAGCTGGTGGACGCGCCGATTGCGACAGACGGTTCGCGCGCCGTGTGTGCGAGCGCGAGCAGCGCATCGCTGCGTTCGAGATTGGCCTCTGCGGCCTTGAGATCGACGTTGTTGGCAAGCGCGTTTTCCACCAGGCGATCGAGCACAGGGTCATTGTAGAGGCGCCACCAGTGATCGGGCAGTGCATCATCCGAGGCCAAGGTCGCCCCGGAAATGAACGTACCTTGCGCCACCGGCGCGTTGACGAGCGCTTGTGGCGGGACCTTGTAATCGGGACCCACCTCGGCGCAAGCCACGAGAAGCACACTGATCGCTACAGCCGCAACGGCTCGCGTGCTTACCATGGCAAGCTCCGGCGTACCGCGACATCGCCCGCACGCGCTTGAATTTCGACGGAAGCCGTCTGACCCGGCACCAGACGCACGCCAGCGGGCACCGAGTCGATCGCAATGCGCACCGGGATACGCTGCGCAAGACGGACCCAGGTGAACGAAGGGTTCACGTTGGCGAGCTGCGCGTCGCCGCCTTCGCGTTCGCGATCCTGCACACCGCCGGCGATGCTCTGAACGTGGCCGCGAATGGCGGTGGCGACGCCCATGAGATAGACGCTGGCCGGATCTCCAACGTGAATACCCGGCAGCTTGGTTTCTTCGAAGTAGCCTTCCACGCGCAACGACTGGTTGCTGACGAGCGCCATCGCCCCCTTTCCGGCAGTCAGATACGTGCCGGGCAGCAGGCCCACATTGGACACCGTGCCGTCGACGGGCGCCCGTACGAGCGTGCGATCGAGATTCAATGCGGCGAGGTTGCGGGCAGCCTGCGCCTGCGCAACGGCGGCACGCAGCTTCTGCACACGGGCCGTGCCTTGTTCTGTGGACTCCGTTGCGACCACGTCGGGCATGGAGCGGTTGCGGCGGTCTTCGCGTACGGCCTCATCGAGGTCGGCGCGTTCACTCTGGAGATTGGCGTCGGCCTGGGCGAGTGCAATCTGATAGCGCGACGGGTCGATCACAAGCAGAACTTGCCCCTGTTTGACCGTTTCGTTGTCGTGTACGCGCACATCGGTCACGAGTCCGCTGATATCGGGGGCGATCGGCACGATGTCGGCGCGCACCTTGCCGTCTCGCGTGAGCGGCTCGATCTGGTAGCGAACCCATAGGGCGTAAATGGCGGCCAGGATGCTGAGGATGATCGCTACGGTGAGGCCGGTGCGCAAGAGGCTGGAAAATCGCTGCATGTCAGGAAATGAAACCGTGGGGGCAACAGGCGTCGGCGAGGCGGGTGAGTCCCCACCAAAGTGCGAAGAAGGCGGCGAGATCGATCAACGCGGGATGCCACAGCACTTGCCGCAGAGGCAAGCGCAACAGTGCACCGCGCAACAGAAACGTGACGACCAGTGCGATGGCGGCCCAGAAGAGCGCCGCCGGCATATAGACCCCCAGAATGCGGATCTCTTCAATCATCGTTCGACCTCTCGGTGTTGATATGTCTGCGGGAACAGGTTGCATCGCAAGCCAACGAGCGCCATGAGTGTGGGGTCCGCACGTTCCAGAGGCTGGCCGGCGACAAAGTCGATCGCGCGGTCGAGCGCTTCGAGCAATTCGGGCGAGCCGGGCAGCGGATGATGGGCCGCGAGCCTCGCGCGGTACAGCTTCGACACTTCGCGCAGCGCCGTTTCGATGGCGATGTGCGTGGCCGCATCGCGGCTCGCGCGACCCTCGCGCGCGCGAATGAGGTTGCGGCCGATACGCAGGTCGTTGAGACCATCGGCGGCGTGCAGCACATCGTCGGCACTGGCGAGCGCCATGCGTGCCGCAACCTGGCCAAGACGGTCTACAGCCTGTGCCGTCCAAGCCTGCGCATCCAGCGGATGAGCCATATCCGCGAGTTGCGCGAGATCCGCCCAGCTTTGGCGCACAATCCGATAAGCGGTCCAGCGTGAACTGGCAGAACGAAACAGCCGGGTGACGACGAGGGTGGTGACGATGCCGCCAATTTGCGCAAGCCCCGTATTGAGGAAGCCCGCGAAGTCGGCCTGAAAGCGGTCGAGAAAACCCATCGCGACGATGAAGCAGGAAAGCATCGGCAGCGCGCGCGCGCTGTGCGCCGGATCGGCCTGGAGATAACCCATCCATACGAGAGCCGGCGCGAGCGTCACGATGAGCATGATGGCTCCATCCACGCGCGGCAGGATCACGAAGAGGTAGAGCGCAGCCAGCGGAAACGTCATGAGCGTAGCGATCAGATAGCGGCCTATCACCGGCGCGGGGTCGTCCTGAGCGGCAAACGAGCAGGTGACGAGTGCGGCGAATGCAGCCGTTGCAGCGCCGCTGGGCCAAGCGAGCAGAATCCATACGGCGCAATAGATCATGATGGCCGTCGTCATTGCTGCGCCGGCGAGCAGTGCCACGCCATGGTCCCGCGCTAGCGGGAAATTGTCGTTGCTCGAGGCGAGTTGCATGGTGGGGCCATGCACGGGCTTGTCCTCGACGAACGCGCGAACCAGGCCGCGCGCAGCATGCAGTGTCTCGATGAACTCTGCGGTGCGCTCCAGCAGGTTCGCGGCGAGCAGGGACTGCCATTGCCTTCTGTGCAGACGCTCTGCAGCGAGGGCGCGGCAGCGGGCGACCAGGCCGTCGTCACACGCATCACCCACTTCCTGCGAGGCGCTCAGGCTGCTCACCAGTGAATCGATCAGCGCTTCGGTTTCGCTGTCAACTGCGTTGAGCGAGCGAAGCAGATCGAGCCGGTTCGCGGCCGCGGATGCGATCGAAAGCAGCGTAGCGAGCCGATGCTGCAATTCGGTCACGGCGGAACGCGTCGCATAGGCGAAGCGATGTTCGGCGCGCAGATTCACGGCCATCATGCCCAGTTCGGTCACGTCGGCCGCGAGCTTGCGACGGTGCTCGTATTCGAGGCGCGTGTGCTGAACGCCGAAGGCTTCACCCGTCCAGCGGCAGGCATCGTTCAGGAACGACAATGCACGCTGGTGAATGACGGAGCGAATATCGACAGGCCGGAAAATCCAGTGTGCAGTGGTCACACAAAGAATGGCCACCGTCATTTCCTCGACGCGCGAAATCGTCGTCGTGAAAATGTACGAAGGATCATCCAGATATGGAAAGCAGATGACGGCCGAACTGAATGCCGCCATCTGGAAAAGGAAGGCACGCGGCGTGCGATCCAGCACCGCGAGATAGATGCATAGACCGATCCAGATGGCCAGGCAGAGAACCAGCAATACAGGGGAATTCTGCAGATTCGGCGCGATTGCGATCGTAACGAGCGCGCCGGTAGCGATGCCGGCCAGGCGATAAAGCACGCGCGGGCGAAACGCGCCCGCCATGGGCTGCGCCGTAACATAGACCGTAAGGAGTGCCCACCATGGTCGCGGCAGACTGGCCGTGAACGCGATGACTAGCACAAGTGCTGCAGCTAGATAAGTGCTCAGCGAGAAAAGCACCTTTCCAGAATCAATGGTGAATGCGTCGCGCGACCGAAGCGGCGCGGCAGAGGCATGCGGCACGGGAAATCCTGTGAAATTCTGCGAATACAACGGCCGGTGATATCAGGCGCGAAGCGCGGTCTGCATCGTCACAGCGGGTGGTGTGCGTCGATGCGGGTCGCCTGGGTGACAAGCGGTGGCACTTGCCAAACGGTGAGGGCAGAGGAAATGGCGGGGATGATCTGTGTGGGGAAAAAAGTTCCACACGGAAAGTACTGGATATACAGGCATTTTTGGCGCGAGCGCACCACGTGCCGCGCCGGGGCAGGGCATGTCGATATGCGCTCTGACAATCAGGGTCAGTGATAGATCCAACGAATGGATCCGGGTTTTACTCTATTGCGGACGCGACAAATTGTGCCTGCCGCCCGATGGCGCGTCCAAGTCGGATTTCTGAAAGAACCGATCGGTTTTACTTATGGCAATGCTGGGCGGTCACGCAGGAGCGCGGCACCATCCGTGAAATGGTCACGAGGAGATCATCGGTTTCCCTTATGGAGCAGATCGATTTTTCGGCTTGGACATCGTGCGCCAGACGCTGCATGCTTCGGTCCGTCGATCCGCCGCCTCACCGGCTTACGGTACGCGGGCCGGATGGATCGACAAAATCGTATCTGGATTTTTGCAAGGAACTGAAAATGAAGAAGCAATCGATGACCCGCCTCGCGGCAATTGCGCTTGTCTCCATGGGCGCGTTTGCGACCGTATCGGCGCAGGCTTATGCGCAGACTGATGTACCCGACGCACAGGGGCACCCCGGCGGCGCTCGCGCCACGCTAGTGGCTGATCTTCAGGGTACGGTTGCAGGCGTACAGCGTGAAGTGGCAGAAAACCACGCGCCGGCAGCTGTCGCTGCTCAACATGCGAAGGCTGCGCAGGATCGGGCAGCAAATGCATGCGTCGGCCCAGTGAGTTTCTGTTCGGTGTTCTTCGGTAGTTGAGCCATTTGCGCGAGCGGGCGTCTGTCCCTCGCTCGTGCTAGTTCCGCATTGAAATCGTTCCGTACGGAAGTCTCGTTCGAGCGGCCATCGTTCTCTCCCGACTGACCTTCCCATTGACGCGCCACGCAGCATCCGGCGCGCTTTGCTTCGTTGCGCGCCTTCGACTCCATTGGCCGGCAAAAGCCCGAAACTAATCGTTTATCCTTATAGACTGAATCGAAAAAACGATTTGGACAGTCGCCCGAGTTTGTCGCATGATTCATCCGTCGACAGCGAAGCAGGGAAACAGAACGATGCGAAGCAAGCATCTTCATTCAATGATTCGTAGTTCGAATTTAATAATTCTGGAGTTAAATCATGTTTAAAGTTTCGTCCGCCAAAGTCATCGTTTTTTCCATCGCTTCGTTCGGATTCGCCGCAGGCGCGTTCGCACAACAAAGCCCGACTGAGAAGGACCCTGCTGTAGCTGCGAATCAGGCACACCCGTTGCAGGTCGCGGCCACGCAAGGCGTGGCCAGCAAGGACGCAGCCAAAGCGGCTACGCCTGCCGCGGGCAATCAAAACCCGTCTCCCTGCGTCGGCCCTGCAAGTTTCTGCAATATCTATCTCGGCAGCTGAACCCATTCCTGAATGGCGTCTATCCGAAGCCGCAAAGGCGGTGTCCAGACGCCGGTCGACGTCCGATTTTCCATGCTGATTCAGGTGTCAATTTGAACCATCTCATCGCTGCCATGCGTACGTTTCTGAAAGTTGTTGATATGCATGGCTTTACACGAGCCGCTGAGCAATTGCAGCTTTCACCTGCAAGAGTGACGCGCCATGTCAGCGAACTGGAAGCACATCTCGGCGTGCGGCTTTTCCAGCGCTCGACACGCCGAATTGTGCTGACCGAGGTGGGGGCGCGCTATGCGGATGGGTGCCGCGCGCTATTGGCCGACCTCGAGAGAATCGAAACCTGCGCGATGCATGAGTCTGGCCGCGTTTGCGGGGACCTGCACGTGGTCGTGCTCGGGAGCCTCATGTCGCCCGAACTCGCTGCGCTGTTTGCAGATTTCAGGGCGCGCTATGCCGACGTTGCACTGCGCATCACCCTGACCGAAGCGGAAGTCGACCTGCTCGCAGGTGGTTTCGATGTCGGGATGGTCGCCGACAGGATGATCACCTCCGTATCGTGGGTTTCGCGCGCGCTTGCGCACGCACCGCTCGTGGCCGTCGCCTCACCCGCATATTTGATGGGGGCGCCAGCACCGCTGCGGCCGGCTGATCTCGCCAGGCATCGCCTGATCACCCATACGGCTCACGGCAAAGTACTGCATTTAACCGACGGAGACGGCATTGATCACAGCGTTCCACACGAAGCAAGCTTCGCGGTAGACAGCGCGCTGATGCAAAGGCATATCGCGCTTGCCGGCGCCGGTATCGCCGTCGCGCCCGAGTTCGTGGTGGCCAACGACGTGAGGTTCGGGACGCTGATCCGGGTGCTGGATGAATATCGAATCGGCAACGACGACGTCACCATAAACATCGTCTACCCGGCGCGGGAATTCCTACCGGGCAAGGTGCGCGCATTTGTCGATCAGGCGGTCTCGCATTTCGATCGGCCCGTTATTCGTTCCGAAGCGCAACGTGAATTTCGCCAGCGCGAAGTTGTGTTGCGCGATAGCGAGGTATTGCCTGTTTGAGCCGAAACCGCGAGGTGTGGAAGCAGGACGTGGCAAGTTCCGGAACGTCGCCGCAACCCACAAATTCACCTGGAGAAGTTGGTGATTGTTGCATTCGTATTTTTTGTTGTTGCATCGGTGTCCGCGGTGTTTGCCTTTGGTGGCGCTACCAGCGCGATACACAGCTTCGCACGGGCGATATTCAACGTCGCCGTGATCCTTTTCGCTCTGACGCTCGAATACCGCAGAAGGTAGCAAACGGACTAAATGCAAGTCCGCCGCCATTGGTGCCGCGCTGCTGTACAGCTTCCTGTCGTGGCGGAGCAAGAGCGGGACGTCGACGCGCGCGTGCGCCTCAAATCGGACCCAGGTACGACATCTGTACTTTGCCCAGGTACGACACTACTACTTTGCTCTTACACTTAAACTTAAAACGTCGATAATTTATCTTATGTAAAATAAAAGGGAAGAAAAACATCAAGGTACATGATCCGGCCAGGCGCTTCCCCTTCGCCTATTTCGTGCACGAAAAATGGGCGTGCAACGGTAGCGCCGTTGCTTTTCCCCCGGGGTCCCCATAGGCACGATGGCTGCCGGTGCATTTGCCCAGTCCGGCTCTGGCGCCGCGCGCCCGGAGGTTCCTCCACCGCACGGCCTGGTCGCCGGGAGTTCGTCGGTCGGCTCAGAGACGAACGACGCGATCATCACCGCCCGAGCGAGAGCGGCGTTGCTCGGCACTGCTGATCTCGACTCGAACGATGTGCACATTACGACGAATCGCGGTGTCGTGACGCTCACGGGTACGGTCTCCGACGATGCACAGAAGAATCGCGCCGCCCAATCCATTCAAGAACTGGACGGAGTTCACCTCGGTCACGAACGCGCTACATGTCGGCGAGACCTCGCACTAACGGACTAACATGCGCATGAGCGCCGCCGCGAACGCTAGTCCGCGAGACGGCTGACCGTCAAAACCCGCAGCAACGCCATCGGCGCGGCCAGTGCGGTCGGCCCGAAGCGCTGCTCGCGAAGCTGCACTACAACGAGCCGGGTGCATCCCCGACGCCAGCATTACGACGTATCGCAGACGATCGCCGAACAGGTGCTGCTTCCGGCCGGCGCAAGGCGCCGCCCGAGACACTCGTGACTACTGCCGCCCTCCGGAAGAGGACGGCTCGACATGGCATACGTCAGGAGGCCTCGTTGCCCACGCCTTTCGACACATCGGCGGGATTCGCGAATTCGCGCTCCGGCAGGCTGTCGAGGGCGTGCACGACCTCCTCGCTCGCGCCGTTCGAACGTGCGCATTCGAGCAGACTTTGCTTGTCCGCCGGATAGGACGCGCCCTTTAGCGCTTTTTGCACGTCGATGAAACGATGTCCAGCGTTGCTGTCGTGCGATGAGGCGTGCCCTCGGGAATGCTGAGTCATGATCGTCACCTCCTGGGTTGCGTTGGCGTAGTGAAACCGTGCAACGGATGTGCCGTAAGCGCGCCCACGCGTCGCGCAGCCACGCGCCGTCACGTCACGCGGCGTTTCATCGCTTACCTGTAGCTTCTACATGCGCGGTTCGACGTTTCTCTCGCGCTCACTTCGCGACGGCTCGATGCGTTACGCCCTTCGCTTCCATTGAGCGTCGCGAGCGGCCCTCAAGTCTTGCCTTCGTCCTCGTCCTCTTCTTCGTCCGCGCCCTCTTGCGCCTGTTCTTCCTCGATGTCGTCCGGCAATACATCGCTGCCGGGGCGCAGCGTCTCGTCACCATCGGCGCTGGCGCGCTCACCGGTGCCGCTGCGGTCGGTGTCGCTCTGCGCTTCGTCGGCGCCGGCTTCCAGCGCGTGATTGTCGAGTTCCGTGTCGCGATCGAAGTCGTGGCGCTTCGCACCTCTGCTGTCGCTGCCCGTATCGGACGAGTCCCCAGGGCCCAGTGCCTCGTTGTCGTGGCCCGGTGCGGCAGGTTGCTGTGTCGGTTCGTTGTCGGGGTCCAGCGTGCTGTTCATGACGTCCTCCTTTGACGACGCGCGGTTGGCGCGACGCTCTGCGCGGATGGCGAGCGCGGCAAGTCGCCCTCTCATTGCAGCAGCCTGCGTTCCTTTGCGAATCGCGGTGCGGGCGCCGCGCATCTTCTCGAGCTGGGCACAATCGTTGCTCGAACGGGCGGCAAAGCGGCGCCGTTGCCGGCGCGCGCAGGACACGCGATGAACGGCCCGCTGCCAGCGCCTGATGAACGAGCCAGCGACCGAACCAGCGAACAATCGAGCGGATAAACCAGCATGACACTCGGCTGCCCCGAATGCGGCGCGCTTCAGGACCTTCCGCCGCTCTCCCCGCACGGTATCGCGCGTTGCCGGACCTGCCATTACCCGCTGGAGCGGCGCAGCGGCCGTAGCGTGGACGCGGCACTCGCCTGTGCGGTCTGCACCTTTGTTCTGCTGTTCCCGGCCAATCTCGCGCCCTTGATGACGGTCCACGTGCTGGGCGCCGAGCGCTCGTCGGTGCTCGCCTCGGGCGTCGTGGCGATCTGGCGCGACGGCTCGCTGATCCTCGCGCTGCTGCTCGGGGCGTGCGGCATCGTGCTGCCTTTCGTGCGCTTCGGCGGCCTCGTGCTCGTGCTGGCCGCGGTGCGCTTCGGCTGGCGCTTCAGGGGCATGGGACGGCTCTTTCGCTGGACCATCCGGCTCGACGCCTGGGCCATGCCCGACGTTTATCTCATGGGCTGTTGCGTCGGCTATGCGCGGGTAACGCAAAACCTTACGGGTACGATAGGCGTGGGCGGATATTGCTTCATCGTCGCAGCGTTGATGTCGATGCTCGCACGTGCATCGCTCGATCGCCGCACCGTGTGGCGCGCGTTCGCCGCGGAACACACGCTGCACCCGCGCGAGCGCGCCCTGTCGTGCACCGTATGCGATCTGGTCGTGCCCGTGTCGCACGAAAACCGGCCCTGCCCGCGCTGCGGGTTGAAGCTGCACGTGCGCAAACCCGACGCCGTCGTGCGCGCGGCGGCACTCTCGCTCGCGGCGCTCGTGCTGACGGTGCCCGCCAACCTCTATCCGATGACCGTCTCGCTGCAACTCGGCCAGCACGATTCTCACCGCATCGCCGATGGCGTCCACGAGCTCTTTCTCGCGGGCCTCTGGCCCTTCGGCATACTTATCATTGGCACGAGCATCGTCATTCCCGTGGCCAAGATCGTCGGCATGGGCTGGTTCATCGCGTCCGTGCGGCGGCGCTCGCGCCGGCATCTGCGCACGAAAACCCATCTGTACCGCTGGATCGACGAGCTGGGCCGCTGGTCCAATGTCGATGTCTTCACCATTGCCGCCTTCGTGCCGCTGATCCATTTCGGCGGCATGGCGCAAGCGCGCCCAGCGATCGGCGCGACGGCATTCGCGCTCGCCGTGATGCTCACGATGGCGGCTTCGCACGCGTTCGACCCGCGCATGATGTGGGACGTGCATCTCCGGAGCCGGCCATGACAGACGCGCGCTCGCGGCGCACCCAGGCCGAGGTCCGTCGCAGCGCCTGGCCAGGCTGGATCTGGGCGGTCCCCATTGCGGCGATCTGCGTGACGGGATGGCTCGGCGTACAGGCGCTGGTTCACAAGGGGGAGACCGTCACGGTCGGGTTCGACAACGCCTATGGCATGGCCGCAGACGAAACGATCGTCACGCTGCACGGCGTCAAGGTGGGCCAGGTGTCGAGCGTGGCGCTCACGCCCGACGGGCGGCGCGTTGAGGCGAAACTCGAAATCGACCGCAAGGACGCGCCATACCTGCGCGCCGGTACGCAGTTCTTTCTGCGCGGCGCCGAGCTGGACTTGAGCGATCCGGCATCGATGAAAGCACTGCTCTCCGGACCCGAGATCGTCATGGAGCCAGGCCGCGGCAAGCCCGCCACGCACTTCGATGGCGCTGAGCACCGGCCCGCGCTCGCGCCGCTGCATGGGCCGATGGTGAGCTATGCCGTGCGCTTCGAGGGTGCCGCCGGCGAGCTCAAAAGCGGCGCCAATGTGCAATTGCGCGGATTTTGCGTGGGCACGGTCACCGGTGTGCGCCTGAACTATGACGCCGGCACGGGCGCACTGAGCACGCTCGCGCAACTGGCGCTCGATCCATCGCGGCTTGGCATCGCAGGCGTGGCGGCGCCAGCCAACGGCGACTGGCGGCCGATCGTCGACACCATGCTCGAACGCCTCATCGCTCGGGGCTTACGCGCGCGTCTGTCGCAAGACCCGCCGCTCGTGGGACAGCGCAAGGTCGTGCTCGACTTCGTGAAAACCGCGCCCGCCGCCACCCTCACTGCCGAAAACGGCGTACCGGTGATTCCGGATGCGCCATCCGCCGATCTCGACGCCATCGCCGCGCAAGCCAATGACGTCGTGGCGAAGATCGACGCACTGCCGATCAAGGAAACGGGCGACCAGGTCCGCAGCATTGCGGCCCACGTTGATGCCTTGAGCAACTCGCCGCAGATCCGCGAGAGCCTCACCCACATCGACCGCTCGGTGGCACAGATCGACCGCACGCTGCAACAGGTCTCGCCGCAAGTTGGGCCGCTCGTGGCGCAACTGCGCGAAACCGCGAAGGCGGTCGATAGCACTGTCGCCGCTGCGAACCGCACGCTCGGGGGCGATGTATCAAGCCAGGACGATCTGCCCGCTGCCCTGCGCGAGTTGAGCGACGCGGCGCGCTCGGTGCGAACGCTCGCTGACTATCTCGACCGTCACCCTGAAGCGCTGGCGCGCGGCCGGCCCGAGGAGTAGGCCCATGATGCGCCGCTCCCGGCGACCGGCTACACGCACAGGCGTGCACTCTGCGTCATATGCCCGCCTCGTCCGCTTCAGGGCAGCGGCCGGGGCGGCCGCGCGGATGGGCGCGATGCTCATACTCGCGGGTTGCGGACACAGCCCGCCTATGCACTATGTGACGCTGAGCGCGGCGCCGGGCCAGGCAGCGGGCGCCATGCCGGCAATGCAGGCGGTGCAACTGACCGCGGTGCATATTCCCGCCGAACTCGATCGGCCCGAAGTGGTCACGCAGATCGCACCGAACCGGCTGGCGATCGATGACAACCACCGATGGGGTGCGCCGCTCGCGCGTATGATGAGGCGCACGCTCGCTCAGGACCTCGTGATGCGATTGCCCGCCGGCGCCTTCGTTTTCCCCGACGCGCCGGTGCCCGCGGACACGCGCACGCTGGTCGTCACGATACTCGGTGTTCAGGCCGATGCGCGCGGGGCACTGAAGATGCAGGCATCGTGGACGTTGTTGTCGGGTCAGCCCACGCGTGCCACGCTGACTCGCGAGGCGACGCTCGAAACCGCGGCCCCGGCCAGCGCAGCGGACGACGAAGCAGCCGACGCCGCAACGGCCCAAGCTGCCGCGATGAGCCGCGTGCTCGGGATGCTCGCAGACCGTATCGCGGCGTCCATCGCCGCGCACTGACACACATCGAACAAGCCTGCACGTGAACGAAGCCGCAAGACGCGCTCAGCGCGCCTGCGCCACCGCGTCCTCCGCAGTCGACCCGTCGCCGCGCGCGAAAACTTCGCGGGTGGTCGCCTGACTCCAGATGCGCTCCTCAATCAACGTGGGCGTCGGCGCGGCCTGGCACGTGATCACACGCGCCAGGCCATGCGCGCGCCCCGCTTCAGCACTTGGCCGGCGAGCCCTTTAGATGCGCGTGGCCATGCAGCGCCGGCGGCGTGGCATTACCGCCGTGCTCCGCCAGATAGCGGCAGGCATCGATGATGTCACGCCCGAGATTGCTCGCGACGTTGCGGTTGATGTGCGGGCGCACCACAACGCGCAGGCTTCTCACCGACTCCGCGTCTGGCGGCATCGTATAGGCCGATAGCACCCAGCCCTTCTCGCGCACCTTGTTCGACACGTCGAATTCGTTGAAGCGCGTGATTTTCTTGTCCAGCGTAACGGCCACCACCGGAATGCGCTGCGTATCGTTCATGATCGTGAAATAGCCGCTTTTCACGAGCATTTCGCGCAGCGCGAGCGCGTTATCGAGGGTGTGCTGCATGACGCGCTTGTAGCCATCGAATCCAAGGCGCAGGAACTGATAATACTGAACGGCCAGTTGGAAACCATTGCGGCTGAAATTCAAAGTCGCGGTGGGCATTTCACCGCCCAGATAGTTCACGTAGAACACCAGGTCTTCATTGAATACCTTGCGGTCGCGGAATATCACCCAGCCGAGCCCCGGCGGGGTGAGGCCGTACTTGTGTCCGGATGCGTTGATCGATTGCACTCGCGGCAGCCGGAAGTCCCATTGGTAATCCGGATAGAGGAACGGGTGAATAAAGCCGCCCGACGCCCCATCGATATGCATCGGAACCGAAATTCCCGTGCGCCGTTCGTAGTCGTCCAGCCAGGCATGAATGCCGGCAAAGTCGTCGTCTTCCCCCGTAAACGTCTGCCCGGCAATGGCCACGACGGCAATCGTATTCTCGTCGACGTACTGGCCGAGATCGTCGGCCGTCAAACTATATTGCCCCGGCTTGAGCGGCACGATGCGCGGTTCGACGTCAAAGTACCGCATGAACTTCTTCCAGACGATCTGCACGTTGCCGCCCGTCACCAGATTGGGCCGGCTTGCGTCCTTACCCGCTTTCTCGCGCTGCTGCTTCCAGTTCCATTTGTGCGCGAGACCCGCGAGCATGCACGCCTCGGATGAGCCCACCGTCGCAGTTCCGTAAGGCTCCGCGTCGCGCGGGCCATTCCACAGTTTGTGAAGCCAGCGCACCATTCGCGTTTCCATCGCGAACAACTGCGGGTACATGTCGTGGTCGATATAGTTCTTGAAGATATTTCGCTTCGCTGTCTCCAATGCTTCGGGTTCGGCGAAGGTCGTCACGAACGACGACATGTTCAGAACAGGATTGGTATCCGTCCATTCGTCGCTTTCGACAAGCGCGGCTGCGGCCCTGGCCGACATTCCGGTTGCCGGAAATTCGTCCTGCGGAACCGGTAAATTGAATTCGTCGTACGGAGTGATCTTCTCGAAATCCAAAGACATCTGAATGCTCCTTTCGGTACGCGCCCTCGGGTTGGACGCTTCATGCCCACGCACCGCCTCAACCGGCTGCGCGGACGGTTGAGGCAGCGCCTGGATTAGCGCGCTACGCTCTTACCCGTCTGCGCGCAATAGCGCTCCAGGTATTCGTCGAGCAGCGTTCGAATCGCATTGCCGATCGCGCGATAGTCCGACTCATTGAGATTGGCGAGCGACACGCGGCCCGACGGATGAGGCGTGCCGAAGCCCTGGCCAGGCAGGAGCACGACATGTGCGTCCCTGGCGAGACGGAACAGCAGTTCAGAAGCCTCGGTGTTCTTGAGCAGCCACTCGACGAAATCGCGGCCATAGGCGCGCTCGCCGAAATACTCGAGATCCAGCACCGTGTAGTAGTCGACGACGTTCGGATCCCCTTCCTTCAACGGAATGCCGATGGTCTCGAAGAGCGCACGCTTGCGGCTGCGAATGAGGCGCTTGAGCGCATTCTTGTACGCGCCCGGTGTGTCCATGAGCGAGAACAGCGAGAACAGCACCATCTGCACCTGCTGCGGCGTCGAAAGGCCGGCCGTGTGATTGAGCGCGACGGTGCGGCTGTCCGCGACCAGCCGGTCAATGAACTTCAGCTTCTCCGGCTCCGTCGTGATCGACTCGTAGCGCTTGTGCAGCGTCTGTTTTTGCTCTTTCGACAGCTTCGCAAGCGCGCTGTCCAGAACGTTCTCGCGGTGCGTCGCGATTGCACCCAGACGCCAGCCCGTTGCGCCAAAGTATTTCGAATACGAATACACGAGAATCGTGTTCTTCGGAGCGAGTGCGAAGAGCGAGACGAAGTTGTCGGCGAAGGTGCCGTACACGTCGTCGGTGAGGATAATGAGGTCCGGGCGCGTCTTGACGATCTCGGCGATATATTCGAGGCTCGCCGCGTCCACCTTCACTGAAGGCGGGTTGCTCGGATTCACGAGGAAAAACGCCTTGACCTTCGGATCGCGCAGCTTGTCCAGTTCCTTCTTCGAGTACTGCCAGCCGTTCGCGACATCCGCTTGGACGTTGACGATATTGAGCTCGTAGTCGTTGAGCGCGGGAATTTCGATGTATGGCGTGAAGATCGGCATGCCGAGCGCGATCGTGTCGCCCGGCTTGATGAAAAAATTCTCCCGCATCGTGTTGAAAATGTACGTCATGGCCGCGGTGCCGCCCTCCACCGCGAACACGTCGAACTCCCCCACGAACGGATGCTTGCCGATCATCTCGCGGCGCAGGTACTGGCCGACGATGGTTTCCGTGTTCTTGAGGATGCGGTCCGGCACCGGATAGTTGCAGGCGAGAATGCCTTCACACATTTCGTAAAGAAAGTCGCCTGCGGGAAGGCCCAGTTGGTCGCGCACGTACGACACCGCGCCCGCGAGAAAATCGACGCCGGCTTGCCCCTTGTTCTCGCGCACGAACAGGTCGAAGCGCTCGACAATGCCTTCGCGCTGCGGGAAGCCGCCCACGCCCTCGGGCATATAGGCAAACGAGCGCTCCGACTCGCGCATGGCGAACAGGCCCAGTTGCCAGAAGCCGTGACGCGGAATCGTCGCGAGGAAGTTGGGATTGCCGCGGCCGGCGTTGAGCATGGGCAGGTTTGCAGCCGAACGAGCCGTTGCGCCGCCACCGGCCGCCTTGATCAGTTCGTCCTTGAGTTCGAACGGACTGAGCGCCGAGAATTTTTGCGCCTGGGTTGCGTGGTTGTCTTTTGAAGTCGTCAATTTGTGCTCCATTTCATTAGTTAGCGAAATATCTAATTGGTCCAGACATCAGCTCAGGATCATCACGAGCACCATTCCCCAAATCGTCAGAAGCGTGTTGCCGACCGCGTAGGTCACCGTATAGCCGAGTCCGGGCACCTGGCTGCGTGCGGCGTCGCAGATCATCCCCAGTGCCGCCGTTGTGGTTCTTGCCCCCGCGCATACGCCGAACAGGATCGCGGGGTGGAACTTGAACACGTAGCGCGCGATATACATGCCGACGACCAACGGCGCCGCCGTGGCGAAAATACCCCAGAGGAACAGGCTGACGCCGAGTTGCTGCAAGCCGGCGACGAATCCGGGGCCCGCAGTGATGCCCACCACGGCAATGAACACATTGAGACCCACGGAGTTCATGAACCACACGGTAGGTTCGGGAATGCGCCCGAAGGTCGGGTGGATCGCGCGCAGCCAGCCGAACACGATCCCGGCGATGAGCGCGCCGCCCGCCGTGGACAGCGTTAGCGGAATGCCGTGCACGTTGATCACGATCGCGCCAATCAACGCGCCCAGCGCGATGGCGAGGCTCACGAAGGCAATGTCGGCAACCGTGCTGGGGCGATCGAGCACGCCCAGTGCTTTGGCGGCGGCGCTGGTGTCCTGGGTGCGGCCCACGATCGTGACGGTGTCGCCGCGTTCGAGCTTCGTATTGGGCAACACCGGGATCGGCGTTTCGGTGGGCCCGCGCTTGATCTTCTTCAGGTACACCCCGCGTGCGCCGGGCAGGTCCGCGAGTTCCTGCAAGGTCTTGCCGGCAACCGACTTGCTGGTGACGTAAACGTCCACGCCCTCGGTGCTGACGGCGACCAGTTCCGCGTCCTCCACCTCTGCCCCGCTCGCGCCGAGTTGCGACACGAGCTGGTCGCGCGGCCCGGCAACGGCTATGACGTCACCGGCTTGCACAACGAAGTCCAGCGTGGCTTCCTGGACGGCGTCCGCGCGCCTGACGCGCTCGATGAAAAGCCGCACACCCGCCGCCTCGGAAGCCTCAATCTGGCCTATCGTGCTGCCGATGAGCGCGCTGTTGCCGGCAATGCGATAGGCGCGCAGTTGGTAGTCATGCCATTCGCGGCCCTCCTGCGCGCCGGCACGCTTGCCGCCCAAGCTTGCTTCGTATTCCTTGCATGCGGCCGGCAGGTCGATGCCGAGCAGCCGCGGGCCGAGCGTCGCGAGAATGAGCGCGGAGCCGATCGTGCCGAAGATGTAGGTGACAGCATAGGCGGTCGGCATGGCGTCGAGCAGCGCCTTGGCGTGCTCCGGCGGAAGATGGAGCCGGCCGATGGCATCGGTCGCGAGCCCCATCGAGGCGGAAATGGTTTGCGAGCCGGCGAACAGGCCCGCAGCGGATCCCAGGTCATAGCCGGCGAATCTGGCGGCGACGATGGGAGCGGCGAGGCACAACAGACACTGCACGACAGCGAACAAGGCCTGCGGCAGGCCGTCCTTCGCGATGCCGCGCACGAACTGCGGCCCCACCCCATAACCGACTGCGAACAGGAACATCAGAAAGAACACGGATTTGACATTGGATGAAACCGTGATGCCGAGCTGGCCAATGGCGATAGCCGCAAGCAGGGTTGCCGTAACGGCCCCGAGGCTGAAGCCCCTGAAGCTCTTGCCCCCCACCCAGTAGCCAATGCCTAACGAAAGAAAGATGGCGATCTCGGGGTACTGCCGAAGTGTGTCTGTCAGCCACGACATAGTGTTTCCTTTTCATGGTCTTGCCGAAAGGCACGCATCGCGCGGGCATGGCGAATTTCATGTCTTCGGATTTTGAGCGGAAGCATCGCACAGGCCTCTCTTAAAGACTCTCGTTTCTGTCAAATTCCGATGCAATTAAATTGGCGCTTTGATAGCGCTCTAATTCTTGTGAAAATTAACCGAATTTCAGTTGATCGATATAGCGCCGCGTGCTGAAGGACCCGGTGTTTCCGAACCCGACGGGCCGTTCCCAGCGGGCGTAGACACGGTGGGCGAGCGGCTCCCCGAGGAGCGCACGAAGACGCGCGAACAAGCGTTGTGCTTGCACGCGGGCAGGAAGTAGCGTTAAGAGATCGAGTCGATGCGAATAAATGAATGCGTGTAATTGACGCAATTCATTCATGAAAGGCTTTATTAATTATTGAAAGAATCGGAATGGACATCCACATTGACTCGAGATTATCAATTCCGGAGATTAAATCTATTGATTGACGCAATGCCAATTCGCGAAATGTTCAGCACGGGAACCACCCGCATTTAGCCGATGGTTCCCGCGTGACGTCTTGCACCTCAAGGTCGCTCCAGCGCCGCCATCGCGCGCACGATCACCAGCAGCACGGAAAGGCTCACGCCACTCGTCGCACGCAACTCCGCTAGCAGGTGCCCGTAGCGTTCGAGCGCCGCTGCGTGCTGTTCGCACCAGGCATCCACGAGGGCTTGCGCATCGGCGCTGTCGGGCGCGGCGGCAAGCGCATTCGTGGTGAGCGCGCGCTTGAGGCGCGCCACCTCCGCAAGCGCCGCTGCACGCGCCATCGTGTCCCAATGCGTGGGCGTAGGCAGCGCCGCCGCGCGTTCGCCGATCCAGCCATAGTTCAGGCGCATGTCCAGCGCGAAATACGCTGCCGCCACGTGCTCGAGCGGCCGGTCGCACGCCGCCGCCACATCGGCAATATCGAGCAGTGCGATGGAAATTTCACCGCTTGCCACCCGCACCGCCAACGCGCTCTCCACGCCCGCGTTCACGAGCGCCGCCTGGCGGGCCGACAACGCCTCGAGATCGCCGGCAGGCAATAGCATCGGCAATTGCGGCGCGAGCCGCTGCGCCGCGTCGCGGCAACGCGCGAGCAGCGCCCCTTCGCTGTCCACCGCGCCCGCCTGCAGATGCCGCAGGAACCAGAGCGCAGCGCGTTCGAGCAGCCGCGCAACGTCGACGAACATGCGTGCCTGCACGTCGTCGGGCACGCGGTTGTCGAGCGCGTCGATGTCGCGCCACACATCGTTGAGGTCGAACACGTCGCGCGCCATGATGCATGCGCGCACGATGTCGCCGGGCTGCACGTCTGTTTCTTCCATCAGGCGATGCACGAACGCGCAGCCCACGCGGTTCACGAGCGCGTTCGTCAGGTGGGTCGCGAGAATCTCGCGGCGCAGCGGATGGCGCTGCATCGGTTCGCTGTAGCGCTGCTGCAGCGGCTTCGGAAAATAATCGATCAGCAAGTTGGCGACGAGCGGATCTTCCGGCACGTCCGATTCGAGCAGCGCGTCGTAGAGCCACATTTTGCTGTAGGCGAGCAGCACGGCGCGCTCGGGCGACGTGAAACCGAGCTTCGCCCCCTGCCGTTCCGCGATTTCCTCGTCGGTCGGCAGGAACTCGATGGCGCGGTTCAAGCGGCCCGCGCGTTCGAGCCAGCGCATGAGCCGCGTTTCCGCATCGAGCAGTTCCGCGCTGTAGCGGCCCGCGATCGAGAGCGCCTGGGTCTGGTAGTAGTTGTCGCTGAGCACGAGCAATCCGACCTCGTCGGTCATGTCGGCGAGCAGCGTGTTGCGCTGCTTCATGGTCATCTCGCCATCGGCCACCACGAGGCCAAGCAAGATCTTGATGTTGACTTCGTGATCCGAACAGTCGACGCCCGCTGAATTGTCGATGGCGTCGGTATTGATGCGCCCGCCGCGTTGGGCGAATTCGATGCGGCCGAACTGCGTGACGCCCAGATTGCCGCCCTCGCCCACGACCTTGCAGCGCAGTTCCGCGCCGTTCACGCGCACCGCGTCGTTCGCTTTGTCGCCGACCTGGGCATGGGTCTCGCGCGCGGCCTTCACATAGGTGCCGATGCCGCCGTTGTAGAGCAAATCGACGGGCGCGAGCAAGATCGCACGAATCAATTCGGTTGGGGCGAGCGACGCCGCCTCGATGCCCAGCGCGCTTTGCACGGCCGCCGAAAGCGGAATGGTCTTCACGGTGCGCGCGAACACGCCGCCGCCCGCCGAGATGGCCGCGGGATCATAGTCGGCCCAGCTCGATCGCTCGAGCGCGAAGAGCCGGCTGCGTTCCGCGAAGCTCGTTGCCGGATCGGGATTGGGGTCGAGAAAGATATGCCGATGATCGAACGCGGCAACCAGCTTTATATACGGCGAGAGCAGCATGCCGTTGCCGAACACGTCGCCCGACATGTCGCCGATGCCGACCACGGTGAAGTCGGTCGCCTGCGTATCGACGCCCATTTCGCGGAAGTGCCGCTTGACCGACTCCCACGCGCCGCGCGCCGTAATCGCCATCTTCTTGTGGTCGTAGCCCACCGAGCCGCCCGAAGCGAAGGCGTCATCGAGCCAGAAGCCATATTCGTGCGAAATCGCGTTGGCGTAGTCGGAGAAGGTCGCGGTGCCCTTGTCCGCCGCAACCACCAGATACGGATCGTCGGGGTCGTGGCGAACCACGTCTGGCGGCGGCACGATCACGTTGTTCACGAGGTTGTCGGTGAGATCGAGCAGGCCGCGCAGGAAGGTCTGATAGCACGCCACGCCTTCGCGCATCCACGCTTCGCGGTCGGTGAGCGGCGGCGGATTCTTCACCACGAAGCCGCCCTTCGAGCCCACCGGCACGATCACCACGTTCTTCACCATCTGCGCCTTCATGAGGCCGAGGACTTCGGTGCGGAAGTCCTCGCGCCGGTCGGACCAGCGCAAGCCGCCGCGCGCGACGCGCCCGCCGCGCAGGTGCACGCCTTCCACGCGCGGCGAGTAGACCCAGATCTCGAACATCGGCTTGGGCTCGGGCAGCCCGGGCACTTTTGCCGGATTGAACTTGAACGACAGCGACGGAAGCAGCGCGCCGTCCGCATCGCGACGGTAATAGTTGGTGCGCTGCGTCGCGTTGATGACGCCGAGAAATTGCCTGAGTATGCGGTCTTCGTCGAGATTGGGGACCTGGTCTAGCGCGCTTTCGATGGCTTTGAGCGCGCGCTCGGTGCGCACCTCACGCGCTTCTCCCACATCGCCGACCATGGGATCGAAACGAATGACGAACAGCTCGACGAGTTGGCGCGCGATGGCCGGGTTGCCCGTGAGGGCACGCTCGATATAGGCATCGCTGAATGTCGATCCCACCTGGCGCAGATACTTTGCATACGCGCGCAAAATGGTGACTTCGCGTGCGCTCAAATATGCGCGCAGCACGAGGCGATTGAAGTTGTCATTCTCGATACGCGCGCTCCACACGGCTTCGAATGCGTCTTCGAACAGGTCTTTCACGCGTTCGATGTCGAACTCCGCGTCGTCGGCGAGCTCGAGGCCGAAATCGTGTACCCATGCGGGTTCGCAGCCCGGCGCTTCGATGATGTAAGGACGCTCTTCATCCACGCGCACGCCCAGATGCTCGAGCATCGGCAGGCTGCGCGACAGCGCGATGGCTTCGCCCGTGCAGTACACCTTGAAGCGGAACGCGCGCGGTCCGGCTTCAATGGGGCGGTAAAGATTCATGGCAATGCGCCGCGTGCCTTGCACGCGCTCGATCAGCTCGATGTCGCGCACGGCGGTGCGCGCCGGATAGTCGTCGCGATAGCCGGCGGGAAACGAATCGGCGTAGCGGTGCAGGAGCCGCGTGCCCTGCTCTTCGCCAAAAGCGTCGAGCAAAGCGTCGGCCAGATCGTCTTGCCAGCGCCGCGTGACCTGCACGAGCCGCCCCTCCAGCTCGCGCGTGTTCACCTGGGGCATGGCGCCGGTTTTCGCATGGACTACGAAATGAATGCGTGCGAGCGCCGATTCGGACAGCAGCGGCGTGAATTCCACCGATTCGCCGTTGAACGCTTCCTTGAGCAGATTGGCGACGCGCAGGCGCAGATCCGTGTTGTACTTGTCGCGCGAAACGTACACGAGGCAGGACACGAAACGGCCGAAGCGGTCGCGCCGCACGAACAGGCGCGTGCGTTGATGTTCCTGCAAGCGCAATACGCCCATGGCAACGTCGAAAAGGTCGTCTTCGTCGGCCTGGAAGAGTTCGTCGCGCGGCCAGGTTTCGAGCACCGTCACGAGCGATTTGCCGAGGTGCCCTTTGGGCAGGAAGCCCGCGCGCCGCACGATGTTCGCGCACTTGCGGCGCACGATGGGAATTTCGGAACTGGAGACCATATAGGCCGTGGAGGTGTAGAGCCCCACGAAGCGCCGCTCGCCGCTCACCTTGCCGTCCTGCCCCACGAGCTTCACGCCCACATAGTCGAGATAGCCGGGCCGATGCACGGTCGCGCGCGAATTCGCCTTGGTCAGGAAGATGGGCCACGCGCCCGTGATGATTTCCGACGCCGCGCTGGGCAGCGGCGTCGTATCGGGCGTGCCGGGCGCGCGCAGCGACTCGCGCAGGATGCCGAGGCCCGAGCCTTCCACGCCGCGCAGGGCGAAGCCATCGCCGTGCTCGACGAGCGCGTAGTCGCGCTGGCCGAGGAAGGTGAAATGGTCGGCCGCCATCCATTCGAGGAACGCGCGCGATTCGACGTCTTCGGCGCTGCTTTCGCGCGCCTTCATGGCCTTGATCGTGGCGCGCGCCACCTCGACGATCTTCGGCCAGTCCTCGACCGCCGCGCGCACGTCGCCTAGCACCTTGGCGATAGCGCCACGCAGTTCCTCGAGTTTCGCTGCATCGCCGCAGCGGTCGACTTCGAAATGGATAAACGAGGCGAGTTGCGACTGGCCGTCGTCTGCGCCCGCGCCGCCCATGTCCACCCGCACGATCGCACCGTCCTGGCCACGCCAGATGCGAAACACCGGATGCATCACCGAATGCAGCGCGAGCCCGAGCTTGTTGACGGCCATGGAGACCGAGTCGACGAGAAACGGCATGTCGTCGTTGACGATCTCGATCACCGTGTGGTCGGAGTGCCAGCCGTGCTGCTCGAGGATCGGGTTGTAGACCCGCATGCGCTCGCTGCCCGGCACGAAGCGCTGCGCCGCCTGCCAGTGCGCCATGGCGGCGCCGTAGAGATCGGCCACGCTGCGGCTGCGCAGGTCTTCGGCGTCGACGAAGTCGTAGTAATGCCTTAGAAAAGGTTCGACGATCTGGAAGGTCGGTTCGGGTAAACGCCCACGCGCGAATTCCACTAGATCGGAGAGCAGATGGGTGACGAATTCCTCGTTTCTTACTTGCATGGCGGACTCCAGAAAGGACGGCCATGGACTGCATCGGCGGGAGTTCATTATGCACCGGCCTCACGCTGGAAAGGGCTGGATGTGCGCGTTGCGCGCGGTGCTGAACAGCGTGGCGCGCCGCATTGCAGCATTTACAGGACCCTATTGGCAGTGCCCTTTTCAATTTACGGGGTCGAATACGGGTTACAAGAAAGCGACAATTAACGCCTGAAAATGGCTGCATTTCGTTTAATGGATTCGTATACTCCCGGCGTAAAGTCGAATCTGCCGGAGCAGCTCCGCTGCCAGCGCTTCCCGGCTTTCAGGAGAGATGCGGTGGATTCGTTTAGCAATACGAGGCAATTGACGCTGCGCGCGATGATCGCGTGCGCAGCGCTATCGGCTCCGGTGCTTGCCCAGGCGCAGGACCTCGGCGCCACGGGCAGTGCGCTCAGCGGCGCGTTATTCAACGGCTCCAGCGTTTCGGTCAAGGCCACGCGCAACATCGTCGACAGCGCAAAGGTCGACAATCTCGCCATTCCCCAGTTCGATTCATCCGGAAAATCGAAGACGCCGCCGCCGCGCGTGATGCCTTTCATCGACGGCGGCTATGGGCGCAGGCGGCCGGCAGTGGGCCTCGACTTCTCGTTCGAGCTGGGCGAGGCGTGCAACAGCCGGCCCGCATCGTCACCGGTTTAGCCGATCCTGAACTTGTCGAAGTCGTCCTGCCAGGTCGAGCGCTGATTGCCACGGGCAGAAAGCGCAAAGCGCGCCGCAAAGGCAAGGGCCGGCGGCTAGAACCGGTCGATCATCCCGAGCTGCACACCCCGCACCGTCGCGCCCGGCCACGATGGCGGAAGACCGGTGACGCTCACGCCACGCAACGTCATTTCGCCCTGCCCGTGATTGCGCAGCCAACCAGCGCTCGCGTAAAGCAATACGCGCGCCGAGACGTCGTACTTGCAAGCCGCGCTGAACTGGTCGGCGTCATTGTCGCCGCCGGAGCGGTCGCGCATAAACGTGTAGCCCAGCGCAGCGCGAAAACGCGCGCTCACCGCATAGCGCGCCGATATCGACACGCCATCGTTGTGATAGCGCGGCGTGCCGCCATCGCCGTTGAAGAACGAAACAAAACCCGTGATCGGGCCGTATACATACGAAACGCCGCCCAGATTCGCACGCAGCGCGCCATTGCCATGCGTTTGCTGGTGCGCGTATGAAATGCGCAATGGGCCGTTGCGATACACAAAGGTTTCGATGTTTCCCGCGATGCCGTTGCCATCGCCATCGCTCGCATTGCGCAGCGCGATCATCAGCGTCGTCGAGAAGCCGTGGAATTCGGGCGAAAGCCAGGTGATGGCGTTGCTCTCGTACGGCGTGATCTTCGAGAGATTGTTGAGCCCCGAGGCGATGGTGCCCGCGCCGAACGCATCGAGCCCGCCCTTGAATGGAATGTAGATGGGTGAGTACTGGCGGCCCACGCGCAGCGTGCCGTACGGCGTGCCCAGGCCGATCCACGCCTGGCGGTTGAAAATCGTGTTATTCACCGCGAACGTGCCGTCGTTCGAGCCGAAGCCGTTCTCCAGGGCGAACAGAATCCGCACACCGTTGCCGATGTCCTCGGCGCCGCGCAGGCCCATGCGCGAACCGCGATACGCGCCCGAGTCCATGCGCGCGACGTAGCCCGCGCCAGGGTTGGTGACTTCGATGCTCGTGTCGAGCAAGCCGTAGAGCGTGACGGTGCTTTGGGCATGCGCGTCACGCGGGTGCGCCGCCAGCACAAAGAGCACGAAGAGCAAGACGAGCGCGCCTGGCGGCGCGCTCCGCTCGCAAAAGCGGGCGCGAAGCCGCACACAAAACCACACACAAAGCCGCACGCGTTACTGCGGCAACGCGTAGGCGATCACGTAGTCGCCGAGCTTCGTGCCGAACGAGCCATGCCCGCCCGCCGCGATCACCACGTACTGCCGCCCGTTGACCGAATAGCTCATCGGCGTGGCCTGGCCGCCTGCCGGCAGACGGGCGCGCCAGATCTCCTTGCCGGTGTTCACGTCGAACCCGCGGATATAGTTGTCCGCCGTCGCGCCGATGAAGGCCACGCCGCCCGCCGTGACGATCGGGCCGCCCAGCATCGGCATGCCCATCTTGAACGGCAGCGGAACAGGCGAGCTGTCACGCACCGTGCCGATGCGCTTCTTCCACACGATCTCGTTGGTTTTCAAATCGATTGCGGCCATGTAGCCCCATGCCGGCTGCTTGCACGGCAGGCCGAACGGCGAGAGGAACGGGTTGAGCGTCACGCCGTAGGGCACGCCGTATTGCGGCTGGATACCCGACTCCGTGCCGCTGCCCTTGGCGCCCGGCTCCGGCTCCATCGGGTTGCCCGGGCCGCGCGGGATCAGCCGCGAGACGAACGGCAGCGCGATCGGGTTGGCGATGGCGATCTGGCGGTCCGTATCGACGGCAATGCCGCCCCACTCGAACATCCCGAGGTTGCCCGGGAATACCAGCGTGCCTTGCAGCGAAGGCGGCGTGAAGGTGCCTTCGTAGCGCAGCTTGTGGAACATGACGCGGCACACGAGCTGGTCGTACATCGTCGCGCCCCACATGTCGGCGTCGGTGAGCAGCTTCTTCGGGCGGAACGTGAGCGAGGAGAACGGTTGCGTCGGCGCGACGTGGTCGCCAGGCGCCGCGCCTTGCGGCACCGGCATTTCGGGCGCCGGCACGACGGGCTGGCCGGTGCGGCGGTCGAGCACGAACAGGTTGCCCGTCTTCGCAGGGCCGTACACCACCGGCACGGTCTTGCCGTCCTTGTCGGCGATGTCGGCGAGCGTGGGCTGCGAGGGCATGTCCATGTCCCACAGGTCGTGGTGCGCGGTCTGGTAGAACCAGGCGAGCTTGCCTGTGGACGCGTGCAGCGCCAGGATGCCGCTCGCGTAGCGCTCCATCAGCGGCGTGCGGTCGCCGCCCCAGATGTCCGGCGTCTTCACGCCCATCGGCAGATAGACGATGTCGAGCTTCGCGTCGTAGGCGGCGGGCGCCCACGAGTTCGGCGAATTCCACGTGTAATGCTCGCCCGGGCCTGGAATCTTGTTCGGACTCTCCGCGCCCGTGTCGAACACCCAGAGCAGCTCGCCCGTGCGTACGTCGAAGCCACGGATCACCCCCGACGGTTCGCGGTTCGAGAAGTTGTCCTCCACCGCGCCCGCCATCACGATCACCTTGTTCGTGACGACCGGCGGCGAGGTGGGCTCGTACATGCCCGGCGTATTGACCGGCATCGCATGCTGCAGGTCGAGCTCGCCGTTGTTGCCGAAGCCCGCGCAGCGCTCGCCGGTGATCGCATCGAGGGCATAGAGGTGGCCGTCGTTCACGGGCAGCAGGATGCGGCGCGTGCAGGCGCCGTTCGCCGATGCGGTGGTCGCTGGCGCGGCCGGTGCGGCATCGCTCGCCGGCGCGGCAGCTTGACTGGCCGATGCGCCTGCGTCGCTGGCGGGCGCAGCGCCCTGCGTCGACGAAGTGGCTATGGCGTCCGATGCCGCGGCTTGCGCGGACGAAGCGCTGGCTGCAACGTCGCTCGCGGCGGCGGCGGGCGTTGTTGCCGCGTTCGCCGCATTCGCCGCGAGATCGATATACGACACGCCGCGGCAAGTCACATGCTGGAAGGACGGATCGGCCTGCAGCTTCGGATCGAATTTCCACTTGAGCTCGCCCGTCTGCGCGTCGAGCACGAAAAGCTTCTGGTGCGGCGAGCACAGATAGAGCAGCTTGCCGATCTTCAGCGGCGTGACCTCATTGGTGATCTCGACCGGATCGTTCGGGCCTTTCATGTCGCCCGTGCGGAAGGTCCAGGCCACCCGCAGGTTCTTCACGTTTTCCGGCGTGATCTGTTGCAGCGGCGAATAGCGCGTGCCTTCCTGAGTGCGACCGTAGGCGGGCCAGTCGGCAGGATCGATGCCGTCGGGATTCGCAGCAGGCGTCGTACCCGCCGATGCGCCGAACGAACCGTTGATCGTCTGCGGATCGTTGAAGCACGCGTAGACCAGCACGCCCGCCCAGATCACGAGCGCGGCGACGAGCGTGCTCACGCCCAGCTTCTTCGCGCCTTCGAGCCGCCAGCTCACGAGCAGCAGGAGCCACACGCCAAAGACGACCAGCACGCCGGAGCGCGGCGCGAGCGCCCAGAAGTCGGGCCCCGACTCCCAGAGCGACCAGATTGCCGTGCCCACCAGCACGAGCGCATAGAGCACGAGCGCGGCGGGACTGCGCCGGTGCAACAGCCACGTCACGCCGAGCAGCACGACGCCGGTCACGACGTAGTACGGAGAGCCGCCGAGCGAAAGCAGCCATGCGCCGCCCGCCAGCAGATAGAGCGCCGTAAGCGCGATGAAAACTAGCGTAATGCCGCCGATGAACCCCGGCGACGTCGACGATGCAGCTTGCCTGGACATGATGGTCTCAACCTCCGTTTGAGGGCGCCGCTTTCACCGCTCTTGATCAGATCAGAATACGTGCATCATGCCGATGTACGCGCCAGTCTGCGACTCGCCGGCCATCGGGCTCGTGGGCGAACCCGAATCGCGCGGCGTGGCGAACACCGAGAAGGTCCCGTTCTTGCTGTTATCCACGTACGCAACGGTGCCGTAAAGGAAGGTGCGCGCGCTCAGGTTGTAAGTGGTCCCGAGCGCATAGAGCATGGCATGGCTCGACGGATCATGCGCAGCGTCGCCACCGCCCTCGCCCACGTGAATATAGAAACCCGCCGCCGTCATGGCCCAGCGCGGCGTAGCCTGGTAGGTCGCGCCCAACCAGTAGTGGTCGGCGCTATGCGCCACGCCCACGGGCGAGTCGGGCGCGGAATAGTGCGTGTAGGCAGCCTGAATCTTGAACTTCTGCACGCGCAGATTGCCGCCCGCGAAATACTCGCGCGAGGCCGTGAAGATGTTTGAAAGGCGGCCGTTCTGATCGCGCAGCTCGTCGTAGATGCCGCGCACGTCGAAGAGCGACGAGTGATACGTGAGCATGATGCCGTCCGAGCGGCCGAACTCGCCCGGCGCGCCGCTGTTCCATGCGCCCGGCTGATTACCGAACGCATATTGCCCCTGCACGTCGAAGCCATGCCAGACCGGGCTGTGATATTCGACGTTGTTGCTGGTCTGCTGCCAGTTGCGGCCGCGCACGAGCGAAGCCGACGACACCGCCTGCTGCACGAACGGATCGAATTCCCATACGCCATCGCTGTCGATGAAGAGATTGCGGCCCGCCTGCAACTGGCCCCACGTCTCGTTCTTCATGCCGACATAGGCGCGGCGCGAGAACAACCGGCCGCCCCCCGTGGTGCCGTTCATGATCTGCACGGCGGTTTCGAGGTCGAACAGCGCACGGGTGCCGCCGCCCAGATCCTCGCTGCCCTTGAGGCCGAACATGCTGGTGCCCCAATCTCCGCCTTCCGCGCTCCAGCGGGTCGAGCTGCCGCCCGTGCCGTTGGCGATATGGTTCAGGTATTCGATGCCGCCGTCGACGCGGCCATAGAGCGTCACGCTCGATTGTGCCGAGGCAGCCGTGCTGGCTGCGAGCAGGACACACGCGCCCAGTTGCTTTTTTCCCATCTCAGCTCCCAGGTGGGTTTCTTGCTTCGCTTTTCCGTACCGCTGGGGATGCTTCACGCGGCGCCAGGGGCCAGGCATCGTTCGATGCACACTGATCCAACCGCACTGCGTCTGGAAAAATATAGCGCGTCATTGAAGCGAGTGCTTTCTCGCTGCACGCCGCCATCATGCGCGGCATGGACGGCCGCGCTTCATCGGCCCTTGAACACGCTATCGTTCGTTTTGGTGTTGCCGATCGTCGGCCGGATTGGTACGGGAATGCGTGTGCCTCGCGCCTTCACGCGCATGAAACACGGGCAGACGCCAGCCGAAATGCAGCGCCGCGAGCCGCAGCGCCACGCAGGCCGCAGTCGCGACCCATGGCGTCCAGGACGACGACCACTCGGCCGCATTGAGCCCGACCTGTAACGCCGCCCCCAGGAGCGCAGCCGACGCATAGATCTCGCGCTCCAGAATCGCGGGAACGCGCGAAAGCAGAATGTCACGCAGCACGCCGCCGCCCACCGCGCTCACCATGCCGAGCAGGATCGCGGTCTCTGCACTGTTGGTCCAGATCCACGCCTTCTGCGCACCCGACACCGCGAACAGTCCCAGCCCGATCGCATCGAAAAACAGCACCGGATGGCGCAGCCGCCGCACTTTTGGATAAGCGGCAATAGTGAGCGCCGCCGCGAGCAGCGACACCGCCAGATACGCCCAGTTGGACAGCCCCGCGGGCGGAATCGCGCCGATGCTCACATCGCGCACGATGCCGCCGCCGCACGCCACCATGAAGGTCACGACGATGATGCCGAACAGATCGAGCCGCCGCTGCCGCGCGGCCACGGCGCCCGAGATCGCGAATGCAAAGGTGCCGACCAGATCGAGGACCGTGTACGCCGTATGGGCGTTCATATGCGCGCTGACGTGCGCACCCAGTGCTGCGCTCACGCTGCCTCGCTTTCCTGTCCGGTTGTGCACTCGCGCTGATTCTCGTAGCCAAGCCACGCGCCGGCGGCGCAAAGCATGGCTTCGACGCCCGCACGCAGCGTCGTGTCGATAACCGGCGCGAACAAGGGCGAGTGATTGCTCGGAATCTCGTTGATCTTCTTTGCCGCTTTGGCCTTCGCGTAAATCTCGGGATCGGTGCCGCCGACGAACCAGAACGCGTATGGCACGCCCCATTCGCGGCCAAACACGCTGAAGTCCTCGCTGGCGGCCGCAGGCTGCGTTTCGTAGGCGCGCTCGCCAAAATGCGCCTCGAATGCCGTGCGCAGGCGCGCGGTGGTGGCGTCGTCGTTCACGGTAAGCGGGAGGGTCGAGATCGTGGTGAACTCAGGTTCGCGCGGCGCATTGGAAGCTGCACATTCCGCGCAGCAAATGCGCCGGATCGCGCCGAGCATGTACTCGCGCACGTCCTCGTCGTAGGTGCGCACATTGAGCTTGAGCGTGGCATCGTCGGGAATGATGTTTTCCTTCGTGCCCGCCTGCAATGAGCCGACGGTGAGCACGGCGCGATCACTCGGCGCGATCTCGCGCGAAACGATGGTCTGCAGGCGCAGCGTGGTAGAGGCCGCCATGATCACCGGATCGATCGACGTCTGCGGCTGCGAGCCGTGCGAACCGCGGCCGAAGAGCTTTACCTTGATGCTGTCGCCGGCCGAGAGAATCGTGCCGCTGCGATACCCGACCGTGCCCGCCGAGCCCACCATCACGTGCTGGCCGAGGATGACGTCGGGCTTCGGAAAGCGCGCGATCATGCCGTCGTCGACCATGCTGCGCGCGCCGCGGCCCACCTCCTCGCCGGGCTGGAACACCGCCATGAGCGTGCCGCGCCAGCCGTCGCGATGCGCCGCCATCAAACGCGCGGCGCCCAGCAACCAGGTCACGTGCATGTCATGGCCGCAAGCGTGCGCGACACCCACCTGCACGCCGTCCTCGTCCTTCACGGTGACCTTGCTCGCATAGGGCAAACCCGTGGACTCGGTCACCGGCAACGCGTCCATGTCGGCGCGCAGCATCACCACCGGGCCCTCGCCGTTGCGCAGCAGCGCCACCACCCCGGTCACGCCGACTTCGCGCGTGACTTCGAAGCCGAGCTTTTCCACGTAATCGGCGACGATTTGCGCAGTGCGGAACTCCTGCATCGAGAGTTCCGGATGCGCGTGCAGGTCCTTGTAGATCGACTCAAGCTCGGGCAAAAGCGCGTCGATGTCGGGTGCGAACGATGAAGCCAGATTGTGCATGAGTCACTCCTGGTCAGGTTGCGCCGCTGGCGTTCACCAGCAGGCTATCTGAAAGTTTTTCCAGCAGGCGGTCAAGTATCTTGCGCTCGCCAAGCGTGAGTGCGGCCGAGAGCTCGGCTTCGAGCGCGGCGCCCGCCTTCGCGGAGGCCCTCGCCACCTTGACGCCTTCGGGCGTGCCGCTCAGTGCGACGCTGCGGCGGTCCTGAGCATGCGTATCGCGGACGATCAGGCCGCGCCCCTCCAGTTCGGCCAACGTCTTGGAGAGCAGGGTTTTTTCGATCAAGGCGCGCTGCGAAACGGCTTTGGGCGTGATGCCGGCCTCGCCGCAAACGAGCCGCAGCACGCGCAGCGCGCGCACGTCGAGACCCCAGCGCTCGCGGTAGACGGCGTTGGCGCGCTCGATCAGCAGCGCGCTCGCGAGGTCGAGCCTGAAGGTGAGAAAACCGGAATAGAGTCCTGTGGACAAGCGCGTACTCCCGTGGCGTGCACCGGCAAGACCGGTGACGCATGGGAGTATAGTTATTTAGTTGAAAATTTCAACCAGATTCCTGCAAATGACGCGGCGCCGCGCGTGTGGCCGCCCGGTTCATTTTTGAATCACGCTCATGCGGGGTTGGCGCACAGACTTCCATCGCAGCAACGCGTGCGCCGCGAGACCGAACAGCAGCCCCCAAAAAGCCGCACCTAAACCGAACAGCGACATGCCCGATGCCGAAACAATAAATGTGACCAATGCGGCGTCGCGATCGCCGGCATCGGCCATCGATGCGGCCAACGCGCTTGCGACAGTCGGGAACAGCGCAAGCCCCGCGAGCGCGGCGATCAACTCCTTCGGCAGCATGGCAAACAGCGAGAGCACTGTCGCGGCGATGGCGCCAAGCACGATATACAGCACACCGCCCGATACCCCGGCGACATAGCGTTTGCCCGGATCTTCATGCGCCTCGTGGCCCGTGCAAATGGCCGCCGTGATTGCGGCCAGATTCAGGCCATGGCACCCGAACGGCGCGAGCAAAGCGGAAGCCGCCGACGACCATGCTATGACCGGCCCGGCGCTGGGCCGCGTGTAGCCCGCGTTGCGCATCACCGCCATGCCCGGCACCCACTGTCCCGTGAGCGCCACCACCACCAGCGGCAACGAGATGTTGACGATGGCCTGCCAGTCCAAACGCGGCGTGGTCCAGACCGGGCTGGTGAGCTGCATTGGCGGTACGTGGCCGACGAGCTTTCCGAGCGCGACCGAGATCAACGCACCGACCACGAGCACGCCTGCCACGGCATAGCGCGGGAACGCGCGACGGCCTATAAAGAACGCAATGAACATCGAGCCGACCAGTACCGGCTGCGCGGGCAACACGACAAACAGCTTCGATGTGAAGCCGAACAGAATACCCGCGAGCATCGCTGCGGAAATGCCCGCCGGCAATCTGGAAACGATCTTGTCGAACGTTCCGGTGACGCCCACGAGACAAATGACGAGGCTTGCCGCGAGATACGCACCGACTGCCGCCGCATAATCGACCGTGGGCAGCAGCGAAATCAGCAGCGCCGAGCCCGGCGCCGACCACGCGATGACCACCGGCACCTTGTAGCGCAACGACAGCACGATGCCGAGCACGCCGGAGCCCACCGCGATCGTCCACACCCATGATTCAAGCAGCGCATGGGGCAAGCCTTGCGCCGCCTGGAACACGATGACGAGCGGCCCGGCGAACGAGATCAGCGTGGCGATGCATCCGGCGAGCACGGCAGGCAGCGAGCAATCCTTGATCAACTGGCGCATGGCGTTCATGTGTCAGCCGTTGTCTCCGCCCGCGACCGGCAGCACGGTGCCGGTGATATAGCTGGCCTCGTCCGACGCCAGAAAGAGGATCGGCGCGATTTGTTCGTCGAGTGTGCCGTAGCGCTTGAAGAACGTCGATTCGGTGACCTGCTGCACCGCTTCGTTCATCCACGCTTTTTCCTGCTCGCTATCTCCGGCCGCATTGCGCGGAACGCGGCGTGCGGGCGCGCTAGTGCCGCCCGGGGCGCTCGCGACCACGCGAATATTGTGCTCGCCGTATTCCATGGCCAGCGCCTGGGTTAGCGTGTTGACGCCGCCCTTGGCCGCCGAATACGGCACGCGGCGAATACCGCGCGTGGCGTTCGACGAAACGTTGACGATGGTTCCGCCACCCCGCGCGAGCAAATGCGGCAGCACCGCATGGCACGCATATAGCGTGGGCATCAGCGAGCGGCGAATTTCCGCGTCGATCTGTGCCGGTTCGAATTCGGCGAACGGACGCATGCGAATCGCGCCGCCCACGCCGTTGATCAAAATGTCGATGCCGCCGAACTTCTCGGCAGCGAACGCCATGGTCGCCCGCGCGCCTTCGTAGGTCTCCAGATCGGCGACGAATCCCGCGGTCTGCGCGCCTTCAGCCTCGGCGGCGACTTCAGAAACGAAATCGGCGCGATCGACGAACACCACCTTGCCGCCCTCGGCGGCCGCACGCAGCGCCACGCCCCGCCCGATGCCCTGCGCCGCGCCCGTGACGACGACGACCTTGCCTGTGAATCGTTGCATGTTCATGCCGCCTTCGCCGGTGCGTTGGGAGTGAACTTCTCGTATTGGAAGCTGTTCGGCTTCACGCCTTCGTCGTCGAAATACTTGCGCACCGCGTCGACCATCGGCGGCGGCCCGCACAGGTACACGTCGACATCGCCGTCGTTCAGTGCGTCGGCCGGAATGTGCTGCGTAACCCAGCCCTTGCGCGGATGATTCGATTCCGCTTCGGCCACGACAGTCGCAAAGCTGAAATTCGGCAGCTTCGCCATATACGCCTCGATCTCCTCCACCTGCACCAGATCGAGATCGCGCGTGACGCCGTAAATCAGATGCACCTTCTGCTGCGGATTCGTGCGCGCCAGCACTTCGAGCATCGAAAGGAACGGCGCGAGGCCCGTGCCGCCGGCCAGGAACAGCAACGGCCGCTGCAAGTCGCGCAAATAAAAACTGCCAAGCGGCCCGTGCAACTCGAGCTTTTCGCCGGGCTGAGCCGATTCCAGCCACGTGCTCATGACGCCGCCGGGAATCTTCTTGATCAGGAAGCTGATTTTCGCTTCGCCCGGCGCCGATGAAAACGAGTACGAGCGACGCTGCCCGCTGCCGGGAACGTCGATGTTCACGTACTGCCCTGGCAGGAACACCGGCGCGTTCGCATCCACATTCATTTCGAGCACCACGGCTGCATCGTTGTGCTGCTCGACCTTCGAGACGGTCGCGGCAAATTTGCCGTGCCCTGTCTTGCACGCGGAAGACGAGGTGGGAACCGCAATCACGCAATCGCTTTGCGGCACCATCTGGCAGGTCAGCACGAGACCGCCGTTCTTTTCCTCCTCGGTCAGCGCATCTTCGATGTAATCGTCGCCGAGATCGTAGCTGCCGCTCTCCGCGCGGCACTTGCAGGTACCGCACACGCCATCGGAGCAATCCATCGGCAAATTGATCTTCGCGCGAAAGGCAGCGTCGAGCACCTTCTCCCCCGCCTTACAGTCGATGAAACGGGTGACGCCGTCCTCGAAATTCAGTGCAACCTTGAAACTGGACATGGGAACCTCCTCCACTGCCTGTGATACTTGCCTCTGATGGCTTCTGGCTCGACGTCAAACGTGGTAGACGTCGAGAACCTGCCGGATATAGTCGTTCTTCAGCACGATCTTCTTGTATGCGATCAACAAGTCGTCGCCAGCTTTTCGCAACGTCACGAACATCGTGCCGAAGTATTGGTCATTCACCTTGTAGCGGTGGCTCAGCGTGTGAAAGTTGTACCGCACGTCCACTTCGTTTTCGCGCTCGGCCAGCACTTCCACGTTCGTGACGTTGTGACTGGTGCGCGGCTCGGGCGTCGAAGCGCCGCTGCGCTCGGTCTTGATGCGAAACACGCGATCCTCGAGCCCGCCTTTATCGGGGTAATACATCAGCGAGATCTGGCTTTCGTGGTCGTCGGTCAACTGGTCGTCGTCGTCCCATGCGGGCATCCAGTAAGTGACATCGTCCGTATAGCAGGCGAGCCATTCGTCCCACTGGCGGTCGTCCAGGAGTCGCGCTTCACGGTAGAGCGCTGCGCAAATTTTCCGGTAATCGAAGCTCATGCCCGTGCCCCTTGCTGTTCCTTCTTCAGTGCGTCACGCATCACGCGCACCCAGTATTCGTGCTGACACACGAACAATCCCTCGTCTTCGCTGCGCTCGCCCGAAATGAGCGGCTTCAGCCCCATCTTGCTGGCGTTTTCGTCGGGGCCTTCGACCCACAACGGCGCACCGCGCGACAGGTCGTTCCACATTGCCGTGATGCCGGCGTAACCGTTCTGGCACGCACGGAACTCTTCCAGATCGTCGGCGGTCCCCATGCCGGAGACGTTGAAGAAGTCTTCATACTGGCGAATGCGTGTCGCGCGGTCGGCAGCGCTTTCCCCCTTCGGCGCGAAGCAGAAAATGGAGACTTCGGTTTTATCCACGCTGATCGGACGCACGACACGAATCTGCGTGCTGAACTGATCCATCAGGAACACATTCGGATACAGGCAGAGATTGCGCGTCTGATTGACGATGAAGTCCGCCTTCACCTCGCCCACGCGCGCCTTGATTTCGTCTCGCTGACGATAGACCGGCCGCACTTCGGGGTTCATCGTTTTCGTCCACAGCAAGATGTGCCCGTAGTCGAAGCCATAGACGCCGGCCACGGATTTGCTCCAGCTATTCGCGTCCACGGCCTGGGTGCCGTCTTCCTTGCGGCGCCCCATTGTGGCGGCGTAATTCCAGTGAACAGTGCTGACGTGGTAGCCGTCGCAGCCGTTCTCCATCTGCATCTTCCAGTTGCCTTCGTAGATGTACGAGGAGTTGCCGCGCAGCACTTCGAGACCTTCCGGAGCCTGGTCGACAATCTGGTCGATGATCACGCGGGCTTCACCGAGGTAGTCTTCGAGCGGCACGGCATCCGCATTGAGACTGCCGAACAGGAAGCCACGGTAGTTCTGGAAGCGCGCAACCTTCTTCAGATCGTGCGAGCCGTGCGTATTGAATTGCACGGGATATTCGGTGGTCTTTTCGTCCTTGACTTTCAGCAGCTTGCCGGTATTGGAAAAGGTCCAGCCGTGGAACGGGCAGGTGAAGCTGCCCTTGTTGCCGTGCTTGCGCCGGCACAGCATCGCACCCTTGTGCGCACAGGCATTGATGACGGCGTTCAATTCGCCAGTCTTGTCGCGTGTGATGACCACGGGCTGGCGGCCAATCCACGTGGTGTAGTAATCGTTGTTATTGGGAATCTGGCTTTCGTGCGCGAGATACACCCAGTTGTTCTCGAAGATGTGTTTCATCTCCAGTTCGAACAAATCGGCGTTGGTGAAGATATCGCGGCGGCAGCGGAAGATACCGGCCTCTTTGTCATCCTGCACCGCCGTGGCGAGCAGATGATCCAGTTCGTTAGCTTTGTCGATAATGGCGGACATGGTTCCTCTCCGTGGACGCGAACTGGCCCCTGCACAGAACTCGCGCATCGGTATCGAATGATTTTTGCGGGATCCCGCTATGGCAGCAGAACTAGCTGGCCACCGTCATAGCGGGATGTTGCGGGGTATTACGCCGTGACTGAAGCGCGCGGGCGATTGACGATCTGGTTGTCCTTGCCCTGCACCAGCGTGGTCAGTGCGAAGTTGAACTCGATGTCCTTGTACGTGTCAGCCTTCAAGCCCAATGCCGTACCGCCGGTTTTCTCGACGACGTGAGGAATCAACTCCTCACGCGTGGCGTAGGCGAAGTCGTCCCAGATCAGCGGATCGCCTTCGATGTTGAACTGCGTCGTGAGCTTGCGATGACTGTCGCTGGTGACGAAGAAGTGCACGTGCGCGGGACGATTGCCGTGACGGGCAATTTCGTCTAGAAGCTGCTGCGTGGCGCCTTGCGGAGGGCAGCCGTAGCCCACCGGCATCAGCGTGCGGAATTCGTACTTGCCATCGGCACCGGTCTTCACTGCGCCGCGCAGGTTGAAGTCGCTTTGCGCGCCCGTCGGGTCGAAGTGCGAGTAGAAGCCCTTCGAATTCGCGTGCCAGCATTCGACCACGGCGCCAACGACCGGCTTGCCATCCGGACCGGTAACCGTGCCGTGAATGATGAGCGGGCCCGCGTCCGCGTCGGGATTGATGTCGATTTTCGACACGCCATCGCGCAGGGGCGCACCGGCCACATACAGCGGGCCTTCGATGGTGCGTGGCGTGCCGCCTTCGATGCCTGCAGCCTTGTCCGCTGCATCCATGCGGATGTCGAGGTACTTCTCCAGGCCGAGCCCCGCCGCGAGGAGCGCAGCCTCGCCATCCTTGCCGAGCTTGTTCAGATAGTGAATGCCGGCCCAGACTTCATCGGGCGAAATGTCGAGATCGTCGATGGCTTGAAACAAATCGCCCAGCAAACGATTGAGAATCTGCTTGAAGCGGGGATTGCCGTCCGCGCCACCGAGGTTGGTGGCTGCTTTCAGCAGGTTTTGCACTTCCTGGGTGTCGAATACCTTCGCGCTCATGGCTACTGTCTCCACTTCTTTATCTCAGGGAAAATAACTCGGCATTTCTCGCCGCTTCAATCGGACCGGAGTTTTCATGCTCCGAAGGTATAATGAATGGCGTCGAATGCTGTGAGAGAAGCATAGTTGGCAGGCAGTAGGCGCGTCCAACACTGAATTAGTATCAGGACCATATCCGGCAGGTATGAACATGGAGCTGAGACACCTGCGCTACTTCGTGGCCGTCGCCGAAGAGCGCAATTTCACGCGCGCCGCTCAGCGGCTGCATATTGCCCAGCCACCGCTTTCGCGGCAAATCCAGCAGCTCGAGGAAATGCTGGGCGTGCAACTTTTCGAGCGCGACTCGCGCCCGCTCAAGCTCACCGACACCGGCCGCTTCTTTTATCAGCATGCGGTGCAGCTACTCGCGCAGACGGCCGAGCTCGAGTCCATGACGCGGCGCGTGGGCAAGATTGAGCGCAGCCTTTCGGTGGGCTTCGTCGGCTCGACGCTTTACGGCATGCTGCCGAAAATCATCCGGCGCTATCGTCAGGAGAATGCCGCGGTCGAATTGAGCCTCATCGAAATGTCAACAACGGACCAGATCAAGGCGCTCAAGGAAGGCCGCATCGACGTCGGGTTCGGGCGCATTCGTCTGGAGGATCCGAGTATTCGCCGCGTGGTGCTGCGCGAGGAGCGTCTGATCGTTGCGCTGCCGCTCGGGCATCCGCTCGTCGATGCCAAGCCGACGCTTTCGCTGCGCGAGCTCGTCAACGAGACCGTCATCATTTACCCGAAGCACCCGCGCCCCAGTTATGCCGACCAGGTGCTCGCGGCCTTTCACGACCGTGCGCTCGAACCGCAACACCTTTACGAGGCGCGCGAACTGCAGATCGCACTCGGACTCGTGGCGGCGGGCGAAGGCATTTCGATCGTGCCGAGCAGCGTCTACGGCCTCAAGCGCGATGACGTGTCGTACAAGGATCTCGACGATGCCAAGCTCACCTCGCCCATCATCATGAGCACGCGCATGCTCGATGAATCCGAGGATGTGCGCCGCATGCTCGAACTCATCTATGTGCTCTACGCAGAAGAGAAAATGGAGCACCTCGCGCCGCCGGAGCGCTAAACCTGCTCGCCATTCAATGCGCATGCGCCACTGGCACCATACCTGGCAAGTATCGATTCAGACATTTTCGGTGTTGGACACATCGCCCGCACGGCCTGCATACTCGGTCCAACTCACTTGATCCAATCTGCCAGGTATGAACGCAACCATCAGCTCCATTGAAGCGATCCTCGTGGATCTGCCGACCATTCGCGCGCACCAGCTCGCGATGGCCACCATGCAGCAGCAAACGCTCGTGATCGTCCGATTGCGCTGCAGCGACGGCGTCGAAGGCATCGGCGAGGCGACCACGATCGGCGGCCTCTCGTATGGCGACGAAAGCCCCGAAGGCATCAAGCTCACTATCGACACCTATCTTGCACCCGCGCTCAAAGGTGTGGACGCAACCAATATTCACGCGGCCATGGCGCGGCTCGACAAGGTCGCACGCGGCAACCGTTTCGCGAAATGCGCACTGGAAACGGCGCTGCTCGATGCCCAGGGCAAGCGCCTTGGCGTTTCGCTCGCCACGCTGCTCGGCGGCGCGGTGCGCACCGCCCTGCCCACGCTGTGGACGCTTGCGAGCGGCGACACGCAGCGCGACATCGACGAAGCGGAGCGCTGGCTTGGCGAGCGCCGCCACGACACCTTCAAGCTCAAGATCGGCCGGCGCAGCGTGCGCGAAGACGTGGCGCACGTCTCAGCCATCAAGCGCGCGCTGGGCGACCGGGCGCGCGTGACCGTGGACGTCAACCAGGCCTGGAACGAAGCCGATGCGGCAACCGGCATCGCCATGCTCGAAGCCGCCGGCATCGACCTGATCGAGCAGCCGGTGCCCCGCGAGCAGCGCGCGGCGCTGGCGCGGCTTGCGGCGCGCTTCGTCGTACCGATCATGGCCGACGAAACGCTGATGGGCCCGGAAGATGCGCTCGACCTCGTGCGCGGTGCGTGCGCCGATGTGTTCGCGCTGAAGATCATGAAATCGGGCGGAATCTACGGCACGCTGCGCACGGCCGCCGTGGGCGACGCGGGCGGCATGGCGCTCTATGGCGGCACGATGCTCGAAGGCAGTGTGGGCACGCTCGCGGCGGCGCATTGCTTCGCGACGCTGCCAAGGCTCGCGTGGGGCACGGAATTGTTTGGACCACTGCTCGTGAAGGACGATATCGTGGTCGAGCGGCCTGTGTATCGCGACTTCTGTCTGCATCTGCCGGAAGGCCCCGGGCTTGGCATCGCAATCGATGAAGACAAGCTCGCTCACTATCGCCGTAAATAACATTCACGTGTATTTTGGCTTCCTGATTAATTGATTTTGACGAGGACATAACATGCTTTTCATGGTTCGTATGGACGTGCACATTCCCGCCGATATGCCCGCTGCACAGGCCGAGGAAATCAAGGCGCGTGAGAAGGCGTACTCGCAGGACCTGCAACGTCAGGGCAAATGGCTGGCGCTGTATCGCATCGTGGGTGAATACGCGAACTACAGCCTGTTCGACGTGGAATCGAACGACGAGCTGCACACGCTGCTTTCCGGGCTGCCGCTGTTCCCGTACATGACGATGAACGTCACGCCGCTCGCGAAGCATCCCTCTTCCATCCGCTGAGCGCTGCCATCACGCAGCCTGAGGTGAACGGCTAAGACACGAGCCGTTGCGCGGAGAAGCGCAGCCCGTCGAACAGCTTCGCTGCCACGCGCTCAGGAAAGCCTTCCGGCAACGTGGCGGCCACCTCGTCGATGACTGTCGGCGTGCGAGCAACGAAACGCTCGACGATCGAAGCAGCGTCGGCGCCGTAGTGACATAGCTGCGCGGTGGCGTCGAAGTGGCTGCGCTTCACGTCGCGCATGCGGTAGTGCCGTCCCTTGCCCCACACCGCCATCGCCAGCGTAGCCTTGTGCCACGACCACTGATTGCCGCCGTCGCCCGCGACGGGCCAGATCGACATGACGTCGTAGAGCGGTGCAAGCTGAAAGCGCCCGCCCGGCAGGAGACGCAGGCTGAAATTCTTCGCATGGCCGTCGGGCGCCGCCAGCATCCAGAAGGCAATCTGCGCGGCGAGGAAAGTTTCGATGTCTTCGCGCGCGGCTTGGGACTGGCGCAAAAGGTCCGCGATCTCGCGCACGCCCGGGCCGCCCTGGGATTCGTACTTGAAATGTGGCGGCACGCCGAGCGCCTGGCAAAAATCCTCCTGCGGCAAGCGCAGCAGCATGCCGCTGCGCGACACCGCGCGGTCGAAGCGCTCGACCGCCAGCACTTTCTGCGCGCCGAACGTGACGATCTGCGCGTTCGACACCGGCAGCCCATAGGCCTTGAGCAAGGCCAGGCACAGCCACTCGTTCTCCACCGAGGTATGAAAATCCACCTTGCGATGGCCGATCAGGCCAAGCGGCAGCTTGAGGATGTGCGTCGTGGGCGTGGCGCCGTGGGGTAAATGCCAGCGGCCCTCGTGATAAAGCAGCGCGGTCTTTTCCTGCGCGCCCGCGAGCGAGATGCGCAATTCTTCGTCCGGGGCGCCCATGCCGCCCGGCAGCGCGCCTGAAGTTTCCAGCAGGAGCCGTTCGACGGCCGCATCGTCGAGCGGCGTGCCCTCGATGCGTTCGATGCGCGCCGGCGTCTCGTCCTCTTCCAGCAGCTGCACGGCGCCCACGCAGTCGCGGCCGACCGCCTTGAGCAGGTCGAACGCGCCGAGTGACCCGGTGCTAAAGCGCGCCGCGATGCGTCGGCGAATTTGCGTGCTATCGGGCAGCAGATTGTCGAAGTAGTTGTACACTCGCGCGCCGCGCAGCGGCCGCTCGCCCAGGCCGAACGGCAGCGAGAGCGAAAGCGGCCGCCCCGCCGCCGATGCCTTCCAGGCGGGGTCATAGCGCAGTTCGGTCTCACCCAAGGGCGGTACTGTCCAGGTGCCGACGCGCTCGCCGTTGGCCCAGATCGAGAGTGTGCGGGAGTGCGATTTGCGCCCCATCTCCTACCACTCCGGCCGGTCTTCTCGCGCCTCGTACAACTCGCCGTGATCGCGCGACTGCACGCACAGTTCGAGTTCGTAGAGCGCAAACAGCGCAAGCATCTGATTAAGCGAGATACTCGCTGTGCCAGTGGTTTCGAGCGCGGACAGGCGCGGCTGCCCGATGCCGAGCGAGGCGGCTGCCTGCGCCTGGGTCATGCCGCACGCCTTTCTGGCCGACTGCAGGATCTCGGCGAGCCCCGTCGGCGTATGGACGATGATCTTCATGGGATATTCCTGAAAAGCATAAAACAAGTATATGCCTGTAGGCGATATTTTGCCAATATCGCTCATAAGCATAAACAAGGAATATCACTATCACCGATACCACTCGATGCAGCACGACACACTGCGTGCACCAGGCGGCGAAACCGGTTTTCGCCCTACACTGCAAGGCATCGGCCGAGCCGCATCAGCCGGCTCCGGCCCCGGATTCATGCCTGCAAGGAGTGCCGTCATGCACACGAAAACCGTGAAGATTCCTGGCCCGGATCATCCCATCACGATCGAGCCTTCTCCATTGCGCGTGGTCGTGAAGGTCGCGGGCAAGACCGTCGCCGATACGCGACGGGCGCTGATGCTGCGCGAAGCGAACTATCCGGCCGTGTTCTACGTGCCGCGCGAAGATGCCGACATGTCGCTGCTCGCGTGCACGGACCATGCCACGTATTGCCCCTACAAAGGCAACTGCAACTACTACTCGATCGTGCCGGGCGGTGAACGCTCGATCAACGCGGTGTGGACCTACGAGTCGCCGCACGACGCCGTCGCACCCATCAAGGACCACCTGGCCTTCTACCACGACCGGGTGGACTCCATGGAAGAACTGGACATCTGAACCAAACGGCGCCCGAGGAGATTCTCGAGGCGCCGCCCGCCCGCGCTCAATGCGCCTTTTGCACAGGGGGCACCCCCGCCAGCAACGCGACGCCGCTTGCCACCAGCAGCGCGGTAAGCATATAGAGCGCATTGTCCATGCTGCCCGTATGCACCTTGATGAGCCCGATCGCCCACGGACTCACGATTCCGCTCGTAATGCCGATGCTGCTGATGAGCGCGATGCCAGCAGCCGCTGTCTTGCCCGTCAGGTAAGCAGGCGGCACGGCCCAGAAAATCGGCAGCGCGGCGAAGATCAGCACGGCAGCCAGCGACAGAATCGCCATCATCGCGGCAAAGTTCGCCAGGTGCAGCGTGAGCAGCGAAAGCGCCACGCCCCCGCCGATGGTGCAGGCCGCGAAATGCCAGCGGCGCTCGCCGCGTCGATCGGATCGGCGCGCGATCAGCATGAGGCCCACCGCGCCTATCGCGTTCGGGATCACGGTGTAGAGGCTGATCGCCAGCACGTCATGCACGCCGAAGTCGCGAATCATCAGCGGCATCCAGAAGTTGAGCGTGAGCGATGCGCAGGTCAGCGAAAAATAGATGAACGCAAATAGATAGACACGCGGATTGCGCAGCGCCGCGCCGAACGAATGTGACGACGCCTTTGCGTGCTTGCTCGCGCGCGCGTCCAGCGTCGCTCCGTCGCGCTGCGCGAGCAGATGAGCTTTTTCCGAATCGCTGAGCCAGCGTGCCTGCTCCGGACCGTCGACGAGCCAGAACGCCGCCATGAGGCCCAGCAGCACAGCGGGCAGGCCCTCGATCGCGAACATCCAGCGCCAGCCCTCCAGACCCATGACGCCACCCATGTCGCGCATGATCCATCCGGAGACGAGCCCGCCCAGCACGCCCGCCACCGCGACACCGGCAAAAAAGATCGAAAGCACCGCAGCACGGCGGCGCGGCGGAAACCAATAAGTCAGGTACAGCACGATGCCGGGGAAGAAACCCGCCTCGAACACGCCAAGCAGGAAACGCAGCGCGTAAAAGTGCGTGGGCGTATGCACGAACATCATGCAGGTCGAAGCGATGCCCCACAGCAGCATGATGCGCATGAACGTGCGGCGCGCGCCAAAGCGTGCGAGCAGCAAATTGCTCGGCACCTCACACAGCACGTACCCCACGTAGAAAATGGCCGCGCCGAGTCCGTACATCGCGTCGCTGAAGCCGAGGTCGTGCTTCATCTGCAACTGCGCAAAGCCGATGTTGATCCGATCGAGAAACGATACGACGTAGCAGACGAATAAAAACGGAATGACGTGCCACGCGACTTTGCGGTACAGCAGGTCGTCGCTGGTCGGGGAAGCGGCGGCGGACGGCGCGAGCGTGGGGTCGGATGCGCGGTCCGTGATGATCGATTGCGGCATGTGCCTGTCTCCAGATTTTTGGGAAATCCGCGCCACGCGGATCTCCGTTGAGTGGCGTCTGACGCGCCTTCGGAATGACTCGATGAAATCTCCACTAACGGCCGCCCGGATTCTGGTACGGATGATTGCTGCGCCGCCGTGCCTCTTGCGACTACCGTTGGCGCATCATAGGAGCGACGTAATTTATTTGTCAATAGCTAATCAATTAGTCAAACGTAAACGATTAAAGTGAACCACCGGCCTCCAGGGCAACAATGGCTTTCAGGCAGGCCTCTTCTCGAACTCCGTCACGCGCACGCGTCTATGCTTCGTTCTGTTGTTCGCAACGGCAAGCTCGCCAACACCCGCGACGCCGCGCTGCGGCGCGTACCAGGAGATCGTCATGAAAGCCATCCAGCTGATCGCGCCCGCCGGGCTCGACAATCTCAAGCTCGTGGATCTCGCCCCGCCAGGCGAGCCGCAGGCTGGTGAAATTCGCGTGCGTCTGCACGCCAGTTCGCTGAACTACCATGACCTGGGCGTGGTGCTCGGGAAAATGGGCGCCGCCGACGGGCGCGTTCCCATGTCCGACGGCGCGGGCGTGGTCGAAGCCGTGGGTCCTGGCGCAAGCGAATTCGCCGTGGGAGACCACGTGGTGTCCACGTTCTTCCCGCCATGGCTCGACGGCGAGCCCACGCTTGCCGACTTCTCCGCCACACCAGGTGACGGCGTCGATGGCTACGCGCGCGAAGCCGTGGTCGCACCCGCCACGGCCTTCACGCACAGCCCGCGCGGCTACAGTCACGCCCAAGCGGCCACGCTCACCACGGCGGGGCTGACCGCATGGCGTGCGCTGGTTGTGAACGGCGCGCTCAAGGCCGGCGACACGGTGCTGGTGCTGGGCACGGGCGGCGTGTCGGTGTTCGCACTGCAATTCGCCAAGGCGATGGGCGCGACCGTGATCGCCACCTCGTCATCCGACGAGAAGCTCGAGCGCGCGCGGAAACTCGGTGCGGACCACACCATCAACTATCGCAGCGAGCCGCAATGGGCGGGCAAAGTGCTGGAATTCACGAATGGACGCGGCGTCGATCACGTGGTCGAGGTCGGTGGACCCGGAACGCTCGAACAGTCGATCCTGGCTACACGCGTTGGCGGGCATATTGCGCTGATCGGCGTGCTGACCGGTATCGCGGGCCCGGTGCCCACCGGCACAATGATGCGCCGCCAGCAGCGCCTGGAAGGGTTGATCGTCGGGAACCGGCAGCATCAGATCGAGCTCGTGCGCGCCATCGACGCCACCGGCATCAAGCCCGTGATCGACCGCTCGTTCCCGCTGGAGGCGATTGCCGATGCGTTCCGTCTGCAGCAGGCAGGTGGGCACTTCGGGAAGATTGTTCTGGAGTACTGATGCATCAGTGGATGATTTACCCGGACTGGGAAGCGCGCCGTTTTGCGCCTGGGGCGCGCGGCCGCTTGCTTTGCGCACCGTGGGCGAATTGCTCGCGATACGCGGCGGGACTCGTAAGCGCGATGCGCCGGAAATGCCGTCGCAGCGACTCCTCGGAGCCGAAGCCCGCCAGATCCGCCACACGGTCCATGGGCAAGTTTGGCCGCGATTCGAGCAGATCGCGCGCGAGGCTCACACGTTCCCGCACCACCCAGGCGTAAGGCCCCATCCCCGTCGCATCGAGAAACTGCCGCTGCAGCGTGCGCGCGCTCATCGCAGCGCGCGTCGCGAGCGAAGCCACGCTGTGGTCGAGGCGAGGATTGGCGCGAACCCAATCCATCAGCTTGGCAAGCGGACTGGCTTCGTCGTGCGGCATCGGACGCGGCACGTATTGCGCCTGGCCGCCCTCGCGATGCGGCGGCACGACCAGCCGTTGCGCCACGCGATTGGCCACAGCTGCGCCGTGATCGCGGCGCACGAGGTGCAGCAGCATGTCAATGCCCGCCGCCGACCCCGCCGAGGTCAACACCTGCCCTTCTTCGATATAAAGCGCATCCGGTTCGACATGCAGTTGCGGATAGCACTGCTGCAACCGTTCGGCATAACGCCAATGCGTAGTCACGCGCTTGCCGTCGAGCACGCCAGCCGCAGCCAGCACGAACACACCCGAGCAGATCGAGCACAGCCGCGCCCCGCGTGCATGCGCCGCGCGCAGCTTCCTCAGCAGCGCTTCGGGCGGACGCTCCCCGGCATCGCGCCAGCCAGGTATCACGACCGTCTGCGCGCGATCGAGCATCGCAAGCGTATAGGGTGCGGACACGGTAATGCCGCCTGCCGCGCGCAGCGGCCCACGCTCGACAGCACACACGGCGAAGCGATACCAGGCGACGTCGAGCTCGGGCCGCTCGAGTGCGAAGAACTCCGTCACGCAACCGAATTCGAAAGTGCAAAGACGGTCGTAGGCGAGCGCAACGACGAGATGAGAAGTGGAATCGGACATGGCGCGATGTTACCGGAAATTGTCGATCGCGCCACTGTCGACATCACCGTGCGAGGCGAGAGAATAAAGCCATCGACACCACAACAAGCAACCGGCATGTCACCTGTATCCGAACTCCCCGCTGCACCGAGCGCCGAGGCGCTCGCGCATTTCAGCGCCTCACTCGCCTTCGAAACCGATTGCGCCGACGTGTATGCGTCGCTGTCCGGCAGTCCGTCCTCGGCGGACTTCGTCCTGCTCGACGTACGCAGCCCCGCGCTTTTTGCGCGCGGCCACGTGCCGGGCGCGGTGAATCTGCCGCACGGCAAGATCGTCGCCTCGAAGCTCGAAGGCTACCTGCTGAACACGCTCTTCGTGACCTATTGTGCGGGCCCGCATTGCAACGGCGCAACACGCGGCGCGATCCGGCTCGCTCGACTCGGGCGGCCCGTCAAGATCATGATCGGCGGCATCACGGGGTGGCTGAACGAAGGGTTCGAGCTGGCTGCAGGCGAAGCGGAGTTTTAGCGTCGCGCGCCACTCGAGCACGGCATCTCGACGAACCCGGTGTCCGCTACACGGGTTCGTCCAACCATCCTTTGCCCCATCACTCGGCCGATGATCACCTGCTCCCTGTGCTACGTCATCGCTCGCTACCGCCTGGCCGGACGCAATCGCAAAGCGACCCTGCCTGCCGGGCCGCCTTTCAATACGCAAACGATACACGTTGCATAGTCAGCCACGAACGCAGTTTCATGCACCCGGTATTCGGGTAGGATGCGAGTTATCCGCCGCGCCGCCCGCGCTCGCGCCATCCCTCTCTCAACGCACGAAACATGCAACAAGGCACACAGGCAACCGCCGCCAGCTTTGCCAACATGGGCGTCGACCTGCTCGACTTCTTCGACGTCACCCCCACCTCGCTTTGGCTCGAAGACTATAGCCAGTTGCGCGCCCTGTTCGACCGGTGGCGCGAAGCGGGCGTCACGAATCTGCGCGCGTGGCTCGAAGAAGACCCGCGCCGCGTAGCCGAATGCTCGGCCTGCATCCGCGTGCTGAAGGTCAACCGGCATACGCTTGCGCTTTACGGCGCGCGCAGCCATGAGGAGCTCACCGCGCGTCTTGCCGACGTGCTGCGCGACGACATGTTCCAGGCGCACGTGGGCGAACTCGAGCAAATGTGGCAAGGCCGCACGACGTTCCGGAGCAAGAGCGTGAACTACACGCTCGGTGGCCGGCGCATGGACATCCTGCTGCGCGGCGTGATTTTGCCCGGTCACGAAGGCGACTGGAGCCGCGTGCTCGTCTCGATCGAAGACGTCTCCGCACTGGAGGATGCACGCCATCGCGCCGCCATGAGCGAGCAATACGCGCACGGGATCTTCGAGCATGCGCCAGTATCGCTATGGGTCGAGAATTTCACGGCGATTCGCCAACTGCTGGACGAAGTGCGCATGCAAGGCATCGTCGATTTCAGAACATTTACCGACGTGCACCCTGAATTCGTCGAGCGCTGCATGAACGAGATCCAGGTGATCGACGTCAATCACTACACACTCGGCATGTATCGCGCACCCGACAAGGACACGCTGCTCTCGCGCCTGCCCGAAGTGTTCCGTGACGACATGCGCCCGTATTTTCGCGAGCAGCTTCTCGATCTATGGGAAGGCCGTCTCTTTCAGCAGCGCGAGGTCGTCAATTACGCACTTGATGGCAGCGCGCTCAACGTGCATCTGCAATTCTCGGTGTTTCCCGGTCACGAAGAGTCGTGGGATCTCGTACTGCTCGCGCTCACCGACATTACCGCACGCAAGAAGGCCGAAGCCTACCTCGAATTCCTCGGCAAGCACGACGTGCTCACGAAACTGAAGAACCGCTCGTTCTACGTGGATGAAATGAACCGCCTGCAGCGCAAGGGGCCGTTCCCGGTGAGCGCGATCGTCGTGGACATGGACAACCTGAAGGCCGTCAACGACCAGTTGGGCCACGCCGCCGGCGACGCGTTGCTACGCCGCGCAGGCGAGGTGCTGACAAAAGCGATTCAAAAGCCTTACCACGCCGCACGCATCGGCGGCGACGAATTCGTGGTGCTGATGCCCGGCAGCGGTCCGCGCGACGCCGAAGTCGTTGCGCAAAGCATCACCAAGCTGGTGGAATTGAACAACCAGTTCTACGGCGGACCGCGATTGAGTTTTTCGCTGGGCTGGCAAAGCTGCGAGGAAGGCGAAAGCGTGGAAGCAATGTTGCGTGCCGCGGACGCAGCCATGTATGAGGCCAAACGGCGGCGCAACGAATTGCAGCGCACTGGGGCGAATGATGCAGGCGATGCGGGTGATGCGGACCGGGACAGCCCGGCAGCCAACGACGGTCACTGTAATGAACTGAAATAACCAGACGGACACCTGGCGATTCGGCGCGGCAAAAAGAATACCGGGAGCGAGGCGTCATGCGCCCTGCTCCCGGTTTATGATGCGCTTCGCCACCGCAACCTCACGCGGCGGCAGCCCGCATCACGACGCGTTGACGGCGTCCTTGAATGCCTTGCCAGCCGTGAACTTCACCGTCTTTGCCGCAGCGATCTGGATTTCCGCACCCGTTGCCGGGTTGCGGCCCACGCGGGCAGCACGCTGGCCGGTCGAGAACGAACCGAAGCCGACGAGTTGCACGGAATCGCCCGACGTGACCGCCTTGGTGACCACTTCGAGGATCGCGTCGATTGCGGCTCCGGTGGCTGCCTTGGTCTCGCCCGTGCTTGCGGCGACTGCGTCAATGAGTTCCTGTTTGTTCATCTGCTACCTGTGTTGAGTTGAGAAAACCTGCATACCCTACCTCACACGGGCCAAACAGGCAAATTACGTTGCATATCGAAACGCAAAGCACACGGGGCTTACGGGCTGGGCGACTGCCGGGAATGATTCCTGCAGGCGATTTTCTCGCCGATTTTGTCACTATTTCGCGTTATTTTACAAAAACCAGCGATATTCTCGCGCACCGATCGAATTCATAAAATCGAGGTGGTCCTGACGTTTATTTTCACAATAAACCATGGTGAAATCGTCGCCGAGCCCCTCCCGCACGCCGGCATGCCCGCGCATGGCGGCCACCGCCGAAAGCATGTCGCACGGAAAATCGACACCGCTCGTGCGGTCCCGATTGAGCGACGCGATCGGCTCGCGGCCCGCTTCCAGGCCATATTCGATGCCCGCGAGAATGGCCGCGAGCACGAGATACGGATTGGCATCCGCGCCCGCGAGCCGGTGCTCGATGCGCAGATTCGCCTCATCGGATTCGGGAATGCGGATGCAGGCATCGCGATCCTCGAAACCCCAACTCGCCCGGCTTGCCGCGTTGACCATCGCGCCATAGCGCCGGAATGCATTGTGATTGGACGCAAAAACCGGCATGCAATGCGGAAGCAGCGCGAGGCAGCCCGCCACGGCATGCCGCAACGCGCGCTGCTCTCGCGCGGCGAGCACGTTGCGGCCCGCCTCGTCGTAAAGGCTCACGTGCACGTGCATACCGCTGCCGGGCGCATCGAGAAATGGCTTCGACATGAAGCTCGCCCGATAGCCGTGCCGCAGCGCCACTGCGCGCGTGCTCCGGCAAAAGAGCGCTGACCAGTCCGCCGCGCGCAATGCATCGTAGCAATGGCCAAAGTTGATTTCGAATTGCCCCGGCCCGAGCTCGGCGGTGATGACCGTTGCGTCCACACCCTGCTCGCGCGCGGTCTCGACCATCTCGTGCAGCACGGGCGCGAAACGCGAAAGGCGCTCGATATGCATGTTCGGCTGATTGTCTTCGTCATCGCACAGTGGATCGCGCGCATGACGGGGCAGCCCTTCGCTCAGCTTCGCATCGAACAGATAGAACTCCAACTCGAACGCGACCACGGGTTTCAGGCCGCGCTTCGCAAAACGGTCGAGCACGCGGGCGAGCACCTGGCGCGGTTCGAAGCCGATGGGCGTCGCGGTGCCGTCCGAGGTAATGAGCATTTGCGCGAGCGGCTGCTGCTCCCAACGAACCCGCTTGAGCGTGCCCGGCACCAGGCGGCGCGGCACATCGGGATCGCCGTCGTGGAAGCAGTATTCGCCGATCGGATACACCCCGCCTTGCGCACCGAGCAAGATGCAGTTTTGCGGCAGCTTGAGCAGTGCGCCGGCGGCCACTTTCTCGAGCATGGCGATGGGGTAACGCTTGCCGTAGAAATGCCCGGGGATGTCGAGGCAGATCAGGTCGACGTATTGCACGTCGGAATGGGCCGCACGAAAGGCGCGTACTTCGCTCACGAGGTCAGTTGCGGTGGTGCTCACGTCGAGTTCCTCTTTAGCGGGAAATGGTGGACCTGCCATTTAATCCGGACTCCAAATCATGATGAACACGCGCGCGCCGGCAAAGCGCGTGTCTCTCGTAGCGACGTATCAGGCAGGCGTCGAGGCAGTCATCGAATCGGGCCTCAGGTGAACACCCAAAGCACGCGCGCGTCCTTGTCCGAGCGATTCGCGTAACTGAAGCGGCAGCGCGCCGGCAGTTGGAAGCTGTCACCGGCTTTGAGCGTGACCGCTTCATCCTCGCCATCGAGCCAGATGGTGAGCTCACCTTCGAGCACGAAACCGCCCTGCTCGTCGCTGTCGTCCACCGGGCGTTCGCCGCTCGTGGCGCCCGGCTCCAGCAGGCTCTCCAGCATCGAAAAGCCCGACGACATGCTCGGCGAAACCAGCACATCGGTGATGCCGCCACCGTAGTAAAGCGTGCGCCGCTCGCCGGGCCGCGTGACCCACGGTAGCGCGCGCGGCTTGCTCACGCTGTAGAAGTACGTGGTCGGCGTTTGCAGCGCCTCGCCGATGGCGGTGAGATCGGCGACCGTGGGCCGCGACATGCCGCGCTCGACCTGCGAGAGAAAACCCACCGAGCGGCCGATCCGTTGCGCGAGATCGGCCAGCGTCACCTTCTTGTGCTTGCGCAGATCGCGAATGAGGATCGCGAGGCCCTCGATCTCTTCTTCCTTGTCCATGCCGAATACCTCATTCAGACTACGTCGCGCATGCGATACCAAAGCTTGCCGAGCGCTTCGAGCGGCGCGGCCAGCGCGTCGCCGCCCGGAAAACGCGGATTATGGATGGCCTCGTAGCGCGAGAGCAAGCGCGTGTCGCCGAGGATCGCATCGGACACGGCTCGCGCCGCGGCCAGCGTGGGCAGCACGCCGTGCCCCGAGAAACCCTGGAGCCAGTAGCGCCCGCGCGCGTGCCCCACGTCCGGCGTGCGCCGGATGCTGATATCGATATGGCCGCCCCACGCGTATTCGAGCTCGACGCCACGCAGTTGCGGGAAAACGCGTTCGAGGCTCGGCCGGATCGCTGCGCGAATGTCTTGGGGAATACCGCCGAGATACGTGCACGCGCCGCCGAACAGCAGCCGATGATCGGGGCTCAGCCGGAAGTAGTCGGGAACGAACTGGTTATCGATCACGCAGCTATTGCGCGGCAAGAGCGTATGCGCGAGTTGCGGGTCGAGCGGCGCGGTCGCCACCTGATACGTGCCGACCGGCAGGACACGGCGCGCCAGTTCGCGGTCGAGCCGGTCGATATAAGCGTTGCAGGCGAGCACGAGCGTGCCCGCGCGGATCTGGCCATGGGGTGTGGTCGCGACGAAACCCGTTGGCGTTTCGCGCCATTGCTGCACGCGGGTCTGCTCGAAGATGCGCCCGCCCGCGCGCTCGATCGCGGCGGCAATGCCCAGCCCCAGCTTGAGCGGATTGAGGTGGCCGGCCTCGGGATCGTAAAGCGCCGCGAGATAGCGCGGGCTGCCCACCCATTCGGACATGTCCGGCTCGGCGATAACGCGCAACGCGTCGTAGCCCCATGTGCGCGCGGCTTCGTCGCGTGCCTCTTCCAGCAGCGCAATGCGGTTGCGCTTCACGGCGGTCCAGAGGCTGCCGGGCCGGTAGTCGATATCGAAGCCGTGGCGCGCGGGCAGTTCGCGCACCTCGCGCGCCGCCCAGCGCATGCTGTCCCATAGCTCGCGCGCGCCCTCGAGTCCCAGCGACTGCTCGATCGGCCCCATATCGCACGACCAGCCGAGCAGCGCCTGCCCGCCGTTGCGTCCGGACGCGGCCCATGCCACGCGGCTCGCCTCCACGACCACCACGCGCCGGCCCGCTAGCGCCAGCCGCAGCGCCGTATGCAACCCGCTGAAACCCGCACCGACGATCAGGATGTCGGCGTCGCACTCGCCCGCGAGGGACGGGCGCTCCGGCGCCTCGCCGGGCAGCGTGCGGGCGTAATAGCTTTCCACATGACGGGTCGATTCGACGAACATGGCAGCATCCGTGAAATTTAATCGGCTTAATTTCATGAAAAATTAGCACGACAATTTCACGGATGCAATCGTCTTTTCGGGCTTTGCGGCTTGGACGTTACGCCGCAGCGGCCTTGCGCAGCCGATTGACGATCTGGTTGTCCTTACCCTGAACCAGCGGCGTGAGCGTGATATTGAACTCGATGGCCTTGTACGTATCGCCCTTCAGACCCAGCGTCGTACCGCCGGTCTTCTCGACCAGGGGCGGAATAAGCTCCTCGCGCGTAGCGTAGGCGAAGTCATCCCAGGTCAGTGGGTCACCTTCGATATTGAATTGCGTAGTGAGCTTGCGCGAATTTTCGGCCGTGACGAAGAAGTGCACGTGGGCCGGGCGGTTGCCATGGCGGCCGAGCCCGTCCAGCAGTTGCTGCGTCGCACCGTGCGGTGGGCAGCCATAGCCTACGGGCATGAGCGTGCGAAATTCGTATTTGCCGTCCGCGCCCGTCCTCGCCGCGCCGCGCAAGTTGAAATCGCTCTGCACGCCGGTCGGATCGAAGTGCGAATAGAAGCCCTTCGAGTTCGCATGCCAGCATTCCACCAGGGCGCCAGCGAGTGGCTTGCCGGCCATATCCGTGACCGTGCCGTGAATCACCAGCGGCCCTGCGTCCTCATCCGGATCGATGGCGATGGCCGATACGACCTCGCGCACCGGCGCGCCCGCCACATAAAGCGGGCCTTCGATAGTGCGTGGCGTGCCGCCTTCCAGACCAACTGCCTTGTCCGCGGCGTCCATGCGAATGTCGAGGTACTTCTCGAGACCGAGCCCGGCTGCGAGCAGCGCCGCTTCCCCATCGTGGCCGAGCTTGTTCAGATAGTTCACGCCGGACCAGATTTCATCTGGCGTGATGTCGAGATCGTCGATGGCCATGAAGAGATCGCGCAGCAATCGATGGACGATCTGCTGCAAACGCGCGTTGCCGCTGCCGCCATTGAGATTCGCGGCCGCCATCAGCAGGCTGTGCACTTCCTTCGAGCCGAATACTTGTGCGCTCATCATTCTGTCTCCTGAAATTAGGGAAAATTGGTCCAGGCATCGTTGCCGTGAACATCGTCGATGCGGTCACGGCTAATACCGCTCCTGGCGGATTCACAGGGATCCGTCTTACGCCTCATCGATCCATCGCTGGATCTGCGCGCGATCGTTCGTACAACTCAGCGCGAGCATCAGCAGAACACGCAGCTTCTGCGGGGCAAGGTCACCGCCCGCGAGCACGCCGGCTGCTTCGAGGAACGCCTGGGTTGGCACTTCGCTGCGCGCTGCGCGGCTCGATTGCACCACCACCACGCCGCTTTTCGCCGCGCGGGCGAGCGCGGCCTGCTCCGCCGCTGCAGGGCGTCCCGGCACCAGGCCGGCGCTTACTATCGCGCGGCTGCCCGCAGCAACGAAGGCGTCGATCGCCACGGCGTCGGCACCCGCGTACGAGAGCACGATATCGACGCGCGGCAGCGTGCCGAGTGTTTCCATGTCGAGCGGCAGACTTGGTCCGGCGCCGACGCGCCCGCGCCGCATGACGACGCGCCCCGAAGCCTCGACGCGCCCAAGCGGACCGAACTGCGGCGCCTCGAATGCGCCAAGCTCGAAGCTTGCGGCCTTCGTCACGTCGCGTGCGGCAAACACCTGGCTGTTCATGACCACGAGCACGCCCGCGCCACGGGCCTCATCTGACTGCGCGAGCGCGAGCGCCGCGCGCAGGTTGCCGGGCGCGTCGCTGCCGGCCGTATTCAACGGGCGCTGCGCGCCCGTGATGACCACCGGCACATCGAGATGGAGCAGCAGATCGAGACACCACGCGGTTTCCTCGAGCGTGGCGGTGCCATGCGTGACGACGAAGCCTGCAATGCCAGGGTCCGCGGCGGCTGTGCGCCGGATCAGCTTCGCCAGCGCCAGCCAGTCGGCTGGCGCGATGGCCGTGCTGCCCAGCGCCCGAAACGGAACGGGTACGAGTTCGACAGTGTCTGCAACGTTGCCGAGCGCGCCCATCTCGTCCATCAGTTCGTCAATCGATCGGACGACGCCGCTTTCGCCATATTCGATCCAGTCGAAACGATGGCGTGCCTGCATCGCGAACGTGCCGCCCGTGCCGATCACGGCGACCCGCGGCTTGCCACGAACAGCCAGCGCGGCGCGATTGCCTGGCGCCTGCATCACGCTCTCTCCTGCAGTGCTTCGGTGTTGACAAACACTACGCCGTCCTCAACCTTCACGGCGTGGCAGCGAGCGTCACGCGAGAGCGGCGCGCATAGCGCGCGGCCGTTGCGCACGTCGAACAGCCCTGCGTGCAACGGGCATTCAACCTCATGGCCTTCGAACTCGCCTTCGGAAAGGCGTGCGTGGCCATGCGTGCAGATGTCGTCGAGGGCGTAGACCGTGCCGTCGATCTCGAAGAGCGCCAGCTCATGATGCTCGATGCGCACGCCGCAGCTCGGGCCGGCTGCGAAGAGCGTGGCCACCTCGCCGGCGCGATACCAATGCACCGGCTGGGCGGCCGGGTTGGCTTCGCTGTGGGCTTCGTCATGTGCGATTGTCAGGGTACACATATTCCGGTTTCCTGTTGAAAATTCACGTAATCACGCGCGCACTGATCGAGCAGCGTCGAGCGCCGCAAGCGTCGCGGCGAGCGCGCTCGCACCGGCGCCGAGCGGCGCAAGGTGGATCTGTGCGAAATTCATGTAAGCGCAACGCCATGCGCCATCGGCGTCGCGCCGATATCGTTCTCGCGTGACGGCGGCAAGCAGCACGACCTCGCGCGTGTCCTCGCGCATGGCGAGTTGCCACAGCCGCCAGGTGCCGCTCGCCTCATCCGCGCGAATATCGAACTGTGGACTGCCGTAGTAGTGCGCCGCAAAGCACCACGGCGAGCGCTTGAACCACTCGTGCAACTGCGCGCGGCCCACCAGCGAGTCGCCGAATCCCGCACCACCTTCCCACACGGCGTCTTCGGTAAAGCACAGTGCCTGGTCCCATGCCACCCGTGCCAGCACGTCGGCGGGCTGGCGTTCGTGGGTGCTCGTGTATTTTGCGTCGGCAAGTGCCGCGTAGCGCGCCTTGAGTTCGCGAATCGCCTCGACGGCTTCGAGGCGCGCCACGCGCTCGTGCAGGCTTGCGTCGTTCATTGTGCAAGCTCCTTGAGCGGAATCGACGCGTCGCCAAGCCGCTCGGGCGCCGGCTTCGCACGCCGGGCGACGAGTGCTTCGAGATGGCGGCGCTCGCGGCCGTTATCGATCAGCACACCTCCCGTGACGCATCCTTCGCGCAGCAGCAGCACCGTAGACGGATGACCGTTGCGCGTTGCGCGAACGCATACCTCGTCGTCGCGCGAAGGCAGGCCGACAACCTGGACGTTATGCCCAGCCTGGTCGGTCCACATCCACGGGATCTCCATGTACGGTTCATTGCGCCCCATGATGAAGCCCGCCACGGCCGCTGCCTGGTTTTCGGCATTGCGCCATGTTTCGAGGCGCACAGGCTTTCCGTAAAGCGGATGCCAGGCCTGCGCGACATCGCCCGCCGCGTAGCACCACGGCGCGAGCGGGCTGCGGCAGCGCTCGTCAACGCTCACCCCTTCGCGCGAGGCGAGGCCTGTGCCATCCAGAAAGCCCACCGCACATTCAATGCCGACGGCCACGAGCACGCGCTGGGCCGGCAATGCGAACGTCGTACCGTCCTCTCGCATGGCTTGCACGATATAGCCGCACTCGCCCTCGTTGGACGCGATGGCGCGCACCTGCACACCGGTCTCGATACGCACGCCTTGTGATTCGTGTCGCTCACGCAGCCATGCGCAAAGCGCGGGCGGCAGACTGCGCGCGAGAATGCGCTCGCCGGCCTCCAGCACCGTGACCTCGATACCGAGCGCGCGCGCGCTGCTCGCCACCTCCATGCCGATCACGCCCGCGCCGACGATGGCGATGCGCTTCACGCTGCGCAACGCTTCGGCAAGCGCGAGGCCGTCGTCGAGCGTGCGCAGACCGATCACGCCAGGCAGCATCGCACCCGGCACGTCGAGCATGCGCGGTGCGCCGCCGCTTGCGATCACGAGTTCGTCGAAGCCGAGGCTCGTTCCGTCGTCGAGCGCGAGCCGCCGCGCCTGCTTGTCGACGCCTGTGACGCGCGCATGCACGCGCTCGACGGTACTGGCGTCATCCCAGAACGAAGCGGGGCCGAGCATGAGTTCGTCGCCGCGCTTTTCGCCGAGCAGCAGTTCTTTCGAGAGCGCGGGCCGTTCATAGGGCGCGTGCGTCTCCTCGCCGATCAGCGTCAGCCGATCGCGATAGCCGAGCGCGCGCAGATGCTGGGCCACGCGACCGCCTGCATGCCCCGCGCCGACGATCACTACATGCCGCGCGGCGCTCATGATGCCCCCGCCTCGCCGGCCGCGAAGCCGCCCTGATTGATCACGCGATACAGCACACCGGTGGCGGACGTGCAGGTCCACGCCCGCGCCGCGCCAGGCGGAATGATGATGGCTTCGCCAGACGAGAGCCGATAGTGCTCGCCAGCCGCTTCAATGCTGAAGCTGCCTTCGAGAATTGCCGCCACTTCTTCGCCTGCGAGTCCGGCGGCCGCTTCGATCCGCTCGCCGCCCCGCAACTCGCGAATGCTCATGTCGAACGCCGAACCGCGCGTGGCGGACTCTGCTTGCCTGACGAGCCGGCAGGGCTGCAAGGATGATTCGCTCACGGCTGCTCCTTGCGCTCGGCAAGCGGATAGTAAGGCACCGTGTCTTCCGCGCCATACTCCTTGCGCGGCGGCGTGACCGCGTTCAGGCGCAGGCTCATGCCGGCAGGTTCGAAGCGGTTGCGACCGTAATGCGGCGTGTTGGCGGGAATCAGCAGCGCTTCGCCAGCGTGCATGGGAAATTCGGTGTCCGTGGCGGCGCCCTCGCCCGTGAACACCGAGCAGCCACCGCTCACCTGCAGCGATGCTTCCTCACCGTGCTGGTGCGATTTGACCGGCAGGGCGTGACCAGCGGCCTCGACAAACTTCACGACCGCAACGCTCATCGTCTGCCCGAAGAGATGCTTCATGTAGAGACCATCTGCCACGACTTCCTTGAGGTTGTCGTCGATGGCGAAAACGCGGCATTGACTCATGCTTGTCTCCTTGCGTCGCTCACAGCGCGGGCGACATGACGAACGCCTCATCGGCGGCGAAACGGCGCGGGTCGAACCCGTCCACCACGGCCTGCTGCGCGTAGAACTCGACGGCCGGCGCGACTTCGGCCAGTGAGAGCGTCAGACACATCAGCGCGCGCGCGTCGGCAGGCAGGGCGTTCATGTCGAAGCGATCGAGCCACGCGAAAATGCGCTCCATTTCGGGCAGCATCGCGGCAACGAACGCGTGGATCTCGTCCATCGTCACGGCGTGGCGGCGCACGTTGCGCGCAGTTTCCGTGTCGAGCGCCCAGCCGGCAAACGACTGCAGGCTTGCGAATTCCGCTGGCAGTTCGGGCACCGGCGCGGCGGTGGCGCGCAGCGCCTCGATATTGATGGTCTTCGTTTCCATAAAAAAATCCTCAGGATTTAAAGGCGGGCGTGAGTTCAGATGGCAGCAGCGACAAGCCGGTCGACGACGTGCGCGCCATGCCGGACCAGAATTTCGCTATCCTGAAGAATCATGTGAGACTTCGCCCCTGTTTCCGCGGCGCGCTGGGTGCGCTCCAGCGTGCTCATGTCTTCCAGCAGGACGTCGCGCAGCGCGACCTTCATGTACTCGAGGAAGAAGCGCCCGCCCGCGGTAGTCATCTCCGGGTAATACACGCGGCCTTCAAACAGGGTTTTGTTGTGAGCGATGGGCCGGAAGTTGTACGCCTGGCAATAGTTCGGACGCAGCGAAACGTAGAAGTCGGGGAATACGACGTTGATGTCGAACAGCCAGTTTTCGCTTTTCGTCCAGTTCACGCCCTTGGGCAGCGCGTCGAGCGGAAACTCATGCTTCGCGCTGCCGATCGCCGCGCGCAAGGCCGCTGCCGCAATCGGGCGAGTCTGTGCGGATTCGGCCAGCGCCTGCTCGGCCGCGGCGCCGCCCGAGGTCACGGCCTTGGGGTTGCCATACACGGACTTCTGGTTGCCGGCGAGCGAAAGCCGCCGGTGCAGGTCGCCGCATACCACGTCGAGCGGGCGCATGCTGCCGCCTTCGCTGCGGTCAATGGCATCGGCAATCGAGCGTCCGTGCACATAGGCAACGTGGTAAGCCTCCTGGAATGCATCGAGCGCGAGCTTCCAGTTGCAGTTCACAACGCTCGTCCACTGAAAGCCGCAGGTGAGCTTGTCGAACGGGTAGCCCTCCACCTCCCCATAAACCGGCTGCATGAACTCGGCCAGCGATTGCGCTGGCTGCGGGTCCATGTTCACGAAGATAAAGCCTTGCCACACATCGCACGATACCTGGGCGAGACCATAGTCCTCGCGCCTCATGTCGAAGAAGCAGTCTTCGTCGGGCACGCCGGTGAGCTTGCCGTCGAGGTCATAGGCCCAGCCGTGGAACTTGCAGAAGAATTTGCGCGTATGGCCGCACTTGTCGTACACGAGCTGGTTCATGCGGTGCGCGCACACGTTGTGCATGGCGCGAATCTGGCCGGCCTTGTTGCGCACCACGATGATTTCGGTATCGCAGGCAGCCAGCTCCTTTACGAAATAGTCGCCCGGATGCGGAATCTCTTCGACACGTCCAACTTGCAGCCAGGTCTTCTTGAAGATCTGCGTCTTCTCGCGCTCGTAATACTCGGGTGAGACATAGGGTTCGAGCGGCACCGGGCCTTTGCCAAGCTCGGGATAGCGGTCCGTGAGGAAAAACGTTTCGGGTTTCATGGTGCGATGCCTCCGTTCAATCAACTCTCAAAATTAAATGCCATTCTGTTTTGAAGCACTAGCCTTGTCAAGTATCAATTTATCCGGACCAAGACTTAACGCTGATCGACATGCCGAGCCCGGGAGGCCTGGTAAAATAACGAATGCAACCCGGTCATGACACGCTCCGGGATCGACCGCTCAACAACAGGGCCGCGCGGGAAGCGGCGGCCGCACAGGGGACATGGATGGCACAAGTCAAAAAGGCAGACGTGCGCGACGCAATCGTCGCCGCGGCATTCGATCTGTTCTGCCGCAAGGGCTACACGGCGACGACAATGACGGAAATTGCCCGCGCTGCGGGCATGACGGTCGCGAACCTGTATGTATATTTCGATTCGAAGCTGCTGATCTTCTACGAGATCTATACGCCGTGGCTGATGCAGCAGCTCGAGACGCTGCGCGACGCGGTACGCAAGTTCCCCACGCCGCGCACGCGCCTACGCCGCATCGTACTGGGGCTTTGGGGCGATATTCCGGCCGCCGACTACTCGTTCGCGAACGCCATGATCGAAGCGCTCGCGAGCGCGCCGCGCGGCACGCCCAAGCCCAACGACCTGCTCGCGCGTTGTGAAGACTTCGTGACGGAACTGATCGTCGAGAGCCTGCCGCCCGAGGTCGCCCATGTGGCAACCAACAAGCTGCTCGCGCATGTGCTGTGGATGGCGCACGACGGCTTTGCGATCAACAGCCGCATCGGCGACACGCGCGACCTCGAAGCCGTTGCGGCGCTCATGGTCGACCTCGTGCTGGGGCCGGAGGTACCGGCGCCACGCACGCGTCGCAAGCGTGCGGAAAGCGTATAACTAATACGATTCACACAATTCCAGCGCCGCGCGTTTACCGCGGCGCACGGCCTCCCGCGCAGACTCCACAATTCCCCTGAATTTATGGCTTTTTTCCTGCTCCCTATCGCGCCACGCAGGGAGCAATTTGATATTAATCAGGGTTAACACTGGTTTGCGCTCAAAAATAATGAATGCCACTATTTATTCGAGTCGCTGAGTCTGACGCGCCATGGCATCGCCTGGGCGGTCCGCATAGCGCCCGTTCCGATTCCATATTTCCCAATCACCCGGAGATGTCATGCACGTTGCCGATGCGGCGGCCGAAAGCCCCGCCCAAACCATCCCGCTGCGCACAACCTGCCTCGTCCTCGCGCTATGCTGGGTCGCCATCGTCTCCGAGGGCTACGACATCGGCGTAATGGGCACGATCGTCCCCTCGCTGTTGGCCGATACGCACTGGCACCTCACGCCGCTGGAAATCGGCCAGATGAGCAGCGCTGCGCTCGTCGGCACGCTTTTCGGCGCTTACTTCATCAGCCTTCTGAGCGATCTCGCGGGCCGCAAGCAACTCCTCATTGGTTGCGTCGCCCTGTTTTCGCTGTCGATGCTCGGCGCGGTGTGGGCGCCAACCCCTGCCATCTTCGCGCTCATGCGCGGCATAGGCGGCCTTGGACTCGGCGGCGTCATTTCCGTGGCGGCAGCACTGACCATCGAGTTTTCGCCGCCGAAGCGGCGCAACCTGAACTTCGCGATCATGTACTCGGGCTATCCGATCGGCGCGCTCGTTTCGGCGCTCTCCGGCATGGCGTTCATCGAGAGTTTTGGCTGGCGCGCGGTCGTGGCCATCGGCGCAACACCTCTGCTTTTCGTGCCCGTGCTGATGATGTGGCTGCCCGAGTCGCTCGAGTTCCTCGTGCGCAAAGGCCGCCATGAGGATGCGCGTAAGCTTGCCGTGCGGCTCGGCATGAGCGAACCGGCGCGCGGCGCACCGGGTGAGCAGAAAAAGGCGCAGTTTCGAGAGGTACTGCATGAAGTGTTCTCGCGCAAGAACGCGATGGGCACGCTCTGCCTATGGGCCGCGCAGTTCATGGCGATCATGCTTGTCTACGGCCTGGGCACGTGGCTACCGCAGATCATGCGCAAGAACGGTTACGATCTTGGCTCGAGCCTGTCGTTCTTCGCGGTGTTCAATCTTGCGGCGGCAATGGGCGGCGTGGCGATCGGGCGTATTGCAGACCGCTTCGGCCCGCGCCTCACGATCGCCTCGGCGTTTCTCGTCGGTGCAGTGTCGATCGCCGCGCTCTCGTATAAAAGCGTAATGGTAGTGAACTACCTTCTCGTCGCGTGTGCGGGGTTTGGCAGTATCGCCGTGGCGCTCGTGCTGCTCGGCTACGTGGCGAACTACTACGCTCCGCACGCGCGCGCATCCGGCACGGGCTGGGCAGTGGGCGTGGGACGCTTCGGGGCGATGTGCGGCCCGGTGATCGGCGGCTACCTTGCCGGTCTGAATATCTCCCCCTTCTGGAATTTCGTGATGTTCGCCGCGACCGCGCTGCTCGCATCGCTTGCCGTGCTGCTCACGCCCACGCCGGAACACGTGCGGCGCGCGCGCGACGCATGATGCGCACGTGCTTCGGCAAATCTGTTTTCTTGTCACGGAACTGGTTATGAGTCTCGGTTTTGGCACTCGGGCCCGCATTGGGCATTTGTATCCGTCCGGCGGGTTGTGCGACTTTGAAGTGCAATTGATGGCGCCCGAGGGAGTTCAGTTCGTCACCACGCGCATGCCTTTCTCGCGGACTTCGCTGGAGAGCGACACCGCTGTCATTGCCGACGTGGAAACGCACGCAGGGTTGCTCGCCACAGCCGCTGTCGAGCTCATCGCCATGAATTGCACGGCCGCCAGCATGGCGGTCGGGGCTGATGCGATCAACCGGCGCATTCTCGCGGCAACCGGCATTCGTTCGGTCACCACCACCGACGCGGTGCTCGCCGCGCTGACCGCCTGCGGCGCGAAACGCGTCGCGTTGATGACGCCGTATCCGGCCGAGGTCGTCGAGATGGAGCGTGCGTTTCTCTCGCGCGCGGGCATCGAGATCGTAAGTGAAATCTCGGACCCGCGATCCACGCCGGTCGAGCAAGGCATGCTGCCGCCGGAGCATTGGGCGGAGCTCGCCAACCGTGTGGATCTCGCCAACGTCGACGCGTTCCTGATCAGTTGCGCGGGCATTCAGCTCGCGCCCGTCATCGACGCCATCGAAGCGCGCGGCAAACCGGTGGTGACCAGCAACCAGGCGCTGCTCTGGCATTGCTTGCGCACGCTCGGTCTCGCGCAACGGCCGCACGGCTACGGGGCGCTGCTCGCAGGCGCGTTCGACTAGGCTCGCCGCCCAAGTTCCTTTAGACCGCACCGGGACGGCCTGCCCGTCCCGCGACAATCGAATCGTCTTTCCTGTCCACTATTTTTTGGACTGCCAATCGTAGCGCCGCTGGAAACGTATTCCCATCACCATCAGAAAGAACAATGACTGCAACCCCATGCAAGGCGTTCGTGCGCCTGAGAACCGGTTTCATCCTGACATTCGGCCTGCTGGCTCTGCATGCGCCCGCGCAGGCGCAAGGCTCCATCACGCTGTACGGCATTCTCTCAGAGGGTCTCGCGTGGGCCAGCAACGAGGGCGGCCATGCCAACCTGAAACTCGTCTCGGGTACGAACCAGAACAGCCGCTTCGGGCTGCGCGGGATGGAAGACCTGGGCGGCGGCGTGAAAGCGATCTTCACGCTGGAGAATGGCTTCGACATCACGACCGGAAAGTTTCAACAGGGCGGCCGCATGTTTGGGCGCCAGGCTTACGTGGGTCTGAGCAGCGAACGCTTCGGCACGTTGACGGCGGGGCGGCAGTACGACACCGCTTACGATTACCTCGCGCCCTTCGAATCGGCCATTGCCGCAACGGGGCTTGCCGTGCACCCGGGCGACAACGACGACGTGTTCGGCAGTTATCGCTACAACAATTCGCTCAAATACCAAAGCCCTACGGTCGGCGGTTTGCGCGCGCAGGTCATGTACGCCATGAGCAACGCCGCCGGCCAGTGGGCGCTCAATCGCTCGGTGAGCTCGGGTGTTGCTTACGAGGCAAGCCAGTTCAGGCTTGCGGCCATCTACCTGCAGAACGATCGCCCTGGCGCGGGTGCCAACCCTTCGGGTGCGCTGACCGACGACTACGCAGGTGCCCCCTTCCTGCTCTTCCATTCGAGTCCGTTGGATCCCTCAGTGGGCGTACGGCGTCAGCGCGAGTTCGGCGCGGGCGCGCAATACACGGCGGGGAAACTGCGCGTCTCCGGTCTCGTGACCGACGTGCGGTACGACTATCTCGACACGACCAGCCTGCATCTTGTAAACGTCGATGTGAGCGCGTCATATAGCGTAACTCCGTCGCTGCTGCTTTCGACAGGCTATGTGTACACTGCCGGCCGATATGGCGGCTATAACCGCGCGCCGCACTGGAACAACATCCAGGCCGGTGCGGATTACTTCCTCTCGAAGCGCACCGATATCTACCTTTTCTGCGACTACCAGCGGGCCAGCGGTGCGAACGCCGACGTCTACATGTTCTCTCCGTCCAGTTCTGCAAGCCAAACCGTGGTGGTGGCCGGGTTGCGCCACAAGTTCTGAGTGTGCTGGCAAGCCGATAACGCGCCGTATCCGGAAATCAGCAATGCAACCGAGGACGACGGGAAAAACTTTACGCATGCAAAACGCATTGCCATCGATCCTCGCGCGCAATCACGTTTCGGATACCAAAGTTTGTTTTCGACCTTTGCGAAAGCGCTTTCATCCGTCCAAACGTGAATAAACATTCGATACTGAGATGCTTAAATAATCTCCAACGAACGATTCGCGCGTAAGGTGCCTCACACCTGAGGAATGAGCGATGCGCAATCTCGCCGTTTCTTGACAAGATTCACCCATCGTCTACGCTCAACGCACGGCAAAGCCTTTTGAATTTCAATTCAAAACAGTGCTGTCTGTTTTCATCGTAGTGCCACGATTGTCTGCAGGCTAGCGAAGAAAGGATGCCAGCGTGAACTTCGTCGATACGCTCCTCATCAGGCTCGCTGATCCGGCGGCTCGCGGTGGTGTTTTCGACAGCGACAGCCTCGCGCAAATCGCGTCGACGGCTTACGACACCAGCGCGATGCCCATTCAAGGACCGTACAGCGCGGTTTTCGACGATATCCAGCTCGGCCTCGCGGTCCCGCGCGTTGCCACTCTCGATGGATACTGGGGACGCTCGGCCACGGGCGAGCGCACCGACTCGCAGTTCGTGCTGTCGGGGCTCGGCGAAAGCGCGATTCGCGTGGATGCATTCTGGCGCGGCGCGATCATCGCCCGCTCGACGCCGCCTACCGGACACGTAAGCGCGGCGCGCGGCAACGTGGTCGATGCTGGACGGATCGATGCGGAGATCGTGGCCGCGCTCGGTGCACTGCCGGCCGATTCCGCCGCGCTCGAAAACGAACGGCGCACGCGCTTGCTCACGCATCTGCGTGCAGCTTTCGCGCAGCCCGACCTGATGACAGGCGCGCTGCTGGACCAGTGGCTGCACGACAACGGCGCATCGTCCGTAAGCGACCTGATCGTGAACCTGCGCGGCGTGCTCCATGCCTATCCCCTGCAAATCACTTTTTCGCCGCCCAACGACGTGCCGTCGCTGCCCGAGCCGCTGCCGATCGGGACCGCGCTGATGATCCGCGACGTGGGCTTTTCGGTTGGCGACCTGCTCACGGAATCGCGGATCGTTCGGCAGCAGCTTGGCCAGATGGGCCTCACCCGCGCGGTAGACGCCACGCTGCCGATCCGCGAGCCGCTGCCGATCACGTGGATCGTGCCGGCCGCGGCGTTCGACGATACCGGCTGGCCGGGCGCCGCCGCAGGCATGGCGGCCGACGCCGCGCGAAGCGCGCGGCGTGCGGCGGCCGCTGGCTGGCTGGTGCTCCAGGGAATCGGCCTCGCGGTCGTCTAAACAAGCATGTTAGCAATCCATATCGATTCGAGCCATTAAACCTGGCATTGCGAAATTTCACCGGGCCAGCATGGATCGCCCGTTTCGTGTTCAGAACTGACATCAAAGGAGCAACTTATGTCAGCAACCGTCCCTGCGGCGTTTCCCTTCATCCTGGTCAACATCGATACGTCCGCGCTGATGCCCATCGCGCAGCGCTCGCCCGGCGTGATCGCGATCGTTGGCAAGACCCCCGCCGGCGCAGACGGCGGCGATGCGGCATTCGACATGCCGACCGTCGTGGACACGGCGTCAGACGTGTCGCAGCACTTCGCCAAGGTCAACCCCGACGGCAGCGTGGCCGACACGACACTGTCGACCTCGCTCAAGCTCGCGATGCTGCAAAGTCCGACGCCCTCGAAAGTGTATGGCGTCAAGGTCAACGGCAACGACTACGCCGGCGCGCTGGCGTCGCTCGAAGCCGCGGACGATGTCGACTTCGTCTGCCTCGCGAACGAAACCGATGTCGGCGTGCCCGCCGCCGGCGGCAATCCGCCGACCAACCTGCTCGCGCTCAAGGCGCACGTCGAGACCATGTCGTCGCAAGGCCAGAAACGGCTCGGCGTGGCGATGATCAACCCGGCGACCGCGAAGTCGCCCACTTACGTTCACGACGTCGACGCCACGGCCACGCCGCTGAAGAGCGACGTGAGCCGCATGGTGCTGGTGGCCGCGCGCGGCGCGACGGTCGACGTCGCCTCGGCGGCCACTGGCGCGATCGCCGGCTACGCGCCGCAGGTCTCGATGGTGCTCAAGCAGGTGCGCGGCGTGAGCGTGCCGACCGCCAGCCAGTACGGGCCGAGCGAGATCAAGGGGCTCTCGGAGGCCGGCATCGTGCCGATCATCCAGCCCTCGCTGATCGTCGGCGGCGGCTTTTACTTCGGCGAGGGCCGCTGCTACACCACCGACGCGAGCCTGCTCTACATCGACATCGTGCGGGTGCTCGATGACATCGATTTTCGGCTCAAGGCGGGCCTGATCGGCCTGATCGGCGATTCGCGCATTACCAAGGCAGGCCTCACGCAGGTCAAGGTGCGCATCGATGCGATCCTCGGGCCGCTGCTCAATGCTGCCGTGATCGACGACTACTCGACCACGATCCCGGTGCTCAACATCCTGATGACGCCCGAGTCGGCCTGGAGCGCGACGGACAGCGCGCTGATCGTGACCGCGCGCGCGAACCGGACCGTCGACGTGTTCGTGTCGATCACCTATGGCCCGGCAGTGCACCAGCTGCGCGTCACGCTGGCGCCGAGCTTCTGACCGACCGCTTCGTTTCCCGCGCTGCCTACCGAAGAGGAGCCCAACATGCCTGACTGGAACACCCGGCTGGCCGTGTCCTATACGGCAAACAACCAGACTAGAACGATCACGCCGATCGACTCGTTCACCCCCACCTTCACGCTGACTGCGGAGCCGCTGCACTCGATCGAGCACACGCACATCGGCGTGATCTACTCGCCGCAGTCGATGACGTTCACGATGACCGTGAAGGCCATCGGCACGGTCGCTGCCGAGCTGACCGCGCTGGCGATCAAGCGCACGCCGTTCGATGTCACGCTGCAAGAGTCGATGAACGGCAACGACTGGGCGTACGCGTCGGTGGTCATGAGCAACTGCGTCATCACGAGCGCGGTGCCGTCCACCGCGACCGTCTCGGGCGCGCCCACGGCAACGTTCACCGGCTTCTGTCTCAGCGCCGCCGAGACCGACAAGAGCAACACCACCGCCACGCTGCCCTAGCCCCGCCCGGAGTAACCGACCATGCCTGATGGACACAGCGGACACGACACGCAGGATCCGACCTCGGGAACCCTCGTGCACGACGGCCATTCGGTCGGCTGGTCGCTCGGTTCCGAAGCAGACGAAACGAGCGGCAGCGGCCCGCCGGAGGTCCATTACCACTTCCCGGTGGAGATCGAGGTCCGCAACACGGTGGCGGCCATCGACGAGGACCGCCTGATTCACGCCACGCTGGAACGGCTCGCCCGCGAGCTGACCGGCTGATACCCGCTTCTCTGCGCGTATGCGGATCAACGTCAACATTCCGGTGCGTTTGTCGGTGGATCTCGACGCGATCGAGCATCGCCCGGCCGACCTCGACGCCGCGCTCGCGGCGGCGATGGCGCGCGCCATGCGGCGTTCGGCGGCGGCGACGGCGCGCTCCGGCGACCCTTCGGCCATCGTCGTGCACGACCCCACCTTCTCGTGGCGCGGCGCGAACCTGCGCAGCGTCCCGGCCGAAACGCGCCAGGACACCGAGGCGCGCCTCGCGCGCGTGATCCAGCGCTCGGCGCGCACGCAGGCGAGCACCCCGACCACGGGCACGACGGCAACGACCGGCACGAGCCTGCGCCGGCGGCCGTGGCGCGGCTGGCAAACGCTGACGAGCATCAACTTTCACGCCAAGGTCGGCGAGTACCTCGCGTTCCTCGATACCTCCATCCACGACCGCCACACCGACTACGCCACCGTTTATGCGGACTACGAGGAGCAGTTGAAATGGGTCTCGCTGTGGGTCGTGCGGGTCGACCGGCCGTACCGGCGCGACGATCTCTCGGCGGAATTGTCCGCACGCGCGCTGGAGCTGAGCCGTGCGCACCCCGGACGCGAAGACGGGTTCTGGGTGATCAACCTGTCGGAGCGGGACCGGCAGCGCGTGATCGAACTCGATCAAGACAATCTCGTTGCGGGCGCCACATCCGACCTGAGCGGCAACAGCCGCTACCTCAGGATCTACGGCGGCGAGGTCTACCTGATGCCCGGCGCGCAGGTCATCTTCACGATGATGGTCCTGCCGACCATCTCGCTGGAGACCTATGCGCGGCCCGGCACGCCGGTCGACGTCGAGGTCCGTAACCGCGAGCTGGAGTTCCTCGTCTACCAGGACGGGTTTCGCGATGCGCTGGGCGTGTCATGGCCCGATTTCATCGCCGCGATGGGCGATGAAACGACGATGCTGCACGTGTCGCCGGTCGAGGTCACCGCGCCGGTGCTCCCGACGACGCTGCAGCAACTCGTCGAAACGCGCGACCCACTGCCGTCTGCAGGCCCGCTCGTCTACCCCAGGCGGGACCTGCGCCTGCTCAACCAGGACACGCTGGACACGCTGCCGGATGCCGTGCGCACAACCGTCGCGCCGTTGACGACCCCGGCCACGCTGGCGCTCGATGCGGACAGCCGCTGGGGCCGCTGGCGGGTCGGCTGGCGCGGCGCGCTGCTGTCCGCGACCTTCGCGCTGAACGAGGACCAGCAGTTCGCGGCCAGTCACCGCGCGCGTGCCGAGCAAATCGCCGATGCCATCGTTACGCTGCTCGGCAGTTATCCGCGCGGCGATTCGCTGGCTGAAATCCCGTGGTGGAGCCGGCTCGACGCGCTCTGCACCAGCGACCTCGGGGCTCGCGCCAACGGGGCCGGCAGGCTCACGATGTTCGACCTCTGGATGGAGGCGCTGCAGCGGCGTGACGGCGGCCGGTGGTTCGACGCGCTGCTGGACAAGATGGCGAGCACGCGCGGCGACGCCGCCCTGCACTTCATCCAGGCGGCCACGGCGTCGGCGCGCTACAACGCGCATCCGCGCATCAGCCAGATGCGCAGCGACTACAACAACGCGACGCGCGCAGCGCTCAAGAATGCCTACTTCCCGGACAGCGGCGCGATGTGGCTGTTCCACGACGCCGACCGGCGCGTGGCGCACAACGGCGTGGTCGCCGACGCTTACGCCGACTATGCGTCGCACGCGCGCGTGAAGCATCTGCGCGAAGAACGGCGGGCCGAGTTCGACGCTGCCCTGGAGACCGCGGCCAATCAGCTGCTCGGGGACATCATGGCCGGCCGGGTCGCCAGGGACTTCAACAACCAGGAGTTCGCGAACGAAGCGATCAACCGGGCGGTGGCCGCGATCCACCTCTCGAACGACGACTTCGAAACCGTCACCCAGATCACGTCGCTGCGCGTGACCGCGATCGAGTTTGTCGTCGACCGCGGCATCGAGCGCTACAACGTGACCTTCAACATGGTCCAGAAGATCGAAGGCGAATCGAGCTGGACCGATCTTGCCGGCACGAGCCGCACGACCACGGAACTCGACTTCGAGTGGCTCCTGTTCGGCTGGGATCTGGGCCGCATGGGTGACCGGCTGGAGACGGTCGGGCTCGTGATCGGCGGCATTGCGGTGATTGCCGTCGCGTGGGAAGCCGGCATCGTCACCGCGCTGGTCGAGGCGGCCGGCGGCACGGGGGCAGTGCTGACCTCGGTATTCGTCTCGGAGATCCTCTATCTCGCGACTGCGAAGCACTACAGTCTCGAAGGCTTCGTGATGGCCGCGATCGACGGCTACCTGTTCGCGCTGACCTTCCGCTTCGCGGGCATCGGCGGGCGCGCGATCGCGCTGCGCATCGGACGCGCGACGATGTCGGACATCGTCGGCGGCTGGGTCGCGGAACGGCTCTTCGTGGGCATCGTCGGCGGCTCGCTCGGCGGCGGCGCGGTCGTGTTCTCGCATGGGCTCGCCGACACGCTGCTGCGCAACGGGCCGGGCCCGAGCCTTGGCCAGTATGTGCGCGGCATGACGATGGGCGCCGTGTTCGGGCTGTTCGGCGAGTTCGTGATCGGTCCGGCGCTGCAGGGCGCGTTCCGGGTCGGCGGGCAAACCGTGCTGAACACCGCCGACGAAGCCATCGGGGTCATCCGACGATCGGGCGTCTCGCCCGCCCGCTATGCGGCCGAGATCTCGCAGGCGCTGTCCGCGATCCGCGAACGTCTCGCGACCTTTCTCGAAGCATCGAGCGTGCAGACGATCATCACCGGCCTGCGCGAGCGCATGGCGACGCTCGGCGAAGGGCTGAGCCTCGGCGCCATCGGGCGGCGCTTCGAGTTCTCGATGTTCCGCCGGGTCTTCGAGCTCGCCGACATCGGCATGGGCCCAGTCGAGACCGACGGGCTCGAACGGCTGTTGTCGACGACCGAGGCCGGCGCGGCGCGCATGTCGCAAGAAGAACTGCTGGCGTTCCTGAACCGGGTGGCAGTCGACCGCGGCCGCGCGCAGAAACTGCTGAACGCGCTCGGGCGGCTTACCGATGAACGCGCGGGCGCGCTGATCGGCGGCGGGCAGCTCGATGGCCTGGCGTCGTCGCCCAATCTGCTGCACCACCTGACGACCGGGGACATCAACCGCATCTGGGATGTGCTGGCCGGGCCGTCGTTCCGCCTTTCGACGGCCGATTGCGAAGCCTTCCTCGGCCGGCTCGCGCCCTTTACCGACGAACAGCAGATCTCGGCGCTGGAGATGCTTCGTCGTCCCGAGCAACTCGTGACGCCCGAGGGCGTCGCGCAGGCGCTCGAAAAAGGCGGCTTGAATGCGGGCGTCGGCGAGGGACTCGACCGCCTGTACGGCGCGCTGGAGTCGGCGGCAGCCGATACGCTGATGCGCGCGATCCCGGCTGCCGACGCGCCCGGCTACCTGCGCTGGCTCGGTGCGCAGCGGCAGGAAGTCGTGAATCGGATCGCGCAGGACGGCTTTCTCGAGCCGCTGGCGAGCGCGCCGAATGCGCTCGATTTCATCGGCCGCAACGGGTTCGACTCGTTCCGCACGCTCGCGGCCGCGCACGGCCCGTTCGGCACGACGATTGCCGATGCAGTGGCCGGCCTCGACGCCTTCGCCGGAGCGCTGCGCGCGTTCTCGCAGGACCAGCAGGATCTCGCAATCGCCACACTGCTGCGCGCCGGCAACCGCGTTCCGTCCGACTCGCTGCTGTTCGTATTGCAGCAGCATCTGACGCTCGACACGGAACTCCAGCGCGCGCTCGACAACGTGTACGTCGAGCGCTCGGGCATGACCGTGCAGGAATTCCAGCGGCTCACGGGCGCGCGCTTCGACTCCGCGCTGCGCGGGCTGTATCGCGACGACTTGCCGTACTGGAACGAACTGGGACACGCCGAGGCCATCATCCGCCATGACGAAGTGATGGAGATGCTGCGCCAGCGTGCCAATCGCACGCCTTTCCGCGCCTTCGTGGGCCGCTACCCGGGCCACGAAGGCGCGGCGATCGACGCGCTCGGCCGGCTCCTCGCGCGCGTGCGCGCGCTGAGCGGCGGCAGCCTGCAGCGCTTCGAGATGACCGACCTGATCCAGGCGCTCCAGTCGGTGACGACACGCGGACCGACGCCGATCGCCGAAATCGACCAGATCGCCGCCGATATCGGCCAGTCCGGATTTCCGACCCGCACGGTCGGCACCGGTCCGAGGGCCACCACCTTCCCGTCCGCAGCGGAGGAAGCGCGCGCGTATGTCCGGCTGCTGGGCGACAACGTCTCGCCGGCCCAGGCGCAAACGATGCTGACGCTGCCAACCGATGTCAATGTCGCTACAGTCGAAGTCGCGGGTGAAGGCGTGAAAGGCCCGGACGTCATGCTCACGACAGTTACGGGGGAAACTATCGGGCGCGAGTCGGTGGCCACCGAGATTCCAGCCGTCGATCCCGCCAATCCGCTGCTCACGCTGGAAAAGAGCCTGGGCTCGTCGAGTTTGAGAAAGAAGGTCGTCCAATACAGCCCCGGCGGCGTCTATGGCGGTCGCACGGAGATACGCTGGCTGCGCCGGGAGATCGATGTCCGCATCGATCCGTCCGCGGACGGCTTCTCCTTCGACAACCTGCTCGCGCAAATGCAGGCGGACGGCTCGCTGGCGCCCTTTCTGGATCGTGTGACTGTGAAGGCCGTAGGCTCGGAGAGCATCGCCCGGGTGCGCTTCTACAATTCGCAAGGCGCGCTGATCCATAGCTGGACGCCATAGGCTGATTGGACAAGGCAAAACAAACCATGCTTGCAATCGATCTGATACTGGATTTTTCGTCGACAGGCGATGTGGCCGGCGGCCCGACCGGGACGCTGCGCCGCCTGATCGAGCGCTGGTCGCCGGAAGTCTTTCTTCCGATGGAGTGCCACGCGTTCGTCTCCGGACAAGCGTACGACTGGTTGCCGGCCGGGCCGGCGATCGACCGAGCGCCGTGGCCGGGGGAGACCGCGACCACGTCGCCGGTCACGCAACTCGACGGGCGTGCGGCCATGAAGGCGAGCGTCGTGGACGATCTTCCCGCCGGCGACGACTATCTGGTCCAGCTCATAGGCGGCTTGCGCTACGTCGCGCCGGAGTTGTCTCCAGCGCCGGCGTGGTACGGGCGGGTCGCCGCCGATGGAACGGCACGCCCGACGCCGACGCTGCTCACCCTCGCGTACATCGATTTCCATTGGTCCAGCAACTGGCGCGAGATCCGCCTCTGCTTGCCGATGCTCGGCTATCCGCTCAGCGGCCAGCTCCCGCGCTTCGACAGCGAAGGCCGGCCATTCGGACAGCAGCCGGCGCAGCTCGTGGAGCGCAACCGGCGCAGCGTGATCGAAGCATTCGCGCACTGCGCGAGCGCCATCGGTTTGCAGCCGGGCGAAGCGTCGTGGTCGGTGGAAACCGAGGAAGGCACGCCGGCGCCCGTGCACGACGCGATCGCCGCGTTACTGCAAGAAGCAACCACCGGGAGGAAATAGATGGCCTCCAGCTACCAGAACTACGCGAACATCCCGTCGGCCATCATCTCGGACGGCATCCTGCCGATTCCGATCTGGGCCGTCACGACGATGAAGCTCACGGAGACCTACCACCTGCCGCCGATCGGTTCCACCGGCGCGCGGGCGATCGTGGGCGTGCACGACGACACCATCGACCTGACTGGCGTGCTGGTCGGCATGGAGCGTTTCGCGTGGAAGCTCGCGCTCGAAACGCTGGCCGAGTCGAGCAAGCGCGGCACGGCGCTCGGCTCGTTCACCGGCGGCAAGGTGTCGGGCCTGATCCTGATCACCGCGATGACGATCCGCACCGACATGCAGATCCAGTCGCTGTCCTTCACGGCGAGCACGACGAAGCGCGAAGCGCTCGACGTGTCGATCCAGCTGGCCTACATGCCGCTGCCCGGCGCGCTCGGCAAGCTGCTCGATCTCGCGAGCGTCGGCGTGGGCGCGCTGATGGACGCAGGAGGGAACTGACGATGCCCGCGCCGCCCATCCCCGTCGACCGCTACCTGACGCCCGCCGACCCGCCAGCCGCCCCCGACGGCTTCGCGACGCTCGCGCAGAAGATCATGACCGGCATTCCGCAGCCCATCACGCTCGACGCCGACTTCACCGCCGTGCTCGCGGTGCCCACCGGCCTCGCCGGCGAGTGGCAGCAGGCGGACCCGGCCGCGGTGGTGTCGATTAGCACCGTGCAGACGGATCCATGCGATCCGTCGGCCAATCCTGCTGTGAGTGCGCCGGTCTGCAACGTCGAGCGCGCGACGGCGCGGCTGCTGATCCAGCGCGGCGGCACGAATGTCGCGTCGATCCCGCTCACGGCCGGCGCGACGTTCAGCGTACCCGCCGACGGCGGCGACGCAGCGGGCCGTCTCGAAGTATCGGTGCTGTCATGGGATCTGCGCGCGGGCTCGATGATCGGCCCCGGCGACTACGGCTCGACACTCACGCTCGCATGGCGCCGCAACGATACGGGCATGCAGACCTTCGGGCCGGTGCCGCTCAATCCCTTCCTGCGCCTGCGTCTGCCGCCGCACATCGCGATGCGCTCGGTGGTCAGCCTGAACCTCGCGCAGGCGCTCTACGACCGGCTGCGCATCACGATCCCGAGGGTCTTGCGATGAGCCTCCCGACGCTGACTTCGAACCAGGTGATGATCGGCAACGCGGCCGGCTGGGCGCTGACCTTCCACAAGGAGGATAGCGACGGCGCGATCCAGCCTGCGCTATGGACCGTGTGCTCCGCCGACTACGAGGCGCGGCTGAGCGCAACGCTGCCCGCCGGGCTCGAAGCCGGCGCCTGCTCGATCACCGTCGAAGGCATGACCGACGCAGACTACGCCAAGATCGCCCAGACCGGCGCGGCGTCGCAGCCGACGGTCGCGCAGCTCTATCTGTACTGGATCGACGCGAACGCGAGCCCGCTCGGCTATCTCGCCAACCTCGGCGGCCTGACCGACACGCTCGGGCGCTTCGATCCCGAGTCGATGAAGTCGTCGCTGGTCTCGGTGCTGCGGATCGTCAAGGTGTCGCGTGCGGTGGGCGTGCGCCGCTACGAGGCAACCATAGAGTGCAAGGAGCGGGTCTATCAAAACCTGTCGACCGTACAGATTGCGGAGCCGGTGAAAGCGAACAAGCTCAGCGAAGCGGTCACGACGATCGGCAAGCAAACGCACGTCGACATCCAGCTGCAGGGCTTCGGCAAAGACGGCTCGATGCCGACGGCCAGCGGCAACCCAGGCGGCAATGCAAGCGGCAATTCGGCGACGAGTCCCGGCGACGAACAGATCTCGATCGATTCGGGCGGCACCTATGCCAAAGCGCTCAAGGACCTCGCGACACGGATGGAACAAGCGAGCGGCAAGTATGGGCGCGGCTTGATGGTGATCCGCGACGGAAAATTATATTTCGGCATCCGTAGCTTCCCGCTCGCCCCGAACGATAAATCGAAGCCGCTGACGCTCGGCAACGGGCTGCTCAACACCGAGCCGCTCGCTGCCGTTCAGGCCAATCCGGACGCCTCATCCGACTCGACAAAACCCGCCGCCGCCGCGGACGCAACCCCACCCGCGCCCACCCTTACCCCAACGCGCCGCCAGTTCAGGCTCACGCTCAAGGGCCGACCCGACATCAAACCGGGCGACATGGCGACCTTCGACAGCCCCCCCGAGGAGTTGGTGACCCAGCCGGGCTTTCTGAATTCGCTGCTCGGCGGCGCATTCGCCGGCTCGCTTCTTCCCGGGATGAGTACGGACCCGGACTCCATCACCAATCCGATCAATCTTTACGTGACCTCGGTGATGCACCAGCTCGGACGGGCGTCGGGGTTCGTGACGACCGTCACGGGCGTCGAGATCAAGGACACGTCGCAGCCGTGGGATACGGCCTCCGGCGCGGGTACGCATGCGCCCGGCCGCGCGACCGGCACCACGGGCGACCGCGCGGATGGCGCCGCGTCGGCGGCCTCCGCGATTCGCCAGGTGGTGCGCGAAGGCGCCGAAACGCCGCGCAGCGTCGACATTGGCGAGGTGCGTGGCTTTCATCCTTCCGGCGGCGGCACGACCGAGCCGCCGGGCCAGACCGAGCGCGTTTTTCGCGGCCTCGTGGGGCCGGACGGGCGCGCCAATCAGGCCCGGCGCCTCGACATCCAGCGCGACACCCCCGCGCCGCTCGAAGGCGTGAGCTACGCGTCGCCGTTCGCGTGGGGCAAATGCGGGCTGGTGCTGCCGCGCTACCCCGGCATGCGCGTGGTGCTCGCCCATCGCAACGGCCGCGCCGAAGATCCCGTGGAAATCGGCGCATTGTGGACATCGGGGCACGGGCCAGCATCTCAGCCGGGCGACTACTGGCTAACCCTGCCCGCCGGCGTCGACCCGGGAAGCCGCAGCCAGGTGGACGACACGAAGACGCCCGCCGAGTACGCCGGCAAGGTCACGAACGACCTGATCGACGCAGACGGCAACCGCATCATCGAGGTCGGCGAGCTCACGGTGCGAGTGGGCAGCGACCATCTCGGGAACGCCGGCAAGCGGCCCGATCGGCCAGAGCAAAAAAACCAGGGGGCGGTGACGATCGAGCACACCAGCGGGCAATCGTCGATCGTCATGGCGCAAGACGGCAGCGTGACCATCACCGCGAAGAACATCACCATCGACGCCGGGGACGGGACCATCACGATGAAAGCGAACAGCGTCGATGTCCAGGTGAAGTCCAACATGAACGTTCATTGAGGAGCACCGCCATGCCAGGCGTGCTGACAACTTCGAGCAACGTGACCTGTGGCCACGCGGGCAACGTATCGACATCGAGCTCCACGAAGCTGCAGGTGAATGGCGCGGCCGTTTTGCTTCAAAGCGGCATTGCAGGCCAGTCGATCGCGGGATGCTCGACGCCGCCCGCTTCCGATGCGTCCGGCCCGACCGCGAAACCGTGCACGACGGTCGCCTCGGTGACGGGCGGCCCAGCGGCCAAGCTTCAGGCCGGTGGCCAGCCGGTGATGCTCGACACGCTGGCCGGCACCACCGATGGCATGGTGGCCAAGACCACCCCGCAGCAGTTGCTCGCCGGCATCGCCGGGCAAACGAAGCTCACCGCCAGTTAGGGCAAACGACAGGCAAGCACACGGACGTACGTCAGGGCACCCCTCAGGGAGGACCGATGACCGACCAACAGAAAGACCCATTGCGGCGCAGGGTGCTGGGCTGGGGCGTCGCGTGCGCCCCAGCCGAAGCCAACGCCGATATCGGACGCGATATCCGCTTCGTGACGACGAACGGCCTGCTCGATCTCGCGTGCGTCGAGCTGATCGACAACCTCGGCCAGTCGCTGTCCATCGCGCTGACCACCGCGCTCGGCAGCGACCTGTTCAACATCGGCTATGGCTTCGACGGCATCAACGCGATCGCCGAAGAGACCAACCCGGTCCTGATGCGCGAGCGCATTCGCATCGCGGTCATCAAGGTGCTGCGCGCCGATCCGCGCATCCGGCGCATCGTCGACGTCAAGCTCGAAGACGGCCGTCTCGATCCCGTCACGTCCGGCAGCCGCATTCTCGACGTGCGCGTGGCGTTCGAAACGCTTTCGGGTGACACGTACTCCATCAACATCGATCAAATCGCGCTCGGCGCGGGCCAGGTGACGACGAATGGCTGACCAGAACCCCACCAGTATCGACACCGCCGACGTGCTGGCGGTGGACGCGTCCGTGATCCGGACGACCAGCGCGGCCCCGTTCGGCGTCACGCCGCAAGGGTTCTACGCGAAGCCGTTCGCGCGGCTGCTCGCCGAGAAGCTCGCGCTTGGCCGCGCGCTGTTCGGCACCGACCTCGACCTCACCTCGGGCTCGGTCGTGCGCAAGCTCTTCGAGGTCGCGGCGCTGGAGGACGCCCGCACCTGGACGGCGCTTGGCGCGATCTACGACAACATGTTCGTGGTGTCGGCAGAGGGCCAGGCATTGAGCAGCCTCGGCGCGGAGCTCGGCCTGCCGAGGCCCTGCCTCGAGGCGACCGGCAAGATCACGCTGAAGCTCACGGGCACGCTGCCGGCCGGCGTCGCGCAGATCACGATCCCGCGCGGCGCGCGGCTGCTTACGCCGGGCGGGCATCACGTCGCGACCGACGAATCGGCGACGATCACCGCCGCGAGCCCCCAGGCCGATATCGCCGTCGTCGCGTTCTACCCGGGGCCTTCGCACAATCTCGATCCGGCTCTCACGGCGGCGGATGGCAGCCATCCGCAGCGAATCGACCGCTGGAATCCATACGACACCAAGCTCGCCGATCTGCGGGCGGCGGAAGAAGCCGCGAACAAGGCACTCATCAGCATCACGCACAGCGAGAAGCTGACCGGCGGCGAGCTGCAATGGCCCGACGCGCGCTACCGCTCGATGCTGCTGCGCGCGCCGCGCTCGATCTGGACCGTCGACGCGATCCAGATCGCCGTATCGCTCGTGCCGGGCGTGCGCCAGGCGCTGATCCGCGACGCATGGGGCGGACTCGACATCAACCAGTCGATCTTCGGCAACTTCAACTTTGTCGAGCGCGTATTCGGCAGCGAACGTGATCTCGGGAATCCTTACTATTTCACCGTGCTCGTGTCGCCCACGGATTCGGCGATCTGGGACGGGCCCGACGGCCTCGAAGCCTCGGTGCTCACGGCCATCGAGGATCTGCGTCCGATCGGCATCTTCCCGCAGGTTCAGCAGGCCGATCAGATCGGCATCTGCGTGAACGCGGACCTGGTCGTGCGCGGGATTCCGATGCCGTTCGGCTCGAAGGCTTCCGTCAACGCATCGGCTCCGGCCCAGGCGCTGAAAGCGCGGCTCAACGAACGGCTGCGCCGCTACATCGACAGCCTGTCGTTCGGCGAGCCGGTGCGGGTCTCGGAAGTGATCTGGGCCTTGATGAGCGAGCCCGGCATCACCGATGTGCAGAACGTCATGCTGCTCCGCTATCCGCCTGCGATGGAAAACATCGACTTCACTCAGGCATCGACGAACGGCCCCGCCGGGCCCGGCTGCGGCCTGAACATCGATCTGGCGATCAACCAGGTGGCCGATTTCGTGGACACCGCAACGGTGCTGACGATCATATGAGACACGCAACCGCCGTGATGGGCCGCGCGCGAACGCTGCGCCGCAAGGAGGCGCCATGGCTGACATTCTGAAGCCCGACCGCTGGGCGGCGTCGTCGCAAGGCAACCTGTTCGCGAATCTCACCGCGCCGTTCGCGGGCGGCGCGCAGGTGCGGGACATCGCGTGCGACGCCACCGGCCACGCGGCGATTCCCGATGTGACCCGCGACCCGCTGCTCGTCGTGGCGCCGGCCGCCGCGCTCGGCGCAACCGGTCTGCAGGTCAGCGCCGTGCTGCTCGCGGACAATGCGCCGGCGAGCTTCGGCACGGCCGTGTTCGCCCCGTGGACCGAAGCGGGCGCGTTCGTGCCGCTCCATCTGCCGACAGTCGATCCGGATGTCCGGACAGCCGCGCCGTTCACGCTCGTGCTCACGCTAGCCGCCGTCGCGGCCGATGGCACGACGAGCGCCATCGCCGCCAATCAGATCGCCAACCAGATCCAGCTTCAATTGATCGAAGGGATCTTCGGCCGGCTCCTCTACGCGCTCTCGGCGGAGAAGCACACGATCCGGCGTCAGGCGCGCGAGTTGGCCGCAATGCGGCAACTGGCCGGCGCGGCGGCCGACGCGCTCGACCGGGTGGGCGCGGAAGTGGCCGTGCCGCGCCTCGCCGACCGGCTCGCCGCCGATGCGGGCCACATCGTTCTCCAGCCGTGGACCGACGCGGGCGGCGCACCGGCTCCGGAACCCGACGACCACTACCGGCGCCGGCTCGCCCTGTTCCGGCCGTTCCTGCGCGCGACCCGCGCGCGGCTCGACGATGCCCTGAACGGCCCCGGCTTGGCCGGCGCGCCCAATGCGGGGCTCCTCGCCGGCCTGGGCGTGCAGGCGCGCTTCCAGATCGACGAACGGGTCAATCCGTTCGCGGTCGCGGTTCATCTGATCAGCACGGGCAGCGACGCCGTCCGCACGAACTTCCTCGCTTACGTTCGCGCGGTCCATCTGATCTGGCCGCAGGACGAAGCAACGGCGAATGGCGTTCATCTGGCGCGGGCGCTGTCGACGGAACGCCGCGCCAGTGTCGAGACCTTGCGCGCAAGCCTGCGCCAGAGCTTCGATTTTCCGGCTCAGGCTGCGCTGGCGCCGCTGCTCGCGTCCGCGCTGGATCGCGTCGGACGCTGCCGGCGCGCGCTCGGCCAGGCTGCGCACTGGAGCATCACGCGCGCGCAGGATGGCGCTGCGAACAGCCGCTATCAGCTTGGGCTGGGCGCCGACCTCAAACCGCCCGCCGCAGCGGACCTCGACGCGCTCGCGGCGGCCGTCGCCCACCCGCCGGCCATCTCCGACGCTGAACTCGCAGCGCTCGTGAGCACGATGACGCCGGTATCGTCCGCGAGCGATCCGGCCGGTGCGTGGTTCCTGAGTGCGTGCGGCCTGCAGACCGTCTATGCCGTCGACGCCGCAACCGTCTACGTTTCGCACCTGCCCGCGTTCGGGCTCGTGATCGCCGGACCGGCCAACGCCGCCGTGAACGCAGCGGCCACGCTGCAAGCGGCTTACCAGGCGCCCGGCGACCCTACGGCGAATGTCGTGATCCACGATGGCCTGGCCGCCACGCTCGCGCAATGGACGGCGTCCGGCGGCGCCGCGTGGACCGCGCTATCGGCCATTGACGCCACCACCGCGTGGAACGCCGCCGCGCCCCACGCGGCCGCCGACCCGCCGCTCACCGTGTTCCGGGCCGCCGGCCTCGCCGATCTCACGGCGCCCGCGCCCATCGTCGCGCAGCTCGAGGCGCTTCCGCCGGAACTGGTCACCACGATCGCCCTGCCGGCCGCGCTGGCCTCGGCGGTACTCGCCGGCACGCCATCTGCAGCCGACGACCTGAAGCGGCTGGTCGGACTGTTCGCGGCGAACGGGCTCGCCTCGGCGCTGCCGCTCACCACCACCGACCATCGCGTGATCCTGACAATCGGCGCAATCGGCCTGCCCGGCGCAGGCGTGAATCTCTCCGATCGCCGCTCGGTCGGCTTTCGCTGGTACACCGTCGCGCTCTCGGGCACCGGCGGCCAGGTCAAGCCGATCGGCAGCCGCACCGTCTTCACCTCCGCGACTGCCGGACTCACGGCGGTCGTGGTGCTCGGCTACGCGCGCCGGCCCGGCCTGAACGATCCCTACGAATTCCGGGCCAGCGTGCCGAGCGGCACCCTGCTCACGATCCCGCAGTACGAGTACCTGATGAACACGCTCGGTGAAATCCTGCCGATCGGCGTACTGGTCAATACCTTCGCGCTGCGCCAGAGCAGCGTCGACCTGAACGGCGACGGCCACGCCGATCCGCTCCCGCCCAGCGCCGCGCGCACGTTCCGCCCATTCCGGCAAGACCGCCATCGCGGTCTCGTCGTTCCGCCACTGCCGCCCGCCGACACCGGCGCATAGGAGACCAAAATGGCTGTCGATACACTGCAACTCGATGGAATGGCGATCTCCGATGTGATGAAGTCCATTCGCGACACGGGCGTCGGCGATTCGGAAGCATCGATCATCCTCGGCAACTGGCTAATCCAGCAGGGCGCGCGGCAGCAGCGCGTCTTCAACTATCAGACCGATTTCCCGGCTGTCGAGAACGACTGCGTCGAAACCTTCACGCCGACCTTCCACCACACGGACTGGGTGGACGGCGAGAGCGTGGTGCAGGCCCAGCAAACGGCGGGAGAAGAAGGATTCAATTCGCGCCTGCACAAGATCGAGCAGGATTTTGCCGCCGTGCGCACGGACCTCGGCCAGGTGTTCGCGTGTCTCGCGAACATGCGCGCCGAGATCCGCAGCCTGCTCGACGAGATTCGGACCCAGATCAATCTGATCAATGCGGACCTGTTCAACCTCGCGCAGGGACGCGTGAGCTACGAGCCGGCGCCTTTCATCCCGCCCTTCGACGCCACGAACGCTCACTTCGTTGGGTTAACGAAGTATTTCGACAAGGACGTTGCCGTCTGGCAGACCAGCCAGGGCACGATCATGCTGCCGAACGTAACGCCGACGCCGTCGAACCCGGCCAGCGATCCGCGCGTGTCGGGCCCGGCGAGTCTCGCGAAGTTCATGGCGTCGAATCCGCAATTCCTCCAGCAGTTCGGCGGCAAGACGGTCAGCAAGGCCGACCTGGTGAAGAACTACGGGACGCAGACGCTCGACAACGGCATGAGCGTCGCGGATGCCGTGAGCATTCTTCCGGATACGGCTTCGTATGCGACCCCGGACGCGCTAGCCTCCGACCTCGTTGAGCGCCAGGCTGGAGCGATTCGCTCGACGGGCGGGAGCGCCGTCGTCAACGCGGCACTCGGCGTCCAGGGGGCGACCGGTGCAGCGTCCAGCGCGCCGATCACCAACCTGCCCGGCTTGTCGTCGAGCGCCGCCGCCGCGTTGAACAAAGGCGGCATCACCACGATCGGGCAACTCGCGGCCGCCAATGCCACCGACGTCACCAAGGCTCTGTCGACCGGAGGCGTGGCGATGAATTCGGGCGATGTGGCCGCGACGTCGGCACTGGCGAAGACGTTGACGCGGGTTTAGTGGGGTGTGGCGCTCCGGACTCACCAAGACCAGCCCTGCTGGCCATACTTCGAGTCGTAGCGCCGGCCCCACCACGGCAGATAGGCGTTGTTTTCGCCGCGCGCGCGGAACCAGTCCGAGTCTGGATCGATTGGCACGACCTGGGGCGGCGGTGTCACGACGACCGCAACGGGATGGTCCGCGTCCGTGGTGCCGGCCACGAGCACGGTCTCGCCCAGATGGTTCGCCCGGCCGATTGCCAGCACCACATCGGTGAGCGCCGTGCCGGCGCCCATTTCGCCGAGCAGCTCCGGCGTGTTGAAGGTCTGCTTCTGGAAGTCGAAGTCGGGCATCGTCTCGGTCAGGGTGCGGCCGAGCGAGCCGATGCGCGAGGAGGAGGCTTCGCTGCCCCTGCCCGCATCGTGGATCGTGTAGTGGATATCGGGCACCGATACGTTCGCATTGTGCGCGGCGGCGGCGATCGTGGCCTTCCATGCTTCGACCGCGCGCGTCGTGCCGGGCTTTCGTTCGAAGTCCTGTGCGTTGCCCGTGGCCGCGCGGCCGATCCAGGCGAGCGGGGCGCGTTCGGTCTTCATCTGCGGGCCGGCGAGGAACAGCAGCACCATGTTTTCGTTGAGCTGGCCGTCCTTTGGCGGAAAGCTCGGGGCGTCCCAGTTCATCACCCAGACGCTTTTGTCTGGGTTCGCCTGGAGGTAGTCCAGCGCGTTGTTCAGCGAGGTGAAGCCCGCGTTCGCACCGCCGGGGGTGACGTGCACGTCGGGAGGCGTGTCGCGGCTCCAGAGGCTGGGGAAGCTCCTGCTTCCGATGTTGAATCGCCTGACGATGCTTTTGTGCAAAAAAGTTTGCGCGTCGATGGGATCAAGGCGGGTGGGAATCGCGAATTCAACATGAATCCCCGCTAACTCCCGCCAGTCCTTTTTGTTGTCGGGCTTGACCGTGTAGAAGTATTTCGCGTTCGTCACGTAGCGGGTGTCGAACTTGACGAGCAACTCGTCCATATATTTTTCATAAAAGCCGTCGAAAGTTTCCTTGCCGTGATTGCCGTAGGCAAGTGCGCCGATCGACTGGAGTGTCGAGAATTTTTGCGACTTGGTCCGCACCATGTCATCGTTCTTGTTCGGCTTGACGAGCCCCATGGCCCACAACACCTGCCACTCGGTCGGGTAGTCGCGCCGCTGCAGCGGATTAAGCCATTCGAGCCCGACAACCTGCGCCATGAAGGGTTTGGCGGGATCCGTCTGAGGTGTGCCGGTGTGGGGCGAGGCGGCCAGGGCGGGCGTTGGCATCATGGCGGCCGTCGTGAATGCAAAGGTTGCGATGGCCAGCAGGACGGGTATGGCAACGAGTCGTTTCATCAACGCTCCTGTAGTTAATTCAGCGGCCGGCGGGTAGCCAAGAGCGTCGCGAAGACCAGCACGGCGGGTACAGTAACGAGTCGTTTCAGAATGATGCTTTTCATGGCCTGCGTTCCCGGTTCACCAAGACCAGCCCTGCTGGCCATACTTCGAGTCGTAGCGCCGGCCCCACCACGGCAGATAGGCGTTGTTTTCGCCGCGCGCGCGGAACCAGTCCGAGTCTGGATCGATTGGCACGACCTGGGGCGGCGGTGTCACGACGACCGCAACGGGATGGTCCGCGTCCGTGGTGCCGGCCACGAGCACGGTCTCGCCCAGATGATTCGCCCGGCCGATTGCCAGCACCACATCGGTGAGCGCCGTGCCGGCGCCCATTTCGCCGAGCAGCTCCGGCGTGTTGAAGGTCTGCTTCTGGAAGTCGAAGTCGGGCATCGTCTCGGTCAGGGTGCGGCCGAGCGAGCCGATGCGCGAGGAGGAGGCTTCGCTGCCCCTGCCCGCATCGTGGATCGTGTAGTGGATATCGGGCACCGATAGGGCTAGCAGCAAGGTAAGCGTAAATTTCTATCATAAGCATTTTGGTTATAAAAACGCGCAGAATCATTTCGAACTGACCTGGTAACGACCAGATTTTCTTCGGCTAATCTGAGCGGCCCGCTGCGATCAGGACGACTCGCATGGCCACCATCGAACGTACTGCGTATCCGCGCTTTCCCAAGGTCCTTGCCACGCGGGACCTGCAAACCTGCTACACACCCCTGCCCGATGAACTGGAATGGGCGCGGCGGTCGTCCCGGGGCGAGCGCCCCCGGCTGGGTCTGCTGGTGCTCCTGAAAGTCTTCCAGCAGATGCATCATTTCCCGTCGCTCGACAGCATCCCGGTGGCGGTCGTCGAACACGTGCGTGCGGTGGCAAATATCGGTCCCGCAATACGCTTCGGTTATGACACGCAGGCATCGCCCACGCTGTTCCGGCATTACGCCGCAGTTCGCGAGCACCTCGGTGTCAAGCCGTACTACGGCACCGACGCGGGTACGATTGCGACGCGCGCCGCACATACGGCTGCGCTGTCCATGGACCAGCCGGTCGACATCATCAATGCCACGATCGACGAACTGATCGCGCAGGACATCGAACTACCGGCTTTCTCGACGCTGGACCGGATTACCGAGCAGATCCATGCAAAGACCCAGGCGCGGCTTTTCCGGCGGGTCGCACGACGCCTGACCGATGAACAGAAGAATAATCTGGACCGTCTGCTGGCGCGCGACCTGTCGAGCCGGCAGACCGCCTACAACCGCATCAAGCGCCACGCGAGGCGGCCATCGCGGCAGCACCTGGACCTGCTGATTGACCAGATCACCTGGCTCGACGAGATCGGCGACTTCACCATCGCGCTCGCCGGCGTCCCGGCATCAAAGCTGCGCTCACTGGCCATGCAGGCGATGGCACTCGACGCGTCCGCCCTCCGGAAAGACACCCTTCCCGAGAAACGCTACACATTGATCGTGGCGCTGCTTAATCGCATGCGCGTGCGTACCCGCGACGATCTCGCCGACATGTTCGTGCGACGTATGGGTGTGATCCACAAGCGCGCGAGCGACGAACTGGAGATCGTTCAGCGCAGGCAGCGTGACAAGGTCGAGGATCTCGTGGTCCTGCTCGATGGCGTCGTCGACATTCTTGCTGACGAGTCCGATGAGAGGACGATCGCGCAGTCCATACGAAAGTGGCTTGCACCGAAAGGCGACCTCGAACCGCTGCGTGAGAGCTGTGCCGAGATCCGCGCATTCAGCGGCCGCAATCACCTGCCGCTGCTCTGGAAGTATTTCCGGGCGCACCGTTCGGTCCTCATGCGTCTCGCCCGCACGCTCGAATGGGATTCCACGAGCCAGGTACGCACGCTCCTCGATGCGCTCGGTGTTGTACTGGAGAACGAAACGTTACACCGCGAATGGATCGATGCCGATGTGGACCTGAGTTTCGCAGCGGCGCGCTGGCGCAAGCTTGTGCGGCGCTCCCACGGTGAAGGGGCGCCGACCAACCGGCGCTATCTTGAGCTGTGCGTGTTCTCGTACATGGCGGAGGAACTGCGCGTCGGCGACCTGTGCGTGTCCGGGTCTGATGCCTACGCCGACTATCGCGACCACCTGCTGCCGTGGCGACAGTGTGAGCAGCAGTTGCCCGACTACTGCGCGAAGGTCGGCCTGCCGGAAACGGGCAGCGAATTCGTTGCCCAACTGCGGCAGTGGTTGACCGACGCGGCGCGCAAGCTTGACGACGAGTATCCGCGCAAGCGCGAACATGTCACGATCGACCAGAAAGGCGAGCCGATCCTGCGCAAGACCATTGCCCGGGAAATTCCGGCCAGTGCGATCGCCGTGCAGGAGCGGATCAATGCGCGTCTGCCGACCCGCAATGTGCTCGACATTCTCGCGAACATCGAACACTGGACGCATTTTACCCGGCACTTCGGACCGTTGTCCGGGATCGATCCGCAGATACGCAAGGCGGCCGAGCGGTATTTGCTGACGATTTTCGCGATGGGCTGCAACCTGGGTCCGACCCAGGCGGCACGCCATCTCGATACCGACGTGACGGCGCACATGCTGTCATTCGTGAACCGTCGGCATATGAATCTGGACAGGCTCGAGGCCGCGCAGCGCGAGTTGATCGAGCTATACCTGCGGCTCGACCTGCCAAAGCACTGGGGCGACGGCAAGACGGTAGCGGCCGACGGCACGCAGTACGACTTCTACGACAACAACCTGCTGGCCGGCTATCACTTCCGCTACCGGAAAATGGGTGCGGTCGCCTACCGCCATGTCGCCGACAACTATATCGCGGTATTCCGGCATTTCATCCCGCCGGGCGTCTGGGAAGCGATCTATGTAATCGAAGGGCTGCTCAAGGCCGGCCTGTCCGTCAAGGCCGACACCGTGCATGCGGATACGCAGGGACAATCGGCCGCCGTGTTTGCGTTCACCCATCTGCTCGGCGTCAAGCTGATGCCCAGAATCCGCAACTGGAAAGATCTCGTGTTGTACCGCCCGCACAACGACGCGAAGTACAGGCATATCGACAGGCTTTTCACGGCGACCATCGACTGGGTGCTGATCGAACGGCACTGGCAGGAGCTCATGCAGGTGGCGGTGTCGATCCAGGCGGGCACGATCTCTTCGCCGTTGCTGCTGCGCCGCCTTGGGTCCGAGAGCCGCAAGAATCGCCTGTATCTCGCTGCACGCGAACTCGGCAACGTCGTACGCACGGTTTTTCTGCTCGAGTGGATCAGCAGCCGGGAACTGCGCCAGGACGTGACGGCAAACACCAACAAGATCGAGTCGTACAACGGCTTCGCGAAATGGCTGTCGTTCGGCGGCGATGTGATCGCGGAGAATGAGCCGGAAGAGCAGCAAAAACGGCTACGCTACAATGACCTCATCGCATCGGCCGTGATCCTGCAAAACACGGTGGACATGATGCGAGCCCTGCGCGACATGGTGGCCGAGGGCGAGAAGGTCCGCACCGAGGACATTGAATTCGTGAGCCCGTATGCGACGCACAACATTCGCCGCTTCGGGCGCTACCGGCTGCATCTGGAACGACCGCCCGAAAGCTGGATCAACGATGCCCTGTTTGGCCGGGCGGCCCGGCCTCACGACGAAATGAGGTAACGCTGGATGAGTGCAAGAGCCGCGGTGACCACCACGCCGTACGGTGAAGTTGATGCCGCCGCACTGGAAGGGCTGCAGTCGCGCTATGACACGACGCGGGTGCTCGATGCGGTAGATACGCTCGACGAACTGCGCACGGGCCTTAACGATCCGGAAGGCCTGCGGGACGATCTCCTGCGCCTGCACGGTATGGCGCATGCGCTCGTCAACGGTGCGAGCTTCGCGGCAACAACCCGGGACGCGTCGATTGTCGAACAGATCGAGGATGTGCTCGACCAGATCGATCACTTTGTCGCCGGGCTTTTATCGATCCGTGATGCACTGCGCCCGCTCGAAGCGCTCCGTCATGAAGATATGGCAGGCCCGGATCGCGATTGAGCTGAAAGCGAATCTCCCCCGGTACGTATCCGTCAGAGGAGCGTGGAGTGACGCCCCGATCCAGCAACTATGCTGCAGGCAATGCGATGACGGGTCGTTCCTGCACGGCCGTGCCTGGCGTTGCAAGTGCCGATTCGATGCGGTGTTGCGCGAACGGATCGGCGGCGTCGATGTAGCGCATCGCAGAGCGCACGTCTTTCCAGCCCACGTACTGCATCAGCATTTTCAGATCCCAGCCGTTCGAGTTGGCCCACGTTGCGAAGCCCCGCCGTAGCGAATGGCTGCTGTAGCTGTCCGGCGCGGCCAGGCCTGCCGCCTGGAAAAGCGCACGCAACAGCGGCACGAAGCTGCCCGCATGCAGTCCCTCGTCGCTGATGTTTCCCCAGCGGTCAATGCCCCGGAACACGGGCCCCTCCGTCAGGCCGGACGCCGCAATCCACGCCTCGTAAGCCGTCACCGGACACAGGCGTGAAAGCGCCGGGGCCTTGAAGGTCGTGCCCAGCTGCGCGCGGTCGCCTTTCGTGCGGGGCAGGTACAGCGTCATGCCGCGGCCCGCCTCAACGGCAACGTGCTCGATCCGCAGCCGACTGAGTTCGTCGGAGCGAAAGCCGCGCCAGAAGCCCAGCAGCACCAGGGCCCGGTTGCGAATGCACGCGAGGCGCTCGCGCCCGTCGGCTTCCATGGTGATCTGCTGATCGAGCCAGGCCGTGAGCTTTTCGAGCTGTGCGAGCTGCATGGGTTTCGCCCGCTTCTCGGTTGCGGGATGCAGCGCGACGATGCCTCTGAGGACCTTGCGTACATGCGGTGCCTTCGTCGGATCCGGAAAACCCTGCGTCTGATGCCATTGCGCGAGCGCTGCAAGCCGCGAGCGCAAGGTATTGATGGACAGGGTTTCTGCGTGATCGGCAAGGTACCGCGCGATCATGTCAGCGCTCGCGGGCAGAAAACCGCCCCATTCAACCTCGAAATGCCGGAGTGCCGACTGGTAACTGCGCCGGGTGTTTTCGCGCGTCGCGGCTTCGACGTAGCGATCGATGGCAGACATGGCTCGTGGGTAAAATCAGGTGATCTGTATCGGAGACGATGATATGCAACAACGAACGTGTGCGCCAGCCGGCGTGCTCGATGGGAGCCAGGGTTTCGGCCGGTGAAGCGATGAACGAAGGCACGCTGTTACAGGCAGACTGGGAGAATTTCACACGCGAGGAGCTGCTCGCGGAGCTCACCCGCCTGCAGGCCGAAATCGCGCGGCTCACGGCCTTGCTGCCGGCAACGCTGCAGGCGCAGGCAAAGGCCGTGCGGGTGGCCCGGAGCACGCCATCGCCAGCAGTGCGAAGCACGGGCGCCCCCGTACTTTCGCCCGAGCAGAAGGTACAGCTCTTCCGGCGGCAGTTTCGCGGTCGCACGGATGTCTATCCGCTACGCTGGGAAAGCCGCAACTCCGGAAAATCCGGCTACGCGCCGGCGTGCGCCAACGAATGGCGCGCCGGGATCTGCGAAAAGCCCCGCATCCGGTGCGCCGACTGCGGGCATCGTGTACTGCTGACGCTGGACGACCAGGTCGTCTATACGCACCTGGCCGGCGATCGCACAGTGGGCCTCTATCCGCTGATGCCGGACGGCACCTGCTACCTGCTCGCTGTCGACTTCGACGAGGAAGGCTGGCGTGAAGATGCGCAGGCGTTCCGGCAATCCTGCCTCGAGATGGACGTGCCCGTATCGCTCGAAATCTCGCGTTCAGGCAATGGCGCCCACGCGTGGATCTTCTTCTCGTCGGCCGTTGCTGCGCGTGACGCGCGGCGGATGGGCTCAGCCCTCATCAGCCACACCTGTACCCGGACCCGGCAGCTCGAACTGACGTCCTACGACCGGCTCTTCCCGAACCAGGACGTGCTGCCCAAAGGCGGCTTCGGTAACCTCATTGCCCTGCCGCTGCAGAAGCAGCCACGCGAGCACGGCTGGAGTGTGTTTGTCGATGACGGCTTTCAGCCGTACGCTGACCAGTGGGCCTATCTCGCGTCCGTGCAAACCATGGACGGCCGGGACATCGAGGGGGTGATCTTTCGCGCCACGGGCGGTGCGCACCCGCTCGACGTCGCGTTCATCGCCGATGAGGACCAGGCCGAACCGTGGAAGCCACCGCCCGCGCAGCCGAAGCGGCTGGCCGGAACGATGCCGGCGTCGCTCACACTGACGCTCGCGAACCAGCTCTATCTTGAAAAGGCGCAGCTTCCGCAGGCACTGCTCAACCGGCTCATCCGGCTGGCCGCCTTCCAGAATCCGGAGTTCTACCGGGCCCAGGCGCGCGGCTTCAGCGTATGGGACAAGCCACGCATCATTGGGCGCGCCGAGAACTGCCCGCGCCACATTGCATTGCCGCGCGGATGCCTCGACGACGTCATGACGCTACTGCGCGATAACGACATCGCCTGCGACATCCGCGACGAGCGCTGCTCCGGCGAGCCGCTTGCAGTTCCGTTTGCCGGCACGTTGCGCGATGACCAGCAGGCGGCCGTTACTGACCTGCTGCGACACGACACCGGCATCCTGCATGCGCCGACGGCGTTCGGCAAGACCGTGACGGCGGCCGCGATGATCGCGCAGCGAGCCGTCAACACGCTCGTGCTTGTGCACCGCCGGGAGCTGCTTGACCAGTGGCGCGAGCGCCTGCAGTCGTTTCTCGCACTCGACGCGCGCGAGATCGGCACGATCGGCGGCGGCAAGTCGAAGGCGACGGGCCGGATCGATGTCGCGATGCTGCAATCCGTGGCACCCGATGGTGCTCGCGGCGAGCTGTTGCGGCGTTACGGCCATGTCATCGTCGATGAATGTCATCACGTCTCCGCGGATTCCTTCGAGGCCGTGCTAAAGGGCGTCAATGCACGCTACGTGCTCGGCCTGACGGCGACGCCGGTGCGGCGCGACAGCCAGCAACCGGTGATGTTCATGCTGTGTGGACCGATCCGGCATGCGGCGAAATCGCCCGCTGGCGCGCCGCAGGTGCTTGAGGTGTTCCCGCAAAGGCTCACCTCTGCAGTAGACGTTTCTACCGACGCGCCGATCCAGGAAGTGTTCGCGCGTCTCGCCCAGGATGCGTCGCGCACGCACATGATCGCCACGGCCATCCGTGAGCAATTCGCGCAGGGACGCAACGTGCTGGTGCTCACCGAGCGCACAGACCATCTCGCAAGCCTGCAGCAGGCCCTGGAAGACACGGTACAACCGCTGTTCGTGCTGCACGGTCGCCTCGGCCGGAAAGCGCGGGTGGCACAGCTGGCTGCCCTTGACGCGCTGGCCGGTGACACGCCCCGCGTGGTGCTGGCGACTGGCAGGCTCGTAGGTGAAGGCTTCGACCATCCGGCGCTGGACACGCTGGTCCTGGCCATGCCGGTTGCGTGGAGGGGCACGCTGCAGCAGTACGCCGGCCGGCTGCACCGCGAGCATGCGGGCAAGACCGGCGTACGGGTGATCGATTATGTGGATGGCGGCCATCCGGTGCTGCAGCGCATGTGGGAGAAACGCCAGCGCGGCTACCGGGCAATGGGCTATCAGGTCCGCACGCCCGGAGAAGATATCCAGCTCCAGCTGGCCTGAAACCGGTGGTGAATTCGTATTCCGTATCGTTTCTTGCTGTTTGCTGTCACCGGCACGTTAGTCGTCGCGCATTGCAGACTGAAGACCGAGGTGCTCGACGAACGGATCGAAATCCCGGTCGCTGAAGAGCAGCGGCGCACCGTTTTCAATGCACCACGTCGCGATTAGCGTATCGATGGTTTTGCGGATCGTTACGCCCTGCGCTCGCAAGATGCGGTAATTCCGGGCCGCCTGAATGGCGTTATCCGGCCCCACCAGCGAGACGACATCGAATCGCGTCGTCATCAGCTGCCGGGCAGTATTGAACGCCGACTCGGCGGCAAATCCCTGTAGCACCTCGGCGACGATCAGGTCGCCGGTGACCAGCACCTCCCGGCCCAGCAGGGCATCCAGTCGGCTGGCTTGGGGTGAAGCCAGCCCCCGGAAGTAGTCGATCCACACGCTTGAATCGACGAGTATCACTGGTCGCGCCTCATGGCATCCAGGTCGCCTTCCCACGGTAATTTGCCGCGGAACTGGCGAATCTGCTCCTGCTGCTTGAGCCGGATGATCGTTTTCAGGCCAAGCTCGACCGCTTCACGTTTGGTCCGGATGCCCGTTGCGGCAAGCGCTTCGGCCATCAACCGGTCGTCGATCTCGATATTGGTACGCATGGCGCGCCTCGTAAATGTGTATAAAACAATCGAATTATACACATCAAACGCTTGTGGTCCACGCTCCGGGTTGCGACATCCCAATTTGACCAGCAATCCCCCGGAGATCGTCAATTTCTATATTCCGTACCGGTTGTGCGGCGGAACAAGCCGGATTCGGACCATCACACTGAATAATCCGCCTTTATCGCAGGCCAGCAATACGAGGATCAGGCCACCCTTGACCGCGTCCACTGATACGTATATACATGGTACGTAATACAGTACGATATTCGAGCGAGGAAGCAGATGGCCCGCACCGGTCTTACGCGCATGGACGTGAAGCGCGCCCGCGACGCATTGCTCGCGCAGGGGCAGCACACATCGATCGACGCGATCCGTATCGAGCTCGGCAACACGGGCTCGAAAACCACGATCCACCGGTACCTGAAGGAACTGGAGGAAGATGAGGGCGCGTCACTCACACGCGCCGGGTCGCTCTCGGACGCGATCCAGGATCTGGTGGCCCGGCTCGCGGCCCGCCTGCATGAAGAAGCACAAGCCCTCGTCGACCAGCAGGCCGCTGCTGCGGCCGCGCAACAGCAGCAGGCGCAGTCCGAAATCGCAAGGCTCGGCGCTGAGCTGGCCACGGTGCGGGAGCAACTCACTGAAGCGACCGCCGCCCTTTCCGCGGAGCAGGAGGCGCACGCCGAGACTCGCGTGGCGCTGCATCAGCGCGACCTGGACGTCGAGCGGCTCACCCAGCAGGTACGCGACCAGACCGAGCGCCTTGCCGAGCAGGAAGGCTTCCGCCTGTCGCTTGAGGCCAAGCTCGTGCATGCGCGCGATTCCCTTGAGCACTTCCGTACGGCCGCGCGCGAGCAGCGTGAACAGGAAGCCCACCGACATGAGCAGCAGGTCCAGCAGGTCCAGGCTGAGCTACGTCAGGCGAACCAGACGGCCATCGTCCGGCAGAACGAGATCACACAGCTGAACCGGGACAACGCGCGGCTCGTCGCAGAAGCGACAGCCACGACCAGGCTCGCACGCGATCAGCAGGCACATGGCGAGGCGCTGCAGTCCGCCCTCAATCGTGAGCTCACCGATCGGGCGCGCGCCGAGGCCGAGCGCGACGCAGCGCAGGCGGCAGCCGATGCGCGGGCAGCCGAACTGCTCCAGGTAAGCGAGGCTCGCGACTCGCTCCGCGCGGACCTCACGAAGCTGGCCGCGCAGCTCGAAGCACAACAGCAGCTCCTGGTGGACTACCGCATGCGACTGGGCGGCGCGGACGCGGCTGGCTGAAAGCGCCGCATCGCGTGCCGAAAGGACGTCACGTCACAATGGCAACGTGCACGCGTTTCGGCGCTTGCCATGAAGCATTCTGGCTTTCACGTCGGCCCGGCGTTTCATGGCTCCGGCGGGTTGTGCACCAGCATATCCACCTTCTTCTCTTCCATGCGCTTCGCTACAGGAATCTGGCATGAGCGAATACCAATACTACGAGTTTGCATGCGTCGACCAACTGCTTACGGCGACCCAGCAGGCAGAGTTGCGCAGTTTCTCCACGCGGGCCACGATCACCGCCTCAAGCTTCGTCAACGAATATCACTGGGGAAATCTCAAGGGCGACCCGCTCGAATGGGTACAGCAATATTTCGATGCCCACGTCTACTCCTCCAACTGGGGCAGCTGCCGCCTGCTTCTTCGCCTGCCGCACGGGACGTTTGACGCGGCGACCATCCGCGACTACGTCAAGGCGGGACGAAAGAGGCGCTCCCGTTTCGAGAAAGCATTCGAGGCCATGGACGTCGATGACTGGTGCATCCTCGACTGGTCGTTCAACGATGACTCGGGCGAACACGCCCGCTTCTCGGAGGAGTTGGATGGTGCCGGGTGGATGACGCGCCTGCTGCCAGTACGCGACGAGCTGCTCGGCGGCGATACTCGCCCGCTTTATCTTGGGTGGCTTGCCCGACTCGGGAATGATGAGCTACACGGTGACGAAATCGAACCGCCGGTACCTGCGGGATTACAGGCGTTGACGCCCGCAAAGGTAGCACTGGCTGAGTTTCTGATGCTGGATGCGGATTGGCTCGCCGCCGCCGCCGAGGCCAGTCCGTCATTATTGGCCCCGGAATCCAGCGGGAGCGAAGACAGTCGCTTTGATCCCTGGTTACGTGAGTTGCCGGTTGAGGAAATGCGGGCGAAACTGCGCATGCTGCTACAAGGACGTAGCCGTGAAGCGGAGAGAACGCTTCGAAACGCCTTTCTCAAATGGGAGAAGGGTAGGAATGCAAAGCAATTGAATTTGCCCGGGCGCCGTCGAATATCCGAAATCGAATCAAGGGTCGCCTCTCATCGTGCCATCCGTGAAAGAAGGGAGCAGGAAGCACGCCAGGCGGACGAGGCCCGCCGTCGTAATGAGCGCACACGGCACCTCAAATCACTTCTCGAACAGGAAGACGCGGCGTGGTCAAGCATCGATGCACAACTGCGACGCACGACGGGCAGCGCCTACGATCAAGCATTCCAGAAGTTGCAGAATCTCGCCGAAGCGTATGAAAACGCCAGGCGGGATGCCGTATTCCGGCGTCGTCTGGCGCAATTGATGTCGAGTCATGGCAAGCGGGGAGCCTGGCTTGCCCGGCTGCAAAAAGCGGGGTATTTGTGGCAACCCAAGTCTTAGCCTCCCTGGCCTGACCTGCTGAAGCATTTCCGCAAATCTGGGATGAACTCTGAGCCCAGTTGGCCCGGTATATATGCTAATTTTCCGCGATTTGACCAAGGCATCATAACTTGGACGCCTATGATAGGAAATTGTGCTTACCTTGTTCGCCCCCCCGATACGTTCGCGTTGTGCGCGGCGGCGGCGATCGTGGCCTTCCATGCTTCGACCGCGCGCGTCGTGCCGGGCTTTCGTTCGAAGTCCTGTGCGTTGCCCGTGGCCGCGCGGCCGATCCAGGCGAGCGGGGCGCGTTCGGTCTTCATCTGCGGGCCGGCGAGGAACAGCAGCACCATGTTTTCGTTGAGCTGGCCGTCCTTTGGCGGAAAGCTCGGGGCGTCCCAGTTCATCACCCAGACGCTTTTGTCTGGGTTCGCCTGGAGGTAGTCCAGCGCGTTGTTCAGCGAGGTGAAGCCCGCGTTCGCACCGCCGGGGGTGACGTGCACGTCGGGAGGCGTGTCGCGGCTCCAGAGGCTTTTAGCTGACGGGTTCCCGATCTCGTAATTGTCAATGATTTCGTTACGCAAATAAGTTTGTGCCTCGGTTGGATCAAGGCGGGTGGGAATCGCGAATTCAACATGAATCCCTGCTAACTCCCGCCAGTCCTTTTTGCTGTCTGGCTTGACCGTGTAGAAATATTTCGCGTTCATCACGTAGCGTGTGCCGAACAAGCCAAGCAATTTGTCCACATACTTGTGATAGAAACCCTTGAAAGTTTCCTTGCCGTGATTGCCGTATGCGACCCCGGCCACCGACTGCAACGTGGTGAATGACTTCGGGTCTGTCCGCACCATGTCATCGTTCTTGTTCGGCTTGACGAGCCCCATGGTCCACAACACCTGCCACTCGGTCGGGTAGTCGCGCCGCTGCAGCGGATTGAGCCATTCGAGCCCGACAACCTGCACCATGAAGGGTTTGGCGGGATCCATCTGAGGTGTGCCGGTGTGGGATGAGGCGGCCCGGGCGGGCGTTGGCATCATGGCGGCCGTCGTGAATGCAAAGGTTGCAATGGCCAGCAGGACGGGTATGGCAACGAGTCGTTTCATCAACGCTCCTGTAGTTAATTCAGCGGCCGGCGGGTAGCCAACCTCCACGGTCAAATAAAGCATGAAGAGTGCGCCCAGCACCATTGCCAGCACGGCGAGCGCCAGTCTGCGCGGCCACGTCGAAATGAGCGCGCTCATGCCACAACTCCCAGATTCAAATAGAACTGGCCTTCGCGTTCGTCGACGATCTTCTCGGGCTTTTGAGCTTCACTGCCTGACGTGGCAATCCATTCGCTCAGGAATTGCCCCTCCATCTTTCCCCGCGTGAAGTATCTCGAATACCTCTTATTCGGATTCTCATCACTCATCCCTTCCCCCAGCCTCCAGTCCGCCTCGATCCTCAAGGCAGCCATCTGCTCCGGCGACAGGTAGCACAACCCAATCGCCACGTCATAAGCAAGCGCCTTTCGCGCATGCATCGGGTTCGTCATGATGGTCGAGTGGTTGGTCGGGTTGTTCGTCCGGCTGCCATCCAGGATCTCCGTAACCTGCTCGTTGCGCCACTGCGCGTACCCCTCGGGCAGGGCGCTCCTGCCGTCCTCGCCGATCACGTTGCCTTCGCCGTCGATCCACTGCGAATTGCCGTCCCTGCGCACGCGCATGCGCAGGATCGCGTGGTCCTCGTAGCGCTGTGACGCCTCGCTGCCGACGTCGCCGGCCGCTTCCTGGTCGGCTTGTTTGAGCTTGTAGCTGTCGTAGGGGTCGTCGGCGTTCCTGTCCTGCTTGTCCGCATTCCGGGCCGCGGCCAGCGGGTCGTTGCCCTCGTTGAAGTTGCTCGTGAATTCGCCATCGGTGACGTGAACTTCCTTGCCGTACCGCAGGGCCTGTGGCGCAAACGGCTCATCGAGCGGCGGCGCATCGGCCGTGACCGTCCAGCCCTTCGGCGGCTCGGCGTTGACCGGACACAGGCCGAAGGCTGACGTCGCCATCGTCACGAGATAAAGCATGGGCGCGGTAGCGGTCGTGCCGAGCTTCGCCACGTAGTTCTCGTTGGCGCTCCATGCATGCTTGATGCCGTATCTGGCCGGCGGCGAAGGCGGAAACCAGAACCCCGACGTCTTGCCCTCCCTGTAGCGCCAGTCGTTTTCCCAGTAGTGATAGTCAGCCTGTCTGCCGACCTCGAAGCCGCTTGCGAAGACGCGCTGGGTCAGCACCCCATGGGCGCCGACGTCGGCCAGTTCGTCGTTTGGCATCCCGTTGCGCGCGCGCGGCCCGCCTTGGGCGGGATCTTCAACGACGCGGCCCAGCCCGCGCCAGCCGATGCCCTGAACCGTGGCGGCGGAAATCACCTGGTCGTGCGGGCAGCAATACAGCGTCACCCGGCCATAGGTGTAGCCGTTCAGGCCGTGAGCCGTACGGTCTTCGCCGGCGGTGTAGGGCTTGCCGCCCGTCTCCGAGGTACGCGTGTTGGCCATGTCATCATCGACCTTGGCGGCCGGCATTTCGAATGCCGTGCGCGCGCGCATGATGTCGAAGAAGCTGCGCAGGGTCTGGGTGCGCGCCGCGTAGGTCTGCCGGCCGCCCCGGTTCCGGGCGTCGCGCATTTCGCGCTGGGACCAGTTCTCCAGGAAGGTGTCGGTGTTCGCCAGGCTGTAAGGTGGATTCGCGAGCACGTAGGCATCGGCGACGCAGCGTCCCGTGTTGCCCCACGGGTCCTGAACCTCCGGGAACGCGTCGCCGAAGAACGCAGCCGTGAGGCCCACCATGTTGCCCTGACTGTGGCAGACGATCGTGATCGGGACATTGGCCTGCATCCGGCGGATCGACTGCACCAGCCTGGCAAGACGTAACGCGGCCAGCACGCCATAGCCGCGCGGCGGCGTGCGATACAGGGGACGTTGCGTCGGATTCAGGGCCTGCACGGAGAGGAATCCGAAAATGCGGTCGTCGATGCCTTCGTGCCACAGGTCAGGCAAGCTGGTGCAGCCATTGGCGAATGGGCCGCCGCCCCAGTAGTCCTGCTCGTTCAGGAAGATTTTGTCGCCGTACTCCTTCAGTTCTTCCTTGTTGGCCTTGTAGCCCCAGCGGAAGTGGATGACCGGCGAGAACGACGGATCAGGCTTGATGTAGGTTCCGGCCCACAGCTTCGGATTGAGAAAGCCATCCGGCGTCAGGCTTTCGGTGTACGAGACGGGGGAAAGCTGCCCACCGACGACACCCCTGTGCGCCATCTGGTCGTCCAGCCTCGCGAGCCGGCGGTTGAGGCCCTGGCACAGCCCTTCCTCGGCGGCTTCGAACCATTCGCCCTCGGAGTTCACGCCGTGCACGAAAATGACGACGCCGGGCAAGGGCTGCTGCTTCACGCAGATCAGTTCGCTCGTAACATCGAAGACCATCGGACCTTGGCCCGAGCCCACGATTATGCGCGGTGGCAAATTCGGCGCCGGGGCCGTACCGGAATGGGAGGCGCCAGCGCCCGGCGATGGAGTGCCGGGTGTGTCTGGATTCAGGAATGAGTCAGTCATATTCAAACGATTTTCTTAATGATATGCAATGCAAAATAAAATAATTTTACTCAGCCAATGCAGTGGCAAGGAAATCGATGAATCCGGGGGATGCATCAAGACGACGCAAAACTTGAGACCGGATTTTCCAGATTTGAATACCGAAAAATATTGCGGCTTTTTTATGAAAAATTAAATCCGGAAAATGCTACAGCATGAGTTATTAATTGTTATTGATCTGGCGCACAGATCCACTTGCATCGGGTGACGCAAATTCAATGTGCGCTCATGCCATAAGTGCGGCGATCGTCGCAAGGCAAAGGGAAGGATGTGTGGAAAGTCGATGCGCGGCCACAATCGTAACAATGGGGGCTCAAGCTTCACCGCGACTCGAAATCGGTTGCTCTAAGGCGGCACGCCCTATCGCCGCCATCCAGCATCGAACACAGCGCTAGTCTTGCTTTCCCGTGCGACGCGTCCACGCGGTCACATAGTCAGGCACGACAGCCCCAGGCCGCATGCCGTCAGGCTCTGGCGCGAGCGGCGTGAGCGCCAACGGCAGTACACCCGCCCAGACGGCGCGGCCGAGATCCGCTTCATCATCCTTCGGCCCACCCGTGCGGATCTTCGCGGCCGCTTCGTCGAGCGGCAGACGCAGCACTGTCGTGGCGGCCAATTCGTTGCGGTCACTGGCACGCACCTCGCGTGCGCGGCCCCGCGCAATATGGTCGAGAAAGGCATCGAGCGCGGCGGCCTTGCGATCGGCCTCGACCACTTCGAACGCGCCGTAAATCATCGCCGAACGGTAATTCATCGAGTGATGAAACGCCGAGCGCGCGAGCACGAGGCCATCGAGGTGCGTGATCGTCACGCAGACCTGCGCGCCGTCGGCCGCGAGCCGCAGCATGCGGCTGCCATTGGAGCCGTGGATGTAGAGATGATCGCCCTCGCGCCAGCATGCCGTGGGAATGCAGTGCACGCCGTGCTCGTCGGCAAACGCAACATGGCATACGTAGGCCGCGTCGACAATTGCATAAAGCGTGTCGCGATCGTAGTTCGCGCGCTCGGCAATGCGGCGCACCCGCGTACGCGGCGACGGTGCCTTGCCATTGGCAGAAACGGTATCGGTTTCGGACATCCTCGGCATCTCCTCGATCATGTTCAGATGCCGATTACGTTAGCGACACGGTGGCTCCAAGGGTAGACCCAGCACTGCGTATTCGTCTGGGGCCACGATACGAACCCGGCCCAAGTCGCATCTGCGGTGCAAGAGTCACTTTCTCGCGATCGCCTTGCGCGCGGGACGCAGCGGCTTCGCCGGGGTATCCGCGGAGCGCCCCGTGCGCCGCTTTACGCGCTGGGCCGGCGCGGCACCCGTTGCCGCGCCCGTGCCACTGCCCTCACCCACCTTCTTGCGCAACGCATCGAGTTCGCGCTTCTGCGCCGCATGCTCCGCGCGCAGCGTCTCCAGGCGCCCTTCCTGCATGCCTGCCTGATGGCGCAAATCACCAAGCTGTCCCTGCAGGGATTGAATCTGCGCCCGCGCACTTTCTTCGGCCCGCGCAGTGCGCTTGCTCGACGCCTCGATGTCACGCTGCAGGCGCGCATTGGCCGCGCGCTCGCGCTCGATTTCGAGCAGCGCGCGCTTTTCTGCGGCCTGCAAGCGGGTCTCGGCCAACTCCGCTCCAGCACGAAGCTTGTCAAGCTCGACCGCGAAATCGGCGCGCGCCTGCGCGAGCGCACCATCGCGCTCGCGGCCGTCCTGCTGCAGCCGCTCTACTTCGCGCTCCAGCGCATTGCGAGTGGCGGCGGCAGCGGCCTGCGCCTGCTCCAGCTCCTGAATGCGCACCTGTGCCGCGAGCAATGCACTCGTGCGTTGCTCGAGTGCCGTCTCGGTGCGTGCGAGATCGCCCTCCATGGCGGTAACGGATGCCTGGGCCGCCAGGCGCGCCTGCTCGACCTCGACTCGCAGCGCCTCCAGCGCATCTTGCGCGGCTGCCGTGGCACGCGTCCAGAGCGCGGCCACGAGTTCGCCCGCCGCGCCCTGCAAATCTTCGGGCAAGTCCGCATGCTCGATGCGCACGCGGCTTTTCTCACGCAATTCCGCCCAGAATTCAGAAAGCACCGCCGTGGGCGTGCCCATGCTGCCCCGCCGCACCAGCTGATAAAGCCGGTTGGCGGTAGGTGTGACGCCGAAGCGAAAGAACAGCAGCGCGCACACTTCACGATACAGCTCGCGGGTTTTGGGAAATTCGCTCTTGAGCCGCTCGATTTCGGCGGCGAGACGGACTTCATCGAGAGTGGCGTCGGACATGGCGAGCAGGGGCAGGATCGATTCGATTATCAATAATACAACGTAAAACGTTGAATTCCTACTCCTTGCCGGCGAGCGACATCAAGTCTTTGGAAGATCAGGGTCTGCGTGTATCAATGTCGCCAGCTTTTGCCGCTCCAGCGCGACGTCATCCACGCCGGATGCTGGCCAATCCAGCGCCACGCCGTTGGCGAGCGAGTCGCGGACCAGCGTCTGGTACTGCCAGTCGCTGATCCGGCCATGGTCCATTGCGTCGGAGATTTCACGCCGGAGCGCAACCGGAAAGCTCGTATATGCACGCGACAACGCCGCGTACTGCCTTGCATCGACTTCCTTCGAGGATGGCACCGCAGTCCAGATAACGACTGCCACAATTGCTGTGAACGGGATTGCGGTGTAGCGAAGAATGAATTTAACGGGTGTCATGAGGCGCCAGGTGATCTCATTGCGAGCGATGATTGTATTCGCCCCGAGATCGGCACCAATTACGCCTGGCTGAGTTTGGGAATCAGCCTTTGCGATCCAGCCGCGCACTGAGCGCGTCGATTTCCGAATCCGCGAAGACTTCGATGCCGTGCTGGCGCAACAGCGCAGCCGTCACCCCGGCCCCGGCGCGGCGCTGGCCCGAGAAACTCCCGTCGTAGATGACGCTGCTGCCGCACGATGGACTGCCGTCGATCAGCAATGCGAAGCGGCAATCGTGTTCGCGCGCGAGTTGCAGCGCCGCCCGCGCACCGGCCAGAAAAAGCGCGGTGACATCGACGCCCGCGATATCGACCACGCGGGCCGCGCCCGCAAGAACCGTTTCGCCCGACTCCGCGCGGGCAATTTCGGCGGCCCGACGAGGCACGCCGAATCCCCCGCTCAACTCGGGACAGACAGACACGATGCGTCCCTCGCGCCGCCAGGCATCGAGCGCCGGATGGACAAGCGCTTTAGCCGCGCCGTCATAACGAACCGGACTGCCGAGCAGGCACGCGCTTATCAGGATTTTTGAATCATCGCGGGTCATCGCGGACGAAGCCGTCACCTCAGTCGAAGTTCTCGCGCAGCCACTTCTTGTTCATCTTGCCCACGCTGGTCTTCTCCAGCGCGTCGACGAACTTGACGACTTCCGGCACCGCATACTTCGAGATCTGTCCGGTTTCGCTGAAGCGCAGGACATGCTGCTTGATTTCGTCTTCGCTCACCGGCTCGCCGTACCCGGGACGCAGCACGACCACGGCCGCCGGGCGCTCGCCCCACTTCTCGTTCTTGATGCCGATGACAGCCACTTCGGCCACGGCGGGATGCTGCGAGATCAGGCTCTCGATCTCCAGCGACGAAACCCACTCGCCACCCGACTTGATGACGTCCTTGATGCGGTCCGTGATCTGCAGATAGCCGTCCGTGCCGATGCGCGCCACATCCTGCGTATGCAGATAGCCACCCTCCCACAACTGCGCGGAGGCTTCGGGATTGTGCAGATAACCCTGCGTGAGCCAGGGCGCGCGCACGACCACTTCGCCGCTCGCCACGCCGTCGTGCGGGAGATCCTGCATTTCGTCGTCGACGATGCGCAGGTCCACGAGCGGCACTGGCAGACCGGTGCGGCAGCGCAGACTGACTTCCTCATCGATGTCGCGCGGCTCGGCGCTCGGCTTCAACTGCGCGAGCGTGAGTAACGGACACGTCTCGGACATGCCGTAACCCGTGAAGACGTCGATGCCGCGCTCCAGTGCGGTACGCGCGAGACCATGCGGCAGCGCCCCGCCACCGATCACGACCGTCCATTTGCTGAAGTCGGCGGTCTTGGCCTGCGGGCAGCTCAGTAGCATGTGCAAAATCGTGCCCACGCAATGCGAGAAGGTGACGCCTTCTTCGCGCATCAGCTCGACGATCCGGTCCGGCACATAACGGCCCGGGTACACCTGCTTCACGCCCATCACGGTCGCGATGTACGGCATGCCCCATGCGTGCACATGGAACATCGGCGTGAGCGGCATGTACACATCGCCGCGATGGAAGCGCTGGCCCGACGCAGGGCTCGCCAGCGCCGCCATCCCCGTGATGGTGTGCAGCACCAGTTGCCGATGCGAAAAATACACGCCTTTGGGCAGGCCCGTGGTGCCCGTGGTGTAGAACGTCGTGGCGCGCGTGTTCTCGTCGAAATCGGGGAAGTCGAAGTGCGTGCCGCTGGTCGCGAGCAGATGCTCGTATTCATCGGCGAATTCAATCCCGGACGAGGCCGCCGCATTGCCTTCGTCGTCGATCAGCACGATCGCGCGCACGTGTTCGAGCTTGTCGCGAATCGACGCCAGCACCGGCAGAAAATCCGCGTTGACGAGCAGCACCTGGGCGCCCGCATGGTTGATCGTGTAGGTGATCTCAGCCGGCGAGAGACGGATGTTTACCGTTTGCAGCACGGCGCCCATCATCGGCACTGCAAAATAACACTCCAGATAGCGATGGCTGTCCCAGTCCATCACCCCGACCGTGGTGCCATGCTCCACGCCAAGCCGTTGCAGGCCGTTCGCGAGTCGCGCGATGCGCTCCCGGAGCTGGGTGTAGGTCATGCGGACCTTGCCCCGGTAGACGATCTCCTGATTCGGCGCGTGTGCCATCGGCGTGCGCAGCAGATGCTTGATCAAGAGAGGGTAGGCATAAGCCGATGACATTGCTTCGCTAGCCGGGTCGTACATGGCAGTCCCTAACAGTCGGTGTATCAATTACAAGTGACAACTACAAAGGCGCGCCGCGTTCGATTCACGAGGCGCGCCGGCACTATCGATGCGTTTTCGAGCCTTGAGCAGGCTTTCTTCGAGTCCTTATCGAACCCGTATCAATCCGCATCGAACCCGCATCGAACCTCAAGCGAGGTTCTCGAAGATCGCCGCAATGCCCTGGCCGCCGCCGATGCACATCGTCACCAGCGCATAGCGGCCGCCGATGCGCTGCAACTCGTGCAGCGCCTTCACGGTGATGAGCGCACCGGTCGCGCCGATCGGATGGCCAAGCGAGATACCCGAGCCGTTCGGGTTGACCTTGGCGGGATCGAGACCGAGTTCCTGCGTAACCGCGCACGCCTGGGCCGCGAAGGCTTCGTTGGATTCGATCACGTCGAGGTCTTCGACGCGCAGGCCCGCGCGCTGCAGCGCGAGGCGCGAGGCCGGCACAGGGCCGATGCCCATGTGCAGCGGATCGACGCCGGCGTGCCCGTAGGCCACGAGTCGCGCCATCGGCTTGACGCCGCGCTGCTCGGCCGCTTCGCGCGACATCAGCAGCACGGCTGCGGCCGCGTCGTTGATGCCCGAGGCGTTGCCGGCCGTCACGGTGCCGTTCTCCTTCGCGAAGACAGGCTTGAGCTTCGAGAAGTCTTCGATCGTTGCGTCGGTGCGCAGATGTTCGTCCGTGTCGAAAACGACTTCACGCCCCCTCACCTTCTGCGTGACGGGCACGATCTGGCTTTTGAACCGCCCCTGTGCAATCGCGCGCGCCGCGCGATGGTGTGATTCGAGCGCCAGCGCATCCTGACGCTCGCGCGAAATGTCGAACTTGCGCGCGACGTTTTCGGCGGTCACGCCCATGTGCACCGTATTGAACGGGTCATGGAGCGCGCCGAGCATCATGTCGATGAAACGCGCATCACCCATGCGTGCGCCAAAGCGCATGTCGGGTGCGATATACGGCGCGCGGCTCATGTTCTCCGCGCCCGCGCCGATCGCGACATCGGCGTCGCCCAGCAGAATGGTCTGCGCAGCCGAAACGATCGCCTGCAAGCCCGATCCGCAGAGGCGGTTGACGTTGAAGGCCGGCGTCGAATCGGGAATGCCCGCGTTGATGGCCGCGACGCGCGAAAGATAAAGATCCTTCGGCTCGGTGGTAATCACATTGCCGAACACCACATGGCCCACGTCTTCGGGCTTGACCTCGCTGCGCGCGAGCAGCTCGCGCAGCACGATCGCGCCGAGCTCGGTGGGCGCGAAATCCTTCAGGCTGCCACCGAATTTGCCGATTGCGGTTCGCACACCGCCTACTACCACGACTTCTTTGCTCATTTCCGCTCCTTGCTCATTGTCTCGCTCGCGATTGCGCCGCGTGCATCACATGTTCGGATAATTGGGGCCGCCGCCGCCCTCGGGCGTGACCCACACGATGTTCTGCGTCGGATCCTTGATGTCGCAGGTTTTACAGTGTACGCAGTTTTGCGCATTAATCTGCAGGCGGTCATCGTCCGAATCGTCCTTGACGAATTCATAGACGCCTGCTGGACAGAAGCGCGATTCGGGACCCGCGTAAGTTTTAAGGTTGATGCCCACCGGAACGGTGATGTCCTTCAGCGTGAGGTGGGCCGGCTGGTTCTCTTCGTGATTCGTATTGGAAATGAACACCGAAGACAGGCGATCGAACGTGAGCTTGCCATCGGGCTTCGGATACTCGATCGGCTTGCACTGCGACGCCGGCTTGAGCATCTCGTGATCGCGGTGCTGGTGATGCAGCGTCCATGGCACATTGCCGCCCATGAGCTTCTGCTCGATGCCCACCATCAGCGTGCCCAGGTACAGGCCCTTGCTCATCCACTGCTTGAAGTTGCGCGCCTTGTACAGTTCCGTGTAGAGCCACGACTGCTTGAACGCTTCCGGATAGGCGGCAAGTTCATCGCTCTGGCGGCCAGCCTGTACGGCATCGAACGCCGCTTCAGCCGCGAGCATGCCGGTCTTGATCGCCGCATGGCTGCCCTTGATGCGCGCAGCGTTCAGGAAGCCCGCGTCGTCGCCCACCAAAGCGCCGCCCGGGAACACCAGCTTCGGCAGCGACATCAGCCCGCCCGCCGTCATTGCACGCGCGCCATACGAAACGCGCTTGCCGCCTTCCAGATACTTGCGGATCGCCGGATGCGTCTTGTAGCGCTGGAATTCCTCGAACGGCGAGAGGTACGGATTCTGGTACGCGAGGCCGACGACGAAACCCACCATCACCTGGTTATTGTCGGTGTGGTAGAGGAACGAGCCACCGTACGTGTCTTTTTCGAGCGGCCAGCCCGCCGTGTGAATCACGAGGCCTGGCTTGTGCCTGGCCGGATCGATCTCCCACAGCTCCTTGATGCCGATGCCATACACCTGCGGATCCGCGTCCTTGCCGAGCTTGAAATGCTCGTTCAGTTGACGGCCCAGGTGACCGCGGCAACCCTCGCAGAACAGCGTGTACTTCGCGTGCAACTCCATGCCGAGCTGGAAAATCTCGGTAGGCTCGCCATCCTTGCCGACGCCCATGTTGCCGGTGGCCACGCCCTTGACCGAGCCATCGTCGTTGTAGAGCACTTCGGCGGCCGGGAAACCCGGAAAGATTTCCACGCCCAGCGCCTCGGCCATTGTCCCAAGCCAGCGCGTGACGTTCGCAAGGCTGATCACATAGTTGCCGTGGTTCTTGAAGTTGTCCGGCAGCGCCCAGTTGGGCACCGTTTTCGCGCTGGTTTCCGAAAGGAAAAGAAATTGATCTTCGGTAACGGGCACGTTCAGCGGCGCACCTTGCTCTTTCCAGTCGGGAATGAGCTCGCCGATGGCGCGCGGATCCATGACCGCGCCCGAGAGGATATGCGCCCCGATCTCCGAGCCTTTTTCCAGCACGCATACGCCGATCTCAGCGCCTTTTTCTGCTGCCAGCTGTTTCAGGCGGATCGCTGCGGACAGGCCTGCCGGGCCGCCGCCCACGATCACCACGTCGTATTCCATCGACTCGCGTGGGCCGTATTGTGCGATCAAATCGTTCGTATTCATGCTGCGTTTCCCGTTTCGGCCGGCATCAGGCCGGTATCAGAACTGTTCTTCCGTGAGCGCCAGCACGCCTTGCGCGCCGCGCGCACCCAGCACTGCCGTCGCGAGGCCATTGGCCTGCGAGAGAACATGGTCGGCATAGAACTGCGCCAAGGCGATCTTCGCGCCGTAGAACGACGGATCGTCGGCGAGATTGCGCTGCGCCGCGAGCAGCGCGCGCGCTTGCTGCCAGCCGCACAGCACGATGCCCGCGAGTTTCAGATAGGGAACGCTGCCCATGAACGTACCGTTCGGATCGCGCTTGACGTTCTCGATCATGAAGTCGACGACACGCGAGAGCGCCTGTGCGCCTTGTTCAAGTTGTACGCGCATCGAAGCGGCTTCCGCGCCATCGGCCTGGGCGAGCGACTCGATCGTCTTCGCGACTTCGCCGAGCAGCGCCTTCGCAACCGCGCCGCGGTCACGCACCGTCTTGCGGCCGATCAGGTCGTTTGCCTGGATCGCCGTCGTGCCTTCGTAGATCGCGAGAATGCGTGCGTCGCGATAGTGCTGAGCCGCGCCCGTTTCCTCGATGAAGCCCATGCCGCCATGCACCTGCACGCCGAGGCTCGTAACCTCGTTGGCCATCTCGGTGCTCCAGCCCTTCACGATCGGCACGAGGAATTCGTAGATCGCTTGATGACGCTCGCGCACGGCTTCGTCCGGATGACGATGCGCGATATCGCAGTGACCTGCCGCGACATAGGCGAGCGCACGCGCGCCCTCGGTCATCGAACGCATGGTGGCGAGCATGCGGCGCACGTCGGGGTGCTGCACGATGGTCACCGACTGCTTCGCCGAGCCATCCACCGGGCGGCTCTGCACGCGTTCCTTGGCGAACGCCGCTGCCTGCTGGTACGCACGCTCGGCAATCGCCACGCCCTGCGTGCCCACGCCGAAGCGCGCTGCATTCATCATCACGAACATGTACTCGAGGCCGCGGTTCTCTTCGCCCACGAGATAGCCGATCGCGCCGCCGTTGTCGCCGTACTGGAGCACGGCCGTCGGGCTCGCCTTGATGCCGAGCTTGTGTTCGATCGACACGCAATGCACGTCATTGCGCGCCCCGAGGCTGCCGTCTTCGTTGACGAGAAACTTCGGCACGATGAAAAGCGAAATGCCCTTCACGCCTTCGGGTGCATTCGGCACGCGCGCCAGCACGAGGTGGACGATGTTCTTCGCCATGTCGTGCTCGCCCCACGTGATGAAAATCTTCGTGCCGAACACGCGGTACGAACCATCGGCCTGCGGCTCGGCACGCGAGCGCACGAGGGCGAGGTCGGAGCCGGCCTGCGGCTCGGTCAGGTTCATCGTGCCGGTCCATTCGCCCGAAATGAGCTTCGGCACGTAGCGGGCCTTTTGCTCTTCGGTGCCGGCGGTCAGCAGCGCCTCGATCGCACCGTCGGTCAGCAGCGGGCACAGGGCGAACGACAGGTTCGCGGCGTTGACCATTTCGTTGCAGGGCGTGCCGATGAGCTTCGGCAGCTCCTGGCCGCCGAACTCGGCGGGGTGTTGCAAACCTTGCCAGCCGCCTTCGGCGAACTGCTCGAACGCGGCCTTGAAGCCCGGCGAGGCCGTGACTTCGCCGTCATGCCAGCTGCTCGGCGTACGGTCGCCTTCCACGTTCAACGGCGCGAGCACTTCCCCGCACAGCTTCGCAGCCTCCTCCAACACCGCCTGGGCGGTGTCGAATCCGGCATCCTCGAAGCCGGGCAAGGTGGAAACTTCGTCGATGCCGGCCAATTCTTTCAGCACGAACAGCATGTCTTTGACGGGGGCGGTAAAGCTCATGGCGAACCTCTTTTCACGCGTGGATCTCGGGAGCCGCGGCGCGGGCTGGCTGCGGAGCCGGCGCACCTGGGGCGATGTCGATGGATCGTAGCCCCAAAACCCGCCCGCGAAACTGTCCAAACCGGCCCATCTAGTGACAAATCTTGCCACGGCTTGCCGGAATTCGACGAGAGGCTCGGGTGACCAGGGTTGAACCTGGTGCCTTCGGCGCACGCGCCCCCCTTACGGCGGGGGGCCGCTTCCGGCGTGAAATCCGCCTGGAAATCGTGCTGGGGAACAGAACCGGGTCAGGTGCGGATCGCGTGCAAAACTGGACACATCGGACAGTCAAGCAGCAGGAATCACACCCGGGATCGCTCGAACCGGGACGCGCTGCTCAGGGCCGCCCGCGATAAGTGCCGGGCGTGCTGCCGGTCCAGTGGCGAAAGGCACGATGAAAGGCGCTGGGGTCGTCGAAGCCGATGTCGGCGCCGATTGCGGCGATGGTGTCCTGCGTATCGGTGAGGCGCTGGATCGCCACGTCGCGCCGCAGATCGTCCTTGAGCATCTGAAACGACGTGTCTTCGGAGGCGAGCCGCCGGCACAGCGTGCGCACCGAGCAATGCAAATGCATGGACGCCGCCTCGATGGTCGGCAGATCGGGCAGCGTGCTGGCCAGATACTGGCGCACCTGATGGCTCACGAGTTGCTCGCTGAACGACTCGAAAATCCACTCGCCGGGCGAGCGCTCGAGAAATTGCCTGAGATTGCGCTTGCTCTGCCGGATCGGCATGTCGAGGTAGGCGGCGCTGAAGCGGAACAGCGCGGTCTCGCAGCCAAAACGCACCGGGCAGGAGAAGAAGTAGCGGTGATCGAGCGCGTGAGGCTGCCGCGCACAGGCCAGTTCGACTTGCAGCAGCGGGATCTTCTGGCCGATCAACCAGGACGACACACCGTGCACCAGCTTGAGCATCAACTCCTGGCCGAGCGGACCGATCGGCCCGAACGCGGCATGCGGGCGCAACTCCACCTGAGCCACGAGTTCGCTGCGGCGCGATTCGAGCCGGAAGTCGTCGAGCACGATATGGAAGAACTGGCCGAAGCGATGCAGCGCCGTCTCGAGGTTGCGTGCATCCAGCAGGCTCAGGCAGAGGAATTTCAGTGTGCCGCTGCGAAACGGGCGGCTGAAGATGCCCGGCATTTCGTCGTCGAGTTCGATGGCGAGCAGGCGGTAGAGCGTGGAGAACTGCTCCTCCGTCACGCGCGCGCCGAGTTCGTCGAGCAGTTCCGCAGGAATGCCCGCCTGTTCCAGATAGTGGCCAACGACTTCCGGCCGCGCCTGGGCGGCAGCAAGAAAACCGCGTACGAGGGAAATGGGAACTGTCGAGCCCGTGAGTTGCATGCGTGGGTAAGCGGCCAGGCGGCCGGAACAGAATTGTCTTGTTAGGAGCGCTGCTACGCAAACCAGCATGATACTTCCGAACCGCGTCTCGCCATCGAGCCCGCTGCCATGGGTGACGCTGCATCACGAATCGTTGCACGGCCACAAACTACACCGCGCAGCAACGTGCCTGTACCATGGAGGCCTCGCGCACACCGTGGCGCGGACTCGTACCTCCAGGTCCCGATTCCATTCGGTGCGAAATTCACGCCCGAAACTCGCCTGGATATTCAGCCCATCCGAACTCAAGCTTCAACTGCGTCCGCCGGTGATTTCCCTTTCTCGACTCCCATTGGTTCTCTGTGCCCTGCTCATTGCGAGCCTGACCGCAACCGCCGCCTTCGCCACCACGCCACAGCGGCATCACACCGAAATGCGCGCGCACGCGCCCGTTAAAAAGAAAAAAATCACGCGCAAGCGGCGCTCCGTGCAACGCACTTCGCCGGCCTTGGCGAGCGGCGAAGCGTCCGATGCGAAACGCCGCGCAAAGCGGCCAAAGGTAAAAGCCGCGCCGCATACATCGCGTCCGCCGCGCGCAGCAAAGAGCAGGCACGCGGCACGCGCGACACCCGGGGGCACGACCGGCACAACCAGCACAACCAGCACGGCCGGCCCGCGCCTGCTCACGCGCTGCGGCTTCACGCCGGCCTCGCGCAGAAAGCTCTTCTCACGCTCGGTCTATGTCGTCGATGAAAAAACGCGCACGCCGCTCTACGCGCGCAACGCCGACGCCGTCGCCCCCATCGCATCGGTCTCGAAGCTGATGACCGCCGTGGTTTGGCTCGATCAGCACGACACGCCGCTGGCACGCCACATTGCCGTGACCGACGCCGACCTCGACACGCTCAAGTTCACCCATTCGCGGCTCCCGGTGGGCTCGAGCCTCTCGCGTGCCGACATGCTCCATATCGCACTAATGTCCTCGGAGAACCGCGCGGCAGCGGCGCTTTCCCGCGACTATCCGGGCGGGCGCCCCGCGTTCGTAGCAGCAATGAACGCCAAAGCGCGCAAGCTCGGCATGCCGCACACGCATTTCGTCAACGCTTCGGGCCTCTCGCCGCACAACGTCTCCACCGCGCGCGAGCTTGCGCGGCTCGTGCGTGCCGCCAACGGCTATCCGCTGATCCGCCGCTACTCGACCGACAAACAGCAACTCGTATTCACCGACCCCGGAAAACTCCTGTACGTGAACACGAACCGCCTCGTGCGCTACGAGCGCGTCCAGGCGAGCCTGCAGAAAACAGGCTTCATCAACGAGTCGGGGCACAACATGGTCATGCGCGTGATGGTGCACGGGCGGCGCCCCGTGATTGTCGTCATGCTCGACAGCGCGAGCGCCGAAGGCTCGCGCCTCGACGGCATGCGCATCGCGCATTGGCTCAATTGCTCGCTGCGCTGAGGCCGGCGAGGCTCGCTTGAAGCGATGCCCTCAGCAACGCACCACGTCCACGCCGCTCGCGCCCTTGCCAACGAATTAGTGGCCGCTTGCGTACAGCACGCCGGTTTGCTGCTACGCTGCCGATGGCATAACCCAAGGGCGCACCCCGGAGGACCATCATGAGCACGGAATACAAGCTGCACTGCTTTGCGCAATCGGGCAGCGCGTACAAGGTGGCGCTGATGCTCGCCTGCTCGGGCGTCGACTGGGAACCGGTGTTCGTCGACTTTTTCCACGGGCAAACGCGCGGCGCGGACTGGCGCGCAAGCACCAATGAAATGGGTGAAGTGCCCGTTCTCGAACATGCCGGCAACACGCTGACGCAATCGGGCGTGATTCTCGACTACCTCGCCGATCGCCTCGGAACATTCGCCGCGCGCAGCGAGCACGAGCGGCGCGAAATCTTGCGGTGGATCCTGTTCGATAACCACAAGTTCACCAGCTATATCGCCACCTATCGCTACTTCCGCTCGTTCGCGACAACTCCGCAGCACCCCGAAGTCCAGAAGTTCTTGAAGGGCCGGGCCGAGGCCGCGTACTCGATTGTCGAAACCCATCTCGCGGGGAACGAGTATATGGTGGGGGAACGGCCCACCATCGCCGATCTCTCGCTCGCCGGATACGTGTTCTATCCAGCCGAAGAAACGGGCTTCGATCTTCCCGCCGCTTATCCGAACATCGCGCGCTGGGCGCAGCGAATCGCGCATCTGCCCGGCTGGAAGGCCCCCTATGAACTGATGCCAGGCGAGCGCATTGCGCCGCGCAATGTTTAGGTGCGTGTTTTGAAATTCCGGTCCTGGCCGTTCACGTTCGGCTGATCGGTTGGTGCCGTTGCGGCCCGCTCGAGCAGCACCTCGCGGTCGCGCGCATTCTGCGTGAGCGCGGCGGCGCGCTCGAACTCGGCGCGCGCCTCATCGGCGCGGCCCAACTTCGCAAGCAGATCGCCGCGCGTGGCAGGCAGCCAGGGGTATTGGCGCAAGGCCGGCTCCTCGCATAACTCATCGACGATGTCGAGCGCCGCTTGTGGCCCCTGCGCCATGCTCACCGCCACGGCGCGATTGAGCTGCACCACGGGAGACGGAGCGATGCGCAGCAATGCATCGTAGAGCGAAACGATGCGCGCCCAGTCGGTTTCCTGCGTGCTCGGCGCACGCGCATGACACGCGGCGAGCGCGGCTTGCAGCGCATACGACCCAAGTGCCGCGTCGGCCTCTCGCTGCGCAGATCCCGCATCTGGCTTAGCGCCGGGCCGCGGTGCGGATCGCTCCCCCGCCAACCTCGCACATTGTTCGGCGCGCGCCAGCGCGGCAAGGCCGCGGCGGATCAGCAGCGTATCCCAGCGCGCGCGGTTCTGGTCGGCGAGCAGCACCGCGCGGCCTTGCCGGTCCACGCGCGCAGGCAATCGCGACGCCTGCAATTCCAGCAGTGCGGCAAGCCCATGCGCTTCAGACTCCTCGGGCGCCAGCTCGGCAAGCATGCGGGCGAGGCGCAGCGCTTCTTCACAAAGCGCCGGCCGCATCCAGTCCGTACCCGCCGTCGCTGCATAACCCTCATTGAAAATCAAATAGATGACTTCGAACACCGAAGCAAGCCGCGCCGTGCGCGCGGCCTTGTCCGGCACTTCGAACGGCACGTTTGCCTCCGCCAGCGTGCGCTTCGCGCGCACGATGCGCTGCGCGACGGTGGCCTCGGCCACGAGAAACGCGCGCGCGATCTCGGCCGTGGTCAGCCCGCCCAGGAGCCGCAAGGTGAGCGCCACACGCCCCTCGCGTGGCAGCACCGGATGACTGGCCACGAACAATAACCGCAGCAGGTCGTCGCCGATGTCGTCTTCGCGCGCGGCGTCCAGCGCATCGACGAAATCAGGCGCGAAGTGCGCTTCGAGCGCTTCGAGATCGGCGCCCAGCGCTTCGTGCGCGCGCGCATGCGAGGCGGCCCGCCGCAAGCGGTCGAGCGCGCGGTGCTTCGCTGCCGTCATGAGCCAGGCTCCCGGGTTGGCGGGGATGCCGCTCGCAGGCCAGCTTTCGAGCGCCGCGAGCAGCGCGTCCTGCGCGGCATCCTCGGCGAGCCCCACGTCGCCGAGCAGGCGCGCGGCATGGGCAATCACCCTGGCCGATTCGATGCGCCAGACCGCGGCAATCGCGCGGTGCGTCGCCGCCTGGCCGGCTGCTTCGTCATGCTCGCGGCGCGCCTCGCGCATCACGAACCGTGCGCGCCTTTCTCGACCGCTTCCGGCGACATGTACATGAGCTCCCAGATATGGCCGTCGGGGTCTTCGAAGCTGCGGCCATACATGGCATCGCCGCAATCCATGGGCGGGCGCTTCGAGCTGCCGCCCGCCGCCAGCGCCTTCTCCACGAGCGCGTTCACTTCGTCGCGCGACTCGCACGAAAGACACACGAGCACTTCGGTCTGCTCGCGCGCATCGACGAGCGCCTTGTCAGTGAAGCCGCGCATGAAGTCGGTGGTGAGCAGCATCGCGAAGATGTTCTCGCCGATCACCATGCAGGCAGCCTTGTCGTTGGTGAATTTAGGCTCGAACGTAAAGCCAACCTTGCCGAAGAAGTCCATCGAGCGCTTCAGGTCGCGCACGCCCAGATTGACGAAAATATGCTTGTGCATGATGGTTTCCTTTATCGATATCGTCTGGATTGCAGAATAAATCGCTTATTTGGCGCGGCGCTCTTTTTCGAGGAGCGCGCCAAAGCGTTCGATGCCCTCGCACGGTGCGAAATCGTCGAGTTCATAAAGCTGGCGCACTTCGATCTCGCCGTCCGTGTGCTTGCCGAACGGCGCCGGGAAACGTCGCGCCCATTCGAGCGCTTCGTCGCGCGAGCGCACCTGGATCAGCGTGTAACCGGCAATCAGCTCCTTCGTCTCGGTGAACGGGCCGTCGACAATGGCCGGCTTGCCGTCGGTGTAGCGCACGCGAAAGCCGCGCGAGCTCGGCTGCAGGCCCGAGGCGTCGAGCAGCACGCCCGCCTTGGCCAGTTCCTCGTGGTAGGTGGCCATCTGGGCGAACATCTCCGGGTCGTTGGGGGTGTCGCCCGATTCGCTCAGCGCGTTGGCGCGCACCATGATCATGAATCGCATTGCTTTCTCCTGTCTCCATTCGGGTGCGGGGTTGGCGCCATCGTTTCGATGCGCTCATTCACACGACGCGTCACGGCCCAGCAAATCGACATCGCTTGAATATTTTTTTGCTTACCCAGGGAAACTACCTGGGCCGATGCCGCCAATCAGCCTTCGCTGACTAGCGAAAGCACGGGCCAAGCTCGCGCACCTCCACGCTCGCCCACTCGGCGGCGGGGCATTCGCGCGCGATGGCGAGGGCCTCTGCGCGCGTTGCGCAATTGACCATGAAAAAGCCGCCTATCATTTCCTTGACCTCCGCGAACGGGCCGTCGAGCACGCTGGCCCGCCCTTCGCGCACCTGCACGCGAGCGGCCTCCTTGTCGGAGACGAGCGATTGCGCGTCGATCAACACGCCGCGCACGGCAAGATCGTCGGCAAAGCGCAGCATGCGGGCGTAGAGCGCCTCGCCCTCGGCCTGGGTGCGCGCGTTCCGCTGGCCGCGCGGTTCTGCAATGAGCAGCATGTATGCCATGAAGTTCCTGTTCCTGTGTGCACCGTGCACGATCGCCGCGCACAGATGAAAGCCGTTGAAAGCAAAGAAAGCATAGCTCAGGAGGAAGACGTGGCGGCTACACGGCGACCGGGATTTCCCCAGGCTGACACAGGCCGCGTTCCGTCATTAAATAAATCAACTTGATTTATTTAGTCGCCAACCCTGTCACACCCTTTGCTGGCGCAACCGGAGAAAACACGTGAGAAGTCCGCATGTCGGCCAGGGCAGCAACTCGGCCAATGTCCGCCGCTTCAACGAGCGACTGCTGCTGCAGGCGCTGCGGCGCGCCGGCGAGGCCTCGAAGGCCGATCTCGCCCGCCTCGCCAATCTCACCAGCACCGCCGTGGGCAGCATCATCACCTCGCTTGCGGAAAACGGCCTCATCGAGATGAGCGGACGGCGCCTCGACGGCGGACGCGGCCAGCCCGCCTCGCTCCTGCGGCTCGCGCCGCGCGGCGCGTTCGCCATCGGCGTGCGGCTCGACCGGACCAATATCGAAACCGTGCTGGTCGACTTCGCGGGCCAGATGATCGGCCGGCGCTCGCACGACATGCTGCTCCCCCAACCTTCGGTGGCGCAGGACATCGTCCAGCAGGACATCCGCGAACTATCCGCCCTGCTGGATAAATCCGAGCGCAGCCGGCTCGCGGGCATTGGCGTCGCGCAGCCGTACAACCTTGGCAGCTGGCTGAGCGAGCTGGGTCTGCCCGCCGAGGCGTTCCGCGTGTGGAGCGACGTCGATTTCGCGGGCGAGCTGGGCCGCGCGCTCGGGCTGCCCGTGTTCAGCGAAAACGACGGCAACGCCGCCGCCATCGCCGAAATCTTCTACGGCTGCGGCCGTCAGCGCGACGACTTCCTTTATCTGTTCCTCGGCCCGGCCATTGGCGGCGGCATCGCCATCAACGGCGACTGCGTGCGCGGCCTCTCCGGCAACGCGGGCGACTTCGCCGTGATGCCCGTGCCGCCGGGCGCCCTGCCCTCGGCGCACAAGCCCGCCGGCAAGTGGGACATCCTGCTCTCGCGCGCCTCGCTCATCGCGCTGCGCCGCCATCTGCAATATCACGGCGAGATGGTGGACAACCGCGCCGATATCGAGGCGTGCATCGCACGCGGCCATCCGGCCGTCGGGGAATGGCTCGACGACTGCATCGACGCGCTCGCGCCCGCGCTGCGCGCCGCGCTGTGCGTGCTCGACGTGCCGGCCGTGGTGCTCGACGCCGACGTGGACGCGGGCCTCATCGATACGCTCATGCAGCGCCTGCGCGTGGCCGTGGCGGCCACCGCGCCCGAGGCGCGCGGCACGCCCGCGCTGGTGCGCGGCACCTTCGGCCCCGACGCCGGCGCGCTGGGCGCCGCCACGCTGCCCATGTTCTTCAACTTTTCGCCGCGTGCGGGCATCCTGATGGGCGCCGGCGCACAAGCCAACGTACAAGCGCAGGAGGAGAGCCATGTCGCGCTCTGAACAGACGCCCCCGCTGCTGGAAATGCGGGGTATCAGCAAGACGTTTCCCGGCGTGCGCGCGCTCGACAACGTGCGCCTCTCGGTGTGGCCCGGCGAGGTGCATTCGCTGATGGGCGAGAACGGCGCGGGCAAATCCACGCTCATGAAGATTCTCTCGGGCGCGTATCAGGCCGACGCCGGCGGCGAGATCGTGCTCGACGGCAAGACGGTCGTGATCGACGGGCCGCTCGCCGCGCGCGAGCTGGGCGTGGCCGTGATCTACCAGGAGCTGAGCCTCGCGCCGAACCTTTCGGTTGCCGAAAACATTCACGCGGGCCGCGAGCTGCGCCGCGGCGGCCGCCGCTTCGGCATGGTCGATCGGGCCGCCATGGAGCGCGGCTGCGAAGACGTGCTCAAGCGTCTCGGCGCCAGCTTCGGCCCCGCGACGCTGGTGGGCTCGCTCTCCATCGCCGAACGCCAGCTGGTGGAAATCGCGCGCGCCGTGCATGGCGACGCGCGCATCATCGTGATGGACGAGCCCACCACGCCGCTCTCCTCGCGCGAAACCGAGCGTCTGTTCAAGCTGATCCGCCAGTTGCGCGAGGAAGGGCTCGCGATCATCTACATCAGCCACCGCATGGCCGAGATCTATGAGCTCTCCGACCGCGTGTCGGTGCTGCGCGACGGCAGCTACGTGGGCACGCTGATGCGCGACGCGCTCAACGCGGAAAGCCTAGTGGGCATGATGGTGGGCCGCGATATTTCGGGGTTCTACAAAAAGGAGCACGCGCCCTACGATCCCGGCAAGGCAGTGCTCACGGTGCGCGACGTGGCCGACCACAACCGCGTGCGCGGCTGCAGTCTCGACCTGCATGCGGGCGAAGTGCTCGGCATTGCCGGCCTCGTGGGCGCGGGCCGCACCGAGCTCGCACGCCTGATCTTCGGCGCGGAGCCGCGCGTGCGCGGCGAGATCGCCATCGACGGGCGCACGCTCCACGTGCATGGCCCGCGCGATGCGATTGAGGCGGGCCTCGTCTATCTGACCGAGGACCGCAAGCATCAGGGCCTCTTTCTCGACATGAGCGTGCGCGACAACATCAACGTGGCCGTGGCCGGGCGCGATGCGCGCTTCGGCGTGCTCGACCTCGCGCGCGGCGCGTCGCGCGCGAAGGACTCGATCCGCTCGCTCTCGATCCGCGTGCCCAGCCCGCGCGTGAACGTGGGCGCGCTCTCGGGCGGCAACCAGCAGAAGGTGCTGCTCTCGCGCCTGCTGGAAACCAGACCACGCGTGCTGATCCTCGACGAGCCGACACGCGGCGTGGACATCGGCGCGAAGTCGGAGATCTACCGCATCATCAACGACCTCGCCAAAACCGGCGTGGGCATCATCGTGATTTCGAGCGAACTGCCCGAGATCATCGGCGTGGCCGACCGCGTGCTCGTCATGCGCGAAGGCGTCTTCGCCGGAGAGCTGGGCGGCTACACCGGCAAGCCCATCAACCAGGAAGCCATCATCGAACTCGCCACCGGCTCGCAGGACGCGCTGGACGAGGCCGCCTGATTCAGACGCACCCGTCCGACGCACCAGTCCGACGCACCAGTCGAAGAGATATTGAGGAGCACGACATCATGAAGAACATCCTTCCCCGCCACGGCGTTGCAGCGTCGCCCGCCCAACCGGCCCAGGCCGCGCGCGGGGGCGCTGCGCCCGACGGCCATCGCGCCCGCATGAAATCCCTCATGCGCACGGCAGGCATGCTGCCCGTGCTCGTGCTGCTATGCATCGGCTTCGGCTTCCTGACCGATGGCTTCGTCACGTTCCAGAATCTCTCGATCGTCGCGCAGCAGGCGTCGATCAACATCGTGCTCGCCGCCGGCATGACCTTCGTGATTCTCACGGGCGGCATCGACCTCTCGGTGGGCTCGATACTGGCCGCCTCGGCGGTCACGGCCATGCTGTGCTCGACCGTGCCGGGCTGGGGCTGGCTGGGCATTCCCGCCGCGCTCGGCGTGGGGCTTGGCTTTGGCATCGTCAACGGCGCGCTGATCTCGCTGCTGCGCCTGCCGCCGTTCATCGTCACGCTCGGCTCGCTCACGGCCGTGCGCGGCATCGCCCGCCTCATCGGCCACGACACCACCGTCTTCAATCCGCAACTCTCGTTCGCCTTCATCGGCAACGGCACGGTGTTCGGCGTGCCCTGGCTCGTGATCATCGCGCTGGTGGTGGTGGCCGTGTCGTGGTTCGTGCTGCGCCGCACGGTGCTTGGCCTGCACATCTACTCGGTGGGCGGCAACCCCGAAGCGGCGCGCCTCTCGGGCATCAAGGTGTGGGGCATCGAGATGTTCGTCTATGCGGTCTCGGGCCTGCTCGCGGGCCTGGGCGCGGTGATGTCGGCCGCGCGCCTCTATGCCGCGAACGGCCTGCAGCTCGGCCAGTCGTACGAACTCGACGCCATCGCGGCGGTGATCCTGGGCGGCACGAGCTTCGTGGGCGGCGTGGGCTCGATCGTCGGCACGCTGATCGGCGCGCTCATCATCGCGGTGCTCTCGAACGGCCTCGTGCTGCTGGGCGTCTCGGACATCTGGCAATACATCATCAAGGGCCTCGTGATCGTCGGTGCCGTGGCGCTCGACCGTTACCGCCAGCGCGGCTCGGCGCGCACCTGAACCGCTTGACCGGCCTTGAACCGGCCTTGAACCGGCTTTGAAAGCGGGGGCAGGCGGTCCTCCTGCCCCCGCCCTGCATGACACACACCAACCGGACCCCTCTGGAGACAACGTTATGTTCAAGAAAAAGGCTGCTTTCGCTGTTCGCGCCGCTGCCGCACTCGCGCTCGGTTTCGCGCTGCAGGGCGCGCATGCCGCCGACAAGCAACTGAAGTCGATCGGCATCACCGTGGGCTCGCTTGGCAATCCTTACTTCGTCACGATCGTGCAGGGTGCCGAAGCCAAGGCCAGGCAGCTCAATCCGAATGCGAAAGTCACCGCCGTGTCCGCCGACTATGACCTGAACAAGCAGTTCACGCAGATCGACAACTTCATCTCGGCGCACGTCGACATGATCCTGCTGAACGCCTCCGATCCGAAGGCGATCGAGCCGGCCGTGAAGAAGGCGCGCGCCGCGGGCATCGTGGTGGTGGCGGTGGACGTGGCTGCCGCGGGCGCCGACGCCACCGTGCAGACCGACAACGTGAAGGCTGGCCAGATCTCGTGTGAATATCTGGCGAAGAAGATCAACGGCAAGGGCAACGTGATCATCGAGAACGGCCCGCAGGTCTCGGCCGTGATCGACCGCGTGAACGGCTGCAAGCAGGTGCTCGCGAAGTCGCCGGGCATCAAGATCCTCTCCGACGACCAGGACGGCAAGGGTTCGCGCGAAGGCGGCATGAACACCATGCAGGGCTATCTCACGCGCTTCCCGCAAGTGGCCGGCGTGTTCACCATCAACGATCCGCAGGCCGTGGGCAGCGATCTGGCCGCCAAGCAGCTCAATCGCAGCAACATCGTGATCACCTCGGTGGACGGCGCGCCCGATATCGAAACGGCGCTCAAGACCAGCACGCTGGTGCAGGCCTCGGCAAGCCAGGATCCGTGGAAGATGGCGCAGACGGCCGTGCAGGTGGGCTACGACATCATGAACGGCAAGAGGCCCGCCAATCCGCTGATCCAGATGACGCCGCAGCTCATCACGCGCGACAACATCGGCAGCTACAAGGGCTGGTCGTCGCCGCATTGAGTGGCTTTATTCGGTGTTGCCCCTGTCATGATTCAGGCGTGCGCCTCCGGACTGGCGCACGCCTCGCTGCCCGCGCGGCTATACCAGCGGCTGAAGACATCAGCCGGCATCGGCTTCGCATAGATAAAGCCCTGCATGTAATTCACGCCGCGCGCGCGCAGATACTCGAACTGCGCCTGCGAGTCCAGGCCCTCCGCCACGATGCGCGCGCCCAGGCTGTGAGCGAGGCCGACGATGGTGTCTAGCACGACTGCGCTGCGCCCCTCGGCATCGATCGTAAGCACGAAGCCTCGATCGATCTTCAGGATATCGAATGGAAATTTCTCCAGATAGGACAGCGCGCAATACCCCGTGCCGAAATCGTCGATCGCGACCTGCACGCCTTCGCCGCGCAATGTGTCCAGATTGTGCCGCGCCTGCCCGGTATTGCGCATGATCGAACGCTCGGTAATTTCCAGCACGGTCTGGATCTGACGCCCTTCGATCTGGGTGATGAAGCGCCGCACGTCAGGTAGCAGGTCCTCGCCCGAAAGATGCTCCGGCGAGAAGTTGATGCCCAGGTGAAAGCCTGGCCGCGTGCCCCAGCGCATGACGTCGCGCGCGATCAACTTCAGCAGATGCTGCGTGAGCGGCACGATCACGCCGTCTTCCTCGGCGGCCTGAATGAACTCGTCGGGGCGCACCGCGCCGATGCCCGGACGCACCCAGCGCAGCAGCGCCTCGGCCCCCTCGCAACGGCCCGACTCGACGCCATACAGCGGCTGATATTCGACGTGGAATTCGCCCGCGCCTATCGCGCGCAGCAACTGCTCGCGGCGCGACTGGCGGCTGCGCTGCATGCGGTGCACGAGCCACGCGAGCAGCGCGGAGAACGCCACCACCCATGGCATGTAACGCAGCAGCAGGCCGCCCCAGATGTCGTTCAGGTGCGCGGGCTCGCCGTAAAGCTGCAGGTCGATCACGCTGCCCGCAAACAGCTTGCGCGTATCGGCCACGAGCGGACTCGAGGCCAGCGGGGTATTGTCACGGGCTTCGCGCAGCGAGGTGCCGGTGCCCACGCGCAAATCGGCCTGGCGATACACGGAAAGCGGAGCGGCCGCGCGCAGCAAGTCGAGCAGATATTGCGAATCGACCACCGCAACCACGGTGCGTGCGCCTGGCGCGCGCACGCCCACCAGCAGCGTCGGGCGATCGACCACCATCGGCGTGTGCGGCACGATCGCGAGCCAGTCGCCGCGCGGCAGGCGCCCATTGACGGCCATGGCGGCGTGCGGGGCGAGCGCCTGCTGGCCGAGCGCCGAAGAGCAGACAAGTCGATCGCCGTCGACGATATTGAGCGTGCGGATATACGGCTCCATGGCCGCGCCGAGCGTGAGCGCGACCGCCAGCTTCGTGCACGGCTCGGCGGCGCGCGGCGCGACGACCCGCGCCGCATTGCGCGCGCGCTCGGCAATCGCGACCACCTGATTGACGACGAAATTGGAGACGAGCCCGGCCTCGTTGCGCACGAGGCGCGCGGCTTCGTAACGCAGGAACGCGGCGCATAGCAGTACCGGCAGCGCCGCCGCGAGCGCCATCATCGCCGCCTGAGCGGCGCGCGCCCACGCGCTAGCCGCGCCGGTCTGCTGCTGGTGCGAAAACCTGGAATCGAGCTCCGGCAAATACGCCTCCCTGCGACTGGGCGGCGGCCGGCGACACGCCGCCTGGCGCGCCGGCGCGAAAAGTATTGGCTTGCTGGAACGTTACACCAAGGGCCGGAATGAAGAGTGGGCCGTGCCGCTCGCCCGCGCCGGCCGCAGGCCGATCACACCATGCGGCTCAGGCGCGCTCGATGCGATTGCGTCCGCCTTTCTTCGCGCGATATAGCGCGCCGTCACTGCGCGAAAGCGCGGCTTCGACGCTCGGGTCGCCGGCGCGCAACTGCGTGACGCCGATGCTGACCGTGAGCGGCACTCCGGCGGCCCCGCCCGCGAGCGGCGCGCGGGCAATGCAATCCTGGATGCGGCGCGCGACCGTGCACGCGCCGTCGAGATCGGCGCCGCCGATCAGGAGCGCGAATTCCTCGCCGCCGATGCGCCCGGCCACATCGCCTGCGCGCAGATGCGTGCGCAGGATTCCGGCGAAATGGCGTAATGCCTCGTCGCCCACGGCATGGCCGAAGCGGTCATTGATTGACTTGAAATGATCGAGGTCGCACATCAGCACGGCGGCGCTCGCGTGGCCGACATGGCCGGGGTTGCCCACGCTGTCTGCATGGCGTAACAGCGCAAGCTGCGCCTCGAGCCGCATCATGAAGTGGCGACGGTTCGCGAGGCCCGTGAGGCCGTCGGTCGTGGCGAACTCCTGCAGCTCGGCCTCGATGCGCTTGCGCTCGGTGACGTCGGTAATGAAGCCGTGCCAGACGATCACGCCATCGGCGAGGCGCTGCGGCTTCGCATCGCCCTGCCGCCAGCGCAGCCCCTGGCGCGGCAGGCACACGCGATATTCCAGGTGCCACGGGGCAAGCGTGGCCGCCGAAGCCGCGAACGACGCGCGGTACGCGTCGAGATCGTCGGGATGAATGAGCGCCTCGATCGCGCGTGCGTGCGCCGCGACCTGCGCCGGCGCGAGCTCGTAAATCTCCGCGATGCCCGCGCTCGCGTAAGGCAGACTCATGTGGCCGCTGGGCGTGCGGCGGCACTGGAACACGAGACCCGGCACTTCATTCGTGAGATTGGTGACGAGGCTGGCCGACTCACGCAGGCGCTCCGCCATCTGGTGCATCGACGTCACATCGGTCGTGGTGCCGATCATGCGCAGCGCGCGGCCTTCGCTGTCGCGCGCGGTGACCTTGCCGCGGCTGCAAATCCACTTGTAACTGCCGTCCTTGCAGCGGATGCGGTGCTCCACTTCGTATTGCTCGGTGCGGCCCTCGAAGTGGGCCTGCATGGTGGCCTTCACGTAGTCGATATCGTCGGGGTGCAGGCGCTGGTAGCTGTCTTCGATGCGGTTGGTCACCTCGTCGTCGGCGTAGCCAAGCATCGCTTTCCAGCCGGTGGAATAGCGGATTTCCCCGGTGGCTACATCGCGATCCCAAATGCCCGTGCCGCTGCCTGCGATGGCGAGCGCGAGAAGCCGCTCGCGGGCGCGCAGCGATTCAAGCTCCTCGAGCAGCATGGCTTCGGCTGGGGACGGCGCGCCCCGGGTTTCGATGATCGATTCCTGCGCCGCCAGCGCCGCGATCACGCGCGCGAAGTCGTCGAGGCTCGCACGGTCGGCCGGCGAAAGCTTGCGCGGCGCATGATCGAGCAGGCACAGGCTGCCCAGCGGGTCCCCGCCGGCCCCCCGCAGCGGCCAGGCCGCCACGAAGCGAAACGGTAGCGCGCTCGCCCGCGACAAGCACGCCTGCCATGCGGGGGCGGCCCCGAGATCGCCGACGATGAACGGCTCGCCCGCGCCTGCGATGTCATGCGGCTCAGCCGTGCCAGCCGGACCGCTCATGGCGAGCGCGCTCTGTGCAGAGCGGATTTCGGCCAGCGCCTCGCGCAAGGGCAACGCAACGCCCGATGCAGCGGCGCCCGCGGCTTCCACACCCGCGCCCGCCCAGGCCGGCGCGCCGTCCGCCGCATCGCCGGGCAACACGCACGCGGCCGCCACGCCGAAATGGCGGGCCACGAGCCGCATCAGCGCATCGAGCAGAGAATCGAGCCCGTTCCCGGCATGCGAGCCCGCGCTATGCACGCCGGGCACGCGGACGCTCCCATGCGCATCGCGAGCCGGCGCCGTGGGCGGGACGAACGCAGATTCGGCTGACGATTGGGGAACGGGCATGGCGCGCGCGGGGACGAAAAAATCGAGCGCCCAGTATATCAGCGCCGATTTTTCAACCGGACGGCGTAGCCGCACGCGCTGTGCCCGGTTTCGTTGCGGGCGCATCGGCGCCCGGCACCAAGCCCTCTGCGTGCGCAACCGGACAAACCCTCCTCCCCACTCGCTGCGCCGCGTGACTAAACTATTTCTGTCGGCGCCCGCTGCATCACCATTGCATCCCGGTCCACGTCCGCCAGCACGATTGCCCTGGGAGGTGTGCTGTGCTCCGCCTCATTTTCGCCCGCACCTCGCGCCCCGCGGCGGCGCTCACGCTGGCGCTCGCCAGTGCTTTCTGCCTCCGGACGAACGCGGCAACGCCCGTGCCGGCGTCCAGCGTATCCAGCGCCAACAAATCCGCGCCAGGCAAGCCCGCTGCCGTCACTCGCGCTGGGACCATCGCCGGAGCTTCATCAGTCACGCCCTCCGCGATGGCCACGCCGGACTTCTTCGCGCTCGCCGAGCGCTACGGCCCTGCCGTCGTGCACGTGATCGCGCGCGGCCCCGACGACCAGTCCGAAGCGCCCGGGCAGGAAGCCATCGACGCCGACGACCCGTTCTTCGCGTTCTTCAGGCGTGCGCCGCGGCCACCGTCCGAGGGCCAGCCCGGCGCGCCGCGCGCGATGACGGGCGCGGGCTCCGGCTTCATCGTGACCTCGCATGGCCTCGTGTTCACCACGGCGCACGTCGTGGACAAAGCCGACGAAGTGATCGTGCGGCTGACCGACAAGCGCGAATTCAAGGCCCAGGTGGTGGCCGTCGACCCGCAGAGCGACGTCGCGGTGCTGCAGATCGACGGCGCGCGCAATCTGCCATTCGTGAAGCTCGGCGCCTCGTCGAAGCTGCGCGCGGGCGAACCGGTGCTCTCGATCGGCTCGCCCGACAGCTTCCAGAACACCGTGACGACGGGCATCGTCAGCGCAACCTCGCGCACGCTGCCCGATGGCAAGGCGTTCCCGTTTCTGCAGACCGATGTGGCAGTCAATCCCGACAACTCCGGCGGACCGCTGTTCAATCGCGCGGGTGAGGTGATCGGCATCGACGTGCAGCTGTACGCCGATAGCGGCCACTACGAAGGCCTGACCTTCGCGATTCCGATCGAAGCCGCGAACCAGTTCCGCGCACAGTTGCAGGCCGCGCACGCGGCAGCGCACGCCGCCAATGCCGACGCCAATGCCGACGCCGACGCGAACCCAGGCGCGGGCCGCGCCGGCAGCACGCACGCGACCCGCACCTTCGGCATGCGCGTCGAAGATGTGAGCGTCGGGATCGCCGCGGCGCTCGGCTTGCCGCACGCGAGCGGCGCGCTCGTCGACGCCGTCGAACCGGGCTCGCCCGCCGCAGCGGCGGGCGTGAACCCGGGCGACGTCATCGTGGGGGTGGGTGACAAACCGGTCGACCGTGCCGCTGCGCTCGCCGAGCAGCTCGCCGCCGTGCCGCCCGCGACGAAAATCCCACTGTCGGTGATCCGCAACCGGCAGCCGGCGCAGGCGCACTTCACGAACGCGGCCGCCGCCGGGACGCAGGCGGCCAATGCACCCAATGCGGCAACTGATGTGCATGCGGTTCCTGCACCCGCACCGGCGCTAGCGGCGGCGCCTGCCCCTGCCCCTGCCCCTGCACTAGCGGCAGCGCCCGCGCCAGCAGCAGCGGTTGCGGCGCCTGCCGTGGCCGCCGCAGCCGCCACCCCGGCCGTCGCCAATACGGCACAGGTGAACGACGTCAAGGCCGTGAAGACGGCCATGACGCAAGCGGCCGTCCAACCGCCCGCCAAACCACCGGTTCCGCCAGACGCCCAGGCGCCCCGCCATACCGCGGATCGCCTCGGCCTCATCACGCACTCGCTGACCGATGACGAAAAGCGCTCGACCGGGCTGCCGCTCGGGCTGATGGTGGAAGACTCGACCGGCCCCGCCGCGAAAGCCGGCGTGCGGCGCGGCGACGTCGTGCTGACGCTCAACGAAATGCTGGTCGAAACCGAGGACCAGGCCGCCGAGCTCGAGGCCAAGGCGACGAGGAGCATGGACGTGCTGATCCAGAGAAACCATGCGCGCAGCTTCGTTGCGGTGAAGCTCCAGTGAGGGCACGCGCGCACAATGAGTGGTTGAAGCCCAAACGTCCACAGCGTGCAACGCCAATACCCCGCTCATGAAAAGCGGGGCTCGGCGTTGGCAAGCGGATATCGCGAACGCGTCTAGTGCGGCGCCGGCGTTGGCGTCAACTGCGCATAGACGTCGTGCGCGAGCTGCAGCAGCACCCTGCGATCGATGCCGCCGGACAGCGCATAGCCAAAATCGCCGTCGATCCAGTAGAACACATTCACCGGGCCGTCCTGGTAGAGCTTGAACGCAGTCGTATTGCTGCTTGCCTTGCGGTGCGAGATGCACAGCGTCACGCGCTCGCCTTGCGCGTTGTGATACATGAACTGCGCAACGTCGCCATTCGCGCCGGGCAGCAAACGCCCGCCCTGGAGCTCGAAGCCGCTCTTTGCCAGCATCGGCGCATGCACGTTGGTGCCGAGCCGGTTCGCGAGCCACTGCGCGAAATCCTGCTCCCGGCGCGCGCCCATCGTGTCGGGGCGATCCACCTCGGGCATATAGACCACGTGCGCGAGCGCGGCCTCGTGCACGAAGTTCATGGTCGAGTCCGCGCTCGCCGTGGATAGATTCGCATGCTGATCGCCGCGGCCCGCCGCGCCGTCCAGCATGTCCGCGCCATAATGCGTGCCCCAGCCAATGCCCACGCCCAGCACCAGTGCCGCCGCAAGACCCGCGAACTTCGGCCAGTTCGCAGCTTCGCGCGCGCCCCGCCGTGCCGGCTCGCCGGAATTGCCGAGGGTGTCCGAAGCACCGGAGCGGCTGGCCGGTTCGATGCGCAGTCGCGCGGGCACAGGCTCGCTCAGCACACGATCGTAACGCTCGTGCAGCAGGTTGTTCAGCGCGAAGAAATCGCTCGTGCGCGCAGCAAGATCGGGATTGCGTTCGAGCTCGCGCTCGACGTCGGCGCGGCGCGCCTGCGCCAGCGTGCCGTCCACGTAAGCGTGGATTTCGTCTTCGGTCACGGGATTACGTTGCTCGCTCATCGCACCACCTTCAGATTCGCACGCGGGACGACACCGGCCATGAGCGCGCGCAGTCGCTCACGTCCCCGCGAAAGCCGCGACATCACCGTGCCGATGGGGATGTCCAGCGCCAGCGCCACGTCGGCGTAACTCATTTCCTCCAGCCCGACCAGCAGCACCACCTCGCGCTGCTCGAGCGGCAGCCGCTGCAGCGCGAAGTCGAGATCGCGCACTTCCAGGGTGCCGGACTGGGTGGCCGGCACCGCGTAATCGGTCTCGGGCACGCTCTCGTCGTCGACGCTCACATGGGTGCCGCGCGCCGCCGATTTGCGCACCTGATTCACGAACAGGTTGTGCATGATCGTGAAGAGCCAGGCGCGCAAATCCGTACCCGCCTGAAACAGCGCCGTGCGCGCGAGTGCGCGCTCGAGCGTGTCCTGCACGAGGTCATCCGCGAGTTCCCGGTTGTTGATCAGCGCGCGGGCATAGCGCCTCAGGCGCGGCACGTGTTCTATCAGCTCGTCACGGAAATCCATGTTCCATCCTCGCGGTCCTCGCCATTCTCGTCTGCCCGTTCATCGTGGGTGCTCATCGCTGCTGCTCCGCATTGCCTGCCTCGTCCACGCGTGCCGCCGGCTCCTGGGTGGCGAGGTCCGCCGCGCGCATCAACCCGCGCGTGCGCGCATCGCCCGCGAGCACCCAGCGCTCGCCATGCCCGCTCCATCCGAGCAGGCGCAGATTGCCGGCGCGGCGCGCGCTCCATTGCCGCCCGGCGCGCGCGAACCACGCGCGCGACGCGAGCAGCACGACCGGTTTCCCCTCGCTGTTTTCATAGACCCAGCGCCGCACCCGCACAAACGGCCCGAGTTCGACCGTGCCGGAAGCCACGAGCCGCAAGCCCGCCGGCGAGAAATCAAACGGCGCGGAGATGCTGGCCGGCGTCGGCGGCACGCGTTCATCGGGTAGCGGCGCAGCCAGCAACGGCGTGAACTGCACGGACGACGCGGGCGAAGCCGCCGAAGCGCCGTTGCCGGCCTCCATGAACGCCATGACCGCCGCGTCGTCGAGAACCTGGACACAGGGCCCGGAAACGGCGAACCACGCCAGCGCCGCGCCGGCCAGCATACCCGCGAGCGCAAGCACGGCGCTGCGGTAGCGCCCGCCGCCATAGGGCCCGGTCCGATCACGGCGCAGCGACGCGGGCCGACGGATGGCGGCCTCGGCTTCGGCCCCGGACTCCGGGAACGCATGACGAAGCTCGACATTGAGCCGACGATAAAACAGGATCCGATGCCATTCGCCCGGGCGCACCGCCAGATAGCGGCGCACGCGCGCGACCCGCTCGCTGGCGAGCGCGCCATCGGTATAGGCGTGGATATCGCCTTCGGACACCGGCCGCTCGTCGCGCGGCCCCTGCAACGCCATGATTGGCCACCGCGTGAGTTGGGGACGATGGACTAACACGCGTGCTTTGCCGCTTATTCCATGCGGGGACGCAATTTCTCGATACGCGGAGCGACGGCCGCGTTCAATGCGCCGACTTCGGCGCTTAGATGACTTCGATCACGTCAAGGGGGGCAGCAGTCAGCGGGGGTTACGGGTGATCTCCCCCCCGCCCCGTCACCGCCGTCGAATACGCCACACGATTACGCCCTTCGCGCTTGGCCCGATAAAGCGCCGCATCGGCCTCTTCGATCAGCGCGGTTTCGGCGAGCGTTTCAGTGGGCGTGAGCGTGGCCACGCCCACGCTGATCGTGAGATGCTCGCTCACCGCGGAACCGCTATGCGGCAGCGCCAGCTCCGCCACGTCGCGGCGCATTTTCTCGGCCAGCAGGCGCGCAAGCGCGCTGCCCGCGCCCGGCAGCACGACGGCGAACTCCTCGCCGCCGAAGCGCGCCACGAGATCGCGCGGCTGGTTCACCTCGCGGCGGATCGTGGTGGCCACGGAGCGCAGCACGTTGTCGCCCGCCACGTGGCCATAGGTGTCGTTATAGGGCTTGAAGTAATCAACATCGATCATCAGCAGCGAGACTTCGCTGGTCTCGCGCTGCGCGCGCCGCCATTCCGCGCCAAGGAATTCGTCGAAATAGCGCCGGTTCGAGAGCCCCGTGAGGCCGTCCGACTGCGTGAGGCGGCGCAGTTCCAGATTCGCCTTGAGCAGTTCCTGCTGCGAGCGGCGCAGCGCGCGATAGGCCTCGTCGCGCTGGAGCATGTTTACATAGGATCGCGAATGATATTTGACTCGCGCGATAAGCTCGACGCTGTCCGGCAGCTTGACGAGATAGTCGTTCGCGCCCGAGGCGAAAGCCGCGCTCTTGATCGCCGGCTCCTCCTTGGTGGAGAGCACGATGATGGGCACGTCGCGTGTGGCGTCGTTGGCACGATAGGCGCGCACCAGCGTGAGGCCGTCGGTGCCCGGCATCACGAGATCCTGCAGGATCACGGTCGGGCGCACCTGCTCGGCCATGCGCACAGCCTGGTCGGGATACGCGCAGTAATGGAAGTCGATCTCGCGCTCGCTCGACAGCGCCCGCCGCACGGCCTCCGCGACGATCGCCTGATCGTCCACCAGCAGCACCATCATCGGCGCCTCCAAGCCGGGCAGCGGCTGCGCGAGCGCCGTGCGCACGGCAGCGAGCGCGCTTTCGAGCGATGCCTCGTCGGGCCCGCCTTCGGCCAGCGCGGAGTCGGCTGCGGTCGATGGATTCGGCTTCTCGGTCATGGTGTTTGTCACTTTTACGGTCGGTGTTTCTAACGCTTGATGTCTGCTCGATGCCGGCTGTACGTCCATCGGCGGCAGTTATGGTTTCTTCGCCGGCAGTCTTTAAGGCGTCGGCGGGCTCGTCATCGCTACCATGCTCAGGCGGCTCGCCAGTTCGCCGGCAATCGCCGTAAGCGGCAGGATCGCGCGCGCGGCGCCCAGCGCGGCGGCGGCCTTCGGCATGCCGTAGACGGCGCTCGTCGCCTCGTCCTGGGCGATCGTGTAATAGCCCTTGGCGCGCATCGCCTTCAGGCCGATCGCGCCATCGCGCCCCATGCCCGTGAGCAGCACGCCGATCGCCTCGCCCGGCCAATGCTCGACCACGCTATGAAAAAAGGTGTCCACGGATGGGCGATACGGCGTCTCGGCTGGTTCGCGCGTGTAGGCGAGGCGCCCGGAAGCCATCATGCACAGATGGTCGTTGGTTGCCGCAAGCAGCGCCTCGCCCGCCACCACGCGGTCGCCCTCATTCGCTACGCGCACCGTGAGCGCGGTTTGCCCGTCGAGCCACTCCGCCATGCCGCGCGCGAACGACTGGTCCACATGCTGCACGATCACGATGCCCGCGTTCAGGGTCGCCGGCAGTGCGCCCAACACCTCCGCGAGCGCCGTGGGGCCGCCCGCCGATGCGCCGATCGCCACCAGCGGCGTGCGCGCATCGGGGCCGGCCGCGAACACCTCGGGCGCGCGCGCCGTTTCCAGCGTGCCGTTCACGCGGCCGATCCGGTCGATCTTCGCGAGCAGGAGGTCCATCGTGCTGCGCGCGGCGGGACCCGCCAGCGTAGGCGTGTCGACCGCGTCGAGCGCGCCCGCGCCCATCGCCTCGTACACGCGCCAGGCGTTCGCGCCCACGCTGCTCGTGACGATCAGGATCGGGCACGGCGAGCGCGCCATGATGCGCCGCGTGGCCTCCACGCCGTCCAGCCTCGGCATCACGAGATCCATCAGGATCACGTCGGGCGGCTGCGCGGCGCAGAAGTCCACGGCCTGCTCGCCGTCGGCGGCCACCCACAGCACGCGATGCCCGGGCCGCCCCGCAATGGCGTGGCGCAGCGCCTCCACGGCGAGCGGCATGTCGTTCGCGATACCGATGTTCATCAGGTCGCCTCTCCGATCAGGTCGTTCACGGCATCGAGCAGCGCTTCGTCGTGGAAGCTGCCCTTGGTCAGATAGTAGTCGGCGCCGGCGTCGAGGCCGCGGCGCCGGTCGTCCTCGCGGTCCTTGTACGAGACGATCATGACCGGCACGCCGCGCTGCTGCGGATCGTTGCGGATCATCGTCACGAGTTCGATGCCGTCCATGCGCGGCATGTCCACATCGGTGATCACGAGATCGTACTGGCCGTTGCGCAGCGTGTTCCAGCCGTCCATGCCGTCCACCGCCACGCTCACCGCGTAGCCGCGTTTTTCGAGGAGCTTGCGCTCCAGCTCCCGCACGGTCAAGGAATCCTCGACCACGAGAATGCGCTTGCGTTCACGCGCCTGGGTGTCGCCGCCGCGCGCCACGCCTGCGAGCTGCCCTTCGCGCACGAGGCGCGCGACCGAGGCCACGAGATCCTCCACGTCGACGATCAGCGCCACCGCGCCGTCTTCGAGCAGCGCGGCGGCAGCCACGTTGCGCACTTTGCCGAGGCGGGCGTCGAGCGGCTGCACCGCCAGCGTGTGCTCGCCCGCGAAGCGGTCCACCGCGATGCCGTAAAGCGCCGCTTCGTGGTCGGCGCCGTGGCCCGCGCTGATGAGCACGACGCACACATCGTCCGCGCTCGCCGGCTCGCCGCTCGCGCCGAGCAGCTGGCGCGCCGTGACAAGCCCCACGGGCCGCCCTTCGTGAACGATGTGCTGCTGGCCCTCCAGCATCTCGATGGCTTCGCGCGGCACGCGCAACGCGCGGCGCACATGCGCGAGCGGGAACGCGTAGGCCTCGCCCGCGACCTCGACGATCAGGCTGCGCACCACCGAAAGCGTGAGCGGCAATTGCAGCACGAAGCGCGTGCCGCGCCCCGCCGCGCTTTCGATGCGCACCGTGCCGCGCACGGCCTTGGCGAAATTCTGCACGGCGTCGAGCCCCACGCCGCGCCCGGACACGTCGGTCACGCGCTCGCGCATCGTGAAGCCGGGCAGCAGCAGGAAGTCGAGCAGCTCGGGCTCGGACATGGCCGCCACGGCCTCGGGCTGCGCGAGGCCGCGCGCGACGATCGCGCGCCGCAGCGCTGGGAGGTCGACGCCCGCGCCGTCGTCGGCCACGGCGATCAGCAGCTTGCCCGCGCTGTGGCGCGCTTCGAGCGTGAGCTGCGCCTCTTCGGGCTTGCCGGCGCTGCGCCGCGTCTCGGGATCCTCGACGCCATGATCGAGCGCGTTGCGCAGCAGGTGGCCGAGCGGCGCGTCGAGCATTTCGAGGATGTCGCGGTCCACCTGGGTCGCTTCGCCTTCGATGACGAGGCGCACGCGCTTGCCCAGCGAGCGCGCGAGGTCGCGCACGATGCGCGGGTACGCATGCGCCGTGTCGCCGAACGGGCGCATGCGGCATTGCAGAGCTTCGTCGTAGAGCCGTTGCGCAAGCTGCGTGCCGCGCCGGTCGATGCGATCGAGGTCGTCGAAACGTTCGGCGAGCTGGCGCTCCAGCGCCGCCAGCTGATCGCGAATGCCCGCGAGCGACGCGCGCGCCTCGGCGCCGAGCGCCTGCGCGTGGCGCTCGTGGAAATGGCCGAGCGCGGCAAGCACCTCGCCCTGGGCGCGGCGCGCGCGCAGCAGATGGTTCGCAAACGGGCGCATGCGCCGCGACTCCACCAGCGACTGGCCCGCGAAACCCAGCAGGCGGTCGAGCGTGCCGGCGCGCACGCGCAGCATGCGGTCGAGGTCCTGGGCGGCGTGTTTGGGGTGAGCGGCGGGGGTGTCGGCGCGGGTGTCGGCGCGGGTGTCAGCGCGGGTGTCATCGCGGGTGTCATCGCGGGTGTCATCGGATTGCGCAGGCTCGACCGTGGCGACGTCCGACCCCAGCGTGCCTGCGAGACTCGCGGCTAGCAACGCCTCGGCGGCGGCGTCCGCTTGCGCTGCGTCCTTCACGCGCGCCTCGTCGGCCAGTCCGGCGGGCGCTGCGCCGGAACCCGCCGCGCTCCCCGCCCCCGCCAGCCGCGCCACGAAATCGTCGACGACTTCGCGCGCGAGCGGCGGTGCCGACGCGTCGCCTGCCGCCAGCAGCAGATCGATGCCCACCAGCAGCGCGTCGATGCGCGCCGCATCGATCGTCACCTCGCCGTGCTGCGCGGCGACGAAGCAGTCCTCCATCGCGCTCGCCACGTCCACGGCCTCGGGCAAGCCGACGATGCGCGCCGCGCCCTTGAGCGAGTGCGTCGCGCGCATGCACGCTTCGAGCGTGGGCGCGTCGGCGGGCGCGGACTCCAGCGCGAGCAGGCCCGCCGAGAGCGTGCGCGTCTGTGTCTGCGCTTCCTCGCGAAACAGGTCGAGCAGCGAGCGGCGGCTCAGTTCGTCGTCGCTCATCGCAGGCTCCGGGTTAGCGCGCCGAACAGCGCGTCGGGTTCGAGCACGCCCACCGAACGCCCGCGCCAGGCGAACACGCCGCGCACGTGCCGGCCCGCTGCGTGCGCGAGCGTGGCGGGCGCGGGCAGCAAATCGCCCGAGCCGAAGTAAGCCACGCCTTCGACCTCGTCGACGGGAAACGCCGTCGTCTCGCCCTCCCACTCGGCCACGAGCAGACGCGGCGTGGCCGCTGCCGTTGCGTGATTGGCCGTTGCGTGCGCTGCTGCGCCTATCCGCAGCAACTCGGCGAGCGACGCCGTCAGCGTGAGCACGCCGCGCACGTTCACGACGCCGAGCACCGCCGGACTGCGCCGGTGCGGCAGCGAGTGAATCGGCCGCGCCTCGCCCACGTAGCGCAGCGCCTGCGCGCTGAGCGCGAGCCACTCCGCGCCCACGCGGAACACCAGCGAACCTTCCCGCCGCGCCGCGCCGGTTTGAGCCGTCGATTGCAAGGTGTGGACGTCCCCGGCTTCGGTCTCGAGCGACGCGCGCTGTGCCGGGCGATCGAGCATGCGCGCGGCAGCCTCTTCGAAGACGGGGCAGTTCAGGCAGCGCACATGGTGCGCGAGACGCTCGCACGAGCCATCGCCGAGCGTGCCGATGCGGTTCCAGCAATCGTCGAGCGGCACGGCGTGCGCAGTCGAATCGTGCATGGCGTCATGCCCTGGCGGGTTCGCTTGCATGTCGTTCAGGTATGGGGAGGTCGAGTCACGCATCCGCGTCTCCGTGGCGACGCGACACGGCTGGCGCGGCGCGTTCGGCGCGACGCATCAGGCGGCGCGCACCCTGCGCGTCGCCCTGCACTTCGAGCAGCGCGGCCAGATGCGTGAGCGCCTCGTAATGGCCGGGCTCCAGATACAGCGCCTTGCGATAGTGCTCCAGCGCCTGCGCGGGCCGGCCCTGAGCGTCGGCGATCAAGCCGAGCAGATACCACGCCTCTGCATCTTGCGGGGATGCTTGCGCGACTTGCGCGGCGGCGCGGGCGGCTTGGTCGAGCGCGCCCGAATCGGCGAGGCGGCGCGCGGACGCCAGCGTAGCGACGCCCGACGTAGCGACGCCCGGCGTAGCGACGCCCGGCGCGGCGAATGCACCATTCACCTGTACCGCCGGCTGTGCGCGTGCGCCCCCCAAGCTTGCAAGCGGCGCGCCGGCGGCGCGCGCAACCGAAAACGCTTTCCCCGCCGCCACAGCCGCGGCACCCGCGACGCCGCTCGTGCGCGCGGACAGCGCAACGGACGGCGCATGCCGCGCCAGCGGCGGAGCCTGCACGGCGGAATGCAGCGCCACGGTGGGCAACGCATTTGGCAACGCATTTGGCAACGTCTTCGGCAACGCAGCAGCTGCCCCCGCCCCGGCAACCCGTAAGGCATCCGAATCATGCGCCCGGCGCACGGCGCGCTCATCCGGCGCGATAAAGCCAAACGCCAGCGGAATCTGCGCCGAGATCCAGTCATGACGCATCATGAGCCCCGTTTCGGCCGGCCCGACGAAAATCATGCCGCCCTCGGCAAGGCGCGCGCGCAGCAGGCCGATCGCGCGGTCCTGCGCCTCGCGATCGAAATAGATCAGCACGTTGCGGCAGAAGATGAAGTCATAGCGCACCGGATGCGCCGCGAGCCAGTCGAACAGGTTCGCGCGCTCGAACGACACGGCGCGCCGCACGGCGTCGGCGAGCTGCCAGCCGTCCGGCGCCGCATGAAAGTAGCGCTCGCGAAACCCGCCAGGCGCCGGCGCATCGCCGCGAAACGCATTGCGCCCATACACGCCGCGCGTGGCGGCCTCGATCGAGGTGGCGCTGATATCGATGGCATCGATGCCGAACTGCGTGTGCGCGAGGCCCGCATCCATGAGCGCCATCGCCGCCGAATAGGGTTCCTCGCCAGTCGAGCACGGCACGCTGAGCACCCGCACGAGTTCGCCGGGTGCCGCCGCATGGCGCTGCACGCCGCCGCGCGCGAGCGCTGCGAATGCTTCGCGCTCGCGGAAGAACCAGGTTTCGGGCACGACAAGCGCGTCGATGAGCGCCTGGCGCTCGGCGACATCGGTCGTCAGACGCGCCCAATAAGCGTCGCACACCGCTTCGGGCAGCGCCGCGCCGCCCTCCCATTGCGCCGGCAGCGCACCTGCGCGCGCAGCGCTCGCCTCGTGAGGCGCGGTCTTGCCACCGTGGTCGTGCCCGGTCACGGTCAGGGCCGCGCGCGCGGCCACCGCGCGCGCCAGCGCGTGAGCGCCCAGCGATTCGGCGTCGATGCCGGTCTGCTGCGCGAGCCAGGCCACGAAGCGCGGGTCCACCTGCTGCGGGGCGGACATCATGGCGCGCGCCCGGTCGGCGAAACGCTGCCGGAAGCCGCATCGCGCCAGGTGGGCGGATCGGGAAACAGCAGCGCGCGCACCCGCTCGTCGAGCAACTGCTCGACCTTCACCCATTGCACGAAACCGTGCGGGTCGCTTGCCACCGGGCCGAGCCAGCGCGCCTCGGGCGTCGCGATGCCGGCTTCGGCGAACGCTTCAGGCGAAAGTGTCTGGGTGCGCGTCGCGCATTCGAGCAGCAGCGCGATGCGGCGCGGCGGCACGCCATCGCCGGGGGTAAGCGCAGGCGTGGCCGAAAGCGTATTGGAAGCCGCCGGCGCGTTGTCGTCCACCAGCACGAGCCGCGTCGACATCAGCATGCGCGCGGGCCGGCCGAGCGCCAGCATCGCCATGTCGATCACCGGCACCGGCGCGCCCTCGTGATCGATCACGCCCGCGATATACAGCGGCGTGCCCGCGAACGCGCGCACCGGCTGCAGCGGCAGCACGCGCACGATGTCGCGCGCATCGAGCGCGTAACGTTCGCCGTCCAGCTCGAACACGAGAAACAGCATCGCGGCTCCGTTCAATGAAACGGCAAGCCAGGCTCGCCGCTGCCCAAGCCCACACCCGCACTTATGCCCGCAAGCATCGGCATCAATCCGCTCACGCCTCGATCCTGAAGCGCGACACGCCGGTGCGCAGCTCGTTGGCCACGAGCGTGAGGTTGTCGATGGCCTGCGACGACTGGCGCAGCGACTCCGCCGTCTGCTGCGCGGCTTCCGAAAGCTGCGTGAGCGCCTGGGTGATCTGCTCGGCGCTGGTGGCCTGCGCCTGCATGCCGTCGTTGACCACCTGGAAGCGCGGCGCGAGCGTCTGCACCGCGCCGATGATCTGCGAAAGCTGCGCGCCCACTTCCTGCACGTCGTGCATGCCGCGGCGCACTTCCTCGGCGAACTTGTCCATGCCCATCACGCCCGCCGAGACCGCCGACTGGATCTCCTTGACGGTCTGCTCGATGTCGTAGGTGGCCACCGCCGTCTGGTCGGCGAGACGCCGGATCTCGGTCGCCACCACGGCGAAGCCGCGTCCGTACTCGCCGGCCTTTTCAGCCTCGATGGCGGCGTTCAGCGAAAGCAGGTTGGTCTGGTCGGCAACCTTGGTGATGGTCGCCACCACCTGGTTGATGCTCACGGCCTTCTCGTTGAGGATCGAGAGCTTGGCGTTCACCGAGCCCGCCGCCTCCATCACGCTGCGCATGGTGTCTTCCATGTGCGTGAGGCCGCTCTGGCTCGTGCTCGCGAGCGCTGCCGACTGCTCGGCCACGGTCGCCACTTCGCCCATCGTGCGCACGAGGTCGCGCGCGGTCGCGAAGATCTCGCGCGAAGTCGCGCCGATCTCGGTCGTGGTGGCCGCGGTCTCGCTCGCCGTGGCCTGCTGCTCCTTCGAGGTGGCCGCTACTTCGGCCACCGAGGTGCTCACCTGCAGCGACGACTTCTGCGCCTGGGCCACGAGGCTCGTGAGCTCGTCGCTCATGCGGTTGAAACCGTCCTCGAGCACGCCAAATTCGTCCTGACGGTTCAGTTGCAGGCGCTGCGAGAGATTGCCCATGCGCATTGAATCGTGCACCTCGACGAGGCGCGCCATCGGCCGCGTGATCGCGCGATGCAGCGCATAGCCGGTCACGAGCGAGGCGAGCAGCACGACGGCGAGCGCCGCCGCGAGCGTGATTTCGGTGCCCGCGACCGATCCGCGGATGGTCTGTGCGGACTCGTGGGCCTGTCTGCGGTTTTCGTCGACGAGCTCATTGGAGGCAGTGAGCACGTCTTGCCACGAGGCATCGATCTGGAGGAACGCGGCCTGCGCGGCGGCGCGTTGCGCCGGCAATTGCCGCGCGACGGCCATCAGTTGCGGCAGAAAGCGCGCGTAAGCGTCGCGAAAGTGCTGGTACTGTGCGCGGTCGTCGCCGCGAAACACCGTGGCCTCGTAGTGCGCGCCGTTCTCGTCGACCTGCTTGACGGCGGCGGGCAACTGGCCGAGCACGCGCGCCATGCCGGCCGCATCGGGCTCGACAAAGGTGGCGCGCTCGACGATGTCGTGCACGTCGGAGGTGGACGCGCGCAGCGCCGTCGAATAGTACAGCCCCGGCACGGAATCGCGCGTGAGGCTCACGGCTTCGTCGTCGATGGTGCGCAGGCGGTTGTAGGAGATCGCGGCCATCACGAGCATGAGCACGAACAGCAAGCCGAAGCTCAAGACGATGCGCGTTCCAAGGGTATAGCGACCTTGAGTCTGGCGCGGCAGTCCGGCGGAGCCGGAACGGGGCATGGCTGTGCTCATTACGCGTGGCCTTATCCGGGTGACGAAGAATGACGCCCGTTGCTCGCGCCATGTGCGCAAACGAACAGACGCCGCAGCAAAAGCCCGTGGGCCGGGCTTCCGGGGCGTAGTGTAATGCGTCCCGGCACTTTTATGGGATGAGGGAAGAACAGGATGCGCCGACGCCACACTATGCAGCGCGGATAACGGGATTACGGCAGGGATACCGAATACATGAGGCCGGGGCCATCGGAAGCCTGCGCTCGCCATCGACGGGAGACATCGGAATTCGTCGCCCGAGGATCGGACCAAGGTCCGATACCCAATGGGCGCGACGGCATATAGATTCAAACTCCCACCGGGAAACTGGCTGACACGTGGACATCAACGGAGACAGCATGACGAGCTGAAAGCGGTGCATCTGGCCAGCCACTTTGAGTCCATCTTGCTGATTAAGATCAACCGGTCCTGCGAGATCGGCGGGATGATCCAGCAAGCGGTGCTGCTTGGACCAGCAGCCCGGTCGCGATTCAGTCGTCACGGGGCAATAGACCGACGAAACGCCTGCAGGAGAGCGTCATGAAGACTTTGGTGATACTGGCATGCCTGGCATTGTCTGCGAACGCATTCGCAGAATGCGCGAGGAATGCCCGAGGTGAAACGGTATGCGGCAACGGGCAAACGGCCGGCGGCTATAACCGCAATACCGGCACGGCCTGGACATCCCAGGCGAACCAGAATGGCGTGCGGACGACGCAGACCAATCGTGGCGGGCAGGCGAAAACTATCAATGGCAAAGGCGTAGTGAAAGGCCCCGGCGGGACCACCTGTTATCGGACCGCGGCCAGTCACGGTTGTAACTGATAGCGCTTGTGCGCCCAATACGCCTTCGATCCGCTCACGCTGGCCAACATTTAAAGGTGCTACGCGGCGTAGAGGCTGATGATGGACGCTCGGAACGCCCACGATAGAGCCGTAGAAAACATGCAGAAGCATTCGTAGCCGGGCACGGTCCCTTGCGCCCGGCGATATCACCCACCTTTGCGCGCAAACCTCACCACCGCATCCACCACCATCTCGCGATGCCGCGCACGCAGCCGCGGATGCGAAGGATCGCGCCCGAACGCCGCGCCGAAAGTATGGCGGTTGCTCACGCGATGAAAGCACATCGAGCTGATGAGCAAGTGCAGATCGATGGGATCGATGTCGTCGCGGAACGCGCCCGTGCGCACGCCGCGCGCGAGCAGATCCTCGATGGTGCGGATCACGCTGGCGTTGCGGCTGCGAAACGTCTTGAGCCGCTCGAGGTACTTCGCGCCGTGAATGTTCTCGATCGTCACGAGACGCACGAAGTCGCGATGGCGGTCGTGATAGTCGAAGGTGAATTCGACGAGACGCTTCAAGCCTTCCTCGGGATCGAGCTCGTCGATATGCAGGTCCTGCTCCAGCGCACGGATATCGGCGTAGACCTTGTCGAGCACCGCTTCGTACAGCCCTTCCTTGCTGCCGAAGTAGTAATAGAGCATGCGCTTGGTGGTGTGGGTGCGCTCGGCGATCTGATCCACGCGCGCGCCCGCGAGGCCCATGGCCGAAAATTCGGCGGTCGCCACTTCCAGAATATTGCGCTTGGTCTGCTCCGGGTCGTACTTGCGCCGGCTTTCGGATTGAGCGTCGTTGCTTTCGGCCGAAGCCACCGGTCTTGCCATTTTTCTGAGGAACGCGAGTGGGAAGGAATGCGGCCGATTCTAGCATGGGCTTCTGCGCATCCTTGCTGGCCGGCCCGCGCCAGACCGGCCTCCCTGAGGGCCTTCGTTGCGCCTTCTCGCGGCCCGTCTGGCGAGCCGCCCGGCGACCCGGCGACCCGGCGCGGGCCGCCGGAGCGCCAGGCCCGAGTGCCTTTTACAGCTCGATGCGCTTGATATCGCCGACCACGAAGATGTACGACGCGGCGCCCACCAGCGCAATCGCGCCGATGAACGCGAGCGCCCACACGAACGAGCCCGTCGCGCCCACGATCAGCCCGACCACGAGCGGCGTGACGATGCCGGCAAGATTGGCCGCCAGGTTGAAGATGCCGCCCGTGAGGCCGAGCATGCCGGCCGGTGCGATATCGGAGACGAGCGTCCAGCCGAGTGCGGCCATGCCCTGCGCGAAGAACGCCACCGAAAGAATCACGATCACCGTCACGTTGCTCTGCACGAAGTTCGCGAGAATGATGGACGATGCGAGCAGCAGGCCGGCGATGATCGGCAGCTTGCGCGCCACGTTGGCCGAGAAGCCCCGGCGCAGCATCCAGTCGGAGAACGTGCCGCCGAACATCACGCCAACCGACGCCGCGATAAACGGCATGATCGCGAAGAAGCCGATCTTGAGCCAGCCCATGTGGCGCTCGGTGGCAAGATAGGTCGGGAACCAGGTGAGGAAGAACACGAGCGTGGAGTTGCCCGCGAACTGGCCGAGGCAGATGCCCGCGAGCTGGCGCTTGCGCAGCAGCTTGCCGGCCATGCGCCAGTCGAAGGCCTTCTTGCCCGCTTTCTTGTCCCCTTGCTGGCCCTCGACCGCGGCTGCGTCGTGCCTGGCAAGACCGCCGCCCGCCTCGATATAGTCGAGCTCCGCGCGATTGGCGCCCGGGTGATCGTGCGGCTCGCGGTAAAACGCCCACCAGATCAGCCCGAACACAATGCCCGCGCCACCCACCACATAGAACAGCGAGCGCCAGCCGTACGCGCCCATCAGCGCGAAGAGGAACGGGCTGAAGAACGCGAGACCGATATACTCGCCCACCGTATAGGTTCCGGTCGCGAACGCGCGCTCGTGCTGCGGGAACCAGGTCGCCACCACGCGGCTATTGGTGGGGAAGCACGGCGACTCCGCCACCCCGAGCCCCAGCCGACACGCGAGGAGCGCGCCCACGCTGCCCACGAAGCCCTGCACGAGCGTGCACAGCGACCAGAACGTCATGGCGAGGTAATACGTGAGCTTGCTGCCGAAGCGGTCGAGGAACACGCCGCCCGGAATCTGCGCGACCACATAGCTCCACGAAAACGCCGAAAACAGCAGCCCCATGAGCGCCGCGTTAATGCCCAGTTCCTTGGTGAGCTGCGGGGCCGCGATGCCGAGCACCGTGCGGTCCAGATAATTAATCATGGTGCCCACGGCCAGCAGGCCGAGGATGCGGTAGCGCGCCTTCGAGCGCCGCAACGCGCCTTCTGCGGGCGCGGCGGCAAGGGTAGGCGCGTCGCGCCCCGTCGATACAGGTGGTGCCATGTCTCTCTCCTGTCGACCAGAGTTGGCGGTTTGGCGCTTAACTCTGGTCCCATGTAAAACCAACTATCTATGTACGTGTAGCGCCGCCGTTATGCTCGAGCGGCGGGTAACTTATTGGCCGGCGTCCTGCGCCAGCATCGACTGCAAATGCGCATACATCCGCTCGGCGTCCGGCTCCTGGCCGGTGAACAGCCGGAACGCGTCCACGGCCTGGTAGACCGCCATCCCGCCGCCGCTCAAGACACGGCAGCCGCGCGCCTCGGCCGCTTCGAGCAGCGCCGTGCGAATCGGGAAATAGACGATGTCGGCCACCCACAGGCGCGCGTGCAGATACTCGGCCGGCAGTGGCAAGCCAGGCAGCTTCGCCATGCCGGTGGGCGTCGCGTGAATAAGGCCCGTGGCGGCGGCCAGCGTCTGCTGCAAATCGCCATCGCTGCCCGCGCTCACGCGCGCCGCGGGAAAGCGTGCCTGCAATTCGCTGGCGAGCGCCTGAGCGCGTGTGGCGTCCACGTCGAACAGCGTGAGCGCGCGAGCCCCCATCTGCAGCGCGGCATGGGCGACTGCCGCGCCTGCCCCGCCTGCTCCCAGTTGCACGATTGCTTCGAGCGAGACGTCGGGCAGCCCGCGCTCGAACGCGGCGGCAAAACCCGACCAGTCGGTGTTGTGGCCGATGCGCCTGCCATCGCGGAACAACACGGTGTTCACAGCGCCCAGCGCGCGCGCATCGTCGGAGAGTTCGTCGAGCAGGGGGATCACGGCCTGCTTGCACGGATAGGTGATGTTCAGGCCGTCGAAACCCATGCGCTGCGCCGCGAGCAGCAGCTCGGGCAACGCGTCGACGGTGAGGCCGAGCGCATCGAGATCGATGCGCCGGTACACGGTGTTGAAGCCGAGCTCGCGCCCTTCCTTCTCATGCATCGCGGGCGTAAGCGAGCCGCCGATGCCCTTGCCGATCAGCCCGCAGAGAAACGAGCGCGGCTTGTTCGAGTGCTCGCTCATTTCGCCCCCTTATTCGCAGCTGTAGTTGCCGCCTTATTTGCCATCTTCGCTGCCAGCAGCGCGGCCATGCGTTCGAGCGCGAGCACATAGCCCTGGGTGCCGCAACCGATGATGATCGCCTCGGCAATCGGCGAGACGAACGAATGGTGCCGGAACGCCTCGCGCTTGTGGACGTTCGAGATATGGACCTCGATCACGGGCTTGTCGATGGCGGAAAGCGCATCGGCAATCGCAACCGAAGTGTGCGTATAGGCAGCGGGGTTGATGACGACGCCGTCGATGCGCGTGCGCGCCTCGTGCAGCCAGTCGATCAACTGATGCTCGGCGTTCGACTGGCGGAAGTCGACTTCGATGTGAAGCCGCTCGGCGGCTTCGCGGCACAAGCGCTCGACGTCATCGAGCGTTTCGGACCCATATATCGCGGGCTCCCGCGTTCCCAGCAGATTGAGATTCGGCCCGTTCAGGACCAGTACCGACGGCAATAGCATCAGGCGCTCCAGAATACACAACGACAACTCGAAAACGGCTTTGCAACAACGCGGGTGGCGAGGCATTTGCAGGCGCATTCGCCCGCACTGCTGCAAATACGCTCACCCCACGCATGGCCGCCAGTGTGCCCCGCTCATGCGCGCGGGTCACCCTGGGGTTTTCGAGAATTTGTACTAACTAGTTAGTTTTATTATCCTTGCAGCACTCCGGCGGCGCTTGCGTGTTCCAGTCTTGCCGGCACCGCCGGCCTGCCGGTCCCCTGGTTATCGTTCATCCGCTGCCGCGCCACGCCATGTCCAAGCTGCCTCAAAGTCCCACTCTCGCTCCGTTGTGCCGCTCCATCGCGACCGTTTCGATCAGCGGCACGCTTGCGGAAAAGCTCGCCGCCATCAGCGCCGCGGGTTTCACGGGCGTGGAGATCTTCGAAAACGACCTGCTCTATTTCGAAGGCTCGCCCGCCGATGTGCGCCGCATGGCCGCCGACCTCGGGCTCGCGATCGTGCTGTATCAGCCGTTTCGCGATTTCGAGGGCGTGAGCCCTGAACGGCTCGCCCGCAATCTGGAGCGCGTGAAGCGCAAGTTCGACGTGATGCACGAACTGGGCACGCAGCGGCTGCTGGTGTGCAGCAACGTCTCGCCCGACACGATTGGCGACGACGCGCTCGCCATCGATCAGCTTGGCCAGCTCGCGCAGGCCGCCGGGCAGGCAGGCGTGGTGACCTGCTACGAAGCGCTCGCCTGGGGCCGCCACGTGCGCACGTACCGCCATGCATGGCAGCTCGTGAACGCCGTGAATCATCCGCATCTCACGCTTGCGCTCGACAGCTTCCACACGCTCTCGCTCGACGACACGCCCGATGCCATCGCAACGATTCCCGGCGAGCGCATCGGCTTCGTGCAGATCGCCGACGCGCCGAAGATGAACATGGACGTGCTCGAATGGAGCCGCCATTACCGCTGCTTTCCGGGCCAGGGCGATTTCGCGCTCGCGGACTTCACGGCGCAGGTGGTGAAGAGCGGCTACACGGGCCCGCTCTCGCTGGAAATCTTCAACGACGGCTTTCGAGGCGCGCCGCCGGCGGCCACGGCAACGGATGGCCATCGCTCGCTGCTGCTGCTCGAAGCGCTCACGCGTGAGGCACTGCACAGCGCGGACAAAGCCGCGCCGCTCTACCACCCGAGCGCGCCGCCGGCGCATGCGGGATGGCAATTCCTCGAGTTCGCGGTGGACGACGGCGCACGCCGGCGCGTAGCCGACTGGCTCGAAAAACTCCATTTCCGCCTCGCGGGGCAGCATCGATCGAAGGACGTGACGCTCTATCGGCATGGCTCGGCGGCCATCGTGCTGAACGCCGAACCCGATTCGTTCGCCGATGCGTTTTTCCAGCGCCACGGGCTTTCGCTATGCGCCTCGGCATTGCGCGTGGACGACGCGCGCCTCGCGCTCGAACGCGCAGCGGGCTTTGGCTATCAACCGTTTTCGGGCCGCGTCGGCCCTAACGAGCGCGTCGTGCCGGCCGTGCAGGCACCGGACGGAAGTCTTAACTATTTCGTTAACGAGCAGCCGGGCCAGCCGACGCTCTTCGAAGCCGATTTCGTCCTCACCGACGTGGACGGTCCCACGGAGGTCGGCCCCATCACCGGCATCGATCACGTGAGCCTTTCGCTGCCGGCCGGTTCGTTCGATGCGTGGGTGCTGTTTTTGAAAGCGGTGTTCGGCCTGCAGGCGAGCGCCGCCGTCCTGCTGCCCGATCCGTATGGCCTCGTGCGCAGTCGCGCGCTCTTCAGCGCGGACCGTGGCTTGCGCATGGTGCTCAATGCGTCGGTCGATCCGCACACCGCCACCGCCGAGACCGTGCGCGCCTATCACGGCACCGGCCTGAACCACGTGGCCTTCAGCACCGCCGACATCTTCCGCGCGGTGACGGAGTTCGAAGCGGCCGGCGTGCCGCTGCTGCGCGTGCCGGCCAACTACTACGACGATCTGGACGCGCGCCACGCACTACCCGCTGAATTCCTCGACGCGCTGCGCCAGCACAACCTTCTGTACGACCGCGACGAGCAAGGCGGCGAGTTCCTGCACGCTTACACCGAAACACTCGATCAGCGCTTCTTCCTGGAACTGGTGGAGCGGCGCGGCGGCTACGACGGATACGGCGCGCCAAACGCCGCAGTACGTCTCGCCGCGCAAGCCCGCCAGCGATCAAGGGCGGCGAGCCAGGACAGCGCCGCAGACAATAAATAAGCAATCCTGTTGTTATTGATTATTGGAGATCTACAACGATGAAGAAGACTGGCTTTGGCCCGGGGATTTTCGTGGCTGCGGGCGCAGCACTGATTGCGAGCCCCGCATTTGCGCAATCCAGCGTCACGCTGTACGGCGCAATCGACGACGCGATCACTTACGTCAACAACCAGAACGGCCACTCGAATGTGTATCTGCGCCAGGGCAACCTCTATGCGTCGAAGTTCGGCCTGCAAGGCAAGGAAGATCTGGGCGGCGGCACGCTCGCGATCTTCGACCTGCAGAACGGCTTCGATCCGAACAGCGGCGCGCTCCAGACCAACGGCCTGATTTTCAACCGCCAGGCCTATGTGGGATTGCAGAACCGCAGCGCGGGCCAACTCACGCTCGGCCGCCAATACACGCCCTACTATCAGTTCGTGGGGCCGCTCACGGGCAGTAGCTGGCTCACGGGCGCAACCGGCGCTCACCCCGGCGATATCGACGGACTCGACACCACCGTGCGCATCAACAACTCGGCGGTTTACACGTCGCCCAGCTGGTACGGCGTGCAGGCAAGCGCCATGTATGCGTTCGGCGGCATTGCAGGCAGTACCGGCAAAGGCCAGACATGGAGCGCTGCGCTGCGCTACACGAATGGCCCGGTCTCGCTCGGCGCGGGCTATCTGCGCATGGACAACGCCGCGATCACGGGCGGCTTCGACAGCGCGTCGACAGCAAGCTTCGGCAAATCGTCGCTGAACACCGGCTACGTCTCGGCGCGCGCTGTTCAGCACGTGGCGGTGGCAGGCAACTATACGATCGGCAATCTGATGTTGGGAGCGTCGTATTCCAACGTCGAATACCTCGCGGGCGGCAAGTCGCTGTTCGGCTCCACAGCTGTCTTCAACACGTGGGCCGCGCTTGCCACCTGGCGCTTCACGCCCGCGTTCGACGTGGGCGGCGGCTATGCATATACGCTGGCCTCCAGGGCCAACGGCATCAGCGACGCCGCACGCTATCAGCAGATCTCGCTCAAGGAGACGTATCACCTTTCCAAGCGCACTTCGCTCTACGCGCTGGAGGGCTATCAACACGCGAGCGGGCAGACCCTGGGCGTACACGGCGCGAGCGACATCGTCGATGCGAGCCCCTCCGTAGGCGATTCGCAAAACAGCACGCCGTCGAGCACGCGTTCGCAGTTCGTCGGCATGGCGGGCATTGCTGTGTTGTTCTAAGGCGGACACCCAGGTAGGGACACCCATGTCGGGCCGCGCAGTTTGCGGCCCGACATGCGTCTATACGACGCGATTCGCGGCGCTCCCGCGTCACGCGGGCGTCTGTGCACGGCAGCAGCGCGCAGCGGTGTCATTCCGGCTCCGATGATCGAATCATTATGAGACACTGGCGCGTCTCGATCGAGCCGCCCCGGTTCTGGCGCGCTCGACGCGTCCGCCACCCTTGGCGCCATCGGTTCGCGGCGTCATCGCACATGAGGTTTCCACGGCTGCGCGCGAGGCTCATGAGCCCAACCATCAGCGCACATTCATGCCGGACGTTCCCCTATCCCAGCCGGGCCAGCCGCGCCTGCCCAGCCAGCCGCGCGCCATGCAGCCGCGCAGCCGCGGCCTGGCCGCCGCGCTCTTCTTCCTCGTCATCGCAGCAGGCACGGTCTATGTTATCGATCATCTCGTCGTCGACCTGAGCACGGTGCAAGGCCGGTCCGCGCTGCCGTTCGTCCTGCTCGGCCTCGCGCTCCTCATCGCGCTCGGCTTCGAGTTCGTGAACGGCTTTCACGACACCGCCAACGCCGTCGCCACGGTCATCTACACGAATTCACTCGAACCGCATACCGCCGTGATCTGGTCCGGCGCGTGGAATTTTCTTGGCGTCCTCGTTTCGAGCGGCGCGGTCGCGTTCGGCATCCTGCAGCTGCTGCCCGTGGAATTGATCCTCCAGGTGGGCAGTCACGCGGGCTTCGCCATGGTGTTCGCCCTTCTGATCGCGGCCATCCTCTGGAATCTCGGCACCTGGTATTTCGGACTGCCCTCGTCGAGCTCGCATGCGCTCGTGGGCTCGATCATCGGCGTGGGCATCATGAACCAGTGGATCAGCGGCCCCTCCGGCACGTCCGGGGTCGACTGGACCCAGGCGCTGGGCGTGGGCAAGGCGCTGCTGTTTTCTCCCATGGCAGGTTTCGTGCTCTCCGCGCTCGTGCTGCTCGCGTTGAAGCTGTTCGTGCGCGCGCCGCGCCTTTATCGCGAGCCGCCGTCGAACGAGCGGCCGCCGCTCTGGATCCGCGCGTTGCTGATTCTCACCTGCACGGGCGTCTCGTTCGCGCACGGCTCCAACGACGGGCAGAAAGGCATGGGCCTCATCATGCTCATCCTGATCGGCGTGGTGCCCACCGCCTATGCGCTCAACAAGGCCGTCACGCCCGAGCAGACCGTGACCTTCGTGGCCGCCGCGCGCACGGCTTCGGCCACGCTCGCGCGCTACGTGCCTGAAGGGCCGCGCGAGGCGCTGCCCGCGAATCCGCGCGCGGAAGTCGAAGCCTACGTGAGCACGCACCGCCTGCGCCCCGCCACGCTGCCTGCGCTGCGCGCGCTCACCGACACCATCGGCGACCAGGTGAGCAGCTCCGGCTCGATGGCGCAGGTGCCGCAAGCGATCGTCGACAACGTGCGCAACAACATGTATGTCGCTTCCGAGGCCATCCGGCTGATGGAGAAAGCGCACGAGCCCGCCTTCTCGGCCGCCGACGCCGCCACGCTGGACGCCTTCCGCAAGCAGATGGACCACGCCACCAAGTTCATCCCCACCTGGGTGAAGGTGGCGGTGGCCATCGCGCTCGGGCTGGGGACGATGGTGGGCTGGAGGCGCGTGGTAGTGACCGTGGGCGAAAAAATCGGCAAGCAGCATCTGACCTACGGGCAAGGCGCTTGCGCCGAAGCCGTGGCCATGCTGACCATCGGCATGGCCGACGCCTACGGCCTGCCCGTTTCGACCACGCACGTGCTCGCTTCCGGCGTTGCCGGCACGATGGCCGCCAATGGCTCGGGCCTGCAATGGGGAACCGTGCGCAATCTCGCGCTTGCGTGGCTGCTCACGCTGCCCGCGTCGATTGCGCTTTCTGCGCTGCTCTATTGGGTGTTCCGTCAATTCTTCTGAACAAAGCGCGCGGCACAAAGAAATCTCATAGCCGCGCCGCGAGGTCCATCTCGATCCGTCTGCGCAAATCGCGCACGACTTTCGCCGCCGGCAAAAGCCACCACGCCGGCGCATACACGCCGAAGCCCCAGGCGATGCGCGTCTCGCCCGCGCTCACGGCGCGCGCGCGGCAGAGGAAGATCACGGCCTGGTGCGCTTCCCTCTCGCTCTGCCCTGGCCGCGCCGTGGAATAGCGCAGGACCGCGCGCAGTTCGAAGCCCGTGTCGCCGGGCAATTGCTTGAGCGTCTCGATGCTCCATTGCGCGCCATGCCGGCCCGTGCCGCGCAGCGCGGCGCACACACGCAGCCACGTTGCATGCGCGGGCAGCGGCATGCCATGCTCGCGCCCCGCACGATCGGCGCGATAGAAGGTCCGCTGCGCCCACGCATAACCGCCTGCCAGCACCACGCCCACAGCAATCAGCAGGCCTTGCAGCGTTTCGCCGAGCCAGCGCCACGAACCGCCCGCGTCGAATATGCTGAATACGATCTTGTGCGCCACCACAAAAATGACGATGCACATCACAACAATACCGCTCAACGTCATCAGCCAGCCGCGTGCGGGGTCGTCGAAACGCGAGTAGAAGAAGTCGCGCACGGGGTGCCGTTCGGGCAGCGCGAGGTCCGCATCATGATGGCTTGCGTGGCTCCCGTTGCCATTCGCGGAACCGGCGGGACTGGCGGAGCCGGCCGCCTGAGCCTGCTCGCGCCGCTCCGCGGCGCTCGCACGCTCACGTGTAGCGTCCTCGCGCAAGCGCACGAGTTCGCCGATCAGGCGTTCGCGCTCGGTCTGCATGCGCGCGAACTCGGCAAGTCCACGCAGCTTTGCGCTTTGCAACGCATCGAGTTCGCTGCGCAGCCGCTCGCGATTCAACTGGAGTTCGCGCACCTGCTCGCGCACGCGGGCAATATGCGCATCGCTCTGTGCCACACGGCTCGCGGGCGCTTCGTCGTGCACGTGCCAGTATGCCTCCAGCACCTCGCGCGCTTCCTTGATCTTCTTGAACTGCTCGGAGGACCAGTGCAGCGACGCCGGGCTCGGATGCCGCCATTTGTCTGGATGAAAGATCTGCGCCAGCTGCCGGTAGTTGTGCTTGATATCGGCCGCGCTGGCCCCGGGCTCGAGATCGAGCCGGTAATAGAGACGGTCGTAATCTTCTCGGTTCCTTGGGTCGGAGGCGGGCATGACCGGAGTGTCGATTCCGTGAAGTGCTTGAGTCGTTGAGTTGAGCAACTGCGCCGTGCGGTTGGCGGTGTTATCGGAAAAGGTATAACACGCGGGCGCTCGCGGCAAGAATCGCGGCGGATGCGCTCAACCTCGGCGCGCGCGCTGCGCCAGCATCCGGCTCAGCGTCGCGAACGCCACGGCAGGCAGTTCGTGCAGCTTGTGCACGACCACGGCGTGCGGATAGAACGCCTCGACGGCATCGTCCTGAATGCCGATGCCAACGAGCTCGATGCCCTGCTCGACCGCTTCCGCCACGCGCGCATGCAAGTCGCTGTGCAAGACTGCGGGATCGCCGTCGCTCGTGGCAGGGTAGCCGTCCGAGAGCACGAACAGCAGGCGCCGCCGCGCCTTGCGTGCGGCGAGCCGCGCAGCGGCCCACGCGAGCGCCTCGCCGTCGGGGTTCTCGTAGCCGCATTCGATCGCCGCCAGACCGCTCGCATCGCTTGAGCCGAGCGCATCGAAGCGCTTGAAAACCCGCAAATCGAGCCGCTCGACGAAGCGGTTGTAGCCGCGCAGGTCCGCGCCCGCCGCGCGGGCGCGCTCGAATTGCGCACGCATGTCGGGCGACTCGACCGAGCTGTAACCGAGCACTTCGCAGTCGAAACCAAGCTGCATGAGCGCGTCGGCCAGTGCGGCCGCGCACAGCCGCGCGAGTTCGATCTTGCGCCCCGCCATCGATCCGCTGAGGTCGAGCAGCAACGTCATGGCCGCGTCGCGGCCACGCGCGTGCTTGGCGACGCGGAACGGCGTGCGATAGCCGCGCGAGGCCGCAAGGCGGGCGAGCGCGCCACGGTCGATCTCGCCGCGCTCCTGCTCGCGCTTCCAGTGCGTGAGTTCGTCGGCTTTCAGCACGCGTTCCAGCTGGGTCTTGAGCGCCCCCGTCTCCGCGCGCGCCAGCGCCCGCAGCTTGCGCCACGCCGTGGCGTCGCCGCTGCCGGTGAGGTCGGTCACGACATCAAACGCCGTAGTGAGCGGGATCGAGCGGACCGGCTTCGCGCGCGGCGCTTCGCCAGGAGCTACGCGTGGCGGCACGGTATCGGCCTCGGAGAGCGTGGCGCCGGGCGCCGAAGCCGCATCGCCGGGCGCCTCGCTTGCGGCTTCCAGCGCCGGCGCGCCGGGATAGCCCGCGGCCTCGGCGGCGGCTGCATCGGCATCGTCTGGCGTCGACGCAAAATCGATGTCGTCGTGCGCGCCGAAGTCGTCGAGTTCGCGTGCGAGCGTTTCCTCGTCGAGGGTGTCGAGCGGGCGCGCCGTCTGCATCATAGTGTTCGCGCCGCGCGAAGCCAGCGAGCGCACAGCCGCGACGATGGCCTGCGCGGCCCGCACGCTCTCGCCGGTCGACCGGCTCGCGCGCGCCAACGCAAGCGGCCCGTTGCGGCCACCGCGGTCACCGCAGTCACCCAACGCGCGCAACGCGGCCGCCAGCGAAGCCGCGTCTTGCTCGCGCGTGCCAGGGGCTTCGTCCCACAGCGCACGCTCGATGGCCCACACGAGCCGCTCCCGCCAGGCGAGTGCGCTCCAGCGCCGCGCCGCATCGCGTGCGAACTGCGCGCGCAAGCGCTCGACATAACGGTGCGCACCCGGATAGGCCGCCACGAGCCGGGCAAGCACGCGCCGGTCCTCGACGGCCTGGGCAATGCGCCCCGTCACCCCCGCCTGGGCGGCGTCGAGCCGGGGCTGCGCGCTATGCCGCCAGCGCGCCGCGAGCAAATCGAGGTAGCCGATCAGCAAGTCTTCATCGGCTTCGACAGATTCAGCCGCGTGCGAAGGCAACACGAAGCGTCCCCGCTCCACGCGCGGCCCGCCCGCGCCGATCGACACACCAAGGCGCGGCTCGCCCGTCAACGCGCGCGCGAGCTTGCCGAGGCGCGCTTCCAGATCGTCGGTCCGTGCGCTGTCCATGATGGCTGGCCCGTCTCTAGCGCGCGCCCTGATCGGCGTCAAAGATCGCGTGATGGCGGATGATGCTGCGAATGAGCGCCGCGTCCTCCGCGCTCACTTTCGCGTAGATCGACGGGCCGGCGGCGCGCTCCGCGTCGCCCGTGCGCAGCATCAGCTCGGCCCAGTCGATCAGGCGTCGCGTGGAGAACGCGCTCGCCAGGTCCTCGCGCGCGAACGCGGCACGGCAGTCGGCGGCAATGGCGGCGAGCGTCGGCGCGAGCGCGGGCGGAAGTTGCGGCAAGGTCCGCCGCAATACTTCGGCTTCCTCATCTTTCGACAGGTAATCGAACAAATACACCCGCCAGCGGTCGAGAAAAGCCTCGTTGAGCAGATTCGCGCCCTGATACAGGTGCCGATACGCGCTCATCGCGCCCGCCGCGTTCGCCGTGGCAAAGAGGCGAAACTCGGGATGCGGCGTCACGATCTCGTTGCCGCGCTCCTTGAGCAGCAGCCTGCCCTCCGGTTCGAGCACGGCGGTCAGCACCGCGAGAATGGACGGCTCTGCAAAATCGAGCTCATCGATGATGAGCCAGGCGCCTTCGCGCATCGCAATGGGCAGCACGCCATCCACCCATACCGTCTCGCCGCCCTTCACGGTCCAGAAACCGACAAAGTCGCCGATGGTGGTCTGGCCGTTCATGTTCGCGCGCAGCACGCCGTGGCCCGTGCGCGCGGCGATCTGCTCGACGAAACTGGTCTTGCCCGAGCCCATGTGGCCGATCAGCATCACGCGCCGGTTTTCGACGATGTCCATGGCGATGTCGTCGGTGCGCGCCGTGAAGAGATACGCATCGTTGATGCGCGGCACCCGCGCTTGGGAGGCCGGCGCGCCGTTCAACGCGGCTTGCGCGACCGGCACATCGACCGTGCCGATGCGCACGGTCCGCACTTCACTGCCGGCTCCATGAGCCCCTCTGCGCGCGGCCCGCGCCGATGCCGCCGCGAGCCGCAACTCGGCGCCAAACCGGCTGCCCGCCTCGGCGGCCCGTGCTTCGTCCTCGCGGCCCGCGTCGGCCGCGAAGCCCTCGCGACGCCACTTCAGAAGCTTCGCATCGAGATTATCGAGGTCGACCACCGTATCGATATCGACCTTGCCGGTGGCCGCGTCGCCGTGGCCATGCTCGATGCGGAACAGGTTGGCGCGCTCGGAGAGCGAAACGCGCCACCATTCGCGCATCTCGCCCGCACCGCGCGTGTAGACGCCCTCGGGGCCGTCGTCGTGAACTGCGAGAGGGGAAGCGTTCATTGGCAAAAAGGGCGCGGTCACAACCCGTTGAAGGAACTGACCATCTTACCCGCCGGGCGGCGCACGGCGGTCGCCCGGCGACCTGCGGCAGCCGGTGTCAACCAATGTTGCAGCACTGCGACACACCGACAAAGTTGTTGCAGGAATGTGAACGGTTCGCAATATTATGGCCCGCGTTCGCGCGCGGGACGGTCCCCACGCCCCCGTGCGATGCAGGCCAAACGACTAAAAAACAGGGAACACATGAAGAAGACCACCGCAGCGCTCGGCGCCGCCTTGCTCGCGATTTCCGCGCAATCCGCCTTCGCGCAAAACTCGGTCACGCTGTACGGCATCGTCGATACGAGCGTCCGCTACCTGACCAACGCCAACGCCAACAACGACAGCCAGGTGCAAATGGGCGTCGGCCCGGTCACCGGCAGCCGCTGGGGCCTGAAAGGCTCCGAAGACCTGGGCGGCGGCCTCTCGACGGTATTCCGCCTCGAAAGCGGCTTCAACCTCTGGAACGGCCAGATGGCCAGCCAGAACACCCTGTTCAACCGGATGGCATACGTCGGCCTGCAGAGCAACCAGTACGGCGCGCTCACGTTCGGCCGCCAGAACACGCCGCTGTTCGACCAACTCGGCAACGTGTACGACCCGCTGACCGTCGGCAACTTCGACCAGGACGGCTGGCTGCCTGGCGCGCTCGGCTACGGCCTGCGCCAGAACAACTCGGTCAAGTACGACGGCCACTTCGGCGGCCTCGAACTCGAAGGCATGTACAGCTTCGGCGGCGTGCCGGGCAGCACCGGCGCGAACAACATGTACGGCTTCACCGCGGCGTACACCTGGGGCCCGGCCTCGCTCGACGTCGGCTACCAGCAGAACAGCGACCTGCACAACAACAAGTACCGCGTGGTCAACGTGAGCGGCGTCTACCAGATCGGCCCGGTCAAGGCGCTGGCCGGCTGGCTCTGGGGCCAGGACAACACCGGTTTCGTCGACCTGTATATGGCCTCGGCCAACTCGCCGGCGGCCAGCTTCGCGGGTCCCGTGGCAAAGACCAACCGCATCGACAACGGTCTCTACGCCGGCGCCGTGTGGCAGGTCACCTCGCCGCTCACGCTCACGGCCGCCTACTACTACGACCACGCCAGCAACGCGCTGAACGCGGACGGCGCGACGCTGAGCACCGGCATTCGCTACACGGCTGTCGTGCTGGCCGAATACGCGCTGTCCAAGCGCACGCAGATCTACGGCACGGTCGACTACGCGCACGGCTCGGGCGCGGCAAGGGCCGACTTCCCCGGCCGCAACAACCAGACCGGTGTGGCAGCCGGCATGCGCCACATCTTCTGATCGGAGCGGGTGTGGGATAATCGCCGCTTGCCCAGAGTGCAGCTCAAGAGGTTGTTCGCACGGGCTCAGGGGGCCTTCAATCCCGCGGCCCGCTACCTGGGGCCTGTTCACACTAATAACAGGCCCTTCTAGCGGCCAGCCCGCGTAATGAAATTCTTAATTTGGGGAACGTGTCTTTCCGGCCGCATTGCGGCGTCGCGCGTCGCTTGTATGGCTCGGCCATACGACGCTCCTTGCTCCTCGCACTGCGACCGGAAAGGCACGTTCGCGAGCCTGTTATTAGTGTGAACAGGCCCCGACAATCACTCTCAAGCAACCACGATGCCCGCATACCGTTCCAAGACCTCCACCGCCGGCCGCAACATGGCCGGCGCGCGCTCGCTGTGGCGCGCCACCGGCATGAAAGACGACGACTTTTCCAAGCCGATCATCGCGGTGGTCAACTCGTTCACCCAGTTCGTGCCGGGCCACGTGCACCTGAAAGACCTCGGCCAGCTCGTTGCGCGCGAAATCGAGGCCGCGGGCGGCGTGGCCAAGGAATTCAACACCATTGCCGTGGACGACGGCATCGCCATGGGCCACGACGGCATGCTGTATTCGCTGCCGAGCCGCGACATCATCGCGGATTCGGTCGAATACATGGTCAACGCGCACTGCGCCGACGCCATGGTGTGCATCTCCAACTGCGACAAGATCACCCCGGGCATGCTGATGGCCGCCATGCGCCTGAACATCCCCGTGATCTTCGTCTCGGGCGGCCCGATGGAAGCCGGCAAGACGCGCCTGGCCAACCCCGTCACCAAGGCCATCGAAGTCAAGAAGCTCGACCTGATCGACGCCATGGTGATCGCCGCGGACAGCAAGTACTCCGACGCCGAAGTGGCCGAAGTGGAACGCTCGGCCTGCCCGACTTGCGGCTCGTGCTCGGGCATGTTCACGGCCAATTCCATGAACTGCCTGACCGAGGCGCTGGGCCTCTCGCTGCCGGGCAACGGCACCGTCGTCGCCACGCACGCCGACCGCGAGCAGCTGTTCAAGCGCGCCGGCCACCGCATCGTCGAACTCGCGCGCCAGTACTACGAACAGGAAGACGAGCGCGTGCTGCCGCGCTCGGTGGGCTTCAAGGCGTTCGAGAACGCGATGACACTGGACATCGCCATGGGCGGCTCGACCAACACGATCCTGCACCTGCTGGCGATCGCGCAGGAAGCGGGCATCGAATTCACCATGGCCGACATCGACCGCCTCTCGCGCGTCGTGCCGCAGCTGTGCAAAGTGGCGCCCAACACCAACAAGTACCACATCGAAGACGTGCATCGCGCGGGCGGCATCATGGCGATCCTCGGCGAGCTCGACCGCGCCGGCAAGCTGCACACCGACGTGCCGACCGTGCACGCGCCCTCGCTCAAGCATGCGCTGGACCAGTGGGACATCGTCCGCAATGTCGACGATGCGGTGAAGACGTTCTACATGGCCGGCCCCGCAGGCGTGCCGACGCAGGTGGCCTTCAGCCAGAACACGCGCTGGCCGAGCCTCGATCTGGACCGCGCCGAAGGCTGCATCCGCTCGAACGAGCACGCTTTCTCGAAGGAAGGCGGCCTCGCGGTGCTCACGGGCAATATCGCGCTCGACGGCTGCGTGGTGAAAACCGCCGGCGTGGACGACAGCATTCTCGTGTTCGAAGGCACGGCGCACGTGACCGAATCGCAGGACGAAGCGGTTGAAAACATCCTCGCCGACAAGGTCAAGGCCGGCGACGTGGTGATCGTGCGCTATGAAGGCCCCAAGGGCGGCCCGGGCATGCAGGAAATGCTTTACCCGACGAGCTATATCAAGTCGAAGGGCCTGGGCAAGGCTTGCGCGCTGCTGACCGACGGCCGCTTCTCGGGCGGCACCTCGGGGCTGTCCATCGGCCACTGCTCGCCTGAAGCGGCGGCGGGCGGCGCGATCGGCCTCGTGCGCGATGGCGACAAGATCCGCATCGACATTCCGAATCGCACGATCAACGTGCTCGTGTCCGACGAGGAACTGGCGCGCCGTCGCGAAGAGCAGAACGCCAAGGGCTGGAAGCCGGCGAAGGCGCGTCCGCGCAAGGTGTCGGCGGCGCTCAAGGCTTATGCCAAGCTGGTGATGTCGGCGGATAAGGGCGCGGTGCGGGACCTTTCGCTGCTCGACGATTGAGGCTGGATGCGCGCCCGTGGATTTCGAACCGGCGCCTTCCTTCCGGACGAAAGCCGCTCTCTGGAGCGGCTTTTTTTGTTTGAGGGTGCTGTTCAAGCGCGGCTGCAAGCGCGGCGGCGCGCGGCGCGCAAATGTGGCATTCTCGGTGCCCTGGCTCGCGCCTTGTGCAGGCGCAGCCGCGGCTGTTGCATATTCTCGGCAAGACATCCACACCTGCACGGAGAGAACGATGTCCGCATCAACGCCTTCCCAGACTGCACCCGCCGCGCGCGGCCAATGCGAAGCGATCGACCTGGCTGGCAAGATCGCGCTGATCGAGGGCCACTGGCAGCCGCGGGTGGTCGCGGAAATGAACGACTACCAATTCAAGGTCGTCAAGCTCGAGGGCGACTTCGTCTGGCACCAGCACAGCGAGACCGATGAAACTTTTATCGTGCTCGACGGCGAACTGCGCATCGATTTTCGCGGTGGCCCACAGGGCGACGGCTCGATCGTGCTGCACGCCGGTCAAATGGCGGTCGTGCCCAAAGGCGTCGAGCACAAACCCTGCGCTCAGGGCGAAGTGAAAGTGCTGCTGATCGAGCCGCGCGGCGTTGTGAATACCGGAGAGAACGCCGCAAGCGAACGCACGGTTGCGAACGACCAGTGGGTTTGACGGGGGGTGCCTGGCACCGTCCGATCAACGTTCACCATCGAATCACTCGATGCAGCCCTTGAAGCTCAAGAGTACGCTGGCGTGACGTCAAGAGGATGTCGATGACGGGATCCCAACGGGGAACACATCATGTCAGGAGAATGGAAGCGCCGCGCCCGGCTGTTCGTCCAGCGTTTCTGGCAGCCCACCAGCGCCTGCATGACCTGCATGCCGGGAAGCTGGGGCAATATCATGAGTCTCGCCCACTGGACGATTGCCCTCCATACCGGACTGCTCACCGGAATTCTGGCCGTACTGCTAACTTTCACGCCGGCTGCAAAACTCTACGCGCATCGATACGGCAATGCACTCATTGTCGGCTGCCTGACGACGCTGGGCGATGCCTACTCGCACAAAAGCCACTACCGTATTCCCGTTGTCGAGCACATCATGACGGGAATCCTCTCAGGGCTGCTCGCACTGATCGCTTCATATCTCCTTGAAGATCGCGCGCGGCGCATTCGTGCGGTTTGGGCTCGGGTTTTCGGATAGTTGCCCGCCAGCCCGGAGGCCACGCCGGCCTTACACACTACCCTCCGTTTCAACCACGAGAATGCGCGCCTCGCCAAGCGGATGCGCCACATGCTCGGTCCCAACGGACGCATAAAAAATATCGCCTGTTTCCAGGATCACCGATTGCTCGATACCCGCTTCGCGGTAGCGCATGTCGACCCGGCCATCGAGCACGACAAACACCTCTTCGCCATCGTTGACGTGCCATCGATAAGGTTCATTCGTCCAGTGCAGCCTCGTGGTAATGCCGCGCATATTGGCAATATCGAGCGCGCCCCAAGGGCGGTCAGCAGTAAGGCGCCTGCTACGAATGATCTTCATGACGAACCGGCTGGCCTTGGGGAAAGGGGCTTCGAGAATATCACGCCAGACTGGCGCAAAAAATCGAGACTTTTCGGCGCCGGGTATCTATTTTGTTAGCCTGCATTCGCCCTATCGATGGCAACATGCGTTACTTTCGGCCGCCCGCACATCGGTGCAGACATCAACAGGAGATGCGTCATGGCGATTCAAAAAATCACGCCTTTTCTCTGGTATTCCGCCGCGCAGGTCGAGGAAGCCGCGGCCTTTTACACGACAATCTTCCCGGACTCGCGCATCGTCCGCGTCACGCCGATTACGAGCGCCGGCGATACCAAGGTAGTCGACTTCGAACTCTTTGGGCAGCCCTTTATTGCCATGGGCTCCGGGCAGCCCGAGGCGTTCAACCTCTCGATCTCGCTCATGGTCGACTGCGCAGATCAAGCCGAGGTCGACCGGTACTGGAACGCCCTGCTCGAAGATGGCGGCGCGCCACTCGAGTGCGGCTGGCTGAAAGACCGCTTCGGCATCGCATGGCAGATCGTCCCCGACGATCTCATGCGCATGATGGCCGATTCCGACCCGGTCAAGGCCGCCCGCGTGGCCAAAGCCATGATGTCGATGGTGAAGTTCGACGTCGCCGCGCTGAGAGCGGCCTATGCGGGTACGGCCGGCTGACCCGCAACGCCACGCTCTGCGCGATCGAAACCCTATGCGCCCCCGCCATTGCGCTAGCGCAGAGCTTCTCACCGCACGAAAGCTTTTTGCAAGAATCCCCAGGTAGCGTGCGCACTGCATGTTGCCGCTGCTTTCCATTGCTTGTCGCTCCCCGCGCAAACCCGCTGCCGGTAAAGCCGCTCAATGTCACGTAAAGCCGGATGACAAAATCCGCCCCTTGTAATGGCAATAAATCTTTCAAATACCTGACGTTTATAAATTAACGCATGAGTTGGTTAGACTGCGAGTTTCCAGGCTTCGCGGTCCGGCCCTCTCAGCCCGACCGCGCCCAGCATCGGCGGCACACAACAACCAAGATTATGCGTATGCAATCCGACGATAACCGGCCCGGCGCGGTACAGGCGCCGCGGTCCGCTCATGCCCCCCGCATTCGCGCTGCGCATCCCGTCGGCACCACTGGGAGACTGGCATGAGCGACACGCCAAACCACCCCGCTGCCCCGCAAGTCCCAACTCCCCCCACGCCGCCCACGTCCAAGGCACCCGACGCGCCGCCGCCGCGCAAGCGCCGCGGGCGCTGGATTCTCGCGCTGATCGTGCTGGTGCTGATCGCGCTCGTCGTCATGCACGTGCTGCGCGGCAAGAAGCCCGAGCACGCCGCGCCCGCGCAGGTCGTGACCGTTGCGCCCGCCACGCTCGGCTCGATGCCGGTGACGCTCGACGCGCTCGGCACCGTCACACCGGTCGCCACCGTCACGGTGCTGCCGCAACTGAGCGGCTACCTCACCCAAGTCGGCTACCGCGAAGGCCAGGAGGTCGTGAAAGGCCAGTTCCTCGCGCAGATCGATCCGCGCCAATATGAAATCAGCAAGGAGCAGGCCGAGGCGCAACTCGCCAAGGACCGCGCGTCGCTCGCGCAGGCCCGCGCCGACCTCGCGCGCTACACGCAGCTCCACGAAAAGCAGTCGGTTGCCGAGCAAACCTATACCGACCAGAAGTTCCTTGTGGCCCAGGACGAGGCCGCCGTGAAGGCCGATCTCGCCAACATCAAGCAGTTCGAGCTCGATCTCGCCTACTGCCACATCACCGCGCCTGTATCGGGGCGCGTGGGCTTGCGCCTCGTCGATCCGGGCAATTACGTAACGGCGTCGAGCTCGACCGGCATCGCCGTCATCACGCAGATGAAGCCCACCACGGTGCAATTCACGGTGCCGCAAAACGCGCTGTCGAGCGTGCTCCAGCGCGTGAACGCCGGCGCGAAACTGCCGGTCACGATCTATAGCAGCGACAACACCCGCGAGCTCGCCACCGGCATGCTCTACGCGATCAGCAACCAGATGGCCACGGCCACCGGCACGGTCACGCTGCGCGCAAGCGTGCCCAACGACGACGAGGCGCTGTTTCCCAACGAGTTCGTAAACGTGCGGCTGCTGGTGGACACGATGGAAAACGCCGTGCTCGTGCCCACGCCCGCCGTGCAAAACGGCGCACCCGGCGACTATGTGTATCTCGTGAATGCCGACAACACCGTGTCGGTCCACAAGGTCACGCTGGGCCCGGGCGACGGCCGGCATACGGTGATCGTCGCGGGCCTCGCGGCGGGCCAGCGCGTGGTGACCGACGGGCTCGACCGCCTCAACGACGGCGCGAAAATCCAGCCTTCCGAGGCAAAACCAGGTGCAACTGGCGCGCCGCACGGCGCGAGCGCGGCGCGCATGGGCAACCCTGCGCATCCGCTTTCGAGACCGCTGCCGCCGGCATCGGGCGCGAGCACCGTGGGCGCCGCAGCGCCACCGGCCGCCTCTCAAGCAGCACCCGCCTCAGAAGCGTCCTGATCCCCCGCCCTTGCGCCGATGAATATTTCGCGTCTTTTCATCCTGCGGCCGGTCGCGACTTCGTTGCTGATGATCGCGCTGGTGCTGGTCGGCCTGCTGGCGATGAAGTTCCTGCCGGTGTCGTCGCTGCCTTCGGTCGACTACCCGACCATCCAGGTGCAAACCTTCTACCCCGGAGCGAGCCCGACCGTCATGGCCACCACGGTCACGGCGCCGCTCGAAGTGCAGCTCGGCGAGATTCCGGGCCTGCAGCAGATGGTCTCGTACAGTTCCGAGGGCGCCTCGGTCATCACGCTGCAGTTCGATCTCTCGCTCAACCTCGACGTGGCGCAGCAGAACGTGCAGCAGGCCATCAACGCGGCCAACAGCTACTTGCCGAGCGGCCTGCCCGCGCCGCCCACCTACGCCAAGGTGAATCCCGCCGACCAGCCCATTCTCACGCTCGCGCTGACCTCGAAGTCGATGTCGCTCACGCAGTTGCAGGACGCGGCCAACAACCGGCTCGCGATGAAGATTTCCCAGGTGCAGGGCGTGGGTCTCGTGAGCACGGCGGGCGGCCACGTGCCCGCCGTGCGCGTGGAAGCCGACCCGCAAAAGCTTGCCGGCTACGGCCTGAATATCGACGATCTGCGCACGCTGCTCGCCAACGTCAACATCAGCGCGCCGAAGGGCAACTTCGACGGTCCCGAGCTCGACTACACGATCAACTCGAACGACCAGATCTCGGACCCCAAGGATTACGAACACACGGTCATCGCCTACCAGAACGGCGCGCCCGTGTTCATGCGCGACGTCGCGCGCGTGTCCACGGCGGCCCAGGATGTCGAGCGCGGCGCGTGGTACAACAAAGCGCCCGCCATCGTGCTGAACGTGCAGCGCCAGCCGGGCGCGAACGTGATCGCCACCGTCAACCAGATCATGCGCCAGTTGCCGCAGCTCGAAGCCACGCTGCCCGCCGGCATGAAGGTCACGGTGGTCTCCAACAGCGTGGGGGCGATCCAGGCCTCGGTCAACGACGCGGCGTTCGAACTCGTGCTCGCCGTGGCGCTCGTGGTGGCCGTGATTTTCGTGTTCCTGCGCAATCTGCCCGCCACGATCATTCCGAGCATCTCGGTGCCGGTCTCGTTGATCGGCACGCTCGCGCTCATGTACGAGCTCGGCTACTCGATCGACAACCTCTCGCTGATGGCGCTCATCATCGCCACGGGCTTCGTGGTCGACGACTCGATCGTGATGATCGAGAACATCGTGCGCTATCTGGAAGAAGGCGACAAACCCTTGCAGGCGGCCCTCAAGGGCGCGGGGCAGATCGGCTTCACCATTCTGTCCCTCACGATCTCGCTGATCGCGGTGCTGATTCCGCTGCTGTTCATGGGCGGCGTGATCGGCCGGCTCTTCAGCGAATTCGCGGTCACGCTCGCGGTGACCATCGTGCTCTCGGCCGTGGTCTCGCTCACCGTCGTGCCGATGCTGTGCGCGCGCATCCTGCGCGCCCAGGCCGAGCGCCATCCGAGCCGCTTCGAGCGCGTCAGCGAAGGCCTCTTCAACAAGACGCTCGCCGCCTATGAGCGCGGCCTGCGCTGGGTGCTCGATCACCAGACGCTCACGCTCGCCGTGGCGGTGGCCACGGTCGTGCTCACGGGCCTGCTCTACGTGGCGATTCCCAAGGGTCTCTTCCCGGTGCAGGACGTGGGCGTGATCCAGGGCATCAGCGTGGCCGACAACTCGGTCTCGTATCAGGCGATGGTGCGCCGCCAGTCCGCGCTCGCCGAAGAAATTCTCAAGGACCCCGATGTGGTTTCGCTCACCTCGTACGTGGGCATCGACGGCATCAACAACACGCTCAACAACGGGCGTTTCCTGATCAACCTGAAGCCGCATGACGACCGCGCCGAAACTGCCGAGGAGATCGCGCGGCGCATCCAGCAGTCGGTCGCGAAAGTACCGGGCATCCGCCTCTATCTGCAGCCCGAGCAGGATCTCACGCTCGACACCACGGTCTCGCGCAACCAGTACAACTTCGTGCTGCGCGGACCGAACCAGCAGGCGTTCGAGCAATACGTGCCGGCCCTCATCGCGCGCATGAAGCAGATTCCCTCGATTGCCGACGTCACGAGCAACCTGAACACCGACGGCCTGTCCGTGAACGTGCAGGTGAACCGCCAGCTCGCGGCGCGCTACGGCATCACGGCGGCGACCATCGACAACGCGCTCTACGACGCGCTCGGCCAGCGCATCGTCTCGACCATCTTCCAGCAGTCGGACCAGTACCGCGTGATTCTCGTGGCCAAGCCCGAGTCGCTGCCCACGGTGGAATCGATCGGCGACATCTATCTGCCGAGCCAGACCGCCGCCTCGGGCCAGGTGCCGCTCAAAGGCATCGCGACGATCGACATCACGCGCTCGCCGCTGATGATCAGCCACCTTGCGCAATTCCCCTCGGTCACGATCTCGTTCAATCTCGCCGATGGCGCGTCGCTCTCCGCCGCCGTGCGCGACATCCGCAAGGCCGAGGCCGCCGTGCAGCTGCCGCCCTCGATCACCTCGTCGTTCCAGGGCGCGGCGCAGGCGTTCGAAGATTCGCTCTCCAGCGAGATCTATCTGCTGATCGCGGCAATCGTGGCCGTGTATATCGTGCTGGGCGTGCTCTACGAGAGCTATGTCCATCCGGTGACGATTCTTTCGACGCTGCCTTCGGCCGGCATCGGGGCGCTGCTCGCGCTGATGATCGCGGGCAAAGACCTCGACGTGATCGGCATCATCGGCATCGTGCTGCTGATCGGCATTGTGAAAAAGAACGCCATCATGATGGTGGACTTCGCGCTCGAAGCCGAACGCGTGCACGGCAAGCCGCCGCGCGAGGCGATCTTCGAGGCATCGCTGCTGCGCTTCCGGCCGATCCTCATGACCACGCTCGCCGCCATGCTCGGCGCGCTGCCGATGCTGCTCGGCACCGGCACGGGCTCCGAGCTGCGCCGCCCGCTCGGCCTCGCGATCATCGGCGGGCTGACGGTGTCGCAACTGCTCACGCTGTTTACGACGCCCGTGATCTATCTGTTCTTCGACCGGCTCGCCGAGCGCTTCGGGCGCAAGCGCAAGCGCGGCACAAGCGGCGATGAAGCAGGCGGCGCAGATGGCGGCGGCGCACCGCCCGCGCCCGAGGGCACGCCGTGAATCTCTCGGCGCTCTTCATCCGGCGGCCGGTCGCGACCTCGCTTCTCGCGATCGCGATCCTGCTCGCCGGCACGCTGGCGTTTTTCCGGCTGCCCGTGGCGCCGCTGCCCAACATCGCCTTTCCGGTGATCGTGGTGCAGGCCAATATGGCGGGCGCGAGCCCCGAGACCATGGCGGCCACGGTCGCCGAGCCGCTCGAACGGCGCCTGGGCACCATCGCCGACGTGAGCCAGCTCACTTCGATCAACAATACGGGATCCTCACTGATCGTCGTGGTGTTCGGCCTGAACCGCGATATCAACGGCGCGGCGCGCGACGTGGAAGCGGCCATCCAGGCCGCCCGCGCCGATCTGCCCACCACGCTGCGCAGCAACCCCACCTACCGGCAGTACAACCCCGCGAGCGCGCCGATCATGGTGCTCGCGCTCACCTCCGATACGCTCACCAAGGCCCAGCTCTACGACTCCGCCGATTCGGTCATCATGCAGCAGCTCTCGCAGGTGGACGGCGTGGGCCAGATCACGCTGGGCGGCGGCGCGCTGCCTTCGGTGCGCGTGGAGCTGGAGCCCGGCAAGCTCAATAGCTACGGCATCGGGCTCGAAGACGTGCGCGCCGCCATCGGCGCGGCCAATGCGAACAGCGCAAAAGGCCATATCGATCAGGGCGAGCAGCGCTTCGTGGTGACATCGAACGACCAGATCAGCAACGCCGCGCCGTTTCGCGACATCGTCATCGCCTACCGCAACGGCGCGCCCGTGTATCTGCGCGACGTGGGCGCCGTGAACGACTCCAACGAGAACATCCGCAATGCCGGTCTCTTCAACAGCAAGTCGGCGGTGCTCGTGATCGTCTACCCGATGCCGGGCAGCAACGTCGTGAAGACCGTGCAGCAGATCCAGGCGCGCCTGCCCTATATCGAGGCCGCGCTGCCCGGCACGATCAAGGTGAACGTGGCGATCGACCGCTCCCAGGCGGTGCGCGACTCGGTGGCCGACACCGAGCGCACGCTGTTTATCGCCGTACTGCTCGTGATCGGCGTGGTGTTCGTGTTCCTGCTCTCGCCGCGCGCGACGCTCATTCCGGCCGTGGCGCTGCCGCTGTCCATCGTGGGCTCGTTCGGGCCGATGTACCTGCTCGGCTACAGCATCGACTCGCTCTCGCTGATGGCGCTCACCATCGGCACCGGCTTCGTGGTGGACGACGCCGTGGTGGTGCTCGAAAACATCGTGCGCCATATCGAGGCCGGGCTCGATCCCAAGGAAGCCGCGCTGCGCGGCGCGGGCGAAGTGGGCTTCACAGTGCTCTCGATGAGCCTATCGCTGATCGCCGTGTTCCTGCCGATCCTGCTGATGCCGGGCATCGTCGGCCTGCTCTTTCATGAGTTCGCGATGACGCTCTCCATCGCGATCGTCATTTCGCTCGTGGTCTCGCTCACCGTCACGCCGGCCATGTGCGCCTATGTGCTCGAGCGCGAGCGCAAGGAGCGCAAGCCCTCGCGCTCGGCCCAGTGGATCAACGCGCAGTTCGAACATTTCAAGCAGTTCTATTCGCGCACGCTCGACGTCGCGCTCAATCATGCTCGGCTCACGATCTTCATCCTGTTCGCCTTGCTGGTCGGCAATGTGTTTCTTGCGCGCCTGCTCCCCGGCACCTTCTTTCCGGAGCAGGACACGGGCATCCTGATCGGCCAGATCATCGCCGACCAGAGCATCTCGTTCACGGCGATGGAAAAGAAGCTCGCGCAATTGCAGGACATCGTGCAGAAAGATCCGGCCGTGGAATCGGTCGCGGGCTTCACGGGCGGACGCGCGCTCAACTCGGCCACGGTCTTCATCGAGCTCAAGCCGCTCGCGCAACGCAAGCTTTCCGCCACCGAAGTCGTGAACCGCTTGCGGCCCAAGCTCAACGCGGTGTCGGGCGCGCGCCTGTTCCTCCAGGCGCAGCAGGATCTGCAGATCGGCGGGCGGCAATCGGCAGCCGAATATCAGTACACGCTCACGAGCGACGACGCCGACGCGCTCTTCAAATGGACGCCCAGGCTCATCGACGAGCTGAACAAGCACCACGGCACCCTTACCGACGTGAACTCGGACTTGCAGCAAAACGGCCTGCAAACCTATGTCACGGTGAACCGCGCGACGGCCAAGCGCTACGGCTTCGATCCGAACCAGATCGACAACGTGCTCTATGACGCGTTCGGACAGCGCGCCGTCTCCACCATCTACAACCCCATCAACCAGTACTTCGTGGTGATGGAGGTGGCGCCGCAGTACTGGCAGTATCCGCAGTCGTTCAACCACATCTTCCTGAGCACGGCGGCAGGCAACGCGAGCGGCGCGGCCACCACGCAAATGCCGGGCACGACGATGTCGGGCGTCAAACCCTATAGCGCGATCGCCGCCGCCAGCACCACCGTCAGCAATACCAATGAACGCAACGCCAACGCCGTGGCCAACGTGCAGAACAACTCGATCGCCAACAGCAAGGGAGGCAGTTCGAGCGGCAGCGCGAACAGCACCGCCGCGGAAACCATGGTGCCCCTCACCGCGCTCATGAACTGGACCACCGGCCACACGGCCACCCAGGTCAATCACCAGAGCGGCGAGGTGGCGGGCACGATCTCGTTCAACCTGCCCAAGGGCGGCTCGCTCTCCGAGGCGGGCAAGATCATCGAGCAGGCCAAGCGCGACATCGGCATGCCCGCTTCCATCCACGGCGAGTTCGCGGGCGCGGCGCAGGCCTACGCGCAATCGATGGGCACGGTGCCGCTGATCATTCTCGCGGCGCTCGGCGTGGTCTATATCGTGCTGGGCGTGCTCTACGAGAACACCATCCACCCGCTCACGATTCTTTCGACGCTGCCTTCGGCCGGCATCGGCGCGATTCTGGCGATGCTGATCTTCGGCACGCCGTTCTCGGTCATTGCGATGATCGGCATCATCCTGCTGATCGGCATCGTGAAGAAGAACGGCATCATGATGGTGGACGTGGCGATCCAGTTGCAGCGCAGCGAAGGCCGTAACGCGCGCGACGCGATTCACGAAGCCGCCGTGGTGCGGCTGCGCCCGATCATGATGACGACCTTCGCCGCCGTGCTGGGCGCGGCACCGCTTGCCGTGGGCATTGGCCAGGGCGCCTCGCTGCGCCAGCCGCTTGGCGTGACCGTGATGGGCGGCCTGCTCCTCTCCCAGCTTTTCACTCTTTACACCACGCCCGTGATCTATCTGTTCCTCGACCGCCTGCGCGCACGCCTCGCACGCTGGGCCGCGCGCCTGCCCTGGAACCGCCGCCAGGCCGATGAGAGTGCACCATGAAGACGATTCACCGCCGGGGGCGGCGCAAAGCCTCGCTTGAATTCGTGCCGCGCATGCGCGCAACAGGCCGATTGCTGCCGCTTGCGCTGGCCGCATCCCTCACGTTCCTCGCGAGCGGCTGCATGGTGGGCCCCGACTACCAGCGCCCGCAAGTCGCCGTGCCCACGCAATGGAAGGAACTGCCCGGCTGGACCCAGGCCGAGCCCGCCGACGCCGAAGGACCGAAGGGCGAATGGTGGACCGCGTTCCAGGATCCGCTGCTCGACGAACTCGAGCCGCTCGTGGCCGTCTCGAACCAGACCGTGCGGCAAAGCTACGCGAACTACCAGCAGGCACTGGCCGAAGTGCGCATCGCGCGCGCGAGCCTCTTTCCCGCGCTGGGCGTGACGGGCTCCGCCACGCGTGAGCGTTCGTCCCGCGCCACGCAAAGCAACCGGGCGCTCATTGTCAACTCGGGCTCGCTGGAAGCCAGCGTGAGCTGGGAACCGGACTTCTGGGGCAAGGTGCGCCGCCAGATCGAGGAACAATCGGCCACCGCGCAGGCCAGCGAAGCCATGCTCGCCAATGCTCAGCTATCCGAACAGATTTCGCTCGCCAATGCCGTGATCGGCCTGCGCGTGACGGATGCCGACATCGATCTGCTCACGCAAACCGTGGCGGCCTACGAGGCTTCGCTGCGCGTGGTGAGCAACCAGGACAGCGCGGGCACGATCCCGCCTTCCGACCTCATCACGGCACGCACGCAGCTGGAGAACGCCCAGGCCGGCCTGATCGCGCTGGGCGTCGCGCGCGCGCAGTACGAGCATGCCATCGCGGTGCTGGTGGGCCGCAATCCCGAGGACATGACGATCCCGCACAGCGCGCGGCTCCCGGTGCTGCCGGCGATTCCCGCTGGCGTGCCGTCCACGCTGCTGCAGCGGCGCCCCGACATCGCCACGGCGGAGCGCCAGATAGCCTCGGCGAATGCGTCCATCGGCGTGGCCGTGGCCGCGTATTACCCGAACATCTCGCTTTCGGCGTTCGACGGCTTCACGCAGGCGCCGCTTTCGGGCCTGCTGCACATCAGCAACTATGTGTGGTCGCTCGGCGCGAGCGCAACGCAGACGATCTTCGACGGCGGCGCGCGCAGCGGCGAAGTGGCGGCGGCGCGCGCGAGCTACGATGCGGCGGTGGCCAACTATCGCGGCACCGTGCTCACGGCGTTCCAGAACGTCGAGAACGATCTCTCGGGGCTGCGCATTCTCGCGCAGCAGAGCGAGCGGCTGGACGCCGCCGTGCGCGATTCGATCCGCGGCGCGCAGATAGCGCTGAATGAGTATGAGGCGGGCACGGTCGACTACACCACGGTAGTGACAGCGCAAGCCACCCAGTTGAGTACGCAACAAAATTCGCTCAACGTGCAGCAGCAGCGGCTGCTCAATGCGGCGGCGCTGATCGGCGACCTGGGCGGCGGATGGACGGGCGTGCTGCACGATCCCCGCCATCCCGATCGGGCGGCGGCGAATCCAGCATCCAATCAGACTGCGGCAGCAAGCGTGGATACCGCCGCCGCGCCCAATGCTACGGCACCCGCAAACCCCAACAAACCAGGGCAGTCGCCAAGCCCGTGACATCGCACGCCGCCGTGCACGACATGCGATGCTGAACGCTTACGCCAGCTCGGTGAAAACCGCTTGCGCAGCCAGACGCGATTTCGGCAGCTTCGCGTTGAAATCGTCGGCGCTGCGGTAGCCAAGGCCGATCACGACGAGCGCAGTCAGTCCCTTCGCGGCCAGCCCGAGTTCTTCGTCGAGCGCTTTCGCATCGAAGCCTTCCATCGGGCAGGCGTCGATTTCGAGCGTCGATGCGCCGATCAACAGCGTGCCGAGCGCAAGGTAAGCCTGCTTCTCCATCCACGCCGGCAGATCCGCGCGCTCGCGATGCAGGTTCACGTAGAAGGCGCGCGTGTTCTGCTGGCCCGCTTTCGCCTCGGCGGTCGCGAAGCGGCCATCGGCCTCTTCCTGCGCGAGCACGGCGTTCAGATGCGCCTCGTCCATGTCGGTGCGCACGCACAACACGAGAACGTGCGAAGCGCGCATCACCTTCGGTTCGTTATAGGCGTAGCCCGGCTGCATGGACTTCGCCACGCGCGCACGCGCCGCGTCGCTTTCGGCCACCACGAAGTGCCACGGCTGCGAGTTCACCGAAGAGGGGCTGAAGCGGATCAGTTCCTTGAGTTCATCGATAACGGCGGCCGGAATCTTGCGGGCGGAATCGAAAGCCTTGGTGGCATGGCGCGCTTTCGCGAAACGGGTGAGGTTCAACTGGGTTCTCCTGTGCCGGCCAGAGTGAGTGCTTCAGCACTGACGCTGGTCCCATACAAAGTCGTCTAACGTCGGCCGCCAGGGCGGCGGCAAGGCCGGTATGCTACCAGCATGTGCGATGGGACGTGCAAGCAAAGCGCACGGCCAGGCGCTATGCTACGGGCTGCCCGTTGCTCGCCAACGCATTTCAATCCATACATCGAGGAACCCCATGACACACCCCGCCGGCTCCATGATCAGCTTCAATCGCCCCGATGGCCAATCGCTCCAGGGCTATCTCGCCACGCCCGCGAAGACCGAGGGCGCGCCCGCCATCGTCGTGATCCAGGAATGGTGGGGCTTGAACGACCAGATTCGCGGCGTGGCCGACCGCCTCGCACAAGCGGGCTACTACGCGCTCGTGCCCGACCTCTACCGCGGCAAGAGCACCGTCGAAGAGGAAGAGGCACACCACCTGATGACGGGCCTCGATTTCGCCGATGCCGCCTCGCAGGACATCCGTGGCGCGGTCGATCACCTCAAGACGCTGACCGATCGTGTCGGCGTGAGCGGCTACTGCATGGGCGGTGCGCTCACGCTGCTCGCCGCGAACATGATTCCGGACCTCGCGGGCGTCGTGGTGTGGTACGGCTTTCCGCCGCTCGAATATCTCGACGCGAGCAAGATCACCGCGCCGGTGCTGGGCCATTGGGGCACGCAGGACGGCTTCTTCAAGATCGAGACCGTCGACGAGCTCGAAAAGAAGCTGCGCGACGGCGGCGTGAACGTCGAGTTCCACCGCTATCTGGCTTACCACGGATTCGCGAACGAGACCGCCGTCGGCCCCGGCCGCATCGCGCACACGCAGTTCGATCCGGTCTGGTCGCAGCGCGCGTGGGATCGCACGCTCACGTTCTGGGGCCGCACGTTGTGGACGCAGCGCTAAGCGCGCGGCGTTTCCCCTAAATTCTCGCGCCCGGGCACAGCCCATGCGCCGTGGCGCCGCCACGCCGCCCGCACCTCGGCGCCTTGCAACAGGACTTCGCATGAACGATCTTTCCGCCTTCCCCATCAACGCTAAATGGCCCGCGCAACATCCCGACCGCATCCAGCTCTATTCGCTGCCCACGCCCAACGGCGTCAAGGTGTCGATCATGCTCGAGGAAACGGGGCTGCCGTACGAGCCGCATCTGGTTCGCTTCGACACGAATGACCAGATCTCGCCGGAATTCCTCTCGCTCAATCCGAACAACAAGATTCCCGCGATCATAGATCCCAACGGCCCCGGCGGCGCACCGTTGCCGCTGTTCGAGTCGGGCGCGATCCTGATCTACCTCGCCGACAAATGCGGTCAGTTTCTCGCGCGCGAAGGCCGCGAGCGCTACGAGACGATTCAGTGGCTGATGTTCCAGATGGGCGGCATCGGGCCGATGTTCGGCCAGGTGGGTTTCTTCCACAAGTTCGCCGGCAAGGAGTACGAGGACAAGCGCCCGCGCGATCGCTACGTGGCCGAATCGCGCCGCCTCATCGGCGTGCTCGATCAGCATCTCGCGAATCGCCAGTGGATCATGGGCGAGCACTATACGATCGCCGACATGGCGACGTTCCCCTGGGTGCGCAATCTCATCGGCTTCTACGAGGCCGGCGATCTGGTCGGCTTCAAGGATTTCCGTCACGTCGCGCGTGCGCTCGACGCGTTCCTCGCGCGTCCGGCTGTCAAGCGCGGACTGGAGATTCCCGCACGCAATTGATGCGCGCGCAACGGTCATGAAACGGTCTTAACGGGCGGGTTTCACGCGCGCCAACACGGCGTCCGAGACCTCGCCCGCCGCATGCTCGACGCTCATGCGCTGATCGCCGCGCGCAAGCACGAATTTTGCGGCGGCCACGTAGGGATTGAGTGCAATGGCCGCGCCAGCACCGTGCTTGTTCTCGCTCGAATGCGTTTCGATCACCTGGTAAAGCGGCGCGGGCGCCTGCTTCGCGAGATCGTCGATGGCAACCGCCAGATCGATCTCGACCGCACCCGCGCCATGGCCCACCATCGTGCGGCGCAAGCGGTTGCCTTCGTCGACGTCGAGAAATACGCCACGCACGAGCCAGCCCTGCGCGGGCGGCGCGACGCCGGCGGGCAAGCGCCGTGCATCGACGCCCGCCTTGCGCAAGTCCGCGACCAGCGTATTGGCCATCTGCTCGACGATCTGACGCGCATGCGCCTGCGAGTCGTCGCGGCGCGCGAGCGGCCGGGGCAGCAGGCTGCCCGCGAGGTGGCGCGCGTTATCCACGGGATTCTGGTCGGCTGTCGCGCTGCCTGCGTCGAGCTCAAAATCGCTCACGTAGACGATCGGCGCCAGCGCGGGCACGCTTGCGGCTGGGCCGTTCGTCTGTGCGAACAGCGCCGGCGCAGCCACGCCGAGCCCCAAGCCCACACATAGCACAACGCACACGCTTCGATAACCTTTCATCGCAGACTCCCCATTCAAGCGGATCGCACTTATCTTATCCGCCGGGAGCCGAATGCATTTTTCACATGGCCGTCACATCCTCATGCGTCCGCTCACGCATCAATCGCGCCATAGCGATGCAGGTCTTGCGCGAGTGTTCCGACATCAACCAAACGGCACGCATGCAAGCCCGCGGCCTGCGCGCCTTGCACGTTCGCCTCGCCGTCGTCAACGAAGAATCGTTTCGTGCGGCACGGCGGCCAGTTGCGGAGGCAGCCGAGATCAGCCTGCGCAGCAGGCTTGACCGCCCCGAACGACGCGCTTGCATGAACGCGTCCACTCTGGCCTTCGCTCCGAATCGTGCCCCTAAAACGTCATGCGATTCCAGTTAAACTGCAACTCATGGACACATGCCGTTACTGCGGAAAAATGCGCGACGAGTGGGATTGCCACGGACCGGTCTGCCGTGGCGCAATTGCCCGCGCGCTGCGACGCCAGCGCCAGGGCCTGCCAATGGTCGCCAACGTGATCCGCAACGAAATTCCCGAGAATGCCAGCACGGGCGAGGTCATCCACGTCCTCTCGCGCCAGCGCATGCGCGCGCGCCGCGGCAACGAGGAACGGCGCGAGCGCAAGGCGCTAGAAAACGCCGACGAAACAGGCGGCTCGGCCAACAACTGACCCGGCGATAGATCGGGGCCACGCTCCTCACGCCATCTAACGCAGCAGTACGAATGATCGTGCTGCGCTCATGCCATACCGAGCCGAACGCGAACGAACGATCATGCGCTTCGCGCCCTATTCAGCGTGAATGCGCAACTGTAAAACCTGGTCAAAACACAGGGAAAACACTCCCGTCAATTTTCCAATATGCGTTGTTCACCGGATGGATTCGCCCTTGCTTCTGTGCGAGATTGAACGGGCGCTATCGCGCACGCCACCTTTCCAGGTGCGGAACTCCAACCATTCTCAAGGGGGACAGCATGCAAGACGTTCTTCCTCCCGGAGCCGTGCTTCCAGATCCTTTGCACATGCTTTGCATGTCTAATCAAATTGGCGAAAGCCTCTGCGCGGAACCGCGCCCGCTCGCGTCATGACGGCCCCGCAAATCGTCGTGCTTGGCGCGGGGCCGGCGGGCGCCAGCGTGGCGCGCGCGCTCGCCACGCTCGGCTACGCGGTCACCGTGGTGAGCGAACGGCGCCGTTTCGACGCTGTGGAAAGCCTCTCCCTGCACGCGCTCGGCGGACTGCGCCGTGCTGGCCTGTTGCGTGCCGCCCTGTGCGCACAAGGACCGAGCGTGCGCACCACGCTCTGGAACGGCGCCATGCAGACGGCCAACGCGGACTTTCTGGTCGACCGGCACGCGTTCGATGCGGCCCTGCGCGACGATCTGCGTGAAGCAGGCGTCGAAATCGTGGAGGCCGCGGTGCGTTCGGTACAAACCACGGCGCACACGCACGACCTGATGATCGAGACCGCCGACGGGCCGCTCTCGCTGAATGCCGACTTTCTCGTCGAGGCACGCGGCCGGCTTGCGCCGCTCATGCGCGACGCCACGCGCGGCCCGCAAACGCTGAGCCTGCTCAACGTCTGGCAAGGCGCGGCCGCCTCTGCCGCTAGTACCGGCTCGGCCGTGGAAAGCCTGCAGGACGGCTGGGCGTGGATGGCGCGCCTGCCGGACGGCCGCTGCTATTGGCAGATGACACTCGACGTCGCGTGCGCGGAGCTGCCGCAACGCGACGAGCTGCTCGCATTCTGCGCTCGCAAGCGGCGCTCGCCGCTCGCGAGCGCGTTTTTCGCCAGCGATACGGGCGCGCACGCACGGCTTCATGCGCGCAGCAGCACAGCCACGCTGTGCGGGCGCGCCGGCGCGCGCAACTGGTTGCGTGTGGGCGACGCCGCGATGGCCGTCGATCCGCTCGCGGGCAACGGCATCTTGCAGTCGCTCTCATCGGCCTTGCAGGCGCCCGCCGTGATTCACACGCTCATTAGCCGCCCCGAGCGCGCCGATCTCGCACTGCGCTTTCACCAACAACGCATCGAGCACCTGTTCAGGCACTTCGCCCGCACCGGCCGCGACGTCTACGCGCTCGAGCAGCGCTTTGGCGCAGCCCCCTTCTGGCAGGCGCGCAGCCAATGGCCGGACGACGAGCGCACGCATCAGGTTCCCGATTTCGGCCAGCTTGCCATCGCCCGCGCGCCGGTGATCGACGGCGATCTCATCGCCGAGGCCGACGTCGTCGTGTGCCCCGATCAACCACTTGGCGTCTGGCATCTCCAGGGCGTGCCGCTCGCGCCCATCGTTCAGGCGCTCATGCACGAGAACGCGCGTGAAAATCCACATGAGAGCGCGCACGAAGCGCTTAAATCCCTCGATGCCGACGCCGCCCACACGATTCGCCAGTGGCTCGTCGCGCAGGGTTATCCGCACGCGCTCGCCTGATACGGCTCCGGCAAAAACACACCAAGTCGCCTAAGCTTGCGCGCTGTCGTCCGCCTTCAGGAAATCGACAAACGCCCGAAGCGGCGCGGGCAAATGGCGCCGGCCCGGATAGTAGAGAAACGGCCCGGAAAACTGCGGCCACCAGTCGGGCAGCAGCGGTTCCAGCGCGCCGCTTGCAAAATGCGGCTTGAGCATGTCCTCGAATAGTGCGATCACGCCCGCGCCGCGCAACGCCATCTCCATCGCGAGATCGAGCGCCGCTGCGGGTTTCACCACGAGCGCGCCGGGCGGGTCGACGCGCAGCGTCTCGCCATCGCGCGCGTATTCCCAGACCGCCATCGCGCCTCCCGAAAAACGCACGCGCAAACAAACGTGCCCGAGCAGGTCGCGCGGATGCGTGGGCCTGCCATGCACGGCGAGATACGCGGGCGACGCCGCCGTCGCGAAGCGCTGCACGCGCCGGCCGATCGGAATCGCGATCATGTCCTGCTCGAGCCGCTCGTCATAGCGAATGCCCGCGTCGCAACCCGCCTGTAGCACGTCGACGAAGCCATCCTCCACCACCACTTCCACGCGAATCTCGGGGTACGCAGCCACGAACCGCGTGAGGATCGGCGGCAGAATGCTGCGCGCCACATTGGCGGGCACGTTCAGGCGCAGCACGCCCGCCGGACGGTCGCGATAGCCGTTCAGGACATCGAGCGCGGCTTTCATTTCGGCGAACAGCGGCGTAATCGATTCGAGCAGGCGCTGGCCCGCTTCAGTGGGGGCGACACTGCGCGTGGTGCGGTTCAGGAGGCGCAGGCCGAGCTTCGCCTCGAGCCGGCGCACCGCCGTGCTCAGGCTCGAAGCCGAGACGCCACCCGCGCGCGCCGCGTCGCGAAAGCCGCCCGCGCGCGCAACGGCGGCGAAGGCGGCCAGATCGTTCATTTCGAACGCGGCGGGTGAGGGATTCGCGGGCAGAGGGTTCTCGTGGGTCATGTCGGTTTGGGTGCGGGCGGAGGGGTCCATGCGAGGGGTCCATAACGCATTGTGCGGAATTTCGAACAACCCGTGCGGATCAGGCGGGATTATCCAACAACGCGAACGCGCCCATACTGGCGCCATCCGTTCACGAGGAGCACGACATGCCCCAATCGTCCAGCCAACCTTCCCGCACGTTCGCGTTCGCGGGCCGCACCGTCAACCGCATGGGCTACGGCGCCATGCAACTCGCCGGCCCCGGCGTATTCGGTCCGCCCAGGGACCGCGCGGCGGCGCTTGCCGTGCTGCGCGAGGCGCTCGCGCTCGGCGTGAACCATCTCGACACCAGCGACTTCTACGGCCCGCACGTAACGAACCAGATCATCCGTGAGGCGCTCCATCCCTATGCCGCAGATCTCACGATCGTCACGAAGGTGGGCGCGGTGCGCGATGCCACGGGCGCGTGGCTGCCCGCTCAGGAGCCCGCCGATATCGAGCGTGCCGTGCAGGACAATTTGCGCAATCTGGGTCTGGATACGCTCGACGTGGTCAATCTGCGCATCATGGGCGACGTCCACAAGCCCGCCGAAGGTCCTCTCGAGAAGCAAATGGAAGCGCTCGCCGCGCTGCGGGAACGCGGCCTCGTGCGCCATATCGGCATCTCCAACGCGACGGCGAAGCAGATCGACGAGGCCGGGCGCATTGCCCCGATTGTCTGCGTGCAGAACCACTACAACCTGGTGAACCGCGCCGACGACGCGCTGATCGACTCGCTTGCCACGCGTGGCATTGCCTACGTGCCGTTCTTTCCGCTCGGCGGCTTCACGCCGATCCAGTCGACGGCGCTCGCGCAGATCGCGCAGTCGCTCGACGTCGCGCCGATGACGGTCGCGCTCGCGTGGCTCCTGCATCGCGCGCCCAATATCCTGCTGATCCCGGGCACGTCGTCGCTCGCGCATCTGCGCGAGAACATGCAGGCGCAAACGCTCGAACTGAACGGCGAAGTGCTCGCGCGGCTCGACGCAATCGGCAAAACGGGTGCATGAACCGGGTCGGAGCATTCGAACGGCGAAAAAAAACCGCGGTCATCGGACCGCGGTAGAAGCTTTCTGCGATGCTTATCGACCGCGTGTGCCGCTTACTCAGGCGGCACACGCGGGAATCACGACGAGCGTTGCACTCAGGTTTGCGAATCCTGTGCCGCATCGCCTGCATCGGCTTGCTGGGTGTCGTCGGCCTGCTTCTCGTCCTCTTTCTTCTCGACCATTTTCTCGAGCGCCCCCGCGCCCTCGAAGCCAGCGATCGCCGCGGCCGCCTTGGTCAGGAAGCCGGCATCGGCGTCGACCTTTTCCGTTGCTTCCACCGCCGCAATCGCGCCCGCGACCTTGCCCACTTCATCAAGAATGCCCATTTGATTCCTCCGGTTGATTGCAGTGCGTTTGCCTGAAATTGCCAGGCTTTGCCTGGTTAAAGGCCGTTGCTGCCGCGCGCTGCTTGCCTGCATCCAGGCTGCATGCCCAGAGCAGCGGGCGTTGATGCATTCTGGGCTCGCGCGGTACGCACGGCAATCATATCGCTCAAGAACTGACAATGGTTAACGGTTGATAATGCTTCGAATTACTTACGATACTTTCGTTTTTTTCTTCTTGCCTACGTCTCGAATACAAAATCATTTAACCGCTTGCGCCCTTTCAGTCCACGAGGGCTGGCATAATTCAGGTTTTGCTTTTTAAGCCGGTTGTCGCTATGAGTCTCCATACCTGGTGGCTGTTCCTCGCTACTGTCTTCGTCGTCTGCGCCATTCCTGGCCCCAATATGCTGCTGATCATGTCGCACGGCGCGCAATACGGCCTGCGCCGCACGAGCGCGACCATGGGCGGCTGCCTCTCCGCACTCGTGCTGATGCTGGCCGTTTCGGCCGCCGGCCTGGGCGCGGTCCTCCAGGCGTGGCCGACCCTGTTCAATGCGCTGCGCATCGTTGGCGCGGCCTATCTGGTCTATCTGGGCGTGAAGGCGTGGCGCTCGCCGGTGAGCGAAAGCAGCGCCGGCGCCAGCGACGCCATGACCGAAGCACCCGCTACTCGTATTTCGCGTTCGCCGGGCGCGCTGTTTCGCAACGGCTTCCTCGTCGGCGGCAGCAACCCCAAAGCCATCCTGTTCGCAGCCGCACTGCTGCCGCAGTTCATCGACGCGAGCCGTCCCACGCTGCCCCAGTTCGGCGTGCTGGTGACGACCTTCGCGGTATGCGAGGTGAGCTGGTATCTGGTCTATGCGAGTTTTGGCACGCGCATCGGTGCGACGCTCAAGAGCCGTCGCGTGGCAAAGGCGTTCAACCGCGTGACGGGCGGCGTGTTCGTCGGCTTCGGCGCGATGATGGCGCTCATGCGCCAGTAAGCTAAGACAGCATAAAACCACGCCTCATGGCGCGGGAACCATAAAACTATAAGTTCGGAGTTAAATGCTTCCTTTTTGCTGTCCGAGGGCAGAATCGCACCATGCCAGTGCGTAGGACATTACTGTAAAATTTCATTTTGCTTTCCTGACATATTCCCGCTACTCAAAGCGCACAAGGGCTCTTCTCCGCCCCAGCAAGTGAATGCTGCCGACGCGTCGGTTACTGAGATGCGAACGTTTGAGAACTATGGCGTTGAGGAACACACGAAGAAGCGAGCTGAAGCGCAAAGATGCTGGTATCGAACCCGGAAGTGTCTATGCGTCCAAATAATCAAATCGCACCCCCGCCAGCGCCCGAACATTTCGTGTTCGGTAGCTGGGTAATCTTGAGCGCAACGCGTTGTTCCGCCGAATCAGGACGGATCGCGACAGTCCGCGCCCAGGAGGGGCTCACAGGCACCACCGGAGACAAATCTGGGGCGTGGGCTCGTCGGCATTAGGACTGCCATTGCCGCCAATTATTCATGGCATGTCGCTTTACATCACCTTGCATCCTTCACAAACGAGTGCGCGCGGCTCGACACTTTATGTGGAAAAGAGACAAAACGAGTGGCAATGTCAAAGTACACCAGTACAGTAGAAGAACGCTTGGGCAAAGCGATTGCGAGAGAACGCACAGCCTTGGGGCTCACTCAGGAAGAGTTGGCTCAAGCTATAGGCGTGCAGCAGGAAACGATAAGCCGGTTTGAGAGGGGCGCTGTGCTGCCACCACTTCAGCGACTGATCCAGTTGGCTGATGTCTTTGATATTCCGCTTGACAACCTTGTTCGCGGAACAACCAATCGTGCGGCAGACGACGGGCTTGAGATCGCGGCAATGCTGAAAAAACTCAACCCAGAAAATCGTGAATTTGTCCGTCGTTGGGTGATTGAGATGTGCGAGCAGTTGGGACGCAAACGGTAAACCACTTAAGGCAAGTGGTCTTCGGTTTGAGATGTGCGAGCAGTTGGGACGCAAACGGTAAACCACTTAAGGCAAGTGGTCTTCGGTTGATCGCGCTGAATCAACGCCGCACGGGCATCAGGCACGGCCGAATCGACTGCGCGTCGCACCGCAATGACTGATGAAGCCAGGCACGCGCTGTCATGTCGGCCGCCAGCGTTTGGCCGGCCGACCCTTCGGTCAAAGTGGCGAACTCCCTAGACCTACGTTCGTTGCGCCAGCATAGCGGCTCGGGCGATTGCGGCTTTGATGATCTCGCGCTTCCTGTAGCTAGAGACACTTCCCTCGGTTCCGCACTCCATATCGACCTGCAGTATTGTCGGTGTGATGCCGCGTGCCGTACATGCCGCGACGAATGCGAAAACTTTGGTCTGGTATTTTTCTCGCATAGCCAACGCCTCCATGCGCATATATTCCGCATGCATCTGCGCAAGACGTGAAGCCAACTCTCGCTCGCGCCTCCAGGCTGTCGTCGCTGTTATACTCAGCCCCTCCGCTACTGCAGCTACTGACAACTCCCCCCCCTCTGCAAGTGCATCGTTAAGCCGCGTCACAAGATCAACACCCAACTGCAGCCGTCGCGAGACGGTTTGTTTAACCTCAAAATGCGGTTCTTTCCTCACACCGGCCCCCACGTCAAACTTGTTAGTGACAAAGATCTGCTCCATGGTCGCCCCCGTCGCGTAGCTTGCACGAACGAACAGTTGTAGCGGGGCCGGATATCTACCATCGGCAAAGTGTCCGACCTGCCTCTGCGCGACTCCTAATGCGCGCCCCATCTGCGCAGAGGAACCGCAAAAAAAGATATCCCTTAGCGCATGAACTGCCACGTCCGAGGAGATGATATTGATGTTGTCTCTGACGTTGGACAGCGACAATGCATCTTCAACGGTGCGCGAAAGAAACATGTCCATCTCGCCGATAGACGTTGACTCCTCCGGAATCATTCTCCCTAGCCACTTTCCGCATCCGCGACAGCAGCCAACTCTGGCACAGTTCCCGAATGATGGCTGGCGGCCCCGCCCGCAATACGGACACTCAATCTCAAGATGCACGCGATGATGCGGGCAAACGACCACATCCCAGACCCGCCATACAAGGGGCTCGTACACCATCCCCCCCTGACCCGCGAATTCATAAAGACAGACAGGACACCATGCGCGGTGTGTCCGCACCAAAGCCCTTGGTGCGAGCGATTGACGCCACGGCAGAAGCGTCAATCGCCGCAGATCTGAGCGGTTCATGAGCGAGTTCATCGCCTTCGCCCAAAGATCCGCGACCTGCAGCATGCCGTCCACTGTTCCACGGAGAGGGATTTTCGGCACGTCTGGCAAGCGTCGTCCTTCATAGACGAGCGGCGCAACAAGTTCGCGATAGAAGTCGCGAAATGGAACGGACAGGCGCTCCGCGCATCTCAGCGCGAAGCTACTGAGTTGCTCTGCACGTCCGCCAACTTCGGTGGCCATCTCGATATCCATGCGGCCCATCTTGCAACATAAAATGTTGATTTACGATATTACACGATCATAATAAATGCAAGAAATTGATGCATACACGCGACTGCCAGGAGAAGCGCATGCTTCTGCAAATGGCATCCAGATCAGCGTCTGGACGACTGGAAACTGCACTGACGCCTGACGTGCTTCTGGATGGGGTGAAGCAACGTGCTTGTGCTGGCAGCAGATATCGACCGCCTAGAAAGGGTCGCTGGGCTTTTCTCCGACTGACCGGTCCTCGTCGTGTATGTTCACGGGAACCATGAGTTGTATCATCGGGACTAGGCCGTGGCGCTTCGGCATGCGAAGGAACAGTATGTGCGACCGAGCATCCACTTCCTCCAAGAACAGCAGGAACACGTCCCGCTTCCTCGGATGCTACGTGTGGAGCGACCATGCTCCGCACGGGATGGCGGGAGCTGCGATGACCTACGCCAGGGCTACGCGTCCGACCAAAAGGTCATTTTTAATGGCAGAAATAGAAGCCTCAGAGCTGCCTACATCAGGAGGACGCACCGCGAATCAGTTGAATGGCTGGAGACGAAGATTCGTCAACCGTTCCATGGTAACGCCGTTGTGGTTACACACCATGCACCCCACCCTATGTCGCTTGGTCTATCAGGGCGTGCGGGAAAGCAGTTGCATCTTCGCGAGCGACTTCGAGCGATTGCTGAGATGGGCAGATCTCTGGATTCATGGTCACATACATGAGCGCTGTGATTGCACGCGGGGCGGCTGCCGGGTTGTTGCCAACCCGGCAGGATATAAACGAAATCGAAGGCTTGGAAGAGTCACAAATCGGAACTTTGATCGCGGACTTGTGGTGCGAATTTAAATGATTGGCGCACGTGCACCCGATGAATGCGAGGGCCTTATTGCGACCGTAATCGATTGACAGATAGAATCTAAGGACGTCGCCCAGATCTCAATTTGGTCTTCCACCAACGCGAAGCCACTCTTCCTCGATCACATTTTTGTAGACCTTGTTGAGCTTCCACATGTCGACGCCGGAAAGCTTGACAATTTTCGCGATTGACGGATACATCCCGGCTGCGTGTAGCTGTCTAAACGCACCGCGCATTCTTTCTAACATCGCCAGCTTTCTCGCTTCCAAGCTTTCTGATCTTATGAGTTTTCCTCGCTGAACGATTCGATCGACCAAATCGGGAAAGTGCGTTTTCGCGCCCATCACGCTTATACCCAATTTCGCACAGGCATTTTTCTGGTTGATGAAGGTATCACTATTTGCAAGCAATTCAAACTCGCGCTCAAGAGCAACCCAGTCACGTTTCCTAGGTACCGTCGATGTATCTATGTGAGCAGCTTTCCCGCCACGCCAAGGCCCAAGCTTCCCCAGAATGATCCTATGCAGGGGTTGTCGCGAAATGGCAGCTACCGTTGCCAGGCAATCCAGCTTTGGTAGCTGTGATGCGTAAGCGTACGCCGAGACTGTTTCCGGCGAAAGGCCAACCTCCGATATCAAAAGATGGCGCACTCCCCGTATCCTTAATAATTCTTTAAATGTAAAATGCCCGTCGTGACCGTAACTCTCGAACTCCGCAGTCCATGCCAGCAAGCTCATGATAGCGCGTGCCACCCTCACCTCGGATTCGTCAGCGCGGCGAAGACCACGGGCGGCGCCCTCTGCTCCCATCCACGTACCGCAACGGTTACAACAGCCAACCCTGGAAAAGCACCCCACTACTGCTTGTTGCGGCACCATGCATACATGGCAAACCGTAACGAGATCAATTCCGTGTACCGGACACACGGTGACAGCATCGAGGCGCCACAACAAAGGCTCATAGGCCCCCGGCCCCGACAGCATTGACGCGAGACATAAGGGACACCAGGCACGATACCTCCGGAGAAGCTTTTCATCACTCAAAAGCCCAGCGAACGGAAGAAGCGTACACGCCTCTATCCGGCCCGACGCCACAAGTTTTCCCAGTGGCCCGAGATACACTTCGGCAACGGCGCGTGTTCCATCGATACCAGCGAATCGCCTGTGAAGCGCGAGTTGACCTGTGACTCGATGCGGGTAGCTGAGCGGTGAAGGCCATTCGTCAAACGCCCATCTCACCAGATCGCCGAAATTGACGGACGCGCGCTCGGCTGCCCGCTTCCAGAGACTGGAAGAAGCCTCGACAAGACCGGTGCCAACGCCAACCGGCACAACGAGGTCGTAGTTACTCGAAGGGGTGGTTGGGCGCATTGGTGTTCCTGGTTGCTCCGACACGCCCCTGTTTTTCGGCCTTTCCGGACTTGGGTGCCTTCTTGCTGCTAGGTGCGCTGGCTGCCGCGGTAACCGGTCCGTTCATCTCGCCCTGCGGCGCCGCAACGTCCTTTCCGCACAATGGTGTCTTCTTGCTGATCGGCGCCTCGGCTGCCGCGGTAACCGGTTTGTTCGTCGCGCGCCGCTCTTCCGCAAGGTCCTTTTTTGAGGATTCCGCCAGTTCGTTGAGATACTGACTATAGAGATCCCACTCCAAGCGGTATTTGCCACACTGCTGGCTCAGCGCATCGGTCGCCAACCGAACCACGAGGCCGGGACGGCCATCCACACCCCGGCGGATATCGTCAGCGTGCGATGACAGACTGCCCGGTTCGCAGAACTCAGGACCAAGCCGTTCTTCCATTTCCTCGATGAAGGTGGTGAAACCTTCCAACTCTTTTTCCGACCCACCATAAGCGTCAAGCCTCAACACCTTCGTACGTACCTTCAGCTGGGTGTCGTGCTCGACGATATGCCTGACGTTGGAAGTTCCGAAAATCAGCAGGGGCTGGTGGGTTTGGGCGACGATATCCTTGAGTGAATGTATGGCGCGCGTCATTTGAAGTTCCGATAGGGTAACGGGGATCGTGTTGCCCTCGTCGACGAATGTGACGAGGCCTTCGCACCGGGCATTTTTGACGAAACTGTCCCACAGCGCCTCTTCCTCCCTGGCCCCAGACGCAGCCGCCAACATACTCCGTGGTGCGCCCTCGGTGATATCTCCATACAAGATCTTGTTGAACGGAAGGATTTCGCCACTTGACACATAAGCTTGTGTGATTGCCGCTCTCCAGTTGAACCGGCCTTGCCGGTCAGGAGAGGGCACTGAGAATCTGAAACAGCCCCGCTTTTTCCCTGCCTGCCGCGCCAACTCATCGACTATCCCCACTAATGTCTCAAACAAGGTAGTCTTTCCGACACGGGCAGGACCGATGACAACTATCAGAAGATCTCGAGAACGTCCGTTAATCGCATTGAGAATGGTCTGCAAGAGATTCGCAAACTTAGGATGCAGACACACCCACCGGTTAAGATCGTCAATTGCGTCGATAACAGGCTGAGGTGTAAGCTCCAGCTGTCGCGCCATCGCTGCGTAGTCAGGTTTTGCCATGATGCCTCCCCCGATTGCTCTTGAAGCGGGAAATACAGTCTGAAAAGTCAAACGCAACAATATCGCGATCCGTATTATTTATTAATACGTCCACCAGCCTTGATGAAGGCAATGAAAGCTCCCGACTGCTGCAACATCGCTGTGTAGTCAGTTTTTCCATGACACACCTCCTGTTTGCGGTTCAAACTAGAAAGACAGGCGGGAGGGTCGCACGTTGATATCGAAGTTCCTACCTTTTGTTGTCGCGTCCGGCAGAACGGTGCCGTTGTTGCCCGTGACAGCGTCGACGGGTTTGCCGTTCGCGTTGAGGGCATCCCCGTCCACTTTCGGGACGCCTTGCCTCGCCACAGCGGCTGCAGTGCCCGAGGCCGATTGCACGTTGCCTGGCACTTGAGCGCACTCCCTGGCTGTTGTGTCGGACGATTCGCTGGCCATTGCACCCACTCCAATATCGGGGGGTGGATGGAAGTAGTTGTCTGAGTCGGGCTCAGTCTCAAGAAGAGACGGCGCCCTGTTCATTAACCTGTCCATCTGCTTCGCAAGGACTTCCTTGTGCGCAGGGTCGCGCTCCAGCTCGAGGAGCTTTTCTGCGAGCGCTTTGGCGACGTGGGCCGGGTTACGGACGCCCCTCAGCTTTCCAAGTCTGAGTTCAGCGATGACACCAAGAAGTTCGCGCTTCGAATAGAGTGCAAAAAAGTCCGCGTAAATGCATTTCGCGTCGATCCACCCGACCTCCTTGCTCACATAGACGTAGACGAGACCGGGGTGGATCAGATCCACACGAACATGTACGGACTTTCCCCGGAACCGCTTCAGGTCTTCCGAGAAATACGCCAGGTTATTCACTTCGATATAACCTTCGTCGCGAACCTTGCGCAGCCCTTCATTTGAGGCAGGTGGCATGCAAAGACGTCGCAATGAAACCGAGAGCTCAAGAGTTTTGCGGTATGCGACACCGACTTCCTCCTCCTGGCGCGCGATATAGTCCTTGACGGGTTCATCTCCCGTCCGCGCTGACCCCACCTCCAGTTCCACCTCGTCGAAGATACCCACGAAGTATGCGCTCAACTGCGTGAGGGTCATGAGTTCCGGATTCCGCGCAATGAAGGTCCGCGAAAAGTCATACAGGCTCTTGACCGCCACGGTGTTGCCCGCCAGCAACTGCAATGTCTGGACGGTGATCTTGTTGTTGGCCGCTTCGACCGGGGCCCCATAGCGAGGTTGGTAAGGAGGACGCCACAGGAGGTGTGATTCTGCTTCCTTCAGGATGCGGTGCATAACAATCGCATCGAACTCCGGTGCGTTATCGACGACGATGAATAGCGGCAGGCACCTGTTCCTACGGATACATTCAAACAATACCGTCATGACCGCCGCAGCGCTCGGCGCGCTAAACGAAATCGTCCACGCGAGCTTCCGCCCCGTCGCTACGTCGATCATCACCGTGAGCCATACCTGGCTCTTGATGCGTCGACGATTCGCCGAATTCTCGATTCTGATGGCGAGTGGCGTGTGGTCGATATGCGCGAGAATAAGTGGCGTAGTGACCTGATAGAGGGGATTTATCGTACCCGGCCGCGCAAATCCTGCAATGGCGTAGCGAGCTGCACTCCCATCCCGGAATTGGACGAAGACGCTCCGATCGCATGCATTGTCACGCGCTTTGGCGGTCGTATATGAAAAAGGCACTAGATGGAGGCGCTCTGCCAGCCTCGTGAACATGCCATGTGTGGCACGGAGAGTCCATTTTTGTTTCAGGCGGTGCTTCAAGTAAACAACGTCCCAAAGCCGCTCGATCTCCGGGTACCTCGCCGCTCGATTACCACGCGCATGCCATAGCGGGAGCAGCCCAAATATCGCACTGTTGTACATCAGCTCTCCGCGCTCCGCCTGTGATTTCCAGAGTGCTTTCGTCGCCGGAGAGATGAGCGTACCCTCCCGCGTGCGACCACTTCCGGGCCACCAGTATGAGATTGGCTCAGAGAGCGCGGTCAGCTTGCGTTGGGCATAGTCGTCTGCTTCGGGCGACACAAACTGGATGAAGTCTGGCTCCGTGTCCGGTTTGCCGCTCCCCGATGGTTCTTTGTCCGTTGTATGCAGTGAGAAGAAACCGTCGCTCCCGGCCTTGGCCGCCTTGAAACACTCATAGGCGGTGGCGTCCCTGAAAACCGCAGAAGAACGCATGTCGGTCAGTGGCTGAGACCGCAGCGGGAAGAACACCCGCTGGCTGATAATCAGATGGTTGAGATCGTCCGGGCAGATCAGCTGCTGGTCAAGCAGATCGCGCCGAAACATGTATCCCCTGGCCTTTATCATCGCCACCACAGTCTCGCAGGCGGCAGGATTCCGAACCTTGTAGTCAGGCAGATGGTAGCGGCTGAGTAACGCTATGTTGGTCAAATACCAGCGACCAAAGTGCTTCTCTGTGAGTATCTGGTATTGGAGGCCGTATTGTGACAAACGCTCTACCACTGGAGGACTTGTCCAGTGTCCTTCGTCGACTTCCTCGTAAAGCGCACTTCCGTCCACTACGCTCTTTTTCAGCATCGATGTCGGGAAGACATCGACGAATCCGCACGATACCTTGTCAATCTTGAATACAAATGGTCTGACTACGTCAACCTGTGTGCGAGTACCATGGCTGACGCTGTAACGAACACCACCAATGTCCTTCGCCCAGCTCCAATATTCGACACATCCTTCGAGCGGATCATCGAGCTCATGCAACAGCGCCGACTGCAGCGTGGCATCATTAAGCCGCACCGAAAAGCCCATTAGCTGACTAACGTGTTCCCCCCGCATACGACCGGTGCGAACACGCGGTTTTGGTTCCAGGGGCTTACCATCCCGGATCTCGTTCACGAGCTCGATCCCCTGCTCCGTAACGAACAGGCGTTTAAGCAGCGCCTCAAGCAGGTCTGTGTTAATTCGTTCCACGATGCTCCCCATCGCCGACTTGCGCCGCCCCTAGGAAATTGCCGGGCACGCTCGCCCGCGATCTTGGAGTCGCAAAGGAGCGTCGAAGCGACGATTTTCGTACAAAAATAGGATACCTAACCAATTCCCCTTCAATTAGTTCATTTAGGAAGACTGCCTCCACCTCGACTTCGTCGTATCCCACGGAAGCCTGCCGACACTGACACATCCAACGAGTTCGGCAGATGTGTCTGTCTATGTGACTCGCCACGCATCGCGACGCACGCGTGCGCCCTGGTTCTGGCATTCGCTCGACCGCCCCCGCTGTGCCCGTGTCGACGTCCGAGGCATCGAGACGTCGCTACCTCAGCTCTGCACGGAACCCCACTTCAGGCGGCCCTCAAATTGGGGGCGTTCGATTGACGGAATCGGTCGAGCGCAAACTGCCCGAAGGCCCTTTGCGGACGGATCGGTTTGCGGCCGTCGCCGGCCCGTTGCGTAGTTCCGTCTGTCCGAGTGCCACCGGTCCTTGTCTACGTATCCGGCCGTGCCTCCGCGATGAGCCAGACGGTGACCGTCGCGGCGGCGGTTCCCGCAGACGCGCCCGCGCCAGCTTCGAAATACCCCCTCGAATCTTTCGCCGCTCCATGGCCACCTCCAGTCAATTACGTCCGCCTTCCGTCGAACAGAGTGTATTCACGCGTCCTGTGATTTCAAGCCCGCTCGGGACGGGTTGCCAGCTCGAGCTCGAACCGACCGATAACGTTTGTTAACGATAATTTGTAACGACGAACAGATAAGTTGTTGAATTTTCAACAGATTGCGCCCCACTTAACGGCCGTCGGGAATCGCGCATCCGGGGCTGGATAGCGCGACCTCGCCGACATGGCCGACACAGTCGCGGATGGAATTGTCCATAACGCGTGCTCTGCGCGGGATGATCCCGCCCAAGGACGAATCTCGAAAATGTAAAGCAGCGGGAAAAACGGCGAGAGGCCGACAGGACGGTGTTTAGCGTCCGATTACCCCCCTCGACAAATGTGCCAGCATGCACATTCCCGGGTTTTTTGCGCGCTCCTCGCAGTCCAATTCCCAACAGCGCCGTGGGCGGATTCCCGGGCTGCTTCCAGGGCGGTTAGGGCATCACCGTCCTTATTCAGATTCCCATCACGAAAACAATTCTGCATTCCTTACTGATCCGTATGATGTACCAGTTGGTTAATTTTGGTGTGAACTGGAAGGCCCCTTTGAGCGCCCGAAAAAAATTTTTCATTTCGCGCAATAGTCCGTGTTAAATTAAATGCTTTACTAATATTGATTGGTATTATCCGCCGGAGTCGCGGCCGACAGGGCAACTGCGCGGTCAGGGCCCCCACGCGCGGGGGAGGCGCACGCCAAGACGGCGCAGTCGTCCGGCTTCCTGGCTTCGAGGACGGGCCCGGAGTGTCCCGGGATGGCGTGAGGCAGTCTGTCCGAGGAAGTCAGGCTGGACGCAATCTGCGGAACCCGAGGAAACGCAGACGGTGCGGCCACCACCACTGTCATGGGCGCGACGCGCGATGCGAGCACGCTTATTTCCCCACCCCCGCTCCGCTAGCTTCCCTTGCACCGTCCGGACCGTCCAACGGGTAGTTGACATTGCGGCAGGAAACGAGCTACCACGCCTCCTGTTTCTTACCGGTACGGTGGCGGCGCCTGTCGTTGAACCTTTCGGGCCTCGCGCCGCTTTTTGCCCGCAGCCCGGCGGAAGAAATGCCGGCGGCGGGGCCAGAACGTTCCCCGGCACCCTGCAAGTCGCGGGGCACCGTGGCTGGCGCCCGTCAGGACCCGGTGTCGCGATCGGGCGACGGGGCAGCAACTAGGATAACGCCCCTTATCACAGCCAGGCCGCCGGCGCTCGCCGGCCTGCCGTGGTCGCATCGCACGACTGCCGCCCCGCCCGCGCGCAGAAGATCAGGCCAAGGATTATGTTCAATGTGTCTCCTCCATGTCTCCCCCATGGATTCTGGCCCACCGCGCGCGGGCCGCTTTGTTTTCGGGCGTCAGGGCGCAGTGGCGTCGCCTCAGCTCTCCGCTGCTCGCTTCGCGGATGTCCGGTTAAGCATGTTGCAAAGCGCGTGGCTATTCCGGGCGGTGCCTGGACAAGGTGAACGGGGCGTGGTGAATTTTGCCGGCATTATACTGACGAATAACGGTTTATCCCGGGCCTGAGGCATGGCAAGCGTACTGCCGCCCGACATGATGCATAGGTGCTCGCAGCGTGGGAAGCGATCTGCGCCGCGGAGCGCTTTGCCATCGGGGGTGCCAGCGACGGCCGCACTGGCCACGTTGATGACATCGCCCGTGGACGTGGTCGTCGCCGACTGGCGCATGCCGGCGATGTCAGGCAGCGAACTATTGTCACCGGCTGCGCACGCTTCAGGATCTGCCCGATGTCGCATTCATCCTGATTTCCGGCGAACCGTCCCCGCCTGCCTTTGTCCGCTACGACGGATTCCTGCGCAAGCCCGTCGACGGAAAGGTACTGCGTGCCACACTGCGCCGCCTGCTGGCCGAACACGTGTCTCAGCGCGCATCGCGGGGAGACAGAACTCGTCTGTTATGTTGGCGTATCAGGACACAAACGCGGGTAGCAATGCCCAACAGCACATCCAATGCTGTTGTGTGCCGTTGGGGCGGGACAGCGAACAAAATCTAACAGAACACCACACGCTAGCCCCGGCTAGCACATTCAAGGGACCACGTTGCAGAAGCCTAACATCGGCCTGCTTTCAGATGACATCGCGCGCAACAAGATAGCCTTTCTGCTCATCAACGAAATTCGGGAATCGGACGAAACGTTGGGTCCGCCGACGAACGGAGTCCAGTTCGCCCCTCAAGACGGCGACAGCTTCATACCACCCCGCTTGATCCGCGGGATCCACCCGAATGGCGATATCGATCGCGTTGAGTACTTCTTTGATTGCTTCTTTGATTACAGCTGCGCGCGGCTCGTGTTCCTGCTGCCAGCGAACAAAGTGACTCCTGACCTGATCAAGCGCTCGGAAGTTGACGACCGAGGCAGGCAAAATACGCTCTGGATGTTGAGCCGCAGCAGCCGGCGCTGCATTAACGACGGCCTCGTTGGGCTGATCGTCAAGATGAAGTGGCACGAGATCGTAGTCATGCGGCAGATGATCGCCCAGTCTCATTCCTCGCTGCTCGAACCACTTTTCGACGATGCGGATCGATGTCATGAGAAACGGCAATTCATGGGACCCGAGATATCGCTCGTACAGCTTCTTCCAAGTTGCCTGGCTACGCTTCTCGTATTTTTCCTTCGCGTTCGCGTCGGCAGCAGCGTTCAGGTCGTCGAGATTCTCAGCGAGTTGATCCAACGTCAGAAGCAGGCTGCTGACATGTAGCGCGCGATCGCGAACAAGTCCCGGCCTATTGAGACCGTAGATTTTGATACTCTCCTTCGCGCGGATCCGTTCCGCGTCGTCCCGGCCACGCCGGACGCCAATCAAAGGAAGCGTACGGTGAATTCGAACAGCAAAGAAGAAGCTCGGTTCATCAATGCTCGGATCGAGCAGTGCGGGTTGCTCTTCCACATCCTCTCCCTCGAACATGCAGCGCGCGGAGCCTTCCAATAGCGGAAAGCGGTCCGACTTGCCGCTTTTGTATCGTCTTCCGCTGGCCGGATCGTATTGTGGTGAGCGGTTGCAGTGCCCACATGCCGGGAGCAGATTCTCCCAGTCCGAACCGAGCCACCAGTATCCGGGATGATCGTTGTTTGGGTTGTCGGCCGCGTCCAGATCGCCTTTTGGCCGATGATGATCGACGTGCACGTCTGTGTTCGAAGCAGATGCTTCGCAATAGGCGCACTTCTGGCCGAACTGTGCCCACAACCAATTGTGGACATCCAACGCCGAGTAGGCGTTGAACTTCATAGCCTTAACGGCGTCGTGAATTGAGTTACCAGCCGCCTTAGCAGCATCTGCGAGTTTGCGATTATCTATTCTCTCCGCGTTGGCTTCCGGTGACGAAAGTGAAGGAGGCGGATTCTCGCGGTTTCTAAGGCGGCGAATCATTGCGCGCTCTCCTCGTCGCTGATGGCCCTACGAAACAGAGTCTGTACGTGTGCGGCAAACTCTGGATCGTATTCATTAGCGGGCCTATTGCGCTCTCGGCTTGCAATCTCAGAATCGATAATACGCATTAGAAGCCGTTCCCGTTTAGTTTTTCCCGGGGAATCGCCGTTCAGCTGTGCTTCGAGTTTATCTCGCTGAGCTGCTTCCTCGTGCGAGAGTGGCCCGTCCGCGGATAACAGATCATAGTACTCCTGCATTGCCTTCTCGGTCGCGGCATCGCGAGTGGAGTACAAGCCGAACAGATCCGATGTCAGCAACTGATCGACATCATATGAATCGGCATAGTTCTCTCGGTCATCGACGGCGATAGAGCCGTCATCAGAGCGGTAAAGCACCTGTACATCGTGCCGTTTCAGTCCGCGCAGCGTAAGTGGATCATGTGTGCTGAAAATCAGATGGATAGCTGGAAATGATTTCCTCAACCGCTGTGCGATGCCCAAACGCCAGCTCGGATGGAGATGCGCGTCGAGTTCGTCGATGAGAATAACTGCTTCGCTAGCTAGAACGCTGTCCCGATGCGCGTAGAGAACGTCTAGGATGTCCATCACGAGCGAAACAATGCTCTGAAAACCTGAACTCAATGACGAAAAACGATGCTGCTGACCACGGGTTTTAAGCTGAAGGCGTCCGTTCTCGTTACTGGCTTCAGTCTCGTTTCCCTCCAGCAGAACGTTCAATGTTGTAACGGCATCACGCTTCGCCTCTTCGCTCACTTCGGCAAACCACCCATGCGGGCCATTGATACGGACGTTGTCACCGAAGAGACTTTTGACGCGATGCGTACGCTCAACGTGCCGGCTCTGGAGTTCGCTCTTTGCAAGAATGCGGTAAGCTCCATAGCCGAGCACGACGTTGCGTACGCCAGTTTCCCCCCTGAATCTGCGGCTTCCAAGCTCGAAAGTCACGCGATTTTGCTGGTCGGTGTCGTGAAAGTATGCGATGACGGAGCCACTGGTTTCACCGTCTTTCAAGAAGGAACGTGCGTCACGGACAACCTGGTTGGCCGACTCCGGCCCCATGAGCGCCAGCGCGATGGCCTGCAGAACAGACGTTTTGCCCATCGCGTTGCGACCGACGATAGCATCACAACCGCTCGCGCTCTCATGGCTGGATCCGTTGAACCTAATTTCTGCGCTATGGATGCCTTTGAAATTCGAAATCTTGATGGCAGCCAGCTTGCGCTGCTGGATGCGAAAGTCCGCGGCCGGGTCAGACAGATCGCTGGAGAGTTCGCCCTCGTCAGGTACCCAATGCCGGTCGAGGTCAGAAAAACTGGGGCGACTTAAGTCACGAAGAAGGCCGGTGAGTAGCGGGCGAGTTACCCCCTGATCTTCGATTTTCCGTAGCAGACGCCGCCCCTCCTTTCGCGAGAAGTGCCAGAGGAACAGATAGAGGTAGCCGACGTGCGGTCGAGAAATGTCCAACAGACGCTCGATGCCGCGATACACCGAATCACTCTCACTCCTGAGATCGACGCTTTCAAGAACTCGCATAAACTCTGAAAGCACAGTCGAGCGGACGCCGAGAAGATGCGATCTGTTCAGATCGAGTACACGTATCGTGGTTGCCCCCTTGTTGGTGAGGGGAACGAGATGTCCGTCGCTGCGCAGTGAGAAATGACGCGCCGGTCGATCGTGGCACGGATCGAGCAATTGCGCGTTTTCCCAGCGCCGCAAGTATTTAATGGATGCGCCAATTGGCGAAGCGCCTCGTATAGGAAAAATATTGCGCTTCCTGCCGTTGCACAGCTTGCAGGCGTAGACAAGATTATCCCAGTCTCCGGCCAGCCAGATGTAGTGACTGGGATTGACCTTGCCGTCCAACCGATCGGCCCCGCGTCTCGGGCGGAAATGGTCAATCTGGCCGTCTTCACATGTCGCTTCGCAATATGCACACTTCGATTCAAACAAACGTCTTAGGGCGGATCTGGTGCTCTCGGATTCACCTCCTCGCTCGAGGATGTCACGAACGTACTCGGACTTCCCGGCCTCTATGAGACTGACTATCTGAGCGCGATCCCTTGACGACATAGGGGCGAGTGGGCTGGGAAATTCGTCTCTACTGACGTAGCGCATTTTGTGTGCGGGTGCGTTTAAAAAGCGGTTAGATTCAATTTGTCTTCTTGATTGGCATTATTCAGCAATTTCTTATCCCGCAGTAGTAGGCCGTTCGACGTCCAGTCTCGAATCGACCTTGCAAATCGCCTGAAATCGATGGCGGCGCAATCTGCAACACGTGACACGCCGTGGAACTGCATGCTGTTCGGGCGAAGCGAGAAATTTCACAGACCGCCAGACATCTTTCCCAGCCGTATAACGTGGCCATTTTCATGCATAAAGCATAACCACTCCGATCGTATTGACTAGTTGCAAATCCTCTGCCCAAGCGTAAGCGGCCAGCGATCCCGTCTTGACGGGCGAGATTAGGCGATTGTGGGTTTCGGCTGCCACCGATGCGGCAACAACGCAGCGATGTCGCTGGCTCCGTGCGTGGGCATCCACCGGACCACTTATGATGTAGCGGTCAAGCCTCTTTGGACACCCACTGTGCCGTTAAGCAAAAAGTGGCCATTTGAAACGCTAATGCCTTATCGGCCGATAGGCCCATGTTTTGCTTGATTGGCGAACTGTGCTGGGAAAAACCACATCCGGGCCTGTCGAGCGAGGGTCGGGGGCCCGCGCGCTAAGAAGTGCCGTCGCTTACCAATGCGCTGGCTGCCCGAACGGATGAACTATGGACTCAAAGAGAGAACGCTTAGGCGGCGCCCATGCCCGACTTGGGCTGCTAGACGGTTGGCAAGGCGCGATGGAGATGCGCCAAAATTGTCAGCAGGAAGCGATTCATCTGATCAGCGAAGTTCGTGGTTCCGGCCGCATACGACCAGGCGAAGTCTTCATCGACCGACCACGTGGCGGCACAGTACCTGTTGATAAGCATGGACCATACGCACACCACCTCACGGTTGCCTGCGCCAATAGGTCGAAGCAGAAAAAAGGAGTAACGCCCGACAAGGGCGCCGTTCTTCATTGCCATGTCAAACACGGCTTCGACGTGACCGTACGGAGTTTGCAGGCTAAACGCCTCATCTCCGGACACAGTTCGCAGACTGATTCCCAGTTCTTTTCCCGCGCAAGGTCTCTCAAAGTATGCGCCAATAGCGGCGCTAAAAACGCCTGAGGCTTCAAGGATTTCAAGTGCGGATTGAGCGTGCTGACGCGCACGCCAGACTTCCTGACTGTCTACCTTCGACATGTTATTCCCAGTGAAGACCGATAGAAAAACGCGCGAAGTCCATAAGCGATGCTTCTCCGCCTGCGGCTTGCTGCACAGCGAATTGTAAACGCTGTCCTCCGGTCGCTGCCGCAAATCGCTACTGCCCGCACCCACCGGTCGTTAATCGCTGGAACCAGACTAGCTGCGATCTCACCCAAGGAAGGGAAAGCGGCTTGACTGCGGCGCCCAGGTGAGCGAATACAAGTCGTCCACGTCTGCTTTGTTCGGTCGCTTGTCCCCTGTATTGCGAACATATCGTCTGCATCACGGCATTTTTGACTGGAGCACGAATCCATTTTTCATTAGAATACGCGATGCTTCGAAGGCGCGTGGGCGCTCAACATCGTGTTCCCGCGCAATGAACGACGCAACGGCGGATCGCGTGCCGAAATAGCGCGGAACTGGATATAGCGATGGCAGACAAGCAGAACAAAGGCGGGGACAAGCGTGGAGTGCCGGTCGGCGACTCGGCTGACCGCGCTGTCAGGCGCGACAAGAGCGGGCCCTCTGGCCGCACCGGACGGCTCAATGAAAGCAACCAAGGCTACGTTGTGAGTCAGCAGCAACCGGTAACCATCCCAAAGCGGCCGCCGTCAAAGTAACGAATTCTCAATGAGCGACCCGAGCCAGGAAAAGAGTCAGCAAGACGACTCGCAAGCCGATTACCTCTGGGCGCGCCGATTCAATATCATCAATCGGGCCGAACTTTCGACCGCTTACCATCGGAAGCGCGAGCGCTTCTTTGGTCTTCTTGACCGTTGGGATAAGATCCTCACGCTTCTTCTTGGCAGCGCGGCGTTTGTCAAACTCGTGAACATGGACACCCATCCATTTTACGCTCTGCCATTCGCGATACTTGCTTTCTCGTCGCTGATTTTCGATTTTTCCGAGCGAGCTCGTCGACATAGTGAGCTCGCGACAAGCTTCAAGATGCTGGAAGCAGCGATTGAAGCCGTCGGAGAGCGTGCCTTCACAGAGGACCAACTGAGCGCGTGGAGCGCCCGAATTCGAGAGATTGAATCGGGAGAACCGCCGGTGTATAACCTGCTCGTCCGGATTTGCCAAAACGAGCTAGCCAGGGCCCGAGGCCAGACGCAGGATGTGACGCACATCAGCTGGTGGCGCGCCTTGCTCGCCCATTTCCTGCCGTTTGCGAACTACGAGATCCGCTCCAGCAAGTGAGTGCGAACTCGGACGGCCAAGTAGCGTACTCGTGCTATGGCTTTTCTATTTTTTGCGAGCAACGGCAAGTAGCGCTGTACCTGTTCGCGATCGCTCTGCCGCTCGTCCTCAGTAAGCTCGGTGTATGGCGTTTCCATCAGCTGACAAGTTCGGCTGGGATCGTCAAGCTCCCGTCGCTGTTGCGAATGGCTTTGCCGTGCATGTAGCGTTGCCAGTGAGCCCAACGTTCATGCTCAGCTGCGGCAAGCTGCTCGAGAATCTCATCGGGCACGAATGGTGACATAGTCAGATCAGGCCTTTCGACGCCAAGCGGCGGTAGTGTTCGCCAAGCGCCGTAAGGCGAACAGAATCGGACTCGATCGCCGCATAGTACATGTGGGGAGCCTGCGTCGGTACGAGGAGCCCGACTCTATTCATCTTTTGCAGCAACGCGAAGACAGCCGTCTTTTGCGAGTCGGCCTGAGGATTTGGGCCGGGGCTCGGCTGCTCCGGCTCGAACGCCGGGTCGAGCTGATACATGGCCTCCGCTGCCGGGAAAAATTCAGGCAACCGGCGAAGAATGGCGCGGTCGATCGGCGGGTCCACCCGCCGCAGCGACACAAAGCTTTTCACGTTCGTCTTAAAGACAGGACGTTGGCTCCACGTTCCAAGCGACTGATCGATATGTGCGTATACGCTTCCCGGGGTGATTCGCCCCAGCAAATCGGCAGCAGCTCCTGACAATGCATCAATGAGCAGGTTCGTGAATACGCCCCCGCCGTTCTCCTCACTTGCATATTCATCCTTGCTTGATGCAGTCAGGATGGTCATGCCTTCTGCGATTTCTGCAACGGCCGGATTGAGAGTGTCATCTCCAATGGAGCCGCTATGACAGCTATCGAGAATGATAATTTTGTGTTGCGCTCGACAGTTGGTCGCCATCGCGATAATGTCAGGCAGCCCGAGCCCCTCATCTCCCTCTTGCACATCGCTGCCGCAAATGTAGCCACCCGTAGACTCGACGTGCCCGTGGCCAGCGAAGTAGAGCAAGGCGACTTCGTCACTGGACCTGAAAAGCTCCTGGACAGCATCCTTCAATTGCCGGCGACTTATCGCATCACGATCGCTCGACGCAGTCATGAGCTTCGCTCCGAAATTGGGCGATCCATCTGCATCCCGCTCGAGCAACGTCTTGACGCCATATGCGTCGTTGACGCAGCCCTTTAGACTGCCGATGTGTTCGTAATAGTCGATGCCGACGACGAGCGCCTTGCGCATTTCAAACTCCTACAGCGAATTGATGAATGCCTTGATGTTGTCCCACGTCCAGTCTTTCACAGTAATTCCAGTGATTGTGCTGTTATCGTCGCGATAGGCCCGAATGCCGAGGATCTTCTTGCCCTCCTCTTTGGCGCACGCGATTTCCCACTTCTGCCCCGTAGATGCGGCCGAGTTCTTACTCACCAAGACGATGACACCATCTGACCGCTTGATCCGGGTGCGGACCTTCTCCTTCCACCCCGTTTCATATGCTTCCTTCACGGACATGTCGATGTATTCAAAAGGGGAGTTGGTAAGCAGGGACTGCCCCTTGAGGAAGTTGCGTTGGTTCTCGTCCTCGATTGCAAACGCCACGAAAATCACTTTCTTGTCGGCCATTAGTGCTCCATTCAATGGGTCGAAAAATCCTCGACCGTAGTCGTATGACGGCTGGCGGGAAGGCTCGCCTATGCTTGAAATGTTTCGTCTTGATCAAGGGAGACGAGCCCTTGATGGAGCTCGTCTCCGCGGGAGACACTTACTTTCTGGGCTTGCCCGCGCCATTGTGGGCCGGGCGGTCCATCGTATAGCTCTGCCCCGACTTTGGCGTAGGCGGCATAGGCTTGCCTTTCACCGCCGTCCGCTCATCCCCGGTCTGACCGCCTCGCGGACCCACAATTCCATACTCGCCAGATCTTGGCGCGATTTGCCCGGGTTTTAGTTTCTCGGTCATTACTTAATACTCCTAATTACACGTGACAGATCAACGCCAGCGAGTTGCCAACATACTGTCGCGCACTACCCAAGAAACAGTCGCCTTGCTCAGCAAGATTTCGGCGGCTGACCAAGTGGCGTCACCCCGCAGTTCTTACATCGTTGTGCAACCACACGTAAACTCTACCGCAAACGAACCGTCTGAGGTTAACTCTGCGCACTAAATAGGATAAGAAAATAATGGTGCGCCACAACATGTTGTGTTTCTATGCGACCCCAAATAACACCACCCAAGCGTGCTGCCCTTAGTTGCTGTACGGGAACAACATCACGTGCTGTGTGGCTGCCATAGCGAGCCTGACCTGCTCGATGCCGCGACCGTCAGTAATCTGCCACATTGCAACCGCGGAACCCAGCCCGCCCGAATTGCAGGGAAGGCCGAGCAGCTGTCCGTGAGAATTCGGCTTGATGTCCGGATCACTTAGTTTTCAGCCAATGTGCGCCCGGCAGCGCGACTGGCCGTGAGGGTGCTCGCGCGAGGGTAACTGAGAACACCGCACGACCGCAGCGTGCCCTGTACGTCGGCTGAACGGCTGACCCCACATAGACGTCGGCACTCGATCCGAAACGTGGCCTGAGGGCGAGCTCGCATCCAGGTGCTGATCCGCACTTTAACTGTTCAGCTAAACATGCCGTTTTCGCTAAGATTTAGCAAATCCCGCGAGGCGCGCACAGATGGCTCTCCTGCTGCTGTGCTTCAGGATCTGACCGGTAGCCCCATGCGAGGCAAAGGACAATGTAATGGGTGCGGTGCATGGGTAGCTCTTGTGCATGTCCACCCTCGTCGTCATCCGCGCTGCCACGCATCTCGCCCCTGAAGTCTGCGCTGATCGACTCCTATCAGCGCTGGCCGTTGAGAAAGTCGAACCAGTCGTGCGCGTAAGCGCAACCGTGATCGGGAATGCCTGAACCGGCGAGCTTCTGGTCGAAGAACGTTCGGGTCGGCTCGGGGATTTCGTCCAGACGCACGTAGCGGAAGCCCGCGTCGTTCGTGCGAACCGTCACGTCCGGTTTCGCCGGTCGCGGTGGCAACGCTTCGGTATCCTGATTCAGTGCCGCGGCGAGGCAGCGGGCCACGAGGTCCCACACACTGCCCGCCCACCTCGGATAGCTGCGCACAATCGCCCGCTCGCCGACCTCACCGAGCACGGCATCTTCCAGGGCCACCCTGTAGTCCGCGAGTGCCCCGAGCGTCCCGTCACTCACCCGCGCGATATCCGCTGTCGCGATGACACACTTTCCGCTTTCCCGTCCGCCGGGCAGCAACTCAATGGTGACTCGAAGCATCCGCCTCTCCTTCTTGATAACTTGCTCATCCGGTGCGGCAGTCCCAGGGACGCGCACCGGGTCGGGGACTCGTACAGGCAACCGCGATCGCCTGCGCACCCAACGGAACATTCCTCGCCTACTTCCGGATACTGGCGCAGGCCACCCCCATGCGGAGTTCAGCACCGGCGATCTGCCGGGACAAAATCTCACTGGCGAATGCCGCGGCGCGTTCCATGGACAGCGACGGCCCCAGCAGGTCGCGGATGCGGTCACCGGCAACGGTGGTCGTAGACGAAAGGTCCGCCGCTCCTGCCTTCTCGATGACATTCAGCACCGGAATCTCGAACGCGAACCGGGCCGCCCGCTCGATCAGGCGCGCCATGGCTTTGCGTACGTCCGTGGCCGCCATTCCGTACGCGACGGCGACGTCGACGAGCGACCCGCGGTACGCGCCGATTCCATAACGGTACGCAAGCAGGTCGGCATTCCGGCTGGATGCCCTCTCCATCGGCTGCCCCGGCGTAACCAGGTTGCGCCCGTGGGTGGCGAGGCATCCCGCGACGCGATGAATTGCGGCTTCAAGCGTTTGCGCCTCGATGACCACGCGCCACCGGCCATCGATCACCATGGGATGCGGGGCCGGAGGCGCCAGCAGTTGCCCCGGCGCAAGCAGGAGTGCACGTTCCCAGGCGTGAAGGCGCTGTGCCGTGAGCGCCTTCGGAAACGCTCCCCGCTCCCACTGCAAGAGCGTGGAACGGGACACATCGCAGGCGCGCGCCACTTCCGCAACGGACAGGCCGAGTTCCCCGCGCAGCCGCCCTGCGTGCGCACCGACTTCCGGGCACCGGGCTAGGGGGATTCGCGCCAAGAGATCGCCCGCTCCTTCTCGGTTCGCGGCAGCTACCGCATCGACCCCGGGGGCCGGCAACGGCTGCGTTCCTTGACTGAGCAGCCATCCTGGCGGGACCTGCAGGGCCGCTTCCAGCGCGGTCACTGTCGCCGCCGCAAGGGTGTCGGGCACCCTGCCGCGCTCCCAGTGGACATAGGTCGATTTCGCCACGCCCGCCTTGCGGGCGACGTCGGCGTGCGTCATCCCCGACGCTTCGCGGCGCTCGCGCAGGCGCTGCGCAATCTGCGGTGCATCGGATCGCGGTATCCACTCACGGTCCACGGTCATCGTGGTCTCCTGCCTGAGTCCCTACTGTTTTCATGAAGTAAGTCGCGCCGGTCCGGGCGGAACAACGTGGCGATCCTGCGGCCGCGTCAGGTCCTCCGCGTTCAACCTGAAAAGGCATAGGCATTCGCCCGCGCGTCATGCAGCGCGTGGTGTTCGCCGCCGTGCCGCGCGAAATACACTGCACGCCGCTCCCGGTCGCGCCGGCCCGCGATGTTCTCGAGCGTCCACCCGCGCGGCAGCGGACCGCCCAGCAGGAACCGCAGGAGGTTCAGGTCCGTTTCGTAGTCGTAGCAGAGGACCGGCCCGGACGTGGCCGGAATGTCGGCGAGCCAGGCACGCAGCGCTTCGCGCAGCCGGTCAAACGGCATGGCACGCCCCTCGAAGCGGCCGAGCTGCGGCAGCACCACTGCGCGGACGAAGTCGCTGCATAGCGCGGCATCGTAGTCGGTGCGCTCGCCGTAGAACTCGCAGCCGTTCTCGCCCACGATGCCGAGGCTGATGAGCTGGCAGCGCTGGAAGTCCGTGAACTCCGTGTCGAGAAAATAGCGGTTGTTCCAGCTGCTGCCCGCCTCGGGCGGCGCCGGCCAGACCATCGCGCCGTGAAAGCGGGTATCCGTCATGGCCGTGCGCGCCTCACGCCGTCGCCGTTGCGTACGGCGCATCCGTCGCGCCCCGCTTCCGGCCGCCCTACCCGCACGCTCGCCGGCCCACCGTCGCCATCCAATCGTTCAAGAACTACCATCTGGGATTCCCGTGCATGACTGAAGCGGCCTGGCCCGCACGCGTGCGGGCCCGTCGCCGCGCCCCGACCTTTCCATCGTGGGCCACCTTCCGTTTGCCCTCGTCGCGGATCGCCGTCCTCTTCCGGCCCCTCTCCGCCCGCAGGGTCAGGCTGCGGTGCGGTGCCGGGATGGCGCGGGCGGATGCGGCGCAGCGGCCCCGCGAGCACGCTCACGTCTCCGGGATATGGAAGCATGCCGCACCGGGTGACCGGATCACCTCGTCTCGGGTGGCAAGCGCAAGGCGCCGCCGCGCGAGCACCTGTGTGGACGTCCCGGCCGGCGGCAGCGCCGGCGGTCCTGTGCCAGCCCATGCCCTCTCTAGGGGATGCTGCGCCGGCCGAGGCACATGCACGCTGGCCGTGATAACAACGGATTATCACGGCCAGCCCTTCGCGGACCGTTACATCGCGGCGAGCCGCGCCTGCAGTTGCGCGAGGACCGCCAGCGCACTGATCCCCAGCACGGGATCGGTGTGCACCAGGTGAGCCCGGCACACCGCCGGCCAACCCGCGTCATCGTCGTCGAGCGCGAGCCATGCGTCGGGGCGCCGCCGGCACACGTCGCCCCAGACCTGCACGCCACGCGGCACGGACCGGAACCACCCCGGATCCATCCGGCGATGAAAGGTCGCACCGACCACGCGCCAGCGCAGCTCGGGCGGCAGACGGCGCGCCACCTTGCGCACGCTGCGGAACACACGCACCCAGCTCGTGGACAGCACGATGCGCAGCGCGGGATACGGTGCGAGACACTGCGCCAGCAGTCCGGCGTGTTCGAACACGACATGTCATGGCGGCGTGGCGACGTAGGGACCATAGCCCGGCCGGCGCCACACGTCCTCCGGATGCAGGATCCCGTCGAAATCGAGATACAGCGCGACGCCGCCCCGCACACGCGGCCGCAGGTCCGGCTCATCGATAGCCATGTCCGGATGCGCATCCACGGCGAGCCACGATCAGGCGCGGGCCGGCGTGGCTGGCGCCTTCGCGCGCCAGAGCCGCCTGCCGCGCGCCGGGCGCGTCGCCAGGGCATACGGCACCGAGAACGTGCGCCCCGCCGCGGTCGTGAACCGGGTCACCGTCATCAGCCGTTCGCCCTGACTATATTTTTCGGGCTCGGTGACCCCTACACGGATCTCGCTCAACGGATCGAGCGTCCACCGGTCGACCTCGTGCGCGAATCGTGTGCTCAGCACGGCGGCACCGCGGAGAACGACATCCCCGCTGACGAACTGCTCCAGGTGCGGCGCCGTTGTGGACAGGTCAAGCATCACGATTGTCGGGACGACCCGCGAGCGTACCGGCGACACCCGCAGGATCAACACGTCCCGTGGGATCAGCTGCTCGATTGCGGTCCACGCGGTAGCGCCCTCCGCTTCGCCGAACGGCAATGCGTATGGCGGTAACCGGTTATTTTCACTCGTCACAAACATAAAACACCAGCCAATATCACCAGCTCGCCGACACGAGCAAATTTCAAAATTCATGCACAAAGCTTCGCGGGCGGACAAGCCCCCAAGGGCGCGAGTGCGTCGTCGTTCGGCGCGAAAACTAAACATCATATGCCTAGTCACTGAACATCCCGTGATGTTACCAGAAGCGTCCGTTACGGACACGATCCATGTTGGTTTGCAACATGAGGTGACGCGAGGGTGGCAGCGATTAATGAAGCGAAGTTTGCAAAAATGCTGGGGCGAGCATTAGCCAAGGCTAGGACCCAATCTGCCCTGACGCAGGAAGAGGTCGCCAACAGGCTGGGCGTCGATACCCAGACAATCAGCCGGCAGGAGCGCGGCGCCAATTGGCCAACGCTGCCGCGCCTCATCGCTTTTGCGAATCTTTATGGTGTGTCCGTCACCACACTCCTAACACCGCCGTCCCCACATGCCCCGGACTTGACGGACAACCTGAATGAACAGCTAAAGAAACTCAACGCAGAGGACCGTGCGTGGGCGCTGCATCTGATGTCTGAAGTCTGCGCCAAGCTTGCAAAGCCTCGGGCACAGCGCAAGTAGTGAACCACCGATGCGGTCGGACACGGTGAGCGGCCTCCAGTTCAGGAGGCCCCGTCAGAGATAGCCCGTTGCGAGACCAAAGGAGCCCTCGCCGTTGTCAGGCTGATGCTCGTATCTCCGGCCCCGAGGCCCCGGATGCTTGAACGCGCGATTCCCAGGTAGAGGGCCACTAACCTGTTCGCTTCGCAAAAGAGATGCGACTCGGCGTGTACCCAGCTAAAGCCGCGGCGCGAACCGCCGGCGATAGTCATCATTACCTCTGCACCTTAGGTCGCGCGCGCCCCCGCTTCTTGGCGCGCAAGGCGATCCTCGCACGAGGTTAGCCGGTAGCGTGTGTGGAGAGCGGAGAGCGTATGGCACGGCAATGCGCGCTCTGAAACGACAGGAGCATTGCATACACGCGACCAGCGCGAAGTGCACGCGAGCCAGAAACATCCACAGCTCCGCGCCGCCGAAGGCAAAGAATGAACCTCCATTGGATAAACGCTGGCATCAGCCGCCTTGCGTTTCTCGACTCATGAAAGTATGAGCACGCATCTACAACTCAAATCGCAGGCAACCGGCTGGCACGGCCTCGATGGTGTCATGGCCAGATACAGATGTCGCATGTCTTTCATGGTTCCATGCGCCTGTGTTGGTAAAGGCCAGCGTTTGAAGCAGCAAGGCGCTTACGTCCATTCAGCGGGCCCTGGCAGACCCCGGACCAGGCTTGCCTGACGGCATCACTGCAGTTTTGCGCTGCGCGAGCCTCACGATCACGGCTTCCACGTCCGTCTGCATGAACTCGCGTGTCTTTCTTCGTGCCGGGCACTCGCTCAGCCTGACGTACCTCGAGGCCGCGTTGGGCGCGCGAAGGCGAGCCGGAAGCCCGGCGGTTCCCAAAACCTTGCGCCTGCCGGTCACCGGCATATCCGGGCCCGATCTGGTTGAACGCCGACTTCGGGTCGGGCCGTTCGCCGTGCGACTTCGCCTCCTGCTACGTATCAGTTTGTGGCCCCGCATATCGGCTGCGATCCCAAGCAAGAGCTCACGTGCCAGTAACAGCGTGTCGTCGAGTTGGCTTTCCTCTGTGCTGACGGCTCGTGCATACTCCGTCCAATCTTGCGACGCGCCAACACCCCAGAATGACGGGCCACAGACGTTTATATGACGAGGATTGCGCCTTGATGCGCCGGTAGATTCGGCGTCTAATCGGTCGCAGGGCCGTCGAAGTCGAGAAGCGATATGCGCTGCGCGGATTGTGGTTTCGAGAACGCCGCCGGAGCCAATTTCTGCGAACAGTGCGGAACGAGGCTGGCACGAATCTGCGCGCGATGCGGAGGTGAACTGAGCGCGACCGCGCGTTTTTGCAGTGCATGTGGCGCACCCGTCGGTATGCTTCAGCCGTCGCCCACGGTGCCGATTCAATACACGCCCCCCCATCTGTCCGAGCGCATTCTCGCCGAGCAGGCTTCCAACGAAGCCCAGCAAGGAACCGCGGTCGAACGCAAGACGATCACCGCCCTTTTTGCCGACATGGCCGGTTCGACTGCGTTGATCCATGGACGGGATCCGGAAGATGCCCATCGCCTGATTGAACCAGTCATCGCATTGATGATGGAGGCTGTCCATCATTACGAGGGGTTCGTAGCGAAATCACTGGGCGACGGTATCCTGGCGCTTTTCGGCGCGCCAATTGCGCACGAGGATCATCCTCAACGGGCGCTGTATGCGGCCCTGCGCATGCAGGAAGCGATGCGCACACATGCCGACCGTATCCGTCTGCAGGAGGGCATTCCGCTGCAGATTCGTGTGGGCGTCCACACCGGTGAGGTCGTGGTGCGCTCGATCCGCAAGGACGATCTGCGCACGGATTACGATCCGGTCGGGCACACCATCAACATCGCCTCGCGCATGCAGACGATCGCCGCACTCTCCTCAGTACTCGTCAGCGAATCCACATACAGGTTGAATGTGGGGTACTTCGAGTTCAAGGCGTTGGGTGCGACCCAGATCAAAGGCATTCAGGAGCCGCTGGAAGTCTTCGAGCTGATTGGCCTTGGTGCGCTGCGCACCCGCCTGCAATTGGCGGCACATCGAGGTTTCGCCCGGTTCGTGGGCCGGACGGACGAACTGAAGCGGTTGCACTCCGCGCTCCACCAGACGACCGCGGGCCATGGGCAAATCGTCGGTGTGGTGGGTCAGGCCGGCGTCGGGAAGTCGCGCCTGTTTCATGAGTTCAAGGAGCGCTCGCAGCGCGGCTGCCTGATTCTCGAGACGTTCTCGGTCTCCCACGGCAAAGCGTTCCCCTATTTGCCACTCATCGAACTCTTGCGGAATTACTTCCAGATCACCACGCAGGACGACGAACGGCGGTGTCGCGAAAAGGTCACCGGACGCGTTTTGACGCTCGAGCGCAGCCTCGAAGATGTGGTGCCCTACTTCCTGTATCTATTGGGCGCCGGCGAGGTGGATTCGACGGTCGCGACGATGGACCCACGAATCAGGCGAGACCGGACGTTTGACGCGATCAAGCGGCTAATCGAGCGTGAGAGCCAGAACCAGCCGGTGCAATTGCTGTTCGAGGATCTGCAATGGCTGGACAGCGAGACCGAAGCATTCCTCGCGTTTCTCATCGAGCACGTGGCGAGCGCGCGGATCATCCTGCTCCTGAACTTTCGTCCAGACTACTGCCCGGCCTGGCGCGACAAGGACAACTACAGCCAGATGAGGCTGGACGCACTTGGCCCTGCCGAGGCGCAAGACCTGCTCAGTGAACTACTGGGTGATGGCCCCGGCCTCCTGCTGCTGAAGGAACGCATTCTGGAGAAAACGGAAGGCAACCCGTTCTTCATGGAAGAGGTGGTCCAGACTTTTGTCGAAGAAGGCGCGTTGCTCGGCGTGTCCGGCCATTACCAGATTGCGAGGACGCCTGCCGAGTTGCACATTCCAACTACGGTGCATGGTGTGCTGGCGTCCCGGATGGACCGGTTGCCGATCGCGGAAAAGGCGTTGCTGCAACAGCTGGCGATTATCGGCAAGGAGTTTCCCTGGAGTTTGATCCGGAAGGTCGTCGAACAAACGGAAGACGAGTTGCGGCGTCTGCTCACGCGCCTCGCCGCCGCGGAGTTTATCTACGAGCGGCCGGCTTTCCCAGAGGTCGAGTACACCTTCAAGCATGCACTGACGCAGGAGGTCGCCGCAAGCTCCCTGCTCTCCGACCAGCGCAGTCTGCTGCACGAGCGCACCGCGCGAGCCATCGAAGCCCTCTACGCTGACCGGCTCAACGAGCATTGCAGTGAGCTGGCGCATCACTACAGTCTTAGCAGCAATTCGCAGAAGGCCGTGGAATACCTGCACCGCGCGGGCCAACAGGCCATGGAGCGCACGGCCAGTCTCGATGCGATGCGGCAATTCCAGACGGCTCTCGCGCTACTTGACCGTTTGCCCGACACGCCTGAGCGCACACGTCAGGAACTGGCACTCCGGCTCTCGCTTGGCCCAGCGCTGATGGCGGCCCGAGGTTACGCTTCGCCGGAAGTGGAAGCCACGTATACTCGCGCGCTGGCGCTGTGCGAACAGATCGGCGACAGCGCGCAGCTCTTTCCGGCGCAATTCGGTCTGCGGACCTACTATTCATTGCGTGCGAATTACGTGACTTCGCGCGAGCTCGGTGAACGGCTATTGCGGATCGCGCGCAATGCGCACGATCCGGATTTGCTGGTCGAGGCACATAGTGCGCTGGGATCGAGCGTGTTCTTTCAAGGCGACTTTAGTACTGCGTGTCAGCATCAGGAACAACTGCGTGCACTTTACGTCTCCGGACAGCATCATGCTCACGCCTTCGTCTATGGCATGGATCCCGGTGTGCGCACATTGAGCATCGCTTCATTGACCCAGTGGTATCTGGGCTATCCCGATCGGGCCAATGAGCGAAGCCGGGAGGCCCTTTCTCTCGCCCATAAGGGTGCTCACCCGTTTGGGCTGGCGTTTTCGCTTGTTGCTGCGGCGATGCTGCGCCTGCTCATGCTGGAACCACAATCGGCACAGGAGTTTGCCGAGGCGGCTATCACGCTCTCGACCGAACAGGGTTTTCCGTACTACCTTGCGTGGGCAACGATCCTGCGCGGCTCGTCGCTGATCGAACAGGGCAACGTGAATGAAGGCATCGCAGAGATGACTCAAGGACTCTCTGCATACCTCGCTACGGGTGCCGAGCTGTCACACTCCTACTTTCTGGCTCTGCGTGCCGCGGCATGCAGGCGTATCGGACGAGCTGCCGACGGCCTCGCCGTGCTGGCCGACGCGTTGACTCTGGTTGAAAAGACTGGAGAGCGCTTTCACGAAGCAGAACTGCATCGCCTCAAGGGCGAACTGATCCTTGCGCCTTCGAGCGGTCGAACACGCGATTCGATCGACCAGCAACAGGCAGAAGCATGCTTTCAGAAGGCAATTGCGATTGCTGCCGACCAACGCGCGACATCGCTACAGTTGCGCGCAGCGATTAGCCTGGCACGCCTGTGGCGAACACAGGGCAAGTCAGGGAAAGCCAGCAGCGTGCTGCGTGGAGCATACGATGTCTTCACTGAAGGTGCAGACACTGCCGACATGCGGCAAGCGAAGGTGCTGCTTGGCGAGATGGCGAATGAGGCGAGTGCCTAGCACCAGGATCATAGCGGTTGTACACGAAACTCACCCACACCCAATCGCGCAACACATGCCACAGGCTACGGCAGAAGTTCGATATTTCACACGCGTGCTTCTGGCAGCAACCCGTCTGCGTGCGTCGACTGCATTTTGGATACTTTTCCGTCGACTCGAATTCTTCTTCAAGACTACGGAATCGGGTCGCGGAAAGCCCGGTTGAGTGACATTCCACTGCAGCAGGAGACGGTAAAATCCGACGACAATTCCTGTGTTCCGTTCGGGACGACGAATATCCGTTTTCTGCGATCTGCGTCCCAGCCTGTTCGACGACAAACGAGTGACGACGCGGTAGTCCGGCGTGAATTCGACGATCCAATCCTGCGCTACTGCTGAGTTCAACGGGTTGATCATTCTGAAGGCACGAGGGCTGGTTTCTGTTTGATGCGCTACGGTTTATGCCGCGAAAATTGCAAGACCGCGTGCGAACGGAGCCACCATCGCTCGGATCACACGACGCGCATCGTCAGACGGCGCGGCAACGGCGGAAAGACGCGCCATGTGCCATCGTCGTGCCGAAAAAAACAGATGGTGATATCGCCGCAAGGTGCGCGCGCCTCCACCCGAACACAACGACCTCGCGCCGCATTGCGCAACGAGCGAACCCGGAACGGCACTGCATGGCTTGGCATCAGCCAACGCTCCACTACCTCGCGCAACGAATTTCGAACCGTCTCCACCCACATCTCCCTGCTCTCCACTACCCTGCCACGACAGCGGGTTCGTTCATGTGTCCATCGTGCGATTCGTCGACCGCCAACGTCAACGCTGATCGCATTGCCGTTCCGTACTTCGAACTGAACGGCGATCGGTTCGCCACCACGGGCCAATCCGCTGCGCGCCGAAGCCCTCAGCCACTGCACTACTGAATCCGCACCACCATTACAACAGCCAGTACCGCTGGCACCGTAAAAGCAGGAATACCATTCGGGACCCAGGATTGTGACGTTACCTGCCGGGCCCTATCTCGTCGAATCGGAGGCCATCGGGCCTGCCTGGCGTCAGCTCGTCAAGCCTCGCGGCTAGAACTTGCAAAGGATGGACGTACCCCCCAGCTCACCTTGGGCCTCCCCACGGCTAGCAAAACCTTCCAACAATCCGGCAGGTCGAGTATGTTCAGGACCAGTTCTGGGTCGGCACATGATCACGGCTGCCCTTCACCGTGTTTGCCTCGTCAACAAACACCAGCTTCGGGCGCCAGCCCGCAGCGAGCTCGGTCTCGTCAACCAGCGCAAACGCTGCGATGATTACCAGGTCTCCGAGCTGTGCCCTTCTTGCGGCCGAACCATTGAGCGAAATCATGCCGCTTCCTCGTTCGCCCTTGATGGCATATGTGGAGAAACGTTCACCGTTGTTGATGTTCCAGACATCGATTCGTTCGTTCTCGACGATCCCGGCCGCGTCCAGCAGATCTTCGTCGATGGCGCACGATCCTTCGTAGTGAAGTTCGCAGTGGGTCACAGCTGCGCGATGGATCTTTGACTTGAGCATATTGCGTTGCATGTGAATTACCTTTTGAAGCTAAGGAGTGTTCGGTCAGCTTCCTAACCGGAAGACTGACGGGAACGAACTGATCTTGAATTGCACAACGCAGCAGGTGACACTACGTTGCTTACTTGGAGCGCCCTGAATGTAGCTTCCAAGGAGAAACTCGGGATGAACCAATACAAATGATGGATGGATATCCAAACAATTACACAGGATCAGTGAAAGGCGCATTTGAATCCATCCAGTCATATTGACCCTGCGGGGTAGCCCAAGCCCAATTTGGGCCCGCGTTGATGCCACGTGCTGTCCTGCCAGGTATTACACCGTCAGGATGAGGGTTGTCGCCCGCGTTGCTTGCAAAAAACGACAGTCTCGATTCATCTTCATCAATCATTTTGATTCACCATCCTAAATATTAAAGATCAGACTTATTCGTTGATCTATAGGCCACCCTCGCGAGTACCCAGATCCCCAATCAGCCTGAATAAAGCAAGGATTGCGCCATGGAGAACACGCAAGCGGTAGCCCACATCTGCCAAGGCCCGGAGCCCGTCATTGATCGCATTGCAATTCAGATATGAAACTTTTCATTCCATCTGTGAAACTGCTCGAACCCGATGGCCTGCATCGACGTGCTACTCGCATGCCCGGCCGGCATGCTCTCCGTCGAGCCTTATGCGCAGCACCCGAGCCGGATACCGCCGCGCGGGCGTCGCCCGCACTCGAACTCGGCATTCTCAAGACACATCGGGTGAGCCGACGAGAGCCGAATCAAATTAGTCTGCGTGGATACACCGTGCATGCGGTGGACACCAAAGCCACCGCCGCAGCCGAGCTGCCAGGGCGACACGCGTCAAGCAACAATGAAAATTCGTGGGCATCTTGGCGATCGCGACAGCGAACGAAGCACGTTGAGAATGATGGACATAACACATAGCGCTAATGTTACCGAGCACACACGAAGGGCTAATGCTCCTCGCGAGTCATTTTGCTAGCGTTTCCTAGTCACTAGCGCGACAGCCGAGCGCGGGTATTTTGGCTATGGCGCTTTGAACTCGACAGCGACCAGCAGCGCTTCCAGTTCTGCAGCGGCCTGCTTAAGCACCGGCACCGTGCGACTTCGGACTGCGTCAATGTCCAGCCCCACCTCGACCGCACCGCAACTCATCGCCATCGAAATCTGCGCGCGCTTCAGCCTGACAGGCAATGCAATTCCCCAAGCATTCCGTTGATACTCCCCGACCGCCATGCAGACGCCCGTTGCGTGCAAATCGTCCCATGCCGCTTCGATTGACCTCCTCTGCGCTCCAGCCTGCGGACCGGCCTTCTCCAGTAACTGCGCGACGTACTTACGGCGCTCAGTTGCGGGCAAGGCTCCAAGCCACGCTCTGCCGATGGCCGTTGTGCCCATCGGCAACAGCGAGCCGGCTCCTAGTTGCAGCGTAGAGACTCGTGCGGCAAATCGGTACGCGATATAAAGCATCTCCAACTGGTCAGGTACGGCCAGTGCCACAGAAACCCCAAGCTGGTCAGCCAGCCGCTGCATAAGCGGCTGCGCCAACTGAGTGACGGGATTGGTCGCCAAGTATGATTGACCGATACCAAATACGCTCATGGCCAGTTCGAATTTAGGACCACCCGCGACACGGCGGATGAACCCTTCGTGAATGAGCGTCGCCGTAAGGCGAGAGACCACCGAGCGCGACAGTCCTGTGCGACTTGCGAGCTCCCCATTGGTAAGTGGCGCGCGAACGGCATGGAACGCCCGCAGCAGCTGGAGGCCTCGCTCGAGCGTCAAAGTCACCTGAGGGGCATGAGGCATCGAGATTCCCGTTTGATACAGCAAGGTTGTCGGGGGTTACAGATCACGTGCGATACGGGCTACTTGCGCGTCGATAGTCGCTCGCGGAGCCTCTGTGCGGTGGCGACGAGCAGCGGCCCCAGTTCCAGCTCCATGCGCAGCTGCGCCATGCGCGAGGTACGCCCGACACAACCTAGCACCAGCGGTGAACGACCGGTAATACAGACAGGTGCGGCCACGCAGGCAAGTTCGGGCTCCCACTCGCCATGCAACATGCAGAAGCCCAGCTCACGCACCTGCTTGATCTTTTCGTTCATGCGCCGCCGTATCGTTGGTGGCCAGTCGCTCCCCGCGCTGCTCTCCACCTGCGCTTGCAGATAGTGACGCTCCTCATCCGGCAGCGCCGAAAGCAGCGCCCATCCCATCAGCGAATAGGCAATCTGCATGCGCATGCCCGGAAATAGCCGCAGATCGAGCATCGCGTGGCTGCCGGTTTGCGTATCGAGAATAATGATGTCGAGTCTGTCCCGTGTGCCAAGGAGCAGATAGGTGTCCGTGGCCTCGGCGAACCTGTGCATTTCGGCGCTCGCGAACCGCATGACCTCGGGATCGACAACGGCGGCATAACCGAGCGCGAGCGAGGCAGGCGCCAGCGCGTATTTTCGGCTCGACGCATCATGGTAAAGATAGCCTAGCGCGACCAACGAACGCAGCAGACGCAGCACGCTCGGTGCGGGAATACCCGTCTGTTGCGCGATTTCCTGGTTGCTCCACCACTGCCTTTCTGGGCCGAAAGCAGAGAGGATCGACAAACCGCGCGCGAGCGGCATGACCATTGCATGGCTTTCCGGCCGCCTTTCCTGCGGCGGCTTTGGCCAAGCCGTATCCACGCCGTGAGGGCCATTGCGTGATCGCCCGCTAGTATGCGGCGTCAAGGACCTCCCCGAAGACACGTGACCTCCTGCCTGATTTGCCCCGATAGCCTATGAGACTGCGGACAGATTAATTTTGGCTATTTTACCCTCCGGGGGTGCGGAATCGGGACTTTGCGCGCTCCGCGAGTTCCCGCAGTTGCCCACAGACCAAGTCGATGACACGGCGGCTTCCAGGAAGAATCCGTACAGACACCCAGCTGACCGGAGGCGTGCGTCAACACTTACAGCTCGCAGTCGACGTCCGCGAGCTCCTTCATAAGCTTGCTGGCCGTCGCCTTCAGTTCTGGGATTACGCGCTTGCGGATCACATTCATATCCGGATCGAGTTCGATTGCGCCGCAATTCAGCGTCATGAGCGTGTTCGAACGACCGACCACGATTGGCAGAGCGATCCCGTATGCGTTGCGCTGATATTCGCCCACTGACATGCACACGCCCGACTCCCTGAGATCCGCAAACGCAACTTCGAGGTTCCGGCGCACGCTCTCAGCGTGATCGCCTGCGGCCTCTAGCAGCGCAGCGACAAGCCATTCGCGCTGCGCCGGCTGTAGCGCATACAGATAAGCACGTCCCACCGAGGTTGACTCCATCGGCAGCAGCGAACCAACGCCCAAGCGCAGCGTTGCAATCCTTGCGCTCGCGCACCACGCGATATAGATCATGTCGAGACGATGTGGGACCGCAAGTGCGACTGACAAATCGAGCTTGTCGGCAAGCTTCTGGATGAACGGATTGACGATGCGCGTGAAAGGGTTCGCCTCCAGATAGGCGTTTCCGATGCTTAGCGCTCCCGCGCTTAGCTCGAACTGCCGGCCGCCGCCCACCCTGCGCAAATAGCCGATAGCGATCAGCGTCGTCGTTAACCGCGACACGGTCGCCTTGGGAAAGCCTGTGCGTCTCACGAGCTCCGCATTTGACAGCGGTGCACGCGCCGCGCGAAAAGCGCGCAGCACTTCTAGTCCGCGCTCGACAGTAAGTGTCACGTCCTTGTGCGTATCCGTCACGTTCATGGCTGAGTCACTCGGCGAACAACGCCCGCTCCTGCAAGCTTTGCGCGACGGCCACAAGCCGGGGGCCGAGTTCGCGCTCGACGCGCGCACGCCCAAGCCGCGCGCTCTGGCCAACGCAGGCCAGCACAAGCGGCGTGTGATCCTGGATAACGAGTGGTGTGGCGAGTATCGTGAGGTCGGGTTCCCACTCGCCCAGCGACATGCAATATCCAGTGTTGTGCACCTGTGAAATTCCTTCGCCAACACGCCGTCTCAAATGCGGCCAGTCCCGCCCACTCTTACGCTCGACGTTGTTGAGCAGGTAAAACCGTTCGAGCTCAGGCAGGGCTGCAAGCATCGCCCAGCCCATCGGTGAAGAGGCGATGCGCAGGCGCGTGCCCGCATGGAGCTTCAGATCAACCGACTGTCTGGAACTCGAACATGTTTCGAGCACGATCACGTCCAGCCGGTCACGTGTGCCTAACATGACGTAGGTATCGTTCGTGTTCGCAAACGACTGCATCTCAAGACGTGCGAGCCGCTGGACGCTTGAATGGGCGATCGCCGCGTAGCCGAGTGAGAGTACGGGGGCGGCAAGCCTATACTTGCGTCGCGTGGGCGAATAATGCAGGTACCCGAGCGTGACGAGTGAGCGCGCCATGCGTGAAATCGTCGGCGCGGGAATGCCTGTTTCGAGCACCAGATCCTGATTGCCAAGCCACGATTCGTTCGGCGAGAAGGCAGCAAGAATCGCGAGACTGCGCGCGAGCGGAACAACCATCGTGCGGTCGCCACGCGCGCGCTCGATGCCGCCGCCGCCCTCCTTTTCTGCCATGTCCCAGTTCGCTTCCGACTGCACGCGTTGGGATGGTGACGCCTCGTTTGTCTGTAACGACATCGATCGCTCCGTCTGTCTCCACTGGCCATGGAATTTGGCCATCTGATGTGGCGGCCAGCGTCAGGGATGGCAACTACTCTGCTCCACCTGTTGGCAGGATTAAGGACTTCCACGCTGGCCGCGGTTCTCTGCATTACAGGAGACATGCGAGAGCACGTCAACAAACCCGACCTACCAGTTCCGTACTTTGAAATAGCGGACTGGCGTCCAAGCGTTGGCAGCACTGGAAAATTCGTGCGTTGCACCCGATCGAGCGCTATCCCACGAATCAATCGTACGATCATAGTACGGAACAAATGATCACCTCGCTTCAGCACCCACGAGGCGGCGACTGGAGACCAGCTCAAATTTCCGTCCAGAGCGATCTGCGGGCAAATTCGGGCATTCTCACTAACCCTATGCGATTCGCCTTGCCCTCTGCCCCGCTTCCATTGCAGTGGAAATCGATGCGAGGGCGGCTTCTCAAGCTGAACAGGCGTTTGTCAAGTGAGTGCCGCTTCGTCGGCGGCAAGCGCCTGTGGAATGCAAACCTTGAGGAAATCGACGAAGGTCCTGATCTTGGCGTCGAGATATTGCCGCGACGCATAGATGGCGTACACCGTGAGCTCTTGGAGTTGGTATTCCGGCAGAACCCGCAGTAGCGAGCCGTTGCGCAGCGCCGGGACCGCGGTCGACATCGGAAGCACACCGATGCCCCTGCCTGCGCGCAGCGCACCAGCGAGCGCCTCAGCAACGTTCACCTCGAACACCGCGGGAGGCAGTTCGAACGTTTCAACTCCCTGCGGCCCGTCCAAACGCCATTTGTCGCGCGGAAACACCGGCGTAAAGAACTGCAAACAGGTATGGTCCGCCAGTTCTGAAACAGTGTGCGGCACACCGCGCTCCCGCAGGTACTCGGGTGATGCACAGAGGACGCTATGCACAGCACCTAACGCGTGCGAAACGAGCCCGGAATCAGGCAGCTCCGTAGCGCTCAGTTGAATCGTGACATCGTAGCCTTCGTCCAGCAGATCCGGCACGTGTTGAGACAACGTCAACTCAACCGACACTGTGGGGTGGTGCGTCTGATATTGCATTACGGCGGGAGCGAGGTAGGCTTGTCCGAAGCCAGTCGTCGCATGGATTCGTAGCCGGCCCGCCGGCAGCGCCTGCGCGTTCGCTGCTTCTGCTTCCGCCTGGTCGATATACGCCAGAATCTGCCCACAACGCTGCAAATAACGCTGCCCAGCATCCGTAAGTGCAAGGCTGCGCGTACTACGGTTAATCAGGCGAGCCTCGAGGTGTGCCTCCAGACTCGACACTGCTCGCGATACGACCGCAGTGGCCACATCGAGGCGCCTCGCGGCAGCAGTGAAGCTGCCTTCCTCTGCGACGCGCACGAAAATCCGCATGCAGGTCAACGTGTCCATTTCAAAGATGTGATTTGTATGCTTAATGCGCCGTTATGCGCGCGTATTGCGGAACTCTAGTTCCCTAGCCACTCGTCCGGAGCGCCTGAACGTTCAAAGTTGAAAATCTTATTTCAGATTTGAATGCGAATGAGCCTATCAAAATGCAGATTCGATGTCCACGTTGAACGTAGGAGACAGCTCTTTACTTGCGCGCAGGTAATTCTGCGATTCAACGCGTGCCGAGTGAACGAACCGTAGTGACAGGGTGCTTCGTTCGCAAAGCGCCCTCGGTTATGTCTATCTTATTTGTGGATTAATCAAAGTACGGAACATAAGCATCGAAAATATTGTGGCATTCCACGTTGGCAGGCCCAATGTGAAAGACCGCCGTTTGATAAACCATGGATAAAGCATGCGATACGAAGACTTTCAATTCATTCTGTTCGATCGCCAACCGGACGGCGTTCTGCTCGTCACGCTCAATCGTCCGGAGGTCATGAATGCCACGAACAACCGCATGCACTGGGAACTAAGCAAGGTCTGGGAAGTGGCGAGCAACGACCCGACAGTGAAGGTCATCGTGGTCACGGGGGCAGGCGACCGTGCCTTCTCAGCAGGCGGCGACCTGTCCGTAGTGGAGGAAATGTCGAACAGCCAGGAGGCGACCTTGCGCGTGATGAAGGAGGCATCCGACATTGTCTACAACATGCTGGCCTGCGAAAAGCCCATCATCTCCGCGATAAACGGGACGGCCGTGGGTGCTGGTCTGGTGGTGGCCCTACTCGCAGATGTAAGCGTGATGGCGGTGGACGCAAAACTCACTGACGGCCATGCGCGCCTTGGCGTCTCCGCAGGTGACCACGCCGCCATCATATGGCCGCTGCTGTGCGGCATGGGCAAGGCCAAATACTATCTGATGACGGCTGATTTCGTCGACGGCAAGGAAGCCGAACGCATCGGCCTCGTCACCTTTTGCGCGCCACGCACTGAAGTGCTCTCCAGATCGCTGGCCATCGCCGCCAACCTGGCGCGCGGTAGCCAGACCGCGATCCGCGCGACCAAGAAGTCGCTCAACAACTGGATGCGTATGGTCGGGCCAATTTTCGACAACTCCCTCGCCATGGAAATGCTGTGTTTCCTCGGCCCGGACGTCAAAGAAGGTCTCGCGGCACTGCGCAGCAAGCGACAGCCGGATTTTCCGTCGGCCCGTCTGCCGCAGTAGCGCGCGACCGGTTAGCTTGCGTCACGGTTTACGGCACCCAAACCAACTAGCGATGGTTAGATATGCGACAACTCACCCTGCTCCTCGACGGTATGACGCATACCGAAGGCGCACGCTGGCACGAGGAGCGTTTCTGGTTCAGTGATCTGTACTCCGAACGGGTCTACTCAATGCGCGAAGATGGCACCGATCTGCGCACGGAGATGGAGGTCCCCCGGTGCCCGTCCGGCATTGGCTGGTTGCCAGACGGACGCCTGCTAGCCGTGTCCGTGCACGACCGCAGATTGTTACGTCGCGAGCACGACGGTTCCGTGGTGACCCACGCAGATCTGTTTCCACACTTGGAGTCCGATCCCAACGACATGGTCGTGGACACTCAGGGTCGCGCGTGGGTGGGCAACTTCGGCTTCGACATCATGAAGCTGGCACCTCGCCGTCCCGCCAGGCTGGTGCGAGTCGATCCCGACGGATCAGTCACGATCGTCAGCGATCCACTGCACTTTCCCAACGGTTCGACTGTTGTGGGGGGCCGCACGCTAGTGGTGGCGGAATCATTCGGCAATCGTCTCTCCGCATTCGACATCCGGTCTGATGGTTCGCTATCGGCTCGACGGGACTGGGCAATCTTCGGCCCTGTGCCGCAGAACGCAGACGTCATTCAGTCCATGGCCGAAATCGTGGTTGCCGCGGATGGCATCTCGCAGGCAGACGCCGAGGGCGCCATCTGGGTTGCCGACTTCGCGAAGGCACGCGCGCTGCGCGTGGCGCCTGGCGGCAACATTCTCGAAGAAGTTCAGACAGAGGACCGCAACTGCTACGCATGCGCCCTGGGCGGGGCAGACGGTCGCACGCTCTTTCTGTGCGTCACACCCGCCGATTTTAATCCGGACGTGCGTCGCGCCAACCCACAGAGCGCGGTGCTGTCGACCCGGGTTGACGTCGCCGTCGCCTGAGTTCCCGTGTCCGTTCACGTGGAGTCCCCATTACCGCTTCCTCCAACGCCGTGCGCTGGAGAGTCCTGGCCGGCCGTGTCCCAAGGGCTACGAGCAATCGGGCTGGGGCCGTGAATTCGGCCAAGCATCTATCAAGGCGACACACTAACCAAGTCGATCATAGTCAGTATGTAAGCACCGCATCCCACAACAAAACACAAAGGAGACGTACTGTGCACATCACTACGCCAGCGTTCGTGCGAGGCACAAAGAAACTGCTGATCGGCGGGAAATGGGTCGAACCCGGCTCTGGCCAGCGCATCGACGCCATCAACCCCGCCACGGGCGAACTGCTGTGCCACATCGCCCAGGGCGACGCGCGGGATGTCGACCGCGCCGTGGCGGCCGCGCGCCGCGCCTTCGAGGGGCCGTGGAGCCGCTTCACGGCGCACGAGCGGCGCAAGTTGCTGCTGCGCGTGCACGACGTCATCCTCGACAACTTCGACGAACTCGCGCTGATCGAAACACTTGATATGGGCGCGCCGCTCGCGCGCACTCGCGGCTACAAGGAATGGCTCTCGCAGCTCCTGCAGTTCTACGCCTCGCAGGTGGGCGCCGGTTCGGTGGCGACCAGCCCGATGTCCATCGTGCCAAACTTCACAGCCCTCAAACACCTGATGCCAGTGGGCGTAGTCGGCGGCATCATTCCCTGGAATGGCCCGCTGATGGGCCTTTGGTGGATCTACGGCCCCGCTTTGGCGACAGGGTGTACAGCCATCCTCAAGCCGGCCGAGGATGCGTCGCTGTCGTCGCTCCGTGTGTCCGAGCTGATGATGGAGGCCGGCGTCCCCGAAGGCGTGATCAACGTCGTCACCGGCTACGGCAAGGAGGTGGGGCAGGCGCTGGCCGAGCACAAGGGGGTGGACCGCGTGGCTTTCACGGGCTCGGTTGCCACGGCGCAAGCCATCGTGCGTGCGTCCGCGGGCAACCTGAAGCGCCTGCAACTGGAGCTTGGCGGCAAGTCGCCCGACATCGTGTTCGCCGATGCCGACCTCGACAAGGCCGTGCCCGGTGCATCGATGGGCGTGTTCGCAAACACGGGTCAGGTATGCGTGGCCGGCACGCGCATTCTGGTGCAGCGCGCCGTCCAGGATGAGTTCGTGCAGCGCATGGCCGCGTTCGCGAAGACCATCAAGATCGGCGACGGCCGTGAGCCCGGCGTCCAGATCGGACCGCTAATCAACCAGCGCCAGCTCGAACGCGTCATGCACTACATCGATATCGGCGGCAAGGAGGCCGATATCGTGCATGGTGGCCAGCGCCTCTGCGGCGATCTGGCGAGGGGCTTCTTCGTCGAGCCCACCGTGTTCGCCAATGTGCGCAACGACATGGCGATTGCCCAGGAGGAAATCTTCGGCCCCGTGGCCTCTGTGATTCCGTTCGACACGGTCGAGGAGGCACTGCAACTGGCCAACGATACGCCCTACGGCCTGGCCGGCGGCGTCTGGACGCGCAACCTCACCACCGCGCACACAGTCTCGCAGGGAATCCGTTCGGGCACGGTCTGGGTCAACTGCTATGGGGTGATCGATCCCGCCGTGGGCTTTGGTGGCACGAAGTTGAGCGGATATGGCTGGAAGGGCGGCAAGGAGCACGTCGAGAGCTTCCTCTACCCCAAGGCGACATATATCAATCTTGACTGACGCGGCGCCCGGCCACCGCCGGTTCTATTTCCCAATTTAATCGAGGGAGACGCATATGAAAGGTGTAGTTTTCAGAGGCGACAAAAAGCTGGAGATTCTGGATTTCGACGATCCCCAACCCGGCCCGGGCGACGCCATCATCGAGATGAAGGCCTCGGGCATGTGCGGCAGCGATCTGCACTTCTACCGTAACAAGCCCGCCGACGTGATCAAGTCGATGGGCTTCAAGGACCTGGCATCGCGTGGCATCTCCGAGGACACGCCCATCATCGGCGGCCACGAACCCTGCGGCCAGATCATCGCCCTCGGGTCAGCCGTCGATCCGCGAGCCTTCAAGGTCGGCGACCGCGTGGCGGTGTTTCACTACGAGGGCTGTCAGCACTGCGACCACTGCCGAACCGGGTGGACGCAGATGTGTAGCCATGGCGCGGACATCCACGGCTTGATCAAGCACGGCGGCCATGCCAATTACATGAAGGTGCCGGTCTCGTCGCTGGTCCACATGCCCGATGAAGTGTCGTTCTCCACCGGAGCGGCCATCTCCTGCGGCACGGGTACGGCGTGGGGCGCGCTCCTGCGCCTCGACATCAGCGCACGCGACACGCTTGCCGTGTTCGGTCTCGGTCCAGTCGGGGTCTCGGCAGTCCAACTGGCTGCGGCAATGGGCGTAGAGGTCATCGGTGTCGACATTGCGGCCGACCGCGTTGCGCGCGCGAAGGAGTTCGGTGCGGCGCATGTGATCGACGGCAGCCGGCAAGACCCCATCGAAGAGATTCTCAAGCTCACCGGTGGCCTGGGGGCCACCTGCGCAATGGATTGCGCAGGTGGCGACATACCGAAGCAACAGGCCGTTCGCTGCACCGCCCCCTGGGGACGCATCGCGCTAGTGGCGGTGGGGGGCAGCCTGAATGTTGACGGCATGAAGGACGTGATCGTCAAACAGCGCAGCATCATCGGCTCATATACCTTTTCGGAAGTGAGCATGAAAGACTGCATCCGCTTCGTGGCCGACCATGGCGTGGACGTGGACAAGCTGTTCACCGACCGCTGGAAACTTGAACAGGCCGAAGAGGCCTATCGGTTGTTCGACGGCCAGGCCGGAGGCAAAGGCGTGTTCTTGTTCTAATTTCCAGCCTGGAACTGACAAGAAGGCTGTCGTGACCACCAGGCAAGGGGTCGAGCCTTCGTCCCGGTCAACGCCCCTCGTCTCGAACTGGCGGATGCTCGCCTTGTTCCGGAACTGGAGTACGAGCACCTCGACGCCCCTGCGCGCTGCTACGAACCGACTGATCTCAGAACCCTCACATGCCTGAGTAGTTGGGCCCGCCCCCACCCTCGGGCGTTACCCAGACGATATTCTGCGACGGGTCCTTGATATCACAGGTCTTGCAGTGCACGCAGTTCTGCGCATTGATCTGCAGCCTCTTGCCGCCTCCTGCCTCGTCGTCGAGGAACTCGTAGACACCCGCCGGGCAGTAACGAGCCTCCGGCCCCGCATACCGGGCCAGATTGACGTTCACCGGCACGCTCGCATCCTTGAGCGTCAGGTGCGCGGGCTGGTTCTCGTCATGGTTCGTATTGCTGACGAATACGCTGGAAAGGCGGTCGAACGTCAGCTTGCCGTCCGGCTTGGGGTAGACGATGGGTTCGCACTCGCTGGCCGGCTTGAGGTAAGCGTAATCGGGCTTGCGGCGGTGCAACGTCCAGGGCATGCGGCCGCGCATCACGAGCTGCTCGAAACCGTTCATCAGTGTGCCCACGGTCAGGCCATACCTGAACCAGTTCTTGAAGTTACGGTCCTTCTTCAGTTCCGTGTACAGCCAGCTCTCTTCGAAGGCCTCGGGGTACGCCGTGAGTTCGTCGTGCTGGCGGCCTGCCGCCACGGCAGCGTAAGCCGCTTCGCCCGCGAGCATGCCGGTCTTGATGGCGGCATGGCTGCCCTTGATACGGCTTACGTTCAGAAATCCCGCATCGCAGCCCACCAGTGCGCCGCCCGGAAAGACGAACTTCGGCAGGGCGCTGATGCCGCTTGCGTTGATGGCGCGCGCGCCATAAGAAAGGCGGCGCGCCGTAATCTCGCCTTTGTCGTTCTCGAAGTAGCGGCGAATGCTGGGATGCGTCTTCCAGCGCTGGAATTCCTCGAAGGGGCTTAGATAAGGATTGGTATAGCTCAGGCCTGTGACGAAGCCGACGGCAATCTTGTTCCCATCCAGGTGATAGAGGAAGGCACCGCCATAGGTTTTGCTATCCATTGGCCAGCCGGCCGTGTGCATAACGAAACCGGGCCTGTGGCGCGCGGGATCGATCTCCCATAACTCCTTGATGCCGATGCCGAAGCTTTGCGGATCGCGCCCCGCGTCAAGCCCGTAGCGAGCTATAAGCTGTTTGCCCAAGTGACCGCGCGCACCTTCGGCAAAGATGGTGTATTTGGCGTGCAGCTCCATGCCCAACTGGAAGTTTCCGGTGGGCTCGCCCTCCTTGTCGACGCCCACATTGCCCGTGGCCACGCCCTTGACCGAGCCATCTTCGTTGTAGAGCAACTCAGCCGCGGCAAAACCAGGAAAGATCTCCACGCCGAGCGATTCGGCCTGTTCAGCCAGCCATTTAGTCAGGGTGCCCAGGCTGATGATGTAGTTACCCTCGTTGTGCGCAAACGGCGGTAGAAACAGGTTTGGCACGCGCCAGGACGATTGCTCGCCGAGGAACACGTAAGCATCTTCGGTGACGGGCTGGTTCAGCGGCGCGCCGTGCTGCTGCCAGTCGGGAAAGAGTTCGCTCAGCGCCCTGGGATCCATGATTGCGCCTGAAAGGATGTGCGCGCCGGGCTCGGAGCCTTTTTCGAGCACCACTACCGAAACGTCCTGGCCATTTTCCGCCGCCAGTTGCTTGATCCGGATGGCCGTGGCCATGCCGCCAGGGCCGCCGCCCACGATCGCCACGTCGTACTCCATGGAATCGCGAGGGCCATACTGGGCTAGAAGGTCTTTGCTATTCATCGTGTTTTCTTGAGTGAGACTCACCCCGGCGCCTCTGGATCCGGCGCCGGTAGCGATTATGTTTGAGTGCCGGCGACTATCGCCTCGGCTGCGCGGATGACGGGCAGGTCGACCATGCGGCCGTCCAGGCTGAATGCTTCGCCGCCATGTTTCGCGGCTTCTTCAAGTACACGACGCGCCCAGGCCTGCTCGGCCCCTGTATGGCCCAGGGCCTCGTTCACACCTGCCACCTGGGCCGGGTGGATACACAGCTTGCCGCCAAAGCCGAAGGCGCGCGCACGCCGGGCATCGGCGGCGAGCCGTTGCGCATTGCCGGTATCGGTGGTCACGCCGTCGATGGGCGCAGGCAGCCTCGCGCGGCGCGAAGCAGCCACGAGCGCATTGCGCGCGAAGGCCAATTCGGGCTCCTCGGCCGTCGCACGCATGCCAAGGTCGAGCTGGAAATCCAGGTGACCGAAGGCGAGACGCACAACCTGCGGCTCGCGCGCCAGCGCGTCGGCCGCGTCGAGGCCCGCCAGCGATTCGATCAACGCGACGATGCGCGCGGACTCGCCGAGCTTTTGCGCCACGGTCCACAGCGCGCCGGCATCTTCGGACTTGGGGCACATCACCGCCACGCCCTGCCCGACCCAGTCGCGCAGCAACGCGATATCGGCTTCGTGCCAGGGCGTGCCCACGGCATTCATGCGAATCGCAGTTCTCGCCAGCTGCACGGGCGTCAATTGTGGCAGATGCTGCGCGAGCTGCTCGCGCGCGCTGTCCTTGCTGCCTTCGGCCACTGCGTCCTCGAGATCGATGACGATGCAATCTGCGCCCGATTCGAGCGCCTTTGCGAAGCGTTCGGGCTTCGTGGCGGGCACGAAGAGCAGGCTGCGAGCATGGCTCACGGGAGCCTTGAGAGTTAAGGGCATGGTTCAGATCACTCCATCGGCATGCAGGTTCTGGATGTCGGCCTCTGAGCGCCCCAGTTCGCGCAGAATGCGATTGGGTTCTGACATGGTTGTCTCGGCTTTCGTGTTAATCGCTCGATGCTATTCAACTTCCGCGCTGGCCTGCATCGCCAGTTGGCCCTCGGAACCGCGCGCCCACAATCGTGCGGTTCCGCCTTCGAGCTTGCCGTTGACCGAAAACGGCGCGATGTCGAACAAGGGGCTGACAGCCTTGAATTCGAAACTTCGGACAGTCTTTTCCGGATGCGCGGCCCGCAACGTTTCCATCAGCAACGTGGCGAGCAGCGGGCCGTGCACCACAAGGCCCGGGTAGCCCTCTTCCTGCATGGCATAGGGCCGGTCGTAGTGGATACGGTGGCCATTGAAGGTCAGCGCCGAATAGCGCATCAGCAGCACGGGGTCGGGCGTCACGGTGCGGCCGAATTGCTCGTCCGTGGGTGCCGTGACAGGCTGAGGCGAAGCAGCGCCGGGCGCCGGCGCGTCACGGTAGACGATGTCCTGCTCCTCGCGAATGGCAATGCCGCTCACGCTGCTGATTTCATGCAGCACGGTCACGAACACCAGTTCGCCGCTGCGCCCTGACTTGCTCTGAACGCGCTTGATCGTGGATACGCGCTGTATCGGCTCACCCACGCTCAGCGGGCGCAAAAACTGCAGCCGTCCTCCGGCCCACATGCGCCGTGGCAGCGCGATCGGCGGCAGAAAGCTGCCGCGCTTCGGATGGCCGTCCGGGCCGATGCCGGACTGGCGCTCGCCTGGCAGAAAGTACAGCCAATGCCATAGCGGCGGCAGTCCGGACGGCAACACCCCCGCCTCGACGGCGTCCAGCGTGGCCTGCATGAGGCGCACGGGCGCCTCGGTGACGCAATCCGCGCTTTCCGAGTTGCGGCCCACCCAGGCCTCGAAGGAATCGGGGCTTTCAAGACTCGTTTGCATCGCGCTCCACCAGAAGAATCAGAATGACGTCCGCTTCGGGCGTTACAGCGCCTTGACGAGTTCGGGCACGGCCGTGAACAGGTCAGCTTCGAGGCCATAGTCGGCGATGCTAAAGATAGGTGCCTCGGCATCCTTGTTGATCGCCACGATCACCTTCGAATCCTTCATGCCCGCCAGATGCTGGATCGCGCCCGAGATGCCGCAGGCAATGTACAGCTGCGGAGCGACGATCTTGCCGGTCTGCCCCACCTGCAAGTCGTTCGGTGCGTAGCCCGCGTCCACGGCCGCGCGCGATGCTCCAATCGCTGCACCGAGCTTGTCCGCCAGCGGCGTGATGACTTCCTGGAACTTGTCTTCACTGCCAAGCGCGCGGCCGCCAGAGACGATGATTTTGGCCGCCGTCAGTTCAGGGCGGTCGCTCTTCGTCACTTCACGGCTCACGAAGCGGGTCTTGCCGGAATCGGTCACTGCCGCCACGGTTTCGATCGAAGCGCTGCCGCCGGTTTCCGGCGCCGCGTCGAAGCCCGTCGTGCGCACGGTGATGACTTTGACGCCCTCATCGGACTGCACGGTGGCGATCGCGTTGCCCGCGTAGATGGGGCGCTCGAAAGTGTCGCTGCTCACCACCCGGGTAACGTCGCTGATCTGGGCGACATCCAGTTTCGCCGCCACACGCGGCGCAACGTTCTTGCCGCCGGCGGTGGCTGGAAACAGGATATGGCTGTAATTGCCCGCGATGGCCAGTACTTGCGCGGCGACGTTTTCGGCCAGACCATCTTTGAGCGATGCGCCATCGGCATGGACGACCTTCGCCACGCCGGCGATCTGCGCGGCCGCCTGGGCAGCGGCTGCGGCGCCCTCCCCGGCCACCAGCACATGGACGTCGCCGCCACAGGCTGCGGCTGCGGTAATCGTGTTCAACGTAGCGCTCTTGACGGAAGCGTTGTCGTGTTCTGCAATAACGAGTGCGGTCATTTCCATCGGTTCCTTAAATTACTTTGGCTTCGTTCCTGAGTTTGTCGATCAAAGTGGCCACATCGGCCACCTTGATGCCTGCCTTGCGCCCTGCGGGCTCGGTCACCTTGAGCGTCTTCAGGCGCGGCGCCACGTCGACGCCAAGGTCCGCGGGCTTCACGGTGTCCAGCGGCTTCTTCTTCGCCTTCATGATGTTGGGCAGCGTTACATAGCGCGGCTCGTTCAGTCGCAGGTCCGTGGTCACGACGGCGGGCGTGGAAAGCGACAAGGTTTCGAGGCCGCCATCCACTTCGCGGGTCACGTTGACGCGGTCGCCGTCCACTTCGACCTTCGAGGCAAAGGTCGCCTGCGGCAAGTCGGCCAGCGCCGCAAGCATCTGGCCAGTCTGGTTGGCGTCGTCGTCAATGGCCTGCTTACCGAGGATGACGAGACCGGGCTGCTCCTTGTCCACGAGAGCCTTCAGAATTTTGGCGACTGCAAGCGGTTGCAGTTCGGCGTCGGTTTCGACCAGAATGCCACGGTCCGCACCGATGGCCAAGGCCGTGCGCAGGGTCTCCTGGCACTGCGCCACACCGGCCGAAATAGCGATGATTTCGGTGGCCACGCCCTTTTCCTTCAGGCGCACGGCTTCCTCGACGGCGATTTCGTCGAAGGGGTTCATGCTCATCTTGACGTTGCCGATGTCCACGCCGGAGCCATCGCCCTTGACGCGGACCTTGACGTTGTAGTCCACCACGCGCTTGACGGGTACGATAATCTTCATTTCTAAGGATTCCTTTCGAATATTAATAGGAACGCGGGAGCTGCAGCACGTGTTCGGCCACATGTCCCAGGATCATGTTGGTGGAGATGGGTGCGACCTGATACAGACGCGTTTCACGGAACTTGCGCTCCACGTCGTATTCGCAGGCGAAGCCAAAGCCGCCATGTGTTTGCAGGCAGGCATTGGCGGCCTCCCAGCTCGCCTTGGCGGCAAGATACTTGGCCATGTTGGCCTCCACACCTGCGCTCTGACGCGCGTCGATCTTCTCGCAGGCGCGCCAGCGCATCAGGTTGGCCGCTTCGAGTTCGATGAAGCTTTCGGCCAGCGGGAACTGGATGCCCTGGTTTTGCCCGATGGGGCGGCCGAACACTTTGCGCTCGCTCGCATAGTCGCGCGCCTTTTCGAGGAACCAGTAGCCGTCGCCGATGCACTCGGCGGCGATCAGTGTGCGCTCCGCATTCAGGCCGTCGAAGATCACTTTCAGGCCCTTACCCTCAGCGCCCAGCAGCGCATCTTCGGGCAACTCCAGGTTGTCGAAGAACAACTCGTTGGTCTCGTGGTTCACCATGTTGAGAATGGGCTGCACTGTGAGGCCGTTGCCGATGGCCTTGTCCAACTCGACGATGAAACACGAAAGGCCATCGCTCTTCTTCTGCACCTGGTCGATCGGCGTGGTGCGCGCGAGCAGGATCAGCAGGTCGCTGTGCTGCACGCGCGAGATCCACACCTTCTGGCCGTTGATGACCCAGCGGCCGTCCTTCTTCACCGCCGTGGTCTTTAGCTTGGTGGTGTCGCTGCCCGTGGTGGGCTCGGTCACGCCCATGGATTGCACGCGCAGTTCACCTGCGGCGATGCGAGGCAGATAGTGCTGCTTCTGTTGCTCAGTACCACTGAATACGATGGTGTTCATCACATACATCTGCCCATGGCAGGCGCCTGAGTTACCGCCCGATCGATTGATCTCCTCCATGATGACGGAGGCCTCCGCCATGGACAGCCCCGGACCGCCGTAGTCCTGTGGAATCAGCGCGGCAAGCCAGCCGGCTTTGGTGAGCGCGCTGACGAACTCCTCGGGGTAGCCGCGCTTCTCGTCGATCCGGCGGTGATAGTCGGCCGGAAACTGGCTGCATAGCGCGCGCACCGCGTCGCGGATCTCCTGGTACTGGTCGGGGGCAGAAAAAATGGAAGCGCTCATGAAAGAAGTCTCGTTAGTTGCTTGCGTTGATCCATAGTAATATTTGATTAGTTAAGCGAAAAATAGAATTATTTGATTGAAGCATCAGTTTTCGGTATCGAGGTATCTGCGATGGATCTCAAACAACTCCGCGCCTTTGTCACCGTTGCCGAGACCGGCAACGTCACGCGTGCATCCAGCCTGCTGAACCTCGTGCAGCCCGCCGTGTCGCGGCAGTTGCGCCTGCTCGAAGAGGACATGGGCACTGAACTGTTCGACCGCAGCCGCCACGGCATGCAGCTCACACCCTCGGGCAAGACCATGCTTGAATACGCACACCGCATCCTCAACGAGGTGGCGCGCGCCAAGGCCGAAATTCAGCCCTCCGAAGGGCCGGTCTCGGGCATCGTGAGCATCGGCCTGCTGGCGAGCACGTCGGACCTGCTGGCAACGTTGCTGGCCGCCGAGGTGGCCCGGCGCTACCCGAACATCCGTCTGTGCCTGACCATCGGATACGCGGGACATCTGCAAAACTGGCTCGAAGCCGGAGACGTGGACGCCGCCCTGCTCTATGGCCAGAAGGAAACGCCGACGCTGCATGTCAAGGCACTGATCGAGGAAAGCCTGTGGGCCGTGGCCGCGTCTTCCGTTGGCTTGTCGCACAAACGAGCGCTGTCGCTCGCGCGCGTCGCACGCGAACCGTTCGTCTTACCCGCCGCGCCGCAGGGTCTGCGCGCCATGATCGAACACGCCGCGGCCGAGGCCGGCGTGACGTTGCGCGTCTTTGCCGAAACCAACGCGCTGAGCGTGCAGAAAGAACTGGTCGCACAAGGCCATGGCTGGACGATTCTCCCGGCCGTCGGCGTCACACAGGAGGTCGAACAGGGCCTTCTTAGCGCGGCACCGCTGGCGTCTCCCGGGCTGCAACGCACAATCGTGCTGGCCGCACCGAGCAGCCGCCAAGCCACGGCGCCTGTGCGCTGTGTGGTCGGTGTACTGATGGAATGCGTCAAGAACACGTTCGAACAGGGTCGCTGGCCCGATGCGCGCTGGCTCGGTTAAATCAGATTCCGCAGCCGCAGATCGGCCACGGCCTGTGCATCGAGACCAATGCCCGCCAGAATTTCATCGGTGTGCTCGCCCGTGAGCGGCGGCCGCGTATGGATCTCTGGCGGCGTGCGCGACAGCGACACTGGCGTAGCGAAGATCGGCACCTTCTTCGGCGCGCCAGGGTAGTCCATCCAGTGAATCAGATTCGCGGCCTTGATGGTCTCGTCTTGCAGCACCTGGCGCGGCGAGTTCACAGGACCGGCCGGAATGCGAGCCTGCTCCAGTTGCGCCACCGCCTCGGCCTGTGAAAGGTTCTTGCACCACGCCGACATTACGCCGCTCAAAAACTCGCCGTTCTCGCCGCGCAACTTGTCATCGGCAAAGCGCGGATCGTCGAACAATTCGGTGCGGCCCATAAGTTGCGTCCAGCGCTTGAACATGGGGCGCCCAATGACCTGGGTGATGAACCAGCCGTCTCTGGCCTTGAAAATATCGGAGGGGGCATAGCTGGACGCGCGGTTGAGTATGGCCGCGCGATCGAGGCCCAACAGCGCCTCCTCAATCAGCGCACCGCTGGCCATATTCAGTCCCGTGCACAGCAGCGATGCGCTGACTTCCTGCCCCTTGCCGCTGCGCTGGCGCTCATAGAGCGCCAGCATGGTGCCGAAGGCACAGGAAAAGGCCGTGGCGAAGTCCACCACCGGCACCATGCTCTTTTGCGGCTGATCCGGCGTGCCCGCGATGTGCACGGCGCCGCTCAGCGCCTGGCCGACCCCGTCGAATCCCACGCGGTCGCGCACAGCCTCACTGCTGCCGAAAGCGTTCGAGGCCACGAGAATGATGTCGGGCTTGATGCTGCACAGGCTCTCGTAGTCGAGCCCCAGGCTCTTGAGTGTGCGCGGCGGCATGTTGGCAATCACCACGTCGGCGTCGACAACGAGCTTGCGCACGATATCGCGACCTTCCGGGCTGTCCAGGTCCAGCGTCATCGAACGCTTGTTGCGGTTGACCTGCAGAAACAGCGCGCCCTCCCCGTGTTCCGTGACGGGTACGATGAAACGGTCCTCTCCGCCGCCCACGCGGTCTATGCGGATCACCTCGGCGCCATAGTCCGCCAGCAGCGCCGAGCAGAACGGCCCGGCGATGAAGCGTCCGAAATCGAGGACCCTGATACCTTGAAGCACTTTCATTTTTGTCTCGCATGAAAATCGGCCCTGACGCCGGGGCATTGACCGATCACGTTGAATTCCGATTGCAGCTCATGAGCCATCGCCAGCGCTCCTCTGCCCGAAAAGCCGAAATCAGTTCCAGCGCGCAGCACCAGTAGCCTGCCAACATTCGAGCCCGGCCAGGGGCGCGCGGAACCGATTAGCCACGCCGCATGCCTGTCTGGTGGCGCGGGATGCCCCTGCGAGCTAGCAGGTGGCGATCATGGTCTGAGCAGTCAGGCAGCAGGCGCAACGGCGCGCACTTCCTCGAGCGCAGCGGGATTGTCCAGCGACGACAAATCGCCAGGCGGCAAACCGCAGTACACGCTACGGATTACGCGGCGCATAATCTTGGAACTGCGCGTCTTGGGCAACTGCTCCACCACATGCACGCGGCCGGGCCTGAATGGCCGGCCCAGCCGCTTGTCCACATGACCGGACACAGCAGCCTCCAGATCAGAGACTGCCGTCGTCGAGTCGGGCTTGGGCACAACGAAGACCACGAGCTTCTGCCCCTTGTCGGGATCGGCCACACCGATGGCGGCCGCCTCAGCCACGTCGGCCAGCTCCAGTACGACTTCCTCGACCTCGGCCGGCCCGAGGCGTTTGCCCGCGACCTTGAGTGTGTCGTCGGAGCGCCCCATCATGAAGAAGTTACCCTCGGGAGTGCGCAACGCCAGGTCGCCATGCACCCAGATGCCGGGAATGGTCTGCCAGTAGGTTTCCAGGTAGCGCTCGTCGTCGCGCCAGAATGACTGTGTCATGCCCACGAAGGGAGCGCGGATCGCCAGTTCGCCGACCTCGCCGGTCAGGCTGTTGCCCGAGGGATCGACCACGTCGGCAGCCACACCTGGCGAGATGGTATTGAAACCGCTGGGAGGGATCGGGCGAATCGGCACGCTGGCCAGCAACGCGCCCGAGGCCTCGGTGCCGCCCGTGTAGTTGATCACGGGCGCCGTGCCGTCGCCGAAGCGCCGCAGAAACCAATTGAAGTGCTCGGGCGCGATACCCTCGCCCGCCGTGATGAGCAGGCGGACGGTGGAACGGTCGCCCGCGAGCGCCAGTGCCTCGTGGCTCGCCATGCCGCGGATAAGGGTGGGCGCCGAGCCGAAATGGGTGACCTTGTGGCGCTCCACGACCCGGGACATGCGCGACCAGTCCGGATAATCGGGCGCGCCGTCGTAACAGACCAGCGTTGCGCCGCGCAGCAGCGCGCAGCCCAGCACCAATGTGCCCGCGATCCAGCCCATGTCGGCCGGCCAGCAGTACACGTCGCCGGGGTGCACGTCGAAGTGGATCAGCGAATCGTGCGCGATCTTGACCGGGAAACTGCCGTGCGAATGCACGACCCCCTTGGGCTTGCCCGTGGTGCCAGACGTATAGATCACCATGAAGGGCGTGTCGGGCGTGACGGACACGGCCGCCGTGCCATGTCCGCGTGCCACGGTTGCGGTCTCCTGCCAGTCGAGATCGCGTGCATCCTGGGTGGCCTCCCCCTCAGCGCGCTTCCAGATCACGTGTTCGAGCAGCGGCAACTGTCGCCATGCGTCGCGCAGCGCACCCTCTACGTCGACGCGCTTCGTGCGGCGCGAAAAGCCCGTGGAAGCGATGACCATCCGCGCCTCGGCGGCAGAAAGGCGGGCCACGATGGCATCCACGCCGAAGCCGCTAAAGAGCGGCACGACCAGCGCGCCCAGATGGACGACCGCCAGCAGGGAAATGGTCGCTTCGATGCCGTTTTCCATCAGCAGGCCGATGCGGTCGCCCTGCTTCAGGCCCCGCTGCGCAAGACCCGCCGCGAAATCGCGCACGCGGGCTTCCAATTCGGCATAGGTCAGCGTGCTTACGCTGCCGTCCTCTCGCTCGGCAACCACGGCCTTTTGGTGCGCGGTGGCAGGATTTTGGGCCCAGGCGTAGATAGTGTTGACCCAGTTGAGCCTGCCGCCAGGGAACCAGCAGGGAAACTGCGGCCCGCGCGACAGGTCCGCATAGCCCGTGGGCGGCTCATCCCAGGCGATGGCGCATTCGCGCATCACCGTATTCCAGTAGCGCTCAGGCTCAGCTATCGACACGCGCATCAGTTCTTCATACGAGGGCACGTCCAGCGCGCGCATCAACTTCACGATGCCGGCGTTCTGCAACTCGCGCAAGCCCGGTTGCCACACATTGCCGGATTCAGGATTGCTCATGATCTGTCTCCCGTCGTTTAATTCTATGCGGTGCGCTCGAAGATCATGGCAATGCCCTGACCGCCGCCGATGCACATCGTCTCCAGCCCGTAGCGCGCCTTGCGGCGCTGCATCTCGTGCAGCAGCGTGCTCATGATGCGAACGCCCGTGGCACCGACCGGGTGGCCAAGCGAGATGCCCGAACCGTTGACGTTGAGACGGTCCTCCAATGCTTCCATGGAACTGCCCCAACCCGCGACGCAGGCGAGCGCCTGGCAGGCAAAGGCTTCGTTGAGTTCAATCAGGTCCATCTGGTCGAACTTCAGGCCCGTGCGCGCAAGCAGCTTCTGCACTGCAGGCACGGGCCCAATCCCCATGCGAGCGGGATCGCAGCCTGCCGCAGCCCAGCCAACCAGCCAACCCATCGGGGTGAGACCCAGCTCTTCGAGCTTGTCCTCGGCAACGATCAAGCAGGCAGCGGCGGCGTCGTTTTGCTGGCAAGCGTTGCCTGCCGTGACCACGCCGTCCTTCATGATGGGTTTGAGCTTTGACAGACTCTCGGCGGTTGTGTCGCCCCGCACGCCCTCATCCTTGTTGACGAGCAGCGCATCTCCCTTGCGCTGCGGAACGGATACCGAAACGATTTCCGCGTCCAGATGGCCCGCCGCCTGCGCCGCAGCAGCGCGCTGGTGGCTACGCGCAGCGAAGCGGTCAGACGCCTCACGCGAAATGCCGTACTCGCGTGCCAGCGTTTCGGCAGTTTCGATCATTCCGCTGATGCGGCCAAAGCGCGCTTCGGGTTGCGAACGTTCGCGACCACGCTCCAGACGGTCGTGCATCTTGACGCTGCCCGCACGCTTGCCCCAGCGCATGTCAGTGGTGTAGTACTCGACGTTGCTCATGCTTTCCACGCCGCCTGCCATCACCACGTCTGCTGCGCCCGTCTGCACCATCATGGCAGCCGTCGCGAGCGCCTGTACCCCGCCGCCGCAGCGCCGGTCGAGCTGCATGCCCGCGACTTCGATCGGAAAGCCCGCTTGCAACGCAACCCAGCGCCCCGTGCATGGCGTCTCGCCGCTCGCGTAGCTCTGGGCAAACACCACGTCGTCGATACGTGCCGGGTCGAGGCCGGTGCGCTCTACAACGGCGCGCGCCACCGTAGCGCCCAGTTCCTCGACCGGAACCCCTTTCAGAACGCCTCCGTATGCGCCCACCGGGGTGCGCAGCGGGGAGACGATAGCTGCTCGTTTCATTTGAAATGCCTCTGCAATTGCTGGATTAATTCGTCGCCAACGCGAGCCTGTCGCGCGCCGGCCGTTGTCGTCGATACTGCCGCCGAGGAATCAGCGGCGATCAGCCATATCGTCCGCCGGTCACGTGCAGCACTTCGCCGCTGATGAAACCCGCGCGCTCGCTCGCGAGGAAAGCTACGGCATCGGCAATGTCCTCGGGGCGCCCCACTCGCTTGATCGGCTGGGCTGCCACAGCACGCTCCTTGATGGTTTCGTAGGTCGGGAGCGCCTGGACCATTTCGGTTTCCATGAATCCGGGCGCCACGCAGTTCGCGGTGATCCCGTAGCGTCCCTCTTCCATGGACAGCGCCTTGGCCATCCCGATCAAGCCCGCCTTCGCGGCCGAATAATTGGCCTGGGTAGGATTGCCCAGGTAGGCTCGCGAACTGATGTTGATGAGGCGACCCCAACCTTGATCGATGAAGTGCGGCATCACGGCCTTGGCCGCCAGAAACGCGCCTTTGAGCATCACCGTGATGACGAAGTCCCAATCCTCTTCGCTCATCTTCACGAGGTACTTGTCGCGCGGCGCGCCGGCGTTGTTCACCAGTATGTGCACGCCGCCGAAATGCGCAATGGTTTCATCGACAAGGCGCTGCACATCGGCGGCCTTCGTGATGTCGCCCACCACGCAGTAAGCGGCTAGCCCTTCATCCTGCAGGGCCCTGACGGTCGCCCGGGCCAGTTCAGCATTGATGTCGGTGATGACGACCTTCGCGCCCTCTTGTGCGAGGCGGCGCGCCGTAGCGGCGCCGAGACCACGCGCCGAACCGGTGACAATGGCAACCTTGCCGATTAAACCCAGATCCAATTTACTCTCCTGATTAATTTTCCATTCAGGTCAGATCGACCCGCGCGTTGCTTAAAACCAGCACATCACGCTCCACAGCTGTGACGCGCAGCGAGACTGTGCTGCCGCGTACCCACATCTCGGTGCGCAGCGTGTCACCTGGCCATGCCGGCGCCGTGAAGCGCACGCGCATGCCCGTGAAGTGCGTGTCGTCGTAGGCCAAGACCTTACGGAGCACAGCGTGAGCGGCCACGCCCATCAGAGCCATGCCATGTAGTATCGGACGTGCAAAGCCAGCCGCAGTCGCCACGGCAGGGTCGGCGTGCAGAGGGTTCAGGTCGCCGCTCAACCGGTAGATGAGAGCCAATTGCTCAGGTGTGGCCAGGTCACACACGTAGTCGGGCTTACTATCGGGTATGACATGCGGCGCGGGCGGCGCGCCGGCGCTGCCGCCATTGCCAAAGCCACCGTCGCCGCGCAACAGACTCAGTTGCACCACGGTGGCCAGCAACTGGCCCGTTTCAGCATCCGTAATTTCGCGCGTCTGCTGCAGAAAAGCGCCTCTTCCCTCGCCTTTATCCCAGAGGCCGGTGATGCGGGTCGCGCCCTTAACTCGGCCGCTCGCGGGCAGCGGTGAATGGATATGAATTTCCTGCTCGGCATGCAAGAGTTTTTGCCAGGTGATACCCGTATCTGCCTCACGCGCCCAGAAGCCGGGGTAGGCAAGCACATTCGCCATGGTCGGCATAGCACGCAGCAATTGACCGTCCCTGCCTTCGTAGACATAGCGCAATTGGCCGGCATCGAGCGGGTCAGCTCCGACTCCCACGCCAAGGGCATAGAGCTGCGTATCGCGATTCGAAAACACCTGTTCGATGACAGGAAACTGACGTGCCAACAGTTGAGCGGGATTGATGGGCATGGCGGGCTTGACGACTGTAGTAACCAGTCCAGACGATGAAGCCGGTACTGCGCACAGTCAACCGACGGGCGTTGTTTGTTCCGTACCTTGGCACGAGGAAATTCGACACTGTTCCAATCTTGATGCGCAAATACATAGTGCCGGGTAATTCACCGGTTTTCATTCTCCGGAACGTTCTTGACCGATCCATTGCGTGGCGCCTGTGGCTATCGCACCATGGGACACCTTCATTGATTGATTGACACGCTGACATGATTCGCGATCAGGAAACGCTCAACGGCTTGCTCGACTCCATCTCGCGCTTTGTGCGCGAGCGTCTGATACCGAACGAGGAACTGGTCGCCGAAACCGACGAGATCCCCGAAGACATTGTGGCCGACATGAAGGCCATGGGCTTGTTCGGCCTCACGATTCCCGAGCGCTTCGGTGGCCTCGAGCTGACTATGGAGGAGGAGGTGCTGGCCGTATTCGAACTGTGCCGCGCCTCGCCTGTATTTCGCTCCCTGCTGGGTACAACGGTAGGCATCGGCTCGCAGGGCATTCTGTTCGACGGCACACCCGAGCAGCAGGAAAAATACCTGCCGCGCCTCGCGACGGGCGAGCTGATCGCCTCCTTCGCGCTGACCGAGCCCGAGTCCGGCTCCGACGCGGCCTCGCTGCGTACCACGGCTATCCGCGACGGCGATGACTATGTGGTCAACGGCACGAAGCGCTTCATCACCAACGCGCCGCATGCGGGCATCTTCACACTGATGGCGCGCACCAATCCTGAGGACAAAGGCGCGAGCGGCATCTCCGCCTTCATCGTCGATGCCGGCACGCCCGGCCTCAGTTTCGGCAAGCGTGACCGGAAAATGGGCCAGAAAGGCGCCCATACCTGTGACGTGATCTTCGAGAACGTGCGCGTGCCCGCCGCCAACCTCATCGGCGGCAAGGAAGGTCAGGGCTTCAAGACCGCGATGAAGGTGCTCGACAAGGGCCGCATCCATATCGCCGCGGTCTGCGTGGCGGTGGCCGAACGCATGCTCTCGATGGCGCTCACCTATGCGATGGAGCGCAAGCAGTTCGGTCAACCAATCGCCGACTTCCAGCTCGTGCAGGCCATGCTGGCCGACAGCCGCGCGGAAATTTACGCGGCGCGCAGCATGGTGCTGGACGCCGCGCGCCGCCGCGACGACAAGCTGCCCGTGAGCACCGAAGCTTCGTGTGCCAAGCTGTTCGCTTCCGAGATGTGCGGCCGCGTCGCCGACCGTGCTGTGCAGATTTTCGGCGGCGCCGGCTACATGGCCGAGTACGGCATCGAGCGCTTCTACCGCGACGTCCGACTGTTCCGCATCTACGAAGGCACGACGCAAATCCAGCAGATCGTCATTGCCCGCAACATGATCCGCGAAGCCCAGTAGCTAACCGCGTCGTCCCGGTTGCCAGCACCGCAAACGCAGTTGTTCACAGCGCTGTCTCCCGGCAACCAGGTTCAAAGGCGCGCGCTAGAAAGCAACTCCTCGTACTGTGAGCCTGCCACGTCCACGTGGCAGGCATTGCGGCGCAAGATCGGTCACTCGCACACTGCCGCAATCGCCTCGCAATGCGCCACGCGCGTTCATGCCTGACTGAAATTAAGCAATACTGCAGCGCCCGGAGTCTGTGGTCGCTGGCCGTACTAGCGTAGTCGTGATGCGGCGCAGTCCCACGCAGCCCGACCGAGCACTCCGTTTCGCGCCCCCTATGCGAAACTGGCGCCGGATGGGAAGCGCGCTAATCGACGCAAGCCGCAACGGGCGCCTTTCCGGTCCAACACGCGCCCCGCGCTTATGAACGCTGTGGATTCAGCTTGTCGTTTGAGTACAGCTTGTTCAGCGCAGAAATATAGGCCTTCGCGGAAGCCGCAACGATATCTGGATCGGTGCCGGTGCCGTTCACAATGCGCTCGTTCCTCGAGAGCCTAACGGTGACTTCGCCTTGCGCCTGCGTGCCAGTCGTGATCGCGTTCACCGAGTACAACAGTAATTCTGAGCCGCTGCCGACTTCACTCTCAATCGCGTTTACTATCGCGTCTACCGGACCATTGCCGTGGGCCTCGCCGGTCACCTCCTTGCCGTCGACCGAGAACACTATCTTCGCGTGCGGCCGCTCACCCGACTCCGAATGCTGCGCAAGCGCCACAAACTTGTAATGCTCCCGCTGCTGCGCGTGTGCCGACTCCTCGGACACGATCGCGATGATGTCCTCGTCGAATATCTCGACCTTGCGGTCTGCAAGCTCCTTGAAACGCACAAACGCGGAGTTCAGTTCGCCTTCGCTGTCTAGCGCGATCCCGAGTTCCTGTAGCCGCTGCTTGAACGCCGCTCGGCCGGAAAGTTTTCCGAGCACGATCTTGTTCGTGCTCCAGCCCACATCTTCCGCACGGATGATTTCGTATGTGTCCCGGTCCTTCAGCACGCCATCCTGGTGGATACCCGACGCGTGCGCGAACGCGTTCGCGCCGACGACCGCCTTGTTCGGCTGAACGATGAAGCCAGTGACCTGCGACACGAGCTTCGACGTCGGCACGATTTGAGTCGTGTCGATTCCGAGATCGAAGCCAAAGTAATCCTTACGGGTTTTTACCGCCATCACGATCTCTTCGAGCGACGTATTGCCAGCGCGCTCGCCGAGGCCATTGATCGCGCACTCAATCTGGCGGGCGCCACCGATCATCACGCCGGCGAGCGAGTTAGCGACCGCCAACCCGAGATCGTTGTGGCAGTGAACCGAGAAGATCGCCTTATCCGAGTTCGGGATTCGCTCCCGTAGCGTTTTCACGAGATTGCCGTATAGCTCGGGCACGCCGTAGCCGACCGTGTCCGTAATGTTGATCGTCGTCGCCCCCGCGTCGATCACTGTTTCCAGGACACGGCACAGGAAATCAATGTCCGAGCGCGTGCCGTCTTCCGGCGAGAATTCGACGTTGTCGGTGAACTGGCGCGCGAAGCGTACCGCGAGCCGCGCCTGCTCGTGCACTTGCTCCGGCGTCATCTGCAACTTTTTCGCCATGTGGAGCGGCGATGTCGCGATGAACGTGTGGATCCGGGAACTGCTTGCGGGCTTCAACGCGTCTGCAGCGCGCTGAATATCCTTATCGTTTGCGCGCGCGAGCGAGCATACGGTACTGTTCTTCACGCTTGACGCGATCGAGTAGATCGCGGCGAAGTCGCCGTTTGAACTCGCGGCGAAGCCCGCCTCGATCACATCAACCTTCATCCGCTCAAGCTGTTTCGCGATACGGACTTTCTCTTCCTTCGTCATTGATGCACCAGGCGACTGCTCGCCGTCGCGCAACGTCGTATCAAAAATTATCAGCTTCTCTGTCAACGTGGACCTCCATGGCCTTTTTTACTACCGAGTAGAGTGATCAACCGACAGAGTTCGCAACACTGGAGCTGACTCTACACAAGACAACCGGCCGGAACATGCTGATCATCTTCCGGCAAACACGGGTTCGCGCTTCTCCACGAATGCGCGGCGCCCTTCTCGATAATCAGCGCTTTCCAGGCAAAGCCTGTTATAGGCCTCTATCCCCTCCCAGTCCTGCGACTCGGCAGTTTTCAACGATTGCGCTATGGCAAATTTGCGCGCCAGTACAGAGAGTGGTGCATTCGCGGCAATGCCGCGCGCAAGGGTCAAAGTCTCCTCGATTGGGTCTTGTACGAGCACGTCCACCAGCCCCATATCGAACGCTTCCTGAGCCGTGAACCGACGTGCCGTATAAAGCAACAGGCGCGTGCGCGAAGGACCGATCAGCTGGACCAGCCTTTGCACCGAATGTGCGTTGTAGGCAATTCCCAGGCGCGCGGCAGTTACCCCCAACAATGCATCGGCGGACGCCACACGCAGGTCAGCCTCCATCGCGATCGCAAGACCACCGCCCAAGCAATAACCCTGCAAACAGGCGATACTTGGCTTCGTAAAACTGGCCAGCCTGGTGCGCGCATTCGTTGTGACGCTCGTGTAATGCTCACTCGATGCGCTGTCATTAAGCTTCGATTCGAACTGGCTGATGTCGGCTCCCGAAACGAACGCCTTTCCACCCGTACCGGCATAGACAACCACTCGCACCGTGCTATCGCGTTCGAGGACAGTCAAAGCTGACACGATGCCGCTCCACATATCCAGTGTCACAGCATTGTGCTTCTCTGGATGATTGAACAACATGATGCCAACGCTGCCCAGTTTGCCAGCCAACAATTTCCCGCCCGCAAAGCGTCCAGTCACCTCCATCGCGTCCCAAAATTTCATGCGCTTACTCCAGATTTCCACATCAAGCAAAATCGCTTCGCGTAGCACTTCGAAATCGTCAGGAGACTAAAGCCGAACGAAAACATGCAGCAGTACGACCAGAAATGACACCGACATCGAATGTACGCAGGATGCCCACCTGAATTTACCAGTAGCTTGCCGCCAGGCTTTCAGCGCGAGAAACCAGCACATTGCTCAAACTGGCATGGCCGTGGCAACGGAGAGATACCCCGCGCGAATTAGCCCGTTCACGCGGGGCCACACTTAAGCGTCGTTCTATTTGGCTCGCATCCGCTAGCGGAGCAAGCAGACCCGCACACATACTCGGCACTCGAATCGTCGTAGCACCCTTCGCAGCGCCTCGGTACCACCTCCCTCGATAGCGGTGGCGCGAGCCGCTACACGTTGGTCAAGCGCTCTTCAGACACCTCGACTCGTGGAGCACCTGGGATCTGCAAGACCACCAGCGCAGCCAACAGAGCCGGGATGACGTACGCATAGAAGTTCCATGCGTTCCCGAAATTCGACCCAACAACCCAACTGCCTAGCATTGGGCCTATAACGGAGCCAATTCGTCCCAACCCTTGCGCGACACCAATCGCCGAAGCCCTACATACAGCAGGAAAATACTCGGCGATATACCCGTAACCTAGCGTTGTCGATCCGATCGAACCCGCACCGGAGCCAAACAACGCGACCATCAACCAAAACTGCTGGGGTTTCTGACTCAGAACTAGCAAGGATGCCGCGCAAATTATGAAGAACGGCACAATCACCCGCCTCGAGCCCAGACGGTCGGCCAGCCACGCTCCGCCCAGACCGCCCAGCGCCGCGCCGCACTGCATGATCAAGAGAGACTCGAGAGCAGAACCGAGTGGGTACCCTTGCTTGCGCATCAACATCGGCAACCATACGTTGAGACCGTACACCACCATTTGCCCAAAAAAAGCCATAAGCGCAAACATTATCAAGGCAGCGCGCATCCTCGGCGACAGCATCATCCGAAAACTACCTCGGCTTTTCTGCTCCTTCTGCAGCGCCTGTTGAGCCTGCTCATCGCGAAGTACCCGATCGAAGTCGATCGAATACTTGGCCGCGATCCTGCGTGCCTCCTCGACACGCCCCTTGCCCACCAGATAATTAACCGACTCCGGCAGCGTGAAGTACATGAGCGGCACGAGCAAGATGCAGATACTGCCAACGAAATACAGGCTTCTCCAACCGTGACTTTGCAGCAGCGCAAGAGCCACCAACGCGCTGACTACGCCGCCCACCGAGTAACCCGTGAGCGCGATGGCATTGCCCATTTGCCGACGCCGACTCGGCGCATACTCGACTGATAATGCGACCGATGATGGTACGACAGCACCCAATCCAATACCACAGAGGAAGCGGGCAACGCCAAGCTCGAATGGCGAGGAAACCTGGGAGCACAAAAAAGTTCCGATGGAAAACCACACCACGCCGATCAGTAGTTGCTTCCGGCGTCCGATTCGGTCAGCCAGAGGGCCGGCGCCCAACAATCCAGCCATCAAGCCCACCAGCGTCCAGCTCCCAATCAGCCCCACACCTGTCGCCGTCAAATTCCAGCCGGGCTCCTTCAACAGATGAGGTACCGTCGCGCCATAGACGATAAGATCATAGCCATCCACCGCTATCGTCAGGAAGCACAGAATGACGACAAATAGGGACCTGGCATTCCATCCACTTAAGTTACTCACGTTGTCTCCTTCCTTTTTAATCGTACGCACCAACTGTCGGTCAACTCGATCGCTCATTGATCCACCGCTGCGGAGCGAGTCTTTTTCAAGAACCGTTTACAGAATTCCTTCTTAAAACTTCCGAACTTTCTTTGACAAGGCAAAGCACCGATGACCTCGTAGAATGAGGCTTCAGGCGAAAATTGATTATGTAAAATCAGCTGATTGATCGAATTTTTACAGGAGGTGATTTTCGATTCATCAACTTATAAAATAAGGTCACAACAGTCGGGGATCACACCCCGGCATAAAGTGCAGACCGTACGCCTTCGAAGCTTCCCTATCACACAGGAACAATTCGCCCGAAAAGATGTTGAATAACTGCGACCCCACCCAAAAAATCCGATATTGATGATGCCAAGATCGGAATTTCTCTCGTGCAATTTTATCGATTCGTCCGAGTCGATTAGAGCAACCACAAGCGTGCCGGTCAACGCTGGATCTCGAATTGTTCCGTACTTCGAATCGCAATAAATGTTCCGAGGATAGTCTGAAAAACGCTTGATATATTGGATCGACGTACGATACTAGTGTTTCCATGTATTCACGTCTCTCAAGCCACACGTCAATGCGGCCATAGACACTAGACGGATCGGCGCTGACCTCAACCCGCGCGATCCGGGCGCATCTCGTTAGGCGAATGGCGGCAGACAGGCCACATCCTGGCGGCGCGCGCCGCCTTTCCCAAGACAGTCGATGCCATAAACCTGGGCGCCGCTGCCGCCGATCCTCAATGGACAGTCAAGCCACCTGTGGGGCTGAGCGTTGCACCGGTCAGATACGATGATTCGTCAGACGCCAGGAAAGCCACAACCTGACCGATATCAAGCGGAGCCGCGACACCAAGCGGACAGCCTTCCACAATCTTCTCGTATTGCTTGCGGTGATGCTCAGAGACCTTGCTGTCCTCGCCAAATACTGCGTCCCAAGACGGGCTCTCGCGTACGACCGTAACGCAGACGCAATTGACCCGAATCTTGTCACGCGCCAACTCCTTCGCAATAACCTTGCTCGCGCGAATCAGCCCACCGGCAAAGGTCGATACGGCCGTCTGGCCGGGCGTCGGCACTCTGCCACCTTCAGACGTCACAAAAATGACGCTACCTCCTCCTCGAGGCTTCATGTACGGGAGAACTGCTTGCACCGGAAACAGCTTCGCCGTGGTATTTTCCGCGACGACCGCGGCAACACGCGCCAGATCGATTTTGGAGAATGGGCCGCGCACCTCGGGCGAGCGCGCCTCTTCGTCGTTGCCGCCCGCGTTGGCCACGACAATGTCGATACCACCGTATCGACGCGCAGTCTCTGCCGCCAGGGATTCCATGTCTTCTTTCGACCGGACATCCCCCGGAATGAAATCCGCAACAGCGTCGTTGCGTCGTAGTTCGACGAGAACGGCCTCTGCTTTCGATGCGCTGCGTCCGCTAATTACAACCACGGCTCCACGTGCAGCAAGCTGCAGCGCAATGCCCTTTCCTATCCCGCCCGTGCCACCGGTGACGATTGCCACCTTACCTTTAAGACTGCTCATTAGCATTCGCCCCAAGATCGTTAAAAAAAGCGGATACCCAACCCACTATGTTCGAGCGCCGGACCACACGTTCGGCAACTGTAACCAAGACCCATCCTGTCGCCTAAAATCAATGTCCCAACTCTATTGCTTCTGGTGCGGCGAGAGCAAATAACAATGTCGCAACCGGCAACCGCCGGAGTACCTCAGCCCTCGCGCGCGACCTCCCCCTGTTCCGCAAAGGCGCCGCCGTCCCCTAGCGCCGCGTCAATTTCGTCTCGACTCAGCCCGTATTCGAGCATCAGTTCCGTCGTGTGCTGCCCTAAGCGCGGTGCTGGAAACCCGGAAGTGGGCGGGCTATCCCCCCATTCGAACGGGGATCCGATAGTACGGACTCTTCCTTCGCTTGGATGCACTTCTTCCCCAAAAAATCCGATTGCCTGCATGTGTGGATCATTCAAAACCGTCTCGGGCGTATGTACCGGTATCACCGGAATATCGGCCTCCGTTAGTAATTTGTCCCATTCTGCGGTAGTACGGGTCTTGAACGTAGTCGAGAGGAATTCGTACAACTCATCCATGTGCTGAGCGCGCGTATGGATGCTCACGTAACGCGAATCGTTGGACATCTCAGGCTTGCCAACGGCGTTGAACAAGCGCTGCCAGTGATGATCTGCATAGACCTCCACGCTGATATACCCGTCCAGCGTGGGAAATGGACGACGGCCTCGCGCGGTCATGCGGGCATAGCCCCAGTCGCCGATCGGCGGCACGAACGTGTGACCGTACAAATGATCGCCGAGTACGAAGTGCGCAAATGTCTCGAACATCGGAACCGACACCGCCTGCCCGCGCCCGGTTTGCGCGCGATGAAAGAGTGCGCCTAGAACCGCGACGCTGGTTGCCATGCCGACCTGGCGGTCCGCAATGGCCGTCGCAACGTAGCTGGGTGCGTCACCGGTTTTGCGCGCCTGTGTTTCCGGCATCCCGACTCCAGCCTGGATCAAATTATCGTATGCGGGACGCGCGGCATACGGACCGCGTTGACTGAATCCGAACGCGCCACAATAAACAATGCGTGGATTTAACGCGCATACCTGCTCGTAGCTGAGGCCCAACCGCTCCATTGCTTGTGGACGCAAGCTATAAAGCAGAACATCTGCGGAACGAATCATCTTCTTGAGTGCATTCAAACCCGACTGCTTCTTAAGGTTCAGGACGACGCTGCGCTTATTGCGGTTCAAATGCAGGAAGATTGCCGCCATTCCCTTGTTACGGCTCGGTCCTACGTTGCGTGTGGTATCACCTTCCGGCGCCTCCACCTTACATACGTCCGCGCCCATTTCCGCGAGCAGCAGAGAAGCGTAAGGGCCCATAAAATTCGAGGTGAGGTCGACGATGCGTACACCCGCCAGCGGCCCACCGCGAGAAGTCTTTCGATCCGATTCCGAAGATTGATTCATCAAGTTAGCAGCCCAAAAAATGAAAATTTGCGTGATATGAATTACGGTTCAACCGAATCCGAAGGCTATCCAGAGAAGCTTGGGGCGCGCCGCTCCAGGAAAGCCGCAATTCCTTCCGCTGGATCGGGCCCGAGCATGCTTTGCGAGACAGCTACGCGTTCAATCTGCAATCCTTGACTCAAACCAAGCTCGAGCGAACCGCGCGCCAGCCGCTTCATTGCCGCAAGACCAGGCCGGCTGCGCGTAGCCAAGGCCTGGCAATACTTCATCGATTCTTCGGCTAACTGGTCAGGCGCCACGACGTAGTTGATCAAGCCCCACTCCAGCGCGGTGTGAGCATCAATCCATCGCCCGGAATACATCAGATCAAGGGCACGTTTCAACCCGATCTGGCGCGGCAGGCGTTGTGTTGCTCCCCATGCCGGTACCAACCCATACTGCACATGTTGATCACCAAATCGTGCATCGTTGTCGGCGAAGACAACGTCTGAGCAGAGGGTCAGTTCGAGCCCGCCGGCCAACGCGAGCCCCTGGCATGCGGTTACGACAGGCAACGTACTGGCTTCCACTTTCTGGAGCACGGAGCCGACGTGACGCAGAAATTCGTCGAGCCGAGCCGTGTCCTCCATCATCGCTCGCGCTTCTTCGAGGTCTCCCCCCGTGCTGAAGTGCTTGCCTTGCGCCCTGATCAAAACGGCGCGAATGCCCGAATCAGGGCGCTCGAATTGTTCCATCGCAGCTGCAATCGCGTCGAAAGCGGCGCGGCTCAACGCGTTGAACTTGTCAGGGCGGCTCAGCTCGATGACACCCACCGCACCGCAGCGAATGGCTGTTACGTGTCCGCCAGCGTCCTTCCCAGAAACGGGCATTGTCTCCATTGCATCTCCTTAATTTCTCTCTATTGACGAAAACAATAGAAGCTGAAGCCGCTTTAGGACAATTGAATTGATCCGAAGCGAGGATTCGCACTCTTCGAATTGCGGACTTCCCGCACTCAGCGCCAAGTCCTCGCGTAGGGAGGATGGTACGGGCAGAGAAGTCGCCCGCTATCGGGCCGTACCTCTGCTACTCGACTGTGTGCGAAAAAGCTGATGGCGGCGGCTGAAGGAGCAGATCGGGCCTCGGGTCGCAGCCTGGCGCAGTGCGCCAAAGTCCTCGCCAGGCTCGACGTCGCCGCGGACAAGCTCTTTACCGAGAACCGGCTATTCGATCCGCCCGTGGAGTCCTTCTGCGGTTCGACAAGCAGGACGGCGTCAACGACGTATTCCTGCGCTATATGTGAGGCTCGAGACGCCCGCAGATGCACGCATCCGTTGAGACCCAACACCGCCACGGAAGCAAGTCGCGCTACGCCCCAGGCGCGGGTGGTTCACGCCCGTACTTCGTGTGTAAATCACGTGTTTGCAGGAACATGAAATTCCGGCCAATACTGCTTGACGATCTCGCGCGAAGAGCCGTACGCATAACAGCTGTCGACCTTAACCGGCTTACCCTCCGGACCCACTCCGTCGAGCAGCCCTTTCGCCCGAAACGGATTGACGCCCTGGATGGCAGCGGTTGCCAGTGGAATCAATATCTCTCGCAAATGGGTACAGGTGTCTGCCGGTGGCAGACGCTTACCCACCTCCCTACGCCAACCTGTGCCGACACGCAGACCCACCAACGCCTGCAGCGCCGCACCACCACCCGAGCACTCCCGGTACGGGAAAGCATTGACGTAGGTGTCGACGGCGCGCACAACCAGATCGATATCAAGTAGAACACGCACGCCCATGCGGTGAACAGGATCGTTGGCCGGTATCACGCGAGAACTGCAGGAAGGGGTGAAGTCGTACGGCTTGCGGTCCGTCAGGTGACCCACGACTTCAAATAGCCCGTCGCTGCGGCGAAAGCACTCGAATTCGATGCACCGCGTATGCACCGGTTCGCGGGTGACCCCGTCGGCAGAAAAGCCGGCTTCCCGGATTGTCATACTATTCCCTTTCCTCAGCCTGTTGTGGTCCTGCACATGAACCCGCAGCGCGACTCAATCGTCAGTTCCAACCCAGGCAGCGCACATGCTTCAGCCATGGCGAATCACGACGTACGACAAACACTGCCTTTGGTGCGCCCCCTAAGGCCTTTCGGGCCTCGTTTTCAACATGCGTGCAAGCACCTCGTTATCGGCACCGATCTCCCGTGCTGCGTGAAGCGCTGGTGTGCGCCTGCCATCGAACGACAACGGAAGGCCGACGAGTCCAACCTCGTCGTCGGGCGGCGTTTCGATGATGCCAAGCGCGCTAGTCTGCTCGTGCCCGACAATTTCCGCTGTGGTCTGGATCGGCGCGACCGGAATACCAGCGGCCTGCAGACGCGCCTGCCATACAGAGCGCGGCTCGGTGATCAAACGCTCGCCGATCAGCCGATCGAGTTCCACACGGTGCTTCAGGCGAGCCGAGTTAAGTGCAAAGCGATCGTCGAGCGCCCATTCGGGCCGGCCCAGCGCCGCGCACAAGCGGGCGAACAGCGGGTCGTTCGCGGCACTCACGATAAGATGGCCGTCAGCCGTCTCATAGGCACGATGGGGAGCTATGAATGCGACGCCCGATCCATGGCGACCGCCCGGCTCACCATCCACGTTGTAATTCGCAATTCCGACCGTCATCCAGGCGATCGCCGTTTCGAGAAGGGAACAGTTTACCGATGCGCCGCAGTGCTTGACCCGACGGCGGTACAACGCCGACAGAATGCCTATCACCGCCCACATGCCAGTCCCGAAATCGACGATCGAAACACCAGCGCGTGCTGGCGCCTGCCCTTCTTCGCCAGTGATGCTCATGATCCCCGAAAACGCCTGCATTAAGGGGTCGTAGCCAGGCAACGTGTTAAGTGGCCCAACATGCCCAAATGCGCCGACTTCGCAATAAACCAGTTCCGGCTTCGTCACACGCAAACTGTCCGCATCAAGACCGTATTGGCCACAGGACCCGGGCCGCAGATTGTGCATGAACACATCCGCGTGCTCAGCGATCAACTGATGCAGAGTCATGAGTTGGTCGCGGTCTTTAATGTCGATTGAGATCGTGCGTTTCCCGCGGTTCAATGCATGATATGCCGCGCCACTGCCTTTCCACTTGCTTGGCCCCCAGCCGCGTGCCGAATCGCCGCTCGGCCGTTCGATTTTCCATACGTCGGCGCCAAGCGCGGCGAGAACTCTTCCGGCGAATGGTGCGGAAGCACTGTCACTCAATTCCACGACGACAACGCCCGACAGCGGCAAGTCATGCAGCATCGTTCTTCTCCCCTTCGTCGGAATTACGTGGACACCGCTGGATCAATTGGCTCAGCGGCAATAGCGCCACCGGAATTGATGATCGCGTCAACTTCTTCTCCGCTGAACCCGTAGTCAGTTAGCAGTTCCCTGGAATGCTCGCCCAAACGCGGTGCAGGATAGCGAAGTTCAGGCGCGCTTTCGCTCCATTGCTGAGGAATACCAAGTGTCCTGATCTTCCCTTCCGACGGATGATCCTGCTCAGCAAAAAAACCAACTGCCTTCATGTGTGGATCGTCCAACAACGTTTCGGGCGTATTCATCTCGATGATCGGAATATCGGCTTCACTAAGCAACTTGACCCATTCCGCAGTGGTTCTCGTCTCGAAGATCTGCGCCAGGAAGCCGTACAGGTACGCAATGTTCTCGGTGCGTCCGCCGATGTTGTTGAAACGTGGATCTTCCGCCATCTCGGGATGACCCGACAGGACGAAGAACTTCTTCCAGTGATGATCTGCATACACATTGACGCCGATGTAGCCGTCAAGCGTCCGATAGGGACGGCGGTCCGGATTCATCATGCGGGCGTATCCCCAATCACCGATTGGCGGTACAAAGGTATGCCCGTACAGGTGATCGCCCAGTACGAAATGGGCAAAGGTTTCCAGCATCGGCACAAACACCTGCTGCCCGACGCCAGTCTTCTCGCGCCTGTAGAGTGCCATTGCCACCGCATTGCTGGTCGCCATTCCGACGACGCGGTCGGCAATCGCGGTTGCGACGTAATTCGGCGGCCCGCTCTTCCGACTTTGAAGGACTGGCATGCCAACGGCTGCCTGGATCAGGTCGTCATACGCGGGGCGTGCCGCGTAGGGCCCGTTCTGGCCGAATCCGAACGCGCCGCAATAGATGATGCGAGGGTTCACCTTGCGCACGTCTTCATACGCGACGCCGAGCTTCTCCATCGTGTGCGGTCGCATGCTGTACAGCAGCACGTCGGCACTTTTCACCATGCGCTTGAGTGCACCGATTCCGTCCGGGTGTTTCAGATCGAGCACGAGGCTGCGCTTATTGCGATTCAGATGCAAGAAGATCGGGCCCATGCCCGCGTGACGGCTCGGACCGATGTTGCGGGTGGTATCACCGTCGCGCGATTCGATCTTGCAGACGTCCGCCCCCATGTCAGCCAGCAGCAAGGATGCATACGGGCCCATGAAATTAGAAGTCAAATCGAGGATACGCACTCCATCAAGCGGTCCGGCCATGTTGCCTCCCCTCGAGGCAGATTCCGCAGCGGCAAGCGAGGCTTGCACGGCCGAATTCCAGCTGCACAACTCGGCCGTACGTCGAATCTTTCTGTTTCACAATGTCTCCTCCGATTTTTTAGGGTGACCAATCCGCTATTTATCCAAGGGTGCGAACACCGGAACCTTCTGTTCGCCCCTCTGCACGTATCGCACTGATACACGCTGGCCGATCGCTACAGCGGCTGGCTCCCCTTCGATCTGAGAAAACAGGTGATAGCCCTCTTCCATTTCAATGAAGCCGACCGTATAGGGAACAATCGCGGCCCACACAGGAGTCGGTCCGCGCATGATCGTGCTGTACGAGTACACGGTTCCGCGGCCGCTTGAGCGCTTCCACTCTAGAGACTTCGAACCGCAATGCGTGCAGAACGAATGAGGCGGCCATACCGCCGTTGCGCAGTCTTCGCAACTCTGATAAGTCAGTTGTTCTTCCGACAACGCGGCCCAGTACGGCTCTGCATCCATCAGGCGATAGGGCTGCGGCCATGAATTCAAGGAATGAATGTCTGTCATGGGATATTCTCGATCGGATATCAAGTCGCAGAGGACAACAGCAGGACTGCGCCGGCAGCCAGCATCCCGCCTGCACCCTGCACAAGCACGGTCTTCGGACGGCGCGCAGGCGCGAGGCCTAGCGGCTCGGCACGCAACTGGCGAACGGCCTCCACCATGCTATCCATGTTGCACGAAATACCCGGTTGCCCGAATGAGAGCCAGCCGCCATTCGTGTCAGTCGGCAGGTCGCCATCCACACCCGTGCGTCCTTCGCGATAGAGGTCGATGCCGTGCCCCTTCTTGGCGAAGCCCAGATCCTCCATCACGATGGGACCCATGTGCGCGAAGTTCACCGAAATCTGCGCCATATCGATATCGGCCGGAGTCAAGCCCGACATGGCGTACGCCTGGCGAGCCGCCTCGGCCGTCGCCGTCGTGGTCAGATTCGGGAATGCGCCGAGGCTGTCAAACCGGCACGCCCGCATGTTCATGCGATCGGTCAAGTACTCGTGCGTGGTCGCCGATCCATAGCCAAGGAGGTACACCGGATTGCGTGCGCGGCGAGCATTCTCAGGCGAGGTGACGACGAGCGCGCCGCCCGTACCGCCCCCCCACGTAGAGCACATCCAGCGCCGCAAGGGCGTCGCCACATACGGCGACGACAATACCTTCTCGCGATCGATCTCGCCGAACTTGGCTTTCGCGGCATGCGGATGGTGGCGCCCCCAACGCTGATTTGCGATCACGACATCGGCAAGGTCAGCTTCCGTGATGCCGAATTCGTGGAAATACCGCTGCGCGGCCTGAGCGTACAGGGCCGGAATGGTCGGTCCATACGGGATCTCGAACTGCGGGTCCGCATCTGCCTCCGCGCCCATCGCCACTGCGTCGACAAATAGCTCGGTCGCATCACTTTGCAAGCAGAGCACGTACTCCGCGCGGCCCGCCGCGATCATCTGCGAAGCTATCGCTAGCGTCGAGGTCAGCCCCGCGCCGTGCATTGTCAGCTCGCTCGTGATCGTCACCGGCATCTGCATGTGCGAGATGAAGATGTTGCTCCACTGCGAGCGCTTGTCGGCCCAGGGCGAGCGACCCGTGAATACCGCGTCCACCTGATCCTTGCCGATGCCGGCGTCAGCGAGCGCCTTGAGCGTCGCCTCGGCCGCCAACTGCAACGGATCCTTCTTGTTCACAAGCGACGCGTAGGCGTCGCCCATTCCGATAATCGCCGCAACCGGTTGGGGACTCATGCCTGGACTCCTCAGACCTTGAAGTCGGGCTGGGCTTCGGCGATCAACGCTTCGAGATCAGCGCGCTTACGCAGCATCAGAAGGCTCCATTCGCTGCGTTGCACAACTTCGCCGCGCTGGTTGTACGCCTGAATCAGCATGGTGCCCACGCCGAATTTATCGTCCTTCTCCTTCTTCGCGATCACTTCGGCGCTCGCGTAGACTGTGTCACCGATCTTCACGGGATTCAGGAAGCGCATCTTGTCGACGCCGTAGTTCGCCTGAATGGCCGGGCCGAACTGCAGCAGCCCGGAGATCAGCGAAAACGTCAGCATGCCCTGCACAATGCGCTCGCCCCAACGGGTCTTCTCAGCGTATTCCTTGTTCGAATGGATCTCAATCCAGTTGCCCGTGAACATGCAGAACATCACGACGTCGCTTTCGGTTACGGTGCGGCCCGGCGAACGGAACTTCTGGCCCACTTCCAACTCGTCCAGCGGAATGTTAATACTGTTGTTAACGACGCTCATTAAAAGTCTCCTGAATAATCGAGTGTGCAGGTGCAGGCGAACACGGCGCCTGCACTCCAGCGTTTGACTGTGTGCGGATAAGGAGTGTTACTGGCGCATCGACTTCGCGATGATGGTTCGCTGGATCTGCGACGTGCCGCCGCCGATCGTCGACTGGATGCTCTCGCGCAGGTAGCGCTCCATGTCGGCTTCCGGCAGGTTCGCGTAACCACCGAGAATTTGCATGCCGGCGAGCGCGCTTTTCTTCAGCGTTTCCGATCCATACAGTTTCGCCATCGACACTTCGCGGCTGCACGGCACGTGAGCGGCAGCCATCTTCGCGGCGCGGTAGCAGAGCAAACGCGCGGCGTCGACTTCAGTCTGGCAGTCGGCCAGCATGTGGCGAATAACCTGGAAGTCGTACAACTGGTGATCGAATTGAATGCGATCGTGTGCGTATTTGGTAGCCGTCGTGACGGCCTGCTGAGCGTTCCCCGTGTACGCATGGGCTACCGCGCAGCGCTCGAGTTCAAGGTGCTCGGTGATGATCTTCCAGCCCTGGCCTTCCTCGCCCAGCAGCGCATCGCCCGGCACGCGCACTTCATCGAGGAAGATTTCCGTCGTACCCGTGGCATGTCGCGAGAGCGTAGGCAGCTTGTTGATCACCATGCCCGGCGTATCGTTCGGGATGAGCAGCACGGAAAGACCCTTGTGCTTGTCGTCCGTACTCGTGCGCACGAGCATCGCGATGACCGTATCCTTCGCGGCCGCCCCGCTACACCAGAGCTTTTGGCCTGAGACGATCCAGTCGCCATTGCTGTCGCGTCGCGCGCGGGTCTTCGTGTTGGCTGCATCCGAACCGGCATCGGGTTCCGAGATAGACACGGAGAAACGGATCTTGCCGTCGATGAACGGCTGGACGTATTTCGCCTTCTGCGCGGGCGTGCCAAACTTGGTAATGTTCATCGCAGTGAAGGTCGGGACAAGCACCGAGCACGCGAAGTCAAAGCCAAACTTGCCAAGGCCTTCGGCCATCAGCGAATAGTCGAAGATGTCGCCGCCCGAGCCACCTTCCTCTTCCGGAATGAGGATGCCCAACCAGCCCTGCTTCGCGATCTTTTCGTAGGCTTCGTACGGGTAATCGCGATTCATGTCGCACTTGCGCACGTACTCAACGGTGATCTCGTTATCCATGAAACGGTTCACGGTGTCGAGCCACATCGCTTGCGATTCATCCAGAAAATTGGCTTGCATTTGTCTTCGCTCCAGTTAATGTGTGTTTTCCCGGTCTGATGCGGGACATCACTGTCATTAGATTAAGGCGACGCTCCAGTCGATCCAACTGGTCAATTCCGAATCAAAGATTCGAAAATCCCGAAGATCGCAGATCGATAGATTTCTTACGCACGTCGACGGAAAGTCATCAAGCGCTGACGCACTGATTACATCGAGTATGAGAGCATCGAAAAAAGGTTTAGACGCGAGTAGCGTCAAACTGCGACTGAACGCACAGGAATACGAATCGATGTGAATTGAAGCAGCTCGGTGCGACCATCTGCTGCGCGTCACGTCTGATCAAACGATGGCGCGAGCTTGACGAAGTGCAGCGATCTCATCCCGTGAAATTCCCCAGTCGCTCAACACCTCGTTGGTGTGTTCGCCCGGTTGCGCAGGCCCGCGCTGGATGGCGCCGGGTGTGCGGCTAAAGCGCGGTGCCGGCGCTGGTTGCAGGATCCCGTCGAAATCGACAAATGTCCCACGCGCGCGTAGGTGCGGATGCATGGGTGCCTCGGTCATGGACAGCACCGGAGCAATACACGCACCGCAGCCATCAGCCAGCGCGCACCACTCTTCGCGCGTGCGTGTGCGGAAGATCGCGGCGAATTTCTCGCGCATCTCGGGCCAGTGGTTGGTGTCGTGCTGGTCGGGAACCTCATCTTCCGACAAGCCCAGCACGCTCAGCAGATTGCGCCAGAAACGTGCCTCATTCGAAGCCACGCTCACCCAAAGCCCGTCCTTCGTTTCGTACACGTTGTACCAGGGTGCACCGGAATCGAGTCGGTTGCTGCCGCGGCGGTCCTTCCAGTAACCACTCGCAAGCAGCCCATAACAAAGTGTCATAAGCGAAGCCGAGCCATCGACCATGGCAGCGTCGACCACCTGACCTTTTCCCGAGCGTTTGCTTTCCAGAATTGCGGAGACTATTCCGAGCGCGAGATAGAGCGAACCGCCGCCAAAGTCGCCGACGAGATTGAGTGGGATCACGGGCGGGCCTTCGGCCATACCTATTGAATGCAGTACGCCTGTCAACGCAATGTAGTTGATGTCATGGCCAGGTTCGTGCGCAAACGGACCGGTTTGCCCCCAGCCTGTCATTCGTCCATAGACCAACGCAGGGTTTGCCGCCAGGCAATCCTGAGGGCCCAGTCCGAGCTTCTCCGCCACACCGGGCCGAAATCCTTCAACAAGCGCGTCTGCACGCTGAACTAGCTTGAGAACCGTGTCAGCCGCACCGGGTTGCTTCAGATCGATCGCAGCGCTACGTCGGCCGCGGTGGAGCAAATTGAAACGCGGGTCGCCGTGCACACCGCCATCGTATCCGGGAGGGCGATCAATGCGAATCACGTCTGCACCGAGATCAGACAACAGCATGCAACAGAACGGCACGGGCCCGACTCCCCCCAGTTCGACTATCCGGATGCCCGATAACGGTCCTTGGGTTTCGCCCATTACATGTGTCTCCAAATTGATTTTTCTCAGGTTACTTCCTTAGCGGAACCTGTCCAACAGCAAATAACCGAAGTGAGACTTCGACGACGTCGAATCGGGACAGCCGGCACCTCCCACGCTGCCGCAACATCCCCGCTACGCCATTACGCTCGTTTCGGGGAGCGGGACGAAACAACGGACAGAGCCTGCAATGCGGTGCAGCGATTTAATATGAAGAATTCGGCAAGTCTCCCGGGACCGGGGCAGCCAGGCATGGTCTCCTGGTTGAAGTCGGTCGGCTAAGTGCCATACCCCACCAGTAACGATGCACACAGAACACAAGACCCGAGACGGGCAGCCCAATTCGCCCGACTACATGCCGAGGAACCGGCCCCTGCAGCGAGACGAATGTAAGCACATCAATCGGCCGCTCTGGTTGTGGGAAGCGTGGCCGAAGAAATCGCGCCGAGAACCAGTGCTCTATTGATTCTGGCGTGCTTCCCGTTCCAGACGTTCGCGGTACTCCGGGTGAGCAATCGCGATCATGCGAGGAATGCGCTCCGCGAGCGAGAGACCACGCAGATCAGCGATGCCGTGCTCTGTTACAATCACGCAACCGTCGCTGCGCGGCACCGTCACGGGCCCCGATAGACGCGAGACGATTCGGCTGTGCACACCAGCCTTTGACGGTAGGGCGACGATCGGTAGGCCGCCACGGCTAGTCTGAGCCGCACGCAAAAAATCACAAACACCTCCGACCGCACCAACGTAGGTGCCGGCGACCATTTCGGCGTTGACTTGCCCTGTTAAATCAACCTCCACTGCCGAATTGATAGCCGCGAAGCGCTCGATTCTGCCGAGCACCGCGGGGTTGTGCGTGTATCCTGTGCCGCGCAGCTCGAGCGCACGATTCTGATGCGCCCAGCGCCTTACGCGCTCGGAGCCGATGATGACCCCGCCGACAGTAATGCCGGCATCGATCGTCTTCCTGGCGTTCGTCACCACTCCTGCCTCGCAAAGCGCCGCTACGCCGTCGCCGATGCTACCGGTATGCACGCCGAGATCGCGTTTGCCTCGAAGTTCCGCGAGCACTGCATCAGGAATCGCTCCGATGCCGGTTTGCACTGTCATTCCGTCCTCCACCAGACTCGCGACATGCTGCCCGATGGCCGTCTCGACCGCTCCCGGCGCGCCAACAGAAATATCGCCAAAGGGTTCGTCGGATCGGACCAGCAAATCTATATCGGACTCCACCAAATAGGGTTCGCCATATGTCCACGGTACCTCGGGATGCACTTCTGCAATGATGACGCGCGCATGCTTCACGGCCTCCACAAGATATTCACGCGCGAGGCCAAGACTGTAACGTCCGTTATTGTCAGGCGGCGAAACCTGCAGCATGACGACATCGATCCGCAACTTACCGCTGCCGATCAGCGCCGGAAGCTGCGAGTAGTGCACAGGGAGAATATCAAGTACCCCTGCGCGAGCAAGCTTGCGATTGGCCCCACTCCCGCAGTATGCGAGGAAATCGAACTCGCTCGCATACTCGGGCGCCAACACCTCCGCGCGACCAATGCCGAGAAAGATACGGATCCGTCGTAAGGTGTGGCGATGCGCGACGAGCGCACGCATTAGCTTCACGGGCTCGGCGTGGGACTGCCCCCACATGACGGTGTCGCCCGGACGGATCAGTTGCGAGAGATCAGGCACACTGCAATCGGAATCAGGGGTTCCAGACTGACACGTTGGCGAGAGTTCGCTGTGGTTCATGCGAATAGAAGAATAGAAAGATCAAACTGGATCCGAACGAATCCAGGTCAGGTCGGATCATCCGCCCACGATGACCGGATACCGCCATCGTGTAGCGCTAATCAGATGACTTAGATGTGCCTTAGCGCCGATGGAAAGCTAGCCGAGTATCGGCGGCTGCACAGGTGTGGATCATACGGTTCCCGCATCATTGACCGCGCTGACATCGAGCGTCAATCTGAATTCCACCACCGTTCCGTACTTCGAACTATCTGGCAGGCGGATTCTCTATTCAAATCTTCATGCAAGAGTGCTCGCAAACTAACGGTACATGGAAACGATCACGCGATTGGCGCCGCGAGCGCCCCCCTGAGTGGCGCTGTATGCCGCCGTACTCGACCGGAGCGACTAACCGACGTCCGAAGACCCGTTTTGTCGGACTTCAAGTGAGAATACGGGGATGTCAGTTGCGTACCAGTTGAACCGGTAACCCACCGGTTCAACCTGGCACGATCGTCTCCCTTCTGATCAAACTCCGACTGCTGGCTGGCCGCGTGGATGGTCGAGCAACTGGCTGACAAACGCGTTTGTGATGGGGTTCTGCTCACGTCCGCGTGCCGTCGCAATGTGGATCCTGCGTACGGCCCAAGGCTCAGCCAACTCCAGCACGGAAACACGGCTGAACAATTCGTGGCTTACCAGGCACTCAGGCTGGATAGTCACACCAAGTCCTGCCTCGACGAGGCTAACGGCAACGCCAGCGCTGGCAACGCTGTAGCGCGGTTCGAACTCGACTCCCAACCGCCGCGATGCAACGCGAAATGCACCCCGCATCGCGTTTACAGCAATGAGATTCTCCTGCAGCAGATCGGCAAACGAGACTTTGCCGCGCTCGCTCAACGGGTGTCCTTGCGGCACAACCGCAATCAGGCGATCAGTACGATATGGCGTGACATCCACCCCGCTCAGATCGAGTTCGTGCGTGGCCGCAAACACGCCGACGTCTGCCTCGCCACGCGCAACCATTTGTACGATCCCGGCATTTTCGATTTCTCGCACAACGAATTCGACAAGCGGATATTCGCGTTTGAAGTCGCCTAGTTCGCGTGCGATGAACGGCACAATGATCGAGCGCGCTGATGCGATCGTCAGTTCTCCGCGCATACCTTCCGTAAACGACGAAATCTCGGCTCGCATGTCGTCAAGGTTTTCGAAAATGCGCCTGATATAGCGCACCAATACAGCGCCCGCCGGGCTCGGCGCGACGCCTTTCGGGCCACGCTCGAGCAACTTCACGCCCGCGATGTCTTCGAGATCCTGGATGCGCTTGGTCGCTGTGGATGCCGCGATGTTTTCGCGAATCGCGGCAAGGCCAATCTGCTGTTCCTCGACCGCCGAAACGAAAAGTTTCAACGTAAGCAGGTCTACCTGCCGTACCAGATGCAGCCGGTTAAAGGTACTCATGTCTCCTCTTTCACACGTCTTTCTGATGCTATCCAAGGACCCAGTGGCACGCGTACATTTACCTCGCAAGAAAACGTAGAGCTGCCCGAGATCGATCCAGGTGACTGCTGCGCGGTCTGTGCGCGCCACGCAATCCGGATGAACGAATCGTACACTATCCGCCGCTCGGCCTCGTATGTTCGTACACCTACGGCGACCTGACCGGTCGCCCGAAAACTGTGCGAAGCCGCCCACCTTGGAAGCCGGCAGGCTTGCCGTAATCGTGTAAATGTCAGGGCTGGAAAGAAACACCGCGCAGCACTCCCGGCTTCACGCGGTGGTACGGCCTAGCCCCGCTCGATGTGGACGACCTGCTGGTCCAGGTGGCGATAGTGTTCATACTATCGCTCAATGTGTGGATTAGCCACGCAAGCCGATCCTGGCCTCACGCGTAGACCTTCAAAGCACGGAACATCGCGCCCATCGCCCTTGACGCCCGGACTTCTATTGTTGAGATTAAAGGTTGGCCTGAACATTCTTAAGCTACGCGCGAGAATCGACGCAACGAGTACGACGATTATGATGAACGGTTTGACCCTGGTTCCTGAGCCACAACATTGGTGGAGAGGTCACAACGGAGTTCGCTTAGGCGGCGACACATTGGGTGACCCGAGCGGCACCCCGGTCATGTTGCTCCATGGTGCGGGACAAACCCGCCACTCATGGCGCCATATGGCGCACCTGCTCGGCGAGGCAGGCTTTCATGTCATTTCTTTTGACGCGCGAGGCCACGGCTGCTCGGACTGGCCAACGGACTGCAATTACAGTCAAGGTGCGATGGTGCGAGACCTTGAACGTATCGCACACTCACTGGGCGTAACACGACCAATACTTATTGGCGCTGCGACCGGAGCAGCTACCAGCTTGCTCGCAGTCGGCGAGAACTTCGTAGATGCACGCGGGCTAATCCTTATCAACTTTGCGCCGCAGACGGAGCCTGTGGGCGTCGCTCGGATACAGTCGGATATGCGTCAGCAGGCGGTCTCAACCGGCAAATCCGGGAGCTGCGACCCCCACTTTGTTTCGTGGCCTCGCGACATGGCGAGGCGCCATCAACGGCTCATTGCAAGTGCACGAAAGCTCGCTCAGCCCACACTGCTTATGCGCGGAGAGAAGTCGGACGTCATTAGCGAGTTGGGTGTCGCAGAGTTTTGCGCACTTTGTCCACAAGCCGAGTACGTCCGCATTCAAGGCGCGGGCCATCAGCTTGGCGAGTATGACGAGATTTGCGGTGAAAAGGTACTACGCTTCATCAGCCGCCGGATAGTAAACAGTCGTTCACGGACCAAACGGCTCTATGAACAAGCCAGATTGGAATGATCTGACTATCTAGCGAACGCCCCCAGATGAACCTGTAACCTGCTACCGAGCGACATCGACTACCCGAAGAAAACATCCACCAGGCGAGTTCCGTCCGCCGACGAACTTGTCATTGTACGGAACGAGATAACCGACTCCCGTTCTCGAAGAAGCCGCCGACTCTTCCCATCAAGAACGCCTCCTCAGCTCAACGAGCAAATCCTGGTAGCTCGCTCATTCAACTCGCTGCACGATCGCTCACGATCGCTCACACTTCCCCACCTACAACTTACTCTACATACACGGCCTCTTTGCGATTCCGATTGGTGGAACGTAAACAGACTCCCGAAAGTATTCTGGACGTCGCAGAAAGCACAGTAGCAAACGCAATCTTCCACACATTCTGATCGTGCTCCCATCGAAGTACGGAAATGTTTCGCTGGTCGCGTTGACGGCTGATCCACATCACCAGCATTGTGATGATCGAGAATATTTGTTCAGAATGTGTTCGGAAATTTAAACAAATATTAAATCTAATAACGGAGACCTCATGATACGAGCCGATATCGTTGCATCTCTTCGAACAACCGTTCGTGCAAACGAATGCCTCCGCTCCTCCGCGGTGCTATCAGCGCCCACCTGAACAATCGGGTCAAGTGACGGCGCTCGAATACACGCACCGCAACCTGTGGGAGGAGTAGTCGGCGCACCGCCGCACCCAAATACAAAACAACAATAAGAAGTTGTCGCTTTTCACCAAAGCTTTTACCAACCATTGAATCAGGAGACATGTCAGTGAAAAAGCGTTTTTTGTCAATTGCTGTCATTGGGGCGTTCGCGGGTACGGCGTCCGCACAAAGCAGTGTGACGCTGTACGGCCTAATCGATGCCGGCCTTAATTACGTCAATAACGATAATGGAAAACCGAACTGGACTATGACTTCCGGCGTCATCCAGGGAAACCGCTTCGGACTCAGAGGAAGCGAAGATCTTGGCGGCGGAACGAAAGCCATTTTCGTACTCGAAAACGGCTTTACGGGTGGTGGAGCGCTAGCGCAAGGTGGCCGCCTGTTCGGACGTCAGGCGTACGTGGGAATGCAGAACGATAGGTTCGGCACTGTCACGATGGGACGTCAGTACGATTCGGTGGTCGACTACGTTCAACCCTTAAGCGGAATCGTCTACACGGGTCTCGCTCATCCATTCGATAACGACAACCTCGACAATTCTTTCCGCGTCAACAACTCAATCAAATTCACTAGCGCCAACTACGGCGGCTTCAAGTTTGGCGGAATGTACGCCTTCAGCAACACGGCCACAACGGACACTGGCTCTGGATTTGCCACCAATCGACTGTGGAGCGCTGGCGCCAGCTATACGTTGGGTCAGTTGTCCCTCGGTGCGGGCTACACGCACCTCAATGCACCGAACGCGAATACCACGGGCGCCATCTCGGGCGACTACATCAATGTCACCTCCACTTCAGCGCTGCACTCAGCAGGGCTGGCAACCGCAGTGATCCGCGAGGATAACGCGGCAGTAGGCGCCACGTATCAATTAGCCGCAGTGAGGGTCGGCTTCGTCTATAGCCATTCGAAGTTCAATTCGGTCCACGACACCCTGAAGTTCGATAACTACGCAGCTTCAGCCAACTGGCAGATCTCCCCCTCGTTCTACCTGTCGGGAAATTACACGTTCACCGACGGGAAGCTGAGCTCAAACAGCAAGAGTCCAAAGTATCACCAAGTCGAACTCATCGGCGATTATTTCCTTTCCAAGCGTACGGACGTCTATCTGCTTGGCGCTTACCAACACGCGGCCGGAGACGCAACTGTCGCGTCAATAGCTCCTGACACCTACGGCACCGGCGGCTCAGCAGCGCCCGATGCATCGACTACCAAGAACCAGGTGCTCATTCGACTCGCAATGCGGCACAAATTCTAATCCGTAACCGTGGAGAGACGGGGTGCGCGTTCAGCGCGCTCCCCCGTCTTGGCGGCAACTGCTTTAAATTAGTTCCGACAAGACGGGCTCGCCGCGCTGGACTCGACGGACAGCCACCTACCTTCCTCCTCTGCGGACAGGCGTAAACGCCGCAAGCTCGGAGCGCCTGGAAGCCCTCTCCAGTCCTACTTTACGTGTCGTTGGATCAAAGCAATTGCGGCACCGAGTAGGGAGACCGCTGAGACTATGTAGAAGCAGTCCAACACACTCATAAAAAACGCCTGATGGACTGTCAAACGCGTGAGTGCCTCGAGTGCCATTCGTCCCGCCTGTGTGGCCGTATATCCCTGAGTAGCAAATGCGGATGTCATCGCCTCCAGTGTGCTCGCGAATATTGGGTTATACGGAGTAGCGAATTCAACCAGCCTCGTTTGATGAACAGCTAGTCGATGCTGTTCGAAGATGATCATGGAAGCAGTAGAAAGCGAATATGCCAGCTGCTTGACGATGTTTTTTAATCGATATCCATGGGTAAATTCGTGATCCGAAAATATCTTCCAAGCAACGCCTCCACTAGGAAGAGCGATGAACATTAAAAGAAAACCACGCACGATCAACGGTGGAAGCAGCCACGGCGCACTAACACCCGGTGATAGGTGGTAAAACCAAACGGCGATAAACGTTGCCATCAGGAACCCTGGAACAATCAACCACTTCTTTTCATTAACATATTTTGCGTACCGAAAATATAGGATCGCCATTCCAACAGATGAAAGCGATGTTAATCCGACCAGCGTTCCAACGAATTCTACGGGGTATCCAAGGCCAGCATCCATGAATCTGGAAATCAGGTAGCCGATCGCGTTCGTGACGTAGTAGTAGAACGCATAGAGAATGATCGCGGTCCTGAAAACCCCCTCACGCAAAGCGTTTAGTCGGACGAGCGGCTTTGGATGACTCCACTGCTGCCATGCAACCCATCCAAGCGCGAGTAATCCTGTCGCCATCAGCATGACTAGCACGGGAGAACTGCCGAGTAGCTCGAATCGAACCTGTTGAGCAACGATTTGCAGCGCGCCAAGCGAAAGTGCGAACAACAGGTATGGCAACAGATGCATATCACTTCGCATTGTCTCCTTGCATATACCGATGTGCGGCACGACGAGAAACGAAAATGTCGCGAGTACGATACCGGCGATCGTCGTGCAGATGAAAAGCGCATGCCAATCAAAGTACGCTATGAGAAATCCCCCGATCAAAGGGGCCGATGCGCTTGCCAAGAGGATGACTAACAGGAAAAGCCGGGTGGCCGATGGACGATAGGCTGGCGAAAATCCCGTCTGAATGAGAATGCGACAGGTACCCAGCATCGGGCCTATGAAATAGGCCTGGAAGCCACGCGCCATGGCGACCTCGAAAGAGGTCGAACTCAGTGAAACTGCGAGAGAGCCGATGGAGAACATCAGCAAACATATGGTCAGATATCGACGATATCCGATCCGCTCTACGAACCATTGTTGGTGAACGATACCCAGTACCGACGCCACTGCATAGGCCGATGACGACCAAACCATTTCGTCCGGCGGAACGTTGATCCCGCCGGCGATATAGCTGTTGAAGAACGGGAACATCGTGTTGTCGAAGTAGTCCAGCCCTACCGACAGCGCGACAGCCCACGGGAACAAATCACTGCGTAGAGGGCGAATGGTGAGCAATCGCGTACGCAAATTTTTCATACTCACCATACGACATCCCCGTCACTTCGCTGCACTGCTTGATGCTGTCGCACCGCTATGCCTTTACTGAATATCCCGAGGCGGAGCGTTGCGCTCACACCCACCTTCATGCCATGACGATAGTCTTGGATTCCATAAAGGCAGTCAGGCCCTCAGTACCGCCCTCCCGGCCGATACCCGATTGCTTGAATCCGCCAAAGCCGATGGAGAAGTCGGTCCGCGGCCCGTTATGACCGACGGTTCCTGAGCGAATCTGTCGGGCCACATTTAGCGCACGATCGCGGTCATTCGTGAACACAGCGGCATTCAAGCCGTAAGGCGTGTCGTTTGCCATCTGGATCGCACTGGCCTCATCGTCAGCCGGTATGACGCTCAAAACCGGCCCGAAAATTTCCTGTTGTGCGATCGTTGACCGGTTATTCACATTTCCAAAAACGGTGGGTTCAAAAAAGAAGCCGCGGGTTTGAGCCGGCGGTCGCTTACCGCCGGTTGCAAGCGTCGCGCCTTCGGCGACACCCATCTCTACAAAGCGTTGAACCGTGTCACGTTGCCGCGCACTCGCAAGTGGTCCGGATGTCGTCTCGGGCGCAAAGGGATCCCCTACGACGATCTGCTTCGCAATGTTTGCGAGTGCCTCGACCATAGCGTCATGTTTTGCCCGCGGCACAATTACGCGTGTCAAGCTATGGCAAATCTGCCCGGTGTTGTAGCCAAAATAGGATGAGCCGAGGGTCTGCGCTGCTGTCTCAATATCGTAGTCGTCGAGGATGATAGCGGGAGACTTTCCACCCAGTTCGAGTGTGACGCGGGCAACCCGATCGCCGGCGATCGACGCGATTCTTCGACCAGCGCCGGTTGAGCCCGTAAATGTGATTTTGTCTACCCCGGGATGGCGAACCAGTTCTTCCGACACATCCCGGTCCGCCGTGACGACGTTAATCACGCCAGGCGGCAATCCGATTTCTTCGCAGATTTCCGCGAGCATGTACGCGGAACACGGAGCTTCTGGCGATGACTTGATGACCAACGTGCAACCAGCAAGCAATGCTGGTGCCGTCTTGTAGGCCATCAAACCTGCCGGACCGTTCCATGGAATGATTTCACCTACAACTCCAACGGGTTCATAGACGCGGTAGGCGACGTTGCCCGTAACGGACTGATGTTCCTCCATGAACGGGAAGGTCGACGCCATCGCTGCGTATTGGCGAAAAGCACCACTAATGAACAAGCCAATACGAGGTTGAGCGACCTTATACACAATCCCGGTCTCGATTGACCAAACGCGCGCGAAGTCGTCGTTTAATGCCTCCAATCGCTCCGCAAATCTCTCCAGATAGCCGGCACGTTCCACCGGCGTCATTCGCGGCCAAGGCCCATTGTCGAACGCTTCGCGCGCCGCCTCGATTGCGCGTTGCATATCCGCAGAGGCAGCCTTTGCCACGGTCGCGACAACTTCCTCTGTCGCGCAATCGATTACGCTGAAGGTTTCCGAGGTCGAAGGCTCGACCCACTTTCCGCCGATGAAGAATTGATGGGGGTGCTTCAGTTCGATAGTTCTCTTCGTCATTACAACCTCCGTTGTCCTTTACACGGACAAATGCCATATTTCAGATTCGATCCGGATCTCGGATCTCAAAAGACAATGACGCCTTTGCCGCCGCTCTGCTGATTGAAGTGGGCGTAGGCTTCATCGGCCTGTGACAGCGTCCATTCGTCGGTAAAGAGGCGGTCGACCTCAACACCGTGGTTGGCTATAAAGTGCGCACAATCCTTCATCCCGATTTCAGAAAAAGTGAAGGAGCCGATCAACGTGCGTTGTTTGCCGATCACGTCCTTCATTGCGTCGAGCGTCAGGTTGCCGCCGACGGCGACGAGGGCCACGCGCCCCCACACTGCCGTACTAAGCACTGCCTGCCTCCGCGGCACCTCACCGCCTGCACAGTCGACGGAGCACGACACGCCCTTTCCACCCGTAAGCTTGTGGACCTCCTCCACGGCGTCAGCCTGGCTTGCGTCGATCGCGTGGGCGACACCAAACTCCTTCGCGCGTGCTACACGGTCGGCATTGATGTCGACGCCGATCACCTCGACACCCATCGCCGCAGCGAGTTGCGCCGTGGAAAGGCCGACGGGACCAAGGCCGAATACCGCGAGGGTGTCACGTGCGCTGATATCGAGACGCAAGAGGGCCCCGTAGGCTGTGCCGGTACCGCACGACACGGCGGCACCGCCTTTGAACGATACTTCGTCGGGCAGATGGACGAGCGACGATGCCGGCACCTTCATATAGTCGGCATGACCTCCGTGACTTAAGACTCCGTAAATACGGGCACCTTTGTCGCACAGTTGGGTCCAGCCCGTCCGACAATGATCACAGAACGCGCACCCGGCATAATGGAACACCATCACCCGATCGCCGATCTTGAACGAGCCCCTGTCCACTCCTGCCCCGATCGCAGCTACTACGCCACACGGTTCATGCCCGCCAATAATGCAGTCCGATTCCATCCGATCCTGCATTCCAAGCATCGCCAGGGACTTTGCCATGCCATCCCGATAGTAGTGCAAGTCGGTTCCACACATTCCGGACGCTTTAATTTCGACTATGACTTCACCGGGACCGGGGGATGGGTCGTCGAAATCCAGCACTTCTACCTTGCAATCCCCTCGAAATACCATCCCTCGCATACGTCCTCCTACATTCTGTATCGGCGTCGTTATTCCGTACCCGCGTCATACGCCGACTAGGTCAATCAAAAGATGTGATCTGAATCCACGTCCGTGTTTTCTCCACCGCCACGCCGCGATGGCACGCTCGTTCCAGGCACTAGATCGCGTTTGCGTGCCTGGAGCCGAGCCGTCATAGGACGCTAGCGATCGCCAATCGGCGAGTTTCGAACGCTTGCTGCCGCAATCGTGTGATGTCTCGTTTTGGCGCATCACCGAACATCCGACTGTATTCTCGACTGAACTGCGATACGCTTACGTAGCCGACCGCTTTGCTGGTGCCAGCCACATCTTGCTTTGTCGATAGCATCAAACGTCGTGCCTCCTGTAGCCTCAACACTTTCTGATACTGCAAGGGGCTCATTGAAGTCGTCGACTTGAAATGGTTATGAAACGTCGAAGCGCTCATATGCACTGATCGGGCCATTTCTTCCACGGTAAAAGATTGCATGTAGTTTTCCCGTATCCATGTAATGGCCTTGGCGATGCGGGTATATGTCGAATCCTCATGCCCGATCTGTGCAATACGGCTACCTAATGGACCGAGCAGTAACCGCATAAGGATTTCATCAATGATGATTGGACCGAGTAGATCTCGTTCATGTGGCTTCGCCATCGACTCGAGAAGCCTTGTAGAAGCATCGACTATTGCGGCATCCAATGGTCCAATCTGGATGGCGCCGTATTCACTGATCTTCGGTAAGCCGTGAGGAAAGACCTTGGGGGACAGGCTGGCGAGCCGAGCTGCGTCCAGATCCAGCCGAAAACACAGGAATGGCGCCGATGGGCTCGCACGATTCACCTTGCCGGCAACCGGAACCTCGACACCGTAGACAAGCATGTGCGCTTCATCATACTCATACACGCCTTTACCGGACATGATCGTCTTTGAGCCTTGTACCGCGAAGCACAAACATGGTTTCTGCACACCATGCACCAGCTCCTTGCACGAACTCGACGCTCGCATGACGTGCACACCTGCGACTGGCAAGTCAAATCTGCCGTCATACGGAGCAAACCTTTCGATCAGTCCAGCCAGCGAACCAGGTTCACCGGATTGTGATAACGGAGCTTTCGTAGTCCTGCCCATACTTTCTTGCGTGAATCGGCCACATTGTCAGAACCGATCCCTTCCTCTGAATAAGCACAGCTATATCGTAACGCGCGTTCCACGACGCCCCATGCACAAACTTGCCGTCTTTTTGCACAATTCTCCGAATGGCTTTCGCTTACTTCCCCGAGCACCTAGCAGGTCAGATGGCCCGGGTTCGGCCGGCAAGGAACTCACTCGATCCATTTCACACCCGGACGCAAGCGATTCCGGAGACATCGATGCCGCACCACTCGTCTCATACAGAACTCGCATTTCGATGTAAGACGACCGTCGCCACGTACCATGGATGGGACTGACTCGCGCGCCGGCGCACGGATTCAAACTGAACGAATGCTCTCCCGAAACTGACATACGTCAGCAATGCAGGGTAAAATCCGGCGAACTATCAAATTTGGATAACTACTGCTTCAGACGGCAACAACGCACTCCATCAAGGCGATCTTTGATGATGCTATGCGCGACCCGAGTTCGGTTCAATTGACAAATGCCGAATCGTAGGTTCGGATACATCGAAGGCGGGCCGCCCGACGCGCCGCGCAATTTGTCAGTTCATCAGGCCATCGAGATCGAAACCAGACGGCCTTTCGACGTGCTGCTTCCCGGCTACACCACTACCAAACTTGCCAGGTTGAATTGTTGTTCCTGGAACGATGCGTCATCCGTCGGCCTGGCGTCGTCACACTGCGGCCTGTGCACCCTCGGCTCCTCATCCGATTCCTGGCCCGCAGAGCGGGAATAGATGATCGATTCAGCTCCCACGACGAACGGACTTACATCGCGATACCGTTGTATGCAAACTCAAGGCACAGTCGAAAGCGATGACGACATCGCGTTCCAGATTCATGGGTTAGCCGTCGTTCTTGTAAAGGACCCCGCCGCGTGGGCGAGTCGATTGATATCGGCACTCTCAACGACGGCCGTGTTGTTCCCGCTGCGCGCGACCTGCAACATGGCCTGTCCCATACGAACCGTGTCGAGCACTCGCTCTGGGAACAGTCTTCGCAACATCGCGAAAACCCAGCCCAGGTACGTATAGAGAAGTCGGAGCATGCGAGTTTTCGACTTTTCCCCATGAAGCGGAACAATGAACCCCGGGCGAAACAAATAGACTTGGCGAAAACCGAGTTTCTGCAACTCGTTCTCTGTTCGACCCTTGATCCTCGCCCACATAACTGCCCCCCGCTCGGTGGAGTCTGTGCCGCCCCCTGAGACATAGACAAACGTCATGCCGGGCTCGAGCCGAGCGAGCGCCTGCCCGACCGCGATCGGAAGGTCATGATTAATCCGGATGTAACCCGCCTCGTCGGTGTCGCTAACAGAGATGCCCAAACAGAAGAAACACGCATCGTATCCGCCCAACTGCCCCTCGATCCCACGGTAGTCGAAAAGATCGTCTTTCACGAGATGAAGTAGCTTGGGGTGCTCTTGCGTCAGCCGGCTGCGGCCTATTACGAGCACGGCCTCAACGTTCGGGTCCAGCAGGCATTCCCGCAGAACACCTTGGCCGACCATACCGGAAGCTCCAAAGAGAATAACCTTCATACGCCCTCAATGTCGTTGCATAGACAGCATGCGGCAGGAGACCCGAACAGGCGCGAAGGACGAGGAGCCCGCATGTTTGCACTTCGTTCGGACTGCAGGTGCCTGCGCTCTCAGTGCAGGCCTTCAACCATCTAACTCGTGGCCAGAACAGCCACCAGAAAGCGGGTTTGTCGCTGTACGCGCGTTATAGCAATGCCTGGATTGCCGCGCACCAGGCGGTCGAGATGAGCCGCGCAGACTCGATACGTTGACTGTCGCACGCTCGCGTGAAGCCGCCGGCTACTCGAATGGCTCTTTCGGCGCGTCCTCTTTGTGGTGCACGTCGCTCGCGTTGGTTAGTTAGGCTACGCACAGCACTGTGTGTTCGGAGCCGCATGCTCCGATCACGCCCACGGGTGCGCGATAACGAGGCTGAAACTAAAGAATCGCTTTACCATCGGCGGCTTTACGATGGCAGAAAGCGCATCGATCATCCGTTCGGTCACCACCTTGCCAGAGTTAGCACCATCGGTTCAAAGCCGGCTAACAAGACAAATCAGCAAGACACATCGTCTGATGTATCTTGCGTGTAGCCTCCTACGCATACAATGTGTGCGTTAGAGATTTTCCTTGTAGAACGGGATCAGTTTCGCCAGCGCCTTCCCCACCGGTTCGGGCTTGTCGTATAGGTCGTAGTGCGACCAACCTTCCACGACCACCAGTTCCTTCTTCTTCGAAGCGGCGCGACCGATGATCTCGCAGCCGTCGCGATAAGCGCCGAATGCGCCCACCTTGTCACCCACCACAACCATTAGCGGCTGCGTGAGCAGCGTTTCGCATAGGTGGAACGCATCCCAGCCGACGGCGGCAGCCTGGTGCGAAAACAATGCGCGGTTCACACCATTGGGCGCACGACCGCGATCCGAGCGGTAGTACTCGGTGGCACCGTAAAGGTCGGTTTCCGTCAATCCAGCTTCCCGCGCCGCTTCCGGCGACGGCGGCAGCAGATCATCCACGCGCAGGGCCGCACCTCGTGCCTCGGCGGTACGTTGTTTGGCCATCGCTTCCAATGCCGCGATGGGGTTGTAGTTGCTGAAACCTTCGCGCATCAGCCGACCATAGTTGGCACCCGTCACGGTGGCGACAGCCTTGATACGCCGCTCGGTCATCGCAGCGTTGATTGAATAACCACCACCGCCACAAATTCCGAGTACGCCTATACGATCCTCGTCAACATACGGCAGCGTCACCAGGTAATCGCAAACCACGCGGAAGTCCTCCACGCGCAGCGTGGGATCTTCAATGTAACGCGGCTCGCCACCGCTATCCCCCTGAAAGCTCGCGTCGAAAGCAACGACAACGAAACCTTCTTTGGCCAAAGCCTCACCATATACATTTCCCGACGTCTGCTCTTTGCAACTCCCGATAGGATGGGCACTGATGATGGCAGGATACTTCTGGCTTTCACTAAAGCCCGGCGGGAAATAGAGGTTTGCAGCAATGTCCCAATACAGGTGCTTGATTTTGACGCTCTTCATGATGCACTCCATTCAGAGTAAGGATCCAATGGCCCGCCGGGTTCCGCCCGGCAACGGGACTGGCTACGCAACGATGAGTGAACTATAGGGAAAACTTTGGCTTCCAAAAAGGGAGTAATATCGACTACAGTTGTAATCTGAGATTGACAATGGCCGCCATATGGATCCTGCCCTGCTCCCATCGCTCGCTGCATTCGCTCACGTCGCACACCATCGGAGCTTCACCAAGGCAGCCGCCGAAATGGGCGTCTCCCGCGCGAACCTTTCTCAGAACGTAAAGGCCCTTGAGCGTCGGCTAAACATCAAGCTGCTTTATCGAACAACCAGGGACATGTCGCTCACCGAGCACGGGCAGCGGCTCTACGACGTGTGGTATCCGGCACTGACTTCGGTCGAGCGAGCGGTGCAGCAACTCCATGATGCGCAGGACGAACCTTCGGGTCTTGTGCGGGTAAACACATCTCGAATCGCGGCCAAGACACTCGTGGAGCCGCATCTGGAAGAGTTTTGTTCCCGCCACCCGAAGTTAAGCCTCGAACTGGTCATGGACGATGCTCTGGCGAATATTGTTGCGGACGGGTGTGATGCCGGCATTCGACTCGGTGAGAGCCTCGCCGAGCACATGATGGCCGTACCGATTACGCCGGCGCTGGAAATGGCGGTGGTCGGTACACCCGCCTACTTCGCGCGCTACGGAAAACCGACCAGTCCAGAGGATCTGCCGAACCACAACTGCCTGCGCTACCGAGAAAGAAGTGGAGCAATACATCCGTGGGAATTCACGTCGACGGAAGCAGGCGGACATCTGTTCACGGTGGAACCGCAGGGCAGCATCACCACAAATGACGATGATGGCATGCTTCGCGCCGGCCTACAGAATGTCGGACTCATTCAACATATCGACATCGCGGTTCGGCCGCACGTAGAGTCTGGAGCGCTAATCCGCGTACTGGAGCGCTGGTGCAAACCCTTCCCAGGCTTCTACATCTACGCCCCCACCCGCGCACAGATGCCTGTGAAGGTGCGGGCACTCATTGATTTTCTGGTTGAGAAACGGGAGCGCATGACCTTGCCTCCTTCACCGGCCGAGAAGCGTGTGAAGGTATCGACGAGTTAAGAAGGCGTCGCCGTACTCACGTCGGACAGCTACCGCCGCCCGGCGGATCAGTAATCGGGTACAGCGCAATGTGCTGGGGTGAACCGATTGCCTCCAGCGCCTGTTGCGGAGGATCTTCGTGAACGATGAAGCTCGAAATCATCGTTACGAGTCGCTTGCTCTGATCGTCGAGAGACTGCGCTGCGGCGGCCACTTCCTCGACATAGGCGGCATTGTGCTGAGTCGTCCTGTCCATTTCGGACACGGCCTGATTGATCTGCTCGATGCCGTGACTCTGCTCAACCGAAGCATCCGCAATTTCCTCCATCAAACCGGTCACACGCCGGATCGCAGACATGATTTCGGACATCGACGCACCCGCAGCATTCACAAGCTCCACGCCGTTTCGAACGTGTGTCACAGAGTCCTGAATGAGATCACGGATCTCTTTCGATGCCGACGAAGAGCGCTGCGCGAGCGATCGAACTTCAGATGCGACAACTGCGAAGCCGCGTCCCTGCCCACCCGCGCGCGCGGCTTCGACCGCAGCGTTCAGCGCGAGAATGTTGGTCTGAAACGCGATGCTCTCGATGATACCGACAATTTCAGCGATCCTTCCGGAGCTCGTGTCAATTCGGCTCATCGCATCGATGACTTGTGACACGACTGCGCTGCTACGCTCGGCGACCTGCACTGCCTGTATCGCAACCTGGCTTGCTTGGCGAACATTTTCGGTATTTTGATTTACCGCCGATGAAAGCTCCACCATGCTCGCCGCCGTTTCCTCGAGCGCGGCCGCCTGCTGCTCTGTGCGACGAGATAGATCCAGATCGCCGGCCGAAATCTGTGCAGCGGCAGATGCGATAGACCCTGCGCATATTTTGATGCCACTGATTGCGCCAGAGAGATTTGCCTGCATCAGCTTCATAGAGCAGAGCAGACTACCGCGATCATTCGGCCGGGTCAGCACAGTTGCTGTCAGATCGTTCTCGGCAATCCGCCCCGCGATCCTGACGGCATAGCCTGGTTCTCCGCCCAGCGTATGGACAATGCCTCGATTAAGGACGACAACTACGCTGCTCACTAGCAACGCTACGATCAGACAGATGCCAAGGCTTTGCAGCAGGCTCGTGTAGAACGCGGTGTCGATGTCGTCGATGAACAGACTAGTGTTGATGATCCAGTCCCACGCTCGCCAACTGTCGATGTAGGCGATCCGAGCGGCGTCAGTCGTCACACCGGAGGTTTCTCTCGGATAGGCAAAGCGTTGGAATCCGCTGCCGGACCGTGCCACCAAATCAATCTGGCCTTGGATGATCGCCCTGACCTTCGGGCTCAATTCGCTAATCGGTTTGTTCTGAAGAGAGGCGTCGAACGGATACATCAACACAACGCCCTTTGAGTTCACGATCGAAAAAAATCCGGATTCTCCATAACGCATGCCGCGAATCAAGTCCATTGCCCTCTTTTGGGCTTGCGCGACAGTCAGTTCGCCGGTAGACACCTGATTCGCATACGTTGCGATCGTTGCGAGCGCGATCTGGGTTGCATGGACCAGATCCGATTTCCGCTCCTCCAGACGGATTTCCCGACTCCGATACGCATCCGTAACGGACAGGAAGAGGAAACACAGCAGACATAGAATCAGCGGCAACCCTAGCTTTTGCGTGAATGACAATTTCATTAGTTGGTGTCTTTTCGTTGTTGTCAATCTGCTCGTCACGGCGGGCATGCGCGCCTTATACCTGCAAGTAGAGGAATGGCATCGGGAACGGGGCAGTCCTGTATTTGAATGATCGAGACAGCTGTGGCTGCTCGAAGCAGTTCGGCGGATGTTACTGACACCAGTGCTCAACCGGCAATCGCTCGCCATCTGGTGTTCCGTACGTTGGTAGGCGCGAAGCGGCTCCGAAACCGCTACGCTTCACTGGGGCGCGTTGAACTAGCCACTGCGAGGCAGCGACTCCAGTTCGACGGCGACCTATCTGGGTGCCCTCTGTTGACAGTTATTATTCATGGCACGCAAAGGTAGCCGACGTCGCGCGGTCGATTACCGTGCAACATTGAACGGCATCCTGTCTGTCCTGCAAACGGGGATTCGCCGGAAGACGTGCTGCGGGAACCCGGCTTCGGCAGCGCCAAGACATTCCAGCGACGGTTACGCGAATGGCACGCCATACACGCATCAGGCCAGGTGCAACTGGGAATGCTTCGGCGCCTGCGTGGATATGACGAGATTGATTAGGAACGGGCGAGGCTTGATGCGCTCAGCATTTTCAGTCGCACAGGCCAAGAAACAAATCCCAATCCGACGGCACGGACCACGCTTGGTTGAACCGGCATATCACCACAGGTACGTGAGACGTTCCGCGTGCCATCACGGTCACAGGGACCGACGGGGACGATTCGATGTTGTCCGGGCCGAAGGGACAGCTCGGCAAATACTCGGACATACTGCGTGCGAACAGGGGCTATGACTTTGCCCGATGGCGGCGTTACCTGAAGCAACGTTGAGTCACGACCGGTAGCGCGCCAAAGATACGGAAGGTAAGGAGCGATGTCGGCGACATCGCTGGGTCGTCGCACGCACTCCCAGTTTCCCGCTTTCGGCAAGCCTCCGCCTCGTTTACCTTGGGTACATTACTTATGGTGGCACGCATGGCTTTGCTGCCCGCCATTCGGTTAAACGAATGCGGGCTTGTCTCCATCCGTGCCCGGTTTGTTCACTCCGACATTGGCGCGCACCAGGCGGTCGGGGTTCTCTATGAGTTCCACTACCAGCGCGGCCACGCTTTTACGAGAAACTTCCGTGCCCTTGAACGGCTCATCCCTCGCGGTGATTTCGTAGCTCACTTCGTTTTCATCTTGCAACCAGGCTGCGCGAAGAATAGTGTATTCCACGTCGGATGCTTCGATCAGGTCCGCCGACCTGCGGTAGGGCGGCAGGTACTGTCCGATCTCGTCGCGGTTCCAGTCGCCAAACTTGCCGGGAACCTCGTCGTAGATACCCAGCGAATTCACGAAAATCAGGCGCTTGACGCCCTTGGCCCGCATTACCTCGAGAATCCGCTCGGTCTGCGCGTCCACCTCGCCCGCAAGATTGGCGTAGACCACGTCCTGCCCCTCCATGATCTGGGAGAGCGTTCTCTTGTCCATCACGTCGCCGATGACGATCTTAGCGTTGGCGGGTTCGCTGCTGGTGAGTTTCTTCGGATCGCGTACGAGCAGTGTCTGCTCCACGTCGCGGCGCTCGCCCAGCATCTGGACAGCCCAGCGCGCAACCTGGCCGCTGGCGCCCAGGATTAGTACCTTAGTCATAGTGTTTTCTCGACCTGGTTGGTTGACATGTCGGTGGAAGCCACGGGCGCGAGAGCAGTCAAAGGGCATTTTATGAAAAGAACCAGTTTGGCCAACGCCTCATTTTCCTCTGATGCGCGTAACGACAACGCGCCAAACCTCGGCGCGTTTTGCATCCGGCGATGCGGTTGCACATCAGCTACCCAAGAATGGTCCTTCGACGCCGTAAACAGGTCGATCACGGAAGGTATTTCACGCCGTTCTTCGCAAGTCGGAAACACGCTTCGTTGACCAGTGCAAACGTCATTCCTTTCACCGCGAATTTCAATGCCGAAATTACGCAGGCGGGTAGCGGTATTGACCTCTCTGAAACCTGCAGGCCAAGCGCCGATGACTGAACTGTAGAGAGTGCACTGGGTTTTTCATAGCGGCCAATCCGCACTACAGTTGTATTTGAAAATTTACAATAAGGACCAACGTGGACCTATCACGGCTTCCCTCACTCGCATGGTTCGTCGATGTCGCCCACCAGCAAAGCTTCATTAAAGCCGCTATGGAGATGGGGGGAGCGCGTCTTTATTGACGCTGCAAGACATATTGCGCCCGGCGCAGCTGTTTATCGACTACGCACTGGAGGTCGCGCCCGAATCCGACCAGGTGATTCTCGAAGAGTACGCCTGTCGCTGGGGCAACGCCATGCTCAACCTTGCGTGATGCATCCCTGCGTTGTCGCCCTGCCATGCGGCATTCCGCACCCCGCCACACGGCTGTCGATCCCGGTGCGCATTGAACCCGCCGGCAGGATGGTGACCTGGCCGGCCGATACGTTTGCGAACATCATCAAGTCTGTCAGGTCGCAGGCACAGGCTTGCGTCTGGGTGACAAACGGGGCTTCGCTTGCCGCTGCAGCTGGACGCATGAGCGTTGGCGCTGGCCGCGATAAGGGCGTTTATCACGGGATCCGCGTTTTTAATCACGCCAAAGCGGGTTGTCTGGCGTGAGGCTCGTGCGTAATCTATGCTGGAATTTCCGCCCTGCGCCCCGTGCGGCCGCCCCGGCACTTGCCCCTGCGCCGATCGCCCTGCCTCGCGCCGCCGTTTGCTGCCCGTCCGATGCCGGAGGCTCCCATGGCCCGCCCCGCCGCTGTCACCCCCGACGCGATCCGCGCCACCGTCCTCGCGATGCTCGCCGAGGCGGGCGACCCCGCGCCCGCCTCCGACACCCGCTTCCGGAAGATCGTCTCGGTCCGGAAACTGCGCGCGCGGCTGGGCGCCGGGGACCCCGCCACGCTCTCGCGGCACCTCAATGCGATCGAGGCAGAGCTCGTGCAGGCGGGCCTCGCCGGCTTCGCGGTGCCCGACGTGCCGCCCGAGATCGCCGCGCAGATGCGCGCGCTGTGGGAAGCCGCCGTCGCCACGCAGCTGGACGGCATCGTGCGGCTGCGCCGCGAAACCGATGGCATCGTGGCGGCCGCCACCGAGGCGCAGCACAACGCAGGGCTGAAGGTCGAACTGCTGCGGGTGGAGCTGGCCGACGTGCGCACCCGGCTCAGTGCGCGTGAGGCGGAGCTGGCCGTCGCCCGCGCCGGGTGCGAGGCGGCCACGCAGCGGACCACCGCCCTCGAAGATGCGGCGGGCCAGCTTCAGGCGAAGCTGACGGTTGCTGAGACAGCAACGGCCAGTGCCGCCCGGCAGCATGCCAGCGCGCTCACTGCCGAACGCGCCCGCTATGACGGCCTCTCGAAACAGCTGCTGCGGGAAACCGCGCACCAGCGCGAAACCTTCCAGACCGAGCGGCAGCGCCTCGAAGCGGAACTGGCGCGCACGGGCGAGCGGCTCGCCGCGCTCGAGTCGCTGCGCGAGCGGCTGCTGACCGAACTGGGAGAGGAGCGCAACGCCCGGCAGCACGCCGCCGCGGAAGCGGCCGCGCTGGCCACGCTGGTCGAGCAGCAGCGCCAGACGCTGGCGCGTGTCGGCAGCGCGACGGCGAAGGCACAACCGGCGGGCACACGTCGCCCGGTACGCAGCATGGCCCACACGACCCGAACGATGAAGGCGGCCGCGGTCACGTCCGCGAGGAAAGCACGATGACGCCGTCCCATCCGCCCGGTCTGTCTACCTGGCTCGACATGGGCTGCCGCCCGCCGCGGCGCCTGCCGGAGCCGCCGGAAGCCGCGCTGGAATACGTCGCGCATGCGCTCGGCCACCCCGTCTACGTGCGCTGGACCCTGACGGCCCTCAAGCGCGGCTGCCCGTCGCTGGCCGACGCGAAGCGCGAGCACCCGGCGGTTTTCGCGCTGCTGCTCGAGCACGACGCCGCCATCGAGTACTGGGAGCGCGGGCGCCTGCGCGTGGTGTCGGAAAGTTCCGCCCCCGCTGCCGCCACGGTGCTCGAGCGGGTGCTGCGCCAGCATCGTCGGCGGTTCCGCTTGGCGTCACCTGACGACGCGACGGACGGCGCCCTGGCGATCCGGCACACGGTCACAGATGGCAGTGCGGGCCTGCCCGCCGGCGTAGATCCCGAATGGCTCGCCCGCGCGGGGCGCTTCGCTAATCCGGCGGCGCTGACCAACACCCTCGGTGTCGCCGATGACGCCCAGGCCGTAAAACTGTTCCTGCGCGAGCGGGCCTCGCACTCGCCGCACACCCTGCGCGCCTACGTAACCGAATTGCGGCGGCTCGCGGCCTGGTGTACGCGCGAACGCCTGGGCCCCTACTCGGATCTCACCCGCCAGGACCTGATGGCGTACCGCGACGCCCTGCAGGCCCCGCGTGCCGAGGTCGCCGGAACCGTCCGGCGTGCGGCGCCGGCGAGCATCTCCCGCGCCCTCGCCGTGGTCTCGAGCCTGTTCGCGTGGTGGCACCGCACGGGCTATCTCACGGTCAATCCGGCCGAGGGCCTGGCCGCCGGGGGCCGCGCGCGCATGACCTGGACACCGGTGCGCTTCCTGCCGGCCGCCGCGCTCGCGCACTGTGATGCGGTCGCGGCAGGTGACGCGCCAGAAGAAGTTCCAGCCACTGTCTGGGCGCGGCGCCGCGCGGTCTGGGCGCTGTACCGCTTTGCCGGCATCCGGCTCGCCGAACTGGTGTGGAACGAGGAGTTCGCGCTACCGCGGATCGAGGCGGACGAGGCCCGCCAGTGGACCCTGCATGTCACCGGCAAGGGCGGCAAGCAACGCGCCATCCCGCTCCCCTCGACCTGCCTGCCGGCGCTGCGCGCGTACCGGTGCGCGCGGGGGCTGCCCGCGGATCCCCCACCTGGCGAGCGCCTGCCGCTCATCCACAGCGAACGCGGCCGGGCGCTGGGTACGAGCGGCCTCTACGACGAGGTGCGGGCGGTGTTTGCGCTGGCCGCGGCCCGGCTGCCGCCCGAAGAAAGCGCCCTGCGTGCGGCGCTGGAAACGGCGTCGACGCACTGGCTGCGGCATGGCTATGCGCGTACCCTGGTGGTCGATCACCGCGTGCCGCTGCCGGTGGCGCAGGCGCTGCTCGGCCACGCCTCGGTGCAGACCACGGCCGCCTATGCGCGGACCGATACCACGCAGCTCAGGGCGTTTGTGGAGGAGAGTTTTCGCAGCAATAGCTAGGCGACACTCGACGGATCGTCATCGAACCCTTGTGCAGCCGCCAAGCCCTATCTCATCGGTAGGGTCGAGAACAGGCCCGCGCACGGTAGGCCCTCGGTGGCTTCTCCCTCGCTTTCGCGGTGGGCCTCAACCCGTTGCCATGGCCACGTTTCCAGCTCCCGCCACGTCAAACGCAGCATGCGGTTTCCCCCCCCCACTGTTTTCCTGTCCGCTTCACGTCAAGATTTATGGGACCTATCATGCCGGGGACGCTTTCGGGGTGGTAGCACGGCGAACCCGATAGCCCTTGAACAGCTTCAGTTCGTCACATATAACCAGTGCCTACCCGTAACGGGTCGGGTGGGACTTTCGCCACCTGCATGGTTGAACAGGCTTCGCCGGATCTGCGGGGTCTCTCCGATGGCGTTTCGGCTAGTAATGTACCTTTCAGCAAGAATACGGCCTTAACTGGCGACCGCACGATTAACCCAGTTCAAGAAATACGGTAAAAAACCAGGAATCCGCACTTATCTCCTGCCCAAGTTAAAGATTTATGGTTCCCGCGCCACCTCAAAAGGCCCTGCGGCAGCCCCTATCACATGCCCGAATAATTAGGCCCGCCACCACCTTCAGGCGTGACCCAAACGATATTCTGCGTCGGGTCCTTGATATCGCACGTCTTGCAATGCAAGCAATTCTGCGCATTGATCCGCAACTGCTGGCCGCCTCGCAGCTCGTCGTCGAGGAACTCGTAAACGCCGGCCGGACAATAACGCGCCTCGGGCCCCGCATACTTCGCCAGATTGACCCCCACCGGCACGCCCGCATCCTTGAGCGTCAGATGCGCGGGCTGGTTTTCCTCATGATTGGTATTGCTGATGAATACGCTGGAAAGGCGATCAAACGTCAGCTTGCCATCGGGCTTCGGATACACGATAGGTTCGCACTCGCTAGCCGGCTTGAGGTAAGCATGATCGGGCTTGTGCCGGCGCAGCGTCCACGGCATCCGTCCACGCAGCACGAGTTGCTCGAAGCCGTTCATCAGCGTGCCCACCGCGAGACCGTACCGAAACCAGTTCTTGAAGTTGCGATCCTTGTTCAGCTCGGCATGCAGCCAGCTCTTTTCGAAGGCTTCCGGGTAGGCTTCGAGTTCGTCGTGCTGGCGCCCCGCCGCCACGGCCGCATAGGCCGCCTCGCCCGCGAGCATGCCGGTCTTGATGGCGGCATGGCTGCCCTTGATGCGGCTCACATTGAGAAAGCCCGCATCGCAACCCACCAGTGCGCCGCCAGGGAACACGAATTTGGGCAGCGCATTGATGCCGCTCGCGTTGATCGCGCGCGCGCCGTACGAGAGGCGTTTCGCCGTGACCTCGCCGTTGTCGTTCTCGAAGTAGCGACGAATGCCCGGGTGAGTCTTCCAGCGCTGGAACTCTTCGAACGGGCTCAGGTAAGGGTTGGCGTAGCCGAGGCCCGTAACGAAGCCGACGGCCATCTTGTTGCCGTCCAGGTGGTACAGAAAAGCGCCACCGTAGGTTTTGCTGTCCATGGGCCAGCCGGCCGTGTGCATGACGAAGCCGGGCTGGTGGCGCGCCGGGTCGATCTCCCACACCTCCTTGATGCCAAGGCCAAAGCTTTGCGGATCGCGCCCCGTGTCGAGCTGGTAACGCGCGACGACCTGCTTGCCCAGGTGCCCGCGCGCACCCTCCGCGAAGATCGTGTATTTGGCGTGCAGTTCCATGCCGAGCTGGAAATTGTTGGTGGGCTCGCCATCCTTGCCGATGCCCATATTGCCCGTGGCCACGCCTTTGACCGAGCCGTCTTCGTTGTAGAGCACCTCGGTCGCGGCAAAGCCGGGAAAGATTTCCACGCCCAGCGACTCCGCCTGTCCGCCCAGCCATTTAGTAAGGGCTCCCAGGCTGATGATGTAGTTGCCGTGGTTGTGCGCGAACGGCGGAAGGAGCCGGTTGGGCACGCGTCGGGCCGTTTTCTCGCCGAGGAACACGTAGGCATCTTCGGTGACGGGCTGGTTCAGCGGCGCGCCGAGCGCCTTCCAGTCCGGCAGCAGTTCGGTCAGCGCCATGGGGTCCATGATCGCGCCCGAGAGAATGTGCGCGCCCGGTTCGGAGCCCTTTTCGAGCACCACCACCGAGACGTCCTGGCCCTGCTCCGCCGCCAGTTGCTTGATGCGGATGGCCGTGGCCATGCCGCCGGGGCCGCCGCCCACGATCACCACGTCGTACTCCATGGATTCGCGCGGGCCGTGTTGTGCCAAAAGGTCTTCGCTATTCATCGTGTGTTCTCGAGTAATGGGATGCGCCCCGGCTGCCCATTGACGTGGCGTGCCCAGCATAGTTCGGCGTGAGTATGGCCCAAGGCCTGCTTCACACCACCCACCTGCGATGGGGGGAAGCAATGATTGCGGACGTGGCTCAGATCACGCCATCGGCCTGCAGTTGCTCGATATCGGCGTTCGAGCGGCCCAGTTCGCGCAGAATGGCCGCGCTGTGCTCGCCGAGCGCCGGCACGGGATCCATGCGGACGTCGAAGCTATTGACGTTGGCAGGCGGCAGCAGCGCCTGCAACGCGCCGGCGGGCGAGCCGACGGTGGTAAAGCGCTCGCGCGCGTGCAGTTGCGGATGGGTCCACAAATCGCCCACCTGGTTGACGGCGGCATTGGCGATCTGCGCTTCATCGAGGCGCGCGATCACCTCCTGCGCCGTGAGGCTCGCGAACGTCTGCTCGATCGTCGATTTCAGGGCCGAGCGGTTTTCCGTGCGGCGCACATTGGCGTCGAAGCGCGGGTCTGCCGCAAGCTCGGGGCGGCGCAATACGAGATCGCAGAACAGCTTCCACTCGCGCTCGTTTTGCAGGCCCAGCATCACCACGCGGTCATCGCCGGCCTTGAACGGGCCATAGGGATAGATGGTGGCGTGCGCCGCGCCGTTGCGCGCGGGCGGCTCCTGGCCATCGTAAGCGTAGTACATGGGAAAGCCCATCCATTCGCCCAGCGCTTCGAGCATGGATATTTCGACATGCGAACCTTCTCCGCTGATGCCGCGCTGCAAGAGTGCGCTCAGGATGCCCGTGTGGGCATACATGCCGGCCGCGATGTCGGCAATCGAATTGCCGGCCTTGCTGGGCTCATCGGGCGTACCGGTGATCGACAGAAAGGCGGCTTCGCTCTGAATCAGTAAGTCGTAGGCTTTTTTATCGCGGTAGGGGCCATCGGCGCCATAGCCGGAGATATCGCACACGACGAGCTTCGGATGCTTCGCGTGCAGCGCCTCGAACGACAAGCCCATGCGCGCGGCCGCGCCTGGGGCGAGATTCTGCACGAGCACGTCGGCCCCGGCGATCAGCTCGCCCAGCACCGCCTGGGCCGCGGGCTGCTTCAGGTCCAGCGTGAGGCTTTCCTTGGAGCGGTTGGTCCACACGAAGTGCGAGGCCAGCCCGCGCGTGCGATGGTCGTAGGCGCGCGCGAAATCGCCGACGCCAGGCCGCTCCACCTTGATGACGCGCGCGCCCAGGTCGGCAAGCTGACGGGTGCAGAACGGCGCGGCAATCGCGTGCTCCAGCGTGATGACGGTCAGGCCGCTGAGCGGGCCCTTGCGGTTGGGTTCCGACATGGTTTGTCTCGACTTTATAGGCGCAGTTATTCGACACAGTTATTCGATGCGTTTATTCGATTCTTGCGCTGGCCTGCATGGCCAACTGGCCCTCGGGACCACGCGCCCACAAATGCGCGGTGTCGCCTTCGAGCTTGCCGTTGACGGTGAACGGCGCGATATCGAACAAGGGGCTCACCGCCTTGAATTCGAAGCTGCGGATAGTTTTTTCCGGATGCGCGCGGCGCAACTCCTCCATCAGCAGCGTGGCGATCAGCGGCCCATGCACCACGAGGCCCGAATAGCCCTCTTCCTCCATGACATAGGGACGGTCGTAATGGATGCGGTGGCCGTTGAAGGTGAGCGCCGAATAGCGCATCAGCAACACGGGGTCGGGCGTGATGGTGCGTCCGAACTGCTCGTCGACGGGGGCCGCCACGGGCTGCGGCGCGCTCGCGCCGGGGGCCGGGGCGTCGCGGTAGACGATGTCGTGCTCCTCGCGGATGGCCAGTCCGCTCGCGCCGCTGATTTCGTGCAGCACGGTCACGAACAACAACTGGCCGCTGCGCCCGGACTTGCTCTGTATGCTCTTGACGGTGGAAACACGCCGGATCGGCTCGCCGATGGTGAGCGGCTGCAGAAACTGCAAGCGCCCGCCGGCCCACATCCGCCTCGGCAGCGTGACGGGCGGCAGGAAGCCGCCGCGCTGCGGATGCCCGTCCGCACCGATGTCGGACTGGCGCGCGGCAGGCAGAAAGTACAGCCAATGCCAGAGCGGCGGCAGTTGCGTCGGCGGCGTGCCGGCATCGGCGGCGTCCAGCGTGGCCTGCATGAAGCGCACGGGCGTTTCGGTGATCCGGTCAGCGTTTGCTTCGCTGCGGCCCACCCAGGCTTCGAAGGAAGGCGGGTTTTCCTGGCTCATAGGTGTCGCTTCATCAAAAGGATTGCTTACGATTTGTTTCGGCCATCAATAGGAACGCGGAAGCTGCAGCACGTGCTCGGCCACATGACCCAGGATCATGTTCGTGGAGATGGGCGCGACCTGATAGAGGCGCGTTTCGCGGAATTTGCGCTCGACGTCGTATTCGCAGGCGAAGCCGAAACCGCCATGCGTTTGCAGGCAGGCGTTGGCGGCTTCCCAACTGGCCTTGGCGGCCAGATACTTGGCCATATTGGCTTCCACGCCCGCGTTCTGGCGCGCATCGATCTTCTCGCAGGCGCGCCAGCGCATCAGATTGGCGGCTTCGAGCTCGATGAAGCATTCAGCCAGCGGGAACTGGATGCCCTGGTTCTGGCCGATGGCGCGGCCGAACACCTTGCGCTCGCTCGCATAGTCGCGCGCCTTTTCGAGGAACCAGTAGCCGTCGCCGATGCACTCGGCCGCGATCAGCGTGCGCTCGGCGTTCAGGCCGTCGAAGATCACTTTCAGGCCCTTGCCCTCGGTGCCCAGCAAGGCGTCTTCGGGCAGCTCCAGATTGTCGAAGAACAGCTCATTGGTCTCGTGATTGACCATGTTGAGAATGGGCCGCACCGTGAGGCCGTTGCCGATGGCCTTGTCGAGCTCGACGATAAAGCACGACAGCCCATCGCTCTTCTTCTGCACCTGGTCGATGGGCGTGGTGCGCGCGAGCAGGATCAGCAGGTCGCTGTGCTGCACGCGCGAGATCCACACCTTCTGGCCATTGATGACCCAGCGGCCATCCTTCTTCACCGCCGTGGTCTTGAGCTTGGTGGTGTCGCTGCCCGTGGTGGGCTCGGTCACGCCCATCGATTGCACGCGCAGCTCGCCCGCGGCTATGCGGGGCAGATAGCGCTGCTTCTGCGCCTCGGTGCCGCTGAAGACGATGGTGTTCATCACATACATCTGACCATGGCACGCCCCTGAATTACCGCCCGAGCGATTGATCTCCTCCATGATGACCGAGGCCTCCGCCATCGAAAGGCCCGGGCCGCCGTAGTCCTGCGGGATCAGCGCGGCCAGCCAGCCTGCCTTGGTGAGCGCATCGACGAACGCCTCGGGGTAGCCCCGCTGCTCGTCGATCTTGCGGTGATAGTCGGCCTGGAACTGGTTGCACCGCGCGCGCACTGCGTCGCGGATCTCCTGATATTGGTCGGGTGCGCAAAAGATGGAAGCGCTCATGGCGGGTGTCTCGTGAGTGGCTTGTGTTGATCCATAGTAATATTTGATGGCACCGAGGAATAATAGAATTATTTGATTTATGCATCAGCATTTGGCATCGAGGTATCTACGATGGATCTCAAGCAACTCCGCGCCTTCGTCACGGTGGCCGAGACCGGCAACGTCACGCGCGCCTCCAGCCTGCTGAACCTCGTGCAGCCTGCCGTGTCGCGTCAGTTGCGCCTGCTCGAGGAGGACATGGGCACGGAGCTGTTCGAGCGCGGCCGTCACGGCATGCAGCTCACGCCTTCGGGCAAGACCATGCTCGAATACGCGCGCCGCATCCTCGACGAGGTGGCGCGCGCCAAGGCTGAAATCCAGCCCACCGAAGGGCCGGTCTCGGGCATCGTGAGCATCGGGCTCCTCGCCAGCACCTCGGATCTGCTGGCCACGTTGCTGGCCGGCGAGGTGGCGCGGCGCTACCCGCATATCCGCCTGCGGCTGACCATCGGCTACGCCGGGCATCTGCACGACTGGCTCGAAGCCGGCGACGTGGACGCCGCCCTGCTCTATGGCCAGAAAGAAACGCCCGCGCTGCACGTGAAGGCGTTGATCGAAGAAAGTTTGTGGGCGGTGGCCGCGCCATCCGCGAGGTTGTCGCACAAGCGAGCGATCGCGTTCTCGCGCGTGGCGCGCGAGCCCTTCGTGCTGCCCGCCGCGCCGCAAGGCCTGCGCGCCATGATCGAGCACGCCGCGACGGAAGCCGGCGTGACGCTGCGCGTGTTTGCCGAAACCAATGCGCTGAGCGTGCAGAAAGAACTGGTCGCGCAAGGCCACGGCTGGACCATCATTCCGGCTGTGGGCGTCACGCAGGAGGTCGAGCGGGGTCTGCTGAGCGCGGCTCCGCTCGCGTCGCCCGGGCTGCGGCGCACCATCGTGCTGGCCGCACCCAGCAGCCGCCAGGCCACCGCCCCCGTGCGCTGCGTGGTCGGCGTGCTGCTGGACTGCGTCAAGAGCACGTTCGAGCAGGGCCGCTGGCCTGACGCGCGCTGGCTGGGCTAGCGCCTGAACGTCTTTCGGGTTTCATGGCCGCGCGGAAACCGATTGGCCGCCAACATCCGGAGCAACAGGGTCGGGGCGGGCACGTCCCCCGGCGGTCACGCCAAATGCTCCTTCAACACCGAGATCAGGCGCTGTGCGAGCGGCGGCAAATAAGAGCCTGCCCGGTACGTAATGCCCACCTCCCGACGCAGGTCGAGTTGATCCGGGTCCAGCCGCAAGGCGCGCAAGCCGCGCAGGGCGTTCATCGATTCGGCTCCTGCCACGCAGAGCATCTTCGTACCGAGCAGCAAATGCAGCAACGACGTACTGCCGAAATCGGTCTCGACGCGCAGTTTCGGTCCTGCGAGACCGTGCCGCCGGAAAACGTCGTCGACCTGCTGCCGAATCGGCATATGGGGCGCGGGCAACAGCCATTCCTCACCGGCCAGATCGGCGAGCGTGAGATGACGCTTTCGATGAAGCGGGTGAGCCTCGTCCGCGAGCACCACGAGGCTGTCGTGAAAGAGCTCGACGAATACGCACGTCTCGTCTTCGCGACTGAGTTGCGGCGCGACGATCAGGTCCAGTTCGCCCGCCCGCAGCAGTTCTCCGAGGTCGCGCGCCAGCCGCAAACGCAGCCGCAGTTTCGCGGCCGGCCGTTCTTTCATCAGCTTCTGGCAGGCGCCAGGCACGAGCGCGCCAGGCACAGTCGGCGAGTAGCCGATCCGCAGCAGACCGTGCTCACCGCCCTGCAGCGCTTCCATTTCCTTTAACGCATCGTCGTATTCGAGCGCGATACGCCGTGCGCGCACAAGAAACAGCTCACCGGCGGGCGTCGGCGTGACGCCGTTAGGCGTGCGCTCGAAGAGCGCCAGCCCTGCCTGCGACTCGACTCGCCGCAGTGCCTTTGTCAACGCCGGCTGACTCACACCGACCGCCTCAGCCGCCTTGCCGATGCTGCCGTGATCCTGCACGGCCAGCAAATACTCGAGATCGCGCGTTTCCAATGCCATTCCTCATGGTTATGGCTATATGCCAAGTGGTGTATTGAGGTAATGCCTCACATCTTACAGACTACGGCCAGACAGTTGAACCAGGAGACCCAGATTGAGCTTTGCCTACTTTTTGCGGCGCGCCGCGCGATATTGGGGCGACCGCACGGCGGTCATTCATCACGATCGGCAACTGAGCTTTCGCCAGCTCGACGAACGCTCGACGCGCCTCGGCAACGCGTTGCTGGCTTTGGGCCTGACGAGAGGCGATCGCGTCGCCGTGCAGGCGCGCAATTGCACGGAGCTGGTCGAAATCGAGTGCGCGCTCTACAAGACCGGCCTCGTGAAGGCCGCGCTGAATCCGCGCTTCACGTCGCACGAGGCAGCCGATGTCGTCGAAAACTGCGCGCCGCGGGTCTTGATCGCGGGTCCGGGATACACCGCCTATACGCGGGAGTCGGCCGGATTCGCTTCGATCGAGACGTTTGTGGCGATCGGCATCGAGGTGCCCGGATACGCGAGCTACGAAGCGCTGATCGAGCGCGCCGGCACGAGCGCGCCGCAATACCATCCGCAGGCCGCAGATCTCGCCGTGCTGCACTTTTCGTCGGGCTCGACCGGGCGCATCAAGGCCGCCATGCAGACTTATGGCAATCGCCTCGCGTCGCTGCGCAAGATCGTGCTGGGCATGGATCCTCCGGCACGCCCCGGCGACCGCCTCGCGCTGATCGGTCCGGTCACGCATGCTTCGGGCATGCTGATGCAGCCATACCTTTTTTGCGGCGCGACGCTCGTGCTGTTCGATGCGTTCGAGCCGGCCCGCTTTATCGACGATATCGCGCGCCTGCACATCACGCATGCGTTCATGGTGCCCGCGATGATCAACATGGTGCTCGGCGAATCCGCGCTCGACACAGCCGACCTGAGCAGCCTGAAGATGCTCAGCTACGGCGCGGCGCCCATGGCGCCTGCGCGCATCGAGGAGGCCTGGGCACGCATCGGACCGATTCTTTCACAGGGCTACGGAGCCAGCGAATCGACTTCGGGTGTCACGCGCCTGTCCATCGCCGATCACGCGCACGCGCTTGCGCATCGGCCCGCGCGGCTTGCGTCGTGCGGGCGGCCGCTCGGCGAGACCGAGGTGTGCGTGGTGGACGATGCAGGGCGCGAGGTGAGCGGCGATACGATCGGCGAAATCGTGATTCGCGGCAACGACGTATTCCACGGCTACTGGGGCGCTCCCGAGGCCACAGCCGAGGTGCTGGTCGACGGCTGGCTGCGAACCGGCGATCTCGCGCGCGTCGATGAAGAGGGGTTCATCTATCTGGTCGATCGCAAGAAGGACATGATCATTTCCGGCGGCTTCAACGTTTATCCGAACGAGGTAGAGGCGGCGATCTATCGGCATCCGGACGTGCTGGAAGCCTGCGTGGTCGGCGTCCCCGACGACAAATGGGGCGAAGCGGTGAAGGCCGTCGTCGTCCTCAAGCCGGGACGCGAAGCTGCGGTGCAGACGCTCGTCGCGCACTGCCGCGCGCTGCTCGCCGACTACAAGCTGCCGCGCTCGGTGACCTTCGTTGCCGACCTGCCCAAGAACGCGAGCGGCAAGGTTGCACGCAAGCTCGTGCGCGAACAGTACTGGCAAGGCGCCGCGCGGCGCGTCAACTGAATCCACCGGAGAGCCTTCATGTTCGATTACCTGAATCAACCCGCGTTCGTTGAAACACGCGATGGCATCCGGCGCTTCGTGGCTGAAGAGCTGTTGCCGATGGAGCGCGAGCTCGGCCTCGGCAGCGAAGACGCGTGGCCGAAGCCAACGCTGCAGCGCGTATGGCGGCGCTCGGCCGAACTCGGCTATTACGCGTCGTGCCTGCCGGCCGCGCTCGGCGGCAAAGGATTTTCGATCCTCGAACAATGCGCGCTCAAGGCCGACCTTGCCGCATCCGGCGCAGCGCTCGCGCCGCACGTGCTGGGCGATTTGGGCGGCCCGCCGCGAGTCGGTAACATGCTGAAGTACGCGACACCCGAGCAGGTCGAGCGCTATTTCAAGCCGGTGATACACGGCGAGAAGTCGACCTGCTTCGCGCTGACCGAACCGCATTCGGGCTCGGACGCGCAAAGCATCGCGACCACCGCCGTCGCGGATGGCGAAGCGCTGGTGATCAACGGCACGAAGCATTACATCAGCGGCGCCCCGTTCGCCGATTTCGCAATCGTCATGTGCGTGACCGATGCAAACACGAGTCCGCCCGCGATCACGGCCGTCCTCGTCGACCTCGACTTGCCCGGCGTGACGGTCGAGCAGCGCTACGTACCCATGTCAGGACAGCATATCGATGCGGATATTCGCTTCGACAACGTGCGCGTGCCGCGCGCGAACATGTTCGGCGGCGAAGGCAACGGCTTCCGGCTCGGCATGTCCCGCATCAACGTGAACCGTCTGCTGCATTGCCCAACCATGCTCGGCCGTGCGACGTCCGCCTACGAGGCGTCGCTGGACTATGCCCGCGCGCGCCGCCAGTTCGGCGGTCCGATTGCGCGCTTCCAGGCGATCCAGCACATGCTCGCCGACATGGCGGCTGCGCTCTGGGCCTGCGAGAGCATGATCGCGCAGACCGCGATGCTTGCCGACGCCGGCGACGATCTGCGCATGAAGGGCGCCGCCTGCAAGCTGTTCGTCTCCGAGCGCTGCTTCGAGGTGGCCGACAAGGCGGTGCAGATTCACGGCAACGTCGGCGTGACGCGCCACCACCCCATCGAGCAGACCTTCCGCAAGCTGCGCATGTTCCGCGTCTTCACGGGCACCAGCGAAATCCAGCGCAACACGATTGCGCGCGTCATCCTCGAGGCCGCCCAGCCGGCCGCCTGAATCACGAACGGAAGCCATAATCATGTCTCACCCGCAAACGGGCTGGTCCTGCCTCAGTGGCGTGAAGATCGTCGACGCGAGCCAGCTGCTGCCGGGGCCACACGCGACGTCCATGCTGCAGCAACTCGGCGCCGACGTCGTGAAGGTCGAGCCCCCCGGCGCCGGCGACCCCACACGCCAGCTCAGCCCCGCACTTTTCGCACAACTCAATCGCGGCAAGCGATCGGTGGCGCTCGACCTCAAGACGCCGGCGGGCAAGGATGCCTTTATCGAGCTGATCCGCGACGCGGATGCGTTCGTCGAGGGTTTCCGGCCAGGCGTCATGGCGCGGCTCGGCCTCGACTATGCGACGCTCGCCGCTGTGAATCCGCGTCTCGTGATGTGTTCGATCTCGGGCTTTGGGCAGACCGGCCCCTATGCGCACGCGCCCGGCCACGATCTCAACTATCTGGCGCTCGGAGGATTCTGGTCCGTTCCGGTCCAGGTGCGCGACCGGGTGGCGCGTCCACGCGTGCGGGTCGCCGATTACGCCGCGTCGAGCCACGCCGCGGTTGCGCTACTCGCTGCCATTCTCAGCACACGCGCGACGGGACGTGGCCAGTACCTCGACCTGTCGATCCACGATTGCGTAATGGCATGGACAGCGCCCGCCGCATGGGCTGCCCGCGAGTATGTCGATCATCCTCTGGACTCCCCGGGCGTAATGCCGGAGAACGACCTCTTCGAAACGCGAGATGGACGGCACCTTGCGCTCGGCATTCTGGAGAACAAGTTCTGGCTGAATCTGCGCGACGCGATTGGCGCGGATTTCCCCGCCTTGAAGGACGAGCGCTTCGCCACGCGTGCGGGGCGTCAGCAGCACAAGCAGGAGGTCAACACGCTGCTCGCGCAGATCTTTGCAACCCGTTCGCTCACGCAATGGATGGCCGCGCTGCAGGAATTCGACTTGCCGGTCTCGCCGGTTCTCGATGCACGCGAGTTGTTCGACGATCCGCATGTGCAGGCTCGCGGCATGGTCCGCGCGATATCGGCGGACCAGACGATCGCATGCCGTTTTCCGGTGCAGTTCTCGCTCGGGCTGCCCGACGGCGACGACCACGTTCCGATGCCCGGCGAGCACGAACGTTAAGGCGTCGACCAGAAAAAACAATGACGGAGACAGATACGGTGATAAGCGAAACCCCTTCATTCAATCCAGTGCGGGCATGGATCGTAACGATCCTGCTTTCGTTGATGATGTTGGTGAATTTTCTCGACAAGGTGGTGCTGGGACTCGTTTCGGTACCCATGATGCGGGATCTGCATCTTTCATCGACGGAGTTCGGCGTGATCGGCGGCAGCCTGAACTGGCTGTTCTCCATTTCAGCCGTGATTGGCGGCATCGTGGCAAACCGGACCTCCACAAAACCGCTACTGCTCCTGATGGGTGCCGCGTGGGCAATCCTGCAGTTGCCGATGCTGTTCGCCGGCTCCCTTTGGGGCGTACTCGTCTGCCGCGTGTTGCTCGGCGCGAGTGAAGGGCCGGCTTCACCCGTTTCCGTGCACGCACTATATAAGTGGTTTCCCGACAAAAAGCGCAATCTGCCGGTTGCGGTTCTTTTTCAGGGAAGCTCACTTGGCCTGCTCATTGCCGGCCTCTGTATTCCCGTCATCAGCACGCACTGGGGCTGGCGCGCGAACTTTCTCGCGCTGGCCGCGCTCGGCATCTTCTGGTGCATCGCCTGGCTCCTGTTCGGTGCCGAAGGTCGTTTGACGACCCGCGCGCGCGTCACGAGCGAGGCACGCGTTCCCTACGCAATCCTGCTTACCGACCGAACCATATTGGGCACGTTTGCGGGCCATTTTGCGGCGAACTGGATTCTCGCGATGACGCTCACCTGGACGCCAAGATGGCTGCAACTCGGCATGGGCTACGACGCCCATGCCGCCGGACGCATATTCGCGTTGTTCGTCGCGGTCACCGCACCGATGAGTCTCGGACTTGCCACGCTCTCGCAGCGCATGCTCGAGCGGGGCGTACCGTCCCGGATCGGGCGAGGAGCGTTCGTCGCGGTAGCGCTCATGCTCGCCGGCACATTGCTCGCGGCGCTGAAACTGTTCGACCCGCCTCCGGTGGTGAAGTGTGTGCTGCTGACACTCGGCGGCGGCATGACGCTCGCGATGTACTCGATCGGCCCCGCGATACTCGGCGAAGTAACGCCCGACACGCAGCGCGGCGGCATTCTTGCTCTGAGCAATGGGTTCTCGTCGCTTGCGGGTCTCGCGGCGCCCGTCGTAACCGGCATGCTCATCGATCAGGCCGGGGGAGCAACCGCGCACGGCTTCGAATCGGCAAGCCTCGCTTCCGGCATTGTGCTGCTCGCCTGCGGTGGGCTTTGCGCATGCTGGCTCGATCCGCAGCGCTCCGCTACCCGGATCGCATGCGGCGTGACAGCCACGAAGGTGAGCCACACGATCGCCGCCCCCGACTAGCCGCCTGCAAAGAATGGCCTGGAAATCGGCAGTTTTATTTTAATAAGCAATACAAATAAAAAATCATGGAGACTTATGAAGAAAATTCTGCTGGCCGCCCTGCTCGGCAGCGTGCTTCCCGTCGCATCGCATGCCCAGTCGAGCGTGACCTTGTACGGTGCTATCGGTGGGGGCGTGCGTTGGGCCAACGGACTCCAGGGAGGCTCGACTGTCGGCTTCAACAACAACGTCATCGCCGTCAATGCGTTTGGCATCACTGGAAAGGAAGATCTCGGCGGCGGTGTCCAAGCGATCTTCAAGCTGGAGAACGCTTTTAACAGTGGCACTGGTGCGCTCAAGAAGGACGGCACGCTGTTTTCTCAGGCTGCATTCGTGGGTTTGACAGGTCGTTTCGGGCGCCTGACATTCGGTCGCCAACTCAACGCCAGCGAGAACTTCTCGATACTGGTCGACCCGAACCTCGGCCGGGGCCAGACGCTTGCGATCGAGCCCGGTGTAGTATGGGCTGCCAATTACTTCACGCTCGACTCGAGATTCAACAACACGATCAAATACCTCGTGCAGGCTGGGGGCTTCCGATTCGGCGCGAGCTATTCGCCAGGGGGTGTCGCGGGAGAAAATCGGGCCGGCACCAACTTTTCCGGCGCCGCCATGTATCAGTGGGGCGTGGCGTTCGGCGGCCTCTCCTATCAGAAGACCTGGAACGCCACAGGGACCCAATGGGCGCAGACGTTCGGGAGCGGTGGTTCGCTGCAGGCTGGTCCGGTGCGTCTCTACCTGAGCTACTCCGACCTCGAGGTCAGCGCGGCGAATGCCGCTGCACCGAATCGGCGCGACCACATTCCCGGCGGCGGTATTGTCTGGACGCCGACCGCCTCGGCGTTCCAGCTCACCGCCGCGGTCTATCAGGACATCGCCAGCCATCTCCACAATGCGCAATCAGCGAGTGGCCACAAGTTCACGACTTATGCGATTGCCGAATATTTCCTTTCGAAAAGTACCGAGGTCTATGCGGAAGCCGATTACAACGGCCTCTCAGGCGCGTATCGCTTCGATCCGACCAATCTCGCCGCGATGGGCCTGGCGTCCGGCACGCGCTCGACGACTGGTGTATCGCTCGGCCTCATGACCCGCTTCTAGGCAACCGAACGCCCATTCCCGCTTTGATGGCTCGATACGACATGAACACTTCTTTTCGACTCCTGAGAACCCTCACTATGGCGATGTTCGCCGTGCTTGCAGCCAATGTGTTCGCGCAGACGCCCAATCCTTGCGTGAACGATGCACCGCCCGCCAGCACGGCGCAACCCTCGCCCGCGACGAAGACGGCCGACAGAAAGCTTGCGCGTCAGGTCGCCCGCGCACTGGCTCATACGCGCGGGCTCATTTCGGGCCGCATTCTCGTGAAGGCGCACGATGGTCTCGTCACGCTGTCCGGCTCGGTGGTGGACGCGACACAAATCCCCCTCGCTGTCGAGGCTGCGAAGCAGGTCGCTGGCGTCAAAGACGTCGACAATCAGATCCGCGTGTCAGGGGCTCCGCTGTAGCCAGCAGACCAACGCGCATGCCAGGAACGATGATTCAACGCCATTCCCGACGCACGGAAGCGACCCAAGTGCCCGGCGTCGGCGGCGACGCCACACACCGCGCCCCTCAGACGATCGATCGCGCCGCCAGGTGGCCTTCGCGAATCGCCAGTTGCCTGTCGCTGGACGCGCGCATCGGCAACCAGATTGAGCTGATCGACACGCCCGCGCAACACCTCCCAGATTTCGTTTCGCGACTGCGGTCAGCGCGACTGGCCGAAAGCTGCTGGCGAGTCGGAGGTCTGTAGATGCAATGATCGCCGGGCTCAGACGCGTTCGGCGCGGCCGACGCGCTGCTGGAAACGGCCACGCCGCCTGCGAGTGCGAAGCGCGGCGTTCAGTCCAGGCAAACAAAGCAGGAGCGGCGAATGGCAGCATTCAAAGCGGCGTCATCGTCCAGCCTTCCGGCGTCGCTTCCAGCCGGTCGGTCAACTCGAGGCGTTCCAGCAGAACCTCGTCGTGTGACACGACCATCAGCGCGCCGCGATAATCGCACAGCATCGCCTCCAGCGCGTGGAGCGAAGACAAATCTAGATGGTTGCCCGGTTCGTCCAGCAGCAGAAGCTGCGCGGGGGGATCGGCGTGAATCGCGCAGGCGAGCGCCGCCTTGAGCCGCTCGCCGCCGCTCAACACCCCGCAGGGCACGGCGAGTTTGCTCGCACTCAGCCCCAGTTGCGCGAGCCGGGTGCGCAACGCATCTTCACTCGCCGTGCGGTTGGCCTCGCGCATCTGCTCGATGACCGTGCGTTGCGGCGCCAGGTTCGCGAGCCGCTGGTCGAGCCACGCACTCGCTACGCGCACCGAGCAGCGCCCCGCAAGCGGTGCGAGTTGCCCCGCCAGCACCTTGAGCAACGTCGATTTACCACTGCCGTTCGCCCCCGTCACGCCCACGCGCTGTTGCCCATGCAATGCCAGGCGGATTGCTCGCGTCACGGAGGGCGCGTGCGGCAGCACGACGTCGTCGAGTTCCACGATCCAGCGCCGCGCCATCCCGGTTACCGGCGTTGAGCGCATGACGATGCGCGCGTCGTCCGCGACCGCCATTGCCGCTTCGCGCACGTTCATGTCGAGTTGCTCGCGCGCGGCAGCATGTTGCGCGCGCAACTTTCCAGCCGTGCTCTCGCTGCGCGCCTTCTGGCGGTCGAGCAGAATCTTCGCCTGATTGGCCTCGCGCCCATGACGCCGCCCCTGCGCTTCGCGCCGCTCGGCGCGCTCGCGCTGTTCGCGCTGTTCGCGCAGGGCAAGCGCGGCGCGGCGGTGTTCGAGCTTGCGACGTTCGAGCAGCGCGAGCGCGCCCGCCTCCTCCTGCGCACGCCGCTCGGCGTAAAGCGCGTAGCCTCCGCCGTAGCTGCGCAAGCCCGTGGCGGACAACTCGACGATGCGCGCCATGGTGTCGAGCAGCCGCCGGTCGTGGCTCACGACCACGAGCCCCTTCGGCCAGCGCTGCAACTGGCGTATCAATGCTTCGCGGTTCGGCCGGTCGAGGTGGTTGCTCGGCTCGTCGAGAATCAGCCAGTCGGCCTGTGAAAGCGCAGCGCCCGCAAGCGATACGCGCATCGCCTCGCCGCCGCTCAGCGCGTGCGCCGGCGCCTGCGGATCCAGATGTCCGAGACCGCAGCGTTCGAACTCGGCCTGCAAGCGCTGGCGCAAATCCCAGCGCTCGCCAAGCAAGTCGAAATCTTCAGGCGTTCCATCACCGGCCTCGATGCGCGTTAGCGCGTCGAGCGCATTCTGCACGCCCGCGAGGGTGGCGACATTCGCGCGAGCATCGCCGATCTGGATGTGCTGCGCCAGATAGAAGACCTCGCCCGTGCGCGCGCAGCGCCCAGTCGTTGGCGCGAGCCGGCCCGCCATCATGCGCGCGAGCACGCTCTTGCCGGCGCCATTGCGGCCGACGACCCCCGTGTGGCCGGCATGGCGTGCATCGAACGATGCGTTGAGATCGGAAAAAAGGGGCCTGCCGTCGGGCAGAACAAAGGAAACGCCTTCGAGCGTCAAAGAGGAATTCGTCATGGGTCGATGCGTGCCGTGGATGCCAGACATTCCCCTCGCTCGAGATCAGCAAACGATCGGCATGAAGCCGACAAGCAACCTGCGAAGGGGGCGCAAACAAGGGCCGTCGAGGGCGACGGCGGCATCAATGACGCATGGGACGAAATCCTCCGGATGGGCAAAACTGGAACGTCAGACATTGCAGATTCGCTTCGAGTTCCCTACGAATTCCATACGCGATGCACACGCGCGGAACGCCAACGCCGATAAAACACGATTGCGCGTGCTCCCCGTCACATGCATCGGCGATAATCGAATGCGCCCTCTTTCTCCATGACGGCGTCGCGCAAACGCGCCGACGGCTCGATCGTCACGCTCCATCCCCCCGGATTGTGACCGGCGACGCACGCCGCCAGGGCATCAAGCAACGCTCGTACTAAACGCTGAACCATCATGAAATCGCATCTGCACGCCATTGCCACGGCACTGCTGGCCGCCGCGCTGTTCGGCGTAGCCACGCCACTCGCCAAAGCGCTGCTCGGCACGCTGCCGCCCTTCATGGTCGCGGGACTTTTCTATCTGGGCAGCGGCGCCGGGCTCGCGTTCGTCATGCTCGTGCGGCGGCTCGCCCGGCGCGCGGACGAGCCGCCCGCACACGCCCCGCTGCGTCTGGCCGAAGCGCCCTGGCTCGCGGGCGCCATCCTCGCGGGCGGCGTGGCCGGCCCGGCGCTGCTGATGCTCGGGCTGGTCTCGACACCCGCCGCCACCAGTTCGCTGCTGCTCAATCTCGAAGGCGTGCTCACGGCGCTCATCGCGTGGGTTTGCTTTCGCGAGAACTTCGACGCGCAGATCGCGCTGGGCATGGTGGCCATCGTCGCGGGCGGCGTGCTGCTCTCGTGGAACGGGCCGCACGCGGGGCTCGCGCCGGGTGCGCTATTCGTGGCCGGAGCCTGCCTGTGCTGGGCCATCGACAATAACCTCACGCGCAAGGTCTCCGCCAACGACGCCATGACCATCGCCTGCCTCAAGGGCCTGGCGGCCGGCCCCGTGAATCTGGCCGTCGCGTTCTGGCTGGGCGCGCACTGGCCCGACGCCGCGAGCCTCGCCGGCACGCTGGCCGTGGGCTTCGCGGGCTACGGCGTAAGCCTCGTGCTGTTTGTGATCGCCCTGCGCAATCTGGGCACGGCGCGCACAGGTGCGTATTTTTCAGTGGCGCCGCTGTTCGGCGTCGCGCTTTCGCTGCTGCTCTGGCCGCAGCGTCCAGCGCTAACGTTCTGGGCCGCCCTCGCGCTCATGGCTCTGGGCGTCTGGCTGCACGTGCGTGAGCGCCACGAGCACACGCACACGCATGAAGCGCTCGACCATACGCACCGGCACCGCCACGACGCGCACCATCAGCACGAGCACGACTTCGACTGGGACGGCACCGAGCCGCACACGCATGCGCATCACCATGTGCCGCTCACGCACACGCATGCGCATTACCCGGATGTGCATCATCGGCATTCGCATTGACGGCACTGACGACGCCCGGAACGGCACAGCAATTTTCCCCAAGCGCGTGAACGAGCGGATGAGCACAATCGCCTGACGATCAACGCCTGAGGCATGGACGAAGGAGACAATGCGATGGTTTCTCTCTACCGTGAAGTTCCCCTCGAAACCGATGCGGCCCGTGCATGGGAAACGCTGCGCGATTCGCGCAACCTCGCGCGGGTGTTTGCGGGCGTGCTAACCGACGTGCGGGTGGAAGGCGACCTGCGCACCGTGACGTTTGCTAACGGCAGCGTGATCGAGGAACGAATCGTGGCCGTGGATGACGCGCACATGCGCGTGGCCTATGCCGTGCGCGGGCCGAACTTCGAGCAGCACGCTGCATCGATGCAAATCGTGGCCGAATCAGGCGGACGCTGCCGCCTCGTGTGGATCAGCGATTTCCTGCCCGACGACCGGCGCGCCGTGGTCGAGCCGCTGATGGACGCGGGCTGCGCCGCAGCCGCACGGAATTTGGCGCGATAAACGCCGCGCCCAAATAAAAACGCGAGCGCCATAGCGCTCGCGTTCCGTTATGTCTTGCGTCAGTGCTGGGCGCTCGCGGTAGCCGAAACGTCTTCTTCGGAGGCCTCGAAGCCCCAGTCGCCGTAATCGAGCCAGTCGTCGCCAAGCAATTCGATGGGGTGCTGGGTGCGCGACGAACCGTTTCCGCAACTGAGCGAACTGGCGGGGCAATAACGGTCGCAGCCCCAGCAGATGCGTTCAGGATGCTTCGGATGCAGCGGGATTTTCTTGGCCATGGCGGTGCGTAAGACGGCAAATTGGCAACGAAATTAATTCTAGGACACGCGTCCGAACGATCCAGAGACGCATTGCCGCATTGCCTCCCTATGCCCCCGCCCTGCAAGACACTTGAATCACCGTGCGCAAATAAAGTCCCGTTTCGTTTTCCCAATTTGCTGATGCGGCGGCTGATTGACAGTTAGTTGCGCTTTATGGTGCACGCCGCGCACGCATCGCCATCAATTCGACAACTCGTCCAGCGACACGCCATTGGTGCGCGGGCCGAAAGCGCCTATCGAAACCATCACCACGAGCATGCAAATCGTGATGCCCGCGAACACGCCTTGCACGCCGAAGTCGCGCAGCAGCGCGGCGACAATGAAGCCCGACATCATGGCGCCCACGCGGCTCGCTGAATACACCACGCCGTTCGCGCGGCAGCGCACCGAGGTGGGAAAGAGCTCCGCCTGGTAAGCGTGGTAGCAGACCGAGATCATCTGCCCGGCGAGGCTGACCAGGATGCCGAGCACGATCAGCGCAGCGGTGCTGCGCGCCTGCGCAAAGCCCAGTCCGAAAACCACCACAGCCAGCGCCGAACCGACAATGAGCCATTTGCGCTCGATGCGGTCGGCCACCGGCATGGCGAGCAGCGGGCCGCACGGCAACGCGGTGGCGATCACGAAGGCATAGAGCAGGCTCTTCGTGACGGTCACGCCCTGGCCGATCAGGAGCGTCGGCACCCAGTTAGCGAACCCGTAGTAGCCGACGGCCTGGCACAGATTGAACGCGATCAGCATGACGAGCCGCGCACGGTACGGCGGCCGCCAGAGTTCGGCGGGCGACGCGCGCCGATGCGTGGGCAGCGCGGGCACGGCGGCGCTCGCCGGCAAGTCGCGTCCGCTCTCGCGCAGCGCAGCGCGCTCGAGCCTGGCGATGATCCGCTCGGCCTCCTCCGTGCGCCCGTGGCTGGCGAGCCAGCGCGGGCTTTCCGGCACCGCGCGGCGCACGAACCACACCAGCACGGCGCCCAGTGCGCCGGCCAGCACGACCCAGCGCCAGCCGTCGATGCCGAATGGCGCGCTGGGCACGAGCCACCACGAGAGCAAGGCCGAGGCCGGCGCAGCCGCGAACATGACCGCCTGGTTGAACGCCATGGCGCGCCCGCGCATCTGCTGAGGCACCATCTCCGTGACGTAACTGTCGATCGTGACGATCTCGATGCCCACGCCAATTCCCGTTATGAAGCGCCACAGAATCAGCCCCTCGGACGAATGCTGCATTGCCATCACCACCGAGCCGAGCGAATACCACAGCAGCGAGAATGTGAATACGCTTCGGCGTCCGAATTTATCGGGCAGCCAGCCGAAAAACAACGTGCCCACGAATAACCCGCCAAAGGTCGCGGCGACGAATGCGCCAATGCCATTGAAACCAAAGAAGTTCGCCGTGGTGGTGTGCAGCAGTCCGCTCTTCGCCAAACCCGGTGCGATGTAGCCCGTGAAAATGAGGTCGTAGACCTCGAAGAAGCCGCCCAGCGAGATGAGCAGGACGAGCTTCCAGATCTGCCTCGTGACGGGCAGCCGGTCGAGGCGCGCTGACAAGGCCTGTGCTGCCGTGTTTCCGGCAGCCAGTCCGTGAGCGGCCGCGTCAAGAGCCACGCTGGATGCCTCGTCCGTGGTGAGGGTGCGTTGCATGTCTGTCTCCATGTCTGCCTTGCGTGCGGCATCGCTCGGGCGATTGCCGCCGCAGGAATTTCGTTATGCGGCTTGCGCGAGCCGCTGCGGCCCGCAAGATGTCACGGCGAGCCGGCGCGCTATGGCTTCGCTGCAATGCTGCTCAGCCGCGCGAGCACTTCCTCCGTGTGCTCGCCCACCTTCGCGAGCGGCTGGCGCACGCCTGGGCGGCGGCCATCCATCAGGAGCGGAAGGAGCACGACCTCGGTGGTCTCGCCGTCGTCGGTCTGCATCGGCGCGAGTCCGCCGCTTTCCCGCAGATGCGGGTCATCGAACAGCTGGTCGGGGCGCACGATCGGCGCATAGGGAATGCCGGCCGCTTCGAGGCGTGGCGTCAATTCGTTCGCGCGCACGCTCTTGAGCACTTCGCCGAGCCGTGCGAGCAATTCGGGCCGCACGGCCACGCGCGAAGCATTGGTGGCGTATTGCGGTTCATCGGCAAGATCCGGACAGCCCATGACCTCGCACAGCGTCACGAACTGCCTGTCGCTCACCGCGCCGATGAACAGCTGCTCGCCTTCGGCAAGCGTGAACACGTCGTACACGCTCCACGCCGAGACGCGCGACGGCATGGGCGGCGGCGCTTCGTGCGTCATCGCATATTGCTGCATGTGCTGGGCGCTCAGAAACACGCAGTTTTCGAAGAGCGCGCTCTGCACTTCCTGGCCGCGCCCGGTAGCATCGCGCTCGCGCAGCGCCGCCAGCACGCCAATCGCGCCGAACATCCCGCCCATGATGTCGTTGACCGAGGTGCCCGCGCGCAGCGGCCTGCCCGCCGGCCCCGTCATGTACGACAGCCCGCCCATCATCTGCACGACTTCGTCGAGCGCGAGGCGGTTCTCATAGGGGCCCGGAAGAAAGCCCTTGTGCGATACGTAGATGAGGTGCGCAAAGCGCTGCGAAAGCGTGGCGTAGTCGAGCCCGAGCTTGTGCATCAGGCCGGGCCGGAAGTTCTCGAGCATCACATCGCTCTGCCCTACCAACTCGATGGCAGCGGCGCGGCCCTCCTCCGTGTTGATGTCGAGCACGACGCTTTTCTTGTTGCGGTTGAACGAACGGAAAAAGCCGATACCGAGCCCAGGCAGATTGCGTGTCTTGTCGCCGCCTGGCGGTTCGATCTTGATCACCTCCGCGCCGAGATCGGCGAGGATCATGCCGCACGTGGGCCCCATGACCATGTGCGTGAATTCGACGACGCGCACGCCATCGAGCGGAAGCCGCTTTGCTGTGCTCACAATAACCTCAGGATGACGAATTAGTCTACGCAGGCCGCGCGAAAGATCTTCGGCAAGCCTGCTCGCCAAAGTGCGCCGTGCATCGTCTCGTGTTCGAGCCACTGCGCCACTTGTGCGCGCAATGCGAGCAGCGCCTCGATGTCGATGCCGGTCTGGATACCCATCTCGGCCAGCATGAACGCGAGATCCTCGCTCGCCGCATTGCCGCTCGCGCCCGGTGCGTGCGGGCAGCCGCCGATGCCCGCCAGCGAAGCGTCGAAGCGCGTGACACCGGTTTCCAGCGCGGCCACCACGTTGGCGAGCGCGAGGCCGCGCGTGTCGTGAAAGTGCGCACACCAGAGCCGCTCGCTCGCGATGGCGCGCGCGGCGCCGAACAGATCGCGCACGGCGGCCGGGTTCGCGTAACCGACCGTATCGGCGAGGCTCACGCGGTCGGCGCCTGCATCGAGCAACGCCTGCACGTAGTAGAGCACGTTCTGCGCTTGCACCTGCCCCTGCAACGTGCAGCCGAACGCCGTGCCGATGCCGCCTTCGATCAGCGTCTTCGCGCCGGCCGCGTCGCGCGCGGCGCGCATGCGCGCGACTTCGGCCACGACTTCAGCGGGCGTCCTGCGCAGGTTCGCGAGGCTGTGCGCTTCGCTCGCGGAGAGCGGCACGAGCATGAGATCGGCGCCCGCTTCGATCGCGAGTTCGGCGCCCTTGAGATTGGGCACCAGCACCGAGACGGACAGTCCCGGCAGCCGCCGCGCGAAGTCGACGAGTTCGGCCGTATCGGCCAGTTGCGGCAGCAAGCGCGCGGGCACGAACGAGCCCACCTCGATCTCTCGCAAGCCGGCCGCGTGCGCCGCACGCAACCATGCACATTTGCGCTCCGTGGGCAGCACGCTCGGGATGCTTTGCAGGCCGTCGCGCAAGCCGACTTCACGAATAACGGCGCGCTCGGGGAATGAGGGCATGAAGTGTCTCCATCAGCATTCGGGGGCATTTTCCGGTCCATCCCCAGCTATATGGGGAACCGGCGTTGTGCTAACTTTAGTCATTCCTTGAGATACATAAAGCGGTATTTTGGAACCGTTGACATTCCGAGCTGGAAACACTGTGGAGAGAGGCGGAGCAGCGCATGCACGACATCGACCTCAAGACCTTGCGATTGCTGGTGGCCGTGTGCGAGCACGGCAACATGGGACGCGCGGCACGCGACGAGCACATCGAGCCCTCGGCGATCAGCAAGCGCATCGCGCAACTGGAAGCCAGCCTCGGCGTGCCGCTTCTCACGCGCTCGCGGCGCGGCGTGCAGCCCACGCCTGCGGGCATCGCGCTCCTTGAGCACGCGCGCAGCGTGATCTTCACGCTCGAACGCGCGCTCGGCGACATCGCGGCGTTCGGCAGCGGCTTGCGCGGCAGCGTGAGCGTGTGCGCGTCAGCCTCGGCGATAGCGGAGGCGCTGCTCGACGACCTCGCCTCGTTCATGCGCATGCCGGCGCACCAGAACATTCGCGTGAACGTGGACGAGCGCACTTCCAGCGAACTGGTGCAGCGCGTGCGCGACGGCGTGGCCGCAGTGGGCGTCTGCTGGGACAACGTCGAGCTAGCCGGCCTCGCGTCGCGGCCGTGGCGCGAAGACCGGCTCGCGCTCGCGGTGCATCCCGACCATCCGCTCGCGCGCCGCAAGTCCGTCGCGTTCGCCGATACGCTCGACTACGAACACGTGGGCCTGCCGCCCTCCACGGCGGTGCATACGCTGCTGCAGCGCTCGGCGGCGCGCAGCGGGCGCACCATCGACTATCGCGCGACGGTGTCGAATTTCGACGCGGCGTTCCGGGTGGTGGCGGCGAATCTGGGCATTAGCGTCGTGCCGCAAGAGGTCGGCCAGACGTACACGCGCATCATGAACGTGCGCATGATCGCGCTCTCCGACGCCTGGGCGCGCCGGCGCTTTATCGTCTGCTTTCGCGAATTCGATGCCTTGCAGCCCGCCGCGCAGCGCATGGTCGAGCATCTCGTCAAGCGGGCGGAATCCGGTCAGAAGGCTCCGGAACGAAAAGCGCGGGATTCGTGAATGCAGCGCGTCGTTTACACTTCCGGCATTAACGGCCCCACGACGGTCTTTCAATGAGGCATCTCCCGCCCCTGAACGCGCTGCAAATCTTCGAAACGGTCGCCCGCTACGGCAGCTTCACGCGCGCGGCGGAACACCTGTGCGTCACGCAAGGCGCGGTGAGCCGGCAGATTCTCGCGCTCGAGGAATACTACCGGCTGCCGCTGTTCCGCCGTTCGCCCAAGGGGCTCGTGCTCACGCCCGAGGGCGAGCAACTGCTGCCTGCCGTGCGCGACGGCTTTACCCGCATCGAAGAAGCCTCGATGCGCCTCACGCGCCAGCGCACCGAACTGGCGTTGAAAGTCCCCACCTGCGTGATGCGCTGGATGCTGCCGCGCATCATGCGTTTTCAGGCCGAGCATCCCGATCTTCAGGTGCAGATCACGACGACCTGGCAACACGAAGCAGATTTCCAGGCCGAGCCGTTCGACGCCGCCATTGTCTATGCGCAGGCGCCCGGCGCGGGCGTTCACGCCGTTGCACTCTTCGACGAATACCTCACGCCCGTGTGCGCGCCGGAACTGCTGGAGAAGCACCGCTTCGCGCATGCCGATGACCTCGCGCATCAAACCCTGCTGCACCCGACGCGCGACCACCGCGACTGGAAGCTATGGCTCGCGCACGCGGGCGCGCGGCACGTGAATGCGCACGTGGGCCCCACGTTCGAGTCGCTCGATCTCGCCAGCAGCGCCGCGATGCAAGGGTTCGGCGTGGCCATTGGCGACCGTACGCTCGCAAGCGAGGATCTCGCCGCGAACCGGCTCGTGATGCCCTTCGAGCTGACCGTGGCGACAGGCTGGCGCTACTACTTCGTCTATCCCGAGTGCGTCGCCCGGCAACAGAAGGTGCAGCGCTTCAGCGAGTGGATTGCGCACGATCGGGAACACCCGGGCGCAGGTTGATCCGCGCTCGAAACGAGGGAGCCGGATCGACGCGGCCCCCTCGCCGAGGCGCGAGGCATTACTGCCCCTTCTTCTGCTGCAAGTACTGGCGCACGTCGCTCATGGAAACGCGGCCCGTGTGCGCCGCATCGATCTGATCGAAGTGCTGCGCGATATAGCCGAGACCGTTGCTTTGCGCCTGCTCCTTCGTGATCGAAGCGCCGTTGCTCAGCACCGAATTCGCGCCGAGCCTCGCTTCAATGCGCTTTTGCGCCTCGTTCTGCAACTGCGTTCCGGTGGATGGCGTCACGGGCATCGGGCGGTTGGCGGGGAAAAACGGACCGTCCACGCCATGCCCACCCTGCGGGAGCTTGACGGGCGCCACGGCCTGAGTGGTTCCGTTCGTGGTCGCCTGCGTAGTTGCCCCGCTAGTGGCCTGGGCAGCCGCCTGCGTGCTTCCCGCCACGACAGCGAGGACGACTAGCGGCGCGAGGCGCCGCAATTTATCGAATTCAGACATGATCGCTCGCATTCATTAGGTGTACATGAGGTCAATGCCGGTTACCGCGTGGCCGCGGCCTGTGCAGTGACCGTCGTGGGCGTGCCCGCCGGGCTCTCGTCGGACCACGGCGCCGGCAGCGTCCAGAGCGAAAGCGCCTGCGCAATCGGCTGCCCGGCGTAGTAGTTCACGAGATCGGCCTTCATCTTCGGCCGTGCCACATCGTCCAGATAGATCATGTGTCCGCCCTGGAAGAAGTTGACCTGCAGATCCGGTGCCAGCCCCTTCACCGTTTGCAACCGCGCAAGCTGCTTCTCCGTGTTGAAGAACGGCGTGGCAAGATCGTGATACCCATTCTCGGCCAGCACCTTCAACTGCGGATTCAGCTGAATCGCCGCCAGCAAATCCGGCAGTGTGTCCGGCAACGGCTGGCCGTCGTGCGAGAAGTCCCAGACGTTGATGATGTTGTCGTTCAGCGGCATGTAGGTCGCGTTCGGCGCCCGGTAGCCGAGGTAGCCCGGCAACTGCGTCGAGAGCGCCATCGTGAACGGCAGCGAGATCAGAATATCCGAGGGGTCCCCATCGTTCTGCAGGCGCGGGTCCGAATTGGGCAACGATACGCGTCCGTCGTAACGCCCAATGGTCGTCCCCGGAAGCAACTCGACATTGAAGGGATTCGCATTGAAGTAGCCCTGAAGCGCCTGCAAAGTCAGGCCCGATGGCCAGCGCCACGAGTCGAGCGTGCGCGCGGGCGGAAACACGGGTGTGCCGAGCGCATCGGGAATGCCAAGCTGGCTCAGCACCCACGATTGCGCGTACCGCCCGAAATGGTTGTACTGCCCGGTCGCGAAGACTTCCGACTGATACGCAAACAGCCCCTGGTCGATCAGCGGCGGCGATACCTGATTGAAGTACGCGGCCACCTCGGCATAGCCGGGGTAATAGCCCGCGAGTGTATCGGTGTCGAGCGCCAGTCCCTCCGTGGAAGCCGTGATGGCGGTGGCCTCGATCGCATCGGCGAAGTAATTGAGGATCGAAGACTGGAGCACGATGCCGGTGAGCTTCACGCCAGCCGTTTCGAGCGCGAGTGCCAGCATGTCCGTGCGTGGCGTGCCGTACGATTCGCCATAGAGGTAAATAGGCGAGCCGCTACGATTGTTCGCCGCGAGATAGCGCATGATGAAATCGCGCATCACGTTGACGTCTGCATCGCTGCCCCAGAAGTCCTGGTTCTTGTACGGTTGAATCGCTTCCGAAAGCCCCGTTCCCGGGGGATCGATAAAGACCATGTCGGTGGTGTCGATCAGGCTATCCGCATTGTCCACGAGCGGGAAATTCGGCCAGTTCGTCATCAGCGGATCGGGCGTGGCGACGCGCGTGGGCGCAAACGAACCCAGGCGCAGCCAGATCGATGACGAACCGGGGCCACCGTTGTAGATGAACGTGACGGGCCGGGGCGCGCCATTCGCGGCCGGTGCGGTGTAGGCGACGTACGACATCGTCGCCTCAGGCGTGCCGTCTGGATTCGAGGCCGTCAAATGCCCCGTTGTTGTCGTGTAGTTGATCGTCGTTTTACCCGCCGTCCACTGATAATGCATGATGGCCGCTTTCTCCGCGACTGTCTTTAGCGGCAGTGCATCGGCGGCATAGGGCGAGTATGCAATCGGGTCGACATAGCGCTGATTGCCGTTTTGCGCCTGCGTGCTGCTGTTTGGCGTCTGTTGATTCGCAGCCACCGCGTTCATCGCGCTCGCGCCGGAAACGCCGGTGCTGCTGTCGCCGCCACCGCATCCCGCGAGCATCAGCACGCCGGCGATCAGCGCGCCGGGCGCGGCCAGCCGCCCCAAACTGCGCCGGCGGCCATAGTTGAAGCTACTTTCTGGGTTCATTTTTGTGCCTGTGAATGGTGAAGTACCGCTACACAAAGGCCGCCTTTCGCCGCAGAGACGCATAGGGAAAACGGACCGCACATGCCGGGATCGTCGACGCACAGCGGCTGACAATTAGCTTTCTTGATTCTGACTCTGTTAATCCGCTTGTTCGAAATGGTATTTATTTCGGATTACAAACTAAATAATGCTTGAAAATTCCGGAAATTTATACCGCACGCTTCAAACAGATGCCTGCGAAATATTTAGTAATTAATCTTGGCAGAGGAAAAATAGGAGGTATTGCAGCGCGTTGTCAAGGCGGAGTTTCAAGCCTATGCGCCGTGGATCGGCAGTTGAAATAATTCCCGAATATCGGCGGATAAACCGCCGATATTCAGTTATAAATACCGGCCGATATGCGGTTGTATTTGGAAATTGTCGCGGCAAATTCGGCGCGCGCCGCGTGACGAAGCGGCGCGCGGCATTTCCTGCGCGTTCAGTGGCTGATATCTTCGAGCGAGAGGCCGCGCGTATTCGGCCCGAGCAGAATCATCACGATACCCACGAACATCGCTACGCCAATAAAGATCGCCACGCCCGGCACGCCGTAGTGGTGCAGCAAGATGCCGATAGCGAGTCCCGCGAACGCCGCCGCAATCCGGCTCCACGAATACACGAAGCCCACCGCGCGAGCGCGCACGCGCGTGGGATAGAGCTCGGCCTGATAGCCGTGGTAGGCATAGGACATCACGTTCGATGCAAGCGTGAAGAGCACGCCCAGCACGATCAGCACCGAAGGCTGCGAGGCCTGCGAGAACAGCGCGATCACGACCGCCATGACGAACAGGCCGCCGACGATCTGCGTCTTGCGCTCGATCTTGTCGGCAAACCACACGCCAATCAACGGCCCGAACGGATTGGCGATGGCGATCACGAACGCATAGGCGAGGCTCTGCGTCACGTGAATGCCGCGGTCGATCAGCAGCGTCGGCACCCACGCCGCGAACCCGTAGAAGCCGATCACCTGCGCCATGTTGAAGATCGACAGAATCACGGTGCGACGCAAATAAGGCGGACGCAGCACTTCGCCCAGCGAGCCGCGGCCGCCCTTTTCGACTTGAATGGCGCCGGGCGGCGGCAGTTCGATCGACTTCTCGGCGGCCACGCGGCGCTCGATGTCGGCGACAATCCGCTCCGCTTCATCCACGTGCCCATGGCGCGCGAGCCAGCGCGGGCTTTCGGGAATCTTGCGGCGCAGGAACCACACCACCACCGCGCCCACCGAGCCGATGAGAATCACGACGCGCCAGTAGTCGAGCCCGAGCGGCTGCGTGTCCTTGAGGATGTAGGCGAGAAACGCCACCACCGGCACCACGCTGAAGGTAATGAACTGATTGACCGCGTAGGCCCGCCCGCGCTCTGCGCTTGGGATCAGTTCGGAGATGTACGTGTCGATCGTGACCAGTTCGATGCCGATGCCGATGCCGGCGATGAAGCGCCAGATATTGAGCCCGAGGCCGGTGGTCTGGAACGCCATGATGGCCGTGCACGCGATGTACCAGATCAGCGACCACGTAAAGATGATGCGGCGCCCGAACCGGTCGGCGACCTGGCCAAACACGAGCGCGCCCACCCACAGCCCCGCGAATGTCGAGAACACGAAAGTGCCGAAGCCGGCGACCTTGAGCGGCCCGAGCGCAGAAAAGAAGCCGAGTGATTCGGGCGTGAACAGGCCCGAATGCACCATGCCCGGCGCGACATAACCGGTGAAGAACAAATCATAAAACTCGAACACCCCGCCGAGCGAAAGCAGGACCACCATCGACCAGACCGTGCGCGACGGCGGCAGCCGGTCGAATCGGGCGGCGATTTCCGCGGATTTTTCTATCGACATCGGAATACCTCAACCATTTTTTGTAAGCACAAAGAAAGCAAAAGCCGGTGACTTGCGTGCACAACCATTGTTCACGCATTCCCCCGGCACAGATCCTTGCGGCCTCATCATTCTCGTGCCACGGCGCGCGCTCGCGTGAATACGCGGCACAACATGAAGCTTATTGGCACCGGAGCATCGAGACACCTGGTTGAAACCCAAATTCGAACAGGCGTTTTTTAATTTTTTTCTAATTCACGCCTCGCCGAGCAGTTGGCGCGACAGCCCGGATGCATCGAATTCCCTGACCCTGGCCGCGCCCGCCGCGCATTCGCGTTTTTCGAGCCGCTCGGCCAGCAGCCAGCAAAAGGTATCGAGCTCCGCGCTGCCTTGCGCTGCGACGAACTCTTGCATGACCTCACGCACGGCAGCGTCCAGCGTTTCGGCCGACAGCATGCTGGCGATATGCGACGCACCGCGCGCGAGTTCGAGCAACCAGACCGACTCGTAGTGACACCCGCCACCATGCGGAGGCTTTTTCGGATTTTTTTTCATTTTTCCCCGTCCTGCGCAGATCTCGCTGATCTCGCGAATGCCGGCAACTTTGCAGGTGGCGGCGCGCGGGCGCAACGAATGCGAGAGACCAACGGCAAAACCTGTCCATACGTCTCAAATACTTGTTGCGGCGTCTCACGCCAACCCTGCGCGATCCGCGCGATGGGTTCAACGCAGCAAGGTCATCCAGTAGCGCCAGTCGTCCACCGACGCGCCTTGCGCATGCGTGACGCCACCACCACCGCTGAGCGCCAGCATGCGCACCGCGCGTGGAGACAGCCCGATCGAGCGGCGAAATGCCCGCGCAAAATTCGCGGCGTTCGAGAACCCATGCTCCGCAGCAATATCGGCAATCGACACGCCGCTGCGCGCCGGATCGACGAGCAACTCGCGACAGCGGCGCAAGCGCCGCTCGCGCACGTACGTCGCGAAACCACCCTCCTTTTCGAACAGTCGATACAGCGTGGCGTGCGACATGCCGAACGCGAATGCCACCTGCTCCACGCTCAATTGCCGGTCGCTCAAGTGCTGCTCCAGGTAGCGGCAGATCGAGACGAACACGCTTTGCTGAACCGCCGGAATGTGTTCCGGATTCACGCTCGCATTGATTGCGCACGCCGCGAGTTGCAAGGTCGCGGGCAGGACGGCATGGGCATCCGCCTGCGTCATTTGCGGCGCATGACGATAGAGTTCGCCCAGATGCTCGCGCAGCAGCGCGACCGTGGGCTGCGTGCCGCGCAACACGCGCATGCCGTGCTGATCGGGCGCATTGAGCAACGGAGCGAGCATGCGGCGCGGCACCGCCAGATTGAGGAATTCGCTGCGCGTGGTCTCGGTCGCGAGCGGCTGGGCCGCATCGACGATGAACATGTCGCCGGGCCGCGTGCACAACTCCGAACCGCCGTCGCGCACGCGGCAGCTACCGCCCAGATAAAACTGCAGGACGTACTGCTCGTGGCCGTCGCGCCCGATCTTCGCGTTCGAACGGTCGTAGCGCTGCGCACCGGTGCTGATCGATCCCAGCACCACGTCCGAAAACAGATACGCGTTCACGCGGCTCTGGAACCCTGCATCGCGCGCCTCGGTGGCCTGCGTGTCGAACACCACATTGATCGCTTCTCGCCACGCGGCGAATTGCTGGGAGCGAGGCAAACCGCTGGTATCGAATTGCGAATGTAGCAGCGCGTTCGGCGCCTGGTTCATGAGTCACCTCATGGATCGCCTCGGGTGGAGAAGCGACTTCTGGATTGACCGGGACCCTCCGCCTGGGACTGCCCGTCCGGGACTGCCCGTCTGGCACGAATTGTTCCACTCGACTACCGGGATATCGGCCACCTAAAGCCGATACTTTAGATTTCGCCCATGCCGTTGATGACCTCGGCGAGGGCGAAATTCTTCTATAAGACTGGCCGTCTCACCCACTATTTTTGTAAGGGTATTCACCATATTGACAAATATATTATTTATTTAGTCAAAAACGCATGAGCCGCTCCCGGATAACCCGCTCCACCCGCCAAAGCCTTGCGCCACGGGCCTCCTGCGCGACAACGCTTTCAGCGCGGGGCCGCGCTCGATGGCCAGATGCGCCTGCTTGAGCGCCAAATTATGTGGCGCAACGCATTTCCATAATATGAAATTGATGGACAGTAAGCCCCCAGGCGCGCCCGAATTGAGGCAAAATTCACGTGTTTCGCCGACTGCGTGCAGCCGGTGGTCTTATCACCCCGTTTTCGGACCCCGCCAAGAAAACCGATGAGCACCCAACCCACCATCATCTACACCCTGACCGACGAAGCCCCGCTGCTCGCCACCAGCGCGTTTCTGCCGATCATCCGTACCTTCACTGCGCCGGCCGGCGTCAATGTCGAAACTAGCGACATTTCCGTTGCGGGCCGCATCCTCGGCGAATTCCCCGAGTTCCTGACCGAAGCGCAGCGCGCGCCGGACAATCTGGCCGAACTGGGCCGCCTCACCCAGCTCCCGGACACCAACATCATCAAGCTGCCCAACATCAGCGCGTCGGTTCCTCAGCTCGTTGCCGCGATCAAGGAACTGCAGGGCAAGGGCTTCAAGGTCCCCGACTATCCGGAAGACCCCAAGACCGACGAAGAGAAAGCGATTCAGAAGCGCTACTCGAAGTGCCTCGGCTCCGCCGTGAACCCGGTGCTGCGCGAAGGCAATTCGGACCGCCGCGCGCCGCTGGCCGTGAAGAACTACGCCAAGAAGCACCCGCACAGCATGGGCGAGTGGAGCATGGCTTCGCGCACGCACGTGGCGCACATGAAGCACGGCGACTTCTACCACGGCGAAAAGTCGATCACGAACGACAAGGACCGTGAAGTCCGCATGGAGCTCGTCACGAAGTCGGGCGAGACCATCGTGCTGAAGCCGAAGGTCAAGCTGCAGGCCGGCGAGATCGTCGACAGCATGTTCATGAGCAAGAAGGCGCTGCTCGCGTTCTACGAAGAGCAGATGGAAGACGCGCGCAAGACCGGCGTCATGCTCTCGCTGCACGTGAAGGCCACCATGATGAAGGTCTCGCACCCCATCGTGTTCGGCCACGCTGTGAAGGTGTTCTACAAGGACGCATTCGAGAAGCACGCGAAGCTCTTCGAAGAGCTCGGCATCAACGTGAACAACGGCATGGTCGATCTCTACACGAAGATCGAAGCGCTGCCGGAATCGAAGCGCGAAGAGGTGATCCGCGACCTGCACGCTTGCCACGAGCATCGTCCGTCGCTCGCGATGGTCGATTCGGCCAAGGGCATCTCGAACCTGCACGCGCCGAACGACGTGATCGTCGACGCCTCGATGCCCGCGATGATCCGCGCCGGCGGCAAGATGTGGGGCGCCGACGGCCGCCCCGCGGATACGAAGTGCCTGATTCCGGAAAGCACGTTCGCGCGCATCTACCAGGAAATCATCAACTTCTGCAAGACCAACGGCGCATTCGATCCGCGCACGATGGGCACGGTGCCCAACGTCGGCCTGATGGCGCAGAAGGCTGAAGAGTACGGCTCGCACGACAAGACCTACGAGATCCCGCAAGACGGCACGGCGCGCATCGTCGACAACGCCACGGGCGAAGTGCTCGAAGCGCTCACGCAGCAAGTCGAGCAAGGCGACATCTGGCGCATGTGTCTCGTGAAGGACGCGCCGATCCGCGACTGGGTCAAGCTCGCCGTCACGCGCGCGCGCAACTCGGGCATGCCGGCCGTATTCTGGCTCGACCCGTACCGTCCGCACGAAAACGAGCTGATCAAGAAGGTCGAGACGTACCTGAAGGATTACGACACGAACGGCCTCGACATCCAGATCATGTCGCAAGTCCGCGCGATGCGTTACACGCTCGAGCGCGTGATCCGCGGCCTGGACACGATCTCGGTCACGGGCAACATCCTGCGCGACTACCTGACCGACCTGTTCCCGATCATGGAGCTCGGCACCAGCGCGAAGATGCTCTCGATCGTTCCGCTGATGGCCGGCGGCGGCATGTACGAAACCGGCGCGGGCGGTTCGGCGCCGAAGCACGTGCAGCAGCTGGTGCAGGAAGATCACCTGCGCTGGGATTCGCTCGGCGAATTCCTCGCGCTGGCCGTCTCGCTCGAAGACCTCGGCATCAAGACGAACAATGCCAAGGCCAAGCTGCTGGCGAAGACGCTCGACGCTGCTACCGGCAAGCTGCTCGACAACAACAAGGGTCCCTCGCCGAAGACCGGCGAACTCGACAATCGCGGCAGCCAGTTCTACCTCGCGATGTTCTGGGCGCAAGAGCTGGCCGCGCAGAAGGACGACGCGGAACTCGCAGCGCACTTCGCACCACTCGCGAAGGCTCTGGCCGAGAACGAAAAGACCATCGTGAGCGAACTCGCCGCGGTGCAGGGCAAGCCGGTCGACATCGGCGGCTACTACAAGCCCGATTTCGCGAAGCTCGCCGAAGTCATGCGCCCGAGCAAGACGTTCAACGCCGCCCTCGAAGCCGTGGCGAAGTAAGTCCCGCTCGAAGCCGGGAGGCCCTGCCGGGCCTCGCCCGGCACGAGGCGCCCTTGCCTCATTCATGTAAATCGCCCTTGCAGCGTGTGTCGCTGCAAGGGCGATTTTGTTTTTGGCGGCGGCCGTCTGGAACTCAATCTGGTTTTTTCAAGGACCATAATCGATGCATTTTATGAAAAGTGCTTGCTATCGCACCACCAGTGCAATACATTGGTCTCTCCAAAACCAATATTACTAGACTCGCCTGAATCCGCCTGACCTTCCGATTTTCATGAAACCGACCCGCACCATTTCCACCGTCGAAGTCCACACCGGCGGCGAGGCCTTCCGCATCGTCACGAGCGGTCTGCCGCGCCTGCCCGGCGACACCATCGTCCAGCGCCGCGCGTGGCTCAAGGACAACGCCGACGATATTCGCCGCGCGTTGATGTTCGAGCCGCGTGGCCACGCCGACATGTATGGCGGCTATCTCACCGAGCCCGTATCGCCGGGCGCCGACTTCGGCGTGATCTTTCTGCATAACGAAGGATATAGCGACCATTGCGGCCACGGCGTCATCGCGCTCTCGACGGCGGCGGTCGAGCTGGGCTGGGTGCAGCGCACGATGCCCGAAACGCGGGTGGGCATCGACGCGCCCTGCGGCTTCATCGAGGCGTTCGTCAAATGGGACGGCGAGCACGCCGGCAGCGTGCGCTTCGTGAACGTGCCGTCATTCCTGTGGAAGCGCGACGTCACCGTGGACACGCCGAGCTTCGGCAAGGTCACGGGCGATATTGCCTATGGCGGTGCGTTTTATTTCTATGTCGATGGCGCGCCTTTCGATCTGCCGGTGCGCGAATCGGCGGTCGAGAAGCTCATTCGCTTTGGCGCCGAGGTCAAGGAAGCCGCCAACAAGGCCTTCCCGGTGCAGCATCCGGAGATTCCGGAAATCAATCATATCTACGGCACTATCATCGCCAACGAGCCGCGTCATGCTGGATCGACCCAGGCCAATTGCTGCGTGTTCGCCGACCGCGAGGTCGACCGCTCTCCCACGGGCTCGGGAACCGGCGGACGCGTCGCCCAGCTTTATCAGCGCGGCGAGCTCAAGGCCGGAGAGACGCTCGTGAACGAATCCATCGTCGGGACGGTGTTCAAAGGCCGGGTTCTGCGCGAGACGTCGGTTCAAGGCATGCCTGCCGTGATTCCCGAAGTCGAGGGCGAAGCGTATATCAGCGGCTTTGCACAATGGATCATCGACGAGCGCGACCCGCTGACGTACGGTTTTCTCGTGCGCTGATCGCGCGGCAATATCGCGCCGGATCACGCCGGCGCGATATCGCGCTGGACGCGGTGAATGTGCTGCTCCACGTAGAACGCGGCGGCGTCCGCGTCGCCGGTTACGATGGCTTCGTAAATGAGCCGATGCTCCGCAACGTAGAGACGGATTCGGGCGGGATCGTAGATGCCGTCGTCCTTGAGGCGCTTCCACAAGGACTGGTCCATTGTGTCGGCAATCTCCTGGGCCAGCTTCACCAGCAGCGCGTCGCCCGTCATCACCGCAAGCTGGCGATGAAACAGGCGGTCGCTATTGTTCCAGAGCGCACGTTCTTCGGGATCCGAAACGTCGGTCAGCGTTTCCATCTGGGCGAGATAGTGCTCGGCGAGCGCATCCCGCTTCTTGTGGGCCGCCGCGCGGCGCGCGATCGCGGGCTCGATAATCAGGCGGACATCCAGCGTTGCCGACGGGCTGTAATCCGCCTCGACCGAACCGGCTTCCCCGCTGCCCGATAGCGCGCTGCCGCGCGCGAGAACTTCAGGCGCATTCGCCGAGACATACGTGCCGGAGTTTCTGCGCGTGACAACGAGGCCTTCATTCTGGAGCGCCCCGATCGCCTCGCGCACGGCAGGACGCCCCACACCGAACAAAGCGGCGAGCTCGCGCTCCGAAGGCAGGCGCGACTCGGGAAGGTACCTGCCAGCCCGGATTTCCGCGCGGATCTTTTCGGAGACCTGCTCGTAAATCTGTAGAGGGCGAAAGTTCGCGGGGGAATCGATGCGTGCGGAGGCCATGTTGGATCTTTCGATGCGTTGGTTTTCAATATACCACTTCTGCGCCAGACGCTCGATTCATGGATTGATAATCGCCCAAATCTGGTTTAAATTGAATCCACTTGAATCCAGTTCAGCGACTTCTCCAAAGCCATGACCCCTTCCCCCGTCAAAACCTTCGACGCACAAGCCACTGCCGCGTTGCTCGACTATCCGGCGCTCGTGCAAATGCTGCGCGCAACCATCGTGGAATACGCCGCCGGAAAAATCGCGAGTCCTGAACGTCTGGTCATTCCATTGCAGGAAGGCGGCGTGATGCTCTCGATGCCTTCGAGCGCGAGCGATATCGCGATCCACAAGCTCGTGAATGTCTGCCCCGGCAACGGCAAGCGGCAGCTCCCCACCATTCACGGGCAGGTCATTGCGTGCGATGCGTTCACGGGCGAAATGCTGTTCGTGCTCGATGGCCCCACGGTCACCGGGCGCCGCACGGCTGCCGTTAGTGCGCTGGGCGTCATGTGCCTGCATGCGGGCGCACCCAAGGAGATCCTGATCATCGGGACCGGAAAACAGGCCGTCAATCATGTGGAGGCGTTTGCGGCGCTCTTTCCGCATGCGCGGATGCTCATCAAGGGATCGACGCCGGAACGCGCGCAGCGCTTTGTCGAATCATTGCGCGCGATTACGCCCAATCTCCGCGCGCTCGATGGCGACGTTCCCGATTCGGTCGATGTCGTCGTGACGGTCACGACGAGTCAATCGCCCGTGTACACCGCACCCGCACGGGCCGGGCGGTTGGTAGTCGGCGTGGGCGCATTCACGCCCGCGATGGTGGAAGTCGGCAAGACGACCGTGGACAGCAGTTTCGTCGTGGTCGACGACCCTGCCGGCGCGAAGCACGAAGCGGGCGATCTGATTCAGGCCGGCTTCGACTGGGCAAACGTGCACACGCTTGCCGATGCCATCGAGGGAAGCCTCGCGCCCGCAGCCCCGGTCTTTTTCAAAAGCGTGGGCTGCGCCGCATGGGATCTGGCTGCTTGCCGGGCCGCGCGGGCGCGGATCGGCCACGCGGCGTAAGCCGTAGGCGGCCCTCCCCGATTCCTGATGACGCGCCGTTTGGAGCAGCGTATCGTTATCCCATGCGGGTGGTGCACCTCGCCGCCCGCGTGAGCATGGACACGCTCGTCGGGGAGCGATATGACGATTCGGCAACGTCCACGGGAACATGTTGTGGTGCTGGCGCTGGGTGTCGTGCTGGGCCTCGTGGCCGTGGCGACAGGTGCGGGGCTGTGGCTCCACGCGATTCATCTGGGCACTCACGCCGGCGCTGGCGATCAATCGGCCTCAGTGGCCGCAATTCTGTTCGGCGTCTTTCTCGCAGTCTGTGCGGGCCACGAGATCTGGCGGCGCAAAGCGCATTAGCAGCACGCCGCGCCATGGACAGCGCGGCGGCTCACCGGCAACGCGACGGCTCAGGCCGTCGCGAGCCCTTCCTCTGCAATCATCTCGAACAGCAGCGTCTCGAACGCCTGCGCCGCCACCGTGCGCGAAGCGCGGCGGCGCGCGAGCAGCGCCACGGTGCGCTGCGGCAGCGCGGGCGTCACGGGCACGCTCGCGAGGCCCTTGTGCTCGCGCAGCACCGTCGAAGGCAGCAGCGTCGCGAGCGAGCCGTCCTTCACCAGCTTGAGCACGGTGCCGACTGCATTGGCCTGCACGAGGACCTGCGGGCGCAACTGGTGAGCGTGAAAGTAGGCGTCGGCGAATTTGCGCACCACGAAGTCGGGGCTCAGCAAGGCGAGTGGAATGTCATCGAGCTGCTCCGCCGTCACCGTGCTGCGCCGCCGCGCCAACGGATGCCCGCTCGCCACGAGCAGCGCAATATGCTCGGCAAACAGCGGCTGGGCCTGGATACTCTCCGAGCGCACGTCGGTGAAGCCGATGCCCAGATCGAGCGCATCGCGCTCGAGGCCGGCTTCGATCTCGTCGAGCGGCCGCTCGCTCACTTCCACGGCAATGGCCGGATGCGTCGCGTGAAAGCGGCGCAGCGCGGGGCCGATCAGGTATTCGGCAAAGGTCGGCGCGTAGGCGAGCCGCAGTAAGCCGCGCGTCAATCCACGCACGTCCTGCAACGCGCGCTTGCCGGCGTCGAGATGTTCGAGCGCCATGCGGGCGTGTTCGATATAGACGCGCCCGAAATCCGTGAGACTGATCGTGCGGCCGCTGCGGTCGAAAAGCGCGCCGCCCAGTTCGGCTTCAAGCTGACGAATCTGCTGTGAAAGCGCCGGCTGCGAAACGTGCAGCACTTCCGCAGCGCGCGTGAAATTCTTCAACTCGGCCACGGTGAGCACGTAGCGGATCGGACGGAGCAACAAGGCGGCGGCCTCCATAAGGCGCACTTATAGCAACGATCGTAATATCGTCTTGGACTCGCTCGTGCGCGATGCGCAGAATGGAATCGATGCAAAGTTGCGCTTAAATGCCGGCATGGCTAGAGCGCTGGCCGGCGCGCCATTATTCTACCGTTTGGGGGACAGGATGTTCGAGGCCTTCACAATGTCCATCGTTGCCGTCACGGCAGGCGCCAGCCTGACTTTTCTCTGCGCGCTCCTCATGCCCGAAAAATTCGCGCAGAAGAGCGCTGCAAACGGCCCGTTCGCAGGACTGGGCGACGCGCCCACGCGCCAGCGGGGCGCGCGCTCACGGCGCTCGCGCCGCATCCGGCGTGCCGGCCACGCGTTAATGTGAGTTCACGGGTGTGAGTTCACGAATGTGAGTTCACGGCGCAGCCGGCATGATCGCCGCATGCCAGCGTGCGCCAATCGCGGTTAACGCTCAATACACGTCGCGCACGTAGCGGCGTTCGCGCGTCATCTGGCCGACATACTCGCCGGCCGCATCGTCGCTCATACCGCCATGCTGCGCGACGACCGATTTCAATGCGGCATCCACGTCTTTGGCCATGCGGCTAGCATCGCCGCACACGTAGAAATGCGCCCCCTCCTCCAACCACGCCCATAGCTGCGCACCATGCTCGCTCATGCGGTCCTGCACGTAGACTTTCTCTTTCTGGTCGCGCGAGAACGCAAGATCGAGCCGGCTGAGCAGGCCATCGTCGCGCATGCGCTCCAGCTCGTCGCGATAGTAGAAGTCGGTGGCCGCGTGCTGTTCGCCGAAGAAGAGCCAGTTGCGGCCCGTGTCGCCATGCGCGCGCCGCTCGTGCAGAAAGGCGCGAAATGGCGCGACACCCGTGCCGGGGCCAACCATGATCATCGGCGTATCGCCGTGGCGCGGCGGGCGGAAATGCGTGCTCTTCTGCACGAACACGGGCACGCTGGCGGCCGTCGCACGGTCGGCGAGGAACGTGGAGGCCACGCCCTTGCGCTCGCGTCGGCCATTGTTGTAGCGCACCGCCGAGACGGTCAGATGCACTTCTCCTGCGTGCGCCTTCGGGCTCGACGAGATCGAGTAGAGCCGCGGCTGCAAGCGCTTGAGCATGCCGGTCAATTCCTTCGCCGAGAGATCGATGGGGAATTCGTGCAGCACATCGGCAAGTTGTTGTCCCCACAACCAGTTCTTGAGATCACCCTTGCGTTCGTCGCGCAGCAGTTCGTTCAGGCCCTGCCCGCGCGTGCGCGATGCGATGAACGCAAGCGCGTCGGGGCCGGGCCGCGCGATCTCGTAATGCTTGCCAAGCGCGTCCGCCAGACGCATATCGCCCACGCCTGGCACCTCGACTGGCGCGTCGGCGGGAAGGCGCGTGAGCGCGAGCAATTCGTCCACGAGCGCGGGGCAGTTGGTCGGCCATACGCCTAGCGCGTCGCCCACTTCGTATTCGAGTCCCATGCCGTCGCCGCCGACCGTCGCGAGCGAGAAATAGCGCGTGTCCTTCACCGCGCCCTGCATGTTCAGACGCACGTTGTGAATGAGGCGCGACGCGGCCGGGCGCGCTTTGGTCGCGGCGCAGCCGGGCAGCACCTCGGGAATCGAGCCGCCCGCAGGCACGGCATGCAGCGCGGCGTCTTCTTCCTTGATGCGGGCGACCACGCGGTCGAGCCATGCATCCGCGCTGTTCTGGTAATCGGTGTCGCAATCCTGGCGCGCCATCAAGCGCTGCGCGCCCAGCGCTTCGAGACGTGCGTCGAGATTGCGGCCATGGCCGCAGAACGAGTCGTAATTGCGATCGCCTAGCGCGAGCACCGCGTAACGCAACGCGGCAAGGCGCGGCTCATGCTCTGCTTTGAGCGCCGACCAGAACGGCTCGCCATTGTCGGGCGCGTCGCCGTCACCGAAGGTGCTGGTCATCAACAATGCGTATTGTGCTTTCTCCAGATGCGCGAGCGAGTAGTCGGCCATGCACGCGGTGCGGATCTCGAAGCCCGACTCCATCAGTTGCATGGCGTAGCGTTCGACGAGCGACTCCACATTGCCCGTTTGCGAAGCCCACAGCAGAACCACCTTCGGGCGAGTATGGGCAATCCGCACGGCGCCTGGTTTTTCGACCGGCTTGTCGTTATGCACATGAACCGCTTCGAGCGCCGGCTCGATGCCCGATTCACCCCGGCTGAACAGCCCCGCCAGCAGACCGTCGAGCCACGCGCGCGTGCTCGCGGGAAACGGCGCGTGTGCGGGCAGCACGGGCACCGCTACGGCGCGGCCCTGTGCCTCGGTCTTCGACGAACGCAGCCCGCCGACGAAACCCGCGAGATAGCGCCGCTCCGTATCGTTGAGTTCCGGCGCGGCCACCGCGCCGAGGTCGAGTAGATTCGCAAACGCATCGATTCGTGACATGTCGAGTTCCTGAGACGGATGAGCCGCGCCGGTATCGTGCTTGTCTGTCACGAGACGGTCAGGCTCAGGCGCCACGCGCGCAAGCGCAACGGCACAAAATTTCAATTCGGGCTGCTGAGAAAGCGTATCGATCGCATCGCTCGTGACCGCGTTCACGCAAAGCTCTTCGCCGAATACGTCGTTCCAGTGCATTGGCGCGAAACAATTGCCAGGCTGCACGCGGTCGGTCACCACGGCGGGCAGCACCACGCGCCCGCGCCGCGAACGCACCTCCACGCGGTCCTTGGCGGCGATGCCTAGCGCGCCCGCATCCTCGGGGTGGATCTCGACGAACGGCGCAGGATTAAGCTTGTTGAGCATGGCCACCTTGCCGGTCTTCGTCATGGTGTGCCATTGGTGCTGCAAGCGCCCCGTATTGAAGACGATGGGAAACGTGCCATCGGGCAACTCGGCAGGTGCCACGTGAGGCCGCGCGAAGAATACGCCCTTGCCATGCGGCGTGGGAAAAACGATGCGCGGGCGGCTGCCGCGTTCGTCCTCGCGCAGGGTTTGACTGACGCCATCGTTCAGATAGCGAATCGGATTGCGGTCGCTTTGCGCTGCGCCTTCCTCAGGCGCACAGGGCCATTGCAGCGGCGTCTCGCGCAGCTTCGCGTGGCTCGCGCCGCGCAGGTCGTAGCCCGTCTTCGGATTCGAAAACGCCACGATCTCGTCGAACACCTCCGTCGCACTCGTGTAGCTGAACGCGCCCTCGTAACCCATCGCACAAGCCACGCGCGCGATGATCTGCCAATCAGGCAGGGCCTCGCCCGGCGGCTCGATCGCCTGCTGCATGAGCGTCATGTTGCGTTCGGAATTGATCATCACGCCTTCAGCCTCTGCCCACAGCGCGCCGGGCAGCAGGACGTCGGCGTACTGATTCGTTTCGGTGTCCAGAAAGGCGTCTTGCGCGATCACGAGTTCGGCGGCGCGCAAGCCCTCCACCACGGTGCGCCGGTTGGCGACCGAAGCCACGGGGTTCGTGCAGATGATCCAGCACGCCTTGATCTCGCGCGCCGCCATGCGCGAGAACATGTCGATGGTGCCGCCGCCAAGCCGCGTCGTGAGCGTGCCGTGCGGCACGCGCCAGAGGTCCTCTACGAACGCGCGGTCGTCTTCCGAGAGCACCGAGCGCTGGCCCGGCAAACCCGCTCCCATATAGCCCATCTCGCGCCCGCCCATCGCATTGGGCTGGCCCGTGAGCGAAAATGGCCCGCTGCCGGGGCGGCAGATCTTGCCCGTCGCCAGGTGCAGATTGCAGATTGCGTTCGTGTTCCATGTGCCGTGCGTGCTCTGGTTCAGGCCCATGGTCCAGCAGCTCGTCCACTCGGGCGCTTCGCCGATCATCCGCGCGGCGCGGCGGATATCGTCCTCCGCCAGCCCCGTGATGGCCGACACTTTCTCCGGCGTGTAGTCGCCGAGGAAGGCCGGCATCGCATCCCAGCCCTGGGTGTACTGCTCGATGAACGCGGCATCGGTATGGCCGTTCTCATGCAGCAGATGCAACAGGCCGTTGAGCAGCGCGAGATCGGTGCCTGCCTTGATCTGCAGAAACAGGGAGGCTTTCTCCGCCGTCGCGGTGCGGCGCGGGTCCACCACGATCAGCTTCGCGCCCGCTTTCACGCGGTCCATCATGCGCAAAAACAGAATCGGATGGCAGTCCGCCATATTCGAGCCGATCACGAGGAACAGGTTGGCGCGATCGAAATCCTGATAAGAGCCAGGCGGCCCGTCCGCGCCTAGCGAAAGCTTGTAGCCGCTGCCCGCGCTCGCCATGCACAAGCGCGAATTCGACTCGATGTTGTTGGTGCCCACGAAGCCCTTTGCGAGCTTGTTCACGAGGTACTGTGCCTCGATCGACATCTGGCCCGACACATAGAACGCGAGCGCGTCCGGGCCGTGTGTATCGAGCGTCTCGCGCAGGCGGCGTGCCGTATCGGCAATGGCCTGCGCGAGCGGCAGCGGCACGGGGTCTTCGTCGCGCGCGTGACGCACGAAAGCGCGTTCGAGCCGCCCGGACTTGCGCAGCGCCACGTGCGCCGACGAACCCTTGGTGCACAGACGCCCGAAGTTGCTCGGGTGCTCGGTGTCGCCGGAGATCTTCGTGACTTCACCGTCCTGCACGTGCAACACCATCCCGCAGCCCACGCCGCAGTACGGACAAACGCTCTTGACGGTTTTTTCGGTCATGTACGGCTCGAATCCGTGGCTATAAAAGAATCAGGCCGAAACCCAAACCTGGCCGTTTTCCACGCGTGCGGCAAACGCATTCACCGAACGCACGGGGTCCTCGAGGCACTCGCCGGTCGAGAGATCGAAATGGTGCTTGTAGATGGGCGACGCCACGACGATGCGCTCGCCCAGGCTGCCCACGAGTCCGCGCGAGAGCACCGCGGCCTGCGAGTTCGGGTCGTAGTTGCCGATGGCGAACACGCGCGCGTCGCCGTCGTCGATATGGAACACGGCGATCTGCTCGCCCCCTACGAGCGCGCACACACCCGTGTTGGGCACGATGTCGTCGAGTTGGCAAACGGGAACCCAGGTGTTTTGCGCGATTGCGTGGCTGGCGATGTGGCTCATTTCGTACTCCTCGTAAGTGAAGGGACTCGGTAACACTCAAACCGCTTCGATGACAACGGGAATTTCGGCAAGCGCCTGGTGCTGCGCACGCACCGGAATGTGCTGGCGCTCCTCGGGCGTGGCGGGGCGAATCTGGCCGCGCTCCTCGACGAAGGTCACGTGCTGGTCGCCCGCGTCGCTATTGACGAAGTGGCGGAAGCGCCTGCGCGTTTGCGGATCGGTCACGGCCTTCTTCCACTCGCACTCGTAGGTATCCACCACGAGCTGCATCTCCGCTTCCAGTTCCGCAGCGAGGCCCAGCTTGTCGTGCACGACCACATCGACCAGATAGTCGAGGCCGCCTTCGAGGTTGTCGCGCCACACGCTCGTGCGCTGCAGGCGGTCCGCCGTGCGCACGTAGAACATCAGGAAGCGGTCGATGTAGCGGATCAGCGTGGCGCGGTCGAGATCGGACGCGAGCAGTTCGGCGTGACGCGGTTTCATGCCGCCGTTGCCGCACACGTAGAGATTCCAGCCGCGCTCGGTGGCGATGATGCCGATGTCCTTGCCCTGCGCCTCCGCGCATTCGCGCGTGCAGCCCGACACGCCGAACTTGATCTTGTGCGGCGCGCGCAAGCCTTTGTAGCGGTTCTCTACTTCGATCGCGAGGCCGACCGAATCGCCCACGCCGTAGCGGCACCACGTCGAGCCCACGCACGACTTCACGGTGCGCACGGCCTTGCCGTAGGCATGCCCCGATTCGAAGCCCGCGTCGATCAACTCCTCCCAGATGAACGGCAGATGTTCGACACGCGCGCCGAACAGGTCCACCCGCTGGCCGCCCGTGATCTTCGTGTAGAGGCCATACTTCTTCGCCACCATGCCCACGGCGATGAGGCCCTCGGGCGTGACTTCCCCGCCCGGCATGCGCGGCACGACCGAATAGGTGCCGTCGCGCTGAATATTGGCGAGGTAATAGTCGTTCGAATCCTGCAGGCTCGCGTGCTCCTTCTTGAGCACGAACTCGTTCCAGCACGAGGCCAGAATGCCGCCCACCACCGGCTTGCAGATATCGCAGCCGAGCCCCTGGCCGTGCTTCGCGAGCAACGCGCCGAAGGTCTTGATGTTCTCCACGCGCACGAGGTGATAGAGCTCCTGGCGCGAATACGGGAAGTGCTCGCAGAGGTGATTGTTGACGGCCACGCCCTGGCGCCGCATCTCCGACTTCATGATCTGCGTGACGAGCGGCACGCAACCGCCGCACGACGCGCCCGCGCAGGTCGCGGCCTTCATCGCGCCGATGCTCGTCGCGCCTTCGCGCACCGCCTCGCAGATCCGCGCCTTCGAGACGTTGTTGCACGAGCAGATCTGCGCCTCCTCGGGCAGCGCCTCCACGCCGAGCGCGGGCTTGGCCTTGCCATCGGCTTGCGGAAGGATCAGAAACTCGGGCGATTCGGGCAGCTCGATGCGGTTGAGCATCATTTGCAGCAGCGTGCCGTATTCGCTTGCATCGCCCACCATCACCGCGCCGAGCAGATGCTTGCCGCATTCGGACACCACGATCTTCTTGTAGACCTCGCGGCGCTCGTCGGCGAAGCGGTAGGAGCGGCTGCGCGGCGTCTTGCCGTGCGCGTCGCCAATACTCGCCACGTCCACGCCCATCAGCTTGAGCTTCGTGCTCAGGTCCGCGCCTTCGAACGCGCTTGCCGCGTCGCCCACGAGCGTCTTTGCGACGATGCGCGCCATATCGTAGCCCGGTGCCACGAGGCCGAAAATCTGGCCTTGCCACAGGGCGCATTCGCCAATCGCGTAGATATCGGGGTCGCTCGTGCGGCAAGCGTCGTCGATGACGATGCCACCGCGCACGCCCACTTCGAGCCCGCAGGCCCGCGCGATCTCGTCGCGCGGGCGTATGCCGGCCGAGAACACGATCATGTCGGCTTCGAGATGCGTGCCATCGGCGAACTCCATGCGGTTGGCGGCGCTTTCGCCATCGACGATAGCAGTGGTGTTTTTCTGCGTATGCACGCTCACGCCCAGCGCTTCGATCTTGCCGCGCAGCATGCGGCCGCCGTCTTCGTCGACCTGCACGGCCATCAGCCGCGGCGCGAACTCGACCACGTGCGTATCGAGCCCCAGGTCGCGCAGGGCCTTCGCGCATTCGAGCCCGAGCAGACCGCCGCCCACCACCACGCCCGACTTCGCGCTGGCGCCACGCGAGCGCATCGCCTCGAGGTCCTCGATGGTGCGATAAACAAAGCAGTCCGTACGATCGTTGCCTGCGATCGGCGGCACGAACGGCGACGACCCCGTCGCGATCACGAGCTTGTCGTATGAAAGCGTCTCGCCGTTGGACACGCTTACGGTCCGCGCCGCGCGATCGATTGCAACAGCCTTCGCGTCCAGCACGAGGCGCACACTGCGGCGAACATCGTCGCGCTCGAAGAATCCGTCGCTCACGAGCGAGAGATCCTCGGCGGACTTGCCGGCGAAGAATTCGGAGAGGTGCACGCGGTCATATGCGGGACGCGGCTCTTCGCAGAGCACCGTCACGCGCAGGTTCCGCACGCTTGATGCTGCGGCGTCGGCGAGCACGCACTCCAGAAATTTGTGGCCCACCATGCCGTGACCGATGACGACGATGTCCAGACCGTCCACTGCGAGCGTTGATTGCGTCATGCCTGTAGCCCCTGCCCAATAAAAAGGCGTCCCGCGAATCTGGCTCGCGAGAAGCCAGACTCGGGGGACGCCGTTGCCCTGAGATTGAATCGATTTGCACTGCCACGCTGCAACATGGCAGCCGGATCGCCGGCCGCCGGATCGCCATTGATCCTGTTCGCGGATCGTTATGCAAGCACCGTGCCAATTCGCGCAAAATCTCCACAAGCCCCGCATGGCGGGGCGCACGCGAATTTCTACGCGGCCTGGTTCCCACGAACCATGGTGCGCCGCGACGGGGCCCGGCACAAATTTGGTGCCATGCAGCACGCTTGCTGTGCGCGTTCGGTGCGCCACGGCGATGCATTCGCACAGCTTGTCAAATCGGTGCACGCCCGCGAGAGGCGGCGAAGGGGACGGGCATCGACCGATTCGTTGCGCGCTGGTCTGGAATTTGCATGAAGGCATCAACGAACAAACTGAACCAACGCGAAAGGACAAACATGAATCCGACGGGCAAGGTCACCTTATTGAGCGCAGGTCCCGGCGACCTCGACCTGCTGACCCTGAAGGCGGCCAGAGCGCTCGCATGCGCCGACGTCGTGCTGCTCGACGACCTCGTGAATCCCGAGATTGCGTCGCTCGCCCCGCAGGCGCGCGTGATCAAGGTCGGCAAGCGCGGCGGCTGCCGTTCCACGCCGCAGGCGTTCATCGAGCGTCTCATGCAGCGCCATGCGCGCAAGGGCCTTCACGTGGTGCGCGTGAAAGGCGGCGAGGCGCTGCTGTTCGGCCGCGCGGGCGAAGAACTCGCGGCGCTGCGACGAGCGCAGATTCCTGTGGAGATCGTGAACGGCGTGTCGTCTGCATTTGCGGCAGCGGCGGGCCTCGGCGTATCGCTTACTCATCGCGACCACTGCCAGGGCGTGATTTTCGTGACGGCGCATTTGCGCGACCACAGCGAACCGGACTGGCGCGCGCTCGCCGCCACGCGCATGACGCTCGCGATCTATATGGGGATGAGCCGCATCGAGACGCTGTGCGCGACGCTCGCACAAGCACTATCGAGCGAGACGCCGGCTGCCGTGGTGCAATGGGCCGGCACTGCGAACGAGCGCCGCGTGACGGGCACGCTCGGCACCATCGCCGCTGCGGCGACGCAAGCGGAACTCGGCAGCCCGGCCATCATTCTCGTGGGAGATGCGATTGGGGAGGCGGTTACGCTGGCTGCGTTCGACGCGCAGGTGTCGCTATTGCGCAGCGCGTAGCGAGGAAGCGACCGCCCTATTCGCCGAGGTTGAGAAGATTCGAAATGGCCCGCGCCAGACCATCGGGGTTGTCGTACGCAATCATATGCTCGGTGTTGGCCACGAGTTCAACGGTACAGCCGGCTTGCTCGAATTTCGCAATCTCGTCGCGCGTTGCCGCATCGGAAAGGACCACGCCTTTTATCGCGTTCAGCCTGGCCAGATCATCGAGCCAATGGCTCGAATTATCTTCGATGGCCGACTGGGCCCATTGATGGATGGCATAAGGCGACGCCACGGAAAATGGCCCCAGCCACGCATCGTTGCCGCCTTGGGTTTTCAGTTGCGCCAGCAAATGCGCAAACCCGCCGTCGACGAATTGCTCTTCTGTCTGCGACGCAATTTCGGACAACCTAGCAATGCCGTATTCGGTCAGCCCCGGTTCGCACAGTATAAGCGTGCGCATCTGAATCGGCGGCGTCTGTGCGAGTTTCAGTGCAACGAATGCACCGGCGCTGTGGCCGAACAGGTTCACGCGCGAGCAACCGTGGCTCTCGACAAAGTCCGACAAGACTGCTGCCTGCGCTTGCGAATGATAATGTCCGTCCCGTGGCTTGTCGCTAAAGCCCGAGCCCATGAGATCGACCAGCAACGACCTGCGCTTCGCGTACGAATGAGCGCTGACTACGGGCGGGTAATCGCTGCTCGAGGCGCAGCCCAAACCGTGAATATAAACGAGCGGCTCAAAAGCCTCACGCCCGGAATGCAGATCGAAATAGCGAAGAACATTGCCTCTTTCGTCGATAACGAACTCATCCATCCTCGGTCCTTGGTCCTGATACCCACGCGCGCCGCTACGCCGTCTCCCTCCGCCCCAACACTCTTTTTGCCGCAAGCAAAGGGAGCCGCAAGCCGAAGCCGCCCAGAAGCCGCAGATGCATCCCCGTCAGCAGCAGGTTGTCGCGCACGTAATTGAAATGCGAAACGCCGCCCTCGTGCGCACTGAAGTAGCGCACCGGCGCCTCGATCTGGATAGGCTGCACGCCGGCCCAGCAAAGCCGCACCGCCGCTTCGGGATCGAAATCGAAGCGGCGCATCCACGCATGGCGCTGCATGATCGTCTTGAGCGGCTCGATCGGATAGACGCGAAAGCCGTAAAGCGAATCGCCAATCCCGGCCCACAGCGTTTCGATATCCGCGAACAGATTCGAAAGGCGTCGCCCCTGCACGCGAACCCAAGGCGCGCTCGCGTCGAATTTGGGCCGGCCCAGCACCATCGCATCGGGCTGCGCCTGCGAAGCGGCCATGAAGCGCGGAATCAATTCGGTCGGATGCTGGCCGTCGGAATCCAGCGTGAGCACGTGCGTGAAGCCGCACGCCGCCGCGGCCTCGATGCCCGCGAGCACCGCGCCGCCCTTGCCGCAATTGGTGGGCAGCACCATCACGCGCAGTCCCGGGTCGTTCGCCGCCATTGCCTGCAGGCGCTCGGTGCTGCCATCGGTGCTGCCGTCCACGACCACCCAGACGGGGTTCCAGCACGCGCGCGCAGCGCGCACGGTCTCGTCGACCTTGAAGCCCGGGTTGTAGCTCGGAATCAGGACGAGATGCGTGGATGAAACGGCCGGCGTGGACATGGAAGCGAGCGATTGCATGAAACGAAATACGGACAAGGCGATGCTGCCCCTCGAGCGGCATCGAGCGCGTTCAGCGCACGCGATTGGCCTCCACGCAGGCGGCCAGCGCGCCCAGCGTCGCGAAGATCTTTTCGTTATCGGGATTGTCGGAGCGCAGTTCGAAGCCGTACTTCTTCGAGATCAGCAGCGCGATCTCCAGAATGTCGATGGAGTCGAGCCCAAAGCCCTCGCCATAGAGCGGGGTGTCTGCGCTCACGTCGTCGAGCGAGACGTCCTCGAGATTCAGTTCGCCGACGATCAGCGCGGCAAGCTCTTTTTCCAGTGCGTTCATCATGCGTGCCCGACAGCTGGCGCACAGGCGGCGCGCAACCGGCGACACGGCGCACGCATCGCACGTGCTCCCCGCCGCCCCTCCCGGCGCCTGCCCGGTGCCCCACCTGTCTGATTTTGGGGTTCGTTTAGTAAAAGTTACGCGGATTCTAGACGATGGGTATCGGGGCGTATACGGTGCTCGCCGCTGAAAGGTTACAAGGGGTCGGACGCGCGCCGCGCCAATTCAGGGACGCGAACGCGCCAGACGCTTGCGCGGCATTGCGCGCATCCGGTTCGGACGCCCGCACAGCTGCGCGCGAGGACATACAAACGGTTACAAACCGGGGGCGCGCCATTCCGGCGATGGTCCGTCGCCATCTTAAAATATGCGTGTCGCCCTCGTGCGACCAGCTATTCCTACGACATATATGTTGCGCGCGGGCATCAAAGTGCGTGAATAACCGTCCGCTACCCGTCATGAGAGAACTGACTGGTCGCATTCCCACCCATGGAGCCGAACTCGCCGTGCCGCACCCGCCCTGTTGCTTTCGCCTCGAACCGGACCCCGTTCCGGTAAAATTGCCGGTTTGCCTCGCGGCCACCGGCGAGGCCGGCGTGCGGGGCGCGCATCCTGGACAACACATGCGCGAGGCTCATGGCCGGCAGCGCCGGCCCGGAGGACTGCGATGAGCACGCTCGCAGGCTTCGCGCGCGCGGCGCTCGCGGTTGGGGCGGTGGTCGCGTACCAGATCCTGGCTCATCACGCGGTGGCCACACCCGGCGAGCACGGTTTCGGGCTCGCCATGGCGCTGGTGCCGCCGCTGGCCATTGCGCTGGTTGCGGCGGCCCGTTCGCCGCGCCGGGGCTGGCTGCTGCCGCTCTGGGCGCTCGCGGCCGCCGCGTTGTGGGCCGCGCGCATGCCGCTTGCGCGCCATTTTGAATGGGGCCTGTACATCGAGCACGTGAGCTTCAATCTCGGGATGGCGCTGGTGTTCGGCCGCACGCTCGCCAAGGCGCGCGTGCCGCTTTGCACGCAGTTCGCGACGATGATTCATGGCTCGCTCACGCCGGCTGTCGCGCGCTACACGCGGCAGATCACGGTCGGGTGGACGGTGTTCTTCGTCGCCATTGCCGCGGTTTCGACGCTGCTGTTCGCCGCCGCGCCGACCGTCGCCTGGGCGACCTTCGCCAATTACCTGGCGTTGCCACTGGTGGGGGCGATGTTCGTCGTCGAGCACGCGTGCCGGCGCCTCGTGCTGCGGGGCGAGCCGTCCGCCCGCATGCTCGATGCGATTCGCGCGTACCGGCAATCGTCGGCTCGCGGTTACGCCGGGCATCCGAACCACGCGGGCCGAACGGTCCACCCGTGCCATGAGTGAATCCCCGCGCGACTGGCGGCGCGCAGCAGCGCCGCCCCCTGTTTCCGGTTCAACTGAAGTTATGTCGACTTATCCGCTCGTTTTTCACGCTTCGCCCCACCAGATCATTGCCTGGCGCGACGGCTCGCCGGTCACGGCGCGCGCGTTCCTCGCCGAGGTCGCGCGAGTGGCCGCTGCGCTGCCGCCGGGCGCACACGTGTTCAACGTCTGCCGCGACCGCTACCGCTTCGCCGTGAGCCTGTGCGCTGCGCTGGTGGCGGGGCGCATCAGCCTGCTGCCGTCCACGCAGACGCCGGAGATGGTCCGCCAACTCGCCTCGTTCGCACCCGACGCGTTCTGTCTGCACGACAGCGCCGATTGCACCATCGACCTGCCGCGCTTTCGCTACCCCGACGCCGCGCCAGCCGCCTCCGACATCAGCTCGAACGACAACGCGCAGGACGACGCGCCCCTCGATGTACCGCAGATCGACGCGTCGCGCATCATGGCCTGCATCTTCACCTCGGGCTCAACCGGTGCGCCAGTGCCGCATCGCAAGACCTGGGGCTCGCTGGTGGCCAACGTGCGCGCGTCGGCCAAACGCCTCGGGCTGCCCGAGGCGGGCGCCGCCACCCATACCGTGGTGGGCACGGTGCCGCCGCAGCACATGTTCGGCTTCGAATCGACCGTGCTGCTGGCGCTGATCGGCGGCCTTGCGTTCAGCAACCGGCAGCCGTTCTATCCGCTCGATATCCGCGCCGAACTGGAGGCCGTGCCGCAGCCGCGCGTGCTCGTGAGCTCACCCATCCACCTGCGCGCGCTGCTCGCGAGCGACGCGGCGCTGCCGGAAGCGGCGCTCGTGCTCTGCGCCACCGCCCCGCTCGCCGAAAAGCTCGCCCGCGAGACCGAGACGCGTCTGCACGCGCCGCTCGTGGAGATCTATGGCAGCACCGAGACGGGCCAGATCGCGACCCGGCGCACTGCGCAGGGCGCGACGTGGGAACTGATGCCGCACGTCCGCCTGGAGGCGCGTGCAGCGGCAAGTAACGAGCGCGACGATAGTGACGAAGGGCCGACGTTCTGGGTCTCGGGCGCTCACGTGGAAGAACCCATGCCGATGGGCGATGCGCTCGAACTGCTCGACGAGCGCCACTTCCTGCTGCATGGGCGCAAGGCCGACCTCATCAACATCGCGGGCAAGCGGACTTCGCTCGCCTACCTGAATCATCAGCTCAACGCGATCCCGGGCGTGGCCGACGGCGTGTTCTTCATGCCGGACTCGGCCGCGCTCGCCAATGCCAACGCGCGCGCCGATCGCGAAGGCACAGGCGCGGTCACGCGCCTCGCCGCGCTCGTCGTGGCGCCCACGCTCACGGCCGCCAGCGTGCAGCGCGCGCTGCGCGAGCGCATCGACGCCGCATTCATGCCGCGCCCGCTAGTGTTCGTCGAGTCGCTGCCCCGCAACGAAACCGGCAAGCTCCCGCACGACGGGCTCGCGGCGCTCATCGCACAGCACGCGCGTGAAACAGCGGCGGCGGCAGCGGCACAGGCAAGCCGCGCCAGTTGCACAAGCAGCACCGCCTCCGCGCGCTCCTTCACGATTCCCGCCGATCACCCCGCGCTGCCTGGCCACTTCCCAGGCCATCCGATCGTGCCTGGCGTCGTGCTGCTCGACCACGCCATCGACGCCATCGGTGCGGCCCTGAACCGCCCGATGCAAGCGTGGCGCCTGAGCGCCGCGAAGTTCCTGAGCCCGGCCTGGCCGGGCGAGGCGCTCGATCTCGACTTCGACGCCACGGCCAGCGGCGCGATCCGTTTCACCGTGCGCGCGGGCCAGCGCGACGTGGCGAGCGGGACGCTGTCCACCGAACCATCCCCCGTCCCAAGGACGGCCGCCTCACCAGCGTGCGCCACGCGCGCAGGCTCGCAGGAAGGGCTTCAACCATGACCAGGCGCACCGACTGGGCCCAACGCCAGGAGCGCGGCAGCGCGCTGCTGCTGCGCGCCATGACCTGGCTTTCGCTGCGCCTCGGCCGCACCGCCGCGCGCGGCCTGCTGCATCTGATCGCCGTCTATTACGTGCTGTTCTCGCCGCGCGCGCGCGCCGCCTCGCGCGACTACCTGCGCCGCGCGCTGGGCCGCCCCGCCCGATGGAGCGACATCTACCAGCACGTGTTCACCTTCGCGACGACGATCCACGACCGCATCTATCTGATCAACAATCGCTTCGATCTGTTCGACATTCGCCCGCAGGGGCACACGCTCGTCGACGCCGCGCTCGCGAAAGGACGCGGCGCGTTCCTGATGGGCGGCCACCTCGGCAGCTTCGAGGTGGTGCGCGCGCTGGGACGCACGCGGCCCGGCATGCGCGTAGTCGTGACGATGTTCGACGAGAACGCACGCAAGATCAACGCGACGATCGGCGCTGTGAACCCAACCGCGCAGCCGGAGGTGATCGCGCTCGGGCAAGTCGATTCGATGCTGCAGGTGAACGAGCGGCTCGACCGGAACTGCCTCGTGGGCATGCTCGCCGATCGCACGCTGCTTGCCGACGCCGCCAGCTCCACGCGCCGCATGGCCTTTCTCGGCGATCCCGCGGCGTTCCCGCTCGGGCCTCTCTACATGGCCGCGATGCTCAGGCGTCCGGTGATCTTCATGACCGGTTTGTATCGCGGCAGCAACCGCTACGACGTGCACTTCGAGCTGGTCGCCGACTTCACCGATACGCCGCGCGAAGCGCGCCGGGCCGCCGTCGATGCGGCGCTCGTGCGCTACGTCGCGCTGCTCGACAAGCATTGCCGCGCGGCGCCGTATAACTGGTTCAACTACTTCGACTTCTGGCAGACCGCACAAGCGGACCAGGCCGAGAAGAAGCCGCAACCGGCCCAACCGGCGCCGGCCACCCAGGCGGCAAAAGCAACGCCGGCGCATGCGGACATTGCCGCGCGCGTCGCCAGAAACGCCTATGCGACGAACCGCGCCGACACCGCTCGCGCGCGACGCAGCGCAGCAGCGCACGCGGGCCTTGCCGCCCGGGAGACTTCCGACGCATGAGCGCCATCCGCAGTTTCGTCCGCCCGTTCATCGGCCAGCGGCTTGCGCGCCGCGTCGTCGCGTGCGCGATGAGCGCAAGCGCCGTGACCGCGCTTACGTTCGCGCCCGCCGTGCCGGCGCTCGCAGCCCAGGCAGCACAAGCGGTACAAGCGGCACAAACAGCACAAACGCCCGACACCTCCGCCTGGTCGCTCGACCGCCTCATGTCCACGCTCGCCCAGCACAAGTCGGGCCGCGCCGCGTTCACCGAGACCAAATACCTCGCGATCGCCTCGCAGCCGATCGAATCGTCGGGCGAGCTGGTGTTCGTCGCGCCCGACCATCTGGAGAAAAACACGCTCGAGCCCAAGCCCGAGCATCTCGTGGTGGACGGCGACATGCTCACCGTCGAGCGCAACCAGCGCAAATACACGCTCGCGCTCGCGCGCTATCCGGAGCTGGGCGCGTTCATCGAGAGCATCCGCGCCACGCTCACGGGCAACCGGCCCGTGCTCGAACAGACGTATCAGGTCGCGCTCACCGGCAGCGGCCAGAACTGGACGCTCACGCTCACGCCGCGCGATTCGCGCATGCTCAAGGCGGTGAGCGCGATCACGCTCGAAGGCGCCGGCGACGCGCTGCGCAGCGTGGCGATCCAGCAGGCGGGCGGCGATCATTCGCTGATGCGCCTGCGCCCGCTGCCCGCGTCGGCGGCGAATTGAGCTCTGAATTGAGCCCAACCCACCGGTAAGCAGGCAGCCGCGCGCATGGACGATCGCACCTCGCCAACCTCGCCAACGCAGCAAGCCCGAGGCTTGCGCGCGCTCGCACAGGCGCTGCAGCGCCACGCAGTGCTCGTGTGGCTGCTGTTCCTCATCGCCTGCGCGGGAATCATCGCGCGCACCCATTTCAGCACCGACCTTTCCGCGTTCCTGCCGCGCTCGCCGAGCGCCGGCCAGCGCGTGCTCGTCGATCAGTTGCGCGACGGCGTGGTCTCGCGGCTGATTCTCGTCTCCATCGCCGGGGGCGTTCCCAACGGTTCCAACGATCCCAGCAACAACACCGATGCCGCCGCGCGCGCCCAGCTCTCGCGGCAAGTCGCGGCCCGGCTGCGCGCCGACCCGCGCTTCGCGGCGGTCCACAACGGCGAAGCCGTGAACGACGCGCGCGATCAGCAATTCGTGTTCGCGTACCGCTACGCGCTGAGCCCGGCGGTCACGCCGCAGCGCTTCACGGCCGGAGGCCTGCATGCGGCGCTGGGCGAAAGCCTCGACTTGCTGAGCTCGTCGGCGGGCCTCGTCGCCAAGGACTTGCTGCCGCACGACCCGACCGGCGAAGTCGCCGCGCTGGTCGGCGAGCTCGACAGCGCCGCGCAGCCGGCAAGCCGCGACGGCGTGTGGGCCTCGCGCGACGGCACGCGCGCCGTGCTGGTCGCGCAGACCGCCGCAGCAGGTTCCGATACCGACGCTCAGGCCAGCGCCATCGATGCGATCCGCAGCGCGTTCGACGCGGCCACGCGCGCGCTGCCGAAAACCTCGGCTGCTTCCGCTGTTTCCGCCTACCGGCTGGAAATGACCGGCCCCGGCGTGTTCTCGGTGGATACGCGCGACGCGATCCGCCACGACGTCCAGCGCATCTCGGCCCTGAGCCTCTTGCTGATCGTCGCGCTGCTGCTCACGCTCTACCGCTCGCCGCGCACGCTCGCGCTCGGCCTCGTGCCCGTGCTCTCGGGCGTGGCCGCGGGCATCGCCGCGGTGAGCCTCGCGTTCGGCACGGTCCAGGGGCTCACGCTCGGCTTCGGCACGACGCTGATCGGCGAAGCCGTCGATTATTCGATCTATCTGTTCGTGCAGTCGGCCGAGACGCGTTCCGGGCGGCGCTCGCGCGATACCCTGCGCGCCTGGGTCGCCGCTTACTGGCCGACGATCCGGCTTGGCGTGCTCACCTCGGTATGCGGATTCGCATCGATGCTGTTCTCCGGCTTTCCGGGCCTCGTGCAACTGGGCGCGTATTCGATCGCGGGGCTCGTGACGGCGGCGCTCGTCACGCGCTTCGTGCTGCCGCGCCTGCAAGGCGGCGCCGTGACGATTCGCGACACCTCGCGCGTCGGCGGCTGGCTCGCCTCGGCTGCACAGGCCGCGCCCCGTCTGCGCTGGCCCCTGCTGGCGCTGACGCTGGCCGCCGTCGCGGTGCTCGCCATGCATCGCGGCGATCTGTGGAGCCGCGAGCTCGCTTCGCTGAGCCCGGTCCCGGCAGCGAGCCAGGCGCTCGACGCGCGGCTGCGCGCCGACGTGGGCGCACCCGACGTGCGCTATCTGGTGGAGATTCCCGCCGCCAGCGAGCAGGCCGCGCTCGAAGGCGCGGAGAAGATCGGCGCGCAACTGCAGCCGCTCGTCGACCAGGGCGTGCTCGCGGGCTTCGAAAGCCCGGCGCGCTATCTGCCGAGCGACGCCGCGCAGCGCGCGCGCCTCGCGAGCCTGCCCGATGCGGCCACGCTCGCCGCGCGCATGCGCGAGGCCGTCGCGAATCAGCCGATCAGCATCAAGCCCGAGGTCTTCGCGCCGTTCCTCGCCGACGCCGAGGCCGCGCGCAACGCGCCCTTGATCACGCGCGCGGACCTGCGCGGCACCTCGATGGCGCTGGCCGTCGATGCCTTGTTGACCGAACGCGAAGGCCGCTGGCGCGCCATGCTCGCGCTGCGCGCGCCCGATGGCGCGGCGGCGCGCGCGAGCGGATCGAGCCTCGACACCGCGCCGATCAGCGCCGCCGTCGCGCGCGCGGGCGTGCCCGGCGCGCTGTTCGTCGACCTCAAGGCGGAGGCCGACGGTCTCTATGTGAACTACGTCCACGAGGACATCCGCCTCTCGCTCGCAGGCTTCGCGGCGATTGCCGTGCTACTGGCGTTCGCGCTGCGCTCGCCGCTGCGCGCGGCACGCGCGCTCGCGCCGCTCGTCGCGGCGGTGCTGGTAGTGGCCGCGTGCTTCGCGCTCGCGGGCGTGCCGATGACCATCCTCCATCTGGTCGGCATGCTGCTGATCGTGGCAGTGGGCTCGAACTATGCGCTGTTCTTCTGCAAGCCCGCGGCCCGCGCGGCGAACGAACCGGCGCATGGACCGTTGCATGAACCGGCAAGCGCGCCGCACATCACGCCGCAGACGCTGGTTTCGCTGCTGGTCGCCAATCTTGCGACGGTCGCGGGCTTCGGCCTGCTCGCGCTCTCGCGGGTGCCGCTGCTCGAAACCTTCGGCCTCACAGTCGGCCCCGGCGCGATGCTCGCGCTCGCCTTCGCCGCGATTCTCGCACCGCAGCCGCGCTCGTCTGCCACGGGACTGCGAGGCCACGAGGCATACCGCGCATGAACACGCCTTCGACACTCGCACCGCAGCCGGGCGCGCCGCGCCGCTGGAAACCCGCGCCGCTGATCACGGGCTCGGCGGCGCTGCATGTGGGCGCGGCGGCGGCGCTGCTGGCCCAGCCGTCGACCTGGCCCTGGGCGGTGGGCGGCGTAGTCGCCTCGCATCTTGTGCTGACGGCAGCGGGACTCTGGCCGAGGAGCGCGCTGCTCGGGCCCAACTGGACGCGCCTGCCGCACGCAGCGGAGGGCGGCGACGACCGCCGCATCGCCCTCACCATCGACGACGGCCCCGACCCCGAAGTCACGCCGCACGTGCTCGACCTGCTCGACCAGCACGGCGCGCGCGCGACGTTTTTCTGCATCGGCGATCTGGCGCGGCGGCACCCGCGCTGCGTGGAGGAGATCGTGGCGCGCGGCCACGCCATCGAGAACCACAGCCAGCGGCACCGGCACAACTTCTCTGTCTGCGGGCCGGGCGCGCTGCGGCGCGAGATTGAAGCCGCGCAGCGCACGCTCACCGAGATCAGCGGGACGCGGCCGTACTTTTTCCGCGCGCCGGCGGGCCTGCGCAATCCGTTTCTCGAACCGGTGCTGTGCGAGTTCGGCCTGCAACTGGCGAGCTGGACGCGGCGCGGCTTCGACACGCGCGAGCACGACGGCCACAAGGTCGCGCAGCGCCTGCTGGACGGCCTGGCGCCGCTCGACATCCTGCTGCTGCATGACGGCCACGCGGCGCGCGGCCCGGGCGGCAAGCCCGTGGTGCTCGATGCGCTGCCCGAGGTGCTGCGCGCCGCCGCGAGCGCGCAGCTACGCTGGACGACGCTACGCGACGCCCTCTCCCTCGCCCCGGCGACGCTGAACACCGCAGCGAACCCAGCGGCGGCGGCCGACGGCCGCCCGCCAGCCCGGCTCCCAGGCCGAAACGGAGCCGACCACCCCCCATTTGATAAAATTTGATAAGAATCAATACCCGAACGGGCTCCCGTTTGAGACCTGCGCTTCAGCCACCGGATTCGACCTTCGTGAAACCACTTCTGCTCTCGCACTTCACCGCCACCAGCTGCCTCGGGCGCGGGCTCGACGCGACGCTCGACGCACTGCGCCGCCAGCGCGGCGGCCTCGCGCCGTGCGATTTCGAGCGCGCGGAACTCGATACGTGGATCGGCGCGGTCGAGGGCGTCGACAACGAGCCGCTGCGCGCCGATCTCGCCGAATACGCGTGCCGCAACAACCGGCTCGCGCAGATCGGCCTCGTGCAGGACGGCTTCGCCGCGCACGTCGAGGCGGCGGCCGCGCGATATGGCGCGGACCGTGTCGGCGTGTTCATCGGCACGAGCACGAGCGGGATTCTCGAAACCGAGCACGCGTACGTCCAGCGCGACCCGCAGACGGGTGCACTGCCCGCGGGGTTCCGCTACGCGCAAACGCACAACGCCTACTCCGTGGCCGCATTCGTGCGCGCGTATTTCGCGCTGCGCGGCCCGGCCACGGCGATCTCATCGGCGTGCTCGTCGGGCGCGAAGGTGTTCGGCACCGCGCGGCGCATGATCGAAGCCGGGCTCATCGACGCGGCGGTCGTGGGCGGCGTCGACTCGCTGTGCCTCACCACGCTGTACGGCTTCAACTCGCTCGAACTGCTTTCGCGCCAGCCGTGCCGGCCATTCGACGTGACGCGCGACGGCATCTCGATCGGCGAAGCGGCAGCGTTCGCATTCATCGAGCGCATGCCCGAGGACCGCAGCCTGCTCGATCGCGATGCCGTGCTGCTGCTCGGCGTGGGCGAATCGAGCGACGCGCACCACATGTCCTCGCCGCACCCGGAAGGGCTGGGCGCGCGCGCGGCCATCGAGCAGGCGCTCGCGACGGCGGGCATCGCACCGCACGAAATCGGCTACATCAACCTGCACGGCACCGCGACACCGAGCAACGACGCCGCCGAGAGCCTCGCGGTGCGCGCCCTCTTCGACGGCACGCCGTGCAGCTCGACCAAGGGCGCGACTGGCCACACGCTGGGCGCGGCGGGCGCGCTTGAAGCGGTGATCGCCGGGCTCGCGCTGCGCCACCGCTTCGTGCCTGCGGGCGTGAACACCACGCAGCCCGATCCGGCGCTGGGCTTCGCCGACGATGGCGCGCACCGGCTTGACTATGTGCTGCAAAGCCGCGACGCCGACCTTTATGCTGTCCTGAGCAATTCGTTCGGCTTCGGCGGCACGAATTGCAGCCTGATCCTTGGCCGCGCCGACCGTTTGCCGGGCGAGCGGCACGAACCGCGAGCGTGAACCGGTCATGAAATTGCGCGCTTCCATCGAAAGCATCGGCCTGATCGGGCCTGGCCTCGCCAACTGGCCAAACGCCGCCGACGTGCTCGCGGGCCGCGCGCCGTGGACGAGCGCGCGCACCGCGCCGCCCGCGCCCGAAGGCCTGCCTCCCGCCGAGCGGCGCCGCACCGGCACAATCGTGAGAATCGCGCTCGCCGCGGGCCACGAAGCCCTGGCCGCGAGCGGCCGCGACGGCGCGACGCTCGCGACCGTTTTCGCCGCATCGAGCGCCGACGGCGAGAACTGCCACGCCATCTGCGCAATGCTTTCGAGCGACGACCGCCATCTCTCGCCCACGCGCTTTCACAACTCGGTGCACAACGCGGCGGCGGGTTACTGGAGCATCGCGGCGCGCTCGCGGGCCGCGTCGAACGTGCTGTGCGCGCACGATGGCAGCTTCGCAGCGGGCCTGCTGGAGAGCCTGTGCCAGATCGTCGTCGATGGCGCGCCGAGCCTCCTGATCGCCTACGAGAGCGCCTACCCCGAGCCGCTGCACACGGTGCGCCCGATCGATAACGGATTCGGCGTGGCGCTCGTGCTTGCGCCGCTGGCCGAAGACGCGCACGCGAACGGCGTGGCGTACATCGAGGCAAAGCTGACCGACGCGCCGGCCACGCCACTCGCCTCCCCCGAACTCGAAGCCCTGCGGGTGGAGAATCCCGCCGCGCGCGCGCTGCCGCTGCTCCAAGCGATTGCGACGGGCCGCGCGGCGAGCGTGGTGATCGACTACCTGCCCGACACGCGCGTGCGCATCGACGTCACGCCGTCGCAGGGAACGCAAGCGGAGGGCGCGCGATGACGCAAGACGTACAAGACGTCGCGCTGCGCGTCTCGCTCGACCGCGCGTGGATCGCCGCGCACATTCCGCACAGCGGCGCGATGTGCCTGCTCGACAGCGTCGACGCATGGGACGACACGCACATCCGCTGCACAGCCACCAGCCACCGCGATGCGCACAACCCGCTGCGTTCGCAGGGCCGGCTCGCCTCGGTGTGCGGCATCGAATATGCGGCGCAGGCGATGGCGGTGCATGGCGCGCTCGCCGGCTCGCAGGACGGCGGACACAACACCACCCATGCGCCAGCAACGCCGGGCCGCCCGCGCGTGGGCTATCTTGCGAGCGTGCGCGGCGTGCAAGCCCATGTCGCGCGCCTCGACGCGTTCGACGCGCCGCTCACCGTGGAAGCCGAGCGCATAGGCGGGGACGGCAACAACGTCCTCTACGGCTTCACGATTCGCTGCGGCGACGAGGTCCTGCTTGGCGGACGCGCAGCCGTCATGCTCGACGCGTCCGGCGCGCTGGCCCGGACCACCGATAACCGTTTCAAGGGAGAACCCACGTGAAAACACGCCAAATCGTTCTAGCCGCGCTGCTGGCCGGCATGGCGAGCTCGGCGGCCTACGCCGATCTCCACGACGTGAAAGAGAACATCAAGAAAGACTCGAAAGAGGCTGCGACGAAGACCGGTCACGCCGCGCGTGACTTTGGCCACGCTACTGCGGACGCGGCGAAAACGGTCGGCCACGGCATCGCGCATGTGTCGCGCGAAGGTTGGGAAGGTACCAAACATGCCACGCGCGAGGGTTGGGAAGGGACCAAGCGCGCCACGAAGCGCGTGTTCCACACGGACTCGAGCAGTAGTAGGGAAACGCAGAAGACAGCGGCGTGAGGGGCGTCGGGATGCGCGGGTAACGAGTGCGATTCGTTAACCCGTTGCGCGCGCAATCATCGTGTTGTGAGCGAACGCGCGGCCATGGGCAAGGTCCCCGCAGCGGCCTTGTGCCAATCCGTCTTCGCATATGAAAGAAACACCCGGGACCCGTCCTCACCCTGGTTATCGCCGCCGCTCCTCAGTCTCTGCTCCTGCTCCCGTTTTCCGTCGTACACGCTACCGGGAAACGCCCCCGACAAATCAGTCACCGGACGATCTACTTGCTATCGCCACTTCAGGCCGAATGCGCCGAGCCGACTCTATCACGTTGTGATATAAATACGATACGGGCCGTGACCCCGGGATTCGGCTAGCCCCACGATGTCAAGGAGTGGATCAACGTGGGGAGTGTCGCGCGCCGGACACGCGACCTATACAGAAGGAGGAATGTTGTGAGTGACACAAGAACCTTCGAAATTTTCCGCTACGATCCAGACAAGGATGCTACCCCGTACATGCAAACGTACGAGGTAGAGGTGACTCCGAATGACAGGATGTTGCTTGACGTGCTGGTCCGCCTGAAAGCACAGGACGAGACGCTGAGCTTCCGGCGCTCGTGCCGCGAGGGCGTGTGCGGCTCGGACGCGATGAACATCAATCGCAAGAATGGGCTCGCCTGCATCACCAACCTCAACGACATCCCCCGCCACACGGTCCTGCGGCCGTTGCCCGGGCTGCCGGTCGTCCGCGACCTGATCGTTGACATGACTGCGTTCTTCAAGCAGTACCACTCAGTCAAGCCCTGGCTGATCAACGATACGCCCCCACCCGAGCGGGAAAGGCGCCAGACGCCCGAGGAACGCGATCAACTCGATGGTCTCTACGAGTGCATTTTGTGCTCGTGCTGCTCCAGCGCGTGTCCCTCGTACTGGTGGAATCCGGACAAATATGTCGGGCCTGCCGGCCTCCTGCAGGCCTATCGCTTTCTGGTGGATTCCCGCGATGAAGCCACCGGCGAGCGACTCGACAATCTTGACGATCCGTACCGCCTCTTCCGTTGCCGGACGATACTGAACTGCACGGACGTCTGCCCAAAGGGCCTGAATCCGGCCAGAGCGATCGGCGAGATCCGCACCATGCTTGCGCGCCGGACAATTTGAATACTGCAAAACAACATAGCGAGGCGATTATGGCGATGCCACGGGCGTCACAGGGCGAACTGATCGACGTTCACCCCCTCGGCGATGCACTGCGAGTTTCGAAATCTGTCACCCTCATGCGCTCGGAGCACATGGAAGTCGTTCGACTCGTGCTTCCGGCGGGCAAGCATATCCCCGAGCACCGGGCGCCCGGTGAAATCACCGTGCAGTGCCTGGAAGGCGTCGTCAAGTTCGGCACCGGCGCGGGAACACAGGTGATGCGCAGCGGAGATTTGTTGTTCCTGTTGCCCGGGGAACCCCATTGGCTCGAGGCCGTAGAAAGCGGCTCAGTGCTCGTGACCCTTTACCTTCCGCATGCTCACCAGGCGACCCCAGCGGACGATCAGCAGGGAAACGCGACAAGCCAGGCCTGAAAGAGGACAGCGAGGCCAGAATGAGCGAGCGGGCGCGCATTGAGTTTCTCATTGAACGTGACGGGTTGCCTGAGGCCACCGAGTGGGTGCGCCGCACGATGTACATCTACCGTCGTGCGATCCTCAACAAAGGACATTTCGCGCACGCCCATCCCTACCGGCATCGCTTCATCGTCGCGTATCTGGAGTTCAAGCGATGGTTACAAACGGGTTCCGCACCCCGGCCGTCATGACGGCCGCGCCCGCCGGAACCTCAGTTCCTGGCGGCGGTCAGCGCCCGGCACGTCCAGCACGACGATGTCGACCTCGAACGTCCACGTTTTTGCAGAAGGTGAATGATGGAAAATTCAATGTATCCGCAACCAGGCCCGGAAATAGCCAGACGACGCCGGGAACTTGCTCCCGAAGCGATCACGGCGTTCAGGGCTTTCAGCAGCAGCGTCTTTGCCGATGGCGCACTACCGGCAAAAACGAAACAACTGATCGCGGTGGCCGTCGCGCACGTCACCCAATGTCCTTACTGCATACGGGGGCATACGAAGGAGGCGCTGAAGGCTGGGGCATCAGATAACGAAATCATGGAGGCGATCTGGGTCGCGGCCGAAATGCGTGCAGGCGCGGCTTACGCACATTCGGTGCTGGCGCTCGACGTAATGAAGGAAGAGGCGCAGTCGCGCCAGGCCCGCCATGACGAGCATCATTGACAGCCTGATCGCCGAGCACCGGCGTCTTGAGCGACTCGTGCGCCTCCTCGAGCGTCAATCGATGCTCCGCGACGCGCGGGCAGCGGCGAACAGCGCGCTGCTCGTGGATGCCCTGTATTACCTGACACGGTTTCCTGACGTGAACCACCACGCGCTGGAGGACCGCATTATCGGCAAGCTGCTCGAGAAGAAGGCGTTGGCCCGGGAGCTGGCAAGCGAGCTGTCGGCACAGCACGCGACGCTGGCGCTTCAGGGCCACGAACTGATTCAGGACCTCGAATCGATGGTACGTGATGAAAATATGTCCGCAGAACTCCTCGAGTTCCGTGTCCGGCTGTACGCGGAGCGGCTGCGCCATAACATGGCCGTTGAGGAACTCACGATGTTCCCCATCGCGACGCGTCATCTGGATTCCGGCGACTGGTCTTCAATTGCGCGGGCAAGCCCCGATCGGTTGGCCGACCCGCTTTTCCAGACGCCGGTCCATGAGCGCTTTGTGCAACTGCACCGCGTGATCGCGACCGAAGCGGATTGCGGATGCCCGGAGGACGACGCGTAACGCCTCCGGACGGGCAAACGGGAGGCCGCCAAGCTGGTGCCCCCGCCTTCAGCACTTGATCTATACCGGGGTTCCTGCCGGCGTGACCCTGGGGGCCGCACGGGTCGTGACGCGCCAGGAGTCCGGATGGACGGCGGGAGGATCGCTTGCCGGGAAGCTTTCCGCCCCCGCCTCGTCAATCAGGGCTTCGAGGTGATCTGCGCACGAATGGTCCGTGCGTATGGTGTCAGGAAGAGTTTGCATAACGTGCCTCAATGATGGCCTGAACCGGGCTAAAGGATTCAAGACGCGATTTTCGATGCCTGCTGCGTCGCCCTGCAAAGCCGGACAACGAGATGCTCGCCCAACGGCGTCACCTGAGGTTTGCCCCGGCACCTGGGGCACCTGTCGATGCTGACCAGATCGCCGGTCAACAAGGGCAGCAGGTCGGGCCGCTCGATGCTGACCTGCCCGGGGGTATGGGCGACGAGCATGAGCGTGGCGATCTCGTGCGGCGTCAACATCGGGAAATTCGTGGCGCAAGCGGGTGCCGCCATGCTTTCTGATGTGGTGCGGCTCGAAGGCCGTGCGTGCCTCACGCCCGGGTCTCCGCTATGGTCGACCTGTCGGGATGCAAGGCTTTCGACTTCGTGTAACGTGTTCATCCATGTCCTCCAGTCCGACGCTCTGATAAACGAGCCTCAGGCACGCAGTCCATATGCCTGCTGCTGCGGTTGACCCCGGAAGGGAGCCGGGGCAACGTCCGCCGCCAACTCTCGCAACCCGTCGATATCAAGAATCCGGAGATCCTTGCCACACGCATGAATCAGCCGGCGCCGCTGCAATTTCGTTACTGTCCGGCTGACCGTTTCAAGCTTCAACCCGAGGTAGCAGCCCATTTCCTCGCGTGTCATCTTCAGCGTAAATTCAGCGGCGGAATAGCCGCGCGCCTGCCAGCGCCGCGACAGGTCGGCAAAAAAGAAGGCCACCCGCTCCTCCGCTGTCATGGTGCCGAGCAGCATCATGAGTGTGGACTCACGCACGATCTCGGCACCCAGCATCTGGTGCACATGATGCTGAATTGCGCTCACTTCCCGGCACAGCACTTCGAGCAGATCGAACGGCATCACGCATACCGAGCTGTCTTCCAGCGCGACCGCCTCGCAGCTATGCCTGCCATTGGCAATGCCATCGATGCCAAGCGTATCTCCAACGATGCCAAAACCCGTGACCTGCTCATGCCCTTCGCGATGCATGACCACAGTCTTGAACGACCCTGTGCGGATCGCATAGATGCTCCGGAACGCGTCGCCCGGGCGGTACAACGCGTGGCCGCGATGGACGATGCGCACGCACTGGACAGCATCGTTGATCCGCTCGTGGGTGGACGTGTCAATGCGGCTATGGGTGCACAGTCCCGCCATTGCGCAGGTTTTGCAGCCGACATTCATCATTCGTGCCCGCTGGTCGCCTGGCTGCACGGGCAACTCGCGAACAGGAACCGAAGGGGCGCTTCTCCCGGTTAAGGTTGTGGTGAACATGCTTCCCTCTGCTCATGAATATCCAGCTAAACGCATGACCGCATCGGGCCCGCATTTCAATCCGGAGTCTTCACCGTGAAGTCGATCACGATGTTGCCCGGCTCGCGAGCAACATATCCGATGCCCACGCGCGACCCGAAGTGCTGCCTGATCTGTGCGAGAAGCGGCAGCGGGTCATGGTCGTTGACAAAACGCATCACCTCGCCGGGCTCCAGTGCATTGAGCGCGCCGAAAAGGGCAGCGTGACGGAAACGTCTGGCGACGCCGCGGGCGTCGAAGGCGTGCGGTTCGGAAAGAATCGGAAAGACCTCAGCTGGATCTTGCATGGCGGTTTCTTCTGAAAAGGTGGTTGATCGTGTGCGTCACTAAGGCGTAATGGTGCGGCGTGCCACCATGTTGGCGCTTAGCCTCGCCAATTGCTGTCGATCGAGACATGCTTGAGCAAACGGGAAAATCTCACGTTCCTCAAGCGCGATGTGGCTGCGGTAAGCGTCGACAAAGTCGGACACCAGGACCGGTTCGAGCAGCCTTGTTCTCCCTTCGGCGATGTCGGCCAATACTGTGCGCAATTGCGCCCACGACGCCTCCAGAATCCGATGCTCGTCAAGCAGGGATGCGATTCGCTCACCCACTGGTGAGTGCAGGCGCGCACTAGCCTCGATCAACACCGGAAAGAGATCCTGTTCCTCGTCGGCATGATGATGCGGCCCTGCGATGTCGAAATAACGCATGATGTTTCTGGCTGTCTGCTGCGCCTGCGTATCCGCGCCGTGCGAAGGCAGGTATGCAGCAAGCTTCCCGAGTGTCGCGCACTGCGCTGCAATGCGTTCATGACACGCCTTCAGCATTTCAACGGGTTCGTCGAAAGACGGTGCGGCTTTGGTAAGTAAACTGTTGGACTTCATTGTGTGCTCACATCGTTTCGTGTCAGCCCGCCTTGCCGTCGATTCGACACGCCTTGCCGCGCGCCAGGCCAGACCAGCGTAGCGAGCACATCGCGCTGCAGAGATAAAACGGTCGGAGTCCGAGTCTCAGTACGGGCCACTCCAATGCAGGTGACCCGAAAGAAAAACGATGCGGGAGATGTGTTTTCATGACTGGACTCCTGCCCTGTGCCTCGTGCCACCGTGCGGTCTCGACACGGCCACCGGTACCCGTTCGCGACCGCCGGTCACGCCCAGAACGGAAGCCGCAACGGCGGGCGCAACAATGGCCTCCTGCAACGTCATGGTGTCGAGTTCATGGAGAAAGGCATCGACCGCCCTGTACAGCCTGCGCCTGAGATTGCAGGCTGGAAAAATCGCGCAGTCGTGCGCGACGCTCATGTCGTGGCAACGCACCACGGAGAAATCCTTCTCGGCCACGCGCACGATTTCCCCCACCGAAATCTTCCCGGGCGCGCGCGCCAAACGGGCGCCACCGGCCCGCCCGCGCGCCGTCTCGATGAGACCGACCTGACTGAGTTCGTGGATGATTTTCGTCAGGTGATTGCGCGAAATCCCGTAAGCCCCCGCAATCTCGTCGATCGTCGCGACGCCACCATCCGGATACTTCAGAGCAAGGTACATCATCACCCGAAGCGTGTAATCGGTGTAGACGGTGAGATGCATGGCAACTCCTTGCCTGAGGCGGTCTGGCTGGACCCGGGTGCGCGGCCGTTCAACGCGGACCGGCAATTAACATGCATTCACGGTACATCATTTATTCCGAATTTACAATGCCGTCGTAAGATTGGTTCGCATAACAAATCAACTGTGGTACCCGATAATTTCAGCAACCTGCCTGTCGCTTCAGCTCCCGGCGGGCAACACTTCTCGTGGTGCGACAAATTGACATCGTCGCGCTGGATGGCGCCGTGGTGATGAGCTATGCCGGGCGCCATTGATTCAGATCGAGTAGATTAGCTATCCTTACGAGTTGATCCACACAAGGCGAAACGGGGGCCGTCACGTTCGACAAGACCTTCTCGCTCGAGCTGGGCCAGCGTGCGATAGAGGGTCTCGTGTGCCATGCCGAGCATGCGCGCCCATTGCATGAGGGTCCCGGGCAGCGTGAATGTGCCCCGCGCGTCGGCTTCGAGCCGCAGGCACTGCAGGATGCGCTCGCGCGGTGATCGGAGGGTAAGGCGCTCTGCGCGTGCACGCGATTGCATCAATTGCTGCGACAGCAGACGGATCCAGTCGATCGCAAAGGTCGAATCGGCCCGCAGAGATGCCAGTACCGCTTCTTTAGGTAGAACGAGCAATTGACTGGCCACCGGGCACACGCCATCGCAGTGGTACCGCGCACTGAAGAGGCTTGCTTCGGCCACGAAGTCGCCCGGTTCGGCAGTCTGTAACGTAATGGACTCACCGCCGGCTTCGTCACGCCTCAGCAACAAACGCCCCGAAAGAACCTGATAGACGGCCTGCACCGACTGTCCGCGATGGAAGACGGTCGCGCTGGCGTCGTAGTGTCTTGGCTTTGCGGCCAGACGCAGGGTTTCGGGCCAGGAAGACGGGAGACTGGTCCCGCACGGGGCTGCGTTCGAATCGGACGTGACCATGGGGGCTTCTTTAGCGCGTTGGCATCACCTGGAAGTCCCTGTACCAGCCGCATGGTGATGCATCATGTCCGGGCGGTGTCCTGCCATCGCATCGTGACCATGGTCGGACAATTGTGCTTCGAACCACTGGTGCAGCGCGATAACCAGCGCGGGCTGAGCGCTCCGATAGGCAATTTCGCCGCCTTTTGGCAGGTCGCGGTAAGTGATCGTCAACTCGCCCGGCTTCGCGGCGCGAAGGGTAGCCAGACCCGGCATGTCTTTCCCATGGATATGCTCCGGGCCTTCGAAGTCGCCGGCGGCAAACTGTTGCGCGATCATCGCGAGATGCTGGCGGATTAACGTGGCCTGTCCGGGATCGTTTCGCGTGGTTACGACCTGCTGGATGCCACCGTCCGCGGTCTTCGTAAAGATGTGGGTGGTCGCCGTGAGGGAAAACGGCATAACGTCATGTCCCCGTTCGGCAACGTCTTTCTGCCTCGCTGTCGCGTCGGCAACGGCGGAAGAACAGGCGACTGCTGCCGCGACGGACGCGGCAAGCAGGAAAACGGAGGCGATGCGTGCCATGGATGTCCCCGGTCATCAATGCGCGTGCAGTGTAGCGCGCCCTGTCGCCAGTTAACTATGACTGGAATCATATCTGCCAGGTGCGCGCAGAGCCGGTTTTTTGCAACCGCGACGAGCGGCGAAGCACCCCGCACGCTAGCCCCGTAACCGGCGCCCTGCATGACTTACCCTCCATGGCGTCTCAGCTTGCGTCATAGTCTTTCGCGGCAAGATGGCGGAGTTAACGGGGGTAAGTAGGCAAGTCCCGCAGTCAAGCCGATATCGACGCTCCAAGTACACCGCCGGTCGCGTTCCGGCAGCCGCAAATGCGCGGCCAACGGCCTGCGGAACCGCTAATTCCCTCCCCCGAACGGCCAAAATACCCGTCTCGCGCCCGCGACAAGGCAAAATACGGGTTTTGAGCCCACGTTTGATCCCATGCAGGGCTCATGTTTTTCCTGCCGGCTGCCGCCTGTGGGGCCTGAACAGCCCCCGCCGTCACACGATGGACGTCCCGAAGAGGTACTGTGAACACCTCGACGCGAAGCCGGCCGGACCGCTCGCCCAGACCGGCGAGCCCACTGGAGTTGTTTTGATGACCGAACCCAAGATTTCTTTCGCGGGCAGGCTCTCGCTTGCCTTCGGATCGTTTTTTGCCATTCTCGGCAATGCCGAACTGGCCGCCGGCGTGCGCCGCCTGCGCGACGGCGAGACGCCGGTATCCACGCCTGCGCCCGCCCCCGCACCGCAAGCCGCAGCTCCGGCTCCGGCCGCCGCGCCCGTCGCCAAGCCCGCTCCCGCGCCCGTGGCCGCCATCGAGGAAGCCAGCCCGCAGTCGGCGCTGCAACTGCTCGGCCTGCTCCAGCGCAACGCGCGCTTCGTGGACTTCGTCGAGGAAGACATCGCCAACTATGGCGACGCCGACATCGGCGCTGCGGCGCGCCTCGTGCACGAAGGCTGCCGCGCCACGCTGCGCGAGCACTTCACGATCCGCCCGGTGCGCACGGAAGCCGAGGGCAGCCGCGTGACCGTCGCCGAAGGCTTCGACGCTACCGCCATTCGCCTGACCGGCAACGTGGTGGGCGCGGCGCCGTACCACGGCACGATCAGCCACCGCGGCTGGCGCGTCGAAGACGTCAAGCTGCCCAAGCTCGTGAAGTCGAACGACGCCAAGGTCCTCGCACCGGCAGAGGTGGAACTGTGAGCGATCCGCGTTATTCCATCGGCGTCGACCTCGGCACCACGCATTGCGCGCTCTCGTACGTCGATCTCGCCGGCAGCGATGGCGAAAAGGCCACTCAGGGCGTGCTGCCTGTCACGCAATTGACCGCGCCCGGCGCGATCGAGTCGCCCGAGCTGCTGCCCTCGTTCCTCTACTTGCCCAACGCGGGCGAACTGACGCCGGGCGACCTCACGCTGCCCTGGACCACCACGCGCGAATACGCCGTGGGTGAGATGGCGCGCAGCCGCGGCGCCGGCACGCCCATCCGTCTCGTGTCGAGCGCCAAGAGCTGGCTCTGCCATCCCGGCGTGGACCGCCGCGCCGCGATCCTGCCCAACGACGCGCCGCCCGAAGTCGCGCGCGTCTCGCCGCTCGAAAGCTCGATTCGCTACCTCACGCACCTGCGCGAGGCATGGGACCACGCGCACCCCGAAGCCCCGTTCGCGGAGCAGGACATCACCGTCACGATTCCGGCCTCGTTCGACCCGGCCGCGCGCGAACTCACGGCCGAGGCCGCGCAGGCCGCCGGCTACGCGCGCATGACGCTGCTGGAAGAACCCCAGGCCGCGCTCTATAGCTGGATTCAGAAGAGCGGCGGCGCGTGGCGCAAGGAAGTGAAGGTCGGCGACGTGATCCTCGTGGTGGACGTCGGCGGCGGCACGACCGACCTCTCGCTGATCGCCGTGGTCGAGCGCGAAGGCAATCTGGAACTGCACCGCGTGGCGGTGGGCGAGCACATCCTGCTCGGCGGCGACAACATGGATCTCGCGCTCGCCCACGTGGTCGCGCGCAAGCTCGCGGCGCAAGGCACCCAGGCCGATCCGTGGCAACTGCGCGCGCTCACCTACGCGTGCCGCTCGGCCAAGGAGACGCTGCTCTCCGACCCGAGCGTGGAGACCGTGCCGCTCGTCGTGCCGAGCCGCGGCTCGAAGCTGATCGGCGGCTCGATCCGCACCGAGCTCACACGCACCGAACTCACGCAGATCATCCTCGAAGGGTTCTTCCCGCAAGTGGACGCGGCAGCGCGGCCCGTCACGCGCGCCCGCGCCGGCCTCACGCAGCTTGGGCTGCCCTACGCGCAGGACGCGGGCGTGACGCGCCATCTCGCGGCGTTCCTCGGCCGCCAGGTGGGCGCGCTCGCGGAACTCGAAGGGTTTGCGCAATCGGCCGATCAGGCCGGAATCGATGGAGGCGCCAGCTTCCTGCACCCCACGGCCGTGCTGTTCAACGGCGGCGTGTTCAAGTCGCCGCTGCTCGCCGGGCGCGTGCTCGACATTCTCAACGGCTGGCTCGCCGCCGAAGGCGCGGCCGCGGCACGCCTCTTGGGCGGCGCCGACCTCGACCTCGCCGTGGCGCGCGGCGCGGCGTACTACGGCTATGTGAAGCGCGGCAAGGGCGTGCGCATTCGCGGCGGCACGGCGCGCGCGTACTACGTGGCGATCGAATCGGCCATGCCGGCGGTGCCCGGGCTCGAGCCGCCAGTCTCGGCGCTGTGCGTCGCGCCGTTCGGCATGGAGGAAGGCACGGACGCCGCGCTGCCGTCGCAAGAGTTCGGCCTCGTTGTGGGCGAGCCGGTGCACTTCCGCTTCTTCGGCTCATCGGTGCGCCGCCAGGATCAAGTGGGCACCCTGCTCGACTACTGGTCGCCGGAAGAACTGCAAGAGCTCGAAGAAATCCAGGCCACGCTGCCCGCAGATGGCCGCACGCCCGGCGAAGTCGTGCCCGTCAAGCTGCACGCGCGCGTGACCGAAGCCGGCACGCTGGAACTCGAAGCCGTGCCGAGCGGCAGCAGCGAGCGCTGGAAGGTCGAGTTCGACGTGCGCGGCGGCGCGAGCGCCTGACTCCGGCCAACCCTCTCTTGAGCTCCATGAAGCGATACGTCGTAGGCATCGACCTCGGCACGAGCAACACGGTCGTTGCCTACGCAGAGGCAGGCGCGGACGAGATCCGCGTCTTCGATATCGAGCAGCTCACCACGCCCGGCGAAGTGGGCGCGCAGCCGCTCCTGCCCTCGGCGCGCTATCACCCGGCGCCGGGCGAACTCGCGCCCGGTGCGCAACAATTGCCGTGGCCCACGCCCGATGCTTCGGATTCCACAGCAACTGTGCCGGTCATCGGCTGCCTGGCGCGCACGCTCGGCGCGCAGGTGCCGGGCCGGCTCGTCGCCAGTGCGAAAAGCTGGCTCTCGCACGCTTCAGTGGACCGGCTCGCGCCGATCCTGCCGTGGGGGGCGCCCGACGACGTCGGCAAGGTCTCGCCTGTCGACGCGAGCGCGAGCTACCTCGCGCACGTGCGCGCAGCGTGGAACCACCGTTTCCCGCACGCGCCGCTCGAACAGCAGGACGTGGTGCTCACCGTGCCCGCCTCGTTCGACGACGGCGCACGCGCGCTCACGCTCGAAGCCGCGCGGCGCGCGCAACTGCCCGCGCTGCGTCTGCTCGAAGAACCGCAGGCCGCGTTCTACGACTGGCTGTTCCATCATCGCGAAACGCTGCAGACCGAGCTCGCGCAGACGCGCCTCGTGCTGGTGTGCGATGTGGGCGGCGGCACGACCGACCTCACGCTCATCAAGGTCCACGTCGAAAACGGCGAGCCGCAACTGAGCCGCATTGGCGTGGGCAACCACCTGATGCTGGGCGGCGACAACATGGACCTCGCGCTCGCCCATCTAGCCGAAAGCCGGCTCGCGGGCGAGAACGCGCGTCTGAGCGCCGCAAGCCTCTCGCAACTCGTGGAGCGGTGCCGCGTCGCCAAAGAACAATTGCTGGGCGAAGCCGCGCCCGAGGCCGTTGGCGTGACGCTGCTCGGCGCGGGCTCGCGGCTGATCGGCGGCGCGCGCACGACCCAGCTTGCGCGCGACGAAGCCGAACGCATCGTCGTGGATGGCTTCTTCCCCGCAGGCGGCCCCGACGACCTGCCGCGCCGCTCGCGAGCGGCCATCGTCGAATTCGGCCTGCCCTATGCCGCCGACGCGGCGATCACGCGCCATATCGCGGCGTTCCTGCACCGCTTCGCCGCGCAGTCGCGCGAGGCGCTCGGCGATGCGGGAAGCGGGGAAACCGCCCTGCCCGCGCCCTTGCCTGTACCCGACACGCTGCTGCTCAATGGCGGCGTGTTCCGCGCGAAAGCGCTTTCCTCGCGGCTGCGCGAAACGCTGGGCGCGTGGCGCGAGCAGCCGCTCACCGTGCTGCAAAACGACCAGCCCGACGTGGCGGTCGCGCGCGGCGCGGTCGCCTTCGCGCTGGCCCGCGCGGGGCGCGCGCCGCGCATCGGCGGCGGCTCGCCGCGCAGCTACTTTCTCGTGCTGGACGAAGCAAACGGCAAGCGCGCCGACGATGACAACGCGAAAGCACGCGGCGTCTGCCTGTTGCCGCGCGGCACCGAGGAAGGCCACGAGGTGCGCCTCGACGAGCGCGTGTTCGCGCTGCGCCTGGGCCATCCGGTGCAATTCCATCTGGTCTCGACGGTCGCGGACACGGCCTGGCGGCCCGGCGAAATCGCCGATGTTTCGTCGGCGGACTTCGTGCGCTTGCCGCCGCTCTCCACGGTGGTGCAACGCCAGGAAACCAGGGGCGCACCCGGCGGCCACGCGGAACAAGAACGGCCAGTCAGGCTCACTGCGCAACTGACCGAAGTGGGCACGCTGGAAGTGCGCTGCATCGCCACCGACAACGACGCGCAACGCTGGCTGCTCGAATTCCAGCTGCGCCGCGACGAAGCCTCGGGCGCCGCGGCGGACCAGAGCGCGCGCCACGCCGGGCTCGATGAAGCGATTGCCTTGATCGACCGGGTCTTTGGCCCGAAGTCGGCGAAGGTCGATCACAAGGAAGTGAAGCGCCTGCGCGCGCAACTCGAACACTGCCTCGGGCCGAGACAGAACTGGGACGGCCCCCTGCTGCGCGAGCTATTCGGCGCGCTGTGGGAGCGCGCGGCGCGCCGACGCCGTTCGCCCGATCATGAGCGGCTGTGGCTGAACCTTGCGGGTTTTTGCGTGCGCCCTGGCTTCGGTTATCCGCTTGACGAGTGGCGCGTCGAACAACTCTGGACGCTCTTCGACGACGGCATACAGCACGTCAATGAAGGCCAGGTCTGGTCCGAGTGGTGGACGCTATGGCGGCGCACGGCAGGCGGCCTCGACGAAGCTGCGCAGGAGCAGGTGCTCGAAGCGATGCGCTGGCTCGAGGAAGCGGCGAGCTCGAAGAAGCACAAGCTTCCATTCGATCCCGCGAAGCTCGGGCATGCAGATATGGTGCGGCTTTATGCATCGCTGGAGCGCATTGGCGCGGAGCGAAAGATCGAGATCGGCGAGCAGCTGTTGGCGCGCTTGCAGAAGCCTGCGGAGAATCATCAGAGTTGGTGGGCCGTGGGGCGCATTGGTGCTCGCTTGCCTTTTTATGGCAGTGCGCATGGGGTTGTAGCACCCGAGGTGGCTACGCGCTGGCTCGACGCGATTCTCGCGCTCGACTGGAAGAAGGTCGAGCCGGCCATGTTCGCCGCGGCGCAGATTGCGCGCATGACGGGGGACCGGTCGCGCGATCTGGAGCCTGCTGTGCGCGAAGCGGTTCTCAAGCGGCTCGAAGGCGCGAATGCGCCGGCCACGTGGATCCAGATGGTGCGCGAGGTCGTGACGCTCGACAGCGCCGATACGGGACGGGTATTTGGCGAAGCGTTGCCGGCGGGCTTGAAGTTGATGGTGGAGTGAGCGGTTCGTGGCGGAATTCCGGACGCTTTTATCTGGTTCCGATCACCATCGAATCCGGGCCGGCGAGCGGCTCGACGCGCACCTGGGAGAAGCCGGCCTCCCTCATCCATGCACAACACTGCGCACCGGTATAGTCGAAACCGCCCGGCGTCTCGATCAGCATGTTCAAGCTCATCAGCAGGCCGAATGCATTCTGCCTGCGCTCATCGTCGATCAACGCGTCGTAGACGATCAGGCAACCTCCGGGAGGCAGCGCCGCGCGGCACTTCGCGAGGAGCGCCATCTTCTGCTCGAGGTCCCAGTCGTGAAGGATGTGCCCCATCACCAGCACGTCCGCCGAGGGGCACGGATCTTTGAAGAAGTCGCCCGAATGAAAGTGCAGCCGCTCCTGCAGGCCGTGCGAGGCCACGTAGTCCTCAAACACCGGGCCCACCACCGGCAGGTCGAAACCGCCGCCGTGCAAGTGCGGATGCGCAAGTGCGATCTCCACGGGCAAGGCGCCTTGCGCCGCGCCAATGTCGATGAATGTGCCGTAGTTTTGCCACGGGAATTTCTGCGCCATCGCCCTGGCTGCACCCAGACTGATCCCCGTCATCGCCTGAAGGAAGCCGCGTAGCGACGACTCGTCTCGATAGATCGCATCGAAAGGGTTGCCGCCGTGTTTGGCCTCGTTCTGCGGCTTTCCGGTGCGAAGCGCTTCCGTCAGCAGGCCCCAGAACGGATACAGCCGGGCGTTGGCCATTTCCAGCAATCCACCCACGTAGCTGGGCTTCGCCTTGTCCAGAAACAACGCGGTGTCTGGTGTATTGCGATATTTCCCGTCCTCGCGCTCCAGAAAATTCAACGCGACCAGCGCATCGAAAAAATCGTGGGCCGAGCGCGGATGCAGTCCGACTACGTCACGAAGTTCCGCAACGTCGCGAGGAGTGAGCGCAAGGTGCGTGAACACACCCAGTTCGACCGCTGACAGCAGCGTCTTGGCCGCCCAGAATCCCATGCCCACCTGGAGCAGCCGTTCAGGCGAGGGCTCGCGCTGATTCGCGGCGTCAGCCCCGGACGCCTGTGGAACCTGGTGTGGTGTGTTGGCCATGGTTGCTCCCGGCACCGATGTGGGGGGGGGGTGAAGTGCCTGCTGACATCGTAGGCTGACCAAATTTGCTCGATGTGCGCTACCGTACAAAGCGAAGCCAAAGACCTGGCATGTCGGCCACGATGAAAGTGTCCTTGTGCGAGTTCAACAGACTTATGAAGCGGTCCTATACTGCATACTCAAGTTCAAACTCCTCGAAGACCCAAGGACATGACCGCAGACCGCGCACACGCCTGGTTGACGTTCAACCCCACCGTAGCCGCTGCAAAGGCCGCCGGCCGCCCGCTGGTCGCGCTGGAGTCGACCATCATCGCGCACGGCATGCCCTATCCGGAGAACGTGCGCACCGCGCGCGAAGTCGAAGCGTTGGTCCGTGATCTGGGCGCCGAGCCCGCGACGATCGCGCTGATCGGCGGACGAATCCGCATCGGTCTTTGCGAAGACGAACTGGAACTGCTCGGCAGCTCGGATCAGGTGCATAAGGTCAGCCGCCGCGACCTGCCGGCCGTGCTGGCCAGCGGCGGTCTCGGCGCCACGACGGTGGCGGGCACGATGATATGCGCCGCCCTGGCCGGCATCGAGGTTTTCGTCACCGGAGGCATAGGAGGCGTGCATCGCGGTGCGCAGGAAACCTTTGACATCTCCGCGGATCTTCAGGAGTTGGCAAAGACCTCGGTGGCGGTGGTGTGTGCCGGTGCGAAGTCCATCCTCGATATCGGGCTCACACTGGAATATCTGGAAACGCACGGCGTACCCGTGCTCAGTTGCGAGCAGGACAATTTCGCAGCGTTTTATACGCGGGACAGCGGCTATCGCGCGGATTTCAGGCTGGACGACGCCGCGGACCAGGCGCGCTTCATCCGCACCAAGTGGGACCTGGGCCTTGTGGGCGGCGTGGTGTTGAGCACACCGGTCCCGGAAGCAGCGGCGATGCCGTCCGAAGAAATCGATGCCCTGACCCGGCAGGCGCTTGCTGAGGCTGCGGCGCAAGGCATCACCGGCAAGGCCGTCACCCCTTTCGTACTGGCCCGCATCAAGGCGCTGACGGGCGGGCGCAGTCTGGCGACAAACATCGCACTCGTCAAACACAACGCAGAGGTCGGCGCACGGCTCGCGCTCGCGTTGGCACACTCGCGGCGTGGAGCCGGTGAGGCGTAGCAAGGCGAGAGGACCATGCGCATGCTTGCCCAATCCCCAGCAGGCAACCGGCGGCCGCCACGGTGGCAGAGGGCCGTGATGCGCGCGGTTGTGGCACGGCCGGGCGGCTCGCAATGAAAACCTGTCTGGCGACGAATCAACGCCGGCAGATTCCTCGGTAGTCCGCGCACATCGATTGAAGGAGCGCACCATGGCGACCCTATCCCTTTTTAGCGGCACGACCATCGATGAGATTGCGAATCGCATCTATCGCATCTCCACGCCGGCCGAGATCCCCGGCGGCGGATTCTCCTTCAACCAGTACCTGATCGACGACGACGAGCCGCTGCTATTTCATACTGGTCTGCGCAAACTGTTTCCAGTCGTGAGAGAAGCGGTCGAGCGGATCATGCCAATAGACCGTTTGCGCCATATCGGCTTCTCGCATTTCGAATCCGACGAATGCGGCGCACTTAATGAATTTCTCGCCGTCGCGCCGCGTGCGGAGCCTCTATGCGGTCAAATCGCGGCCATGGTCTCGGTTGGCGATTTTGCCGACCGGCCGCCACGCGCACTCGATGATGACGAGACGATCTCGCTGGGGCAGCACAGCGTGCGCTGGCTTTACACGCCGCATCTACCTCACTCGTGGGAATGCGGGTTTCTCATGGAAACCACATCGTCAACGCTGCTCTGCGGCGACTTGTTTACTCAAGGCGGCTCGCGTCCCCCGCCGCTTGTCGAGAGTGACATCTTCGAGCCGAGCGAGGCCTTCCGTCATCAGATGGATTACTTCTCGCACACCACCAACGCCCGCTCAATGCTGGAACGCCTCGCGGCATTGCAGCCGACCACGCTCGCCTGCATGCACGGCAGTGCCTGGCGCGGCGATGGCGCAGCCTTGCTGCGCGCGCTCGCCGATAGCGTCGAGCGCGGCTAGCCTCGATGTGAAAGGATTGCTTCGGTGCGACGGGCCTGCCTCACTTTCGCGCGGGCGGCTGCGGGTTATTTGCCGGATTCGTATCAAACCGGCTCACTGCTTCGATGCCTACCTTGCCAGCGAGAGCAGATAGCCGTTCGTATAGCCAGGCGGCTGTTTCCCTGTCGTAGACCTCGTCGCCTCGGACGTACACCGTGAACGACCTCAGATACTTCGCCTTTTTCTCGGGGCTATCGATCGTATCCTTCGTCCACTGGTACAGAGGGTAACGGTCCCGCCCCGCCTTCTCCGCTTCTTCGACATACTCGGCGAATGCATCGTACTGGCACTTCAACGAGGCGTTGCGCTCATGCAAGACCGCTTCAAGCAAATCGCGCTCTTGATGCTGGGTGCGCGTGCGCAACGCCTCGGCCAGTTCGGGCGCGACGGTAATGCGGATCTGGAACTGCCATGTTTCAGTCATGCAAGCCTCCTGCCGTACCTCGGCGACGCAAGAAAAACCATGCCGTAGTTAAAGGAAAAACGCGGTTGCGGGATCATCCTCCAAAAATCTGGTGCATCAAGTGCCTGGCTGCGAAGCGCCAAAAAAAACCCGCGTCCCAAGCCGTCCATATCGACCGACCGGTAACGCGGGGATTCACAGCATAGCGACGCAGCGGCCTGAAACCACCCGGCCGCCCCCCTTACTTTTTCTCGTCCTTGATCTGCGGCAGCGCCGAAGCCTCGCCCGGCGTCAGCAGGCCGACTTGCGCATAAACACGCAGCTTGTCGCGCGTATCGGTAATGTCGAGATTACGCATCGTCAGCTGACCGATACGATCGCGCGGCGAGAACGTCGAAGCCACCTTCTCCATCGACAGACGTTCAGGCTGATACGTGAGATTCGGCGACTTCGTGCTCAGGATCGAGTAGTCGTTGCCACGGCGCAGCTCGAGCGTCACTTCACCCGTGATCGCGCGCGCGACCCAGCGCTGTGCCGTCTCGCGCAGCATGATCGCCTGCGGATCGAACCAGCGGCCCTGGTACAGCAGGCGGCCCAGACGGCGGCCATTCTCGCGATATTGCTCGATGGTGTCTTCGTTATGAATGCCGGTGACGAGGCGCTCATAAGCGATATACAGCAGCGCCATACCCGGGGCTTCGTAGATGCCGCGGCTCTTCGCCTCGATGATGCGGTTCTCGATCTGGTCGCTCATGCCCAGACCATGACGGCCGCCGATGCGGTTCGCTTCGAGCAGCAGTTCGACCGCATTCGGGAAGGTCTTGCCGTTCAGCGCAACCGGCTGGCCTTCCTCGAAGCGGATCGTGACTTCCTCGCGGTCGACCTTGACGTCGTCGCGCCAGAACGCCACGCCCATGATCGGGTTCACGATCTTGATGCCCGACTCGAGGCTCTCCAGATCCTTGGCTTCATGCGTCGCGCCGAGCAGGTTCGAGTCCGTCGAGTAAGCCTTCTCCGCCGACATCTTGTACGCGAAGCCCGACTGCTGCATGAATTCCGACATTTCCGCGCGGCCGCCGAGCTCGTCGATGAACAGCTGGTCGAGCCACGGCTTGTAGATCTTCAGATCCGGGTTGACGAGCAGGCCGTAGCGGTAGAAACGCTCAATGTCGTTGCCCTTGTAGGTCGAGCCGTCGCCCCAGATGTTGACGCCGTCTTCCTTCATCGCGGCGACGAGCATCGTGCCCGTCACGGCGCGCCCGAGCGGCGTGGTGTTGAAGTAGGTGACGCCGCCCGTCGAGACGTGGAACGCGCTGCTTTGCAGCGCCGCGATGCCTTCGGCCACGAGCTGCGCGCGGCAGTCGATCAGGCGGGCGCCCTCGGCGCCGTACTCCGTTGCGCGGCGCGGGATCGAATCGTAGTCGTCCTCGTCGGGCTGGCCAAGGTTGGCGGTATAGGCGTACGGCACGGCGCCCTTCTTGCGCATCCAGTGCAGCGCGGCGCTCGTGTCGAGGCCGCCCGAGAACGCAATACCTACTTTTTGACCAACCGGAACACTTTCAAGAATCGTACTCATCGACAAAACCCGTTAATGGAGGACATTGACCAGGCGCATAGTTTACCCGAAGCGCGAGGGCTGAACCCCTGCTCCGGTAGAAATCGTGCCCGGCAGCGACTTTTGAAGCGCATTTTGGGGCCAATTTTGGCGGGTTTGGCGAGAGGTGGCGAGGAGTTGCCGTTCTTGCAGGGTCGCTCCCCACAAACCCACCCGCTACTGATCGCGTCTTGCAAG
>NZ_CP120444.1:0-1262688 GCF_051125215.1 Paraburkholderia sp. A3BS-1L | reverse complement strand
ATGACTGACTCATTCCTGAATCCAGACACACCCGGCACTCCATCGCCGGGCGCTGGCGCCTCCCATTCCGGTACGGCCCCGGCGCCGAATTTGCCACCGCGCATAATCGTGGGCTCGGGCCAAGGTCCGATGGTCTTCGATGTTACGAGCGAACTGATCTGCGTGAAGCAGCAGCCCTTGCCCGGCGTCGTCATTTTCGTGCACGGCGTGAACTCCGAGGGCGAATGGTTCGAAGCCGCCGAGGAAGGGCTGTGCCAGGGCCTCAACCGCCGGCTCGCGAGGCTGGACGACCAGATGGCGCACAGGGGTGTCGTCGGTGGGCAGCTTTCCCCCGTCTCGTACACCGAAAGCCTGACGCCGGATGGCTTTCTCAATCCGAAGCTGTGGGCCGGAACCTACATCAAGCCTGATCCGTCGTTCTCGCCGGTCATCCACTTCCGCTGGGGCTACAAGGCCAACAAGGAAGAACTGAAGGAGTACGGCGACAAAATCTTCCTGAACGAGCAGGACTACTGGGGCGGCGGCCCATTCGCCAATGGCTGCACCAGCTTGCCTGACCTGTGGCACGAAGGCATCGACGACCGCATTTTCGGATTCCTCTCCGTGCAGGCCCTGAATCCGACGCAACGTCCCCTGTATCGCACGCCGCCGCGCGGCTATGGCGTGCTGGCCGCGTTACGTCTTGCCAGGCTGGTGCAGTCGATCCGCCGGATGCAGGCCAATGTCCCGATCACGATCGTCTGCCACAGTCAGGGCAACATGGTGGGCCTCACGGCTGCGTTCTTCGGCGACGCGTTCCCGGAGGTTCAGGACCCGTGGGGCAACACGGGACGCTGCGTCGCCGATGCCTACGTGCTCGCGAATCCACCTTACAGCCTGGCGAACACCGACACCTTCCTGGAGAACTGGTCCCAGCGCGAAATGCGCGACGCCCGGAACCGGGGCGGCCGGCAGACCTACGCGGCGCGCACCCAGACCCTGCGCAGCTTCTTCGACATCATGCGCGCGCGCACGGCATTCGAAATGCCGGCCGGCAAGGTCGATGATGACATGGCCAACACGCGTACCTCGGAGACTGGCGGCAAGCCCTACACCGCCGGCGAAGACCGTACGGCTCACGGCCTGAACGGCTACACCTATGGCCGGGTGACGCTGTATTGCTGCCCGCACGACCAGGTGATTTCCGCCGCCACGGTTCAGGGCATCGGCTGGCGCGGGCTGGGCCGCGTCGTTGAAGATCCCGCCCAAGGCGGGCCGCGCGCGCGCAACGGGATGCCAAACGACGAACTGGCCGACGTCGGCGCCCATGGGGTGCTGACCCAGCGCGTCTTCGCAAGCGGCTTCGAGGTCGGCAGACAGGCTGACTATCACTACTGGGAAAACGACTGGCGCTACAGGGAGGGCAAGACGTCGGGGTTCTGGTTTCCGCCTTCGCCGCCGGCCAGATACGGCATCAAGCATGCATGGAGCGCCAACGAGAACTACGTGGCGAAGCTCGCCACGACCGCTACCGCGCCCATGCTTTATCTCGTGACGATGGCGACGTCAGCCTTCGGCCTGTGTCCGGTCAACGCCGAGCCGCCGAAGGGCTGGACGGTCACGGCCGATGCGCCGCCGCTCGATGAGCCGTTTGCGCCACAGGCCCTGCGGTACGGCAAGGAAGTTCACGTCACCGATGGCGAATTCACGAGCAACTTCAACGAGGGCAACGACCCGCTGGCCGCGGCCCGGAATGCGGACAAGCAGGACAGGAACGCCGACGACCCCTACGACAGCTACAAGCTCAAACAAGCCGACCAGGAAGCGGCCGGCGACGTCGGCAGCGAGGCGTCACAGCGCTACGAGGACCACGCGATCCTGCGCATGCGCGTGCGCAGGGACGGCAATTCGCAGTGGATCGACGGCGAAGGCAACGTGATCGGCGAGGACGGCAGGAGCGCCCTGCCCGAGGGGTACGCGCAGTGGCGCAACGAGCAGGTTACGGAGATCCTGGATGGCAGCCGGACGAACAACCCGACCAACCACTCGACCATCATGACGAACCCGATGCATGCGCGAAAGGCGCTTGCTTATGACGTGGCGATTGGGTTGTGCTACCTGTCGCCGGAGCAGATGGCTGCCTTGCGGATCGAGGCGGACTGGCGGCTGGGGGAAGGGATGAGTGATGAGAATCCGAATAAGAGGTATTCGAGATACTTCACGCGGGGAAAGATGGAGGGGCAATTCCTGAGCGAATGGATTGCCACGTCAGGCAGTGAAGCTCAAAAGCCCGAGAAGATCGTCGACGAACGCGAAGGCCAGTTCTATTTGAATCTGGGAGTTGTGGCATGAGCGCGCTCATTTCGACGTGGCCGCGCAGACTGGCGCTCGCCGTGCTGGCAATGGTGCTGGGCGCACTCTTCATGCTTTATTTGACCGTGGAGGTTGGCTACCCGCCGGCCGCTGAATTAACTACAGGAGCGTTGATGAAACGACTCGTTGCCATACCCGTCCTGCTGGCCATTGCAACCTTTGCATTCACGACGGCCGCCATGATGCCAACGCCCGCCCGGGCCGCCTCATCCCACACCGGCACACCTCAGATGGATCCCGCCAAACCCTTCATGGTGCAGGTTGTCGGGCTCGAATGGCTCAATCCGCTGCAGCGGCGCGACTACCCGACCGAGTGGCAGGTGTTGTGGACCATGGGGCTCGTCAAGCCGAACAAGAACGATGACATGGTGCGGACAGACCCGAAGTCATTCACCACGTTGCAGTCGGTGGCCGGGGTCGCATACGGCAATCACGGCAAGGAAACTTTCAAGGGTTTCTATCACAAGTATGTGGACAAATTGCTTGGCTTGTTCGGCACACGCTACGTGATGAACGCGAAATATTTCTACACGGTCAAGCCAGACAGCAAAAAGGACTGGCGGGAGTTAGCAGGGATTCATGTTGAATTCGCGATTCCCACCCGCCTTGATCCAACCGAGGCACAAACTTATTTGCGTAACGAAATCATTGACAATTACGAGATCGGGAACCCGTCAGCTAAAAGCCTCTGGAGCCGCGACACGCCTCCCGACGTGCACGTCACCCCCGGCGGTGCGAACGCGGGCTTCACCTCGCTGAACAACGCGCTGGACTACCTCCAGGCGAACCCAGACAAAAGCGTCTGGGTGATGAACTGGGACGCCCCGAGCTTTCCGCCAAAGGACGGCCAGCTCAACGAAAACATGGTGCTGCTGTTCCTCGCCGGCCCGCAGATGAAGACCGAACGCGCCCCGCTCGCCTGGATCGGCCGCGCGGCCACGGGCAACGCACAGGACTTCGAACGAAAGCCCGGCACGACGCGCGCGGTCGAAGCATGGAAGGCCACGATCGCCGCCGCCGCGCACAACGCGAACGTATCGGTGCCCGATATCCACTACACGATCCACGATGCGGGCAGGGGCAGCGAAGCCTCCTCCTCGCGCATCGGCTCGCTCGGCCGCACCCTGACCGAGACGATGCCCGACTTCGACTTCCAGAAGCAGACCTTCAACACGCCGGAGCTGCTCGGCGAAATGGGCGCCGGCACGGCGCTCACCGATGTGGTGCTGGCAATCGGCCGGGCGAATCATCTGGGCGAGACCGTGCTCGTGGCCGGCACCACGGACGCGGACCATCCCGTTGCGGTCGTCGTGACACCGCCGCCCCAGGTCGTGCCAATCGATCCAGACTCGGACTGGTTCCGCGCGCGCGGCGAAAACAACGCCTATCTGCCGTGGTGGGGCCGGCGCTACGACTCGAAGTATGGCCAGCAGGGCTGGTCTTGGTGAACCGGGAACGCAGGCCATGAAAAGCATCATTCTGAAACGACTCGTTACTGTACCCGCCGTGCTGGTCTTCGCGACGCTCTTGGCTACCCGCCGGCCGCTGAATTAACTACAGGAGCGTTGATGAAACGACTCGTTGCCATACCCGTCCTGCTGGCCATCGCAACCTTTGCATTCACGACGGCCGCCATGATGCCAACGCCCGCCCTGGCCGCCTCGCCCCACACCGGCACACCTCAGACGGATCCCGCCAAACCCTTCATGGCGCAGGTTGTCGGGCTCGAATGGCTTAATCCGCTGCAGCGGCGCGACTACCCGACCGAGTGGCAGGTGTTGTGGGCCATGGGGCTCGTCAAGCCGAACAAGAACGATGACATGGTGCGGACCAAGTCGCAAAAATTCTCGACACTCCAGTCGATCGGCGCACTTGCCTACGGCAATCACGGCAAGGAAACTTTCGACGGCTTTTATGAAAAATATATGGACGAGTTGCTCGTCAAGTTCGACACCCGCTACGTGACGAACGCGAAATACTTCTACACGGTCAAGCCCGACAACAAAAAGGAGTGGCGGGAGTTAGCGGGGATTCATGTTGAATTCGCGATTCCCACCCGCCTTGATCCCATCGAAGCGCAAACTTACTTGCGCGAAAATATCATCGGTATGTTCAATATCGGAAACGATGAGTTCACCAGCCTCTGGAGCCGCGACACGCCTCCCGACGTGCACGTCACCCCCGGCGGTGCGAACGCGGGCTTCACCTCGCTGAACAACGCGCTGGACTACCTCCAGGCGAACCCAGACAAAAGCGTCTGGGTGATGAACTGGGACGCCCCGAGCTTTCCGCCAAAGGACGGCCAGCTCAACGAAAACATGGTGCTGCTGTTCCTCGCCGGCCCGCAGATGAAGACCGAACGCGCCCCGCTCGCCTGGATCGGCCGCGCGGCCACGGGCAACGCACAGGACTTCGAACGAAAGCCCGGCACGACGCGCGCGGTCGAAGCATGGAAGGCCACGATCGCCGCCGCCGCGCACAATGCGAACGTATCGGTGCCCGATATCCACTACACGATCCACGATGCGGGCAGGGGCAGCGAAGCCTCCTCCTCGCGCATCGGCTCGCTCGGCCGCACCCTGACCGAGACGATGCCCGACTTCGACTTCCAGAAGCAGACCTTCAACACGCCGGAGCTGCTCGGCGAAATGGGCGCCGGCACGGCGCTCACCGATGTGGTGCTGGCAATCGGCCGGGCGAATCATCTGGGCGAGACCGTGCTCGTGGCCGGCACCACGGACGCGGACCATCCCGTTGCGGTCGTCGTGACACCGCCGCCCCAGGTCGTGCCAATCGATCCAGACGCGGACTGGTTCCGCGCGCGCGGCGAAAACAACGCCTATCTGCCGTGGTGGGGCCGGCGCTACGACTCGAAGTATGGCCAGCAGGGCTGGTCTTGGTGAGTCCGGAGCGCAGGCCATGAAAAGCATCATTCTGAAACGACTCGTTACTGTACCCGCCGTGCTGGTCTTCGCGACGCTCTTGGCTACCCGCCGGCCGCTGAATTAACTACAGGAGCGTTGATGAAACGACTCGTTGCCATACCCGTCCTGCTGGCCATCGCAACCTTTGCATTCACGACGGCCGCCATGATGCCAACGCCCGCCCGGGCCGCCTCGCCCCACACCGGCACACCTCAGACGGATCCCGCCAAACCCTTCATGGCGCAGGTTGTCGGGCTCGAATGGCTTAATCCGCTGCAGCGGCGCGACTACCCGACCGAGTGGCAGGTGTTGTGGGCCATGGGGCTCGTCAAGCCGAACAAGAACGATGACATGGTGCGGACAGACCCGAAGTCATTCGCCACGTTGCAGTCGGTGGCCGGGGTCGCCTACGGCAATCACGGCAAGGAAACTTTCGACGGCTTTTATGAAAAATATATGGACGAGTTGCTCGTCAAGTTCGACACCCGCTACGTGACGAACGCGAAATACTTCTACACGGTCAAGCCCGACAACAAAAAGGAGTGGCGGGAGTTAGCGGGGATTCATGTTGAATTCGCGATTCCCACCCGCCTTGATCCCATCGACGCGCAAACTTTTTTGCACAAAAGCATCGTCAGGCGATTCAACATCGGAAGCAGGAGCTTCCCCAGCCTCTGGAGCCGCGACACGCCTCCCGACGTGCACGTCACCCCCGGCGGTGCGAACGCGGGCTTCACCTCGCTGAACAACGCGCTGGACTACCTCCAGGCGAACCCAGACAAAAGCGTCTGGGTGATGAACTGGGACGCCCCGAGCTTTCCGCCAAAGGACGGCCAGCTCAACGAAAACATGGTGCTGCTGTTCCTCGCCGGCCCGCAGATGAAGACCGAACGCGCCCCGCTCGCCTGGATCGGCCGCGCGGCCACGGGCAACGCACAGGACTTCGAACGAAAGCCCGGCACGACGCGCGCGGTCGAAGCATGGAAGGCCACGATCGCCGCCGCCGCGCACAACGCGAACGTATCGGTGCCCGATATCCACTACACGATCCACGATGCGGGCAGGGGCAGCGAAGCCTCCTCCTCGCGCATCGGCTCGCTCGGCCGCACCCTGACCGAGACGATGCCCGACTTCGACTTCCAGAAGCAGACCTTCAACACGCCGGAGCTGCTCGGCGAAATGGGCGCCGGCACGGCGCTCACCGATGTGGTGCTGGCAATCGGCCGGGCGAACCATCTGGGCGAGACCGTGCTCGTGGCCGGCACCACGGACGCGGACCATCCCGTTGCGGTCGTCGTGACACCGCCGCCCCAGGTCGTGCCAATCGATCCAGACGCGGACTGGTTCCGCGCGCGCGGCGAAAACAACGCCTATCTGCCGTGGTGGGGCCGGCGCTACGACTCGAAGTATGGCCAGCAGGGCTGGTCTTGGTGAACCGGGAACGCAAGTCATGAAAGGCATCATTCGAGTAGGCGACACAACCAGCCACGGTGGCCGGGTCGAGACCGGCAGCAAAGACAGCGAGGTAATGGGCAGCGCGGTTGCCCGCAAGGGCGATCGCTGTATTTGCCCCATAAAGGGACACGAAAACTGCATGATCATCGAAGGCGATCCAGCCTTCATGGTCGACGGCAAGCCCGCCGCGTTCGACGGCCATAAGACCTCGTGTGGCGCAATATTGATTTCCAGCCGGCTGTCCTCCGGGCGGACTTGAAAAGCGTCCCCCTTCCCGTTGCCGCCATCAAGACAACAACGGACGGCCATCGGTATTGGCATATTTAAATTTGGACATGCTAATTATCAGTTTCACGCAAAGAAATGGACGATCTAATTTCCTCCTACGAACGCGAGCTCGGGTATCTGCGTGCTTCGCTTGCGGAATTCGCCGCGAGATATCCCGAGGCCGCCGCGCACCTGTCACTCAGCGGCCAGCATTCCGAGGACCCGCACGTCGAGCGCATGATCGAGTCCGCAGCGCTGCTCAATGCACGCACGATCGCGCGTCTTGAAGACGATGTCCCCGAGTTCACGAAGCCGCTGCTTGAAGTCGCGTATCCGGAATACCTTCGTGCGTTTCCCTCCTGCACGATTGCCTGTTTCGAGAGCGGCCAGAAAGTCGCGGAAATGACTAAACCGCAAGTCATCGAGCGACGCGCCGAACTGAAAACCATGACCGGAGAATGCGTCTTCGAGACCGTCTACGATGTCACCCTGGCGCCACTGCGGATCGCGGATGCCGGGTATCGCCTGCCCACCACCGCGCCATCGAATATCCGCTTGCCCAAGGAGACGACCGGCATTCTGTCCATCGTCTTCGACACATTCAACGCCAATGCCGATCTGCGAGCTATCGCACCGGCTACGATCCGCGTGTTCGTCAACGGCGCCCCGTCCACCGTTGCGGCCGCCATCGATGCGCTGCTGCAACGCGCACCCGGCGCATTCGTCGAGGTTGATGGAAAAGGGCGATGGACCGCGTTGCCGCACGTGCCAGTCAGCCTCGCCGGCTTCGATGACGACGATGCAATAATCGAGCGCGCCGACGGCAGGCGCTCGCCGTTCCGACTTCTGCTGGAATATTTCGCATTCCCGCATAAGTTCGATTTCGTCGATATCGACATGGCGGCGCTGCTACGCAGCGCTGGCTCGCACAGGCGCTTTGCCCTTCACGTCCCGGTGCGCGGCGTGCACCCAGACTCATTCGCCGCGCGCGCGCTGGACAAACTGGGCCCGACGAGCTTCCGGCTCTCGTGCACGCCGGTAGTCAACCTGTTCCGGCGTCCGGCGGATCCGGTTGCGCCCAAGGACGCGGTGACGCCAGCCTGGCCGCTCGTGCCACAAACGCTGAAGCCGGACAATGGATCGGTCTGGATCGTGGATGCCGTCCGGGTCAGCGTGCAGAAAGGCAACGACACCACAATCGAGCCGGTTCCTGCTTTCGAGTCGCTGGCTCATCACGGTCACACGGGCCGGCCGGGCACGCGCCAACCATTTTTCTGGATCATGGAGCGCGACAAGCGCTTCACGGAATTCGTCGCTGGGCAGGACACGCTGCTTTCGTTCGTTGGCCTCGACAGCCGGCCCCTCAAGCCAGAGGGCATCGATCAGATCCATGCGGACCTGCGATGCACGAACGGCAATCTCCCGTCCGCCATCGAACCGGGCGACAGCAGAGGAGATTTCGACTTTGCGGGGGAGGTGCCGGCAAGCCGCATCGTCATGCTACGGCAGCCAACCACCAGCCTGCCCCGACCGAAAAAGCCCGGCCGCTACTGGAATCTCGTGAGCCTGCTTTCGCCCGGAACGTTCACTTTGAACCAGGCGGGACTACCCGCGTTGAAAGCCATGCTGTCGGGGCACGTTCCGCACAATTCGCCGTCCGCGACCACGCATATCGATGCGATCGTCGGGCTGGCGAGCGAAGTCGCGGTGGAGTGGATGATCGAAAAGCCCCAATCGCGGCTCGAACGGGGACTGCGCGTTCGACTCTCCGTCGATGATGCGGCCCTCGCGGGCTACTCGCTCAGCACGTTCACGCGCGTGCTGGAAAGCGTATTCGTCCGGTATGCCCCCGCGCATAGCTTTGTGCAAGTCGTGCTCATTTCGGCGCGCAACGGCTCGGAACTCACGCGTGGCCAGTTGCTGCCCGGCACGGCCGCGCTGGTCTGAATGCCGAGTCGGGATCGTTGGCCGCGCGCCGCTGCGCCGGACCTCAATCCCTGTCGGGCGCGCCTGGCGGAAAGAGTGGACGGTAGGGCCTGGCCTCCTCCACCGCACGCGCAAACGACGGCCTCGCGAGCAAGCGCGCGCGATAGGCGCGCAGCACCGGAAACGTCTCGGCGATGCGGTGCGTCCAGTCCGCATAGAACAGCGACGGCGCCGCCGCGCAATCGGCCAGCGTGAAATCCGCACCGGCCGCCCAGGCGCTGTCCGCCAGCCGCGCTTCGAGCCATGCATAGGCCAACTCCAGCTTTTCCCGCGCAAACGCGAGGCCATCGGCACGCTTCGCGGCGTCGCCCGTCAAGGCGCCGTCCACGGCGCGCTGCACTGGCGTCATCACATGCAGATCGAAGAATCGGTCGAGAAAACGCACCTCGAGTGCGGCCATCGGATCAGCGGGAAGCAGGCGCACCGGCCCCGGATGCGCGAGTTGCAGATATTCGATGATGATGCTCGTCTCCGCCACATTGCGCGCCCCGTCCACCAGCACGGGAAACTTGCGCAGCGGCCAGCGTTGCAGCCAATCGGCCGTATGCGGCGAATCGGGCGCGATAACGCGAAATTCAAAGGGCGTGCCGTTCTCGTATAACGCAACGAGCACCTTCTGCGTGTATGAAGAAAAAGGATGACCGTAGAGCGCCAGCGACATCTCAAGACCTCCCGACACAGGCTGATGGTGACAGCCGCCAGACTACCTCAATCACTGTACTAGCGGACCGCTGCGTGACACCATCGTGCGCTTGAGGCGCAACGCGGGCGCTTCCACGCCTCGCCAGCTTGCGAATGTAAGCGGAACGCAAATGGCCGTCACGCACGCGAAAGCCGCCAGCGGCACAATCGCTGGCAACCCATGCGAGATCAGTTGCGTGACGGGCCAGCCGTAGAGATACAGGCCATAGGAAAGGTCATCGCGCGTGCGCAGCTTTGCGAGCCAGGGAGACTGCAACTGCCCGACGTAGAACAGGAGATAAGCGCCCATCGTCGGTGTCACGGCGCGCGTCACACTCTGCGTCGCGAACAGGGCGGCGACAAACACGATGAGCGCGCAAACGGCGAACGGCGCGCGCAACGGAATGCGCCCGCGGAATACATAAAAACACACGCCGGCCAGGTACATCGATACGAACCAGATCATGAAGCCGGTCACGCCGAACAACGCCAAACCCTCCTCGCCGCGTTGATGCGGCGCACCGTACATTGCGGCGAAGTTAACGGCGAGTGCGACTGCCAGCACCACCCAGCGGCGTTTCATGACACCGCACAGACCGATATCAGCATCAGATAGCAGCGCAGCTCGAACGTGATCGTCCACATCGAGCCATTGACCGATGGAATCGGCCATAGGGTAAACCCGCTTCGGCGCAAAAATGCGTGTTTCCCTATTGCGCAAATTATTTTGCGCGCAAATACTAATCGCAAATCCAATTGCTTTTTGGCTCCATCCACCACCGAAGGGGTTGTCATGAAACTCATAGCAAAGCTCGCCATGGCCGCACTCGTCGCCGTGTCCATTACGGGTCAAGCGGCGCGAGCCGAGACCTTGCTGGTCGCCTGCGATACCGCGTTCGTGCCGTTCGAATTCAAGCAGGGCGACAAGTACGTCGGCTTCGACATCGACTTGTGGGCCGCCATCGCCAAGGATCTGAAGCTCGACTACAAGCTGCAGCCGATGGATTTCAGCGGCATCCTGCCGGCACTGCAAACTCATAACGTGGACGTCGCGCTCGCCGGCATCACGATCAAGGACGAGCGCAGGAAGGTCATCGACTTTTCCGACGGCTATTACGACAGCGGCTTCATGCTGATGGTCCCCACGGCCAGCACGATCAAGGGCCCGGACGACCTGAAAGGCAAATCGCTCGCCATCAAGACCGGCACCTCGGCGGCGGACTACGCGAAAACCCATTTCGGCGGCACCGACCTGCGTCAGTTCCCCAACATCGACAATGCCTATCTGGAACTGCAAACCGGGCGCGTCGACGCGGCCATGCACGACACGCCCAACGTCCTCTACTACATTCACACTGCCGGCAACGGCCGCGTGAAGGCCGTCGGCCCGCAGATGATGGCGCAGCAATACGGCATCGCCTTCCCGAAAGGCAGCGCGTTGGTGCCCAAAGTCAACGCGGCACTCGCGAAGATCAAGGCCGATGGCCGCTATGCCGCGATCTACAAGAAGTGGTTCGGCGTCGAACCGGCCAAGTCCTGATCCACCGGAACCCGGAGAGCCCCATGCAGTTCGATCTTTCGGTCGTTGTCGACGCGCTCCCCGCCCTGCTCCAGGGCGCGCGGCTCACGGTGCTGATAGCCGCCGTGGGCCTCGCGGGCGGCTTGCTCGTCGGCTTCCTGTTTGGCCTGATGCGCGCCTATGGCAACGCGCTCATGCAGAAAATCGCCTTCGTCTATGTCGAATTCGTGCGCGGCACGCCGATCGTCGTGCAGGTGATGTTCATTTACTTCGCACTCCCGTTGATGCTGCATGTGCGGGTGGACGCGCTCACTGCCGCGATCGTCTCGATCATCATCAATTCGGGCGCCTATATTGCGGAGATCGTGCGCGGCGCCTTTTTGTCCGTGCCGCGCGGCCTCAAGGAGGCGGGGCTCGCGCTCGGCATGCCGATGTGGCGCGTGCTCGCATTCGTGGTGGGGCCCGTCGCGGTGCGCCGCATGACGCCGTCGCTCGGCAACCAGTTCATCGTGAGCCTCAAGGACACGTCGCTCTTTATCGTGATCGGCGTGGGTGAACTGACGCGTCAGGGCCAGGAGATCATGGCCTCGAATTTTCGCGCGGTCGAAATCTGGACGGCCGTGGCAATCATCTACCTGTGCATGATCGGCGCGCTGACCTTCTGCCTGCGCACGATGGAAAAAAGGATGCGGATACTATGAGCACCGGCAAAACCATGGTGCAGTTCAAGGGCGTGACCAAGCGCTTCGGCCAGACGACCGTGCTCGACGCGGTGGACCTGACCATTCATGCGGGCGAAGTCGTGGTTCTGATCGGGCCGTCCGGCTCAGGCAAATCCACGCTCCTGCGGTGCATCAATGCGCTCGAGCATATCGACGGCGGCGATCTGGTCGTCGACGGCATCAGCGTGCGCGACGGCTCGCGCCAGGTTCGCGAGATCCGCAAGGAAGCGGGCATGGTGTTCCAGCAGTTCAACCTGTTTCCGCAACTGACGGCGCTTGAAAACGTCGCGTTCGGTCCGCGCCAGGTGCGCGGCATGGGCAAGAACGAGGCCCAGGCGCTCGCGCGCGAACTGCTCGCAAAAGTCGGTCTCGCAGAGCGAGTCAACCACTATGCGAGCGAGTTGTCCGGCGGCCAGCAGCAGCGCGTGGCGATCGCGCGCGCGCTCGCCGTGAAGCCCAAATTGATGCTGTTCGACGAGCCGACCTCAGCGCTCGATCCCGAGCTGCGCCAAGAAGTGCTGCGCGTGATGCAGTCGCTCGCCGAAGAAGGCATGACGATGGTGGTGGTGACGCATGAAATGGCTTTCGCGCGTAAAGTGGGCACGCGGCTGATCTTCATGGAGCACGGCCATATCACCGTCGACGGGCCGCCCACCGCGCTGCTCGACGCGCCGCCGAATCAGCGCCTGCGCGATTTTCTTCAGCATGTCGAATGAATTTTCAGGCAAATTCTCAGGCTATGCCAGCACTCGATTTCATCAAGGTTTCCGGCACACCCTTCGAAGCCGGCCAGGCGCTGGGCCGTTTCGGGTCGAGCGCCGTACAGGGACATTTGCTCCAGACTCGCGCCTGGCGTCAAGTGATGCAATGGCGCGGCAGCCCGTTGGCCGAGGCGATGGCGAAGCACGTCCGGCTGGGCTTCCCGCGCATCTGGCAGGAACTGTGCGGGCTCGCCGATGGGCTGGGCGTGCCTTTCGAACAGGTCTTGCTATGGAACTGCCGTGGCGACCTGCGGCTAGACCCGCATGCAGCCGGAACGCACGACGGCTGCACGACCGTGCAACTCGGGCGCGGCGAGACCCGGCGCATCAGCCACAATGAAGACGGCGATCCCGGCTTTGCGGGACATTGCGCGATTGCCGAGTGCCGCATCGAAGGCAGTCCGGGCTTTGTGTCGTTCGTCTATCCTGGCTCGCTGCCGGGGCACACGTTCGCAGTCACGGAGGCAGGCCTCGCCGTCACGGTCAACAATTTGCGCCCGCTCCACACCGACGCGGGCGTGCCGCGCATGGTGCTCACGCGCGCCGTGCTGGATGCGCCCGACCTCGACGCCGCGGTCGCAACGCTGCGCGATACCCCTCGCGCCGGAGCGTTTCACCTCACGCTCGGGCATCGCGCGAGCCCCGATCTGCTCAGTGTCGAGTTCAATGCGCGCCAATGCTCGGTGCTGGCCATCACGGCGCCGTCGCTGCACGCCAATCATGCGATCCACCCCACGATGCGCGACGATCCGCAGGTCGTGACGGACTCCTCGCGCGACCGGCAGCGGCGCGGCGAGCAACTGCTGGAGCAGGCGTGCAGCGCCGTCGACCCGCTTGCGGTGCTCGCCGACACGAACGGCGGGAATCTCGCGGCGCTGCCGATCTACCGCACCGATCCCCACGACCCCGATGGAGAGAACACGCTCGCTACCGCCGATATCGCGATCAAGACGTCTCACATAGAATGGGACATTTACGAACAGCCCGGGACGCCGCCCCGGTATCGATTGATCGATGGATACAGACAAGCACAAGACGCGCCGTCCGAGCAGCAGCCGCGACGCGGCACCGGCGTCTGACGCCATGCCCGGCGCGCCGCGCACGGTCGACGGCCTGCGCGAACTGATGGTGCGCATCGGGCGCGGCGAGGCGAATCTTTCGCTCGGCGGCAAGGCGCATTCGGTGCTGGCGCACCTGCTCGAACAGCCCGAGGAAGTCGCCGTGCGCACCATCACGGATCTGGCCACGGCGCTGGGCGTCAATGCATCGACGCTCACGCGCCTGACGACGAAGATCGGCTACACGGGTTTCGCCGATTTTCAGAGCGTCTTCCGTGACAGCCTTGCCCAACAGCATCGGCATTTTTATACGCACCAGGCCGAGCAACTGGTTGCCGGAAAGAAGTCGCGGGCACAATCGGCGCAAGCCAACCACACCTCGCCCGAGGTCGAGGTGGTCGCCCAGCTTGCACGCGAATCGATCACCAACGTGGACGCATTTCTCACGCGGCTCTCGCCCGCCGACCTGCGCGGTGCGGCCGCGCTGCTTGCCGGCGCGCCGCGCGTGCGCGTGCACGGCTTGCGCCAATTCAGCGCGCTCGCGAGCTTTCTCTGCTATGGCCTCGGCATGATTCGCGCCGACGTTGCCCTGCTCGACGCGCACGGCCTGGGCGTGGCCGAAGGCCTTGCGCAGTTGCAGCCCGGCGACGTGGTCGTCGTGTCGAGCGTCGCGCCCTACACCCGCAGCGTCGCCGATGCCGCCGTGGCCGCCGCCGCCGCCGGCATGACCGTGATCGCCATCACCGACACGCTCGCATCGCCGCTCGTGCCGCCCGCGCACCATACCTTTCTGATTCCGCACGAGAGCAGCTTCTTCAGCAATAGCATGGGCGCGTATCTGATCTTCTGCGAGGGCTTGCTCAATCTCGTCGCGACGCACCTGGGCAAGCAGTCGCTGCAAGCGCTGGCGCGGCGCGAACGGCTCATTACGGCGCTGGGGATCGAAACGGGCTGAGCGGACAGCGGCGACACCTGCCGCACGCCCCGCCGCTCCGGCTTACTCGCTTGTGCGCGGCGCATCCGGTGCGAGCAGCACGCCCTTGGTAAACACAAAGCAGCCATAGCCGCGCGTTTCGCCCGTGGCGATCACGCAGTACGCCTTGCGTGCGCGCGCATAGAACGCATGGCGCTCGATCGGCGCGAACGGCACCGCGCGCCCCTCGGCGGCATCGACCTCGGCCTGCGCCTCGCGCTGCACGGCGGGAATCGTATCGGGCTCGCCCACCACTTCCATGCGCATCGCGGGCGCTTCCACGAACGTATCGAGCGGCAATACAGAGAGGATCGCGCGCACGGCGCGCGGCGAATCGGCGCCATCCATGCGCAGGAGCTTTCCCGAAACAGTTGCGCGCGCAACTGAATCGGCGGGGAAATTCGCGTCGCAAACCACGACTTCGTCGCCGTGTCCCATGGCGCGCAACGCGTGCAGCACGTCGGCGTTCAGCAGCGGGTCCAGATTTTTCAGCATGCGTGTCTCCTCTGTCTACTTCGTCGATGTCGATGAAAGAATCGTGCTGGTCACCGTTGCAATCATATCGTGGCCGTACGCGGCGGCCAGATTGTCATGCGCCATTAGGCGTTGGTTGGGACGGGATTCGATTGGCGGTTAGTTGCAATTCTACGGCGCGTGGTCCTGCAAGAAACTCTGTGCAAGCTGCTTCCACAAGTGATCGGCCGCGGGAGACAGGCGCCGGCCCACGCGCGTGAGCATCTGGCTGGCGAAGCCCGCCGCAATCGGATGATCGAGCGGCACCGCCACCAGCTCGCCCAGATCGATGCCGCGCCGCGCGGTGATCGACGACATGAAGGCCACGCCGAGGCCCGCAGCCGCGAGCGTCTGCGCCGTGTTGAAAAGGTCCACGCGATACGCGGGCATCACGGTGAGGCGCACGTCGTCGAGCAGCGACTGCACGAAATGCTGCACGCCAAACGCCTCGGTCATGAAAATCAGGCGCTCGTGAGCGAGCTCCGCGGGCGGCACCCTGGTCATGCGCGCGAAGCGGTGCGAAGGCGCGACCACCGCGCACAACGGCCGCGCCGCGAACGGATGAACGCGCATCACCGGATCTTCAGCCGAGCGCGCGCACAGGCCGATATCGACGATGTCGTCGCGCACCAGCGACAGCACGGCCGGCGTAGGCCCCGAGCGAATCTCGACGAGGATGTCCGGATAGGTCATCGAAAAGCGCTGCAGCGCACGCGCAATCAGATTGCCGATGAAGCCCTCGCCCACGCCGAGCGCCACGCGCCCGCGTTTCAGGTGCCGGTATTCCTCGAGGCGAGCGATCAGGTCGCGCTCGCGCCGCTGACCGTCGCGATAGTGATCGATGAGCACCTGGCCGATTTCGGTCACCACCACCTGGCGTCCGCGCCGCTCGATCAGCGGGAGGCGCAGCCGCCGCTCCAGCGCCGCCACCTGCCTGCTGATCACCGAAGCATTGACGCCCAGCGCATCGGCCGCCAGGCGCACGCCGCCGCTGGCCGCAATCTCGGCCAGGTAGCGCAGCGAGCGCTCGCCGATTTCGTCGATCCAACGGCCCATCGGCGCGTCGGCGCTGCCGCCTGTCTCGTCCATCTCGCCCCTTTTCCCGACGGCCACTCGCGGACCGTCGAATCGTTGACCTGAAAGCAACATTTTCGATGCGTTTCTGTCATGGGTCGAGCATTTCGTCGATGCAATACTCGGCGCTGCACGGGTGCACGGCGCCAGCCCAGGTCCGGCACGCCCCCCCAAGCACACACGATTCGACGCCCCGCGCGTCCACGCCAATATCAGGAGCCACCACCCCATGAGCGAAAGCCGTTATTGCGAAGTTGCCGACCTGGCCCAGGCCCGCGAGCAACTGAGCGAGATCCGCCATCACATTCACAAGCACCCCGAACTGTCTTACCAGGAAGCCAATACCGCGGAATTCGTGGCGCAAAAGCTCAAGGCATGGGGCTACGACGTGACGCGCAATGTCGGCGGCCATGGCGTGGTCGGCTCGCTGAAGGCAGGCACTAGCGCGCGCACCGTCGGCGTGCGCGCCGACATGGACGCGCTGCCGATCCACGAGCAGACCGGCCTCCCCTACGCGAGCATTCACGACGGCAAGATGCACGCCTGCGGCCACGATGGGCACACCACGGTCCTGCTCGGCGCGGCGCAGCAGCTCGCGAAGACGCGCAATTTCGACGGCACCGTGCATCTGATCTTCCAGCCCGCCGAAGAGGCCGGCTCGGACAGCGGCGCCGTGCGCATGATTGCCGATGGCCTGTTCGAGCGCTTTCCGTGCGAGGCCATCTTCGGACTGCACAATCATCCGGGCGTGGCGGCCGGCACCTTCGGCTTTCGCAGCGGCGCGCTGATGGCCGCCTGCGACACCGTCAAGGTGCGCATTGCGGGGCGCGGCGGCCACGCCGCGCGTCCGCATCTGGCAGTCGATCCGGTGCTGGTGGGCAGCAGCATCGTGATGGCGCTGCAATCGATCGTGTCGCGCAACGTCGATCCGAATGAAGCCGCGGTGATCACCGTGGGCTCGTTCCGCTCCGGCTTCGCGCCCAACGTGATTCCCGAGGATGCCGTGCTGGAAATGAGCGTGCGCTCGTTCTCGCCGGCGGTGCGCGAGACGCTCGAAAAGCGCATCCGCGCGCTGGTCCAGTCGCAGGCCGAGGCTTATGGCGCAAGCGCGGAAATCGACTACATCAGCGGCTATCCGGTGCTCGTGAATAGCGAAGCCGAGACCGAGTTTGCGCGCAAGGTGGCCGAGGAGCTGGTCGGGCCGGAGCACATCATTGCGCCGTTCCCGCCCATCGCGGGCAGCGAGGACTTCGCGTACTACCTGCAGGAGCGCCCCGGCTGCTTCGTGCGCCTTGGCAACGGCGAAGGCCGGCCGATGCTGCACAACGCGCGCTACGACTTCAACGACGAGAACCTCACCGTGGGCGCAGCGTTCTGGACGCGCCTCGTCGAGCGCTTCCTGAGCGAGGCGCGCGCATGAACATCGCCGCCAGGACACTTGCCCCCGCGCACGCGCAAGCGCCCGAGATGACGCCGGGGCAGCAAAGAAAGATCGTGGTTGCGGCGGTGATCGGCAATCTGCTCGAGTTCTTCGACTTCACGGTCTACAGCTACTTCGCGCTCACGATCGGCCAGCAGTTCTTTCCCTCCGACGACCCCGTCACGTCGTCGCTGCTCGCCTTCGCGGTGTTCGCCGTGGGCTTCGTGATGCGACCGCTCGGCGGGATCGTGCTCGGCCGCTATGCGGACCGCGCCGGACGCAAGCCCGCGCTCACGCTCACGATCCTGTTGATGGCGCTGGGCTCGGCGGCCATCGGCGTTGCGCCCACTTACGCTCAAATCGGCCTCGCCGCGCCGGTGCTGATCGTGGTCGCGCGGCTCGTGCAGGGCTTCGCGCAAGGCGGCGAATTCGGCGCGGCCACGGCCACGCTGCTGGAGATGGGCAGCACAGCGAACCGCGGCTTTCGCGCGAGCTGGCAGCTCGCGAGCCAGGGCGCGGCGGCGCTGCTCGGCTCGGGTCTTGCGGCGAGCCTCGGCTTCCTGCTCCCGGCCGCGACCATGCACAGTTGGGGCTGGCGCATTCCCTTTCTGGTCGGCACGCTGATCGCGCCGGTGGGCATCTATCTGCGCCGGCATATCCGCGAGGAGCCGCCGGCCGCAAAAGCCGTGGCCACCCGCGACGACCCGAAGCGCGGCCTCTACGTGCGCAACTGGTTTCTCACGATCTTCGCGATCATGGGCATGTCGGTTTCAACCTACGTGATGATGTATTACATGCCCACCTTCTGCATCCAGTACCTGGGCCTGCCGCCGAAGATGTCGATGCTCGCAGGCGTGGCGTCGAGCACCATCTCGCTCGTGATGTGCCCGATCTACGGCGCGTGGTCCGATCGCATGGGCCGGCGCAAGCCGCTCACGATCATCGGCCGCGTCGCGCTGATCCTGCTGCTGTATCCGGCGTTCTGGATCATGACGCACTTTCCGTCGCTGCCGGTGGTGCTCGTCACGCTGATCGTGCTGATGCTCTGCTACACGATGGGTTCCGCACCCGCCTACGCACTGATGCCCGAGAACCTCCCCAAGCATCTGCGCGCGGGCTATATGTCGAGCGCGTATGCGATCGCGGTCTCGGTGTTCGGAGGCACCGCGCAACTCGTCGCCGGGTGGCTGATCCGCGCGACGGGCAGCAAGATGGCGCCCGCGTGGTACATGATCGTGTGCGTGCTGATTTCGCTGATCGCGGTGTCGATGTTCGAGGAGACGGGGGACAAGGCGCTCGATTGAGCGCCGGATTGAACATAGCGGGCACGCTGGTTCCCCATGGCGCGCCCGCCTTCAATGCCTCTAGCTCGCCCCTTCGCCCTTCGACTCGGCCGGCTCGCTCGGATATTTCGCCCGGCCGTAGCGAATCAGCAAGACGCCCAGTGCAATCAGCACGATAGCGCCCGCCGACGCCAGCAAATGCAACTCCGTATTCGATCCCGAGCGCAGGATCAAATCCCGCGCAATCGACACCATTGCGATGTAAAGCGGAAAGCGTACGGGCAATTGCCCGGCCTTCAGGTACTGCCCGACCATCGCGAAGACTTCCAGATAGAGGAACATCAGCAGCAAATCGGTTAGCGTGACGCCGTCGGAATTCACCATCTTCCAGATCAGATGGATCATCGCCGCAACCGTGCCGATGCCGATAATCCCGAGGCCGAACAGTTCGGCAAGCTCCATCGCGCGCTCAAGACGTCCCTTGATCGCCTTTTGCAAGGCGTTCTCGTATTTCATGTTCCTTCAATCCATTGAATAGCCCGTCGGAACGCGAAATCGTAACGCGAGATTGTGAAACTCAGGAAATCGGGCCAAAAAAGCACGATCACGATACCGCCCCCCGCATCAGGTCTTGCTTTCTCGTGGAATGCCCCTATAATAGGGTTAACCCTTAGGTAACTACCCTAGGCAACCATCCCAAGCACGAGGACATCATGGCCGCACTCATCGGCATCATTTCGTCTACCGCCGCTCAAGCTTTCGAAGCAATTGGCCGCTTCAGTGTCAAGGCGCTCAATCGCCACCTGGAATACTGCGAGTTGCTCGCGGAAGCGCAACGCCGCTACTAAACCGCAGGCTCGATAGACTGCCGGACCGATTCATCATTCCCACCCCGTCGCATACTAGCCGCACGGGGTGTGGGCGCTGCGCGCCTGCTGCGGCGGCGAAGCCGCAGCATGAGACAGCGCTATCTCACACTGTCCGCATCAAGCTCGCCGGCGTGTGGTTGCTCGTGCACCACGCCACCGCGTCTGCGACGATGCTGGCTAGCGAGCGCGTGCCGTCGACGGTCAGGGTCAGCGGCTCGGTCACGGGCGGCTCCAGCGCGGCGAACTGGCTCTCGACCAGCGACACCGGCATGAAATGGTCTTCACGCTGCGCCACGCGCTGAAGCGCCGCCGACTGCGGCAGATCGAGAAACACAAAACCCAGCGAAGCCGTGGCCGCGCGCAGCCGGTCGCGGTAGCGCTCCTTGAGCGCCGAGCACGCCAGCACGGCACGCTCGCCCCGGCTGGCGGCGCGCTCGAGCTCGGCGCCGAGACGGTCGAGCCAGCCCGCGCGGTCCTCGTCGGTGAGCGGGATGCCGCGCGCCATCTTGTCGACATTCTCTGGCGGATGGAACGCATCGCCCTCGATCAGCACGCCGCCCACGCGTTCGGCAACGGCCCGCGCCACGCTGCTCTTGCCGCAGCCCGCCACGCCCATGACAACGACGGATGAAATTTGCCGGGTCATTCGAATCTCCCTGAATGCTGAGATAGCGCTATCTCTTGCCATCAAAAAAATGCACCCGCCGCATCGAGTCCAATTCCCGTTCAATTGGGGACATTACCGTTGCGCGAGGTGCGAGACAGCGCTATCCTAAATCGATCATGGCAACCTCGACACTCAGGAAAACCCGCAGCACAGGCCGGCCCACGCTCGAAGAGGTCGCCCGGCGCGCTGGCGTGAGCACGATTACGGCTTCTCGCGCGCTGCGCGGCATGGGCTCCGTGGGGCCCGACTATGTGGAACGCGTCAAGGCCGCCGCGGCGGAGCTCAATTACGTCACGAATCCCGCTGCGCGGGCCCTCGCGTCCTCGCGCAGCGACGCCGTCGCCGTGGTGATTCCATCGATCTCCAACGCGGTGTTCGTGGACGTGCTCGAAGCAATCCACAGCGTGCTGCGCCCGCGCGGCTATGAAGTGCTGATCGGCAATTCGCACTATTCGCGCCATGCGGAAGAGGACCTGATCCGCCACTATCTGGCGTTGTCGCCGGGCGGCCTGATCGTGAGCGGGTTCGACCGCACCGAAAGCGCTCGCCGCCTGATCGACGCGAGCGGCGTGCCCTGCGTGCACATCATGGAGCTGGACGAAGCCGCGGGCGTGCACTGCGTGGGCTTCTCGCAGACGCGCGCGGCCCAGGCCGTGGCCGAGCATCTGGTGGGGCGCGGCTGCCGCCGCAATGCCTTTGTCGGCGCGCAGCTCGATGCGCGCACGATGCAGCGCGCCGAGGGCTTTCGCGAAGCGCTCAGGCATCGGGGTCTCTACGACCCCGATCTCGAAGTGCTCACGTCATCGCCATCGTCGATCGGGCTGGGCTGCGACCTGTTCCGGCAACTGCTGCAACGCCGGCCCGACGTGGACGGCATTTTCTTCGGCAACGACGATCTCGCACAGGGGGCGCTCTTCGAGGCGCGCCGCCAGGGCATCGAGGTGCCTTCGCGCGTGGCTATTGTTGGCTTCAACGATCTGGCGGGCGCCGCCGATTGCGTGCCGCGCCTGACCACGATTCGCACGCCAAGGGTGGAAATGGGACGCGTGGCAGCCAATCTGCTGCTTGCCATGATCGATCGCGAGCCGATTGCCAGACCGGCGGTCGATCTGGGTTTCGAGCTGGTGGTACGGGAAAGCGCGTGAAGCAAATATCGGCGAGGCGCGATTCGGAAAGTAAAATCAGGCGAGAAAGCGCTTGACTTGGCACCGCGTACCGCGTACTGTCATGCACCAAAATGTCCAAAATGCTTGATTGCTCATCATTTGCCGCTGATCGGCGGCTCTCGTTGACCTCTCCTTTTTGATTTTTTTTATTCGCCCCCTTCTTTTTTCGGGGCGGGCAACTTTATTCGTCTGTTTAAGGAATATCTAGTGGAAACTGGTACCGTCAAGTGGTTTAACGACACCAAGGGCTTTGGCTTCATCACCCCGGACAAGGGCGGCGACGACCTGTTCGCACACTTCTCGGAAGTGCGCTCGACGGGCTTCAAGACGCTGGCTGAAGGCCAGAAGGTCAGCTACGAAACCAAGCGCGGCCCGAAGGGCCTCCAGGCTTCGAACATCACCCCGCAGTAACGCTTTCGGGTCGCGTCCGCCCGTTGGGGTGGACGCGATTCTCCCGCCTTGTCGTGGCACTCGCATGCCACTGCATGTCACGGTTGTCCGTTGTAGTCAGCTGCATTTCTTGCATTTCCGCTTCCGCCGCGCCCGCAAGTCAACGGTGCGGATGATGTCCATAGCGAGCCCGGTCTTCGCGCCCGCTACTCGATATCAGCCAGCTGGCACGCCGTTATGCGACGCATTCGCAACATGCGCCGGACAACGCTCAACATCACCCCGCGTGCAAAAGCTGCGATCGTTGCAAGCGCAATGATTGGCGCAGTTCGCTCATGTATTGCATCGACGCGGCATCACGCTCTCTGGAGGCATTGATTTGGCAAAAGAAGAACTGCTGGAACTGGACGGGATCGTCGACGAAGTGCTGCCGGACAGCAAATACCGCGTTACGCTCGAGAACGGCGTGGTGGTGAACGCGTATGCATCGGGACGCATGCGCAAGAACCACATTCGCATTCTTGCCGGTGACCGGGTCACGCTCGAGTTGTCGGTCTACGATCTGACGAAAGGACGGATCAACTTCCGCCACAAGGATGAGCGCGCTCCTTCTGGAGCGCCGCAAGCAGGTTTTCGCCGCCGCTAAGCGCGCGAGGGCCTCAAACGCACGCCCGACTGGCATACGGCGCGGCGCTGCGTTTGACTTGCGGCCCACATCCAATGAAATCCAGCCAGGCACCGGACATTAATCAGTCCCGCGCGGCGGCGTTTTGTTATGTGCGCGGTTACGTGCATGCCGTGCGAGGAACCGGTCGAGTTCGCCCGCGAACGCCTTGCTGTCGCGCGTGCTGAAGGGCGCCGGACCACCAGTATCGATACCCGCATTGCGCAGCTGGTCCATGACGTCGCGCATCGTCAAGCGCTCCTGAATATTCTCGCGCGTGAACCAGTTTCCGCGCGGATCGAGCGCATGGCCGCCCCGCTCCAATACCGCTGCGGCGAGCGGTATATCCGCGGTAATCACCAGATCTCCCGACACGACGAGCTCGACGATACGAGCATCGGCTGCATCGAAACCCGCAGGCACCTGAATCGCTTTGATAAAGGGAGACGGCGGCGTGCGCAAATATTGATTGGCAACCAGCGTCACCACGATTTCGGCGCGGCGCGCGGCCCGAAACAACATGTCCTTGATCACGGCAGGACACGCATCAGCGTCGACCAGCACTTGCATGCGGATAATCCCCAATCATAATGAGGCGATTATATATTCAGCGATCTTTGCATGAGCGGCGAGCAACAAGCGTTCGATGTGCTCGAATTGGGCCGCTGAGAGTTCCACCTCCGAGCCATAGCGCAAATAACCGACGTGAAGAGGCTAGTCGCCATCGGCATTGAGCGCCGCCATTCAATTATTCTGCAACTCGCGGCACGCAGCCATCGCGCGGATTTATCGTGCAGCCGTTCAGCGCCGCTCGGTAATCGGGCCGTCGGCGTCCACGCGCCCGACCGCGCCCGACGGGCCGCCGACGTCGATCGGGCCCCGCGCTTCGAGATCGCCATGCACAATCAACGGACCATGCACAGTAAGCGGGCCATAGAACGTGTTGGCTCCCTGGCGTCTGTCCACGGCGGGATCATCGGGCGCAATCCTCTCGATGCGGGCTGCCTTGATCGGCCCTTTAGCATGGATATCGCCGGCCACCGCGAGCGGCCCATCAACGGTCAACGGCCCGCGCACGACGAGCGACCCAGTGATGCTGAGCGGCCCCGTGGCCACAGGTTCGGCATGCGCCACCGAAGCGATGCCAATTGAAGACGCAAGCAGCATTGCGCATGCCGCCGCGCGCCGCGTCAGTCGCGATGCAGTACCCGTCATTTCGAACCTCGCGATAAAGCGTGTCTGGTAGTTCGGACGAAGCAACTCGCGCGCCCGGCGTTGCATCAGCCATGCACTTCTTGCAGTTCCTCGATCTGGCGCTCGTACTCTTCCTTCATATCCTGCATGCTCGGTCGCACCGCATTCCCCATACCACCCCGGCCATCTTCGTCCTACGACCGCAGCTCAGCAAACTGTACGAACGAGCCGTGCCGCCAGCCGGGCGAGCCAACGTTATGTCCGAGGTCCCACGGCAGCCGGCATCTTCGGCCGCATCCCCAAGGTCTTACGCATGCAGGCATCGTCACGCTGACGCTCCCAATGCGCGACCGCAACGGTAGCAACGGCATTGCCAATCATGTTGGTGGTAGCGCGGATCTCCGCGATGAAGCGATCGACGCCGAGTACGATCGCCGCGCCTTCGATCGGGATATGCTTGAAAGCGGCCAGGGTCGCGAGCAAGGTAATGAAACTCGCACCGGCGACACCCGCCATGCCTTTAGATGTGAGCATCGATATTCCGACCAGCACTGCCTGCTCCGTCAGCGATAAATGAATACCGAATGCCTGCGCGATAAACACCGCGCAAATCACTTGCGCCACGCAGGTTCCAGCAAGATTAAAGGTATAGCCCATCGGCATCACGACGCCCACCACGCCGGTCGGGCATCCCAAGGCTTCGAGCTTCTTCACGAGTTGCGGAAAGGCGGCTTCCGACGACACGGTCGCGATGACAAGCAGAATCTCGCCCCGAATATATTTGAGCAGGCGCCAGAGACTGACATCGCACATCACGCAAATGCCGCCGAGGATCACGACGATATAGACGAGCGTTGCCGCATAGACCGTGACGAGCAGCATCATCAGCGAATTCATCGTGGCGAAGCCGAACTTGCCAACGGCGTAGGCCATGGCGCCAAACGCACCGATCGGCGCCAGACGCATAACGATTCGCACAATGCCGAACAAAGCACTGCTGATACCTTCAAAGAACTTGAACGCCGTCTCTCCAACCTGGCCCGCATGAGACAGCCCAATAGCGAACAAGGTCGAGAACAGCACGACCTGCAACATGTCTGCGTGCGTGAAGGCAGACACGGCGCTATCCGGAATAATGTTCAGAAAAAATTCGGTCAGTCCGCCCGACGCATGCATCGAACGTTCATATCCAGTAAGCACGCTTGAATCGATAGACGATGGCGTGAGGTTCAGTCCCGCCCCGGGTTGAATCAGGTTGACGGCCCATAGTCCCACCAGAAGAGCGATGGTCGTCGTCAGTTCGAACAGGATGATGGCCTTGCCACCGATACGGCCCAGGGCACCGGCACCCCCCATCTCTTTCGCTCCCAGCACGATGGTGACGAAGATCAGCGGTGCCGTCACCATCTTGACCAGCTTGATGAACGCTGTGCTCAAAGGTGCGACGCTCTGGCCGAGGTGCGGATAGAAGTGTCCAAGCAGCGCGCCCGCAACGATTGCGATAAGGACCTGCACGTAAATTTGACGGAAAATCTTTCGCATGCTCGTCTCCTGGCACCTCGACGATGCCGATCTGTTATGGCTTGGTGATCATCAAGCGGAACAACGTGAAGGACCTGTTGTTTGATGGCCTTCACTGCGCGGCAGCGGGTTCGTTCGCGAGGGCCTTAAGCTGAATCAGCAGGTCGCGATTCACCGCGATGCCAGCGCGCTCGCTGCGCGTCGCGATCTCGCGTCGGCGATATCCTGGCAGTCTCACCTCAGGGTCAGCGAGCATCAATTCGATCAACGTCTCAATGCGCTCCTGGTAGACTTCGGTTCCTGCCAGCGCGTTGGGATCAATCAGCCAGAACAGATGCCCCACGCCCGAGCGCGGCCCCTCCTCCGTCAGGAACGAACCGGCCTCTGCGCCAAATTGCGCGCCCGAAAGCGAGACGGCGAGTAGTTCGACCATCAATGCGAGCATGGCGCCTTTAGCACCACCGAAAGGCAGCATCATGCCTTCGAGAGCTGCCCGGGCGTCAGTCGTCGGACTTCCGTCAGCGGCAGTCGCCCAGCCCTCGGGAATCGACGCGCCCTGACGCGCCGCCAGCATGATCTTTCCTCGGGCAACGTGCGAGAGCGAAAGGTCGATCAAAAGCGGTGCGCCATTGGCACGCGGAAAGACCGCGGCAATCGGATTGGTGCCGAACAGTGCGCGCGTGCCACTCCACGCGGGCATTGCGCCCGGCGCGTTGCTGAACGCGAGCCCTACGAGCCCTGCTTCGCCAACCGCTTCGAGATGGTACGCGCCCGCCCCGAAGTGATGACTGCGCGTCACGCTTGCGACTGCCGTGCCGAAATTGCGAGCCCGTTCGATGCCTGCCTCGATCGCCATCTCGCAGGCGCCGAACGCGAGGCCATCGGCAGCATCGACAAGAATCGCCGCGCCCTTGTCGCTCACGACGCGCGGCACCGCAGTCGCGCTAACGCGACCGTTGCGCAACTGTGCGAGGTACATCGGCAAGCGCGCCACGCCATGCGAGGCAAGGCCACGCGCGTCTGCATAAACGAGTGCTTTTGCGGCAGCGTGTGCCGTAGCTTTCGTCGTACCCGCCTCGAGGAGCGCCTTGCAGGCAAGTGACTGGAGGGCATCGACCGAGACGTTGATCTCGTCTTGTCCGTTCATTTTTGAATGTCCTGTGCAGGTTCGATCGTGATGCACACGTCGTCGGTTTTCGTGGCTGCCGCAGGTGGACAGGCGAGTGTCGCACGCGCTGCGTCGACGTCGAGCACCCCTTCCCAACGAGCAACCACCAGCGTTGCAACGGCGTTGCCGATCATGTTGACAATCGCGCGAATCTCATTGAGGACACGGTCAATACCGATGATGAGCGTGATGCCCGCAACCGGAATGATGTTGTGCGACGACAAGGTGGCCGTCAGTGCAACAAGAGCTGCCCCCGCGACACCTGCACCGCCTTTCGAAGTAACGAGCAGGATCGCCAGAAGACCGATCTGTTGCATCAGCGTCAGATGCGTGTTGGTGGCCTGCGCAATGAAAAGCGAGGTCATCGTGAGATAGATCGCGGCGCCGTCGAGGTTGAATGAATAGCCCGTGGGCAACACGAGACCTACGACCGACTTCGGACATCCCAGGCGTTCGAGCTTTTCCATCAAACGTGGCAACACGGATTCCGTCGTCGACGTACCGAGAACGATCAGCAATTCTTCTCGCAGATATCTGAGGAGAGGCCAAAGCCCGACGCCGGCCCACCGGCATGCGGTACCGAGCACGATCGCAACGAACAAAATACTCGTCAGGTAGAAGCACAGAATGAGCAGGCCGAGTTGCTGCAATGCGCCGATTCCGTACTTGCCGACCGTGAATGCAATCGCGCCAAATGCACCAAGTGGTGCGAGCCGCATGATCATTTCAACGATGCGCATCAGCGCGTCGCCAAACTGTTCAATGCCCTGAGTGAGAAACTTGCTGCGCTCGGACATGAGCGAGAGCGCGACGCCAAATAGCACCGAAAACAACAGTACCTGTAACAGGTCACCGCGTGCGAAAGCGCCCACAACGGAGTTAGGCACGATCTCTTCAAGGAAGCTCTTCTGCCCTACCGTGTGTACTTCGGTGACGTAATGCGATACCGCACCGGCATCAAGTGTCTTCGGGTCGATGTTGAGGCCCACGCCGGGATGCACGACATTCGCGACGATCAAGCCGATCACGAGCGCGATCGTCGTCACCACTTCAAAGTACAGGATGGTCTTGAAGCCAACGCGCCCGACCTGCTTCAAACTTTCCATCCGTGCGATGCCGATGGACACCGTGCAGAAAATCAGAAGCGTGATCAACATCTTGATCAGGCGGATGAATGTATCGCCGAGCGGCTTGAACTGAACGCCGAATTTGGGTGAGAAATAGCCAACAAGAATGCCGGCGGCCAGGCCGATCAGAACCTGGACGTAGAGATGTTTGAGTACGCGCAAGATGGTATCTCCTCCACTTGCTGCACGATGACAAACCGGGCGTGCGCTTGCGGTTCGCACGCCGCTTCTGGGTCGGCTTGTGAACCGGCGCGCGCACCGGACGGGGACTTCTGTCTGCCTCCTGCTTCTACGACCCTGCTTGTCCTGCTATGACGTCACGCGCTCTCGAACAAACGCGTCATCACGAACTCGCGATGGCCGAGCACTTCCGCTGCGGTCCAGCGTCCATTCGCTGTAGCAAGCATGCATTCGAGCAGCTTGTCGCCCGTTTCATCGAGGTTCTGCTCGCGTTGCAGGAGACCCGAAACGTCCACGTCGATGTGCTCGCTCATCGTCCGCACGGTGCGAGGATTTGCGCAGATCTTGATGACGGGCACAATTGCGTTGCCAATCACATTGCCCTGCCCCGTGGGAAAGAAGTGAAGCGCGAAACCTGAGGCCGCACACAGCGTGACCATTTCCGCTGCAGCAGAAGACGAATCCATGAACCACAGGCCCGAATGCGTCGGTTCCTCGGCTTTGTCGAGCACGCCATCGACCATGCACTTCTTGCCGATCTTCTGGATATTGCCAAGCGCCTTTTCCTCAATCGTCGTGAGCCCGCCGGCGATATTGCCTTTTGTCGGCTGCGACTCGGAGAGGTCGTCGGTCTTCCAGCGGTTGATCATGTCCTGATAGCGGTCGAACATGAACTGAAAGCGCTCGCGCACGCTGTCGTTCGCGCAGCGGGCTGCAACGATCTGTTCGCCGCCGGTGAGTTCCGACGTCTCGCCGAACACGAGGGTATTGCCGAGACCGTAAAGCTTGTCGAACGCATTGCCGACGGTCGGATTCGCGCCGCAGCCCGAGGTCGTGTCCGATTCGCCGCATTTGGTCGACACCCAGAGCTCGCTGATCGGACATTCCTCGCGTTCAAGGGCGGTTGCGTACTGCACCATTTCCCTGGCAGCTTTCGATGCACGCAGGATGGTGTCGTGATCGCCGTGCAACTCGATGCCGAAACCCATGACGGGCTTGCCCGACTTCGCGATGCCGTCCACGACTCGCTTCGTCCAGCCTTCCTCGATCCCGATGACAACCACCGCCGCGACGTTCGGATTGGAGCCAGCGCCGATCAGCGTGCGGAAATGGAGGTCGAGGTCCGCGCCGAACTGCAGGCGCCCATAGGGATGCGGCACGGCCATCGTGCCCTTGATGGCGCTTTCGACTGCAAGCGCCGCTGCGTTGGACAGATCGTCCACCGGCAGGATGATGACGTGGTTGCGCACGCCGACGCGGCCGTTTTCACGGCGGTAACCGCGGAAAGTGGTGTCCAGTTGAATCACGCTCATGGTGTCTCTCTCGATGTGGGGTGGAAGAAGGCTGACCGGCGATTGCGCTTACCAGCGCTTCGTCTTGATGTTGTGCACGTGCGCATGCTCGCCGGCCGTGATGGGCGCGACCACCTTGCCGATATCCACGCCGTACTTGAACACGGTGTCGCCCACGCTCATGTCTTTCAGCGCCACCTTGTGACCGATCGGAATGTCCTGCTTCGCGTTGACCGTGACGATCTCATCCTCATCCATGATCCACGCGTTCAGCTGTGAACCGGCCTTGATGCCCTCCACCACCGCGACACCGACCGTGTCTTTCGCTTCGTGCAGCACGATATGGATCGTCTTTCGTTCGCCCACACCGGACTCATTCGCCGCTCCGCTTGCTCCTGCTGTCACGTAACTCATGTGCTCCTCCTGGTTGGTGAGATCGGGGGAGTTCATCAATGCCCCCGTTGAAGCGGATACTAGGCCGGCATCCCATCCATGTCAACTAACTCATATATATGTGTTACATAAGGTTTTCCCGGGGTACAATCAGGCCGTTCGAAGATCCATTCGAGGGCTCGTCGCAAAACGACTACAGGGAGGCGCGATGAACACGATCACGGCCATGCCGGCCACGTTGGGCGGCACACGGTACAAGGAGGTCAAGGAGGGCATCCTGGCGGCGCTGTCTGCGAAGGAATGGAAAGGCGGCGAGGCGATTCCATCGGAAAAGCGTCTGGCGGAGCGCTTCGGCGTGTCGATCGGCACGCTGCGCAAGGCCATCGACGAACTTTGCGCCGAGAACATTCTGATTCGTCATCAAGGGCTCGGAACATTCGTCGCGACGCATCGGCGCGACCGACATTTCTTTCGCTACTTCCGCGTGGTGCGTCGCGATGGCGAGCGCAGCTACCCGGTGGTCAAGCTGGTGAACTTCAAAAAGGGCAAGGCCTCACGCGTGATCGCGGCAAAGCTCAATATCGCGGAAGGCGCGCGCGTCTTCACGTTCATCAATGCCCTTGCGCTGCATGAGAAGGTCGTGATTGTCGAGACCATTACGCTGCCCGAAACCCTCTTCCCGACGCTCACCGAAGCGACGCTGCGGGACCGGAAAGATACGCTCTACAACTTCTACCAGGATGCGTTCGGCATCAATGTAGTGGACACCGATGAGCGCGTGCGCGTGTCTCAAGCGAGCGAGCTCGAAGGGACTTTGCTCGCGCTTGAGGCGGGCGCGCCGGTTCTCGAAGTTGAGCGGGTAGCACATTCCTATAACCAGAAACCCGTCGAGCACCGAATCTCGCACATCAACACGGAGCACTATGAATATCTGGCAAGCGTGGTGAAGAGCGGGTCCGATGCCTGAGCATTACCGACGAGGACCTTCGCGCCCTTCGAAACAGCCTCGTCGACCGCTCGCACAACCTGGCTGAGATAATGAGCCCCCCTCCCCCCCATCCCAAGGAGCCACTGTGAGCCAAACCGCAACCTCGACCCCGCCCCACCCGGTGCGCCGCGTCGCGTTTCTGGGTCTCGGCGTGATGGGCTATCCGATGGCCGGTCATCTCGCGAAGGCCGGGCTCGACGTCACCGTCTACAACCGCACCGCGGCCAAGGCTGCGCAATGGGTTGCCGAGCACGGTGGGCGCGCGGCCTCGACGCCGCGCGAAGCGGCCCAGGGCGCCGAGCTGGTGTTCGCCTGCGTCGGCAACGACGACGACCTGCGCAGCATTGTGCTCGGCCCGGACGGCGCATTCGCGGGCATGGCGCGCGACACCGTGTTCGTCGACCATACGACCGCCTCGGCCAACGTGGCGCGCGAGCTGTCCGCGAGCGCCGCACCGCTTGGCCTGCATTTCATCGACGCGCCGGTGTCCGGCGGCCAGTCGGGCGCGCAAAACGGCAAGCTCACGATCATGTGCGGCGGCGAAGCCGCGAGCTTCGCGCGCGTGGAGCCCACGCTCGCCCACTACGCGGTGGCCGTCACGCTGATCGGCGCGGCGGGCGCGGGGCAGCTCGCGAAGATGGTCAATCAAATTGCCGTGGCCGGCCTCGTTCAGGCGCTTTCAGAAGCAATCAACTTCGGCGAGCGCGCGGGCCTCGACATGGCGCTCGTGCTCGATGTGATCGGCAAGGGCGCGGCGGCGAGCTGGCAGATGAACAACCGCGGACAGACCATGATGGCGGGCAAGTTCGACTATGGTTTTGCCGTCGACTGGATGCGCAAGGATCTCGGCGTGTGTCTGGACGAAGCGAAGCGCAACGGCGCGGCGCTGCCGGTCACCGCGCTCGTCGACCAGTTCTACAGCGATGTGCAGCGCCTCGGCGGCAGCCGCTTCGATACGTCCAGCCTGATCTGGCGCCTGCGCAAGCTCGACGCAGGCGCGTGACGCGCAGGCGCGCGGCTGTTTTCACCGTCGCACTGGCGGCGCACCTTCGGCGTCGATTGTTTGCTGAAGCGAACAATCCTCGACGCCGCCGATAAAAAGTGCGCACGCGCGGTGCTATCATCGACGACATTTTCCGGTCTGGAAGGCAGGATCCGCTTTCATGGATACGCAGAAGGTCGAAGCGCTCTGGATGCATCTGCACTGGCTGAATGTGCTTGCGGCACAGGGCAGCTACACGGCGGCCGCCGCGCGTCTGGGCGTGAGCAAGGCCGCGATGAGCCAGCGCATTGCCGAACTCGAGCGCGTGGCCGGCGTCGCGCTCGTGCAGCGCACCACGCGCAGCGTGCGCTTCACCGAGGCAGGGCAGCGTCTCGTGGAAGAGACGCGCGAGGAATTCGAGCGCATCGCGACCAGCTTCGCGAGCGTGCGCGAAATGGCCGAGGTGCCGCGCGGCACCGTGCGCGTCACCGCACCGGTCGCGTTCTCACGCCAGCAACTCGTCCCGCGTCTCGCGCACTTTTCGCGGGAGAACCCCGAGGTGCGCGTGCAACTGGAGCTCTCCGACCGGCTCACTTCGATCGCCAGCGAAGGCTTCGACCTCGCGATCCGCCATAGCTCACAGGTGCCGGAAACGCACGTGGCGTGGAAGCTGTGCGACATCCGTTCGGTGATTGCCGCAACGCCCGCCTATCTGAAGAAGCACGGCATTCCGAAAACGCCGGCCGATCTCGCGGCGCACGACTGCCTCTATTACCCGCGCACCGTGGGTTCGGGCGTGTGGTCGTTCGAGAAGACGGGCCGCCGCGCGGTGCAGTCGCGCGTGAGCGTGACCGTGAACGGCCCGCTCGCGGCCAACAACAGCGAGGCCTTGCGCGACGCCGCGCTCGAGCATCTCGGCATCGTGCTGTTGCCGGACTTCAGCGCGCAATCCGCGTTGCAGGCGCGCAAGCTCGTGGTGCTGCTCCCCGGCTGGCGGCCGGTGGGGTTCGCCCCGCAGTTGCACGTGGTGCGCCCTTATGGCGTGCACGTGCCGCGAGCCGTCACGCGCTTTATCGAGTTTCTGCGACAGTCGTTCGAGGGCGGCTTCCCGCTCGAATGAGCGGGTCGTGCCATGAGCACCGCACGGCCGCGTGACCTCGACACCGCGCGCACTACTTTGCCGATACGAAGCGCGCCGCGCGTTGCGGGAGCAGCATGATGCAAACCGCCATGAACGCAAACAGAATGCCCGAGGCGTAGAACCGGCTGACCTCGAAACCACCCTGCGCAATCGGCTTGTCGAGCAAGTCGCCGAGCGTCGCGCCGAGCGGGCGCGTCAGCACGAATGCCGCCCAGAACAGCGTCGTGCGCGAAACGCGGCGGGACAGCCAGAGCAGTCCAACCACGGCGATCCCCGCGCCGAAGATAGCAGCGCCCATTTCGTAGCCGAGCCCGATGCCGCCACGGTCCTCGCCCGCCACCCAATCGCCGAGCGCGGTGCCCAATGTTTGCGAGAACAGAATCGTGGTCCAGTAAAACCACTCTACGCGCACCGTCGCCACACTCTCGATCGAGACGGTTCCTTCCACCCGGTACCAGATAGCCAGGCTCGCGACGAGCAGAATGACGATGATCGTCACGCCGCCGGGGTAGCCGAGACCGAGCGAGCGGTCGCAGAAGTCGGCCAGCGTCGTGCCCAACGTGGTGGTTGCAACAATCGTGGCCCAATACAGTGACGGATGGAATTGTTTTGCGCGCACCTGCGCCGAAACCAGAACCACGAAGGCCGCGAAAAAGATCAGCGTGCCGACGAGATAACCGAGGTTCAGCGACATCGTGACCCAATCGCCCCCGGTCTCGCCGAGCGTGGTTGCGGCAATCTTGACGATCCAGAACCCGAGCGTGAGTTCGGGAACTTTGCTAAGCGCGTGCTCTGCCACGCCCTTGGCGGTGGAATTCATGGGCAGCTCTCCTGAGTGAATACCGCCGAATTCTATTCAACCCAGCCTTAACACCGCCTTAACGATCGTCAGATCCCTGCCATCGGCCGTGCAAACGGTGCCGTGCTACGCTGCGCACAGCGAGGGCTCGATCGAAGCACGGTTGCATCGGGCGAGCGACGCAATGACATCGCACCGCGTCGTGCGATCAATGGAGAGCCGAATAGTGATCAGCACAAAAAACACGTCGAAAAGCATTCGAGCCAGCACGAAACATGCCGCGCCCACATCGCCGCGCCTCGAAAACATTCTTGCCATCGACATAGGCGGCACCGGCCTGAAGGCCGCGATCATCGATGCGGACGGCAAGATGCGCACCGAACGCGTGCGCGTGGCGACGCCGCATCCTTGCCCGCCAGCGCTGCTCGTCGACACGCTCGATGCACTCGTCAAGCCGCTGGTCGAACAGTATCCGCCCACGCACGTGTCGATCGGCTTTCCAGGTTTCGTGCGCGACAACCGTGTATTCACGGCGCCGCATCTCGGCGTAGAAGGCTGGAGCGACATGCCGCTCGCGCAAATGCTTGGCGAACGCCTGGGCAATCCCTCGGTGCGCATGATCAACGATGCGGAAATGCAGGGCTTCGCCGCCATCGAAGGAAGCGGCCTCGAATTTGTCCTCACGCTCGGCACGGGCGCGGGCACAGCGATGTTCCGCGACGGCGAATTGATGCCGCATCTCGAACTCGCGCATCATCCGGTTAGCAAGAAGCACGCGTACGACGAATATATCGGCGATGCCGCGCGCCGCAAGGTCGGCAACAAACGCTGGAACAAGCGCATCGAGAAAGTCATCGGCATTCTCGAATCGCTCGTGCACTACGACAAGCTGTGGATTGGCGGCGGCAATGCGGCGCGACTCACCTTCGAGCTGCCGCCGAACGTGGCAATCGTGCCGAACGAGCGCGGCATTGAAGGTGGCGCACGGTTGTGGCATCCGCGTTCAGTGCGGCAAGCGCGGTAACCAGGCGCGCTTGCAATGGCTGCGACGTCATTTACCAAGGATGACTGATTATTTCGATTGGCAGGCGGCGTCGGCAGGAAGACGTCGCTACTGATTATCCAGACTAGGATCGAACTCCCGTTCGCCCTTTGCGCTTTGCTCGGCCATCGCACGCGAGAGCAAGTCCCTCGCTTCGCCGCTCGATGCATCGACGGTCAGTGCACGTCCCGCGTTGCGCCATGCGCACACCCAGTCGGCCTGGCGCGCGCACAGCCGCGCACTGCCCAGCAGCAAGTCACGATCTTGCTCGCGGGCAAGCAGCTCGGATTGCATTTGCAGCGCCTCGCCGTTGCCGGGCTGCTCGGCCAGCACGCTCATAATGGATCTGCGGGCCGGACCGAGATTGTTCTTGTCGAGGCTCGCTCGCGCGCCGGCAAGACTGCGGGAGATGTCCGCGCGCAGACTCGCATCGTGCTTCATGGCGGCCGCGCGCTCGTCGCGCAGGCTCTTGAGCGATGCGGCGCCCCGTGGCGCGGTTTCCGTATGCGAAGCGACTGCGTGACGAGGCGGCGACACCGGCGCGGCAGCGGGTGGCGGCGGCGCGGTCTGCGCGGACGGCATGGGCACGGCCACCGGAGACGGCATGGGCGCGGGCGGCGCGGCGGCGCTGGGCGGGGCGTGAGCGGGCTCGTTGGCAGCCACCGTCGCGGATTCCTGCGGCGTGCCCGCAACGGCCCCCTGAGCCACCTGAGCCTCGGGGGCTCCGTCACCGCCATTGCGATGCGAAAGCACGTAGCCGGCGAAAACCGACACGAACACGGCCACGGTCGCGAACGCATATAGATACGAACGCCGGTGATGGGCCTCGCGTTCCTCATAGGGACGATCGGCCCGCATCGGCTCGCGCGGCGACGCGCCCAGTTGGCTCGCGCCGCAATGGGGGCAAAAATTCAGCGGCCCTGCAAGCCTGGCCCCACAACTGGAACACTGCCGCGGGCCAGCGTTGCCGGAGCCTGGCTCTTTACGCATAGGAATGCTGCGCCGTGAAACGACGGATAGCGTCAAAAAATTCATATTGAATATGAACTACTTCGCCGCGAAGATCAACCAGCGGATCCGGCACCACAATCGACCTGTAACGTCCCCTTTGCCGAAGACCTTGAATCTGCCCAGTTCGCGCATTGTCATCGCTGTCCGTTCTATTACCACCATCAACTCAGAAGCCAATGTCGTCTAGTCAATACCGCCCTTTCTTTCGGGGAAGACTGCGCATTACACCGGGAAGCTTGCCGGGGCGGGAGTAAATATCCAATAGCCCCATGCTACATGGCCTTTTGGACGCCCAGGGATATACCCTGGGTTGATGGCAATTTCTGGGAAACCGCTTGCATCTATTAATTTGTTACCGCATCTTGACTAGACAAGATGCGCGACACAATGCTGCGCACCTGGCCCCCGTCTTTTGCGATCAAAGGAGTGTCGATATGCAGGCGAAGTACAGCAAGTTGGCTAAGGGATTAATTAGTGCTGCGCTCGGCGCTGCGATTTTCGGCGGTGGCGCGCAAGCCAAAGACTGGACAACCGTCACGATCGCCCTGGAGGGCGGCTATGCGCCATGGAATATGACTTTGCCGGGAGGCAAGCTGGGCGGGTTCGAACCGGAACTGGCCGCGAATCTGTGCGCACGAGCACAGTTAAAGTGCAATCTGGTGGCGCAGGACTGGGACGGCATGATTCCCGGCCTGCAGGCTGGTAAGTTCGATGTCCTGATGGATGCGATCTCGATCACGCCCGAGCGCGAAAAGATCATTGCATTCTCGAAGCCATATGCGGCCACGCCGGCAACTTTCGCGGTCACCAATACCAAGATTCTCCCCAATGCGGCGGCCGGTGCACCGGCGCTGAAACTCGATACCGACGCAAAGTCCAATGCGCCCGCGATACAGACGCTGCGCACCGCGTTCAAGGGCAAGACGATCGGGATTCAGTCCGGCACCGTCTATACGCGCTTCATCAATGAAAACTTTAAGGACGTCGCGTCGGTCCGCGTGTACAAGACCTCGCCCGAACGCGACCTCGATCTGGCCAACGGCCGTATCGACGCGTCGTTCGACGACGTGACCTACTACGCCGCGAACGCCGACAAGAAGGAAGCCGTGCCCACCGTGACGGTTGGCCCGAAGATTGGCGGTCCGATCTGGGGACCGGGCGAAGGCCTGGCGTTCCGTAAGCAGGACGCCGACCTGAAAGCAAAGTTCGACGCGGCAATTACCGCGGCGATTGCCGACGGTACCGTGAAAAAACTCTCGATCAAGTGGTTCAAGACCGACGTGACGCCCTGAGCGGCGCTTACGGCCTCGCCGCGCCCATCGCATCCACGATGTGATGTTGCGCGGCATCGTTTATCTGGCTTGCGTGGGATGGAGTTTATGGCTCTCTTTGAAATGCTCGGCTTCGGGACCGAAGGTTGGGGCAACGTGCTGTTGCTCGGCGCACTGATGACGGTGGTGCTGACGCTCGCGGCACTTGCGATCGGCGCGGTGTTCGGGGCGCTCGTTGCGGCTGCGAAGCTCTCGCGCTTTCGCACGGCTCGCGTGATTGGGGACTTCTATACGACCGTGTTTCGCGGCGTCCCGGAACTGCTCGTCATCTACTTGTTCTATTTCGGAGGCTCGACGCTCGTGTCTTCGATCGGCCAATGGTTCGGTGCCGACGGCTTCATCGGCGTGCCACCGTTCGTGATCGGTGCGTTCGCCGTGGGCATGATATCCGGCGCGTATCAGGCGGAGGTCTATCGCTCCGCCGTGCTGGCTGTTTCGCGTGGAGAGCTGGAGGCGGCGCGGTCCATCGGCATGCCGACGCTTGTCATGGCGCGCCGTATCCTGATTCCCCAAGTTCTGCGTTTCGCATTGCCAGGCATCGGCAATGTCTGGCAGCTCAGCCTCAAGGACTCCGCGCTCATTTCCGTCACCGGGCTCGCCGAGTTGCTGCGCGCAAGCCAGGTGGCGGCGGGATCGACGCATCAGTACTTCCTTTTCTTCGTGGTGGGCGGCGTGCTGTACCTCGCCATGACCGGTGTGTCGAACCGCGTGTTCGGCCGTGCGGAGGCGTACGTGGGCCGCTCCTTCAAGCGCAACTTCGCGCGCAACTGACGCACGGATCCCATCGTCATGCATATCGATTTCGATTTCCTTCTCGACACCCTGCGCCAGTTAATCGGTGCCGTGCCGACCACGCTGGGGTTGTTTTTCGCCTCGCTCGTCATAGGCGGTCTTCTGTCGCTCGTGATCGTCACGATGCGCGTGTCGCCGCACTGGCTGCCCAACCGCTTCGCACGCGCCTACATTCTGGTGTTCCGCGGCTCGCCGCTCCTGATCCAGATGTTTCTCGTCTATTACGGGCTCGGGCAATTCGGCGTAATCCGCGAGAGCTTCCTGTGGCCCGTGCTCCGCGAGCCATATGTCTGTGCCGTCCTCTCGCTCGCGCTCTGCACTGCCGGCTACACGGCGGAGATCATTCGCGGAGGCCTGATGGCCGTGCCGGTGGGCCAGATCGAGGCGGGCTACGCAATCGGCCTCTCGGGCTTCGAGCTGTTGCGCCGCGTGATTGGACCTATCGCTCTGCGCCAGTGCCTGCCCGCGTATTCGACCGAAGCCGTGCTGCTCGTCAAGTCGACGGCGCTCGCGAGTCTCGTCACCGTGTGGGAAGTCACCGGCGTCGCGCAGCAGATCATCCAGCAGACCTACCGCACGACGGAGGTCTTCACCTGCGCAGCACTGATTTATCTGCTCCTGAATTTCCTCGTAGTCCGAATCATCGGCTTCCTTGAGCATCGCCTGTCGCGCCACCTGCGTGCCGCGCCGACGGTCGCCAGCCGTCCCGCCACGGCCCTCGAAACCCGCCGCGCCGCCTCGTGATCGGCCATTCCATCCGGAGAAACGTATGAACGCAGCCGCACCGGTCGCCTTGTCCGTGAAAAACATCCACAAGTCTTTCGGCGACCATCATGTTCTCAAGGGTATTTCGCTCGACGCCCATGAAGGTGATGTCATTTCGATCCTCGGCGCGAGCGGGTCGGGCAAAAGCACCTTCCTGCGCTGCCTGAACCTGCTGGAGATGCCCGACGATGGTTCAGTCTCGCTCGCGGGCGAAGAGCTGAAGATGAAACGCCGCCGCGACGGCAAGCTGCAACCCGACGACCGCCGCCAGGTGGACCGCGTGCGCTCGCAGCTCGGCATGGTCTTTCAGAACTTCAATCTCTGGTCGCATATGACCGTGATCGAAAATCTGATTGAAGGTCCCATGCGCGTGCAAAAGCGCAGCCGTGCCGAAGCCGTCGAAGAGGCCGAGGCGCTGCTCGCGAAGGTGGGGCTTGCCGACAAGCGCGGCCACTATCCGGCGCACCTTTCGGGTGGCCAGCAGCAGCGCGTGGCGATCGCACGCGCGCTCGCGATGCATCCGAAGGTGATGTTGTTCGACGAACCGACTTCGGCGCTCGATCCCGAACTCGTCGGCGAAGTGCTCCGCGTGATGCGCGCGCTCGCCGACGAAGGGCGCACGATGCTTGTCGTCACGCATGAGATGGGCTTTGCGAAACATGTCTCCAATCGCGTGATGTTCCTGCATCAGGGCCAGGTGGATTCGGACGGCACGCCGCAGGAGGTCTTCGGCGAGCTGAAGTCGGAGCGCTTTCGCCAGTTCGTGTCGAGCCATCAGGATCGCAACGCGCATTGAGCTACCCACAAGGATCATCCATGTCCGTCACTCGTTCAGACCGCCCTCTGGATTGGCGCGAAATCTGCGAAGTTGCTGCCGGCGCGCCGCTCGAACTTTCGGCGCAAGCTCGGGAACGTATCGGCGCCGCGCGTGCACTGGTCGAGCAGATCATTGCCCGTGGCATCCGGGCCTATGGAGTGAACACGGGCGTCGGCGCATTGTGCGACGTCGTGGTATCGCCGATCGAGCAGCACGACCTTTCGCATAACATCTTGATGAGTCACGCGGTGGGCGTAGGTGCGCCGCTCGGCCCGCAGGAAACGCGCGCGATCATGGCTGCGGCCATCAACAACTATGCGCATGGGCACTCAGGCGTGCGTGTCGAGGTGGTCGAGCGGCTCGCGGCGCTGCTCGAGGCGGATTGCCTGCCCGAAGTGCCCGCGCTCGGCTCGGTCGGCTATCTGAGCCATATGGCGCATATTGCGCTGGTGTGCGTGGGCGCCGGTCACGTCAACTGGCGCGGCGAGCGCATGGCCGGCAGCGAGGCGCTGCGACGGCTCGGCCTCGAGCCCCTGAAGCTGGAGGCGAAGGAAGGCCTGAGCCTCGTGAACGGCACGCCCTGCGTGACCGGGCTCGCGGCGCTCGCGCTGCAGCGCGCGCACTGGCTGCTCGACTGGGCGGACGCCGTGGCGGCGATGAGCTTCGAGAACCTTGGCGGACAAATGGCGGCCTTCGACGCCGGATCGCTTGCCTTTCGGGTCTCGCCGGGGCTCGCCCTGGTCGGCGCGCGCATGCGTGCGGCATTGGCTGGCAGCGGCCTGCTGGCCGCGTCGCTCGGTCGCCGTACGCAGGACCCGCTCAGTATGCGGACCATTCCGCACGTCCACGGCGCCGCCCGCGACGTGCTGGCCGCCACCGAAGAAGTCGTGAACCGCGAACTGGCCTCCACGACGGACAATCCCATCGTGGTGGGAACGCAGCAAGAGCCACAGGTGTACTCGCAGGCGCACGCGGTAGGCGCATCGATCGCGCTCGCGATGGACAGTCTCGCCGCCGCGCTCGCCCAGGTGGCCGCCATGGCCGAGCGGCGTCTGGACCGTCTCGTGAACCCGCTCGTGAGCGGACTGCCCGCGTTTCTTACCGATGCGAGCGGTACGCGCTCGGGCTTCATGATTGCGCAGTACACCGCGGCCTCACTCGTTGCGCAGAACCGGCGCGAAGCCGCCCCCGCGAGCCTCGATGGCGGTGTGACGTCGGGACTGCAGGAGGACCACCTCTGTCATGCGACACCGGCCGCGCTCAAAGCGCTCACGGTCATCGAAAACAGCAGCCGCATTCTGGGCATCGAACTGCTGGCGGCCGCGCAAGCGTACGATCTGCAGTCCGTTTCGGCCGCGCGCGCGCCGTACACGGAGCGGCTCTACGCACAGGTTCGCGGCCTCTTGCCGACGTATCGCGACGACCGCCCGCTTGCGGAGGACATGACGCTGGCGTTTCACATGATCGCCGATGGCGGCCCGCCAACGCCGCCCGACCCTTTGCCAGTGCCCGCGACGACTGAACGCTGGACGCCGGCTCCGATCGAGCCGGTGGCAGACGGAACCGCCGCGCCAGCCAACGATGCGCTTCCTGGTGCGGTCGGCACTTGAGCAGGTCTTGAGGATGACGAAGGAACGATTCACCGCGATTTAACCGAGGGGGCAACGGCAGCCATGAGCACAACAATGCGGGTAGAAGCCGAGACAAACCAGGCGGCGACGCAGCGCAAGATCGCTCCCCCGTACGAGCAGATCAAGCGATACGTCATCGAGCGCATCGCCGATGGCACGTGGCGGCCCGGTGATGCCATCCCGTCGGAGACCGAGTTCGTCAAGGAATTCGGCGTCGCGCGCATGACGGTCTCGCGCGCGTTGCGCGAATTGACCGCGCAACGCGTGGTCACGCGTGTGCAGGGCTCGGGCACCTATGTCGCGCCGCGCGATTATGAATCCACGGTGCTTGATGTTCGCAACATCGCGAACGAGATCGCTTCACGCGGGCATCGCCATGATGCGCGTGTGATCGCGCTGGAAGCCAGCAGCGCGCCAACCGCGATTGGCGAGCTCGATCTGGCCAAGGGGCCGGTCTTTCATTCCGTCATCGTGCACATGGAGGAAAGCGAGCCGATCCAGTACGAGGACCGTTACGTCAATCCGCGGGTGTTCCCACAGTATCTGGAGCAGGACTTCACACTGGAGACACCGAACAATTACATGGTGCGCCTCGCGCCGATCCAGCGCGCGGAGTTCCGCATCTATGCACGTAAGCCCGATGCGCAGATTCGCCGTCATCTGGCGATGGAGATCGGTGAGCCTTGCCTGTTGCTCTGGCGCCGTACCTGGGTGGGCGATGCGGTCGCGACCGCCGTGCAGCTCTGGCACCCGGCGTCACGATTTCACCTCGCCGGCGCGGTTTGAGACGCCTGTCACCGCGGGTTGTCGCTGAGCAGCGCCACCAGCCGCTTGATGTCGGCACGCTCCGACTTGGCGCCGGAAACGAAGGCGCAGTATGGATGCCCCAGTGGAAGCGACATCGACGACAACGCAATCAAGCGGCCCGCCTCCAGGTCCGCTCGCGCCATGACCCGCTGACCGAGCGCGATGCCCAGCCCTAACCTCGCCGACGAAATCGCCAGACTGGAAAGCCCGACCCGCCGCCCACGCGAGGGATCGGGATGCGTGCCGTTGCCAAACTTCCCGAACCAGTCGCTCCATGTGGGATGAGAGGCGTAATTCGGTCCCCAGTTGGTGTGGATAAACATGCTCTCGTGCATCAGAGCAAGGTCGAATTCGTTGTTGCCATGCTTGTACCAGAAGTCCGGCGCGCAAACCGGCAGCACCTCGTCGTGGACGAGCGGGATCGCCGCGAGCGTCGGGTAATGGTAGTCGCCATAGCTGATCCGGAGATCGATATCCTGGCGCACCACGTCGACCGGATCGTCCTCGACGCGAATATCGATCGCCATCTGCGGAAAATGATGGAGCAGCTCGGCGAGTTTGGGCGCCAGCCAGGTTTCCGCGAGTGAGGCCGGTACGCTGACGGCGAGTCGCATACGCATCTCGCCCTCCAGGATACGCACGGTCATTGCAGCGATATCATTCAGCGCACGCGCGGTCTGGGGATAAATCGCGAGCCCGGCATCGGTTAGCGTAATGCGATTGCCGGTGCGCACAAAAAGCTGCTTGCCCAAATACTCCTCGAGATTTCGCACCTGTTGACTCACGGCCGCCGCCGACACCCCGAGTTCAGTCGCCGCCATGGCGAACGCACCCATACGCGCCGCCACCTCGAATGCCTTGACCGCGTTCAAGGGAGGAAGTCTCGACATCTCGCGTCTCCAGCAAAAGTTTTTCTATTTGTAGGCTAACAATTTACGCCGTTGAAAGAAAGATTTTTTCAATATATCTTTTCCTCTCACTATCTGAAGAGGCGAATATGCGGCACATTTTGAATCTTGATCGTTACCCGCTGGATCGAATTGGAAGCCCCGAATGGCAGAATCTGGTTAACCGCTCGATTGCCGATCTGGCAGCGAACGGAATGTTCAATCTCGAAGGACTGCTTTTGCCCGGCGTGGCGGAAAAAGCCGTTGCCGAGATTCAGCCCGTGATGGATACGAAGTCCCATACCCACAAACGGTCGCACAATATCTACTTCAAGCCCGAAATTCCGGAGCTCTATGCAGGCCACCCGGCGCTTCGCGAGGTTGAAACCGTTAGCCACACCGTTTGCGCCGACCAGATTCCCGCGAGCATCGTGCTGGCGATCTACGAGTATGCACCCCTTGCTCACTTTCTCGCGGCGACCATGGGGAAGCGCTCGCTTCACGTGATGCAGGACCCGCTCGCGCGTGTGAATGTCATGTCGTACCGCGAGAGCGAGACTTTGAACTGGCATTTTGACCGTGCCGAATTTACGACCACGTTGTTGTTGCAAGAGCCGGAAGCGGGCGGGGAATTCGAATACCGCTCAGACCTGCGCTCGGACGACGATCCGAACTACGACGGTGTCGCCAGGCTTCTGGAAGGACGTGACCCGCACGTCAAAAACCTCAGGCTCAAGGCCGGGAACCTCAACGTGTTCAGAGGCAAGAACACGGCGCACCGCGTCACGAGCGTGCGCGGAATTCGCGAGAGGATGATTGCTGTCTTTTCCTACTATGAAAAATCGGGCGTCGTGTTTAGCGACGAAGAAAAGCTCGGGTTTTACGGGCGCGCGGCCTAGCGGTTATCGGCAAACGTGAGCCAACGGTCAGATCAATTCAATTTGGATAACGAAATTAAATCACGAGAAATTCTCGAACGGAGACGAATGATGCTTATCAAGCGTGGGGTGCTGGGCCGGCTTGTCGCGTTGGCCGTGTGGGGTGCGTCTGTGACATTGTCCTCGTCTGCCGACGCGAAAGAGTGGACGTCGGTCACCATCGCTACTGAAGGCGCCTACGCGCCGTGGAATATCACGTTGCCCGGCGGAAAGCTCGGTGGCTTCGAGCCGGAACTGATGCAGAATCTATGCACACGCATCAAAATCGAATGCAAGCTGGTTGCGCAGGACTGGGATTCGATGATTCCGGGTCTGCGGGTGGGCAAGTTCGATGTATTGATGGACGCCATCATGGTGACGCCGGAGCGCGAAAAAGTGATCGCGTTTTCGCGTCCCTATGCGTTGACGCCGGGAGCGTTCGTTTCAGCCGACCCAAAAATTCTCTCCGGCATTAGCGGTACTGCGGAGGTGCTCAAGCTGACCGGTGACCCGAAAGCGGACAAAACCGCCATTGACCGCCTTCGCGTGGCATTGAAGGGGCGCTCCATCGGCATTCAGATCGGCACCGCGTACACCGACTTCATCAACAGGAACTTCAAGGACGTCGCCACGATTCGCGAGTACAAGAAGTCTCCTGAGCGCGATCTCGATCTCGCTTCGGGCCGGATCGACGTCGCGTTCGATGACGTGAGTTATTTTTCGGCGGTCCTTCGGCAGCCGGAAAACAAGTCGCTTGCCTTCGTGGGTCCGAAGATCGGGGGAACAATCTGGGGTCCAGGGGAAGCACTCGCATTCCGTCAGAGTGATGCCGATCTGAAGGCGAAATTCGATGCCGCGCTTACCGCCGCGCTCGCGGACGGCACCGTGAAGAAACTGTCACAGAAGTGGTTCAGCATCAATATCACACCCTGATGGCGTGAGTATGGCGATATAGGGCAGTCCAGCCAATGCTGCACTGCCCGAATACCATCTCCTGCCGAAATAAATAATTTGTAATGCCAATTATTAATATGGAGACATCGATGATAAAGAAGGTTTTCGTAGCCGGGGGGGTTCGTATTCATTTCGTCGATTGCGTCCGCGCAAAGCTCCGTCGCTCTATATGGGATTATCGACGAGGGCTTCAACTTCACGACGAATACCGGAGGTAAGCACGCGTACGAAATGGAAAGTGGCTACGCGGCAGGTAGCCGGTGGGGCGTCAACGGCAAAGAAGATCTCGGCGGTGGGCTCGCGGCACTGTTTACGCTCGAGAACGGTTTCGACGTCAATTGCGGACGCGCTGGCCAGGGGGAACGGATGTTCGGCCGGCAAGCCTACGTCGGCGTGCAAAGCGACAAGCTGGGCGGCCTGACCTTCGGACGCCAATATGACTCAGTCGTGGACTATCTCGCGCCGCTCACGGCAAACGGCGGGTACTCGGGATACCTGTTCGCTCATCCGTACGACCATGACAATACGGATAATTCGTTTCGGGTCAGCAACTCGGTGAAGTACGCCAGCCCGAATATCGCGGGCTTTACATTCGGTGGCGTCTATGGTTTCAGCAATGCCGCCGGTGCGTTCGCCAATAACCGGCTCTATAGCATTGGAGCGGCCTATAGCACAGGTTCGCTGTCGCTGGCTCTCGCCTACATGGACATCGATAACGTCGGTGCCAATAGCGTTGGCGCGGTGGCGACGAACGACGCAAGTTTTGTCGCGGGGCATCAGCGAACCTATGGGGCGGGGGTCACCTATACGATGGCCCGCGCGACGCTGGGCTTTGTTTATAGCCACACGTCGCTGGACGCGCCTGTCGGCAACGGCTACCTGATGCCCGGCACCTTTCCAGCGGGTGTGACAGTTAGTTCGCTGGACTTCGATAACTTTGAGATCAATGCGAAGTACGACTTCACGCCGGCGCTTTTCGCACAGGCCATGTACACGTACACGCTTGGCAAGTACCAGGGAAGCAATGCCAGCGCGCGGCCCAAATGGCACCAGGTGGGCCTGATGCTCGACTACAACCTCTCGAAGCGCACGGATGTCTATCTTCAAGGGGTATTTCAGCAGGTTGCGGACGGCAATACGGGGACGTTCCTGGATCAGGCATTCATTACCGGTGCGGATAATTCCTCGTCGTCGAACCGGCAATTCGTCAGTCGCGTCGCCATCAGACATTCTTTCTGAGTTGTTCAACCGGGCGCTGAAATGCGTGAGCAGATCTGCCCCCGGCTCGGTACGCATGCGTCAGTTCTGCGCCATCTTCTCGAACACCTCCGGGTAGCGTCCGCCAGAGATTTGCTCGGGCGAGAAGATGGCTTCGAGCCTCGCGCATTCGTCCGCGCTCAATCGAATATCGGCTGCGCCGGCATTCTGCTCCAGATGCGCAATGCGCTTGGCTCCCGGGATCGGCACGATGTCGTCGCCTTGCCCCAGAACCCAGGCAAGCGCGAGCTGGGCCGCCGTCACGCCTTTCTCGAGCGCCATGGCCTCGACCGCCGAAACGAGCTTGCGATTCGCCTCGATATGGCCAGGCTGGAAGCGCGGCAGGCTGCGGCGAAAGTCCTGCTCGTCCAGCGTCGCGAGCGACGCTACCGTGCCCGTCAGGAAGCCGCGCCCGAGCGGGCTGAACGGCACAAAGCCGACCCCGAGCTCCCGGCAAGCAGCCAGCACGCCATTGCGCTCGACATCGCGCGTCCAGAGCGAATATTCGCTTTGAAGCGCTGTGATGGGGTGGACCGCATGCGCCCGGCGCAAGGTCTCGGCTGAAACTTCCGACAAGCCGATTGCCCGCACCTTGCCTTGCGCGACCAGGTCCGCCATCGCGCCCACGGTTTCTTCGACGGGTACGGCCGGATCGACACGATGCAAGTAATACAGATCGATCACATCCGTTTGCAGGCGCTTGAGCGACGCCTCCGCCACGGCGCGGGCATTTTCCGGGCGGCCATCGGTGCCGGTTATCTCGCCGAAATCGTCACGGTCGCGGCGATACGTAAAGCCGAATTTCGTCGCGATCACCACCTTGTCCCGATACGGCTTGAGCGCGCGCCCCAACAGGATCTCATTGCGATGCGGCCCGTACACCTCGGCGGTGTCGAAAAAGCTCACACCCAGATCGACCGCCCGGTGCAGCGTACCGGTCGACGCTGCTTCGTCCTGCACCCCATAGGCCTGACTCAGCCCCATGCAACCGAAGCCAATGGCGGAAATATCGAATTGTCCAAGTCTGCGCATCTGCATCTTTCTCTCCTTTCGCGAACGTGTCGGGATGCAGGTATCGTAGTCGCCGATCGATCATTCGATAATATGTCCGGATTCGATTGCCTCAATCTATCCGATAGAACAATGGACCGAACGCAGCTTTCACAACTCACCGTCTTTGTGACCGTTTCGCAGCTTGGAAGCTTTCGCGCGGCGGCCGATCACCTTGGCATTGCGCCCTCGGCGGTCAGTCATGCGGTCTCGACGCTCGAAGCCAGTCTGGGCGTCAGGCTGCTGGCGCGCACGACCCGCTCGACGCGGCCAACCGAGGAGGGCCAACGATTGCTCGACCGGGTTGGCGCGCCGCTTTCGGACATCGCAGCGGGATTGGCCGAGGCGGCCGAACAGCGCGAGGCCCCTTCCGGGCCGCTGCGAATCACGATGCCGATGCTGGCGGCGGAAGAACTGATCATGCCCCGCCTGCGAGACTTCAGCACGCGCTATCCGCAGATCGAACTCGACATTCGCACGTCCGACCTGTTCGAGGACATCGTCGAAAGCGGTTGCGACGCGGGATTGAGATTGGGCGAGAGTCTCCAGGCGGACATGATCGCCGTGCGAGCGAGTAGCCCGCGCCGGAGTCTGATCGTCGCGACGCCTTTCTATTTTGAAAGCCATCCGCAGCCGATGCATCCACGCGATCTCGCCGATCACCCATGCATCCGGCGACGCTTCGAAAGCGGGCGCATTTACCGCTGGGAACTGGAAAAGGATGGACGCCCGATCAGCGTCGAGGTGAAGGGCAATTTGATCTTGCCGCAGCAGAGCCTGATGCGGCAGGCGGCGCTCGACAGTTTGGGGCTCGCGTTCCTCTTCGAGGAAGCGATCGACGAGGATCTTCGTGCTGGACGTCTCATTCCGGTCATGCAGGAATGGTGTCCGCAATTCGACGGCTTCTATATTTACTACCCCTCGCGCAGGCAAATGCGGCCTGCGCTGCGGGCTTTCATCGAGTTCTTCCGGTATCGGGAATGACAGCGCGATCTAGCGAAGCCGGATATGCCATGCAATTCGCCTGGCGCTGCTAGTCATCGTCTTCGACATCGGGCTCATTCAGATCGATTTCTAGCACCCGGCAGACATCGCGCACGAACTCGTTCATCGCGGCGAAGCATTCGGGGCTATGCGGCGGAAAGTCCTCGGGGTTCTTCTTGCCCTGCGCGCGCCGGATCGCGCGAATGCTGGCCTCCAGTGCCCGTGCTTCGGCCCAGATCGGATGGTTCCCGGAAGGTTCAAGTGGTTCGCATGCCATGCCCAGATTGTCGGCAACGGCCGCGCGAACTTTAGCGCCTCCTCCCCACAACCTGAATGAATTCCGTTTGCCTTTCTGAATGTTTTAAGAAACCATTCAGCTGCTGATTCAGCCCCACATCCCGTTCCTCGAACGACAACTCCGGTCCACGACGATGAAAATCACCACGATCCGGCCTTACATTTCCGTGGTGCTCGCTGCGGCATTGATAAGCGCCTGCAGCGGCGATTCCAGCAACAACCCGCCGCCGCAATCGTCAGCTCCGCCGCTTGCCACGGACGCCAGCGCCTGCCTCGCGGTGGACAACAACAGCTCGACCGTCGTCGTCGGCTCGAACCAGCCGGGCGATCCGTCGCTGCCCGAAGCCGCGTCGGGCTACCGGACGGGACTGAAGCCGCGCTACGCCCGGACCTACATGGTCGCAACCTCGAACGCCTACGCGAGCGCGGCCGGTTGCGCCGTGCTCAGGCGCGGCGGCACCGCCGCCGATGCGGCCGTCGCGGTGCAGGCCGTGCTCGGCCTCACGGTTCCCGAAGCGACCGGCCTCGGCTCCGGCGGCGTGCTGCTGTACTACGACGGACCCAGCAAGACGCTGCAAGCCTACGATGGCCGCGAAACGGCGCCCGCCGCCGCGACCGAAAACTATCTGCGCTATATCGACGACACGACCGATCAAACGACGCCGCTGCCGAACCCGCGCGCGAGCGGCCGCTCGATCGGCACGATCGGCGTGCCGCGCCTGATCGAAGCCTTGCAGCACGACCACGGCAAGCTGCCCTGGCGCGGCCTGTTCGGCGATGCGATAACGCTCGCCACCAACGGCTTTCCGATCGGCGGGCGTCTCGCCGCGGCCATCGCCTCGAACGCGCCGAACCTGAAGCGCGATCCCGAAGCGGCCGCGTATTTCCTGAACGCGGACGGCTCGCCGAAGACGCTCGGCACGGTGCTCAGGAACCCCGCGTACGCCGATGCCCTCACGCAGATGTCGCAATCCGGCGCGAACGCGCTCTACACTGGCGCGATTGCGCAGGACATCGTCGCGAAGATCGCCGCCACCACGGGCGCCGACGGCTCGACGCTCACGCCCGGCAAGACCACGCTCGCCGACCTCGCCGGCTATCAGGCAAAAGTGCGCAAGCCGGTTTGCACGACGTATCGCGCGACGTACTGGATCTGCGGGATGCCGCCGCCGTCCTCGGGCGGGATCGCGGTTGCGTCCGCGCTGGGCATTCTCGAGAATTTCGACCTGAAATCGCTCCCGCCCACGGCCATCGACCTCGAAGGCGGCAAGCCCACCGTCAATGGCGTGCATCTGATCACGGAAGCGGAACGGCTCGCGTATGCCGATCGCGACAAGTATGTTGCCGATACCGATTTCGTTCCGCTGCCAGGCGGCACATGGGACACCCTGCTCAACAAGCCCTACCTGAAGAGCCGTGCGAATTTGATTAGCATGTCGAAAAGTATGGGCACGGCGCAGGCGGGCAATCTCGGCGCGGCGCCGGTCGGCATTGCCGCCAACCAGATCGAGCACGGCACGAACCAGTTCACGATCGTCGACGGCGACGGCAGCGTGCTCACCGCCACGACCACGGTGGAGTCGAGCATGGGTTCGTTCCACATGACGCACGGCTTCCTGCTGAACAACCAGTTGACCGACTTCTCCGCGAGCCCGACCGACAGCGCCGGCAATCCGGTCGCGAACCGCGTGCAGCCCGGCAAGCGGCCGCGCAGCTCGATGGCGCCGACGCTCGTGTTCAAGGTTGCGGCCGACGGTTCGCGGGGCGACTTCGTGATGGCCACCGGCTCGCCCGGCGGCGGCGCGATTCCGCAATATGTGGTGAAGACGTTGGTGGGTGTGCTCGACTGGGGGCTCGACGCGCAGCAGTCGGCGGGGCTGATGGACTTCGGCGCGGGCAACAGCCCGACCACGACGATCGGCGGCGAGCATCCCGATCTCGATCTCACCGACAACGGCGTGCACGATCCGCTGATCGCAGGCCTGACCGCACTCGGCCATAAGGTGTCGACGGCCTCGCAGGCTAGCGGCATCAACACGGTGATGCGTGTCACGCGAGGCCAGTCTGTCGTGCTGCAGGGCGGCACCGATCCGCGCCGCGAAGGCGTGGTGCTCGGCGATACCTTCACGCCCTGATATTCAGGATGCGGGGCTGCCGCGCGGGCGCGTGACCGCCCCGCCCGCGCGGCGTACACCGTTACTCCAGCGCGCCCACTCCGGCATTGGCGCGCGCGCCCGCTCCGCCCATCACCACGAAGTACGCCGCGCCCGCCGCCACGAATCCTATCGGCCACGCAAACGCTGCAACCGCGGAGAGCGCGGGCAGCAGCGCAACCGCAACCGCCGCGCCCGCGGTCGGCACGAACACGGCCATTGCCTTCGGATTGACACCATTGCGATAGAAGTACTCGCCGTTTTCGTCCGAGCGATACAGGTCCTGGAGCTTGACCACACCGCGCCGGATCAGGAAATAGTCGGCGGCCATGATCCCGAACAGCGGCCCGAGAAACGCACCGAGCCCGCCCAGGAAGTAGTTCACGACCACCGGGTTCGAGTACAGGTTCCAGGGCATGACCACGAGCGCCAGCACCGCGCTGATGATGCCGCCGCGACGGAACGTGATGCGCTTGGGCCACACGTTGGCGAGGTCATAGGCAGGCGACACGAAGTTGAGCACGACGTTCACGCCGATGGTCGCCACGATGAACATCAGTGCGCCCACCACCAGCACGAAGGTGTTGGGCACTCTGGCGAGGATCAATGCCGGGTCGGTGATGGCCTTGCCGAACACCACCACGGTGCCCACCGTCATGGTGATGCTGATGGCGGCGAACGCCGCGAAATTAATCGGGATTCCCCAAAAATTCCCGACGATCACGGCACGCTCCGATTTCGCGAAACGCGTGAAGTCGCAATAGTTGAGCAGCATGGTCGCGTAAGTGGAGACCAGCAGGAATGCGCCGGTGAGAATGCCCTGCACCACCCCGCTGCCCGACAAGGGCTTGACGGACAGATTCATCGGCAGATGCCAGTCGGCCATCGCGAAGAGCCACAGCGCCATCAGCAGCATCACGACCCACACGATCGGTCCTGCCCAGTCCTGGAAGCGGCGCACCGCTTCCATGCCGCGCGTGATCACGAGCAGCTGCATGACCCACAGAAACACGAAGCAGGCCCATCCGAGATACGAGAGACCGAGCAGGCTCTGGTCCTCCCAGTGCTGCAAGGCCGGATTCATGCGCAGCAACAGGACGACCACGGCGGTCGAAGCCAGATAGGTCTGAATGCCGTACCAGCAAATAGCGATGACCGCGCGAATCAGCGCCGGCACGTTGGCGCCCCAGATGCCGAAGCTGAGTCTCGCCATCACGGGAAACGGCACCCCGGTCTGCTGCCCCATGCGGCCAGCCCAGTTCATGCCGAAGAACAGAATGCCGGTGCCGATCAGAATGGACGCGAGCACCTGCCACCCCGTCATGCCGAGCACGAACAAGCCCGCCACGAACGTATAGGTGCCGATGTTGTGTATCGCCGACATCCAGACCGCGAAGAAGCTATAGGACGTCCACTTCCGCTCGGTGGCGGGCGCCAGGTCGTCGTTATACAGCCGGCCTGTCGGGTCCAGCTCGGCCAGTTTCCTGTCCTGTCTTTCCACGATGCTCTCTCCTCGCATAATTCCGCCGCTCACATTAGTTCAGTGAATTGTTTGTGAGTTTTTAGTGAAACGGCGGGCACTCCATGAATGGAATCACCACAACCACAACGCGTTAGTCGAGCGCACCTCGAGGCCCGATCGTCGGTTTCCCGCAACGCAGAAAGCGGCCTCGCCCGCGGCGCGGATGGAACTCGCCATCCCACACTACCGCCCCGCCGATCAGCGTGATGTCGGGCCAGGCACGCAGCGTCTGACCTTCGTAAGGCGTGTAGTCGACCGCATGATGCAGGTCCGCGTTGCGCAGCACGAACCCGCGCTCGCCCCAGATGACGAGGTCGGCGTCGCTGCCGATGGCGATAGTGCCTTTGCGCGGGTGCAGGCCATAGGTCTTGGCCGGATTGGTAGACGTCAGTTCCACGAAGCGGTTCAGCGTCATGCGCCCCGCCAGCACGCCCTCGGAATAGAGCAGCGGCATGCGCGTCTCCACGCCGGGAATGCCGTTCGGAATGTGGCTGAACGAGACTTCCTCGCCGCCGGGCTTTTTGCCTTCGGGCGCGTCGTAGTTGAATGGCGCGTGGTCGGAACTGAAAAGCGTAAAGAGCCCGTCGTTCAGGCCGTCCCAGATCACCTCCTGGTTGGCCTTGTCGCGCGGCGGCGGACTGCAGACGCATTTCGCGCCCTGATAGGTGTCGTCGATGCCGAGATCGGCGGCGGTCAGAAACAGGTATTGCGGGCAGGTCTCGGCATAAACCTTGAGGCCGCGCGAGCGCGCCCAGCGAATCTGCTCGACCGCTTCGCGCCCCGAGACGTGCACGATCAACACCGGCACGTCCACCAGTTCGGCGAGCGAAATGGCCCGATGCGTGGCCTCGCGCTCCACCAGCAGCGGGCGAGCATGCGCATGAAAGCGCGGCGCTTTGCGGCCCGCGGCTTCGAGACGCTTCGTCAGCCATTCGATGCAATCGGCGTTCTCCGCGTGAACCATGGCCATCGCGCCGTATTCGCGAGCGATGGCCAGCACGTCGAGGATCTGGCCATCGTCGAGCTTCAGATCCTCATAGGTCATGTAGATCTTGAACGACGTGTAGCCCTCGGCAATCAGCGCCGGCAACTCCTCTTCCAGCACCTTCGGCGTGGGGTCGCTCACGATTAAATGGAACGCGTAGTCGATGTGCGCCTTGCCTTCGGCGCGGCCGTGATAGTCGTCCACGGCGGCGCGCAGCGACTGCCCTTTCTCCTGCGCCGCGAACGGAATCACGGTGGTCGTGCCGCCGCATGCCGCTGCGCGCGTGCCGGTGTCGAAGTCGTCGGCCATGCGCAGCGGCGGCGCCATCGGCTGATCGAAATGGCAGTGCGCATCCACGCCGCCCGGCGTCACCACGCGCCCCGCCGCATCGATCTCGCGCGCGCCCGCCGGCAAGCCCATGCCCAGCTGAACGATGCGCCCGCCCGCGATGCCGATGTCAGCCTTGAAGGTGTCGCTGGCCGTCGCGACACGCGCATTGCGGATAACCAGATCTAGCGCCGAACCTGTCACCTGAAATCTCCCGACTCGAAAATTATCTTATGAATCAACGGCAACCATGACGTCTTTGCTGTCGACATAATAGTCAACAATTATGTTTACAAAACTAGTGTTTACATGAGTGTCGACAATCCGCGAGGCGGCCGGTATCCTGACTCTGGGCGATGCGCAGCGCGGCTGGCGCGCCCGCTACACCGCATACGAGAGGCCATTGCCGTGCCTGCAATCGACGAACTTGCCACGCCCCCTGCCGGGAAATCCGCTCCACGCAAACGCAAATCCGCTGCGCCGGCGCGCGCGCCGCTGGAACTCAGTCAGGACGAGATTTACGAGCGCATCTACGCGGCGATCCTCGAGCACCGGCTGCACCCCGGCACCAAACTCGCGGAAGAGCGCCTGGCCGAAATTTTCAATGCCAGTCGCGGACGCATTCGCGAAGTGCTGGCGAGGCTCGCGCATGAGCAGGTGGTCGAATTGATTCCGCAGAAGGGGGCGTATGTCGCGCGCCCTTCCATCGAGCAGGCGCTCGACGTTTTCGAAGCGCGCCGCCTGATCGAGCCCGCGATCATGCGGCGGCTTGTCGAGAACTTGACGGCCGAAAAGCTCAAGCGCCTGCGCGAGCACGAAGCACTCGAAGCCGATGCGCGCAAGCGCGAGGACAAGCGCACCGTGATCCGGCTCTCGGGCGAGTTTCATTCGCTCGCGGCGGATCTCGCGGGCAACTCGGCGCTCGCCCGCACCATGCGTGAGCTTTCCGTGCTCACGTGTCTCATGATCTTTCTCTACGACGCGCCTACAGCAACCTGCTGCCGCGCCGACGAGCACTCGCATATCGTCGATGCCATCGCGAAGCGCGACGCCGCGCGCGCCGAGCGTTTGATGCTCGAGCACCTGGACCACATTCAAGGCAGCATGAAGCTCGAGTCGGCAAGCGAGCAGGTCGATCTCGAAGAGATCTTCAGAAGCTGACGCGCGGACCGCGCGTCACCAGCGACTGCGTCGGCTGGTGTGATTGGTTGTGTCCACATCTTGTTTGCATCGACCGATATTGCGCTCATGAAGTATCAATAACGCGCACACATCACGTGCGATCGCGCGAATTCTCTCGCCCGCGCCACTTCCCCGATTACAACGGACTTAACGCGATCTGCATGCCGTCACGCACGTGGCTGGCGCGCGTGCGCGTTCCGGTTACGCATTGAAGCGGGCATTTCATACCGCATTTGCAGCGGGTTTACGCTAGTTCGCGAGAACACAAGCGATTGGGGCGCATCGCCCTATGTCGCAAGAATCCGGAATACCTAATATCAAGTCACGGCGAGACATCAAGTCGAACGGCTAAGCACCGAGCGATTCCCGCAAGTCATGGATGGCCACGATCAATGAGGTGGCTGTCCATCAGCATTGCACCTGGCCATAACCGCTTCACGCACGACCGTTCAATCATGCACGGCCGTCGGACGCGGCTACCCATAAATCAAGGAGACAACCATGCTGCATGATCTGCCCGCCCGTCCCGAGACCGTTCATTGGGGCTATTTCGACGCCTGCAAAGCACCGGCCCTGACCGTGAAAAGCGGCGACATCATTCGCGCCGAAGCGATCACCCACCATGCCGGCGATGCGCCGGACCTGATGATGGACAACGCCGTGCGCGAAATCTATTCGAAGATCCCGCACGAGGACCGCAATCCGGGCGTGCACATCATGACAGGCCCGATTTACATCGAGGACGCCAAGCCCGGCGACGTGCTCGAAGTGCGCTACCTGCAAATGATTCCGCGCTTTCGCTACGGCGCAAATGCTGCCGCGCACTGGGGCCAGCTGTACCGCGAATTCAACAAGGAACGCATCACCATCTACGAACTCGACACCGCGTCGAACACCGCGCACGCACTGTACGCCTACGACTACCCGAACAAGATGACGACGCCCGGAAAAATCGTCGACGAGCGCGAATGCTGCCGCCAGCCAGCGCTCGCAGGCGTGCGCGTTCCGGTGCGCCCGCATCTGGGCACGGCGGGCGTGGCGCCCGACAAGGCAGGCCGCGTCTCGACCGTGGAGCCGGGCTTGCACGGCGGCAACATCGACAACTGGCGTATTGGCGCGGGCGCCACCATGTATTACCCGGTTGCGGTGGACGGCGCGCTGTTCTCGATCGGCGACCCGCACATCTCGCAGGGCGACGGCGAAATCAGCGGCACCGCGATCGAGGCCTCATTGAATGTGCTTTTCCAGGTAGTCCTGAGAAAAGATTTCCACTTCCCCTCGCCGCTGCTGGAAACGCCGGACTGCTGGGTCGTCCACGGTTTCCATGAGGATCTCGACGAAGCCGGCAGGAATGCGGCGCGCGACATGATCCATCTGCTGACCGAGCAGCAAGGCCTCTCGCGCGACGACGCCTACTCGCTCATGAGCGTCTCCGCGGATTTCGGCGTCACGCAGGTGGTCGACGGCACCCAGGGCATTCATTGCACGATGCCGCGTGCCATCTTCCCACCGAAAACCAAGGGCTAAACGCCAGATCAGGCCAAAACAAGGCCTAAATCGGACACCCGGATAACGCAAGCGAACAAGCGTGAGGAACTCACATGCACTATGTCTACGTGGGGCGCAATGAACTGGTTGCGCTCATAGTCGGTCTCGTCACCGGCACGCTGTATTCGTGGCTCGATCTGCCCATTCCCGCACCCAACGTCACGGGGGGCATTTGCGCCATTCTCTTCACCTATCTCGGCTACCTGGTCGTGAACGCATGGCGCAAGAGTGTCAGTTTCGGTCGTCCACCAGCAAGCGGATCGATCGCGGCCGATTCATGATAAAGGGGAATGACATGGTTGAAATCATGCTAGGTCAAACGGAAATTCAGGCCGCAGCCGTTGGCCTGGTAACAGGGGTTGTTTACACTGCGGTACGGGCTCCGATACCTGCGCCCAATGTGCTCGGCGGCATCTTCGCGATCGTCGGCACATTCGCGGGCTTCGTCCTGGTGGCGGCCATGCGAGGGCAGCTGCATTTCGGCTAGCCGCCACAACGGCTCGACGCATGTGCTGGATTGAAGTCAGGCGGGCCCAGCCGGTGGGTCCGCCATCACCACTGCTGCATGCACGCGCCAGGGAGACAGGCCTTGCGTCAATCGCACTTTTCCACTGAAGCCTGGCCGCAACCCGGCCGTGCCGCTGCCTGGCGCGCCGAGCTCATGGTCGCGCGGCTCTCCTGCCAGAACCTGTGCGCAGATCACTCGCTGCATGGCACGGTGCAGTCCAGAACCACCAGTGCCGGCATCGAGCTCGCGTGCATCGCTTCAGTGCCGCAATCGGTTGCCGTGGCCGCGGGCAAGGACCGTGGCCTCGTGTTGCTGATGCTGCTCGAAGGCGAGGCCGGGCTCGCCACCACGGGCACGAGCGACAGCCTGCGTGAGAACGAAATTGTCTGCGTGCCCGCGGGCGCGCACGCCGAGTTGTCGCTCGCCACCGCGTTTCGCCTGCTCACCGTTCACATCGGCCCCGCGCTGCTCGCCGCGCGCGTAGCCGCGCCGCTGCCCACCGAAGCGATCAAGCTCACGGGCGATGCAGGACTGCTCTTCGCGAGAATGCTGTGCGCGGCCGCCGACACCTTCGAAACCGTCGTGGCCGCCGACCCCAAGGCCTTGCAGCCCATCGACAGCACGATCACCGAGTTTCTCGCCACGGCCCTGATCGCGAGCCAGCCGCCCGACCTCGCGGGGCTCACGCAGTCGCGCACCGCCATCTTCTCGCGCATCTGCGAACGCGTGGACGCGCGGCTGGCCGAGCCCGGCTTGAGCGTGGCCTCCATCGCCTCGGACGAGCACGTGTCCACGCGCTACCTGCAAAAGCTGTTCGAAAAGTCGGGCACGAATTTTTCGGTCTATCTGCGCACGCGGCGGCTCGAACGTTGCCGTACCGATCTCGCGAATCCGCTCTACAGCAAGCTCACGGTTTCGGATATCTGTTATCGATGGGGCTTTAACGATCCCTCGTACTTCAGCCACGCGTTCCGGCAGCAGTTCGGCATCTCGCCCAGTTCCTACCGCGACCAGATGATGCCCGCGCCGGCCAAGGTCGTTGCGCAACGCATCTCGCGCGGCCGGCCCGAACACGTGCGGATCCAGCCCATCGCGCGCGACCAGCTTCCGGCCAACGACGGCACCGCGCCGGCGAGCACGCCGGGCCACCCCGGCCGTGTTTCGCGCTGGGGCCATGCCACCGATAGCTTCGGACGCCGCCATCACCGGCTCAACGCCACCGACAAGACCGTCCATTGGGGCTATTTGAGCCGCGACTTGCCTGCGGTGCTCGAAGTCGAGTCGGGCGACAAGGTGACGATCGAAACGCTCACACAGCACGCATCGGATGACTGGGAGCGCATGATCGAAGGCGATGCCGGCGCGCAAAGCGTGTTCCATTGGACCGCGCAGAAGAAGAACGTCGACCGGCGCGGCGCGGGCCCGCTCGATGCATCGATCTATGGGCGCGGCGCGGGCGAAGGATTCGGCGTCCATATCTGCACGGGGCCCGTGGCCGTGCGCGACGCCATGCCGGGCGACGTGCTCGAAGTGAGGATTCTGGACATCCGCCCGCGCATGAGCGCGAACCCCTGCTTTCACGGCAAGGCCTTCGGCAGCAACGCCGCAACGTGGTGGGGGTTTCATTACCGCGACCTGCTCACGGAGCCGCGCGAGCGCGAAGTCGTGACCATCTTCGAAATCGACTGCGAACGCTCCGACGGCAAGGCGCGCGCGCTCTACAACTTCCGCTGGACGCCGCAACGCGACCCGTCTGGCGTGCTGCATCCGACGATCGACTATCCCGGCGTGCCGGTCGACCATTCCACCATCGAGAAAAACTACGACGTCCTGAGCGATATCGAAATACCGGTTCGCCCGCACTTTGGCGTGATTGCAGTGGCGCCGGCCCAGAATGGGTTGATCGACTCCATTCCGCCTTCGAGCTTCGCGGGCAACCTGGACAACTGGCGCGTGACGCGCGGGGCCAGCGTGTTTCTGCGCGTGGCCGTGCCTGGCGCGTTGTTCTCGATTGGCGACCCGCATGCGTCCCAGGGCGACTCAGAGCTATGCGGCACCGCCATCGAATGCTCGCTGACCGGCGATTTCCAGTTGGTGCTGCACAAGAACGGCGAGATCGACCCGAACGCTCCCTTCGCCGACTTGACCTACCCGCTCGTTGAAACCGCGAACGAGTGGATTCTGCATGGCTTCAGTTCTCCGAATCATCTGACCGAGTTCGGGCAAAAGGCGCAAAGTCACATCTACATGAAGTCGACGCTCGACGAAGCCATGCGCGACGCGTTTCGCAAGGCCCGCCGGTTTCTCATGTCCGTCAAGAAGCTCAGCGAGGACGAGGCCGTCACGCTCATTTCGGTTGCCGTCGACTTTGGCATCACGCAGGTGGTCAATGGCAACTGGGGCGTGCATGCGATTATCAGGAAGTCTCTGTTCACGGGCAGGTGATTCGGTGTGTTTGCCTGAATCGCATTGCGAAAAACTGAGTATGCGCATTGAGTTTCGCCCTCCCCGTGGCTCATGTGACGGTGCAAACTGGCAGACTGAGCATCTTTTGAGATACGCTGCGGCGTATTATTTCCGCTCCTGAACCAATTTGGAACTGCTGATGCCGTGGACATACAATCAGCGAACGGGTGAATTGAGTCGCAATGGCACGCTTTATGGGCGAGGCTATTCGGGTCATGGTATCGGCCGCGATAACCCGACGATGGAACGAATAGCCAATACCGGCCCGATTCCCGCAGGAACATACTCGATTAGCGCGCCGTTCATCCACCCGCACTCCGGGAGCTACACGATGCGGCTAACGCCAAACAACGGGACGAACACGCACGGTCGGTCCGGCTTGATGATCCACGGCGACAGCGTTGCGCGCCCAGGCACGGCATCGGAGGGCTGTGTCGTTTTGAATCGTGCTCTGCGCAACCAGATTTGGTCCAGTGGAGATCATACGCTGGAGGTCACGCGATGAAACGCATAATTTTTGCGTTTGTTCTCACCGTGCCCGCGCTGTGCGTGGCGAAGTCGCCGCCTTGCGCTCATTGGCCGACTAAAATGGCCGAAACTGTGCTCATTGATGCAGGCCTGCTCACTCCCGAAAAGCTGGACGACTCGAAGACAACAGCAGTCCGACTCGCATCGGAAAAGACAGGCAAGAATCTGTATCAGCAGGTCTATGACATCACGTTTCATGAGACGGGCGGCCGCACGATTGAGGTCATCACGTCAAGCAAGGCGTCCTCCGAAGAATGTTCGATGGGGAGCGTGGACGTCTTTGTCACTTCCCACAAGTTCAACAGCGACGCTCCAATCAAGAAAGAAGCTCGTTGATTGGCCATTTCGCGCGCACCATGCCCTCAGAGGCATGGACTCGCGCGCTCTATCTTGCAATCGACATTTTCATACTTCGGTGCGTTTGCCTGAATCGCCGCAAAATCCCGCCTTCCGGTACTATTTCGACTCCCGTCCTGCTCCGGAGACAAGCCGTGATTACGCTTTTCCATGCTCCGCATTCGCGCTCGTCGCGCATGATTTTCCTGCTCGAAGAACTTGGCGCACCGTATCAAATCAAGTCCGTCGATATTCGCCGGGGCAACGGCACAGGCGCCGTTGACCCGGCCAATCCGCATCCGCACGGCAAGGTGCCGGTTATCGAAGACAATGGCGCGGTGGTGTTCGAAAGCTCCGCTATTGCCTGCTATCTCACGGACAAATTCCCGGATGCGGGCATCGGCCCGGTGGTGGGCTCGCCGTTGCGCGGCGCGTATCTCACCTGGCTGGCCTATTACGCGGGCGTAATGGAACCCGCGTGGGTCGGCAAGTTCATGGGCATCACGCCGCCGCGCGGCACGGCGGGCTGGGTCGATCCCGACGAAGTCATGGTGCACGTCAACCGCACGCTGCAAAATGGCCCGTATTTGCTGGGCGAATCCTTTTCCGCCGCCGATATTCTGGTCGCCACCACCTTCGCGCTGTTCATGGGCAGCCCGCTGCTCGAACGCACGACATTGCTGGAGGATTACGTCCAGCGCGTCACCAGCCGCCCCGCCTTCGCGCGTGCGCAGACCCGCGAGAATGGCTGAGAACGGCTGGCATGCGTGCTCAAGGCAAGGGTTCTCCTTGCCTTGAGTGCATTCCCCTACGCGTGCATCTGCAAATCGAATGGCGTCTCGCGCAGGCGCTTGCCCGTCAAGCTGAACACCGCGTTGGCAATGGCCGGCGCAACCGACGGGCCCGCCAGTTCGCCCACGCCGCCAGGCTTGCTCACGTCGCCCTGCACGATATGAATGTCGATGTCAGGCATGTCGCTCATCCTCATTACGCGGTAGGTGTCGAAGTTGCTCTGCTGCACGCGGCCGTTGCGAATGTCGATGCGATCGCTCGTGGCATGACCGAGCCCCCACATCAGGCCGCCATAAATCTGCTCCTCCACACCGCCCGGTGACACCGCAATGCCGCAGTCGGTCACGCAGGTGAGCTTCTCGACCACCATGCCATCGCCCTTGCGCGCCACGCGTGCGATCACGGCGATGTAACTGCTATAGGCCTCGTTGGTCGAGATGCCGAGCGCCGTGCCGGCCGGCAGGGGCTGCCCCCAGCCCGCGCGCTTCGCGGCTTCGCGCAGCACCGCAACGTGCCGCGGCCGCTGGCGCATATGCGCGATGCGAAACTCCAGCGGGTCGCGGCGCGCGGCATGCGCGGCTTCGTCCATGATGGATTCCACGGCGAACACGTTCGGGATATAGCTCACCGCGCGATACCAGCCCGTGGGCACGCCCGTCTCATGGCGCACCCAGCCGATGTCGCGATGCGGCGCGCTATAGGCGAACTCCCACTTGTTGATGGCTTCGGTCGTGCTGTAGTCCATGCGGTCCGCGCGGTCGAGGTATCCCGGCTCCCACTGCTCGGGCGAGGCCGGCGAAACCGCGCGCAGTTCCAGCGACGCAAGCTGCCCCTTCGAATCGACCACGGCCCGCGCACGGTGATGCGTGGCCGCGTGGTAATACAGCGCGCGCATTTCGTCCTCGCGGCTGTTCATCAGCTTGACCGGCTTGCCGGTCTTGATCGCGAGCCACGTCACTTCCAGCAGCCAGTACTTCGATTCGCGAGCGCCGAAGCTGCCGCCCGAAACCAGTTCGTTCAGCGTCACCCGATCCTCAGGAATGCTACCGATAACCTCGGCAGCCTCCCGCGCCGAAGACGGCACCTGCAATCCGCCCCAATATTCGATGCCGCCGTTTCTGGCCCAGGCAGTCACATTGACCGGTTCGAGCGGATTCGCGGCCTTGTACGGCATCGAGTACGACGCTTCGATCATTTTCCCGCCCGCCGCTTTGGCCGCGTGGGCCGCTTTGGCGTCGCCGTTCTGGACGGTCGGCACCACGCGCGCAGCGGGATCATTCAGCCATGCGGCCTGGCGCGCCGCCAGCGTGCTGCTGTCGAACGACTCGAAGGGGCTGTCGTCCCATTCGATTTGCAATGCCGCCTGGCCGCGATGCGCGGCCCAGTAATCGTCCGCTAGCACGGCCACGCCGGCCTGATTGCCGCCGAGAATATCGGGCCGCGCGGGAATCCGCAGCACGTCGCGCACGCCCGGAATGGCGAGCGCGGCCTTCGCGTCGACGCTGCGCACGCGGCCATCGATCATGGGCGCGCGCGTGACCACGGCCACGAGCATGCCTGGCAGCGACACATCGATGCTGTACCCGAAGCTGCCGGTGGTCTTCTGCGCGGCATCGCGCTTCTTGCGCAGCTTGCCCACATACTTGAACTCGCCGGGCGCCTTGAGCGCGACGTCTTTTGGCGCGTGCAGCTTCGCCGCGCGGGCGGCGAGCGAACCGTAGGTCGCGCGGCGGCCGCTCGCGGCTTCCACCACGTTGCCGTTGTCGGTCGTGCATGCCGATGCCGGCACACTCCACTGCTGCGCCGCAGCTTCGATCAGCATCGCGCGCGCCGTCGCGCCCGCGCGGCGCAAACGCTCGTATTCGAGCGAGACGCTGGTGCTGCCGCCCGTCGAAAACACTTTCCAGAGCGGATGAATGTACTGCGCAAAGAACGGATCCTCGGGCGTGATCACCTCCACGCGGAACGGATCGACGTCGAGTTCCTCGGCCACCACCGCCGCGAGCGCGGTACGCGTGCCGGTGCCGGAATCGTGCTTGTGGACGACGAGCTTGATCGTGTCGTCGGGCAGCACGCGCACCCATGCGTTGGGCTCGAATTCGCCGCGCTGCGGGTGCGGGTCGCCGCTGATGGTCGGCTCTGCTGCCGCAGCGGCGTGCGCCTCGGGCAGCACGAAACCCACCGCGAGGCCCGCGGCCAGCAGCGCGGAGCCCTGCTTCAGGAAGCGTCGGCGCGCCGCGCCGCGTTGATCGTCGTGGCGCATTTCACGCCTCCTTGCCGGCGTGTTCCGGCGTGGGCGTGGCGGTGGAGGTCACCACCGCGTTCAGCGTGGGGTCGCCCGAAGCGGCCCGCTTGATCGCGCGATGAATGCGTCCATACGTGCCGCAGCGGCACACGTTGCCCGACATCGTCGACACGATGGTGGCGTCGTCGGGCTTGCCATCCTGCGCGAGCAGCGCCGCTGCCTGCATCAACTGGCCCGACTGGCAATAGCCGCATTGCGGCACGTCTTCGGCAATCCACGCGAGTTGCAGCGGATGGCGTCCGTCGTGAGGCAAGCCTTCGATGGTCGTGATGCGCCGCCCGTCCGCCGCCACCGCCGGCAGCATGCACGAGCGCACCGCAGCGCCTTCCAGATGCACCGTGCACGCACCGCATTGACCCTTGCCACAGCCGAACTTCGTGCCGGTGAGCTTGAGGCGGTCGCGCAGCACCCAGAGCAAGGGCATGTCGTCCGGCACATCGTCGATCGTATGCCGGGTATCGTTCACCACTATCGAAATCACGCGCTGTCTCCCACGTTTTCCATGTTATTCCCGAAGTTTTTTCCGCCAGGTTTTTCCCGCTGGATTTTTCCCGTATCGTTGCGGCTTCGGGACGCTTTCAAATCGCTTCGCGTTTTCCAGCGCGTGCCCGCAGACACGGCTGCATTATTGAAAGCCGCCGCGCCAGAAGCCAGCGATCATTTCGTCGATCCTCTGTTAGCCGGACTAACACATGCTCAAGCGCTACCCCTCGATCCAGTCGATGCAGGCCTTCCTGCAAGCGGCGAAAGTCGGCAGTTTCTCGAGCGCCGCGCGCCAGCTCTCGCTCACGCACAGCGCGATCAGCCAGCAGATCCGCTCGCTCGAAGATTTCATCGGCCAGCCGCTGTTCGCGCGCGTGGGCGGGCGCATCGCGCTCACCGACGCGGGCACGCTGTTCGCCAATCAGCTTTCGGCGGGGCTCGAGCAGATCGACCGCGCGATCTCGACCGTCAAGGGGCGGCCCGCCGGGCCTTCCATTACGCTCGACGTCGACCCCGAACTCATGCAGGGATGGTTTCCCTCGCGCTTGCCCGCGATCGTCGAGGCGCTCGACGGTGTCTCGCTGACCGTGCTCTCCGCGTCGCGCTACGACCGCTTCGCGTTCGAGCATGTCGATCTCGCGCTGCGCTACGGGTATGGGGAATGGGAAGGCGTGGACAGCACGCTGGTGTGTCACGACCGGCTCGCGGCCATGGCCTCGCCCGCGCTGCTCGAGCGCCACGGCCTCACGCTGCCGCTCACGCCCGAGCAGGTGCTGACGCTGCCGCTGCTCGGCTACACCAAGCGCTCGTGGATTCCCTGGCTGGAAGAGTCCGGCCTGCCGGGCGTGGAGCCCGACAGCATCGCGGTGCTGGACAATGCGGCGGGGCTGGTGGCCGCGCTAGGCTCGGGGATGGGCGCGGGGCTCGCGCGCGGCCTGCTCGCCGCCGATGCGCGCCGCGAAGGGCGCATCGTGACGCTCAACGCGGTGGAGCTGCCCACCCACTACAACCTCTACGCGCTGTGGCCGCGCGAGCGCGCGGTCCTCGTGGCGCCGCTGGTGAAGGTGATCGGCGAGCTGGTGGCGCGCACGCTCGCATGAATGTCGTCCATCCGGAACTCCGGAACGCTTCTGGATCGAGCCTCAACGCTCCATCTCGGCGGCCACTTCGCGCACCGTGTCGAGAAACGCGTGCAGCACGGGCGAGGTGTCGTCGGCGCGGTAGCGCGCGTGCAGCGAAACGTCGAGATCGGTCTGGGCAAGCTTCACGAACACCACGCCACCCGTTGAGATCTGCTGCGCGGAGGTCGGCAACAGCGCCACGCCAAGCCCCTCCCTCACGAGCGAAAGCAGCGTATGCACCTCCACCACCTCGTGCACGATCTGGGGCGTGAAACGCGCCTTCACGCAAGCGTCCTGAAGCGCGCGCGCGAGCTGCGACTGGCGCAAGCCGAATGAAATGAAGCGCTCGTGCGCGAGCTCGCCAAGGGCGATCTGCTTGCGCGCTGCCAGCCGATGATCGGCCGGCAGCACGGCCATCGCCGTATCGCGGCCGATCGCTTCGCAGCGAATCGCGGGATCGTCCTGATACAGACGAAAGAAGCACACGTCGAGCCGCTTCTCCTTGAGCGCCGAGATCTGCTCCACCGGCGTCATTTCGTTGAGCGTCCAGCGCACCTGCGGATGGCGGCTCGCGAACACGCGCAGCGCGCGCGGAATGGGCGCGACCATGGCCGAGCTGATGATGCCCACCGCGAGATTGCCCATTTCGCCCCGGCCCGCACAGCGCGTGAGATCGATCGCGCGCTCGAACTGCGCGAAGATCAGCGGCACCTGCTTGCTCAGTGTTTTCCCTGCCTCGGTCAGTTCGACGCGATGCTGCGAGCGGATGAACAGCGCCGTGCCCAGCTCCTCCTCAAGCAAACGAATCTGCTGGCTCAGCGGCGGCTGGGAAATGTGCAGCCGTGCGGCTGCGCGGCCGAAATGGAGCTCGTCGGCAAGCGCCGCGAAGTAACGCAAGAGACGCAAATCCATGGGGGTCCATATCGCAAACGTATCAAGATCGAAGGGAAAAAATATTGTACAGAGCGATTTCGTCTTGTGAAACTTCGTCGCAAGCTGCACCCGTTTCTCTCTGGGGAGACCGCGCCCGATTAGTTTATTGCAATCGCAGCATGACTAGAAGTCCGAATTAACTGGCCGGCACGGAATCGGCCGGAATCGAAAATCAGGAGACATGTCATGAACACCGCTTCACATCCCGTCGATAAAATTCTCCCCTGGCGCCAGATGCTCACGCTCGGCATGCAGCATATGCTGGTCGCCTACATCGGCGCGATTGCCGTGCCGTTGATCGTGGCCTCGGCGCTCAAGATGTCGCCCGCGGACACCACGGTGCTCATCAGCACCGCGCTGTTCTGCTCCGGCATCTCGACGATCTTTCAAACCGTCGGCGTCTGGAAGCTTGGTGTGAAGCTGCCGATCCTGCAAGGCGTGGCGTTCAGCAGCGTCGGGCCCGTGATCGCCATCGGCCTCACGCCCGGCATCGGCTTCACGGGAGTGTGCGGCGCGGTGATCGGCGCGGGCCTGTTCACGGCATTCGCCGCGCCGCTGGTCGGCCGGCTGCGGCGCTTCTTCCCGCCCGTGGTGACCGGCTGCATCGTCACCGTGATCGGCATGCAGCTCTTTCCGGTCGCGTATCAATGGGTGGGCGGCGGCGACACCAAGAGCGCGGACTTCGGCTCGCTGCCGTTCCTCGGCGTCACGCTGCTGGTCGCCACGGTGATTCTTCTGATCAACCGCTTCGGCTCGCCGTTCGTGCGCAATCTTTCGGTGCTGATCGGGCTTGTCGTGGGCACCGGGCTCGCCGTCGCGCTCGGCATGGGTCATTACAGCAACGTCGCCGCCACGCCCTGGTTCACGCTGCCCGTGCCGTTCTATTTCGGCAGGCCCGAATTCTCCATCGTGCCCATCGCCACCATGGCCGTGGTGATGATCGTGCAGATGGTCGAGTCGATGGGGCTGTTCGTGGCGATCGGCGACATCGTCGACAAGGAAGTGAGCGAGGAAGACGTCGTGCGCGGCCTGCGCGCCAATGGCGTGGCCAGCGCGATTGCCGGCATGTTCGCTGCGTTTCCGTTCATCGCCTTCATGGAGAACGTCGGCCTCGTGATCCTGACCGGCGTGCGCAGCCGCTGGATCGTCGCGACGAGCGGCGTGCTGATGTGCGCTGTCGCGCTCGTGCCCAAGGTCGGCGCCGTCGTGGCGGCCACGCCTTCGGCCGCGCTCGGCGGTGCGGGCATCGCCATGTTCGGCGTGGTGGTGGCCGCTGGCGTGCAAACGCTCGCGAAAGTGGACTTCGAGAACAATCGCTACAACGTGCTGATCGTAGGCTTCACGATTGCAACCGCGTTGATTCCGGTGATGATGCCGCAGGTGTTCGGCCACATGCCCGAATGGTCGCTGCCCTTCCTGCACAGCGGCGTCGTGATCGCCTGCCTCGTTTCCGTCATGCTCAATGCGCTGCTGAACGGCGTACGTCCCGCCGAACGCACCGGGCACGAGCACGCCGATGCGGCTTGTGCAACGATGGCGCGTGACTGATGCGCGCCTGACACTCACCGGCTCGCGCGAGCGCTACGCGTGCTCGCGCTTCGCCCTCAACACACATAATAAGGATGCCTGATCGTGAACCCAACAACGCCGCCGCCCCAGTCGATTCTGATCCGCAACCCCGCCGCCGTCATGAGCGGCCGCGCCGGTGACCAGGCCCGCCTCGGCCAGGCCGATCTGCGGATCGCCAACGGCCGGATCGAATCGATCGCGCCCAATCTCACGCCGCTTGCCAGCGAACGCGTGATCGATGCGCGCGACTGCGTCGTCTATCCGGGCTGGGTCAACACCCACCATCACCTGTTCCAGAACCTGCTCAAGGCCGTGCCTTCTGGCATCAACGCCGATCTTCAGGACTGGCTCGCCGCCGTGCCGTATCCGCGTCTCGCGCGCTTCACGCCCGAGCTCGCGCGCACGGCTGCGCGGCTCGGCATGGCCGAGATGCTGCTCTCGGGCGTGACCACCTGCGCCGATCATCACTACCTGTATCACGCGCACGGCACCACGGAAACCGGCGACCTGCTGTTCGAGGAAGCCGATGCATTCGGCCTGCGCTTCGTGCTGTGCCGAGGCGGCGCGCTGCAATCGGCGGGCGATCACCCGGGCTTTTCGAAGACCGTGCTGCATCCGGAAACACTCGACCAGATGCTCGCCGATATCGAGCGCCTCAAGTCCCGCTATCACGATGGCAGCGCGGCCTCGATGCGCCGTGTGGTGGTCGCGCCCACCACGCCCACCTTCTCACTGCCGCCCGAACTGCTTCCGGAGCTTGCGCGCGCCGCGCGCGGGATGGGGCTGCGCATGCATACGCACCTCTCGGAAACCACGCGCTATGTCGACTTCTGCCGCGAGCGCTTCGGCAAGCTGCCGGTGGAGTTCGTGGCCGAGCACGACTGGCTCGGCCACGACGTGTGGTTCGCGCACCTTGTCCATCTCGAAGCCAGCGAGATTGCGATGCTCGCCGAATCCGGCTCGGGGGTCTCGCATTGCCCGGTCAGCAACGCGCGCCTCGGCAGCGGCATCGCCCCCGCGCCGCGCATGGCCGCTGCGGGCGTGCCGGTGTCGCTCGCCGTCGACGGCGTGGCGTCCAATGAATCGGGCAGCATGACCCACGAGGCGAACTTCGCGTGGCTCGTGCATCGTGCCGCGCATGGCGCGGCGGCGACCACGGTGGAAGAAGTGGTCCATTGGGGCACGGCCGGCGGCGCACGCGTGCTCGGGCTCGATGCCGTGGGCATGCTCGCCCCGGGCCAGGCCGCCGACCTCGTGCTTTACGACCTCAACGCGCTGCGCTTCGACGGCTTCCATGACCTCGCGGTCGCCCCCGTCGCGGCGGGCGAGCCGGTGCGCGTGCGTCACAGCATCGTCAATGGTCGCGTGGTGGTGGAGAACGGCGAGATTCCTGGCCTCGATCTCGAGGCGCTGCGCCGTGATGCGGCGCAGGGCGTGCGGGAACTGCTGGATTGAGTGTGCGATGGGGCGGGCGCAAGCGTTACGCGCTTGTGCTCGCCTGTGTCATGGATTCAATGGCGGCTTCGTGCGGCGGTGGATCGGAGCGGCCAGACGGTAGACTTCATGCTCCTGGCTAAGCGCGAAGTGGCAGCGGCGAAGGCCTTTTTCAGCAAGGCAATCAAGCATCAGGGCCGGCCGCCGGAGACGGTCACGCGAGAGCGGAGAGATCGAACTGCCCCTTGCGAATGCGATGCCATTTCTACACGAGCTATCGCGAACTCGCCACCTATTTGCACCATATCCATCTAAATGAGCGCCGCCGAATTCCGGGTTGGCACCCGCAAGTGCGCAGCACTTGCACGGCGCCACCAGGCTCAATTGCCGGCGTTGATGACTGTCCATCGGCGCCGGTCGCGGCTTATCTGCCCGAGTCCGACGTGCCTGACATGGCTACGCCGCCGACCGCACCCGCACTGTGATTTGCATTTTCTTGCGCGACGATGGCCTCGGCGTGCTGGATGTCGTTCGGATAATTGATATCCGACGCCTCTGGGCGATAGCCAGCCTGCTCGACACGTACGAGATCGGCTTTGACCTGAGCTCGCGTGACCGGCCCGTTATTCGCGCTGGCCGTATTCGCTACGGCGTTCGACTGGGCAAACGCGCAAACCGGGGCGGCCAGCGCGCAGGAAACGAGCAATGCGGAAATGAGTGCTTTCATGATGTTCACCTTTGCATGAGTGGCCGCTGCATCTGGAAGTGAGACAGCTCCGGCCCGCCTTCGAATAAACAGGTTGGCCGGCACCAGGATGGCCGGCCCCCGCGAAGGTTGACTGCATTCTGGCCACCCGGCGCTGACCCAAAGCTGACGCGCGCATTACGACTTTGTTATCTGCGCAGATGACAAATCCGTAATGTGCGGGTCAGCACGAGGTAAGCGCCCCATTCCCATACTTGCACCCGCTTTTCACCGATTGCGCCGCCCGTCGGCCAGACGCAGCGCCAACACCTGCGGCCCCGGGCGTTTCAGTTCCTGCTTCAGCCTCAAACCGGACACCGTCATGTGGATCGTCAAACTGGCGCTCAGGCGCCCCTACACGTTCATCGTGCTCGCCGTGCTGCTCTTCATCCTCGGGCCGCTCGCGATCATGCGCACGCCCACGGACATTTTTCCGAACATCGACATTCCGGTCGTCAGCATCGTGTGGACGTACAACGGCTTTTCGGCCGAAGACATGGCGCATCGCATCACCTCGAACTACGAGCGCGCCCTTACCTCGGACGTCGACGACATCGAGCACATCGAATCGCAGTCGCTCAACGGCGTGTCGGTCGTGAAGGTGTTCTTCCACCCGGGCGCCGACATCAATCGCGCCATTGCCGAAGCAGCCTCGAACTCCGCATCGATCCTGCGGATACTGCCACCCGGCACGCTGCCGCCGAACATCATCACCTACAGCGCCTCGACGGTGCCCGCGCTTCAACTCGGCCTCTCCAGCGATAGGCTGCCCGAGCAGTCACTCTATGACCTCGGCAACAGCTTCATCCGCACACAACTTGCCACGGTGCAGGGGGCGGCTGTGCCGCTGCCCTATGGAGGCAAGATCCGCCAGATCATGGTGCAGCTCGATCCGAAGGCGTTGCAGGCCAAGGGCCTCGCGCCCATCGACGTCGTGAACGCCGTCAACGCACAGAACCTGATCCTCCCAGGCGGCACGGCCAAGATCGGCACGCGCGAATACAACGTGGAGATGAACGGCAGCACGCAGACAGTCGCGGCGCTCAACGACCTGCCCATCAAGACCGTGAAAGGTGACGTGGTCTATGTGCGGGACGTTGCGCACGTGATCGACGGCTATGCGCCGCAGACCAATATCGTGCGCGCGAACGGCAAGCGCGCCGCGCTGCTCACGGTGCAGAAGACCGGCAGCGCCTCCACGCTCACGATCATTCAGCAGGTCAAAGCGATGCTGCCGAAAATCTCCGCAGGCCTGCCCAGTGCGCTCAAGATCACGCCGCTCTCCGACCAGTCGCTGTTCGTGAAGTCCGCCATTTCGGGCGTGGTGCGCGAGGCGCTCATTGCCGCGTGCCTCACGGCTGCGATGATCCTGCTCTTTCTCGGTAGCTGGCGTGCCACGCTGATTATCGCGGTGACGATTCCGCTTTCCGTGCTCACCTCGCTGATCGCGCTTTCCGCGCTCGGCCAGACCATCAATATCATGACGCTGGGCGGGCTCGCACTCGCGGTGGGTATCCTCGTGGACGATGCCACCGTCGCGATCGAGAACATCACGCATCACCTCGAACGCGGCGCGCCCTTGCACGATGCGATCCTCAACGGCTCAGGCGAGATTGCCGTGCCGACCTTCGTCTCGACGCTCTCGATCTGCATCGTGTTCATACCGATGTTCCTGCTCACGGGCGTCGCGCACTATCTTTTCGTGCCGATGGCCGAAGCCGTGGTGTTCGCCATGTGTGCTTCGTACTTCTTCTCTCGCACGCTCATTCCCACGCTCGCGATGTATCTGCTGCGCGGCCGTTCCCACAACAGCGAGCCTGCACGAGGGCTCGCCGGCAAGCTGAGCCGATTCCAGCAGGGCTTCGAACAACGTTTCGAAGCGGTGCGCAGCCGCTATTGCGCTGTACTGCAAGGGGCCATTGCTCGTCGCCGCCGTTTCGTCGTGATATGGCTCGTCATCTGCCTGAGCTCGCTCGTGCTCCTGCCATTCACGGGACGCGACTTCTTCCCCGCTGTCGATTCGGGCGAAATCCGCCTGCATCTGCGCGCGCCCACTGGCACGCGCATCGAAGAGACCGCACGCATCACCGACGAAGTGGAAGCGAAGATCCGCACCGTGATTCCTGCCTCCGAACAGGCTTCGGTGCTCGACAACATCGGCCTGCCGGTAAGCGGCATCAACCTCACGTACGACTCTTCGGACTCGATCGGCCCCGAGGACGCGGACATCCTCGTCACGCTCACGCCCAAACACAAGCCCACCGCGCAATACGTGGCGACGCTGCGCAACGTGCTCGATACGTCGTTTCCGGGCGTGACCTTCTCGTTCCTGCCGGCCGACATCGTGAGTCAGATCCTCAACTTCGGCCTGCCCGCACCCATCGACGTGCAGATCGTGGGCAACAAGCTGGCGCAGAACCGCGTTGTGGCGAATCATCTGCTCGATCAGATGCGTGGCGTGCGCGGTCTCGTGGATGCGCGCATTCAGCAGCCCGGTGACGAACCCACGCTCAATGTGAATGTGGACCGCACCAAGGCCATGCAGGCCGGGCTCACGCAACGCGATGTCGCGCAAAATCTGCTGATCGCGCTCTCGGGCAGCTCGCAGACCACGCCGAACTTCTGGCTCGATCCGAAGAACGGCGTGAGCTACCCGCTCATGGCGATGGTGCCGCAGTACGACATTCATTCGCTGCAGACACTCGCCAATATTCCCATCACGACGCAGCCCGTCACCGCCAATCCGCAGAACCAGCTCGGTTCGCTTGGCACGGTCTCGCGCAGCGAACAGGAAGCGGTGGTCTCGCACTACAACGTGCAGCCCGTGCTCGACATCTTCGCCTCCACGCAGGGGCGCGACCTCGGCGGCGTGGCCTCCGATGTGACGAAGCTCGTGAATGCCGCGCGCGCCCAGTTGCCGCCGGGCTCCTCGATCGTGATACGCGGCCAGGTGCAGTCAATGAATGCCTCGTTCAGCGGCCTGGTACTCGGCCTCATCTTCGCGATCGCGCTCGTCTATCTGCTGATGGTCGTGAATTTCCAGTCGTGGCTCGATCCGCTCATCATCATCAGCGGCCTGCCCTCCTCGATGGCCGGCATTGCCTGGATGCTCTTCGTCACGCAGACGACGATTTCCGTGCCCGCGCTCACTGGCACGATCCTGTGCATCGGCATCGCGACGGCCAATAGCATTCTCGTGATCAACGCGGCGCGCGAGTCGCTCGCCGCAGGCATGGCGCCGCTCGACGCCGCGCTCGAAGCCGGTTTTAACCGCTTTCGACCAGTCGTGATGACGGCGCTTGCGATGCTGATCGGCATGCTGCCGATGGCGCTCGGTCTCGGCGATGGTGGTGAACAGAACGCGCCGCTCGGACGCGCCGTGATCGGCGGCCTTGCGATCGGCACGCTTTCAACGCTCGTGTTCGTTCCCGTCGTGTTCGGCATGGTCCACGGCTGGCTCGCGAAACGCCGCGCGGCGCGGGCCGGCAACTCCGATGCCGACTCCAACACCGATACCGTCACTCACGTTCAATAAGGAATTCAAATGACCACGCAACCTCCGCCCGAGGATCGCGGCGCCGCGCACGACCCGGATGCGCATGCCGGCTCCGCAATGCCGCCCTCGCCTTCATCATCTACAGCGCCTTCGTCGGGCAGGCGCAAACGTCGTGCACTTGTGCTCGGCGCGGGCTGCCTCGTTCTCGCGCTGCTCGCGGCTGGCATCGTACCCAAGCTCTCCGCGCACAAGGCGCAGGCCGCGCAGGTGGCGGTCCAGCGCGAGCTGATCGTCTCGACGATTACGCCCAAGCCCGCGCCCGCGACTCAGGACCTGCTGCTGCCCGGCGCGGTCACGCCGTGGGCCGACGCATCGATCTACGCACGCACGAGCGGTTATGTGCAGCACTGGTACGCCGATATCGGCGCGCACGTGAAGGCAGGCCAGAGGCTCGCGCAGATCGACACGCCCGAGCTCGACGCGCAATTGCAGCAGGCGCGCGCCGACGAGGCAACGGCGCAGGCCAACTACCGCTTTGCGAGCAGCACCGCACAGCGCTGGCAGACGATGCTGCAGACGCAGTCGGTTGCGCAGCAGGACGCCGATGCGAAAACGAGCGACGCCGCCGCAAAGCTCGCCACGCTGCAGGCCGCGCAGGCCAATGTTGCGCGGCTTCAGGAGTTGGTCGCTTACCAGGACGTGACGGCGCCGTTCGATGGCGTCATTACTGTGCGCAACGTCCAGGTGGGTGCGCTTGTGACCGCTGGCGGCACGCCCGGTCTTGCCACGATGCCCGGCGAACTCTTCCACATAGTGCAGACCGACCGGCTGCGCGTCTACGTAGACGTGCCGCAGGATGACGCGGGCCTCGTCACGCCAGGCACCGCTGTCTGGATCACAACGCAGCAGTATCCAGGGCGCCGCTTTCCGGCGATAGTCGCACGCAGCGCCAACGCAATCGATCCGGTGAGCCGCACGCTGCACGTGGAAGTCGATGTCGACAACCACGATGGGGCGCTCATGCCTGGCGCCTATGCCCAGGTCCATCTCGCGCTCACGACCGCCACGCCCGCGCTCGAATTGCCGGTGAGCGCACTCTTGTTCCGCCCCGACGGCGTGACCGTCGCCGTGGTCGATACCCAGACCAAAGTGCAGTTGCATCAGGTGAGCATCGGCCGCGACTTCGGCACGTACGTTGAAATCGCCACCGGACTCGCCCCCACCGACCGCGTCATCAACAATCCCGGCGATGCCATCGCGAACGGCCAAAGCGTGCGCATGGCGGTCAGTTCCACGGGCACACCCAGCACGGCTACGGGTTCGCCGCACGGCAAGGCATAAGCGAGGTCCATCATGTTCGACATTTGTGCCGCCCCTGTAAGCACGATTCGCAAGATCGTCGCGGCCTGCACCGCAGCAATGCTTGCCGCCTGCACGACGCTGCCGCATTACAGCGCGCCCGAAGTCGCCGTGCCCGCGCGCTACGCGAACGCGCCACAGTCCACGTCCGGCTGGGCCGTTGCGGCGCCCGCCGACGGCAAGCCGCGCGGTCCCTGGTGGACCATTTTCCACGACGCGGAGCTCAACCAGCTCGAAGCGCGCGTAGACGTTTCGAACCAGACCGTGAAGCAGGCTGTCGCACAGCTTCAGAGCGCCCGCGCGATGGTCGATTATCAGCACGCAGGTTACTCGCCCACCGTCACGGCGGGCACTACTGTGCAGCGCTACCGCACCTCGCAGAACGTCGTGGACCGCTCGCTTGCGGGCAAGACGATTCCCGACTATTCGGTGGGCGTGGGTGCGAGCTGGGAGCCTGATCTGTTCGGCCGTGTGAAGGACGCCACGGTGGAGGCGCGCGACAACGCCCAGGCGAGCCAGGCCGATCTCGAATCGGTGCGCCTCTCGGTGGCGAGCGATCTAGCTTCCGACTACTTCGATCTGCGCTCGCTCGATCGCCAAAAGAAGCTGCTGGACGATACCGTAACCGCGTATAGCGCCGCGCTGCGCATTGTCCAGCAGCAGCTCGCGGACGGCGCCATCGATGCCTCGGCGGTCGCGCAGGCGCAGACGCAGCTCGAAAGTGCGCGCACGGCAGACCAGGACATCGACGTGCGGCGCGCGCAGCTTCAGCATGCGATCGCGACGTTGATCGGCGTGCCCGCTTCGACATTCGCCCTGCCACCGCTGGTCGAGCCAGCTGATGTGCCGTCGATTCCCCCGAGCGTGCCGTCCGCGTTGCTCGAACGGCGCCCCGACATCGCCGCCGCAGAGCGGCGCGTGGCCGCCGCCAACGCACGCATCGGCGAGGCGCATGCGGCCTTCTATCCTGACCTCACGTTATCGGCATCGGCCGGACTCGAAAGCACGTTCTTCGCGCCATGGCTCACGGCGCCCAGCCTCTTCTGGTCACTCGGTGCGCAACTCGCGGGCACGCTGTTCGACGGCGGCAGGCGCGAAGCCACGCTCAAGGGCGCCAACGCGCAATACGACGCGTCCGTTGCCGCTTACCGGCAAACGGTGCTCACGGCGTTCCAGCAGGTCGAGGACAACCTGAGCGCACTCGGCACGCTCGCGGGCGAAGCAGACAGCCAGAAGCGCGCGACAGCCGCCGCGCAACTGTCGCTGAAACTCACGACCAATCGCTATCAGGCGGGCGCCGTGAACTATCTCGACGTGGTGACGGCGCAGACCATTGCGCTGCAAAACGAGCGCAACGAAGAGCAGATCGCGCAGCGTCGGCTCGACGCGAGCGTGCATCTGCTCGAAGCGCTCGGCGGCGGATGGGATCGCGAGGTGCTGAAGGGAAAAAGCGAATCGTCGAGTGGCAACGGTAACGCCAACGGCAACGCAAACAGCGGCGGCAAGCCACTCAGCGCCGCGCAAACGAAAGGATGAAGCGCGTGCCGGCGGCGTCGCTTTCCGCACGCGCCGTGCCGCCGTGCAGTGTCATGATCGTGCGCACGATCGCGAGCCCAAGCCCGGCCGAGCCCGCCGCTTGCGGCTCGCTGTGGCGCGAGGCATCCACGCGGTAGAAGCGGTCGAAGATGCGCTCAAGCAGCGCGGCATCGATAGGCGGGCCCGGATTCGCCACCGTGACGTCAAGCGTCATGGGCGTTTGCCCGGCGCTCAGAGTGATCTCGCCACCGTGCGGCGTATAGCGCAGCGCGTTGGCGAGCAGATTGCTGACCGCACGCCGGAACAGCTCTCGATCCGCGCGCAGACGCCCCTCACCCGTCACTCGGATGCGCACGCCGGCCTCGTCGGCGAGACCTTCGAAGTAGTCGGCGATCTGCGTGAGTGCCTCAACGACGTCGAATTCTGCGAGTGTCGTCATGAACTGCGGATGCTCCGCGCGCGCGAGGAAAATCACACTCTCAATCATGCGCGAGAGCCGCGCGCATTCCTCCAGATTCGATTCGAGCAGCGCCTCGTATTCGGGCGACGTGCGCTCGCGTGCGAGCGCCACCTCGGTCGCGCCGCGCAGGTTGCCGAGCGGCGTACGCATGTCGTGCGCGAGATCGGCCGTGTATTGCGACATGCGCTCAAAGCCGCCGTGCAGCCGCTCGAGCATCGCGTTGAGCGACTTCACGAGCGCATCGAGCTCGCGTGGCGCACCGTCCACTTCGATGGACGTATCGAGCCGGTCGACTGTGACCGTCTCCGCGCGCGCGGCCATCTCGCGTAGCGGGCGCAGCGATTCGCGCACGAGCAGCCAGCTCATCAGGAATGCGAGCAGCATGCCTGCAAAACCGAACCCGTAGAGCCGCTCGCGATAGTGGTCGAGCACGCGCCAGCGGTCGCTCATGTCGCGCGCGATCACCACGGTGACGGGCATGCCGTCGGCGAGCGTCGCGTCAGCGGCGAGCCCGCGCACCGGCACATCGCGCGCGTTGCGCCACTCGCGCACGTCGTCTTCCGTGATGCGTTGTGTTGCAACGAGGCGCGACGCCAGCGGCGTGGCGGGAAACTTTTCGTCGGCAACGCGCTGCGTGTTGTGCTCCACCAGGCTCGCACCGTTGGCGCCGAGTATCTCCATAGCCAGCGCGGAATTGCCGAGCACCTGGCTCGTGAGCCGCGGCGCATGCGCGCTTACGTCCTGCGCGTTGTGCAGCTCCCCGGCAAGCCGACGCGTGTGGCGTGCGATCAGCACGATGTCGAGATCGTCTTGCTGCCGGATTTCGCGGCCGAGCGTGAAATAGAGCGTGCTGCCCACCAACGCGAACACAGCAAGCGTGGTGCCCGCGAAACTGAGCGCGAGCGTAGCGGTCAGCGAGCGCGCGGCCATCAGGCGGACTCTTTGATTTCGGCCACGTAGCCCACGCCGCGCACGGTGTGGATGAGCTTCACGGGAAACTCGTCGTCGACCTTGGCGCGCAGGCGCCGGATGGCGACTTCGACTACGTTGGTGTCGCTGTCGAAATTCATGTCCCACACGTACGAGGCGATCTGCGTGCGCGTGAGGACCTCACCCTGGCGGCGCACAAGCAGTTGCAGCAGCGAAAATTCGCGCGGCGTGAGGTCGATGCGTGCGGTGCCGCGTTTCACGCGCCGCCGTGTGACGTCGATCTCGAGGTCGCCCAGCGTCATCACGTCGCTCTCGCGTGGAGGGCCGCGCCGCGCGAGCGTGCGCACGCGCGCGAGCAGTTCGACGAACGCAAACGGCTTGACGAGGTAATCATCGCCGCCCAGCTCCAGCCCCTTGACGCGGTCGCTCACGTCGTCGCGCGCGGTAAGGAACAGCACCGGCGTGGTGTGCGTCGTGCGCAGCACCTTGAGCACCGACCAGCCGTCCATGGCCGGCAGCATCACGTCGAGCACGATCACGTCGTACGTCTCTTCCCTCGCGAGAATCAGGCCCTCGGCGCCATCCGTAGCCACGTCGACGGCGTAGCCCGATTCCTCGAAACCCTTCTTCAGGTAGGCACCCGTCTTGGGTTCGTCTTCGATCACGAGAATCCGCATTGCCGCTCGTCCTTTAATCCGTACGGCTAGATTGTAGGCGCTCCCGGCATTTGGCAACCCATTGGTCGCAAATCCGGAAACCCCGCTCTAGTCTTTTACGCAACCTGACGGTTGCGCGGCGATGAAGGCGTAGCGGTTGTGGTGCAAACAGCAATCAACGAATTGATTAGAGTCCGGACCTGACCGATTTCAGGGCCTGCCATGAGCAAACTGAAGAATCTGGACGGGCTGTTCGCTGGCCGTCACTTTGACCGCGACGTGCTCATTCTTTGGGTGCGTTGGTGCATTCTGGCAATTGACCAAGTGGTGACACGGGGCACTGCCCCGTCACCCAAGCCGGTAAACGCCTTCCTCATCCACAACGACCCGCCTATCGGCCAGCAACTCGGCCAGATGCTGCGAAATCGTCCGCGTCTCGGCGGACACCACCCAAGGCCCTTCGTAGCCCAGCGGATAGAGCAACCGCTGCTCGACGAGTTGCTCCAGCGTCTTTGGCGATTCCCTGAGCCACGCCAGCAGGCGCTGTTCGCGCTCATCGATTTTTGCGCCGAACGCCTGGAGGTCGCGCAAGAAATGCTCGCGGTCGGTATACACACCGCGATGATGCGAAGTGACCCAAACCTTCGCCGGAATGTCGGCAAGCCGCGCGATGCTGCGGCGAAAATCGCGCAGGCTCGAACTACCGTCACCGTAGTAAGGCCCGAAACCCGTCAGGTCGATATCGCCGGTGAAGGCCACGCCCTCGGGCTCGACCAGCAGAACACAGTGGCCGGCGGTATGACCGGGCAGATGAAATGCGCGAATGCGCGACTGGCCGAGATCCCAGCAGGCACCGTCCACATAGCCCTGCGCGTCCGGCCGCGGCGCATAGAAGAAGTCGCGCTGGAGCATGGCCAGCAATGCCGCCTCGCCCTTCACGCCGGCGCCAAGCATGCCATAGGCGCCGATCATGCCGTCCCAACTGCGAATCGCCGGCAAATCGGCCTCGTGCACATGCACAGCGGCGCGAGGAATGCGATGGAGGCCCGCCATATGGTCTTCGTGCACGTGCCCCATCACCACCAGTTCGGTTGCCTCGAATTCAGCGCCGATGTGGTTCGAGACAAGCGGCGTATCGAAAGCCGCGCGCGTGTCCGAGCCGCGAATGAGCACCTGATTGCCATCCGGATACTTACCGCTCATCGCGCCGAACAGCACGGAAACGCGGCCGAAGTCGGCGCGCGCTATGGTGATGGGTGAAGCGGAACTGCCGGGAGTCTGGTCCATGTCGATCCGCCTCTTTCCCGCGTTTTTACCGCGTTTTTTCGTTAGGCCTTCTTGACGAATTCCGACTTCAGGCTCATTGCACCAAAACCGTCGACCTTGCAGTCGATGTCGTGATCGCTATCGACGAGGCGAATGTTCTTCACCTTGGTGCCCATCTTGATCACGCCGCCACCACCCTTCAGTTTCAGGTCCTTAATGACGGTAACGGTATCGCCATCCTGCAGGATATTGCCCGCCGAATCGCGATACACCTTGCCCGCGGGCTCGGCTGCGGCAGCCTCGGCATGCGCGCCCCACTCGTGGCCGCATTCGGGGCAGATATAAACGGCGCCGTCTTCATAGGTGAATTCGGAATTGCATTGCGGGCACGGCGGTAATGCGGTCATGTTCAACTCTCAAGCCTGTTTAAAGCGGTTATTACGTAGTCGGCGGGCGACGCCGGCATTCACCGGCGCGCGCGCGTGCCGACGGTACTCTGCGTCTTGTAGGTCACGCCATGCTGCGCGAGGTAGTCGCGGATCAATTGGCGGACCACCTGCGAGGGCGTCAAATCCTGTGCCGAGCACAGCTCTTCAAATGCCGCCTTCTTCGCGGGGTCGATCAGAATCGTCAGTCGGGCGCTCTTGGTTTCCATCACGCGGGTCTTGGGAGTCCAGTCCAGATATGTTAATCAAATTATAATCGAATCCGGACGCCCGTAGTGGATCGTGGGGCCCGGCCTGCTTCCGGATTGACCGGATCGTAGCGACGGATTGACCCGCCCCCCGTTTTCCCCGCAGCGCTCACGCGCCATCCGCAAGCACGCCAGCCAGAAACTCGCCCAGCCGCGCGTCCCAGTCCGTTTCCCGCGCGTCGATCTCCAGCGTTTCGACGCAGGCCATACGCCCGTCGAAGCGCATGACGCTGTGACGTTGGAGCGGCAGCGTATCGCCGAAGAACAGGCCCGCCTCGTCCAGCAGCAGGCAAGGCTTGTTCCGGTAGCGAGCCGCCATCACCGAAAGCGCGTCCTGAACATGCCGCGCCGATTGCGCCGGATACACGAACACGAGATGCACGCCGGCCGCGTCGAGCCGCTCGCTCAATGCCGCAAAGCGGTGCAGCAGCTGAAACCCACGCCCGCCTGCCCGGCCGACGCCCACGGCCACGAGCCCACGCTCGCCGCCCGCGTCCCGCAAGCGGATCCGTTTGCTCTCATGGGTCAGCAATGGAACATCTACTTCAATCATGCGCCTACTCCCCTGCAACGCTCCCACCTGATCCAACCAAGTGTAATAGCATGTTAATCATCTTAACATCTCATTTAAACGTGCGTGAGGTCGCGCCAGGGGCATTTCGACACCCTCTGGAAACGCAAAATCGATTCTGATAGCATGTTAATGTTGTTAACATTCTCTGTTAACAACATGCGATTCAACGTGTGATTCAGCCCGGCGCTTCGTCCCGAGAGCCGCATGACACCCAGCGCCCACCCACGACTCGCCCAGCCCAGCGGAGACCCGGCTCGATGGAATCTCGTATCGTGATCCAGCTCGCGCTCTGCATCGTTGCGGGCTGGCTGGCGATCGGTTGCGCGGGGCTCGCGTATGCGCGCCGCACGCGCGTGGTGGCGCATGGCCTCTTTCCCGCCGGCGCGCTGCTCGGCGTGCTGCTGTTCGGGCTGGGCGTCTATGCCATGCGCGGCCCGGCGCAAACCCTCGTATTACCCATCGGGTTGCCGGGTTTGCCGTTCCACGAGCGCATCGACGCGCTTTCGGCCTACTTTCTCGCCGTGCTCGGCCTCGTGAGCGCCGGCGTGAGCGCGTTCTCGTCGGGTTATTTCCGCAAGGGCGAAGGCACGCCGCCAGGCCTGCTGTGCTTCGAGTACCACGTGTGCCTCGCGAGCCTCGCGCTCGTGCTGCTCGCCAACGACGCGTACGGCTTTCTCGTCGCATGGGAAATGCTGACGATCTCGGCCACCTTCCTCGTCATGAGCAATCACCGCATCGCCGAGATTCGCGGCGCGGCATTTCTCTACTTCCTGATCTCGCACGCCGGCGCGCTGGCATTGCTGATTTCGTTCGGATTACTACAGGCTGGCACGGGCGACTACACCTTCGACGCCATGCGCGCGCAGCACCTCTCGCCGCTCTGGGCGTCGGTGGCCTTCCTGCTCGCGCTGGCCGGCTTCGGCGCGAAGGCCGGCATTTTTCCGCTCCACGTCTGGCTGCCCGAGGCGCATCCCGCCGCGCCCTCGCCGGTCTCGGCGCTCATGAGCGGCTTCGTGCTGAAAGCCGGCCTCTACGGCATGCTGCGCACGGTGTTCGACCTGCTGCACCTGCAGATCGCCTGGTGGGGCGTACTGATGCTCGCGCTCGGCCTCTTCACCGCGCTATTGGGCGTGGTGTTCAGCGCGATCCAGTCGGACATGAAGCGGCTGCTCGCGTATTCGTCGATCGAAAATATCGGCCTGATGTTCGTGAGCCTCGGGCTGGCCGTGCTGTTTCGCGCGTTCGGCATGAACGGGCTCGCGGCGCTGGCCATGACGGCGCTGCTCTATCAGATCGCGAGCCACGCGGCGTTCAAGAGCCTCTTGTTCGTCGGCACCGGCGCCGTGCTGCACGCCACCGGCGAGCGCAATCTCGGCCGCCTCGGCGGCCTGATTCACCGCATGCCCTGGACCGCCTGGGCCGCGCTCGTCGGCGCGCTCGCGAGCGCCGGCTTGCCGCCGCTCTCCGGCTTCGTGTCTGAGTGGCTGCTGCTGCAAAGCTTTCTGTTTACGCCGGGGCTGCCGAACCCGTTCCTCAACATGGCGATACCGCTCATTGCCGCGCTGATCGCGCTGGTCGCCGCGCTCGCGGGCTACACCATGGTCAAGTTCTTCGGCATCGTGTTCCTCGGGCAGCCGCGCGAAGCGTCGCTGGCCCGCGCGCGCGACGCCGGCCGCTGGGAGCGCGCGGGCTTTGGCTGGTTCGTCGCGGCCTGCGTGCTGCTCGGCCTCATGCCGGTGCAGACGGTGCGCGCGCTCACGCCCGTCGTGCGGCAGCTAGCGGGCGCCGATCTAGGCGCGGCGATGCAGGCGGGTAGCTGGCTGCTGCTCGCGCCCACCGGTGTCGAGCGCGCGAGCTACATGCCCGCCGTTTTCCTCGCGTTTTTCGTGGGCTGCTGCGGGCTCGCTTATCTGCTCGTGCGCCGCTTCTATCACGGACGGCTGCGCCGCGCCGCGCCATGGGCGTGCGGCAATCCGTTCGTGACCGCGCGCATGCAGGATTCGGCCGAGGGCTTCGGGCAGCCGATCCGCGAAATCTTCGCGCCCTTGTTCCGCATCGAGCGCAGCGTGCCGTCGCCGTTCGACGCACAGCCCACTTACCGCGTCACGGCCTCGGATCGCACGTGGGCCTGGATCTACGCGCCGCTCGCGCGCGGCCTGCGCTGGATGGGCGCGCTCGCGGGACGATTGCAGGCGGGCCGCATCGCGGTCTACCTCACGTGCAGCTTTCTCGCGCTCATCACCTTGCTCATTCTGGTGCGCCGATGATCACGCTATCCGGAGCGCTCTCGCAAGGGCTCGAAATTCTGGTGGCGCTAGCCGCCGCGCCGCTGCTCTCGGGCTGGATCGGCGTTTGCCGGGCGCGGCTCCAGGGCCGGCGCGGGCCGAGCTTGTGGCAGCCGTACCGCACGCTGCACAAGCTCTTCAACAAGGAGTCGGTGGTCGCGCTGCACGCGAGCCCGATCACGCGTCTCGCGCCCTATGTCGTGCTCGGCTGCATGACGCTGGCCTGCGCGATCGTGCCCACGCTCTCGACCGATCTGCCGCTTTCGCCGGCCGCCGATGCCATCGCGCTCGTGGGCCTGTTCGCACTCGCGCGCGTGACGATCTCGCTCGCCGCCATGGACACCGGCACCGCATTCGGCACGCTCGGCGCGCGGCGTGAAATGCTGGTGGGCTTTCTCGCCGAACCCGCGCTGCTCATGGTGCTGTTTTCCGCCTCGCTGATCACGCAGTCGACCGGCCTCACGCGCATCGTCGCCACGCTGAGCCACGGCCAGCTCGCCATCTACCCGAGCCTCGCGTTCGCGGGCATTGCGTTCGCCATGGTCTCGCTCGCGGAGAACGCGCGCCTGCCCGTCGACAACCCCGCCACGCACCTCGAACTCACGATGATCCACGAGGCGCTGATCCTCGAATACTCGGGCCGCCATCTCGCGCTGATCGAGTGGGCCGCGAGCCTGAAGCTGTTCGCCTATTCGTGCATCGGCCTTGCGCTATTCGTGCCTTGGGGCATTGCCGAAACGGGCAACCCGCTCGCGCTGCTGCTGGCCGTGCCCGCGCTGTTCGCCAAGCTGTTCGCGGGCGGCGCGCTGCTCGCGCTGGTGGAGACGCTCAACGCGAAAATGCGGCTCTTCCGCGTGCCCGAGTTTCTCGCCACGGCTTACCTGCTCGCCGTGATCGGCATGCTCGTCCATTTCCTGCTGGGGGCCTGAATGCACGCCCTCGCCACGCAGATCATCAACTTCCTCGCCGCGATCCTGCTGCTCATCTCGTTCGCGATGCTGAGCCAGCGGCGCATTCTCGCGCTGATCCATCTCTACACGCTGCAGGGCGTCACGCTCGTGCTGGCCAATCTCGTGCTCGGCTACGTGACCGCCGACACGCACCTCTATATTTCCGCGTCGCTCACGTTCGTGCTCAAGGTCGGGCTGATTCCCTGGCTCCTCTACCGCATGGTGCGACGGCTGAACGTCACGAGCGACGTGGAGCCGCTGCTCAACATTCCCGCCACGCTGCTCACGGGCATCGTGCTCGTGGTGGTGGCCTTCAACGTGGCGCTGCCGGTCACGCAGTTCGCCGCGTCAGTGGCGCGCGGCACGCTCGGCATCGCGCTCGCCTGCGTGCTGCTCTCGTTCATGATGATGATCACGCGCGCGAAGGCGGTGCCGCAGGTGATTGCGTTTCTCTCGATGGAGAACGGACTCTTTTTCGCGGCGGCGGCCGCCACCAACGGCATGCCGATGATCGTCGAACTCGGCGTCGGGCTCGACGTGCTCGTCGGCATGCTGATCCTCGGCGTGTTCATGTTCCAGATCCGCGAGCAGTTCGACAGCCTCGACATTCACCGCCTGGAAGAACGCAAAGATGAATAGCGCCTGGATACTCGCGGCTGTGCTCGGCCTGCCGCTCCTCGCCGGTGCAAGCCTCGCGCTCGTGGGCGCACGCCGCCTCGCGCCGGACCTGAACGCCGCCTTCAGCCTGCTCACGCTCGCAGCCGCCCTCTGGCTCGCACAGCGAACCATGACGCAAGGCCCGTCGTTCGCGTTCGGCCATGCGTTTCACGTCGACTCGTTCAATGCGTTTCTCGTGGCGCTCACCGCGCTGATCGGCTGGACCACGGCGCTCTTTTCGAAGCCGTATATGCGCGTCGAGCGCGAACGCGGCCGCATGAGCGCGAACCGCACGCGGCTTTATCACGCCATGTACCAACTGTTCGTCTTCGCAATGCTGCTCGCGCTGCTGACCAACAACATGGGCGTCCTGTGGGTAGCGATGGAAGCCGCGACGCTCGCGGCCGTGCTGCTGGTGGCGGTCTATCGCACGGCGGCCAGTCTCGACGCCGCCTGGAAGTACTTCATCCTCTGCGGCGTGGGCATCGCGCAGGCGCTGTTCGGCACGATCTTGCTGTATCTCGCCGCGAGCCGCGTGCTGGGCGGCGACGACGCGCTGCTGCTCACGAGCCTGAACGCCGCCAAGGCGAGCCTCGACCCCGCCATCGTGTCGCTGGCATTCGTGTTTTTGCTCATCGGCTATGGCACCAAGGTCGGCCTCGTGCCGATGCACAACTGGCTGCCCGACGCGCACGCCGAAGGCCCGACGCCGATCTCCGCCGTGCTCTCGGGCCTGCTGCTCAACGTGGCGCTTTACGCGGTGCTGCGCTGCAAGGTGCTCGCCGACGGCGCGCTGCAAAACGGTTTGCCCGGACACCTGCTGGTGGGCTTCGGACTCGTTTCCGTGCTGCTCGCGACGTTCTCGCTGTTCAGGCAGACCGACGCCAAGCGCCTGTACTCGTTCTCCTCGATCGAGCACATGGGCATGATGACGTTCGCGTTCGGCCTAGGCGGCCCGATGGCGACGTTCGCGGGGCTGCTGCACATGAGCGCGCACGCGCTGATCAAATCGGCGATTTTCTTCAGCGTCGGCCATGCCGCACAAAAAACCGGCACCCAGGCGATCGCTGGCATTCGCGGCCTCGTGCGCACGAGCCCCGTGGTCGGCTGGGGCATGGTGCTGGGCACGCTCGCGATCCTCGGCATGCCGCCGTCCGGCGTATTCGCGAGCGAATTCCTGATTCTCACCACGGCGCTGCAAACGCTGCCGTGGACCGTGCCCTTGCTGATGCTGGCGCTCGTCGTGGCCTTCGCGGTCATTTTCCGGCGCATGCAGGGCATGGCGTTCGGCGAACCCACGGCGCGGCGGCTCGAATACCGCCCGGCGCTGCTGCCGGTGTTCGTTCATCTGGGCATCGGGCTCATGCTCGGGCTCTACATTCCGCCCTGGCTTGCGGCGTGGTATCGCGCGGCCGGCGCCGTACTCGCAGGTTGAGCGATGCGCATCGATACACTCCACTCGCGCGGGCTCGCACGCCTCGCCACTTTCGCCGATGCGCCAGCGGCGCTCATCGCGCAAGTCGACGCCGCTGCATGGTTGAGCCTGGCCGCCGAAGTCGACGCAAGCGGCGGCCGCCTGATCTCGATCTGGGGCGACGAGCGCCACGACGGCACCCTCTCCGTCAACGCCGCCTACGCCGTCGAAGACGGCTTGCTATGGGTCCGGCTGACCGCCTGCGATGCATCGTCGGGGGCCGCCGCGTACCCCGACCTTTCGGCGCTGTTTCCCTGCGCGGTGCGCATGCAGCGCGCCGTCCACGATCTGACCGGCCTGCGCGCCCATGGCGCCGGCGACGTGCGACCGTGGCTCAATCACGGCAACTGGCCCGCCGACTATTTCCCGCTGCGCCGGGCCGCATCGGGCACCGAGCGCTTCGAATCGAACGAGGCCGATTACGCCTTCACGCGCGTGGAGGGCGAAGGCGTGCACGAAATCGCGGTGGGGCCGATCCACGCGGGCACCATCGAGCCCGGACACTTCCGCTTCTCCGTGGTCGGCGAAAAAGTACTGCGGCTGGAAGAGCGGCTCGGCTACGCGCATCGCGGCATCGAGCGCCTGTTCGAGCGCACGCCGGCGCTTTCCGGCCATCGCGTGGCGGCCCGCATTGCCGGTGACAGCAGTGTCGCGTTTGCATGGGCGTATTGCATGGCGCTCGAACGCGCGCTCGGCACGACGATTCCCGCACGCGCGCAATGGCTGCGCGCGCTGCTGCTTGAACGCGAGCGCGTCGCCAACCATCTCGGCGACCTGGGCGCGCTCGGCAACGACGCCGGATTCGCACTCGGGCTCGCGCAGTTCTCGCGTCTGAAGGAGGACTGGCTGCGCCTGAACGAGCGCGCATTCGGCCACCGCTATCTATTCGACGCGATCGCGCCCGGTGGCGTGGCGCGCGATCTCGACGCGCAACAAGCCAGCGCGATCGTCGCGCAGTGCGAGCACATCGAGCACGAAGTTCACTCGATGCAGCGCATCTATGACGATCACGCCGGATTGCAGGACCGTTTCGCGAAAACCGGCACGCTCGCGCCCGCCGTGGCGGCACGGCTTGGCGTATGTGGCCTCGCCGCGCGGGCAAGCGGATCGACGATGGACTTGCGCGTGGACCACGGCCCCACGCCGTACCGCGAAATCGGCGCGCGCCACGCCAGCGACGAGCGCGGCGACGTGGCCGCCCGCGTGGCGCTGCGCTTTCGCGAGGTGGACGAATCGCTACGGCAGATTCGCGCCATCATCGCGGGACTGCCGGACGGCGGCGTTGCCGTGCAGCCCCGCACCACCCGCACGTCCTCGTTCGGAGCGGGCTGGATCGAAGGCTGGCGCGGCGAGGTGTTCGTCGCGCTGGAAACCGCGGAAGACGGCATGCTGGCCCGTTGCCACTGCCATGATCCGTCGTGGCAAAACTGGCCCGCGATCGAAGTGGCGATCATCGGCAACATCGTGGCCGACTTCCCGCTGATCAACAAATCGTTCAACCTCTGTTACGCGGGGCACGACCTGTGACGTGGCAACTTCTCAAGCGGATCGCCAACACCCGCGCTCCCGCACAATCGCTGCCGGACGGCGGCGACGACTGGCGCACCCAGGCCCAGCAACTGCATCAGCAGATTCTCGACGTGCTCGGCCGCGCGCTGTGCATCCGGCAAATCGATGCGGGCTCGTGCAACGGCTGCGAGTTGGAGATTCACGCGCTCGGCAACCCGTACTACAACATCGAGGGATTGGGGATCCGGTTTGTAGCGAGCCCCCGCCACGCCGATATGCTGCTGGTGACGGGGCCGCTCGCGCTGAATATGCGCGAAGCGGTGCGGCTGGCTTACGAGGCCACGCCCGCGCCCAAGCTGGTTGTAGCGGCTGGCGAGTGTGCCTGCACCGGCGGCATCTTTAAGGATAGCTATGCAGTTTGCGGTGGGCTTTCGCAGCTAGTTCCCGTGGACGTGAGCATTCCGGGGTGCCCGCCTGCGCCGCTCGAACTGATGAAAGGCATTCTCGCGGCGCTGAGGGCTTCGGGAGCGTGACGACAGCGTAGCCACACACAGGCAAGGCCAAATCGCCTGGCAACCGTCCGGCTTGCTTGTTATAATTCGATCACGCGCACGACACAAATGTAACGTTCGGCATTTGCAGGCGGTTGCCGACGATTGCCATCGCGCTCTGCCGAACCACCTACTTCATGACCAAAACCGACCGGCTGCGCACCCTTGCCGACGCGCTCGCCAAGCATAACGTCATGCATTTGCGGGATGCAGCCAGCGTGCTTGGCGTCTCCGAAATGACGGTGCGGCGCGATATCGCCGCCCATCCGGAACGTTTTACGTACCTGGGCGGCTATATCGTGAGCGCCCAGGATGTGCCGAACACGGGCGGCTATTCGCTCGAACACGAAAAAGACCACTTCGCGCAGGCGAAGGCAAAGGCCTCCGCGCACGCGGCACGGCTCATCGGGCAGAACGACACCATTTTCATCGACTGCGGCACGACGCTCGCCGCGCTCGCGCGGCTCCTCCCATCGCAATTGCAGATCACAGCCGTGTGCTATTCGCTCAACGTGGCCGAGATTTTGCGACGCATGCCGAACGTGCGCATGATTCTGCTGGGCGGCGTGTACGTGCCGTCATCGGATTCGTTCTCGGGCGAAGAAAGCCTCGAAATGTTGAAGCGCATGGGTATCAACAAAGCGTTCATTTCGGCCGGCGGCGTGGACGCCGCGCGCGGCGTGACGTGCTGGAACGCCCACGAAGTGCCGCTCAAGCAGGCCGCCATGAGCAGCGCCGTCGAAAGCCATCTCGTTGTTGACGCAAGCAAATATGGCGTGGTCAAAGCGTGGCGCTTCTCGCAGATGGAAGACTTCGCTTCGATCATCACCGAGAAAGGCCAGACGCTGCGCGCGCGCGGCGCGTGAGGCCAACTACCCGCGGAATAACTACCCGCGCCACGCACTCACTACACGGGCCGCGCGCTGCAACGCACAGGCTCAGCCGCGCCGGCGCAACGCGAACAGCGTGCCGGCCACCAGAATGAACGCGCCCACAATCACCTTCTGCCAGGTGCTCGGCACGCCTATCAAAATGAGCACATTCTTGACTAGCGTAACCAGCGCGACACCCAGCAGCGTGCCCGCCACGGTGCCGCTGCCGCCCGTGATGCGCGCACCGCCGAGTATCACGGCGGCAATCACATCGAGCTCCGACCCCACGAGATCGAACGGATTCGCCAGCCGCGTATTCGACACGTGCAGAATGCCGGCCACGCCCGCCAGAAATCCCGTATAGCCGAATACGAAGACCCGTATCGCGCGCAGGTTGAAGCCTAGCCGCTCCGCAATTGCCGTGCTGCCTCCCATCGCATACACGCCGCGCCCCATCATCGTGCGATTGAGCAGCCACCACGTGAGAATCGCGGCCGCCACGAGCGCGAGCGCGGAGACCGGCAGCACCGCATGCAGCCCGTCGGCCGTCTGGTACGCGATGAGCGGCGTCCGGCCAAAGTGGTCCATGCTGTGCGGAATGTTCATGAAGAAGGTCGTGCCGATGAAAGTCAGCAGCAGTCCGCGATAGAGATATTGCGTGCCGATCGTCACGATCAGCGAGGGCGCCTGCAGCCGGTGCACGAGCACGCCGTTGATCACGCCGAGCACGATGCCGCCCACCGCGCCCGTGAGCAGAATGAGCACGAACGGGGCATCAGGCCACCAGGCGAACACGGCCTTCGTGATCGCGTACATGGTGAGCGCGCCGATGGCCGTAAACGACACGTCGATGCCGCCCGATGCCAGCACGACAAGCGTGCCGAGCGCGAACAGCGAGGTGATGGTTGCCGAGTGCAGCAGGTCGAACAGCGTGGCCCACTGGAGAAAGCGCGGGTTGATCGACGCGACGATCACGCAGGTCAGGACGATCAGCGTGAGCGTGAACCACTCGGGATTGCGGGCGAGTTTTGCACGCCAGTTGAGCGGCAAGGTCTGGCGCGCGACTTCGACGGTGTTGGATGGCGTGCTCATTGTCTGATTCATGCTCGTGCGGGATCCGTCAAACGTTATGCGAGTCTCGGCAAGTGTTTCGGCCAGCTGTTTCAAACCGCTGCTTCAAGCCGCTTCGGCAAGCAGCGCGCGATACAACTGGGCCTCGGTCAGCCCCTCGGCGCGGTAAGCATCTGCGAGGCGCCCTTTACGCATCATCAGCACGCGGTCGCAGTTCTGCAGCAGTTCGGGCAGGTCGTCGCTCACGAGCAGAATGCCGATGCCGCGCTGCGAGAGCCGCTGCATGATGCGATAGATAATGTCTTTCGAGCCGACGTCCACACCCACGGTCGGGCCGTGCAGGATCAGCACGTGCGGGTCGATGGCGAGCCAGCGGCCGATCAGCACGCGCTGCTGGTTGCCGCCCGAGAGCGACTGCACCGCCTTCTCCACGTCCGGCGTGGCGATCTGCAATTCCTTCACGGTGTCTTCCGCCAGGGCGCGAGCCCGCGCGCGGTCGATCTGCCCGAAGCGATCACGCAAGCCTGCGATCATTGCCGTGATCACGTTGTCGCGAATCGGCTTGTCGAGAAAGAGTCCTTCGTTGAGACGGTCCTCCGGGACATAGCCTATGCGCGCGCGCCGCGCGTCGCCCGGTGTCGCAAGCTTGATGATGCGGCCTTCCAGCACGATCTCGCCGGCGTCGGCGGGCGCCACGCCGGCAAGCGCGCGCGCCAGCTCGTTGCGGCCCGAGTCGAGCAGCCCCGTGATGCCGAGAATCTCGCCCCGATGGAGCGTGAACGACACCTCGCCGAACTGACCCGCGCGGCCCAGGCCACGAACGTCGAGCAGCACTTCTGCAGCCGGCGCTGCGGCTCGATAACGCTCGAGGGAAAGCGCGCGCCCCGTCATCAGTTCGCTCAGCTGCGCCTTGGTGTAGTTGGCGATAGGGCCTTGCGTGACTTTCTGGCCATCGCGCAGCACGATCACCTCGCCGCCGATCGCGTAGCACTCGTCGAGCTTGTGGCTGACAAACAGCACGGTCACGCCCTGCGCCCGCAACTGGCCGAGCACGGCAATCAGGTTGGTCACTTCCTTCTGCGTGAGCGAGGTGGTCGGCTCGTCCATGATGACGAACTTCGCCTCGCTCGCTATCGCCCGCGCGATGGCCACCAGCTGGCGCGTCGCGAGCGGCAGCTGCTCGATGAGCGTGGCCTGGAAGTCGGCGTCGCCCGGCAGGCCAACGGCCTTGAGCGCGCGCGCGGCCGTTTGCGCGAGTTCGCGGCGGTCGAAGGTGCGGGCAAGGCGTCCGCCGTGCTCGGCCAGTTCGGCCGTGAGCCCCACATTTTCGGCAACGCTCATGTTCGGCAGCAGCGATAGATCCTGATAGACGGTTTCGATGCCGGCCGCGAGCGATTCGAGCGGCGAGAGCCGCGCATGGCGCTCGCCGTCGATCACGAGCTCGCCTTCATCGGGCGGCTGCGCGCCCGAGATGATCTTGATGAGCGTGCTCTTGCCGCATCCGTTCTCGCCGAGCAGGTGGTAGATCTGGCCGCGCTCGAACGTGAGCGTCACGCCGCGCAGCGCGTACACGCCGGTAAAGCGCTTGTGCACGTCAAGCACCTGCAATAACGGTTCTGAAGCCATATGCTGACTCTTCGCGAGTGGGTTTTGGCGTGATGGTGAGGCACGCGCCCGTTCGACGAACGTTGCGCGCGCCACCTTCTCCCGATCAGAAGTTGTATTGCTTGTAGTTCGACTTGTCGACGCTGACCCAGCCCTGGCCGCGCACGATAATGCCCTTGCCCGGCCCCTTCGACACCGTGACCTTTTCATAGCCGGGCAGCCCGAGATTCGCGCCGTTCTCCACCGTCTTGCCGTCGATCAGCATCTTCGCGATTTTGTTCATCGCCTCGCCGGCAAGCTTCGGGTCCCAGAACGCAATGCCGTTGATCGCCCCGCTTTCGAGGTACTTTCCGGCCTCCGTCGGCAAGCCCGTGCCATAGACGCAGATCTTGCCCTGCAGGCCCGCTTCCTCGACGGCGCGGCCAATGCCGATCACGTCGAGCGAGGACGAGCCCTGGAAGCCCTTGAGGTCCGGGTGCTTGCGCAGCACTTCCTTGGCTACTTCGTAGGCGTGCTCGCCGTCGTTGTTGGTCTCGAGATTCGTCTCGACGAGCTGCATCTTCGCGAACTTCTTCTTCGCGTTGTCGATGCCGCCATTGGCCCATTGCACCTGCGAGCGGCTGCCGAGCGAGCCGACCATAGTCGCCCATTTGCCTTCGTCGTGCATGCAGGCGGCGAGGCGGTCGTTGAGCGCGGCGCCGTAGGCAGAATTGTCGAACGCCTCCACGTCGACCATCGTGTTCTTCGCGTTGTCGGCCTCGTGCGTGACCACCTTGATGCCGCGATCCATCGCCTTCTTCAGCGCCGGCTCGAGCGTGGGCGGATCATACGGCACGACGGCGATCGCGCTGACCTTCTTCGCGATCAGGTCGTCGATGATCTTGAGCTGCTGCGCGGCATCCGCGCGGCCAGGGCCTGTCTGGTACACCGTGATGCCCGGATTGTCCTTGCCGAACTCCTTGACGCCGTCGTCCATGCGATTGAACCAGCTGATGCCGGTCACCTTCACAACGGTCACGATCGTCGGATTTTCCGCCGCATACGCAACGGCCGCGGCGCTCGCCGCGAGCGCGCAAGCCGTGAGTGCCACGCTGAGTCTCTTGAAGTTCATGTCGGATGTCTCCTTTTTTGTTCGCTGTCGCCCCGAAATGATTGGCGACGGACCTCCGAGGCGCGAGGCCCGCCTGCGGCACGGTCCAGCCGGTCAGCCCGATGCCCGTCCTTTCTGCCCTTTCTCGCCGGACCGCGCGGCGGGCGGCGACCCCGTGAAGCCGAAAATCGCGCGCACGCGCTCGCCGCCCGCGAACGCGAGCGAGAGCAGCAGCAGAAAGCCCCAGGCGCAGTCGCCAAAAAATTGCGACACGCCCATCAGGTTGAAGAGGCTCGAAAGGAACTGCAGCACCGTCGCGGCGAAAAATACGCAGATGATGCGTCCGTAGCCGCCCGCCGGATTCACGCCGCCCATCACCGCAATCAGAATCGCAATCAGCAGATACGAATTGCCGTAGTCCCATTTCGCGCTGAGCGTGTGCGAGACGCTCACGAGGCCGGCGAGCGAGGCGAGCACGCCGCACATCGCATAGGTCGTGATCAGCATGCGCGCGCGCGGAATGCCCGCATAAAAGGCCGCGCGCTGATTCGTGCCCATCAGATAGAGACGCAGCCCGAACGGCGTGCGCCTGAGGAGCCACCCTAGCAGCACGACCACGGCGACGAACAGCAGGAACGAAATCGGCACCTGGAAAAACGTGCCGTTGCTGATATCCGCAAGCGGCTCGACATAGTCCACGTGCACCGAGGCGCCATTGCTGAGCGCCACGGCAAAGCCCGTGAAAAGCAGCTGCGTGCCGAGCGTGCACAGAATGGGCGTGAGCCCGAGGCGCGCAATCACCACGCCGTTGAGCAAGCCGCCAAGCAGCCCCATGCCCACCACGATTGCGCAAAAGAGCGCCGTATAGAGCGCGGGCGAGTCGTCGCCGCTCACGAGGCGCGGCACCACCAGCGCGGCGATCATGCCGGAGAGGTTCGCGAGCCCCACGCCGGAGAGGTCGATGCCGCCATTGCCCGAGAGCATGGAGAGCATGATGCCGAGCGCGAGCAGGGCGACTTCGGGAAGTTGCGCGCTCATCGACTGCAGATTGTCGATGCCGACGAACTGGCCGCGCGACACCCACACCGCGACCAGCACGACGAGCAGGTTCACCACCAGCAGGAAGTTCAACTGCCGGTCGCCGAACCAGCGGGCCAGGAGAGCAGGCTTCATGGACCTCGTCCTTTGCTGTGAAATTGCAGCGTTCGATGCTCAATGCGCCGCGGCGCTGCACTGCGCGAGCATCGCGTCGACTTCCTCGCGTCGCGGCATGGAGGGCGCCGTGCCCGGCCGCGTCACGGAAATGCCGGCGAGCGCGCAGCCGAAGCGGGTGGCAGAGAGCGGATCCTCGCCGCGCGCGAGCGCGGCGGCAAAGCCGCCCGTGAATCCGTCGCCCGCGCCCGCGGTTTCCACTACCGGGCCGCAATGGAATGCCGGCAGCAGCACCGAAGCATCGCGCGCATGGAGCAGCGCACCCGCTTCGCCCAGCGTCACGATCACTGCGCCCGCGCCTTTCGCAAGCAGCACGTCGGCTGCGCGGCGCGCGTCTTCGGCGTTGTGGACTTCGATGCCCGTCAGCGCTGCGGCCTCGGTTTCATTGGGCGTGACGTAATCGCAGAGCGGAAAAATGTCGTCGGGCAGCGGCATGGCCGGCGCCGGATTGAACACGGTCTTCACGCCGTGGCGGCGTGCCAGCTCCAGACCGCGCCGCGCCGCCGCGAGCGGCTGCTCGAGTTGCGTCACGAATACCTGGCAGACCGCAATATCGGCCTCGATCGCGTCGGCGTCGCCGGGCTCCATCGTCCCCGCCGCGCCCGCCGCGACGATGATCGCGTTCATGCCGGTCGTATCGTCCACGAAGATGTGCGCGGCTCCCGTGGCAAGGCCTTCCACGGCCCTTGCGCGCGCCGTAATGCCTTCGGCGGCCCAGGTGGCGCGCGCGATCTCGCCGAACGCATCGTTGCCCACCCGCGTGCAGAACACCACCTGCGCGCCCGCGCGCGCTGCCGCCACCGCCTGATTCGAGCCCTTGCCGCCCGGCCCCATCGCGAACGCCGATCCGGCGAGCGTTTCACCGATCATCGGCATGCGGCTCGCGCGGAACGCGAGATCGGTCACGTAGATGCCGAGTATGACGACGCGCCCGCTCATCGCCGCGGCTCCTTCGCGCGCGGCGCGCGGGCGTCAAGAAGCGGATGCAGACTCTTCAGCATGTTGTCTCCTTGTCGGACAGCTGGCGCTCAGTTGGCGTCCAGTTGGCGCTCAGATGGCACTCAGTCGCCGTACGGTATCCAGATGTTCTTCACTTGCACGGCCTGGCGCAGGATCGCCAAACCGGCGCTGGTCCGCTCGAACCAGTCCATCTGACGGCCATGATCGACGAAGGTCCGCTTGAGATTGCCCACCGATTCTCGCTCCACGAGTGCCGAGTCGGCCGCCGGGCCGAAGCACCAGAGCGCGTCCACGTCGTCGTGCCGGGCGAGCGCCGGCAGCAGCGCTGCGCGCTCGCCGGTCAGGATGTTCAGCGCGCCTGCGGGCACGTCCGATGTTTCCACAACCTGATAGAAGTCCGTGGCGGCAAGCGGACACGCCTCGCTCGCCAGCGCGACCACGCGATTGCCCATCGCCAGCGCAGGGGCGATCAGCGAAACGAAGGCGAGCAGCGGCGCTTCGTCGGGGCAGGCAATGCCGATCACGCCCAGCGGTTCGTGCATCGCCAGCGCAACGCCGCGCAAGGGCGGCGTGCGCACCGCGCCATCGAATTTGTCGGCCCATGCTGCGTAGCTGAACAGACGGTCGATAGCCGCCTCCACTTCGCGCTGCGCCGCGTGCGCGTCCTGGCCAGCGCGACGCACAAGCTGCCGGGCGAATTCCCCGGCGCGCGCACTCAGGTTCTCCGCGAGGTAGTAAAGCACTTGGGCGCGGCCGTGCGCGCTCATCTGCGTCCACTTGCTCGCGCCGCGCGCGGCCGCTACCGCATCGCGCACGTCCTTGCGGCTGCCCGCGCCGACTTCGCCCACCCATTCGCCACGCGGCGCGAACACGGCATGCGAGTAGCCGCTATCGGGCCGCACTTGCTTGCCGCCAATGAAAAGCTTGGCAGTACGATCCAGTTCCGATCCCGAACTCGCTGCCGTAGCGTACAGCACGTCCGCTTTCGTTTCGCGCGGCACGCGCATCGGCAACTGGCTCCAGGCAGCGGGCTTCAAATATTCGTACACGCCCTCTCGCCCACCCTCGCGGCCGAAGCCCGACTCTCGGTAGCCGCCAAAGCCCACGCTCGCGTCGAACAGATTCGTCGCGTTGATCCACACCACGCCGCATTGCAGCCGCGGCGCGATGTCGAGCGCGCGGCCGATGGTCTCGCTCCACACGCTCGCGGCAAGTCCATAACGCGAGTTATTCGCAAGCGCCACCGCCTCTTCGGGCGTGCGAAAGCTCATGGCCGCGAGCACGGGTCCGAAGATTTCCTCCTGCGCGAGCGTCGATGCGGGCCCGACTCCGGTCACGAGCGTGGGCGGATAAAAGCAGCCGACAGCGGGCAGTTCGACTTCGTGCGGCTGCCAGATGCCGCAGCCCTCGCGCCTTCCTGCCTCGACCAGCGTCTCGATGCGTTCGAGCTGCACCGGATCGACGATCGCGCCGATGTCGATGCCCTTGTCGAGCGAAGGCCCCACGCGCAGCGTCGCCATGCGGCGCTTGAGCTTCGCCAGAAAGCGCGCTTCGACGCCTTCCTGCACCAGCAGGCGCGAACCGGCGCAACACACCTGCCCCTGGTTGAACCAGATGGCGTCCACCACGCCTTCCACGGCACCGTCGAGATCCGCGTCGTCGAAAACGATGAACGGCGACTTGCCGCCCAGTTCGAGCGTGAGTGATTGACCCGTGCCTGCCGTCGCGATGCGGATGGCGCGGCCCACTTCGGTCGAGCCGGTAAAGGCGATCTTGTCGACGCCGGGATGCGCGGCGAGCGCGGCGCCCGTGCTGCCATCGCCCGTCACCACGTTGAGCACGCCCTTCGGCAGCCCCGCGCGATGCGCCAGCTCCGCGAACAGGAGAGCGGTGAGCGGCGTGTACTCGGCGGGCTTGAGCACCACGCAGTTGCCAAGCGCGATGGCGGGCGCCACTTTCCACGCGAGCATCAGCAGCGGGAAATTCCACGGCACGATCTGGCCAATCACGCCATGCGGCGACCAGCCAGTTAGTTCGTCATCCTGAAGTTGTGCCCAGCCCGCATGATAGAGGAAATGACGCGCGACCAGCGGCACGTCGATGTCGCGCGCTTCGCGAATCGGCTTGCCGTTGTCGAGCGCTTCGAGCACCGCGAACAACCGGCTATGCCGCTGCACCATGCGCGAGAGCGCGTAGAGATGCCGCGCGCGCGCCGCTCCCCCCATCGCGAACCATCCGGACTGCGCCGCGCGCGCCGCGGCAACGGCGGCGGCCACGTCGGCCGCATCGCCCTGCGCCACCGCCGCGAGCGTTTCGCCCGTGGCCGGCGCGCGCACCTCGAAACGCGCGCCTGACTCGCGCCCGCGCCACTCGCCGTCAATGAAATGCCCGAATTGCGCCTCGTGCTGCGCCAGCCACGCGCGCACGGGCTGATCGTCCTCGGGCACGGGACCGTAATCCATGGTTCGAAAATACTCGGCTACGCTCATCGGTCTGATCTGCTCAGGCTAGGGGGTGGCGGTGATAGGCCGAATAGCGGCCGCTCACATGGTGTTCGAGCTGCCGCTCGATATCGGCGAGCAGGCTCGACGCGCCGAAACGGAACAGCTCGGGCTCAAGCCACGCACGCCCCAGCTCTTCCTTCATGAGGATCTGGTACGCGAGCGCGGTTTTCGCGTTCGATACCCCGCCCGCAGGCTTGAAGCCCACCCGTGCGCCAGTGCGATCGCGGTACTCGCGGATCATGCGCACCATGACGAGCGACACGTCGAGGGTCGCGTTGGTCCCTTCCTTGCCGGTGGACGTCTTGATGAAATCCGCGCCCGCCATCATGCAGACCATCGACGCCCTGGCGATATTCGACAGCACGCGAATGTCGCCGGTGGCGAGAATCGCCTTGAGGTGGGCATCGCCACAGGCGGCGCGAAACTCGCGCACCTCGTCGTAGAGCGCTCGCCAGTTGCCCGTCAGCACATGCTCGCGCGTCACGACGATATCGATCTCCCGCGCGCCGTCCGCCACCGAAGCTTCGATTTCCCTGAGCTTGAGCGCGTGCGGATTGAGGCCTGCCGGAAACCCCGTGGAGACCGCAGCCACAGGAATGCCGCTGCCCGCCAGCGCATCCACGGCGGCGGCCACGAACCGGTGGTAGACGCACACGGCGCCGGTGGCGATCGCCTCGGGCGCAAAGCCGAGCGCCGCGAGCAGGTCTGCGCGCACGGGACGGCGCGCCTTCGAGCAAAGGCGGCGCACGCGGCCTTCGGTGTCGTCGCCGTTGAGCGTGGTGAGGTCGATGCAGGTCACCGCCTTCAGGAGCCAGGCGGCCTGGGCGTCTTTCTTGACGGCGCGGCGCGTGCCCAGCGTGGCGGTGCGCCGCTCGACAGCCGACTGATTGACGCGCAACCCATCGAGCCACGCCGCATCGAACGCCACACCGGCATTGCGTGCGGCGCGCCCGGCAACTGCGCTATGCAACGCGACAAGCGAATTCGTTGAAGCTTCTGACATGGACAGGGCGTGAATTTGTGGGATGCACATCAAATAGCGTTAGCTTTCTCTCATCGATCCTATACCGATGAAATAATCATGACAACATCAGTTACAATCCTGTCTGGGCGTCTATCGCCCGATCACACAAAGCTGCGGCCTTGCAGCGCCTATGAAGCAATCAGGCCGGCGTCTGGCGAATGGCCCTCGCGAGGTCCTGCAACTGCCTGAACGCCGCATATCGCGCGTCGTGCAGCGCGGCAATCTCGCCGGTCGCGGGCGAATGGATCGTGCCGATCCGCGACATGCGCGACATCGCCTGTTGCAGGTCGTCGAACAGGCCGGCCGCCACCGCGCCCAGCATCGCGGCACCCAGCAGCACGGGTTCCTCCGCCTCGGTCACGAGCACCGGCGTGGCCGTCGCGTCGGCCAGCAACTGGCTCACCAGCCCCAGCCGCCCCGCGCCGCCGCTGATCACAATGCGCTCGACCGGCGCGCCCGCCGCCGCCTGGGCTTCGATGATCTGGCGCAGGCCGTAACCAATGCTGCAGACACCCGCCACATAAAGCGCGACGAGACTCTCGAGGTCCGTCTCCATGCCCAGGCCCGCGATGACCGCCCTCGCGTGCGGGTCGGCGAACGGCGCGCGATTGCCGAGGAATTCGGGCACCACATGGAGGTCCCGTGCCAGCCTCACCGCCCCCGAAAGCGAGTCGGACGCCTGCACCGCCAGCCCCGCGAGCATGGCGGGCAGCGACTGGCCGGCCTGTGCCGCGCGAGCCTGCATCTCGTGCGCCAACGGATGCATGCCGATGAGCCGCTCGATCGCCGCGCCGGTGACCGATTGCCCACCTTCGTTCAGCCAGGTCTGCGGCACCATCGCCGAAAAATACGGCCCCCACACGCCGGGCACGAAGACCGGCTCGCGCGTGGTGGTCATCGTGCACGACGAGGTGCCGAACACGTAGGCAAGACAGGCCTCGGGCGCGCCATCGGCGCCCACCGTGCCGATGCCGCCCGCGTGCGCATCGATCACGCCGGCGGCCACCGGCGTCCCCGCCAGCAGACCGAGCTCGGCTGCGGCTTGCGGCGTCAACCCGCTCCCGAGCGACGTCCCCGGTTCGACCACGCGCTGTCCGATGCGCGCGAAGCCCTCGTCGGCGAGCGCGCCCAGCCCCACCGTGCGAAAGTAGCTCTCGTCCCAGCGCCGCTCGTGCGCGAGATAGGTCCATTTGCAGGTCACGGTGCAGGTGGAGCGCGCCAGATCGCCACTCGCGCGCCACGTGAGGAAATCGGTCAGGTCGAAGAACTGCCACGCGGCCTCGAACACGTGCGGGCGATGCTCCAGCAGCCACAGCAGCTTCGGGGTCTCCATTTCCGGCGAGATCGTGCCCCCGACGAAGCGCAGCACCTCGTGGCGCGTCGCGTTGATGCGGTGCGCCTGATCGACGGCGCGATGGTCCATCCACACGATGATGTCGCGCTCGACGTCTTCCGTGGGCCCGACGGGCAACGGCCGCCCGCCTTCGCCCAGCACGACCAGCGAGCAGGTCGCATCGAAGCTGATGCCGGCGATGGCGTCCGGCGCGAGCGCAGCCGCCGCCAGCGCATCGCGCACGGCGCTGCAGACGGCGTGCCAGATCTGCGTGCTCGACTGCTCGACGATCGAGCCGCTCGAATGAAACACGCTGATGTCGTGCTTCGCCGACGCCGCCATGACGCCGTTCGCATCGAAAACGCCGGCGCGCGCGCTGCCCGTGCCCACGTCCACGCCGATCACGTAGCGCGCGCCGCGCGCAGCGCCCGATGCCGCACTCTCCAGGTTCGCTGAGGTCATTGCAGTGGGTCTGTCCGATGAGGTGAGGAAGCGATGCTATGAGCGGGGCCGCTCAGAGATCCACGCTGTTGGGCAGGATCACGAGATCGCGAATGGTCACGTTGCGCGGCCGCGTCAGCATGAAGACGACCGCATCGGCGACCTCCTTCGGCTGCATCAGACTGCCGGCGGCCAGGGCTTCCTCCATCTTGGCCTGCGGCCAGTCGTCGAGCAGCGCCGTGACGACCGGGCCGGGCGCGACCGCCCCCACCCGCACGCCATATTTGGCGACCTGGCGGCGCGTGGTGTGCACGAAGGCCTGCACGGCGAATTTGGACGCCGTATAGATCGGCTCCCACACGACCGGCACGATGCCCGCGATCGAGCTCGTGAACAGGATGTCGCCCGTGCGCTGGGCGACCATGTGCGGCAGCACCGCGTGAACGCTGCGAAACGCCGCGTTGATGTTCAGGTTCAGCATGCGATCCCATTCGTCGGGGTTGCCGCTCACCACCTCGCCGCCGATATAGGCGCCCGCATTCGCGTGAAAGATGTCGAGTCCGCCGCCTAGCTGAAGGATCTTCGGCAGCATGCCCGACACCTCGGCGCCCTGCAGCAGATCCACCTGCAAGGGCAGCGCATTCGGCCCCAGCTCCGCACAGCAGGCATCCAGCCGGTCCTTCGCGCGGTCGATCAACACGACCTTTGCGCCCTCCCCGACCAGTGCGCGGGCGCACTCGAAGCCGATACCCGACGCCGCTCCGGTAATGGCGGCCACTTTCCCCTTCATGGATTCAGACATGAACGACTCTCCAGGATGCATGGGATTACGCGCGGCCGTGCGTGACACGCGAGCGGCGCGCCAGCGAATCGACGATCACCGCAATGGCGAGCACCGCGCCGGTGATCATGAAACGCAGCGACGAAGACAGATTGAGGAGCGTGAGACCGCTTGCGATCGACTGGATCACGATGATCCCGAGCACCGCGGACCAGGCGCTGCCGCGCCCGCCGAACAGGCTGGTGCCGCCGATCACGGCCGCCGCGATGGCGTTGAGGTTGACGTCGCCGGTGCCGGCCTGCTGGCTCGCCGAGGCAAGGCGCGCCGCCGTGAGCACGCCGCCCAGCGCCGCCAGCGCCGCGCACAGCACGAAGGCGCTCGTATAGATGCGCCGCACATTGATGCCGGCGCGCCGCGCGGCTTCGCGATTGCCGCCCACGGCGTTCATCGAGCGCCCCCAGCGCGTGCGCGTGAGCGCGTAGTTCATCGCGACCGTCAGCCCGAGAAACACGCCGAACATCAGCGGCACGCCGCGCCCCTGGTCGAGATAGGACACCACGAGTTCGAGAAACAGCGTCATGAGCGCCGCACGCACGAGCAGGCCGCTCACCGACGGAGCCGAGAGACGGGCGGCGCGGCGGCGTTCACGCGTGCGCAGTCCGAGCACCACCATCGCAAGCCCCGGCAGCAACGCCAGCCCGTGCGAGACAACGGCAGGGATGATCATCAGTTGACCGAAATTCACCATGGTCGAGCCGTATGGCAAGTTGATCGAGCCATCCGAGCCGAGCACGTAGAGTTGCATGCCGAGTATCGCCAGCAGCCCGGCAAGCGTCGACACGAAACTCGGCATGCCCAGGCGGTTCAGCAGCAGCGCGTAGAGCGCGCCGATCACGCCGCCGACGACGATCGCGGCGGCAATGGTCAGCCACACCGGCCAGCCCTCGTTCACCCACAACAGTCCCAGCAGCGCCGAAGCGAAACCGCTCATCGACCCCACCGAAAGATCGATTTCGCCGACCAGCAGCACACAGACAATGCCAAGCGAAATGACGCCGACCGTGGAGCAATCGAACAGCAGATTCACGAGGTTGTTGGCGGACAGAAAAACCGGGTTCAGGCTCGTGAACACCGTCCAGATGATGATGAGGCCGACGATGACCGGCAGCGACCCGAGGTCGCCCGAGCGGATCCGGTCGACGAAAGCGGAGAGGCTTTCTCCCACGCCGCTCGCATGCTTGACACGCACATCGCTGCGGTCGAGCAGCGGGGGCGGCGTGGCGCCCTGTGTTTCCTTGCTCATGATCGTTCCTTTCATTGCGCGTCGTGCCTGGCGTTCTGCTCGGCTGCCCGCCGTCCGGCGCGGCGCGACACCGCGTTTTCGGTGGCGCCCGTAATGGCGGCGACCAGCTCCGCATTCGAGGAATCGGGATAGAACACGCCGTTGTTGCGGCCGAGCCGCAATACGACGATGCGGTCCGCCACGGCGCGCACGTCCTCCATGTTGTGGCTGATCATGATGACCGCGTGGCCGCGCTCGCGCACGCGCTCGATCAGGTTCAGCACCTCGGCCGTCTGGGCCACGCCGAGCGCCGCCGTGGGCTCGTCGAGCATGATCAGCTTCGGGTCCAGCAACAGCGAACGCGCGATCGCCACCGTCTGGCGCTGGCCGCCGGAGAGCGAGGCCACCACGTCGCGCACATCGGGAATGCGCGCCGACAGTTCGTTGAGCAGCGTCCACGCGCGCACTTCCATCTGCACTTCGTCGAGGCGCATCGGACTCAGCTCGCGGCCAAGAAAAATGTTGGCGACGACATCGAGGTTCTCGCACAGCGCGAGGTCCTGAAACACCGTCGCAATGCCGAGGTCGAGCGCCGTGGCCGGATCGGTCAGCGTGACCGGCTGGCCGCGGAACGTGATCGTGCCCGCGCTCGGTTGATGGACGCCGGCCAGCACCTTCACGAGCGTCGATTTGCCGGCGCCGTTGTCGCCCACGAGGGCCACCACTTCGCCTGCGTGGACGTCGAGTTCGATGTCCGTGAGCGCGGAGACCGCGCCGAAGTGCTTCGAGATGCCGCGCAGACTCAGCACGAGTTCGCCCCGCGCGGCACCGGAATTCTCGATCATGGACTCAGTCATGAACTTGCCTGCTCTCTGTAAAGCCCGGGGGACGGCTGCCACCGCGCCCCCATCGGTCTGCATCGCTAATCAATTCGCGATGCCAAGCTTCTTGCAGCCGTCTGCGTAGCGCCCGGCGCACAACTCCTTCGCGCTCGTAAAGCCCTTGTCGACCACCTCGGCCTTGAGGTTCTTCGCGGTGATGACGGCCGGCTTGAAGAGCTGCGACGGCGTGTTGAAGAGCGTCGTTTCGCCCTTGGGCTTCTCGCCAGAAAGGAAGCCCACGGCGACCTTGGCCGCGGCAGCCGCGACGATCTCGCTCGGCTTGAGGATCGTGTTGTACTGGTCACCCGCCACGATCAGCTGCAGGCCAGCGAGCGTCGCGTCATTGCCGGTCACGGGCGGCACCGGATTGACGCCGGCCGCCTTGAACGCGGCGATGGTGCCGCCCGCCGTGCCGTCGTTGGCGGCGACCACGCCGACGATCTGCGAGCCGAAACGCGTGATCTGCCCGCTCACCCATTGCTGGGCCTTGGGCGGCGCCCATTCCGGCGTGTCGTATTCGGACAGCGTCTTGTAGCCGCCGCCTTCCAGCCCTTCGTGTATGCCCTTCCTGATCAGGCCCGCCGCCGCATCGGTGGGCGAGCCGTTGACTTCGAGCACGCCGCCCTTGCCGCCCGCCACGCCCACGTCTTTCAGGTGCTGCACGAGCGATTGCGCAATCGATTTGCCGATCTCCTCGTTGTCGAACGAGACGTAATAGTCCGCGGGCGTAGACGGCACCGGCCGATCGTAGGCAATCACCTTGATCCCCTGGCTTTGCGCCATATGCACCAGCGAAGCCGCCGCCGTCGAGTCGACCGGATCGAGCACGATCACCTTCGCGCCCTGCGCGATCACCGAATTGAACTGTTGCTGCTGGGTCGAGGCATCGGCATTCGCGTTCTGGTACAGCACCTTGCAGCCGGCGCAGAGCTTCGCCATTTCCGCCTTGAAGCCGGGGAAATCATGCTGCTCGTAGCGCGTCGACGCGTGGTCGGGCATCAGGAACGCCACCGTGCCGCTGGGCGCGGCGAAGGACGCGGTCGCACTGGTCAGCGCCAGGCCAGACAGTGCGGCGCCGATCAGATGGGTCGAGAGTCGGGTCATTGCTTGTCTCCATGATTTGACATATGCCGGCGCAGCGCCGGTGGACCACCGGTAAAGCTTTTCCACGCCGGGCGCGCGGGCCCGGCGGGACGGTGCGAATGAGACGCCAAACCTGCACGAAACCTGCGCCGTCACGGCGCCGCGCGCATGCAGCCGGTCATCAGGCGGCGCTGGCGACGCTCGCCACGCTGGCGACGTTCAGGCGCTGCCACGAGCGCCAGCGCGACGGCGACATCCCTTTGATCAGCAAAAACTGCCGGTTGAAATTCGAGAGATTGTTGAAGCCGACCCGATAGCAGATATCGGTGATGCTCAACTCGTCGGACAGCAGCAGCTGGCACGCGAGATCGATGCGCAACTGGTTCACGTACTGCACGAACGGCACGCCGGTGTGCCGGCGGAAATAGCGCGAGAAAGCGCTGACACTCTGCCCCGCGAGCGCGGCCAGATCGGTCTCGCGCAGTTCCTGCGAGAGGTTCTTGCCGATGAACGTCAGGACGTGATTGATGCGCGAACCGGCATAGCGCGCCGGATCGGCGCGATACGCGGCGCTCGCGAGCTTTTGCGGCTCGGCACTGCGCAGCAGCTGTTCGAACAGCGCAATGAACAGCATGACGCGGCGCAGCCCTTGCGCGCCAACCATCTCGCGCAGGATCGGCTCGACGGCGGCCCCGGTCTCCGGCGCAAACAGCAGGCCGCCGCGCGATGCGTCGAGCAGCGGCTCCACGCGCCGGAATTCCGGAAACGCATCGAAGGTGCGCGTCACGAACGCGGTATCGAACTGCAGGACGAGGCAACGTTCGTCGACGCACTCGCCTTGCGGCACGCTGCTGACCCAGTTATGCGGCAGGTTCGGTCCGACCATCACGAGGTTGCCCGGCGCGAAGTTGCCGATGTGATCGCCGACGAAGTACTTGCCCGTCGTAGCCGTGACGAGGTGGATCTCGTACTCGGGATGGAAATGCCAGCGCACCGTGCGCCAGGGATAGCCATGCGCCCAAACCTTGAACGACTCGGCGGCCGGAACCGCGACCAGTTCCAGGTCGGGCTGGCCCATCCTGGGCTGGTCGATCCGCGCGTGGCCCGCATCCCGGTGTGTCATCGCATCCTGCCTGGATAGCATGTGTCTTCCTCCTGCGGCGATCCGTTCTTTGTTGTGTGGCTCAGGAAATCGACGAGCGACCGCCATGCCTGAAAATTACCCGGCCCCATGCCGATCGGCTACTAAAAATAAGACGCCAGACCGATACTTTTTTGCATAAGGGAAACCCCGTAGCGGCGCCGATGTCAATTTTTGTGCAACGCAGCGGTGGCGCGTCACGGGAGGCCGTGGACACCCGCGCCGCTCACAGCCGGCATAGTGGCTTCTCAAATGAGAGTTCCTTGACCTCCGTTCAAGAGAATTCTAAAATGGGAGCAATACCGTTCCCATTTGGGAGAACCACCTTATGGCCCTGAATCAACCCTCTGGCCGCCCGGCGGCCACGCGGCCGGCCGCACGCCCGGCTGCGACCCATGCCCGCAAGTCGCTGGTCGCCTCGGGCCGCGCCGGCGCCCGCCATGACGATATCGAAACGTTCCTCGTCCGATTCGATCCGCTCGAGCAGCGCCGGCAGATCCGCGAAGGGATGGAAGCGGCCATCATCGAGCGCGTGGCGAAGAACCTGCTGCACGTGCCGGTCCAGACGCTGCTCGCGCATCTCAATCTGCCGAGTTCGACAATCCTGCGCAAAATGGCGCGCGAGGAGCGCCTGTCGCCCGCCGAGTCGGATCGCGTCGCACGCGTGCTGTACGTGCGTCAACTCGCGATGGAAGTGTTTGAGGATGCGGCGCTGGCCGCCGAGTGGATGCAGCGATCGAACGCCGAACTGGGCGGGCTCTGCCCGCTCGAAGTGCTCGACTCGCAGCCCGGCTACGACCGCGTGCGCGAAATTCTGCTGCGCGTCATCCACGGCGTGTCTGCATGAGGCTTTACCGCCTCGCGAAAGAAAGGCGCGGCTATTACCGTGCCGACGACCTGAGCGGCAATGGCGCGGCGCTCGCCGGCGGCCGCTGGAACCCGCGAGGCATGCGGGTGCTCTATACCTGCTGCCATGCCTCGACCGCACTGCTCGAGGCGCTGGTGCACATGGCGGGCTTGTTGCCGGCCAGCGGCTATTTCCTGGTGACGCTGGAGGTGCCGGACCCGGTCTACGCCAACGCGTTCGTGCCCCGGCTGCCGGAAGGCTGGGCGGACCTGACGCACGAACCCGCGCAAACAAGAGCGCTGGGCCGGCAATGGCTCGAAGCGGGCGAGCAACTGGGGATGCGAGTGCCGTCGGTCGTTTGTCCAAGCGATTTCAATCTGCTGCTGAACCCGATGCATCCGGAAATGGAAAGCGTCAAGGTCATCAGCACCGAACCCTTTACGCTGGATCCACGCCTGTTCGGCCAGACGACGCGATGAATCCGATGTCGACGGCCCGCGCATCGACGCGGCCGTCCGAGGCGCCCCGCCGATCACGCTTGCTCACGGACGCTCAAGCCCCCCCGCTGATTCAACCGCGCGCGCGTAATCGCCTCGATCTGATTGAGCGCGTAGTCGACCTCGAACGCCGTATCGCGGCAGTCTGCCCCTCTTCATAACCGGGGCAGACTGCCATGCATCACGCCAGCAGCTTCCGTTCCGTCTTCCCGTACTTCACCGACTTCTCATCCGGAATCATCAGCCCGGTGCGCTCGTCGCGGCCCTGCAAAATGAAGCGCGCGTCGGGGTTGCCGATCTGCTCGGCCGCGAGCTTGCTGTCCGCGCCAATCTCGCCCTTCTTCATCCGGTTCACGATCACGCCGACCGCGGTGTCCTTGAAGTCGCGCAGCATCCACGCGTCGCCGTCGCTGTCGCCGAATACGAGCAGCGGGCCATAGCCCTTCTTCGACTGCAGTTCGCCGCGAATGCCCGCGGTTTTTCCCGGACCGTAGTTGAAGTACCAGCCGCGCTTGTAATCGCTCGTGTATTTGCCGTCCTGCATCTCCAGACGCATGCCGATCACATTCTCCGGCGGCACGCCGTAACCGTAGTTCGGATGACCGGCGAATACGCGCACGATGTCGTCGAGCGAAGCGGTGCTCACATACACCTCTATTCCGTTCGCGCGCAGCGTATGCATCACCGCACGAATTTCCTCATGAATGCGCAGGCCGTGAAAATGCTTGTCCGACACGACACCGGCCTTGCCTGGCAGCGTCTTCGGGCTTTCATACGCAACCTTGCGCAGCGCGTCGCCGATCCCGTGATCGTTCGACGCGGCCGCCATCGCCTGCACCTCGGCAGGCGTCATGTTCCTGTAGAAGTAGATGATCCACTTGTAGCCGACTTCGAGCGGATGCGTATCGCAGATCGCGTCGTACATGAAGTACAGCTTCGCGCGGAAATCCTTGAACTGATCGGTTTCCTGGATCGCTTCGAGGCTCTGGTCGCCCGCGAGGCCCTTATAGTTCGCATGCAGCCAGCGGTAATCGGATTCGACGTCGGCGGCGAGGTCCTCCATCGTCACCGGCTTGCCGTCCACCGTCGTATAGTCCTTCATGAACGGACCCTTCGGCACGTCCTTCCACATCACCTGGACGAATTCATCCGGCGTCAATTTGTACTGCAGATGATTGATCTGGTACATCAGCAACGCTTCTTCGCAGTCGTTCATGATGCACGTATTGTCCCAATCGAACACCGCGTATGGACGACGATTCGGGTTGTATTGCCTGCTTCTCACGCCGTGCTGGTCGAGCACCGACTGCAGGCGCGCCGCGTTCAGCGGCGACCAGCGGGCCGGATCTAGCGCGTCGGCCGTCGGCTTCCCGGCTTCAGCCGCGCCTGCCCGGGTGCCAAGCGCACCGGCCGCGGTGGCGACGGCAATGGTGTTCAGAAACTTGCGGCGTTGCATAGTCTCTCTCCGTGAGTATGACGGCTCCGCGCTGGACGAGTGCGCGTGCACACGAAAATATGACGGAAATATGACAACACCTTATCGCCGTGCGACACCAAGCTGTCTGCTAACGACATTATGCGAATGCGCTAGAACCCACTATGACGGCCTTCTTGCTCTCTGCACCGCGTCATGAGCCCGCTTCATTCGACGCGCGCCTTCCCTGATCGCCTCCATGCCTGGCGCGGCAAACGAAAGCCGCAACGAGGCGCGATCCGCCGCATCGGCAAAGAAGGCCTTGCCGGGTACGAAAATAACCTTCTGCGCAATCGCCTGCTCCAGCAGGTCCGATGCGTCAATGCCCGGCAAGCGGGCCCACACGAACATGCCGCCCTCGGGTTGTTGAAACTCGATGGCGTCGCCGAGTTCCTCGCGCAGCGCCGCGCACAACTCGTGGCATTTCACGCCGTATGCCGCCGTTATTTTCGGCAGATGAGGTTCGAGCGCGCCGGCCGCGAGGTATTCGGCCGCCACCGCCTGAGTCCAGGGTGAGCTGCAAAGATCGACCGTCTGTTTGGCAATCATGCAACGCCTCACGATTTCTCGCGGGCCCACCATCCAGCCCACGCGCAACCCCGGCGCGACGATCTTGGAGAGGCTCGCGAAATGCACGACCCAGTCGCGCGCGCCGTCGATGTGCTCCGCTTCGGCGAGCAGCGAACGCAGCGGCGCGCCAGCAAAGCGCAGATCGCCATAGGGATCGTCCTCGACCACCACGAAGCGGTACTTGACTGCCAGCGCGAGCAACGCGCGCCGCCGTTCGGCCGACAGTGTCGCGCCGGTGGGGTTCGCAAAGGTCGGCACCGTGTACAGCAGCTTCGGTTTGCCGCACGCGCCCGACTCCAGCAGCGCCGCGAGCTTCTCCACCTGTATCCCCTGCGCATCGATCGGAACCGTCACGATCTTCGCGCGCTGCAACCGGAACGCCTGCAAGGTCGCGGGATACGCAGGCTCTTCGGTGAGCACCACGTCGCCGGGTTCGACCAGCACGCGCAGCAGCAAATCGAGCCCCTGTTGCGAGCCGGTGGTCGCCATCACTTCGTCGGCTTCGCATACTGCGCCGCGCCGGCCCATCAGCGCCACGATTTCACGCTTGAGCGCCGGCAGCCCGTCGGTAGGCCCGTATTGGAGGCACTGAACCGCCGGGTCGTAAGCGCGCTGCGCCGCGAGCCGCAAGCCTTCCACATCGAACAAATCGCTGGCCGGGTAGCCGCCCGCGAACGAAATCATGCCGGGCTCCCCGAGGTATTTGAAGAGCTCGCGAATCGGCGAGCCGGAGGGCTGCTGGAACGGAGAAGTGAACTCGTACATGGCGTCGTTCGGGAAAGGTGAAGAAGCGGTGAATGAATGGGAGCGGCGGCACTCCGTCGTCCGGCGAAAACAGCCAGACGGCGTAACCACCGGTTAAAAGCGGTTTCAGTCGATGTTGAAATCGATGCCTTGCGCGAGCGGCAACGCCGACGAATAGTTCACGGTATTGGTCGCTCGGCGCATGTAGCCCTTCCACGCATCGGAGCCCGATTCGCGCCCGCCGCCCGTTTCCTTTTCGCCGCCGAATGCACTGCCGATCTCGGCGCCACTCGGCCCGATGTTCACGTTCGCAATACCGCAATCGCTGCCGCTGGCCGAGAGGAAACGCTCGCTTTCGCGCATGTCCATCGTAAACACGCACGACGAGAGACCATGATGCGCAGCGTTGTTGGCCTCGATGGCCGCGTCGAAATCGCTGTACTTGAGCACGTAGAGGATCGGCGCAAAAGTTTCCGTCAGCACGATCTCCGTTTGCGACGGCATCTCGACAATCGCGGGATGCACGTAGAAGCCCTCCTCGTTGCCGCTCACGACGTGGCGCTCGCCGCCGTGCACCTTGCCGCCTTCGGCCCTGGCCTGCGCGAGCGCCGCCTGCATGCGGCCGAACGACTGCTCGTCGATGAGCGGGCCCATCAGCGTGCCCTGCTCCAGCGGATTGCCAATGGCCACCTTGCCGTAAAGCGTCTTGAGGCGCTCAACCGTCTTGTCGTAGACGCTCTCATGCACGAACAGCCGGCGCAGCGTCGTGCAGCGCTGGCCCGCGGTACCGACCGCCGAGAAGAGAATGCCGCGTAGCGCCAGTTCGAGGTTCGCCGTATTCGAAACGATACCGGCGTTGTTGCCGCCGAGTTCGAGAATCGAGCGGCCGAAGCGGCGCGCCACTTCGATGCCGACGGCACGGCCCATTTCGGTGCTGCCGGTCGCGCTGACGATGTTCGAGCGCGGATCGGCCACGAGCTTTTCACCAACTTCGCGTCGACCGTTGATCAGAATCGTCAACCCCTCGGGCGCGTCGCCGAACTCTTCGAGGGCTTCCTGGAGAATGCGCTCGACCGCGAGCGCGGTGAGCGGCGTCTTTTCGGAAGGCTTCCAGATCACCGCATTGCCGCAAATGAGCGCGAGTGCGGCATTCCACGACCACACGGCCGCCGGGAAATTGAATGCGGAGATAACCGTGCAAACACCCATCGGATGCCACGTTTCCGCCATGCGATGGCCGGGACGCTCCGAAGCGATGGTCAGGCCGTAAAGCTGCCGCGAGAGACCCACCGCGAAATCGCAGATGTCGATCATTTCCTGGACTTCGCCCAGGCCTTCCTGAAGAATCTTCCCGGTTTCGAGCGTGATCATGCCGCCGAGCGCCTGTTTCTTCTCGCGCAGCTTGTTGCCGAGAATGCGCACGAGTTCGCCGCGGCGCGGCGCCGGTACGTTGCGCCACGTTTTGAACGCGGCCTGTGCCTTGTCGAGCAAGGCATCCACGTTGGCGAGCGGCTCGCTCGGAACGCGACCGATCAATGCCCCGTCGATCGGCGAGTGAACGGCGATATCGCCCGTCTCCACCAGATGTGCAATGCCCAGATCCTTGAGAAGATTCGATGCTTTCATGCTAAGACCTCTAGATAATTCCAATTCGGAAAATCGACGACGGGACCGGATGCCCGGAAAATTCGATAACGCTCAAATCGCTTCAAGCCGTTGCCTCGACGCGTTCGGGTGCGTGCCCAGGTGCGTGCTCGGGCACGCGCGCGTGCAGCCCCTGCTGCGCGCCAGCGAGCGATCGCAACGCCAGCTCTGCGATATGCAGCGTGTGCCGCCCAGCGCCTTGCGCGATCTGCTCGCGGCAACTGAAGCCATTCGTCACGACCAGGGTCTCGCGTGGCGCCTGCCGCACGAGCGGCAAGAGCTTGTCCTCGCCGATCCTCATCGACAGCTCGTAGTGGTCGGCGTTGAAGCCGAACGAGCCGGCCATGCCGCAACAGCCGGTGTCGAGAAGCGTCCAGCGCACCCCCAGTTTGTTCAACAAGGCGGTTTCGCCCTTCATGCCGAACAGCGACTTTTGATGACAATGCCCATGCACCATCACATCGGCGTCGAGCGACGGCCATTCGAATGGCGCCTTTGCGACGAAATCGGAGAACAGGAAGCTTTGCTCCGAGAGCCGCCGCGCAATCTCGTTGGTCGGGAGCTGCCTCAGCAACTCGTCCTTGAACACCGACAGGCAACCCGGTTCGAGCCCGATCACGGGCACACCGCTGCGGATTTCGTCTGCGAGCTCTTCGACAATGCCGGTCAGCAGCGCGCGCGCCTCATCCAGCAGGCCGTAATCGTAGAGCGGCCGGCCACAGCAAAGCCGCTTGCGGGGCAGCACGACCTCATAGCCGACGCGCTCGAGCACCTCCATCGCAGCCATCGCGACCTGCGGCGAGAAATGATCGTTGAAGGTGTCGACCCAAAGGATCACCTTCTGGCGAGCCCCATTCGAACCGGCGCCGGATGCCGTGCGCTTCCTGTCGCTCAGCGCCCTGAACGACTTCGGCGCGAAAGCGGGAAGCTCGCGCTCCGCTGCCACGCCCGCGATCCATTTGCCGAGGCGGGCCAGCGGCGGCGCAGACATCGCGAAGTTTGCAAGGCGCGGGAGACGGCTCGCCCAGGGCGCCCATTGTCCGATGCGCCCCATGAACATCGCTTGCCTCGGCCGACGATTATTTTCATAGTAGTGCGACAGGAACTCCGCCTTGTACGAAGCCATGTCGGTATGCGTGGGGCAATCGGACTTGCACCCCTTGCAAGCGAGGCATGCGTCGAGCGCCCCTTTGACTTCCTTGCTGTTCCAGCCGTCCGTAATCACCTCTCCCTGGAGCATTTCCCAGAAGAGATGCGCGCGGCCGCGTGTCGAGAAGCGCTCTTCCCGGGTGGCGCGAAAGCTCGGGCACATGGTGCCGCCATCGAGCGAGCGGCACTTGCCCATGCCGATGCAACGCTCGACCGCACGCTGCATGCCGTCGCCTTCCGGGCTTTCGAAGGTCAGCTTCGTCGTCAGCGTGACGGGCTTGTACGACGGCCCCATGCGCAGGTTCTCGTCGGCACGATAGGCGTTGACGACCTTGCCGGGGTTCAGGCGATTCGCCGGGTCCCAGATCGCCTTGAACTCCTCCATTGCCTGCATGATCTCGGGACCATACATGATCGGCAGGAACTCTGCCTTGGCCTGGCCGTCGCCATGTTCGCCCGAGAGCGAGCCGCCGAAATCCACGACCAGCTGCGCGGCTTCGCGAAGGAATCCTCTCCATTTGACGACGCCTTCGGCCGTGCGGATATCGAAGGTGATGCGCGCGTGCACGCAGCCGTCGCCGAAATGGCCGTACAGGCAGGTTTCATAGCCGTAGCGATCCACCAGCGCCTGGAAGTTGCGCAGGTAGTCGCCAAGCCGCTCCGGATCGACGGCGGCATCTTCCCAGCCCACCATCGGATCGGGCTTGCTGGGATCGATCGAGAGCGAAACGGCAGAAGCACCCGTTTCGCGAATCGACCAGATCCTCTGCTGCTGCGCCTTCTCCGCAACGACATAGCCACTCACGTCCGGGCCCGCCTCGCCCGCCAGGAAATAGCGCTCCGCGGCTTTTGCCTGACGCGTCGCGTCCTCCATCGAGTCGGCTCCGAACTCGAGCACGACCCACGCGTCGCCGGGCGGCAGCAGCGCAATTTCCTCGCTCTTGAGGCCGCGCGCCTGCAGGCCGCGCACGATGCCGCGATCGAGCCCTTCGATGGCGATCGGATTGAAGCGCGTGAAGTGCGGCACGGCGTCGGCCGCGACATAGATGTCCTTGAAGCCGAGCAACAGCAGCACGCGGCATGCGGGGCTATGCACGAGCCGAACCTTCGCTTGCAGCGTGATCGCGCACGTGCCTTCGGTTCCCACGAGCGCACGCGCAACGTTGAAGCCGTTCTCAGGCAGCAACTGGTCCAGATTGAAGCCCGACACGCGGCGCTTGATTTGCGGGAACTCGTTGCGAATATAGTTTGCGTAGCGGTCGCGCAATGCGCGCAGGCGCCGATAGATTTCGCCGCGACGGCCGCCCCCGGCGATGATCGCGTTCAGTTCGCTTTCGCTCGTCGGCCCGACCCAGAAGCGCGCGCCGTCGTACGTCAGGACCTCCAGGGCCTCCACGTTCTCCGCCGTCTTGCCCGCCATGACCGAATGCGCGCCGCATGAGTTATTCGCAATCATGCCGCCGAGCGTGCAGCGGCTATGCGTCGCCGGGTCCGGCGCGAACGTCAAGCCGTGCTCCTCGGCAGCATCGCGAAGCGAGTCGCAGATCACGCCGGGCTCCACGATCGCCGTTCTGGCGACCGGATCCACGGCAACGACCCGGTTGACGTATTTGCTGGCGTCCGCCACCACCGCCACGTTCACGCACTGGCCGTTTTGCGACGTGCCGCCGCCACGCGTCAGGAACGGAACGTCATGGCGCTTGCAAACCGCCACTGCGGCGACAAGGTCTTCCACGTCGGCGGGAACAACCACGCCGAGCGGAATTTGCCGATAGTTCGAAGCATCCGAAGCGTAGAGCGCCTTCGACCCGGCGTCGAAGCGGACCTCGCCGCGCAGCGAGCGGCGCAGATCGGCTTGAACGCCTTGCAGCATGTCTTCGCTGGCCAGAAACGGAGTGGCGGCTTTCAATTTACGTCCCGGTGTTGGCGGTGTTCGCGGTGTTGGCGGTCATCTTGAAGATGCCGGTGGCATTGCCGGCGTCGAAGCGCAGATCGGTCTCCCACTGGCGCGTGGCCTGATTAAAGGTGCGCTTGCGCGTGATGAACTCATAGAACGAGCCCGGCACCTCGCGCTTCACTGTGCCGCCATCGCTCTGGCGTAGATCGCGCAGGACGATATCGGCGCGATACGCCGTCTGGAACACGCGGCCCGAGCGCGAGCGCTCGACATCGGGCTTCATCGGCCGGCCCTTCGCCTTCTCGTCGTCGGAAAGCTTGAACACATCGGCAACACGATCGGTCGCATGGTTGAACGCATTGCCCTCCGTCGAGATCCACGCCATTTCGGCCGATTCGCGCAACAGGGTTTCGTAGTCGTCGACGCTCGGCGCATCGTGCTGACGCGCAAATGCGCCGACGATCACGGGCAGCAGTTCCTGCGCTGTTTCGAGCGGCAAATGGCCGTCGCGCGCGAGCTCGAAAAGCTGCGAGCACGCGAGCGGCGTGAGCGGATCGCGCGACGAGCTCAGCACGTTGGACACGGCCTGCTGAAATTCCGGCGAGAAGCGCTCCGGATGCAGTTCGCTGACGAAGAACTGTGCGATCTCGTCGGGCGCGTCCTCGTGAACATAGGCGCGCCCCGTCATGCCGAGCTTGTCCAGCGGGTAGCGGCCATTGAGCTTGAAGCCGAGCGGCAGCAGGATGCGCGTGAATGCGGCCTCGCCGGGCGGCAGCGCGCCGCTCTGCGCCCAGCGCACCGTGCGCAGCGCGCCATGGTCGAAATACACCGAACCACCCTGAGCAATCGCGTCGTTGGTGTAATTGCGGCCGTTGGGTGATCGCTCGAGCAAATCCTCGAACAGCGCCATATTCATCGCTTGCGCCAGTTCGGCACGCGTGACGATGCCGTCTTCCCATTCCTGCAGCAGTGCAGGGATGTTCAGCGTTGCGAAGAGACGCCCGGTCTTTTCCGCGCCGAGCAAATTGTGCAGCAGCCTTTCAACATTCGAATTTCTCATTGCCATCTCCCAGATCACAGAAAATCGGGCGTGGGATTTATTCATTCCCCGCAGTACGCCTCGCAGTGCATCTATAAATTATTCAAAACGCCGCGCCCGCCGTAAAGTGACATAAAATTAGCAGTCGATGAGTTTTTGGAACTAACATGCGTAAATTCCGGATCCCCAACATGAGCGCGCTGATCGCCTTCGAGGCGGCCGCGCGGCATGAAAGTTTCACTCAGGCCGCCAAGGAGCTCTTTCTCACGGAAAGCGCCGTGTCCCGGCAAATCGCCACGCTCGAATCGGGCCTCGGCGTGCGCCTGTTCGTGCGCGCCAAGCAGCGCGTGGTCCTGACCCGCGCGGGCAAGCTCTACGGCATGCAGGTGCGCCGCTCGCTGGAAAATCTCGACAAGGACACCCTCTCGATCATCGTGCACGGCAGCGGCGGCGGTTACCTCGAACTCGCGGTTTTGCCGACCTTCGCTTCAGAGTGGTTAATTCCGCGCATGAAAGACTTCAACGACCGCACGCCCGACGTGCGGATCAACATGGGCGTGCGAACAGACACGTTTTCGTTCGACGAATCGCATTTCGAAGCCGCGATTCACTATGGGAAACCCACGTGGCCCGGCACGACGTCCGACTATCTGTTCGGCGAAGAAGTGGTGCCTATCTGCTCGCCGGGCCTGCTGAAGAAGCCGATCAGGAAAGCGCATGAACTGCTTGCGTACCCGCTGCTCCACTCGACCACCCGGCCTCACGGGTGGTCGCAATGGTTTGCCTCGCAGGGGGTCGAAGACAACGCCACGATGCAGGGCGTTCGATATGAACTGCATACGATGCTCACCGCAGGCGCGGCGGCAGGGCTGGGCATCGCACTCGTGCCCCGGTTCCTCGTGGAAGGGCAGCTCAAGCACCTGGGCCTCGTGATTCCGTTCGAATCACCCGCGGCGCAGAATGCGGGTTCGGATGCCGCCTACTATCTCGTCTATCCAACGGAGCTCAGCCACGGCAAACCGCTCGAGGCGTTTCGCGCGTGGCTGCTGGAACAGGCCGGGGCATACGCCGGCATCGAGCGCTAGCGCACCCAGCCGGCTGACGGCTTCGTGCAGGAACAGAGCGTTTGGCGCGCTCAGCGCCGGTATGAGGCGAGCGCGTCGCGCGCCTGAAATGCGGTGTAGGTGAGCTGCGCGGCCGCGAGCCCGGCAAGGCCGAACGTGCGTGTCAGGCCAAACGCGGCGAAACCGTCCGGCACCGCCTGGCCCAGCGCCAGCGCATCGGCGAGCGTTTCGCCGGCGACCGTGGTGGGCGCCATGCCGTGCCCGCCGAAGGCGATCGCGTGCCAGACGCCGTCGCCGTCACGGCCGATTTGCGGCATCTTGTGCCGCGCATAGCTCATCAGCCCGCCCCATGCATACTCGACCTTCACGTCCGCCAGTTGCGGATACACGCGTATGAGGTCGCGCCTGAGCAGCCGCGCAATGGCCTCCGGACCGCGATCGAGCACGGAGATGCGGCCGCCCCACAAAATTCGGGCGTCCTTGAGCGGACGGTAGTAGTCGAATGCGAAGCGCGTGTCATAGACCGCATAGGGCGCGTCGATCGCTTCGGGAAGCCGCGCACCGAGCGGCTCGGTGGCGATCACGTAGGTCGCGATCGGCAGGACCGCACGCTCGATCCGCCGCACGACGCCGCGCGCATAGCCACCGCACGCGAAAACCACGTCCTTGGCCGACACCGTGCCTTTCGGTGTGCGCACAACGAACCCTGCACCGACTCGCTCGATCGAGCGTGCCGGCGATTGCTCGAAAATGCGCGCGCCGCCTTGCACCGCTGCATTCGCGACGCCGAGCACATACTTGAGCGGATGAAAATGAAAAGCGTTGGGCTCGAAGAGTCCACCGTGATAGCGCTCGGTCTTCAGCCGCGCACGCAATGCATCCTTCGCCACCGGTTCCCATTCGACGCCGAAATCGCGCTTCATCAGCGAGCGCAATGCGTCCAGCTTCGGCTGATCGTCGAACCAGTTCGCGAGCATGACGCCGCGATCCACGAGATCGCAATCGATGCCGTAACGCGCGATGCGCGCACGAATCAGGTCCACGGCGTCGATCGTGAGGCCGTACAGATGGCGCGCCTTGCCCGGGCCCAGCGTGCCGAGCAGGTCGCCATTGTCGAGACTGTAGCCGCCGAACACGAAGCCGCCGTTGCGGCCCGACGCGCCAAAACCGACACGCTCGCCATCGAGCACGACGATGTCGCGCACACCGCGCTCGACGAGCCCGAGCGCCGTGTTCAGGCCCGCGAGACCGCCGCCGATGATGCAGACCTGTGCATCGAGCTTGCCGCTCAGTTGCGGGTAAGGCTCGCGAGTGACAGTGGATTCGTAGAAGTTTTGCATGCGATTGGACTTCGAAATAACGGAAAAGCGGATGCGAGGCCGCGCCACAACGCAGCACGGCCTCGCATCGGTATAGCAACGCGCCGGCGCAGCGGCGCCAGATCACGCGTCCGGCGCGACCCTCGCGTGGACACGCTCGTAACCCGAATGGCGCTCGCGCGACGCGTTTTCAAGTTGACTCTTCGCGTAGCGCTCGACCCACGGTGCGATATCCATGTCTTCGTAGCGGACAAGGCGGCATTTGCGCACGATCGAGTAGCCGAACCATATCGCGAAGAAGAGCGGCAAGCCGATATAGGTTGCTGCCACCCCGGCCCAGTCGACCTTGTCGGCAAGCAACGCCTGATAGTCCTGACCGACCGTCACGACCGAGCACAGCACGGCGGCAAGGATCGGGCCGAATGGAAAGAGCTTGGCCCGGTAAGGCAGCTGCTCGAGGCGGTAGCCCTGCTTCAGGAAGCCCTTGCGAAACCGGTAGTGGCTGATCGCGATGCCGAGCCACGTGATGAAGCCCGCCATGCCGGACAGATTCAGCAGCCACAGATACATGGTCTGGTCGCCGTAGAGCGACGTGAGAAAGCAGAGCGCGCCCACGGCCGTCGTCGCATACAGCGCATTGAGCGGCACCCCGCCCTTCGAGACCTTTGCAAACAGCTTGGGTGCACGGCCTTCGACCGCAAGATTGTAGAGCATCCGGGTTGACGCATACATGCCGGAATTGCCCGCCGAGAGCACCGCGGTCAGGATGACCGCATTCATCACGCCCGCCGCGAACGCAAGGCCCGCGTGACGGAACACCAGCGTAAACGGACTCACGCCGATATCGGTCACATCGCTTTTCAGGAGGCTCGGATCGGTATAGGGAATGATCATGCCAATCACGAAAATCGCCAGCACGTAGAAAAGCAGAATGCGCCAGAAGATCTGTTTCACCGCGCGCGGAATCGTCTCGCCCGGATTTTCCGCCTCGCCCGCCGCCACGCCGATCATTTCGGTGCCCTGGAACGAGAATCCCGCGATCATCGCTACGCCGAGCATCGAAACCCAGCCGCCGACGAACGGAGCGTCCTTGATCGAGAAGTTTTCGAAGCCGTTGGTGGGGCCGCCCTTCATGATGCCGAAGATCATCAGGACGCCCACGGCGATGAAGCCAATCACCGTCACGACCTTGATCAACGCGAACCAGTATTCGGCCTCGCCGAAACCACGCACCGACAACGCGTTGAGCGCGAAGATCAGCGTGAGAAATAGCGCGCTCCACCAGACGCCCGGCACCTTGGGAAACCAGTAGTGCATCACGAGCTGCGCGGCCACCAGCTCGACGGCAATCGTCACCGCCCAGCTATACCAATAGTTCCAGCCGATCGCGAAGCCGAAGCCTTCGTCGACGAATTTCGCGCCGTACGCCGCGAACGATCCCGACACGGGCATGAAGGCAGCCATCTCGCCCAGGCTCGTCATCAGGAAATAAACCATCAAGCCGATCACCATGTACGCGAGCATCGCGCCCCCGGGACCCGCCTGCGAAATGGATGCGCCCGTGGCAACAAACAGGCCCGTGCCGATGGACCCGCCAATTGCGATCATGCGCAAATGGCGTGCTTGCAGCCCGCGATGAAGCACGGGTTGCTTTGATCGTGAACCGGATGGACTCGAGGAAGGTTTGTCGGGTTGTGAACGCATGACGGGCGCTGTCTCCTTTTTTGTCTCTGACGACAACGCAGGTCTGGTTCTGCTGCCACTTTCTCGCGACATGGACGCACTGAACCGGCCGACTTGCCTGTCGCCATCATCGTGGTGCCGGCCGCGCACGGAACACCCGCAGCCGGGAAAACGCCGGCTGTGGGTGCCACACATCTCGACGCCGGCAAAGTGTATTGATTAACGAGACAGAACGCCAAACGACATTTCCGAACTAATTAATGCATCTTTGTCATCAACTCATGCCGAGCCGATGAGTTCGACGCGCTGATCAGAACCGTGTGCGAATGCCGGCGCCCGCGGTATACCCGCTCGACAGCTTCGAAACATGGTCGTACAGATAGCCGACGGTAAACATCGGTCCGCTTGGAGAACGGGTAATCAAAGCTCAGCGTTGCGGTTTGTCTTGGCTGCGTCGTCTCCGGCCTGATTGCCGAGCGCGTACATCGCATGCGTGCTCAAGCCGCTGAAGTCCGGCGTTGCATACTGAATCGCATTGCTCCATGACGTGCCGCCCGGAATGCCCTGATTGATGCGATAACCCGGGTAAGTGCCCAAAGCGGAATAAAGCTGATTGACGGTGGGTGAAAAGATAAACGAGGCATAGAACGGATTGAATTGCGCGGACTGCAAATACAGCAAGCTGCCTTGCCGCCCGAGCGTCAACGCGCCGTAAGGCGACCCAATGCCCACGTACGCGTTGCGGGAGAACATAGGGTCGCCATTGAACGAGCCCGACTGGCCCGTTTGCGGACGGAAGAAGCCCTCGATGACGAACATGGCCTTGTAGCCGCCGCCCAGGTCCTCCTGGCCGCGAAAGCCCCAGAACGAAGTCCCATCCCAAGCGGCGAGGCCGATCTCGGGCTCGGCTTCAACCTGCCGCCATCGGCGCAACTCGAAAGCCTCTGGGAAATGGACACGAGCAGCATGGAGTCCATTCCGCTGGCTTACTGCACTTCGTATCCGCTGAAATTCGCCGACCGCTCGATGCAGATGCACGGCATCGTGGCCGATACGTTCTTGGAAGCGGGGCTCAGCGTCGAGCCGGCCTTCCGCACCAATTCGATCGAGACCATGAAGCGCTTCGCCGCCGCGAGCGAGGGCATTGCCTTTCTCAGCAAGTTCGACATTGCCGACGAATACCGCCAGGACGTGCTCACGTACCGGCAGATTCGCGACCGCGCCTTCAGCCGCAACGTGCTCTCGCTCGTGCGCCGCGAAAAGCACGGGCGCGGCCTCGCAAGCTTGCTGCTCGCCGAGGAAATCATGAACGTGCTGGGCGCGGTGAGCGGCTGAAAGCGTTGCTGAAATGCCGCCGGTCGATTGAAGCACGGTGGCTAGCGCTTGTGTATCACCGAATCGAGCACGAAACAGGTCGTCATGTTCTGCACGCCGTCCATGGCGCTAATCGTCGCCCAGATTTCGGTGACGCGGTCGTGGCTGGTGGCCTCGATTTGCACGAGCAAATCGACCTCCCCGCTGAGTACCGCGCAATCTCGCACCTCGGAGATTCGCTCGAGCGCCGCGAGCACATTCGCGCCGCGCATCCGGTCTTTTCGATAGACGAGCATCACGGCGCGTACCGGCGCCACGTCATCCGGCAACGCGAGCCGCACCGTATATCCCGCGATAATTTTCAAAGCCTCCAACCGGTCAACGCGGTGTCGAACAGCCTGTCTCGACAGGCCTATTCGGTCGGCGAGTACAGCGAGTGGAATCCGGGCATCTGCGCACAACGCATCGATGATCTTCTGGTCGATGCCGTCAATTTTCATTGCCCGCCCCGATGTCCCCGGCTTTGCGCGCCTCTACCGCATCACGCAGCGCCATGATGTGGCCGGGCCCGATCCCGCAACATCCGCCAACGATCTGCGCGCCGAGCGCAATCCACTGCTCCGCCCATTTCAGATAGCCGGGAGGGTCGAGATCGCCACGCAATTCGTCAAGCTCAGCGTTGGCCTGTGCATCGTCGCGCTGCGGCGGAAACGCGTTGGCGTAGATGCCGATCGGCAAACACGCGCCCGCGCGTTCGAGTAACGAATGGACAGCGGCCACGGCTGCCCCCATCACTTCGGGTTGGCTGCAGTTGAACAGCACTGCGGCCGCCCGCGCCGACAACGCCGCATCGACTGCCTCGTCTAACGTTTGTCCGGACCGCAGCACAGGCTGCGCGCTTTCATCGATTTGATCACGCAACGTGAACGACACCCACAGCGGCTTCGAATGCTCGCCGAGCGCACGCCGCACCGCACCAATCTCGCTGGTCAGGCTTTGGGTCTCAGCAAGCCACAGGTCGACGTAGGGTTCGAGTCCGCGAACCAGTGTCGCGAGGATCGTATCGGCACGTCGAGCGTCGAACAGGTCCGGCCTGTATGAGCCGCCGGTCGGCGGTAGCGACCCGGCTACGCGCACGGGCCGAGAGGCTCGCCCGGCAGACTGTCGTGCGAGTCGCCCGGCGAGCGCCGCGAGCGTGGCGCCATCGCGGCGAAACCGGTCTGCCCCAATATGAAACGGGACGATCGCATAGCTGTTCGCGGTGATGACGTCGGCGCCCGCCGCAATAAATGCGTCATGGGCAAGCCCAACGTAGTGCGGCGCTTCCATCAATGCGAGCGCCGACCATTCCGGCTGCCTGAATGGCGCGCCCATCCGGGCGAGTTCGCGCCCCATACCGCCGTCAAGTATCGTGATACGGTTCACTGTCCAAGTCCCCTTTTCCCCGGCGCTTGCGCCGGCTGGAAGTTCAGATGCGTTCAAGGGCTTGCGCGACGTCCGCCTTCAGGTCGTCGATGTGCTCGATGCCTACCGCGTAGCGAATGAAGTTCATCGGTATATCCGCCGTACGCATCTGCTCCGCGGACATCGTGCCGGCCCACATCGCCGCCGTATGGATCGCGAGCGAATCGACGCCGCCGAGATTGCCCGCGTTCAGTGGCACACGCAGCGCCTCGATAAAGCGTTGCGCGTCGTCGTAGCCTCCCCGCACGCCGAACGCGACTACGCCGCCAAAGCCGCGCATCTGCCGGCGTGCGAGCGCATGTTGCGGATGGCTGGGCAAGCCCGGGTAGAACACGCGTTCGATCTTCGGATGGGCCTCGAGAAATTCGGCGAGCGCCAGTGCGTTCGCGTTGATCCGCTCGATGCGCAAGGGCAATGTGCGCAGGCCACGCAGCAGCAACCACGCGTCCATTGGCGATAGAACCGAACCGAGCGTGATGTGCGTATGCCAGATCTGCTCGGCAAGCACGCGGCTTGTGCAGATTACCCCGCCGGTAAGATCGTGATGTCCGCCCAGATACTTGGTCGCGCTGTGCACAACGATGTCGACGCCGAGCCGGTGGGGCTGCTGGTTGACCGGCGATGCGAACGTGTTGTCAGCGAGCGTGAGAATGCCGCGCGCCCGCGCAATCTCGGTCACCGCGGAGATGTCGGTCACGAGCAGCAACGGATTGACCGGGGACTCGATAACGATCAGCCGCGTGTTCGGACGGATAGCCCGGTCAAACGCCGCAGCATCCGTCTGGTCGACAAACGTCACTTCGACGCCGAATTTGCGCAACATGTCGTCGAGCATCTTGGTTGTGCTCATGTAGTGACGGATCTGACCGATAACGTGGTCGCCCGCCTTCACGACGCTGAGGATCGCCGTCGCAATCGCGCCCATCCCTGAGGCCGTGACAAGCGCGGTCTCGGTGCCCTCGAGTTCGGCCATGACTGCCTTGACGCGCTCGTGAACTGGATTGCCGTAGCGGGTGTAATTGCGCGGATGCTGAGGAATGCTCGACATCTCGGTGAACTCCTCACCCCCCGCCGCCTTGAATACCGCGGAATAGTGGATGGCCGGCGCAACGGTCTTTTCGTCGGTCACGTCGCGGTCAGCCGCGAGCGCCAACGTTTCAAGCTTGTATCCCATGTTTTCCTCGGAATGATCGTTATGCTTTGTCGATTCGTCGCTACGCTAGACGCGCACGTTTGAAAGATGCCGGTTCAAGATGCCTTCCGCCCGCTTCAATACACTCGCCAGAATCGCGGTTATGCCGACGTACACGACGCCAGCGAGCATCAGTGCATCGGTGGTGTAGGTTTCGACCGAGATGCGCCGTGCCACACCGGTGAGATCGAGCACGGTAATCGTGCTCGCGAGCGCGGTCGACTTGAGTTGCAGCACGATCTCGTTGCCGAGCGTCGGCGCGACAATGCCGATCGCCCGTGGCACGACAACGCACCACGTCAACATGAAGCGGCTCATCCCGAACGCAAGCGCCGCTTCCTTCTCGCCGGCCGGGACGCCCGCGATCCCGCCACGAATGTCTTCGGCCATGTACGCGGAAAGATTCAACGTCAGCGCGCACAATGCACAAGAAAACGAGCCTCCAAAAAAGAGCCACAACGGCGAGGCGCGGACAAACGCAAATTGCGCGAGGCCGTAATACATCACGAAGATTTGCACGAGCAGCGGCGTGCCCCGGAACACCGACAGGAAAAGACGGCTGGGCGTGGACAGCCAGCGGCTCTCAGACGTGCGCGCGACCGCAAGCGGCACGGCAAGCACAAACGCAAGTGCGCACGACAGGATCAGTAGCTGAACCGTCACCCACACACCGCGCACGATGTCCGGGCCCGATTGTGTCATCAGGGAAAGAACTTCATTCATGGCTGAACCTGTTCAGGTGCGTTTCGCATAGCCCCGGCCCGCGATGCGTTCGAGCCACGCAAATGCGGGATTGGAGACGGCGAGAAAGCCGAAATAGATAACACCCACCGTCAAGTAAAAGATAAACGGCTGTTTGGTGAACTGCGCCGCGATGTTGGCCTTTCTAAGCATGTCTTCGAGTCCGACGATTGAGACGAGCGACGTGTCCTTGAGGAGGTTCTGCCACATGTTGTTCAGGCTGGGCAAACAGATCCGCCACGCCTGTGGCAACCGCACGAACCACAGCGTTTGCAGCGGCGTCATCCCATACGCGCGCGCCGCCTCGATCTGCCCGGCCGGCACCGCCAGAAAAGCACCCCGAAACATCTCCGACGAATACGCGCCAAAGACCACCGCGAGCGCAAGCACGCCCGCGGAGAACGGGCTTATGACAATCGCGCCGTCGAACTGCGTATTGAGCACATGCGACAACCCGAAGTAGCAGATCAGCAGAATCAGAAACTCAGGGATACCACGCAGGAAGTTGGTGACTGCATAGCTCGCGCTGCGCAGCCAGCGCACGCTCGACAGCTTCGCCGACGCGCCGGCGATGCCAAGCAGCATGCCGAGCCCCAGCGCGGCGACCGCGAGTTCCAGCGTGACGAGCGCGCCCGCCGCAAGCTGGGCGCCGTAATTGAGCAATATGTCCATCGTGGTCGGTTCCGTGAAATACGCGCTGTGTGCGCGCGCCGCTACTCTGCGGCCGCGCGCGCCGGATGCGAGCCTATTGCGGTGCGATGCTGAAAGGGAAATAGCGTTTGTTTACTGTCGAGAATGTCCCGTCGGCCTGTACCTGCGCGATGCCCTTGTCGAACTGGGCCTTCAGCGGCGCGTCACCCTTGCGCACGGCGATAGCCGTGCCATCGCCGAAAATTTCCGCATCGGTTACCGGCTTGCCGACGAAATCGAAGCCCTCTTTTCTACCGGTTTTCGTGAGCCAGTCGTAAGCTACCGTGTTGTCTGCGAGCACCGCGTCAATGCGCCCGGCTTCCAGATCGAGCCAGGCTTCGTCGAGCGTCTGATAGACCTTGGCGTTGACGCCGGACTGAACCGGAGGCAAACGGCGGCGCAGCCAGGATTCGTGCGTCGAGGCGGTCTGCACGCCGATCGTCTTTCCCCTGAGCGTGGCCGGGCTGTCCGTGATACCCGAACCTTGCCTGGCGACGAATTGCACCGGCGCCGTCGTGAAGATACGGGTGAAGTCGACCGACTGCTCGCGCTCCGGAGTCTTCGACATCTGGGCAAGCACCGCGTCGATCTGCTTCGCCTTGAGTGCCGGTATCAGCGCATCGAAATCCATCGTTATCCACTGGCACTTGACCTTCATGTCCTCGCACATCTTCTTGCCGATGTCGATCTCCATGCCCTGCAACTTGCCGGACGCGTCCTTGTATTCAAACGGTGCGTAGTCAGCGAGCGTGCCAACGCGCACCACCTGCTCGGCATGCGCGACGGACCCCAGCAATGCCGCGCCCACGCACAGCGATTGAAGCAGTTTCTTCATGATTTCCCCTCCGGTTGGCGATGGTTTTGCATCAGATGATGCTGGACAGAAACTTCTGGAATCGCGGCGACTTCTGCATTGCGAAGACTTCGTCTGGACTACCATCTTCTTCGATGCGTCCCTGATGGACGAATACGACGCGATTGGCCACTTCGCGCGCAAAGCCCATTTCGTGCGTGACGACCAGCATGGTGCGGCCCTCATCAGCAAGCGAGCGCATGACCTTCAGCACTTCACCGACCAGCTCCGGATCGAGCGCAGACGTTGGCTCGTCGAAGAGCATGACCTCCGGGTCCGTGGCGAGCGCGCGCGCAATCGCGACACGTTGTTGCTGGCCGCCTGACAGCTGGTTAGGGTAGTGCTCGCACTTGCCCGCGAGACCCACGCGTTCGAGCATCGCTATGGCTTTGTCGCGCGCGTCGCGCTTTGGCACACCCAGCACGCGCACCGGCACGAACATCACGTTTTGCAGAACCGTCATGTGTGCCCACAAGTTGAACTGCTGGAAAACCATCGCGAGCTTGCGACGTACACGCATGACCTGCCTGGGATCGGCAGCGGCAAGCGCGCCGCTCTTGCCTGCCGGCTTCAGGGTGAGCGCCTCGCCATTCACGGAGATCCGGCCGCGGTCGGGCGTCTCCAGCAGGTTGATACACCGGAGGAAGGTGCTCTTGCCTGATCCGCTGCTGCCAAGAATCGACACGACCTCGTGGTTTCGGGCGGTCAACGAGATGCCCTTCAACACCTCAACGCCATCAAACGACTTATGAATATCCTCGACAACCAGCACGTCGGCCGCTGGTTTGCATGCAGGCATTGCTGCTGGCATTCCCGACTCCCTCTTTGATACGTTGCACATTGCCCAGGGCGTGCGGCGCCGGCGCGTCGAGCGCCGGCGCCTCGCGTCAACTCGACAGCACGCGGTTGCGCCTGAAGCAGACCACCTTTGGCTGCGTCATTTCCTTCATTGCAAAACGCACGCCCTCGCGTCCCAGCGACCCGTACTTGAAGCCGCCGAACGGCATGCCGTCGAAGCGATAGTCCGAGGAATCGTTGATCATCACGCCGCCCGCCTGCAGCCGCTCGGCCACGCCAAGCGCGATCTCGAGCCGGCTTGTGAACACGCCCGCGTGGAGACTGCTTTCAGTCGCGTTCGCAGCATCTAGCGCCTGCTCCAAGTCGGAGAATTTCGCGATCGATACAACGGGTGCAAACACTTCGTCGGCCCACACGCGGGCATCACACGGGACGTCGACCAGCACAGTGGGCTCGTACATCGCGCCGCAACGTCGATGGCCAGTCAATACCTTTGCGCCGTTGGAGATGGCGTCGTCAACCCAGCGTTCGATCCTGGCCGCCTGATCCTCGGCGATCATCGGGCCCATATCCGTCGCCTCGTCGAGCGGATCGCCGACCACCATCTTGCGGGTCAATTCAACGACGTAACGAACGAAAGGCTCATACGCCGCTTCAGCCACGAAGATGCGCTGGGTGCCGACGCAATTCTGTCCCGCGGCCCAGAACGCACCGGACACACACGACTCGGCGGCGTGCTTCAGGTCGCAGTCGGCCATGACGATCACCGGAGCGTTGCCGCCGAGGTCCATCGCGATTTTCTTGAGGCCAGCCTCACGCGTGATGGCCTCACCGGTCGTCGGGCCACCCGTGAACGTCACCATGCGAATCCGCTTGTCCCGCACCAACGTAGACGCGACCTCCGCGCCACCGTGCACGATCTGTAGCGCATCCCGCGACGCTCCCGCCTCCCACAGAATCTCGACGAGCGCCTGCGCAGACAACGGCGCCAGCAACGACGGTTTCAGGATCACGCTATTTCCGGTAGCGATTGCCGGCCCGAGCTTGTGCGCGACCAGGTTCAGCGGGTCGTTGAACGGCGTAATAGCCAGAATCACGCCAAGCGGCTCCAGCGTGTAATAGCCGCTGCGATCCTCCGATCCCGGCCAGGAGTCGAACGGAATCGTTTCGCCCACCAGCCGCTTCGCTTCTTCACCGGAAAGGCGCAGCGTGTTCGCACAACGTGCGACCTCCTTGCGGGCCTGCCGGAGCGGTTTGCCCGCTTCAAGCGAAATCGTGCGGGCAAGCCCTTCTGCACGCGCTTCGACAAGCGCGGCCGCGCGGGACAAGATCTCGAACCGTTGGCTTCTCGCCAGAGCACCCGCCACGCTCGCGCCCAGCAGCGCGCGCTCCACAATGGCCGGTACCGACTCGACCGGTGACAGACGGACTGTCCCTACGACGGTTCCGTCGTAGGGCGACAGGACGTTGCTCACGCCACGCGGCTCCAGATCCGTGGTCACTGCATCGCGCGCGCTCATGCAATCACCTCTTGCGCGGTTGCGTTGATGTGGTCGCGCAGTTCGATGAGGTCCGACAGGATCGCGAACGCGGTCTCCTCGCGGCCCGCTCCGGGACCGCTGATCGTCACACTGCCGAGCACGTCGGTGTCGAAAGTGATGGCGTTCGTCACACCACTCGCGGCACGCAGCGGATGACCTGCTGGCAGCTTGCGCGGCTCGACGGTTGCAGTCACAGTACCGTCCGGCTGCCGGGCCGCCGAACCGATCAACCGCCAGGACAGGCCTTCAGCCGCCGCGGCACGCACCGCATCCGCGGTCAATTCAACGATGCCGCGACAGCTCACGTCGGCTCGCGTCAAGCCCGCGTTCCACAGCGTGTTCGCGAGGATCACGACCTTCAACTGCACGTCCGAGCCGCTCAGGTCTGCCGCCGGATTCGCCTCCGCATAACCGCGGTGCTGTGCCTCCTTGATCGCCGTATCGAAGCTCGCGCCGGCCTCGACCTCCCCGAGCACGAAGTTCGACGTGCCGTTCAGAATGCCCGTGAAGCCACGCACATCGCAGCCACGAAGCGTCGTCGAGAGCTGGCGCAACACCGGAGTACCGCTCATTACCGTACCTTCGTATTTAAGGCATGCGCCCGACTTGGCGGCGATCCGCGCCAGATCTATTTGCGCGAGTGCGATCGGCCCCTTGTTGGTCGTGATGACGTGCTTGCCGCATTCGAGCGCGGTGCGGCAGTGTGTCAGCGCGGGCTCGCCCGTATTGGGATCGGTGCAGGTTGCCTCGACGACGACATCGACGTGCTCCGACGCAATGGCCTTGAGAACGGCATTGAGATTGACCTCGCGCGACACCAGCGTGCCGGGGTCGCGGCGCAGCGCTTCAGCATCGACGCCGCGCCGCGCAGTTTCGTCGAGCACGTCCAGAGCGATGCCTCGCGGATTCGTTGCAATGCCGAGCCGCAGGTCTGCGATCATCGTCACGGAAAGATCGAGCCCCTCGGCCAACAGCATCGCACGCTTTTTCTTCAGCAAATCGACGAGTCCCTGACTGACTCCGCCGAAGCCGACCAGTGCCAATTTGAGTTCCATTTCTTTCATCTCCTGTCGGTGAAATCAGGAACTAGTTTAGTTATACGAAGTGTTGATCAAATTAGGCGTTTTGGCCTGAATCGAACATGCTCGTTTGCGGTTCGTTATGCGCGACGGCCGGACCGGCCGTCTCTCATGACACGCCGTGATTAGCCCGTGGGTGAGTCCTCGTCGGACTCCCTGTCAACCGGGACAAACAGCCCCACCTTGATCGAACTCAGCACGACATTGGTATTGATACGGCGGATCATGGGATTGCCTTGCATGATCCTCGCGGTCAGTCGGTCGTATGCCTCGACGTCGGACGCCGTAATAATTGCGATCAAATCGACGGCGCCCGTCACGTAGTAAATCTGCTGGACCTCATCCTGCGACTTTGCCCATTCGCGGAACTTCGCAACCGTCTCGTAGTTTTCCCGTTCGATTTCCATCGCCGCGATAAAGGTCATCGGGCGGCCGACAGCCGCTCGATCGACTACCGCGATTTCCGCGGAAATGATCCTTTCGGTACGCATCCGCTTCAGGCGTTTTTGCACAGCGGACGTGGACAAGCCGATACGGTCTGCGATGGCGTCAGCTGTCGCAGAGCAGTCCCGCTGGACGATGTTCAGGATCTTGCGGTCAAAAGCGTCGAGTGCGTCGGTCATAGCGTGGCCTGGCAGGCGAAATGCGTAAAATTCAGAGGTAGAACGGGCGCGTCGACTTGAGTCCGACAAGATGCCGGATGCGATCGAACGCGTTGATGAGCACCGCTCGCCACAGCACCGCCGGCCCGCCAATCCGGACCGGGACGAAATGGATCGTATCCACTCCCCCTGGAATGCGAAATGGGCGTTCAATGCCGTCGTCCGATTCGGTCACGAGTGCGGTGCCGTCGATCGCGGTGAGGCTCATCAGCAGATACGCCGATCCATTCTTGTCGCCCAGCCCGAGCAGCGGCGCCACAATCGTGGGGAGTTGCTCGAGCAGCGGCAACTCGTATGCGCCGGGCCACCACGTGTCGCGCTCGTCCAGCCACGGGCCCACGCCTGGCATCCCCACCATCTCGAGCGTCCGGTCCACCCCGAGATGGGCGTAGGCGCGGCACCGCCCTGTCTCATCGTCCGGTGAGGCGGCGAGCCAGTTGCCTTCGTGCTCCACGCAATTCGTCAAACTGACGTTCGCGGGCTTCAGCGTGCCGAACGCTGCCTCTACCCGCGCAGACGATATTTCCCCAACATCTTTCTGCGCCTCGCTGGGCACGATCTGGCACACCCACTTCGGTCCATCCTGCAACAAGGCAGGCGCATTGCCAAACCGAACCTGTGCGGCTCGCCAGCGGGCGCGTTCTACGATAACGAATGGCGTATCCGGCATACAACTCTCTCAATGCTTGTGCAATCGCGCCGCAACCTTGCCCGCGCGCTTCGCGGTTCTACAGAAGGACCGCGGCTGGGAGAAATCATATCGCCCGGCAGCGTTGAAAAAAATCTCAGTTTCGCTGAATCCATATGAAAACCGGACATAATTTATGCAACGGCGACGAATTTCATCGACATACGGGAGGCCTAAAGCGCTACCAAAATGGTGGTATTGCTAACTCCTTACAGTAGCGGTTTAAATCGGGCTTACCGATTTGGTCCGTTTCGAGAGCCAACGGACTCTCGCTGCCGAACATCCCTTCCTGAGTTACAGCAACGGAATTTCCCCTATGCAAGCCGTAGCACTCGAACAAGCGCTCAAGCGGCACTATGCGCGCAATCAGCGCTGGGGATTCATCTGGGCCATCTGGATGGCCGTGCTATGGGGCGCGTGGTATGTGCCCGGCACAGCGCTCTGGTTCGAGCACCCGTATGTCGACATTCCAGCCAACGCCACCGCATTGCGCCTGACGGCTACCGCTGTCATGACCTGGGTGCACGCAATCGGCGTATTCGTGTGGTTGCTGCTCTGGAATGGCACGCTCGGCAAGATCAGGGATTACGGGCGCACCATGGTCCGTTTCCGGCGCATTTCGAAATGGTATGCACTCGCTTCGCTATGCGGCGGGCCGATGGCCATTTTCGGCTCATACATGGCGATGACTTATGCCGGTCCCGTCTTCGCCGCCATCAGTTCGCTGCTTTTTCCCGTCGTCGGGACCGTGATCGCGGCGCTCTGGTTCAAGGAGCGCATTACGAGGCGAGCCGCGCTCGGCATGAGCATCGTCATTCTCGGCGGTCTGGCCGTGTATGGCCCCGGCCTGTTCGGGCAATTGCAATCGACGCAATCGGATGCATGGCTGGGCTACGCCGGCGGCATCATGTCGGCGCTCGGCTGGGGCGCCGAGGGGGCCGTGGCCGCGCGTGCCATGGACGTGAGCGACCCCGATGTCGGCATTCAGTGCCGGTTCTCGTTCGAGGTTTTCTTCTGGGGCCTGCTGATTCTCCCGGCGCTCACGTTCTTCACCGATATTCCCGTCGCCAGACTGCTGGTCGACACGCTCGCGAACGGCCGCGCGTTGCTGTGGATTTTCCTCGCGGCTTCGACGCATGCCTATTGCTACACGAGCTGGTACAAGGCGACGTCGCTGATCGGGGTGAGCCGCACGGGCGGAATCGGCAATCTCTATGCGATGCTCGCACTCATTTTCATTGCGTGCTTCACCTTGCAATTGCCGGCCTGGTATTTCCTGATCGGTCTGGCGTTGTCGATTACCGGCAGCTTCGTGATGTTCGGCGAATCCGCCGAATCGGTTGCTTCGTTGCGCGATGTGACGAGCGGCAATCAGGCAATGGTCGAAGCGGAGTGATGCACATGAGACTTCATCAAAAGGGCTTCCTGCTCGATCAGATCAGCCGCATGACGCACGCCTGGGACTATGAACTCGTCGAGAAGGCACTGAGCGAGTACGGCGCATCGGGCCGCTACGCAATCAACGCGGTTCGTGTCGCGCTTGACGAACTGGCGGCGGGCGGCCTGCTCCAACGTCTCGAAGAGAAGCTCGACGACGGCACGCATCTGGGTGCCGGCAAGGTGCTGTTCCGCTATCGGCTCACCGATTTCGGCCGTGCGCGCATGCGCGATACAGGTCTATTGACGCAATGAGGGCGCGAGGCGATGAATGAATTTTGGGGTTATGCGCACGCGGATACGTTGGCCGTGGCGATTATCGCCGGCCTCAGTCTGCTGAGTCTCATTTGCGCGCTTCGCTTCGTGAAGCATTATTGAGCGATCCATGCTCAGAAGTCTGAGCCGGCCGTGTGCCCATACATGATGATGGTGATGAAACGAATCGGCAGCTTGATCAGGCGCTCGGGTCCATGCGGCACCGATCCGCGAAACGTGAAGGCGTCGCCCGGCTGCAGCAGGTAGCTGCGATTGCCGTGCCGGTACTCCATCTTGCCCTGCAGCATGTAGATGAACTCCGTGCCCGGATGCTCGAACGTCGGGAAGATCTCGGACTCGTCGTCCATCGTAATGAGGAACGGCTCGAACAGCTTGGCCGGCCCCTGGTCGTACGCCAGCAGGTGATAGGTGTGCCCTTTGGTCGTGCCGCGCCGGACCACCTCCATGCCCTTGCCCGCCTTCACGTGCTGCGCGGTGCCCTCCTGGCCTTCGAAATTACGGAACAGCGTGGACATCGAGATACCCAGCGCGCGCGCGAGGCTCACCATCGACTCGAGGCTCGTGGATACCTGGCCGTTCTCGATCTTCGACACCATGCTGCGTGAGAGCCCGCTCTGTTCGGCGAGCTCGGCAATCGTGAGCCCCTGATTCGTGCGGTTTTCGCGCACGACCTTGCCGATGAAATGTTCGATCGACATCGAGTGATCGGGCGCCTCCCCTGCGGCCGTTGGCGCGTCTGCCTCGGCCCGCTCAACCTGCTCAACCCGCTTCGTCATTTGCCTGTCCCTGTTGGTTTGGCATATCCAGATTGCCTGACGCGCCCGGCGTGTGGCCGTTGTCCGTGGCCTCACCCGCCGCGAGCGCCGTGTCGATCATATCGAGCGCGTTCGGGAATTCGCTCTGCGCGAGCGCCCAGCCCACCTGTGCCATGACACGGAATTCGTGTCCCTCGACGCGCAACGGCCGGCCCACCATCGCGCGCAAGCTTTCGGCGACAAGCTCCATGGCCGCCGTGCTGTTTTCCGCCGCGAGCGCCGCCACCTGAGCCGCGCACTCGCACCAGTCGAGCGCCGGCGTCGAGAAGTCGGTGAGCATGATCGAAAAATCCTGCTTGTCGAGCAATGTCGCGCCATTGAGGTCGCTCTGGATCGCCTGCAGGCGCCGGCCCAGCTGCACCAGCACGCGATCTGCGTACTCCGGGCCGAAACGTCCGGTCACCTCGTCGAAGTTGATCACGTGGATGGCAAACACCGCGCACGGCTGCGCGTTGCGGCGCGCACAAGCGAGGGCGAAATTCAGCCGGTCCATGAACATCGCCGAATTGGTGAGGCCCGTGGAACGGTCGAACACCAGGCGGCGGCGCGCGCTCTCTTCGGCGAGCTGGCGCCGCGTCACCTCGATGATGAAGCCTTCGAGACCGAGCAGCTCGTTGCGCGCGGAGAAAATACCGCGCCCCTGGTCCCATACCCACTTGGTCTGGCCCGCGCGGTCGACAATACGGTAAGTCATCTCATAGGGCTCGCCCACCGCCACGCGCGCCTGAATTTCATTCCAGACGAACTCGCGGTCCTCGGGATGAATGAGCGAAACGAACTTCATGAGCGATTCGTCGAGCAGCTCGTTGGCTTCATAGCCGGTCAGCTCGAAGCAGCCCTCGCTCACGAACTCCATCGACCACAGGCGATTGTTCTGTCCGCGATAGATCATCGCGCGCACGTTGGCGAGCAACATGCGCAGGCTGCGGCGGCTCGCGTGCAGCGCTTCCTCGTTGCGCCGGCTGTTCGACACGTCGAGCGCGAGACCCACCGCGCCGATCAGGTGTCCTTCCTGATCCGCCACCGCCTGGCAGCGAAGTTCGACATGAAACATGGTTTCGTCGGCGCGGATCATGCGCACGACCGTGATGAGCTCGCTGATATGGCCGTCGAGCAGCGTCGTGAGCCGCGCGGTCAGCATCGCGCGGTCTTCGGGATGCACGAAGCCGGCAAGCGGAGGAACATCGCCACCGCCGCCGACGATACGCAGCATGCTGCGCCATGCGGGATTCACGAAGATGAGGTTCTGCTCGCGGTCGATGCGAAAGAGCGCCTGCGGCAGCTGCGCGACCACGTCCTGGCAGTGCTGCTGGATCTGCGCCTCGCTGCGCTGCGACTCGGCGCTCGCGTAAGGCGCGGGAAACTGCAGGAGCGTCAGGCGCGAACCCCGGCCGCGCAGCACGGTGACGGGATGGCGCCGGAACGTGCCGTCACCATACGCGAGGCGCAACGAACCCGAAGTGCGCTCGTCATCGACGCCGGTTTGCGCGAGCAGCTTCGTCAACTCCAGCAGCGACTGCGGATGCACCAGATTGCCGAACGGCATGCCGACGATCTCGTCGACATGATGTTCCCAGCGCGCGTGCTTCAGAAAAGCGCCGTTGACGAACACCAGCGCGTCATTGTCGAGCAGTACCGCGGGCGTGGAGAGATTTTCCGCGAACGCAGTGAGCTCGGGCGCCGCGGAGCTGCGCATGCCGCGCTTGACTGCCCGCTTCGCGCCAAACGTGAAAGCGAGCCCGAGCAGCCCGCTTGCCAGCGCGAGCGCGAAGGCAATGGCGATATAAAGCAGCACGTCGGCGCCCTGGCCCGGACCGAGTCTTGGCAGCACCAGCCCCACGACAAGCACCAGCAGCGTGGTGGAAAACAGATACACTGTCATCATGCATTGGCCTCGCGAATCCGCAATTCGGGCGCCGCAATTGCGTAGCCGTTACGTTGCAAAAGAACGGCGCCCGTCAGTTCCTTCTTCGCTACTTGTCTCCAGATGAATGCCGCCGACCGCGCCTGGTTGCGCCGTTATCCGCTCTACGCGAAGACCTGTGTCGTCCTCGCGTGCCTCGTCGCGCTCATCGCGCTGCTGTTCGTCTGCACGCGCGTCCAGCTCGACAACAAGGCCCTCTACGAACAGGCCGCCGTTTCGCTCGCCGATGCTGCCAGGCTGCGCCGCATCGCAACGAGCATCGCGGCCTCCGCACCCGATGCCGCGCTCAAGCTCAATGCACACGCCACGTCGCTCGTACGCAACGATACTTTGTTGACGCACTGGCGGCAACGGGGCGCGCCCACGCCGCTCATCGCCACGCAATTGCAAACGCTCGCGGGCGAGCACGCAGCCCCGGACATGCTCGATGCCCTGCGTATCGAGATCGACCGCCAGGGCGATGCGCTCGAAGCCGTCATCACGCTGCTCGAAGCCTGCACCGCCGCACTGCTGTTCGCGGGCATCTTCGCGCTGGCATGGGGCGCGCGGCGCGCGCTCGTGCTGCGCCCTGCGCTGCCCCTGCACATGCTCAACCAGGTCGGCCACGAAGTGCCCGCGGGACGCGACGAGATCGATCGCCTGATCACGGTGCTCAACGGGCTGGTCGCGCGACTGCGTAGCGAGCAGGATGAATCGGCCCGGCTCAAGCGTATCGTCGAGGACCATATTGCCTTTGCGGACCAGTCGCTCGATCTGCTGCATTATATCTGCGCCCAGCTCGCCGAAGACGCTCCCACGGGGGGTACGCTCGAAGCGCTGCTGCAACGTCTCGTCGGCATCCTGCGCGTGCAGCGCATCGCGCTCGTGCTCTCCGAGCCTTCGGCGCAGCTGCTTGGCGTCGATACCATCGTGGCGCCCGCCGATCTTGCACCGCACATCGTGCGCGAGCGCGTCGTGAACGAGCTGATGTCGCTTTCCGGCGTGCGCTCGCTGCCGCACAGCCAGTCGGACGAATTGCTGACGATCCTCGCGGCGCCGGTACGCGTGCCATCGGGCACCTATGGCGTGCTGATCTGCGAAAGCGACACCGACACGCGCAGCGAGCAGCGCCATCTGCATCTGCTGGAGACCATCGCGAGCGTGCTTGCGCAGGCCATCTCCAACCTGAGCCGGGACGTGCGCGACCGGCGCATGACGCTGCTGGAAGAGCGCAACGCCATCGCGCGCGAACTCCACGACTCGCTCGCGCAATCGCTCTCGTACATGAAAATCCAGCTCGCGCGGCTGCAGGCCGTGCTGCCCGAGGAGCTGTCGCACAGCGACGTCGGCCAGATCGCGCGGGCGATCCGCGAAGGGATCGACAGCGCCTATCGGCAGTTGCGCGAGTTGCTCACCACGTTCCGCACCTCGGTGCACGCGCGCGGACTCGCGGCGACGCTCGAGGAAGTCGCTGAAGAGCTGTCCTCGCGCAGCGAGGTGCAGATCTCGGTCGACAACCGCATCCGCCGCGTGCGCCTCACGGTCAACGAGGAGCTGCATATCGGGCAGATCGTGCGCGAAGCGCTCACCAACGTCGTGCGCCACGCGCGCGCATCGAGCGCGCTCGTGACGCTCTCGTCGACCGAGCGCGAAGTTACCGTGTCCATCGAAGACGATGGCCGCGGCATCGTCACGGAATCGGGCGGCGAGCACCATTACGGGCTCTCGATCATGCGCGAGCGCTCGCGCAGCCTCGGCGGCAAGCTTGAGATCCGCTCGAACGAGCCGGGCTCGCGCATCGTGGTGACCTTCGTGCCGGCCTCGTTCGCGCAGCAGGCACGCATCGGCACGGGCAGCACCACCCGCTAGCCAGCGCGGCCGGCGGGTTTCAGCCGCCTGCGCGCTCAGCTGCCTGAAACGAAACGCCGCCCGACGTGCTCACGGTGCCACACGACCGCCTCGAGCCGTGAATGCAGGTCGAGCTTGTGCAGCACATGTTTGACATGCACCTTGACCGTGCCGACGCTGATGTCGAGCTTGCGCGCAATCGCCTTGTTGCAGAGCCCCTCGACGAGGTAGTCGAGCACTTCCTGCTCGCGCGCCGAGAGCAGCGTCTCGCTCGCGCGGAACGACTGGCTGCCCGAGAGCGCCTGGACCAGGTTGCCGGTTGCGGCCTCGCTGAGCACGGCGGTGCCTTTCAACACCTTCTGCAAATTCACGCACAGCTCCTCGGGCTCCATGTCCTTGAGCAGATAGCCGTGCGCTCCGGCACGCAGCGCGGCCACCACGTCCCGTTCGTTATCGGAGACGGTGAGCATGACAAGGCGTGCCTTCACACCCTGGTCGCGCAGCAAGGCAATGGTCTCGATGCCGCTCATCTCCGGCATGTTCAGATCGACCAGCATCACGTCCGGTTCAAGCTCCAGCGCCATCGCCACGCCTTCGCGCCCCGAGCCCGCCTCGCCAACGACGCGAAAGGCCGGGTTCATCTCGATGAGCTGCGCCACACCGCGCCGGAATAGCGCGTGGTCGTCGACGAGAAGCACTGTGGTAAGTGATTCCATACCCTTTCCTCCTGCATGACGGCACAAGGCCGAACGCCTCCAGTATGGCGCGCGCCTGCAATACGGCAATCTGCAAGAGGGGATTCCACTTTGGGGGTAGCGTGGAGAAAGGGACGGAGTACGAACTGGAATGAAAAAGGGCTCATGCGGTAGCGCGCATGAGCCCGGGCACACGCAATGTCGACGCTGCTACAAATAAGCGTGCTCGACAGCAGGAATCTCTCCAGGCACCTCGGCGTCGGCCTGCACGCCCATGAACGCCGCCAGCCGCCGCGAGAAGTGATCGCGCACGAACAGCTTCCGGCCGCATCCGCCGCACGGCGTCACGTTGGCTGTCACATCTTCGTTCATCGAGCGGCAGTGAATGCAATACACGCGTCGCCGGAGGCTGCCGCTATGCTCCGCCCTCACCGCCTCGGGCGCGATACCGGCGCGCTCCGCGATCTGCCGCACCGACCCGATGAAAGGCTCGGTGCCGAGCGCATAGAGCCGAATTCCCACCTGCGCACCGCGCAGCGCCTCACCCAGCGCGCCCAGCAACTCGCCCTCTTCATCGAAGCGCCGCGCCACCGCATGCGGCAACACGCAAACACTGCCAGCACCCGCGTGCGCCAGGTCCTCGTCGACGGACCAGACCTCGAGCGGTGCCGTGCCCAGCGTGCTCAAGGCCTTCAGCACGCGGACGCGATCCTCCGCGGTGGCGCCCGCAGTCAGGAGCCAGTGCTGCGTGCCCAGCGGATCGGCTTCGAGCGCCGCGTACACCGGGCGGCTCATGATCGGCGAAGTCATCATCGAAAGCTCCCTCCGTTGGTACGAGTGTCAGTAGACCGCGATCGCATGGGTGATCCAGATCACCGCGATGCCGGCCACAACGGTCACGTAAGGCAGAATCCCGGCGCGCTTGGCGACCTTGCCGTTGCCGAGCAGCTCCATGTCCTCTTTCATCGTGTCCGGGAAATGCCCCTTGTCGGTCACGTAGTGGCGGAACATGAACACCGGCAGGATCAGCGCGGCGAAGACCAGGCCCGACACCAGCGTGCCCGCGCCCCACGTATCCGCACCCATGCCGAGCAGCGCGAGATTGACGAACGAGAACAGCGTGCCCAGCACGATCAGCCAGTTGGGTGCGCGGAACGGCCGTACCCAGTCCTTGCGGTCGAGCCGGTGAATCCACGCGGAATTCAGGTTCAGGAAGTTGAAGATGATGTAGCCGACGTTGGCAATCGCGAGCACGAACACATAATCCGACATCAGCAGCAGGATCAGGTTGAAGCAGAGGTCGGTCCACATGGCGCGCGTGGGCGCGCCATGTTCGTTTACATGCGAGAGGTACTTCGGCAGCCAGCCGTCCACCGAGGCCTGATACAGCGTGCGCGAGGAGCCCGCCATCGAGGTCATGATCGCCAGCACGAGTGCGAGCACCAGCATCACCACGAGCACGCGCTCGACCAGCAAGCCGCCGTGGATCATCGGCGCCATGGCCTTGGCCACGCCCATGCCGCTGTAGATGTCCGGCGAGAGGATGCCGCTGTAGACCGCGGGCGTCACCACGTTGCCAGCGGCGTCCTTGACGTCGGGCGTCACCAGATGGCCGAGGCCGAGCACGCCCTGGAACGAAAGCGGCACCACGGTGAAAACGAAAATGCACAGGAGACCGGAATACAGGATGGCCTTGAAGGTGTCGCGCTTCGGATCGCGGAATTCACGCGTGTAGCAAACGGCCGTCTCGAACCCGTAGGTCGACCACGCCGCCACGAAAAGCCCGCCCGCCATCAGCGTGATGCCCGCCATGTTCCACGTGCCGTCGATGATCTGCCCGCCGGCGTCCTTTGCCAGCGGCACGAGTGGAAACAGGTTGTGCGCGGCCACGTCGCCGGTGAAGAGCGGCACCATGCCGACGAGAATCAGCGGCACCAGCGCCGCCACGCCCAGGATGGTCTGGATGCGCGCCGCGTTCATGATGCCGCGGTGCTGGATCGCGAACGTGATGAGCAGGATCGCCGCGCCCAGTATGAAGGTCGCGTTGATGCGCAGGCTCAGTCCCGAGCGCAGCCAGTCGAGGCTCACGAGCGTGATCTGCCAGGCGTTGATGGCGGAGTCCGCGGGAAAGAGGATCGACAGCACGTAGCCCGCCGCGAGCCCCGAGCCGATCGCAAGCACGGGCGACCACGCGAACCAGTTGCACCAGACCGAAAGCGGCGCGAACAGCTTCGAATAGCGTACCCATGCAATGGCGCCGTAGACCGACGCGCCCCCCGATTTGTGCGGAAAGAGCCCGGCAATCTCCGCATACGAAAACGACTGGATGAAGCCAAGGCCGATCGAGATGATCCAGACAGCCCATGAAAGCTTGCCCACGGTTGCCGCAATCGAGCCGATCGAGAACAGCACCAGCGCGGGCACTCCGCTAGCTACCCAGAATGCGCCGGTCCAACTGATCTTGCGTTGTAACGAACCCTCCGGTTCGACAACGAGTTCTTCGGAAATCGTATTCATATGTCTCTTCCTTTCTCTGATGAGGGACCGCTGGGCGGCGGCCGGAATACGGCTATGTGGAGATGCGACCGCCGCCGCGCCGCGCATCGAAAACCAGCGCCGCTTGAAGCTCGGCGCCGGACACGGCACGCGACACGACCACGAAGGACTCAGGATCCGGCGAAACTCGGCCGGGTGTGGGACTCGTCAAGGGGCGGACTAACGGGCGGGCTCAAGCGCTCGACCTCGGCTTGGGTGCCGGGCGTGGTTGGCGCCCCATCGTCGAACTGCGCGAGCCACTGCCGCGCCGTGTCGCGATAGCGCACGAGCCCCTTGTATTCGGACAACTCCTGCGGCAGCGTGGTCAACACGCGATGCAGGCGCTTGCCCCATTTGGGCACGCGAGCGAGTTCCTCGAGGCTGATCAGATAACAGCGCACGCAGAACAGGATCGCGTTGCTGCGCGGCAGCCTGAACAGCGTCTGAAGCTCCACGCGCAAATGCAGCTTGCCGCCGACGTTCTCGGGCGTGATGCTCGCACGGTCAGGGCCCCACTCGGGGTAATGCTCGGGCGAGGTGTCCAGACGCGGATTGACGGTCATCGTCCAGTTCAGGCGGCGCACCGGCGCACCTGATTGCAGGCGCAACAAGAATTTCAGCGCGCGCTCGAAAATGCCGGCCTGATGCGCGAGCGGCACGGGACCGTGCCACTCCATGAAGCTCATGCCGAGGTCGAAATCGAGCGACCAGTCCGCCTGGGTCGTCACCATGCCGCCGTCCATGAACAGGTTGTCGTCGCGATGATCGAGCAGGACGAAATCGCCCTGCGCCTGGCGCGTGATGTACTCGAGCGGCGGACACGGCAGCGTGTCGGCGTCACCGAACACGAACGACTGCGTGAGCCCGAGCGGACGGTTCGTCCACGTCCACCGCGCCCTGTCTTCCCCATCGCGCTCGAGCTGGAAATACTCGGGGTAATCGCGCGCAAGGCTTTCCATGATGAGTTCGAGCGTGTCCCACTGAGCGGTGTCCATGTGGTCCAGCACCTGGCAGCGCAAGGGGTCGGTTTCGAGCGTGAGCGCGCGGTCGCGGCATTCGGCAACGTAATGCTCGTCGATGTCGAACGCGGCCCGAAACACCGTGCCGGGCTCGCCGCTCGTATGCGGCTCGATGTTCACCGAATACATGTAGCGGTCTTCCGGGAACGGAAACGGAAAACGCAGGATCGCTGCTTCGCTGTTGCGATACGCGTAGGCGTCGCGAAACGACTCGTCGGGCTTGAAGGCGATGGACATGGCGTTGGGCTCTCTCGTTTTCGTCAGATGTTCAGCACGAGACGCGCGCTGCGCGCACGCGACACGCAAGGCAGCACGTTGCAGTTCGTGGCGCGTTCGGCGGCGCTCTGGAAGAAGTCGCGATGCTCCGGCTCGCCTTCCAGCACTTCGAGCGAGCAGGTGCCGCACGCGCCGCCCCGGCACATATAGGGGGCGTCGATGCCCGCCGCTTCCAGGGCTTCGAGCAGGCTCTGGTCGGCGCCTACCGCCACCTCGCGGCCGCTCTTTGCGAGCACCGCGACGAACGGCTCGCCGTGCGATGCACCGCCAAAGCTCTCCTGGTGAAAGTGGCTTTCGGGCCAGCCGCGCGCCCGCGCGACCTGTGCGAGCCCTTCCATCAAACCCACCGGTCCGCACGTATAGAGATGCGTGCCGGGCGGCTGCGCAGCCAACAAGGAACCAAAGCGCGTTTCGACATCCTGCAAGTCGGTGTAGATGGCGACACCGCCCACGATGCGCTCGGCAATCAGCGCCTCGAGCGCTTCGGCGTCCTCCGGGCGGCAGCACAGATGCATCTCCACGCGCGCGCCGCTTGCGGCCAGCTCTGGCAGCATCGAAAGAAACGGCGTGATGCCGATCCCGCCCGCAACGATCACATGCTTCGTCGCGCGCCGCGCGAGCGGAAAGAAGTTCGACGGCATCGAAATTTCAAGCTCGCTGCCTTCCTTCACCTGGGCATGCATGAATGCCGAGCCGCCGCGCGAGGCAGGCACGCGCCGCACCATGATCTGATATGCGTCGCGCGCGCCCGCCGCCCTCGTCAGCGAGTAAGCGTTGCGCCAGGTACGCGCTTCGCCTCGCATGGTCACGACGACATGGCTGCCGGCGGAATACGCCGGCAGGGAGCCGCCTTGCGCGGGCACGAGCGTGAAGCGCCGAATATCGGCCGTAATGCTCTCCACACGTTCGACGCGTACTGGTATCGCCTTGGGTCCGTTTAATCCGTTCATGCCGGTTGATCCCTCATCGTGGCTCCGAATCTGTACGAACAGAATCGACGAGCCAAAAAGGGAGGGCAATGATTCATTGGGGGTAGCCCCCGCGCTACGCCCAGGAGGGTGCATCCGGACGGGCGCCATGTGGCCGAATGTCCGTCAGGCGGGCTTCACAGCCCCATATGCCTATATGCGCGCTTACACGATAAGGCATGTTGCGGCGCATTTGAAAGCTTCGCGCGGCGCATCGAAGTAGCGCGCCTACCCACTCGGAGGTAGCGCCACGGGGCGATTGTGACGCCGATTTTAACGAAGGAGACTGATTGCCATCCAGCGGCCCTGGTCCATGCCTACCGGTCCGGACTCGTCGGCCTTTATTCACGCAAGGTTCAACCTCGGGAAAACGCTATGACAAGGCAATCAATTCTGAATATCCGCCATCGCGAACTGGGCTCGAAGCTGGACGGCGATATGTGGAACGACATGCCGCTGCCCTGGTACTACAACAGCGACCCGAACGACGAAGTGGTCGCGGTGCGCTCGACAGCGGGCCTCTACGATATCAGCGCGCTGAACATCCTGCGCGTGAGCGGCCCCGATGCCGGCGCCGTGATCGACAGCATCTGCGCCATCGACGTCACGAAGATGAAGCCCGGCACCGCGCGTCTGGCGGCGGAAGTCGACGAGCGCGGCGTCGTGTGCGACGACCTGATGGTGATCTACGACGCGCCGAATCAATACCGCATCTCGCACGGCGGCGGCACGACCCAGGAGCATCTGCGCCGCGCCGCGCAGGGCCGCAACGTCGAGTGGCATCAGGACTTCGACGTGCACATGCTGTCGCTGCAAGGCCCGCGCGCCGCGGCCATCCTCCAGCCGCATATCGGCATCGATCTCCCGAAGCTGCCGTATTTCGCGCACGTCGAAACTCAACTGTTCGACCGCAAGATCATCATCTCGCGCGGCGGCTACTCCGGCGAGCAGGGCTTCGAAGTCTCGTGCAGCGCGAGCGACGCCATTGCGCTATGGGACGCCATTCTCGAAGCGGGCAAGCCGCTCGGCATCGTGCCGGCCTCGTGGACCTCGCTCGAGCTTGCGCGCATCGAAGCCGCCCTGCTCTTCTACCCCTTCGACATGCCCGAGGGCGACGTCACCCCGTGGGAGCTGAACCTCGACTGGATGATCGACGTCGAGAAGCCCGGCGACTACATCGGCAAGGCGGCGCTGCTCAACGCGCGCGGCAAGGAGCGCTTCAAGCAGGCCGGCGTGCTCGTGAAGCACGACGGCGCGGTGAGCGCGGGCGCGAAGATCTTCATCGGCAAGGAGCAGGTTGGCGTTGTCACGAGCGCGACGTTCAGCCGGTATCTGATGCAGTCGCTCGCGATGGTGCACCTGAAGCCCTCGCATACGGCGCTCGGCACCAAGGTGGAGATTCACGACGCCGCGGGCACTTTCACCGGCACCGTCACCCGCACGCCGTTCTATGACCCGCAACGCGTGCGCACGCGCGTAGCGGCCTGATTTTCGACTCAAGTCGACGCAAGCAGCCCCACAAGCACACCAAACACATCAGGAGATACGTCCCCATGTCCCGCGATCCCCGCTATGACGTGCTGTTCGAGCCCATCCAGATCGGCCCGAAGACGTTGCGCAACCGCTTCTATCAAGTCCCGCACTGCATTGGCGCGGGCAGCAATCTGCCCGGCTTCCAGGCCGCACACCGCTCGATGAAGGCCGAAGGCGGGTGGGCTGCAATGAACACCGAATATTGCTCGATCCACCCGGAGTCGGACGACACGCACCGTCTCTCGGCACGCATCTGGGACGAAGGCGACGTGCGCAACCTGCGCGCGATGACCGAGGAAGTCCACAAGTACGGCGCGCTCGCGGGCATCGAAATGTGGTACGGCGGCGCGCACGCGCCCTGCATGGAAAGCCGCGCCACGCCGCGCGGTCCCAGCCAGTACGCTTCGGAGTTCGAAACGCTCACGTACTGCAAGGAGATGGATCTCGACGACATCCGCGATGTGCAGCAATACTATGTCAAAGCGGCCCTGCGCGCACGCGATGCCGGTTTCGACATCGTCTATGTGTACGGCGCGCACTCGTATCTGCCGCTGCAGTTCCTCTCGCCCTACTACAACAAGCGCACCGACGGCTACGGCGGCTCGCTCGAAAACCGCGCACGCTTCTGGCTCGAAACGCTCGAGAAAGTGCGCCGCGCCGTGGGCAGCGACTGTGCCATCGCCACGCGCTTTGCCGTGGACTCGCTCTATGGCGCCGGCGGCGTGGAAGTCGAAAAGGACGGCATGAAGTTCGTCGAAATGGCCGATTCGCTGGTCGACCTCTGGGACGTGGACGTGGGCGACATCGCCGAATGGGGCGAAGACGCGGGCCCCTCGCGCTTCTATCTGCAGGGCCACCAGGTCCCGTGGACCAAGTTCATCAAGCAGGTCTCGAAGAAGCCGGTGCTGGGCGTGGGCCGCTTCACCGATCCGGAGAAGATGACCGAGATCGTCACGAAAGGTTATGCGGACATCATCGGCGCGGCACGTCCTTCGATTGCCGACCCGTTCCTGCCGAAGAAAATCGAGGAAGGCCGCGTCGACGACGTGCGCGTGTGCATCGGCTGCAACGTCTGTATCTCGCGCTGGGAAATCGGCGGCCCGCCGATGATCTGCACGCAGAACGCCACGGCCGGCGAAGAGTATCGCCGCGGCTGGCACCCGGAAAAATTCGAAGAGTGCAAGTCGGAAGACTCGGTGCTCGTGGTGGGTGCGGGTCCGTCGGGCTCGGAGTGCGCGCGCGTGCTGATGCAGCGCGGCTACACGGTCCACCTCGTGGATAGCGCCGAGAAGATCGGCGGCCATCTGAACAGCGTGGTCACGCTGCCGGGCCTCGGCGAATGGGGCTATCACCGCGACTATCGCGAAACGCAGATCACCAAGCTCCTCAAGAAGAACAAGCAGAGCCAGCTCGCGCTCGGCGTGAAGCCGCTTACCGCCGACGACGTGCTCGAGTACGGCGCGGAAAAAGTTGTTATCGCAACCGGTTCGCATTGGGTGACCGACGGCACCAACTGCCTCACGCACGATCCGATCCCCGGCGCCGATGCTTCGCAACCCGATCAATTGACGCCCGAGCAGGTGCTGGGCGGCAAGAAGCCGATCGGCAAGCGTGTCGTGATTCTCAATGCAGACACCTACTTCATGGCGCCGAGCCTCGCCGAAAAGCTCGCGGCGGCTGGCCACGAAGTCACGATCGTGAGCGGCGTGCATCTGGCGAACTACATGCACTTCACGCTCGAGTATCCGAACATGATGCGCCGGCTCCATGAGCTGCATGTGACCGAACTGGGCGACCACTTCGCGAGCCGCATCGAGAAAGGCCGCATCGAGATCTACAACATCTGGGGTGACGGCTCGAAGCGCACCTACCGGGGCGCGGGCCAGCTGCCGCGCGATGCGAACAAGACGCACCGCTGGCTCGAGTTCGACTCGCTCGTGCTCGTCACCGGCCGCCGCTCGAACGACACGCTGTATCGCGAGATCAAGGCGAAGCAGGACCAGTGGGAGAGCAAGGGCATCAAGGGCGTGTACCTGATCGGCGACGCCGAAGCACCGCGCCTGATCGCCGATGCGACCTTCACGGGCCACCGCGTCGCACGCGAGATCGAGGAGTCCAACCCGCAGTTCCCGCTGCCGTACAAGCGCGAAGTGGCCGTCTGGGGCACGCCGCATCTGCCCGAAGGCACTTACCAGATCCACTACAAGAAGTAAGGCGGCACGGTCCCGGCGCACCCTGTGTGAGACCGGGACCCACCCTGCCACCGTAGCCGCCCGCATCGCCGGGCGCCACGGTGCACAGATCCTGCTCAGGCGCGCTCGACGGCCTGGCACGGGCGCGCTTTACCTGAAAAAAAGCGCTGAAAAAAGCGCCCTTCCCCATTCAATAAACGGACGAAACGGACGAGCCATGCAGACCCCAGCGACTTTCGACCCAGCGACCGTCACGCGCATCCTGTTCGAGGGCTTCCCGTCGTTTGCGATCGCGCTGTTCTATCTCATCGGCCTCACGGCGATTGGCGTATTCGCGTGGGGTGTCTATGTCCAGATCCGTAAATACCGGCGCGGGCAGCGCTTGTCGAAATCGTTCGGCAAGATCGACCTGCAGGCGCGCTTCAAGGACATGGTGCGCGTCGTGCTGAGCCACCGCACCGTCGCGCGCCGCGATCCCGCGGCGGGCCGCGCGCACCGGATGATTTTCTACGGCTTCGCGGTGCTGTTTCTCGGCACCGCCACCGTCACCGTCGATTACGACATCACGGCGCGCTTTCTCGGCATTCACTTCTGGAACGGTGACTTCTATCTGCTGTTCAAGCTTGCCATGAACGTGGCGGGCGTCTCCATGATCGCCGGGCTCATCTACATGATGGCGCGCCGCGGCTGGATCAAGCCGCCCAAGCTCGACTACAAGCGTCCCGACCGCCAGCCCGGCGACCCCGACTACGACCGCAGCGGCTACCGTCGCGAAGACTGGGCATTCCTCTGGACGCTCGTGCTGATCGGCGTTACCGGCTTCGTGCTGAGCGGGCTGCGCCTCGTCTGGCTGCAAGATCGCGCCGTGGTGTGGGACACGCGCTGGTGGTCGCCGGTGGCGGCCCTCCTCGCCGAGATCTTCAAGGGCGTGGGCGTGAGCGCTTCGGCCGCCTACGTGATCCGCACCGGCCTCTGGTGGTTCCACGGCCTGCTCGCGCTCACCTTCATCGCGCTGATTCCGTACACCAAGGTCAAGCACATCTTCACGGCCTCGGCCTCGCTGATGATGCGCGATCCGCTCGCCGCGCAGCGCCTGCCGCGCATCGAGGCCGCCGAGGTTGTGGAAGGCGCCGAGGGGGCCGCGGGAGCAAAAGGCGACGCTCAACCCGGCAGCGAGCGCGTGGGCTACAAGACCATCACCGACTTCACCTGGAAGCACCTGCTCAATCTCGACGCCTGCACGAAGTGCGGCCGCTGCCACGAGGCCTGCCCCGCCAACGCCGTGGGCGCGCCGCTCTCGCCGCGCGACGTGATCCTCTCGCTGCGCGAGTTCGCCAACGAGGCCCTGCAAAAGAACACGCTGCCCGACGAGGTGAAGCTCGACGTGCACGGCAAGGGCATCGGCCAGGTGTTCATGGAAACCGTCTGGTCGTGCCGCACTTGCATGGCCTGCGTGGAGATCTGCCCGGTGGCGGTCGAGCACGTGCCCATCATCGTGCAGATGCGCCGCAAGCTCGTCGAGGAAGGCGAGATGGAACCGCAAGTGCAAAAGACGCTGCAGGCGATCCACAAGAATGGCAATTCGTTTAACGAGTCGAAGCGCAAGCGCGCCGCATGGACCAAGCCGCTGCCCTTCCAGATCAAGGACGCGCGCAAGGAGAGCGTCGATCTGCTGTGGTTCGTGGGCGACTATGCCTCGTTCGATCCGCGCAACCAGCGCGTGACCCAGGCCTTCGCCACGCTGCTGCATAACGCCGGAGTGGATTTCGGTCTGCTCTACGAGGGCGAGTCGAACGCGGGCAACGACGTGCGCCGCGTGGGCGAGGAAGGGCTCTACGAACTGCTCGCCGAGAACAACATCGCGCTGCTCGGGCAGTCGAACTTCCGCAGCATCGTCACGACCGACCCGCACTCGTACAACACGATCCGCAACGAGTACCCCGACTTCGGCGGCAAGTTCGAGATCGAGCATTACACGAGCCTCGTCGCGCGCATGTTCAGCGAAGGCGTGTTGAAGCCGAAACGCAAGCTCGGCTACCGCGTGACCTTCCATGACCCGTGCCATCTCGGGCGCTTCAACAAGGGCTACGACGCGCCCCGCCAGATTCTCGCGGCGCTCGGCTGCGATCTCGTGGAGATGCCCCGCTCGCGCGACAACTCGTTTTGCTGCGGCGCCGGCGGCGGCCGGATCTGGATGAGCGATCCGGTCGGCAAGGAGAAGCCTTCGCAGAACCGCATGCACGAGGCGGCGCGCATCGATGGACTGGAGGTGTTCGTGGTGTGCTGCCCCAAGGATCTGACGATGTTCGAGGACGCGCTGAAGACGAGCGGCTACGAAGGCAAGTTCGTCGTGCGCGAGCTGATCGAGCTGATCGCCGAAAGCCTCGCGGAACCGGCCAGCGACGATGCGGGCCCGGCTGGCGATGTAGCCGCCATCGCCGCTGCATGAACGCGGCCTGAACGCAAACTGAACGCTAACCGAGCCCTGACTGAGCCCCGGCAAGGACTGCCCGAGATGACGCCCAGCTCCGCCACTCCGCAAGACCGCGCGCACGCGATGCACGGCAGGCACGCGCGGCACGGCACGCGCGAGATGCACGACACGCACGAACAGCGCGCGATGCCCGCAATGCCCGCAATGCCCGCAATGCCCGAGAAACGCGCGCGGCAGCGGCGAGCGCGCACGCCGACGATGCGCCGGCACTGGCGCGAGCTGGTCGAGCTCGCGCTGGCCGCCGACGACATCTACGCGGCCGCCGCGCTCTACCCGCACGCGGACGACGCGGACCGCGGGCGCCTCGGCGCGCGGCTCTTCGGGGCGCGGCGCGACTGCCTCGCCCTCGCGGCCTGCGCGTTCGCGCACGGCGCGGTGCTCGCCGAACTCGCGCGGCTCGCGGCGGCGAACCACGACGAGACGCTGAAAATGCGCCTCGCGAGAAACCCCGCCACGCCCGGCGACGCACTCGCGCTTTTCGTCGACGAACACGAAGCGCCGGCCCAGCGTCTCGCCTGCCTGCTCGCACGGCACGCGAAAGCGCCCCACGCGCTGCTTGCCATGCTCGCCGCGCAAAGCGAGGACATCGAGGTGCTGCGCGCGCTCTGCGAGAACGTCGGCGTGCCCTCGGAACTGCTGACGCTCGTCGAGCAGCGCGGCATCGCCGTGCTGCAGCGCCTGCTCGCGATCCATCTCGCGACCGATCCGCAAACGCTGCTGCAGCTCTGGCGGAGCACGCATACCGGCGCGGTACGCGCCCAGGTGCTGCGCCATCCGTGCTGCCCCGATGCGCTGCTTCACACACTGCCCTCATCGCCGGCCGAGCGGCGCAGCCTCGCGCTCCAGACTCGCACGCCCGCCGCGATCCTCGCGCAGCTCGCCCGCGACGAAGACCCCGGTGTGCGCCGCGCCGCCGCGCTCAATGCGAACACGTCCGCCGGCGCGCTGATCGGCCTGTGCTTCGATGCGCAAGCCATCGTGCGCCGCGTGGTGGCCACACGCCGCGACCTGCCGCTCAAGGTCGTCGAGTGGCTGATCGCAAACGACGATCCCTGGGTGCGCCGCACGCTCGCGCGCAATCCGGCCTGCCCGGCCGAGTGGCTCGAGCGCCTCGTGAACGACAGCGAAGCGGAAGTGCGCCGCGCGGTGGCGCGCCACCCGGACTGCCCCGCGCGCCTCGTCGCGCAGCTTGCCGCCGACCCGGTGGCATGGGTCCGCGCGGGCGTCGCGCTGCGCGAGGACTTGCCGGGCGCGCTGCTGCGGCGCCTCGCCGCCGACGAAGACGTCGACGTGCTCTCCGGCATCGCACGCCATCCCGCGACCCCGCAGGCGCAGCTCGCACGGCTCGCCGCCCACCCGGTGGCGGACGTGCGCCGCGGCGTGATCCTGAATCGCGAGGCCTCGCGGCGCGTGCTGCTGCAGCTGCGCCACGAACCCTACCCGCTGCACCGCGTGCTGGTGTTCGAACATCCGAACCTCACGGACGCCGACCGCTGGCGCATGCGGTTCGACCCCGACCGCGAGGTCCGGGCGCGCCTGTTCGGCCATTTCGGGCGCGCGCTCGGCCCGCTCGCGTCTACCGCTGCCGCGCCGCAGCCCGCTGCCGTTTCCCCCCATCCGCTGGATGACGATGCAATGCAGTACGAGCAACACGAAAGCGACGTGCAACACGATTCGCCCTGTCCGACGAACACCATGGAGTCAAGATGAAGATACTAGTCACAATCAAGCAGGTCGCTTCGCTCGATGAAGACTTCGAGCTGAACGACGACGGCCGCGACGTCAGCGCCGATTTTCACGTCTTCGACCTGAACGAGTGGGACCACTACGCACTGGAAGAAGCGATGCGCCTGAAGGAAGGCGCGAACGGCGACATCGAAATCGTGGTGGCCACGGTCGGCCCCGATAGCGCCGACGAAGAATTGCGCAAGTGCCTCGCAAAAGGCGCCGACCGCGCGGTGCGCATCTGGAGCGACGAGCTCGAAGACGCCGACCCGGTCGCCATCGCCCGGGTGCTGGCCGCGCTCGCACGCAAGGAAGCGCCGGACATGATCTTCGCGGGCGTGCAGGCTTCCGATCACGCCTATGGCGTCACCGGCATGGCGCTCGCGGGCCTGATCGACTGGCCGCACGCGGCGGTCGTGGCGGGGCTCGACTACGCGCCCGGCGCGAAAACGGCCACCGCGCGCCGCGAGCTGGAAGGCGGCGCGTACGCCACCGTCGAGGTGCAGTGCCCCGCCGTGCTGACCATCCAGCTCGGCATCAACACGCCGCGCTACGCCTCGCTGCGCGGCATCAAGCAGGCCGCGCAACGGCCCATCGAAACGCTCACGCCGGACGAACTCGGCCTCGCCGCCAGTGAAACCGGCGCGGCGGGATCGCTCTCGCGGATCCGGCGCGTCTACGTGCCGGCCACGGGCCGCGCGCAAATGATCGAAGGCACGCCCGCCGAGCAGGCAGCGCGCCTGGCGGGTCTGATCAAGGAATTCAGGGGAGAAGCGAAATGAGCGGCATTCTGGTTCTGGTGGAACACCGTCAAGGGCAACTGCGCCCGGTCAGTCTCGAAGTGCTCGGCGCGGCCGTGCAGGCGAAGGAAGCGAGCGGCGAAACCGTCACGGTCGCCGTGCTGGGCGCGCAGCCCGACGTCTACGTGGAAAGCCTCAAGCTCGCGGGCGTCGACGAGATCGTCACCGTGCAGACGAGCAGCGACGCCTTCGATCCGGAAATCTACGAAAACGTTGCGCGCGCAATTATCGAGGCGCGTAAGCCCTCGCTCGTGCTGCTCCCGCATACGATCGACACGCTAGGCTACGCGGCCCCGCTCGCGGCCAAGGGCAACTACGGATTCACGACCGACGCGTTCGGGCTCGCGCGCGACGGCTCGGACTGGCTCGCGACGCGCTCGGGCTATGGGCAGAAGGTCAACATGGAGATCGAGTTTCCGGGCAAGGAAACGGCGCTCGTGACCCTGCGCCCCGGCGCCTTCAAAGCGCCCGACGCCGCCGGCATGCCCAGCGTGAGCACGTTCGCGGCGCCGGCGCTCGCGCCGCGCAGCACGCACCTGGCGTTCGAGGAACCGGCCGCGAGCGGCGACGTCGACATTCCGGGCGCGGAATTCATCCTCTCGGTCGGCCGTGGCATCGGCGAGGAAACGCACGTCGAGCAATTCCGCGAGCTCGCGGAGACCGTGGGCGCCACGCTCGGCTGCTCGCGCCCGATCGCCGACTCGGGCTGGCTGCCCAAAGCGCACCAGGTGGGCCAATCCGGCAAGACCGCGGCGGCCTGCAAGATGTACATCGCGATGGGCATCTCGGGCTCGGTGCAGCACATGGCCGGCATGAAGCACGTGGACAACATCATTGCCGTGAACACCGATCCCGAAGCCTCGATCTTCACAATCGCACGCTACGGCATCGTGGGCGACATTTTCGACATCGCTGAGGAATTACGCAGTCACTTTTAGGCGTTTCTGAGTAGTGCGGGGTAGTGAGAAGAGATTTGGGCCGGTTCGCCATGACCGGCCCGTTTTTTTTCTTGCTGGTGAATATTGTCCATCGGGATTCCACCCGTAGACTTGATCCTCTAATCAAGAAAAAATCCGGTTGCTGCGCCGCTATGCCTGTGCAATGACGCGAGCAGCGTAGCAAGAGCGGATCACGCCGTTCCAGTAGAGACAGGCAGTCTGGTTAACGCGCCAAGGAAACGCCATGCCCCCCCATTCCGTTTTGCTTATCGACGACCATGCCCTCTTTCGCAAAGGCGTCGCGCAGCTCATCCAGATGAATCCGCTGTTCTCGATCGCAGGCGAAGCCGCCTCGGGCCGCGAAGGCGTAGAGATGGCCGCGCGCCTGAAGCCCGAGATCGTGCTGATCGACCTGAACATGCCGGAAGTCAGCGGCATCGAGACCCTTCAATTGATGCGTGATGCCGGCGTGAACGCGCGCTTCATCATGCTGACCGTCTCGGATCACGAACGCGACGTGGTCGCCGCGCTGCGTGCGGGCGCTCATGGCTATCTGCTCAAGGACATGGACCCCGAGGACCTCTGTGTCACGTTGCAGAAAGCATTGGCGGGCGCAGCCGTGCTCAGCGACGCGGTCACGGGCAGTCTCGTGCAGGCCCTCTCGGGCGGCCAGCGCATGGCGCCCGCGCAATCGGACCTCACCGCGCGCGAAGTCGAGGTACTCGACTACCTCGTCGAGGGCATGTGCAACAAGGTCATTGCGCGCAAACTCGGCATCAGCGTGGGTACCGTGAAGGTCCATGTGAAGCACGTGCTGCGCAAGCTCGACCTGCATTCGCGGCTCGAAGCCGTGGTGTGGCGCCACGAGCAGGGCTCGCGCGAACGCTGAAGCGGCAGCAGGCTCAGTCGCCCGACGAACTCCGGATCGGCCCGGCGATATGCCCCCTACCCACAAGGGGGTAGCCCCATAAGGCGAATTGTCACCGGAAATTTGAGTGCAAATAATTGGACCCAAGCTGGCAGCAGCGCCGCCATTCACGAGCGTTGCGCCAGCCGATGTGCCCACTATTGGCAGTCGGAGCCTCCGGAGACACGTGTCATGCAGTCAACCCAATATGCCGAGGAATGTATTGAGCGGCCGGCCCGCGCGAGCGGCGTCGACGGCGTATTGCGCCAGCGGCTCGGACATTACGAGCCGAGCGCTGCCATCGTGCGCTCATGGACGCGCTGCCTGAACGACTACGGGCTCGACCCCGACGCGTGCCGCCCGCCGCCCGTGCTCACGAGCGCCGAACTCGCGCAGCGCCGCGAGCGCCTCGCCGATCTGATCGGCTGCGCGAAGCTCGAGATGACAACGCTCTACCAGCAACTGGGCGACGCCGACCTCGCGGTCGTGCTGAGCGACGCGGACGGCGTGATCCTGCATCTGGTGTCCTCGGCGAGCTTCGCGGAGCAAGTGGAAGACTGGGGCTTTTGCGTGGGCGCGGTCTGGAGCGAGCGCGAAGCGGGCACCAACGGCATGGGCACCTGCCTGGCCGAAGGCGAAGCGCTCGCCGTACGCCAGCACGAGCATTTTTTCTCCCGCTATGCCGCCCTCACCTGCTCGGCCGCGCCGGTATTCGACGAGCGCGGCGCGCTCGCAGGCGTGCTCGACGTGACGAGCCGCTCCCAGTTGCAGCAACAACATTCACTCGTGCTCGTGGGCATGTCGCGGCAAATGATCGAAAACCGTCTACTCGATGCGCGCCACACCCAGGCGCATATGGTGCACTTTCATAGCCGCCCGGAATTCGTGAATACGCTGCATGCCGGCAAACTCACGATCGACGAGAGTGGCCTCGTGCTCGCCGCGAACCGCAGCGCGCTGTTCCAGCTTGGCTTCGGCACGCTGGCCGAGATTGCCGGCAAGCGCATCACCGACCTCTTTAGCGCCACACTCGCCGACCTCGTCGCGCGCAGTGTGCAGAGCTCGTTTCACCCCGTTGCGGTGTATCGCGCCCATGCGCCGAATCGCTTCTTCGCCGTCGCGCAAGCACCGCTCAAGCAAACCGCGGCGAGCATGGGCCGCACCATGGCGCAGCCCGTCGCCGCGCAAGATGCCCAAAAAACGCACGAGGGCGAAACGGCCACGCCGCGCCGCGCCACTGCGCGCCACCCCGGACGGGCATCGTGTGGCCCGCGTGTCGAGTTTGGCGACACGCATCTCGCGAGCCAGTTGCGCCTTGGCGAGCGCGTGTTCGATCGCGGCATCGCCGTGCTGGTGCGCGGCGAGACGGGCTCAGGCAAGGACGTCTTCGCCAACGCGCTGCATGCGGCCAGCGCACGCCGCGAGGGGCCGTTCGTCGCGATCAACTGCGCGTCGTTGCCCGAACACCTGATCGAAAGCGAATTGTTCGGCTATCGCGCGGGCGCGTTCACGGGCGCGCAGCGCGAGGGACGGCGCGGCAAGATTCTGCAGGCCAACGGCGGCACGCTCTTTCTCGACGAGATCGGCGACATGCCGCTCGCACTTCAGGCGCGGCTGCTGCGCGTGCTCGAAGAGCGCGAAGTGACGCCGCTTGGCTCGGAGTCCGCAATCAAGGTCGATTTCCAGCTCATCAGCGCGAGCCATCGCGACCTTGCTGCGCTTGTTGCGAACGGACAGTTTCGCGAAGACCTCTATTACCGGCTCAACGGTGTGGCAGTGAGCGTGCCGCCGCTGCGCGAGCGCGAAGACAAGCTCGAATTGATCCTTCATCTGCTCGAGCAGGATAACGAAGTCCCGCCGATGCTCGGCCGGGACGCCCGGCGGATCCTGCTTGCGAGCGCGTGGCCGGGCAACGTGCGCCAACTGCGCAATGTGCTGCGCACGGCCGCCGCGCTGTGCGACGGGCCTGAGCTGACCGCAGCGCATCTGCCCGCGGAGCTCGTGAGAGGGGCGGCGCTGCCCGCCATGCAGAGGGGCGATGCAAACGGTTATGCAAGCGGTTATGCGCCGCTTGCCATGGCATCGGACGGCGATGGGAACATCGATCAGAGCGACGACGGCGATGACGACTGCGAGCCACTCAATGCCATCTTGCAGGCGGAACGCGAGGCGCTGATGGGATTGCTGGATACGCATCGCTGGAATGTCAGCGAGGTCGCTAATGCGCTGGGTGTCACGCGCAACACGCTGTACCGGAAAATGCGGCGTGTTCGTATCAAGCGATGATGCGGCGTTCCCTTGTATTCGTCTCGGCATACAAGGAAACGCGACGAAAACTCAGATATACAACCCAGCCCAATCATCATGCCGATAGCCGGCCTGCACCACGCGCCTGGTGCGTTTGGGCTGCTGCGGACTCCCAATCAACTCCAGCAACTCGCCAAGCGAATCGATCACTCGCAGGCACGGCAAATCCGCCTCCTCGCCACCACCGGAGCGAGCCGCGCCCTCTGCATAGCTCACCCGGATCATCTGCATCCCGGCGGCCTGCGCGGCCAGCGCATCGTTCGTGGAATCCCCCACATAAAGCGCATGAGCAGGCTGCACCGCCAGCGCCTCGCAGGCATGCAACAGCGGCGCCGGATGAGGTTTGCGCTGCGTGACAGCGCCGCCGTCCACAACAATATCGAACCACGTCGACAAACCGAATTGCTGCAATACAGGCTCGACAGCATCCATCGCCTTGTCGGTCACGACGCCAAGCTTCAACCCCATCCGCCGCAGTCCCTCCAGCGCGACCTCGACATCGGGAAATAGCTCGGCGAAGAGGCCGCCGATGCGCTTGCCGTGCAAGGTGCTGGCAAGATCGAAAAGGACAGCGTCGATGGGCAGTTTGCGCGACATGACTTGCATGAAAGTATCTCCTGTTGTTAGGCGCGCCCTCGGGCTCTCAGGCCGCGCGTTGTTGCCGGTCGATCATCTTGAGGATCATCGGCGTAAAGATCAGTTGCATCGCGAGCCCCATCTTGCCGCCCGGCACGACGATCACGTTGGGCCGGCTCATGAACGAGTCCTGCAGCATCGTCAGCAGATAGGGAAAATCGATCCCCCGCGGATTGGCGAAGCGGATCACCACAAAGCTTTCGTCGGCGCTCGGAATATCGCGCGCCGTGAACGGATTGGACGTATCCACGGTCGGCACACGCTGAAAATTCACATGCGTGCGGCTGAACTGCGGACAGATGTAATGTGCGTAGTCGGGCATGCGGCGCAGGATGGTGTCCATCACCGCCTCCTGCGAGTAGCCGCGCAACGTCTTGTCGCGATGCAGCTTCTGGATCCACTCGAGATTGATGATGGGCACCACGCCCACCAGCAGGTCCGCGTGCTGCGCAACGTCGATGCCGTGGCCGACGAAGCCGCCATGCAGCCCCTCGTAAAAGAGCAGGTCAGTGTCCGGCTCGACGTCGCTCCACGCGGTGAACTTGCCCGGCTCCACGTCGTATTCCAGCGCCTCGGCCTCGTCGTGGATGTATTTACGCACGCGCCCCCGGCCGGTTGCGCCGTACTGTCTGAACAGATCCTCCAGCCGGTCCAGCACGTTCGCATCGGGACCGAAGTGGCTGAACTGCTTGCGCTGCTCCTCCGCCTCCTTCATCGCGATGTGCATACCCTCACGGTCGTGACGGTGGAACGCATCGCCCTCCACGATCTGCGCTTTGAGCTTCTCGCGCCGGAAAATGTGCTGAAAGCTGTTCATCACCGTGGTCGTGCCCGCGCCGCTCGAACCAGTGACCGCCACGATCGGATGTTTGATCGACATGATTGCTCGCTCAGGCGCAGGCTTCGGGCCGGAACAGCGAGCGCTCGTTAAAGAGCGGCGAATCGAACGGCCGGTCCACGCCGCGCTCGTACTCGCCGTAGTAGCGCTCTATCCGCGCGACTTCGCGCGTCGTTCCCAACACCACACCCGTGCGCGCGTCGAGTGCGCCGGGCCGCAGATCGAGCACACGCTCGCGGCCCGTGCTGGCCGCGCCGCCCGCCTGCTCGACCAGCCACGCGAGCGGCTGTGCCGCGTGCACCAGGTCCAGGCCACTTGCATCCTGCAGGTCGCGGGACTCGCGCGGCACAATGCTCACTCCGCCTCGCATCAGGATGCGATGCAGATCGGCGACCGCGCAGCCGCCATGGCGCAGGCTGAAGTCGCGCTCGCGCACGCCCACGCTGCCCGCCCGGCATTCGCGCACATAGCGCAGCACCGGCGGCTCCCAGGCGTGCTCGCGCGCGCCGTCGATCGAGACTTCGACGCCCTCGTCCGGCACGCGCATCGCGTGGTGCGTAAGCACGAACGTGTCACTCGCGCGATCGAGCGTGAAGCCATGAGTGCCGCGTCCGAGTGTCAGAACGAGCAGTGTCGAAGGACCGTAGAGCGCGTGCGCCGCCGCGCGCATGGCATCGCCGCCGCGCCGCCATGCGCTCTCGCGTGCGTCCTTGTCCATCTCATTGGCCATCGATCCGCACGCCGCCTCGCGCACCGAAAAAATGCTGCCCGCCACGCCGTTCTCCGCAATTTGGGCAGCCCCGTCGAGCGCCTCGAAAGTCAGCAGATAGCCGCAGCGTGCGGTTGCCGCCGTGGCCGCCGTCACCGCCGCGGCCCGGGCGCCGTTCGATCCCGCCGCTGAATAGCCCGCGACACACGCGCTGCGCTCGCACAGCGCCATCATCAATTCACGCGCGGCCGCCTGGATATCCGCGCCTGCGCCCGCACTGCCATCGAGCATGACCCTCTCGATCATCGCCGCGATGGCGCGCACCGCAAGCGCGATCTCGCCGATTACGCTGCGCAGGCGGTATGCGCCGGCTTCGTCGTGTTCGCCGTCCAGTGCGCGTGCAAGGAAGTCATCGAGCGTCATGTATCGGGATGGCATGGTCGCCTCATTGCAGGAGTTTGCTTCGCGCCACGCGAAATACGCGGCGCGCACGATTACAGCCAGACCGAGCAAGATGCCTGCCAGGTTCCGCGAGCCTCCCCGGAACACGGCTCAACGATAAAGCGCTGATCGAATCAGCGAAATTCAGATATTCTTAGTCATCCTATAAGGGATCCCTTACCTGTTCCCGCGCGCCCTTCGGCATTCCGTTCTGGCGCTTCTTCGCGTGGTCTCCGTCATGCTCAACTTCATTCGCACGCTCACGCTGCGCCAGTTGCAGATCTTTGCCGCCGCTGCGAAGCACGTGAGCTTCGTGCGCGCGGCGCAGGAGCTGCACCTCACGCAGCCGGCCGTCTCCATGCAGATCAAGCAGCTCGAAGAAGCCGTTGGCCTGCCGCTTTTCGAGCGCATCGCGCGCCGCATCGTGCTGACCGAAGCCGGCGCCACGCTCGCGCATCATGCGCAGCGAATCCTGGGCGAAGTGAAGGACGCCCAGGACGCGCTGCAGTCGCTCTCGCTCGCAGACAGCGGCGCGATCTCGGTGGGCCTCGTGAGCACCGCGCGCTATTTCGTGCCGCAACTGATCGCGCGCTACTGCGCCCAGTTTCCGAAGGTGGAAGTGCGCTTCACGATCGCCCCGCGCGAGCCGCTGTTGCGCATGCTGCAGGACAACGCCATCGATCTCGCGGTAATGGGCCGCCCGCCGCGCGATCTCGACGCCGTCGCCGAGCCGCTCGCCTATAACCCGCAGGTGATCGTCGCGGCGCGCGATCACGCGTTCGCGGCGGTGCAGCGCATCGACGTGCAGGAACTGCGTCACGAGACCTTCCTCATGCGCGAGCCGGGCTCGGGCACGCGCACGGTCGTCGAGCAAATGTTCAAGCATCACCTCTTCACGCCCGCGAAGGTCGTCACGCTCGACAGCAACGAGACCATCAAACAGGCCGTCATGGCGGGCATGGGCATCAGCCTGCTTTCGCTGCACACGCTGCGGCTCGAATTGCGCACGCGCGAAATCGCGCTGCTCGACGTGTGCGGCACACCGATCGACCGCGCCTGGCAAATCGTGCATCTGAACGCGCGGCAACTCTCGCCCACCTGTCAATCGTTTCGCCGCTTCGTACTGGAAAACACCGAGACGTATCTGGCCGGCGAATACGTGGATCTGCCCACTCACCCCGTGCGCATCCGCCAAGGCGAGTGACACACTGTCACCGATACGGCGCACGCGCGTGTTCGCGCAGCGTGCCGCTTCCCATGCCTGCGCGCGAGGGCGTGCTCGATACACGCGATCTGCGATAGGCGCTTGAGTCGATCCGCACACACACGCGGACCCGCACGCGGTCCGTATGGCACGCCGCTTGCATGAGTCGGCGGACCAGGCCGTCCGCTCACCGAGGAAGCGCTCATGACGCAATACGCCACGACGCAATACCCCACGAAAGCCGCGAGTGCCATCACCGTGAATGCACCCGGTCGACTGCATCTCGGCTTTCTCGATCCGGGCGCGTCGCTCGGCCGGCGCTTCGGCAGCCTCGGCCTCGTGATCGACGGCATCAGCACGACGCTCGAGATGCGGCTCGCCGGCAGCCACCACGCTGTCAATAGCAGCGAAAGCAACGACGATCATTACGCCGCCCCGCCCTACGCGAGCGAGGAGCTGCCGCGCCTGCGCGCGCATATGGAGACGCTCAAGCGCCTGAGCGGCCGGCGCGAGCCGCTCGATGTGCGCTTGCGTCACGTACTGCCCGTTCATGCGGGCCTCGGTTCCGGCACGCAGCTCGCGCTGTGCGCCGGTCATGCGTTCGCGCGGCTGCATCGGCTCGAACTCGACGCCACGCAGCTTGCGCTCGCACTCGCGCGCGGCGCGCGCTCGGGCGTAGGCGTGGCGGGTTTCGAGCAAGGCGGGCTGATACTCGACGGCGGCCCGCGCTCGGCGACGGAGCTGCCGCCGGTGCTGTCGCGCCTGCCGTTTCCCGACGAATGGCGCGTGCTGCTGGTGCTGGACGACGCGCACACCGGCTTGTCCGGCCCCGCCGAACGCAAGGCGATGGCCGCGTTGCCGCCGTTTCCGCAAGAGCTGGCCGCGCACGCCTGCCACCTCGCGCTGATGCAGATCCTGCCGGCCGCTGCGGAACACGACTTCGCGCCGTTCGCGCGCGGCGTGAGCGAATTGCAGGACCGCATCGGCCGCTATTTCGCGCCGTCGCAAGGCGGCATCTACACGAGCGCGGCCGTCGCGCGCGTGCTCGACTGGATCGGCGCGCGGCATCGCGCCGGCATCGGACAAAGCTCATGGGGGCCCACGGGTTTCGCGATCCTGGCCTCGCATGACGAGGCCGCCCACGCCGTGGCGGCGGCGCGCGAGGCCGGTGTGGTCGGTCCCACGCTGCGGCTCGAAATCGTCAAGGGGCGCAACGCCGGCGCGACCGTCATTCATGCGCCGGGCAATGCCTGACGCCCTCTTTCAACCTCTCTTGCACATCCGACAAACGATGGAACGTCCCTTCATTCTCCACATGTTCACGCCGACCCGGCAGATGAGCCCATTCGACGTGAACATGGCCGTCGATGCGGGATACCAGGTCGTCGTGCCCTACGCCGACGTCGGCATCGACAACGTTGCGGCCCTCACGCAGGACGCAATCTTTTCGCGCGGCCCCAAGGGCGTGGCGCGCACCGGTCTCTTCATCGGCGGACGCGACGTCGTGCTGGCCGCCGACATGCTCAAGCGCGCGCGCGAAGCAATGGTGCCGCCGTTCGAGGTCTCGGTATTCGCCGACCCGAGCGGCGCCTACACGACAGCGGCCGCGCTGGTCGCCAGCGTCGAGTGGCATCTGCGGCGCACGCACGGTGAGGCGCTCGAAGGCAAGCGCGTCGTCGTGCTGGGCGGCACGGGCCCCGTGGGCGTGATCGCGGGCGTGCTGGCCGCGCGCGCGGGCGCGCACGTCTCGATTGCCAGCAGTCGAGGTCTCGAAGCCGCACAGGCCGCGAGCGGCCGCATCAACGCGCGCTTCGACGTTCAGACGCGCGGCGCCGATGCCCAGCTGACCGAAGCGCTCGACACCACGCTCGCGCGCGCCGAGCTGGTGTTCGCAACCGCAGCGGCAGGCGTGCAGGTGATGAACACGCGCCAGGTCGATCAGGCCTCCCAACTACTCGTGGCCGCCGACGTGAATGCGGTGCCGCCAGCGGGCATCGACGGCGTGGGCGTCGCCGACGACGGCAAGCCGTTCGGGATGCACCGTGCGCTCGGCATTGGCGCGCTGGCGATCGGCAACGTCAAATACCAGGTGCAGCGGCGCCTGTTCGAACGCATGCTTGCGACCACCAGGCCGGTCTACCTCGGTTTCGAGGAGGCCTTCGCGCTCGCCCGCGAGGTCGTGGCCGAGGGTGAAGTTCAGGCAGCGTGAGCCCATCAAGAACCGCGATGCGCCACGCGAAGCCCAACCATTACCGCTGCTGCCGCCAATATCGCCGCAGCGAGGCGCGATCATGACGCGGCCCGCCATCGTCGTGGCCGGACTCTCCGCGCGGATGCTCGCGGAGTCCGCGCATCGCGCGGGCTGGCGCGTCATCGCGCTCGACCTGTTCGGCGACAGCGACACGCGAGGCGTCGCGCAGCGCTGGCATCCGGTCGGTCATGCCGCGGCGCTCGCGCTCGATCCGATGCGCACGCGCGCGGCGCTCGAGCGCGCGAGCTTCGAGCCCGGCGTGATGGGGTGGATCGCGGGCAGCGGCTTCGAGGCCTGCCCGGCCCTGCTGAGCGCGCCCGTCGCGGGGTTGCCGCTCATCGGCAACGCGGCGCCGGCCTATGACGCCATGCGTACGCCCACGCGTTTTTTTGCCATGTTGAGCGAGCACGGCATTGCCTTCCCCGAAACGCGGATGGAGCCCCCGCTCGACGCGCGCGACTGGTTACGCAAAGAAGCCTCGGGTACGGGTGGCCGGCATATTCGCTTTGTGGATCCGGTCGACGGTCCGGGCCATGACCTTGGCCATGACGTGCGCGACGGCATCTATTACCAGCGGTTTTGCGAAGGCCGCCCGATGTCGGCGCTCTTTCTCGCCGATGGACGCCGCGCGAGCGTGCTCGGCATCAACGAGCAGCTCGTCGCGCGGCATGGAGAGCATTCGTTCGCCTGGCGCGGCGCGATCGGACCCGTGCAGGTGGGCCCTCGCCTCGCGGACGCAGTGCGCCACGCCGTGCAGGCGATCGTCGCGGCGAGCGGGCTCGTCGGCCTCAACAGCCTCGATTTCCTGAGCGACGGCGAACGTTGCATCGTCCTCGAAGTCAACGCGCGCCCGTCGGCCACGATGGCGCTCTACGACTGCGATCCCCATACTCCGCTGCTCGCGCGTCACGTGCGGGCCTGCCGGGGCGAAGCCCTCACGGCCTTCGAAGCCGAACAGGAACCCGGTGCCAACACGCGCGCGCTGCCCGTGCGCGGCCAACTGGTCGTGTTCGCGCAAGACCACCATACCGTCACCCCCGCATTCGAAGATCAGGCGCGGCGGCTTGGCTGGTGTCACGACATTCCCGTCGCCGGCAGCGCGATTGCCGCCGGTACGCCGCTTTGCACCGTCTCGGCGACCTGCGCGCCGGGCACATCCGCGGATGCGGTGCGCGCGGCCCTCGCCGCCCGCGCCGCCGCCATCGAACCCTTGCTGAAGGTGTCCCATGAACGCTCATTCGCCTGTCGTTGATTCAGTTGAATCGGTTGAAGCGGCTGAATCAGTTGCGTCCGCAACTAGAGCCGCATCGCTCAGCGTCAACGCACTCGCGCAGCCCTTGCTCGCCGCGCTCCTTGAACGGCAGACCGAACTGGGCATCGCCGCGCGACGCGACCCGCGCGGCGTGCTGATCGTCGATGCCGGCATCGATGCGCCCGGCAGCGTGGCCGCTGGCGCCGGGATCGCCGAAATCTGCATGGGCGGGCTTGGCACCGTGCGCGTGCGCGCGAACGGCGGCGCCGGCGCGCGCGACGAATGGCCCACCGTGGTCGAGATTGCGAGCGCACAGCCCGTGCTCGCCTGCCTCGCGAGCCAGTACGCGGGCTGGAGCCTTGCCGCCTCGAAGGAGGAGACCGGCGCCAAGAAGTTCTTCGCGCTCGGCTCGGGACCGGCGCGCTCGCTCGCCTGCAAGGAGCCGCTTTACGAGGAACTCGGTTATCGCGACGTCGCGAAGCGCGGCTGCCTCGTGCTGGAGGTGGACCGCGCCCCGCCCGAAGTCGTCATCGACAAGATCCTGCGCGATTGCGCGCTGGAGCCGCACGAACTCACGCTGATCCTCACGCCCACCGCCAGCCGCGCAGGCACGACGCAAGTGGTCGCGCGCGCGCTCGAAGTGGCGCTGCACAAGGCCCACGTGCTGGGCTTCGCGCTCGGGGACATCGTCGAGGGCAGCGCAAGCGCACCGCTGCCGCCCCCCGCGCGCGAAGCGATCGAAGCGATGGGCCGCACCAACGACGCGATCCTTTACGGCGGACGCGTCCACCTGAGCGTCAACGGCAACGACGACGACGCGCGCGATCTCGCGCAGCGCCTGCCTTCGTCGGCCTCGCGCGACTTCGGCCGCTCGTTCGCCGAGATCTTCACCGAGTACGACTACGACTTCTACAAGATCGACCCGGCCCTCTTCGCGCCCGCCGAGGTCTGGGTCAGCAGTCTCGCGACGGGCCGCACCTGGCACGCGGGCGCGACACGCTTCGACCTGCTTCATCCGCTGTGGCTCGGCGAGGCATGACATGAAAGCGAGCGCGATCGCAAGCGCGAACACGAGCGCGAACCCCGGCGGACCGCGCATCGCCATCATGACCGACGAGACCGGCTGGCATACCACGCGCCTGAAGCGCGCGCTGCGCGAGCGCGGCGCGCAGGGCCGCTGCGTGGATCTCGCCGACTGCCGCATCGACACCACCTGGGCCGCGCACGGCCTCGTGATTCCGGGCTATGGCCGCGGTCTGCCCGATGCCGTGATCGTGCGCGGCATCGCGGGCGGCACGTTCGAGCAGGTGACCGTGCGCCTTGGCATCCTCCATGCGCTGCGCGAGCTGGGCGTGCCGGTCTACAACGACGCGCGCGCGATCGAGCGCAGCGTCGACAAGTCGATGACGTCGTTCCTGCTCCATCGCGCCGGCATCCCCACGCCGCCCGCGTGGGCCGGCGAGTCGGTGCCGCACGCGCGCCGCATCGTGATGCGCGAGGCGGCGGCAGGCCGCGAGGTCGTGCTCAAGCCGCTGTTCGGCTCGCAGGGCAAGGGGCTCGTGCGCCTGGCATGCAGCGCTGAAGCCGGCTGCGCGGCGCTGCCTGCGTTGCGGGGCTATGGCGGGCTCGCGTATATGCAGCGCTTCGTACCGCCAGCCTCCACGCCCGGCTTCGACTGGCGCGTGCTGGTGGTGGGCGGCAAGGCGGTCACTGCCATGCGGCGCGTGAGCGAGCACTGGATCCACAACGTCGCGCAAGGCGGTCGCTGCGAAACTCAGCCGCTTACGCCCGAACTCGCGCAGCTCGCCGAGCGCGCGAGCGCCGCGCTCGGGCTCGACTATGCCGGCATCGACCTGGTGCCCTGCGGCGCCGCCGACGCCGGCGCCCAGGTCATCGAAGTCAACGGCGTGGCCGCGTGGCGCGGTTTGCAGTCCGTGACATCGTTCGATATCGCGGGCTGTATCGTCGACGACTTGCTCACGCGCAGGCTCGGGTACGGCTGCACGCCGCGCGAGGCGGTCGCATGAACGCGCGGCCGGCTCACAAGCTCATCCCCGCAGCCAATGCGGCCACAGCAGTCACGAAAGCGGCGGCGATCGAGGCCGCGTTTCTCTGGGCCTGCGAGCAGGATGTCGCGTGCGCGAAGCCCGGCAATGTCAGCGTCGCCTCCGCCGGGCACGGCATGACCGCGGACCATTTTCTCGCCAGCGCGCGAGCGGCCTGCGCGCCGCTCGCGCGCGCGGGCACGTCGGTGGGCGCACGCATCGAGGCGGCCATCGCCAGCACGCGTGCCGTGGCCGCGTGCAACACCAATCTCGGCATCGTGCTGCTCTGCGCGCCGCTTGCTGCCGCATTCGAAGGCATATTCGAAGGCACATTCGAAGCCAACCCGCCGCCGGCCTCGTTGCCCGCCTGCACCGCATCCTTGCAACAGGTCCTGCGAGCGTTGAACGTGGAGGACGCCTGCGCTGCCTATCGCGCGATCGCACTCGCGAATCCAGGCGGGCTCGGCGAGGCGGACAGCCAGAGTGTCGGCACGACACCCACGGTCGATCTGCGCGCGGCCATGACGCTTGCCGCCGATCGCGACAGCATCGCGCGCCAGTATGCCGAAGACTTCCGCGATGTGCTGAGCTTCGGCCTCGCCACATTTCGCGCGGCCCGCGCTGCGCGGTCCGCTTCGCCCACGCCGCTCGCCGACGCGGTGCTGCTCACCTGGTTCGCCTTCCTCGCGCGCTGGCCCGATTCGCACATCGCGCGCAAACATGGCAACGCCTGCGCGCAGCGAATTTCGGACGAAGCGGCGGCGTGGCTCGCGCAGAGCGAGGCGCGCCTGTGCGCACCCGGCACGCTCGACGACTGGGACGCCGCGCTCAAGGCCGGCGGGATCAATCCGGGCACGAGCGCGGACCTCACGGTCGCAACGCTCTTCGCGGCCGCCTGCCTTGACCCGTCGATGATTACGCCTTTAACCGACTTTTCACTGGAGTCACCGGAGACAACCCCATGGCAAAGATAGATCGCGTGCTAGTTGGCGAATCGCTCGTTGGCGAAGGCAACGAAGTCGCGCACATCGACCTGATCGTCGGCCCACGCGGCTCGGCGGCGGAAAGCGCCTTCTGCAACGCGCTCACCAACAATAAGGACGGCTTCACCTCGCTGCTCGCCGTGGTCGCGCCCAACCTGGTCGCCAAGCCCAACACGGTGCTGTTCAACAAGGTGACGATCAAGGGCGCGAAGCAGGCCGTGCAGATGTTCGGCCCGGCTCAGCGCGCGGTGGCACTCGCGGTCGCTGACAGTGTGGAAGACGGCACGATTCCCGCCGACGAAGCCGACGACGTCTTTATCAGCGTAGGCGTATTCATTCACTGGCAGGCCGAAGACGACCAGAAGATCCAGGACTACAACTATCGCGCCACACGCGAGGCGCTCAAGCGCGCCGTGAACCGCGAACCCCGCGCGGCCGAGGTGGTGCGCCGCAAGGGCGAAGCGAAGCATCCGTTTGCCGCCAGCTGAGCGGCACGCCCGGAACCAAAGCGCGGAACCAAGGCACACAACCCAAGCGCCCAACCAGGCGCTCAACGAACCGGACAGCACCTCATACAGGCGCGCCGGACGGGTCCTGGCAAGCCCCGTCCGGCCGCCCGTTCAAAAGGTCCCTTCCGGCGGAAACATGCCCGCGCCGAGCAACGCCAGCGCCACGCCCTCGCGCTTGTGCGCGGGTGCCACGCTCGCGCGGCGCCGCTCGATCGTCACGCCCACCGCCTTCACATTGGCGAATTTGTTCGGCTTCACGAGCGCGACCCGCACCCAGTGCGCGCCGAAATCGACCAGCAGCATTTGCGCAATCACCTCGGCCAGCGCCTCGAGCAGTTGCACGCCATGATTCGACAACAAGGCCTGCAGCGCACCGTGGACTTTTCCATAGTCGATGGTGTCGTGAATCGCGTCGGTATCGCACGCCCGGCTGCGCGGCAGACCGGCCCAAAGATCGATCTGCACCGGTTGCGCGTCGTGCAGTTCCTCCGGGTCGATGCCGATCACCGTCTCGCCGGTAAAACCCTCGATAAAAATGAGGTCCATCGGTTGCGCACCCTCGCCTTCAATCTGGCGCGCCGTGCTGACTGCCTGCCTCGCGGGCCGGTCGAACATGCTGGTGTCGATTGCGTTCATGCTTGCTCCTCTCGCTTGCCCTGAATGGGTCGGCACGAACTCATGCAAGAACCGTCCCAGGCACGAATGTCGCAAGCAAAACCCGCGTAGTGGTTCACGGCAGGTCCGCGGCAGCGCAACTGTGCGGCAAAAGCACTGCAAAAGCGCGCGGTCCCAGCGTGGCAAAGCGCATCTGGCACGTCGCGCGCCCGGTGACACTGTGTATCGCAAACTGCGCAAGCTGCCTGTCCATCAAAAAGCGCATGGAACGGCGCACGCGCACGGCAGCCACCCGACGACGAACCGAACACGAACCGATAGCAACAGCAGGCAGACAATGACCCGAGCCCATCCATCGAACCAGGCGCACCCAACCCACGAAGGCCGGGACGATAAGGCGCTCGCGAGGCCTCGCCTTGCGTGGGCCATCACCGGATCGGGGCATTGCCTCGAAGAATCGCTCGCGCTTGCCGCCGAGCAGCCGAACGTCGACCTGTTTCTCTCACGCGCCGCCGAGGAAGTGTTGCCGCTCTACAAGATCGGCATCGCGCAACTGAAGGCGCGCTTTCGCGTGTTCCGCGACAACAGTGCGAGCGCCGTGCCGGTGGGCATGTTCTACGAAGCCGGTCTCTATCACACGCTCGTGATCGCCCCGGCCACCAGCAACACGGTGGCGAAATGCGCCTTCGGCATCTCGGACACGCTGCCGACCAACCTGTTCGCGCAGGCTGGCAAGCTCGGCATTCCCGGCATCATCTTTGCATGTGACACAGAACCGGTCGTGGTCACGAAAAGCCCGCTGGACTGGGTCGAACTGAGGCCGCGCAACATCGAGCTGCAGAACGTCGAGCGCCTGCGCCAGATCGACCACTGCGTGGTGGCCAATTCGATCGACGCGCTACGTGCGGCGCTGGAGACGCGTTACAGAACGCTCGGCCTGCTTGCGGCCGTGCCTGATCAAGCCAGTTGATCGACGATCAAGAGAGACGCTCAAGAGCGACAAACCCAGGCGACAACCCCAGCGACGATTCAAAGCGAGCCCGACTCACACACCATGGAACACATCGTCTTTCTCACTGGACGCCTCGCCCAGCCCGGGCTCGAACGGGTGCTGCGCAGCCTCGAGCCCGCGCCGTTCACCTGGGAGATCCGCGAGATCGGCCTGCAAGTCGCCGCGCTCATGACGGCCGACATGATCCGCCGCCGCGTGAGCGCGCCCATCGCGGCCGACCGCGTGATCGTGCCTGGCCGCTGCCGGGGCGACCTCGATGCGCTCTCGGCTCACTACGGCATCCCCTTCGCGCGCGGCCCCGAGGAGCTCAAGGATCTGCCGGCCTACTTCAACCGCGCAGCGCGGCCGGTCGACCTCTCGAAGTACGACATCGCCATCTTCGCGGAGATCGTGGACGCGCCCCGCCTCGACGTCGAGGCCATCTGCCAGCGCGCCGCACAACTCCAGGCCGACGGCGCCAACGTGATCGATCTCGGCTGCCTGCCCTCCACGCCATTCCCGCATCTGGCCGACGCGGTGCGCGCGCTCAAGGCGCGCGGCTTCACGGTCAGCGTCGACTCGATGGACGCGAAGGAGCTCGTGCGCGGCGGCCGCGCCGGCGCCGACTATCTGCTCAGTCTCTCGACCGAGACGCTGTGGATTCTCAACGAGGTCGAATCGACGCCCATCCTGGTGGCGCGCGAGCCCGCCGACGAATCGTCACTCTTCACCGCGATCGAAACCGTGAGCGCGATGGGACGGCCGTTTCTTGCCGATCCGATTCTCGACCCGATTCCATTCGGCCTCCTGAAGTCGCTGGTGCGCTACCAGCGCGTGCGCGACGCGTTCCCCGATGCGCCCATCATGATGGGCGTGGGCAACGTCACCGAGCTCACCGAGGCCGATACGTGCGGCATCAACGCCGTGCTGCTCGGCATGGGCGCGGAGCTGGGCATTGCCGCCATCCTGACGACCCAGGTCAGCCAGCACGCCCGCCGCGCGATTCGCGAAGCGGACGTCGCGCGGCGCGTGATGTACGCTGCGCGCGAGCAGCGCACGCTGCCCAAGGGCATCTCGGACGCGCTGATGACCGTTCATGCGAAACGGCCCTTCCCCGACTCGCCCGAGGAAATTGCCGACACCGCGCGCGCGATCCGCGATCCGAACTTTCGGGTGCAGGTTTCGAGCGCAGGCGTGCACGTCTACAACCGCGACGGCCATCATGTGGCTGTCGACCCGTTCGCGCTCTGGCCGCGCCTAAAGCTCGAAAGCGACGGTGCGCATGCGTTCTACATGGGCGTGGAACTGGCGCGCGCCGAAGTGGCGTGGCGCCTCGGCAAGCGCTACGCGCAGGATCAGTCGCTCGACTGGGGCTGCGCCGCCGAGCGCGATGCGGAAAACCTGCTCGAACAATGCGCGCCAGGCACGACGCTGCGCAAGGAGGCCTGAATGATCCACGAGACCGTAGTCACCACCTGCTCCGCCGACGGCACGCCGCATATCGCGCCAATGGGCGCGCGCCTCGAGCGCGAGAGCGTCGTGCTGATGCCGTTCACGCCGTCCACCACCTACGACAACATCATGGCGAGCGGCTGCGCGGTGATGAATTTCACCACCGACGTGCGCGTGTTCGCCGGCTGCGTGACGGGCCGTCGAAGCTGGCCGACGCTGCCCTGCGGCACGGTGCCGGGCGTGCGTCTCGCGGGGGCGCTCGCGCATACCGAGTTGCGCCTCGTCGACGCGAGCGGCGACCCGGCCCGCCCGGTGCTGACGCTACGCCGCGTGGCCGAGGCCACGCACGCGCCTTTCACGGGCTTTAACCGCGCGCAGGCCGCCGTGGTCGAAGCCGCCGTGCTGGTGAGCCGCCTGCATCTGCTGCCGCGCGAAAAGATCGAAGCGGAAATGGCGTGGCTCACGATCGCCATCGATAAAACGGCAGGCCCCGCCGAGCGCGAAGCCTGGCGGTGGCTGAGCGAAGCCACGGCCGCTTTCTATTCAAACCACGATTCCCTCCACGATTCACACAACGAGCGCGCGTGCATGCGCGAACCGACATGATCCGACTCCTCACCAGTGTGCGCGACCTCGCCGAGGCGCGTGAAGCAGCCGCCGCAGGGGCGGATTTCATCGACCTCAAGGAACCGCGCGCGGGCGCGCTGGGCGCTTTGCCAGCGACGCGCGTCGCGAGCATCGTCAACGCGTTGCGCGAGAGCAATCCGGGCCTGCCCGTGAGCGCGACGATTGGCGACCTGCGCCCCGGCGACCACGCGGCCGTGGCGCATCATGCGAACCGTATCGGCCGCTGCGGCGTGGATTACGTGAAGGCGGGCGTGGCCCCGGGGCCCGCGGCGCGCGAGACGCTCGAACGCATGCGTGCGCTGCGCTGGAGCATGGTACCGGTGCTGCTGTGCGACGACGGGCTCGATCTCAGGCTGGTTGAATATGCATGCGAGTTGGGGTTCGCCGGTGTGATGGCCGATACGCAGCGCAAGGAAGCCGGCAGCCTCTTTCACTGCGTGCCGCTCGCCGTGCTCGATAGCATGGTGCAGATCGCGCGTGCGCATGAAGTGATGGTGGGGCTCGCGGGCGCGCTGCGTGTCGAGCATGTGCCACGCGTGCGGGCGCTGTTGCCGGATTTTGCCGGGTTTCGGAGCGCGTTGTGCGATGGGGCCCGGACGGGCAGGCTCGAGGGCGCGCGGGTGCGGATGCTGCGCGGCGCGTTAAAAGGTGAAATGCAGGCGGCACGGTATGAGCCCCTGCAGGCCGCGTGATTCACACTGAATTCTGATTGCAGTCTTTGTGTGGGTTGCGCTTTGCGGGGTTACTTGAATTCGTGCAGGTCTACCAGGTCTGCCCCTGTGCGGGGAAATCTGCTTGTTTACCTCGTGTTCTGACGTATCATCAAACACACAAACCCATTGAAAATCAAATGCTTAGTGTTCATGATGCGTCGCCTAGTGCTTGTGTGTTCACAAGCGCACTTTGTCCTGCAATTGTCCAAAGGGAACACGCAATGTCAAACCACGAAAAATTCAAGATTGACCGCGCGTTCATGCGCGCACTCGATCGGACCCTTCCTCGTGAATACACCTGCGATCAGTTGCGCGGCTTCGGCGTGCGCGTCGCGGCGAAAGGCACGACGACCTACTTCTACCGGTTCCTCGACGGAACCGGTAGACCCAAGCGCGTCACGCTCGGGAAATGGCCTGATGTCGAACCCGCCGCCGCCCGCGAGGCGGCGAAGGCTCACGGTGCCCTACACGACAAAAAAGGTGACTCGCTTGCGATCAAGGTGGCGAAGCACGAAGCCCGCATTGTCGTACAGCGCAAGCTCGGCAAGCTGACACTGCGTCAATTCCTGACGCAGCGCTATGACGATCATCTTCGTACCCATGGGCGCAGCGGCACGAAGAACAGTGACTTGATCCGTTCGAAGGGAGGCTTCGCGTGTCTGCTGGATCGCGACATGGCGCTAATCTCCGGGCTCGACATTGAGCGCTGGCGCGCCGAACGCCTGAAGGCGGGAATCAAGCCCGCGACGACGAACAGGTATTTGAACGCACTTCGCGGCGCGTTCAGCCGTGCGTGTGAATGGGGCTTGCTCGAAACGCATCCGATGAAGCTCGTGAGGAAGCAGGACGAACCAGGCCTTGAAGGTGATCGCTTTCTGTTGCCCGACGAAGAAGCCCGTTTACGCGCTGCGCTGGACCAGTACGACGACGCCGTTCGGGCAGAACGCGCGAAAGTAATGCGCCGACTGCGCCGTGTCAGACCCGCTCAGTCGGTCGCCGATGCCACGAGACCCGCCGTGCTGATCGCGCTGAACACGGGTGCACGTCGCGGCGAAATCCTGAAGCTCGAATGGCGTCACGTTGACCTGAATCATGCTCTCGTGACCTTTCCGGCCTCGGCAACAAAAAGCGGGAAGAGTCGCGTCTTGGCGCTGAACCGCGAAGCCCTCGCCGTGCTGACCGAGTGGCGCGCGCAGTGTCCGCCTGATGCCGTGTTCGTGTTCCCGAATGAAACCGGCAAGGCACCGCTGCGCGAATTGAAGAACTGGCCGAAGGTCCGCGACGCGGCGAACATCACGCGATTGAGGTTCCGACTTCACGACGCGCGACATCACGCAGCATCGCGCCTAGTCATGGCGGGCGTTGACCTGTTCAGCGTCAGCCGTGTTTTAGGCCATGCTGACGGGCGACAATCCGGGCGATACGCTCACTTAAGCCCCGCACACCTGAGAGACACAATGGCCGTTCTCGACTCGCCGAACACCATCGGTCAAACCGTGGCCGCGTCAGTCGCCGCCTAATAGGGAAAAGCGCGGCCCAAATGCGCTCCGCATCGAAGACCGCCTCAGGATTACCCTAGTCGTACGCATACCAGTTAGACGCCAGTCTGCTCGCTCCGATATCGCCAAATGTGGTTATCGGGGCGTTTTGTTTTGCTTGCGGCATTCGTCTGTCTCCATTCCCGTTTTGGGCAGTTATCGTGCGGTATCAACAATTGACGATATCGCTAGTAGTGCGCAAGAGCATCCCGAAAAAACGCGCATAAGTGCCATTTGCATGGGGCAAATATCCAGGCTTTAATGACCTTCACGCGCCATGTGCGCAGTTCAGTAAACTTGACAGTGAGGTAGAAATGGCGAGCCTGAATAAGCGACAACGTGAGGATGACGAACAAAATGAACAAGATGGAATTCCGGTTCTCTACACGGTTGCGCAACTGGCAAAGGCAAATCACTGTTCGCGCGGATTGATCTACAAAATATTGAAGGATCCGAACGGTCCTGTGTGCGTGAAGCTTGGCGACAAGACGCTTGTCGAAGCCAGTGAATGGCGTCGTTACCTGGAGCGCAAGACCGTTCGCCGCGACGCTGCCGAAGAAGAAGCCGAAGTGGCGTGAAGGACGGGCCATGAATTCCCCTGAAACCAGCGAACGCATAGCCGAAACCGGTGGAAAATCACACCCGCGCGACAAGGCAGCAAACCGCGAAGCTATCCGACGCGCCATTGAAGCCGAGCCGCAGGCGACCAACACCGCCATTGCGAAGCTCGTGGGCACCTCGCGCGATACCGTGATCGCGGTGCGCCGCCAGCTTGGTGAAGCCAGTGCACTCGCCGCGCTCGATGCCACACGCAGCGCGCTTGTGACCGCAGACAACGTCGCGGATGTGAAAACCATTCGCGACAAGGCGAAAGGCATTCAGGCATGGGCGCGTGAAGCGCAGGATACGGCTATGTTCGAAAAGGCGACGCGGCTCTTCATGGAAGCCGAGCGCCGCGCTGGCGAACTATTGATGACCATGGTCGAGCGTGGTGAGCGTGACGCAGGCCATGGGGGCGATAGAAAATCACGGTCCCGCAATGGAACCGTGAACAAACTCAGTGATCTCGGCATCACGAAAAAGCAGTCGATGAAGTGGCAGCAGCTTGCGCGCATGGATGCGGACAAATTTGAATCCCATGTGACGCAGACATCGAAGCGCGTCGTAAGCGTAGCGAGTCAGGCCGAAGAAACGGCACTTCGGCGTGCCGAGCGTATCGCATACATCCTTGATATCTGCACGGGCAACGCGCCGCTCGACGGCATCGCGCAGCGTTACCCGGTGCTTTATGTCGATCCGCCGTGGCGCTATGAGCATGTGAAAACTGAAAGCCGCGCCATCGAAAACCAGTATCCCACGATGAGTCTCGAAGAGATCAAGGCGCTACCCGTGGCCGAGATTGCCTTCGATGATTGCGTGCTCTTCATGTGGGCCACGAGCCCGAAGCTCGCGGAGGCGTTCGAAGTGCTCACCGCGTGGGGTTTTACCTATCGCACGTGCGCGGTATGGGACAAGCAGAAGATCGGCATGGGCTATTACTTTCGCCAGCAACACGAACTGTTGCTTGTAGCAACACGCGGAGATCCCATTGTGCCCGAGCCATATGCGCGCGCCCCATCGGTTTTCAGCTATCCGCGTGCCGAGCACAGCGCGAAGCCAGTGGAGTGCTACGCGATGATCGAGGCCATGTATCCCGAACTGCCACGGCTTGAGATGTTCGCACGCCTCTCGCGCGGTGGTTGGGACGCATGGGGCAATCAATCGCGTGGGGGCCACCGTGAGCCCTGACAATAAAAAAGGCCGCTTGTGCGGCGGCCTTCAAATGACCCCGATGCTGTGTCCCGCCCACGCCGGGCCGACGGGGCAGCGTCAGATTAGCCCGCGCCTCATGCGCGCGCAAGCCGTGTGGAGACTGGCATGACGACGCGAACCCAAGAGGACCTGCCTGAAACGGGGGCCGCCGGGACGGCAAGCGCATCGCGCGTAAAGCCGCAAGCCCCATCAGCGCTCGAAGCGGAAGCGCTACGCCTCGATGACGCACGCAACAATTTCCTCGGAAACCGTCACGCAGCGAACGGCCATGGCGCGAAGGGCAATTGTGCGCGTGGCAATGGCGACCGCATGGCCGTACCACTGGCCGCGATACCTCTGCACCTGTCCGGTGAAATCGCCGCTACCGTCGATCTGAACGAAGACGCCATTGCCGTTGTGTTCGCATCGGCTCATCAGGGCAAGCTGCTCTACGATGCACAGCGCGGCAAGTGGTACAGGTGGGAAGGCACCCACTGGAGGCAGGACGATGGCGCACGCGTCACGCGCGAGATGATCCGCCGCACCGTGCGCAAGATGTGCCGTGGCGAACCGCGCTGGCTGACGGCCCGCATGATCGACGCGGTTGAAAAGCTCTCACGCACCGATGAGCGCACCTGTCCGCGCGGAACGTTCGACGCCGAACCGTTGCTGCTCGGCACGCCTGGCGGCGTGATCGATCTGCGTGACGGCACGACGCGCACGGCACGCCCTGAAGACCTGATGACCCGGCTGACCGGTACAATGCCCGCGTTCGGCACGCCGTGCGAGCGCTGGCTAGGGTTACTCGGCGCGTGCATTCACGGCTTCGGCCCGGATGGCGAGCCGCGCAGCGCGCCGCCCGGTGACACTATGGTGAGGTTCCTGCAACGCGTGTGCGGCTACTTCCTCACGGGCTCGACGCGCCACGAATTCGTGTTCCTGCTTTTTGGCGGCGGCGCGAACGGCAAATCCACCTTCCTGCGCGTGCTGCGCGAAATTCTGGGCGATTACTTCGTTTCGGTCGCGGTTGAAACTTTCCTGCAAACCGCTCATGACCAGCACCCGACCGGCATGGCGCATATCGAAGGCGCACGGCTCGCGGCCTGCGGCGAACTGCCTGATAACCGCTCGTGGAACTCGCAGCGCGTTAAAGACATCAGCAGCGGCGAAAAGATGTCAGCGCGCCATATGCGCCAGGACTTCTATGACTTCGTGCCGGTCTGCAAGCTGCTCTTCGTGGGGAATCACCGCCCGCGCCTTCGGCAGGTCGATGAGGCAGAGAAGCGCCGCTTTCGCGTCATCCCGTTCATTCACAAGGTGCCGGAGAGCCAGCGCGACCCGAAACTCGAAGACGCGCTGCGCGAGGAATATCCGGCCATTCTCGCGTGGATGATTGAAGGCGCCCAGGCGGTCATTGCCGAAGGCTTCGGCACGATGCCCGCCGCTGTCACGCAGGCGACAGATGAATATTTCGCGGAAAACGATACGTTCGCCCTGTGGGCCGCAGAACGGCTGCTGCTGCACAAGGACTTGTCCGTGCGTGCTGGCCTTGCCTACTCGAACTATCGCCGCTGGTTTGAAGAAAACGGCCACGAGGGCCGCCCGGTATCGCCAAGGGAATTCAAGGCGCGAATGACCGGCATGGGCGCTATCCACGAGCGCAGCAATAGCGAGCGCCTGTATCGCGGAGTCGCATTGAACATCGGTGACGACGATGAGCCGTGACACTAGTGACACTTGTGACGCTACTTCCCACCATCTATGCATATCGCGCGCCTATAGAGAGCTAACCGGAGGTTGGCGTCACTAGCGTCACAAACTGCCTGCACCACAACGAAAGGAATGGACATGGGACGCAGATTGCATCTGCACTCAATCGAGATCATCGACACCGCCCGCGCAGTGCTCGCCGAGATCGCGCCGACGACCGTTCGCAGCGTCTGCTATCAGCTATTCACGCGCGGCCTGATCGCCGACATGGGAAAGAACGAAACCGGCAAGGTTTCACGGCTGCTCACACGCGCCCGCGAAAGCGGTGTGATCCCGTGGCACTGGATCGTGGACGAAACCCGCGAGATCGAACGAGCCGCGCAGTGGAGCGACGGCGAGGTATTTATCGAACAGGCCGTTCGCCAGTACCGCCGCGATTGCTGGCTCGATCAACCGTGCCGTGTCGAAGTCATCAGCGAGAAAGGCACGGTCAGGGGCGTGCTTGCGCCCGTGCTCGATGACTTCGGCGTGCCATTCCGCGTGATGCATGGGTTCGGTTCCGCGACCGTGCTTAACGATATGGCATGCACGATCAATGCCGCCGAATCGCCTTCGATCCTGCTCTATGTGGGCGATTATGACCCGTCCGGGCTCTACATGAGCGAAGCGGATTTGCCCGAACGGCTCATGCGCTATCACGCGGACCCGGAACACTACGAACTGCGCCGCGTGGCACTCACCTGCGAAGACGCTGGCCGCCTGCCGTCTTTCCCGGCTGACGCCAAGCGCGGCGACGCGCGGCACGAATGGTTCGTGCGGAGCTACGGCGCGCAGTGCTGGGAACTTGACGCCATGAATCCGAATGACCTGCGCGAGCGCGTGCGCCACTGCATCGCCGCCTGTCTCGATATTGACGCATGGGAGCACGCGCTGATGATCCAAGCCGCCGAACGCGAGTCGATGGACTCGTTTATGGGCGACTGGCAGCGCATGTTGCAAGGGGGCCGGGTGTGAATTTCTATTCTGCGACCTGTCCGCAAATAGCCTTCGAGGTGGCGAAATGCTCGATGCGTTAATCGGCGGTGCTTTGACCGCCGCGCCGCAGGAAAAAACGAGCGCGAGCGGCAAGCCGTACGTGCAAGCCAAGATGCGCGCGCCGACCACGGACGGCGAATCCACCTTCGTGCTGCTCACGGAGTTTGATCCCGATGTGTGCCGTGCTCTGCTCGCGCACGCCGCGGGTAATTCCATCGCGGTGAGCGGGCCGCTGCGACTCGGCATCTGGCAGCCGGAACGTGGCGAGCCGCGTATGAATGTCAGCATGATCGTGAGCGCGGTTCTGAGCACCTATGCCGTCAAGCGCCGCCGCGAAGCGATGCGAGATCAGGGCCGCCCGGAGCGCTCCAGTGGCGCGCGGGCATCATCGAGCGGTGGCAATGATTTTCACGATGACGCGCTTGATGGCGCGTTTTGAAGTCTCACTACCGGAGGCAGAACCACCATGGCGAAATCTAAGATTGAAACGGCCGAGATGGACGAAACGGCGGCCCGCGTGCGGGATGCACGCGTCGAACTCATGCGCCTGCGCGCCGAGCTTGTACGCTGCACGAGTGCGGTAGGCGTGGGTGCGGAGCACGCCGATGCGCTTGAGCAATTGCGCGAACAACGTCGTGAATTGCTCGCGGCTGCATACGCAGATGATGTGAACCCCGACACGAGCGAGGTCGACACAGCCATCGCGGAACATGAGCGCAAGCACGCCGCTGCCATTGAGGCGGCGGCAGTGGCACGCGATGCAGCGGTCGTAATCGAGGCGCGCATCGAGGCACAGCAGGACCTCATGGAGCCGCTAGTTGCCGAGTGGCGAGAGCACGCACAGCAGGCCATCCTTCGGGGGCTCGACGCGACGGAGGAAAAGTTTGCGCGCGCGCTCGATGCGCTTGCCGGTCCCGTTGCGGAATTCACCGCGTATGCGAAGGTCTGGCGCGAGTTGACCGGCAAGCCGATTCCCGCCGATGGTCGCGAAGAATTGTGCGAAGCCATGCGCGGCGTACCGGCTCTGCGCGTGCGCTGGGACTTCTCACCATTGAAACACCCGGAACTTTCGGCACGCTTCGCGTCGGAAAGCTACCAGGGCGCAGCGCGCTTTGTGCCGGATTGGCTCGCCCCCGACTCGACGGACTTCGCGGCGCGTGAGACCGCTGCGCTGCGCGCGCTGCTGCATATCGATGACGTGGGTGGAACCCGCTAAAGGAGAGCAACATGACGGATGATGAACTTCTCGCCTTGGGGCTCAAGGCGATGATCGTGGCGCGCGGCCGCTCGGTGCAGGGCCCTGTTCCGGGGACTGGTCGACCAGACCCGGACAATCCGAACCGCGTGATCGGTGTGACTTCGAAAACGTATCGCTCTGGCTCCACGGTTTGGTTGACACCGGACGAAGCGCCGCGCCTTCGCGATCTCGGATATGTGCTTGACCCCGAGCGCGATGCGCAGATCGTCTCGGCGATGTTCGCACCGGCGCCCGCACCGGATGCGCCGACCGTGCTCAATATGGTGCCCGCCGAAGCATTCAATCTGCGGGCCGTAGGAAACCATTAGGGAGACATGACATGGACAAGACGAACGCCTCCGCGCCGTACGCCAAGCGTCTCTGGGATGCCTGCCTGCGCCCGGCACCGCCTAAACGCGCCGCTGCCGGGGCCACGCCAGCAAAGCCGAAAGCATCAACGCCACACGCAAAGCCATCCACGGCAAATGCGAAGTCCGTCACACGTGCCACCGCACGCGCTGCGGTGAGCCATGCCGCGAGCGAGCCTATGAGCACTCCCGTGAGCCGTCGCGACTTCGCGCACCTGCTGCGTGTGCACGCACCTGAGCCGCCGGCATCACCGGTACCACGCCGTGACATCCGCTCGCCTGTACTGAGCCACGAGCAAGCGGCGGCGACAGCCCGCGCCATCGTGCGGGCGAACAACCGCCGCCTGGGGCTCACTCCGGACGCCGGTATGCCGCCCGAGCAGGCAAACATGACGGCAACCGCGAAGCGCATTGTCGAGGTGGCGAGGCGCGTGGGCTTGGCGTGGTGATGGACTCCCACACATTGGAACTCCGGGAACTCTCAAAAGGGACTCTCGGAATGCTTTCTATAGGATTACGGGTCCTTCTGGCACTCTTTTGCAGTAGGGGCATCGCTAGCGTGCGTTTTCCCCGTAGCTATCGATTCCGGAATTTGTTTTAAAACTGCTATGGCAGGTTTGACGCAAGCCGAATTCGCGCGCCGGTCCAACTGCTCGCAAACCACCGTATCGAAAGCGTTGCGCGCAGGGCGGCTTGCATTGCTGGCCGATGGGGGCATTGATCCGCGTTTTCTGGAAAAGCAGTGGCGCGCGCAACCGGTCCACACGAAGGCTGCGAACGCGTCGAGCAGCACGGACAGGCCTGCGAAGAAGGTGGGCCGCCCGCCTAAGAAGCCCGTCGAACCGGCGAGTGCAGAGCGTGTGGCAAGTTTCGCGGCGGCGGCGCTGCAGAAAGAGCGAGCACTTGCTGGGTTGCGTGAACTGGAGTATCAGCAGCGCGCGGGCGCGCTCATTTCGCTTGATGCCGCGAAACGCGTGCTCTTCGAGGCGGCGCGTGGTGCCCGTGACGGCTGGCTTTCGTGGCCCTCACGCGTGGCACCGCTGCTGGCCGCCCGTCTCGGCATCGCGCCTGATGTCGTGCTTCATGAACTCACGGCGCTCGTGCGCGAGCAGTGCGCCTGCCTCGGCGAGCCAGCGGCGGACTTCGGCGCGCGCGAATCCTGAGCGCAGCGCAGCATTTAGCACGTGGTAAGCGTCTAACGGCTATTCATCTTTGGATATGCATGATTCTGTCGCGGTACGACGTGCGCCGCCATGCTCGCATGGATAGATATGCCGCACGCAAAGCGCATAATCTCGGCTAGCGGGCGCTCCAATCCAAGACTCTTGCAACGGATCAGGGTTGGCCTTCTCACCGCCCGGTACGAAACTCGGTAGAAGTCGGCAGCATCTGTGTGCTAGGAGGCGTTTCGATGCTGGCGAACCGCTGGTAGAATTTTTCGCTTCGATCTTGCCGACTGCCTTCGGGAGCGGCTTATTGCCAAAACAAATCTAAGGCTTATGACGATCCTCACCGACCAAGCTCTGGAATTTGCTCGAGAACATATTGAGAAATTCTATGACTCAGACTTCTTCCCAAAGCCGCCAGAATTCCAAGCGCTGTGGCATCAGTGGGGTGAGGTCAAGAAAGAGCTAAGTTCCAAGAACGTAGCGAAACTGTGGGTCACGTCTCCGCGTGCCATGACCATCGCTAAGCCGAAGGCGGGGTTTCGGGTCGTGCATCAGTTAGAGCCCTTGGATGCGCTTGTCTATTCGGCACTTGCATGCCAAGTAGCACCCAGCGTTGAAGCGGCAAGAATGCCCGCTGAACTGCACGTCGCTTGTTCGTATCGTTTTCAAATTGCTGATGGCAGTTACTTCGCAGGTGGCTCTGGTTGGGCCAACTTCGCGAGCAAGACTGAGGAGTTGGCGGATCAGTTTTCACATGTGCTCGTCACGGACATCACGGATTTTTATAATCAGATTTACCTCCATCGACTTAATAACGGGATAGAGGCTGCGGACGGCGGCCTTAAGCCAATAGCCGACGACATTGAGACTTTCCTGTCCATGCTGAACGAGAAGGCATCTCAAGGGGTGCCTGTAGGGCCAGCGGCAAGCATCGTAATGTCAGAAGCGGTACTAATTGATGTAGACGTGTTCTTGCGAGATCAGGGTGTATCCCATACACGATATGTAGACGACATCCGTATTTTCTCGGATTCGCCTCGCCTGTTGATGCAGGTACTTGAGCGCCTGACCTTGTATCTTTACGAGAACCACAGATTGACACTCTCCTCCGACAAGACGTTCGTTATGGAGGCGAAAATGTACGTAAAGGAACACCTGCACAACACATACGCGGAAGAAAAGGTCAAGCTCCTCGAAACACTGGAGGTAATAAACCCCTACACCAACGAGATTGAAGAAATCGAGATCGAGATCGATGACGACGAGGAGGTCCAGAAAGCTCAGCTAAAAGCCGCGATCGAGAAAGTTCTTGCATACGAACACTTGGATTTGGGATTGGCACGCAGCGTTATACGTACGGCTCGGCGTCACAAGATATCGGCGATTGCCTCGCACCTCTTGCATGAGTTTGAGTTTTTCGTTCCGGCGATTAATGACGTCGTGTTGTATCTTCAAGAGGTAACTGATGAAACACTTGCCAAGGAGCTTCGACCGCAACTCGAAGCCATAGTGGATTCAGGCGCGTTGGACAGCCAATTGGTTCGCTTCTGGATAGAGTGGTATGTGGCCCAGCAGCCGATCTACATGGCGGCTCCCAAACTCTACGGTTTGGTGTTCGGTGGCCCCAACGTCGAGAATCAAGCGCTCGCTGCCATAGCAACCAAGAACATCGCTTGGGTCAGGGATCACAAGGCAGGCGTCTATAACCTGGGCGGTTGGGCACGTCGTTCCATCTTGAATGCCGCGCGAGTACTGCCGAGTGACGAACGGGAACATTGGTTGAAGCTGTTCATCAATAATTCGCCAGTAATTCTCGACAGATGGATAGCGAAATGGGTGCTTGAAACAACATGACGATTCCCTTGGAATAGCCATGAAACGGCCGTGCGATTAGGTGATGAGCGTGGTTCCACGCAGCTCCGCTCGGTCTCCTTCTATGGCGCGCTGAATGCGGGCTTTTTCTGTCTAAACGGCACGTGCAGCCCTTGATCGTTCATTCGCAGCGATGAGGTGACAGGCCGAAAATCCGCGCGATGGCGGGGCTCGCGCCGGCCGCTGTCTCTCTCGCTCACGACGCAGTGCAAATCGCCTAGAGCGGGCGAGCAAAGCGGAACTGCGCGAGATCGCCAGCTATATGCTCGCGCTACCAAGCCTCGCCAACGCGCCCTGCTCAGGTTGACAGGTTCACTCAGAGTAGCAACGGCACGCGGTTGCTCCCCACCGTCCCCAACTAAGTCTCCTTTACTGCCCCTATGCGGGCTTTTTCTGCGCGCGCCGCATTGGCTGCCCCACGCACGCTTAGACGCGGCGATCACGCAGCGGGCAACATCAGTTTTATTCGCTGGTCTACCTACTCATTTCCGCTCGCGCGGTCAGCCGACGGGGCGCGTCACCGGCTCATCAGGAAGCGGCGCGGACTTCAGACGCGCACGCCTCATCCGCTTCAAGCCGTAGATCGTGTGCTGACTGCAACCCAGCATAGCGGCGGCTTCCTTGCATGACAGCATCAGAGCGTGTTGTTCGGGTTTCGTTTCGGTCTGGGCAGGCGCGCCTTGTACTGGCGCGCGCTTGTTTTCCCGAGCATCCTGAATGCTCTGATGCCATGACCGCTGGTATACGCTGAAGGTGGCGGCGTTTTGATTGGAACGTGTGCCATGGATACCGGCGGAGACGTGATAGCTCGATCCATTGATGATGTGATACGCGAGCGCATCCGATGGTTCTCCGCAGTGACGAGCCGCACGAATCCGGACCGAAGACCCCGAAGGACGCCGCGAACATGACCGTCTTCGCAAGGCCGGTCAGCGCGCAGCGCAGCGGGGGTACGCTCATGACAAACTGTGATCGTGAACCCGCATCTTGCGTTCCGCTTGCAACGGCTCGGCGTCGACGAAGTCCGCAGACTTCAACGCAAGTTCAAGTGCGCGTTCGTCGTCCAAAAGCGTGCATTGCTTACGGTCATTCACTCTTCGGAAATAAAGCCATTAATAAGCCGACTGAAGTGTCAAGGAAAATATGAACCGCTGCGGTCAAGACGAAAAACGCTCCCCACGCAACGAGAACATCATGCTTGGCCATCTGCTCTACACTTTTTGCAACGGCCCCAAGTAAGCCCGACATAACAACTAGACCTGTCTGCTCATAAAGAGCCAGCTTAAACTGGTTGATTGAGGCGCCAAACGATACCTTATGTGTGTCAGTAAGCTCTCTCAGCTTGACTGCAACCACCGCTGTTGTTTGAACATTAATCGCAAGTAGAGCGATAACAATTGGTATTAAATTTGGAATGAGAATTTCCGATACGACCGTCGACTTGATCCAGAATGAGAGTCCAGTCGCAGCACCGGCAAAAACGGCATAAGCTATTAAATTTCTAAGCCAATCAATCATGATCGAGCACCGAGAGCCACTGATCAAGGACCATCTCATTCGGCCCTTCCAAGGCAAGTTCGTCGATCTCGATGGTCTTGATATTCGTTGACGTACGCACCGTTTTCCTTAACCCTTTGAATTTTATCGCGACATCGCCACCACCCATTGCCGAATATTCAACGCAACCCTCTATTAACGGATTTTGTGCGGAAACGTCCAACGTTGCCTCATGGCCAGCCTCAAGTTCCAGAGAGGTTTTATGTGAGTTCGTGTCTCGATTCAATTGCTTGAGATCAATTTTTAGCACCTTTGAGATGTTCGCCATGTTTGGCGAAACCATTTCGAATTTAATGCGTAAAACCCGGCCGTGAAATTCGTCCATCAAATCCCAAAATTGCCTTTTATCAAACTGCTCTCGAATTTCAACAAATAATCCAAAAATATGAAGCGGCCGCGCGACGGAGCGCTCAATGATTTTCACCACTGTGGCTGTCGAGGCAAAGGCTTTGACGTTAGGGGCCACACCGATAAATTGATGCGCCGGATCATTATTTATAATCACTGTAACATACGGCCAATCGTCAATCCGCTCATCTTCGAAATCATGATTTGTTCGAAGCATACTTTTGTGCGCGCTGATCTTAAATACAAACCACGGTCCGCTATGAAAAAGAAGTTTATGGTGAATATGAGTTCGATTATACGAAAACTCCAAAATAGAAGTCAAAACTCGACCAAAGAACTCGTTCTTTCTTTCGCGAATTTGATCTGCGGTCAAAGGCTCATCAAAAATCCCGAATTGTTGTTGCGTAATTGGAAGAAGTTGATAACGATATAATTCAATCAGCGCCATACATCACCCCGAAGTTCCCTTGCACCTTTCGCTATGCCTGATGCATAGATATAGTTTGTCTACGAAACATTGATAGGCGTTCGCAACGCGCAAATTGTAACCAATCTGCGTAAAAAGGTACCTATTTTCCGCGAAGAACCATGCCCGACCCGCGCGACTAACTCGGCGGGCCGGATCCTGGCGTTACTGCACGGTACTAGTCGGCGGAAGCATCGCGTGACCTGTTCGTTCGGATCGGTGCGCGCATCCAAGCCGCGCGCTACAGTTTGCTTAAAGGGTATCCCCGTATCCCTCAGTCTCCGAAGGAATTGTGCCCCCCTCGTGCGGGCTTTTTTCTGTGCGCTGCACGAGCCGTCTCACTCTCGTCCATGCGCTGCGAAGACGCGGCGGGGCGATATCGTGTTTATTCCCGTGTTTAGCGATCAATAGCGCTTGCGCGGTCTTCCCACGGGTCGCTTTACGGCCCTGTCAGGAAGCGGCGCGGACTTCAGACGCTCGTTCGCAGCCTTCATGCTCTCACGGCTCAAATAATCCTCGATAGCGGCGCGTGAATACTTCACACGGTTCCCAAGTCGCATAGGCACCGGCCAATCCGCTTTTTCTTTCTCGAACCGCAAGATAGTTGAAATACTGCAACCCAGCATCGAGCCGACTTCCTTGCGAGACATCATCAACGCGCCAGGTTTCGGTTCCGGCTTCGCTTCGGTCTCTGGCTGCGATGGCTCAGGGGCGAATGCCTGATAGCGCTGTGCCTGAATTGCGATCTCGTCGGAGATAGCCTCGCGAATTTCGCGAATCAACGCGCGGGCAAACGCGGCGAGTGCCTCTTCAACGCTCAATTTTCCCGCTGGTGCTTTTTCGTTCAATACCTGCACACGCCGGGCGAATGTTTCAGCCTTGGTCTTATCCCACAGCTTCGGGGAACCGTGAGGCGTATCCAGTGGTTGAAACGGAATCTTGTTCGCCTTGCGCAACGCTTCGAACTCCGAGTAGTTGCCGAGCAACTCAACGAACTCTGAAGTCGTGATGTAGTCGTCGGCGCTGACGTTCATGGATTCGAGCGCACGTCTCTTCGCCGTTCTGGTCACTGATTTGCTGAGTTTCTCAATGCGGTCGGAAAGCATTTCGTCCCCTCGCTTAGCTCAATATCTGCGCGCTTCTGGCTGAACTCGCCGACCCTTCACGCGCCGTCCCGGCTCACCCGATGAGCGACCCCGTACGCCGCCGCATTCGCTCATGCTGCATGTCGCATTGAGGAGCGCCACGTTGGTGGGGGCTGCCCGCTGACAGGTTCCCGCTACAATCGGGCAAACAATCTCACCTGTGAACATGCGCGATGAATAGGACGGTAATGGCGGCAATATTCCTGTTCGCGAGTGGCGCGGCATCGGAGTTCGACGTGGACGGCTATCGGGTGGGCATGACACCCGCCGCCGTTGCTGGCATCGCGCAACGGCAAGGTTTGGAAATATGGCAAATGGGAATCCCCAGCACTTGGGCCACTGACATTCGCGTGCAGTCTCGTCTTGACGCCACTTTTTTGACAACGCAGACAAAGGTATAAGAACATGTCATCTCTGAGTGCAGTCGTCACGCTTAGACCGATCCGGTTTGCTTTCCTCGTACGTCCCGACAATACAAAGTTAGTGCATGAGATATTTAAGATAAACACCTGTCTGTGGGGCGGAAGATTTAACCCTATCATCCCATTTTTTAGGCAAATTCCAAAGTGGTGGGATCGGCACGGAGGAAGCTTTGAAACCGCGTTACAAGTAATCAATGGATATCTGGATGCCTTCGAGCCAGATTTCCTAGTTGAAACAGAAGCGGGAATGGCAAACGGGCTGGGCTTCGACGAAGATCGCGTACTTCAACTTGAAAATATTCTAGGTCGAAAGAAAAAATTCAGCGAAGGCAATGGTTTGGACGTATTCGACATATATCGCGATCTATATAATAAAAAATTCCAATTTGTTAGTCGCGATGGGCACGATGTAGTCGATGTAACTCCCAAACAAAAGTCGCTTGGAGCTTTTGGTGCGTGCTTATTTGGTGGGTTTCCGGAAGAGGATGAACTCAAATACTTGCATCAGGGATTCGTGGATGCATTTGCACCACGAGAGGTTGAATTGACCGCCCGGACATTGACTGAACTCCATCGCTCTCAATACACATCCGCATTGCGCATCGGAAGTTCAACAATAAATGTAAATTACCACGACCATAACGATCCTGCAATTTTCGTTATGGACGCAAAAGATCCGCGCGATTTAATTGATTATTGGAATCTGCGCATATTTCAGCGACATGTACTTCCCATCCCGATCCAATGGCTTGAAGAAATGTCTCCATTTTGCAAGGAAGTGATCGAGTCAAATCACAGACCCTTACCCGGCAACCCAAACGGGGTCATGATTCGCGAGACGGTGATGTTCGCACGATCTATCGCGACCGCTGATATAGAACCGTTATATGACGCACATCTTAAGGTGAACAAAGCTGGCGCCAATGTGCTTCAAGTCTGGTATCCGTCGATTTGGCAACCATCGCCGAGTTTTACCGTTAGGCGAACACGATGCACGTTGTCAGCTGGCGAGCGACGTTTCGATACGAAAATCGATTCGGACAAGCCAGAAATCCGGCTTGATACACTTTATCCCGAATTTGCAGATCAGTACGGCGGCATCGAAAATAGATGGGCGAATGTTGTGAAACTGGATGACTGGAGTGGCAAGGCGCAAATTGCGACGGTGTTTCCTACCGATTATAAATCACCCAAGGGACCGAAATTCCATGCTCCATTCGGCAAAATAATACCCACGACCGAGGGTTTTGCATATTTCGTGCGATTCAAAAATGTGCCGAATACTTGGACGTTGGATGATGGTACGTCCGCCATTGGAAAGTGGTTAAAGGAAAATAATATCGATGCCGAATTATCGGATGCAGGAAGATCAACGCAGCAAATTATTCAAGCTCTAGATGGGTTTGGGGGGGGTCGGCAGTCTTTCGCATCCAGACATTGTTAAGCTTTTTAATAAGATTTCGCGCAAACCAATTTCCCCATCGATACAACATCAAAGATTGAAAAATGAAATAGATCGCGCTGTTGAAAAAGATATATGGAAGGATCGGACTTTTGAGACTCTCGTAGATAAGGGGGCGGTCGAACTCGGTCTTGAGTTGAAGTGTTCCAAATGTGGCAACTGGGGCTGGCATTCTTTAAAAGAACTCGACCACGAAGTCGCTTGCGCACTTTGCCGACGAAAGTTCAAGTTTCCCCATTTGGAACCTAGTTCAAGTCAGAAGTCCAGATGGGCATATCGTTTGGTCGGACCGTTTGCGCTGCCCGATTTCGCGCGCGGCGGCTATGCAGCGTCCCTCACAATTAGGTTCTTTGCGCGTATTTTTGGAAGACAGCGCGAGACAGAGATAACTTGGTCTGCTGGACAAATACTGCAGCTCGGCCCCCGCGACAAAGTGGAGGCCGATTTGATCCTCTGGCACCAACGCAAATCGATGCTAGCGTTGGACTATCAGACAGAATTGATATTTGGTGAGGCCAAGAGCTTTAGGGGCGAAAATGCGGAGGAAAAGCGCGCGATTGCGGATGCTTTTGAGCAAGAGGACGTAGACCGTATGAAGCGGTTGGCATCTCGTTTTCCGGGCGCAATTCTCGTCTTCGCGACGATGAAGCAAGCAAGTGAGCTTTCCGCTGGTGAAGTAGCTCGAATCGCGAAACTCGCTGAATGGGGGCGGACGTATATTCGTGAGCGGCGGCAGACAAGGGCCCCTGTAATTGTCCTTACCGGCACAGAACTGTTTGCGTCGTTCTCGCTATCAGAGGCGTGGAAAGCTGTCGGGGGGCAACACGCAGAACTCGCGAGCGGTATTTTGTGGCGTTCCGAAAGACTTAGAGAACTTGCCGACATGACGCAGCAATTATATTTAGGTATGCAGCCGTATTCGGAGTGGCGTCGAGAGAGATGGGAAAGGCGTAGACTGGTGCAGGAACGTAGGCGTGCCGTAGTTGCGACGTAGCTAGGCGGCTGCCGGGCCTAAGGCATGCCCTTATACACAAGTCACCGCAAGCGGAAAGGCACAGTGCAGGTGACGAAGCAAAAAAGCGATTGTTAACGCTGCGGATTTCCTGTTTACTCTCGGATTTTCTGCATGAAAATTCGGGACGATGCGGGGGTGTGGGTGGACGAGGAATTCGAAACGCTGGATCTGGGTGATCCACGGCGAGACCGGCGCGCGAAGGAACTGCTCAAACGGTTTGCCAGCCGGCCGACAGCCAGCATTCCCGGTGCGTGCGAGGGGTGGGCCGAGACGATGGCGGCCTATCGCTTTCTGGGCAATGAGCGCATTGAGTGGCGCGACATGATGCAGCCGCATTGGGATCGCACCACAGCGCGCATGGGGCAATTGCCGGTGGTGCTGTGCATTGCCGATACGACGGAGCTGAACTTTAACGGCCAGGATATCGAGGGCGCTGGCCCGCTCAGTTATGAAGCGCAGGTGGGCATGTATCTTCACGCGACCTATGCGGTGACACCGGATCGGGAGCCGCTGGGTGTCGTCAATTCCTGGATGTGGGCGCGTGAGCCGCGCGAAGCCAACGGCAAACGCGGTGGTGTCAGGGAAAGTATACGGTGGATCGAAAGCTACGAGATCGTGGCCGAACAGGCGCGAGCACTACCTGAGACGCGGTTGGTGTATGTGGCCGATCGGGAAGGTGATATCGCGGCGCTCATGAAGCGGGCGCAGGAACTGGGCGAACCGGCTGACTGGCTGATCCGCTCCCAGCACAATCGTGCCCTGAAGGATGAGGAAAAGCTGTGGGACAAGGTGCACGCGGGTAACGTGCTCGGCCATATCAGCTTCGTGTTGCCCGGGCGCAGTGGCCAAAAGGCGCGGGAAGTAAGGCAGGAACTGCGTAGCCAGCGCATCACGCTGCCCGGGCGGGCCGGTATCACGCTCACCTGCGTCGAGGCGTGCGAGGTGGATGCACCAGTGGGCGCCACGCCCGTTATCTGGCGTCTTGTGACCAACCGCGAAGCGGCTGATGCGGATGCGCTCATCGAACTCATTGACTGGTACCGGGCGAGGTGGGAGATCGAAATGTACTTCAATATCCTGAAGAACGCCTGCCGGGTTGAGGCGCTGCAGCTCTCGCAGATGGAGCGGGTCGAGAAGGCACTCGCGTTGTACATGGTCGTATCGTGGCGTATTGCACGGCTCATGCGTGTGGGCAGGACGTGTCCGGAGCTGGATGCGTCACTGTTCTTTGCGGCTGACGAGATACATGGCGCTCACGTACTCTCAAAAAAGCCACGCCCGAAAAAGCCACCAACGCTCAACCAGATGATACGGATGATCGCATCACTGGGTGGATTCCTCGGGCGCAAGAGCGACGGTGAACCGGGCGCGAAGACGCTGTGGATCGGTATGCAGCGGGTCATGGATGCCGTGATCACCATCCAGATCTTGCGCGACGGCTACGATACTTCTGTATAAGGGGATGGGCCTAAGGGGGCGGTGTTTCACCGCCCCCCGTTGTTTCAACGGGGGGCATGCTCCGATCGATCGCGGCTCGCGCGGACCGATGCGGATTGGGTCCGGTCGGCGCCCCGAAGCCGTCAGAAGGCTGCATGGCGAGCCGCGCGGGAATCCCGCCTGACTTGTCCGCCGATTGTCCTGAACGCAAATAAAAATGTCTTTCCTGCATGCGTTCACTTCGCGCAAATCCTTTCCTGACAAGGCTTCTGGCAATACGCCATTGTTTTTCTTAATTTCCCCTGTGCGGGGCGGCACCTACTTTTCCTTTGCAGCGGCAAGGAAAAGTAGGCAAAAGAGAGCGGCTCAAACCGCCAGTGTGACGCCGTCCACCACTCATTCGCGCTGGCGTCGGATGCGCGCGGCTTGGCCGGTCACATCGGCGCCAGTGAGTGTCGATGTGGATGGTACGCCCTGATGCAGAACGCCGAGCGACCTTGCGCTGCGAAACACGAACTTCATTCTGGGTACGTTGGAGGAAGTTACGAAAGCGGCTACTGAAGCGCTGCAAACAACCGGTGCTACATCACATGTCAAAGCACTTCAAGCGGTGCAGCTTGCCATGGCAATTCACGCCGTAGGCGTTTTTTTCGATCTTCGAGGCCCGGTTGCAAGACGCTTTGGCGTGTAAGAGCGGATTCCCGGAAGCGAAAGACATTTTGGAAAAGTCTGAAAATAAAGCCTTGCTTGGCAGATTTGAAGACCTGTATTTCGCTATCAATGCTCTTAAGCATGGTGAAGGCGCGAGCTATAAGGCGCTTTGTGCGAAGGCTGATCAGCTACCTTTCCGGTTGAAGCTTCCTGATGAGAGGTTCTTCACTGAAGGTGACGTCGCAGAAGTCGTCACGTTGATCGAGGTTGACGACAAGTTTGTGCGGTATTGTTCGGACACGATCACCGAGGTTTCAGAGGTGATTCGTAAAGAGCGGCCGGATTTTATCGGCTAGGCAAAAGCTCCCCAAGAATCGCGAGAATCGCCTAGCCGCCTTCGGGCGCTTTGGGTGAGTCTCCAGTACCAGGTGGATCACCCCAGCGTCACAGCGACGTTTCTGGCGGGCGCCTGCGGCATTGATCCCCGGTCTTCGATCCGCGCGCCATAGAAGAGAGAGGGGCACTCTCGAGCGCCGATCCGACTTTTGACCCGCCCCTCCCGACCCGCCTAAACGAAAAAAGATCTGCGTCAGTGCATAATTTCAGCGCTCGCCATCCTTGCTCACCTAACACATGTACATCTTTGTTGACGAATCGGGAACGTTCACGCTAACCGATAAAGAGAACGCGTGGTGTACGATCGCCGCCTTCGCCTTGCCTGAGTCGAAACGGAGGCCACTGGACGCGCTACTCTCAAGATTCCGTTTCAGGCATGGTGCTGGTCGCGAGGTCAAGCTCGGAGCCATCCATGAAGGTGACTTCGTCAAGTTCCTGACCGATTTGAGGAAGTTGGGAGGCGTCGCCTTTGCGGTGGCAGTCGATGTCAGCCTGCATCGTCGTAACGAAATACAACGGTATCAACAGATGCAGGCCGATTAAAATCCGGCAGAACATCGACAGAATGGTGTACGAGGAAGGCCGACGAGTGATCGCTGACCTTGCGGACGAAATTAGCGCGTTACCGCTACAACCGTACACGCAACTCGTTCTGCAAGCTGAACTCGTGCACACCGTTTTGAAGTACGCGCCCCTGTACTATGTACAACGGGAGCCCGTCGCCTTAGCGCATTTTCGGTGTCGTGTAGATCAGAAAGATCGAATACCCAATCTATACGAGAAGGTGTTTCAGAAAATCTTGCCTGGACTGTTGCAAACCAAGTCTTTACACGATCCTATGATCTCCCTTGAAGGCGCAGATTACAGTCACTTTAAGCGATTCAAGTATGAACCCGGTACTGCGCCGACCTATCTCGAAGAAACCTATGGATTGGACATCGGCACGAGCGGTGAAAACAGCGTGAACGTTGGGCGAATGATCCACGATGACTTCAGCTACGTAGATCAAACTTCGACTCTCCTGAGAGAGTGGCATTGGCCGTGGGGATGAACATGCTCCAAGTTCCCAAGGGTGAGACGACGATTCGTTTGCTATCGCTCGACCAAGGCGGGCAAGTCGATGAAAAGGCCGCCACGTTTGTCAGACTCATGGGCAAATACGCTAGACCGATGATAGCGAAGTAGCCGCGAGCCGTGGACTGCGCTCCGCCCGCCCTGGGCATGACTAGAGAATGAAAGAGACTTCCCCGTCCCGAGGCTGCGGTGGAATACGGACACCAATACAAGGAAGCGAGCCAAACGCTATATCTCGCCCCCTCAAGACGTAGCCGCATGCATCAGCAATTCCCGAACACGCGGCCAGTCCTTTTTATTAAGGATATCCAACGGATAAGAAGCCTCCCTGGTAAGCTCGGCAAAGCGCTTGTCGAGCACGCCTTTCTCCGCATGTTGCGCAACACTCCATTGCGAATCGATCTCGCACGACTTCACAATCATCAAACGCTCGGCGTTGAGCCGATTGGCAAGCCACGCCGCCAGCGAATCCGACGTCACGTCCCAGCTCGTGAGCGTATCGGCCTCCTGCCGCAGCAGACCAAACGGCGCCCACACGGCGGTCCGGCCTTCATGCAGCGCGTGGCGGATCTGAGGCTCGGTCGCCGCGATCACGAGGCGGCGGCACAAGCCCTGCATCATCAACGCGTGCTGCGCCATCGCGAGCACCGCCATGTTGTGCGCAGCAAGATCGTCGAATCGCCAGACCGCCTGATGCTCGCGCACCTGATCCGCGAAGCCGCCGCCGCCCGGCACGATCACCACGCGCCCGCCGCCCAGTTCGTTCAATTCGCGCAGCCACTTCTGCAGCAACGGGTCGCGGCTCAGGCTCCCGCCGATCTTCACCACCCACATAGGCGCTCCCCCAACGACATCGGCCATCCCGCCGCGTCACGCGAGCGCTGCATCGGCAGTCTCCGCGAACAGCAGCGCAACCGCCGCGCTGGGCGCGCAGACCTGCGCCCAGCCCGCCGCGCCGCCGTGCGCCTCGATGAGCTTGCCGAAGCGCACCGTCTCATACCCGCACGAATGCGCGAGCGCCTCGACCAGAAATGCGCCGCAGCCCGCCGCCACCAGCCGCACGGCACCGCGCGCCGGCCCGACCTTGCCCAGCATGCGCGTGAGATTCGCGGCCAGATACCCGAGCTGCAGATCGCGCCATTGGCAGGCGAAGGCAATCCATTCGGATTCCGATGCATCTCGCGCATCATGGCCGATCATGCGCGCGAGCCGCCGGTGCGTAGCCACGGCGTCCTTGCCTGCGCCGTCCGCGGCCGGATGCTGATCGTGCATGGGGGCGAGCTCGCCGGTGAGCCGGTACACGTCGGCAGTGGTTGCGAAGAGCTCGTTCATGACGTTCCAGGTCTCGCCGCGAAAGCCGATGCGCTGTGCGAGCGCGCATAGCGGCGTGCGCACGACGCCCTGATAGACCAGCTCCCCCGTGCGCAAACGCGCCGCGTCGTCGGTGCCGCGTGCGGCAACGCGGCCGCCGCGCACCGGAATCAGGTCCGTCGTGGTGCTGCCGATGTCCACCAGCACTGCATCAGGCAGGCGCCGCGCGACCACCTGAGCCGTGGCGAGCCAGTTGGCCGAGGCGATGTCCGTCCAGTGCGCCGCCACCTCGTCCAGCGCGCACCAGCGCCCCTCCCCTGCATAGAAAACCACGCGCTCGCCCAAACGTGCGGCGAGCCGCTGCGCGAGCGCAGCCACGCCGGCCTCGCGATGCTCGAAGAGATCGGCCATTTCGCCCGTCATCGTCACGGAATGGCCGGCCTCGCGGTAATCGGGCCAGCGTGCGGCGGCCTGGGCCAGCACGGCGTCCAGTTGCGCAAGGCCTTGCCAGAGCGGGCAAGGCCACTGCACGACTTCGACTACGCAGCCATGCTCCACGCGCGCCGCCTTCACGTGCGCGCCCCCGATGTCCCAGCCGATCACGAGGTCATCCAACATGGCAGACCTGTTCGGCGCCGTCGTGTGCCGTGCCGCGAACCCCGTCGTTCGCGTCGTGCTGAGCTTCGTGCTGGGCTTCGAGGTGCGCCGCAAGCACGCGCGCGGCCAGGTTCATCTCAAGCCGCGCCGCCAGCCCCGCATAGGCGCAGGTCACGCGCGGATTGATTTCGACGATCACCGGCCCACGCTCGCGATGCCAGACCACATCGACGCCAACGAAGCCCGCCAATCCCGGCAGCGCGTGCGCGACCCGCGCGGCCAGCTCCGTGCAGGCGCGGCCCACGAGGCTGTCGAGCGCGATGGCGCCTACCGTGACGCCCTCATAGGCGAGGCGCCCCTGCGTGACGTTCACATGCTGCCAGTTGACGCTCAGCAGTTCCGCGCGGCCCCGCGTGCACAGCAGCGAGAGACTCAGCGCGTCGCCCTCCACCCATTCCTCGAAAGTCACGTCCTCCTGCGCCGCGAGGCGCGCGAGGAACGCAGACTGGGCCGCGCGAAAGTCGTGATAGACATGAGTATCGATTGCGCCGGCACCGTCGTCGGGCTTCACGACCCATGCACTCGCGCCGGGCCGCAGCGGCGCGTCGGCCGACCAGGCGCGCGTGGCCGCAATGCCGGCTTGCGCGAGATGCCGCGCCGTCCTGCGCTTGCTGCCCGCCACCTGGAGCGCGGCGGCATTGCAACCGATCCAGCGCGACGCGTCCACCGCCCCGCACAGCGCGGCCAGCACGCCGTCCGTCTCGGGCGCGATGACCCAGACCGCGTCGTGGCGCTGCGCCTGTGCACCCACGAACGCAACGGCGTCGTGCGCGCGCGGCGGCACGTGCCACGTCAGCGAGGGCGCGCGCGGCGCAGTGGCGGTATCGCCAGCCGCACAGATGCAGGTCACCTCCACGCCGGGAATGCGCGCGAGGTCGCTCGCCACCGGATTGCGCATCGCGCGCCCCATCGCGAGCAGTTCGGGCCTGGCAGCCGCTGCCTCATCGCCGCCAGCACTGATATATTCGTAGACCAGCACCTTCGTCATCGCTCGCTCCCCCATGCAAATCATTCCCGTTATCGACGTGCTCGGCGGCACCGCCGTGCGTGCCATACGCGGCGAACGCAGCCGCTATCGCGCCCTCGAATCGCAACTCTGCAGCGGCAGCGATCCTGTGGACGCCGCCCACGCTCTGCTCGACTACTGCGGCGCCTCCGTGCTCTATGTCGCCGATCTCGACGGCATCATGCACGGCGCACCGCAACTCGACCTGCTTGCCCGGCTCGCCGGTGCGCTGCCCGGCATCGAGTTGTGGCTCGATGCGGGCTTTGCCGATCCTCATGCGGCCAGCGCACTGCTTGCCTTAGTGCGCGAATGCGGCACCCGCAGCGACATCGCGAACGGCACCCCAAGCGCCTCCCGCAATGCGCCCATCACGCCCGTCTTCGGCAGCGAATCGCTGCAGCCCGGCGCAATGACGCATCTGCCCGCCGACGCGCTGCTCTCGCTCGACCGCCGTCACGACACGCCGCTCGGCGATCCGCGCTGCTGGACCGACACGTCTCACTGGCCCGCACGCCTGATCGTCATGACGCTCGAGCGCGTGGGCTCGTTCGACGGCCCTGCGCTCGACACGATCGCCGAGGTCAGCGAACGCGCTGGGCAGCGGCAGATCATCGGCGCGGGCGGCATTCGCCACGCGGACGATCTGCAAGCGGCGGCCACCTCGGGCGCGACTGCATGGCTTGTGGCCTCCGCCTTGCACGAGCGGCGTATTCCCGCTGCATCCTGAATGCGCGACCCGCGCGCGGCGCCTGCCACATCGCCACAATCACGTTTCGTGCCAGTGGCGCGCGCATACCACCGCGCCACGGTTTCGCGGCTCGTCACAGTGAATCAGCAATGAACCGGCAATGGCATCGGCGACGAATCGCCAGCCAGATCGCCCCTTGCGCGGATAAGGCGTGGGTACGAGCCTGACGTGACAGTGTGTGACGCGCTCGCGAATTCCCGTGCGCATTGTGTACCGCGCACGGCACGCGCCGTGGCGCACCCGGCGGGCGACGCGAGACGCCCATCCTCCTGCATGGCGGCTCGCAAGGCGCGTAGCTGGCGCCTGTGCCGCCGCAATATCGCTCATGGCATAGCCCTTGCAGATCGGCAGGCATGGATGCGACTCTCGACACCCCACCCTGGACCTGCCCGTTCTGCGCGCTGCTGTGCGACCGCTTTGGCGTCGCCCAAGGCGAAACGCTGACGCCGGCGGGCACGAGCTGCCCGCGCGCCGCGCGCGCACTCGCCCAATTCGGCGGCACGCCGTCCTCGGCGACACCCGCCGTGAACGGCCAACCGGTGGACGCGCAGACCGCGCTCGACACCGCCGCGCAGTGGCTCGCCCGCGCGCGCCAGCCGCTCTTCGGCGGCATGGCCACCGACGTTGCCGGCGCGCGCGCGCTCTATCGCGTCGCCAACGCCTGCGGCGCGATCGTCGACCATGCGCATGGCCGCGCGCTGATGCACGGCTTGACGGCCATGCAGGACCGCGGCGCGTTCACGACGACCTTTGCCGAGATCCGCAATCGCGCCGATCTGATTGTCTACATCGGCTCCTCGCCATCGACGCGCTATCCCGAGTTTTTCTCGCGTTGCGCGGTGGGTAGCGAAACGGGTGGCGAGACGGATGGCGTCGGACCGTCACAGCGCACCGTCGTCTTTCTCGGTTGCGAGATCGACGCTGCGCTCACGCAACGCGCCGGAGTCGAGACGCTCGCCGTGCCGCTGCAGGGCGACCTCTACGACACCGTGGCCATGCTCAACGCGCTGCTCGCCGGCAAATCCCTGCGCGCCCCCGCCGATCCCGCATTGGCCGCGCTCGTGGAGCGCATGCTCGCGGCGGACTATACGGCAATGGTATGGATTCCGGCTGACCTGCCGGGCGCTCATGCCGCGCTGCTCGTGGAGGGACTCGACCGGCTGCTGAAAACGCTCAACCGCATGCGGCGCGCGGGCGGCCTTGCACTCGGCGGCGACGACGGCGGCGCGAGCGTCAACCAGGCACTCACCTGGCTCTCCGGCTTGCCGTTGCGCACGGGCGTGCACCGCAGCGGCCTGGAGCATGCGCCGCAGCGCTACGACACGGCGCGCCTGCTCGCGGATCGCGACGTTGACGCGCTGGTCTGGGTCGCGAGCTTCGGCGCGGACCTGCCGCCGCCGCGTACCCCTCTCCCGACGATCGTGCTCGGCCATCCAGGCCTCGCCGCAGCCTGCGCCGACCGAGAGGGTCCGACCGTGTTCGTGCCGGTCTCCACGCCGGGCATCGGCTCCGCAGGCCATCTGTTTCGCGCCGACGGCGGCGTCGTGCTGCCGCTCACGCCCATCTACGCAGACACGCTGCCGACGGTGGCCGCATTCGCGGCACAGTTGGACGCAAAGCTCGCATCGTGCAAGGAGAACGCAGCATGAGCACGTTTCGTCTGCGCGGCGGCCGCGTGTTCGACCCGGCAAGCCGCATCGACGGCCAGATTGCCGACCTCTGCGTGCGCGACGGCCGCATCGTTCATCTGGGCGACGAGGAAGCCGTGGACCGGGAATACGACGTCACCGGCATGACGGTGATGGCAGGCGGCATCGACATGCATTCGCATATCGGCGGCGGCAAGGTGAACCTCGCGCGGATGCTGATGCCCGAGGATCACCGGATCCGGATGCAACGCGAGCAGGCCGAAAACGAACTGGAGCTGGCCTCGTGCGGCGTCTGCACGCCCGGCACGCTCGCGACGGGCTACCGTTACGCCGAGATGGGCTACACCGCGGCATTCGAACCCGCGATGATCGCCTCTAATGCGCGCCACACGCATCTGGAGATGGGCGATACGCCGATCATCGATCACGGCGCCTACGTGATGCTCGGCAACGACGAGCTATTCCTGCGCATGCTTGCGCAAGGCGAGGATTTCGAGCGCCTGCGCGATTACGTCGGCTGGTCCATCAACGCCACGAAGGCTCTGGGCGTGAAGGTCGTGAACCCGGGCGGGATTTCGGCCTTCAAGTTCAACCAGCGCAGCCTGAATGTGGACGAGACGCACGCGCACTACGCAATCACGCCGCGCCAGGTGCTGCATGCGCTCGCGCGCGCACTCACCGAGCTGGGCGTGCCGCATCCGCTGCACATTCATGCGAGCAACCTGGGTGTGCCAGGCAACGTCGACTCCACGCTCGCGACGATCGACGCGCTCGAAGGGCTGCCGGGCCACCTCACGCATATCCAGTTCCATAGCTACGGCACTGAAGGCCCGCGCAAATTCTCCTCGGCGGCAGAACGCATTGCCGAGGCCGTCAACGCCCATCCGAACATCTCGATCGACGTAGGCCAGATCATGTTCGGACAGACCGTCACCGCTTCCGGCGACATCATGAAACAGGTCAAGCAGGCCGAGTTCGCCTCGCCGCGCAAATGGATCGCGGGCGACATCGAATGCGATGCGGGCTGCGGGGTCGTGCCGTTCCGCTATCGCGAGCAAAGCTACGTCAACGCGCTGCAATGGACGATTGGCCTCGAACTGTTCCTGATGGTGAAGAACCCCTGGCAGATCACGCTCACGACCGATCACCCGAACGGCGGGCCGTTCACGAGCTACCCTCATCTGATCCGGCTGCTGATGGACAAATCGTTCCGCGACGAGCAGCTTGCGAAGCTGCATCCCGAGGTCGCGCAGCAATCGGCGCTCGCGAGCATGACGCGCGAACTGAGCTTCGAGGAAATCGCGATTCTCACGCGCGCCGCGCCCGCGCGGCTGCTCGGGCTGCGCGACCGTGGCCGCCTGGGCGTGGGTGCCGCCGCCGACATCGCCGTGTATCGCGACGACGCCAACCTCGAAGTCATGTTCAGCACACCGGAATATGTGTTCAAGGATGGCGAGCTGGTCGCGCGCAACGGGCGCATCGTGGCAACACCCGTGGGCGGCACGCATTTCGTCGCGCCGGAGTTCGACCGTTCGATCGAGCGCACGCTCGACGAATACGGCGAACGCCACCTCGCGTACAACTTTCGTCACGCCGCCATCAGCCGCGACGAGCTCTGCTCGTGCTGCAACGGCGGGCGGCTCCTGCCCGCGACCTGCGTCGCACACGGCAACAGCACAGGGGAACAGCCGACATGAGCGCAAGCGCGAGCATTGCGGAGCATCCGCCGCTCACCATCAACGGCGTCACCATCGACGACACCTTCGCCGAAGCCTTTCCGATGAAGGCCACCCGGCTCGTGATCACCGCGCGCAACCGCACCTGGGCGCGCCACGCAGCCGTGGCTGCGACCGGCTTTGCGACCTCGGTAATCGCCTGCGGCTGCGAGGCTGCCATCGAACGCGAGATCGAGCCGGACGCGTCACCCGACGGCAGGCCAGGCGTAGCGGTCCTGCTCTTCTCGATGTCGGGCAAGGAGCTGGCCAAGCAGGTCGAGCGGCGCGTGGGCCAGTGCGTGCTGACCTGCCCGACCACGGCCGTCTTTGCGGGCATTACCGAGGGCGAGGCCATCGCGCTCGGCAAGAACCTGCGCTTTTTCGGCGACGGCTGGCAAATCTCGAAGCTGATCGACGGCGTGCGCTACTGGCGCGTGCCCGTGATGGACGGCGAGTTCGTTGCGCAGGAAACGACCTGCGTGATCAAGGGCGTGGGCGGCGGCAACCTGCTGCTGCTCGCGCGCGACCCCGACGCCGCGCTCGCGGGCGCGGAAGCGGCCGTGGAAGCGATGCGGCGCGTGCCCGGCATCATCATGCCGTTTCCCGGCGGCGTGGTGCGCTCCGGCTCGAAGGTCGGCTCGAAATACGCCGCGCTGCCCGCCTCGACCAACGACGCGTTTTGTCCCACGCTCGCGGGCCTCGCCCCGCGCACGGCATTGACCGACGAGACACGCTGCGTGCTGGAGATCGTCGTCGACGGACTCAGCGAAGCTGACGTCGCGAATGCGATGCGCGCCGGTATCGAAGCCGTGACCGCGCGGGGCGCACAAGCCGGCGTCACGCGCATTAGCGCGGGAAACTATGGCGGCAAGCTCGGCCCATTCCACTTTCATCTGCATCGTCTGTGCGGTAACGGAGAAACCCCATGAAGCGCATCACGCTGCGCGTGAAGACGGCGCCCGCGCTGCGCATCGACGCGCGCTCGCTCCTGCCCGCCGCACTCGCCCCCCTGAGCGACAGCGAAGTCGCGCGCCTGCCGCTCTGGCACGGCACCGAGCGCATCGCGCTCGCGGACCTCTTCGATGTGCGTATGCACACTACGCCCGACGCGGAACCTTGCATCGCCTTCGAGGGCGACTTGCGGCGCTACGATCGCGTGGGCTGCGCGATGGATGGCGGCACGATTGTCGTGGACGGCGACGTGGGCGATCTCGCGGGCGCGCAGATGAGTGCCGGCGCGCTCACCGTGCGCGGCAGCAGCGGCGCTTTCGCGGCCTGCGAGATGGCGGGCGGGCGCATCGAGATTGGCGGCAATACCGGCGATTTCGCGGCGGCGGCGTTGCCGGGCAGCATGGACGGAATGCGCGGCGGCACGCTTATCGTGCGTGGTCACGCCGGCGAGCGCTTTGGCGACCGCATGCGGCGCGGCACGGCGCTCGTGTTCGGCGATGCCGGTGCGTTTGCTGCCTCGCGCATGGTGGCCGGTACGATCGGCATCGCAGGCAGCGTGGGCGAGCATCTCGCATACGGCATGCGGCGCGGTTCGCTGATCTTGCCTGATGCGCGGAACGTCCCGGCAACGAACCGGTTCGTGGAGATTCACGCCGAGGTCAGCGTATTCTGGCGTCTCGTCACACGCAGCCTCGCGAAAGAAGGCGGTGCGTTCGGGGATCTCGCGAAATGGACGCCGCGGCGGCTCGCAGGCGATGTTTCTGTGGACGGCAGGGGCGAGGTGTTCATTGCCACGTGAGCCCAGGTCGCGGTGCGCCACGAAACGCACGCACCCCGCAACCTAAGCCCCCCTCCCTACACTTCGTCCATCACCTTCTGCGCCTCGCCCAGCAGGGTCCGCTTGAACGCCTCCACGGCTGCGGAGAGATGCTTGCTCTCGCGATGCACGATATACAGATACCGAACGATCGGAAAGCGCTCCACATCCAGCACTTTCAGGCGCAGCGTCTCCAGCTCCGGCAGCACCGTCTGCAGCGGCACCACGGCGAGCCCCATGCCAACGTGCACGCAGCACTTCACGGCCTCGTTGCTGCTCACCTCTAACCCCGGCCGAAACCGGATGCGATGCTCCGCAAAGAAGCGCTCCATCGCGCGCCGCGTGCCTGAGCCCGGTTCGCGCACCACGAAAACCTCGTCCTCGAGCGCCGCGAGCGGAATCGCACGTTGCCGTGCAAGCGGATGATCGGGCGGCGCAATCGCCACCAACGGGTTCTTCATGAAAGGCTGGGCCATGAGCCCCTGACCTTCGGGCGGCTGCCCCATGATCGCCAGATCGGCTTCATTACCGGCCAGCGCGCCAAGCACATTCTCGCGATTGCCGAACTTCAACCGCACGCGCACACCCGGAAACGCCTTCGTATAGCGCGAAATGCACGCCAGCGAGAGATGGCCGGCCGTACCCGTTACAGCCGAAACGCGAATCTTGCCCTGCGTGGTGTCGCGCAACTGATCGAGCGACTCCTCGAGTATCGACAGTTGCTCCTGAATCGAGCGCGAATGGCTGTAGACCTCGCGGCCCGCCTCGGTAAGAAAGATACGCCGCCCGATCTGCTCGAATACCTTCATGCCGATGGTCTCTTCGAGATGCTTGAGCTGCGCGGACACACCGGGCTGCGTCAGATGCAGCTCTTCGGCCGCGCGTGAAAAACTCAGGTGACGCGCCGCCGCCTCGAAAACGCGCAGTTGCCGCAATGTCAGGTTAAGCATCCGCTTCCTCTTCCGCTTCCTCTTGAGGCCATCAGCCTCCGCTGGACTCCTGAAAAAGGCGTCCATCCCATGCCCTCACTCTACCAGCGCAGGCCAGTGCGGCAATGCCCACGATGAGGTATTCCCGCGTGCCGGAGCCCCGCCGGCATTGGCTTCCAGGCCGGGTTATGGGTTGGATAACAAACCGGAATGAGTGTTTTTGGCGCGGTGCCACTACCATCGATCTCAAGTTTCCGACACCGACCATCGACACCAGGGCGACCCACATGTTCAGCTTCCAGCAGACCATCGCAGCAACCGATCCGGAATTGCGTCAGGCCATCGTTGCGGAATCCACGCGACAGCAAGATCACATCGAGCTGATTGCATCGGAAAACTACACGTCGCCCGCCGTGATGGAGGCGCAAGGCTCGCTCCTCACCAACAAGTATGCCGAGGGCTATCCGGGCAAGCGCTACTACGGCGGCTGTGAACACGTGGACGTGGCCGAGCAGCTCGCCATCGACCGCGCGAAAAAGCTCTTTAACGCCGAATATGCGAATGTGCAACCGCATTCGGGCTCGCAGGCGAATCAGGCCGTCTATCTCTCCGTGCTCAAGCCCGGCGACACGATCCTCGGCATGTCGCTCGCGCACGGCGGCCACCTCACGCACGGCGCGTCGGTGAACGTGAGCGGCAAGCTCTTCAACGCCGTGGCCTACGGACTCCATCCGGATACCGAAGCAATCGACTACGACGAAGTCGAGCGCCTCGCGCACGAGCACAAGCCGCGCATGATCGTCGCTGGCGCCTCGGCTTATGCGCTCACGATCGACTGGCAACGCTTTCGCAAGATTGCCGACAGCGTGGGCGCGTGGCTCTTCGTCGACATGGCACACTACGCGGGACTGATTGCGGCGGGCCTCTACCCGAGCCCGGTGGGCATTGCCGACTTCGTCACCTCGACCACGCACAAGACGCTGCGCGGCCCGCGCGGCGGCCTGATCCTCTCGAGTGCCGAGCACGAGAAGGCGCTCAACTCCACGATCTTCCCCGGCATCCAGGGCGGCCCCCTCATGCACGTGATCGCGGCCAAGGCGGTCGCGTTCCGCGAGGCGATGAGCGACGAGTTCAAGCACTACCAGCGCCAGGTCATGATCAATGCGCGCGCCATGGCCGAGACGCTTCAGGAGCGCGGGCTGCGCATCGTTTCGGGGCGCACGGAATCGCACCTCTTTCTCGTCGACCTGCGCGCGAAGAACATCACCGGCAAGAATGCCGAAGCCGCGCTCGGCAAGGCGGGCATTACCGTCAACAAGAACGCCATTCCGAACGACCCGCAAAAGCCTTTCGTCACGAGCGGCATCCGCGTGGGCTCGCCCGCGATGACCACGCGCGGCTTTGGCGCAACCGAAGCGCGGCATCTCGCGAATCTGATCGCCGACGTGCTCGAAGCGCCCGCGAACGATCTCGTGATCCGCCGCGTGGCCGACGCCGTGCACGCGCTCACGACGCGCTTCCCGGTCTACGGCGACGCGCCCGCGCAGCTGCACAGCGCCACGGCCCAACGGCCCGCCGTCTGATTCAACCGCCCGAGCGGACGTTTCATAGCTTCGTACCTACGTACCTACCTAAGGCCATCATCCCGTCACTCAGGAGTGCAGACATGTCGAATACCACTGGAACGCGTATCCCGGGTCGCAACATTCTCGCCGTGCCCGGCCCCACCAACATTCCCGACGCCGTGCTGCGCGCGATGGTCGTGTCGATGGAGGACCACCGCTCAACGCGCTTTCCCGAGCTCGCGAACGGCGTGCTGAGCGACCTCAAGCGCCTCTACAAAACCACGAGCGGCCAACCGTTCATCTTTCCGTCCTCGGGCACGGGCGCCTGGGAGGCCGCGCTGACCAACACGCTCTCGCCCGGCGACCGTGTGCTCGTCGCGCGCTTCGGGCAGTTCAGCCATCTGTGGGCCGACATGGCGCAGCGGCTGGGCTTCGAAGTCGAGATCGTCGACGTCGACTGGGGCGAGGGCGTGCCCGTCGAGCGCATCGAAGAGGTGCTCAAGGCCGACAAGAAGCATCAGATCAAGGGCATTCTCGCCTGCCACAACGAGACCGCCACCGGCGTCACGAGCGACATTGGCGCACTGCGCCACGCGATGGACAATGCCCATCACCCCGCGCTGCTGTTCGTCGACGGCGTGAGTTCGATCGGCTGCATCGACTTCCGCATGGACGACTGGCGCGTCGACCTGGCCGTGACCGGCTCGCAAAAGGGCCTCATGCTGCCGGCGGGCCTGGGCATTCTGTGCGTGAGCCCGAAGGCGCTCAAGGCGATGGAGCATGCGAAGTCAAAACGCTGCTACTTCGATCTCGGCGACATGATCAAGGCCAACGCAACCGGCTACTTCCCGTACACGCCTGCCCTGTCCCTGCTCTACGGCCTGCGCGCTGCGCTCGACCTGATCTTCCAGGAAGGACTCGATAACGTGTTCGCGCGCCATCATTACCTCGCCCAGGGCGTGCGCGCGGCCGTGACCGAAGGCTGGGGGCTCGAATTGTGCGCCAAGGCGCCGAAGTGGTATTCGGATACGGTCAGCGCCATCGTCGTTCCGCAGGGCTTCAATGCGGCCAACGTGATCGACACGGCCTTCCGGCGCTACAACCTCGCGCTGGGCGCGGGCCTCTCGAAGGTCGCGGGCAAGGTGTTCCGCATCGGCCACCTCGGCGACCTGAACGAACTGATGCTCACGAGCGCCATTGCGGGCGCGGAAATGGCGATGCTCGACGTGGGTATCGACGTGCGCCCCGGCAGCGGCACCGGCGCGGCCACGCAGTACTGGCGCACGCACGACCCGCGCAAGGCGCAAACGCAACACACGCAGAACACGCAACCCGCGGATCAAGTCGAGCCGCTGCGCCGCGTGGCGGCCGCCTGAGCCCTGTTCGCCGCGGGCCATAACCGCATCCCGCGCTCTCAACGTCTCACGAAAAAAGGCAGGATACCGAAATCATGCGTCATGAAATCGTCTTTCTCGATCGCTCCACGTTGAAGGCCGATGTACGGCGTCCCGCCTTCGATCACCGCTGGACGCAGTACGACGTGAGTGCGCCGCACGAGGTGGCCCAGCGTCTCGAAGGGGCCACCATTGCGATCACCAACAAGGTGCCGCTGCGTGCCGACACGCTGGCGAAGCTGCCGCGTCTCAAGCTGATCGCGGTGGCGGCCACGGGCTACGACGTGATCGACACGGCGTACTGCCGCGCGCACGGCATTGCCGTGGCCAATATCCGCAATTACGCCACGCACACGGTGCCGGAGCATACCTTCGCGTTGATCCTCGCGCTGCGCCGCAATTTGCTCGCGTATCGCGACGACGTGCGGCGCGGCCGCTGGCAGGCGTCGAATCAATTCTGCTTCTTCGACCATCCGATTCGCGACCTGCACGGCGCGACGCTCGGCATCATTGGTGACGGCTCGCTCGGCCGCGGCACCGCAGCCATCGCGCGCGGCTTCGGCATGCACGTGGTGTTCGCCGAGCATGCGTCGACCAGGACCAAGCCGCGCGACGTCGCCTTCATGCCGCTCGAGCAGTTGCTGCGCGAGTCGGACATCGTCTCGCTGCATACGCCGCTGCGTCCCGAAACCCGCAACATGATCGCGCTCGAGCAGTTGCAGACGATGAAGCGCAGCGCGCTGCTCATCAACACGGCGCGCGGCGGGCTCGTCTGCGAGCAATCGCTCGCGACGGCCCTGCGCGAAGGGCTGATCGCGGGGGCGGGCTTCGACGTCCTGACCGGCGAGCCGCCCAAGGCGGGCAATCCCCTGCTCGAACTCGATCTGCCGAATTTCATCCTCACGCCGCATGTGGCCTGGGCATCGGACGGCGCCATGCAGTATCTCGCCGACCAGCTGATCGACAACATCGAGGCTTACGTGAGCGGCGAACCGCAACATCTGGTCGCCTGAGCATCGGGCGGCGTTTTCAATTTCATACCGCTTTTCTCATTCGCACGGAACACCATCATGGACATCCACGAATATCAGGCGAAGGAACTGCTGTCCGGCTTCGGCGTGCCGATCCAGCGCGGGCTCGTCGCCTATACGCCGGACCAGGCCGTCTATTGCGCCACCGAGCTCGGCGGCTGGCACTGGGCCGTCAAGGCGCAGATCCACTCGGGCGCGCGCGGCAAGGCCGGCGGCATCAAGCTTTGCGAGACCTATCACGACGTGCACTCGGCGGCCACCGCGCTGTTCGGCAAGCGTCTTGCCACCACGCAAACCGGCCCTGAAGGCAAGGTCGTCGAGCGCGTCTATATCGAAGTGGCCGAGAAGTTCGAGCGCGAGATCTATCTGGGCATCGTGCTCGACCGCAAGGCCGAGCGCGTGCGCGTGATCGTCTCCGCACAGGGCGGCATGGATATCGAAGAAGTCGCGCGCACGAATCCCGAAGCCATCCTGCAAGTAATCGCCGAACCGGCCGTGGGCCTGCAGCCGTTCCAGGCGCGCGAGCTGGCCTTCGGCCTCGGCCTGAACATCAAACAGGTGAGCCGCGCCGTGGCCGCGATCATGGGCGCCTACCGCGCGTTTCGCGACCTCGACGCAACGATGGTGGAGATCAACCCGCTCGTCGTCACCGCCGACGACCGCGTGCTCGCGCTCGACGCCAAGGTCACCTTCGACGACAACGGCCTGTTCCGGCACCCGCATGTCTCGGAGATGCGCGACGCCTCGCAGGAAGACCCGCGCGAATCGGAGGCGGCGCAGTTCGGGCTGAACTATGTGGGCCTCGACGGCGACATCGGCTGCATCATCAACGGCGCCGGTCTCGCGATGGCCACCATGGACACCATCAAGTACGCCGGCGGCGAGCCCGCGAACTTCCTCGACGTGGGGGGCGGCGCATCGCCCGAGCGGGTTGCCGCGGCCTTCCGGCTGGTGCTTTCCGATTCCAACGTCTCGGCCATTCTCGTCAACATCTTTGCGGGCATCAACCGCTGCGACTGGGTGGCCGAGGGCGTCGTGCAAGCCGCGAAGAACCTGCGCGTGCCGCTCGTCGTGCGGCTCGCGGGCACCAATGTCGAAGAGGGGCGCCGCATCATTCGCGAGAGCGGGCTGCCGATCATCGCGGCCGAAACGCTGCTCGAAGCGGCCCAGAAAGCCGTAGAGGCGTCCAAGGCGCACCGCGCCAGAAAGAGCAAATAGGAGCGTACCCATGAGCATCCTGATCGACGAAAACACCCGCGTGATCGTGCAGGGCTTCACCGGCGACAAGGCGACCTTCCACGCGAAAGAGATGATCGCGTACGGCACCAATGTGGTGGGCGGCGTGACGCCCGGCAAGGGCGGCCAGCGCCATCTCGACCGTCCCGTATTCAACACCGTGAAGGAAGCCGTGCAGGCAACCGGCGCCACGGCGAGTCTCGTGTTCGTGCCGCCGCCCTTTTGCGGCGACTCCATCATGGAAGCCGCCGACGCGGGCCTGCGCCTCGTGTGCTCGATCACCGATGGCATTCCGGCCCAAGACATGATGCGCGTGAAGCGCTATCTGCTTCGCTATCCGAAGGAAAGCCGCACCATGCTGGTCGGACCGAACTGCGCGGGCATCATCAGCGCGGGCAAGGCCATGCTCGGCATCATGCCGGGGAACATCTACCGGCGCGGCTCGATCGGCATCGTCTCGCGCTCGGGCACGCTCGGCTACGAGGCGGCGGCGCAACTCAACGCACTGGGTCTCGGCGTGACGACGAGCGTGGGCATCGGCGGCGATCCGATCAACGGCAGCTCGTTCCTCGACCATCTGCGGCTCTTCGAGAACGATTCCGAGACCGAGGCCGTGATCATGATCGGCGAGATTGGCGGGCCCCAGGAAGCCGAAGCGGCGCGCTGGGTACAGGAGAACATGACCAAGCCGGTGGTGGGCTACGTTGCCGGCCTCACGGCGCCCAAGGGCCGCCGCATGGGCCATGCGGGCGCGATTATCTCGGCCGCCGGTGACAGCGCCGCCGAGAAGGCGGAAATCATGCGTGCCCACGGGCTTCTCGTTGCACCCAGCGCCTCCGAGCTGGGCTCCACCGTCGCTGCGGCGCTGACGCAAAATGATGCCCGCCGCGTCGCTTGATGCCATCGAGGCCCGGGAGGCTGCCGGGGCCGAGGCTCGCACCGTGACGTTGCGTGGCGTGGAGGCGCCGCGCCATCGACCGGTTGCATCACAGTCTTCGTCCGCGCCTTCTTCCGCAGCGCCGCCTTCGCTGCTCGACCTTCTCGCCACGGCTTCTGCGGCGTTGCCCGCGCTCGATGCTCAGGCTTACGAACCGTGTGTGGTCGACCTGCTGTTCGGCTTGCTGTGCGATGTCGCGCGGCGCCGCCAGCCCCAGGTCGAACTCGCGCTGCGCGGCGAGCAGTTGCCTCCCGATGTGCCGCGCGCGGTGTGGCGGCGCAGCCTGCAGGCCCAGGGCATCTGGTTCCAGCTGCTGAGCGTGGCCGAGCAGAGCACCGCCATGCGCCGCCGCCGCGAGATCGAAATCGAGAGCGGCTATGCGCGGCTCACGGCCTCGTTCTCGCGCGTAGTGGCCGATGCGGCTGCGGCCGGCGTGCCCGCTGACGAAGTCCGCACCGTGCTCCAGCATCTGAAGATCCGCCCGGTCATCACGGCGCACCCGACCGAGGCCAAGCGCGTCACCGTGCTCGAAATCCACCGGCGCATCTATCGCAAGCTGATGGATCTGGAGTCGCCGCGCTGGACGCCGCGCGAGCGGCGCAAGCTCGTCGGGCAGCTCGGCAACGAAATCGAGCTGCTCTGGATGAGCGGCGAGTTGCGTCGCGAGAAGCCCACTGTTGCGCAGGAAGTGGCGTGGGGGCTGCACTTCTTCGGCGAAACGCTGTTCGAGGCCGTGCCGCTGCTGTTCGAGCGGCTCGAAGAGGCGCTGCACCAGTTCTACCCGGGCGAGCACTTCGAGATGCCGCGCTTCTTCCAGTTCGGCTCGTGGATCGGCGGGGACCGCGACGGCAATCCGTTCGTCAACAACGAGGTCACGCGCGCGACGCTCTACGATAACCGGCTCGCGTGCCTCAAGCGCTACCGGCAACAACTGCTCGACCTCGCGCAGACGCTCAGCATCACCGCCGAGGCACTGCCCGTGCCTGAAGCGTTCGGTGCCGAGCTCGCGCGCATGCTCGAGCAAAGCGGCGACGGCACGGCCATTGCCACGCGCAATCCAGGCGAGGTGTTCCGCCAGTACCTGACCTGCATGCTGCGCAAGCTCGACACCACGCTCGCCGACGCACAACGGCGCGGCGCGGGCACCGCTGTTTCCGGCGGCTACGCGAGCGCCGACGAACTGGCCGCCGAGCTGCGCGCGATGGAACTGGCCCTGCTCGCGACCGGCAGCGACACGCTTGCCGACTCGTATGTCCGGCCATTGCGCCATGAGGTCGAAACGTTCCGCTTCAGCACGGTGCAGCTCGACCTGCGCGAGAACTCCACGGTCATCAACAAGACCCTGCTCGCGCTGTGGCGGTCTCGCGCCAAGCCAGGCTCGGAGCCACCAGATCTGAACTCCGAAGCATGGAAGGCGTGGTTGCTCGCGGAGCTCGCGCGCCCGCTCGCCCCGGGCGAAGCCACGGGCGCCTTGCCCGAATCCCTCGCGGAAGTGGACGCGGAAACGGTGCAGATCTTCCGCATGGTCCGCACAATGCGCCAGCAGGTAGACCGCAATGCCTTTGGCGCGTTCATCCTGAGCATGACGCACCACGCGACCGACGTGCTCGGCGTCTATCTGCTCGCGAAGCAGGCGGGGCTGTTCAGCGATGCCGCCGGCGTGGAAAGTTGCACGCTGCCGGTAGTGCCGCTGCTCGAAACCATCGACGACTTGCGGCGCGCGCCCGAAATCCTGCGCGAACTGCTGGCCGTGCCGATGGTCAAGCGCAGCATCCGTGCGCAAGGCGGGGTGCTGGAGGTCATGATCGGCTACTCCGATTCGAACAAGGACGGCGGGTTCTTCGCGAGCAACTGGGAGCTCTCGAAGGCGCAGACGAAGATCACGCGCGTCGGACGCGAACTGGGCATCACGATTTCGTTCTTCCACGGCCGTGGCGGCTCGGTGAGCCGCGGCGGCGTGCCGGCGGGCCGCGCGATAGCCGCGCTGCCCGCGGGCTCCGTCAACGGACGCTTTCGCGTAACCGAGCAAGGCGAGGTGGTGTCGTACAAGTACGCGAACCGCGGCACGGCGCAGTATCACGTCGAGTTGCTCGCGTCGAGCGTGCTGGAGCATACGTTCAAGTCGGAGCACGAAGACGAACTGCTGCCGCGCGGCGAGTTCGATGACGCGATGGAAGCGCTCGCGGGCGCTTCACGCGCGGCCTATGTGAAGCTGGTCGAGCAGCCCGAGCTGATTGCGTATTTTCAGGCAGCCAGCCCGCTCGAAGAGCTTTCGATGCTGAACATGGGCTCGCGCCCTGCCCGGCGCTTCGGGGCACGCAGCCTCGAAGACCTGCGCGCGATTCCGTGGGTGTTCGCGTGGTCGCAGAACCGCCACGCGCTCACGGGCTGGTATGGCGTGGGCAGCGCGATCTCGTCGTTCCTCGGGGTGCGCCAGGAACGCGGCCTCGATCTGCTGCACAGGATGTTCAATGAATCGCGCCTGTTCCGGCTGATCGTAGACGAAGTGGAGAAGACGCTCGCCCAGGTCGATCTCGACATCGCGCGCGGCTATGCGGACCTCGTGCACGACGCGCGCGTACGCGAAACGATCTTCGCGCAAATCGAGGCCGAGTATCGCCTCACCACGGAGATGGTGCTGAAAGTGAGTGGCGGCACCGCCGCCGCGGACCGCTTCCCACAGTTTTGCGAGCGGCTCGCGCGCCGGCTGCCGGCCATCAACCTCGTGAGCCGGCAGCAGATCGAGTTGCTGCGTCTGTACCGCTCGGCCAGCGCCGATCAGGAGCGGCGCAGCTATCTGGTGCCGCTCCTGCTCTCCATTAATTGCATCGCATCGGGCTTCGGCGCGACGGGCTAGGGCCGCGCGCCTCCACTATCGAGGAGATTACCCATGAGCTTTACCGCAATCGAACCGGCCACGCCGCGGCTGCACCGCTCGGAGCTTGCTGTGCCGGGCTCCAACCCCGCGATGTTCGAAAAAGCCGCGCGCTCGGCCGCCGACATCATTTTTCTCGACTGCGAAGACGCGGTCGCGCCCGACGACAAGGAGCAGGCCCGCAAGAACATCATCGAAGGGCTGAACGACATCGACTGGGGCGCGAAGACGGTGATGGTCCGCATCAACGGGCTCGATACCCACTACATGTATCGCGACGTCGTGGATATCGTTGAGGCGTGCCCGCGGCTCGACATGATCCTGATTCCGAAGGTTGGCGTGGCGGCCGACGTCTATGCGATCGACATGCTCGTCACGCAGATCGAGACGGCGAAGAAGCGCACAAAGCGCATTGGCTTCGAAGTCCTCATCGAAACCGCGCTGGGCATGGCGAACGTGGAGGCAATCGCGCAATCGAGCCGCCGGCTTGAGGCGATGTCGTTCGGCGTCGCCGACTATGCGGCCTCCACGCGTGCGCGCACGACCGTGATCGGCGGTGTGAACCGCGACTACGGTGTGCTGAGCGACAAGGACGCCAATGGCGAGCGCGAATACTTCTGGAGCGACCAGTGGCACGCCGCGCAAACGCGCATGATGGTGGCATGCCGCGCCTATGGATTGCGGCCGATCGATGGACCGTTTGGGGATTTCAGCGATCCCGATGGTTACGACGCCGCTGCGAAGCGCGCCGCGGTGCTCGGCTATGACGGCAAGTGGGCGATTCATCCCTCGCAGATCGAGCTGGCGAACCGCGTGTTCACGCCGAGCGATGCCGAAGTTTCGCGCGCGCAACGCATCATGGATGCGATGGCTCAGGCGGCGAGAGATGGCAAGGGGGCCGTGTCGCTGGATGGCCGGTTGATCGACGCGGCCAGTATTCGGATGGCAGAGGCGCTGCTTTCCACTGCACGGGCGATCGCGGGCTCAGAGGGCAAGCGCTGAAATTGGACGCCTACGCGTGCGCCGCGACGCTCTGCGCATCAACGCGCACGCGCTCCACCGCGCGCCAAGACTCGATCATCGAGTCGGCGGCGCGGTCGATATCGTCCTCGGTGGTAGGCCATGCAATGACCGAAATACGCATTACGCGGCGCTCACGCCACTGTGCGCCGACCGCGAAACATACGCCCGCCTGCTGAATGCCCGCGATCGTGGCGTCCGTGAGCACGTCGCCAAGCGCAACAGGCTCATCCGCACCGAAACGCACGACCACCTGATTCAACTCGACTTCGTTGAGCACCGCAATACCAGGCTCCTCGGCCAGACGACGCGCCAACCGCTGCGCAAGCGCACAATGCCGCTCGATCATCTCCGCGATGCCGCGCCGGCCAAGGGTGCGCAACAGGGCCCACAAAACGAACCCGCGCGCGCGCCGCGACAACTCCGGGGCGTAATGCACGGGGTCGCGCGCGCCGCCGTCTTCGGCGGGCGGGAGGTAGCCTGCGCCGATCGTCATCGCCCGCCGGTGCGCATCGGCGTCGCGCACGAAAGCGCACCCGCACTCGTAGGGCGCCTGCAGCCACTTGTGCGCGTCTGTCGCCCACGAGTCCGCATGCTCGATGCCCTGCGCCAGCGCTTCGCGCGCCGGACATGCCCTCGCCCACAGGCCGAAGGCGCCGTCCAGGTGCAGCCAGCCACCGCGCTCGCACCGCTCGCGCATCAGTGCGGCAATCTCCCCGACGGGATCGAACGCTCCGGTCATGATGTGGCCCGCCTGCGCGATCACGAGATGCGGCCCACGGCAATGCGCGAGCGCGGCGCGCAACGCGTCGATGCGCATGCGCCCCGCGTCATCCGTAGCAATCCTCATGACTGAGCGCTCGCCAAAACCCAGATAGCGTAGCGCGGCAAACACGCTCGCGTGCGCATCGTCGCCGATAAGAACAGCAATGGGCGGCGCGCCGAACAGGCCGTCGGCCTCGACATCCCAGCCCACGCGGCGCAGCAGTGCACCACGCGCCGCTGCGAGGCAGACGAAGTTGCTCATCGTCGCGCCTGTGGTGATGCCCACCGAGCATTCGGGGGGGAGCCGCAGCAGATCGACCAGCCATTGCCCGGCCACCTGCTCGGCCACGGCGGCCGCGGGCGCGCCCTCGTAGCAGCCGGCATTTTGCCCCCAGACGCTCGTGAGCCAGTCGGCCGCGACACCGGCTGGGTGCGAGCCGCCCACGACCCAGCCGAAAAAGCGCGGGCCCGCGGTGCCCATCAAGCCCGGACCGGCCGCGGCGGCCAGTTGCTCGATCACCTCGCTCGCGGGCAGGCCCGCCTCGGGCGCAGGTCCGCCAAACGCGTCGAGCAACGCCGCGAAGCCCGCCGTTGCTGCGGGCGGGCGCGTCGCGCGGGTACGATGAAACGTCAGTGCGTGCCGGTGCGCGGCGTCCAGCGCCGTGCACGCATCATCGTCCGGCATCCTGATCAACTCGGCCACAGCGGCTCCTTTCCCCTGATGACGCCGCGTGGTCGCGCAGCTTGCACCTCGCTAGCGTGCCGGCACCTGCCAGAACGGCTGTGCCGGATGAAACGCCTCGCCCTGCGCGAAACGCTCCGCCGAGCGCAGCGTGTTCTCGATCAGCATGGTGACGGTCATCGGCCCCACGCCGCCGGGCACCGGCGTGATCCACGAGGCGCGCTCGCGCACTGCATCGAAATCGACGTCGCCCACGATGCGCCCATCGGCGAGGCGGTTGATCCCCACGTCGATCACGATCGCGCCTTCCTTCACCATCTCCGCCTTGATGAGCCCCGGCTTGCCCGCCGCTACCACGAGAATGTCCGCGTGGATGGTGTGATGCGCGAGGTCGCGGGTTTTCGCGTGGCAAATGGTGACCGTGGCTTCCTTCTGCAACAGCATCAGCGCCATCGGCTTGCCGACAATATTGCTCGCGCCGACCACCACCACGTTCTTGCCCGCGACTTCGATGCCCGTGGTCTCCAGCAGCAGTTGAACGCCGTAAGGCGTACAAGGCGGAAAGATCGAGTTGCCGACCACGAGCGCGCCAACGTTGTAGAGATGAAAGCCGTCCACATCCTTGTCGACTACGATGCTCTCCAGCACGCGCCGCACGTTGACCTGTGGCGGCAGCGGCAATTGCACGAGAATGCCGTGCGTGGCCGGGTCCAGATTCAGTTCGCCGATGCGCTCGAGCAACTCGGTTTCCGTGCAACTGGCGGGGAACCGGTGCATGAACGAGCGCACGCGGCTCTCCTCGCACGCCTTCACCTTGTTCGCGACGTAGACCTGCGAGGCCGGATTGTCGCCCACCAGCACCACGGCGAGACCCGGCACGACGCCGCGCATGGAAAGCGCGGCGACGCGCTCGCGAAAGCGCGCCCGCAAGCGCCGCGCCAGGTGTTTCCCATCGATGATCTGTGCCGTCATGGCGCGTCAGACCACACCCGGGATCCAGTTGGTGCCGGCGAGCGGCACACGCGCCATCGCCGCTGCCTCGACCGTGAGCGCGACGAGATCTTCGGGCTCCAGGTGATGCACGTTCTGCTTGCCACAGGCGCGCGCGATCGTGGTGAGCTCCATGTTCAGCGTCTTCAGATAATTGCGCAGGCGCTTCGCGCCGACGTCGGGCTGCAGCCGCTCCTGCAACACGGCATCCTGCGTGGTGATGCCCACCGGACACTTGCCCGTGTGGCAGTGGTGGCAATAGCCCGGCGCCGTGCCCAGGTTGGCGTAATCGTCGAGCGCCTGCACGTGCTGGCCGTTCTCGATATACGACGCGCTGTTGCAGCCCAGCGAGACCAGCACGCCCTGCCCGATGGCCACGGCATCGGCGCCCATCGCCAGCGCCTTGGCGACATCGGCGCCGCTACGGATGCCGCCCGAGACGATGAGCTGCACCGTGCCCTTCATGTTGAGGTCTTCGAGCGCATCCACGGCCTGGCGCAACGCGGCAAGCGTAGGAATCCCGACGTTTTCGATAAAGCACGTTTGCGTGGCTGCGGTGCCGCCCTGCATGCCGTCCACCACGATCACGTCCGCGCCCGCGTGCACGGCGAGCTTCACGTCGTTGAAGGTGCGCGTTGCGCCCACCTTCACGTAGATCGGCTTTTCCCAGTCGGTAATCTCGCGCAACTCATGGATCTTGATGAGCAGATCGTCGGGGCCGGTCCAGTCGGGATGGCGGCACGCCGAGCGCTGGTCGACGCCTTCGGGCAGCACGCGCATCTTCGCGACGCGCGGCGAGATTTTTTGCCCGAGCAGCATCCCGCCGCCGCCCGGCTTCGCGCCCTGGCCGATCACCACTTCGATCGCGTCGGCCTTGCGCACGTCGTCGGGATTGAAGCCGTAGCGCGACGGCAGGCATTGGTAAACAAGCGTCCTGGACGAGCGCCGCTCTTCCTGGGTCATGCCGCCGTCGCCGGTGGTCGTGGAGGTGCCCATCTCGGTCGCCGCGCGGCCCAGCGCCTCCTTCACGTTCGCCGATAGCGCGCCGAAACTCATGCCTGCGACGGTGATGGGAATCGCGAGCTCGATGGGCTTTTTCGCGAAGCGCGTGCCCAGCACTGTCTTCGTGGTGCATTTCTCGCGATAGCCTTCGAGCGGATAGCGCGAGAGCGACGCGCCGAGGAACAGCAGATCGTCGAAATGCGGCACGTGGCGCTTCGCGCCGAGACCACGGATTTCATACAGCCCGTGTGCCGCGGCGTTCTGGATATAGTTGATCGTCTTGCGGTCGAAGCCCCAGGATTCTTCGGTGGCCAGTTGCTTCATGTGGATGGGCTTGATTTCCATGGTCGGGATCCTTGGGTCAATATTCCTGGTTCGCGTCGGCGTTCCAGTGATAGAGCGAGCGTGCCGAGGCGATGCGCTTGAAGTCCCTCGGTTCGAAGCCGGAGAATGCGGGGCCTGCCGCGCGCAGCAACTGCGCCACCGCTTCGATGTCAGCGGCAGTCATCGGCTCTTCGCGCGCGTCCGCGCCCAGCGACTTGATATTGCCGCGCACGTACAGCACCGCTTCGTACAATGAATCGCCCAGTGCGTCGCCGGCGTCGCCGCAGACCACCAGCCGCCCGGCCTGCGCCATGAATGCGGAGAAGCTGCCGACCGATCCCTTCACGACGATATCGGCGCCCTTGAGGGAGATACCGCAGCGCAGGCCCGCATCGCCTTCGATCACGAGCAGGCCGCCTTGCGCCGACGCACCCGCCGCATTCGACGCGAAGCCCTTCACGTGCACGCGCCCGCTCATCATGTTTTCGGCGACGCCGGTGCTCGCGCTGCCCGCGATGGTCACCTTCGCCTCCTTGTTCATGCCGGCCGCGTAGTAGCCGGCGTGGCCGTCGATCTCGACCTCGATCGGCAGATCGAGCCCGACCGCGATGTTGTGCGCGCCATCGGGGTTCGCGATGCGCACGGCCTGCACGCCCTTGCCGGCGGCGTCCTTGTGCAGGAACCGGTTGAGTTCGGTCACTGACGTGCTTGCCAGGTCAAAGTTCAGACTTTCCATACGTACATCTCCTCGGGAGCCGGTTCGAACACGCTTGCATGTTTGATATCGGGAAGATGCGCCAGCGAGCGGAATTCGGAGGCGATCGCCACGTAATCGTCGGTCTCTGCCACCACCGCGGGCTTGCACGCGAACGGATCGCGAATCAGCGCGAGCTTGTCGGGTGTCCCCATGAGGAACGTGTAGAAGCCGTCGAGCTGCTCGAAGCCCTGTTGCAGCGCCACTTCGAGATCGTCGCCTTCGCGCAGCCGGTATTCGAGGAAGCGGCAGGCGGCCTCCGTATCGTTGTCCGTATCGAAGTGAATGCCGTGCGGTTCGAGCATGCGGCGCACGCCGAAGGGATTCGAGAGCGACCCGTTATGCACGAGGCAGAAGTCCTCGCCGGCCGTGAACGGGTGGGCGCGGTCGGGCGTGACCGCCGACTCGGTGGCCATGCGCGTATGGCCGACCAGGTGCGTGCCTGAAAGGTTCTGGAACGCGTAGCGGTCCGAAACTTCCTTCGGCGTGCCGATATCCTTGTACAGGTCGATGGCGCGGCCCGTGGAGAGGATATGCAGCTTCGGATGCTGCTCGGCGATCCAGCGCTTCGCGGTCTCCGGCGCAGTGCTCACGCTCAGCACCGCATGGTTGCCCTTGGCCTGAACTGAGGCGCCGGCGCCCAGATGTGCGTTCATCTCGTGCACGAGCCCTTGCCAGTTGAAATCAGCGGCTTCTTCCGTGAGGCCGGAATACAGGCTGATCTTGCGGGTGTCTTCGTCCACCGGCTCCGTGAACACGGCCAGCCCTGCCGAATCGGGCCCGCGCTCCGTCATGCCGAGCAGCATGGGCACCATCAGCTCGCCCAGCCGCTCACGCAACGATGGTTGCTTTATCAGTAATCCTACAATTCCACACATGATTAATCTCCTGCACGTATTTCCTGCGTTTCATGGACGGCTGGCGCAGCGACGCCAGCTCAGAAAAATTCGAGGTAGGTCTTCTGCTCCCAATCCGACACATGGCGCATGTATTCGATCCATTCCATGTGCTTGAGGCGGAGAAACTCTGCGCCTGCCGGGCCGAGCGCCTCCATCATGACTTCGTCGCGCTCGAGTTCGCGAAGCGCATCCTGGAGGTTCTGCGGCAAGATGCTGATTTCGCGCTGGCGCAGCTCCTGCGGCGACATCTCGTAGAGATTCAGATTGCACGGCGCGCCGGGATCGAGCTTGTTGTTCACGCCGTCCAGGCCCGCGGCGATCACGGCGGCAGTCGCGAGATAGGCGTTGCACGCGGCATCGGGCAGGCGCAACTCGATGCGGCCACCGGGAATGCGCACCATCGACGAGCGGTTGTTGTCGCCGTAGCTCACGTAGGCCGGCGCCCACGTGGCGCCGGTCAGCGAGCGGCCCACCACGAGACGCTTGTACGAGTTGACCGTGGGCGCGCAAATGGCCGCGAGTGCCGCCGCATGCTTGAGCAGGCCGGCCGTCCAGTGATAGGCGAGCTTCGAAAGCCCGAGCCCGCGCTCGTCGTGCTTGTCGGCGAAGAGGTTGCGCTCGCCGTCCGAGATCGACATGTGCATATGCATGCCGTTGCCCGGCCGGTTCGAGAACGGCTTGGGCATGAACGAGCAAATCAGGCCGAGCTCATTGGCGATCTCCGCAGCGGCCATCTTGAAGAACACGTATGAATCGGCGGATTTCAGGCAGTCCGAGTAGGTGTAGTTGATTTCGAACTGGCCGTTGGCGTCCTCGTGGTCGATCTGATAGACGTCGATGCCAGCCTTGATCAGCGACTCGGTCAGACGCTCGAGAAATTCGCGCGAGCGCGAGAGCCCCTTGTAGTCGTAGCACGGCTTGGGCAGCGCATCGGAGGCGTCGCACGGCACGATGCGGCCATCCTCGGCGCGCCGCAGCAGCGAGAACTCGGGCTCCAGCCCGGTGTTCAGGATCCAGCCGTGCTCCTGCAAGCGGGCGACCTGCTTTTTCAGCGTCACGCGGCTCTCGAACTGCCACGGCTCCTTTTTCACGTAGCCGTCGCAGGCAATGCGGGCGTAGCCCGGCTGCCACGGCATGAGCGTGAGCGTGTCGAGATCGCCCACCGCCATGAAGTCCGGCCCTTGCGGATCGATGCCGAGGCCCCATACCGCGAAGCCGGCGAAACCCGCGCCATCGGTCAGGATGAGGTCGAGGTGGGCAGCGGGCACGGACTTCGTCTTCGCGACGCCGTGAATGTCGACGAATTGCGCGAGTATGTACTTGACGTCGTTATCTGCGAGGAACTGCTTGGCTTCTGCGGGTGTCATGTCGATTGTCCTCAAGCGTCGTGATGCGGTGTCGAGAAAACGCCCGGCGCCTGCTTGCGCCGGAAGCTTTCGCCCGGGGTGCCAGATGAGCCTGATAAGCCTGATGCAGGCCTGGTGAGTTAGCTGCTGGCCTGGTGCGATGGTGCCTGGTCGATTGCGTCGATCACGGCGAGACCGACCGGCCCGCCTCCCAATTCGGCAGCGATGCCGGCAAGGGTTTCCCACAAGTACACACCGTATGTCCCATCGGCCCACAGACGGTAGTACGGACGGCCCAGCCGCTCGCCCGGCAGGACGGTGACGGCGACCCCCGCCATCGAAGTCAGCACGACGGGTCGGGTTGCGAGGTCCAGCGCGCGAAAGTTGACGTTGCAGGTCTGCAGCAGCAATTCGTCGATCGCCTCGCCGCACAGCACCAGCGCCAGGTCCTGGCGCAGCACCGGATAGACCCGCAGCGCCGGCTCGCGATGGGCCAGCTTTGACGACGCGCGGCCGCTCATGCCGTCCTCGATCAGATACTCGGTGAGGCCCAGACGCGCGATCAGCCCGCCGCTCGCGAGCGGCGCCCATGTGTTGGGCTGGGGCAGCGCGGGCAAGCCCTGCTCCGCGAGCCAGGCGGCCACGCCCTGGCCCTTGAAGCCCATGCGGGACAGGTGCGAGACATCCGCAATGCCCGCGTTGCGTGCGCGCGCTTCGTCGTTCGCGCCGTGGCGCTCGACGATCTGCATGTTCTCGACCGTGCTCCACCGTGCTTCAGCGGCGTGTTGGGCGTCGCGTATGGGACTCGTGCGCAGCGGGAAATTTGCTGCGCCTGCCAGGTTCGATGCGCTCATGCGGTCTCCTCCCTCGGTGCGGCGGCGTGCGCGGGTGCGGCGTCTTTCTGGCGCAGGTTTTCTGGGTCGTAGAACGGCGTGGGCACCACCGTGGCCGACACCATGGTGCCGTCGCTCAGGCGAAAGCGCAGTTGCGTGCCCGGTTTCGCCATCGCGGGCCGCACGAACGCGAGGCCGATCGTCTTGTTCAGCGTCTCGCTCCACGACACGCTCGTCACGCGGCCTGCGATCTCCTTGCCTTCGATGGCGAGGTGGCACTCGCGCAAGGCGTCGTTCTTCACGCCATCATCCAGCGCGAAGCCCACGAGGCGTTGCTGCTGCGCCTGGCTGTCGATGGCCTGCAAGCTGCGCTGGCCGACGAAGAACGGCTTGTCCATCTTGACTGCCCACTCCATGGCGGCATCGCGCGGCGTCGTCAGGCCGTCGGTGTCCTGGCTCACGATCACGTGGCCCTTCTCCAGCCGCAAGAGCCGCTGCGCCTCCACGCCAAACGGACGGATGCCGAATTCCCTACCCGCTTCATAAAGCGCGTTCCACAGCGCCGGGCCATATTCGGCGGGAACGTGAATCTCGTAGCCCCATTCGCCGACGAAGCCCACCCGCATCAGCCTGGCCGGCACGCGGTTGGCGCCCAGCGCGATGCCCGTCACGCGGATGCCAAGATACGGAAATGCTTCGGATGACAAATCAAGGTCGACCAGCTTCGCGAGCACGGCGCGCGAGTATGGACCCGCGAGGTTGATGGCCGCGTAGGCGCCCGTCACGTTGACGATGCCGCAATCGAGCCCCCAGATCGTGTTCAGGCGCGAGAGTTCGCGGTAAATCGCCGCCGCACCCGAGGTCGTGGTCGTGAAGTAGAAGTGATCGTCGGAGAGGCGTGCGATCACGCCATCGTCGATCACCACGCCGGCTTCGTCACACATCAGCGCATAGCGCGTCATGCCGGATTTGAGCCCCGCGTACTTCGACACGTAGACGCGTTCGAGAAACTGCGCGGCTTGCGGCCCGCGCGCTTCGAGCTTGCCGAGCGTCCCCACGTCGATCATGCCCACGCCGGTGCGCACCGCCTGCACCTCTTCCTGGATGCAGCGCGCGCGATCCTTGCCCGCCACCGCGTAGTACTCGGGCCGCTGCCAGACTCCGGCCGGCATCCACTTCGCGCCGAGGCGCTCGTGCTGCGCGTGCATCGGCGTGCGGCGCTCGGGATTGAAGCCGCGCCCGGCAAGCAGCGCCATCGGCACCGGATGAAAGAACGGGCGCGCCGTGGTCGTGCCCACTTCCTGCGGCGCCTTGCCGGTCAACCGTGCGAGCACGCGCAGCCCATTCATGTTCGAGTGCTTGCCCTGGCTCGGGCCCATGCCGTTGGTCGAAAAGCGCTTGAGCAGCTCGATGTTGTCGAAGCCTTCCTGCACGGCGTTTTCGAAATCCTTCAGTTGCAGGTCTTCGTCGAAGTCGACGAAGTTCTTGCCCGCCGGATGCGCCACGATCGGCCACGCATGCGAGGGCGATTCGGGTTCGCGCGCGATCGCTGTGCTGCGCGAGTCGGGCGCGCCCCCCAGCAAGCCGACATGCGCGGCCGCAAGCGCGCCTGAACGGCGACCGTCCTGCAGCTTGCTCTCGAAGGTGTACACGCCGTTCACGCGGCCGCACGCGAATACGCCTTCGGGCAACTTATCGGGTACGAACTGCTCCACGCCCGTGTCGTAGCGCATCGCCGTGCCCGCCTGGTAGAGCAGATTGGCAGCCGGCGCCCAGCCCACGCTCATCAGCAGCGTGTCGCATTCGATTTGCCGGGTGCGGTCGACCGGGGCAGTCATGCCCGCGGGCGGCATCGCACCCACGCGCACGGCCGCAAGCCGCTTGCCTTCCGTGTCGGGCACGGCCTCGACCACGCAGCTCGAGCCGAGAACCTCCACGCCGCGCACCTCCAGCTCGCGGGCGAGCACGCCGCAGCCATGTGTCGCGCGCAGGTCGATCAGCGCCTTCACCTTGATGCCGCGCTCCAGCATGTCGAGCGCCGCGCGATAGCCATCGGCGTTCGCGGCCAGCACGACCGCGCGCTGGCCCGGCGCCACGCCGTAGCGCCACGCGAGCCGCTGCGCCGCCGAGGCGAGCATCACGCCAGGCAAGTCGTTATTGCGGAACACAGCGGGCTGCTCGAACGCGCCGCTTGCCACCACAACCGCCTTCGCGCGCATCTTGGTGATGCGATCCGGTTCGACGAGCGGGACCCAGTGGTCCGCATAATAAGCCGCGGCCAGCGTGCGATTGAACATGCGTACGCGCGGATGCGCACGAACCTGGGCTTCGAGCGCGCGCACGGCTTCCAGGCGCTCCATGTCGCCGCCGGCCTGATACGTGCCGCTGCCGCCCGAGCGCGCATTCTCGTCGACGATCACCACGTCCGCGCCCTGCTGCGCCGCCTCCAGCGCCGCCATCAGACCCGAGGGCCCCGCGCCGATCACCAACACGTCGCAGAACCCGTAGCGCTTGGGCGTGCGCACGTGCGGCGCCTTGAGGTCGACCACGCCAAGCCCGGCCATCTTGCGGAACATGCGCTCCCAGCGCGGAAACCAGCGCTTGCTGTAGAACGCCTTGTAATAGAAGCCAACCGGCAGGAACGGCGCGAGCTTGCCCATCCAGCGGTTACGGTCGTTGGCCACGCCGCCCGTGGTGTTGACCGCGTGCCAGTTCGCACCGGCGATCAGCTCGGTCACGTCGGCGCGCACGTTCAGGCGCGCGCCATCCTGGAACATCGCGTTCACGTCGTGGTTCGCGAGCGAGAGCACGCCGCGCGGGCGGTGATACTTGAAGCTGCGCCCGAGCACCGAAACCTCCGACGCCCATAGGGCGCTCGTGATCGTGTCGCCTGCAAAGCCCGTGTAACGCTGCCCTTCGAAGCCGAATTCGATCTGCTGGCTGCGATCGATCCATTCGCCTGCATGCGGTGCCAGACGCATTTACGCCTCCTCGTCATTCAGATACGTGCGGATGACACGATCCTTCGCGGTGTCACGCTCGGCGATGAACCAGGTGTTGCTCGGGGTATGGCACCACCACTCCTTCTTCACGCCGGCAGCGCCGTTGCGGCAGTACACGTAGTCGGCCCATTCGTCGTCGCTCGCTTTTGCCGGGTCCGGCATCGCGCGCATTTCGCCCCAGTAGACGAACTCCGAAACGGGCCGCGCGCCGTTCACAGGACAGGTCATGATCTTCATCGTCGTGTTCTCCGCTCAGTGTCCGACCGATGCTGCGCCCTTCTCGCCCGTGAGCGCATAGCGGCGGAAGCGATCGAGCGTGAAGCCGTTGATCAGCTCATGGTTCGTATCGTTGGCAACGGTGTACGACATGGTCTTGCCGCACACCGGCGTGGCCTTGAAGCCCCACGTGCCCCAGCCGGAGTCCAGATAGAAGCCCTCCACCGGCGTCTTGCCCATGATGGGCGCGAAGTCCGGCGTCATGTCCGCCATCCCCGCCCACTGGCGCATGACTTTCGCGGTCGAGAGGAACGGGAACATCTCGAGCATGTGCGCCGTGAGCCCTTCCACGAAATCGAGCGTCGAGCGCGTGGCATGCAGCTCGTAGGGGTCGAGCGAAGCGCCCATCACGAGCTCGCCACGCGCCGACTGGCTGATGTAGACATGCAGGCTCCCCGAAACCAGAATCGGATTGAGCCAGGGCTTGAGCGGCTCGCTCACCATCGCCTGCAGCGGATGGATGAAGATGGGCGTGCGCAGCCCGACCATGTCGGTGATGCGCGGCGTGGAGCCCGCCACCGCGCACAGCACCTTGTTGGTCGAGATATAGCCCCGCGAGGTTTTTACGCCCTTCACCTTGCCGCCCACCACGTCGATGCCCAGTACTTCGGTTTGCTGATGAATCTCGACGCCGCGCTGGTCGGCGCCGCGCCCATAACCCCATGCCACGGCGTCGTGGCGCGCGACCGATCCCGGCGCGTGATACAGCGCACCGAGGATGGGCGCCACGCCGCCGCACGAGAGGTCGATCATCGGCGCGGCCTCTTTGACCTCTTTCGGGCCGACCACCTCCGAGTCCACGCCGAAGTGCTTGTTCACCTCCGCGCGCCAGCGCATCGTGCGCATGGCCGAATCCGTATGGGCGAGCGTGTAGTGGCCGCGCGTCGAATAAAACAGGTTCAGGTCGAAGTCCTGCGAGAGGTCCTCCCACAGCTTGACCGATTGATCGTAGAACTTCACGCCTTCGGGCGTCAGGTAGTTCGAGCGGATGATCGTGGTGTTGCGGCCCGTGTTGCCGCCGCCGATATAGCCTTTCTCCAGCACCGCCACGTTCTTGATGCCGTGCTCACGGGCGAGGTAGTAGGCGCTCGCGAGCCCGTGGCCACCCGCGCCGATGATCACAACGTCATAAGAACTGCGCAAAGTGTCATGCCGGGTGAACATCCGCGGCTCAGGGTGCTTCTTCGACATGGCAAAACGCACGAGACGCCACGGCATGGCTCACTCCTTGTTCTCATCCGCGCGCACAGCGGCGCGCGGGCAAACCGGGTTGGACAGCAGGGCTGCTTTTAGCGCAGAACGATCGTCTTGTTGCCGTGTATCAGCACGCGGTCTTCGAGGTGGTAACGCAAGCCTCGGGCCAGCACCGCTTTTTCGATGTCGCGGCCAAGACGCACGAGATCGTCGGGCCGGTCGGAATGGCGCACGCGAATCACGTCCTGCTCGATGATCGGGCCTTCGTCGAGATCTTCCGTCACGTAATGGCAGGTTGCGCCGGTGAGCTTCACGCCCCGCGCATACGCCTGGTGATACGGTTTCGCGCCAACGAAGCTCGGCAGGAACGAATGATGAATATTGATGATGCGGCCCGGATATGCCGCGCACAGCTTGGGCGACAGCACCTGCATGTAGCGCGCGAGCACCATGGTGTCGGCGCGCGCGTCCTCGAACAGGCGCTGCACCTGGTCGTAGGCCTGCTGCTTGGTGTCCGGCGTGACCGGCACGTAATGAAACGGAATGCCATGCCATTCGACGAAGCTGCGCCACGTTTCATGGTTCGAGATCACACACGGAATCTCGATGTCGAGCTCGCCCGCCTTCCAGCGCGCGAGCAGGTCGTAGAGGCAATGCTCGAGCTTCGAAACGAGGATCACCACACGTTTTTTCTGCGAATGATCCGTCACCTTCCAGTCCATCGAGAACTCGCGGCCGATGCGGCCAAAGCGCTCGCGAAACGTCTCGAGGCTGACCGGCAGCGAGTCGGTGGCGATCTCGTGGCGCATGTAAAAGCGCTTTTCGATTTCGTCGGCGTGGTGAGTCGCCTCGATGATCAAACCGTGATGCTCGGCAATGAACGCGCTGACGGCAGCGACAATGCCGATCCGGTCGGGGCATGACAACGTCAGTGTAAAGCGGCGCGTTTCTGACATGAGGGGCACCCATTTCTCGACAGGATTGAACGTGGATTAAAAGTAATCAGCGGAATTTCACTTGTCAACGCCAATAAACTTTTTTTCCTGCCACGAACCCAATCAGGGGTATAGCCCACTGGGTAAGCACTACCCTTCCGGGGGTAGAAAAATGCGAGCCGTCCGCTGCCGCGCGCTACATGTCGCCTGCGCGCTGGCGTTGCACGAAGTACTCGCGGCGATATCGCGAGACCGCGTAGGCGTCGAGCACCGCAATCGCATAGACAAAGATGCCGCCCGCGTGACGGCCGGCGAACGATCGCCCGGGCGCGGCGAGTTGCAGCGTCACAAAGCCCAGCAACAGCATGAAGAACACCATGATGAGCGCACGCCTCGGCATGCGGTTGAGAACCTGCCCTGCGCCCGGCAATACCGCCGCGGCGGCCAGCACGACCCAGGGGTGCAAAGGGCGGCGCACGACTGGATCCGGGGGCCGCTTTGAGGCTTTCTCGACGGCTTCTCCGGTCGCTTCGTCAACACGTTTCTGCGCTGCTTCGATTTCGTGCGCTTGCATGCTCGCCTCCTTGCATCAGATCGGCGCATACGGCCGTCGCGCGCTCGAGCAGCGACTCGAGCAGCGCCACGCTCACGTGCGCCCCATGAAACGTCGCGCGGCGCAGCACCAGGTATTCGCTGCGATCCGCCGCCTGAACCTGATAGACGATGCGCACGCCGCGCGGCATCACGACCAGCTCCTTCGAGCGCGGGTCGGAGAACAGTGTCCTCACGTGCGGATCGAGTATGCGCAGCGGCAATTCGGATGCCTCGCGATCCGACTTGAGCGAGGTATGGCCCGGCCAATCGCTCGGGAGCGGGACGCACCGCGGCAAAGCATCGGCGTGTGACCAGAATTCTACGTTCGCCCTGCGCGCCAGCAGATCGAACGTTCCGGCGACGGGCAAGTTCTGCCTCACCGATACGGTCAGCCAGAGCGACGGCACCTGCCGGAACACGACCTGATCCACGATGGGTTCGATCCTGACGCTATGCTCGCGATACGAGCCCGTGAGCACGGGAAAGGCGACGTCGTCCTGGGTCAAGGTGGCGTGATCGAAAAGCGCGAAGCACCCATCGAACAGCTTGCGGCGTTGCGTCCTGAGCGATTCGCGCGCGCGTCGATTGAGGATGGCGAGTGTCAGCGCAAATACCGCGACGAATACGGCAGTCAATACGGCAGAAAACGCCGTGGCAGGAGCGCTGCCTGCGAGCCACATGACGGAACCCTCCCTATACGAATGCGGCGCGGGCGGTATGACCCGCCCGCGCCGCTGCCACGGCTAGCGTCGATTTCAATGCCCGTCAATAGTCCCTCGGCCGCGGCCAGTTCATCGTGAACTGGTCGCCACGCTTGACGTATTTGTAGCGATGCAGCGCGAACCAGATCGACGCGACGATATAGAACGCCATGATCGACAGCAGCGAGGCGCCATAGCCGAGATAGGTGGCGAAATAGGTCGCGGAGCACAGGCAGGCCAGCACGATCGCCGGGATCGGATGAAACGGATGGACGTAGCCTCGATTGATGCTGCCAAGCGGCCATTTGCGACGAAACTTCACGATGTTGATCGACATGAACGTATAGCCGAGCAGCCCGGACAGGATGGAAAACGTAATGACCTGATCGAGCAAGCCGGTGAATGCGAACGAGATCGCAATCGGCACCAGAAAGATGATCGCGCGGTATGGCGTGCGATAGCGCGGATGCACCGCGCCGAACCACATCGGCATATAGCGGTCGCGTGACATCGAAAACCAGGCGCGCGAGGCGTCGTTGATACATCCGTTGGCCGATGCGATGGCCGAGAACAGCGTGCCCACGAACAGCAGCGTTTGCAGCCCCTTGTTGCCCGTGAGGCGCGCAGCGTCGTAGAGCGGCGTCACTGCCTGGCCGAGATACTCCCACGGCATGAGCCCGGTGGCGACATACCAGGTCAGTGCGGCGGCAATCAGCAGCGTGATCATCCCGCACATGGTTCCGAGCGGAATCGAGCGTCCTGCCGAGCGCACCTCCTCGGCGGCCTGGCAGGTGCCTTCGATGCCCAGGTAGTACCACATGCCGAACTGCAGCGCGGCGACCACGCCGAGCCAGCCATACGGCAACTGCGTCAGCAACTGATGATGGAGCAGGACCTGGCCCGGATTCCACGGCTGCACGCCGAAGAACAGCACGACGATGGCGAGAAAGGCAATCGCCGTGATCACGAAATTGACCGTGAGCGTGACGAACACGCCGCGGTAATTGAGCCACGCGAGAAAGGCAATCGTCAGGAGCGCGAACGGGCGCGAGTCGACGGCATAACCCGAATCCGCCGCCACGGCCTTGATGAGGTCGCCCACCACGAGCGCGTCGGCCGCTTCCAGCATCGTATAGGCCATCACCAGATAGAGGCCTACGTTGAACGCCATGAGCGGCCCGATGATGTGCTTCGCCTGCGTGTACTGGCCGCCGGCCGCCGCGACTGTCGAGGTCACTTCGGAGTCGATCATGGCTACGCAGGTGTACAGCAGCCCGATGATCCAGCAGGCGATCAGTGACCCATATGCACCGCCTTTGGCAACCGAGAAGTTCCACCCCATGAACTCGCCCACGAGCACGATGCCCACGCCGAGCGCCCACACGTGAATCGGTCCCAGTACTTTCAGGAGGGCAATGCGCTCTCCGGACTGTCCTGCCGTTGCTGCGTCGCTCATGCACCGCTCCTGTACAGATTGGCTATCCAGACGGGTTGAGGCGGATCCGTCGCGGGGGTTATCGCGTGGGTTACTCGCTGCCTTCGGTCGAACTCATCAGGAAATCGTCGTCGTATGTGCGGGAGACCCGCAGCGCATCGACAAGAATCCACGCAAACAGCAGGATTGCGAGCGCCCAGGCGGCATGACTCAGCAATGACCAGAAGTTCATGGCGTCACTCTCCGAATTTTTCCGCGATCACCTGTCGATACTGCTTCTCTGACACGCGCAGCACGAATACGAAATAGCCGACGATCACGAGCGCCGTGACGATCAGTGAGCCCGGCTCCACTACGTAGTCGAACCGGGTGGTGATGATGGGCTTGGCCTGCCCGGCGTTGTAGCCGAGCTTCTGCCACTGCGCCTGCATGGTGGGATTCTGGCCCAGCGTCTGCCACGACACCTGGCTGGTCGCGGCCTGTGCCTGATCGGGCTGCTTGTCCGGCACCTTGAGCAACAGCGGCCCGAGCAGGCTGCAATACACGAGCACCAGCAGAAACAGGCTATCCACCAGCTGCCCGAAGCCCTTCTGCACAGGGGGAACATATACGGATGCCATGACGAGTTTCCTCTTCGGTCGGCATTGCGTTGTGTGGTCCAGCGGCGGGGAAGTCAGGCGAGCACTTCTTCTTGCTCGCTGTCGCGAAGCGCCGCCTTGCGCAGACGGTTCTCGTCGAGATGGTGGATGTCCAGACCGTAAATATGGTCCTTGTCTTCCTTGTAGTGCCGCACCATCGCCGTCACCGACGCGGTATTGAACACGACCACGCCGGTGGCGCCAACCGTCAGCGCAATCCGGACCCCAGGATCCGCCACCGACATGCTCACCGCAAAGTAGACGAAGCCCAGCGCAACCCATAGCGCAAGCAATGCGGTGCCTGCCATCCAACGGTCCCGGGCAAACATGCTGTCGATGCGCTTTCTCAAGCGGTAACTCATGCTCAATCCCTCCATCAGTCACGGCGAAACGATTGGGGAATTTCGACCGATCTGGTCGAGTTTCCCTTTCGGAACCAAAGTTTCACCGTGGTATTTATTGTGGATGGAGCCCCGAGTGTCAATACTGTTTTTGTAGGTAGATAGAGACCCTGGGTGGCCGCACGCCCGGTATCGGCCTGGAAGTGCGAGCTAGCCGGTATTGCGCAGCGCTTGCGCGGACCGTGTGAAGTGCCGCATCAGCGTCGCCGCGACGTCGTCGTCATAGCCGAGTTGCGCGATGGCTTTGCGCATGCACGTCAGCCACGCCTCGACCTCCGCCAGCCCGATCTCGATGTGCGCGTGCATGGTACGCAGATTCGCGTGCCCCATGCGCTCGAGGTAGTAATGCGGGCCGCCGAAAAAGCCCGAGAGAAATTCGAACTGCGCCTGCCTGACATGGGCGAGGCCAAAGCCCTTCAAATGCAGCGCGTGAATGCGCGCGCCTTCGGGATCGGTTTCGATGATGTCGTAGAACGTCTCGACAAGGCGCGCGAGCGCGGCCTCGCCGCCTATCATCTCATGCACGGTCGGGGCGCGTTGGTCCGCTGCTCGATGTCTTGTCTCCACGATTTCCTCGGATTCATAGTGTCCCGATACCGGGTGATGCCTGCGCGAAGCATAGACAACGGTGCGCGGCCGCCGCGTCTCCCCTAAGGGGTAGAAGCGGGTAGAAGCGCGCTACCCATTGCCGCCATGCCGCGTCTGCACCGTGCGCCCGGCGCGTACAGGCGCATCGCGCCTACCCCATGGGGGATACCTACTACGAATCATTGATGAAGCACTTTTGGTCGTCGATGCTCGGCGCATTGATTCGTGGTTCAACTTCTCCTCGTCCATGGACACTTGCCGATTCGACGATTTCGTTGCTGGACGTGCGCTCGTCATGCGCGGCCCGCACTCGCGGATCACGGCCCTCAATCGCCGCGAGTTCGCGGGGGCGATGCAGGAAATCGACACGGCGCGCGCGCGAGGACACTGGATTGCCTTGATCGCCGATTATGAGGTGGGGTATTGGCTCGAGCCGTCATTGCATGAACGCAGCAATGAGGAAGACGCACAGCAAGCGCCGCTGACCGCGCTCGTTTTCGACGATGCGAATGAAGCGCCATCGTGCGAGGCCCTCGCGAACGATGCGCAAAGCGAGATCATCTCGATCACGCCACGCATCGGCAAGCATCGCTATATGGAGCAGGTGACCGAGATCCGCAGCCTGATCGCCGCGGGCGAGGTTTATCAGATCAACTATACGTTTCCGCTCGACGTGAGCATGCGCGGCGATACCGGGGCGCTCTACCGGCGTCTGGCCAGCGCGAATCCGTCTGCGCATGCGGCGTATATCGAAGACGGCGATCGCCGGATTCTTTCGTTTTCTCCGGAACTGTTCCTTAAGCACAGCGACGGCAAGCTCACGACACGGCCCATGAAGGGCACCGCGCCGCGCGATCCCGATCCCGGGCGAGACGACCGCTTTGCTGCGCAATTGCAGGCGAGCACGAAGGACAAGGCCGAGAACCTCATGATCGTCGATCTCCTGCGCAACGACCTCGGGCGCATTGCGCGCACCGGTTCGGTCGCGGTGGAGAACCTGTTCGCGCTGGAACGATACGCAACGGTCTGGACGCTCACCTCGACGATCACCGCCGATATCGGCGAGCCGAATCTCGAACACATCCTGCGCGCGCTCTTTCCGTGCGGTTCGGTCACCGGCGCGCCGAAGATTGCCGCGATGCGCCACATCCGCCGCCTCGAAATCGCGCCGCGAGGCGTCTATTGCGGAAGCATCGGATGGCTCGCGCCAGATGGCCGGTTCTCGATGAACGTCGCCATACGCACCCTCGTTCTCGATCGCAGCGGCGAGGGCGTGTACTGCGTGGGCGGCGGCATCGTCATGGATTCCGACCCGTCGCGCGAGTGGGAAGAATGCAAGTGGAAGTCCCGCATCATCGGTTCATGGTGAATGTTTCGCCGCCGTCGTTCGCATCACCGGCGAGCTATCAATGCAGTTCTGTACGGGTTCCGGGCGCCCGACGAAACTCCAGCACCAGTACGAACTCCCCTGTCTCGCCCGTCAAATCAGGAGCCAACGCTAGCTCATGAACAAGCACCTTCCTTGCGCCGCGCTCGCGGCACTTTTCGTGGCCGGCCACGCCCATGCGCAGAGCAGCGTCACGCTCTATGGCGTGATCGACGACGGCTTGAACTACACGTCGAACGCGCGTGGCCATAGCGCTTACGCCATGGTCAGCGGCGACTCCAACGCGTCGAATTTCGGGTTCAAGGGCGTCGAGGATCTTGGCGGCGGTCTTTCGGCCATCTTCACCCTCGAAAACGGCTTCAATGTCAACAACGGCGCATTGAGCATGAACGGCACGCTTTTTAGCCGCCAGGCATTCGTCGGGCTCAGTTCAGCGAACTATGGCACGTTCACGTTCGGACGCCAGTACGACGCAATCGTCGACATGTGGAGCCCATTCACGGCGGCGGGCAACACCATCGGCGACCTCGCATCGCATCCGTTCGACAACGACAACGCGGACCAGGACTTCCGCTTCAACAACGCGGTCAAATATGTGAGTCCGACCTTCGCCGGGTTTCAGGCAGAAGGCGTGTATGGGTTCAGCAATGCCACCAACTTCGCCAACAACCGCGCTTATAGCGCGGGGATCAGCTATGGCGCCGGCCCTTTCTCGGCCACGGTGGCCTACACGCGTCAGTCCAACGGCAACTTGAACAGCACCGGCGCGGTGGGCGGCGACGGCGTCTTCACCGCCGCGCGCCAGCAGAATATCGGCGCGGGCGTGAAATGGACCTTCGGCGACGGTTCGAACATCGGCCTTGCCTATTCGCATGTCGACGTCTATGACCCAACCGGCAACGCCTATGCGCCCGACATCGGCACGCAAGCGTGGTCGTCGTGGAAGTTCGACAACGTCGAAATCAACGGTCAGTACTTCATCGATCCTGCGCTGTCCGTCGCCGCCGCCTACACCTTCACGCACGGCAACCTCAAGGAGACGGCGAGCGGATCGAGTCCGAACTGGCACCAGGTCGCGCTGGCGCTGAACTATTCGCTCAGCAAGCGGACCTCGGTCTACGCGCAAGGCGCTTATCAGCACACGAACGGCAAGACGGGCACCGATCTCGATGCGGCACACATTGTCGGTGCAGCGGACCTCTCTTCGAGCGAGAACCAGGCTGTGGTCCGCATCGGCTTTCTGCATCGCTTCTAATGCAATCCTAACGGATATTCGAAGCATTGCCAGGCACTGCGCGTGTGGCGAGCGCCGCTACCACGTTGGGCATACCCCCTCTTCTGGATAGCGGCCCCAACTGCGTTCGTCAAAAATGCAGGTTAAGGAAACTGCGTGCGCCGGCAGTATCGAAGACTGCCGGCGCTGCGCGGTTCGCCAATCCCTCATCGCTACTTTACGGAGCGTTATCCATGGCAAATTCATGGCGTATTTCGGCACTCGCGGACCGTCATCGCGCGCTGGGTTCCAACCTGGAAGACTGGAACGGCATGGGCATGGCATGGAGCTATGCAGCGGATCTCGCGGACCATCACGAGGCTATCCGCACCAAGGCGGGCCTCATGGATGTTTCGGGCCTGAAGAAAGTTCATTACGTCGGCCCGCACGCCGAGAGTTTGCTGAACTGGGCGACCACGCGCGACATCAGCAAGCTCTACCCGGGAAAGTCGGCCTACGCATCCATCCTCAACGAAGACGGCAAGTTCATCGACGACTGCATCGTCTACCGCACCGGCCCGAACGCCTTCATGGTCGTGCATGGCGCAGGCACCGGCTACGAACGGCTCGTGCGCTCCGCCGTGGGCCGTCAGGTTGCCGTGCTGTTCGACGACGACTTGCATGACCTTTCGCTGCAAGGGCCGGCCGCTGTGGACTTCCTTGCCGAGCATGTGGCTGGCATACGGGAACTGCCCTACTTCCACCATATACAGACGCGCCTTTTCGGCCGGCCCGTCACCATCTCGCGCACCGGTTACACGGGCGAGCGCGGCTACGAAATTTTCTGCAAGGCCGTGGATGCGCCGCTGATCTGGGACACGATCCTCGCCAAAGGCAAGGGCTTCGGCATCATTCCCTGTGCGTTTGCGGCGCTCGACTGGCTGCGCGTGGAGAGCTATCTGCTGTTCTATCCCTACGATAATTCGGAAACCTGGCCATTCAGCGACGAGAAAGCCGGAGACACGCTGTGGGAACTGGGCCTCGACTTCACCGTGTCACCGGGAAAGACGGAGTTCTGCGGCGCCACCGAGCATTTCCGTCTCGCCAATAAAGAGCGCTTCAAGATCTACGGCGTCGATGTCAGTGCGTCGCGCGCCACCGCGGCAGGCGACACGTTGTGGCAAAACGGCCGCAAGGTTGGCGTCATTACCTGCGGGATGTACTCGCGGCTCACGAAGCGCTCTCTCGCGATCGCACGCGTGGACGTGGACCAGGCACGCGACGGTATCGCGCTGGAAGTCAGGGGCAGTATCGAGACGCGCGGCGTGACGGCCGCTCTGCCCTTCGACGACCCTGAGAAGAAGAAGCGCACTGCGTTGGGATGATGGCCGGTCGCCAGGCCGGCGTGGTAACGCGAAGACCGCAAAAAAATGAACCGCACCGAAACGAGTGTCCTCGTCAAGCGGGTCGCGCAGGGCCGCGACCCGCAGGCCGCTCTGTCACTGTACGAGCACAGCATTGCAGCCGGACACAAGCGGATCGCTTTGCTGCGCTATATGGATGCGCGTGATTTGTGCGTGCCAATGACGCAGCAGCATCATGCCTACGCGTGCGCCGTCGCGAACACCCTTAGCGACGGCGAGATGGCGGCCATCGCTCAGCAGGCGCTGAAACGCAGCCGGGAACGCAGGGCGCGATGAGCGCCTGAATATACGCGGACGAGAACCGATCTCAGACGTCAGGGGCAATCTTCCTGCGTAACGAGACGAAGCGCTCCAGCACATTGTCGCCGAAGAGCGGGTCGGGACCGGCCGGCACCGCCGCGGCTACCTCAGCCCAGTCCTCTTCGGTCAATGCCTGAGCTGCGCTGGCCATGATATCGCGCTCCTCAGAGAAGATATGGTGGCGGTAGTACACAAGATAGGTAGCCGTGGCCGCCTCGAGATCCGCCCTCGGCGCCAGTACATCTGCCGCTGCGTCATTCAGGCGATTGAAGAGTTCTTCTCCAGCCGTGGCAATCACGCGATGCTCTTGCAGAAGCCGGTTCACTATCAACCGAGTCCCGGGATTGCGTTCGACGAGCCGCGCATAGGCAACGTCCTCCGGGGGGTGATGATAACGATCCGAGTAGTCTCGCAGATAGTAAAGGATATCGCTCATAAGAGCGTAGTCCGAAGTCTCTCCCAGATGGAAGGCCCCCACCTGTTCGTCCAGCAGATCCAGTAGCCGCACAAAATTGACGTGATCGGCGTGCCACCTGGCAAGTGCATTGATCATGAAGATCCCCTTCTATGCAAATCATGTGTGCGATAAGCCATCGCTCGCGCGCGGCCGGGCACGGCCAGAAACGCCTCGTCATCGGCCTGCGCGCCCACTACGAGGCGAACCAGATCGGCCAGCGAGCGCACCTGCATCTTCTCCATCACGCGTGCACGGTGGATCTTGATGGTCTTCTCTGCTGCGCCCAGTTCGTCTGCAACGAGCTTGTTAGGGCGGCCTTTGACCACCAGCGCCATGACCTCGCGTTCGCGCGGGGTCAGCCTGTCGACGCGGCTCTGAATCTCAGCACGCTCCTTGCGGCGTGCAAATAGCTGGCAGGCGCGCTCGACGGCGCGCGCTGTGGCGTCGAGAAGGGTCAGCGCATCGACTGGCTTCGCCAGAAAATCGGTCGCGCCCGCCTTCATCGCGGCCACAGCGGTGGTCAAGTCACCGTGCGCGGAGATGAACACGATCGGCACGATGCCGTCGAGCCGACGCTGCAATTCGATGCCGCTCGAGTCCGGCAACTCGAGATCGAGCAGCAGGCAAGCAGGCGAGTTCTCCAGGTCTACGTCCTGCAGGAACGCAGTTGCGCTGTCGTATGCCCGCGTGGTGTAACCACTGGCGCGAAGCAGGCGCCACAGGGCGTTGCGGACGTGCTCATCGCCATCGACGATGGACACGATAGGTGCAGGCGTATTCACCATGGTCATCGTGGGCCCGCATTCGGGCCATGCTCCCCGCTAGCAGTTCGTAATCAATAACGTTTGGAGTGCAGATAAAGGCTATCTTCGGAAACGGCACAGCCTGCATCTACGATAAGCTCGCTCATCGCCACCTGGTTGACCCTCGTCAATCAGAGAAGGGCCTTGCCGCGCGATGGCATCGCCCGCACCAGTCTTTAGCGATACGCAAAAATTGTCGATCAGGGCAGGCAGACCGCAACGCGCGACACTTTCACAAACCTGCGCTATGAAGGCGCCATTCCGGCATCTCGATGCTCTTCAGATATCGATTCGATATCCTTCATGTCCATCTCGCGCAGGTACGTTTCGATGACGTCGTCCACGGAGACCCGTCGGCTAATATCGCCAACGAGTTCTTCCAGTCCTTCGGCGCGCAACATATCGCGCGCGCTGCCATGAGCAGCCACGAGGCGCAGCCGCCTTCCTGCGCTGGCAAGGTCCGTGTGCAAAGTGGCCAGCATCCTCGCTCCCGCGATGTCCACCGCGGGAGCGTTCGAGAGGTCCAGTATCACCAGTTTCACGGGGCAAGTTGCGCACAAGATTCTCGCCGTAATCGCAGCGCGCACGTGGTCGGCGTTGAAGTAAAGCAGCGACGCCTCGACGCGAAACATCAACACGCCGGGAATCTGTTCGTTGTCGGCATGGCGCTCGATGTCCGAATAGAAGTGCGTGCCGGGAATGCGGCCAAGAACCGCCACGTGCGGATGTGCCGCGCGCCGGATGAGCAAAAGCATCGACGCCAGCACCGCAAAGATCACCCCTTTGAGAATTCCCAGCAACAGGACCGCAACGAATGCGACCATCGACACCATGAACTCATAGCGGCTGACGCGCCAAAGGTGACGCAACTCGCGAATGTCAATGAGACCCTTGACCGCCACCAGCACGATGGCTGCGAGTACGACGTTGGGCAGGTTGGTCAGCAAGCCTGTGAGAAACATCAGGCATAGACCGATGGCGATCGAAGCGAATACCAGCGCGAGCGGAGTTTTGGCCCCAGCCTTGTCGTTGACGGACGACTGGGACAAGCCACCCGCGACGGGATACCCCTGGAAGAGACCCGCGGCGAGGTTTGCCGCGCCGAGTCCGAGCAGTTCCTGACGCGGATCGATTTCGTAGCCATTTTTCTGGGCAATGGCGCGAGCCGCAGACACGCTTTCCACATACGACAACAGCAGACAGGCAAACGCCAACGAAACAATGCCGTCCACGTCGCGAATGCGCAGCGAGGGCAGGTGAAAATCCGGCAGACCGCGCGGCAATGCGCCGACGACCTTGAATCCCATCGTGCCCAACGGCGTCAGCGAAAGCAGAACAATGGATAGCGCGACCACGAACAGCGCGACGGGACGCCCCGGCAAAAATTTTTCGCCGAGAACCAGCAGGGCTAGCGCACCAACCCCGAAGGCGAGCACAACGAGCTGGGTGTCTGGAAGCTGCCCGAACAGGATCGAAACGCGTTCGAAGAACTGCTCCCCGCCCCCCTTGACCCCGAAAAGCTTGGGCAACTGGGTTAGCGCGATAGTCAGTGCGGCGCCCGCTTTGAAGCCCAGCAATATGGTCTCGCTGATGAAGTTGACGAGCGAGCTTAGCCGCAGAATCCAGCCGATCAGGCACATGATCGCAATAAGGATCGCCGTCAATGCGGCAATGGAGGCGAACCGCCCAGGGTCGCCGCCTGCCATGTCCGTGACCGTCACGCCAACGAGCATCGAAATCGCCGAAGTCGGCCCAATGGCCAGTTGGCGGGAGGTACCGAACAAGGCGTAGAAGATGCCGCCGACCAGGTAGCAGTAAATGCCGTATTGGGCCGGCAAACCGGCGAGCGTCGCATAGGCAAGCGACACGGGTATTCCGTACGCAGCCAGCGTGACCCCGGCCACGAGATCGGATGAAAGCCACGGCAACCGGTAATCGGGCAGCCATTGCGCCGGCACGAGTATCGCGCGCCAGCCTCTGGCAGGGGAAGTCGCGTCAGTGCTCGCGGCGGGAACGTGCTCTTTGTCCATCGCGTCCTCCTACCCGGCCATTCAACCGGAATTTGCCGATCGCGTCGTCGAAGGTTTGCCCGGTCCCATGTAACCGGCCATCATCGATCCACGATAATCATGCACCGGACCTTGCAATTGATGCAGGTCAGTTGCCTGCCGCAAGGCAGCCTGCTTCTTTATCGCCCCGCATGCGTGGTGGCTTCCGGCTCTGATGTGTGGTCGGGGTCCATGCTGACAATGAGTCGAGGCCGGCTCCTTGCGCTGGACGCGACGGACGAGCCGCCCAGCCCCTGGGTGTCGCCGATACGCGCCAGGATCGCGTCTTCGGCCAGAATGTGCTCCCGTTCAATCGCTGCGTCCAGGAGGTCACGTTCGCTGCGTAAAGCGGCGTGATGCGATGCGGGCAACGTCGTCGTCAGGTTATCGATCATGGCCCGAAGGCGCCGGCCAATCTGGATGCTTCCGGCTCCTGCCATCCGGATTTCCCTGAAGCACATATGAACATAGTCTTCCCAGTCAGGCGTGTAAAAGGCCACCCGGGGTTGCCCGCTCTCGTCGTAGATTTCGCGGTTGGCCAGCGAGCGCTTTCCAATCATCCCGAGCAGCCTGTGCAATTGATCGATTGCCAGAACTGCTGTCGTCGGATCGTTGATGGCCGGCGACAGCGCTTTCAGCGCGATATCCACCTCGATGCGGAACGCGAACATGGGATCCTGCTCCATCGTCCTCTCGGAGCCGAGTGCGACGAGGTTTTCCAGCCGACGGCCGTCCAGCGCCCAGGAATTGCCATACAAATAGAAAAGCGGCTCATCGGTTGCAACGAAATCGCCGACCTGAACCGCGAATTCAATAAAACAATCCGCACGCTGCGCCTCGCGCACAAGGCCTGGCAGATTGACGGCCAGCACGACGCCGGACCTGCCGCGCAGGCAAACGACGCGGTTCGCCGGCTCACGTCTCATTCGTGCGCTGTCCACTTCCGCGGCCGCGGCGTCGTCCGCCAGGGCGGCGTCTCCCTGCTCGGACAACTTGTCGGGATACACATTGCGGATGACGATGAATCCCAGCTCGGCGACACGGCCCACGAGACTCACTGGCCTCAGGAGTCGCGCCGAATAGTCGATCAGCAGGATGAACGCCACGAGCGACGCGAGCCCGATCGCGGTGGCAAGGGCAACCTGCAATTGCGGTATGAGCGTGCCCTGGCCGAGCTCGGTCATCGTCCTGTGGGTCCAGAGCATCGAGAAGACGAATAGCCCCACCACCCAACGGATGACGTTGTTCCGGAGCAGGGTTGTCGCGATGATGCGTGGCGTGTATTGCCCCCCCGCGATCTGGATCGCGACGAGCAATGAGCTGAAGGTAAATACGAGGCACGACAGGTTGAGCGTGAAGATGCGGTCGAGTATGGCGTGGGCCTCATCCGCGCTCACGGAGAGGAATCCGTTCTCAACGTCATAGCCATGCGTGCTGATGAGCCACTCGCCGACGGCAACAGCGACACGTTTGAGAATCATGGCGGACATCACCGCGAAAACCGGTACGATCCACAGCGACGAGCGCACGTGGCTGATCAGGCTGTATCGGCGGTTCCAGGCCATTTCACCCTCCTTCGTCCAGGTACGGCCGCTATCTGGAACTAGACTCGCCCTTGCCCCTTCGCCAGTTGATGCATATCAACGCCGCCGTGATCGCCGGAGCATGCTGAGATTTCGCGGCCGTCGATCGTTCCAGCAATGCACGTATGAGCGATTCCCCCTCGTTTCCAAGGCATCGCAGATCAATGCCCGTATTTTTCAGGCGCTGGCACGGCATTGATATACGTCAAACGAACGTTGCTCTCGAGGCATAGCCTGTTGTTCGGCGATACATCAGAACGCCCAGCACACAACCGAGCGGCACGGGAAACGCGAAATCGATGACTTGATGTCTTCTGAAAGGTGAACTCCATGAATGAGCCAACCATCTGGCTTACGGCGCCCGTCCTCTCTCACGGCACCGAATTGTGGTTTTCCGCGTACGGGTTTGCGTGGGGATACCGTGCCTTTGCCATTCCGTATGAAGTCGTCTGCGAAACGCTGGGCGCAGCCGACCACACTGAAGCGCAGATCCGGCTCGCCTTCCAGCTGGGAAAGCAGACGGTTCTGCGGGCGGTCCGGCAGCATGATGACCAACCCTACGAGGGTCAGCGCATCCGTCTTTTGCTTGGGCCCATTAATTCGACGGCGATCACCCACCGCGACACGGCGGCCCTCGCGATGAGCGGCTGAAAGTGTTGCTGAAATGCTGCCAACTGATTGAAACCGACTGAAATATATGGAATGATATCGATTCTCATTTCCCGGAAGAATTCGGGACGTTTAAACCAGGACCAGCCAGCCTAGCGTCGTTTCCCCGTGCATCTGGGGCGGCTCAGCCAGCCACCCCGCCCGCGCTGTTGCGCCATGCGTGCGCAATCGATCGCGCGGATTATTCCTTGCACAGGGCCCCCATGTCGAACAGGACGCCGCTCGCGAGTGCGCTCGCGCTGGTCTTTGCCGTACCTTTTGCTTCGTCCGCGCTCGCCCAGAGCGCGCCAGTTGCCGCGCAGCAGAGCGAGTCTGCCCCGCCAGCTCGGGCCACTCCGCCAGCTCGGGCCACTCCGGCCACTCCGCCAGCTCCGGCGACTCCGGCCACGGATAACGCCACGCTGCCCGCCATCTCCGTCTCGGCGCAGGCCCCCGGCCAGCATAATCAGGACTTCCAGGCTGAGACCTCGACCGTGGGCGCAAAAACGCCCACGGCGCTGCGCGACATCCCCCAAAGCGTCACCGTCATCAACAAGGCCGTGATGCAGTCGCAGGGCGCCACCTCGTTTCAGAACGCCTTGCGCAACGCGCCGGGCATCACGATCGGCGGCGCGGAAGGCGGGCAGATCGGCAACAACATCAATCTGCGCGGCTTCACCGCACAGAATGACATCTATCTGGACGGCTTTCGCGACCGCAACCAGTACTACCGCGACACCTTCGACCTCGAGTCGATCGAAGTGCTTTACGGTCCTTCGTCGATGCTGTTCGGACGCGGCTCGACAGGCGGCGTGATCAATCAGGTGACCAAGCACGCGACGCGCAAGCCGTTCACCGAAGTCTCGGCCACCCTCGGCACCGACGACCGCTATCGCACGACGCTCGACCTGAACCGCCCGCTCGGCGACCATGCCGCGTTCCGCCTGAACGCGTTTGGCCAGTCGATGGGTTCGACGCGCGACCAGATGAAGAACAAGGATTACGGCTTCGCTCCCGAGCTGCGCTTCGGGATTGGCACCCCCACCGAGATCACGCTCTCGGCGCTCATCCAGCACAACCGCGATATGCCCGATTATGGTGTGCAGTCGATTAACGGGCATCCGTTCGCGCCGTCGAAGAGCACTTTCTACGGCCTCACCGACGACCGCACGATCCAGGACGTGCAAACGGTGTCGGCGCGCATCGATCACACCTTCAACGAGCAGTTCAAGATCAGCAACCAGACGCAGTTCTCGCACTCGCGCACCGATGCGCGCGAGACCGCTCCGGGCGCCGTGCTGACCGGCCCGCTCGCCTCGAGCCCGGCGCTGAAAAACGGCAACTACACGACGTTGCCGCTTTCATCGCTGTACGTGAAGCTCGCGAGCCACGACCGCGTGATCGAGAACCACTCGATCTATAACGATACGATGGCGCAATACAAGTTCTCCACGGGCGCCGTGAAGCACGAGATGATTGCGGGCGTCGAAATCGGCCACGACAGCTATACGAACCAGGCCACGACGCGCAACAACCTGCCGATCGTCTCGCTGCTCGACCCCGTCTATATTCCGACACCTTCGAACGTCACGCAGACCGTGGGCAATCATGCGGAATCGGGCGCGACCTCGCTGGCCGCGTACTTCAATGAAACCATGTCGATCGGCGAGCACTGGAAGCTCATCGGCGGCGTGCGCTGGGATCGCTTCCAGGCGCACATTGCGAACACCGTGAGCGCGCCCGCCTACGCGGACCAGACCAATACCTTCACGAGCGTGCGCGCCGGCGCGATCTACCAGCCCACCGACTGGCAGTCGTATTACTTCTCGTACGGCACCTCGTTCAATCCGTCGCTCGAAGCGCTCACGGTCACGAACAACACGCAGAACCTCGCGCCCGAGAGCAGCAAATCGTATGAAGTGGGCGGCAAATGGGATCTGCTGGGCGGCAATCTCTCGGTGACGTCGGCGCTTTTCCAGCAGGAAAAAGACAATGCGCGCACGCAGACATCGACCGGCCAATACATGCTCGAAGGCGACATTCGCGTGCGCGGCTTTCAGGCGGGCGCCACGGGCCACATCACGAACAAGTGGCAAGTGTTCGCGGGTTACACGTATATGGACGGCGTGATCCTCAAGGCGCCCGACGGCACCCAGGGCCACACGCCGGCCAACACGCCGCGCAACACCTTCACGCTGTGGACCACGTATGCGTTCACGCCGCATTGGGAAATCGGCGGCGGGCCGACCTATATGTCGTCGCGCTATGCGTCGAACACGAATTATGTGGAAACGGGCGGCTATACGCGCTGGGATGCGATGGCCGCGTATCACGCAAAGAAGTGGGACGTGCAGCTCAATCTGCTGAACATCACCAACAAGTTCTATTACGACGCACTCGTTCCCTCCGATGGCGGACGTTCGGTGCCGGGCGTCGGCCGCACGTTCCTCGCTACGGCGAACTATCGTTTCTGATTCGAAAAGGAAGCACGCGATGCTGATCCATGTTCCCAACGTATTGACGCCCGAGCAGGTGCGCGCGCTGCGCGAGCGGCTCGATCATGCCGGCGATGCATGGGTCGATGGCCGCGCCACGGCCGGATGGTCGGGCGCGCCCGTCAAGCACAACCGGCAGATTGCCGAGCACACGCCGCTCGCGCGCGAGCTGGGCGACGTGGTGCTCGCGGCCATCGAGCGCCATCCGCTCTTTATCAGCGCGGCGCTGCCCAACCAGGTGTATCCGCCGCTCTTCAATCGCTACGAAGGCGGCATGACGTTCGGCAGCCATGTCGACGGCGCGGTGCGCGTGCTGCCCAATGGGCTGAAGCTGCGCACCGACGTCTCGGTCACGCTGTTTCTCTCATCGCCCGAGGAATACGCAGGCGGCGAACTCGTGGTCGAAGACACCTATGGCGTGCAGGAAGTGAAGCTGCCTGCGGGCGACATGATCGTCTATCCGGCCACGAGCCTGCACCAGGTCAGGCCAGTCACGCGCGGCGCGCGCGTTGCGAGCTTCTTCTGGGTGCAAAGCCTCGTGCGCGACGACACGAAACGCGCGCTGCTGTTCGACATGGATACCGCCATCCAGCGGCTGAACGCCAGCGACGCGGACGCCGGCGCGCGCCGTAGTCTCGTGGGCTGCTATCACAATCTTTTGCGGCTTTGGAGCGAGACGTAGGCGCGAGCGGCGCACTCAGAACGAATGCCGCATCCCGATCCGCACGTCGGCTTGAGTCGTCGAGGTCGACGGCGTGAAGCTATAGCCGATCACCGCGTCCACGCCACTCGACGCCTTCAGATAGTCACCGGAGATATACACATCCGTGCGCTTGGACAACAGATAGTGCGCGCCGAGCGAGCCCTGATTCCAGTGGTGCCCTTCGAAGTTCGTGTACTGATAGCCGCCGATCACACTGAACGCAGGCGTCACCTGCCAACTGGCGCCGCCCTCACCCACCTTCATGTGCGACGTCACGCCAAGACCCTTGATCGCGGTGTACGTGAAGTTACCCATCAGCGTCACATTGCCGATCGCATAGCTCGATCCAATGCCGAATGTGCCCTGCTTGTCCACCGGGAACGGGTTGGCCGAAAACAGATCGGTTCGCGCTCCCGTGGCGGGATCGACCGTCGCGACCTGTTGTCCGAGAAACGTGTGCACGCCGAGCATCGCGTACGGATCGAACGCGTAGATGCCATGCGGATTGTTCAACTGCGTGTAGGCGGCGCCCGCTGTGAACGATCCGTTCGCATAGTGCGCGCCCACGCTCCATGCGCTGTCCCGATGGAAGTCGCCCGCGACGTTGCCGAACGAATACATGCCGCCGAACATGAAGCCCCCGAATTCCTTCGACAGGAACTTCACCGCATTGGGCAGGCGGTCGCCGTTGAACCGGTCGAAGTCGCCCTGATGAATCGCATAACCGCTCGCCCATGCCGAGACGTTGTAGAGGTACACCATCTCTTCAGTCATATCCAGCTGATTGCCGAACGACAATGTGCCCCACTGGTTCTGCAGTCCCACATACGCCTGGCGACCGAACATCGAACCGCCAAAACCCAACTGCCCATTGCCCAGGTGAAAGCCGCTCTCCAGCGCAAAGACCGCTTGCAGGCCGCCGCCCAGATCTTCGGTGCCCTTGATGCCCCAACGGTTGCCGTACGAGATGCCATCGTCGAACTTCACGACGTGCGAGCCGCCCGTGTTGTTCACCCAGGTTATACCCGCATCGAGAATCCCGTATAACGTCACGCTGCTTTGTGCGTGACTCGCGGCGGAAACCCCGGCGAGCGCCAGTGCGACGCCCGTCAATGCTGCGGCATTCAGTTTTTTCATTGAGCTCTCTCTTGCCAGGCTATAAGGTAGGGGAACGCGAAGATGACTTCGCCGCGTGCGCGACCTGCATCACGGTCCACGCACAGTACAAATCCATATTTCGGGCAAACCGACCAGACGCGACACGCTTTGGCCTTGCAGCGACACAGGCAATAAAAGAAGAAGCGCGCAGTTCATGGCAAAACTGCGCGCGCCTCATTACATATCGTTGACGCCGCTTGCGGTCTGGTATTTAGTGAATGCCGAGTTGCGCCTGCACTGCCTGCAATCCGTCCGCACCGCTCGTGGTCGTCACACCCTTGAGCCATGCATCGAGCAATCCCGGATTGCTCTTCAGTGCATTGCGCGCCGCCACATTGACATCCATCTTGTTTAGCAGCACATTCGCGATGATCCGGTTTTCCAGATCGACATTGAATGTCATCTGCTGGAAAAGCCGCGCAAGATTTCCGCACTGGCCGGCAAAGCCCGGCCGTGTCACCGTATTCACGGTCGCGCCGCCATAGTTCGGGCCAAAAAATGCATCGCCGCCGGATAAATAGCTCAAGCGGAATTTCGTGTTCATCACGTGCGGTTCCCACGCGAGGAATACGATCCACTGCTTGTCGCGCACGGCGCGCTCCACTTGCGTGAGCATGCCCGTTTCACTCGATTCGACGATCTTCCAGTCGCCAAGCCCGAATGCCTTTTCCGCGATCATCTTCTTGATGTTCTGATTGGCCGGCGCGCCCGGCTCGATACCGTAGATCCTCCCGTTGAACTGGTCCGCATGCTTGACGAGGTCCGCGAACGAGTGCACGCCCGCCGCCGCCACATAGTCTGGCACCGCCAGCGTGAATTTCGCATTGGTCAGGTTCGCGTGCAGCACGTCGATTGAACGCTCGTCCACGAACGGTTTCACGAGCGGACCTTGGGCGGGCATCCAGTTGCCTAGAAACACGTCGATTTGCCCTTTCTTCAAGCCCTGATACGTGATCGGCACCGACAGGTTCGACACGTTCTGCTGGTAGCCCAGCGCTTTCAGCAATACGCCCGCCATGGCATTGGTCGCGTCGATATCCGACCACCCCGGATCGGCCATGCGAACCTGTGTGCAGCTTTGCGGTTCGGCAGCATCGGCAGCACGTAAGATCCCCGTCAGGGCCGCGCCAAGCGTCGCGACTGCCAGCACCGTCTTCGCAAGCGAACTTCTCCAGCTTTTGTTCATCGTGGACTCCCGTATTGATGCGATTCAGCGCGTAACGCGTGGATAGCGCGCCATGGCCTCCAGCGTGTCGAGCTCGATGTGATTGCGCATATAGCGCTGGCTCGCGTCGTTGAACGGTTGCCAGTCCCATGAGCGGATCGCGCCCTGCGTCGTTGCTTCGAAATGAAAGCGCCGACGGCGCTGGCTCGTCAGCACCGCCTGATGCAATGCCGGGATATCCCAGCGCCGCGCGACTTCATTGCGAAACGCGTCGACGAGGCTCGCGGCTTGCGGATCCGGCGCGAGGTTTACGCATTCGCCGGGATCGTTCGCGAGGTCATAGAGCTGATCGGGATCGACCGGAGTATGGATGAATTTGTACTTGCCGCGGCGGATCATCACCATCGGCGCAATCGCGCCTTCCGCAAAGTACTCGACGATCGCTTCGTCGTGGCCGCCGTCGTCCTGAAGGTGCGGCAACAGGCTGCGCCCGTCGACGGGGTCGGGCCATTGCGTGCGGCGCGTGCCAGTCGCCATCTCGACCAGCGTCGGCAGCAGATCGACATGCGAGACCGCCTGCGCCACGCGCCGCGCGCGGTATTGCGCGGGCGCATGCACGATCAGCGGCACGCGCACGCCGCCTTCGAGGCAGGTCATCTTGTACCAGAGCCCGCGCTCGCCGAGCATCTCCCCGTGATCCGACGTGACGATCACGATCGTATCGTCGGCAAGACCGGTTGCCTTCAGCGTATCGAGCAGCGCGCCGAACTGCGCGTCGACATACGACAGCGCGCCGTAATAGGCGTGCCGCGCATTGCGAATCTGCTGGTCGGTCGGTGGCGTCAGGTCCGCCTCGTAGAGATCGCGCAGGCGCCTCGAATGAGGATCGCTCTCGGCGCGCGTGAGCGTGATGCGCGGCATGTCGATGTCCTCATCGCGGTACAGGTCCCAGTACTGCTGGGTAATCGCATACGGATCGTGCGGATGCGTGAGCGACACGACCATGCAGAACGGACGCTCATCCCGTTGCGCAGCCCGCTCCCGTGCGATGTCATAAAGTTTCTGGCGCGCGGTGTAGGTGACTTCATCATCGAAATCGAGCTGGTTCGTGCGCACGCAGGGGCCCGCATCCAGCACCGAACTCATGTTGTGATACCAGCTGGGACGCACATCGGGGCGGTCCCAGTCGGGCACCCAGCCGAAATCGGCGGGATAGATGTCGGTCGTGAGCCGCTCTTCGAAGCCGTGCAATTGGTCCGGGCCGCAGAAGTGCATCTTTCCCGAAAGGATCGTCCGATAACCGGCCGCGCGCAGGTAGTGCGCGAACGTCAGCGTTTGTGCGGGCAATTCAGCGGCGTTATCGTATGCATCGGTGGCGGCGGGCAGTTTGCCCGTCATCATCGAAATGCGGGCCGGCGCGCACAGCGGGCTCGCGCAGTACGCGGCATCGAACACGACGCCTTCTTTCGCAAGCGCATCGATGCGCGGCGTCAGCGAAACCTGATTGCCATACGCGCGCAGTGCAAACGGCGTCATCTGGTCGGCCATCAGGACGAGGATATTCTGCTTTGTGACAGGGCTCATGGGCGGGGCGGATTAGAATCGTACGGTTATGCGTCGTTGCGCGGCGATGCAGGCATCGTTGTGACTCGCCGCGTGGACTTCACTATTGCCGCCTGCGAAACCTTTGTGAAGGCGGCGTACGCTTATCGGCCCATAAGGGGATGTTATGCCTGTGCCTGGTCCAGACCGTCTTCCGCCGATGCAGACGCTTTCGGCTTTCGAATCGGCCGCGCGCCTCGCGAGCTTCACGGCCGCCGCGCGCGAGCTCGGCTCGACCCAGCCCGCGGTCAGCCAGCGCATCGTGCAACTGGAAGAAGACCTCGGCGCGCCGCTGTTCGAGCGCGGGCATCGCGGCGTGACGCTCACGGCCGAAGGCGCGCTGCTCTACGAAGCCGTGCGCAGCGGTCTCGACACGATTCGCGAGGCGACCGCCTGCATTCGCGCGCGCCGCGCGACGGGCGCATTGACGATCCTCACCGACGCGGGCTTCGCCACCTATTGGCTGATGCCGCGCCTCGCGCGCCTGAAAGCGTCGATGCCGGGTGTCAACGTGAAGATCGTCACGTCGCAGCTTGGCTACGATCCTCACCGCGATCACGCCGACATTGCGATTGCATTCGGCGACGGCCACTGGCCGCCCTGCACCTCGACGCGGCTGTTCGCCGAAGCCGTCACGCCGGTCTGCTCACCTGCGTTCCGCGACGCGAATTGCACCGTGACCCGCGCCGTGACCCACCCCGCCGATCTCGCCGCGTTGCCGCTGCTGCACGTGCAACCGACCGAACCCGAGCGCTGGCTCGCGTGGGACACATGGTTTGCCGCCCATGGCCTCGCCGCGCCGGAAGAAAGCCAGGGGATCATGTTCAACAGTTATTCGCTTGTCGTGCAGGCCGCCCTGATGGGCCAGGGCGTCGCGCTGGGCTGGACGCCGCTGACCGACGAACTGATCGCATCCGGGCTTCTGGTACGCCTGCTCGACACACCCGTGACGACCGGGCGCGGCTATTACCTCGTCTGTCCGCCCGCGCGTCCCGCACCCGCCGCGGTGCCGCTTTTCCGGCGATGGCTGTTCAATGAATTGGGTGAACCAGGCGAACTTGGCGCACGCGAGCATGCCTGAAGTTGGACGCGATGCTTGCGCGCGCAACGGTATCGCCGTTAATCAGTGCCGTCGCGCCTGCGCCTCCGAACTTGCCGGACTCCTGTCGCGCCTGGGGCTCGCGCCAAACCTCGCGCGATAGGTCCGCGAAAAATGCGACGGCGATTCGAACCCGCATGCCACGCATATCGCCGTAATCGACATATCGGTCTGGCGCAGCAGCTCCCGCGCGCGATCGAGCCGCAATTGCAGATAGAAATGCGTCGGCGTGTCCTTGAGCAGCGAACAAAAGAGCCGCTCGAGCTGCCGGCGCGTGACGCCGATTGCCTGTGCGAGATCGGCCGGCGCGAGCGGCTCCTCCATGTTCTGTTCCATCACGCCGATCACCTGGATCAGCTTGGGATTGTGCACGCCATAGCGCGCGGCGATTTCCATGCGCTGATGATCGGAGCGCTGCCGGATGCGGCTCAACACGAACTGCTCGGAGATCGACGAGGCAAGCGCCGCGCCGTGACTGCGCGCAATCAGATCGAGCATCATGTCGATCGAAGCGGTGCCGCCCGCGCACGTAATGCGCCGTTCGCCGATTTCGAATAGATCTCCGCTCGCCGCCACGGACGGGTAACGCTCGCGAAACGCGGACAGCGCTTCCCAATGCAAGGTGACGCTATCGGTCGGGCGAAGCAGTCCCGCTTCGGCAAGAATGAATGCGCCCGTGTCGATGCCGCCAAGCGTGACGTTCGCGCGGTCGAGGCGCTTGAGCCAGTCGCCGAGCGCGCGGGTATAGCACGCAAGCGGTTCGAAACCCGCGACCACGAACACGCTCTGCACGTCATCGACGTCCGCGAACGCCGCTTCGGCGTTCAGCGAGATGCCATTGCTCGCGGGCACGGGCGCGCCGTCCACGCTCACGATGTGCCAGCGGTACAGGTTCTCGCGAAAGCGGTTCGCGACGCGTAAAGGCTCGATGACCGACATGAAACCGAGGGCCGAAAAACCCGGCAGCAGCAGGAACGAGATGTCTTGGGGCATCACTTGATGCTCGGGAGGTCACGTGAAGCGGATGCGTCGAATCCGGCGAGCGTAGCAAGCGCCATGCGACGCGGCAAGCAACGCCAAAAATAACCGGCCCGATGACGCAGTGCACAAGCCGTCCACAAGCCGTGCACAAGCCGTGCACAAGCCGCGCCCGGCGAGCCATTCGTCCCGCACTGTGGTTTTCCCTCATGGTCGCTCGCAAGCAAGAACGGGTCGCTGAGGGTCGATTTGGGCGCGATATGAACCGGTACCTTGATTGCACACCGGATCGGTTCAGGTCATCCGATTCGCCACCCGCAATGCAGGCTCGCCATATAACGCGTCCAGGGGGATTCTCATGAAGTTGCGCATCAAAGCCATTACCGCAGGCCTGGCCGGGCTTCTCGCGGCCATGTCCTTGCCCGCATTCGCGCAGGATCCGGCAAGCTGCCGGGCCGTCCATTTCGCGGATATCGGCTGGACGGATATTACGTCGACAACGGCGCTCGCCTCGACCGTGTTCGAAGGACTCGGCTATCAGCCCGTGACGACGGTTGCCTCCGTGCCGATTTCGTTCGCCGGGTTGAAGAGCAAGCAGCTCGACGTATCGCTGGGTTACTGGTGGCCCGTGCAGCAAATGGCAATTGCGCCGTTCATCGAGTCCAAGTCGATCAACGTGTTGCAGCCGCCCAATCTGACCGGCGCGAAAGCCACGTTTGCGGTGCCGACCTACGAATACGACGCGGGCCTGAAGACTTTCGCCGACATCGCCAAGCATCGCGACGAACTCGACGGGAAGATCTACGGCATCGAGCCGGGCAGCAGCGCGAATGCCGCAATCCAGAAAATGATCGCGACCAACCAGTTCGGTCTCGGCGGATTCAAGCTGGTCGAATCGAGCGAAGCGGGCATGCTCGTCACCGTCGAGCGCGCGGTGCGCGAAAAGAAATGGGTGGTCTTTCTCGGCTGGCAGCCGCATCCGATGAACATTCAGCTCGACATGAAATATCTGACCGGCAGCGATGGCGTATTCGGTCCCAACGACGGCGAAGCGCGCGTCTACACGCTAACGTCGACCGACTTTATGACGCGTTGCCCGAACGCTGGAAAACTCGTCAGCAATCTGCGCTTTACGACACAAATCGAAAACGTCGTCATGCAGTCGGTGATGAAGAAGGAGAAGCCCGCCGACGTCGCCAAGGCCTGGCTGAAACAGAATCCGCAGGTGCTCGATGCATGGCTGGCCGGTGTCAAGACCTATGACGGCAAGGACGGCTTACCCGCTGTCAAGGCGTATCTCGGTCTCTGATCTCGTGTCTCCAGCAGGACTCCATATTTTCCTTTGAAACGTCTAACAGGAATTGCAAGCATGAACCTTGAAGTGATCGTGACCTGTGCCGTCACGGGGGCAGGCGACACCGTCGGCAAGCACCCCGCCATTCCCGTCACGCCGAAGCAGATTGCCGACGCGGCCATCGAGGCCGCGAAAGCCGGCGCGACCGTCGCGCACTGCCATGTGCGGGACCCCAAAACCGGACGCGGCAGCCGCGACCCGAACCTGTATCGCGAAGTCGTCGATCGCATCCGCTCGGCGGATACGGACGTCATCATCAACCTGACGGCAGGCATGGGCGGCGACCTCGAAATCGGCCCCGGTGAAGATCCGATGCGTTTCGGCGCGAACACCGACCTGGTCGGCGGCTTGACGCGGCTTGCGCATGTCGAAGAGCTTCTGCCGGAGATCTGCACGCTCGACTGCGGCACGCTCAATTTCGGCGATGGCGACTACATCTACGTGTCGACGCCGGCTCAGCTGCGAGCAGGTGCGAAGCGCATTCAGGAGCTCGGCGTCAAGCCCGAACTGGAGATCTTCGACACCGGCCATCTGTGGTTCGCAAAGCAATTGCTGAAGGAAGGCTTGCTCGATGCGCCGCCGCTGTTCCAGCTGTGCCTCGGCATTCCCTGGGGCGCGCCCGCTGACACGACCACGATGAAGGCAATGGCCGACAACCTGCCGGTTGGGGCGCAGTGGGCGGGCTTCGGCATCGGCCGCATGCAAATGCCGATGGTCGCGCAGGCGATGCTGCTGGGCGGCCATGTGCGCGTCGGCCTCGAAGACAACATCTGGCTCGACAAGGGCGTGCCCGCGAGCAACGGCTCCCTGGTCACGCGCGCCATCGAGATCATCGAGCGCCTCGGCGGCCGCGCGCTGACGCCCGCCGAAGGCCGCAGGAAACTCGGCTTGCCCGCGCGCGGCGAACGGCTGCTCGACAAGCGCGCCGTCGAACAGTACGCGTGACGCGCCGAAGCGCATCGATCGCTTTAAAACCCATTCAACCCTTCAGACGATCATCGGCAATGAAAGAAATCACCAGCATCAAGACATTCGCGGCCATCGGCTCGGGCGTGATCGGCAGCGGCTGGGTCGCGCGCGCGCTGGCGCACGGGCTCGACGTTATGGCGTGGGACCCGGCCCCGGGCGCGGAAAAGCAGTTGCGCGACAACGTCGCGAACGCCTGGCACGCACTCGAGCGCGTCGGGCTCGCCCAAGGGGCTTCGCAGGAGCGTCTGCGCTTCGTGAATACGATCGAAGCGTGCGTCGCGCAGGCCGACTTCATTCAGGAAAGCGCGCCCGAGCGCGAAGAGCTGAAGCTCGCGCTGCATGAACAGGTCAGCCGCGCCGCGAAGCCCGATGCGATCATCGCGTCGTCGACATCGGGCCTGTTGCCGACCGACTTCTATGCACGCGCGCTGCATCCCGAACGCTGCATCGTCGGCCATCCGTTCAACCCCGTTTATCTTCTGCCACTGGTCGAAGTGGTGGGCGGCGAGCGCACATCGCCCGCGACTATCGATGCCGCGATGCGCATCTATCACGAGCTCGGCATGCGGCCGCTGCATGTGCGCAAGGAGGTGCCGGGATTTATCGCCGACCGGCTGCTCGAAGCGCTGTGGCGCGAGGCGCTGCATCTGGTCGACGAAGGCGTCGCGACCACGGGCGAGATCGACGACGCGATCCGCTTTGGCGCGGGCATCCGCTGGTCGTTCATGGGGACCTTCCTCACCTACACGCTCGCGGGCGGCGACACGGGCATGCGCCATTTCATGCAGCAGTTCGGCCCCGCGCTCGAATTGCCGTGGACCAAGCTCGTCGCGCCGAAGCTGACCGACGAGCTCATCGATCGCGTCGTCGACGGTACGGCGCAGCAGGTCGGGCCGCGGTCGATCAAGCAACTCGAACGCTATCGCGACGAATGCATCACGAACGTGCTGTCGGCGATTGCCGACACGAAAGCGCGCCATGGCCTGCGCGCCGACGAATAGCGCCGCGCGCTATCTGGACCCTCGCGGGGCGTTGAAGCACGATGCCCCGCGAGCGCCAACCCTCATTCAACATAACGGAGCCATTGACCATGCCGCGACACGCGCAATTGCCGGCGTATCACGACGTCGTGCGCGCCGAATGGGTCGATTACAACGGCCATTTGCGTGACGCGTTCTACATGCTGATCTTCAGCTTTGCCGTGGATGCGCTGATCGACGAGATCGGCCTCGACGACAGCGTGCGAAAAGCGCGCGGCCGTTCGATCTATACGCTCGAAGCGCATATCCACTATCTGCAGGAAATCAAGCAGGGCGCACAGGTGCGTGTCGAAATGCGCGTGCTCGCTCACGATGCGAAGCGGATTCATCTGTACCTCGAAATGTTCGCGGACGATGGCGACCAAGCCGTCGCTGCCAGCGAGCAAATGCTGTTGCACGTCGATACGAGCGGACCGCGCTCTGCGGCGTTCGATAGCGACGTGCAAACGCGCGTGCACGCGCTCGTCGACCAGCAGGCAGCGCTGCCCGTTGCCCAATATGCCGGGCGTGTAATTGCTTTGCCTGCGCAAGCCCGCAAGTGACATGCGAGCAATGGCAAGCACACCAGGAGCGACGCGTCATGCTCGAACCTGAAATCGCCGCGTTCGTCGAGCGCGCCAATGCATTTTATGCGAGCGATCACCCGGCTGAGACCGTGGACGATCAGCGCGCGACATACGAGCGGTTTGCCGCTGCGTTCACGCCGCCATTGCCCGATGGCGTGCGCACGCACGACGCGCCCCTCGCCTGCGCCGATGGACAGACGGTGATGCTGCGGCTGTACGCGCCCGCCGGGCGCGTGCAGTCCAAAGGCACGGTGCTGTATTTTCACGGTGGCGGGTTTGTCGTCGGATCGCTGCAAAGCCACGATCTGATCACGGCGCGCATCGCGGCGGATACGGGCCTTTGCGTCGTCGCCGTCGACTACCGGCTGGCGCCCGAACATCGCGCGCCTGCCGCCCACGACGATTGTCTCGCCGTCACGCGTGCGGCGCTCGACGCTCGCTTGCCGTTCGGCCCCCTCCCCCGGCCGCTGCAACTGGCAGGCGACAGCGCGGGCGGCACGCTCGCCGCGAGCGTGGCGATGCGTTTGCGCGACGAAGGCGTGCCAGGCGTGGATGGCATCGCGCTGGTCTATCCGCTGCTCGGTATCGAGCCCCAGCTGCCCGCGCGCGACACGCAAGCCAACGCGCCGATGCTCACGCTCGCCGACGTAAGACGCTACGGCGCGCTCTACTGGGGCGCGGACATCGAGAATCGGGCGCTAGCAGCATGGACCATTCCGCTCGAAGCCGCGCGCTATGACGGGTTGCCGCCCGCGCTCGCGATCGGCGTCGAGCACGATCCGCTATGCGACGACGCGCGGGTGTTCGCCGCTCGCATTCGCGCGGCGGGCGGCCACGCGCACGCGCCCGTCGGCGCCGGCCTTGTGCACGGCTCATGGCGTGCGCTGGCGACGAGCCCTGGTGCGCAATGGATGCATCGCGAGGTGTGCCGGTTCCTGGCCGCGAACGCAGCGCGACGCGCCGACGTCGAGCGCGGCGTATCCCGTGTTGGCCAGCCCGGCAGGTGAAAACGTCTCGATCAGCGCGTGCTGCAGCCATCCGACGCGCTCGCCAGCTCCTGATAGCGGACGAAGTGCGAACCCGTCGCGGCTTTCGCGGCATACATGGCGGTATCGGCTTTAGCCAGCAATTCTTCGGCATGCTTGCCGTCGGCGGGAAATTCGCTGATGCCGATGCTCACGCCCACCGTCATCAGATGCTCGCCCAGCGACACGGGCGCCTCCATCGCCAGCTGCACGCGGCCCGCCGCCACGCGCAGCGCGTCGGTCGAATGCACGCCGCCCACCAGAATCACGAACTCGTCCCCGCCATAGCGGGCAACGACATCGGAGCCGCGCAACGCCGCGCGCAAGCGCTGCGCCACGACCACGAGCGTCTGGTCGCCGGCCGAATGCCCGAATTGATCGTTGATTTGCTTGAAATCGTTCAGGTCGACGAACATCACGGCCAGCGGCTCGTCGCTCAGCGCCGCGCGGCGTAGCGCCAGATCGAGTTGCTCCATGAAGTGCGTGCGGTTCGGCAAGCCGGTCAGCGGGTCGTGCCCCGCCCGGTGCGCCAGCTCCTGCTGCCGCGTATGCAGCGCGTCCACCTGGGAGCGGATCTCCATGCGCATGCGGTCGAAGCAGCGCGCGAGCACGCCGATCTCGTCCGAGCGCGCGACGGGCAAACGCTCGATGGCGTCCTCGTCGAAGATGTGCGTCACCGCGTAGGCGAGCGTGCGCAGCGGCCGCGCCAACGCGCGCGCGAACAACACCGCCAGCACGATCGCGACGGTGCTGGAGATCAGCACGAGACGCACGATTTGCGCGCCGAGTTCGTTGGCGGGCGCGAGCACGTCGGTGAGCGGCCTCGCGAGCCCGAGCGCGATAAAGCGCTTGCCGCCCGCGAGTCCGAACGGCGAGCGCACGAACGCGAACACTTCGGCCGGCGGCTGGTTGCCACGCGCATAGCCGTTGAATGTCAGGCTCGGCGGCCCGTTCGTGAAGAGCGGCGCGGTGGCGGGAAAGCTTTTTTGCAGCAGCACGCGATGGCCGCGCTCGAAGCCGAAGGTCTGGCCCGGGTCCGGATGGAGCAGAAAATCGCCCCACTCGTTGGCCATGTACACCGCGTAGTCAGCCGGCAAATCGCGTTCGATACGCTCGAACACCTTGGTGAGATCGACGTCGATGACGAGCACGCCCACCTTGTCGCCGCTTTGATCGACAATCGGCGCACCCACCATCACTACCGGCAGCGTCGAGCTCCGGTCCGAACCGGGCTGGGCCTTCAGGCCGATGGGCGAGACGTAGACGCGCTCCGCATTCGCCGCCAGCGCGTCGTACACATACGGAAACTGGCCCTTCTCCTGCAATTGGTCATCGGGCACCACCACGATGCCACTCGCTTCGCGCTCGACGCGAACGCGCTCCAGGCCGTTTTGCCCACGCGAGATCAGGCGTATCTGCAGATACTCGGCGTGATGCAGCATGAAGCCGCTGAACACCTGCTTGAGCCGCACATCGGCGGGACGCGGCGCGTCGCCTTGCGCGACCGCCATCGACGAAGGCAGGGTCGCGAGCACGAGCGCGTCGTCGGCGACGTCGCCGAGCGCGGCGGTAAAACGCTGGCTCAGCAATTGCGTCGATGTGAGCAGGCTGCGCTCCGCTTCGTGCATGAGCATCTTGCGATTGGCGCGATAGGTCGAATAACCCGTTGCGCCCGACGCCGCCACGCCGATGCACACCAGCAGGATCGAAAGCCGCGAAGTCAGCCCGAGTTTGATCATGGCGCGAAGCGCTCCAGCGGATCGCCCGCTTTGATTCGGCGCCACAGCGCTTCGCGCTCGCCGGTGCTCTCGACGCCCTGGATCCAGACGAGGCGCGGCCCCGCGCCGGCGGCGGCACCGGCACCGGCAGCAACGCCAGACACGGGCGTCATGGTGTTGGCAAGCCCCTGGCGTTGCGTCAGCTGCTTGCCGATATCGGGCTCCAGCATGGTGTTGATCCAGTCGTAGGCCAGCGCCGGATTGGTCGCGTTGCGCGTGATGGCCCAGCAATCGAGCCACGCCAGCGCGCCCTCATCCGGAATCACGTAGCCCACGTCGACGCCGGCATGACGCAGTTGCTCGACTTGCTGCGTGCCGTAATTGCCGAACATCAGCGCCACGTGATGCTGCACGAACTGCTCGGTGGCCTCTTCAGGCAACGTGTAGTACGTGAGCAGATTGCGCCGCAGGCGCACGAGTTCGCGCGTGACGGTGCGCAATTGCCCGGGCGTCAGGTGAAACGGGTCGGGATAGCCGAGCGCCAGCGCGGCGAACGAGAAGTTGTGCTGCGCGCTGTTGAAATCGAGCACTTTGCCGCGATAGCGCGGATCCCATAGCGCCCGCATGGAATGCGGCGGCTCGGCAATCTGCTTGCGGTCGTAGATCAGCCCCATCGACGAATAGGTGAACGGAATCGCGTAGGTGCGGCCTGCGCTCACGAGCCCGCGAATCTCGGCTACGTGCTGGAAATAAGGCTGCTGCCAGCGGCGGTTCGGAATGCGCGAGAGGTCGAGCGCGGTGAGCAGGCCGGCGTGCGCATAGCGCTCGATCTCGGCGGTATTGGCCGCCAGCACGTCGAACGGCTGCGGCTCCGCGCCATGCATGCGGGCCCAGAGCGCTTCGTCGGAATCGACGAACGTGACTTCGACTTTGGCGTGGAAGCGCTTCTCGAATGCGCGGACCCAGTCCTCGTCCGCATAGCCGGGCCACGCCAGCACGCGCAGCACGGACTGCTTCGGGCCGTGAGAATCCGCGAGCGTATGCGCCCAGAAAAAAGACATCAACAGGACGGCCAAAGCCGCCGGCGTGACCCATCTGCCCACGCGGCGGCGAGTGCCTCCGCCCCGGATGAGCCGGCCAACGACCGTATTGAAGCGTCGCCTCATTTCGCCAACTTATTCGATGCTGCTTCAAGCTTTCGCGAAGCGCATTCTCATTTTTTCCCAAGCGAAAACGCCGTTTCGCTCGACCCCGCACCCCGATGGAAACCCATAATGCGTTCCCGCTGATATCTTATCGAAAATCGAAAACTAGAATATGCAATCGGAATATCTTTCGGCGCAAGGGGAAATACGGCTGGATGAAATGGGGCAAGCCTTTAAACGATATCTAACGTTATCGGCATCCGCTTTTTTATTATGAAAAAGGCCTAAGGCTCGCCCGACGGAGACAGTCGAAGCCAGTCTTAGGCAAGTCACTCATTTAATGCCCGGTCTTATTTCGTCTCGATCTCTCCAGGCGTATCGGTGACGTCTTCCGAACGGGTCACGAATCCTGCGCTACGTGTCTTCGTGTAAAGGCAGAATAGCCATGCCGACACAGAGCGGAAATCAGGTTTTCCTGATTTGCGGCTCAGGAATTGCCTGGAGCCGTCAATAACCCGTGTTGCGCGCCAAACCTCAGGCATCGTCCCGGACGGCAACCGAAGACTCGCGAACCACGAGAGATGGATCGGGCGGCGTGGCGAAGTCCGCCCCGCCCTTGCCCGCCAGATGATCGAACAGCAGCGCCACGGCTTGCGAGGCCATTTCGTCGAGATGAAGATCGACGGCCGTGAGCGGCGGCCTGCAACTGCGCGCGCGAATCCCGTCGTAACGGGTTGCGATCTTGATGTCCTCGGGCACGCGCCGGCCTGCGTCGGCAATGCCCTGCACGGCGCCCACGGCAAACGCGTCAACCAGCGCGCACAGCCCGTCGAGTTGCGGGTGCTGCTGCAACAGCGCAGCGCACGCTTCGCGGCCCGCTTCCTCGCCGCCCGCTTCGTCGGCCACCGCGATCACGGGCGGCATGTCGTGCTCCGCGCAGAATTGCTCGTACGCAGCGCGCGATTCGACATACGAATTACGCTGCTGCGCGCCGATCAAAAGCGCAATCCGCCGGCTGCCCTGCTCATGCAGATGGCGCAGCAACAGCGCCGTGGTGGCGAACGAGTGGATGTCGACATAGGGCAGCGCGTCGTTGCCGGGCATGCGGCCGAGACACACGACCGGCAAGCCGCGCGCCTGCAGATGGGCCACGTTCGCATCGTCGGCGGTGGGTTCGATCACGATGGCGCCGTCGATGTCGAGCTGGTCGAGCGGCAGCCGCCCCGCCATGATGGGCGGCACGAGCACCAGCGCAAGTCCGCGCGTGAGGGCGGCGGCGGCCGCGACCGCCGCCACCTCCATCAGAAACCCGAGCCGCGACGCGCCACCGGCGATTTCGAACGGCATCGACGAAAGCAGCGCGATGGTGCGCGCCTCGCCGGTGCGCAGCCGCTGCGCGCGCACGCTCGGGCGGTAGCCCAGATCGCGCGCCACATCCTTGACGCGCTGGCGCGTTTGCGGATCGACATAGCCCTTGTCGTTCAACGCATGCGAAACGGTGGTCGTGGAGACGCCCGCTGCGCGGGCGACGTCGGCAATGGTCGGCCGCGGCTTTGGCGGCACTGGACTTTGCATGCTGTTTCTCTCGCTTGAGTCCGGGGTTCGTGGGCTATCGCGACCAATCGGTCGATAAATAATCCGGCTTGACAAGGCCTTCAGGACGCACCATTCTACGATAGCAAATCGATTTGGGGCGTCCGCCCAATTTTTTGCACGTGATCCCAAATCGATTTGGGAGACGGTTTTTGTAGAGCAGCTTCGCCAGAACAACGACACACCCTCGCAGACGTGAGGCGGTCTGCGGCACATGGAGACACGCAGTCATGACGAAAGCCCAGCAGGTTCACCCTGTCGACGAGCGCTTGCCGCTCGTCAAACTGATGTTGTTCGGCCTGCAGCACGTGCTGGTGGTGGCCGCTTCCCCCATCACGGCGGTCTTTCTGGTCGCCAAGGCGCTCGGCCTGCCGCCCGCGCTGACCGTCGACTTGATCAGCGCGACCTTTCTCGTCTGCGGAATCGGCACGCTGCTGCAGTCGTTCGGCCCGCTGCGCTTTGGCGCGCGCCTGCCGTTCATCATGGTGCCGGGCGGCGCGCCGGTGGTCCTGTTCGTGCTGATCGCGCAGCAAACCGATCTGCGCACGGCTGCCGGCGCGACCATCCTCACAGGCCTGTTCTACTTTTTGCTGCTACCGGTGTTCCGGCGCTGCCTGCGCTTTTTCCCGCGCATCGTGATCGGCACGATGCTGATCCTCGTCGCCGTCAACCTTATCCGCATCTACGGCGTGGTGATCGTCGGGCGGCCCGGCACCGCCGAGTTCGGCAGCCCGGCCGGAATCGGCCTCGCACTCGCCACGGTCGCCTTCACCGTGCTGTTCGCCAAGCTCTTCAAGGGCATGCTCGGCCAGCTCGCCGTGCTGCTGGGGCTGCTCGCGGGCGCGGCGCTCGCCTCGGTGCTGGGCTTGATGAGTTTTGCCGGCGTCTGGAGCGGCGCGCTCGTCACGCTGCCCACGCCGCTGCCGTTCGGCATGCCGCGCTTCGACCTCTTCGCCGCGCTGCCGCTCTTGATCTTCAGCGTGATTTCGATGGCGGAGGCCACCGGCCAGACCGTGGCGATCGCGGAGATCGTGGGCAAGGAAATCGACCCGCGCGTGGCCGTGCCGCGGACCATCCGCGCCGATGCGCTCATGTCGATGGTCGGCGGATTCTTCGGCACCTCGCTCATCATCACGAGCAGCGAGAACATCGGCATCGTGGAGGCAACCGGCATCCGCTCGCGCTTCGTCACCGCGATGGCCGGCGCGCTGCTGATCGTGATCGCGCTGCTCGCGCCGCTCTCGCGCCTCGCCAACGCCATTCCCGCCGCGGTGGTGGGCGGCACCGCGCTGATCGTGTTCTCGATCATCGGCGTCATGGGCATCAACCTGCTGCGCCAGGTGGACCTGCGCGCGCGCGCCAACATGTACACGCTAGCCGCCGCGCTCACGATGGGCATCCTGCCGATCGTCGTGCCCGGCGTCTACAGCCGCTTTCCCGCGACGCTGCAAATCGTGCTCGGCAACGGGCTCGCGATGGGCGCGCTCACCGCCGTGATCGTCAATCTGATCTTCGAACACCTGAGCCTGCGCTGGCGGCCGCGCGCAAACCGCACGGCCCATGCAGCCCATGCAGCCCATGCGCCCCATGCGGCCGGCGCGCTCGATGCAGCCGTCAACGAAACCCCCTCCTGCCACTGAACCCCATACAGCCCAACTTCTTCATCATGCAAACTCGCTCCACAGCCGCTTCGCCCCGCTCCCTTTCGCGCACGGAACTGTGCGCCGATGAACTGCTGCTGCTACCCGAAACGCTGCTGCTCGCCGATGGTCCGGTGCGCGAGCATGCGGTCGTGGTCGCCAACGGGCGCTTTCGCGACATCGGCCCCGCCGGCGAACTGGTGGCGCGCTACCCGCTGCTGACGCCGCTCGCGCTGCCGGGCAAACTGCTGATGCCCGGCTTCGTCGACGCGCATCACCATCTCACGCAGTCGTTCGGCAAGGCGCTCGCGTTCGGCGAGCCCTCGGAGATCTACCGCCGCATCTGGGTCCCGCTCGAGAACTGCCTCGACGAAAACCTGCTGTATCTCTCGACCAAACTCGCCGCGCTCGAAGCACTGCGCGGCGGCTTCACGACCGTCTGCGACGCCGGCACGCGCTCGGACAGCGATATCTCGACGATCGCGGCGGCCACCCAGGAAGTCGGCGTGCGCTGCGTGCTCGGCAAGATCTGCAACGACCTCGCCGACCATATCGACACCCGCGAGCGCGGCGCCATCGTCGCCCGCGCGCAGGCCCATCTGGCGCATTGGAGCGGCCACGCGCTCGTGCATCCGTCGCTGGCTATTTCGGTGCCCGAAGCAGGTTCGGACGGCATGCTGCAAACCGTGGCCGCCCTGTGCGCCGAGGCCGGCGCGGTGTTCCAGACGCATGCCAACGAGCACCTCGCCGCCGTCGAGCGCTCGATCGTCGCGCGCAAGATGCGCCCCATTGAGCACCTTCACCATGCGGGCGCATTGGGGCCGCAAACCCTGATTGCGCACGCCACGCTCGTTACGCCTTCCGAGCTGAACCTGCTACGCGACACGGGCGCGGCCGTGAGCTACAACCCCGTCGCGAGTTCATGGAAGGGCAATGCGGTGGCCCCGGCGCTGCAAATGGCCGCGCTCGGCATCCGCTTCGGCCTCGGCACCGACGGCACGCGCAGCGACGCATTCCGGCTGCTCGACGCGGCCGAGACCGCGCAGCGCTTCGCCTTCGGCCTCGCAACGGGCGACTCGTCGTGCGGCGCGGGCAAGCTCTGGCTCGATCACGCGCTGCGCGGCGGCGCCGACGCCGTGCGCCTTGGCGCATTGACCGGCGAAATCGCGCCGGGCAAGGCAGCGGACTTTCTGCTGGTGGACCTCGATGTGCCGGAAATGCGGCCCTCGTGGGATCTCGAATGGGAGCTCGTGCGCCTCGCCAATCGCAGCCAGATCGATGCGGTGTTCGTCGCGGGGCGCCTGCGCCTGTGGCACGGCTGGCCCATCGACTGGGACGCGCGCGCGCTGCTGCGCGAAGTCGAAGAAGCCGCTGCCGCTGTCGTTGCGCGCGCACCTATCCAGCGGGTGCACGCCGCGCCCTTGTCGGCCACACCGGCCGCCCCCACGGCTCGCGGCGCCCTGCAGGCGCAGCCCGCCGCGCAAACCCTGGCGCCACTGGTATCGAGTCGTTGAAACACGCGGGCGCGTGACGCCGTTCGATCCGCCCCGCGCATAGCTGTCCATCCTTAGGAGAACCCTTCTGTGAGTCTGACCGTATTCCTCATTCTTGCCGCCACCGTGACGATTGCCGCGTTCATTCAGGGCGCAGTGGGAGTGGGCTTCGCGCTCATCTGCGCCCCCGTGATCGGCTTGATCGATCCGGGCCTGTTGCCCGTGTCGCTCCTGATCCTGATGCTTCCGCTCAACGTCTATCTCGCGTGGCGCGAGCGCCCGGCGCTCGATTCGAGCGGCACGCTATGGATCACAGTCGGGCGCACGGTGGGCGCCGTGGGCGGCGTGCTGATCATCTCGCGCATCTCGGCGCACGACCTGAACCTGTTCATCGGCGCATCGACGATTGCCGCCGCTGTCGCGACACTGTGCGCGCCGACTTTCGCGCCGGGCCGCAACGCGCTGATCACGGCAGGCGCCGTGACGGGCATCACCGAAACCGCGACGGGAATTGGCGGACCCGCGCTGGCGATGGTCTTCCAGCACTATCGCGCGCCCGCGCTGCGCTCGACCATCGCGCTGTGCTTCGCGATCGGCGAAGCGGTCTCGCTGGTGATGCTCAGCTTCACCGGCCAGATCAACCTGGACCGGTTCGTTTCCGCGCTGCTGCTCGTGCCGCCCGTCATTCTCGGCGCCTTCATCAGCCAGCATGTGCACCGGCGACTGAACAGCAAAGTCTTGCGCATCAGCGTGATGGGCTTCGCGATCGTTTCGGGCGCGGCAATCCTGTATCAGACCTTGAAGTGAATCCATGAAGTAAATGCAGGCACAGCTGGCCCGGTTCGGGCCGGCTCGTTCAACAGAGCAAATCGAGCATCGCGAGGAGACCCCCAATGAAGAAGTGTTTGTTGGCGCCCGTGTGCATGGCGCTTGGCATGACTAATTTTTCTGCTGCATATGCACAAAGCAGCATCACGCTGTATGGCAGTCTGGACGCGGGCGTGGGCTACGTCAGCAATCTGCATGGCTCGCACGCGTTCATCGCCGAACAGGGTACTTTCCAGGCCGACCGCTGGGGCCTCACGGGCACCGAGGATCTGGGCGCGGGGCTGAAGACCGTGTTCAAGCTGGAGTCGGGCTTCTCCACGCTGAGCGGCGCAATGTCGAGCGCAGGCACGCTCTTCAACCGCCAGGCCTGGGTGGGTCTTGCGAAGAGCGGCATCGGCACCGTCACGCTTGGCCGCCAGACCGACTTCCACTTCGAAATGCTCGGCCCGCTGTCGACCGCCCAGTCGCTCGGCGACTTCTCCGCCTTTCATCCGGGCAACGTCGACGGGCTGGCCAATACCGTGCCCGTCGAACTGTCCAATACCGCCAAGTTCGTGAGCCAGCCGTTCGCAGGCCTCACCATTGGCGCGCTCTATGGCTTCACGAATTCAAGCAGCAGCACGACGGGACACACCATCAGCTTCGGCGCGAACTATGGCTACGGACCGCTAAAGCTGGCCGCCGCGTGGTCGGAGTACCACGACCGCGCGCTCAACCTGGCCGGCGGGCTGGGCCTGAATGCGTTCGAGGGCGTGAACCTGTCCAACGGCGCGCCGGTCGTGGCCGACCGCGTGCGCAATGCGGGCATCGGCGGCAGCTATCAGTGGGGGCGAGTCCAGTTGCATGCGCTCTACACGCAGGTGCGCATCGAGCGGCATGGCGAGGCGCAGGACTACCGCACCATCGACGGCGGCGCCAATTTCCAGGTCACGTCCGCCTATATGGTGGGCGCGGGCGCGTGGACCACGACGCTCGCCGGCAAGCGCTGGACCCAGGCAACGCTCGCCAATGTGTACTCGCTCTCGAAGCGCACCCAGCTTTATATGGACGTGATGGTGGAACGGGCCTCATCGGGCGCGGTTGCCAGCACGATGGGGATAGGCGCGTCGTCTTCGGGCTCGCAGACGGTCGTGCTGGCCGGCATTCATCACTTCTTCTAGCGCGCCGACGATCACGCCGACCGAACGCGCCTCGCCCACCACCGGCTGCGCCGTGACTTTTACTTCTCACTGCGCCCGCCTGGACCTGCCCCGAGCCAGGATTTTCCGCAAGCTCCCGCTGGTGCTAGTGCGAAAACCCGGAGGCCGTTTCGCTGAGACTCTTGCCCCGGGTTTCAGGGGCTAGCCATTGCGATACGCCGGCACCGACAGCGGCGATGCCGGCGGCAATCAGTATGGTCACTGAGGGGCCGAGATTAGCGATGGACCAGGGCATCAGGAAGGTGCCGAGGCCGGCCCCGATCCGGCTGAACGCGGCAGCGAAGCCCGTCCCGATCCCGCGGATCTCTGTGGGGAAAACCTCGCCAGGGTAGATGCAGGTTAGCGTGCCGCAGCCCGCGTTAAAAAACGAGAATGCGAGAAACAGGCCCAACACGGCCACGCCAGGTGCATCTGTCCACACGCCGAGGATAACGAGGATCACAGTGATGATCCACTGCGGCGGCACCGTCAGCGCACGGCGGCCGGCCTTGTCGATCAGCAGGACCGTCGCGACACTTCCGGCCAAAGCAACGGCGGACAATCCCACTCCTCCGGCGAGCCCGCCACCGAGGCCGAACTTCTGCAAGACACTGTCGGCGAATGTGGCGATCGCAAAGTACGGCGTGACGACACAGAAAAAGAAGAGCGACACGAACAGTGTGACCCGCCAGTACTGGCGGGAAAACAACATCCCGAAGCCACCGCCCGAATGGGGCGCCTCGCGCTCCATGTCGAGCATATCGGAGGCGCTTTCCATATACCGATAAGCGATGGAGCGGGCCTTGTCCGTACGATTCTTGCTCCACAGCCAGCGCGGTGACTCGGGCATGCCAATCCGGCCAAGGAACAATGCCATCGCGATGAAGGTGCTGGTGCCGAGGATGTTTCGCCAGCCGAGATCCGTATACCGGTCCAGACAGTAGCCCACGACGAAGGCGAACATGAAGCCGGCATACCACGCGATCAGCGTCAAGCCCATGAGCCGTCCACGGATCCGGGCTGGCGAGAACTCCGACAACAGTGGCCAACCAACCGAGTACTCCGCGCCGATTGCGATGCCCATCAGCAGCCGCACCACGAACAGTTGCAGCGGTAACGCGATAGATAACTGCGTGGATCCGACGAAGAACTGCATGACCGACGCAATCACAAACAACCCCATGTCGAGCATGAACAGGGGTTTGCGACCGAACTTGTCGCCAGCCCACCCACCCAACGGCGAGCCGATGAGGATGCCGAACAGCGCGCCCGCCGCGATCAGGCCTTCCCAGACCGCCGATATGCCGAGTTCGGCGGTCATTTTGCCGGACACCGGGCCGACAATCCCGAGAATATAGCCGTCCAGGAACGTGCCGCCGGTAAGCACGATGATCATTCTGATCATGAAGCGTCGTTTAAACGCTGCAGATGTCTCTTCCTCCATCGCGACGGCGGAAACCGCAGCAGCCTTTTCTAGCGAGGTCATGCGTATCTCTCCATTTTTTGCGGCACGCATCAGCGACGCCTCAATGCCGTACAGCGCCGCTCGAGCGGTTCGCCACAAGCGGGCAACTGGCCGGTTCGTGATGAAAATGGCGGTGGGCAGGCGTGCAATGGCGTCAGGCCAGACTCCACGTTCGAACTAGCCGCGCAGATCAAAAATGCAATCGACGCATTGGCTAGCGATGAAATTTTTGGGCGAGCCACCAGACGTTGCGGCGCAGGTATTGCTACGCCATTCACCCACCCATCGCGCTGCCGAACGCCGCGGCGCCGGTGGCGCGCTTGAGCAGAGCATCGTCAAGCGATGATGTCCGCGAGAATGGTGGGCGAGAGTGAGGATAGAGCATCCACAGTGCGCCATTCGCAAACGATTCCACTGACTGTCTCCGGATATTGCACAACGAATCCGCCCCGTGCACACCTTCGATCAGTCATGCACTGATCGGGTGCGCTTTCAGGGTTGATGGCGCCGGCGAATTCTTTGAGTGCCATAGTGATGCGAAGGCGGACTACGTTAGAATCCAACTGCTTGGCACCAGGCGACGTTATTTCAAACGATTCTATTTATCTGCACGAAATCGAACCGCAAATAAACCGTCAAGAATCGGCCAGTAAACGACATCAGCACGATGTTTCGCTTCGTTCTTCGTCCGGTCAACGATCAGTGCGAATGTGGCAACCGGTTTGGGCAGCGGCTTGCCTGCAATACCCAAAGGGAATCCGCGTCGTTACGGGTTTGGGCTGCTGACGATGAAACATCGTCTGCTCCCCTTTTGGGCCGATGGGAAATCTGCTATGGATATCCTCGCCATTCCTGAAGCGCATCAAGGTCGACTGACTGCGACAAGCCGTCCAGGGCGTCACCTCGTCACTTAGCGCAGGCACGTGCTATCTCGATAATGAATGGGGCCGCACGTCCCACCATGAGCAGACCAACAAGTCGAGAGGCCATCCCCATGACCATTACCAGCGACACAGCGCGAGGACACGCTATCGAAGTCAAGATCCCCGACGCCCCGGTTTTCAATGTTTGCCCCGAGCTCGGTTATTTCGAGGTGCTCGGCACCATGGAGCAACTCGCTGCCGAATCACTGATTCCGGACGGGCTCGAATGGCCCGCCGGTTTCACGCATCGGATCTGGAGCGACGGAAAATTCGAATGGTGGTTGCGCCGGCAGCGCCCGGCGGGCGCGCGCGGCCCACGGCGGTTCTATGCGGAGTTCGATTACTGGCGGCTGCGCTCGACCGTCTGCGGGCGGTCCATGAATATCGCGCAGGCGCAATGGATGCGCCGCGAAGCCGACAAGATTGCCGCGATCGGAAGCTGGACCCGCGAGGATGAGATGCAGCTTCACGCGGCGGCACGGGCGCACCGCGACGCCGCTTTCCAGCAATTCAAGCAACTCGTTCCGGCGCTCGCCGATCTGTCGAAGAAACGCCGCCGCGCATAAGCGCAATCCATGCCCCGGTGCGCGCACCGCCTCCGCCTCCTGCGTCCGCCCGCGATACCAAGGGCAGTAAGCCAGCGTCAACGCCACGAGAAACTGCACGCCGCGCAGCAAGGTCATGCGGATTCGCACGTCACGAAGGTCGTCAACAGCACGGCCGTCATGAGCCCCGCCCCCAGCAGCGAAGTCACCGGATAGCCTCGAATCCGGAACGCGAGCGTCCGCGCGCCATGGACATGGCACGCCGGGCTTGAATAGGCGTTCGGATTCGCGCAGCCCGTAGAAGTCAGGACATCACGATTTCCCCCACCATGTACGACGCGTTTGTCCTAGTATTGTTAGACGATTCCCGAATTCGCCCTATACGTGCCACCCGACAGTCGACAGAAGCAAGGGGAAAGTCATGCCAATGGAAAGACCGTGGAGAAGCGTGTTCCAGCCCGGCGATTACATATTTGGCTATGCCAATACGATCACGGGATTTGTGGAGGCGCATAAAAGCGAAGGCGCCTCGAACGAGGACAAGATTCAGGTGCTTTCTACGGACCGCTCGGAAGCCTTGAATGGAAAGGGCAAAGCAGCAGACAAGGAGTCGTTTTTGAAATCGCTGGAGCAACACCCAAAGTTCTCCGCCATTATCAGCGATTCGGAGAGAGGCATTCGCGCACCTGCACTCGATGGCTTGAAGCCCGGCGACGTGAAGAACAATCGGGACTGGCGCATCAAGTCCAAGGGATCGCTCTACTGGGCCACCATCGATGTGCATAAACACGTGCATTTCATACTAGATGGCATCGACATGGATGAGGTAGTTCACAAGACTCACACCACCGGGCCAATGCATGGTCGGGATACCCCTTCGGGAACACCAAGTTCGCAAAAAACCAGGACGATCACTCACGCCGAATTACGCTGGATCTACCGTAACAAGGTCTTGCCGCAAGTCCGGGAGCACGTTCAGTTCTGGCTGAACGGTGTATGTTGCGAGCCGCCCTGGCGGACAGATCCGGGGCTTTGGTCTCACTACGTTCCCAGAAAGAGCCCAAGCACCCCAGGGATAGAATTTGAACTCGATTAATCGGCGGCCAATGTCTGCTTACATTTGCCGAAATCTGCTGAGTGACGACGTATGGAAAAAAGTCGAAGCGATCTCGCCGGCCAAAGACTTATCAGCACCGTGGTATGAACGACATGTGTAACCCGATGGTGCCGCCGCGCGCGTGGCTTGATAGGATCGTTCCTTAACGCATATAGCGCAAAAACCGCACTCGCCTCGCGAACATCGATCTTCACGAACGTTCCCGGATTGGATCGGTGCATGGAATCGGAGGCCATCGAGGCGTGAACCAGATCTTGCATATCGAGTGCAGCCCGCGCGGCGACGCCTCGGTCAGTAGCCAGGTGACGCGCTACGCGGTCGAGTCGCTGCTCGGTGAAAACCCGGACGCACGTGTGCAGCGGCGCGATCTGGGCAATGCTCCGCCGCCGCACCTGAGCGCCGAATTCGTCGATGCCATGCTGGTCGCGCCCCACGCGCGCAGCGCCGCGCAACACGGCGCACTCGCGCTTTCGGAACAACTGATCGAAGAACTCGAGTTGGCCGACGTAGTCGTGATGGGCACGCCCATGCACAACTACGGGCCGCCCTCAGGGCTCAAGGCCTGGCTCGATCACGTCATGCGCCTCGGGCGCACCTTCACCATGACCGCGCAAGGCAAGATCGGCTTGCTCAGGGATCGCCCCGTGATGGTCGCGGTCTCGTCGGGCGGTCTCTTTACCTGGGGCGGCGCGGCACGCCAGCCCGACTACCTCACGGGCTACATTCGCGCGGTGTTCGCGACCATCGGCATACGCAATGTCGAGTTCGTCACCGTCGAAGGCATGAGAAACGGCCGCGAACAGGAAGCCATCATGCTCGCCAGCGCGCGCCGCTGGATCGACGCCAACATCGTCGCGCTCAAGCGCAGGCAGCCACGGGGCATTTGAGCGCGCGAGCGCGCCTGGCTCCCTACTTCCTGCGCCGCGCGCCGGAGGAAGACAACATCGCCAGATCGATCACCGGCGCGCCCTGCTCGACGAGGAAATCGCGAAACAACCCGGTCACCTGCGAAATGCGCCGGTCGGCCAGCGTCACCACATACCATTCGCGCTCGACCGGATTGCCCGCGAACGGCAGTTCCTTCAGCAGCCCCGCGCGCAGTTCCAGCGCGCATGCATGACGCGACAGGAACGCCACGCCGAGCCCCGCTTCGGCCATCTGCTTGATGGCCTCGTTGCTAGATAGTTCGGATCCCACATGAAATCGGTGACCCGATGTCTTGAACAGACTCTCGACAGTCGTTCTCGTCCCGGCGCCGCGCTCGCGCACCAGCAAATGCGCCGATTCCAGGTCCTTCATTGAAATACGCTTGCGCTGCATGAGCGGATGGTCGGGCGCAGCGACGAACACCATCGGATGCTTCGCGAACTCGGCCGCATGCGTGCGCAGTTCCTTGGGCGGACTGCCCATGACCGCGAGGTCGATTTCATGCGTGGCGAGCATGCGAATGATCTCTTCGCGATTGCCCACCTTGAAGTAGGTCTTTACATGCGGGCGCGTCGCCGTGAATCGGACCAGCAGCGGCGGTATCAGATATTCGGCGGTGGTGATCGCGCCGATGCGCAAGCTGCCGCCCAAATCTCCCTTCAATGCCGCCACTTCGTCGCCCGCTTCCTGCCAAAGATGCAAGATCTCGCGCGCATAGCGCCCCACGATTTCGCCCGCCGTGGTCAACTCCACGCCCCGGCCCACACGCTGCAGCAACGCCGCGCCCACCGCTTCCTCCAGCAGGCGGATCTGCAGCGAGACGGCCGGCTGCGTCAGATGCAGCTCCTGCGCCGCGCGCGACACGCTTCCGAGGCGCATGACCATGTCGAGCGCCTTGAGCTGCCGGAACGTGGCCGCCTTACCTATTAGTGAAAGCATATGGGTCGCCTATAAACATTAAATTGTTCTTGGGTTCGCGAAACGATATCGTGAAATCCAGTCGCGCGACATTCAAACCGATTTCATTCTGGAAGACAACCATGGCACTCATCCCTGGCATTCTCGCGAAGGCGCGCGCGGCTAATCTGCCCCGCATCCTGATTGTCGGCGGCGGCGCCGGCGGCTTGCAACTCGCTACGCGCCTGGGCAGCACGCTCGGCCGCCGCGGGCAAGCGCACATCGTGCTCGTCGACCGCTTGCCGACGCACTTCTGGAAGCCGCTTCTGCACGAAGCCGCATCGGGCCACCGCGACCCCGCTTCGCATACGATCGAATATGCGGCGCAGGCAAAGCGCCACGGTTTCGAGTTCGTGCAAGGCGAATTGCAATCGGTCGATCGCGCACGCCGCATCGCCACCATCGGCGCGGTGCTCGACCACGACGGCGCGCAGATCGTGCCGCCACGGGAAGTGCCGTACCACGACCTCGTGCTGGCCGTCGGCAGCGTGACCAACTTCTTCAATGTGCCTGGCGCCGCGCGCTACGCGCTTCCGCTCGAACACGTGGGGCACGCCGAGGATTTCCGCAAGAAGTTCCTCGCGGCCTGCGCGAAGGTCAATCACCTCGCCGATGCGCCCGGCGCGCCGCTCGTTCGGCCGGTGTGCATCAACGTGATCGGCGCGGGCGCAACCGGGGTGGAGCTGGCCGCCGCGCTGCGGCACGCAGTGGGGCAACTCGCGGCGTACCGCTTCCGGGCGCTCGATCCCGACCGCGATGTCCAGATTCGTCTGATCGAAGGCGCGCCGCGCGTGCTGCCGGTGCTCGACCCGCGCATTTCGGCGCGCACGCAGGCGCAACTCGAGCGTCTGCATATCGAAGTGCTGACCGACACGCGCGTGGCGAGCGTCGAGGAAGATGCCATCGTGACTTCGACCGGTGCAGTACTGCCCGCCGATATGACGATCTGGGCCGCCGGTGTGGCCGGGCCCGCGATGCTGCGCTCGATCGAGGGACTGGCGCTGAGCGCGTCGAATCAGGTCATCGTGACGGATACCTTGCAAACGCCTGACGATGCGCACGTGTTCGCGTTCGGCGACTGCGCAGCCTGCCCGGTCGGCGGTTCGAGCCGTTACCTGCCGCCGCGCGCCCAGGTCGCCCACCAGCAGGCGGTCTACTTGAGCCAGGCTTTCGCGCGGCGCATCGCGGGCAAGGCGGTTGCGGGCTTCGTGTTTCGCGACGCCGGCACGGTAGTCTCGCTCGGCGAGTCCGGCGCGCTTTATCAGGCGGACCTGCGCTTGCGCGAGCGCTCCGTGATCGTCGACGGCCTGGCTGCGTCGGGCTTGTACCGGCTGCTGTATCGCAAGCACCTGTTGGGCGTGCACGGCACCCGGCGCACGCTGCTCCAGACGCTGGGCCAGTTTCTGCAGCGCTACAACCGGCCCTCGATCAAGCTGCATTGAAGCATGACGGCGGCGGAGCGCGAATCGCGCATCGGCTCCGCTGCCCCGATCACGCGTCGTGCCCGGCCTCGATCGATTGCCACGTGCTGCGGAACCACTCGGCAATCGCCACGTTCTGCTCGAACAGCGAGTACTTCACGCCGCCGCCGTCCCACTTCTCCTCGAGATTGAGCAGTTGCCGGTTGACGGCCGAGCCGTCCACATGCAAACGCCGCGCGGCCTCGCGAATGGATCCGCAGCGGCAGATCATGTCGAAGTAGCGAATGGAGCGGGCGTGGACGTTCACGCGGCGATACCAGCAGATCAGGCCACGTTTCGAGGCGCTGCCGTGGGCGCAATGCCTGGCAGCGCCGCCAGCGCGCGCTCCCAGATCTGCCGCGTGCGCAGCCACACGAGCTCGCGCCAATCGGCATCGGCGGGCATGAACGCTTCGAACAGCGCGCGGCTGATCGCGCGGCCTCGCGCGTCGCGCGGGTCGCCGTACAGGTGCAGCCAGTGGTCGTCGCGCAAGGCCGTGTGCATGGGCGCTTCCGGGTACGTGCCGCATTCGATCACGAGCTGCATCAGATGCGTATCCGGCAACGCGTCCAGCAGCGCCTGCGAGGCGTAGCCCGTTGCGCGCGCAACTACACCGGTTTCGCTGATGGCGGCATCCGCGTGCGTGAGCAGCGTGTAGAGCCAGGGGCCGTAAAGGCGCTGCGCGTCGGCCAGCGCGGGATAGGTCGATTGCGCAATCGCCATCAGCATCGGATGGCCGAACGCGCCCGCCCCGGTATGCAGATCGAACGAAATCGCCACCTGGGCCGGTTTGAGAAAGCGCTGCACAATCTCGTGCAAGGTCCGGTTGGACCATGTTGCAGCCTGGCCGCCATAAAAGAGTCCGTCCGCGTGGCGATATTGGCCCGCGCCCACGATCGCCTGCACACCCGACCAGCCGAGCGACTCGACTTGCCGCTCCAGCAGCGTATCGGCGTGGTGCCGCTGCGGACCGTCGATATCGGGGCACACGTAAATCTCATGCAGTTCCTCGTAGCGCGGATTGAGCGGCAATGGCGCGTCGAAGTCGACGTAGTTGCGATTCAGATCGACATTGTCTTCGTTCACGCGCCTGACCCACGCGGTGCCCCACGGATTGATCAGGTGCACCATCATCACCGCGACATCGTCGGGCAGGCTTCGCGCGGCCAACTCATGCAGCCATTGCGTCTGGCACGTCGATCCGTAGTAGCCCTCCACCCCGTGCGTACCCGACACGGCCACCAGCACGCGGCGCGCGGCGGCGTTGCCCAGCCAGGCGACGTCGGTCGCGAGCGCCTCGCCGTTGGGGCCCTTGAGCGGATGCGCGTAGCTCGTCACCGTTGCCCCCGCCAATTGCGCGGCGTGAAGAAAATGTTGGCGCTGGGCCGCGAAATCCGGTTCGACGGGAAAGCCGATCTTCATGAAATCCTCTGCGAGCCATCAAGCGGGTTGTGGGGAGCGCGCCGCGCCGCTTTGCGCGCACGCCTCGGACAACGCGAGCGTAACGTGTCCCGCGGGTTTCGCGCAGCAAAGCAGCACCGTACCTTCAGCGGGCGGGTCGAGTGGCGCAGTGGCGTACTCGACGTTGCCTTGCGCCAGCCGCGTCACGCAAGTATTGCAGATGCCGACACGGCAACTGAACGGCACGGCATAACCATGTTGCTCCGCCAATTCGAGCAGCGACTCGCAGCGATCATCCCACGCCACGGGCGCAGCGTCCGGATGAAATCGAACAGTGGTTGCGTGCGCATCGATTTCCCGGATCGTCTCCGCGCGCGGGACCGCATCGGGCGATGTTTCGCGCGCAGGTTCCACATCGGCATCGGCTTCCAGCACGGTTGCAGGGCCGAAGAACTCGTAATGAATGCGCTCGCGCGCCACACCGAGGCTGCGCAGGAGCCGCCAGTTGGCCTGCATGAACGCGGGCGGCCCGCATAGATACACTTCGTAGTCGTCGAGCGGCAGCAAGCCTTGCAGCGTCTCGCGCGTGATCAGCCCCTCGCTGTCGAAGGTCTGTGCCCGACGATCTTGCGCGGCGGGCTGCCGGTAGCAGACGTGCACGCGCACGTTCGGACACTCGGCCGCCACCGCCTGCACTTCGCGGCCGAACGCATGCACCGCGCCGTTCTCGCACGCGTGAATGAAATACACGCGCCGGTCCCGCGCGCCCGCCATCGCCCGAAGCCGATGCAGCATGCTGACGAGCGGCGTCAAACCCACGCCGCCGCTCATCAGCACGACGGGCCGCGTGATGTCGTCGCCGCACACGAACGCGCCCGACGGGCCCGCCGCTTCGAGTTCGTCGCCAACCTGCACCGCGTCGTGCAGATACGACGAGCCGCGGCCCGGCGCCAGGTCCTCGCGCCCTGCCGGGGCCGGTTCGCGCTTGACGGAAATCCGCCAGCGCGCCGTATCGGCCGGGTCGCCCGAGAGGCTGTAGGTGCGCAGCAGAGGCTCGCCGCCCGGCAAGGGCAAGCGCAAAGTCACGAACTGCCCGGCCACGAACGCAGGCAACGCCTCGCCATCGGCAGGCACGAGTTCGAACGAAACGATCGATGCGCTTTCGCGCGTGCGCGCGCTCACGCGCAAGCGGCGAAAGCCAGTAGGCGCACGGCTCGCCAGTTCCGCCGCGGTCTTGCCAGCGTCACTCATTTCATGGCTCCACGCGCTCGCGTTGCACGACGTGAGTCGGCGCAAGCGAAAGATTTTCCGTCTGCTGCTCGCGCTCGATCATCTGCGCGAGCGCGCGCCTGAAGCGCAGCGGCCCCGCGTCGATGGCGAGGTCGATGTTCGGCGTGCGCGCGTTCTGCATGCCCGCGTGCACGGCCGTCAACACCGCGCGGTCTTCCTCGAACGCATGGCGCACGTCCTCGTCGAACTGACGCGACACCTGTTCATCGTCGGGCGCGAAGTTGCGCGTCTGAAACCAGTAGTAGCGCGTATGCGATGCGTCCACCGGCGTCATGAAGTTATACGAGTTCATCAGGAACACATCGGTATGAAGCGGTGCATCGTCGCCGCCCGTACCGGCCGGCGTGAAGACAGCCTTGATGATCGCGTGCGACGGAAAACGCACTTCGTAATGCTGCTTGCGGTCGCAACGTCCCGCGAAGCGCACGAACTGCGCGTAGAACGGTGCCACCTCCACATCGCGCATCCAGCGCGACACGGTCACGCCGTGCGCGGTCGCCTCCGTCTTGAGCGGTTCCGCTTCGCAGGCCGCATTGCCGAACGACGAGCGATGCACCCACGCAACGTGCGAAGGGTCCAGCAGATTGTCGGTGACATAGAGATAGTGGCAGTCCACCGTCATGGCATCGCCGCGATTCATGCCCCACGCCGGATCGCCCCATTCATCGATCTGCACGATCTTCGCGGGATCGGCCTGTGCGGGATCGCCCATCCAGATCCAGAGCAGGCCGTAACGTTCCGCCAGCGGGTAGCTGCGCACTTTCGCGCCGGAAGGGATCCTCGCGCTGCCCGGCGCGCGTACGCACGCGCCCTCGCAATCGAACGTGAGACCGTGATAACCGCACTCGACTTGATCGCCGACGAGCCGGCCCATCGAAAGCGGCAGCTTGCGATGCGGACACGCGTTTTCAAGCGCGACAGGCGTGCCGTCCTCGCGCCGGTACAACACCACGGACTCGCCCAACAGCGTCACTGGCGAGAGTTCGCGCGTCACTTCCGCGTCCCATGCCGCGACGTACCATGCATTCCTCAGAAACATTCCGTTGCCTCCACCTTGACGATTTCGTGTATTGGGTTCCAAGGATAAAAAGCCATAAAGCAAAAGAATAGATGTAAAAACCTGCCTGTTCGTTTAGAGTTTCTAAACCGTGAAATCCCGCCAGCGATTCGAGCGATAACGAAATGACGACGAACAGCTTTCCTCCATTGCGCGCGCTGCAGATCTTCGAAGCCGTCGGCCGATGCGGCGGCATCACCGAAGCAGCCCGGCGGCTAGGCATTTCCGCGGGCGCGGTCAGCCAGCAGATCAAACTGCTGGAAGACACGCTGGGAATGCATCTCACGCAAAAGGACGGCAAGCGGCTGCGCCTCACCGCGATCGGCCGGCAGTACCACGAGAGTTGCGCTGCGGCCTTCGAAAGCCTGCGCGTGGCGCATGCGGAAATAGAACGCGCGAAGAACACGCGCAATCTGAGTGTCAGCGCGCTGCCTTCGCTGGTGTCGAAATGGCTCGCGCCCCGCGTGCTCGAATGGCAGCGTCAGCATCCCGAACTGAGTGTGTATCTCGATGGCACGCACACAGAGCCGTCGCCGGACGGCTACGAAATCGACTTTCGCATCAGCTATGGCGAGCGCGGCTTGAATACGGAGAATGCGGTTGAACTGTTCCGCGATTGCGTGGTGCCCGTGTGCAACCCGCGTCTGCTGGAGTCGGGCACGCCGCTCGAGACGCCGGCCGGTCTCCTCGCCTACCCGTTAATCACGGTGGACTGGCAGCCGAAGTTCGCCTCGCCGCCGTCATGGCGCGAATGGTTCGCCGCCAACGATGTCGATTGCGCCGATTTCGACGAAAACCGCCTCGTGTTCTCGCTTTCGAGCGTGGCGATTCAGGCGGCCATCGACGGCTACGGGTTCACGCTCGCGCAAGGCTCGATGATTACCGACGACCTGGCCGCAGGCCGCCTCGTCATGCCTTTCGCGCTCGGGCTTGCGTTGCCGTCGCCCTACTTTCTCAAGTGGAAGCCGAACGCATTCGACCGGCCGCATTGCCGCCAGTTTCACCGCTGGCTCGTCACCCGTGGCAAGGAGCAGCAGCAGCGCAACGAGAGCCTGCTGAGCGTGATCGCTTGAGGCTCCGGAAACTTCAACTCGCCAGCACGTCGAAATCAAAATAACGCCGCGCGATCTTTTGATAGGTCCCGTCCTTGATCATCTCGCCAATCGTCTGATCGATCATCTCGCGCAATGCGTTATCGCTCTTGCGAAAACCGATTGCCGCGCCGGCGCCCAGCGTCTTCGCGTCGTTGACCGGCGCGCCAAGAAACGCGTAATCGCGGCCCAGCGGCGTTTTCAGAAAGCCGTTGCTGCCGGAAATCATGTCGGTCAGCGTGGCGTCGAGGCGGCCCGCGCGCAGATCGGTGTAGACCACTTCCTGATTCGCGTACGAGGTCACGTTGATGCCCGCCGGCGCCCAATAAGCCTTCGCATAGGCCTCCTGCGTGGAGCCTTGCGCCACGCCGATATTCTTGCCCTTCAATGACGCGACCGTTGGTTCGAGCCGCACGCCGCGCGGCCCGATCAACGCGCTCGGCGTCTTGAACAACATGGTCGAGAAGGCCACTTGCGCTTCGCGCTGCGGCGTCACCGACATCGCGGACATGATCGCATCGAACTTGCGGCCCTGCAGTGCAGGAATGATGCCGTCGAACGCGGTTTCGACCCAGATGCACTTTGCGCGAAGCCGCCTGCAGATTTCGTTGCCGAGGTCGATTTCGAAACCCACGAGCTTGCCGTCCGGCGCTTTGGACTCGAACGGGGCATAGGTCGGATCGACGCCAAACTTCAACTCGGTCAATTCCTTCGCGTGGGCGGAAAGCGCCGCAACGGACAGCGCGACGCACACCAGCGTCTTCTTCATGGCAATCATGGGCATTCCTGTTCTAAAGGAGTGGTGTTCGGGGCGAACAATAACAACAAGGCCCCAAGCATATGGACTCAAAAAATCGAAGAATAGAGGTGTGCTAGTGCACGATGCTTAAGTTTTTCTAAAACGTATTGCATGCCGGAGCGTCCCGTGCCCGCCAGACATGCAGGGGCACATCACGGCCGTTCGCAGCGTTGTTTCGCAGGGTTCCCTCGTATACTCCCCGGCAGTATTTGACCTATACTCGTGCCCAGTATCCTCAGCAGCCGCTTTCGCCCAGCAAAGCACGGGCAAACCAGTCCACGCGACTGTTCACTTCACAAGCCATCACGGAGACACATCATGACCATCGCGTTACATCCGACCGTCGATCGGGGCATCAAAAAAGGCACCGAGAATTTCGCGGGAGGCACGCTGCGTTGCAAGTGCAGCGATAACCCGGTTGAAGTGCAGGTTGCTTCACAGGTGCTGTTCAACCACGCATGCGGTTGCAGCAAGTGCTGGAAGCCCGCGGGCGCGCTGTTCTCGGTCGTGGGGGTCGTGCCGCGCGAGAAGCTGTCCGTCGTTGCGCACGGCGAAAAGTTGAAGGTCGTCGACGAGAAAGCGCCGATCCAGCGCCATGCGTGCACCGCCTGCGGCACGCATTTGTATGGCCGCATCGAGAATAAGGACCATGCGTTCTACGGGCTCGATTTCATCCATACGGAACTGTCCGCCGATACCGGCTGGGATGGCCCGGGCTTCGCGGCGTTCGTTTCGTCGATCATCGAAAGCGGCACGCCGCCTTCAAAGATGGAGCAAGTCCGGCAAACCCTGCGCGACAAGGGCCTGGAACCCTATGATTGTCTCAGTCCCGCGCTGATGGACATCCTGGCCACACATGCGGCGAAGGCAAAGGGCACCTACCGCGAGGCTTGATCGGCTGCGCGGCTCGAAGCAACGCTTGCGATGATCACAAGCGTTGCGACGATCCGAATAGTCATTGATCTGAGCAATAAAGTTCAAGGCGAAATACCGATCGGCTTCTTGCCCGCGCGCCAGCGCGCCTCGGCCTCTTAATTCAGCGAGGCTTTCTCGCGGGCAGCCGCCGCCATTCCGGCGCCGGCATCCGACGATTCCAGCGCTTCGAGCGAGGCATCCTTCGTCTCGATGCCGAGCACCCACACGGCCAGCGCCGCAACCACAAACGACAGCGCGCCGAGCGTGAACACGCCGCCCTGGCCGAACAACGGCAGCACGACGCCCACCACGTAGGGGCCGATCAGCGAGCCGACCCGCCCGATCGCCGAGGCGAACCCCGAGCCCGTCGCGCGTGCACCGGTGCCGTAGAGTTCGGGCGTATAGGTATAGAGCGCGGCCCACATCGCGAACAGGAAGAACTGCATCACGAGCCCCGTGCCGACCAGCAATACGATGCTCGCGCCATGCAGCGCCGTTTGCCCGTAGACGAACGCCATCGCGCCGCCGCCCACGAGCGACGCAACGCAGGTGGGCTTGCGGCCCCAGCGCTCGACGAGCCACGCCGCGCACAGAAAGCCGGGTATCCCGCCCAGCGAGATCAGCACCGTGTAGAACACCGACTGCGTGACCGCGAAGCCGGCCTGCTGCAACAGCGCGCCGAGCCACGAAGTGAGCCCATAAAAACCGAGCAGCGCGAAGAACCACAGCAGCCACACCATCGTCGTGCGGCGGCGGTAAGCAGGGCTCCAGATCTCGCGCAATGCGCTGCGCCCGCGCGACGATGCGGGTTGCGCGAGCGGCTGCGGGGCGGGCAAGCGCGTCAGCCTCATGGAGCGCATCACGCGCGCCTCGACGTCCGAGACCACGCGGTCGGCATCGACGAGGCGCCCGCGATGCTCGAGCCAGCGCGGCGACTCCGGCACGATCCGGCGCACGACGAGCACGAACACCGCGGGAATCGCGAGCAGCGCGAACACGGCGCGCCAGCCGAGCGCGGGCAACACGAAGTACGCGACGATGCCTGCGGTAATGAAGCCGAGCGGCCAGAAGCCGTCCATCAACGCAACCATGCGGCCGCGCTGCGCGGAGGGCACGAACTCGGAAAGCAACGCCTGCGCGATCGGGAACTCCATGCCCATGCCAAAGCCGAGCAGGATCCGGTAAACGATGAGCGAGTTGACATCGTGCGCGGTCGAGCACAGATACGATGCGATGCCCCACAGCACCATGCTCCATTGAAACACCGGACGGCGGCCGAAGCGGTCGGCGAGCAGCCCCGCCACCGCGGCGCCGATCGTCATGCCGAAGAAGCTCGCACTTGCCACGAGCCCGGCCTGCGCGCTCGACAGGCCAAACTCCTTCTTGATCGAGCCGAGCACGAAAGTCATGGTGCCGAGATCGACCGAGTCGAAGAAAAACGCGAGTGCGATGATCAGGAAAATCAGCTTGTGATAGCCGGAAAACGGCAAGCGTTCGAGCCGTGCGGCGGCGGTCGCGCGCGATTTGGGCGACGTGGAAACGGAAGCGTTGCGCATGGCGTCCTCTGATGGAAAAAGCTGCGCCACGGGGCGTGACACAGCCGTTCGTTTCAGTAGACGTGAACAAAATCCGATGCCATAGAAGGCGAGCGGCATCGTGACAGAACACAAGCGTCATGAATGCCTGGGCGGGAGCTATTTTTGCGTCTTTGCAAAGCCGCTGGGTGCACAACGTTTAACTGGAAATGGCAATCGGAAATCTTGTTGGCAATTTTCTTCTGAACAAAGAAAAACTGCCCGTTTGTTCCGCTTGTTCTGTCTCATTCGCTTATTCGTTTTGTGCCATTTTTCCATCCGCGCACTGGCCCTTTCCAGGAGAGTTGCCTTTCGCCCCGCCGATTTCTATGCTTTTTGCATCTGCCAGGGATGATCGATCGTGGCGGCCTTCGAGAAGCGAAGCAAGAGGAGAATCGTTCCATGACGATGCCGCCCCAGCCAGAGCCAGGGGAATGCGAAGACCGGGAGCCGGACCACGTCAACGGCCCCGAAGCCTCCGCAAGAAGCAACGATCCCGCGCGCCTGACCGGCGGCGCATGGTTCAGCCTTGCGGTAAGCTTCTGTTTCTTCCTGCTCATGGTCGCGATTGGCGTGAAGTATCACGTGGCCACACCGCAGCGTGAGGCGCCCGCCGAACCCGATCGCTATGTGATCGCGAATGCGTCCGCGCCCGCCATCGCGACAACACCCGCCATCGCGACAACACCCACGCCACAGCCCGATGCCTACGATACCCTGCTCGCGCAGGCGCGCGAATGCGCGGCTGCGGCCCAATGGGATTGCGTGATCGAAACGACCAGCAGCGCCATCGCGCAACGCGGCAATACGCCGGAAACCAAAGCGCTGCTCTCGCAGGCCATGGTCAAGGGCGGATGGGTTCCCAAAAATGCACACAATGTGCGCGAGGTCTCCACCATGCCGCCGGAATCGAAGCGGCCCGTCCTGCATGCGCATCGGCATCGGGCTCATGCCGAGCGGCTAAGGTATGGCGCTGCGACACGGCCTAATTCCGCGGGTGAGATGGCCGATATTTATCGGCATTGAGCACGCCGCCAGCCGGCCAGAGCTGACTAGAGACGCCGGCATGGCGTTCGCGGCTCAGTCATCCATTACCGCCTCGATCCGACCTTCACGAATTGCCCGAATGAACTCTCGATAATCGTTCCGGTTCTGCCCGCTGTATTCCGTTGCGAACTCAGTGATGGCGTCGTCGAAAGCCCCGCCCGAACCCATGTATCCGGCAATCATCGCGGCATCCCCGGAGCGCGCATGAGCCCGCGCAAGCGCATGCGCGCACATGCGTCCGTATTGCCGGAGCATTCTGGCATCCAGTGCTTCGATAACGACAGACATCTTCACGTCGCGCAGTTGCCTGATATAGAAGTCGCGCCCGTTCTGTCCGCGAGTCCAGCCGAGAAACACGTCACTTGCGGACTGCATGATGCGCTGGCCCGCAATCACCCGCTGACCATGGTTGGAATGCAGACTCTTTCCCGCATACGGCTCCAGGACCGAAGCTCTGGCCTCCTTCACCTGCAGAAATAGCGGGTCGTTATCGGAGGCCATGAGGAGGCCCACACTGCACATCGTGCCGACGCTGCCCACACCCACTACCTTGGCCGCGAGGTCAACCAGATGGAACCGATCGAACAACACGCGCACATGCTCGGCGAGACTCTCGCGATACGAGGCCAGCGACTCGGCATAGCCTGACTCGAGGCCAGGCGCCAGTTCCGCATCAGGGTGAAAGATGAGCGGCGGCTCGTCCTTGATACGCGGCCTCCCGCCCTCCTCGGTAACGAGCTTGGGATAGAGGTGATCCGGCACGGTCTTTCGTCGCTCGACTTCGATCCGTTGCGCAAGGCGCTTGCGCGCATACTCGACGATATCCGGATCGCCTGACTTGTCCTCATACTTTTGCAAATCAATCCGGTCGTACCAGACATCGAGCGCGCGCATGTAGGCATAGTCGTGCATACGTTCGCGGTACTGGCGCACGAGATCGGTCGTGAGACGCACGGTGTCGCTGTAAGGCAGCTCGAGATGCTGTGCCGCAATCACCACGCTCGCGGCAAGCCGCTTCAGGTCCCACTCGAAGGGAGCCGGCAGTGTCTCGTCGAGATCGTTGATGTCGAAGATCACGTTGCGCTCGGGGGTCGCAAACCCGCCGAAGTTCATCAGATGCGCATCGCCGCACGCCTGCACGCGCAAGCCGCTCGTCGGCGTCGTGGCAAGGTCCGCAGCCATGATGGCGGCGGCGCCTCGATAGAACGCAAACGGCGAGGCGGACATTCGACCGAAGCGGATGGGGATCAGGTGCGGCAAGCGGCCCGCGTTGGACTCTTCGAGCAGTTCGATCACATTGCGGCGCTGCTCGGGCAGCCGCCATCCCGCCTGCGACGCCCGGGGTACGTGATCGCGAATGACCCGGCCCTCGGCAGCCCGCTCGTCAGGCGTGCGGTAAGCTACTGGCGCCGGGTTCGCGGCGTGCGCGGCCTTGCGCGAAAAAGCTTTATCCATGGCGTCTTTTCCTTGCGTGTTTCAGCGTTTCGGTGCTCCGTGTGCCCGCGAGAACCACCCGTTGTGTAGACAGTAGTGAAGAAAAATCCTCAACGATTGACCTGGATCACAGCCTCCCCATCACGCGGTTTCCAGGTTTCGGCCGCGTCGGTCTTGTTGCTCAGCAAGTAAGGCCGGACGAACTGTGGGGCGATCAGTCGAACAGTGTGTCCGAGCTTGATGAGCTCACGGTCCCGATTTCGCCTTGCGACTTCACTGTGCGCGATGTAATTCAATATCGCCGGTCTGATCGCTAAAAGGGATTCTCCGCCCGCTCATCGCGATCTTCAGTGCGAGGGCTCGCGATTGACGGAAATCAAGTAATCAGCACATCGTTCGTATACCTTTTGTAGCGGCGATTCGTGCTGGCAGTCGGCGCAAATGAGTTTGTCGAACTTCAGCCGAGACGATATGCGTACCCACCGCAGGATCTGCGCTCGCGCGCTATACCGCGGCGGGGGGCAATGAAAGCCTGCCTCGCGATGGTCGCTGTGGGCTGCTTACGATTTCGATTATTGCGTTGGGCGGATAAGCGATGTGAGCCGTCCGGCCGCCGAGGCTATTTACGAGCGTGAGGTGGATGCCATGATATTCATACTATCAGCCGCGATCTTCGTTGTATCGGCTGGGTTGCTCTTCGACATTATTCCGACACCGGCCACATCAGTGATGTCCGCCCCAGCGTCCCCCTCCGGTTCCACCCCGGGCGCAACGGACGAAACTGTCGCCCCGAAGCCGCGGTCCGAATCCGGACGGAGTCCGCGGACTCCCGCGAGTTCAGCGTCAAGATCGGAAGCAAGCGGCAAGGACGCGAACTGATGTTTCTCCAGGCCGCGCCTCGGGCTCGACATGGAAACGAAGGAGAGAAAAATGCACATCGTTTGCAGCCATTGCATGCGGGTCAACCGCATCGATGCGGCACGACTCGACGCTTCCGCCGTCTGTGGGGCCTGCGGCGAGCCGTTGCTTGGCGATGAACCGGTCCATCTGAACACGAGCAACTTCACGTCCTATGTCGGCCGAAATGATCTGCCGGTGCTCGTCGACTTTTGGGCGCAATGGTGCGGTCCATGTCGGGCCATGGCGCCGCAGTTCGCCACCGCCGCGGCTGAGCTCAAAGCGCGCGCCCTCTTTGCAAAGATCGAAACCGACGCAAACCCACAAGTTGCGACGCAATTCCGGATTCGCAGTATTCCGACGCTTGTGCTGTTTCGCGGCGGAATCGAGGTGGACCGCCGAAGCGGCTTGATGAGTGCGCAGGAGATCGGCAATTGGCTCGGCCCGGTACTTCGCCAAAAGCAACCTTGAAAGCACAGCCTCCGAACCGTTGGCGTCAGGCAAGGCGCTGGCGTGTAAGAGGAAGACCGAGCCTCACGCCGGGGGAGCAAAATTCAGTAACCGATCGTTGCCATCGATTGTGTCCGCAACGATCTTCTCGAGGTGCTATGCACGCCGTCGATGCGTCAAGCCTGATCAACTGGCGCCATTCCATGACCTGCCAGCAGATCGCGAATACGACGCGCGAACGCCGTTGCGATGCATGTTTGCGGATTGAGACCCAGCGCCGCGCCAATCATGAGGAACCCGCCTTTCTGGACACCAACGGCGTCCGGCGTGAACAACGCAATGGAGCTGAGAGCTTGAACGAGTGACTCGATCACGGGCGCCAGCAAGAAGCTGGATCTTTGCACCCAACAAGCAGGAGCGCTTTGAGGCGGCCGTTCGCTAGTTACGGGCCTGCGATCGATTCCGGCAGTCTGTCACGGCGAGACCGTCGGACAGCGCCGGCAGCCAGGCATCAGCGTTCCTCACGCGAAGGGGGATCGCCCGGCACGACGAACCCGAACATTCCGCGCCAGATCGCATTAAAGAAGTTCTCGTGCGAGCGGCCGTCAAGCGGCTCTCTTTTGCACTCGCTCTCTGGCGCAGATTCTGGCATTGCGCTGCGTGGCTCTTTCGAGTTGGGCGATGTGGAATCGTCAGATTGCTGGCGACGGGAGGTACGGTTCTGGCGCGACAAATGCAACTCGACCGCGCCAACTGCGATTCGCTCCGCCATTTGTGGCTCACATTCGCGACCAAGTAGCACGCCGAACACGACGTCGCGGTTGTGGCCCTGTTCTGCGAAGCGCATCGCCACAGCTACATAACGCGCATACGCCGCCTGGCGTGCCGCCTCTTGCAAACGCGCTTCTTCTTCCTGCTCACGGGCCAGACGCCCCATTTCCTCGGCATAAACCGCATCATAAACGCGACGCTGCGCGGGATCTGAGAGGATCGCGTAAGCCTCCTTGATCTCCTGAAACTGCGCATGTGCGGATGCTTCGCGTCCCATATTGCGGTCAGGATGCGCTTTCATCGCGGCCCTGCGGTAGGCCCGCTTGATTTCCTCATCACTCGCGTCGTCATGCACGCCCAGGAAGTCATACAACGTCGCCATGGCCCGCCCAGATCGAAGTGGAATCGCGTGACCGATCGTAGCATGCCGCACGGTCCCGCACAGCGAAGGAAAGCTTGCGAAATGGGGAAAACGCACAGTGTGCCGCGCTCGAAGGTGCTCAGTCATAGAAACGCGTGGCGCTTATGCGCCGCGCCGCGGTCGAGTCCGGTTGACGCAACACCCGCCAATCAAGCGTAAAAATTCTCGCTTCACACAGGAGTCGCTGCGCTAGCGAACATGCCTGCTTCTCCATGCGCTCCATTCGACTTCCGTGAAGCACGGCCGGGTGCCTGGCGTTGATTGATCCACATCAGTCAGAAAACCGGGGCCACGCCTAGATTGAACGTTACGTTAGAGCAGCAACGAGGTGTGACCATGTACGAACGAATCCTGGCGCCGATAGACGGCAGCGCAACGTCGCAGAGCGCGTTCAAATTCGCACTGTCGATCGCGCGCGAGAGCGGGGCAGAGCTCATCCCGCTCTTTGTGGTCGAGGTGCCGATCTCGGCCTATGAGATGCCCGGCGGCAATCCGATGCACGTGCACGAAGCGCTGCTAAAGGAAGGCCGGCGCCTGAAGGACGAAGCGCTTGCGGCCATGCAGTTCAACGGTGTACGAGGCACCCCGCGCGTCGTCGAAGTCGACGCGCCCGGGGGCAGTGTTCCCGAGCGCATTCTCGAAGTAGCGCGCGCGACGCATTGCGACCTTGTCGTCATGGGCACGCATGGGCGGCGCGGCGTGAAGCGGCTCATGCTCGGCAGTGTCGCTGAGCGCTTCGTGCGCATGTCGTCGTGCCCAGTCCTGTTGATCCCGGGCGCAGCCTTTGCTGTGGAAACCGGGGCCGCGTCGGCGCCTGAAACTGAAGACGCGTCGTCGTGACCCGAAAGCGGCCTTGTATATGCGAATAAATCCACGCGCAGGCTGGGTGCTTTTTCCGCCGGCGATTACCTGCGCCGCACCCAGATCATCACGTTGGGTGCAGACAAGGGCTACGAGTGAGCGCGTCCGTGTCTGAGAAGTACGGGTGGAGCGCGCCGATGCTGTGACCATCACTCGCACCGAACCGGGTTGTCATCGTTGTTGGCTTACATTTTGTAGGGGAAACGCCTGAGTGATTTCCTTCGTCAGAAGATTATCCTGACCTAGCGGCACTGAAAATTCTCGCTGCGTGTGTGATTTGCGGGCTGCGCTCATGCGGCGCGGCCCTTTTTTTGCAAAGAACAAAAGGCTTACGGTGCAAACAGGTAAGCCGATTGAAACGCTCGCCAAAAGCCGCACATCCTTTCAAATTGCGCCGCGAAACACGCGGAAACACGCGGACAGACAGGGCCAGAGAAGCAGGGCCTTCTGACTCGACAATATCAGCCGGACCATGGATAACCTGGTCAAAGCGTTACAGCTTTGGCAGGCCTTGCCGCTGGCCGTCCTGGACCTGCTGCCGCGCACCTTCCTGCGGCGTCGTTGCCGTGAATTCTCCGGCGTTAGGCGCGTCGGCCGCGCCGGTGAACGACAGTGAGACGCCGCCCGGTCGTTGCCAGCGCGCCTCGATGACCTCGTAGGTGCCGCGCATCCGGTCTTGTACGGTGACGGAGCGTTTGACCTGGGGCTTGCCGAACTTGTACTCCAGGAATGCATAGTCATGTACCTGCGTGTCGACGCCCGGCGTCAACAGGTAGACGCCGTGCACGACGCCCTTGATGAGGCTGATGCGCAAACTGGTGTACATCTCGGGATACTTGTCCACGGGGTACATGACGTCGAGTGTCTCCGTACCTGTTGGGGCCGTGCCAATCAGCGAGCGGTCGGCGTGTTCAAAGCACGGGTGCGGGGTTTCGTCGGTGTAGGAGTTGTGGACGCCCGGATAGCTGTTCGGCTTGAAGGGGCACTCCGGCATCGCGGTGAAGGGTTTGTACAGGGCGATGCCATAGATGGCCGTCACGGTGGGCTCGCTGCCTGGCGCGCTGGTATGGGCTGAAGCTGCGGGTGCAGCAGCAAATGTGAGCGCCGCCAACAGACCACCCAGAGTAGATGGCCGAAAACGAGTGGTGTGCATGTGCTTTCCCCGAGTGTGCTGATAGCGCCCGACTTGCGCATTGGCAGGCGGGTCTGTATTGGGTATGGGCCGCATTCTGTTCGAATGCGCCGCGCCCGTATGTCTGTCAGCGAACCGGCGCTGCGAGCTTGGGCCACACCTCCGTGCCTGGCTCCATCACCGGACCGGTTTCTATCCGGCTACTCAGTCGTGTCCAAAGTGCAACTCGAAGTCCGACGCACGAATCAACACGTGCTTAACAGCGCTGCAAATTTGTCGGCCAGCGTAGGACGTGAACGATGCGGCCAGATCGCACTGAGTTCGAATAGCGGCAGCGCGTCGCCTTCCCGCACCTCGCATACGCGCACGCCTTCGAACTGGATCGCCTTGACGGATTGCGGCAACAGCGAAGCGCCGCAACCCGCGGCAACGCAGGCGAGCACTGTCAGCGATCGATTGGCATCCTGAACGATATTGGCTTCGCAACCGAACTTGCGAAACGCGCTGAGGATGCCCGCTCGCACCACCGGCAAGTGTCCGTGCGGAAACCACACCAGCCCCATGCGTGCCAGTTCCGCGAGGCCGAGCTTGCCATCCTCGCCCAGCGGATGCGACGCCTGCACGACTGCCTGCAAGCGCTCGCGCACGATCAGCTTTTCGCGCATTCTGCCGCCCACCGCAACCGGCGTATGCAGCAGCCCAATGTCGATCTCGCCGGATTCGAGCGCGCTGGCTTGTTCCGCGTTGCTCATTTCGCGCAATGTCAGCTCGACATGAGGGACCGCCGCGCGCAACGCCGCTATCGCCCTGGGCATGACCTCAAACAGCGCCGCGGACGCGAAGCCGATGGTCAGCCTGCCGCCGCGTTGTGCGCCGATATCGCGCGCCCGCTTTTCGGCCGCTTCGATCCGCGAAACGCTAAGACGAATATCCTCGGCGATCGCTTCGCCGGCAGGTGTCAGGGCGGCGCCGCGGCGCGTGCGCGCCAGCAGCTTCACGCCCAGATCCTTCTCCAGCCGGGTAATCGCCTGGCTGAGCGCTGGCTGGGCCATCCCGAGCTGGGCGGCCGCGCCGGTGACGCTTCCCGCATCGACGATGGCGAGAAAATACTTCAACGTGCGGATCGACTCCATGGTCGCCTTTCCATATCAAGATGCTATGAATGAACAACATTTCCATAGTATGCACGCGTTTCAGGCTTACCTAGAATCCCGTCAAATCCACTAACAGCGGCCGCCCGCCGAACTTCGCACGCGGCACGCACCAGGAGACGACGACCATGCGCTGGTATCGCGAAATCACGCCCATCGAGAAACGAACACTGTGGGGCTGCTTCGGCGGTTGGGCGCTCGACGCCGTCGATACGCAGGTCTTTTCCCTTGTCATTCCTTCGCTTCTCGCCACCTGGAGCATCAGCAAAGGCCAGGCGGGACTGATCGGCGGCGCCACGCTGGTGGCCGGCGCGCTCGGCGGATTGCTCGCGGGCATCCTGTCCGACCGCGTCGGCCGGGTGCGCGCGCTGCAGATCACCGTGATCTGGTTCTCGCTCTTCACGTTTCTGAGTGCATTCGCCCAAAGCTTCGAGCAGTTGCTTGTGCTGAAGGCGCTGCAAGGCATCGGCTTCGGCGGCGAATGGACGGCTGGTGCCGTCCTGCTCAGCGAAACGATGAACCCCAGGCATCGCGGCAAGGCCATGGGCATCGTGCAGAGCGCGTGGGGATTCGGCTGGGGCGCCGCTGTGCTGCTCTATATGGCGGTGTTCTCGTTCGTTTCGCCGCAATGGGCCTGGCGCGTTCTGTTCGCGATCGGCCTCGTCCCCGCGCTCCTCGTTCTCTACGTGCGCCGCAATGTGGTCGAGCCGCCGCGCGAACCGCAGATCTCGCACGACGATTCCGCGCAACGCAGCATATTCGGCATCGCCGCGGGAATTTTCGATCCTGCCGTGATCCGCACCACCATCGTCGGCGGCCTGATCGGACTGGGCGCGCATGGCGGCTACCACGCAATCACCACCTGGCTGCCGACGTATCTGAAGACTGAGCGCCATCTCTCGGTGCTGGGAACCGGCGGTTATCTCGCAGTCGTCATCGTGGCATTCATCGTCGGCTGTTTCTTGAGCGCATGGTTGCAGGACCGTATCGGACGACGCTGGAACGTGATCCTCTTCGCCATCTGCTGCGCGGTGATGGTGAACATCTACACGTTCCTGCCGATCAGCGACACTACCATGCTGATCCTGAGCTTTCCGCTCGGCCTCTTTTCGGCGGGCATTCCGGCAACGCTTGGCGCGCTGTTCAACGAGCTGTATCCGCAAGGGGTGCGCGGAACCGGCGTCGGCTTTTGCTACAACTTCGGCCGCATCGTATCGGCCGCATTTCCGGTGCTCATTGGCCATATGAGCGGGTCGATGTCGCTGGGCGCGGCACTGGGCATCGACGCGGGCGTTGCCTATGGTCTCGTCGTCGTCGCCGCGTTGATGCTGCCCAGCACGCGGGGCCGGCTCGTCCCGTCGCAGCACCCGAGCGGCGCGCGCAACGACGCGCCAGCCGTGTCGCGCCACTGAGCGCGCTCGTGCATTGACGCATCGCTCAATGTCAACCGAATTTCAGGCACTACAAACGATGGACCGCTTCCAGCCCGCACTACCGGCCGATCCGTTCGATGGCCTTTCGTCGGCATCCCTGACATGGCTCGACGGGGCCACGACGTCCATCACGGGCATCGATACGCACGCGCACATCTTTGTGCAAGGACTTCCGCTCGCCTCACAACGCCGTCATGCGCCGGACTATGATGCGACGCTCGAGCAGTACATTGCGCAACTCGCAGCGCATGGCATGTCGCAAGGCGTTCTGGTGCAGCCCAGCTTTCTTGGCACCGACAATGCGTTTCTGCGTGCGGTATGCGAGCGCTATCCGCGACGCTTTCGTGGCGTGGCCGTTGTCGCGCCAGAGATCACGGACGCCGAACTGGAAGCGCTGAACGCCGCGCACATCGTAGGCGCACGACTGAATCTGATCGGACTTGCACTGCCGGAGTTTCGCGATCGCCGATGGTCCGCGCTCCTCGCGCGCTTGAACGCCCTGCACTGGCATGTCGAAGTTCAGGCGAATGCGGCCGATCTCCCTGTCGTGCTCAATGCCCTGCTTGGCCACGGTTGCACGGTGGTCGTCGATCATTTCGGACGGCCCGATGCGCATCTCGGTCCCGGCGATGCCGGCTTTCGTTATCTGCAATCCACAGCCTCCTGCGGCAGCGTGTGGGTCAAGCTGTCTGCCGCCTATCGCAGCGCCGACCGCTCAGACGGCACTGAGCACGGGCGCGCCCTCGCCGCCGCTCTGCTCGAATCGTTTGGCCCTGAACGTCTCGTGTGGGGCAGCGACTGGCCGCATACGCAGCATCGTCATCTGATCGACTACCGCGGTACCGTGGAAGCATTGGAAGACTGGATTCCCGACTTTCGGGCGAGAGCAAAAGTGATGACGACCTCCGCTGCAGAGCTTTTCCGCTTCAGTGTTCCTTCCGAGAAATAACTTTGCATGAACGCGCAATGATTTCGAGGCTGTTGGCGCTGCGACACAGCCCAATTCCGCAGGTGAGATGGCAGATATTTATCGGCATTGAGCGCGCCGCCAGCCGATTGGGATCGGAGCAAAAAGCCTTCACGAATCACGCGCGCCACCGTCATGCCGATCCCGCCGCTCCGAGTTCCGCGATCCGTTTTTCGATACGCGCGACCTCCGCTTCCGGCAGGTTTTCACCCACCCATGAACGATAGTTCCGCAGTTCGCGAAGACGGACCTCGTCCGCGCTACCCTCGCGATCGATGAAGAGTGCGTCGTGGGACGACATGGCGCGCACAACAAATGCAGGCTGACTGCTGCGCATGGGCCGGAACGTTTCTGAATGAGCGCCTTTTGTCACGCTCAACGGATGAAATTCGCCAAGCATCAATCCCGCGTCCATAAACGCGGGTTTCAACAATGCATGGGCTTCGTCTATGTATTGATAAAACTGCGCTTCTTCCAGGCCACGAACGAATACACATAATGAAAAGAGCCGAGAATCTGCTTTCGCTGAGTCAAGCAGCCTGAGGTACAGGTCCGGGAACTTGCCCAGTATCGACAAATAGTCCCTGTAGTGCAGATCGGACGCGTCCCACAGGCAAAAAACCAGTGACTCTTCGTGATGAACAGGCTTCGCAAAAGGGCAAACCGCGCCGCGTCGGCCAAGGTCGGCATGAGGCTTCATGATGAAGTCCTCGAGCCAGCAAAGGCCCGTTTCGAATGTCTTTCTGGTGAAGGCGTCCGGGACGCAAGCGATCTGCGTCGACAGGCAGGCCGACCGCTCTATCTTCCGGACTTCCCGATCCAGTTCCGTGCGCACAGACGCGCGCGCTTCACCGCGTGTCATCGTGATCATCATCGTCTACATCCTGCACAACACACGCAGGTGCGAATCCCTGCAATCAGGAACGTCTGCGTGCCCGGCGTCGAGTGCCATCGCGAGCAAGAATGCTTCGAAACGCGCCATCACTATTTCACGCGCGGTGCGCGAGAACAACGAGTGATCCACCCTCTCGATCACCTCGGTCGTGACATGAGTCAGCGTGCGGAGTTCGCTTCCGTTTCGTCCAAAACGCATCTCCAGTTCATCGAGCCCTGCATCGAGCGAGCCGTAGATCAGCGATGTCTTTACGCCTTTGCGCTCGAGATCCGTCAAGAGCCTGCGGGTCGCGCCCGTGGAGGTGTTGAAGCCGAACCGTCCCTCGAACGGACTGCCGGCGAGCGACGTCAGGCGCACGGACCAGCGGCGCGCCAACTCCGCGGCGATCGCCAGTCCGTTCGCGCGGCCGGTCAGCAAGCGGAGCCATTTGCGCGGGTTGCGGACCGAGCGCCGATACACCTGGCTGGATTCGATACGCCGGGCACCCGGTTTCGTTTGCGGTCCACCCCAAAAGAAAAAAGGCAGATTGACCGACATGCAGCCCACCACGTCAGGATGGACCAAAGCCGCATGCATGCTGACCCACGCCCCCGAGCAGACGCCAAACGTCACCACCTCCCGGTATCCGGCCGCGACGAGCCAATCCACGCCGGCGCCTGCGTCGTCGACCGCATGCCGCGCATAGGTGTCATCGAGTGTCGGTGAATCTTCGTGATCCAAACTATCTCCCAGGCCGCCCAGATCCATGCGCAACGAGGCGATGCCTTGCGCCGCCAGCCTTCGCGCCATCAGCACGGCAAGCCTTGCGTCGCCGACGCGGTGAACGCCTCCTGTATTGACGATCAGCACGGCGGGCGCGCGGCGATTCGCGTGACATGGCCGGCAAAATACGCCTGCATAGCGTTTGCCCCCGAATACCACCGGCTTCTCGTTACCCGCCGCAAAATCGATGCGGGCGTCGGCGGCTGGCGCAAGCAATTGAGCCGCTGGCCGCGCAGGCATACCGGGCTGCAATCCCAGCCACGCCAGTACGCCGTCGAAGGCGCGTTGCGGCGCTACGCTGGACCGGGGGTCGACCAGGAACTTGTCGTATTCGGGAAAAATTTCCACGTCCGTGCGCACGCCCCAATCGCGATAGCGCGCCGCGAGTTCGTGCAGCGATGCGTTGTTGCAGACGTCCTGAATCAGCACGCGGCGTGCGGGACGACGCTCGCGTCGCGCGAGGTTGACCGCGGCGAGTGGCTCGAGCGTGTCCGCATGCACTTGAAACCCGAATGCCCCCACGGCCTCGCGCACCTCATCGGCGGTCGCGCTGCCGTTGGAGGTCTTGAGCCAGCTCTCATGCTGCATGCGCAGTTCGCGGATATAGCGCTTCCCGGCTATTACGGGCGCCATTAATACGAGCCCGTCCACGTCGCCCATTTCTTCGGCGGCCAGCGCCGCAAGCATCGCGCCCAAGCGCAATCCGCACAGGATCACGCGCGTTGCGCCGCTGACTGCGCGCAGATAGCGCGTCGCCATCTTGATGCTGTCGATCCATGCACGAAAACGCTGCGGATCTTCCTCGTTGCCGGTCGAATCACCGGCGCCTGGATAATCGAAGCGTAGAACGGATACGCCGCCGTGCGCGAGGCGCTCTGCCAACTCGCGCCAGCCGCGATATGCGCATAGTGCGTCATAGCCGAACGGATTGCACAGCACCACGCCAGTGCCTGCCTCGCCGCCCGCAGGCAGATGCAGCGACCCATAGCAGCCGCCCAGGGTGACGGGCCTCATGGTTGGCTTCATTCTCATGGCTGTCGCGGCAAGGCTGCGACGGGCACACGCGCGGCCTGCCCATCACGCACGAACGGTGCGAGCGTTCCGGCGAGCGCGTCGATGCTCGTGAACAAATTGAACGTAATCAACTCAGCCGGCATCTCGATGCCGAACGCCTCCTCGACAGCCAGCATCACGCGAATCGTGCCAAGTGACGACAGTCCGGCCGCGTATAGATCGTCGGCATCGCTCAAGGTTTCGACCGGCACGTCGAGGCATGCGGTTTCCGAAATAATGCGGCGCAATGCGGCTTTCATTGATTCCCCCTCTTACTGACATTCTTTCCAACATCCCGTGCGCGCGTTCCCGCACGACGACGGCTCGCTATGCGTTGCCTCGAACGAGCACGGGCATCAGACGGCCATCGTGTCGCCCGCGTATTGCCTCGCAAGCGCGGATCGGTCGATTTTCCCGTTCACGTTGAGCGGAAGCGCGTCAAGAACCTCGATCCGTTGCGGAACGGCGTGTAGCGGCAAGCGCTCGCGGCACGCCCGCTGAATCTGCCCGGGCTCGCCGCTGGCGTCGGTCACGAAGGCCACCAGCCCTGCGGCTTGGCCAGCTTCGTCCACCGGCCATGGAATCACCGCGCACTGCGCAGCCTGACTACACGTTTGAACGACACGCTCGACTTCCTCCAGTTCGATCCGGTTGCCGCGAATCTTGACCTGCGAATCCAGACGTCCCTCGAACACCAGGCCATATTGCTCAGTTATGCGAACGGCGTCGCCGGTTCGATACCAGCGTTGCGCGCGCCGGCCGGGATAGCGCCCGACCACGAAACGACTATTGCCGGCCTCGTCGGGCGATAGATAGCCCTCGGCAATCTGCGGGCCCGCCACCAGCAGTTCCCCCTTCTGTCCGTTCGCGACGGGGTCGAGTTCATCGTCGACAATCACCCACTCCACGTCCGGCAGCGCGCCGCCAAGCGGTACGACAGCGTGGCGCCGATCCTCGACGAATCCGGCATCGACCTCGAAATACGTGCAGGCGATCGTCGCCTCGGTGGGGCCGTACATATGCAGCAACCGGCTATGGGGTGCCGCGCGCATCCAGTCTTGCGCCAGAGAGCGGGCCAGCGGCTCGCCACCGAACAGGGATACCCGAAGGCTCGGAAAGGCGTCCGCCGTCAGCTTGCGCATCTGCTGCATGAATCCCGCCACCGACGACACGCTATTCCAGTGCGTGATCCCGTGACGCTTGATGAAGTCCGCGTTATAGAGCGGATCGACGGTCTCAGGCACGTAAAGGCAAGCGCCATTCGCCCAGCAGACGAACATGTCATGCACGGACGGATCGAATACTAGTTCGCATAACTGTATATATCGTGCGTCATCCGATTTTCCATGTATGCGCAACTGCCCGTTGATATAGGCACTGACGTTCGCATGCGTGATCGGCACGCCCTTCGGCGTCCCCGTCGAACCGGAGGTGAAGAGCACATAGGCAACATCGCTCTCCGCGCTCTTGCGCTGCACATAGGGCGCGCTCGGCAGCAACGGCAAAGAGAGGTCGTGCGCATCTTCGTCGAGCAGGAATATCCGTGGCGGCTGCGCAAGCAGCGGCAACACCTCCTCGAGCGCCCGGGCGCCATGCCGGTCGACCAGCATCAACGGCGCACCGGACTCTTCGATGATCGCGGCAATGCGCCTTGCCGGCATCCTCGTGCTAAGCGGCACATAGGCCAACCCGGCGTCGAGAATGCCCAGTATCCCCGCATAGGCGGCGGCGCTGCGATGCCCGAAGAGCAAGCACCGTCGCACGTCGTTGGTCCCGCCGGCCGCGTGCAGTCCCGACGACACGCGACGAGCCCATGCTTGAATCTCGCCGTAGTGGTAAGTGCACCCGCGTGCCCACAACGCCGGCATATGCGGTTGACTCGCGGCTGCATCGAAAAAGAAGGCATGCAACATCTGACGCTCCGGTTAACCTCGGGAAGACGTGGAATCCGCTGCAATCACGGCGGCGGTGGCATGCCAACCCGTCACCCATCGACTGACTTCCCAGATAGCCTTCGCAGCCGATAGCTGAGCGGGCGATTTGTATGCGTCGAGCATAGGGGAAGGCCGATTGCAGGGTAAAGTCAGGCCTTGTAACCAGATGTGAATATTATTGCGATGAGCGGCGAGCCCGCATTCGGATAGATAAAGGGACAAATAGCGCAAACCACCCGAATATATTGGAGCGCTTGACGTTGGCAGTTATTGGATTTATCCCGCCCCGTTTGATACAAACCCATCTCGTTGCACCGAAAACCCCCTATGTTCCGCCGCATATGTAATTTCGACGCAAGATCACAACGGCCATTTATTTTTATTTATTTTTTAAATTTTATCAGCAACGTTTTCACGAGCACATTCTCATTTATATTCATTTTCGGCGGCGAGTGCCAGAAATACGCGGCGGCCCACTTATTGGCTTTATGGGCATAACGTTTTTACCGAATCGCGTGCCTTTTTCAACGCGCATCGTGAAAAATCAACTCCATGCCAAAGCGCTCGCCGCCTCGCACGCGGCTGATCGCGTGCTTGAGCTTGACGCGGTAATGGCCTTGCGCGCCTTCGACGGGGCGCTGCGCGGTCGCGATGATGGCGGCGTCGCCGAGTGCGAGCGGCACGACCATGGGCCGCGACTGCATTCGCGGGCGCTGCTCGGTCATCACGAATTCGCCGCCCGTGAAATCGCGCTGCGGCGCGCTTAGCAGCGCGATCACCTGAAACGGAAATACTTGCTCACCCTCGTCGTGGCGATGCAGCGCGAGGCGATCGCCTGCGCGCAACCGGCTCAGATGCGATTGCGGCCGATGCTGTCCGGCGCGCCGGTTAGCTTCGGAAAAGGCCTCGAATTCGGCGGGAAAGCAGGGTTCGAGACCCGCCAGCGCATGCCAGCGGTTCGCCATGGGCGCCAGCCATCGATAGAGCGCTTCGCGCCACGCATGCAAGAGCGGCGGCAGGCCCTCATTGAAGTCGAACCGTTCGCCGTTGCCGGGTTCCGACGGCACGGACGAAAGCAGTCCATCCTCCAGCAAGCGCGCGAGCGCGCGTGCTTCGCGCGGATCGAAACAGTGTGGCAACACCGCGTAACCTTCGGCGTCCAGTTGCGCGCCCACGGCATCAACATCGAAACGTTCGATCATGGCGTGCGCATTCATGCCGGCTCCGATGTCGATGCCGCGCGCGCATCGTGAAAGATCAGCCCGAGCGTGTGCCGGGTGCCGCTGCGCACGACGCTCACGCCATGACGCATCGCCACGCGGCGCACGCTTGCGCGCCCACGCGCGCTCGCCGTCGTGTCCGGCCGCTGATTGACGGCGAACACTACGGCATCGCCCTGCTCCAGCGCGACAACGTCAGCGTGCTGATCACGGCTTCCCGTTTCGGTCATGACGAATTCGCCGCCCGTGAAATCGGTGCCCGGCGCCGAAAGCAGAATCGCCACCTGAAGCGGAAATACATGCTCACCGTAAAGGTCCTGATGCAGACAGTTGTAGTCGCCCTCGCGATAGCGCAGCATGAGCGGCGTGGGACGCGTCTGTCCGGCTGCGTGGCAGCGCGCGAGAAACGCGTCGAGCTCGTCGGGATACTGCACGTCGAATCCCATCTGCCGGTTCCACCGATTGGCAAGCGGCGCAAGGCGGCGGTACAGCGCGTGGCGCAGCCGTTCGAGCAGCGGCGGCAGCGGATAGGCGAAGTACTTGTATTCGCCGCGTCCGAAATTGTGGCGCGCCATCACGATGCGCGAACGAAAGCAGTCGTCGCGCGAATACAGTGCAGCAAGCTGCTCGCATTGTTGCACCCGGAGCACGGACGGCAGCACCGCGTTGCCATAACGGTCGAGCGACTCGATTGCGTCTGCCCAGATCGCGTCACCGCTTGTGGTCCAATTCGTAGCCCATTTCGTGGCCCAATTCGTGCCGCAGCCCCTTCGCGCAACCAGTTCTGCATCGGCCATATCTTGTTTCCAGTGGAAAATCGAACGAATCCAGTCTACCGGCGCGACAGCCGCAATGAACTCCGCACCTTGCGCTGCAATTCATGCGCGGCAAACTCGAACCACGGGGGAATGTTAGTATATGGCCCGCCGATGGCTTTGGTCATGGCGAAATCGTGCGGGACGCTATCGAAATACCCGGAAACGCCCGCTACGCACCCATTACTTCCCTCATGTCCGCCTCTTCCTCCAAGCGCGCAACGACGCTTGCGCGCGCAACCAACTCACCGCGCTTCCTGCTGGCGATGATCTGCCTGTACGCATCCGCGGGCCAGCTCGCCATCGACATCTACGTCCCCGCGCTGCCCGCGATGGCGCGCTATTTCGCGACCACGCCGCAGGCGATCCAGTCGAGCGTCTCGGGCTACATGGCCGCTTACGCGATCGGCCAGCTCGTCTTCGGCCCCGTCGCCGATGCATATGGGCGCAAGCGCGTGCTCGCGTTCGGGCTCGTGATCTACACGATCGGCTGCGTGCTGTCGCTCGCCGCGCCCAATCTGGAGACCTTCGTGCTGGCCCGCTGTCTGCAGGGCTTCGGCATCGCCACGACCAACCTGCTCGCCAAGGCCATCATCACCGACTCGTTCAGCGGCAAGGCGCTGATGCACGCGTACACCTATATGTCGATCACGTGGGGGCTCGCGCCCATCGTCGCGCCCGTGATTGGCGCGCACCTGCAAACGTGGTTCGGCTGGCAGGCCTGCCTCGTGTTCCTGCTCCTCTATTCGCTCGGAATGTGGGCGGTGCTTTGGCGCTATCGCGAGACGCTGCCGCAGCCCGTGCATCTGGAGCCGCGCACGCTCATGGCGAACGCGGGCAAGGTGCTGGCGAGCCCGGTGTTCCAGAGCTGTTTTCTCGCACAGGGACTGTGCTACAGCATCCTGCTCGTGTTCAATATCGTCGGGCCGTTCATGGTGCTGAACACGCTGCACAAGCCGCCGACCTATTTCGGCTATCTCGCGCTCGGCATCGGCATGATGTATTTCCTCGGCGGCCTGTCGAACCGGCTGCACGGTCCGCGCCTGCCGAGCCCCGAGTGGCGGCTGCGGTTCGGTTCGCGCGTGATGGCGGGCGCGGCGATCACGATGCTGGCGCTCTCGCTTACGGTGGGCCTGCAAGTCTGGACGCTCGCAGCGCCCGTGCTCGTGATGGGCTTGTGCGCGGGCGCGATGTATCCCACGCTGATGGCCAAGGGCAATTCACTGTTTCCGCACATTGCGGGCTTGACGAGCGCGATACTCGGATGCGCGCTGCTGCTCGTGTCTTCGGCGATGATGGGGTTCGCGGGCTTTGTTTCCGTGCACGTGCTCACGCCGCTTGCGGTGTTCTTCGTGATCCTCGCGCTCACGGTCGTCGTGATGGTGAGCAAGCTGCTGCGCTATCTCGAGCGGATGGAATCCGAAGCGGCGGCGTGAAATCGCCCGTGTGATCGCGGGCGGCGAGCGCATGAAGCGGGCTCCCCATACCGCGCCTGCACTACGACGGCAAGGTTCCCGCCGAGCCCTTCAGCGCATCATACAGCGACGCCATCGGCAAATCGCCAATCTCACTGCGAACGTAAGCCGTGAATGCGCGCTCGTACAACGCGCGCCCTTCCGAAGTGTCAATCGTCATATCGAAGCCGCCTAGCACCAGCTCGGCAACCGAATCAGCCTCGATCAGAATGTGTTCGGCTCTGTCCCTGTTCATGTCCACTCCTTGTTGCAGCGTGCCCTCGAATTTTAGAGGATACGCGCGGAAATGGGCGCATCGATACGTCAAACCGGGACTCGCCGTCCACCCGTTGACATGAGGACCGAATAGCCACGCGGGCCCATGCGCGCCAGCGAAATCAATGTACCTCGGGCAGCACGGGCGGCACGTCGGGCGTGTCCGGCAGCCGCGTCGTGCGGTATTCGTTGGGCGATTCGCCAAACTCCTTGCGAAACTCGCGGCCCAGGTGCGAAGCATCGGAGAATCCGCACGACGATGCAATATCGGCCACCGTGCGATCCGAACTCGTCAACAGCCACGAGGCCATGCGGATGCGAATCTGCCTTGCGTAGGTGCCGGGGGAGCGGCCCGTCTCCGAGGTGAACAGCCGTTCGAGTTGCCGAACCGACACTTCGAGCCGGCGCGCAAGCTCCGGCAAGCTCAGCGGCTGGCCAATATGCTGCTCCATCAGCAAGATGGCGCGCCGGACCTTGGGATGCGTGGCGGGCTCGAGGCCCGGCGGATGCGGCTGGGGCGCGTTGCCTTTCTGTGCATCGTCCACGAGCAGAATGCGCAGCGCCTTGCGCACGATCGTGGCCTCCACATGGCGCAACAGGATGGCCGCCGCCACGTCGATCGATGCCCGGCCGCCCGAGCACGTGATGCGCCGCCGGTCGATCACGAAGAGCCGGTCGGCAACGAGATCGCGCTCGTCCACGTGCGGAAAGCGCTCGACGAAATCCCAGTAGTGAAACCAGCTCACGCAAACCCGGTAACCGCTCATCACGCCGGCCCGCACGAGCGCGAACGCACCCGTGCAAACGCCCACGAGGGTGGCCGGCGTATCGGCCATGGCGCGGATGAAGGCGAGCGTCGCGTCGCTGGCCGAGGGTCCGGAATGCAGCAGCCCGCCCACGATCACCACGTAATCGAATTCCCCGGCTTCGGCGAAGGTCGTCCACGGCGTGATCTGAATCCCGCAACTGGCGCGCACGGGAACGAGGTTTTCTCCGACGATGGTCCAAGAGCAGCGCACCGGCCGGCTCATGTCGCCCTCGTCGCTCGCGAGCCTCAGGAGGTCCACGAAACCGGAAAAAGCCGTCAAGGTGAAGTTGGGCAACAGCACGATGCCGAAGCGCAACCGCTGCGGGTTTCTGGCCTCGCTTTCAATGCTGTCAATCAAGTGGGTCGTCATGGGAGAACGCCTGCATCAATGCATTCCAGACAATGGAAACAAAGGAGAATCATCTCATAACGGCGCAGGCGAATACCGACCAGATCGGCTTCGACGATGGCGACGTGAGCCGCGACAGCGAGCCGATGCACGCTACAGCGTTCGGCGAGGCTTATCGCCGTTTCCTTCGTACGCTGAGTGACGCGTATGGCGTCTTCCCATTCGGGACTGGGATAGCTAGAAAAAATTTATCGAATATCAAACGGATATGAATTTCCGGGCCGCGTGATGCGCACGACATAGCTTCCGGCCCGGTTTTCGGATTTTTCGTGTTCCAGGCAAAAACTGGCTAGCAAAGGATAGGCGTCCGCGAACAACGCAAGTTGCCGCCACCCCCTTTCCTTTGGAGGTCAGAGCCGATGAGAGACGCAGTAACGGGGCGCGACGTTGCGCGCCTGGGCGATATCACAGACCACGGCGGCGAAGTCATTCAGGCCGCGTCGAACCTCACACACCACGGCGTACCGGTCGCGCTCGACGGTCACCTTGTACGGTGCGCGAAATGCGGCGGCGATTTTCCAATCGTCGCTAAGGGCAGGCGCACGCATGGCGGCGTGCGTGTGGCGTTCATCGGTGACACCACAACCTGCGGCGCGACATTACAGCGGGGGACCTGAGCATGTGGTTCCCCAGAAAATACAACACCCCCGTGCGCATGCGCGGTCCCGAATTGCCCGTACGGGAAATCACCCTGCAAAGGGGGAGACGGGAACAGGACTACAGTGAGGACGTCCTTCTGCCGCGACGCATTACAGGCCATGAAGCCATCGGGCAGCTTTTCGAATATCGCATCGAGGCGGTCAGATCCGTTCCCCACCCGGAGTGGTTTGCCACCGACGAATTCGAAGTCGATCTCGACGCCATCAAGGGCTCGGCCATCACGCTGACATTCAAGGACGTTTTCACAACAAGTCGCCACTGGCGCGAGCCCCATGACCGCGAACGCACTGGCATACGCGAAATCACCGGCATCGTTGCAGATGCCGAAGTGCTGGGCACCGAAGGCGATAACGTCGTCTATGAATTCGTGCTGCGTCCGATCTGGTGGTGCGCGACGCTGCGTAAAAACTCGCGCATCTTCATTGAAAATAGCATCTGTGACATTCTCCATACGATCCTTAAATCGTACAGCCACGATATCAAATTTCGTATCGAGAACACGCCGTCTCCGCGACGCGATTTCATCCGGCAGGCATCGGAAACGGACTGGAACTTCTGCATGCGCCTGTGCGAGGAATTCGGCTTTCTGATCTGGTTCGAACATAGTAAAGGCCGCCATTTCCTTGTCATCGCGGACAGCATCCGTGCCTGCAAGGCGCAGACCGCGCCCTACGCAACGCTGCCTTATCGTCCCAATGGCGGGTATCTCGACAGGGAATATGTCACGCATCTGTCCTGGCGCACGTCGGTTGCGCTCAACAGGGTCGTAGTCCATGACCACAGCTATATTTCGCCGCGACTGAGCGCGAACAGCGCGCCATATCGCGAAGAGTACGGTATCAAGCACGGAAATAGCCATCCAGACATCTTCGATAGTGAACGAATCGAGTCCTACGAGCCCGCCGAATACGCGCAGCCGGAAACAACCCGCTACCACTCGAAGCCGGTGGATAGTCCGGGACCGGAGGAAGCAAAGGCCTGGCGCAAGGAGGCCCAGCATCTCGCGCGCGTGAAGCTCGAAGCCGCCCGCTGTGGGCGCATCCGTGCGAAGGGCCAGGGCGCGCTGCGTGGTATCGAATCGGGCAGGACATTCACGCTGACGGACCATCCGCACGCCGGGGCGAACGGCGAATATCTCGTGCTCGATTGCAGGATCGATATCCGGGGAACTCAGGGGCTGTCGTCAAAGCTCGACGGTGGCGTGGCGGAATATGAGTTTGACGCCCAGTTCGAACTGCACCCCACGCGAGAGCCCTATCGCATGCCGCAGGTCACGCCGCGTCCACGCATCGAAGGATACGAAAATGCGGTGATTGTCGGGTGGGAGCAGCACCCGATAATGGTCGATGCCTATAACCGTGTGCGGATCCAGTACGCCTGGGACCGGGAGGGCAACTATCACGGGAATACGTCCATCTGGGTACGCCTCGCGCTGCCGTGGCAGGGCGACCAGATGGGCGTGGTGATGCACGGGCGGCCCGGTCAGGAGGTGCTGGTCGCGTATGTCAACGGCGATCCTGACCGGCCCATTGTCGCTGCGTTCGTGTCGAATCAGGACAACATGCCACCGTGGAAGCTGCCGGCAAATCGTGCGCTCACCGGCATCGTGAGCCGCACGCTCGGTAACGGCAATACATCGAACCATCTCGTGCTGGACGACACGGAGAATCGTCAGCAGGCCCAACTGGCATCGGATCATGCGAAGAGCAGCCTGAGTCTGGGCTATATCACGCGCATCGAAGGCAACGAAGGGCGGCAGGAGGGGCGCGGCGAAGGCTTCGAGCTACAGTCAGAAAAGCAGGGCGTCCTGCGCGCACTCGGGATGCTGCTGACCACCATTGTGAAGCTCGGCGCGGCGGGCAAGATGAAGGAGATGGGCGAGACCATCGCCCGACTCACGCGTGCGCGCGACATTCACAAGAGCATGGCGCGGCAGGCGCAGCGGCACGGCGCGCAGGACGCGGGCAGCGATCAGTCCAGCGTGACCGCAAGCATGCGCCGCGACAATGCCGAGTTGCGCGGCAAGCCTGCTGCCGGGGCGCATCCGGGCGTGGACGATTTCCCCGAGTTCGAAGCGCCGCACCTCACGCTTTCGAGCGCGGCGGGCATCCAGACGGCGGCGGCGGGCAGCACGCACATTGCGAGCGACGAACACACCGCGATGACCACTGGCGGGCATGTCTCCATCGCGACGGGCAAATCGTTCCTCGCTTCGGTGCGCGAGACCATCTCGCTATACGCGCAGAAGGCGCTGTCATTTGTCACGCCGGGACCGGTTCGTATCGAGTCGCGCACCGACTCGATGACGCAATCGTCCCAGAAGGACATGACTATTACGAGTACGCAGGGCATCGTGGAGATAACGGGAAAGAACGGCGTGGATATTCGCTGCGGCGGAACGTTGCTGCGCATGCGCCCCGAAGGTCTTACCATCTATACCGATGGAAAATTCCTCGTTCACGCGGGGGACCATGCGACCGACGATCCGCAGGCGCGACCGGTTGATTTCCCCGTTACGCCCGACAACCCCGGCAAGTACGCAGCGCATCATGTACTGGTTGAGGACGGCGGCGGCTTCGCGGTGGCGAATCAGCCGTACCGCCTCACGCTCGATGATGGACAGATCATTGAGGGCGTGACGAGTGAGCTGGGCGAATTGCAGATGGTGACAAGCAATACCATATCGTTCGGCGTGGTTGAGTTGATGTCGCAAAGTTCGCCTGATGACGTAATCGGCGTGACCCATGTAACGGTCTACGACGATGCCAGTCGCTCGGTTACCCCGCCATCGGAGCCTCCCGCGAAACGCACTACGACCATTGGCGGCAAGAGCGCGAGTACCCCCGATGAAAACGTCACGTCACAAGCCAAGCAGCCTGAGTACTTCACCTGCGATGCGCTGAATTTCGGTCTCCGGCGGTATCGGCTTCTCAAAGGCGCAACAGCGGAAGACACACCGTTGAAGTATCAACGCCGCGACAACATCGAATATCCGGTCGCGAAGACGTATACAGCGGCAATCAAGACGGCACTTGAAGCGATAGACTGGGTAGGACTGGATAAAGGTCCGTCGAACGTATTCTACGAAACGATCGTTTCAGCCATTCAGCCGTCGCTATGGGCTGCGCTTCAGGACGGACCGTTCGGATTGCGTGCTGGGTCCGAAGAAAGATACGGTGCTATGCCTGAAGTCGTGATTGTTGGACCGGAAGGGTATCCGAAGTACGGAATGAAAGCCGACTACGCAGGTGGCTTTGTATCGGAATATTGGACCATCGCGATCAACACAACACGCGTGGACAGGATTGTGAGCTATGCCAAACCATTGGACGATAAATCATTGACAGGAAAAGCTCTCGACACTGCACGGAGGAATTTGAGCGAGACGCTTCGTGATATTGCAGATACGCTCTATCACGAATCACGGCATTGCCAACAACGGTACTGGATGATCTCCCTGTTTCACAGCTACCCAGGCGACTATGCAAATTTCAGAGGGTTGGGAATTTGCTACCAAAATACCGTTAATGATAATGCGCTCACAATTGCGAGTGGGACAAAATTCCCCGCGGATGAATTGGCAAAAATCGGCATGCACCGGATGCTTGTATTCGACTACTACTGGAGAATTTGTGGAAAAACAACGAAGGCCAATCCGAAGCTTGCACCGATCCTGAAGGATCTCGAAATTGTCGAGCAGGAAGTATGCAAGTTGAGGAACGTTACGCCGGAAGTCGCGAAACTGATGGTAGATGAAAAGAAAGGCTATAGGAGTCAGTTACATGAAGAAGACGCATGGACGTGTGGTGAGATTGTTACTTCATACTGGCGTGATCCTGATGGTAAATTCCGGGTCAATCCAGGCGCATGCACAAAGCAGTACGGCGATACAGTCACCGCAATCGGAGGCAAGCCCAATGCATGAGCAGAACATGGACAAGCAACATGAAGCCATTCTCGCAATGCTCGATGAGGCCATGACGATCCTGCGTGACGGAAAATCATTCAATCCGGAAAGTGGAATTTTTGGAGTAATCAAATCTACGGACGAAGGCCCCGAGAATACAGGACGTGTCTATCGATATGAAAACGACACGATGCCACCATCGAAACTCGTAATGACTACGGAGGCTGATCCATTGAATTACTTCGAGGACCGATCAAAAGTAGCAGTTGTGCCGTCACAACTTCTTCTCCGATTCTATAAGCCGGTTCGTGGGTTTACGTGGACCGAAATACAAAGGCGGCTCGATCTAGCCGATTACTGGGTCGATACAGGCGGTAACAGGCAGGAGGGCAACTGCTTTCCTGCGTCGCCGCCTAACGACTGGATCACGATCTGTCGCTACCGCGCGAACGAGCATATCGATAGCCGCTTTCCGGTCAATGTCGAGTTGGGCTTCTTCGGCCCGACAAAGGAAGGTATGTATGACCTTGACCGCGTAAAAATCCGCCGCGCCTACCCCTACCTGACACCCGAAATGCGCAAGCAGAAGCGCGAGGAAAAAGCCCTGCGCATCCGCGAGAGCGGCTACACCGGGGTGATAGACGACTAACCGTCCGATTCGAAAACATGGTCACCGACCGTGAGGCCAGGTGACTATGCTCCGACGAATCCGACACAAGCTCGTCGTGGCGTCCAATCGATCAACAATGGAGGCGATACCTGCATGGTGTTTGCCAAACGCATCAACCTGGGTAGTCGACCCGCAAGGACGAGAAGTTTCCGGAGCGCACCATGCGAAAGAGCGACGGCGTCAAGATTCATGACGCAGGCCCCGTAAAGATCTGGCGGTGGGAAGCATTTCCGAAGGCCGGGGACGCCAAATGACCCAGCGATTCGACCGTATAGTCGAGCGTCGCCGCAGTGCGCGTTACTCATGCTCGCGTATCCCTACCTGCGCCCGAGCAACGCAAACAGAAGCGCGAGGAAAGGATTAAACGCATTCGTGGAAGCGGCTAGCACGATCGCACCGGGCCGCACGACGCGCAGCAATTCACGCATGAGCGCCAACGGCTTTTGCGTGACGTGTAAGCCTGGCCCGTCCCTCAATGCGTGCGCCGCGCACCACGATGGCGCGCGCGCACCGACATCATCCATCGTTGGCCCGCCTTCCGATCATTCAATCCGCACACCCGTCCGTGGTCCACCCGGATTGCGCCCCGCTTGCGCGCATTGGCCCGGAAGTTGCATTCACTCGCGGTCGTTCTGCCTCCTGGATCCACACCACCTTTAATCCTTAAGGACGATAAATGAAAAAGCGCGAGTTTCTGAAAATGGCATCGGCAGCGGGGATGGCGGGGATCGCAGCACAAGTACCTGCCGTATTCGCGCAGAGCGCCGACAAAGGCCCGATCAAGGTTGGCATCCTCCACTCGCTGTCCGGCACGATGGCGATCTCGGAGACGTCGCTGAAAGACACCGCGCTGATGACGATTGCCGAAATCAACGCAAGCGGCGGCGTGCTGGGTCGCCAGATCGAGCCGGTGGTCGTGGACCCCGCGTCGAACTGGCCGCTCTTCGCCGAGAAGGCTCGCGGCCTTCTCACGCGCGACAAGGTCGCGGTCGTGTTCGGCTGCTGGACCTCGGTGTCGCGCAAGTCGGTGCTGCCGGTGTTCGAGGAGTTGAACGGCCTGCTGTTCTACCCGGTGCAATACGAAGGCGAGGAGATGTCGCGCAACGTGTTCTACACGGGCGCCGCGCCGAACCAGCAGGCGATTCCCGCCACCGAATACCTGATGAGCGCCGAGGGCGGCGGCGCGAAACGCTTTTTCCTGCTCGGCACCGACTATGTCTACCCGCGCACGACCAACAAGATCCTGCGCGCATACCTGAACTCGAAAGGCGTGCACGATGCAGACATTCAGGAAGTCTACACGCCGTTCGGGCATAGCGACTATCAGACCATCGTCGCCAACATCAAGACCTTCTCGCAGGGCGGCAAGACCGCGGTGATCTCGACCGTGAACGGCGACTCCAACGTACCGTTCTACAAGGAGCTCGGCAACCAGGGGCTGAAGGCCACCGAGGTTCCCGTCGTGGCGTTCTCGGTGGGCGAGGAAGAACTGCGCGGCATCGACACGAAGCCGCTCGTCGGCAACCTCGCCGCCTGGAACTACTTCATGTCGCTGCGCGATCCGCAGAACACGAAGTTCAAGACGATGTTCGCCAACTGGGTGAAAAAGAATAATCTGCCCGGCGGCGACAAGCGCGTGACGAACGATCCGATGGAAGCGACCTACGTGGGCATCCACATGTGGAAGCAGGCGGTCGAGAAGGCGAAGAGCACCAACGTCGACAAGGTGCGCGTCGCGATGATCGGCCAGAAGTTCAATGCGCCTTCGGGCTTCGAGCTCGAGATGGACGGCAATCACCATCTGCACAAGCCGGTGATGATCGGCGAAGTGCGCGCGGACGGTCAATTCAACGTGGTCTGGCGCACCAAGACGACGGTGCGCGCACAACCGTGGAGCCCGTTCATCGCTGGCAATCAGGGCAAGCCGGATGTGGTGTCGTCGATTCCGGACTTCCTGCGCCGACGTCGCGTCGCGTGATTGCCTGATCGATGCATGGCCCGCGATGGGCCAACCCGTTGTGGGCCAGCCCTTGATGGGCCAGCCCGTCGTGGTCCACGCCGCCCGCCGCGCTCCGGCGGGCGCTCTCAACCGCTGCACGATGCACGCCATTACATGACCCATAGCCAATCGCTGCGCGCGCTGCTGGTTTCGATCCTGCTCGCGCTCGCCAGTCCCGCCGTCTTTGCGTTGACGGCCGCCGATCTCGCTGCGCTCGCGCAAGACGACTTCGACGCCAAATCCGCGGCGATCGACAAGTTGATCACCAGTCACGACGCGCCGTCGCGCGCGATGCTCGAGGCGCTCTCGGAGGACAGCGTGCTCGTGACCGATAGCGGCGAAGTGCTGCTGCAAAACGGCGACACGCTCAAGGACGCCGTCACCGGCAAAACCGTTGCCGCGAGCGACGCGCAACCGGTGACGCTGAATAATCTGCTGCGCTCGAAAGTGGCCGGCGCGCTGTCCGGCTTGCAACTCGATTCACCGGACTTCGCCACGCGCCGCTCGGCCGTCGAAGCGCTGTTGAAAAATCCCGATCCGTCGATGAAGGCGCAGATCGACGCGGCCCGCGCGAAAGAAACTGATCCGGCCTTGAAGCGGCGCCTCGACACGCTATGGGCGATGACCGCGCTGCACAACCCCGATGCCGCGACGCGTCTCGAGGCGGTAAAGCTCGTCGCGGCGCGGCAGGATCTCGACATGTACGAGCTGTTGCGTCCGCTCGTCGCGAAGCAACCCGACGGCACTTATGCCGAGCCGGACGCAGCGATTCGCGCAGCCGCTCAGGAAGGCATCGACTCGCTCGACGCCATCCAGCGCCGCAGCGAGATCGCCGGCACCGTGTTCGCGGGCCTGTCGCTTGGCAGCGTGCTGTTGCTCGCGGCACTTGGCCTCGCGATCACCTATGGCCTGATCGGCGTCATCAACATGGCGCACGGCGAATTCCTGATGATCGGCGCTTACGCGACGTATGCGGTGCAGAACTTCATCCAGCACTACGCACCCGGCGCATTCGACTGGTATCCGCTGCTCGCGATTCCGGCCTCGTTCCTCGCGGCGGCGCTCGTGGGCATGGCGCTGGAGCGGCTCGTGCTCAAGCACCTGTACGGCCGCCCGCTCGAGACGCTGCTCACCACCTTCGGCGTGAGCCTGATTCTGATCCAGGCCACGCGGATGATCTTCGGTGCGCAGAACGTTCAGGTGTCCAATCCATCGTGGATGAGCGGCGGCGTCGCCGTGCTGCCGAACTTGATCCTGCCGTATAACCGCATCGCGATTCTTGCGTTCTCGCTGATCGTCGTCGGCATCGCTTGGGCCGTGCTGACGAAAACGCGGCTCGGCCTGTTCGTGCGCGCCGTCACGCAGAATCGCCACATGGCAGCGTGCGTCGGCGTGAAGACGGCGCGCATCGATTCGTATGCCTTCGCGTTCGGAGCGGGCATCGCGGGGCTGGGCGGCTGCGCGCTCTCGCAGATCGGCAACGTCGGTCCGGACCTGGGCCAAGGCTACATCATCGACTCGTTCATGGCCGTGGTGCTGGGCGGCGTGGGGCAGATCGCCGGCACGGTCATCGGCGGCTTCGGTCTCGGTCTCGTCAGCAAGGCGATTGAGCCGTTCTGGGGCGCGGTGCTCGCGAAGATCGCGGTGCTCGTGCTCATCGTGCTGTTCATCCAGAAGCGTCCGCAGGGCCTGTTCGCCCTGAAGGGCCGCAGCGCGGAGGCCTGAGATGACCACCGCAATCTCCTCCGTTTCCCCTCATGACGCAACCGACAAGACCCGCGCACCATCGGCAGGCGCTGCGCAAGAAGGCTTCGCACTCGGCCTGCCAGCGCGCCCTCCGCTGCTGTCGCGCCACGCCTGGCTCGCGCTGATCGCGTTGATCGTTGCCGTAGGCCTCGGCGTGCCGTTTTCGGCGCTCGTGCTGCCCGAGTCCAGTGCATTCCATTTGTCCGCGTATGCGATGACGCTGGCCGGCAAGTTCATGTGCTATGCCATCGGCGCGCTCGCGCTCGATCTCGTGTGGGGCTATTGCGGCATCCTGAGTCTCGGCCACGCGCTCTTTTTTGCGCTGGGCGGCTACGCCATCGGCATGTATCTGATGCGCGCGATCGGCCATGACGGCGTGTACGGCAGCGACCTCCCCGACTTCATGGTGTTCCTCAACTGGAAGACCATGCCGTGGTATTGGGCCGGCACGCAGCACCTGGGGTACGCCTTGCTGCTGGTCGTGCTGGTGCCCGCCGCGATTGCCTGGGTGTTCGGCTTCTTCACGTTCCGCTCGCGCGTGAAGGGCGTGTACCTGTCGATCATCACGCAGGCGCTCACGTTCGCCGCCATGCTGCTCTTCTACCGCAACGAAACCGGCTTCGGCGGCAACAACGGCTTCACGGACTTCAAGCGTATCGCCGGGTTTCCGATCACGCACCCCGGCACCCGCACCACGCTCTGCCTGATGACGTTCGCGGTGCTCGTGCTCGCATTTCTCGGGGCACGATTCATCGTCACGTCGAAGTTGGGGCGCGTCGTCACCGCCGTGCGCGACGGCGAAACGCGGCTGATGTTCCTCGGCTACAGCCCGCTCGCGTACAAGCTCTTTGTGTGGGTCGTCTCCGCCGTGCTGTGCGGGATTGCCGGTGCGCTGTACGTGCCGCAAGTAGGCATCATCAATCCGAGCGAGATGTCGCCGGGCAATTCGATCGAAATGGCGATCTGGGTCGCCGTGGGCGGGCGCGGCACGCTGATCGGGCCGATCATCGGCGCATTCGCAGTGAACGGCGCGAAGAGCTTCTTCACCGCGTACTTCGCCGAATACTGGCTGTTCTTCCTCGGTCTCATTTACGTGCTGGTGCCGCTGCTGTTGCCCAACGGGATCATGGGCCTGATCGAATCCCGCCTCGAACGACGCCGCCGCGCGAAGGAATGACCGATGACACCGCACTCCATGCTCCTGAACGAAGACGCATCGGACCATGCGCTCAGCGGTGTGGCGTCGCTTGGCCGGGTCGTCACGCCCGGCGAAATCGACGTCTCGCACGGCGCGATCCTTTATCTGGACGACGTGGTCGTCAGCTTCGACGGCTTTCGGGCGCTCGACGCGCTCACGCTCTCTATCGACGCCGGTGAGCTGCGCTGCATCATCGGACCAAACGGCGCAGGCAAGACCACGATGATGGACGTGATCACCGGCAAGACCCGCCCCGATCACGGCAAGGTGTTCCTCGGCCAGACCATCGACCTCACGCGCATGAACGAGCCGGAGATCGCGCATGCGGGCATCGGCCGCAAGTTCCAGAAGCCGACCGTATTCGAGCAGCACCCGGTATGGGAAAACCTCGAACTCGCGATGAAAACCGACAAGGGCTGGTGGGCCTCGCTGCGCGCACGCCTCGATCGCAGCGCGCAGGCACGCATCGAGGAAACACTCGGCATCATCGGCCTCGAAAGCGCAGCGCGACGCGCGGCGGGCGAGCTTTCGCACGGCCAGAAGCAGCGCCTCGAGATCGGCATGCTGCTGATGCAACAGCCCGCCTTGCTGCTGCTTGACGAGCCCGCCGCCGGCATGACCGACGACGAGACGATGCAGCTTGCCGAGCTCCTGAACCAGCTGCGCGGCACGTGCTCGATGATGGTTGTCGAGCACGACATGGAGTTCGTGGCGGCGCTCGCGGGAGAGACGGGCAAGGTCACCGTGATGGCGGAAGGCCGCGTACTGGCGCACGGCACGCTCGACAACGTAAAGCAGGACGAATCAGTGATCGAATCGTATTTGGGCCGATAGAACACGCACCGAATTCCGTGCGGATGCTCGCGTCGATATCACGCAAAACAGGAAGCCATAACCATGCTGGAAGTCGACGGACTGAACCAATACTACGGCGGCAGCCACATCCTGCGCGATGTGAAGCTGGCCGTGCCGGAAGGCAAGCTGACCGTTTTGCTTGGCCGCAACGGTGTCGGCAAGACTACTTTGCTGCGCTGCCTGATGGGCGTCGTGCAAGCGAAGAGCGGCTCGATCGCCTGGCGCGGCAACGCGCTCACGATGCTGCCCACCTGGGCGCGGGTTGCGCAAGGCCTCGCCTATGTGCCGCAAGGGCGCGATATCTTTCCGCGTCTTTCCGTCGAAGAGAATCTGCTGGTGGGCGCGGCCAGCCGCAAGGCGCCATCGGGCGTGCCGGAGCGCATCTACGATCTGTTTCCGGTGCTGTGGAACATGCGCTCGCGGCGTGGCGGCGATCTCTCCGGCGGACAGCAGCAACAGCTCGCGATCGGGCGCGCGCTGATGAGCGAGCCGCAGCTTCTGATTCTCGATGAGCCGACCGAAGGCATCCAACCGTCGATCATTCAGGACATTGGCCGGACACTGCGCCAGCTCGTCGAAGAAATGGGCATGACAGTACTGCTCGTCGAGCAGTACTACGACTTCGCGAAAGCCATTGCGGACCAGTACTGGGTGATGCGTCGCGGCGAGATCGTCGCGGGTGGCGAAGGGGCTGCGATGGATCAGGACGGCGTGCGAGAACTGATTGCGGTTTGACGCGCTTTGTCAGTTGCGCTGCACCATCCGGCGTCGCGCCACGTGCACCCAGGCAGGCTGACTCGTGGGGCGCTGGACGCGCCCCACGGGGCGAAACACGAAGCGAATCAATGCCCGTGCGCCGCGCGCCAACCGGCACGCTTTTTCGGCTGCTGACCGGGCGCGCCGGTGTGGAACCCTGCCGAGACGATAAAAAGAATCCCGGCGAACGGCCAGACGAAGGTGGCAAAGACAAAGCTGAGCCAATACGCATCTTGTGGAGGGTATGCCTGAAGTGCCCAGATCAGGCACGCAGCTGGCAACATCAGCAGACACAACGCCGACCGGTGAAGAAAAACCGCGGCCCTTGCATTCTTGAGCGTCTCAGCTTGCATGCCTACCTCCATAGGGAATGGCACTGAGACATAGAGTCGCACGGCAACCGCCGCACGCAAACTTGGTGAAATCCCTGACACGCGCTTTTCTACAGAATATGCGGCTATGCAGCAAATATTGGGGCCCGCGCATCAACCAGGCATGACTAATTGATGGGTGCTTCAAAGACATCGCGCGCGAGCAACCAGGCGACCCTGTATCGCGAATGCGAATCCCTGCTTGCCTGGGAGGCATCCCAATCGCCCATGCTGCTGTCGACGAGCGCGACCCGCAGTATTCGAAAGATTCATGAAGGTCAATCGTAGGCACGGTCACATGACCGGCATAAAAGCGCCTTACTACCGTCCCGTCAGCGTCATGCAAGTGGTTTAGTTTTCCAGCCTGCAACACGCCGCAATCATCTGGAAAACCGTACAAACCTCCCCCCAGTCTTGCGAAGAAGTGCAACGCTTCCATGGAGACTCACATGAGCCTGACATCGAGACCGAGACACCCAAGGTCTGCCGCCCCCGCTTTGCTTGCTGCTGTTTCGCTGGCCTCCGCGGCCATCTTCTGCTCCGCAGCGGCCGGCCAGCCGCAGGCGCGCACGGATCCCTCTCTGGCAACGGCAACCCCGATCAAGCACGTCATCATCATCGTGGGCGAGAACCGGACCTTCGACCACGTCTTCGGCGCCTATCAGCCGCGGGCGGGCCAGACCATCTCGAACCTTCTCTCCAAGGGCATCATCAGGGCGGACGGCTCACCCGGACCGAACTTCAAGCTCGCCGAGCAGTACACGGCGAAAGCAACCAATCCCTCACGATTCGACGCCAGCCCCGCATCGAAACAGCCTTATTCGACGCTGCCAGCGCCGAACACGGGATCGGCGCCGACCGCCGCGAGCGACGCGAATCCGCCGCCGTTCGCCACGCTTGCGGCTGCACAGGCGGCAGAGGGCAACGCGCTCGAAGCTGGCGACGTCGTTCATCTGACCACGGGCGCGACAGGTCTTCCAAACGACGTGCCCGATACGCGCTTCGGTGCGAACCTCTATAACTTGCAAAGCGGTCCTTATCAAATTTCGCGCGTCGGCCCGAACTACGACCAGTACATGAACAGTCCGGTCCATCGCTTCTATCAGAACTGGCAGCAAGCCGATTGCAATATCGCGCACGCCACTTCCGCGAATCCGAGCGGATGCAAGATGGACCTGTTTGCGTGGGTTGAAACCTCGGTGGGCGCCGGATCGAACGGCAAGCCGCAGCCCGCCAATTTCACAGACGAGACAACCCACGAAGGCGCTACGGCCCTTGGGTTCTATAACGTCAACACCGACGACATGCCCTACTTCACCGAGCTCGCGCGCCATTACACGATCAGCGACAACTATCACCAGCCGGTGATGGGCGGCACGGGCGCGAACAGCATCATGATCGGCACGGCCGATGCGCTCTATTACACCGACGGCCAGGGCAATCCCGCTACGCCGCCGCAAAACCAGATCGAGAATCCGCGGCCGCAGCCGGGCACCAACAACTGGTATGCGCAGGACGGCTACTCGGGCGGGAGCTATAGCAATTGTTCGGATCCGAAACAGCCTGGCGTGGGCGCAATCCGGCATTACCTCGACAGCCTGCCGTATCGCCCCAATGCCAATTGCGCGCCCGGCTCGTACTATCTGCTCAATAACTACAATCCCGGCTATAACGGCGACGGCACCGTCAATACGAGTGCGTTCACTATTCCGCCCTCCCCGGTGCGCACCATCGCTGACACCCTGCTCGAACGCAGCATTTCATGGAAGTACTATGGCGAAGGCTGGAAGACATTCGTGACCAATCCATCAACCAGTGTCTATTGCAATATCTGCAATCCGTTTCTGTATGAAACGGCGATCATGACGAATCCGGCGCTAGTGGCCGCGCATCTCCAGGATACGAGCAACCTGTATTCGGACATTGCGAACGGGACGTTGCCGGCTGTCTCCTTCGTGAAGCCAGGCGGCCTGCTGGATGGACATCCGGCCTCTTCGAAGTTCGGCCTCTATGAAGCGTTCGTGCACAAGATCATTAATTCGGTTCAAGCGAACCCTGCCTTGTGGGCGTCCACTGCAATCTTCATTACGACCGATGAGGGAGGCGGCTATTACGATTCCGGCTACATTCAACCGGTCGACTTTTTCGGGGACGGGCCGCGCATTCCGCTCATTGTCGTGTCGCCTTACTCGCGCGGCGGCCGGGTGGTTCACGATTACTCGGATCACGTCTCGCTCGTGAAATTCATCGAGCACAACTGGTCGCTGGGACCGATTACGGCGCGCAGCCGCGACAATCTTCCGAACCCGGTTCAGCTTCCTTCGAACCCCTACGTGCCCACAAATGTGCCGGCTATTGGGGACCTGTTCGGTGTTTTCCGGTTCGAACCCGTCAAGCAATCCGGGCTGGAGAATTCAAACGAAGGGGCTGTGGGGATGTCGCCGTTCTGATCACGTCGGCTAGTCCGCTGCGTCATTGAATTGGCACCACTCGAATCCGACGCGAAGGATCGTCATATTTCCACTTGATCGGCTTCGGGTTCTTGTTGTGCTCGCGAATGTAATGCATCAGTTTGCGATCCAGATCCTTCACCGAAGTGAAGATGCCGCGCGCGATAACATCGCGCTGGATGCGCGAGAACCAGTTCTCCACCTGGTTGAGCCACGACGAGTAGGTCGGCGTGAAGTGCAGGCGCACGTTGCGATGCGCATCGAGGAACTCGGCGACCCGATGCGTCTTATGGCTGCTGACGTTGTCGCAGATAACATGGATTTCGCGGCGTTTGGGCTGGCTGGCGACGACGTCGGTCAGGAAGGCCACGAACTGTTCGCTGGTGTGGCGTGCTGCCGTTTTGCCCAACACCTCGCCGGTGGCGGTGTTGAATGCCGCGAACAGACTGAGCGTGCCGTTGCGCTTGTACTCGAAGCCGTGGCTCTCGGCACGCCCCGGTGACAGCGGCAGCATCCGGTCCTTGCGGTCGAGCGCCTGGATCGCGGTCTTCTCGTCCACGCAGAACACCGCTGCGTGCGCCGGTGGGTTCAGGTACAGCCCGATCACGTCGGCCGCCTTGGCCTCGAAATCCGGGTCGTTGGAGACCATGTGCCGCCCCAGCTGCGGCGGTTTGATGCCGTGCTTGCGCCAGATGCGCTGCACGGTCGAGACCGACACGTCGCTGAGTTCTGCCGCGAGTTTGTAGCTGCTCCAGTGTGTCGAACCGTCGGCAGGCCTGTGTTTGAGGGTTCGGTTGAGCACCCGCGCTTCCAGTCTCGCGGGAGGCTGCCTGGGCGCACGCCCGGGGTGCCGGGCATACATGCCGGCCAGCCGCTCACTGAGGAATCGCGCCGACCAGCGCGCGATGAAGCGAGAATCACAACCGAGTGTGCGCATGATGCTGTCACGCGACTCGCCGTCCTCGAGCATCAGGATCAACTTCGCGCGTCGCACGTCCGCCGCACGCACCGTCCGGCTACGCGCCGCCGACAGCAGTTGCTCCCGCTCAATATCTGTCAGATTCATTTTTCCCATGACCTAGATCTGAACACAGACGGGGTGCTAATTCAATGACGCAATCGACTAGTGTTGGCATCGCCGGTCATGGCCAAAAAGCAAAAAGCCCCGCAAGGCGAATCTTTGCGGGGCTTTTCTTCACGTGGGAGGCGACGCTTTATACTGGTGCCAGAGCGGGACTCCAATAACGCCCGCTATCCACTACTGTTAAACGATTCAAAATTTTCTCAGATGGATACAACCGTCGCCGCCAGCGAGTTGCGGTCGTTCGACGACGGCTCCAGCAGAATTGCCTCGGGACGCAACGCTAGCATACGTTCCTTGCCGGCGTCGTCCGATGGGAGCGACCGGGATATTCGCGCCTGCTTGCAGACGTCCTGACGTTTATAGTTTCTGATTCCTGTAATCCGTTCCACGCGCCTAAACGCCAGAACCCCGGCGCTCATTCGGAGTCACCGGGGTTCTGGACATACTGCATGAGGAGCCTGACGATTACCTACTTTCACACGGGCAATCCGCACTATCATCGGCGTGGAGCTGTTTCACGGTCCTGTTCGGGATGGGAAGGGGTGGGACCAGCTCGCTATGGTCATCAGGCATGACGGGTTGCTGCGTCGCACGGGTTTGGGTGAACCTGGCGCCACAGCCAATCGGGAAGAAGCGTAAAGAGGTGCTGTTTCTTGGGGTTGTGTTGTTTCCGGCACAACACCGATCTCTCAACCTGCGCGTCCTTCACTCCACACCGGGAGGAAGACACACCTGTTATAGGATCAAGCCTTACGGGCAATTAGTATCAGTTAGCTTAACGCATTACTGCGCTTCCACACCTGACCTATCAACGTCCTGGTCTCGAACGACCCTTCAAGGGGATCAAGTCCCCGGGGAAGTCTCATCTTGAGGCGAGTTTCCCGCTTAGATGCTTTCAGCGGTTATCTCTTCCGAACATAGCTACCCGGCAATGCCACTGGCGTGACAACCGGTACACCAGAGGTTCGTCCACTCCGGTCCTCTCGTACTAGGAGCAGGCCCCCTCAAACTTCCAGCGCCCACGGCAGATAGGGACCAAACTGTCTCACGACGTTTTAAACCCAGCTCACGTACCTCTTTAAATGGCGAACAGCCATACCCTTGGGACCGGCTACAGCCCCAGGATGAGATGAGCCGACATCGAGGTGCCAAACACCGCCGTCGATATGAACTCTTGGGCGGTATCAGCCTGTTATCCCCAGAGTACCTTTTATCCGTTGAGCGATGGCCCTTCCATACAGAACCACCGGATCACTATGACCTGCTTTCGCACCTGCTCGACTTGTCAGTCTCGCAGTCAAGCACGCTTATGCCATTGCACTATCAGCACGATTTCCGACCGTACCTAGCGTACCTTCGTACTCCTCCGTTACACTTTGGGAGGAGACCGCCCCAGTCAAACTGCCTACCATGCACTGTCCCCGACCCGGATCACGGGCCAAGGTTAGAACCTCAAACAGATCAGGGTGGTATTTCAAGGACGGCTCCATGCAGACTGGCGTCCACACTTCACAGCCTCCCACCTATCCTACACAAACCGGTTCAAAGTCCAATGCAAAGCTACAGTAAAGGTTCATGGGGTCTTTCCGTCTAGCCGCGGGGAGATTGCATCATCACAAACACTTCAACTTCGCTGAGTCTCGGGAGGAGACAGTGTGGCCATCGTTACGCCATTCGTGCAGGTCGGAACTTACCCGACAAGGAATTTCGCTACCTTAGGACCGTTATAGTTACGGCCGCCGTTTACCGGGACTTCAATCAAGAGCTTGCACCCCATCATTTAATCTTCCGGCACCGGGCAGGCGTCACACCCTATACGTCCACTTTCGTGTTTGCAGAGTGCTGTGTTTTTATTAAACAGTCGCAGCCACCAGTTTATTGCAACCCCTTCACCCTCGGAGCGCAGGCTCCTCAAGCTACCAGGGCGTACCTTATCCCGAAGTTACGGTACCAATTTGCCGAGTTCCTTCTCCCGAGTTCTCTCAAGCGCCTTAGAATACTCATCTCGCCCACCTGTGTCGGTTTGCGGTACGGTTAATGTTGAACTGAAGCTTAGAGGCTTTTCCTGGAACCCCTTCCAGTTGCTTCGCTTCCGAAGAAGCTCGCGCCACACCCTTGAATTACGCGCCCGGATTTGCCAAAGCGCCTTCTCCAATGCAGCGACCGGGACTTCCAACACCCGGACAACCTTCCGCGATCCGTCCCCCCATCGCATTCAACACTAGTGCAGGAATATTGACCTGCTTCCCATCAGCTACGCATTTCTGCCTCGCCTTAGGGGCCGACTCACCCTACGCCGATGAACGTTGCGTAGGAAACCTTGGGCTTACGGCGAGGGGGCCTTTCACCCCCTTTATCGCTACTCATGTCAGCATTCGCACTTCTGATACCTCCAGCACACTTTCCAGTGCACCTTCGCAGGCTTACAGAACGCTCTCCTACCATGCACATAAATGTGCATCCGCAGCTTCGGTATATGGCTTAGCCCCGTTACATCTTCCGCGCAGGACGACTCGATCAGTGAGCTATTACGCTTTCTTTAAAGGGTGGCTGCTTCTAAGCCAACCTCCTGACTGTTTTAGCCTTCCCACTTCGTTTCCCACTTAGCCATATTTGGGGACCTTAGCTGGCGGTCTGGGTTGTTTCCCTCTTGACACCGGACGTTAGCACCCGATGTCTGTCTCCCGTGATTGCACTCTTCGGTATTCGGAGTTTGCTATGGCGACGTAATCCGCAATGGACCCATCAACCATGACAGTGCTCTACCCCCGAAGGTGATACACGAGGCACTACCTAAATAGTTTTCGGAGAGAACCAGCTATTTCCAGGTTTGTTTAGCCTTTCACCCCTATCCACAGCTCATCCCCTAACTTTTCAACGTTAGTGGGTTCGGTCCTCCAGCACGTGTTACCGTGCCTTCAACCTGGCCATGGATAGATCACCTGGTTTCGGGTCTACACCCAGCGACTAATCGCCCTGTTCGGACTCGCTTTCGCTACGCCTGCCCTATTCGGTTAAGCTTGCCACTGAATGTAAGTCGCTGACCCATTATACAAAAGGTACGCCGTCACCCCTTGCGAGGCTCCGACTGTTTGTATGCATGCGGTTTCAGGATCTGTTTCACTCCCCTCCCGGGGTTCTTTTCGCCTTTCCCTCACGGTACTGGTTCACTATCGGTCGATCACGAGTATTTAGCCTTGGAGGATGGTCCCCCCATCTTCAGACAGGATTTCACGTGTCCCGCCCTACTTGTCGCATCCCTAGTTCTTCCATTCCGTTTTCGTCTACAGGGCTATCACCTGCTATGGCCGCACTTTCCAGAGCGTTCGACTAACGGTACAGATAAAGAATGCAGGCTGATCCCATTTCGCTCGCCACTACTCTGGGAATCTCGGTTGATTTCTTTTCCTGCGGCTACTTAGATGTTTCAGTTCGCCGCGTTCGCTTCACGTGACCTATGTATTCAGTCACGGATACTCCATTCGGAGTGGGTTTCCCCATTCGGACATCTCCGGATCAAAGCTTGTTTGCCAGCTCCCCGGAGCTTTTCGCAGGCTACCGCGTCCTTCATCGCCTGTGATCGCCAAGGCATCCACCACATGCACTTGTTCGCTTGACCCTATAACGGGTGCGTCTCTCGACTCACTCGCTACAGGCTGAGTTTTCGCGTTGTGCCGTATTCCAAAGCCCTCTTTCGAGGAACTTAAAAATACATCGATACAATCACAACCCTGATTCACCTACTCCACACCCATCTCTAAGTGTGTTTCAGATAAATCTCTTTACTACTTCTTCCTGATTGTTAAAGAACGACAGCCGATACGTTTTCACATACCGCTCTGACTGGCTCAATCGCCAATGCAAAACTCCCTGCATTTAACTGCTCCTGCAGGATGCTGTGCATTAGGGATTGGTGGAGGATGACGGGATCGAACCGACGACCCCCTGCTTGCAAAGCAGGTGCTCTCCCAGCTGAGCTAATCCCCCAGTCATGCATACTCAAGGGGGTTACCAGTCAGCCACCGCGCAGACAAATTGGTGGGTCTGGATGGATTCGAACCATCGACCCCCGCCTTATCAAGACGGTGCTCTAACCGACTGAGCTACAGACCCCTGAGTCTGTCTTTTCTACAGCCGACAAGTGTGAGCGCTTCAATGAACTTCGCAATGAGCTCTGGAAAGGAGGTGATCCAGCCGCACCTTCCGATACGGCTACCTTGTTACGACTTCACCCCAGTCATGAATCCTGCCGTGGTGACCGTCCTCCTTGCGGTTAGACTAGCCACTTCTGGCAAAACCCACTCCCATGGTGTGACGGGCGGTGTGTACAAGACCCGGGAACGTATTCACCGCGGCATGCTGATCCGCGATTACTAGCGATTCCAGCTTCACGCAGTCGAGTTGCAGACTGCGATCCGGACTACGATCGGTTTTCTGGGATTGGCTCCACCTCGCGGCTTGGCAACCCTCTGTTCCGACCATTGTATGACGTGTGAAGCCCTACCCATAAGGGCCATGAGGACTTGACGTCATCCCCACCTTCCTCCGGTTTGTCACCGGCAGTCTCCCCGGAGTGCTCTTGCGTAGCAACTGGGGACAAGGGTTGCGCTCGTTGCGGGACTTAACCCAACATCTCACGACACGAGCTGACGACAGCCATGCAGCACCTGTGTGACGGCTCCCTTTCGGGCACTCCCGGCTCTCACCAGGATTCCGTCCATGTCAAGGGTAGGTAAGGTTTTTCGCGTTGCATCGAATTAATCCACATCATCCACCGCTTGTGCGGGTCCCCGTCAATTCCTTTGAGTTTTAATCTTGCGACCGTACTCCCCAGGCGGTCAACTTCACGCGTTAGCTACGTTACCAAGCCAATGAAGGCCCGACAACCAGTTGACATCGTTTAGGGCGTGGACTACCAGGGTATCTAATCCTGTTTGCTCCCCACGCTTTCGTGCATGAGCGTCAGTATTGGCCCAGGGGGCTGCCTTCGCCATCGGTATTCCTCCACATCTCTACGCATTTCACTGCTACACGTGGAATTCTACCCCCCTCTGCCATACTCTAGCGATGCAGTCACCAATGCAGTTCCCAGGTTAAGCCCGGGGATTTCACATCGGTCTTGCATCACCGCCTGCGCACGCTTTACGCCCAGTAATTCCGATTAACGCTTGCACCCTACGTATTACCGCGGCTGCTGGCACGTAGTTAGCCGGTGCTTATTCTTCCGGTACCGTCATCCCCCCGGGGTATTAACCCAGAGGTTTTCTTTCCGGACAAAAGTGCTTTACAACCCGAAGGCCTTCTTCACACACGCGGCATTGCTGGATCAGGCTTGCGCCCATTGTCCAAAATTCCCCACTGCTGCCTCCCGTAGGAGTCTGGGCCGTGTCTCAGTCCCAGTGTGGCTGGTCGTCCTCTCAGACCAGCTACGGATCGTCGCCTTGGTGAGCCTTTACCCCACCAACTAGCTAATCCGCCATCGGCCACCCCAATAGCGCGAGGTCTTGCGATCCCCCGCTTTCATCCTAAGATCGTATGCGGTATTAATCCGGCTTTCGCCGGGCTATCCCCCACTACTGGACATGTTCCGATGTATTACTCACCCGTTCGCCACTCGCCACCAGGTGCAAGCACCCGTGCTGCCGTTCGACTTGCATGTGTAAGGCATGCCGCCAGCGTTCAATCTGAGCCAGGATCAAACTCTTCAGTTCAATACCTGTTACTGTTTTCTGTCCCTCTCGAGACAGGTCGCTCACTCAAAGCTGACAGGTTCTGAATAAATTCAAAAACCTGACTTACTTTTGTGTGAGACTCTTGATACTTTCGCTACTCCCGGTCATCCCCGAAAGAATCACCAGGTCACGAAACCCATCAAGCGCCCACACTTATCGGCTGTAAATTTTTAAAGAGCAATCGCTCAAAAACAGCGCTTAAATCAGCTATTTTCTCGCGCCCCGCATCAGAAGGGAGGCGAATTATGAAGCCCAATGAACCTCTCGTCAAGAGAATCTCGAATATTTATTTTTGAGGTCCTGACGCGGAATGTGAAGATACGTTGCCGCCTCTCGCGATCTGACACGCATGTCTTCGCCTGAACGTGGCGCGGTGCATATGGCTTGCGGGACTTTTGTGAGTCGAAAGCAAAACATGTTGACCAGAACCAACGATCTCAGTAAACTTCGCGCCGCGGGGTGGAGCAGTCTGGCAGCTCGTCGGGCTCATAACCCGAAGGTCATAGGTTCAAATCCTATTCCCGCAACCAACATCGAAGCCCGCTCCGCGTCAGCAAGCGGGCTTTTTGTTTTTGCTTCTTTTTTTTGGCGGGGTCTATGGCTCGCGAGCGTGGATGCGCGAGCTTGGCCGCCGCACGTCGCCCGCAAAGGCGGCAGCAAGCCGCGAGAACGGTCGCAAGGGGGGGACGCCCCCGAAAGACACCGGCAACGGGATCCACTGATAAACCAGTGTCGATACGCCGCGCCCGCGCCGCAACCGCCCGAATGACAGCCCCCCCCTACTGGCCGCCTGAGCATCCCCATCGACCGGCAGAAATGCGGTCAACCCCGAACCGCTATTGGCTTGCCCCCATTGGCCCCGGTCGGGCACGCTTCAGCGTTCATATGCAACTTGCGACGCCCGCACCTGTTCCCGTGATGGTGCTCATGCGCACGATCGCGGACGGGCTCGGGGGTCGTACGGCCGTTCGGCGCCAGCCGCGCAACGGCCGTGCTTTCCGCCGGATTTCGGGTATATGACCGGCCAGCTACGCACCGCACGCCCTCCGGAATCGCAGATCGCCGACGCGCAGATTTCGGACGGGTGGCGCAGGGGTTCACGCTGCGGGCGGTGCTGCATGCGCACGGCATCAAGGTGCCGGCTGGCCTACGGGTTCCCCAGTGCCGCTCGAAAACCTCGATAGTCGGCAATCGCCCACCTGTGCTACAAGATAACCGCACCGCTGGCGCAGGCCCGTGGCCTCCTCTACAACCCGACTTCACAGGAACATTCAGAACATGGCAACCGGTACCGTCAAGTGGTTTAACGATTCGAAGGGTTTTGGCTTCATCACGCCAGACGATGGCGGCGAAGACCTGTTCGCACACTTCTCCGAGGTTCAGGGAGCTGGCTTCAAATCCCTTCAGGAAGGCCAGAAGGTGAGTTTTGAAGTCAAGCAGGGCCCCAAGGGGAAACAGGCAGCGAACATCACGCCGTTGTAAGTTTCCCGGGCAACGTACGCGTCCTGCGGGGCAGCGATCAGGTCGACGCAGGATCGCTGCCGGCCCGGAGCCGGGCGTCGACAGGGGGCGTGCTCCGCTTTTGCTCAGCGCTCGACAAACGGCCTCAACCTGTCCGCGCGAATGGGCTCCCTCAGCGTGCGCATCGCCTTGATCTCAATCTGGCGGATTCGCTCACGGGTCACGCCAAACTGCTCGCCGACCTCTCCAAGCGTGTGTTCCGAGGTCGTATCGAGCCCGAATCGCAACCGCAGGACCTTGGCCTCGCGTGGTGACAGCCCGTTGAGCGCCTCATCGATTGCGACACGCATGTTCGCGTGAATTGCGGCCTCAGCCGGTGAACTTGCGGAGACATCCTCGATCAGGTCACCGAGCGTCGCGTCGGCATCGTCACCCACCGGCGTCTCGAGCGACACGGGTTGCTTCGCAATTCTGATAATACTGCGTACCTTTTCCTCGGACATCTCCAACCGTTCGGCGAGAACGGCGGGATGCGCTTCCTGCCCCGTCTGCTGCAGGATCTCGCGCGAAATCCGGTTCAGCCGGTTGATCGTTTCGATCAGGTGCACGGGCACACGAATGGTCCTGGCCTGGTCGGCAAGGCCACGCGTGACAGCCTGCCGGACCCACCAGGTGGCGTACGTCGAAAACTTCCAGCCGCGCCGGTATTCGAACTTGTCCACCGCCTTCATCAGGCCGATATTGCCTTCCTGAATCAGATCCAGGAACGGCATGCCGCGGTTCATGTATTTCTTGGCAATTGAGATGACAAGACGAAGATTGGCTTCGATCAGCTCCCGCTTGGCCTGCCGCATTTTCAACTCGGCGGTACTCATCCTGCGGTTGATCTCCTTGAGCTGCCGCAGCGGCAGTGAGACCTTGGCCTCGATGTCAGTGAGTTTCAGCTGCGCGGCCTGAATGGCCGCCAGATGTCGCTCAAGCGCCGCGCCAAACTGCCGCGAAGTGGCCGCCATGCGGCGGGTCCATTCAAGGTCGGTCTCGTGGCCCGGAAACGACTCCACAAACGACTCGCGTGGCATGCCGCAACGGTCGACGACGATCTGCAGAATGCTGCGCTCGATCGCACGAACTTCCGTAATCTGTTCGTGCACACTGGCGCACAGGCGATCAATGGTTCTGCCCGTAAAGCGGATTGGCGCCAGTTCGCGCTGGATCTCCAGCTGCACTCGCGCAACGGCTGCCGAACGGGCCGCGCCAGTAGCCGGCACACCCGGCAACTGCTCGAGCAGTGTGCGCACACGTGCGAAAACCGCAAGGCCGTCGTTCGTGAGTTGCTCGAGGCGGGCAGCGTTCGCTGCCTCCGGATCCCCGACGTCCGACTCAACATCGCCACCGTCCGGGTCATCGCCGCAGCCGGAGGCTTCCACCTCATCTCCTTCGGAGTCGTGCGTCATTGCACTTTCGTTCACTCCGTCGTTGATGCCATCGACCAGTTCGTCGATACGCAGTTCGCCGGCAACGATACGGTCCACCTCGGCAAGAATGGCGCCCACAACCGACGGACATGCGGCGATCGCCTGAATCATCTCCTGCAGGCCGTTCTCAATGCGTTTCGCGATCTCGATTTCGCCGGCGCGGGTCAGCAGTTCTCTGCCCCCCATCTCACGCATGTACATCCGGACCGGATCCGTCGTGCGGCCGAATTCGGAATCGACGGTCGACAGTGCAGCTTGCGCTTCCTCGTCCGCCTGATCGTCGGATGCCACGGCGGGCGCGGCGCCGCTTAACAGGAGCGTCGCCGCGTCTGGCGCCTGCTCGTACACGGCCACCCCCATGTCGCTGAACGTGCTGACGATCGCCTCCATCGCAGCCGTTTGCGTAACGTTGTCTGAGAGGTGATCGTTGATGTCCACGTGCGTGAGATAGCCGCGCTCACGGCCAAGCGCAATCAGCGCGCGCATCTGGCGTTGACGCTCCTCGTCCTGTCGGGCCATCGACTCGATGTCCAGCGGCGTTTCCACCGCCCGGGCCTTTCCCTTTGGCGCGCGGCGGCCGGACTTTGATGCAACCGCAATCATGCGGGATGCTGAATCCACGCGAACGGGATTTGCCACTACATTCTCCTCGACAGGTTGGCCGACGAACGTTGCAGGCCGGCAGATCAGGTTGATCTGTCGGGGTGCGAACGGAATCGTGGAATGACGCACGGACAATCGAGGCGGGAACGCCTCCGACGGAAATGATGCGCGCAGATTGGGGAATCCTAAATACTACCAGACAAAATTGTGCGCCGCAATATACTACCGATACGGCTTGATCACATCGCGGGATACCAGATAAAACGGGGATGTGACGCAGGGCCACCAACCAGCGCACGGTGCCACACCCCGGCCCCGGCCAGCGGTATGTGACCGTCCTGGGCGGCGGGACGCTCCAGGGGCGTCTGCTTGACTTGGGTAGTGCTGGCAAGGACGCCCCCTCGCCTGCTACCGAAGCGGCAGCGTTCCGTGCCCCATATTCGGTACCCTGGCCCGCATCTCCTCCACGACGGACTGAAGCTCTGCGCGCCGGGCGAGTTCCACCTACTTCTACGGGAAAGGGCCCCGAGGCGGGATCTCCCGCGCTGTGCTGCACGTCACGCAGGACATCTGTGCCGGGAGCTTCGCTTCATCCCGACTTCGCGTACACTGCGCCAGATCCCCGGTCGCTCATGCTTGCGCTTGTGGCGATGGTCGAAGCTCCAGTTATGCAAGGAGGCGTCATGCAGGCAATGCCTATGCTCGAGAGCAGCGCCATCGACCCACTCGCAAGCGCGCCCGGGTGTGACCTGCGCCGTGCACCCATCCATCCCTATCACTGGTATCCGCTGGCCTGGTCGAACGAGGTTAAGCGCGGCAAAGCCGTCGGAGTGCACTTCGCCGGCAATCCGATCGTGCTGGCGCGCACCGGGTCCGGTACATATTCGCACTGGAAGATCGTTGCGCACACCGACAGGTGCCGCTGCACGCGGGCGTGGTGGAAGGCGAGTCCATCCGCTGCGGCTATCACGGCTGGACTTATGACTGCACCGGCCACTGCATCGATGTGCCATACCTCGGGCGTGAGCGCCCTGAGTCTAGCCGTCGAGGTTGAACTGTTCCATCAACTGACGAACGCCAACGGACCGCGTATTGCCCAAGTCGATACTTACTTCTCGCCGTGAGGCTCAAGGACGGGCTTGAGCGGTCAGCCGCTTCATCACTTCGGTCAGCAACACACGCCGGAACACGGGCCACGCATTCGGCATCCTGAATAATCTAACCATCGTCCGGATTGCTCCAGGCGGCTCCTTGCCTTTGCCCTGACGCGGCCAAAAGACGTTTGCCGCAGCGCGTGCGTCCGGTCCGTCGGACGCCGTACGTGCCGACGGACGAGCGTAGGCCGTATTGCATCGCCGTTGCGATAATAATTGTGCATCGTGCGCCAACAGCAAGACTGGGCCCGTCAATCAGCGCCGTCGCGCTGCTGTCTGTCAACTGCCTGTTCGAGGCAACGCCGACAGCCCGCTTGCTTACTGACAGCCGGACGTCGAACTGCCGGTGTCGTTAAGGGTTATTCGATGCCTGCCATCGGCCACAGGAATGTGACGGTGCCTGCGCGCGTGTCGGCAGGCGTCGAATAAGCCTCGATGGAGGAAACCGCGGAGTGCCCCGAAGCGCTTGAAGTCTTCGCGGCTATGGCGATTGATAGGCCGGGATGCTCAGCGGTGCCGGATGCGGCGCGTTCAGGCGGGATGCCGGACGGGCACTGACGCGATGGCGAAGCGGTACTGAGGTGCAATCGCGATGATGACGCGGGCTTGGGAGGCGCTTCGAGAAGCGACACGCGCAAATGTCCGCTCGTGGGCCGCGTTGCCGCAAAGCCGACGGTCGGTTCAGATATCGGGGAACCGTGGAGTTCATGTCTGCTCCCGGCGCATTGGCGGTGCGCGGATCGGGGCGCTGCGCGCGAGGATGTCGACGACGATCATCGGTGCGCCGCAGTGCCGGCAGATGAAGACGGGCCGGGTTTCGAGGGTGGCGTCGTCCGGTGACGGGCTGATCCCTGGTGCGACGTGTAGCAGATCGCGCACCCTGGCGAGCCTGGCGCGGCGTACCGGGTTGGCGAGCAGTCCGTAGTGACGGATGCGATGGAAACCGCCGGGCAGCACATGGAGCAGGAAGCGGCGTATGAATTCGCCGGTTTCGAGGGTCATGGTCTTGTAGCGGGTGTGTCCCTTCGCGCGGTAGTCCTTCCAGCGGAACGTCACACCGCGCTCATCGAAGGCGACCAGACGCTGGTTGGAGATGGCAACGCGGTGCGTGTAGCGTGAGAGGTACTCGAGCACCGCCTTCGGTCCGGCGAACGGGCGCTTGGCGTAGACCACCCATTCGCAGGTACGCAGCGGCGCAAGCCAGTGGGCAAAGGTGGCGGGATCAGCGAGCCCGGTGTACTCGCCGAAGAACTGCAGCTGGCGATTCCGGTGGGCCAGTTCGAGCGCTTCGAGGAAGCGCCGGCGGAACAGGCGTGAGAGCACGCGCACCGGCAGGAAGAAGCCGGGCCGGCACGCAATCCAGCGCTCGCCATCGGGCGAGAGTCCGCCGCCGGGTACGATGCCGTGCGCGTGTGGATGATGCGTAAGGGCTGAGCCCCAGGTGTGCAGTACGAGCGTGGCTCCGATCTGCGCGCCGAGATGCCTGGGATCGGCAGCGATCGTGCGCAGCGTGTCGGCGGCGATGTCGAGCAGCAGGCCGTAGATGATCCGTTTGTTGTACCAGGCGATCGCGCTGATGGGTGCGGGAAGCGTGAAGACGACGTGGAAGTACTCGACGGGTAGCAGGTCGGCCTGGCGCGCCTCCAGCCAGCGGTGTGCGGCGCTGGCCTGGCACTTCGGGCAATGGCGGTCCCGGCACGAGTTGAAGGACACTTCCGTCCTTGCGCAGCCTGAACAGCGCAGCACATGTCCGCCCAGTGCCGCCGTGCGGCACCGTTCGATGGCCGACATGACCTTCAGCTGCCCCAGGCTCAGGTGTGTCGTGGCTCGCCACGCTGGCCCGTGGCTGCGGAAGATCTCCGCAACCTCCAGCATGAGGCGTTGCGGCTGCGGGCTTACTCGGTAGGCAGCCGGTCCAGCGGGCTGGTGACCTCCTGCAGCAGGTCGGTGGCGACCTGGACGTAAAGCGCGGTGTTCTCCAGCTTCGCATGGCCAAGCAGGACCTGGATCACGCGGATGTCCACCTTCTGTTCAAGGAGGTGTGTCGCGAAACTGTGTCGAAGCGTGTGCATGGACACGCGCTTGTCGATGTGCGCGGCCTCGGCGGCGGCGTGAATGGCGCGGTTCAGTTGCCGCGTGCTCAGCGCATCGACCGGATCGAGCCCGGGAAACAGCCACCCGCCGTCGAGCATCTTGCCCTGCGCACGGGCCACGCGCCACCACACACGCAGACGCTCAAGCAGAACCGGTGAGAGCATTGCGTAGCGGTCGCGGCGGCCCTTGCCCTGCTCGATACGCAGTGTCATGCGCTGGCTGTCGACGTCGGTGACCTTCAGCGCCACCACTTCGCTCGCGCGCAGCCCGGCACCGTAGGCGACCGACAGCGCGGTCTGGTGCTTCAGGTTGCCGGCTGCCTCGATGAGGCGCCGCACCTCATCGGGACTAAGCACGACGGGCAATATGCGGGGCACGCGCACCGGCTGCATCCTGACCATCAGCTCGGGCCGGTCGAGCGTGACGGTGAAGAAGAACTTCAGGCCGGTGATCGCGCGGTTCAGTGAGACGGGTGAGGTGCCGTGATCGACCAGATAGAGCTGGTAGCGCCGCAGGTCCTCGACGGTGGCCATGTCGGGCGAGCGCTCGAGAAACCGGGCGAACTCGCGCACGATGCGCAGATAGCTCTCCTGCGTCTTCGGGGCAAGCTGGCGCATGCGCATGTCGTCGATCATGCGCTGGCGCAGTGGGCTGGCGTTTGCCGGTAAGGAGGTCATGATTCGGCTCCTGTTGAAGAACGAGGCGGATTGCCTCATTCGCCAACATAAAGCCGCGTGACCGGCCTCTCCCTGATCTCCAGCGTCGGACCGTAGCCCCTACCGCGCGAGCGGTTTAGTCCTCCGGCCAACTGTGGCCGATCGTCGATTCCGCAGACTGGCGATTTGAAAGACTGCTTTGCAGCTCAGACCTGACACCGGACACAGATCATACTTTCACCCGAGAGGAGAAAACGAAAAGTCGCGAATAATTCAACGACATTTAAGTCGCTACATCCCGACGGCGCGCCGGCGCACGCCCAACAATCCGTCATTCGTCGCCACTGGATTGTTGGGCGCTAATCGCTCATCGCGGCTGTAACGATCCGGGCTTCAAAGTCCCAACTCGCACAGTCCCGGATGATCGTCCGGCCGACGGCCCAAGGGCCAGTGATACTTGCGCTCCGATTCCTTGATCGGCATGTCGTTGATGCACGCATAGCGACGTTGCATGAGACCATCCTCGCCGAACTCCCAGTTCTCGTTGCCGTAGGAGCGGAACCAGTTGCCCGAGTCGTCGTGCCATTCGTAGGCGTAGCGCACGGCAATGCGATTGCCACCGAACGCCCACAGTTCCTTGATCAGACGATACTCGTGTTCTTTCTTCCATTTGCGCTCGAGGAACGCCTGCGCTTCCGCGCGATTGCTCGCGAACTCTGCGCGATTGCGCCATTTCGTGTCGAGCGAATAGGCGAGCGCGACCTTGGCGGCGTCGCGCGAATTCCAACCGTCTTCCGCGAGACGGACTTTCTCGATGGCCGTCTCCAGCGTGAACGGGGGGAAGCGGCGGGCGAATTGCTGCGGATGAAGTCATTTCGGATCTCCTTGTGTGGGACAGCGCGTTGCTGGTGCTCGACGTGGAGCGCGGCCCCGTCATCGTGCAACCCGAGAGGGCAAGACCGCCCGAAGCAAGCGCGGCACCGGTGCTCAGTAAGAATTTTCGTCTTTGCACCATGGGTTCAGAACGGCTTGGTCGGCAGATACTTGCCGTTGAGCGTGATGACGGCACGCTCGCCGCCTTCCGGGTCCGGCACCTTCTGGATATCGAGTTTGAAGTTGATCGCGCTGATGATGCCGTCGCCGAATTTCTCGTGAACCAGCGCCTTCAACGTCGAGCCGTACACCTGCACCATTTCGTAGAAGCGGTAGACGGTGGGATCGGTCGGCACGCCACCCGGAATGCTGCCGCGCACGGGAATGGTTTGCAGCAGGCGAACGGCGGCGGCGTCGAGCCCGAGGCGTTCGGTGACGAGCTTCGCTGCATTCTCCGGCAGCGCATGCTGACCGAGTAGCGCGGCTGTCGTGTATGCGAGGCTCAAGCCCGTGCCTTCGTTGATGGCTTCGAAGGTGAGGTTCTTGCGCACCTTCGCGTCGACGATCGTTTCCGTCAATGCTTCGCGTGCGTTCGGTGTGACTTGCGATTGGGTCATGTTGTTGCTCCTTGGGTAAATCAACCTGGTGAGATCGGCAGTCGGTGTGACGAGCCGGGAATCAGAGCGCAGCCACGCACTCAGCGGGCGTCGCGGTGACATCGGGATGCACAGCGAGCGGCACGAACTGGCGGGGCGCGGCGTCGAGCGCGTCGATCGAGCCGGATTCGATGTCGTAGACCCATCCGTGCAAATTTAGGCGGCCTTGCGCGAGTCCCAGGGCAACTGAGGGGTGGGTCTTGAGGTTGTCGAGCTGGGCGATGACGTTCTCGCGCACCATCGAGTCGACGCGCTCGCGCTCGCCCGCATGTTCACGCGCCTCGTTGACGAGCCTCGCCGAGTCGGCGTAGCGCAGCCAGTTCGCGACAGCGGGCATATGGTCGAGGCACTTGCACGTCGCGACGGCCGTCATCGCGCCGCAGTCCGAGTGGCCGCATATCACCACATCCGTCACGCCGAGCGCGGCCACCGCATATTCGACCGTTGCCGACACACCGCCGGGCTCAGGACCGAACGAAGGCACGATGTTGCCGGCATTGCGGATCACGAACAGATCGCCCGGTTCGCGCTGCGTGACCAGTTCGGGAACCATGCGACTATCGGAACAGGAAATGAACAGTGTGCGCGGCGTCTGACTGGTGGCCAGCTTGCGGAACAACTCCCTGCGCGCGGGCATGATGTCCCGCTGAAACTTCAGAAAACCGTCGATGATCTCTTGCATGGTCAGCTCCATTCAATCTGGCGTTCGTTGCCGTGTCGGTCAGTGCGGTGCGTTGGACAGAGAATGGACATGTTCAGTCATAGCGTCCAAGACGGGTTTATGATGCTCACCATAGGAAACACCAATAGTTATCGAGGACGAGGAGATTCGCCATGCTGTTGCGTCATATCCGTTACTTCCTGGCCGTCGCGGAACACCGCAATTTCACACGCGCCGCCGAGGCGCTGCACGTTTCACAGCCCACGCTGTCACAGCAGATACGGCAACTGGAAGACACGCTGCGCACGCAGCTCCTAGACCGTTCGGGGCGGAACGTGCAACTCACGGATGCCGGCGCGGCGTGGATGCGCTATGCGAAGCTCGCGCTACAGGATCTGGATGCGGGCGTGCGGGCGATACATGACGTCGGCGAACTAAGCCGCGGCAATTTGCGCCTTGCAGTGACGCCGACCTTCACGGCTTATCTCGTGGGGCCCGTGATCGATCGTTTTTATGGCCTGCATCCCGGCATCGCGATCGACATTCAGGAAATCACGCAGGATCAAATCGAAGCGCAGCTCGCCGATGACAGGCTCGACGCCGGCATCGCGTTCGAGCCCGTCCACACTGCGGAAATCGAAAGCGAGCCGTTGTTTCGCGAGACGCTGAGCCTCGTCGTCGGCGGAGGCCATGCGCGCGCGACGCGCCGCAAGCCGCTGTCCGCGTAGGACTTCGCCAACGAACGGCTGGTGCTGCTGAACAAAGCGTTCGCGACGCGGCGTTACATCGACGAATACTGCGCGCAGAACCGGATCCGCCCGCAGGTTGCCATCGAGGCCAGTTCGATCAGTGCGATCGTCGAGATCGTGCGGCGTGGGCAGCTCGCAACCGTACTGCCCGATGGCATCGCGCGCGAGCATACCGAGCTGCACCCCGTGCTGCTCGACCCGCCGCTGCAGGCGCGCACGGCTGTGCTGCTGCAACGCAAGGACGCGTATCGGACGGCGGCGAGCAAGGCCTTCGTCCAGGTGTTGACGGAATTGACGAAGAACTTCCGACGCTGATGGAGATCGCGTACGTGACGCGCAAAGCGAAGAGATCAACACGCAACGCGCGCTCCGTTAACTTCGACACCTGCGATGCCGACACCACCGGCGTGGGTTGTTGCGAAGCGACGTGCCGCCGCCACACGAAGTGCTCGAGCAGCAGCGGCACGTCTTCGCGGCGCTCGCGCAACGGCGGCAGCACGATCTGCGCAACGTACAGCCGATACAGCAGATCCGCGCGAAAACCGCCTTCGGCGGCCAGCGCCGCGAGATCGGCCTTCGATGCCGCGATCACGGGGCAATCGACGGGAATCGACTCGTTCGCGCCGACCCGTTCCAGCGTGCGCTCCCAAGACATGCTGCGGCGCCACAACGGTAACGTCGCCGAGGCGAGCCATGCGCTCGGCATCTCGAAAAAGACGCTGTATCACAAGCTGCGTCAGCATCCGCTGTCTGGCCATTCACATCGTGCCCGGATTTTTCTGTCGCTACTCGGTGTCAACACGAACTCATTTAGATAAACGTAGCAGCAGCCGCAAACAAATCATCGTGATTTATGGGGCTCAATCCTGATAACGTTTATATCGGTCCAGCAACTTTGTCGCGTCGTCTGGAATCCGAATGACCGGTGATCGCCCCAGACCGGTCACCGCATCACAGTCGTTGCGAACGTCTCAGTTGGGTCGACGGACTAAACCGCTCGCGCGGTAGGGGCTACGGTCCGACGCTGGAGATCAGGGAGAGGCCGGTCACGCGGCTTTATGTTGGCGAATGAGGCAATCCGCCTCGTTCTTCAACAGGAGCCGAATCATGACCTCCTTACCGGCAAACGCCAGCCCACTGCGCCAGCGCATGATCGACGACATGCGCATGCGCCAGCTTGCCCCGAAGACGCAGGAGAGCTATCTGCGCATCGTGCGCGAGTTCGCCCGGTTTCTCGAGCGCTCGCCCGACATGGCCACCGTCGAGGACCTGCGGCGCTACCAGCTCTATCTGGTCGATCACGGCACCTCACCCGTCTCACTGAACCGCGCGATCACCGGCCTGAAGTTCTTCTTCACCGTCACGCTCGACCGGCCCGAGCTGATGGTCAGGATGCAGCCGGTGCGCGTGCCCCGCATATTGCCCGTCGTGCTTAGTCCCGATGAGGTGCGGCGCCTCATCGAGGCAGCCGGCAACCTGAAGCACCAGACCGCGCTGTCGGTCGCCTACGGTGCCGGGCTGCGCGCGAGCGAAGTGGTGGCGCTGAAGGTCACCGACGTCGACAGCCAGCGCATGACACTGCGTATCGAGCAGGGCAAGGGCCGCCGCGACCGCTACGCAATGCTCTCACCGGTTCTGCTTGAGCGTCTGCGTGTGTGGTGGCGCGTGGCCCGTGCGCAGGGCAAGATGCTCGACGGCGGGTGGCTGTTTCCCGGGCTCGATCCGGTCGATGCGCTGAGCACGCGGCAACTGAACCGCGCCATTCACGCCGCCGCCGAGGCCGCGCACATCGACAAGCGCGTGTCCATGCACACGCTTCGACACAGTTTCGCGACACACCTCCTTGAACAGAAGGTGGACATCCGCGTGATCCAGGTCCTGCTTGGCCATGCGAAGCTGGAGAACACCGCGCTTTACGTCCAGGTCGCCACCGACCTGCTGCAGGAGGTCACCAGCCCGCTGGACCGGCTGCCTACCGAGTAAGCCCGCAGCCGCAACGCCTCATGCTGGAGGTTGCGGAGATCTTCCGCAGCCACGGGCCAGCGTGGCGAGCCACGACACACCTGAGCCTGGGGCAGCTGAAGGTCATGTCGGCCATCGAACGGTGCCGCACGGCGGCACTGGGCGGACATGTGCTGCGCTGTTCAGGCTGCGCAAGGACGGAAGTGTCCTTCAACTCGTGCCGGGACCGCCATTGCCCGAAGTGCCAGGCCAGCGCCGCACACCGCTGGCTGGAGGCGCGCCAGGCCGACCTGCTACCCGTCGAGTACTTCCACGTCGTCTTCACGCTTCCCGCACCCATCAGCGCGATCGCCTGGTACAACAAACGGATCATCTACGGCCTGCTGCTCGACATCGCCGCCGACACGCTGCGCACGATCGCTGCCGATCCCAGGCATCTCGGCGCGCAGATCGGAGCCACGCTCGTACTGCACACCTGGGGCTCAGCCCTTACGCATCATCCACACGCGCACGGCATCGTACCCGGCGGCGGACTCTCGCCCGATGGCGAGCGCTGGATTGCGTGCCGGCCCGGCTTCTTCCTGCCGGTGCGCGTGCTCTCACGCCTGTTCCGCCGGCGCTTCCTCGAAGCGCTCGAACTGGCCCACCGGAATCGCCAGCTGCAGTTCTTCGGCGAGTACACCGGGCTCGCTGATCCCGCCACCTTTGCCCACTGGCTTGCGCCGCTGCGTACCTGCGAATGGGTGGTCTACGCCAAGCGCCCGTTCGCCGGACCGAAGGCGGTGCTCGAGTACCTCTCACGCTACACGCACCGCGTTGCCATCTCCAACCAGCGTCTGGTCGCCTTCGATGAGCGCGGTGTGACGTTCCGCTGGAAGGACTACCGCGCGAAGGGACACACCCGCTACAAGACCATGACCCTCGAAACCGGCGAATTCATACGCCGCTTCCTGCTCCATGTGCTGCCCGGCGGTTTCCATCGCATCCGTCACTACGGACTGCTCGCCAACCCGGTACGCCGCGCCAGGCTCGCCAGGGTGCGCGATCTGCTACACGTCGCACCAGGGATCAGCCCGTCACCGGACGACGCCACCCTCGAAACCCGGCCCGTCTTCATCTGCCGGCACTGCGGCGCACCGATGATCGTCGTCGACATCCTCGCGCGCAGCGCCCCGATCCGCGCACCGCCAATGCGCCGGGAGCAGACATGAACTCCACGGTTCCCCGATATCTGAACCGACCGTCGGCTTTGCGGCAACGCGGCCCACGAGCGGACATTTGCGCGTGTCGCTTCTCGAAGCGCCTCCCAAGCCCGCGTCATCATCGCGATTGCACCTCAGTACCGCTTCGCCATCGCGTCAGTGCCCGTCCGGCATCCCGCCTGAACGCGCCGCATCCGGCACCGCTGAGCATCCCGGCCTATCAATCGCCATAGCCGCGAAGACTTCAAGCGCTTCGGGGCACTCCGCGGTTTCCTCCATCGAGGCTTATTCGACGCCTGCCGACACGCGCGCAGGCACCGTCACATTCCTGTGGCCGATGGCAGGCATCGAATAACCCTTAACGCGTGCTGCCGATTGAAGCGTGGCGAGGTTGAAGCGGCGTATGCCGGCATGAGACGGTTCGCGGCCAACAACGGCCAAACATGTGCCTGACTAATGGCGGTTATCGAACTCGCTACAGTCGTCGAGCCTGCGAAGATCGGGAGTTGATTACATCCGGCGCGGCGCCTTATCCAGAATCCTGACGACGCAGCCGTGCCGGAAGCCGTAACCCACCCCTTACTGGCCACCAAACGGCTTCTTGACGGTCAGCCTGTTGGACACGGACATCACGCCGGGGACGCCGCGGGCGATCTCGGCGACTCTGTCGATCTGTGCGGCGTCGATGACCGAGCCGTCGAGCGTCACGGCGCCGCTTTTCGCGACCACACTGATGTTGCCCGCATTGATCTCCTTGTGCGCGACGATGGCGGCGTAGACCTTCCTGCGCAGCGCTCGGTTGGCCTTGCGGATTTCCGCGGCTGTTATGGTGCCCGAGGCGGTGGCAGCGCTCGAGGTTTCGACTGTATTCGATGCGGCGCTCGCTTCCGGCTGGGCCGAGGCCTGCACGGATGCGATCGCGATCCACGCCGCGCAGGCGAGCCAGAGTGCCGTTATTGTCTTCATGAAATGCTCCACTTTTTGTTTGACTGGATCAGAAGCTGTGACGGATGCCGACCATCGCCGCCGTGCTCGAGCGACCTTCCGGAACGGGTGCGCCATAGGTGATCGTCTGGCTCATGTTGCCGTGGTTGTCGACGTAACCCACCTGCGCGTAGGTAAGCGTGCGCTTCGTGAGGTTGTACTCGGCACCCAGTGCGTATTCCGCAGAGTGGTTGGCCCCGACGTTGCGGTCATGCAGGTAATAAAAACCGGAGGTGACCTTGAAAGATGGGCTGAACTTGTAGCCGAGCCCGCCGGAGAACATCTCCAGAGTGAACCCTTTCGGACCGCCGGCGTTGGCGGGATTGCGTGCCCGGCTGTACGAGGACGAGACGGAGAAGTCGTGGAACGTGTACTGCGCGCCCAGGAAGTAGAACTGGTTGTTGTTCAGTCCGGTTGACGGTGTCGTGACAATGGTCGAGGGGCCCGTCTGCGTGAACGGGTTGGTGTCATGCCCGTTGTAGTACACCGCTGCGAGGTTCAGGCCATAGTTCGAATACTGAAGCACCGCCGACTCGCGCGTGCCGCCCTCGAACTGTCCGGGGGTGCCGCCCGGCGCGTACTCGAGCGCAACCGATGCGCCGTAGAACTTCGGTGACCGGTAGACGATCGCATTGTCGTCATAGAGCGCGCCCACAGGACCGTTCGTGCTGAGCCCCTGCCAGCCCGCTGCCTGGTTCAGGCCGAGCCACCCAGTGAGGATGGAGCCAAAATACTGGGCGCTGCGAACGTCAGTTTCAGCCATCGCGTAGATCATCGGCACGATCTGGCGGCCCGCATCGATTGTGCCGAACGGGCCTGACACGCCAATCGTCGTTTGTTGGTTGAAGACGGCGGTGGCCCCTGGGGCGTCGGCAAGCCCCGTTCTGCCGTTGCTGCTGTTGAATGCGCCTTGCAGCTTGAAGTTGACCTTATAGCCGCCGCCGATGTCCTCCGAACCCTTCAAACCCCAGATGCTCGAATAGATGCCACCATCCTTGAGCTGGAAGACGTGACCAAGATTCACTTTCGACTGGAAGTTCGCCGCGTTTGCGCTCTGGTAGAGCAAACCGGAATCAATCACCCCATACAGCGTGATCGACGATTGTGCGTTTGCCGCACCAGCGAACGCGATAAGCGCAGCAGCGCTCCCCCATCTCAATTTCATTTCGTCTCCAATCATATTTGTGATTGCCGGACGGATCCGGCTGGTACTTCGAGTAATGAAAATGGGTTCGCCTGAATCTCCGGGAATCAGGTGAACAGGCTGTCCTGGTCAGACTCAGACCACGGCGCCGCCGTTGGGACTGACGACCTGTCCAACGAGGTAGTGGTCGCTGGCCAGGTAAACGACCATGGACGCATATTCCTCGGGGGCACCAAGGCGGCCGGAAGGAACCATCTGCCAGAGCCGGTTGCGGGCTTCTTCGCCGGCCGACGCGAGATACGCATTGAACTCGGGCGTGGCGACCCCGCCGGGCGCCAGTACGTTGACGTGGATGTTGGCCCCCGCCACCTCGGCTGCCACTGACTTGCTGAAGGCGATAACGGCCCCCTTGGTCGCGCTGTAGTGCGGACTGTGCGCACTCATCGAACTGATGCCGGCGATGGACGCGACGTTGATGATGCGCCCGTAGCGCTGTGGCTCCATCAGCCTGAGCGCCTCCCGTGTGCAATAGAACAGACCGTGGACGTTCACACCCCAGTAGCGATGCCAGTCCTCGTCGCTCATGCAGCTCGTAAAACCGAGCGACTGTCTGGGCACGGGCGTCGTGAGATAGGCGTAGTGCCGGTTGCGCCGCTCGGTGTCTTCGGGTCTGTTCGGGGTCAGCGCCGCATTGTTCACGAGGATGTGAAGCGTGCCGAAATGCCCAGCCACCTGCGAGAACATGTCCGTCACGTCAGAACTGGACGAGACGTCACAGCGGATTTCCAGACATTGCGCGCCCTGTTCAACGACGCTGGCGCGTGTCGCCTCCAGGGCTGCGGAGTCGACGTCGCAGATCGCAACGTCGGCGCCGGCCCGCGCCAGCGCGACTGCACACGCACGGCCAAGACCGGGCCCAACGCCCGTTACCAGCGCCACGCGATTCTCCAGGTGGCGCGTTCCCGGACGGATCCGCTCAATGGTGCTATTCATGATCAGCATTCCCTCAGTTTTGAGGTTGTTGCCACGGCGAAGCGGCAGATGCCTTCTCCGGCTGTGCGTCGCCATTTGACGACCCCGGGCGGGAGCGTGCAGCGAGTGCGAGGAAGCACGGCAGCGACGCGATGGCGAGCAGATCGGTCCCGAGCAGAACCCACGTCAGTGGCGCATGAACGCCGGTGTTTGCCAGCCGGTCGCTCAACGCACCGGCAACGAAGTTCCCGAGCGCTATCGCGAAGAGATTGATGAGTGTCATCGTCAACCCCGTGATCGTCGAGCGCATCCGTGCCGGCACGTGGCCCTGGATGACGGCAATGGCGGGCCCGTACAGCGCGAGCGGCAGGAAGGCACCCGCGCACATGCCGGCGTAGAACAGCAGCGAGCCGGCGGGCGCGAAGCGGTAGACGATCATCAGTGGTCCACACACGGCGACGAGCAACGCCATGAAGCCCGCGTGCCCGCCCGAGAAGCGCCGCGCGAAACGGTCGCCTGCCGCACCGCCGACGACGGAACCGAGTGTGCCGAAGACGATCTGCACACCGCCGATGACGCGCGTGATTTCTGCCGGATTGATCCCGCGTTCGCGTACCAGCCACAGCTGGGCAAACGAGAGGCCCACAAAGGCGAGATGTGCGAGGACGAACCCGGGAATCGCCAGTTGCAGCGCGCGGCTGGCGCGGACCACGCCCAGGACTTCGCGCAGTTGCAAGGCGAATGGTTCGCCGCGCGCGGCGTCGGCGTGTTGTTCTCGTTCGTCTTTGAGGAACACAAGCCCCACAGCCATCACCGCGCCAATCACGCCGAGGGCATGGAATGTCGTACGCCACCCGTAAGTCGCGCCGAACGTTCCGGCCAGCAGGAAGCTGATACCGACGCCGAGTGGAATGCCAACGAAGAACAGTCCGAGCGCCGTGCCGCGGCGCCGCGCCGAAAAGACTTCGGCAAGGATGCCGACCGCAGCCGGCACGAGCGAGGCTTCGCCGGTCGCCACGAGCAGGCGGGCTGCCACCAGTTGCCCGAAACTGTGAACCGAACCGGACGCCGCCGTGCACACGCTCCAGACGAGAAGCCCGGCTGCGATGACGCGCGTGCGGCTGAAGCGGTCTGCAAAAGTCCCTGTGACAACGGCCATCACGGCGTAGCTGAGGACCCACACCGCCCCCACAAGCAGTCCATATTGCGCGTTGCTGAGTCCCAGTTCGGCGGTCAGCGTCGACGAGAAACCCAGCAGGATGTTGCGGTCGATATGCGCGAGGATATGCGTGAGCAGCAGCGTCGCCAGTATCGCGCAGGGGTACTTCTTCAAGGCCATCGATTTCTCCACGAATCCGCACCGCTCAAGCGATGTCTGGTTATGTCTATCTGCAAGGGGCCACCACAGCGGTGCGGGTATCCGCCATCACTCAGGCCGCCACGCGGAATCCGCGCTGTCCGGGCTGCCGGTTAGGCGGAAGTCCAAGTGCCCTCAAGGTCTCGTCGACACGGGTGTAATGCTCACCGATGCGGTAGATGCGACGCGCGTCCTTGCCCGTCGCCACATCACGGTGCAGTTCGCGGGCAATGCGAACCATCTGTTCGACCTGCTGCACCGACGTCATGCGCTCGCCGGGCCTGCCCCAGAGGTTGTCCTCGATGCCGACGCGCACATGCAGACCCATTGCGATGGCCATCGTGTTGAGCGGCAGCACATGTCGCATCAGGCTTTCGACGGTCAGCACGGCGTTCTGTGGGCATCGATTGATGAACTCCATCAGGTTGCGCGGATTGGGGCCGTCGGCACCGCCGCCGATGGCAACCCAGTTCAGCACGAGCGGACCCGTGTAGTGGCCGCGACGGATCAGTCGCTCGACGCTCTCCAGTTGACCGACGTCGCCGAGCATGAAGTGCGGCTGGATGCCAGCGGCCTGCAGGCGCTTTAGGTGCTCCTCGACGAAACCTGGACCCGACGGAATCCACATTTCCTTGTAGGCCTGGAAATACGCCGGATGGCCGAGTGACGTGTCGCCGCAGTCCTCGGGCGTGAGCAACTCGGTGACGTTCATCTGGTTGGTGTTGATGGCGATGGTCACCTGATCGGGCGCGGGCGTGAGATTCGCGAGCATGTGGCGCGTGTCGTCGTTGAGCCACTTTGCTGCCTCGCCTTCGCCCTCTGGTGCAAACGAGATCGAACCGCCCACCTGCAGCACCATGTCGGGAACTGCATCGCGCAGGCGTGCGAGCATCTCATTGAACTTCGACAGGCGCTTGGAGCCTTTACCGTCTTCCTCACGAACATGCACGTGGAGGACGGTTGCGCCCGCGTTGTAGCAGTCAACTGCCTTCTGGATCTGCGCGTCCATGGTGAGCGCGATGTCGTCGGAGTCGGTGGGCAGGAACTGCGGGCCATAGGGCGCGACCTGGATGACGAGCTTCTCCTGGTTCTCCGGCAGCAGTGAATCATCGAGAAATTGCATGGTTCGTGTCCTTTCAGAATGGGTTACTTGTGTGAAGCTTCAACGCGGGTTGCATGTGCCGCTGTCTCTTCGAGGAGGATCGGCGCCGCTACGCTCATCGAGTGGATACCGAGTACGGATACACATTGCAGGACCGCAGTGATCTCTTCTTTCGTTGCCCCCAGTTCAAGTGCCTTGCGGATATGGCGCCGCACGCCGGGGGCGTACAGGTGCGTGCACGAGGCGTCGACGGCAATCGCGATGAACTCGATCGTCTTTGCGTCGAGGAAGCCGGACGTCATGGGCGCCGTTCCCATAGCCATGAACTTCTCAGTCCAGGCGGGATCGAGTTCCGCGAACGGCTCCCAGTTCGGGTTCCAGTTGCCGCTCGCGCGCAACGCATCGCAGACCGGGGTTGCCGTGGCGTCGGTAGCATTCATCAGAGGACTTCCTTCATGTTCGGTGTGAGGTGCCTGGATGGTCCGGCTGTGCCGTGGCCGTTCAGGGATGAACCGATTCTAGGCACCCGCTTTTTTTGAGGCTTGACTTTAGGGGTCAATTTCTTACCATAATGGGACATCTCGGGAAGTCCCTAATGCTGAAACTTGTTCGCAGTGCGAGCCTGACCCACTACGCTGAAATTGCGCGTGCCTCGGGACTCGACCCCTGGCGCATGCTCGCCGAAGTCGGGCTGCCACCGGAAAGCCTCCGCGAGGTCGACCTCAGAATCCCGGCGGAAAAGGTCGCGCTACTGCTCGAACTGTCGGCCCAGCGCAGCGAAGTCGAGACATTCGGCCTGCGCATGGCCGAGTCGCGCCGCGCGTCGAATCTCGGCCCGCTGGCGCTCGCGGTGCGCGATGAGCCGACGTTGCGCCACGCCCTGAATGCGGCGGCGCGTTACAGCCACCTGCAGAACGAGGCACTTTTCATCAGCGTCGAGGAAGAGGCGAATGTGGCGATCATTCGCGAAGAATTGTTGGCGGGCCAGGGGGTGCCGGTTCGCCAGGCGGCCGAGCTTGCGCTTGCGGTCATGTTCCGGTTGCTGCGCTTTTTCCTTGGCGAGGAGTGGCGGCCGAAAACAGTCTGCTTCACGCATGGGCCACCCGCCGACCGCACCGTGCATACGCGTGTGTTCGGGCCGAATGTCGAGTTCGGTCACGCGTTCACGGGCATCGTATGCGACGTCAGCGACCTCAGGCTGCCGCTACCGTCTGCGGATCCCGTCATGGGGAAATACGTACGGCAATACCTGGGCAACGCAGACGAAAGCGCCGACGTCCCGCTGTCCGATGAAGTGCGCAAACTCGTTTTCCTGCTGCTGCCATCGGGTCGAAGCTCAAACGAAACCGTAGCGCAGCAGCTGGGCATGAGCCGTCGCACGATGCATCGTCATCTGGCAGATGAAGGCATGACGTTTTCTTCGATACTCGAGGCGGTACGGGGCGAACTGGCGCTTCGCTATCTGGAGCGGCGCGAGCGTCCGTTTGCGGAGGTCTCGGGCCTGCTTGGATTTTCCGAACCCAGTGCATTTACACGGTGGTTCAGATCGCGGTACGGGTGCAGTCCCAGTCAGTTCGAGGCTTCAGTGCAAAGTCCGGTTGCGAAGCGACGGAAAGGACGGACCATTCCCGTGGAGGCGACGCGCGGCAAGATCAGTAGCTGACCCCGGTTGGTTTCACGATTGGCCTCCAAGGTACTGCTGGCAATTCTGGTGCAAATAGGCTCACCGGATGGGTTAAAGTGGCGATCCAATCAGTCTGGTGGCCGGATATGAGCACGAGGAAAGGTCTGGATGGGGTGTTCGCTGGTCGGCATTTTGATCGAGAAATCATTGTTCTGTGCGTACGCTGGTACCTTCGCTACAAGCTGAGTCTGCGTGATCTTGTCGAGATGATGGCCGAGCGGGGTTTGTCGCTGGCTCATACGACAATCATGCGCTGGGTGAAGCGCTTTACGCCGGAGTTCGTCAAGCGCTGGAACCGTTTCGCAACGCCGGCGGGAAAGTCGTGGCGCGTTGACGAAACCTACCTGAAGATTCGCGGCAATTGGGTCTATCTTTACCGGGCGGTTGATCGGGCCGGCCAGACAGTAGACTTCATGCTCAGGGCGAAGCGAGATGTAACTGCGGCCAAAGCCTTTGTCAGCAAGGCCATCAAACATCCGGGCCAGCCTCCAGAGAAGATCACGCTTGATGGATACGCTGCCTCGCACCGCGCGATACGCGAGATGAAGGGCGATGGCCTGTTGCCTGAGGATACGAAGGTCCGGACCTCGAAGTACCTGAACAATCTGATCGAACAGGACCATCGAAACATCAAGTCCAGAATAAACGTGATGCTCGGCTTCAAACGGTTCAGGAGTGCCGCGATCACGATTTCAGGCATCGAGTTGATGCATCGCATTCGCAAGGGTCAGTTCGACCTCCGCGCTCTCAGGCTCAAGAATGCCACTGCGCCCTCCGCATGGAATGGCGTCCTGTTCGACAAATAAGGATACCTTATTTACTGAAGGCATCTACGCCCCTACGGCTATTTGCACCAGAGCCGCTAATATGACGTTAGCCCATGGACGCCTTCCAATTGGGCTTGGGGTGCACGCATACTCGCGACGACCGGTTAACCACGTGTGCCGACCATACATCGGACACTGTGCCATGACCGCGTTGTCGTCATTGAATTCCACCTCCCTTTCGCCTTTACGTCGCCAGAAAATATGGCGGCCACCGGCGCTTCTGCTGGCAGCGTGGAGTCAGAAAAACGAACCAACGGGGAGGCTATTGCATTGGTCGTGCTCGTAGGAGACCCTTACCGCGCTCGCTTCGCGCGCGGCGCAACCGCAGGCGCCGCCAACTGCTCCACCAGAAAATCCACGAACGCCCGTACGCGCGACGTCAAATAGCGCGCATGCGGATACAGCAGGATAAACGGCCGGGTACGCCCACCCTCCTCACGCAGCACCTCCACGAGCCTGCCTTCGCGCAGATCATCCGCCACCACGAAGCGATACGTCTGGAAGAGCCCCGCCCCCGCACGCGCGAGCGTCACGCCGGCGAGCGCGTCGCCCGAAGTGCCGTAACTTCCGCTCGTGATCACATCGCCATCTTCACTGGTATTGCCGTCGAAGGTCCACGCAAGGTAACGTCCACTACTTGGCAGCTCGAACTGTATGCATTCGAACGACTGCAGGTCCGCCACGGTCCTCGGCACGCCCGCGCGCTTCAGATAAGCGGGCGTGGCCACCACCACCATCTCTGCGTCTTCCAGCTTGCGCGCGACCAGGCTGGAATCGGCGGGCGCGCGCCCGCGAATCGCCAGGTCGAAGCCTTCGTCGGCAAAGTCGATGTTGCGGTTGCTCAGATGCGTGTCGACCCGCACCTGCGGATAGCGCTCGCGAAATGCTGGCAAGAGCGGCAGCACGCGATAGTGTCCATAGGGCGTGGGCATGCTGATGCGCAGCACGCCAGCCGGCGTGGTCTGCTCGCCCGTGACTTCGCGCTCGGCGTCCACGAGTTGCGAGAGCGCCTGGCGGCACTGCTCGAAGTAGCGCCGCCCCGCATCGGTCAGGCGGATCTGGCGCGTCGTGCGCACGAACAGGCGCACGCCGAGCCGCTCTTCGAGCCGCGCCACAGAGCGGCTCACCGCGGCGGGCGTGACGCTCGCGGCATTGGCCGCCAGCGTGAAGCTGCCCAGCTCCGCCGCCTGGCAGAACAGTTCAATGCTGCCCAGCTGCAGATCATCGAATTTGCGTTGCATGCCCGTTTTCTCCTGCTTGCTTCTGTTTGCGCTTGTTGTTTTCGCTCTATCCTGAAGGTTCCAACATGAGGCGAATGCTCATTACCATTGGAGGAGAACCTCGTGTCGGTCTAACAAAAACTTGCCTAATCTCGGTCTCGCCTTGCCCGCTGCGCCGCAACCGCTCGGCAACTACACCGCCACTTTCGAGGCGGGCGATCCGCTCTTCATCTCCGGCCAGGGCCGCTCGCCAACGGCAAGCTGCGGTGGACCGGACGCGTGGATGCGGAACTGACGCTCGAACAAGGCCACGAGGCCGCGCAATTCACCGCCTTGAACGTGCTCACGCAGATCAAGCGGCGCCTCGGCAGCTTACAGCGCCTGCATCACATCGTGCACATGGAAGGCGCGAGCAGCGCCGAACGCTTTTTTTGAGCAGCCCGTCGTGCTCGACGCCGCGTCGGTTCCCTTCGCTGCCGTGCTCGGCGAGAAGGCCGGGCACGCGCGCTCCGCGGTCTCGCATCCACAACTGCCCGTGAATTTGCCCGTCGAACTCGTAGTAATCGCGCAGATTGTGACTGCCTGAAAGCGTGCTAAACCCCGCAACGGAACATCGGCACGCACCTCCGTCGCGTGTGCCGATGTTATTTCAGAGTGCGGGCGTTACCCCCGCTCAAGCCCACACCGACTGCAACATTGCGATGCTCTCGCGCGTCTCGCACTCCAGTCGCGCCACCAGCTCGGCGGCGGGCAGCGCTCGCGCGAGCGGTGCGGCCTGCCCCGCCCATTGCGCGCCATAGCCGAATTCGCCTTTGGCCTTCGCGGCCGCATTGAGCGACTTCCCCGCATCGTAGGTGATCGGATACGACGGAATGCGCGGCGCGTCCGGGTCTTCGCCTAATGCAGTGAAACGGTTGACGAGGCTGCGCGCGACGCGGCCCGAGATCGCCGCAGTGAACGTCGTATGGCGTGCCGCGTCGCCGAGCAGGGCGGCACGATACCCTTCGTCGGCGGCGCTCTCGGGGCAGGCCACGAACGCCGTGCCCAGTTGCGCCGCCTGCGCGCCCAGCGCGAGCGCGGCGGCGATGCCCGCGCCGTCCATGATGCCGCCAGCCGCGATCACGGGCACGTCGAGTTCGCTCACCAGAAGGCGCGTGAGCGCGAAGGTGCCGAGGCCATCGTCACGCGCCCGCTGATCGAACACGCCGCGATGACCGCCCGCCTCGACGCCCTGCGCGACGATCGCATCCACACCCGCCTCGACCGCCGCGGCGGCTTCGTCGAGATTCGTCGCGCTCGCAAGCAAACGGATGCCCGCGTGCTTGAGTTCGGCGATCACCGCATCGGGCGGCAGGCCGAAATGAAAGCTCACGATCGCCGGCTTTTCTTGCAGCAGCATGCTCTGCATGGCCTTGTCCGCGACGAAGCTCGTGTAGATCTCCGTAAGCGACTGTGGCGGCGTCGCGCCGTATTGCCGGAACACCGGCTCCAGCCAGTCGAGCCACGCACGCTCCACGGCCGCGTCGGGCGTGGCCGGGCGATGGCAGAACACGTTGACGTTGAACGGTTTCGCCGTCAGCTCGCGCGTCTGATGAATGGCCTTGCGCGCGTACTCTGCGCTCATCGCGGCCACGCCCAACGAGCCGAGCGCACCGGCGTTCGACACGGCGGCGGCCAGCGCCGGCGTGGCGGTGCCCGCCATGGGCGCCTGAATGATCGGTTTCTGAATGCCGAGCGAGCGCAGCAACGCCCGGTCGTTCGCTTGAGTGCTCATGTTGCGTTCCCTCAGAATGCGTTCCGGTTTCAAGCGTGTGCGCGACGCTGGGCCCAGCGCGCGAGTCCGCCGCAAGCGATCAGCAGCGCGCCGGTGGCGAAGAACACGGCGTGCAGGCCGAAGTGAACGCCGATCACGCCGCCGATCACCGGGCCTACCACCTGCCCACTGAATTGCGCCGACTGCAGATAACCGAGCATGCGGCCCGTTTTGCTTTCGTCTACCGACTGCCGCGCGAGCTTGCCGATGGAAGGTAAGAGCCCCGCGAGCGTCATGCCCATCACCACGCGCAGGCCACCAAGCTGCCACCAGTGCGTGACGAACGCTTGCGGCACCATCGCGAGCCCCGTGAGCACGAGGCAGGCGACGATCACGCGCCAGCTCCCGAAGCGGTCGGCCAGTGCGCCGAGGCGCGCCGCCGTGAGCATACTGCCAAGCGCCGAGCATGCCATGACCACGCCCGCCACGCGCGCGAGATGCGCCGCGCCCACGCCCAGACTGCCGATATAAACCGTGATGACGGGCTCGATCGACATGTTGGCGAGCAGTACCATCATCGCGGTCACGAGCAGCGCGGCCACCACCGCATAGTCGGGCCGGCGCGCGCCACTGCCCGAACCGGCCGCGGCGTTGCCTGCGTGCGGTTTCGCGTCGCTTTCCGGATGAAACGCTTCCTTCACCACGAAGATGGTCAACAGCGCCGCCACGGCGATCATCGCGCCGCCCGCGAAAAACGTGCCGCGAATGCCGATCCAGCCGGGCAGCACGCCGCCCACCAACGGCCCGACGAGATTGCCCGAGAGCGCGCCCGTTGAGAGAATGCCGAGCGCCCAGCCCGCTCGCTCGCGCGGCGCCTGGGTGCCGACCATCACGGTGGAAGCCGACGCGTATCCACCTACGAGGCCGGCGATCAGTCGCAGCGCGACGAGCTCGTACACATTGTGCGCCACGCCGATCAGGGACATCACGACGGCCATGCCGATGGCCGCGCGCACGAGCATGGGCTTGCGCCCATAACGGTCCGCAAGGCGCCCCCAGAGTGGCGCGGTGAGCGCTGTGCCGAGAAAGGTCGCGCCGAATGCCACGCCCGACCACTGGATCACGGCGGACTGCGAGGTCACGCCGAGCTGCCGCACATAGAGCGGCAGGAACGGCAGCAGCATGCTGAGGCTCACGAGCGTCGTGAACGAGCCGATCACGCACACGGCGAGATTGCGCCGCCAGTACTGGACGTTGCGCTCGGCGTAGCCGCGCGGCTGCGGCCTGGTCTGCCGTAGCGCAGCCGACGGGGAAGATACGGTGGTATTCACTTGGCCCTCAACGCGGAGAAGAGATCGACGAAGAGCGCGAGCACGAGCGCCGCGGCGCCGATCGCGAACAGCACGAGGTAATTGCCGCCGCTCGACGAGAACACGAACGACAGGCCGTAGGCCGCAACCGCCTGCATCACGGCGAAGCTCGTCGTGGCCCGACTCCACGCGTCTTTCACGGCGGACGGATGGTGCGCGAGCAACTCGTTCACGCGGCCGAGCACGAGCGGCACGATGCCGGGCGTGAATGCGCCCACCAGCACCGCCGACACCATGAGACCTTCCGTGCCGAAGAGGCCGAGCGCTGGAATGGCGCCCGCGAGCAGCGCACCGGCCAGATAGCCGCCCAGGTTGGCGGCGCCGAGGTAGGCAGCGGTCGAGGCCGGAAACCAGTGCGCGCCGATGATGGCGGGCAACAGCGGCGTGTAGGCGAACCGCGCGAGGCCAATGCCGATGAGGCTCGCGCAGGCCCCCGCGAGCGTGCCCCGCCACACGTTGAAGGCCGCGGGCGCGGACGGATTCGAGACGGCTTGATGCATGGTGATTCCCGGCGGGCGAGCAATGAAGCGCCCTGAAGATGGAAGTCAGTCTAGGTTAGATCGCGCATCGAGAGAATGAATGGGGTACGGAAGTCATTCTTCCGTATCGCGAACGAATGGGCGAACGTCCCTCAGGCGAATGCCGCTCAATCGGCGTCAGTAATGCGCCGGGCCTGCTCGAAGTACTCACGCAGGCGTGGCGCGGCGAAATCGACGAAGCTGCGCACCTTCGGCACCGAAAGGCGCCCGTGCGGCGTGACAAGGTTCGCGGGCAGCGGCCCATGCTCGCTGTCGCGCAGCACGATCTTGAGCCGGCCCGCCTCGACCTCCTCGGCCACGTGATAGGAAAAGAGCCGCGTGACGCCATGCCCCGCCACGGCCGAAGCCCGCGCCGCGCGTATCGTATTCACGATGAAGCGCGGCGAGAACTGCACGACCTGGGGCAGCGCGGTCTGGCGCGCCGCCGGGAAGCTCCACGAGTCGAGCCCGAAATGCGTCATCGAAATGATCGCGTGGCCCGCGAGATCGGCGGGCGCCGCGATGGCCGGATGCGTGGCGAGATAGCCGGGCGAAGCCACCACCACGCGCCGCACCTCGCCTACCGGAATGGCGACGAGCGTCGAATCTTGCAGATGCGCGATGCGCAACGCCACGTCGATCCCCTCGTCGACGAGGCTCACCGGCCGGTCGAGCAGGTGCAGGCGCAGCGACACCTCGGGGTGACGGTCAAGGAATGCCTCGATCATCGGGCGCAGCACCTCTTCGCCCACGGCCACGGCCGCCGTCACGCCCAGCAGCCCGCGCGGCGCGGAGCGTTCGTCGGCTGCGAGCAGATCGGCTTCTTCGAGATCGGCCAAAATGCGCCGGCACGCGAGGACATAGCGCTCGCCGGCGTCGCTCAGCCGGATCGTGCGCGTAGTGCGGTACAGGAGCGGCGTGCCGGTGTGCGCTTCGAGGAACGCAATGGCGCGGCTCACCGCAGCGGGCGAGCGGCCAAGACGCCGGCCGGCACCCGCGAGACTTCCCTCGTCGAGCGTGGCGACGAAAACCTTCATGGCGTCGATTCGGTCCATTGCGTGTTTCCGGCATGCTGGTGGCTTTGTTCTGTGAACCCCGCGTCGATATTAGCGGTTTATTGCCTGCGCCATGGCGGCGCCCCGATAGCCGGCCATACCCGCGCCGGCTATCCTCAAGCGCACGGCGAATTCACGCGTCGGGCCAGCGCTGCGTCACGCTCTTGTAGCGCGTATAGAAGCGCACCGCTTCCTCGCCATATGCATGATGATCGCCGAACAGCGAACGCTTCCAGCCCCCGAACGAATGCCACGCTGACGGCACCGGACTCGGCATGTTGATGCCCACCATGCCGATTTGAATCTGCCGGGTAAACGTACGTGCTGCCGCGCCATCAGCCGTGAACAGCGCGACGCAATTGCCCAGTTCGTGTGCATTGACGAGTTCAATCGCACTGGCGAGATCCGGCACGCGCACCACAGAAAGCACCGGCCCGAAAATTTCTTCCCGGTAGATCTTCATATCCGGCTGCACGTCGTCGAAGAGCGAGCCGCCGAGGAAGAAGCCCTCCTCGTGCCCCGCCATGGTATGACCACGCCCGTCCACCACGAGCTTCGCGCCAGCGGCGACGCCCGCGTCGATATAACCCAGCACCTTGGTGCGATGCGCGGCGCTGATGAGAGGCCCCATATCCAGATCTGGCTGCATACCCGCACCGATGCGCAGCGCGCGCACGCGCGGTGCGAGACGCTCGATCAATTCGTCGCCAATGCTCCCCACCGCCACCGCCACCGAAGTCGCCATGCAGCGTTCGCCCGCCGAGCCGTATGCCGAATTGATCAGCGCATCGACGGCCTGATCGAGATTCGCGTCGGGCAAGACGACGAGATGATTCTTCGCACTGCCCAACGCCTGCACACGCTTGCCGCGTTTGGCGCCCTCTGCATAGATATATTCGGCCACCGGCGTGGAGGCGACGACGGACATCGCGGCCACGTCGGGATGCTGAATCAGCGCATCGACGGTGCCCTTGTCGCCGTTCACCACGTTGAAGACACCTTTGGGAAAGCCCGCCTCGACAAAGAGTTCCGCCAGCCGGATCGACGACGTCGGCGTGCGCTCCGAAGGCTTGAGGATGAACGTGTTGCCGGTCGCGGCAGCCATGACGAACATCCAGCATGGCACCACCACCGGGAAATTGAACGGTGTGACGCCGGCAATCACGCCCAGGGGTTGGCGCAGATTCCAGCTGTCGACGCCGCTGCTGCTTTGATCGGTGAAACCGGTCTTGAGCAGGTTCGGAATGCCGCACGCGAATTCGACGATTTCGATACCGCGCATGACCTCGCCCTTTGCGTCCGAAAAAAGCTTGCCATGATCGCGCGTAATGAGTTCGGCAATTTCGTCGAGGTGCGCCTCGAGCAGTTCCTTGAACTTGAACATCAAGCGCCCGCGCTTGAGGGGTGGGGTTTCGCTCCACGCCGGGAATGCAGCCTTGGCAGCCGCCACGGCTGCGGCAACCTGATCGGCGTTAGCAACCGGTACGCGTGCAGTAATACGGCCCTGCGCCGGATCGTACACGTCGTTGAATCGCCCGCTCGTTCCAGCGGCGCTTTGACCGTCGATGAAATGATTCAGTTGGCGCACCGCGCCCTGGTTTGCTTCGCTCATACGTCCTTCCTTTAAGGGGATTTGGGCGCTGCCCGCGGATAGAACAGAGTTCGCATTGCAGCGCGCATCAAGTCAAGTGGCCGGGCATCTCCATGACTCCCCGCCAGGACCGGCAGTCATTGACCGCCGACGAGAACAGTCTACGTATTACGGCTCCCGGCTGATGGGCTAGCTGCGCCGGTTTGGGGACATTCCGGGCTCATTTCCGGCCATCGCGGCAAAGCGGAAATCGCCGCGATCTGAAGGGTCGAATGGGACGCAGCGCTAAATGCGCGCTGGCAACGAAGCTTGACGTTGTGCGGGGAGCGTGAAATGGAAGCTGGCGCCGACAGGGTCGTTTGCCGTCACCCATAACTGCCCGCCGTGGCTTTGCACGATCGAGCGGCAGATGGGCAACCCCATGCCGAGACCATCGGGCTTGGTAGTGAAAAAGGCCTCGAATATGCACTCGAGGTAGCCGGCGGCGAGTCCCGGCCCGGAATCCTGCACGGTAATGCAAAGCTCGGTATCGTCGGTCCTGCCCGTCTGGATCAGCAGCTTGCGCTTGCCGGCTTTCATGTCGCTCATCGCTTCGAGGGCGTTGATCATCAGATTGAGCATGACCTGCTGCAGTTGCACCCGGTCGCCCTGAACGCGCGGTAACCCCTCCGCAAGCTCCACCGTGAGTTCGACACCGGACTTGCTGGCTTCGCCGCGCATGAGCGCGATCAGTTCCCGAATCATGTCGCTGACATCGAGCCCGTCTGTACGCAGCGGCTCTTTTTTGAAGTAGGTGCGGGTCCTGTCGACAATGCCATTGGCGCGGACGCAATCCGCGACGATCCTGGCGAGTGCGAGACGCGCTTCGTCGAAGTTTGGCGGGCAGCCCGCGAGCCAGCGCAAGGCGGCGCTCGCGTACGCTGCGATAGCGGTAATCGGCTGCTTCACTTCGTGGGCGATCGACGCCGATAGATGCCCCATCGTCGCCACGCGGTTCGAATGCGCCAGCACCGTCTGGAGTTCACGGTAGCGTCGCTCGCGGTCGCACACATCCTGTTGCGCGCGCTTCGGCTCAGTCAGCTCGAGTATGAACGCGACGCCCTGCCCCTCACGGTCGCCGAATGCCGCCGCGCCGACCATGACGGACACGCGGCTGCCGTCCTTGCGAGCATATTCCTTCTCGAACGGTTTGGCGCTGCCACTGGCCTGCAATTCGGCATTCACACGTTCGTCGCGCTCATGCCATTCCGGCGGCGTCAGGTCGGGCCAGCGAATCTGCCCCGAACGGAGATCTTCGCGGGTGTAACCCACGATGCGCAGAAACGCATCGTTGGCCTCGACGACATTGCCTTCGAAGTCCCATATATCGATGCCGATGATATTGGAGTCCACGAGGCGCCGCACCTTTGCTTCGCGCTCCTGAAGATCGGCATACAGACGCGTATTGTCTTTACGCCATGCGAGCGCCGCAGCATCACCGATTGTCCTGAACAATGATGAGCGGATACAAGGAGCCTGCGAAGCCTCGACGCAAGGCAACCTGGGCATCACTGCGTCTCTCTGCAGGATCGGCCTGTGCGGTAGCAGATCGTCGATGGCAAGCGGTGCGCCCTGTGCGCGAGATAGGCTGGCGAGGCGCAGAACAAGAGCCCCGACTAGTTGGAAACGGCGTGCTTCGGGCTATGGATTACCCCCCATACGTCGACTCCCATCCCCCGCCCAGCGCTTTACAAAGCGTAATGAGATTCGTGGCCGCCGTGGCTCTGCTTTGCTCGAGATTGCTTTGTGCTTCGAGCAGCTGCTTCTGCACATTCAATACGTCGAGGTAATCGAGCGCCCCGGCCTTGTACCGCTCCCGCGCGACCGAAAGCGCACGCTCGTTCATGGTCACGGCCTGGGCCAGCCGGTTGCGGCGGCGCTGTTCGGCGTCGTAGGTGACCAGCGCGTCGTCCACCTCCTGCCACGCGCGCAGCACCGTTTCCTTGTACGCAATCGCAGCCTCCTGCTGTTGCGCTTCACGCAGCTGGAGCGTTCCCTTCAAGCGACCGCCTTCGAAGATGGGAAATGTAATGGAAGGGCCAACGACGAACTGCCCGGACGCCCAACTGGCCAGACTCGAAAGCTGAAGACTCTGAAATCCCGCGCTGCCATTGAGCATGATGCGCGGATAAAAATCCGCCTTCGCCACGCCAATCGACGCCGTCGCCGCGTGCAGTTCGGCTTCCGCCTTGCGGATATCCGGCCGGCGCTGCACGAGTTCGGAAGGAAAGCCGATCGGCACCTGCGCCGGCAGGACGGGCACCTCCTGCGTTGCAAGAAGCGTCTGGCGCAGTGCGCCAGGTTCCTCGCCGAGCAGCAGGCCGATTGCATTGATCGTCGTTTCGGAGTGTGATTCGAGGGTGGGAATCAGACTTTCGATGTTCTCCACCTGCGCCGAAGCGTTCGAAACATCGAGATCCGTCGTGACGCCTTCATGCGCACGCACCTGGGTAAGCTTCAGCGCGTCGTTGGCGATGTCCAGGTTTTGATGCGCGATCTGCAGCAGTTCCTGTGTGTCGCGCAGCTCGATATAGTCTCGCGCAAGCTCCGCTCGCGCGCTGAGCAAGACTGCGTTCCGGTCCTCATACGAGGCTTCCGAAAGCGCCGTCGCCGCTTCCACGCTGCGCCGCACGCGGCCCCAGATATCGATCTCCCATGAGGCATCGAAACCGACCTGATACAGGTTATAGGCGGGCGAACCCTTCGAGCCCGGCATGGCCGCCACGCCTAGCGGCGCGCTGCCGGAGGCCGACTGCGGCTGACTTTGCGTCGGCGTCACGCCAAGCAGCGAGAGAATGCCGTTTTCACTGCCGCGTTCGCGGTTATACGATGCTGCGCCGTCCAGCGTCGGATATTCGGCTGCGCCGGCCACGCGGCGCTCGGCCCGACTTTGCAGCAGCCGCGCAGAAGCGGCTGCAACGTCCAGGTTCGCGTCGGCGAGTTGCTTCTCCAGGCCGTTCAATACTGGGTCGTTGAACAGCGTCCACCATTCCGGACCGAACTGGCCTTCCACAGCTTTGCTCGGCGCCTGCGCCCTCTGTGTACGGTTGAAAACCGCCGGTGTAGGCGACTTTGGCGGTTTGAAGTTCGGACCCACCGTGCAAGCAGCCATTGCGAGACATGCGAGAACCGTGAGCAGGATCGCTCGGCTAGAAGGTTGGCTCGTGTTCATTTCCTTTCCGCTCCTTCAGCCATCGCTTCGGCGCCCCGGCCAACGGCGACTTCGGCTTCCACCGAGAGCCCGACGCTCAATTCCGCCGCAGCAGGCTGCCCGCGATCGATCGTGATCTTGACGGGCACGCGCTGCACCACCTTCGTGAAATTGCCCGTTGCGTTGTCGGGTGCGATCGGCGCAAAGCTCACGCCGGTCGCCGGCGCAAGGCTGTCGATGCGGCCATGGATCACGACGCCGGGAAGGCTGTCGACGGTCACGCGCACGCTTTCGCCGGGCCGCATGTTGGTAATCTGGCTCTCCTGGAAGTTGGCGACGACATATGCATCCGAAAGCGGGACGATTGCCAGCACAGGGGCGCCGGGCGTCACGAAGGCACCGACCCGCGCCGAGCGGCGTCCCACCTTGCCGTCGACGGGCGCGCGGATTTCCGTATAGGAGAGGTTGAGCTTCGCCTGTTCAACCACCGCTTCCGCGTGTTGAAGCGCGCCAGCGGCCTTGTCGCGCTCCGTGCGCAGGACGTCCAGATTCTGCTGGGTGGCCGACAGCACCGCCTGATCGTGTGACTGCTGCGCAAGCTGCTCGGCGAGCGTGCTCGAAGCCTGTTGCTGTTCCTGCGCGGTCCCCGCCCCCGCCGTGGAAAGATTCTGGTAGCGCGCCGCGTTGGCCCGCGCGAAGCCAATCGATGCATCGTCGGAGCGCAGCGTAGCGCGCGCCTGATCGACGAGCGAGGGCTGGCGTGCGATCTGCGCGTCAAAGTTCGCCACCGACGCCTTTGCGGCCACCACCTCCGCCTCGGCGCTCATCAACGCGGCGCGATAGCCGCGGCCGTCGATGCGCACCAGCAGCTGACCCGCCTTCACGTCCTCGTTGTCGTTCACCAGTACGTCCGTAATCTGCCCTTGGACTCGCGGCGCGACGAGCGTGAAGTCCGCGGTGACGTAGGCGTCATTCGTGGATTCCGAACTCGAGTGAGACAGGAGCTTCGTGCCGGCCCATGCAGCGATGCCGACAACGGCGACGACTGCTGCGACAGGAAGCCATTTCAACCTGGACGGTGCGGGGGTGGGTTTAGTCGATGACATGGAAAAAGGACCTCATTTCGAAGCGGGCGGCGTAGTGCTCCACGGCGGATAGATCCGCACCGGCAGCACTGGAACAAGAAGAAGCAGAACGAGCGCAACGCACGCCATCACCCGGTAGAGATCGGCGGAAGTCAGCACGACGGCCTGCTCATGAATACGGTGCGCGAGCTGGCCCAGCGCGTAAGGGGTGTCGAGGCCCGGGCCTGCCACTAGCGCGCGGTTGCCCAGCTGATCGACGAGCATGCTCGAATGGAAATGTTCGCGCGTAGTGCCTACACCCTCGATCAGACCCGTCGCGATGGCGGCGGCGAACGTCTTGAACGTATTGAACATGGCCGAGGCGAACGGGCCCTCCGTTGGCGGCAGCCCCGTCGTGACACCCATGAGGATCGACATGATCACCATGGGTTGTGCGATGATCTGCAGCGCCTGGAATACATAAAAGTTGTCGCGAATCCACTCGGACGTCATGAAGCTGCCGAGTGCGCACGTCGTGAACATGAGCGACAGTCCGATTGCGATCACCCAGCGGTGATCGGCGCGCCGCGTATTCAACAAAGCCGCCGACAAAGGGAGCGTAATCAGCAGCGGAATGGCAAGCAACAGCGAGAGCGGCGCCGTCTGCAGCGGCCGGTATGCGTGAACTTTGGCGAGAAACTGCCCGGGTATTGCCGCGACGCCCACGAGCAGGATCACGGTGCCGAGCAAGGTCGAAAGTCCGTGCGTGAAGTTTCTGCGCTCGAGTAACTGGAGCTTGAAGAAAGGCACAGGCTGAAACCACTCGTTGACCAGGAAGATCACGAGCAACAGGCCACCGCCGCCAAACATCATGCGAATAAACTCCGATTCGAACCAGTCGAGCCGGTCGCCTTGCAAAAGCCCGGTCACGAGCATGGCGAACGCGGGGAAGCCCGTAATCAACCCGATCCAGTTGAACGTACGAAAGCGCTCGAGCTTGACCGGATCGGCGGGCAGCCCCTGCTGAATCGCGATACAGCACAGCACGCCGAGCGGAATGATTTGCCAGAACGCCATGCGCCAGCTCACGAATTCCGTCCATAACGCGGCGAGCGGGGTGCCGAGCGCCGGCCCGAAGGTTGCCGTGAGCGCATAGCCGGCGAGCCCATACAGCTTGAATTTAGGCGGCAGATAACGCAGCGCCACGATGATCAGCATGGGGGGCAGGCAGCCGCCCGCGATTCCCTGGAGGATACGCAAGACGTAGAGCGTCGCCAGATTCGGCGCAAACGGGCACAGCAATCCGAAAAACATCGTGGCGAGCACGGCGCCGATCGTGAAGCGCTTGAGCGTAAACGTGATGCCGAACCAGGGGGCGAATACCATCGTCGCGACATTGGCGGCTTCGAAAAGCGACGTGAGCCACGTCCCGTCGTCGTGCCCGATCAGGAACGCGCCCTGGATATCAGCCATCGCTGCCGCGGTCACCTGTTCGTTGAGGATGGCCAGCAACGAAGCGAACAACATGCCGAGCAGCCCCACCACGATGCGTCCCGTAAACGCCATTTGCGCGGGGGCAGGCTGAGGCGACGCCCCGGCTTCACGCACAGGGCGCGGGTCCAGCGCCTGCGGGGCAGTTGCCGCTTCCGTTCCAGTCGTCAAAAAGTTCGCAGTTTTCATGGCGATCAGAAACTTCCGGGGATTCGTTAGTTGTACTGTTTGATGTGGCTATTACACTGTGAGGCAATTCAGCGCCCTGCATCCCCACGCGATACGATGACCACACCATCGGTTTCGCCGCGCATTGTTGCTGTCCACTGACGGCTTTATTGTCAGAGATGAGCCCAATTTCTTAAAGTCTCGCCTGGTCTGATTTTGGGCCATCTAGTACGAGAATTTTGCCAGGTCGTCCGGTCATGATTCGCACAACGCGCGATGTGCGCGGCGCCAACGCAAACCTGACTGATTACGCATGGGTCATTTCTGCGCTGTTTTGAGCCAATCCAGCTTGGGAGGCGATACCGAACGGCGCACGATGCCTAGAATCGCGGCGTAGGCATTCAGGCCGCGCGTTAATCACGCTGGGGGCGATTAACGAACAACTGAGAACGACTGAGCCGTCATACGAAGCTCGCGGTACGCGCTCACGAGCGCGTCGAGGCTGAAAGCACGATTCAAGCCGCTCGGGTTCGGCAGAACCCAGGCGCGCGCGCCGCCGAATCTGCTGGGTTGCAAACCCCACTGGATATCGCGCTTGCCGGACATTTCGGCAAGCGCCATCTTGCCAAGAAAGGCGATAAACCGCGGCGCGTAGTGCTGCACCTTGAGCTCGAATTGCGCCGCAGCGTCCTGAATCTCCGCTCTCGACAACTCGTCCGCGCGTGCCGTCGCGCGCGAGACCGCCGTAGTCAGACCAAAGCCATGCTGCAGCAACTCGCGGTCGTTCTCGGGGCGAAACTCCTCCGGCATAAAACCGGCGAGATGGAGCACTCGCCAGAAGCGGTTCCCTCTGCCATGGAAGTGGCGCCCCGTGGCCGCCGCACGCATGCCTGGATTGATCCCACAAAACAATACGGACAACCCAGGTTCGATGATATCGGGAAGGAATGGCGCGGAATTGGGGTTCGCCGGTTCCGCCAGGGAATCGCCGCTATGCACTCGCCTCCCCGCGGAATCGCAGACGATATTGTTTCGGCGTGACGTTCAGGCGCCGCGAAAACGTCGTACGCATATGCGTGGCGCTATGAAAGCCGCATTTGAATGCGACCGTCTTGAGCGGCGCATCCGTATCCTCCAGCAGTTTCCTCGCCGTGTCGACGCGAACCTGCTCGACGAATACGGAGGGCGTGACCTTGGCGTTTTTGGCGAAGATGCGCGACAAGGTGCGCCGGCTCACGGCAGCCGCACTCGCCAGCTCCTCGATAGAAAGCGTATCGGTGATATGTTCGCTCACGTAGCGATACACCTTGCCGAGTATGGGATCCTCGTCCTTGCCCGCACCGATATACGGACTGTACTGAGACTGCCCGCCTTCGCGCTGGATATACACCACCAGCCGCTTCGCGACTCGCACCGCCAGTTCATGTCCCCAGTCTTCCGCCACCAGCGCGAGGCATAGATCGATGCCCGCGGTCACGCCCGCCGATGTGAACAGTCGCCCGTCGCGCACGAAAATGCGGTCCGGCTGCACGTTGGCGTGCGGGAATTCATTGGACAGGCGCCCGGCATCCGACCAGTGGGTCGTCACTTCCTTGCCATCGAGAAGCCCCGCATGCGCCAGCACAAATGCGCCGTTGCACACCGAACCGAAGCGGCTCGCGCTGCGCGCCTGGTTTTGCAGCCAGGCGAGAAACTCATTCGACGGATGCACGTCAGGCAACTGCGGGCCGCCTGCTACGAGCAGCAGGTCCCATTGCATGTCGCTGTCGGCATAGCCACGCGAGACCGCCAGTTGCATGCCGTTCGAGCAGGTCACGCCGCCCGCCTCGCGCCCGACGAGCGTCACCTCGTAGCGCTGATGGTCGGAGAGGAATGTGTTCGCCTCGGCGAACACATCGAGTGGGCCTGCAACATCTAGCGCCTGCACACCATCGAATACAACAATGGCGACTTTCATGCCGTGACCTTCAGATGTGGTGTCCCAACCAGGACCGTGGCGCAGCTTAACGCATCGTCGTTAGTGCATGCAGTCTGTCCCCTGAAAAAGTATTGTGCGTCGGTGTAACAAATCGGCAGCGTGGCCCAAAACGTCCACTAGTTGGCAGGCGGCGGCACCACGCGCGCATTTCGCCCGCTGCCCCGCATCACTAGACTGTGTTCACGACTGCGGCTGGGCAAACAACCCGGACGGACCGGAAGGCGTTATCGCCATCACTCCACGTGTTGCGCCCCACATTGGACCGCACACCGACCAAAGGCAGATTGATCATGTTGAAAGAACGTCAGAGCTCTTTCCTCTTCGGGGGCAACGCCCCTTACGTCGAAGACCAATATGAAACTTACCTGGCTGACCCGGATGCGGTCACCAGTGAATGGCGGGCGTGGTTCGATGCACTGCGCGAAATGCCCGCTATCGACGGCAGTGATCGCGACGACGAGCCGCACGCCCCCGTCATTTCCCGCTTTGTCGAGCTCGCGAAGCGGCCGCCGCGAGCGATCGTTCATGCCGACACTACCCTCGCGAATGACGCCGGTCTCGGCCTCGCACGCAAACAGGTCGCGGTACAGTCGCTGATCGCCGCGTTCCGCGTGATCGGCACCCGCGCGGCCAATCTCGATCCGCTGTCGTGGACGCCGTCACGCGCCTACGCCGAGTTGACCCCGGCTTACTACGGTCTGACGGCCGCAGACATGGCGACGACATTCAGCACCGCCGACACGTTCCTGTTCGACGACGACGCCACGTTGCAGGAGCTCGTCGCCGCACTGGAGCATACCTACACGGGCACGCTCGGTGCCGAGTTCATGCATCTGACCGACGCAGAGCAGCGGCGCTGGTGGCAGATGCAGCTCGAATCCACCCGGGCGAGGCCGTCGCTGCAGGCAGCGGAAAAACGCCGGCTGCTGGAACGCCTGAGCGCGGCAGAGGGCCTCGAGAAGTACCTTCACGCGCGCTATGTCGGGCAAAAGCGCTTCTCGCTCGAGGGCGCGGAATCGCTGATTCCGATGCTCGACGAAGTCGTGCGCTACGGGGCTTCGAAAAAGCTGCGCGCAGTGGTGATGGGCATGGCGCACCGCGGACGCCTGAACGTTCTGGTGAATATCGTGGGCAAGCCATTGCGTGCGCTGTTCGACGAATTCGATGGCAAGGATCCCGAGAGACTGCCCGCGGGCGACGTGAAATATCACAAGGGCTTTACGAGTTCGGTCGAAACCCCTGAAGGGCCGGTCGAAGTGATGCTCGCGTTCAACCCTTCGCATCTGGAAATCGTCAACCCGGTCGTGCAGGGCATGGCGCGCGCCAAGGGCGAGCTTCTGGGCAGCGCCGACGGCGTCGAGGTTCTGCCGGTCGAGATTCACGGCGATGCGGCGATGTCCGGCCAAGGTGTCGTGATGGAAACCTTGAGCCTCTCCTATACGCGCGGCCACGGCACGGGTGGCACCCTCCACATCGTTGTTAACAACCAGATCGGCTTCACGACCTCCGATCCGCGCGACACGCGTTCGTCGTTCTACACCACGGACGTCGCGAAGATGATCGAGGCGCCGATCCTGCATGTGAATGGCGACGACCCCGAAGCCGTCGCGATGGCGGTCCGGCTTGCCCTCGACTATCGCACCGCGTTCAAGCGGAGCGTAGTCATCGATCTCGTGTGCTTCCGCAAACACGGGCACCAGGAACAGGACACGCCGGGCATCACGCAGCCGCTGATGTATCGTGCGATTGCCAGTCATCCCGGCGTGAGAACGCGCTATGCGCAGAAGCTGATTGGGCAAGGCGTGTTGACAACCGAAGAAGCAGAGGGCTATGTCAGCGCGCGGCGTGAACTGCTCGAGCGTGCGAATGCAACCGACGGCTCAGAGGCCATCTCTTCACGGGACGAAGCGCCCGGCCCGGTCTCCTGCTCCGCCCCTTCGACGGAAGCGCTGCGCAGTCTCGCGCAGCAGATTTCGATCGTTCCCGAAGGCCTGGCGCTTCATCCGCTCGTCAAGAAGATGATCACAGGGCGCCAGGAAATGGCCTCAGGAAAGCGGCCGCTCGACTGGGGCATGGGCGAGCATCTGGCATTCGCTTCGCTGCTTGGCGATGGGGTCAGCGTTCGACTGAGCGGGCAGGATAGCGCGCGCGGGACGTTCAATCATCGTCACGCCGTGTTGCACGATCAAACGCGCATGAACCGTCCGGATGGCGTTTATATTCCGCTCGATCATCTCGCTGACGCGAGTGGCAACGCGCGCGGCCGCTTCAGAGTGACGAACTCCATCCTTGCCGAAGCGGCAGTGCTCGCGTTCGAGTACGGCTACACGACGGTGAACCGCGATGCGCTGGTGATCTGGGAGGCGCAATTCGGTGACTTCGCAAACGGTGCGCAGGTGGTAATCGACCAGTTCATCGCAGCGGCCGCCGCCAAGTGGGGGCAACGCAGCGGCCTGACGCTCTTCCTTCCTCACGGGCAGGAAGGCGCGGGACCCGAGCATGCATCGGCGAGGCTCGAACGCTATCTGCAGCTGAGCGCGCAGGACAATATGCGCGTCGTCCAGCCGACTACGCCCGCGCAGCTGTTCCATTTGCTGCGCAGGCAGGCACTCGCCTCCGATCGCCTCCCGCTTGTCGTCATGACGCCCAAGTCGCTGTTGCGGCACCCGGAAGCGGTCAGCACGTTCGAAGCGTTGAGCGAGGGCGAATTCCGCGAAGTACTTCCGGATACGCAGGTCGAGGCATCGCAGGCATCCAGCGTCGAGCGCGTCATCGTGGCCACGGGCAAGGTGTACTACGAATTGCTCGAGCATCGCCGCGCGGACGCGACCGACACGCCGATCATCCGCGTCGAACAGCTGTATCCGTTTCCCGCAGAACAGTTGGCCGCCGAACTCGCGCGCTATCCGAACCTGAGGACGGTCGTCTGGTGTCAGGAGGAGTCGCGCAACCAGGGCGCATGGAGTTTCGTCGAGCCGCAGTTGCGCGAGCTCCTGCCAACGAGCGCGAAGCTCGCCTACGCCGGTCCTGATGCCGGTGCATCGACCGCGCCGGGCTACCATTCGGCGCACGTCGCGCGGCAATCCGCGCTGGTCGAGCAGGCGTTCACGGGGTAACGGCGCATGCGTGTCGCGATGATGCTTTACGCAGGTTTTCAACTGCTCGAGGTGAGCGGCCCAATGGATGTGTTTCATACAGCGAATCGCCTGTATGGCAGCGCCTTTTATGAACCACACCTCGTCGGGACCTCCCCTGGGCCCGTGCCGTCTTCCAACGGCACGGCGGTGGGCACCACGGAATGCCTGTTCGAAACGCACACGCCGTTCGACGTCGTCTTGGTGCCCGGGTCTCCCGTGGTGAGTTCGTCGAGTGAGCATCGCGAACTCGTGGCTTGGCTCGGCGACGCCGGGTCCGCCACGCGCAGGCTGGCCTGCATTTCCAATGGCGCGTTCCTGCTGGCGCGCGCCGGCGTTGCCGACCGTCGCTGGCTGACCACGCATTGGCGCGACGCTTGCCGACTCGCGGCGGAACATCCACGCGTGCACGTCATGTCCAATCCCGGCTGCCTGAAAGATGGCAACCTCTATTCATCGGGCGGCGCAAGCGCCGGCATTCATCTGGCGCTGTCGATCGTGCGGGAAGACCTTGGGGAAAGCGCGGCGGGAACCATCGCCAGAACGTTGTTGATGCAGCCGCATTGAAGCACGCGAGAGCACAAGGAACGCCATGATAGACGCGAACCGGATTCACAAGGCCCTCGCCAATCCACTGCGGCGCGACATCCTCGCGTGGCTGAAGGTCCCCGCCGATGCCTTTCCAGAGGGCCACGTCGATCTGGGCCGCGGCGTGCCCGCACACGCCATCCAGGCTCGCAGCGGGCTCTCGCAGTCCACCATATCGGCGCATCTTGCCGTACTGGACGAAGCGCGACTGCTCGTTTCGACGCGAGTCGGACAATGGATGTTTCTTTCACGTAACGAAGAAGTGATACGGACCTTTGCCGAACAGATTCGCCTGCATTTATAGGGGAATCTGGCATGGCGCGAGTTTGCGGCGTAATTGCGTGCGAGGCAGAGCTATCCGTGGGAATACGCGTAATGGACAAGCTGGACAAGATGCGGATATTCGTCCGCATTGCGCAAGAAGGAAGCTTTACGCGCGCGGCGCTGCGCCTGGACATTCAAACTGCCAATGCATCGCGGGCGATCTCGCAACTCGAGTCGCAGCTGCGCACGCGCCTGCTGCATCGGAGTACGCGGCGGCTCGCGCTAACCGAGGCGGGCCAGCGCTATCTGGAGCGATGCGAGCAGGTTCTCGCGTATGTCGACGAGGCCGAGGCAGAGGCGGCCAATGCACATGTCGCCCCTTCGGGGCGGCTGCGTGTTCATGCGTCGCCGAGCTTCGGTAAGGCCTATGTGGTCCCGGCGCTCGTGCGCTATCGTGAGCGGTATCCCGCGGTGTCGATTGAATTGACGTTATCGCAGCACGCGCCCGACATCATCGAGGCCGGCTATGACGTGATGCTTCAATTAAGTACGACGGAGTTGCCAGATTCCCGGCTCGTGTCGCACCGGCTGGGCGAAGTCCATAACGTGCTGTGTGCGGCGCCCGCCTATCTGAATACCCGCGGCGTGCCATGCATGGTGCAGGACCTCGAAGCACACACGTGCCTGCAGTTCGCCACGACATTTTTTCCGCGCGATCGCTGGCATCTGCAAGGCCCCAACGGCCGCGAAACGGTGGCGTTCCCGAAGGCGCCCGTCGAGATCAATCTTCCCGATGCACTCAGTGTCGCCCTTCGCGAAGGCGTGGGGATTGGCGCGCTGCCGATGTCGACGGCGCTAGCCATGCTCGATAGCGGCGCGCTGGTGCGTGTATTGCCGGAGTATCGTCTGCCGAGGTTGACCGCCTATGCGGTGCACGCCTCGCGAAAGTACCTCGACGCCAAAATCAAGACGTTCATGGATTACCTGCGCGAGGCGGTACCCAAAGCGCTTACCGCCGATGCGGAAGCGTTGAGCCGGGCTGCCAAACAACCTTAGCCCGCGATTGCCTTGTGCTCGTGCGAAGCCACACGTTGCGGCGAAGGTTGTGACGCAGTCGCCGGTGCAGCCATTTCGTTTTGCTTGATGATCTTTTCGATCTTGCCGGTGGCTTGCGCGTCGTACTGCGCGAAGACGTCGGTGCGATAGCGCGTGTTTTGCGCCGCGCCTAGCTGCGAGCCCGATTCGTCGTGCGTATCGGCGTCCACTGTCATCGAAAGACCGATGCGCAACGGACGCGCCGCGAGTTCGCGTGGATCGAGCGCAATGCGCACCGGCAGGCGTTGCACGATCTTGATCCAGTTGCCCGTGGCGTTCTGCGCCGGCAGCGTCGCGAAGGCGCTGCCAGTGCCCGCCGAAAAGCCTTCGATACGACCGTGATACTTCACGCTCGAGCCGTAGACATCGGCAGTGAGCGTCACCGGCTGGCCAATGCGCATGTGCTTGAGCTGCACTTCCTTGAAGTTCGCGTCCACCCACACGCCGTCGAGCGGCACGATCCCCATCAGCGGCGTGCCGGGCGACACGCGCTCGCCAACCTGCACCTGGCGCTGCGCCACATAACCCGTGACCGGCGCGGGCAAGGTATCGCGCGCATACGCGAGCCACGCCGCGCGCACCTTCGAGGCGGCCGCCTGCACGTCCGGATGCTGTTCGACCGACGTGCGATCGGTCAGCGCGTGATTCGCCGCCCCTTGCTGACGCGCGGCGTCGAGCGCGGCCTGTGCGGCCTGCACGGCATCGCGCGCGTGGGCAATGTCTTCGGCGGAAACGGCGCCCGAGTCCGCGACGGCCATGCGGCGGCGCAGATCGTCGTTGGCGCGAGCCAGGTCCGATTCGCGTTGCGCCACGTTCGCCGCATAGAAGTCGTTGTTGACATAGAGGCCGCTCACCCGGCGCACGGTCTGCCCGAGCGATGCTTCGGCATCGGCCAGCGCGATTCTTGCGTCGGCCGGATCGAGCGTCACGACGGGGTCACCCGCCTTCACGATCTGAGTGTCGTCGGCGTTGACGGCCACCACCGTGCCAGGGACCTGCGGCGTGAGTTGCACGAGGTTGCCGCTCACATAGGCGTCATCGGTGGTTTCGTTAAAGCGGCCTTCCGTGAAGTAGTACGCGCCATAGGCAACGCCCGCCATCAACGTCACGGTGCCGAGCAGCGCGATCAGGCGCTTGCGGCGGCCCGGGGGCGTGGCCTGCTGGTCGTTGTTGGCCGGGGCAGCTTGCGCGCCGCCTTTCTTCTCGTCGAGGCGCTCCGCCGGCTTGCAGTCGGTCGTGGTCGTTTCGCTCATTTCAGTTTTCCTGACGTGTTGCAACCATGCCGTTCAACGCGCGACGGCAATGACGGAATTGGCTTGAGGGTTGGGTTGGGCGGCAACGCCCGCGGGGCGGACCGTATCGGCTGAAGTGTCGACATAGCCGCCACCCAGCGCGGATGCCAGAGCGATCTGCTGATCGCGGCGATCGATCTTCAGGTTCGCGATGGTTTCGTCGGCGTTCAGCGCCGTGACGTCGGCGTTGAGCACCGTGAGCTGATTGGTCAGGCCGCCCTTGTATTGCGTGATCGCAAGCTGGTCGGCGTCGCGCGCTGCCTGCTGCGCGGTTTGGGCATCCACGAGCTGCGCATCGCTCGAATGGATCTGCGCGAGCTGCGTGGCCACGCCGCTCAACGCGCCAATGAGCGTCTGGTCGTAGGCGGCCACCGCGTAGTCGAACTCCGCGTAGCGGCCCTTCAACTGCGCACGCAACTCGCCGCCGTCGAAGATCGGCAGATGGATCGCAGGGCCGACCGACGCGGTGCGGCTCGCGGCGCTCAGGAAGCGGCCGAAGCCGAACGCGTCCAGACCGATCGCGGCGCTCAGATTGATGTCCGGATAGAACTCGGCCTTGGCTTCCTTCACCTCGTGCGTGATCGCGTCCACGCGCCAGCGCGCCGCGACGATATCGGGGCGCCGGCTCACGAGATCGGCGGGCAGGTTGTCCGGCAAACGCACCTCGTCGCCCGCGCCGAGCGTCGGGCGCGTGATCGCGAGTCCGCGGTCGGGGCCCTTGCCCATCAGCGCGGCCAACTGGTAGCGCGTCGTGAGAATGCTGCCGTCGAGCGCGCTCACCCGCGAGCGGCTTGTCGCCAGGTTCGCCTGCGCGGTCTTGCGTTCCACCTGCGTGTCGAGGCCCGTTGCGATGCGGCCCGCCGTGATGCGGTCGATCTGCTCGCGGCGCGCGACTTCTTCCTGCGCGATGTCGCGCAAGGCGTAGAGCCGCGCCAGCTGGTTGTAGTTACGCGCGATCGAGGTATCCAGCGTGAGCTTGACCACTTCCTCGTCGGCTTCTGCCGCTGCTGTCTCCGAAACGGCCGCGCGCAGCGCCTCGCGATTCTTCCCCCACAGGTCGAGATCGTAGGAAGCCGTGAGCAGGCCCTTGTTTTCGGTCTGCCACGAGCCGGCATACGGCGGCGGAATCAGCGCAGTGCTGCTGTACTGCTGGCGTGTGAGCGTGTAGCTCGCATCCACGCGCGGCAGCGTGCCTGCCTTTGCGGTTTCGCTATAGGCCTGCGCCTGAGCGACGCGCGCTTTGGCCTGCTCGACCGTAGGGCTGCCTTGCAGCGCTTCCGCAATCAGCGCCTTCAGCTGCGCGTCGCCGAACTGGTCGACCCAATCGGCGGACGGCCAGTGCCCCTGCTCTTGCGGCAGGCTCTGCGCCGTCTCGTACTGTTGCGGCTGGGCCATCTGCTTGTCGCTGTGGATGCCCGCGTAGTTGGCGCAAGCCGCCAGCGTGGCCAACGCGATCGCCGATACACCCAGCTTCAGCGTACGGGCACCGATGCTTGCTTTAGAAGTCTGCGATTTCATTTTCTGACATATCAGATTAATGGGCGAAAAAAAGCGCGGCACTACGGCCGCACCGTTCAGTCGTCCGTGAACTTGCGAAGCAGGCGGTTCAGTTCGGCAAACTCCGCCTTGGTGAATTTGCGCAAGCGTGCGTTCAACACGTGCGGTGCAACTTCCGGAATCTGCTCCGCCGTTTCCAGTCCCTTTGCAGTGAGGTTCAGATTGACCACACGACGGTCGTCTGCGTCGCGGGAACGCTCCAGCAGCCCTTTCGATTCCAGCTTGTCCAGCATCCGCGTCATGAGGCCCGTATCGATGCCGAGCAGTTTCGACAGTTCGAACGGCGTGGTGGCCACACCCTGCTTCAACGAAAGCAGAATGCCCATTTGCTGGCCCGTGATATCGAGGTCTCTGAGCGCCGCGTCCATCTCCGCGACGACCAGATTGCGCGCCTTGACGATCCTGAAACCGACACTTTCCGTGAGCATGAAATTTCTCGCTGTGTAATGGTCCATCGAGACATCCTCCGTGTTGAACATCACAGTATCTGCATTATCAGATATTGTCAAGAAGAAACAGGCGGGGCTCGTCTGCCCACCGGACCGGATTCAACGGCAGAATTCAGTGTCCGCCAGCGCCTGCCGCGCCCGCGCCAGCGCCAGCGCCCTTGAGCGGCCTCGTCACCCAGATCAGCGGGATGATCACGACAAAGATCACCGCCGATATCCAGAAGATGTCGTTCAACCCCAGCATTGTGGCTTGTGCGTTGAGCGAGTTCGCGTAAAAGGCCGTGGCCTTGGGAATGCCGCCGCCCAGCGTCGCCTGCAGGTGCGCAATGGCTCCGGTGAAAGCCGGATTCTCCACGCTCGTTTGCTCGGCAAGCCGGGCGTGATGGAGGATCGTGCGGTCGTTCCAGGCGTTGCTCATAAGCGATGTGCCCACGGCGCCGGCGAAAATGCGCACGAAGTTGGATAGGCCCGCGGCAGCCGGAATCTCGTCGGACCGCAGACCCGACAAGATGATGCCGGTGAGCGGTGTGAAGAACAGCGCCGTGGGAATGCCTTGCAGCAGCGTCGGCAGAATCAGCGCCCACGCATCCACGCCGGTCGTATAGTTCGAGCGCATGAAGAACACGGCGGCGAAGCCCACGAACGCCAGCGTGGCGAGCACCCGCAGGTCGGAGCGCGGCATGACCTTGCCCATTACGGGGGCGAGGATCACGGCGAAGATCCCCAGCGGCGCGGTGACGAGGCCCGCATCCACCGCGCGGTAGCCGAGAAAGCCCTGAATCCACTGCGGCAGGATAACGAGGTTTGCAAAGAAGATCGCATACGCGACGGAAATCGCAATCGTGCCGCCGAGGAAGTTGCGTTTGGTGAACAGCCGCAGGTTGACGATCGGCTTTTCCTCAGTCAATTCCCAGATCAGGAAGAACGCGAAGCTGACCGCGGCGACGATGGTGAGCACCCAGATGACTGGCGAGCTGAACCAGTCGAGATCCTTGCCCTTGTCGAGCATGATCTGCAGCGGGGCAACCCACGCGATGAGCGAGATCAGCCCGACCTTGTCGATGGGCAGCTTGCGTGCCGCCGACTCGCGGTCGCGGTAGATCGCCCAGATCACGCCGGCGGCGAAGAGGCCGACCGGCACGTTGATATAGAAGATCCAGGACCAGCTGTAGCTGTCGGTGATCCAGCCGCCGAGCGCCGGGCCCGCGATCGGTCCGACGGTCGCGGTCATCGCCCACAGCGCCAGCGCATTCGAACTCTTTTCCTTGGGGAAGGAGGCGAGCAGCAAGGCTTGCGACAACGGCACCAGCGGCCCCGCCACCGCGCCCTGAACGATACGGGCGACGAGCAGCGTCAGCAGGTTCGGGGCCATACCGCAGGCCGCCGACGAAAGCACGAACAACAGAATCGCCCAGACGAACAGCTTGACCTGGCCCACACGCTGCGTCAGCCACCCGGTCAACGGAATGGACACCGCATTGGCGGCGGCAAACAGCGTAATGACCCACGTGCCTTCGTCGATCGATACGCCGAGGTTGCCGGAGAGCGTGGGAATCGCGACGTTTGCAATCGACGAATCCAGCACGTTCATAAAGGTGGCGAGCGCCACGGCGAAGGTGCCGAGCGCGAACTTCGCGCCAGTCAGCTGGGCTGGCCCGCCTGGGTTGGTCGATGGATTCATGTTAGGTTCTCCTCGTCTGGGTGCGAATGTCCCGTCAAGCACGGGCCGCTATCTGACATGTCTGATAATTGGGCAAAAAAAGCCCCTAGCCATGGAGCAGTCTCGAAAGCAGCGTGCTCAACGCGTCGAAGTCGGACTTCGAAAAGTGCGAGAGCCGCTCGCTCCAGGCGCCATGGGCAACGTTTGCGTTGCGGGCTGCGACCGCGCGGCCCTCCCGCGTCAACGAAACGTCCACGAGGCGCCGGTCCGTGTCATTGCGCGCGCTCCACGAACCCGCTGGATTCGAGCTTGTCCAGCACGCGGGTCATCCGGGCCGGGGGCACGCCAAGCAGCTTCGCCAGCGCCGCAGGCGGTTTGGCGCTCCCGCCGGCCAGCGTCGGCAGAATGCCGCGCTCCTGCAGGTTCAGACCGGCGTCCTTGAGTCCTGCCCTGAGTTCGGTGGCCATCAGGTGGTGCGCCTGACCGAGCACGAACACCAGCTTCTGCGTGCGCTCGAAATCTTCATTGACGGGATCGTTCATCGATTGCCCTTCTAGATATCTGATTTTTACTATATCTGACATTGCAGATGTATGCAAGGAAGTTTCCGAGATCACATGAGAGGGGTCGGCGCCCGCCCCGATGCAACGCCCAACCGCCTTCTGCGCGCGGCGCGATACACCGCGTAAAAAGTGATGTGACCGGCAAGGGATAATCGACGCCGATCTTCACAGCTATATTGTTTCGGCAGCGTTTTGATCCGTGAAGTGTGGAACGCAGGATCGACGCACTCTTTACTCAGGAGAATCGAAGCATGACTGACAAACCGCTTACACTGGGCATCGATCATGTCGGACTGACTGTGCGCGACCTGAATGTCACGCGTGACTTCTTCGTGAATTGCCTGGGCTGGAAACAGGTTGGCGAAAGACCCAGTTATCCGGCGGCGTTCGTTTCGGACGGTCACGTCATGTTGACCCTCTGGCAAGTGACCGATCCGAGCCGTCTGGTCGAGTTCGACCGCAAGACCCATGTGGGCCTGCATCATCTTGCCTTACGGGTAGTCAGCGAAGAAGCACTCAACGATATCTTTTCGCGCGTGTCCGCCTGGCCCGGCGTGCAAATCGAATTTGCCCCGGAAAACCTCGGGCCGGGGCCGAAACGCCATACCATGGTGTACGAGCCAGGGGGGATCAGGCTTGAATTCGACCACGATCCGCGCATGCAAGCCTCCTGAGCTTCGCAGACAACCGCGTGTGAGGGATCACGCGGTAATGCCTGCCAAAATTACTCAGTTATCCAAATCGTCTCAAACACCATTCGCATAACCTTTTCCGCCGTGCGCCGTCGCCCGCCGCTTGCTCTCATTTGTTCCTGCGACTCACAACTGTTTGTCCGCGTCCTGTATTCAAACGGGCGGCGTGGATGCGTAAATTGATCGTCATCGGAGCAGCAAGCCCGATCAGAAACAGAGTCCAACTTACTTCGAGGTTCATATGAGTCAAGCCCCCAAAGTCATCGTGATCACCGGCGCATCGCAAGGCATTGGTGCCGAAACCGCCAAGGCATTCCGCGCACTCGGCCACAAGGTGGTCGCGACATCGCGCAACATCAAACAGACTGACGATAGCGATCTCGTCGCAGTGGCTGGCGATATCGCCGACCCGGCCACGGCGCGCCGCGTCATCGAAACGGCCGTCTCTCGCTTTGGCCGCGTCGATACGCTGATCAACAACGCGGGCATTTTCATCGCGAAGCCGTTCACGCAATACACCGCGGAAGACTACGCGGCGATCAAGGGCACCAACCTCGACGGTTTCTTCCATATCACGCAGCTCGCCATTGCAGAGATGGAAAAGCACGAGAGCGGCCACGTCGTCACGATCACGACGACGCTCGTCGATCACGCGATCGACGGCGTCCCTTCAGTGCTGGCCTCGCTGAGCAAGGGCGGTCTCGCCGCTGCAACGCGCTCGCTGGCGATCGAATATGCGAAGCGCGGTATTCGCGCCAACGCGGTCTCGCCGGGCATCATCAAGTCGCCGATGCACGCGCCCGAAACTCACGCCGCGCTCGGCGCGCTGCATCCGATGGGGCATATGGGCGAGATTAGCGACATCGTGAACGCCATCCTCTATCTCGACTCGGCGCCCTTCGTGACGGGCGAAATCCTCCACGTCGACGGCGGCCAGGTCGCCGGCCACTAAGGTGCACTGCGCGCCACGTGGCACCACCGGGCCGAGGGGGAGCGCCGCTCGCCGGCACTCCCTGCCACGACCACCATTAAGGAAAGCAAAATGCCGATCGTCACAATTCAGGTTACACGCGAGGGCACGCGGCCCGGCACGGATTCCGTCACGGCGGAAGAAAAGGCCCTGCTCATCAAGGGCGTGAGCCAGCTCCTGCTCGACGTCCTGAACAAACCGCTGGAGGCGACGTTCGTCGTCATCGAAGAAGTGCCAACGGAAAACTGGGGATGGGGCGGCCTGCCTACCGACGTCTATCGAAGACAGAAGGGACTTATCAAGTAAGTGCGCGCTGTCCGCTCCAGAGCGGCCTTAGAGGTGTTAACAGAATGACTTTTGCAGGTGTCTCCAGCATATGATGCAGCAGGCGATTCTGAGGAAAGCCTCGTGGATAGAAGCGAGCTGTTCGAAGCGGATGCGCAGTCGGCGGAAGTTGTGAAGCCACGAGATGGTCCGCTCAACAACCCAGCGTGTTTTGCCTAGCCCGCTACCATGAGGCTGACCACGTCGAGCGATTTCGCTGAACCACTGGGCGGCGCTCACGTTCTACTGCGAGGACGGACGCGCCGAGATCAGCAATGTTCTTGCAGAAAATGCCCTGCGTTGTGTAGCGTTGGGCAGGAAAAATTATCTGTTCGTTGGCGCCGATAGCGGCGGTGAGCGCGCCGCGGCGATGTACAGTCTCATCGGTACATGCAAACTCAACGAAATCAACCCACGTGCCTACCTCGAATACGTGCTCACTCATATTGCGGACCACAAGGTCAACCGCATCGACGAACTGCTTCCCTGGAACGTGGCTGACAAACTGAAGCCGGCCGCTCCACCCACGCCCAACGTTTGACCGGGTAGATCCAGATAGATCGTGTCCGCGATCATGGAACGATCTCACGAGATCTACCCGGACCTCCCCACGCTCTCACATCATGCGCCACGCGCGCGCGAATCGGGGACCGGCCCTGGCGAGCCGCTTACTCCCCCTCTCTCGGCCAGCCGATACATAAGGCTTTGAGCGATTCACGCTCATGGCGCTGTACCTTAGAATCGCAGTTGTACCTTTGCACATCCGAAAGTGGCTCCGTTTTAACGGGGCCTTTTTTGTTTTGGGCGCATCGCGGCCGGCGCGCGCCCCGAAAAAAGCCCGCCAGGTGGCGGGCTTGGGATGTCGAAATCGCTCGATCGGACGCGCTAGGCCACCGAGGCTTTCGCCTTCGCGGCGCGCGGCGGTGCCGGGAACACTTCGGCATGCATCTGTGCCGCGGGGAAGAGGTTCAGGAACGAGCGCGCCTCGTCCATCGAATGGCATGCGAGCCAGTTCTCATACTCCGCCGGCGGCAGGATCACCACCGAGCGCTTCTCGTCTCCGGGTTTGTGAAAGCGGTTCATCAGCGGATGCTCATCCGAGTTGACCGTCAGCATCGTGAACGACAGCGCCGCCCCTTCTGGCTCACTCCATTCGCGCCACAGACCGGCAATCGCAAACGGCGCACCGTCGGCCATGCCGATGCGCCACCGCACCGCCTTACCGCTCTCGTAATTCGGCTCGTAGAACGCCTCAGCCGGGATCAGGCAGCGCTGCTGCTTTTTCCATGCCCCGCTGAAGCTGCGCTTCTCGCCCACGGTCTCAGTGCGAGCGTTCATCGTATCGAAGGGCCTCACGCCTTCTGGGATGTGCTTGCGCGGCACGATGCCGAACGTCGCCACGTCTGCCCGCTGGGACCCATTCACGCGCCGGATGATCGGCGCGGGATAGTCCTTGTAGACCTCTTCGCGCCATGGACTGTCGGGTGGCTCGATCCCGAAGTGCTTGAAGAGCTGGTCGCGGCGCGCGGCGGCATAGTTGGTGCACACGGGTGGCTCCAAGTGGCGAAACCACCATCATAGCCAGGTTGAGGTCACGCACCGCACCTGAAAGCGTTTGGCGACTATGTGGCGCGGACGTGCTCAAGTGCTAATTCGACTTGGTCGCTCCGCGTCATTAGCCACTCGCGCGCCCACTCGATTGCGACGCGCTCGGCGTCCTTTTTCGACGGGCACTCCACCATGCTCGCGAAAACCGCCTTGGGGTCCTTTTTCGACTTTCGGGAAATGCGCGCCGTCGCTGTCCATCCGTCACCGGGAATGCGACTCGTGACGCACTCGACGAACTAATCGCCAACCGAATACATGGCCAGGAGTGGAGACATGGAATCGAAGTCGATTAGTGCAGGCATTCTCGCGACTATAGTGGAGGTTCTCGAAGTACGTGCGGCTGCACGTACGTCATTTTTCTTCATGCGTAGGAACAAAGCGAGAAAGGCAGCCCGCGCGAACGCCAGCGGCGCGTGATTGCCATTCATGCAATGCGTTCGTTGCCCACGCGTTGACGATCAGCGGAAACCGCCTGCGGCCAGCACATGCTCCCCGGTCAGCCAGCGCGCTTCGTCGGAGGCGAGGAACACCGCGACGTCGGCGATATCTTCCGGTTGGCCGGCGCGGCCAAGCGGCGTCTTCGCAATGAAATCCGAAGCCATGTCTGAGCCGGTGATGCCCGCGCTATGCGTGCCTTCCGTTTCCACGTATCCGGGGTTGATCGAATTCACGCGGATCTTGCGCGAGGCGAGTTCCAGCGCCAATACGTTCGTGATAGCGTCGAGCGCACCCTTGGTGCCGGTGTAAATCGCGCTAGCGGGCGGCGTGATGCGCGTGACGCCCGAACTGATATTGATGACGCTCGCGCCTTCGCCAAGGTGCTTCACGGCCGCTTGCGTGACGAGCAGCGGGCCGAGCACGTTCGTGTTGAACTGCCGATGGAATTCCTCGACGGTAATGTCCTCAACCGGCGAAAACGCGTACACGCCCGAATTGTTCACGACGACATCGAGCCGGCCGAACGAGTCGATGGCCGTTTGCACGAGTTTCGCGGCGTCGGCGGGCTGCGAGACGTCGCCGCCCACGGCCGTCGCCTTGCCACCCGCTTCCTGAATCCGCTCGACGACCGCCAACGCGCCCGCCTTGCTGCTCGCATACGTCACCACGACCGCCGCGCCCTCTTTCGCGAGCGCAGTGGCGATCGCCGCGCCAATTCCCTTCGATGCGCCCGTAACGAGCGCGACTTTCCCTTCGAGCCTGGCCATGACAAATCTCCAAAATGGGGTTGAACCGTCCGCTTGCCCCGCTGCGGCTTGCGTCGGTGCTCAACGACAATGTAGAGGGTGCGCGCAGCGCGAAAAAGAGCCCGCCGCCGAATGGAGTGGCCGCATTTGCCGAACAATGCGCGCACGATGCCGAAGATGCGCGTACCCAGTCTTCGTGCGGGCTTCCCTCGATCGGACTCCGCCCTATCGGATTACACGACATTGCGACGGCGATCGGCGCTAGTAGCGCCATATCGGGACATTTCCTGAAGAGATCTCGAACTGGCTCGAAAGTCAACGTACAGCCCGCATTAACGCCCGCTGCGTGGCGCGGCCAGCACGGTGGGATCGATGGAGCAGCCGAGGCTCCTCCCTGGAATTCGCGGCCGCCCCAATTTTTCCTCGGCGCTCCGCGAATCGCAGCCATAAAGATAACTGTTCGTATCTCGAGGCTCTTACCGATCGCGAAAGCTTTTTATAATTAGTCATGCAAATTACATGGACGGAACTGGCGTCGCTAGCGCGATACACCATCCCGTCGCGCCGACGATAATATCGAACCTGCAACATATCGCGGTGTTCGTGCCGGGCGGCCATGGTGTGCTCGCGGGCGAGGTCAAGCAGGTGCTCAAGTGGGCGATGGATCATGACAAGTACATCGTCAGGTTGTGCCACGGTCCGTCCTGCCTGCTTTCCGCTGCTATCGACGAAGTTCCGGCCACCTACATGTTCAACGGTTACGCGATTTTCGTGTTCCCCGATTCGCTCGACAAGGGCGCGAATCTCGCGATCGGCTACATGCCGGGACCGCTGCCCTGGCTCGTCGGCGAGAGCCTCCTGAAGCTCGGCGTGAAAGTGTTGAACAAGGGCATCGACGGCAGTTGCCACATCGATCGCAAGCTCATTGCAGGCGACGGCCCGCTTGCGTCACACAACATCGGCAAGCGGCCGCCGCGGCCCTGCTGAAGAAAGTCGGACTCTAGACCTCCGACGTTGCGCGGCTTCCACATGCCGCCGCGCGTTCATAAGCGGCACGCGTCGTTGGCACGATCTCGCCGACACGCGTGCCCGTCCGTTATCAGAAGTGGTGACGCAGACCGATGTTGACCATCGTTTGCGAATTCGTGCCGCTGTAGCCGTAAGAACCGACGGGCAACACTGAACTGCTCCACATGTTCGCAACGCCCGAGCAGCGCGAGCAGTGGCCGCTGCCGCTGCTGCACGGCGAGATCTGCTCGGCGTTCGCGATGATGGAGCCGGGCGGGCCGTCGTCGGACGCGACAAACATTACGACTCGCATCGAGCGTGACGGCGGCGACTACGTGATCAACGGCCGCAAGTGGTTCATCACGAATGCCGCGACCTCCCAACACACGCACCGCTAGACGGCATCGTTGCCTCTTTACCGATGGTGACCGAACTCGACCGTACGCTGTCGCCCGTCGCGCTGACCATTCCGTTCAGCTTCGCGATAGCGCCCGGCCTGATCGCAAAAAGCGCGCCTCATGCATAGCACGCGGGCTCGCTACCGGTGTTGGAGCAACCGCGGCGCACGCGGGTAGGCCCGCACCACACCGCGGTCGCACCGATAGCAGGCCGGTTGCGCAACCTGGGTCAGAACTAGAAAAATTTTCCAGGAATCGATTGATGTGCGCACGCTTTTGGAAACACTTTCCATTCTGACAACACTAAGCTTGCCATCAGTCGAGCCGCATTCGTAACCGTGACCGGTGCACCCCGATCCATGTGCGAAAACTGCGCTTCGCGCGCTTCAATCGCCCTTCAAATCTAAAAGAAAACATCCACTTTTATTGTTACCAACGGAGACAAAGATGAAGTCGTTCAAACCGCTGTTCACGTCAGCACTAGTCGCCGCTCTGCTCGGCGTCACGAGCGCATCCGTGCATGCGGCTGACCTGCTCGACACGGTCAAGCAGGCCGGCGTGCTGAAGGTCGCGCTCGAAGGCACCTACCCTCCGTTCGATTACCGTAACAGCGACGGGCAGCTCGAAGGATTCGACGTCGACGTTGCGAAGGCCGTCGCCGCGCGGCTCGGAGTCAAGCCACAGTTCGTCACGACCGAATGGAGCGGTATTCTCGCCGGCCTTCAGGCTGGCAAGTTCGACGTAATCGTCAACCAGGTAGCGATCACGCCAGCGCGGCAGCAGGCGCTCGACTTCAGCCAGCCCTACGTGTACTCGGCCGCGCAACTGCTGCAGCGCGAGAACGATACTCGCGCGTTCAAGTCGCTGAACGACCTGAAGAACCTCAAGATGGGCGTCGTGCTCGGCAGCAACTATGCGGAGCTTGTGAAAACGGTGCCCGCGATCAACGCGCAGATTTATCCCGGCGAGTCCGAAATTCTGCGCGACCTTGCGACCGGCAGGCTCGATGCCGCAGTGAACGATCGCCTGATGGTTCCTTACCTGATCAAGACCACGCATCTGCCGCTGCGTGCGAGCGGTGTGATTCCGGGCGCCGACACGAAGATGGGCATCCCTTTCCGCAAGGGCAATCCGAAGTTCGAGAAAGCGATCGACGGCGCGCTCGCCTCGATGCGCGAGGACGGCACGCTCAGGAAGATCTCGATGCAATGGTTTGGTGCCGACGTCTCGGCGGCCCCGAACTCCCACTAACCCTCCCAATCAAGCAACGATACGCGCGCACCGGCATGGATCGCATCGCCGGCGCGCCCGACAATGATCTGGAGTCGAGTTCATGGACGCATTTGATCTGGTCGTGCACACCCTTCCCGTCCTCGCAACGGGCGCCGTGCTCACAATGAAATTCGCAGTCGCATCGATGGTGCTGGGACTGATCGTCGGCCTTTTGGTCGCGATCGTACGAATCGGCAACAACCGGTTCCTGTCCTCGATCGCGCAAGGCTATGTCAGCCTGATGCGCGGTACGCCGCTCCTCGTGCAGATGTTCGTTGTGTATTACGGGCTGCCCGACGTCGGTATCTCGCTCGATCCAACCTCAGCCGGCATTCTCACGCTGACGCTGAACGCCGGCGCGTACCTGTCTGAGAGCATGCGCGGCGCGATCCTGGGTATCGGCCGCGGCCAGTGGGCCGCATCGCACAGCCTGGGTCTCACGCACATACAGACGCTGCGCTACGTCGTCTGTCCACAAGCGCTGCGTCTCGCAGTGCCGAGCCTTTCGAACACGCTTATCAGTCTGGTCAAGGATACGTCACTCGTTTCCGTCATCACCGTCACCGAGCTGCTGCGCTCGGCTCAAGAAGTCATCGCCTCCACCTTCCAGCCGCTTCCGCTGTATCTTGCGGCCGCCGCGATCTACTGGGTGCTCAGCACGTTGCTCGCGTGGCTCCAGGGCCGCATTGAAACGCGCTGCGCGCTGCCGTCGACGCACTGAGCACCCGCCGGCCGTCCGGACCGTGGACGGCTGCGTTCCTCTTTCACGAACAATCCGAACATGATTACCCTTGACAACGTCTCGAAGTGGTACGGCAAGCATCAGGTTCTCACCGACTGCAGCGCAGCGGTCACGAAAGGCGAAGTGGTCGTCGTCTGCGGCCCGTCCGGATCCGGAAAATCTACCTTGATCAAAACGATCAACGGTCTCGAACCGTTCCAGAAAGGCTGCATCACGGTGAACGGTGCCCGGCTAGACGATCCAACGGTGAAGCTCGCACAACTGCGTTCGCGCGTCGGCATGGTGTTCCAGCACTTCGAGCTGTTTCCTCACCTGACCGTGCTGGCCAACCTGACACTGGCCCAGACGAAAGTGCTGCACCGGCCCATGGACGAGGCGCGTGACATCGGGCTGCGTCTTCTCGATCGCGTCGGGCTCAAAGCGCACGCCCAGAAGTTTCCCGGGCAGTTGTCCGGCGGGCAGCAACAGCGCGTTGCGATTGCCCGTGCGCTCTCGATGAACCCGATCGCGATGCTGTTCGACGAGCCGACGTCAGCACTCGATCCGGAGATGATTAACGAAGTCCTCGATGTCATGGTCGAGCTCGCGCGCGACGGGATGACCATGGTCTGCGTCACACACGAGATGGGTTTCGCACGCAAAGTTGCGCATCGCGTGCTGTTCATGGATCGTGGCGTGATCGTCGAAGACACAACGAGCGACGCATTTTTTCATACGCCGCGTTCCGAGCGTGCACGCGATTTCCTCGACAAGATCCTCCACTGAGCCGCAGCGCACCGCCCTCTAACCGGCGGTGGCGCCTTCAAACCCGACACCTGTGCCATCCGCATGACAACGACAACGCTTACCACAAGACTGAATAACGTTGCGCGCCTGAATCTCATCGACGCACCAACTCCGCTGCAGCGGCTGCCGAGACTGTCCGAGCACGTCGGTCGCGACATCTACGTGAAGCGCGACGATTTCACTTCGCTCGCCATGGGCGGCAACAAGCTGCGCAAGCTCGAGTATCTCGGTGCACACGCGATACGCCAGAACGCCGACGTGCTCGTGACTGCGGGCGCACTCCAGTCGAATCATGTTCGGCAAACCGCGGCGCTCGCGGCACAACTGGGACTCGGCTGCGTCGCGCTGCTGGAGAATCCGATCAGCACTACGCGCGACGATTATCTGCGCAACGCCAACCGCTTGCTCCTCGATCTGTTCCGTGTGAGGGTCCATGAGGTCGCCAATCTGGACGACGCAGACCGGCAGCTCGAGACCGTCGCGCAGCAACTTCGGGACGAAGGGCGACGGCCGTATGTGATTCCGGTCGGCGGATCGAATGCGCTTGGCGCGCTTGGCTATGTGCGTGCGGGCCTCGAGCTCGACCAGCAGATCCGCGCGGCGGGGTTAGAATTTTCGGCCGTCGTGCTCGCGTCCGGCAGTGCGGGCACGCACGCAGGTCTCGCGCTCGCGTTTGCTCATGAGATGCCATCGACGCCCGTGATTGGCGTGACGGTGTCGCGCACTTCGGCAGCGCAGCGTCCGAAGGTACAAGGCCTCGTCGACCAGACAAGCGAGCTGCTCGAACTCGAACCGGATCCGGCGATGCGCGTCGATCTATGGGACGCTTACTTTGCACCACGTTACGGTGAGCCCAATACCGCCGGACTCGACGCAATTCGCCTGCTCGCGCGGACCGAAGGATTGCTGCTCGATCCCGTCTACACGGGCAAGGCGATGGCCGGCCTGCTCGATGGAATCGCCTGCGGTCGGTTCGACGGAAAGGGGCCGGTGCTCTTCGTACACACCGGCGGCGTACCCGCGCTGTTCGCTTATCGCGAGGCGTTTCGCAGCGACTGAGCCACTTCGGAGCATCATAGACCAGGCATGCAATGCCAATAAACGCGCGATCTGCCGACAATTGAATTGTCGGCAGGTCGCGCGTTTTCGTTATTCACTCACCACGTAATCGAGTGGAAGCGCTGTTGTTCGCTTGATCACCTCCATCGCGAACGCCGAGCTCACGTCCATCAGTTCGACACTTTTGATCAACCGCTTGTAGACGCTGTCGTAGCCGGCGATATCCGGCACGACGACCTTGAGCAGGTAGTCGACATCGCCGCTCATCCGATGGATCTCGATGATCTCCGGGATCGCCCGCACGGCGGCGATGAATCTCGTTGTCCACGCATCACCGTGCTGGTTCGAGCGCACTGTCACGAATGCCGTAAGTCCAAGATTTAGCTTGTTAGGATCACAAAGCACGACCTGCCGGCAGATCACCCCATCGTCGCGCAGCTTCTGCAGGCGCCTCCAGCACGGCGTCGGCGAAAGATTGACCGCCTTGGCCAGTTCATTCAGTCCGATTGTGGCATCCGCCTGAAGCAGTTTGAGTATCTGCGCATCACGTTTATCCATATCTCCTCCGGGTTAGAAACTTTTCCCAATCTTAGCGGGATCGGCGCGATTCTTTAAAAACATTTTTCGCGTCCGCGAAATTAATATGTCTTCACGCACAGCACAGGTAGTGATATCGCGGCGGTGCTCGATACACCCCGATTGAACCGACGATAGAGAGGACCACACCTTGAACGCAATGCATTCGACCGACACCGTTCTGGCCCACGAGGGCCGCAAGCACGACCAGCTCGGCGCGCCGGTGAATCCGCCGGTTTATCGTCAATCGACGCTGCTGTTTGAAAATCTCGAAGCGCTGAGGACCGCGAGCGGCACGCCAAACGCGTACGGGCGCGGCGGCAGCCCGACCACGCGCGCGCTCGAAAACGCGCTCGCGCGACTCGAAGGCGCGCAACATGCGATGCTCACACCAAGCGGACTCAGTGCGATCACGACCTCGCTGCTCGCCGTGCTGAATCCCGGCGATCATCTGCTGATGACCGATTCCGTCTACGACCCGACGCGCACGTTCTGCAACGAAACGCTCATGCGCCTCGGCATCGAAACGACCTACTACGATCCAGCGATTGGCGCCGGCATCGCGGCGCTGATGCGGCCGAACACGCGCGCAGTTTTCGTCGAGTCGCCCGGATCGCTGACGTTCGAAGTGCAGGACATCCCGGCGATCAGCCGGATCGCGCATCGTCACGGTGCAATCGTGCTGATGGATAACACGTGGGCCACGCCGCTCTATTTCCGCTCGTTCGAGCATGGCGTCGACGTATCGATTCATGCCGCAACGAAGTACATCTCGGGGCACTCCGATCTGCTGATGGGCGTGATCCTCACGACGGAGTCGCTATATCCGAAGATCAACCGTTTTTATCGGCAATTAGGCATGACGGTGAGCGGCGACGATTCCTATCTCGCGCTGCGCGGCTTGCGAACACTCGCGGTTCGGCTCGAGCGGCACCAGCGTAATGCGCATGCGTTGACGGACTGGTTCGCGCAGCAGGCGGAAGTAGCAGAAATTCTTTATCCGGCTCGGCCTGGTTCACCGGGACACGCATTGTGGCAACGCGACTTCACAGGCGCGAGTGGTCTGTTTGGGGTTGTGTTGCACCCGCAATCCGAGGAGGCGATGCGCGCGTTGCTCGACGGTATGTCCTGCTTCGGCATGGGCTATAGCTGGGGCGGCTTCGAAAGTCTCATTCTGCGCTCCAGCCCGGGGAGCTACCGCACGGCGAAACAATGGCCGTGGGACGGCCCACTGCTGCGGATCCACGCGGGCCTCGAACATCCCGACGACATGATCGCCGACCTCGAAGCCGGTTTCTCGCGACTGAGAGCCGCGACCCTCGTGCCGATGGAATCGTGAATCGACGTACGTAGAACCTCAACTCTGAATTTCCAACCACAGCGAGACAATCATGAAAGACAAACTGTTCATTCTGCGTCCTGGATTCTTTAGCGGTGAAGAAGGTCCCCTCTACTGCGGCGACTCGGTTGCCGTCGAGGGGCTGCTGAGCTTTTTCCCGCAACTGCGCAACAACGTCGACGTCGAATACATCGATGCCCCGCGTCCGCGCAAGGCAATCGTCGAACTGATCGGCGAAACCAACCAGTCGGCACCCGTGATCGTGATTGGTAGCGGCCAGGCGGTAAAGGACACGTCCGTAGATGTGCTTGAACACAACGGAATGCGCTTCATCAATGCACCTGACGACATCCGGCGCTATCTGTCGTCGCAGTACGGTGTCGCTCACGCATCGTGATGGGACGGGGAGAATGCGCTTGCATTGGGCGCGTTCGTTGAAGGGACCGCGCCATGCTCATGCGGTGCGGGCCTGAAGCCGTCGGACCATTGACATTGGAATTCCGCGGCTTCATCGTGTTTCCGGGGAATGGCAAACGCGATCGGCGGGTATTCATCATCCGCTCGACGCATGCCTCACCTGCGTGCGTGGCCCGCGTCTTTCGCATCATTGGGAAGAGTTCCCCCCGCTCTTCACAGGAACCATCCGAGGGCGATGTGTGGTCCTGGTGATGGTGGTGCTGGCGCAATTTTTGGCAGGCAATCTCCTTTCCGTGCTCGAAATCCGGTACGAACGCAAGCCCGTGCCTCACGGCACCCCGATATAATATGGACTACAAATGGAATGTCGAAAATAGAATTATGTTAAATTCATGTCACCAGGCAAGGCGCACAGAGGGTTCTCCGTGCCGTGGCCATGGCGGCAAAAAAATCGAACTACGCGTGCTGCGCTACCTAGCCGAGATGGATGTTCATGTACTCAATCGAGTTCCGGCGCGGCGGACGCGCCCGTGAGCACGGAATCGCAAAACGCTCGCCGCGCGCGTGCGCCTTATCGATCAGATGCGCCAGTTCGAGCGGCACGGCCTTCGATCAGCGCGGCAGCAGCGCTGGCCGGCATCAACTTCGACGCTAGCGATGTGTTCCGGATACGCGATTCCATCTGCATTCCTCTTCACTACACAACCGGCCGGTCCACGACGGCGCGCACGCCGCGCGTGAACCAGACGGCGCCGCAGGCCGCAAGCCTCTCATGCAGCGAGGCGACAGTATCGATGAGCGTCATCACGCCGTCGTGCTCGTCGATGTGGATGCCCGCGAACTCGCGTTGCGCAGGGCGCGCCAGCGCCGCGCTGATATGCTGAGCGCCGTGGAGCGCCGCATCGCTATGGCGCACGCTCAGCCGGTTAGCCACGCCCACCAGGCCGCGCATGCGGCTCACGACGCTCTCCGCGGCGTTGTGCTGATAACACAGGTCCACTTCGCCGATGAGGGTCACGCAGCGATGTTCGACCTCCACGCGCACCCCGGTTCGGGCTCAAACTCGTCTGCCAACGCAAGGCGCCCATGATCGCGGTGGCTAGATAGGCGTCGGGATGGTCGGGGTCCGGCGGCGGGTCGTTCGACAGTTCCAAGCGCGATCGCGCGGCAACCGGCCACGCGCTCGGCGGCGCGCTCGGTTGCCAGCTTCTGCGCATAGTCGGGCGCCCATCCCGACAACGTGACGATGCGATCTTTCACACCGACCTTGATGCCCGAGGCGTCGAGTGCGAGATCCCGCGCCAGTTCGAACATCGCGGGGACCGCTCGGCTGATGCCGATCAATCCACGGCGCGACGGGCAGGCTCGCCGCCGGCGCTCAGCTCGACGATCTCCGAGGTAATCTCCTCCTGGCGCACTGCCCGATAGTGCTGCGTGAGATCATTCAGGCGCTGCTGCACGTGGGTGCGCGCCGCGAGCATCGCGCGCACGCGCGCTTCGTTTTCAGCCGCGAACGAGAGCATCAGCGCTTCACACAATTGCACGAACACATAAAAGTCGACGAGACCGGACAGCAGCCGCGCCGGCGCGACGTTGACAAGCGGTGGCTGCGCGCGCGGGGATACCCGGAAGCGCGTGAAATCGAAGGGAATGAGGATGCGCTGCGCGATCTGCAAGCGTGACTCGCCGGGCTGCGCACTCACCACCGAAATCCGGGCGACGCGCTGGCCGGGCGCGAGCCGCGCGTAGAGCGCATCGGTAATGCGGACCGCCAGTTGCGGAATGGCGTCGGGATGCACCGCCATCGGTGCGGACCAGACAGCGCTCAGGCCGCGCGAGGCGGCGGCGCTCGCGAGCCGCGAACCGACGAGCAGCCAGCGGTACGCATGCGCACCGCCGTCCTGACGCAGCGCGTACTCCACCAACTCGTCGTTGAGCGCCCCGACGAAGCCCTGCTCCGTGCCGACGACGATGCACACGTCGCCTCCCCCCGCGCTGTCGCGCACGGCCGGCGTGCCGGCCGCTGGACCGCCGGCCGCGCCTTCGGTCGCGAACGCAAGCACTTCACCGATTGCCGCCCTCGCCGTCGCCGTCGCCGCCGTCGCCGCCGCCGCGCGGATGCCGGCCAGCCGCTCGCGCGCCTCGTGCGAGCGCGAGGCCGCAATGCCGCGCATCGCCGCGATCACGGCATCGAGTTGATGCGTCGCCGCGATCCAGCTCTCGATTTCGCCGAGCTTGCCGCTCATTCGTGCCCCCTGGCAGACGCGCCGCCCACCGCCGTATCGGAAGTCCGCTCGCGCACCCACTCGCGAAGCTGGTCCAGGTTCTGTGATATTTCGGTATCCGAATGAACTGTCGATTGCTGTGCATACCGCTGCGCGAGGCGATCGCGAATCTGCGCGGCCACGCTCGCTGGCACCGCGTCGAACGCGCCTTCGGCGAGCGCGGCGAGCAGCGCCACCTGGTCGCCGGTGCCCAGCGCGCTGAGGCGCGGCTGCGCGAGCAGGGCGCGAATCCGCTCGCCGCGCGCGATCTGCGCGCTCACGCGCGCATCCGTGAGGCCGCCGAAGCGCGTGAATATCTCCAATTCGAGGAACTGCGCATAGTCAAGCCGCAGGGGCCCGGCCACCTGGCGCAGCGCGGCCGTCTGCGCCTTGCCGCCCACGCGGCTCACGCTCAGCCCCACGTTGACCGCCGGCCGCTGGTTGGATGCGAACAGCGCGGCATCCATCACGATCTGGCCGTCGGTGATCGATATCAGATTCGTGGGGATGTAGGCCGAGAGATTGCCCGCGTCGGTCTCGGCGATGGGCAGCGCGGTCAGCGAACCGCCGCCCAGCGCGGGGCTCAGCTTCGCCGCGCGCTCCAGCAGCCGCGCGTGCAGATAGAAGATATCGCCGGGATAGGCCTCGCGGCCCGGCGGCTCGCCGGTACTTGATGCTGCGCCACCCCCGTTCGACGAACACGTTGTCGCGCCAGCTTCCCTTGCCATCCGTCGACAGCCGGATGTCTCGGACCAGCACGGCCTCAGTGAACACGTTCGCCGTGAACTGGCTGCCCTGATCCGAAAAACTCGCTTGCGGACGTTATCCGATCGCTAATCCGCGAAAATGTGGGCGTTCACAGGCAGCCTCTTCAAGCGCCCTATAATTCAGGGGACGGTTCACCGCTGAAATCGGCCATTGGTCCGGAATGGCGAGCTTTACTCGATTTGGACTTCCCGACATCCCGATAATTGCCAGCGTGAGTTGACGCTTCAAGCTGCCTGTCTCGCTTCGAGGGCGTGCCACGACGGAGCGTGACCAATGTGCTTCATAAAATCTTCGAGATCTTGTCTCGACAACGCGATTGTCGCTGTGCTATCGAGCGGATGAAACAAAAAGACCCGTTCGTGCGCCAGGTCATCGTCGATGACGAGGCGAACGTCATGAGCGCGGTCATTGACCAAAGCGAGTGGGCTCAACGAACCGGGCCGAACCCCAAGCAGATCGAAAAGGCGATCGGCCGAAGCGAACGAGAGACGTTTGCTGTTCAGCGTCTTCGCGACCGCGGACACGTCCAGCGATTTATGCGCGGTCGTGACGACGAGGTATAAACCGCCCTGCTTGTCCTGGAGCAGAAGATTCTTGCAGCGCGCACCATCGAGCGAAAGCTTGAGCGCGCCGGATTCCGCCATGTTGAGCACCTGCTCATGGTCCTCACACTCAAACGGCACCTCTTGCTCCTCGAGCAGCGTGAGCAGTTCGTCCCTTCCTATCATTTCCCACTCGCTCCACAATGTTGCAAAGGCCGTCCGTGATCTTGCGCGGCCGGCCAGGGGTCAATCAACGCGGCTCAAAAACCGGGTACGACGCCACGTCGATCGCCGACAGGGTGTCATCGCGCGACAGAAAGCCAGATTCGTCGAGAATCTCCACCAGCGGCCGACCTTCCGCCACCGACTGCCTCGCCAGCTTGCTCACTCGAGCATAGCCAAGTTTCGGCACGAGCGCCGTCGCCACAGCCATCGAGTCCATCAGGTGTCGTTCGTTGCACGCAACGTCTGCGGTAATGCCGGCAACGCACTTCTGCGTGAACCGCTGGATGCCGTTGGTCAGCAGCATGATGCTGTCAAACACGCGCGACGCCACGACAGGCTCGAAGTGATTGATTTCCAGCTCGCCATACTGCACGGCCTGAGCCACCGCGACATCATTTCCGATAACCGCAAAGCTCAGCTGGATCATGGCCATTGGCAGCACGGGGTTCACCTTGCCCGGCATGATCGAGGAGCCGGCCTGCGCCTCCGGCAGGCGCAACTCCCCAATTCCGCCCACTGGACCCGAGGACAGCACCGTAAGGTCCGATGCAATTTTCGCAATGGACGCCGCACAGGTCCGAAGCTCCCCCGAAACGCGCGAGAACACGTCCATGTTCTGCATCGCGTCGAACGGGTTTGCCGGCGCGACATAGTCGACACCCGCGATATCCGAGAGGTGCCGGTAGACCGCGGATCGATATCCAGCGGGCGCACCGAAGCCCGTACCGATTGCCGTACCACCTAGCGGCAGTGTCCGCAGCTTGTCGCGCACCGCCGCCAACTCTTCCGCCAGACGTCGCGCAAGCGACGCATAACCGCTGAAAAGCTGGCCGAGGCGCATCGGCTGCGCATCCTGGAGACACGTTCGGCCGAGGTGAAGGACGTCGGCAAACTCGAGAGCCTTACCTTCGAACTTCTCAGCCAGTTTTTCTACTTCCGCACTGAGCGGTCCAAGCATCGCGTAGGTCGCAATTTTCAGCGCGGCCGGATACACGTCATTCGTGGACTGCGAGCGGTTGACATGGTCGTTGGGATGGATCACGTCGTACGAACCTGGCGTATGCCCCAAAATCTGTTGCGCCCGATTCGCGATCACCTCGTTGAAGTTCATGTTCGTCGAGGTTCCACCCGAGCCTTCGAGCAGATCAACGATCAGGGAGTCGCCGAGCTTGCCTTCGATGATTTCCTGACACGCCCGGCTGATTGCATCACATTGTTCCAGCGTGATCACCTCGTTGTCGCGGTTCGCGAGCGCCGCCGCCCATTTGCACTGCGCGAAGGCCACCGCAAACGCAGGATAGTGCGCAATGCTGAGCAGCGAAATCGTCAGATTGTCGACGCCCCTTACCGAGTTGACGCCGTATAATTTTTCGACGGGAATATCAACTTCGCCGACGTAGTCGCGTTCCGTACGCGTTTCAGCTTTGGCTTGACTGTTCATTTGAGTTCCTGTTTCCCACAGCAATGAGTCTTTTAATTTCCTCGCCGAGTGCTTTCCTCACTCTCGGCAGGAATGATGTTTCGATAACTTCGGATGCCGTATCACATGCATCTTCGAAAAAGGCGCTGTATTCATCCCGACGCGCTACCAGGTACAGCGACCGTTCAAGCCCCAGCCTGTCGACCACGTGGGTGGCCACCTGGCCGGCATAAGCCGCCCCCTGGAGCAGGCACATCGGCGAGGTCACTGCCCATCCGATACCCTCTGCCACCATCGACGTGAGCGCATCGGCGGTATCGAGTTCGAGCCGGTTCGGTGCACGCACTTCGATGCGCCGCAAATAACGCTCAATCTGCATGCCCACCTGTGATTTCCGGTTAAAGCGCACGATCGGCAATGCATTGGACAACGCCCGGATGTCCTCCACGGTTCGGATCGACCTGCGAAAATCCCGGGGCGTGATGACCAGGTATTGCTCGGAGAAGAGCCGGAACCGGACGACGTCATTGGCGTCTATCAACGCGTCACTCGTGACGATGAGATCCAGATCGCGCCGCAGCAGCGCCTCGCCTTGCTGCGGGCTCAATCCCGTACGGATGGACAGTTGCGACACCTTTCCCAACAACCGCTTCGTAAAAGCCGAGCCGCAGGTGGAAGCGAACGAGTCGACAAGTCCAATGCGAAGATCAGGCTTGATGCCTCGCCCCGCTTCGACAACCTGAGCCTTCAGGTTGGCGATCTCCTCACTGAGTACCGTGCCGCGGTTCCTCAATGCGATGCCGTACGGCGTCAACGCGAGGGGACGGGTCGTGCGATTGACCAGCACAACCCCCAGTTCGTCTTCGAGTTGGCGGATGATCTGCGAGACACCGGATTGGGAAATGCCCATGCGTGCGGCTGCCCCAGACATGCTGCCCTCTTCCGCCACCGCGACGAAGACCTGTACCGCGTACATATCAATTGGCTTGTTGGACGACACGATCCGCTCTCCCTTAGTTTCGGTCAGCAGACGTTGCCAGGCGTGCGCCAACGCGCGTCGGAACGTCAGACGCCCGGGTTTCCGTTGCGATGCGCCGCTGTGCGCAGGCTCACGTTCTGGCCGTCGTCCACCGCCGGTTCATTGCTGCCGTGACCCGAGCTCATATCCGAAAGACTCTCCTTGCCGGTTTCCGGTGCGAACCAGTGACAGAACACGCCACCGAACACCAGGACGGCCACGCACACACCGAGCGCGGCGTGGATGCCGACCTGTTGCACAGCCACAGGCAGAAGAAACGTGCTGATCGCAGAACCGAAGCGGCTGGAGGCGACGGCCAGCCCTACACCGGACGCGCGCAGGTGGGTCGGGAAAAGCTCCGGCGGATAGACGAACTCGAGGTTCGCAGCGGCAGAAAGGATGCAGGCGAAAATGCCAAATGCGAGTATTGTGCCGAGCGGCCCGAATCCGGCGTAGGTGAGCACCGCCAGTCCGATTGCGGCCAGATAGAAGCTGCCAACGAGAAATGCGCGACGCGAGAGCCTGTCGGCGATCAGCAGTCCAAAGATTGCTCCGGCGAAGAGCAGTACGTTATAAACGAGGGCGCCGACAAAGCCGTCCTTGACCTGCAAGGCTTGCAGTACCTTTGGAGAAAACGTGCCGAGCGCAAAGTAAGGAATGACCTGGCACGTGTAGAACACACAGCCGACCAGGGTGTTCTTTCTCCAACGGGCCGAGAACAGTTCTGACCACACACCACGACGTTGCTGGGGCACGGCCGTCGATGCAGGCAGCATGGTCTCCGGTCCGAACTTTGCACGGATGATTTCCAGTGCCTCGTCCTTGCGGCCGCGTTTCATCAGCCACATGGGAGACTCGGGTACGCCGAGACGGAACGGCAGGATCAGCAGTGCCGGCAGCCCACTGGCGGCCAGCATGATCCGCCATGCGTCGGGGCCGATATCGCGAATGGCGAAGCCTGCGAGATACGCACAAACGTAACCTGCCGCCCAGGCCGCGGCGAGCACACTCAGGAGACGGCCACGATAGCGGCGTGGAGCAAACTCCGTGACGAGCGACTTGCTCACGACGTAGTCGGCGCCGAGAATGAGCCCAAGCAGTACGCGCAACACCAGCAGTTGGGTCGGCGCCGTCACAAAATATTGCGCTGCGGATATCACGGCAAAAAGCAGCATGTCGAAGGCGAAGATGGTGCGTCGGCCATAACGATCCGCCACAGGACCCGCAAACATGCTTCCGAAAAAGAGGCCGGCAAGCGACGCCGCACCGAGCGCCCCCATCCAGACTGCGTTCAGGTGAAGTGCGCCGGCAGCCATGCTCACGGCGATTCCAATAATGCCCAGCACAAAACCGTCGCTGAACTGCCCGCCTGTACCGCTGAACGCCACGCGCACGTGGAAGCCGCGCAGCGGAACATCCTCCATCAATATCTGCTTGCTCACTTTCGTCTCCTGAACTCTGGTTATCAGCGAGGCGCCTGCGTGCGCCTTCAAAAACCAGTGTAGGGAGTCAGAATCAAAAAAACAGCATGTCAGGCGGCAGTATCAATGCATCTAATAGTATGTGACGCAGTGGTTGAAGTCGAGCACTGCAACGGGCGCCAGGCGTGTTGGGGGCTCGAACTGGGGACGGCTCTGGCGTCTCCCGGAACGACACGCGGCGCGACGGCGCTTTCACAGCACCGTCGCGCCCATACGAATCGTCGTCCCGCTGCACCTCAACCGGCGATAACAATTCAAAACTCGTGAAGCATTGCCTGGATACGTGACGGATCTTTGGTTACCGTAAGCGCGAGCATCAGGAGAATGCGTGCCTTTTGGGGGTTCAGGTCGTCACCGAGAAGACCCACGTAGGCTGGATCTTCGGGTATGAATCCGCCCCCTGTACGGGAGGAGCGGACCACAATCAACCCCTTGGCAATCGCCTTCTTGATCGAGGGAAGGGTAAGAAGCGATTCGCTGCCTGCGCCAACTCCCGCAACGACTATGCCCTTTGCGCCGTGCGAAACTGCGGCGTCGTACATGAAGCCGCCGTCGTTCTGGTGGCCGTAGACAATATCGACTTCCGGCAGCGAATCTAGCTTCGACACGTCAAATGGCGTCGATGTGGTGTGGCGCTTCAACACGGCCGTCTCGAAGTGAGGAACCTCGTCTACCAGCGTGCCCAGGTAACCAGCGTCGTTTCCCTTGAACGTATCCAGCGTGGTGCCGTTTGTCTTCGTGGTGTAGCGCGCCGAACCGATCCGGTCGTTCAGCACGATCATCACGCCACGGCCACGTGCCTCCGGCGACGCGGCAACGGTGACTGCCTGCAGGAGGTTGCTCGGGCCATCAGCACTGATCGCCGTTGACGGTCGCATCGAACCCGTGACTACCACAGGCTTGTCGCTCTTGACGACAAGATCAAGGAAATATGCGGTTTCCTCGAGGGTATCGGTGCCGTGAGTAACCACGACACCCGCGATATCCGGTTGAACCAGAAGCTGATTCACACGCCTGGCCAGTTTCAGGAGGATATCGTTAGTGATGTTCTCGCTTCCGACGTTCGAAATCTGTTCACCGGACACCTGTGCAATCTTGCCTAATGACGGCACTGATTTGAGAAGCGCGTCAGCCGTTAATACGCCTGGCTTGTAGCCCGTCGTTTGCGTCTCACTCCCTGCGGTACCGGCGATCGTGCCGCCGGTTGCCAGCACTGCGACGTGGGGCAGTTCTCCGGTGGATGTGGATTGCGCCATGGCCGGGGCCACTGACACCAGGAAAAGCGCAATACTGGCTAAAAATCGGTGCACGTAGCCGCTCATATGAGCGTGGTTGTCTCTCACAATAGGTCTCCAGATTAGAAGAGTGAAACGCCGGATAGCCATCCAAAATGGCGTATCGCTGGAGACGAGTGTAGTGACACATTCAAGAAATCAAATCAGGCCTGCGGCATCATTAGAGAAACTGATAGTATGGTGTACGGAAGATGAAGGTGCGCGTATTCATGGCGCCCGCAGGTGGAAAGACCGCTTCGGGTCGATATGACCCATTCGCTTTCGCACCGAACCAGCGCTCCCGTCCAGGCGTTCGTTGTCCTCCGACGCTGCCAGACATGCCGCGTACCGCCCGGCGATGTAGTCTCGCTCCATTTGACATTACAGGAGGAATGTCGCGGCACGGCGCGGCCGGGACACGCAAACTGTCGGCGTAGTATCGGGTCGTCCACGACACCCCGTTTTCCTATGCCACTACCACGGCTTCTTTTGAACCGTTTTGTAACGCGTGGTCGCCCCACTCGATCACATCCGGCGCAACCTGTCCGACACTATCGGACTGACCGATCTTAACGATCGTTGGCGGCTCGGCGTTCTCCGATCCGGCTGCGGCGAGCAGCCTGCCATTCCCTTTGGAGACGTTCCATGATCCATTGCTGTGTCCGTGGACAATCAGGTCTTCATCGCCTGCTTCCAACCGGAAGCGAACGGCGCATTGATGTTCGTTGATATCGCTCATAGTGGTATTCCGATCAGTCGTTCCAGTCCCGCGATCGCTTCCAAACGCCGTCTTTGTACTCGAACTCAGCTTCTTGGCTCGACTGTACGGGTCCTCCGAAACATTGACCTGCCCCCTTCAATAAGGCCAATGAGCTTCTAGCAAAGTCCCTTTAAACCAACTCCTGGAAAGCGGCAGGAGCATCCGCGGTTGCCCGGTGTTTCGCCGCAAACTCTGACGGCGCAAGGTAGTTCAGTGCGCTGTGCGGCCTTTGCTCGTTGTAGTCCTGACGCCATGCCGCGATGACAGCCCGAGCGTGCGCGAGCGTCGTGAACCAGTGCTCGTTAAGGCATTCGTCGCGGAACTTGCCGTTGAACGATTCGATGTACGCATTCTGCGTTGGCTTGCCCGCCTGAATCAACTTCAGTGTGACGCCGTTCGCATACGCCCACTGGTCAAGCGCGCGGCTCGTAAATTCGGGGCCCTGGTCTGTTCGCACCGCCTTGGGATAGCCACGGAAGCGAGCTGCACGGTCCAATGCCCGAGCGACATACAAACCTGAGATGCCATGGTCGACGACAATGTCGATAGCCTCTTTCGTGAAGTCGTCGACGACGGTCAGGCACTTCACGCGCCGGCCGTTGGAAAGCGCATCCATCACGAAATCGATTGACCACACCTCGTTGGGTGCGCCCGGCAATGAGCGCGAGATAGAAGCCATAGCGGCTGTTCAAGCAAGCGGCGGGCCGTGGATACTCAGTGAGAGCGCTGGGCCCATTCTCGAAAACATCGTTTGTATCTACGACGTCCAGCTTAGCTGGCATATCGGCGGGGTCTTCACACGATGCCACGCCAGGCTGGAACAGCGCCTTGGCATGTTGGTTGTCCGGTCCGGGGCAGCCTTGCTGCATCGCGGTGTAGCAAGCTGCGCAGTTAGAACCACCGGGGATTAACAGCCTATAAACGCGCTGTAGTCGGACCGGCAAGCTGCTGCAGGGTGCCGGTCTGCTCCGCAACTCGTCTTCAGTGACACTTCCATCGCGGTCCGAGACCCTCGCGTTGGCGGCCGCGGAATATCCACTTCGGCAACTTCGCGCGGTGTTCTGGCTCTCAGGAGAGCTTTTGAAACGCGTCCGCGGAACGTCCGCGGCGATCGTCCCGCCGATTACAGCTGCACCGAGCGTCGCGCGATATGCCTCATGCGCCATCCATTGCTCGTTTGCAGAACTGTCTTTTCAAATCTCACGCGTATGTTTGAGGAATGACACGGGCCGACGATTGGCGTTGTGCTCTCACCACGAAACAAAAAAATATGTCGTTCCAACGCGTTCCGCGTGTATCCGAGGTGTTCCGCAAACGTCTGCTTTCCGCGTGACTGCGGCATTGACGCCCTGTCCGATGGGATACACGATGGCTTCAAGCGCTCCAATCACCCAATGCAAATGGACGGTCGCCATACCCGCACCGAAGACCTACACGAAAGCACAATGGGACGAGTTTGCCCGGCGACTCGACGCACTACCGGAAAAGCCACCATCGGAACGGCGCGTCACGGTACGCGATGCAATGCCAAAGGTCCGAGCCCATATCAATGCGGCTCGCGCGAAGGGATATTCGTTCGAACAACTATCGATCAGGCGAAGCAGGCCCGCATCGACGTAACGGCCTGCGCACTCCGATACGCGCTCCAGGATGCGACGAAACGACGAACAAACACTCGTCGAGCGGCTGGCTCACCCCATTCGCATGGGACAGCGGACCCGTCCGGCACTTACCCGGCCCTGCGGCCGTCCGATCAGCAGGGCAGTACACCATCGCGGACAAAGACGGGGCCCGGCAACAATAAATCCGGATCGAAGGTCATTCATGACGCATTCGGTGGTTTTGAGATCACACCCGATACGGAAAATCTCTGAACGCGAAAGCGGTGGTGGCCGCCGTTAAGTCGCAGTTCTCCCAGTCTCGATACGAATCACCTCTGCGCCCAATCGGAGCCGATCCAGGTAATCGGCCCATTTCTGCATCATTGCCCGGCGTTCCTTGATGAACTTCGTGCGGTTGTAAGCCGTTCCGAGGTTGTCCGGTACCGTGTGCGCGAGCTGATGCTCGATCACCTCCGGCTTCTGCTCGAGTTCCTCGTGCAGAATCGTGCGCGCCATCGCACGAAAACCGTGTCCGGTGATCTCCGTGCGCGTGTCGTAGCCGAACCGGCGCAGCGCGGCATTGATCGCGGCCTCGCTCATCGGTCGGTTGCGATCGCGCGCGCCAGAAAACACATAGCGGCCGGCACCGGTGAGTGCGTGCAGGTCGCGCAGAATGGCGATCGATTGCGTGGAGAGCGGTACCAGATGCTCGGTTTCGGTCTTGGTGACGAGGTAGCGCCATTCGCCCTTGTCCAAATCGAATTGGGACCATTCGGCCTGCCGAAGCTCTCCAGGCCGGACGAAAAGAAGGGGCGAGAGCCTGAGCACGCAGAGGACGGGGAAGGTGCGGGTGAATCCGTCGAATGCACGCAGCATTTCGCCGACTTTTGTCGGCTCCGTGATCGACGCGAAGTGGGTCGTTTGCGCAGGAGGAATGGCACCCACCAGGTCCCGCGCGGGGTCGGCTTTGCAGTGTCCTTTTTTGATCCCGTACCGGAATACCCGGCTTATTTCACTTCGCACGCGGTGGGCGGTGAAGCGGGCGCCGCGACCGTCGATACGCTTGAGGACGGCCAGAATCTCGGGGGCGTCGATTTCGGTGATCGGACGCTTGCCAAGCCACGGGAACACGTCGTTTTCCATGCGGGAGAGCGTCTTTTCGTGTTGCGCGGGCTCGAGCGTGCTCTTGCGTTCGTGCATCCAGCCGCGCGCGACTGCTTCGAAGGAGTTGGCCGCCGCGAGCCTGGCGGCGCGTTTCTCTAGGCGCTTGACGTTGCTAGGGCAGCCAACTTCTCACGAGCCTCCTCCCGCTTCTTCCGAGCCGCCGCCAGCGATACGTCCGGGTAGACGCCGCGCGCTAGCGTTTTGTCCTTCCCGGCGAAGCGGTAATTCATCCGCCAGCACTTCGCCCCGGACTTGTCGAGCTGAAGATACATGCGGCCGCCGTCTGACAGGCGGTTGCCGGTTCCGTCCGGGTTGTAACGCGCGTTCCTGACCTGGGTGTCGGTGAGCGGCATGGTGGTATCTCCTATCGGAGAAGGGCTGCAGCGAGCCAGATACCACCCAAAATACCACCCGATACCACCGGCTGTCCAAGGACCAAACCGGACCGCCGAGAAAAGAAAAACCCCGCAAGAGCTTGATCTTGCGGGGTTTGTCGGAATACTTCGGCTTTCGCCGGAACAACTTCTGGTGCTCAGAGCGGGACTCGAACCCGCATGCCTTTCGGCGCTACCCCCTCAAGATAGTGCGTCTACCAATTTCGCCACCTGAGCAAGAGGAACGGGATTGTATCGGCTCATTGCCGATTTTTGAAGTCCCCAATCCAAAAATTTCCGAAATAATTCCGGTGGCGCGAATCACGTTCCGGAGGCCTCTCGTGCGCTCGGGTCAGCCCTCGACGCCTTGCAGAAATTCGCCCACTATCGCCGCCACCCGCGCTTCCTGCTCGCGGTGCGGCACGTGGCGCACGCCTTCCATGATCGTCGCGCGGGCCGGGCCGCTCACGCGCGCCGCGATGGTCTCGGGGTGCACGCGCGTGCCGTACTCGTCCAGGCTGCCGTGAATCGCGAGGGTGGCGCACTCCACGCGCGGCAACACTGTGTCGAGCGACCAGTCGGCGAATTCGGGCGAGAGCCACGTTTCGATCCACGCGTCGAGCACCCATTGCGTCTTCTCGCCGTGGTAGCGCGCGAGCCGGGCGAACTGCGCGGGATCTCGAAACTGCTCGCGCGCCGCGCGGATGCCCGCCAGCGTGCGATCTTCCGCGAAGGTCTGCGCCGCCTCGGTCACGAGCGCCACGCAACGCTGCGGGTGCTGCGCGGCGCATTCGATCGCCATGCCGCCGCCCACGCTGTGGCCAAATGCAACGAAGCGATCGATCCCCAGCTGATCGCACAGCGCCGGCACATCATGCCGAGCCTCGTCGCGCACGAACGACGCGGTTAGCCGGTCCGTGCGCGCGCCGGAAGCGCCAAAGCCAGCGCGGTCGTACGCAATCACACGCCGGTTGGTTGCGCGCGCAAGCGTCTGCGGAAATGTGCCCCACAACGCGACGCAGCCCAGCGAGTCGTGCAGCAGCACAATCGGCGCGCGGCGCGCCGCCGCTTCGCTCGCCGAGGTGTGCGGAGCATCTGTCCCCCAGCTGCGTGCGAACAGCCGGCCCTTTTGGGTCTCGATCCAATGGTCCTGCGGGTCCTGCTGGTGCTGGGTGATGGCTTGCGTTTCGCTCATGCTCGTTCGGATATCAATGATTTGTCCGGTCGGAGGTCGCAGTATGCCCGCCGACCGCTCACGCCGTGTACTTTCCACGCTCCGTCGATTATCAACGAAAAGTTAGCAATGCCTGACCGTAACCACCGAATAAGTGAAGCGTGCGGGGCGCGACAGGATCGAATGCGCGCTCATGCAGGATGCGTGCGCCGCATACTGCCTATATCTGTTCGCTACTTAAGTTCTCGAATCGGCAACCGATAACGTTTTACGAAACCACGTTTAACGTTGTCGAGAGCCCCTAATGTCCATTTGGCGAAAGCTTTCCATTCAGAACAAGCTGGTTCTGAGCATGACTACCTGCTTGCTGATTTTCATCGGCATTTCAAGCGGGCTGAGCGTCTGGTTGATTGGCGACACCGTGCGCGAGCGCGTCGTGCAAGACGAACTGCCGACGGCCGTGAAGGGCATTCGCGCCGACATCGAGCGCCAGCTTGCTGGGCCGATCACCGCCGCGCGGGCGATGGCAACCGATCCGTTTCTTCAGCAATGGGAAGCCGATGGCGAACCCGAGGCCGCCACCGCCACATGGATGCGTCTCGCGCAGAACGTGAAAACCGAACAGAAGGCCGTGAGCGTGCAATGGGCGTCCACGAAGAGCGGCAACTATTTCACCGAAGCCGGCCTGCAACGCAAGCTCGGCGAGCACGATCAGTGGCTCCAGAGCTTCCTCGCCACGGGCAAGCCCTACGAGGTGAGCATGGATCGCGACGTGAGCCTGGGCGGCTACATGATGTTCATTAATGCGCGCGTGGAAAGCCTCAATGGTTCCGGCGGCCCGACCGGCGTCGCCGCCATGGGGCTCTCCGTTGATGCGCTGGCCGCGGGCGTCGCGAACTACAAGCTCGGCGAGACGGGATTTGCGTATCTCGTGCATCCGGACGGCTCGATCATGATCCATCGCGACACCGCGCTGGTCGACGGCAAGCACTTCCTCAAGGACCTGCCCGGCATGCCCGCGAATGCGGGCTCCACGCTGCTGGCCGGCAAGCGCTACACCTTCATGACCTACCCGGCGCCGGGCGGCACGCGCTACATCGCCACCTCGTTCGTGCCGCAGCTCAATGCCTACGTGGTGGTCGAAGTGCCGCAAGCGGAATTGCTAGGGCCGTTCGAGCGCGCGATCCGCATGGCGACCGTCATCGCCGCCGTCGTGGGTCTGGCCGGCGCGCTCGCGGTGATCCTGCTGGTGGGCCGCGCCATCGCCGCGCCGGTGCGCCGCGCGGCCACGCTGCTCGCGGAAATCGCCAGCGGCCAGGGCGACCTCACCCGCCATATGAAGGTCGAAAGCAGCGACGAGATCGGCCAGCTCGCCGATGCGTTCAACCGCTTCGTCGCGTCGATGAACACCCTCGTGCGCCGCGTGCGGGCCTCGTCGACTTCGATCGCGATCGGCTCCACGCAGATCGCAACGGGCAACGCGGACCTGAGCCAGCGTACCGAGGAACAGGCCAGCAATCTCGAACGCACCGCGGCGTCGATGGAGCAGATCACCGCCGCCGTGAAGAACAATTCGGACACCGCGCACACCGCCGCGCAAATGGCGAGCCGCGCTTCCTCGGCCGCCGCCGAAGGTGGCGAGGTGGTCGGCCAGGTGGTGAGCACGATGGAGCAGATCAGCGATGCTTCGCGCAAGATCTCCGAGATCATCGTGGTGATCGACAGCATCGCATTCCAAACCAATATTCTCGCGCTCAACGCAGCGGTGGAAGCGGCGCGCGCCGGCGAGCAAGGCCGCGGCTTCGCCGTGGTGGCTTCCGAGGTGCGCAACCTCGCGCAGCGCAGCGCGCAGGCCGCCAAGGAAATCAAGGCGCTGATCGAACATAGCGCCGGGACCGTGGACACCGGTTCGCGCCTCGTTGCCAACGCCGGCAAGGTCATGGACGACGTGGTCTCGCAGGTGCAGAGCGTGAGCACCATGATGAGCGAGATCACCTCGGCCAGCCTCGAGCAGAGCGCGGGCATCGGGCAGATCGGCGACGCGATGCAGTTGCTCGATCAGGTGACGCAGCAGAACGCGGCGCTGGTGGAGGAAAGCGCGGCGGCGGCGGAGAGCTTGAAGCAGCAGGCGGCGGAGCTCGACAGGCTGGTGGCGGTGTTCAAGGTGGGAGATGAGAGGTGATTCGGCCGCGTGAGGATTTACCCTGAATACGGCCTGAATCCCGCGACCCGGGATCGGCTCTTGCGCCATTCAATCGAATCCGCAATGCATCACAACGTGATATATCATTACGGTACTACCCTGGCGACCCGGCGCACGTAGCCTGTCACGCGTCGCGTACATGGGTGCCGATAAGGCCGTCGCGCGCGCCATGAGTCACCAGACCCCATCACCCTTATTCCTTGGGGGTACGAAATGAGTGACGAAAAACCAGGAGCGCTGCTCCTGACCGATCAGGAAGCCCATCGTCAATTGCGCCGGGCCGTGATCGCCAGCACGATCGGCACGACGATCGAATGGTACGACTTCTTCCTTTACAGCATTGTCACAGGCCTCGTTTTCGCGAAGCTCTATTTTCCCGAGTCGGATCCGCTGGTCGGCACGCTGCAGGCGTTTCTGATCTACGCCGTGGGCTTCGTCGCGCGGCCAGTGGGCGCGGCCATATTCGGCCACTACGGCGATCGGGTCGGGCGCAAGGCCACGCTCATCGTCACGTTGCTGCTGATGGGGCTCGCCACCTTCGCCGTGGGCTTCGTTCCCACCTATGCGTCGATCGGCATCTGGGGCGCCGTGATCCTCACCGTGTTGCGCTTCATTCAAGGCGTGGGCGTGGGCGGCGAATGGGGCGGCTCGGTGCTGATGTCGATGGAGTGGGCGCGCACCAATGCGCACCGCGGCTTCGTTGCGTCCTGGCCGCAGTTCGGCGTGCCGGCGGGGCTCTTCATCGCCAATCTGGTGGTGCTGGCGATGAGCCAGATCTCCGGCAGCAGCTTTCTCACGTGGGGATGGCGCGTGCCGTTCTTCCTGAGCATCGTGCTGGTCGCCATCGGCCTGTATATCCGTCTGAGCATTCTTGAAACGCCGATCTTCGCGAAGCTTCTCGCCGAACGCAAGATCGAGAAGACGCCGATGACGGAGGTGATCCGCCGCCAGCCGAAAGACATCCTGCTCTCGGCATTCGCGCGCATGGCCGAGCAGGCGCCGTTCTATATTTTCACGGCGTTCGTCTTCGCCTATGGCGTGAGAACGCTCGGCGCCTCGCGCGACCTCATGCTCACGGCCGTGCTGGCCGCCGCGGTGGTGGAATTTTTCACCATCCCATTCTTTGGCCACGTGTCCGATCTGATCGGACGCAAGCGGATGTACATGATTGGCGCTGCTTGCGCCGGCCTGTTCGGCTTTGTTTTCTTCGCGATGATCGACACCCGTAATCCAGCGCTGATTTTCGCGGCCATTGTGCTTTCGCTGGTGCCTCATTCGATGCTTTACGGGCCACAAGCGGCGTTGATCGCGGAGTCGTTCACGGGGCGGCTGCGTTACAGCGGCGCGTCGCTCGGTTATCAATTGGCTTCCGTGATTGCAGGCGGCCCCGCGCCGCTGATTGCCACCGCGCTGTTCGCGTATTACCGCACGGGCTATGCAATCGCCGCTTATATTTTCGTGTGCGGCGTGGTGAGCCTGCTGGCCGCGTGGCGCATGGGCGATTACACCAACAAGGACATTTCGCGTGAATACGACGATGCCCGGTCGCCGGGCAGTGGTGGACATACACCCCGGCACGCCTGATCGATCACGCGGCTCCTGCGGTATTTTTTACGGCACTCGCAACCGCACCAGACAAAATCGGTTGCTGCGCCAACAACCCCTGTGTGCGAGTTAAACTGCCGGACGATAAAACCAGAATTCGATCGGGGGTAGTTGGCATGAGCGAGGCCTATTCTCATTTTTGGCCCGGGCAGGGTTTTCTGGGCGCATTCCAGAAGAACCCTGAAAAAGAGCAGGCCGTGCTGCGCGTGTCGCTGGGCGGCCTGGTTTTTTTAGCCTATCTGGCCGCCGCCTCGGTTTATCGAACCAAAAACATCTATGAAACCACGGCGCTGGTCGCACTTTACGTGGCCTACGGCGGCGTCACATACATTGCCGCGACGGTCGCGCCCGGCCGCTCGCGCCGGAGATTGACCCTCACCACGTTCGCCGATCAGTCGCTCCTGATCGCGCTGCTCGCGGTGGGCGGCCAGGCCACGCTGCCGCTGCTCTGGGTCGTGTTCTGGTTTCTGGTCGGCGCGGGCTGCCGCTACGGCCAGCGCATGCTCGGGCTCTCGTGCGCGGTGGCGCTGACCGGTATCGCGGGCTTGATGCATTGGCAGCCGTGGTGGCACGCGAATTTCACGGCCGGCCTCGGCGTCGCGCTCAGCCTGGCCGCCACCTCGATCTATCTGGCGGTGCTGGTGCGCCGGCTTGAAAAGCAGGCCGCGACCGACCCGCTCACGGGGCTGAGCAATCGCGTTCAGCTCGAGCACGCGATTGGCCGGACCCTCGCCCTGCGCAGCCCCGAAGCAAGCCAGGCCGCGCTGCTGCTCATCGACCTCGACGGTTTCAAGGAGGTCAACGACGCGCACGGCCATGCGGTTGGCGACGAGCTGCTGCGCCGCTTTGCTGCCGCGTTGGCGAGTTGCGTGCGCCGCGGCGACACGCTCGCCCGCCTCGGCGGCGACGAATTCGTGGTGCTGGCCCACCAGATCCCCAGCAAGGCCAACGCATTGAGCATTGCCACGCGCATCCACGCGATCCTGGGCGCCATGCGCACCGTCGCCGGACATCCTGTGGCCGTTTCCGGCAGCATTGGCGTGTGCATGCTGGCACAAGAGGCCGGTGCGTCACCACTCGCGCCGCTCACCGCTCGCGCGTTGATGCGAGCCGCCGACGGCGCCATGTATCGCGCGAAATCCCGTGGCAGCGGACAGACGGTGTTCGCCGAGACGGACGAAATGCGCGCCGTCGCATAAGCCCCCTGCGCCGGCCTCAAAACTTCGACAGCGCCTGCGCGAAGCGGAAATGAACGCAATTCGCGCGGCCAGCCGGACACTCGGCTCGCCGAATCTCGCGGGCCATAGCCGCCGATGGAAACGCCGCTCAGCCGGCCGCTTCATCGTCCCCCTGATGGGCTGCATCGCGCCCGGGCCGGCGCACCGCGCGGATTTTGCCGCTGTTGCCGCCGCCACAGAAGAACTGCTCGCCGCCGTCCGACTCCAGCCCGGAAACCCCTACCCCCGGCGGCATGTCGAGCCGCTCGAGCACCTTGCCCGTGTTCGGGTCGATGTGCCGCAGTTCGCTCTCTTCGCCCTCCCAGGTGGCATGCCAGAGTTCGCCGTCCACCCAGGTCACGCCGGTGACGAAGCGGTTCGCTTCGATCGTCCGCAGGATCTCGCCGGTTTGCGGGTCGATCTGGTGGATCTTGCGCTCGCGGTATTCGCCCACCCAGAGCGTGCCGTCGGCCCATGCGAGCCCCGAATCGCCGCCCTTGCCCGGCGCGGGCAATGTCGCGAGCACGCGGCCCGTCTGCGGATCGATCTTCTGGATCCGCGCCTCGGCGATCTGATACAGATGCTGGCCGTCGAAGGCCGTGCCCGCGTGCGCAGCCACGTCGAGCGAGCGCAGCGTCTCGCCGCTGTGCGGATCGAGCGCCGTGATGCGTTCGCCCGAGGCGAACCAGACCTGCTTGCCGTCGTAGGTGAGTCCATGCACATTATCGACGCCAGCAAAAGGGCCGTACTCGCGAATGATGGTGGCATTGGCGTGCTTCATCGTTTTCTCCTGTTCGTTCACGCCTTCATCCTAATCGCCGGGCAGCGGCGCGGGGAGTAACAAGCTGGTCGCGAATCCGGGCGCGGGCGGCACGATCCAGCGGCGCGCGCGCCCCTGGCCGAACGCCTGCACCTTGCGCCCCGCCGCCAGCGCGTCGAGCGCGCGCTGCACGGTGCGCTGACTCGCGCCCAGCGCAAGCGCGAGCGCCGAGCTCGACCACGACTCGCCGTCCGCGAGCAAGGCCAGCACCGCCGCGTGCTGCTCCTCGACGGGCCGCGCCAGCACGACCACCTCGCGCGCATGCTGGGGCGCGAGCGCGAAACCCTGCTGGGTGGCGTCGATGCCGGCCACGCCTTTGAGCAAGCCGCGCAGCCGCCCAATCTCGACGCGCAGACGCGCACGGTGCGTTTCGTCGGCGTGCTTCATGCGAAAAGCACGCGCGATGAGCGCGTCGCGCGGCACGTCGCCGGGCCACGCTTCGGCCAGCGCGCGGGCCAGCACGAACAGCACGGGCCGCCGCGCGAGCGGCACCAGCGCCGCGCCCTGACGCACGACGTAACGGCACGCGTCGACCACCAGCGCCGGCGACGCCAGCAACGCTTCGACTTCTTCGAGCAGTAGCGCACGCGCCTCGCCGTGCGTAACGAGACGCGCGGCGGGCGCTTCGAGCAGTTGCGCCGCGTTCTCGACCTCGGCGAGCAGCGGCGCGATGCGCGCAAGACGCGCTGCCTGCGCGGCGTCGGCCAACGCCTTGCGCGCCGCCTGGGTCTGGATGCGCCGCATCGCGATGCCTGCCGCAATCAGCGCGTGCGCCGCGCGCAACGCGGGCGGCAAGGGCGCGGGATCGATTTCAGCGAGCAGCCCCTGTGCGCCGTCGAGCCGGCCGATCAGCAGCAGCCGGCGAATCTCCAGATAACGCGCATGGGCGGCGTTCACGCGGTCGCCGTGCGCTTCGAGCGTGCGGCGCGCCGCATCGAGCGTGGCCACGGGCCAGCCGAGATCGCGCGAAGCCAGCGCGATTTCCGCTTGCGCGACGACGCAGCGCGCGCGAGCCACGGCCTCCCTCGCGCCGAACGCGCGCGCCGCGCGGCGCAGCAGCGCTTTCGCACGCTCCAGATCGCCGAGCTGCGCCATGGCGATGCCGCGCAGCGCAAGCGCGGGCGGGTCGTCGCGCAACGCGACGCGATTCAGCGCGCCGAGCGGGTCACCAGCGGCGAGCGCGTGCGCCGCCGCCGTGATCAGCGAGTCCATGCTCATCGGAATCCCGACACACTTGTCACTCCCTCCCGTACCAAGGCCGGACCTAATCTACCACGGCATTCAGGCGGTTTTGACGCACTGGGACTCACCCCAGCAGACCCACACAGGAGGCAACCATGGCAACGCACACGACTGGAACACGCGAGCAATGGCTCGCGGCAAGGCTCGAACTGCTCGCAGCCGAAAAGGAACTCACCCGGCGCAGCGATGCGCTCGCGCAGCAACGCCGGGCGCTGCCATGGGTGCGCGTGGACAAGACCTATACGTTCGAGACCGAACAAGGCCAGGCCACGCTGCCCGACCTCTTCGCAGGACGCTCGCAACTGCTCGTCTATCACTTCATGTTCGGCCCCGACTACGCGGCGGGCTGCCCGTCATGCTCGGCGCTCGCCGATGGCTTCGCCGGCAGCGTCACCCATCTCGCGAATCACGACGTGACGCTGATGGCGGTCTCGCGCGCGCCGCTCGCGAAGCTGCTGGCCTACCGGCAGCGCATGGGGTGGGCGTTCGCGTGGGCGTCGTCGCGCGGCAACGATTTCAACTTCGACTTCAACGTCTCGTTCACGGCCGAGCAGCAGCGCGAAGGCAGCGTCGAATACAACTACGTGCGCGGCAGCCACGCGATGGACACGGAGCCGCCGCCCGCGCCGGTCGCGCAATTCGCGGCGAGCTGCGGCACCGACGCCGCCACCTATGCGCGCGACCGCCCCGGCATGAGCGCATTCGTGCTGGATGACGGCGTGGTCTACCACACGTATTCGACCTACGCGCGCGGCCTCGACGGCTTGTGGAGCATGTACCAGTGGCTCGACCGCGCGCCCGCCGGACGCAACGAAGCGGGCATCTGGTGGAAGCGGCACGACGAGTACGGCCGCCTCTGAAACCCCGGAGTTGGCCATGAGCATCGTCGACATGACGCGCATGCCCGGCATGTCCCGGCGCACCGCGTCGAACAGCATCCTGATCGGCGCGGCGGCGCTGCTGTTCGCGGCGAGCGCGGCCGCAACGGTGCGGCGCTACGCCTACATGGCGGCGATGAGCGGCACGCCGATGGCGGGCCGCTGGATGCTTTCGGCGATCTGGACGCCGATGTGCGGGCAAACGTGGTGGCAGGCCGCCGCCTCGTTTGCCTCCATGTGGGCAGTGATGATGCCCGCGATGATGCTGCCCGTGCTCGTGCCGATGGTGTTGCGCGAGCGCGGAACGTGGAGCCGCCTGCCTCCCACTCAATCCGGATTGCTAATGATATTGATCGGCGCGGGCTACTTCATGTTCTGGATGCTGGCCGGCTGCGCGGTATTTCCGCTGGGCAGCGCACTGGCAGCCGGCGCGATACGCGTGCCCGCGCTCGCTCGCGCTGCGCCGGCCAGTGCGGGCGCGCTCCTCGTGCTCGCCAGCCTGTTTCAGTTCACGTCATGGAAAGCGCAGCAGCTTGCCTGCTGCCGCACAATGCGCCGATGCGGCGATGCGCCGATGCGATCGCACGCGCCCGCCAGCGCGAGTGCGGCATTGCGCCATGGACTGCGCCTCGGCGTGCAGTGCGGCCTCTGCTGCGGCAACTGGATGGCGGTGCTGCTCGTGGTGGGCGTAATGGATCCGCGCGCGATGGCAGCGATCACGGCGGTCATCGCCGCCGAGCGCATCGCGCCGTGTCACGTGCAGGTGGCGCGCATCATCGGAGTGGCCGGCATTATTGCCGGGCTGGCGACGATGGCGCAGGGCCTGTGATTCCGCGACGACCGGCACACCCGGGACATACCTCTGAAAACCCGGCACAAGAACGCTGCAGCCCGCGCTACCGTGTTATTGCGCCCAGCCGGTAACACCGTGGGACTGTGCTCGCGCCGCGGCCGCGTGACCGCCGCCGCCATGCGGCAGTCCCGCAAAACGCCGCTCGCCCACGGCGGCACCCCACGCAACCACCCAGCGCGTCGCCATGATGCGCTCTTGACTGGCATCGGCATCGATCTGAATCAGACGCTTCATCGCCAGGCTCAGGCGATGCATGGCGTAACGCTTGCGCCGCGTCTCGGTCTCAGTCTCGGGGTGCGTGATCATCGTCAGACCTTTTCTGGTTGCGTGACTTGCAAGACAGAAGGCCGAGTAGACCAGAAAGTTTGTTCAGCAGGGGCCGAATTTCAGCGTGGCCGCTGCATCGGTAAGTGGCAGGCAGGGCGCAGCACCTCGCAGGTCCGCACCCCTTTTTTAAGGAGCGAGAACCGCGAGCGAGCCCTCGCGAAGATCGCCAAGGGCGCGATCGCCATCGCGCCAGGCTTCGGTTTCGTGCATGAACGTGGTCGCGCTGTATGCGATGACCTTGAAACCGCTGCCACCGGCCCTCGGAATGGTGATGCCCCAGTGCCAGCCGCCTTCCTGTTCGAAGACGTGCAGCTTTGGGGATGAGTTCAGTGTTGGCGTTTCGGACGTCATGGTGGCACGCCCTCCTTTCGGGAACTTTCCACGTTGTGAGCGGATTGGATCAGTGTAGGCATCATTTTGCTGCGCTGCAATAAGGATTGTTACGGACTGTTTGCGCCGCTGCATGCTTGTTGATCTGAATATTGGGACTTCGAGAAAGCCATCGACACATCACGTTGCAAAATGAAATAAGAATTACAGCGTTTGCAACGCCAAACCGTGGATCCGGGCGCGCCTTGCGGCGATACGCAAGCGCGAACCGAGCAGGTATGATCGAATCCCGTTAAAAAACTCCCTGCCGGACCGCGCTTATGAACACTCCTGCCGATGCTTCGTCGCCGCGCACGCTGCGTGCGCTCACGCCGCTTGAAGCGCGCATCGTCGGCGTGCTGATCGAGAAGCAGCACACCGTGCCGGACACCTACCCGCTCTCGCTGAACGCGCTCACCTCGGGCTGCAACCAGAAGACCGCGCGCACGCCGGTCATGAACGCGAGCGAGGCCGAGGTGCTGAGCGCCATCGAAGACCTCAAGCTGCTCAGTCTCGTGTTCGAAGGCAGCAGCAGCCGCGTGCCGCGTTTCGAGCACAACCTGAACCGTGTGCTCGGCGTGCCGGCGCAGGCCGTTGCGCTGCTCGCGGTGCTCATGCTGCGCGGCGCGCAAACCGCCGCCGAACTGCGCCTGAATTCCGCGCGCCTCCATGGTTTCGCCGATGTGTCGTCGGTCGAGGCGTTTCTGAGCGAACTGGCCGAACGCGAGCCGCCGCTGGTGGTGAAGCTGCCGCGCGCGCCGGGCGAGCGCGAAAGCCGCTGGATGCATCTGCTGTGCGGCGAAGTGAACGTGAGCACTTACTCGCCGGCCGGCGCGCAAGCCGGCGAGCGCGCGATGGGCGGCGCGATGGGCAGCGAGGCAGGCGGCGTATCGCTCGACGAATACGAAGCGCTCAAAGCCGAGCAGCAGCGCCTCGCCGACGAGATCGCGGACCTGCGGATGCTGGTCGAGCGCATGGCTGGGGAGCTGGGCGTCTCGATAGAAAAGCGCCTGGGCGAGGAGTGAGCCCGCCGCGCCGCGTTTCCCATATACGGGAATGCCGGACCCAATATTGACGCGCGATAGCGCCGTTTCTATGATCGTCCGGCATCTGCACAACACGGACAGGCGCGGCATGAACGACACCCCTCCCAAGCCCCTGCGAAGCCAGGCCTGGTTCGGCAAAGCCGGCAAGGACGGCTTCATCCACCGCTCCTGGATGAAGAACCAGGGCATCCCGCACGATGCGTTCGATGGCCGCCCGGTGATCGGCATCTGCAATACGTGGTCGGAACTCACGCCCTGCAACGCGCATTTCCGCGAGCTCGCCGGGTACGTGAAAAAAGGCGTCTACGAGGCCGGCGGCGTGCCGTTCGAATTTCCCGTGATGTCGCTCGGCGAATCGAACCTGCGGCCCACTGCGATGCTGTTTCGCAATCTCGCGTCGATGGATGTCGAGGAGTCGATCCGCGGCAATCCCATCGACGGCACGATCCTGCTCGTCGGCTGCGACAAGACCACGCCGGCGCTGCTGATGGGCGCGGCGTCGTGCAACCTGCCCGCGCTCGCCGTCTCGGGCGGCCCGATGCTCAACGGGCGCTTCCGCGGCCGCGAGATCGGCTCGGGCACGGGCGTGTGGCAAATGTCCGAGGAAGTGCGCGCGGGCACCATGACGCAAGCGGAGTTTATCGAGGCGGAGTCGTGCATGAACCGCTCGCGCGGCCATTGCATGACCATGGGCACGGCGTCCACGATGGCGTCGATGGTCGAGGCGCTCGGCATGGGGCTACCGCACAACGCGGCGATTCCCGCCGTCGACGCGCGCCGCCAGGTGCTCGCGCAACTCGCGGGCCGGCGCATTGTGGAGATGGTGCGCGAAGACCTCACGATGTCGAAGATCCTCACGCGCGAGGCGTTCGAAAACGCCATCCGCGCCAACGCGGCGATTGGCGGCTCGACTAACGCGGTCGTCCATCTGATCGCGCTGGCGCGGCGCATTGGCGTGCCGCTCTCGCTCGACGACTGGGAGCTCGGCTCGGACGTGCCCTGCCTCGTGAATCTTCAGCCCTCGGGTCAGCACCTGATGGAAGATTTTTACTACGCGGGCGGCCTGCCCGCAGTGCTGCGGCAACTGGGCGAGCACGGCCTGCTCCATCGCCAGGCGCTCACGGTCAACGGCAGGACGATCTGGCAAAACGTCGAGGACGCGCCGAACTACAACCACGAGGTCATCACACCGCTCGACCAGCCGTTCAAGCCGAAGGCGGGCATCGCGGTGCTGCGCGGCAACCTCGCGCCCAATGGCGCCGTCATCAAGCCCTCGGCGGCGACGCCCGCGTTGCTGTGTCATCGCGGGCGCGCGGTGGTGTTCGAGAACGTCGAGGAACTGCACGAGAAGATCGACGACGAATCACTCGATATCGACGAGCACTGCATCATGGTTCTCAAGGGCGCGGGGCCGAAGGGCTATCCTGGGTTCGCCGAGGTCGGCAACATGCCGCTGCCGAAAAAGGTGCTGCAAAAAGGCATCACCGACATGGTGCGCATCTCGGACGGCCGCATGAGCGGCACTGCGTATGGCGCGGTGGTGCTGCACATATCGCCCGAGGCGGCGGCGGGCGGCCCGCTCGCGCTGGTGCGCACGGGCGACATGATCGAGCTCGACGTTGCGGCGCGCCGCCTGCATCTCGACGTATCCGACGAAGAACTCGCGCGCCGCCGGGCCGAATGGAAAGCGCCGCCGCTGCCCGAGCGCGGCTACTACCGGCTCTATGTCGAGCACGTGCTGCAAGCCGACCAAGGCGCGGATCTCGACTTCCTCGTGGGCGCGAGCGGCGCGGACGTGCCGCGCGATTCGCACTGAAAGCGCTCGACTGGGCACGCTTCCTTCAGCGTGGGTTCCCTGAACAGACCCCGGTGATTGTTCACCGGTAAAAACAATCAATTCAGCGCGCGCGCCTTTGCAGCGCGCCGGCGCCTCCGTACACTGGCCTGCATCAACCCACTTCGCGAGGAGACGATATGCAGGCCTACACGGATAGCGCGGACGTAGTCCACTTCATTGGCGGCAAGAGCGAGCGCGGCACGGGCGAGCGCAGCCAGCCGGTGTTCAACCCTGCCACGGGCGCAGTGGCGCGCCGGCTGGTGCTGGGCGAAGCGGCCGACGTCGACGCCGCCGTGGCCAGCGCGAAAGCCGCGTTCCCGGCCTGGCGCGACACGCCGCCGATTCGCCGCGCACGCGTCATGCTGCGCTTTCTGGAGCTGATGAACCGCCACAAGGACGACCTCGCGGCCATCATCACCGCCGAGCACGGCAAGGTGTTCGCCGACGCGCAGGGCGAAGTCACGCGCGGCATCGAAATCATCGAATTCGCCTGCGGCATTCCGCAACTGCTCAAGGGCGACTACACCGAGCAGGTTTCCACCGGCATGGACAACTGGACCGTGCGCCAGCCGCTGGGCGTGGTAGCCGGCATCACGCCGTTCAACTTTCCGTGCATGGTGCCGTGCTGGATGTTCCCGGTCGCGCTGGCGGCGGGCTGCACGTTCGTGCTCAAGCCGAGCGAGCGCGATCCTTCGGCGTCGCTGCTGATGGCGCGGCTTCTGAAGGAAGCGGGCCTGCCCGACGGCGTGTTCAACGTCGTGCAGGGCGACAAGGTCGCGGTCGACGCGCTGCTCGCGCATCGCGACGTGAAGGCCGTGAGCTTCGTCGGCTCCACGCCGATCGCGAACTACATCTACGAGACCGGTGCGAAGCACGGCAAGCGCGTGCAGGCGCTCGGCGGCGCGAAGAACCATATGGTCGTGATGCCCGACGCCGACATCGACCAGACCGTGGACGCGCTGATCGGCGCGGGCTACGGCTCGGCGGGCGAACGCTGCATGGCGATCTCGGTTGCGGTGCTGGTGGGCGAAGTGGCCGACAAGATCGTGCCGCGCCTTGCCGAGCGCGCGAAAAACCTCGTCATCAAGAACGGCATGGAAGCCGATGCCGAAATGGGCCCGATCGTCACGCGCCAGGCGCTGGAGCGCATTGAAGGCTGCATCGCGAACGGCGTGGAAGAAGGTGCGACGCTCGTGGTGGACGGTCGCGGCCACAAGGTGCCGGGCCATGAGAACGGCTTCTTCACCGGCGGCACGCTGTTCGACCACGTCACGCCCGAAATGCGCATCTACAAGGAAGAAATTTTCGGACCGGTGCTGGCCTGCGTGCGTGTGAAGGACTTCGCCGAAGCCGTGCAGCTGATCAACGATCACGAGTTCGGCAACGGCGTGGCCTGCTTCACGCGCGACGGCAACGTGGCGCGCGAGTTCGGCCGCCAGATCGAAGTGGGCATGGTGGGCATCAACGTGCCGATTCCGGTGCCGATGGCATGGCACGGCTTCGGCGGCTGGAAGCGCAGCCTGTTCGGCGACATGCACGCGTACGGCGAAGAAGGCGTGCGCTTCTACACGAAGCAGAAGTCGATCATGCAGCGCTGGCCGGAAAGCACCGAAAAGGGCGCGGAGTTCACGATGCCCGTGGCGAAGTAATTCGCATATCGAAGTAATTGCGAAGTCAACGTGCTGCGCCGCTGCTCCGGTGAAACGGGTAGCGGCGCGGCCGTGCATCGCGAATGCGAAATGCACGGGGAAAGCGGTTTTTAGGAATTATCCCGTTCAAGGTCCGAAAAAGGCGTAGGAGGATAAGCGATCTCCGGACAGACGTAGGTGAAAGCATGTCGAATGCCGAATCCTGGCCGACATCTCAGTCGCTTTATTCATCGGGCCATTACGACGAGGCGTTGGCTCGCCTCGATCAACTGCTTCAGAACTCGCCCTCGCACCAGCCGGCCATCGAGCTTGCCGCGCTGTGCCTCCACGAATGCCAGCATGCGCACCGTCGTCCGGTCGATCGACTGGAGGCGCTCAACAATCTCGGCTGCTGGTTTTATGGCCGCAGGCAATGGCCACAAGCGCAGCACGCCTTCGAACTCGCGCTGTCGAGCCATCCGGACTTGCCGTCGGCGCTGAACCATCTCGGCCTCGCATTGCGCGCACAACAGCGCGAGCCGGAAGCCGAGGCCGCTTTTCGGCGTGCACTGGCCGTCGCGCCAGACTATGTCTCGGCCCGAATCAACCTCGCGGTGCTGCTGTGGCACACACAGCGCTTTGCCGATGCCGAAGCCGAATATCGCCAGATTCTCCGCGTTCAGCCCGACCACCCGCTCGCACAGAACAATCTCGGCCTGCTCCTGCTCGACCTCGGCAGGCCAAAGGACGCGGAAGCCGCGTTCCGGCACGCCCTCGCCATCGACGCGAGCGCGCCGGAAATGCACAACAACCTCGGCAATGCGCTGAATCGGCAAGGGCGCGCGCACGAGGCCATTGCGGCCTATCGTCAGGCGCTCGCGCTGCGGCCCGATTACTCGACGGCGCGCGGGAACCTCGCCATGCTGCTGCTCGGGCTCGGCGCCTTCGAGGAAGGCTGGCGCCTCTACGAATCGCGCAACGACGAATCCGCAGGCGCGGTAAACGGGACGCTGCCGCCCGTGCCCTACCCGAAATGGCGCGGTGAGCCGCTGCGGGCCAAGTCGCTGCTGGTCTGGCCGGAACAGGGTTACGGCGACCTGCTGCAATTCTGCCGCTATCTGACCTTGCTGAAGTCGCGCGGCGTCGCGCACCTCGGCCTCGCCTGCCCGCCCGCGCTCACGCGGCTGTTCGCAAGCCTGGAAGGCGTGGACGCGATCTATCCGCTCGACGGCAAAACCACGATTCCGGGCCACGATTACTGGTGCCTGATGCTCAGCCTGCCGATGCATTGCGCCACGACCATGGAAACGATCCCGGCACGCACGCCCTACCTCCACGCATCCGCCGACCTGACCCGCGCGTGGCGCGCACGCTTGCCCGCGCACGGGTTCAAGGTCGGTCTCGTGTGGTCGGGCGACCCGCGCACTCACGATCGCGGCTCGAATGCAATCGACAAACGCCGCTCCGTGCCAGCGCAGGCGTTCCTGCCCTTGCTCGAGCTCGCGGGTGCCACCAACGTGACATTCGTGAGCCTGCAAAAAGGGGCCGCCTCGCAGTCCCAAATCGAAGACTTGCCGCGGCCCCTGCGCCCCTTCGACCCGATGCACGAAGTGCGCGACTTCGCCGACACGGCAGCCATCGTCGAATGCCTCGACCTGGTCATCAGCGTGGACACCTCGGTCGCGCACCTCGCCGGCGCGCTGGACAAGCCCGTGTGGATACTCTCGCGCCACGACGGCTGCTGGCGCTGGCTGCGCGACCGGGACGATTCGCCGTGGTATCCGCGCACGCGCCTGTTTCGTCAGACCGAGCCCGGCAACTGGGCCGGTGTCATCGACCGCGTGGGTCGAGCGCTCGTGGATCTGCGCAAACCGTAAGCTGGACCACCGTGTCGCTCATGACCTCGCTCGCGGCCTCGCGCATGAGTCCACGCGGGGTCACGCCGAGCACGCGGTTCATCCAGTGCGCGAGGTGGCTCTGATGCGCGAACCCCACTTCCAGCGCCGCCTGGGTCGCATTGAGGCCGCCCTTCAGCAGCAGCGCCCGCGCGCGCTCCACCCGGCGCCGCACCACGTATTGATGCACCGGCATGCCCAGCGTCCCGCGAAACAGCACCTTGAAATGGGGCACGCTCAGGTCGACGAGGGCGGCCAACTCAGCGAGCGTGAGACGCGCATCGAGATGGCTCTCGATGTAATCGGTCACGCGCGCGGCGAGACGCGGCGACAGCGCGGCGCGGCGCGCCTGAAGCGGGTCGGCGGCGTCGAGCAGACGCACCGCGAGCGCCGTGCCGATGCTCTCCGCGTAGAGCGGGTCCGAGGCCTCGCCCGCATCGAGTTCGGCGCGCAGCGCCCATGCGAGATGCTGCACGCGCGCGTCGCGCAGTTGCAGGCGCGGTGCAATGGTGGCGGTGTCGGGCTTGCGCACAAGCTGCTCGGCAATCGTGCGCACAAAGGCGTCTTCCAGGCGAATGCTCAGCACGGTGCAATCGGCGTCGTCGACCCATACGCCGTCGAGCCCTGCGGGAACGACATCGGCATCGCCTTGCGCCTGCATGCGCGCGAGACGCCGGCCATCGCAGACGCAATTGGCGCGCACCGGCGCGCCGAAATGCACGCCGACACGATGATACGCCGTGCCCGCAATACGATGGCGGCCCGCCGAAATCGCCAGCATTTGCGCGCCAAAGCCACGCCAGCCCAATGCGTTGCTGCTTTTCAGTACAACCCGGCCGGCGGCCGGCGCCATCGCGTCTTCCAGCACTGCATTCATGGCCTATCCCTTGGCGCGCTATCAGAGCGGCCAGTCTAGTACGGGGCAGGCTGCACGTCTCGAATCCATCATCTAGTTTTGCTCGCCGCGATCCTTCCCTGCGCGTTTCGCTGTCCCGGCCCATTTACGATCATGACGACCACATTCACGAGGAGTCGTCATGTACGTCATTTTCGGAGCGTCGGGTAACGCCGGATTCGCCACCGCCACGGCCTTGCGCGGCGCGGGCCACGCCGTGCGCGCGGTGCTGCGCGAGACGCGTCGCGGTGCGCATCGCAGCGCCCGGCTCAGTTCGCATCGCGGTTCGCATCACAGTTCACATCAGCGCGATCGTCTGGCCGCGCTCGGCTGCGAAATCGCATTCGCGGAGCTGAGCGACTGCGCTTCGGTGGCCGAAGCGATTCGCGGCGCGCAGGCGGTGCAAATCCTCTGCCCGGTGCCCATGGCCGATGCGCATCCCGAGGAGACGATGCGCACGATGATCGACGCAGCCGCCGGGGCGCTGCGCGCGGACCCGCCTGAGACCGTGCTCGCGCTGTCCGACTACGGCGCCGAGCTGAAAGGGAACACCGGCATCACGCGGCTTTATCACTATCTCGAGCAACGGTTGAAGGCCGTGTCCACGCGGCTGATTCTGCTTCGCTCCGCCGAGCACATGCAGAACTGGCGCCGCACGATTCCTGCCGCGCTGGCTTCTGGCGTGCTGGCGAGCTTTCATCATCCGCTTGACAAGCGCTTTCCCACGGTCGCGGCGCAAGACGTGGGCGTGGCGGCAGCCGAACTGCTGCGCGACCCGGCGCACAGGCACGGCACGCGCGTCGTGAGCATCGAAGGCCCGAGTCGCATCAGTGCAGCGTATGTCGCCAATGTGCTTGCCGAGATCAGCAACCGGGAAATCGTCGCGCGGGAACTGCCGCGCGACCAGTGGACGCCCGTGCTGCTGCGCGCGGGGCTAGGCGAGCGGCATGCGCAACTGATCACGGACCTCTACGATGCGCACAACGCCGGCAAGATCGACGTCGAGTTCGGCATGCCCGAGCGGCGCTTCGGCAAAACGGAATTAGTGGAGGTGCTTGCGCCGGTTGTGGCGGGGCTGAATGGCCAGCCGCGCGTGGAGCGGGCATGAAGGCTGGGCTTTATTTCACGGTTTTTCCGCTTGCCGCCTGAGCGATTCCGCCAGCACGAGAATTTGTTGCGCTCGCAACATAACGGGGCGATCGACCATTTTCCCATCCACCGTGATCGCCCCCGCATCGGCCTTGCTTGCCGCTTCAGCCACGCGCGCCGCCCACGCGAGCTCCTGCTCGCTGGGCCGATAGCAGCGGTGCACCGGCTCGATCTGCTGCGGATGAATGCAGAGCTTCGCGCCAAAGCCAAGCCGCTTGCCATTGAGCGCATCGCGCTCGATGCGCGCGAGATCGTGAATATCGGGCGTGACCCCGTCGACCGGCGCATCGATGCCGGCCACGCGCGAAATCAGCGCAAGCTGGCTGCGATAGTGATTGAGCGGCTCACCGTCGTCGGGCATGCCCATTTCGGCGATGAAATCGAGCGTGCCGAACATCAGCCGCTTCACGCAGGGCGCCTTTGCGATGGCCATCGCGTGCCACATCCCCTGGGCGCTCTCGATCAGCGGATAGACCGGCACGCCGCGGCGCGCGAGCGCGATGGCCGACGCGACGTCCTCCGCGCACTCGGCCTTCGGCAGCACGATGCCCGCCACGCCATCGAGCGCACCGAGCTTCGCGTCCTGCTCGAACCACTGCGTCGCGCGCGCGTTGATGCGCACGAGCACCGGATGACGGTGCGATACCCAGTTGGCGATGGCCTCACGCGCCGCGTCCTTCGCGTCGTGCGCGACGGCGTCTTCGAGGTCGACGATAACCGCATCCGCGCCGCTCGCAAGCGCCCGCTCGAAGCGCTCCGGACGACTGCCCGGCACAAACAGATACGACTGCGGCGAGAACGTTGCTCGCCCCGCGTCATCAGCGTTGTTATCGGCAACACGCCCATCGGGCGACGCAATCCCCATTTCGTCTTCTCCACGATTTCATTTGCGCTAGCAGAGCACGCATTACACGTGGGATCGCGGCGAACGGCAACTATCGTTTAACTCTGCCCGTCATAGTTCACGCCTATTGGTAACGAGGTCGCGAGATCGGCACGTTCGGGCGGCGCGGCGAATTTGCGTCCTACAATTTCATCACCCATCCCGCTGGCCGAACCGCCATCCGCGAATTTTTCGACGCCACCTGTCCGCCGGCCCGCGGCTCGCGCGTCATTGTGATGACGGCCCGATATTGCGGCGACCATCACCTGAGCATCGCCCGGCTATCGTTCGGCCGCCTCAACCCCATGACGGAGGCTCATATGCAATATCTATTGCTGATCTATTCGAAGGAAGCCGGCTGGAGCCAGATGACCGACAGCGAGCGGCAGCAAGGCGTTGCCGCCTATCACGCGTACACCGAAGCGCTGAAAAAGGCCGACGTGCTGTTGGGCGCCAACCGGTTGCAGCCAACGAGCACCGCCACCACGGTGCGGCTCGTCGACAGCAAGCCGCAGGTGCTCGACGGGCCGTATTCCGACTCGAAGGAGCAGCTCGCGGGCTACTACCTGATCGACGTGCCCAATCTGGACGCGGCAATTGCGTGGGCATCGCGTTGCCCCGGCGCGGGGCACGGCGTGATGGAGGTGCGCCCCGTCTGGACCGCGCCCTACGACGCGCCCGCCGCTGCATGAGTCCTTCTCGCGGCGGTAACGACCGCGGCGGCAGCGGCGCACGCAGCGCCGGGACCGCCGCGCATTCGATTGCCGGGGCCGTGGCACGCCGCAGCTACGGCAAGCTCGTCGCGCTGCTGGCGATGCGCACGCGCGACGTCGCCGCCGCCGAGGATGCGCTAGCCGAAGCGTTTGCCGCCGCGCTCGCGGACTGGCCCGAGCGCGGCTGCCCCGCGAATCCCGAAGCGTGGCTGATGACGGTCGCGCAACGCAGGGCGATCGATGGCGCACGTCATCGCCGCATCGGCGACGAGGTGTCGAGCCAGCTCGCGATCCTCGCCGACGAGATCGACGAGCATGAAGCAGATGTGCTGCCCGACCGGCGGCTCGCGCTGCTGTTCGCGTGCACACACCCCGCGCTGGACGCCACGATTCGCACGCCGCTGATGCTGCAAGTCGTGCTGGGGCTCGAAGCAAAGACGATCGCGTCCGCGTTCCTGATGTCGCCCGCCGCCATGACCAAGCGCCTCGTGCGCGCGAAGCACAAGATCCGCGAGGCCGGCATTCCGTTCGACGTGCCCGAGCGCGAGGCGCTGCCCGGCCGGCTCGCTGCAGTGCTGGAAGCGGTTTATGCCGCGTATGCGCAGGGGTGGACCGACCCGCTCGGCAATGACACCGAACGCCGCGATCTCGCCGATGAGGCGCTATTTCTCGCGCAGTTGCTCGTCGAACTGATGCCCGACGAGCCGGAGACACTCGGCATGCTCGCGCTGATGCTGTTCGCGCAAGCGCGGCGCGATGCGCGACGCGATGAAGCCGGCGAGTACGTGCCGTTATCGGCGCAAGATCCGTCGGCATGGAACGCGCCGATGATCGACGCCGCCAACGCGCTGCTTCGGCGTGCGAGCGCCTTCAACGCGATCGGCCGCTTTCAACTCGAAGCTGCGCTGCAATCGGCTCATGTGCACCGCTGCCAGACGCGCCGCCCGAACTGGGATGAGGTCGTGCAGCTCTACGACGCGCTGCTCGCGATTGCGGCGTCGCCGGTGGTCGCGGTGAACCGCGCACTCGCGCTCGCGGAACGCGACGGCCCGCAGGCGGCGCTCGACGCGCTCGAACCGTATGCGGACGATCCGCGGCTGGCCGACTATCAGCCGTACTGGGCGGCGCGCGCCAATCTCCTCGCGCGAGCGGGCGCGAAAGCTCAGGCGCTCGATGCCTATGATCTCGCGATCGGTCTCGAACAGGACCCGGCCGTGCGCCGCTTCCTGCAACGCAAGCGGCTGGAATTGTCGTTGGCCGGAGGCTAGCGCGGCAATGCAGCGGTGGCCGCACGCGTAGCGTCGCTTACTGCGTGCACGCCTCATGCAGCACGTTGAGCCTGCGCACCGGGTCCGCCACGAAGGGATTGCTTTCGTCCCATGCGTAGCCCGCCAGTACCGCGCTGATCATGCGCCGGATCGAAGGGGCCTGCTGCGGGTAGTAAATGATGTCCTGCAACTCGCCCGTGTACCAGCGATCGACGAACGCACGGAACGTGTCGATGCCCCTGCGCAACGGCACATCGTATTCGGCATGCCAGTCCACCGTTTCGCCGGCAAGTGCGCGCCTCAAGACCTCCACGGCCAGATGCGCCGATCGCAACGCGATCGTGACGCCCGACGAAAACACCGGGTCGAGAAACTCGCCCGCATTGCCGAGCAGCGCATAGCCTGCTCCGTGCAGGCTCGCGACGTTGGCCGAATAACCGCTGATCTGCCTCACCGGCATCAGGAACGGCGCGTCGCCGATCAGGCGGTTCAGCGTCGGCTCCTCGCGAATCAGCGTGCGCAGGCGCGCCTCGCGCGCGGCTTCCGGAACATCGAGGAAAGCCGCCTCGGCCACGCATCCCGCCGAGGAACGCCCGCCCGCGAGCGGAATCATCCAGAACCACACGTCGCGATGCTCGGGGTGCGTCGCGACGCAGATCTTGTTGCGATCGAACGCGTCGAGCGCCAGCCCATCGCGAACATGGCTGAAGATCGCGGTGCGCGTCGGCTGGCGCGTGGGCGCTTCCAGATCCAGCAGTCGCGGCAGCACCCGGCCGAAGCCGCTCGCGTCGAGCACGAAGCGCGCGTGCACCTCGTAGCGCGCATCGCTCTCGTCGGCGACCTCCAGCACTGGCGCAGCGCCCGTGCGCATGGCCAGCACCGTGTGACCGAAGCGCACTTCGGCGCCTTGCTGCGCGGCGCAACCGATCAGCACTTCGTCGAATTTCGCGCGCTCGACCTGATAGGTCGTGCCCCAGCCCGGACTATGCTTGTCGCGGAAGTCGAACGACGACGCACGGTCGCGCCACACGAAATGCGCGCCGTTCTTGTATTGAAAGCCCGCCTCCACCACGGCCTGCAACATGCCCGCTTCTTCGAGGTAGGCCATGCTTTGCGGCAGCAGGCTCTCGCCGATCGAAAAGCGCGGGAAATGCTGCCGTTCCAGCACCAGCACCGAATGTCCGGCCTTGCGCAATAGCGCAGCCGCCACCGCGCCGGACGGGCCGGCGCCAATGATCGCCACATCCACGGCTTCGTGCCGGGTCGCGAGGGTTTGCACAGCTTCTGCGAGGTTATGTTCCATGCTTCGTTCCGTCCTGTGATCCTGTATATCCTGTGCGTCCTGCACCTTCTAACCCAACGTATGCCCGATATCGCTCTTCGGCGAGCCGTTGGGCATGTGCGCGCCGCCCATGCCGTTCATGACGACACGCTTCATCAGACCATCCCGCCGTTCACGCCGATCACCTGACGCGTGACATACGAGGCCGCATCCGACATCAGAAAACCGACCACGGCCGCCACTTCGGCGGGCTGCCCCACGCGATTCATCGGCACGGCCTTCAGCGCGTGCTCGAGCGGCACGTCGTCGAGCATGCCGGTGTCCACCAGCCCGGGCGCGACGCTGTTGACCGTGATATTGCGCGTGGCCAGTTCCACTGCCAGCGCCTTGGTCGCGCCGATCAGGCCAGCCTTGGCCGCGCTGTAGTTGACCTGGCCGCGATTGCCGGTCACGCCGGACACCGACGACACCGTCACGATCCGGCCACCCTTGCGCGCGCGCACCATCGGCATGATCAGCGGATGGACCACGTTGTAGAACGCGTCGAGGCCCGTTTCCAGCACGATGTCCCAGTCTTCATCGGTGAGCGCCGGAAACGCCGCGTCGCGCGTCACGCCCGCGCAGCAGACGATGCCATAGTACGGGCCGTGCGCGGCCACATCCGCTTCGAGTATCGCGCGGCACGCGGCACGATCGCGCACGTCGAATTGCAGTACGCTGGCCGCGCCGCCCTGCGCGGCGATATCGGCCATCACGGCTTGCGCTTCGTTGAGGCCGGTTCGGCAATGCACGCTGACGGCAAAGCCGTCCGCGGCCAGTTGATGCGCGATCGCGCGGCCAATGCCGCGGCTCGCGCCGGTGACGAGGACACGCCGGCTCATGGTTTGTCATTCTCCTCGATAAAATTCCGAAAAATATTCGACTGAACGGATCGCACGCATATAAGGGGTAAGGTCAACTCCGAACACGCGCTCGAACGCGCAGTCGTTAAAATGCGAGCTATTTTCGCGCCGTTTCAATCGCCCACGCCAGCCCCTCTTCTCACCAACCTTTCATGCTCTCCCTCCCGACCGCCGGACTGATGGCTTTGAGCTGCGCGATCGTGCTCCTCATGCCGGGCCCCACCAACACCCTCCTCGCCGCCGCCGGGCTGAGACAGGGCGTGCGCCGATCGGCACCGCTCACCGCTGCGGAACTGGCCGGCTACCTCGTTTCGATTTCGCTTTGGGGCATTTGCTTCACCCACGCCTCGCATTCGATGAGCTGGCTGCCCAAGCTCCTGCGCGTGGCCAGCAGCGTCTACCTTGCGTGGCTCGCCATTCGCCTGTGGCTCACGGCGGATTCGGTTTCGTCGTCGGCTATCGGCGTGGTCAGCGCGCGCTCGCTATTCTGCGCAACGCTGCTCAATCCCAAGGCCACGCTATTCGCGGGCTCGATTTTTCCTGCCGCAGCGTTTTCACGCCCCGCAACGTGGCTCGCGGCCATGGCGATCTTCTCGGCCCTGTTGGTGCCCATTGGCCTCGTGTGGATCGCCATCGGGGCCGCGCCTCGCAGCGGACGCGTGCCGGGCATTCGGCCCGCGCGGGTTCAGCGTTGCGCCGCGATGGTGGTGGCGACCTTCTCCATGTCGCTGATGTGGCCGCTCGTTCGGTAGGGGTCGGCACCGTCCGTTACCTGGCCACCTGACGGCTGGGCGGCGCGCAGTTCCCCGAAGTTGTCTGCCTGCAACACGTGCAATGCGCGACGCATGATCCTCACTAGGATAAATCCGAAGTTCATTGAAACGGGCAATTTGACGTTTTCTGAGATGCTACCCCTGTAAGGATTTCGAAAAATCTACGGGGTGACGGGATGAACCAGAGTTACAGGCTGGTGTTTTCGCGCGTGCGCAATATGCTCGTGGCTGCCGAGGAAACGGCCATCGCAGCGAGGAAACGGCGCCCACGCTCAATGAACTGAGCGGCTCGATTGCGGCATCGAATCCGCCCGGTGATGCGGATGTGAACACGGCGCTCGGGAATATCGTTGCGAATGTGGTGGCGACGGGTGCCGGCGCGGCGGCGGGAGGTGCGGGGGCGCTCCGAATAGCAGGCGCTGACGAACCTGACTATAAGCAGCCGTACAGAATCAGGCGGCGCGCGGGTAGCGACGCACCGCCCAAAATAGACCGTACATTGCATTGAGATTAGCATCGGTCATGATCGCATCATGGAGAAAAAAGAAGATGTGAAATATACCGAATCCCGGGAATACCGGCGTGCGCACGAGAAACACCACCGTCGCTATTGCATTGATTTCGCTGGCCGCCTGCGGTGGAAGCAGCAGCAAAAACAGCGGCGTTTCCACGAATTCGACCGGCAGCGAAACAGTGGCTGATAACACGAATACGATACCACCAACGCCCTCAACGAACGCCAGCTTCTTCGACGGCATCTTCATGAAGGACGCAGGCGCGGGCTACTACCAGTTCGATCTGCGTCCTGCCAGGTCAGGCCCGATAGATTCGCTGCCCGATCCGACGCCGTCGTCAACCTGGGAGGCAACCTGGTGCGCTCCGTACCCGACCGCTCACAGACCGAGCCGGCGTGGGCACGCTTGCGCCTGACCGTGAATGTGGCCACCAGGCTGAACCGGAGCCACCTCGTCCACGGCGAAGTTTCGTACATACTGCCTTGCCTGAGCCGGATCGAGTTCCATCGCACCCCGTCTGGCGAGCAAGCGGTGTCGATGGAAGACAGCACGGGCTGCATGCACGGCTCAAGGGGCGTAACGGAACCGGCAAGCGACAAGGCCCGGCCGGAGCCGTATATCGTCGCGGGCATTGCGAAGGCGACGCTCGGTCATCGATCGACCGTCAACTGGGACGTGTGGCGGATGACTACTCGCTGGTGCGCGATGAAATCACCAAAACGTACCCCGACATATTTCACGATTTCAATTCGCGCATGTGGGAACCCGGCGGCTTTCATCGCCCTATTCCGGCACAACACCGACAATGGAAGACGAAGTCAGGCAAGGCCGAATTCCTTGTAACGTATTCGCTCGGCGAAGACCCGGACATGCCCGACAAGTTTCCCGAAGGGCTGCGTTTGATGACGCTGCGCAGCGACAGCCAGTTCAACACGACGCTCTATAGCCTGGACGACCGTTTCCGCGGGGTAAAGGGCAGCCGCATGGTCATCCTGATGAATAAGGTCGACATCGAGAAACGCAATCTTGCCGAGGGGCAAAAAATCACGCTCCAGACGATCGCCGACGATGGCATCGATCGACGCCTTGCCGGCCTCGAAATCAAGGCCTACGAAATACCGGAAGGCTGTATCGGCGGTTATTACCCCGAGTGCAATGTGCTATTGCCGCTCTGGCATTATGCGAAGGAAAGCAAGGTGCCGGGAGCGAAGTCAATTCCGGTGCGCATCATTTGACGCCCCGGCGCGTCGATGTATGGAATCGCCGGATCTTCGAGATTATTTCCGCCGATACAGGCTCTCCTGTTGCAAGGGCGAAATCTCGTTTTCTGCTGAGATTTCTGCCTCCGCCCTATGCCAATACTCGTCGGTGTGGTCATCGGGCGAGCCCGCCTTTTCCCACAACTCGTACGCACGCCGCCGAATACGTTCTTCGCGGCTGCTCTGCGCCGGCGTCTCTTCTATCCTCGTGGCGCCCCCGATCGCCGGCGGATCACTTGCTGGAAACGTCGCCTCCACCGCTTTATCGATCTTCCCTTCGGACTTTTGGGTTGCGCTTTTCTGCTCCTGCATTTTCGCCTTCGCCTTCGCCGCCATTTGTGCCTCCGTTTAGGTGATTAGCGCAGAGCGCAAGCGGCGTTCCGGTCTGCGGTCAGTTTGATAGCGCGAATTGAAGTCGTTGTTCTATCTTCCGCCCCTACAAAGTTTCATGCATGACCGCCCAGAATTACATGCCATCGCACAGGCCCCGCATCCTTGACGGGCGCCGCGCTTCGCGATGCGCGATGAGCGCGTCGTATGCAGCAACGTAATCGTCACACATGCGCTCCGCAGTGAAGCGTCGCTCGAACTCGGCGCGGCAGCGCTCACGGGAAAGCAAGGGCAAGCGTGCAACGGCGTCGACTGCCGCATCCGGTCCATCCACGACGAACCCGCTCACGCCATCCGAGAGCACTTCGGCGACGGCGCCGCGGCGGGTGGCGATCACGGGCGTTCCGCTCGCGAGCGCCTCGATCATCACCAGGCCAAACGGCTCGTCCCAACTGATCGGCATCAGCAATGCTTCGGCGCGTCGCAGCAACATCGCGCGCAATTCGCCCCCCACTTCGCCTACGTACTCCACACAGTTGGCGTTGCGCGCGATCAGCGGACGCATATGGTCCTCGAACCATGCACGCTCCCCCGGATGGACTGCCGCGGCCATCTTCAACGGCTTGCCGGCTCGTCGAGCGATGTCTATTGCCCTGTCCGGCCCCTTGCCCGGCATCATGCGGCCCATCCACAGAAGATAGCCGTCGTGAGCCGCGCTGGGCACGAAGAGATCGGAGGGCAAGCCGTGCGCGATCGTCGCTAGCCAGTTCGCGTGCGGAGCGCTCCTGCGCTGCGCTTGCGACAGCGCGACGAGCGCTTCGCCCCGCGATACGTCGAGCAGCACACCCAGGTCCTGGCGGCGGATTACGCCGTGCATCGTGGAGAGCGAAGCGACGTTCAATCTGCACGCGAGCGGCAGATGCAGCGGTTCGGTGTGGAAATGCACGACGTCGAATTCATGCGCGCGCGCGGCCACCCGCTCGAGTTGCGCAACGTGGTGGACCAGCGTGTCGGTTACGTCCCGGTCGTGCCACAGCGCCCGTGCGCAACAAGGTACGAGAACGGCGTGGGTTTGCGAATCGCCGCTCGCGAACAGCGTCACGTCGTGGCCGCGGTCGATGAGTGCTTGGGTCAGGTAATGAACGATCCGCTCAGTGGCGCCGTAACGCACGGGCGGTACGCGTTCATAGAGCGGAGCGACCTGGGCGATACGCATGGCATTCCTTCACAGGACCGGCCGGCGCCGGGGAACGCTATTCCGCACTCGTCGTTCCCGGTTCGGCTGCGTGCAGCGCAGGTCGCTGCACGCGTGCTGCATTTCCCGGCTCGAAGCCTGATGCAATTGCCCGCGTGGCTCGTCGCTGATCAAGCGAACCGTTTGCGCCGCGCCTGAGCTCGCCGGTCGGGTACGCACAGTGCTAATCGAGGCATGTCCCTGCGGAGCGATACCATGAGCAAACCTGAACAATCCACCGACGCGCTGGAGCTGTTGACCGCCGACCACCGCGCCGTCGACAAACTCTTCGATGCCTACCAGGAAGCCGGGCAAGCCACCGAGGACGCCCGCTTCACGATCGTCAAACGAGCGTGCGAGCAACTGACTGTGCATACGATGCTCGAGGAGGAGTTGCTGTATCCCGCCGCAAGCGACGCATTGTCCAAAGATACGCTTGATGTGGACGAGGCACGAGTCGAACACTATCTCGTGAAAATGCTCATCCAGCGCTTCGTTACGCTCACGCCCGCGCACGCGGGCTACGACGCGACGTTCCGCGTGCTAGCCGAACTGGTCCGCCACCATGTACAAGAAGAAGAAAACGGACTGTTTCCGCTCTTGCGCGGCAGCAACGTTGATCTTGCGGCGCTGGGCCGGCGTATTGCGTTGCGCAAGGCCGAACTCGATGCCAAGCTCGAAGCCGCCGGAGCGAAGACCACGGGCGACAAGACGCTGGTGCTCTCGCATTTCGATATGCCGCTTTGAGAGCGAGCCGATGCCGCAAACGCCGCTTCTCACTTGTGGAGAGTCCGACGCGAGGTCGCTCACGTCATTCGTCGTGATGGCCTGGGCATTGTTGCCCCATGCGCTGCGAATATAGGTGAGCACATTGGCGATCTCCAAGTCCGCGAGCGTCCCGGCGAACCCGGCATCGCCTGGCGCGGCGTCCCAGCGAGCGTCGACGGGCTGCTACCGCCCTCAACGAGCAGGCGTATCAGCGACGTCGTATCCTCTGTCAGCACCATGGAGTTGCCCACGAGCGCGGGAAATGCCGGGGCTGGGGCCGCTGCGGCGGCGAGCGCCGCCAACGCCAACGAAAAGAAGACAACGCCATGCTTGTGGTCTTTGTCATATCGCCACACACATGCTGCGGTTTCGGGACGAGTGGGCAATCGTTGCGTGTGCGAACTTCTTTGCGCAAGGGTTGCTGGCGTTGAACGAAAAATTAGGACCTCTACTCTGGCAGTTCCCGCCAACCTACCCCTTCAATGCCGATCGCCTGGAACGGTTCCTCGCACTGCTGCCGCGCGATACGGAAGCTGCGCTACGTCTGGCGAGACGCCACGACTCACGGGTGAAGACGCCGCGGCTCACCATCGACCGCAACCGGCCCATGCGCCACGCCATCGAAATTCGCCATGCGAGTTTCGTTGCCCCCTCTTTCGTGGATCTGCTCCTACGCCATCGCGTGGCGCTCGTGGTATCCGATTCCACGGAGCCCTGGCCCTATGCCGAAGATGCCACCGCCGACTTTACTTATGCACGGCTGCACGGTTCAACCGGAAAATATGCGGGGGCCTACAGCGACGCGGCGCTGGACGAATGGGAAGCCCGCTTCAGAGCATGGCGCGAGGGAAAGCCCGCAGCGCACGCGCGACTCATCGCGCCCGCGCTCGGCAATCGCGAGTGCAAACCGCGCGACGTGTACTGCTATTTCGACAATGATCAGAAGACGGAAGCGCCCTTCGACGCGGGCCGCTTGATGACCCGGTTTGGCTTCGCCGAAGAACCGCTCGCTCCCGGCTCGACATCTCGCGCACCCGCCGCTTTGCGTCGCTCTTCAGAAAAGCGACGAGCGCTGCCTCGTCAGCCTTGAGTCCGCGGCGGCGCGCGGCGGGCAGCGCCTGGGCGAGGGCACCCGCCTCGAACGCTTCGATCACGGCCGGATGGACATAGCATTTGCGGCAAACCGCCGGCGTATTGCGCAGCAGTTGCGATATCTTCTTGATGGTGCCGACGACGTGTTTGCGCGCCTGCGTCGCCGTTTCCCATTCCAGCTTGCGCAGCGCCGCCAGCGCGAAAACGCTGCCCGCCCACGTGCGGTAGTCTTTCGCGGTGAACTCTACGCCGGTGATCTCGCGCAGATACTCGTTGATGTCCGAGGAGCTAACGGAATGCCTCGCACCATCGGCGTCGAGATACTGAAAGAGCTCCTGGCCCGGCAGTTCCATACAGCGCCTGACGATGCGCGCGACGCGCGCGTCGCTGACCGCGACATCGTGCTCGATGCCGCTCTTGCCACGAAACCGGAAGCGCAGCCGGTCAGACGACACCGTCAAATGCCGCTTGAGCAGCGTCGTCAGACCATAAGAGCGGTTCTCCCGAGCATACTCCTCGCTGCCCACGCGAATCAGTGTGATATCGAGCAGGCGCACGACCGTGGCCAGCACCTTGTCTCGCGGCATGCCGTCGAGCGCCAGATCGCGCGCCAACTGGGCGCGCAGTTTCGGCAGCGCCGTGCCGAACGCCAGCAAGCGCTCGTACTTGGTCGCGTCGCGCGTTTCACGCCAGCGCGGGTGATACCGGTATTGCTTGCGACCGCGTGCATCGCGGCCCGTCGCCTGCAAATGGCCGTGCGGATCCGGGCAGATCCACACGTCGGTATAGGCAGGCGGCACCGCCAATGCATTGATACGGCGAATCTCGGCATCGTCCTTGATGCGCTTGCCTCGCGTATCGAAGTAGACGAACGCCCCATCGATCCGCTCGCGCGTGTACCCGCGATGCGAGTCGTCGACGTAGCGCAGGCCCGAGGGCATGACGTCAGTGAAGGATGCGCTGCGCTCGCGCGCGGCGCTTTTGCGGCCCGGCCCTCCAGCATTTTCCTGATTGTTTGCCACGGCTTGCCTCGGTCGATTGGCCTGATTGGGTAACGAACGAGCAATGCCCGTGCCGCGAACGCCGTTGCGATTCTTGCGCGAGACCAGCGCTCAGTCGGACTTGCCGCACTTCGATGAACCGTTGAGCCGAACCGGGAATATTCAATGCGGCAATCCAGCAATGCAGCACGACGGCGAAACACCCGGACACCCGATTCAACCCCAAAGTGGAGCCAATGATGACTGAACCGACGATCGCCCTCCCCGACGCAGGCCCGGGCCAGGCGTCTGAACGCGTTGCGTCACTGAGTACAGGAATGACCGATCTCGCACGCCTTTGCGTCGAGACCGCTGGCCGCATCGTGGAACTCAATAGCCGCGCGTTCAATACCGCCCTGAATGAGCAGCGCGCCATCGCACTGGAATCGGCCGCCGGGCATTCGGCGTTTGACACATGGCGCCTGAATGCAAGCTATGCATTAGCGGGCACTGCAAAGACTGCGGCCTACTGGCGGCACGTCAACGAGATCATGCTTGGCGCGATCGTCGATTGCGTTAGCGGTACTGAAAGCCGTCTTAACCATGACTTCATGGTGTGGACCGCCGCGTTCGAGAGGCCCGCCTCTTAAAGCATCCGCACTGATTCGCACCGCCGGCGCCACCGCCCTTCATCCTGTATTCGGCATCGTTCGGACAAGTGGCGCGGCACGTTCCCTGCGGCAGGACACCTGCTACGTCCGCCGCTCTATTGATTCAGCATCGAACCTCGAGGTGATCATCATGCAACCTGCGAAGCCCGCACCCAGCGAGAACGAGAGCCCACTGAACCCGGGCGACGAAGGCCCCCCGGGCACCCCGGGCGTCGGCGAAGACCTGTGCGGCGCCTGCCATGGCACCGGTCTCGTCGAAGGACAGCGCTGCGCCGTCTGCGGCGGTACGGGCAAGGTCCTGCAGGGCATCGGTGGTGGTTAGTGCGGCCTCCCGGCGATAGCGCGGCGATGTCCGCGGCTGCGTCGCTCGCGCTGGCGACAGGCGAGATTGGCGCGGCCGGGGCCGATGGGGAGAAGGCGCGGTAGCCCGTGTTGAGTCACGCACTATCGCCTGGCGAGATTTATTGCCCGGATAAAAAAACGCCAACCCGTATTACCGGGTTGGCGTTTCGCCTCGGGTACTGCCGAAATCAGAACTGGTTCATCGTGTTGTCCTTACCCGCCGCCTTCAGCGCTGCTTCGCCGCTGAAGTACTCCTTGTGGTCGTCGCCGATGTCCGAGCCCGACATGTTCTGGTGCTTCACGCACGCGATGCCCTGGCGGATTTCCTTGCGCTGCACGCCAGCCACATAACCGAGCATGCCCTGGTCGCCGAAGTATTCCTTCGCGAGGTTGTCAGTCGACAGCGCCGCGGTGTGATACGTCGGCAGCGTGATCAGGTGGTGGAAGATGCCGGCTTCGCGCGACGCATCGGCCTGGAACGTGCGGATCTTTTCGTCGGCCAGTTTCGCCAGTTCGGTCTGATCGTATTCCACGCTCATCAGCTGGCCGCGCTCGTAGGCCGACATATCCTTGCCCTCGGCCTTCATCGCGTCATATGCCTGCTGGCGGAAATTCAGCGTCCAGTTGAACGACGGGCTGTTGTTATACACCAGCTTCGCGTTCGGGATGACCTTGCGGATCTCGCTGACCATGCCGCCGATCTGCGCGATATGCGGCTTTTCGGTTTCGATCCACAGCAAGTCGGCGCCGTTTTGCAGTGCGGTGACGCAATCGAGCACGCAGCGCGCTTCGCCCGTGCCGGAGCGGAACTGGAACAGGTTGCTCGGCAGACGCTTGGGACGCAGCAGCTTGCCGTCGCGCTTGATGATCACGTCGCCGTTGCCCAGTTCGTCAGCCGACAGTTCTTCGCAATCGAGGAACGAGTTGTACTGGTCGCCCAGGTCGCCCGGCTTGTGGGTCACGGCGATCTGCTTGGTCAGGCCGGCGCCCAGCGAGTCGGTGCGCGCCACGATAATGCCGTCGTCCACGCCCAGTTCGAGGAACGCGTAGCGGATCGCGCGGATCTTCGCGAGGAAGTCCTCGTGCGGCACCGTGACCTTGCCGTCCTGATGGCCGCACTGCTTCTCGTCCGACACCTGGTTTTCGATCTGGATGCAGCACGCGCCCGCTTCGATGAACTGCTTGGCCAGCAGGTAGGTGGCTTCGGCGTTGCCAAAACCCGCGTCGATGTCGGCGATGATGGGCACCACGTGCGTGACGTGGTTGTCGATCTTTTGCTGGATGGCGGCCTTGGCGGACGCGTCCTTTGCGGCGTCGAGTTCGCGGAACAGGCCGCCCAGTTCACGGGCATCGGCCTGGCGCAGGAACGTGTACAGCTCGCGGATCAGCGCACTGACCGAGGTCTTTTCGTGCATCGACTGGTCCGGCAGCGGGCCGAACTCGGAGCGCAGCGCAGCCACCATCCAGCCCGACAGGTACAGATAGCGGCGCTCGGTGCTGTTGAAGTGCTTCTTGATGGAGATCATCTTCTGCTGCCCGATGAAGCCGTGCCAGCAACCCAGCGACTGCGTGTACTTCGACGGGTCGGCGTCGTAGGCGGCCATGTCGGCGCGCATGATCTTCGCGGTGTACTTCGCGATGTCCAGACCCGTCTTGAACTTGTTCTGGGCACGCATGCGGGCGGCGTATTCGGGATTGATGGCATTCCAGGCGCTGCCGTTGTTTTCCTTCAAGCCAGCCACTGCCTTGATGTCGTCTTGATACTGGGCCATGTGTCTCTCCTAAGAGCAAAGCGCGTTTGATCAAATGGTTTCAGCGTGCCGCCGCGTTTGTCGAAGCGAACTGCATGACTCAATAGTAACGCCGCCCACCGCGTTTGGGTGAAGTCTTATATAAGACATAAGACATAATTTACGCTTTAAATTCAATAAGATACGCACATGTTTTTGCGATACAAAACAGGTTTTCGAGTGACGAAAAAATCTCACCCCGGAAATTTCCCGCATATCCCGCAATGTGAAATTCACTTTCAGCGGCTGGAGAGTCGGGCTCGCCACGCGCATGGCCGACGATCCGCTGGCCCTCTCGCTCACCACCGCGCGTGAAATCGCGCAACGCAGCCCCGACGCGATTCGCGCCGCCAAGCGCCTGCTGCAGGTCGCGTCGCGCGGCGACGCGGCGGCGCCCTTTAAAGGCAGCCGGTGACAGTCGTGCTCATGGCTGGGGGGCGTGCGTGCGCAACATCGCGATCTGCTCGCGCCAGCGCGCTATCACCTTCTCGCGCTCGTGCAGGCGGAACGTCACCCCGCTCAGCACCTCGGCATATTTCGCGCGATGCACGTCCACACGCTCGACGCGCAGGCGAAACACGCTGAGGTCGAGTGCGGTCTGATGCTCGGCGACGAGGCTTGCCTGCGCGCGTATCTCCAGCACCGCGCCGTCATGCACCAGCGTGAGCGTGAGGCGTGCGTCGCGCTGCATGTTCTGCGCGGTGTTCGAGCGCGGCCATATCGCCACGAGCAGGGTTTGCGCGTCGAGCGCCAGCACTTCCCCCACACTTAGCTGCGCACCGTGCGGCCAGCCATCGGCGCCCACGGTCGAGAGGCGAAAGGCTTCGTCCGCGCGCGTCTCGAGGTGCTCGCCGTCCAGCGCGCGCACGAGCGAAGGCGGCAGCTCGCGCGCGTCATGCTGCGCGTCCGCGTGCTTGCGCTCCGGCGCGGAATCGCGGGTTTCATCTCGATGCATCGATCAGGCTCTCCGAAGGGGGCAAGCGGGTTCGCAAGCGCCACGCCAATCTACCGCATCGCGTACGACGATGGAATTGCTCGGCCAGGCCACCGTCACACTGTACGCGCCGACATTTTCTCGGCATATACTCGGCGTCTTCCCCTCCGCGACGTTCCGACGACTATGAAACGTGTGACCGTCCGGCAATCGCCGGTGCATGGCAAAGGCGTTTTCGCGCTGCTTCCGTTGCGCGCCGGGGAGCGCATTTTCGAGTACAAGGGCATGGTGACCACGTGGCGCGAGGCGGCGCGCTGGAACGCGCGCCGCAGCGACTCGGGCCACACCTTCCTGTTCGGCCTGTCTGACGGGCGAGTGATCGACGGCGGGCGCGGCGGCAATGGCGCACGCTGGCTCAATCACGCGTGCGCCGCGAACTGCGAGGCAGTCGAAGGAAACGGGCGCGTGTTCATCGAGGCAATCCGCGATATCGCACCCGGCGAGGAGCTCTTCATCGACTACGCGCTCGAGATCGAGCAGCAGGCCGACGACGACGCGCAACGCGACTATGCCTGCCGCTGCGGCGCCCCGCTCTGCCGCGGCACCATGCTGGGAGCATTGGCCGCGGGTGCACTTGTTTTAGCGGTGTGAACCCGCCGATGTAAAGCAACCATTCACATCGACGATTTGATCAGGAATCCATATAAATCACGCGATTGCCGCCATTACCCCGGAGGCCGCCGCAACTGGCGGTGAATCCAATGCCGCGCATCGCGGCGTGCCTCAGGCGGCGCTTTGCTTGAGTCTCGCGTACACGAACTGCCCGAAATACCACGCGAGATCGGAATGGCTGAGGATATTCGCGTCCGACAACGCGGAGGCTTCGAGCTTCAGGCGACGCAGCATGAGCTTGCCGGCTTGCGACACGATGTACAGGCGCACGAGTTCCTTGCGGGTCTTCTCGTCGGCAGACTCGAAATGCTCGCGCCCGCGCTGGACTTCATCGTTGCGGCGCGCGCGCGCTTCTTCGTCGCGCGCGGCGATGCTCTGCTTCACGGCGCTGCCGGCCTCGGCTTTCGCCGTTTCCGCCGCGCTCTCGGCCGCCGCCCGCTCGGTCTGGATCGCCACCATCTTGCGCTCGGCCTCCGACACCTGCCAGTTGTGGCTCAGCGCCTTCATCAGGTAGCCCGCCGGGCTCTTGGTGACCTTGCCCTGATTGAGGCGAAAACGCGTGTATTCGATGGCCTGCTGGATCCGCTCGTCGGTCCAGCTCATGCGATGCTCGGCGATCACATCGAACTGCTTGTTGCTCAGGCCGAACTCCTCCTTCAGCGTGAGCAGCAGGTCGTGGGCGTCGGGCTGACGGCTCAGCATGGCCGCAACGGTGTCCTTGCGCTTCAGCCGGAAGCGGATCTTGTTGATCTTGCGCGAGGTTTCGGAGTCGGCCCGTGTTTCGTAGCTCAGGTCGATGTCCGAGAGCTCGTTGATCTGGCGCACGGCCGGATCGAGATACTTCGGCCGGAAGTGCTTGAACTCCGAGGCGCTCGATCCAAGCTTGCCCGGCCAGCGGCGCATGACGTCGAGCTCGATCCAGTCGGTAAAGCCCGCGCTCACGTAGGGCAGCACGTAGTCGTAGATTGCCCGCGCGAAAGTCTGCGAGAAGGCGGCTGTGATGCACAGGTTGAGCCAGTGATGCTTGTCCGGACCGGTGATGTGTCGCAGCATCAGCGGCGGGATGCGAAACTGGATACGCCCCTTGCCGATCTTCACGCTGCCCATCAACTGCTCGGAAATCCACTGGTCCTCTTCGCTGGGCGCGCGATCGGGCGGCGTGTCCGTCACTTCGATGAGCACCCGCTGTGCTTCCTTGATCACGCTCTGGAGATGACGCACGTTGCGGCTCTCGTAGCGCATGAGCCACTTGAAGTAGTTCAGGTCGACGTCGTAGATCTCGCGCGGCAGCGGTTCCTGGGCCGCGATGAAATAGGCGGCATCGATAAAACGTCGCGACGACAGGCCGAGCCCGTTGATCGCAACGAAAACGTTGTTGCGCTGAAAGCCGATCTCCCTCGTGCTCTCATTGATAGGCTGGCCGGACATTTCCTCGAACAACCCGAGCGACATCTGCTGGGTGGTCGTCCTGCGTCCGCTGTCCTCCGACATTCGTGTGCTCTCCGTCGATATTGGCCGCGACTCTATCACTCCCCGAACACAAGTCAACACAATAACCGTTACCTCAAACGGCAGGCTTTGAAGGGTCCGCACAAAAAACGTGCCGAATTGCACATAGACCTCTCCATCCCCAGCACAAAAAACATCACCCTCGTGCACATAAACCAATGCTTTCTGCACATAGACCGGTGCTTTTCAGCAGCAAGTCCTTGAAGACAAAGGATTCGGAGGCGTTCGTTAGTGGGTTAGTGGGTTTTCTTTGTTTAAGTAAACAAACCAACCGCAAGCAGCAAAGACGCTTCGCGCAAAAATTTACGCAAATTGGCTGAGGGCACACGGGCGTATTTCTTATAGGAAAAGCCGCAGGATCCCTCGCCAATGGGGAATTTGAGCGCAAATTTTCGAGGATTTGCTGTGCTACCGGTCGATCAAACCGTACTTGGCCATCATCGAGGGCAACGGTTTATGTGCACCTGTTCGCGCTGGTGGTAATGGTTTGTGTGCGGCCGGCCGGAGGACGGCGTCCGCTGCTGAATTTCTTCTTCCCGATGCCCTCCTCAGTAACGTTTTTTGTGCAAACAGCGGGTGGAGGAACGAAGGTGGAGGTTTTTGTGCAGAAGAGGGAGTCCGAGGAGGCAACGTTTAATGTGCAAGCGCGTGTGATGGGCCGCCATGGACGCGAACGCTAGTTTGGGGCGACGGCCGGTAACGTTTTTTGTGCTGACTCTTGGGGACTTTGGCGTTCGCCCATCTTCTTGAGGCGGCGGCTACCGTCGTTTTGTCTGCGTTCGCGGAGATCTTTGCCTCCGGGACTGCGCGATAGTCACGTTTTTTGTGCAGTTCAGCGCTTGCGCGGTTCCTGTTGCGGCGGGTGTTGGATTGGGTAACGGTTTTTGTGTCAATTTTCAGTGTTGGGGTCGTTGAATCTCGTGTGCGTGCACAAAATCCGTTACTGTGAAACCCGAATCGGTTACTGTCGTTTCGCGGATTAGCGAAGGTGCACAAAAATCGTGACCTCTGAAGATTTTGTCTGCTTATAGGAATGTCCGCGCAGCGCTGCGAATCAAAGGGTGCCGCGATCTCCATCAGAACCGAGAGAATTCCGGCGGGCGCATGCTTAAAAAATAGGCAAATCGGCAGGAATGCCCTTAAATGCCGCGTAGGCGGCCTGGCGGCCTGATGAGGGTGCAAGGCTGGACCGAAGCTCCGGAGCCCGTCATAGCGCAAATAAAAAGGTCGATTTTTTTAAAAATCGACCTCAATCAGTGTGTTTCGATACGCTTTTCCTGTATTCTACGCTTTATCTAAATTCCGATGAAAAGCGTATTAATGGCAAAGACTATCGAATTTCCATCGATTGATCGGCGTGTCGACCTTTCTGCGGTCACGCAGTTTGCAGAGGAAGCCGGTCAACTATCAGAAGAACTTCGGGAAATGATGCTGGCGCCGAAGCCGCGAAAGATGGCGCCCACATTCACGTCCGCGCAAGTTGCCGAACTGTGCGGCATCGACCGCATCAAGCTCAACAATCTGCTCGCTACACGCGAGGGCCTGCCACAAGGCGAGGCCCAAGGCTCGGGGCGCAGCCGGGTGTTTACCTTGCCTGAAGCGCGCACGTGGGTCCAGCAGGTTTCGGATATTTATCAAACGCCACTTCATACTGGCGTGCGCGATGCCGACGGCAAGGTCATTCTGGTCGCCAACTTCAAGGGCGGTTCCACCAAGACCACCACCACGATGTGCCTCGCCCAGGGCTTGACGCTGCGCGGCCGGCGGGTGCTGCTTATCGACCTCGACCCACAGGCATCACTCACTGAGCTTTGCGGCCTTTATGCGGAAAAAGAAGTCACGGAGGACAGCACGGTCCTGCCGTTCATTTACGATCCGCAGATGGAAGGCGGCCTGCGGAACTTCGTGCAGCCGACCTATTGGGACGGGCTCGACGTCATTCCGGCGCACCCCACGCTCTTCTCGGCGGAGTTCCATATTCCCGGCACCGTCATCAAGAATCCCGGCTTCAAGTTCTGGGACTTGCTGCGCCAAGGTATTGAGTCACTGCGTCAGCACTACGACTACATCATCCTCGATACCGCGCCGTCGCTGTCCTACCTCACCATCAACGCGCTGATGGCCGCCGATGCCATGGTCATGCCGCTAGTTCCGGAGAGCCTCGACTTCATCAGCTCGGTGTCGTTCTGGAGTCTTTTCTCCGATCTCGCGCACACGATCATGGAGCGCGGCGACGAAAAAACCTACGACTTTGTTTCGGTGCTGCTGTCGAAAGTGGATTATGGCAAGACGTCGTCGGCGCCTGTGGTTCGCTCCTGGGTGCAGCGCACCTACAAGGATTGGGTCAGCGCCGTGGAAGTGCCGGCTAGTTCGGCTATGAGTAATGGTGCTCTGGCGATGGCCACCGTGTTCGATATCAGCAAGGGCGATCTCGCTGACAAGACCGTCGCGCGCGTTCGGCAGCCGCTCACCGATTACGTGCGCTGGATCGATGATCTTTATGTAGAGCAATGGAGGGCCGGAAAATGAGCTCGTTTCGCGACAAAATGGCGGCCAAGACCGCCGAGCTCGGCTCTGCTTCGGAGCGCCAGGCGACCGAACGGCCTGTGCCCGCTGCACCGGAGCCACGCCGCAGCAGCGCGTTCAAGACGGGCCCGGGAATGCTGGGGGCGCTGGCCGTGGCCCAGCAGCGCATCCAGGAACTCGAAAGCACAAGCGACAAGCTCATGCTTCCCGTCAGTGCGATTCAGCCCAACCCGTGGCAGCCACGCAAGATTTTCAGCGATGAGGGTCTTGCATCGCTGGCTGAATCAATTCGCGAAGTGGGGCTGGTGGAGCCGGTTGTCGTGCGGCGCGCCGACAACGGCTATCAGTTGATTGCCGGTGAGCGGCGTTTGCGGGCGCACGTTTTACTGCACGAGGAAGAGATTCGTGCGTCGGTGATCGAGTGCTCGGATCAGGACATGGCCGTGCTCGCGTTGGTCGAGAACGTGGGCCGCGAAGATCTGACTGATTATGAGATTGGCCAGTCGCTGCGCCGCGCCGAGCGGGAATTTCCGACGCGCACGCGGATGGCGGAGGCGCTGGGCATGTCGCGCAAAGGCTTGTATCGATTCCTCGCGTTCGAGAAGCTTCCCGACTTTATTCGCCGTGACCTTGATCTAAATCCTCGCTTGCTTGGCGGATCCGCCGCGGACGAAATCGTTTCAGCGCTCAAGAAGCACGGTGCACAAGGTTTGAAGGCAGCGCGCGAGCTTTGGCCGGCGGTCGTGGCAGGGACGCTTGATCAAGGGAAGCTGGCTGCAGCCATTGGTGCGCAATCGGATCGCGGCGAGAGCGAGCAGAGCGTTTCGGAGCGGAGTATCGAGAAGATTTTCTCAGGCAAGAGCCACGCAGGCAGCATCACGAAGGATACGAATAGCTTCACCGTGAAGCTGAAGACTGGCGTTCTTTCAGATGCACAGGAGACGCAGATTCGCGAACTGATCAGCCAGTTGTTCAATGTGAAGCCCGGCTGAGGATGACTTCCAGGTTGTTCGATGGTGTTAAAGGCCCGCGCAAGCGGGCTTTTTTTTATGGGCCGGCTCCTGGTGTGTCGAGTCGACACACCGAACTTTGGCTGTGGAGTGGCCAATCCTGGTGGTGAACAACTGTGTCGACTCGACACAGTTGTTTAGGAAAGATCGCTCGTGTCCCCCTGGCGGCTTTCGGATGAGAACTATTATGGGCGGCGCGCGTGGCTGTATCTCCGTGATGCTGTGTTAGTCGTGGCGAATGTGTGTCGAGTCGACACACGATACTTCAGATCCGAGTGGCCGATTCTGTTGGGCGCGGCCGTGTACATCAAGTCGATAGCAGCAGCACATGATGATGGCCCAAGCGCCACTCGCCAAACACCGGAAACCGGATAGGTCGATCCAGTGAGGCTCAACTCTTTCCCGAGTGCCAGACGCGCAATCGAACGGCGGCTGTGTGTCGAGTCGACACACAGAGCAAGCCCTGGTTCAATGTCCCTCAGCTGCGCTGCCGCGACACGTGGAAATCAGCAGCGAGCATGCCCAATTCGATCGGTGGTGGTTCGAAGCCAACAGCGCTGCCTACACACCATTTTTACCTTGCACAGAGTGCGATTGGTGTGTCGACTCGACACACAGGCCACTCACGTCGGCGTGCATAATTCCGTGCGCCCAAAGACGTATGTTCGCCCGACGCATCCAGCATCACGTGATATCGCTACGACTTCGCGCAAAAAAAGTGTCGACTCGACACACCGCATAATGCGGAGGCCGTTGCCTGCCTTCCTGTAAGCAACGACGTCTTATGTGAAGGCCGTACTCGGGTATGGCGAGACACGATACCCGGAAGTGGCCTCGGGCAAATCCAGCGACGCGACGCAACTCACGCCGTTCGCGAATGTGTGTCCACTCGACACATTCTGGGCAGGAGGTAATGTTGTGCGCGTCGAGTGATCTCGCCTCGCCAATTTGCGGCGACAGCGAGGCATCTGATGCTGTCACTGAGCTACGCTGAGATGGGCTGGCTCAGTGATCTTGCTGAAGATGAGATGTCCGCAGGAAGAGTGAGAATTGCCTGTTCGATCGTGAGCGGGTGTAAGCGTATCGGGACGCATTCGATCAAATTTTCATCAGGGAGTCAGGGAGCCAGTTCAGTATCGGGAGAGTCAGGGGCGTAGTCTGTCGACTTATCGAGTTATGCCCGAGTAGAAAGCCTCATGCCAGTCGAGGCTATGCCCAGCCTGGCTAATTACCACATGCCATGACAGCAAATCATTAATGCAACTAACCGTCCAACGGGCTATGCAGCATGATGGCGCATCCGCAATACACCGATGTGGGGGTTCGCTCGTCAGCGCGAAGCGCAACTTGATGCGAGTTCAAATCTCACAATCCGTTGCTGCAAAGATTTGAAATAGAAGTTCGTCGGGCCACGCAAATAGTCAGACGTCACCGCTGCTCGCGCAGACAAAAACGGAGGCGTCCCCAAGCGAAGCTATAAGAGCTTCCTTCTTCAGGGTGGGGTTACGGAGGTATTCGCTAATTCCGCAAACCCGCTCACCCCGTTCCGTGAAACATTCAATGAAATTCCGGGAAATCTACGAAATCCTTATGGCACGGTGGTTTCAGCGCATTGCAGGCACCCACGGGACATAATGTTTCACGGAAAAATGCGTTTCCCGACCCCAAAAGCGCGCTCCTCGAGGCACTCACACGACAAGTTCTAAAAATTAACCCAGAGCCGTATCGTTCAATACGTATTTTGTAATATGTCAGAGGCCGGCGCATGCGCATTACCGTTGCCTATGCCTTATCCAGCAAACTCCCGCGCCTTAATGGCATCGCTGGCCAAAGCAAAAATCCCGGCACCGAGGTGATGGATCGTGTGCAGGTCGCGGTTGCCGCTATCGAACACCCAGTGACCCCGGTCGAACACGCGTGAATCGGCCGCTGCCGACACCACCTCGCAGAAACACGTGTCATAGGCGTCTTCGGTGTGTCGCTCGGGAATGAGCCGGCATTCCAGCCACGCGGCGCAGCCCGCTTCGAGCAGCGGCACGCCGAGCACCGGCCCACGAACGGCTTCGATATCGAAACGCCGGAATTTGTCGGCATCACGTCCGCTGACGCTTCCGACCGCGTAGGTCAAATCCATAGCAGCCGCGCCCGGCACGCAGATGCCGAAGGTTCCGCTCGCCTGAATCAGTTCGCGCGTGAAAGTTTTCTTGTCGATCACGATCGCGATACGTGGCGGTGTGAACTCCACCGGCATCGACCACGCGGCGGCCATTACGTTGCGACGCGCGCCATCCGCGCTTGTGACGAGCACCGTGGGGCCGTGATTAATGAGGCGGCTCGCATGTTCGAGCGCTACGGGCTTGAAGCGGGAGAGGGCGTCCATTGTGCAGTGTGTCCGTGTCGTGTCGAAGTCCGACGGACTGTACACCAGGTGGAAATAGTCTGCGGACCGCGCTTGCAGTTCGCGTGAAACCGCACCGCAAGTCGAGAGCCTCACGTGAAGGCGCGGCGAGATGCTTGCGCACGAGGCTGCTCGCATAGCCACGCGATTGCATTTCGGCTAGACGACTCGTGGTGCGAGAAACATCGTGCGCGCCGTCGAGTCCAGTGAGCGCCGCGCGAATCGGCTGATCAGAGGCGATGAATAGCGCATGCTTGCGGTCGTAAAAAATATCGACGAGCCACACGAAGCGCTGCAGTACATCGCGGCGCTTGAGCATCTCCGTCTCCAGACGATCGACGATGACGCCGCGCCAGCGCTCGGCAAGCGCAAGATAGTCGAGATGCGAGCGGCGCGCGCCGCACAGCGCATCGAAGTCGACCCACACCAGTTGCTTGCCCGCCGCCGTGACGGGCAGCAATCGTCCAGCCACTTCCATGGTAGTCGGATGAACGGCTGCTTGCGCTTCGTATTCGCCAAAAATTTCCCACAGCGGTTCGCGTGTGCCTTCTAGTGGCGCGAAAAAACGCCGCTCGATGGTTGCCGCGCCGCTGGCATCGCTTTGCTCGCGATAGTCACGCTCACCATCGAACGTGACGATTTTGAAATGCTGTTCGATTCGTTCGATCGTGGGTTCGAAGCGTTCGTGAAACTCGGGGTCTGGCAGCAGACTGCGCGGGCTGTAGTTCGACGTCAGCACGATGCGCGTGCCGCATGCGAGCGCCGTCTCCAGAAAGCGGCCCATCAGGAACGCATCGGCGATGTCGTGCACATGGAATTCGTCGAAATAGAGCAGTTCGATGTCCTTCAGCCATGCTCGCGAGACGTCGCCGAGCCGGTCGTCGCTTTTGGGCGCCTGCACGAGCAGACGGTTCACATCGCGAATGAACTGATGAAAATGGAGCCGCCGCTTCGTGCACGTGGCAAGCGCATAGAGGGTATCGACGATCAGGCTCTTGCCGCGACCAGGCAGACCGTGACAGTAGACGCCACGATACTGCACCTCGTCAGCATGTGCGCGTTCATCGTCGAGCAACACGCATAGTGCGTCGATCGCCCGTTGCTGGCTCTCGTCCGCGACGACACCTTTTTGGGCGAGCACACTGGCAATGGAGGACGGGGCGATCATGCGGTGACGAGGACTCGGGGAATGAGCAGGCCGAAGGCGTGCGAGACGGCGCGTGCGACAGCGTAGTTTAACAGGGCACCTGTGGACCGTCTCAGCGACCTGGTGGACTCGAATGCATATGGAACGAGTAGGAAGCTGGCTTCGAATATATCGGTGTACTAATCGCGAAACTTAACGATCTGCGGCTATATCGCGCACTTAGATCACGCGTTCTTCATGGACGTCTCCTCACGACCTATCGGATCAATTTCCATGCGGCGCGCCGGCGCTGTCGACGATAGCCGGAGGCAGGTGCCGTGGATCTTCTGAAATGGTCCGCGCATTAACGTCGCGCGCCACCCCAAAGGCGCCGTGAGAAGTCTTCGATCTTGCCGCTGACGCGCCGCCTCTGCAGGGTGCGAGTCCAGCTCGCCGATAGTCCTGCTGCGCTCAGCAGCCGCAGACACTGTTCGTCGTTAAACGGCGAATGCCAGGCGATGGCGGCGGCGTCGCGCAAGGAAACGTTGCTGACGCGAGAAGCCAGTTCCAGCGGTGCATCGGGGCTGACGCGACCGGCAGCAATTACGCGGTAGAGCCAGCCCACGCGCGCCGCGTTCTGCATGTGCTGCGAGAGGTCTTCGATGTCGAAGTGAAAATTCACTTTGAAGCAAGGCGAGCGCGGCTGCGTGACCTGAATCAGCGCTTCGCCCCAGCCAAAAATATCGCCGATAAAGACGTTTTCTTCGGTCAGCCCGACGGTAGAGAGGTTTTCCCCGAAGGCCGGCGCGGAAAATTGCCCGGCCTGCGCGGGAAACTCATACGCCCAGTGAGCGTAGTGCTCGCGTGGATAGTGGCACAGCGCGCGGTCGGGGCCGCCGTGAATCCCGGGCTCCGCATGCTCGTCCCCTTCAAGGCCCTGCTCGGTCAACATCAGCGTGCCGTTCACTGCGCGCTTGGCGATTGCGCTCGGGCGGCTGCCGGGGTAATCGCGAATCGGGCCGGCAAAGACGGCTGCGGGATAGTTCATGTGCGACTTCATCTGCGTGAGCCCACATGCTCCGCGTTTTGGCTTTGCCGCGCAATTCGAAATGGCGAGGGGCAGGCATTAGGCGACGTTCGGCCGCGCGCAATCGAACGCGCAGCCGCACTAACGCGCTCCCTTCGCCTCCCTCTCCAGCAAATTAAGCAGCACCCTGGCCGCCTCGCTCATCTGGCTCGCGTCGCGATGCACGATGCCCACGTCGCGGTGAAACGTGTGATGCCCGAGGTCAAGCGCGCGCACCCCGGCTGGCCAGCGCGTATACGTGGCAGTCTGCGGGACGAGCGCCACGCCGACGCCGTTCTCTACCAGCTTGACGATGGCTTCCAACTCGTCGAGCTCGCACGCGTCCTGCACGGGCAACTGCATGCGCCGCAAAAAACGGTCGACCTGCCTGCCGCCGAACGAAGCGCGGTCGTAGCGGATATAAGGCTGCGTGGCGATCAGCTCCATCCAGTCGCTGCCCTTCATGCGGCGCGGCACGATGAGCCGATACGGCTCTTGCGCAAGCGGCGTCCAGCGCATATCGCTCTGGAGTGCGAACGGTGGACGGATGAGGGCGGCCAGTTCGATTTCACCCGCATCGACGAGGTTGAGCAGTTCCATCGATACACCCGGAATCACGCGCGTGCTCGCGCCGGGGCACTGTTTGCGGAATGCCGCCAGGGCGTCGGGCAGCAACGCGCGCTGCACCGAGGCGATTGCGCCAATATTGACTCGCACGGCCACGGCCGGGTCCACGGTCACGGCGCTCAGGTTGCCATAGAGCCGGATCACTTCCTGCGCCTGCACGAGAATCTGCTGGCCGCGCGCATTCAGGCGCGCGGTGCGTCCTTCGCGGTCGAACAGCGCGAAACCCAGTTCGGCTTCGAGGCGTTGCATCTGTGCGCTCACGGCGGCCTGCGTGAGACCGATCCGGTTGCCGGCGGCAGCGAACGTACCCTCGCGGGTAACGGCGATCAACGTCTTCAACTCGCGGATCATTCACAAATTCCGTTTGTGGATGACGAAATTATATATTGATTTTATTTTTAAACGGCGTCGCCTATGATGGCCCGATCAAACGCTAAAACCTGTTGCATGCCGAGCATGGAGTCAAGCATGAGCCTTTCCCCGTTTCACCTGGCTATTCCTGTCTATGATCTTGCCGCTGCGCGTGATTTCTATGGCCGCGTGTTCGGCCTCGAAGAGGGCCGTTCGAGCGATCAGTGGGTCGATTTCGATTTTTTCGGCCATCAGCTCGTGATTCACGAGCATCCGAAAACCGTTTCGCAGGAGAACGCGCATACGAATGCGGTGGACGGGCATGACGTGCCGGTGCCGCATTTCGGCGTGGTGCTGGAATGGGGGCAGTGGGAAGCGCTCGCGCAGCGACTGCGCGAGTTCGGCACGCAATTCGTGATCGAGCCGTATATCCGCTTTCAGGGGCAGGTGGGCGAGCAGGCCACCATGTTTCTGTTCGACCCGTGCGGCAACGCGCTCGAATTCAAGGCGTTCAAGGACATCGGGCAGCTATTTGCCAAATGAACCCCGGCGTCGCCGGGGGCAGCCGTGCATCAACCTTGCGTGATGAAGTTGCGCACGTGCGTATTGAACAGATCGGCGTGCGTGGCGTTCATGCCGTGCGACGCGCCTTTCATCGTGATGCGCTGCGCGAAGTCGATCCACTCTTCGAGCGCTTGCGCGTTGTTGCGGAACATGAGCGGGCTGCGCTGGCCGTCGATCAGCAGCGTGCGGCACTTGACGTCGGCTGCGGGGCTGCGCATATAGGCGGGCAGCGGGTCGAGCAACTGCTTGGGCAGCGTCGTGGCGTTGGCGATGGCCATTTCGCGGAAAGCATGTGGGCTCTTGCGCCAGGCGCCGGGCATGCTCACCGAATCCACGAACAATTCAAGCCCTTCTTCCAGATCGCCGCGCTCGATGAGGTCGGCCGCGCGTGTACGCAGCGCATTGGTGGCGGGCGGGAGCACGTCGGCGTCGTCTTCGACGCGGCGCAGCGGGCCGCCCGGGTCCGCGAGCACGAGCGTGCGCACCAGACGCGGATAGCGGCGCGCAAGGTGATACGCAATCGATCCGCCGCGCGAATGACCGACCAGATGCACCGACTCGAGTCCCATCGCGACAATGAAATCGGCCAGTTCGTGCAGATGGCTTTCCCAGCCGAACTCGCCCTGGATGCAGGCGTCGGCGGCCGGCCAGTAATGGCTGAGGCTTGGCGCGATGCAGCGGAAATCGTTCGCGAGCCCGTCCAGTTGCGGCGCCCAGTAGCGGTAGTCGCACAGCGAACCATGCACGAACAGCAGCGGCTCGCCTGCGCCCCGTTCGAGGTAGGGCAGAACGACGCCCGAATCCAGCGTCGCGAACGACAGATCGGGCGGGGCAAGTAGGGACGGGTCAATGCGTTGATTCACGGAGATCACTCCAGTCGCGGAGATGACACTTTGCCGCATGGCAACGCTTAAGGGAAACGCAATAAATTGAACGTCGCAATCAGATTTACTGATTGAAAATAAACTGAAAGGAACCGCTTATGCCGGCCGCGGTGTGGCGTTGGTAGACTCCGCCGGCATTCAGTACCTATTTACCGGAGTTCATTCATGCCTCGAAACCTGCTTCGCGCCTGTCTTGGCGCGGCCATGTGTTTGCTCGGTGCTTGCAGTGCTGCGAGTTACACACCCTCGTCGAATGCGGTCGGCGCAGATCGCGACGCACACGGGTGCATCGGATCCGCAGGCTATTCGTGGTGCGAACATACGCAACGCTGCGAACGCCCCTGGGAACTCGCGAAGCAGAAAGGCTTTGCCGCATCCGAGGCGAACTTCGCGCAGTACTGCTCCACCGGAGCGACCAAGTAAACGGCGAACGGCCCCGCAGGGCCGGTTTCTCAAACACGCAAGCTTCTGATAGTTACTTAGGATGCCGTTGTATTTGCACCTTTCAGAAGAGAGGCGGCGCGATGGACCTCCTTCATGATCCATCACGTATCCGGCGAGCGTCAGGTCTGAAAATCAGGCTTTCTTGACGTACGAGTTGCACCACCCCTTTGCATACACCAGCTTGCCGCCGTAGGCGAGGCAGGGTCCGGTCGCTCCGCCGGGTTTGCCCTGATACAGCTGACAAGAGGCGCAGGTCTGCCCGACCTGATAGCGGGGGAACTTTGCTTTGTCGACCTTGGTGGCGTCTTCCTTGTAACCGAGAGCCTGGGCCGTGGGATCGCTTTCGGAGAGCAGCGGGGCGTCGGCGCGCGACTCGGTGGAAAGCACCGTGGTCGACGCGACAGAGGCGGCAATGATCATGAAGCGTCGGCGAGAGACTGGCATGACATGGACTCCTGTATGGGGGGGGATCCAACGGGAGCCGGCGGAACACCATGCGCATGTCAAGCATGGCTCTGGGTCCGCGTACGTCGAGTGTCTCCCGTCGTGCATCGACTTCGACAACACGTGCAGAAACCAATGTATCACGGCGTGACATGAACATGCACGCCGTGTGTGAGCGCCGGGTCACCCGTGGGCTTGCGCCTCTCGCAAGCGCGCAAGCGATTCGCGCTGATTGCCTTCGGCGTCGAAGTTGCCTGCGTCGAGCCACGCTTCGAACCCGCGTTTCACAGCGGGCCAGTGTTTGTCGATGATGGCGTACCACGCGGTGTCGCGGCTGCGCCCCTTGTAAACAATGGCCTGCCTGAAAATACCTTCGAACTGGAACCCGAGTCGCAGCGCGGTCCGGCGCGAGGGCGCATTGAGGCTGTCGCATTTCCACTCGTAGCGGCGGTAGCCCAGTTCGTCGAATGCGTAACGCATGAGCAGATACTGTGCCTCGGTGGAGAGCGCTGTGCGCTTGAGCAGCGGGGAGAACGTGACGTTGCCGACTTCGATCACACCGTTCGACGGATCGATGCGCATGAGCGAGAGCGTGCCCACGGCCTTGCCGCTCGCCCGGTCGACGATGGCGTAATGCAGTGGATCGGCAGAGGCCGCCGCGCCCGTGAGGTACGCGCGATACGACACGAGATCCGTGAACGGGCCGATCGTCAGGTAGGTCCAGTCGCGGCCGTCGGTGGCCTGGCTGTACGCATGGAAAAGGTCGGCGGCGTGCCGTTCGACGTCGATGGGCTCGAGGCGGCAGCGCGCGCCCTCAATGCTCACGCGCGCGGGCCGCTCACGCGCCGTCCAGCCGGATAGGGCAACGCCGATGGGTTGTTCGTACTCGTTCGTTCTCGTTGCCATGCCTGACATGCTCCGTTTGCGCGACACCATTGATCGGGAATCAGCACTAAAGTACCGCGCGCGTGGCCCCTTGCAAAGATCCACGGAGCGTGCCTTCGTTGGGGCCACATGGCTGCAGTGCGCATGCCGCATGAAAATTCGCGCGGGATGTAACCCGTTGAGCGTTGGCGACGAATTAGCTTGAACGGACCCGCAAGCGGGTGGTGGGTGGCGCAAGGCGTGCGCGTGCAGGTTCATTGGCGGAGAACGAAAGCGTGAGCTGGGCGGACACAGCGGCGGGATGGATGCAGGCCGATGAGCACGACATGCGAGACACGCGGCGGACGCGTGGCGCGGGCCGCGCCGCCCGCGCTATTGCGGCGGTGGACGGCATGGGCTACGCTCTGTCGACCGCGCCCGCGCTGGACGGCGGCAATCCCGGCGCCGCCGCGTGCAAGCCTGCCGCAAGCTTCACTGCGGGTGCGGAGCTTGGCGCTGGGGCGCCATCCCTTCGGCCGGAGCACACAGGACGCCCTTTGCATCCCGCGGAAATCCGTCTCAAAGCGCTGTTCGTCGACGGTCTCGAAGGCGACGCCGACGCCTACCGCCTTTTCCTCCAGGAACTCACGCGGCATTTGCGCGGCTTTTTGCGCCGCCGCATCCCGCAACTGCACGAGGACGTGGAAGACCTCGTGCAGGAGATTCTGCTCGCGGTGCACAACGCGCGCCACACCTGGCGTTCCGATGAACCGCTGACCGCCTGGGTGCACGCCATCGCCCGCTACAAACTGATGGATTTTTTCCGCTCGCGCTCGCGCCGCGAATCGCTGAACGACCCTCTCGATGATCACACCGACCTGTTCGCCACCGCCGACGACGAGCCGGCGCAAGCGCGCCGCGACATCGGCAAGCTGCTCGACCAGTTGCCCGACAAGCAGCGCCTGCCCATCGTTCACGTGAAGCTCGAAGGACGTTCGGTCGTGGAGGCCGCGCAGCTCACGGGGCTCTCGGAGTCGGCCGTGAAGGTGGGCATCCACCGTGGCCTGAAGGCGCTCGCCGCGCGTATCCGGGGGGCGCAATGAAAACCGACGATCTCATCAACCTGCTTTCCACGGGTGTCGTGCGTGTGGATCACAAGGCGGTCCTGCGCCGCTTCGCGCGCGCGCTGCCGCTCGGGCTGGCCGGATCGCTCGCGATCGTCATGATGGTGTTCGGCGTGCGGCCCGACCTCATGAGCGTGGCGCAAACGCCGATCTTCTGGGCCAAGCTCGCCTTCCCGCTTGCCGTGGCGCTCACCGCCTCACTGGTCGTGAGCCGGCTGGGACGCCCGGGCGTGCGCGCCGGCTATGCGTGGGCGCTGGCGGCCGTGCCCTTCGTTAGCGTGTGGCTGGCAGGGTGGCTCACGCTGGGCGCCGCCGCGCCCGCCGAGCGCGTGCCGCTCGTGCTCGGCATGTCGTGGCGCACCTGTCCGTTCAACATCCTGCTGCTTTCGGTGCCGACCTTCGTGGCGGTGTTCTGGGCCGCGCGAGGCCTCGCGCCGACGCGCCCGCGCCTTGCGGGCGCCGCTGCGGGCCTCTTTGCGAGCGGGCTGGCCACCATCGCCTATTGCGTGCACTGCCCGGAAATGAGCCCGGCGTTCTGGAGCATCTGGTACGCGATCGGCATGCTGTTGCCTGCTGCGTTGGGTGCGTGGCTCGGACCGCGGCTGCTGCGCTGGTAAGTTGGCCGCGTGCTGGCAGGCCGGCGCTCGCGTGGCCTAACCCGAAGCAAGCAAAGCGCCCCGCCAGACATGCTCAGCGCCCCTCGGTACCGCACGAGACTGCGGCGTTGCTCTCCAGTTCTCGCGCATCGCCGGTTTCAGGCTTGATGTCTTCGAGCGCGGCGCGGCTCGTTTCCACGCGCAGCACCAGAATGGCCGCGCACAGCACCGCAAGAACGCCGCTTACCATCGCGATCACGCCCGACACGCCGAATCGCTCGTACAGCAGCAACGCGAGCCACGGCGTGATGATCGACGAAGCACGCCCGACCGTTCCGGCTACGCCCGTGCCGCGCAGCCGCACTTCGGTGGGGAACAGCTCGGGAATGTAGCCGAACAGGCCCAGCGTGCAGATCGTGTAGATCGCGCTCACGAGGCAGAAGCCCGCGAGCATGATGGCGGCGGGGTCGCGCAGTGTCACATAGACCCAGCCGAGCGCGACGCTCACGACCGAAGAGATCAGGATGCCACGTGCGCGGCCCACGCGATCGGCGATCAGATAGCCGATCAGGCCGCCCACCGGCGAGCCCACCGACATCACGAACACGAAGCCGAGCGACTTGACGACCGAGAGCCCTTGAGCAACGAAAAACGTCGGCAGCCATGCGATAAATCCGTACAAGCCCACATTCACGCCAACGGCCGTGAGCGCCGCCACGACCGTGCGGCTGCGCATGTCCTTCGCGAACAGTACGCCGAGCGGCACCTTGCCCTTGTTCAGATCGACGGCGCGCTGCACGGGCGGCAACTCGCCCACCTGGTCGCTCACCTCGCGCTCGATTGCCGCGAGCGTGGCTTGCGCCTCGTCGAGCCGGCCGACCGATTCGAGCCAGCGCGGCGACTCCGGCATGCGGTGCCGCAGGAACCAGACGACGAGCGCGCCCACGCCGGCGAGCGCGAACATATAGCGCCAGCCGAGATGCGGAATGACCCAGTAGCCCGCCGCGAGCGCGGCGAACAGGCCGCTATTGGTGATGATGGCAAGCAGCGATACCCACTTGCCGCGCGTGGCGGGCGGCACGAATTCCGCGAGCGTGCCTGCCGCGACGACGAGCTCGGCGCCCAAACCGAGACCCATGACGAAGCGCAGCCCGATGAGCCATTCGATGTTGGGCGCAAAGCACGCGGCGATGGACGCGAGCCCGAACACGGCAAGATTGAGCTGATACGAATAGCGCCGGCCGAGCCGGTCGCCGAGCCAGCCCGCAACGAACGCGCCGAGCATCATGCCGACGAACGTGGACGACACGAACATCGCGCCGTGGTGAAGGTCGGTGAAACCCTCCTTGACCATCGCCGCGACCGAGCCATTGGCGAGATAGATGTCGAAGGCGTCGAGGAATGCGCCGCCGGCGATGAGGCCGAGAATTTTCCAGTGGAAGCGGGAAATGGGTAGCCTGTCCAAACGCCCGGCGGCGTTGACCGCGTGTTGCATGGTGTCGTCTCCTGAATGGATTTGCCGCGAAGTTGGCTTTTTGGCGGCTTGCGTACCGTCCAATAAATTCTGGACTACTACGGTATTAAGTGATTTGTGGCCGATCAGTGTCGATGGAGCCGCGTTGCGAGATCAAACCGTACCGCTCTCCCGCAGCGTGCGGATGCGCGCTTCGTCGTAACCGAGTTCTCGCAGGATCGCATCGGTGTGCTCGCCGAGCGCGGGCACGGGGTCCATGCGCGGGTTATCGGCGAGCGTCGCGCCCGGCGGCAGCAGCGCGGGAATCTCGCCTGCCGGCGTGCCCACGCGCGTCCAGCGCTCGCGCGCGGCGAGCTGCGCGTGCGCCCAAACCGCGTGCATGTCGTTGATATGCGCGTTCGCGATCTTCGCTTTTTCCAGCCGTTCGATCACGTCGCCGGCCGTGAGCGCGCCGAACGCCGTTTCGATGAGCTTGCCCAGTTCCGCGCGATGCGTCACGCGGCGGCTGTTCGAGCAGAAGCGCTCGTCCCCGGCCAGCGCCGGTTGGCGCAGGACCGTCTCGCAGAAGCTCTTCCATTCCCGTTCGTTTTGCAGGCCGAGCATGACGGATTTGCCGTCGCCGGCCTTGAACGGTCCGTAGGGATAGATCGTTGCGTGCGCCGCGCCGTTGCGCTGCGGCGGCGTCTGGCCGTCGATCGCGTAGTAGAGCGGGTAGCTCATCCATTCGACCATGCTTTCCAGCATCGACACGTCGATGCGCCGGCCGCGCCCGGTCTTGCCGCGTTCGATGAGCGCCGCAAGGATGCTCGAATACGCATGCATGCCCGCCGAGATATCGGCGATCGAGCAGCCGGCCTTGGCCGGTTCGTCGGGCGAGCCGGTAATGCTGAGAAAGCCGGATTCGCTCTGGATCAGCAGGTCATAGGCCTTCTTGTCGCGATAAGGGCCGTCGCTGCCGTAGCCGGAGATATCGCAGACGATCAGGCGCGGGTAGCGCTCGCGCAGCGCCTCGTAGTCGAGCCCGAGACGCTGCGTGGCGCCGGGCGCGAGATTCTGCACGAACACGTCGGCGTCGGCGAGCAGCGCGTGCACGATGGCGAGCGCCTCGGCGCGCTTCACGTCTAGCGTGAGGCTTTCTTTCGAGCGATTGGTCCAGACGAAATGCGAAGCGAGGCCGTGCACGCGTTCGTCGTAGCCGCGCGCGAAGTCGCCCGCGCCGGGGCGCTCGACCTTGATGACGCGCGCGCCCAGATCCGCGAGCTGGCGGGTGCAGAAGGGCGCGGCGATCGCGTGCTCGAACGTGATGACCTTGATGCCTTCGAGAGGGCGCATGAGAGTCTCCCTGGTGCAGTCACAAGCGATCAGAACGAACGCGGCAGGCCGAGAATGTGCTCGGCCACGTACGAGAGAATCAGGTTCGTCGAGATCGGCGCAACCTGATAGAGGCGAGTCTCGCGGAACTTGCGCTCCACATCGTATTCGCAGGCGAAGCCGAAACCGCCGTGGAATTGCAGGCAGGCGTTCGCGGCTTCCCACGAGGCATCCGCCGCGAGCAGCTTGGCCATGTTCGCCTGCGCCCCGCAAGGCTCATGCGCATCGAAGCGGCGCGCCGCCTCGAAACGCATCAGGTTGGCGGCTTCCACGTTCACGAACGCGCGCGCAATGGGAAACTGCACGCCCTGGTTCTGACCGATCGGGCGGCCGAATACCTGGCGGTCCTTCACATATTGCGAGACCTTGTCGATGAACCAGTAGCCGTCGCCGATGCATTCGGCGGCAATCAGCGTGCGCTCGGCATTCAACCCATCGAGGATGTACTTGAAGCCCTTGCCTTCCTCGCCGATCAGGTTTTCCGCGGGGATTTCGAGGTTGTCGAAAAAGAGCTCGTTGGTTTCGTGATTGACCATGTTCAGGATCGCCTGCACGGTCAGCCCTTTACCGATCGCTTCGTGTAGATCGACCATGAAGATCGACATGCCTTCGCTCTTCTTCTTCACGTCCGAGAGCGGCGTGGTGCGCGCAAGCAGGATCATGAGGTCGGAGTGCTGCACGCGCGAGATCCACACCTTCTGGCCGTTGATCACGTAACGGTCGCCCTTGCGAACGGCCGTGGTCTTGATCTTCGTGGTGTCGGTGCCGGTGGTGGGCTCGGTCACACCCATCGATTGCAGGCGTAGCTCGCCGCTCGCGATCTTGGGCAGATACTTGCGCTTTTGCTCGTCCGAGCCGTGGCGCAGCAGCGTGCCCATGTTGTACATCTGGCCGTGGCAAGCGCCGGAATTGCCGCCGCTGCGATTGATCTCCTCCATGATGACCGAGGCCTCGGTAAGGCCGAGGCCCGAGCCGCCATATTCCTGCGGAATCAGCGCGGCGAGCCAGCCCGCTTTCGTGAGCGCATCGACGAAGGCTTCAGGATAGCCGCGCTCCTCGTCGATCTTGCGGAAATACTCGGCCGGAAACTCGCCGCACAAATCGCGCACGGCTTCGCGGATGTCCTGATATTGATCGGTTGCTTCGTTCATTGCACGGATTCCTGCGTTTATTCGGATGGGTTGCGTTCAGGCGAGCATGGCGCGCGAAGCGCGTCCTGTGTCGAGCAGCAGCGTGGCGACGCGCCGTGGCAAGCCGGGATCGGGAAGGAAGCCGCCCATGTGCGGATGCCGTCCGGGCCCAGCTCAGCTTGCGGCGCAGCGGACCAGAAATGGAGCCAGTGCCAGATGGGCGGACGCGCGTCGCCAGTTTCCGGCGTGCAGCCGTTGTCGAGCGTGGCGGCCAGCGCGGCGGCGCGGGTCGGAGGGATGAGGTCGGTGATCGTCTGAAACGGCTGTATGAGCGATGCCGGCAGGGGTGATTCATCGCCGTCTCCAGCGCTGGTTAGGCCAACGCATTGCTATAGAAAAGATGAGTCGACTGTAGGCGAATGTTCCGCGACGCGGAAATACGGATTGAATGTGCCGGTCATAAGCGTATCCTATGGCTCTCGCATCGCAAGAGCAGGAAGGGCCCGGGCTCATGGACGTTCGCCAGCTTCGTTACTTCGTGCACATCGTCGATTACGGCAGTCTCGGCAAAGCTGCGGAAAAGCTCTACGTGGCGCAGCCGTCGCTCAGCCAGCAGATCGCGAAACTGGAAGACGATCTGGGCGTGCCGCTGCTCGTGCGCAGCCCGCAGGGCGTGAAGCCCACCGCCGCGGGCCAGGCGCTGTACCGTCACGCGCGCCTCGTGCTGCATCAGATGGAGCAACTGCGCCAGGAAGTGCGCGAGGGCGTGGGGGCGGAATCGGGCACGGTCGCCATCGGCTTGCCCACGACCATGGCCTCGGTGCTGGCGATGCCGGTCTTCGAGCGCGTGCGCGAGCGCTACCCCGGCATTCGCCTGCAGTTCTTCGAGAGCATGAGTGGCTATCTGAACGAACTGCTCGCGAACGGCCGTCTCGACCTGGCCATTCTGTTTCGCGACACGGCCACACCGGGCATCTCCGCGTTGCCGGTGCTCGATGAAGAGCTTTACGTGCTCGGCGAGCCTGGGCTGCCCGCCAGGGCTCGCACGTGTGCGCTCGCGGCGCTCGCCGACGTGCCGCTGGTGGCGCCGGGCGTGGCCAACGGACTGCGCCTGCTGCTCGAACGAATCTTCGCACGCGAGCAAGTGCCGTTGAATATCGTCGCGGATGTGGACTCGCTGCCTATGCTGCTCTCGGTCGCGCAGTCGGGCGCGGCATGCACGATACTGCCCGCATCGGCGCTGGCGCTGCGCGCACCGGCCGAGCGGCCGAAGATGCGGCGCATCGTCGATCCGGTGATCAGGCGACCGGCGAGCATCTGCTGGCCGAATGCGTTGCCGGTGAGTTCGGCTTCGCTTGCCGTGCGGCGCACGCTCTGCGAGTTGATCGAGGAGCTTCGTGCGAGCGGTGTGTGGACGGGGATCGAACTGCGGGAGGCAGGGATGGGGGCGGCGGGCTGAGGCGCGGCGCGAGACCGCTTGGGGTTCGGAGGCCAGCCCGGTGAGACTGGCCTCGCGCGCGATTAGTGCTTGTTATCGACGCGCTTGGGCTTGGGCGGCGAGTCGATCTTGGCGTACTGGAATGCCGGGGTGGCCTTGAGCGCCTCCTTGGTTGCGCCCGGCAGATACAGGTTGCCGTTGCGCACGTCGAGCGAGGCGATAGGCACGGCCACGTCATGCGCGGCGACGCCGAGGAAACCGCCCGCTGCGACGATGGCGGCCGACACCGTGCCGTCCGGCGCGACGATGAGATCGCGCACCGTTCCGATCTTGGCGTTGTCGTCGTTATAGACGGCCTTGCCGAGCACGCTTTTCTTCACGCTCCAGCCTTCGAGCAGCGCCTGCGATTGCTCGACCGTCACGGAAAGCGGCTGTGTGCCGGCTACCTGGGCTTGCGCACCTGCGCTGGCCACGCTTGCGGCCACAACCGCAACCGTCAACATCGTCATGCGGAAAGACATTTACCGTACTCCTGATTCAAGGTTCTGCTTCAAGGTGAATGCGCGGCGGGGGCTGCGCGGAACAACAATCGAGCCGTAATACTAGCGGGATTGAAGAAGCGGCGTGGGCAAGGTGCACGCTGGCTTGACGCGTTGAAAGGAAGCACAAGTAACGCGCCATCCACGCGCAGTCCCCACTTGACACCTTGAATTTCGCGTCTTAAGGTGTGGGCGCAGATCTAGATAAGAGACTATCTGTAAGGTGGTCTCTTATGCGCGTCGCAATTGCATTGGCCTCTTACAGTACACATACTGGAGGCAGATTGTGCAATCGGTCGCGATCAAGATTCGTGGCGTCGACGACGTCATTTCCTTCATCGATTCCTGTCGTGGCATTCCCGGTCGAGCCGGCGTTGTGTGGTGGCTCGCACTAGGCGGACTGTTTCTCGACGCATTCTCCAATTCCGCATTGAGCGCAGGCCTCGGGCCCATGGCTCGCGATCTTCATCTGGACGCGGCGCAGGTCGCGCTGATGACGTCGTTCGCTTCATGGGTCGCTATTGCGTTCAATCCCATTGGCGGCTGGATGGCCGACCGCTGGGGCCGCGTGCGTCCGCTCGTGCTGGCGAAATGCCTGGCCGTGACCGGCGCCGTGCTCGTGATGTTCGCACCGGGCTACGCGGTCATTCTCGCGGGGCGCTTCTTCGTGGGCATGGCCTACGGCATCGACTTCGCGATTGCGATGGCGATGCTCGCGGAGCTCACGCCCGCGCGCCTGAAAAGCCGGCTCAATGCATGGCAAGGCATGTGGTACACGGCCGTCTGCCTGAATCTCGTGCTCGCGCTGCTATTTCATTCGTGGCACGTGGGCGATTCGATCTGGCGTTATTCGATTGCGGCCACCGCGATATTCGGCGTGGCGATTCTGGTGCTGCAATTGCTGTACCTCGTCGAAAGCCCGATGTGGCTCGCGCGCAAAGCGCGTCTCGACGAAGCCGCCGATGCGTTGAGCCGCATCTATGCGCGGGCATTCGTGGCCGCGCCGTTGGGGGAGCGCATTCCTGTGCTCAATCAGGCGCAGCGCGGCTTCGCCAACATTGCGCTGATCTTTCGCGGCGTTTATCTGCCGCGCACGATCCTGGCGGCCACGGTGCAGATCGCGCAGTCCATCCAGTACTTCGCGATTGGCTGGTATCTGCCGCTCATCAGCGCGTCGCTGTTCGGCAAGGACTTCGTCTATGCGACGCTCGGCGCGCTGCTCTTCAATCTCTTCGGCATTGTGGGCGGGTTCATGTCGCCGGTCGTGGGCAAGGTCATCGGCTTGCGCCGCGCTTCCGCGTTCGGCTTCGCGGCGGTCTTCGCGATGTTGCTGATACTCGGCCTTTATAGCGCGAAGATGCCGTTGTGGCTTGCCGCCATCGTGCCATCGCTGTTCATCCTGTTTCATTCGTCCGGGCCGGGTGCGAACGGCAAAACCCTTTCTTCGCTGTCGTTTCGCAGCGAGTTGCGCGCGGGCGCCAATGGCGTCGTGGGCGCGCTCGGCTCGATTGGCGCCGCGCTCGGCTTGTTTGTTTTTCCGCTGTTTCGCGCGCGCTACGGGCTCGAACATACCTTTCTCATTCTCGCCGTCGTGCCGCTCGTCGCCAGCGTGATCTGCTTCGTGATTCGCTGGGATCCCACGCGCACGACCATCACGCCCGATAACGAGTCCGGCGCGCCGCAGTTTGGCGGCGACGCGGCGCGCGAGAGCACCTTCATGAATCCTGCGATGGAGAAGTCCCAGCGATGACCCGAACCCAGCAAGTCATTCTCGCCATCGACGAAGGAACGTCGGGCACGCGCGCCGCCGTGGTGGATGCGCGCGGCCACGTGTCCTGTCTCGAGTATCGTCCGCTGCAGGTGCAAAGCCCGCGGGCAGGCGTCGTGGAGCAGGACGCGAACGTCACGCTCGCGAAGACCATCGAGGTCTGCCGGGCGACGCTCGCATGCGCCGCAGCCGAGGGCCTGGAGGTGGTGGCGCTGGCCATTGCCACGCAGCGCGCCACGGCGGTGCTTTGGGACACGCAAAGCGGACGTGCGCTCGTGCCGGCGATGGTCTGGCAGGACACGCGCTACGCCGGCGAGCTCGCGGAGCTGGCAGAGCGCTGGGACCGCACGCTGCTCGAGCGCGTGGGGCGTCCCGTGGGCGTGCGCTCGCCGTATCTGTGGGCCGTCCATCATCTGCGCGAAACGCCTGCCGTGATCGAAGCGCAGCGCGCAGGACGGCTCGCTTTCGGCACTGTCGACAGCTGGCTGCTGTGGCATCTGTCGAACGCAGGCGTTTGTGTGACCACGCCCACCAATGCGACCTCCGCGAGTGCCTATGTGCTTGCCGAGCACCGCTATTGCGCGGACTGGCTCGATGCGCTGGGCTTTCCTCATGCGCTGCTGCCGCAATTGCGCGAGGACGCCGACATGTTCGGTCACACGCGCGCCGACGTGCTTGGCATCGACGTGCCCATTCTCGCCTGTGCCGGCGACCAGCTCGCGGGTGCGGTGGGGCTCGGCTGCCTCGACCGCGGCCAGTCGCTGTGCGTGCACGGCACCGGCAGCTTCGTCGACTTGTTGATCGGCACTGATTTGCCGCACGACGCGGGCGGCCACGAAGGCACCTTGACCATGACGGCGCGCCGCCACGACAAGGTTTCGCATTTCTCGCTCGAGACCTTCGTGCCGACCACGGGTTCCGCGCTGAACTGGATCTGCGAAAAGCTTCAATGGTTCGACGAGCCGAAGCAGATCAGCGCGCTTGCGGCCACCGTGCAGGGCTCGCGCGGCGTGGCGTTCCTGCCCGCGCTGACCGGCATGCGCGTGCCGCAATTGCAGCCAGGGGCGCGCGCTTCGCTCGCGGGCCTGTCGATCGCCACCACCAGGGCCGAGGTGGCCTACGCGATTCTCGAAGGCATCGCCCAGTCGGTGGCGCTGTGCAACGACGCGAACGCAGCGGTGGCCAAGGTGAACGCCGCAGAGCTGATCGTGGGCGGCGGCTTGTGCGCGAGCGACACGCTGTTGCAGGTTCAGGCCGACTTGAGCGGCGTGCCCGTGCGGCGCATGCGCGGGAGCGATCGCGCGAGCCTGCGCGGCGCGGCTTTCCTGGCGGGCGCGTCGGGCCTGCTGTGGGAGTCGCTGGACGCCGCACGCGCAACGCTTGCGATCGACGCGGTGTTCGAGCCGCGCGCGTCGGCGGACGCCCGAGAGCAGCGCCGCGCCTCATGGCGCACGCGCGTGGAGCATGAGCTTGCCCACGCGAATGCATTCGAACAAGGCTGAGCAGGAGAACGAACTACATGGTGTGGATTCCATCGAGAAAGGCCAATCGCGAGCGGGCGAGCATGACGGGAACGGCGCCGCTGCGTCTCGTGCGGGCCGAGCAGCTCGACCGGCTCGCGAGCGAGACGTTCGATATCGCCATCGTGGGCGGCGGCGTGACCGGCGCCTATGCGGCGCTCGACGCGAGCTTGCGCGGCTATCGCGTCGCGCTGGTGGAGAAAAGCGACTTCGCCGCGGGCACCTCGTCGAAGTCGTCGAAGATGGTGCACGGGGGCCTGCGCTACATCGAGCAAGGCAATCTCGGCCTCGTGCGGCATTCGCTGCTCGAGCGCCAGCGCCTGCGCCGCAACGCGCGCCATCTCGTGCAGCGCTTGCCGTTTCTGTTCCCGGTGATGGAGCGCGACGGCGTGTTCGACAAGCGCCTCGCCAAGGCCTTCGAAAGCCTGCTGTGGACCTACGACCTCGCGGGCGGCTGGCGCGAAGGCATCCTCCACCAGAAGCTCACCAAGGCCGAGGTGCTCTCGCATTGCCCCACCTTCAACGAAACGCATTTGACCGGCGGCTTCATGTACTTCGACGCGCGTGTGGACGACGCGCGGCTCACGCTCAATATCGCGCGCACGGCGGCCTTTCACGGCGCGGCCGTGGTCAATCACGCGCAGGCGATGGAAGTCACGCGCAACGAGCAAGGGCGCGTGGATGGCTTGATCGTGCACGCGGATGCCCGCGAGCTGCGCGTGAGGGCGGGCGTGGTCATCATGGCGACGGGAGTTTGGCTGCGCGACTGGAGCGGCCGCAGGAAGGGCGATCAGCCCGCTCTGCAGATTCGCCCGGCGAAAGGGGTGCACGTGGCCATTCCGTGGCTGAAGATCCGCAACGACTGCACGGTGACGATTCCCGTGCCGGGCCGCAGCCGGCGCGCGACCATCACGCGCTGGGGCAACGTCTCCTATCTGGGCACAACCGACGAAGACTATCGCGGCGATCTCGACGACGTTTGTTGCACGCGCAAGGAGCTCGATTTTCTGCTTGAGGGCGCATGCTCGGCGCTGAAAACCGACTTGCGCGCCGAGGATGTGGTGGGCAGCATCGCCGGCTGCCGTCCACTGGTCGGGCCGCCCGGTGGAAAGACGCTGGAAATGAAGCGCAATCACGAGATTCACGTCGCACCCGATGGGCTCGTCACGATCGTCGGCGGCAAGCTGACCACCTCGCGGCACATGGCGGAGCAGACCATCGACGCCGCCCAAAAAGTTATCGGCAAGCGCACCCGCTGCACGACGAAGTCGGCGTATCTGCTGGGCGCGGCGGGCTATGACGCTCAGGCGATCGTCGCTTCGGGCGGACTGGGCGCGCATTTCGGCGAACGTTACGGCACGGAAGCGCGCTTCGTCACGGATCTGGCGCAGGCCGATCCGCAGCTTTTGCGGCCCATTGTCGACGGCCTGCCCTATACCGAAGCCGAAGTCCTCTACGCCGCACGCCACGAACTCGCCTGCACCGTCGACGACGTGCTGTCGCGGCGCATGCGCGCGCGCCTGATGGCGCGCGATGCCTCAGCGCGCGCCGCCGCGCGCGTGGGCGACATTCTGCAGGCCGAGCTGGGCCTGCCGCCTGCCACCGTTGCAAGTCAGGTGAGCGACTACGTCGCCGCTGTCGAGCACGATAAATCCGTCCTTATGGGAGATACCGCATGATCAGCAAGGAAGCCATCAAGCGAGGCTATAACCGCGGCAATTACATCGTGGGTGCGCACACGCCGCCACCCTGGGCGGCAGGCATCGACAAGCCCGGCACCGAGGCGGGCCTGCAGCGCGACCCGGTGGCGCTCACGCGGGAGCAGCTCGACGCGCTGCGCGCGGCCGCCGACGAAGTGCTCACGCAGAACGCCGAGGTGGTCGCGTTCACGCGCGACTGGTGGGCGCGCTCGATGGTCACCGAGACGGCGGGCAAGCCCGCCACGCCGCATGCGGTCATCGTGCGCGTCTCGACGGTGGAGCAGGTGCAGGCCGTGTTGCGCATCGCGCACGCCGGTGCGATACCGGTGACGCCGTCGGCGGGCCGCAGCAACGTCACAGGCGCGGCGCTGCCGTTGCGCGGCGGCATCGTGCTCGACGTCTGCGGGCTGAACCGCTTCATCGGCTTCGATCGCGAGAGCCAGATCGTCGAGGTCGAAGCGGGCATGTTCGGCGACATCTTCGAGGAGACCATCCAGCGCGAATACGGCATGACGATGGGGCACTGGCCATCGTCGTATGCGATCAGCACGGTGGGCGGCTGGGTGGCGTGCCGCGGCGCGGGGCAGCTTTCCACGCGCTACGGCAAGATCGAGGACATGGTGTTCGGCATGGACGTGGTATTGGCCGATGGCCGGCTCGTCAACGTGGGCGGATACTCGCGCGCGGCCGTGGGCTCCGATCTGCAGCAGCTTTTCATCGGCTCGGAAGGCACGCTCGGCGTGATCGTGCGCGTGCGCCTGAAGCTGCATCGCCTGCCCGACTATGGGCGCGCGATTGCATACGGCTTCGAGTCGTTCGCCACCGGGCTCGACGCATGCCGCGAGATCCTGCAGCGCGGCGCGAACCCGGCGGCGCTGCGGCTCTACGACGAACTCGAAAGCGGCGTGCAATTCGGCCTGCCCAATACAAACGTGCTGCTGGTGGCCGACGAAGGGCCGCGCGAGATGGTGGATGCAGTGCTGAAGATCAGCGAGCGCGTGTGCGCGGCGCTCGGCGAGCGGCTCGATCACGAGGCCATCTTCGAGCGCTGGCTCGATACGCGCTACCTCACGGGCAAGAGCGCCGAAGGCTTCAAGCGCAGCCCTGGCTTCGTGGCCGATACGCTCGAAATGATCGGGCCGTGGAAAGATCTCGCGGCCATCTATCGCGACGTGGTGGCGGCCATCAACGCGGTGCCGGGCACGCTCGCGGGGTCGGCGCACCAGTCGCATGCCTATGTGGACGGCGCGTGTCTCTATTTCTCGCTGCGCGGCGACGTGGACGTGGCCTCGCGCGCGCAGTGGTATTGCGCGGCATGGGATGCAGCGAATGCGGTGATCATCCGGCACAATGCCACGCTGAGCCATCATCACGGCGTTGGCCTGTTGCGCTCGCCGTACATGAGCGATTCGCTGGGCTCGGCATTTCCCGTGCTGCAGGCCATCAAGCGCACGCTCGACCCGCAGAACATCCTCAACCCCGGAAAGCTCGGCTTGACTGACGAGTTGCTCCACGAAACCCAGTAACGATACCCATGGACAGGTCACTTGGCGGGCGCCTCACGCGCCATCCGGTCATTGCGACGCTCTACGGCGCCGACGAGATCGACTGTTTCGTGCAAAGCGCGGCGGAAGTCGCCATCGTTGCGAACGTCGATCTGCGCAAGCTGCACCGGGTCGTGGCGGCGCTCGCGAAGGCGGACAAGTACGTCATCGTCAATATCGACAGTTGCGACGGCCTTTCGCAGGACAAGGGCGGCGTGGAATATCTGGCGGACATTGGCGTGACGAGCCTTGTTTCCACCCGCGTGGCCACGATCCAGCGCGGCAACCGGGCCGGTCTCGTCACGATGCAGAAGGTCTTCGTGACGGACCGCTCGACCTGGCCGCGCAGCGTGAAGGCGCTCGAGCAGAGCGACCCGAACCTCGTGCAGCTGATGCCCGCGCCCATGCTCGCGCGGCTTTCGGCACAGGACCGCAAGGCGTTGCCTCCCATTGTCGCGTCGGGCTTCGTGTGCAACGAAGCGGACGTGCTTGGCATTCTCGGCGGCGGCGCCGTGGCGGTGTCGACCAGCGACACCGAACTCTGGAATCTCGACCTCGAAGGTCGCACTCTTGGCATTGCAGGAGCAATGAATGGCTAAGCGTTATTTGCAGGTGATCGCGCATTACTACGCAAAGGCGGGCAATGGCGATACGGTGGCGGCGCGGCTCGCCGAACTGGCGGTGGCCACGCGCACCGAGCCGAAGAACCGCTATTACGAGTACTTCCGCTCGCCGGAGCGGCCCGTGCACTTCGTGATTCTCGAGCAGTACAGCGATGCCGATGGTCTCGCCGAGCATCGCGAGACGCCGCATTTCCAGCGCATCGGCGTGGGGGAGATCATTCCGCTGCTGGAGCGGCGCGAGGTGAGCAGCTATATGGTGGAGGAGAGCGCCGCATGATCGTGCGGGCGCACGACCCGGGCCTGCGTGAAGGCGGCTCGCGTCGTGAAATCGCGATCAGGGCACGCGCGTGCGCGTGACGTCGACCATCGGCGCCACCGGTGCGACTGGCGCAACCGGCGCCGCATCCACGCCCATCTCGTCGGCGTCGAACGCCATCGCCTGCGGCCGGCCTTTTGCGCGCCGCAAGCCCTTCCCGATCATCAGCAGGTGGTAGTAGAGCCGCGCGCTCAATCCGTACCGGTACGCGTGGAGGTTGCCTAGCGCGAGGCTCAGGCCTTCGCGCGCCTGGCTGTTGCGCGCGTAGAGCGAAACCACGATCGGCACGAACCGGCGCATGGCGAGCTTGCGCGCGGGCTCGAGCTCGGGCGGCAGCGTCAGTCCGTGGAGGAAGCGCCAGGCCGCGAGCGACGAAGCGCTGGTGGTATTGCGCGTGGACTGCGAAACCGAGACATCGGTTTTCCGGTAGTACGAGACATGTTCGTCGATGTAGCACACGCCCCGCGCCGCGAGGCACAGGCGCACGCCGAAAACGTAATCGCAGCACACGGCATGCTGCTCGTCGTAGCTGATTTGCTTGACGAGCGCGGCGTCGGCGAGCCAGCCGTTATTCGGGAACATCTGCACGATGCCGGTGCGCCCCGGCAGGGCTTGCAGCCCAGCCGCCGCGCTCGTGCGGTGATACGCGTGATTCATGTGCTCGCTCGAGGCGTGGTCCACGCTGCCGTCGTGGTCGACTTCGTATTGATTGCCGAACGCGGCCTGAATCCCGGGATAGCGCTCCCATTGCGCGAGCAGGCGCTCGATGCAGCGCTCGGCGAGGTAGTCGTCGTCGTGGATCAGCAGGATCTTGTCGCCGGTTGCGCGCGCAAACAGGCTCGCGACGTTGCGCGCCTGACCGAGCGCGGGCGTGTTGCGCCGATACGCGATGCGCGCGTCGTTGCCGTACCGTTCGGCGATCATGCGTTCGGCCTGGTCATCGGGCGAGTCGTCGCCGATCACGATTTCGATATTCTTGTGCGTCTGCGCAAAGCACGATTCGATGCAGTCGATCAACAGATCCGGCCGCTTGTACGTGGGCAGACAAATCGAGACTTTGGTTGTTATCGTCATGGGCCTACCCCTTGTTCCTTCGGGACGATGAAGAGGTTCGCATTGCGAACGCCATTCGGCTGGCATGACGGTAAGCCAACAAAACTAGAAAGAAATGAAAAATAAATCGTAAGCCGGAGTCATGCGGGAAAACACGCATCTGGCGGGAATTACGCGCGAATGGTACGAGAATTTGAAAAGAAAATCGAAAGCCGGCAGCAAGCGCCGTGCCGCGCGGCCCGCAGGCTTGAGCGGCCGCCGGCAAAGCCGCGCCCGGCGGGCTTCTTGCCCTAAATTCGCATAGGTCTGCACGGCGCCGGAAGAGGCTCGAAAAAGCCGTATGGAAGGGGCATGCATCGCGCCTGGCGCCGTGGGGTTGGCGCCACCGGATTATTTCCTTTAAGAGCGGCGCCTATTAACAGTCGAACAGAGAAAATAATTCTGCGGCTGGCCGGCGGCGGCCGGAATTATGAAAACACTTTCTACAGTCTGCCGCGTAGCATGATCGTCCATTCAATCAGCGACAGAACAACGGATCATGGGCGACAAACTGCACTATTTCGATTACGCGGCCACGACGCCGGCCGACCCGCGCGTGATCGCCGCGATGGGCGAATGCCTTGGCATCGAGGGTGCATTCGGCAATCCGGCCTCCAGTTCGCACGCGGCGGGCACGAAGGCGCGCGGTCTCGTGGAAGCGGCGCGCGCACAGGTGGCGGCGCTGATCGGCGCGGCACCCGACGAAATCGTCTGGACCTCGGGCGCCACCGAATCGAACAATCTCGCGCTGAAGGGCTATGCCGATGCGGCCACGGGCGCGCGCCATCTGATCACGAGCTGCCTCGAGCACAAGGCGATTCTCGACACCATGGCGAATCTCGAGCAGCGCGGCATGGCGCTCACCTATGTGCGCCCCGATGCCGACGGCACCATCGGCGTGGAGGCCGTGAAGGCGGCGCTGCGCAGCGACACTGGTCTCGTTTCGCTCATGCTCGTGAACAACGAGATCGGCACGCTCACGGACATCGCCGCGATCGCGCCGATCGTGCACGAAGCGGGCGCGCTGCTGCACGTGGATGCGGCGCAGGCGCTCGGCAAGACGCCCATCGACGTGAAGGCGATGGGCATCGACTTGCTGTCGATGTCGGCGCACAAGGTCTATGGGCCCAAGGGCATTGGGGCGCTCTATGTGCGCCGCGAGGTGGCCGCGCGCATCGCGCCGCAGATGCACGGCGGCGGCCACGAGCGCGGGCTGCGCTCAGGCACGCTGGCCACGCACCAGATCGTGGGCATGGGCACGGCCTGCGCGCTGGCCGCTGCACAGATGGAGGCCGACACGCAGCGCATCGCGGGCCTGGCCGCACGCCTGCTCGACGGCGTGCGTGGCCTCGAAGGCGTGACGCAAAACGCGCGCGCGGCGCGCCGGATCGCGCATACGCTGAGCCTCACCATCGACCTGCCTGGCTTTTTCCCGTTCATGTTGTCCGCCGATCTTGCCGTGTCGTCCACTTCGGCGTGCAACTCCGCCTCGGGCGCGCCTTCGCACGTGCTGAGCGCGCTGGGGCTCGACGCCGAGGCGGCCAGCCGCACGCTGCGCTTCAGCATCGGCCGCTATACGACGCAGGAAGACGTCGATCATGCGATCGCGTGCATTCGCGCCGTGGTGGCACAATCCGCGACGAACGCGGCGCCCTGTGCGCGCGCCGCGTGAACCGTGATCGATGACCGGTGACTGGCAAGGGGGCGTAGGCCGATTCTTTTTCCCGGCGCGTCCCGCTTGCACCTCGCAACGCCTCGTGCAGGCGTTCAAGCAGACCCTTGCATCGATTGGCTGACCTTCAATCGCCTGAATCGAGCGCGTGAGCGCGCTTACGAAAGCGGCTTCGAATCCGGCGTCGGATTGCCCAGGTCGTCGGTCGGCAGCCATTGCTGATCGAACGCCGCCACATAGAGCGCCCACTGCGGCGCGCCCAGATCGACAAGCAACGCGCCGTCCTGCCAGATGTCGTTGTGGTCGTTGCTGTCGTCGCCGGGGCGATGAATGAATTCGCCCTTCGACCCCTGGTTCATGTGCACGTCGTGCACGCCGTTGCCTTCGCTATAGAAGCGGCCGAACACGTAGACGTCGAAGCCCGACTGCATCGCGCGCACCAGCAGGCGCTCCAGCGTGCCGACGGGCTCGACTGCGTTCGAGCCGTCCATGACGTCGCTGTCGCGCCAGTTGCCGGTGTTGGCGAGAAAGTCGCTGCGCTGGAAATCGAGCGCGGGCAGCGCGTCCTGCCCGGTGAGATCGTGCGAGCCGGATGCGGCGCTCTGGAGCGTCGCGAGCACGGGGTGGCTGAAGTCGAACGGCAGCTTGTACTTGAGCAGATCGTCGGCGTCGGTGGTGCCGACGTTCACCGCGATGTCCCATTGCGCGCCCGCGACCGAGAGCCCGAAATGCAGGTGGTACTGCACTTCATGAGGCCGCTGCGTGGGTTTGAGTTTCGGCGTGGTCACGATCTTGCCTTTCGCGTAGCCGTAGGGAAGTGCCATTGCTTGCATCTCCTCGAAGTGGGGCCGCCCATCATCGCGCCGCTGCGTGACAGGGGGACGGCGCGCGTTGCCTCAACTCTGAGCGGCCCACTGCGCGAGTGTGGCCACCGTGTTCATGTTGCGCGCGGTGCCGTTTTTCGCGGCGGGAATCTTGAGCTTCGAGCGCGCGATGCCGTCCTGGTAGTACACGTAGATCTCGCGCGTGCCGAGGGCCATGAGTTCCGAGCCCTGGCCGCTCGCCTTCTCCAGCGCGTCGGCGCTTGCGGCGGTGTCAAGAAAGATTGCGAGCGTGCGCTCGGGAGGTGCGCTCGGGAAGGGGTTTGCCGCGAGCACAGCGGCCATTTCGTCAGCGGTGCGCAGCAGCACGCCAACCGGCTTGCCCGCGTAATCTTCGAGGCTGCGTTCGAGTTGTTTCTTCACGCTCGCGGCCGCTAGCCGGCTCTGGAAAACGACGTTGCCGCTCGCGATATAGGTGCGCACGCCTGCAAAGCCGAGCGCCTCGCACATCGCGCGCAGCTCGGTCATTGGGAGCTTGCCGGTGCCGCCGACGTTCACGGCGCGCAGCAGGGCGATAAAGGTAGGCATGCGCGCATGATACAGCGGTTCGCGCGAAGCGCGGCGTGCGTGGCGGTATCATCGAAACGATGGGGCGCGCCATTCCGGCGCGTCGGCGAAACGAAGAGTGAATACGCATGAAGACGTTGCTGATCGTCTATCACACGATGACCGGAGGCACGCAACAAATGGCCGAAGCAGCGGCGGCGGCCGCGCGCGAGCAAGCGGGCGTCGCGGTGAAGCTGCAGCGCGCGGATGCCACGCAACCCGAAGACGTGCTCGCCGCGGACGGCTATCTGTTCGCGACGCCAGAGAATCTCGCGGCCATGTCCGGGCTGATGAAGGACTTCTTCGACCGCAGTTACTACGCGGCGCTCGACCGCGTGAACGGCCGCCCCTACGCGGTCATGATCTGCGCGGGCAGCGACGGCCAGAACGCGCTGCGCCAGATCGATCGCATCGCCACGGGCTGGCGGCTAAAGACGGTGGCGCCGGGCGTGATCGTTTGCACCCATGCGCAGACGCCTGAACGCATTCTCGCGCCCAAGACCATCGGTGCCGACGATCTCGAACGCTGTGCGGAACTGGGCGCGGGGCTGGCCGCCGGACTCGCGCTCGGTGTCTTTTGAAGCGCGCGTTTTCTCGTGCGCTTTTTATTCCGCTTTTTCATCCATTATTCCGCGCATTGCCCGGCTTCGAACACGGCATCGTTACGCCTGCAAAACTGAGATGAGGTGCCGCGCCCGCCTTTCATAATGCTCATCTCACCGATTAAATACAGGATGACGAATTAATGAGATCGAGTTTGAAAGTGCGGCGGCACGGCGTTGTTTGGGGCGTCCTGCTGAGTGTCCTGATTGGCGCCGGCGGCATGCTGTCGGGGTGCGCGCTCGATATGGAGCGGAAGTCCCCGGTTTTCGCGATGCATTGCCGGCAGGTGAGCTCGGGGTACTACTGCGTGCAGCCGGGCGATACGCTCGCCAGGATCGCGCTGGGATTCGGACGCACGCCACAAGACATCGCGAGCTGGAATGATCTGGCGGCCGGCGCCCCGCTGCGCGTGGGCCAGGTGCTGCGGGTGGCGCCGCAGGATGCCGGGCCGGCGCAGGCGAATCCCGCGCCTGCGGGCGCCGACCAGGCTGCGGAAACGTCAGGCGCTACGCCCGCGGCTGCATCGCCGCAATTCGTCTGGCCGGTCAACGGCATGGTCGTGCGCGAGTTCGGCGAAGGCGGCTCGCGCGGCATCGAGATTGCCGGTAGCGCGGGCAGCCCGATCAAGGCCGCCGCCGCGGGACGCGTCGTCTATGCGGGCGACGGCATCAAGACCTACGGCCTCATGGTCATCCTCAAGCACGACAATGGCTTCGTGACGGCCTATGGCAATAATCGCCGTCTGCTCGTTCGGGAAGGCGATGCGGTGCAGCAGGGCGCAGCCATTGCCGAAATGGGCGTGCAAGGCGACGGCGCGGCGCTGCTTCAGTTCGAGATGCGCGAAGGCAGCCACGCGGTGGATCCATTGGCGCATCTGCCGGCGGACTCGGGGCCGGTCGCGGAGTGAGCCTTGCGGCCCGAGCTCTTTGTATCGCGCGCCGCCGTCGCCTGCACTAGCCCTGTGCGGCGCTCGCGACGCGGTTGCGGCCGGCGCGCTTGGCGGCATAGAGCGCTGCGTCGGCGGCGGCGATCAGCGCATGGGGCACCGCGCTTGCAGCCGGGTTGGGCGCGCCGCCCGGGCTGCTCGTGGCGCAGCCGGCGCTCACGGTGACCCGGCCCGCCGGCGCAGGCGAGGGCATGGCGAGCTGCGCGACTGCCGCGCGTGCGCGTTCTGCGACGGTGCAGGCTTCGTCAGCGTTGGCGCCGGGCAGCACCAGCGCGAACTCTTCGCCGCCGTAGCGCGCGACGAAGTCGCCGGGGCGCAGCGTGAGCGCGAGCGCCCCGGCCACGGCGCTGAGGCACGCATCGCCGTGCAGGTGGCCGTGGGCATCGTTGTAGAGCTTGAAGTGATCGACGTCGACCATCACGAGCGAAAGCGGTTGCGCACCGCGCGCCGCACGCTCGAACAAACGGCGGAACTGCTCGTCGAAATAGCTGCGGTTGTACACGTGCGTGAGCGCGTCATGCGCCGATGTCTGGATCAGCGAGGCATGCTCTTCCGATAACTGCCGGTAGAGCGCAGTGACTTCCCAGACCAGCACGCACACCAGCACGCCCGGCGCGAACATGCTGAAGATGCGGGCCACGTACCAGCCCAGCGTGAAGCGCTCGATGCTCAGCGTATTGAGCGCGGCGTCGACGAGCGAGGCGAGCAGCGCCACCACGATCCACCAGTCGAGCACGAGCCGCAGCCGACCCTTCAACAGGACGACGGCGATGGCCACAAGGTTGAGCGCGCAGATGACGAGCCCCATGGAACCGGCGGCCAGCTCTGCTGGCGCAATCCGCGTGGCGGCCGACGCTGCCGTGGACGCATGCCACGGCTCGGCCAGATCGACGCGAACCACGAACACCCCGAGCGCCGCGGCGAGCATCGCGGGGCCGGCGATCAGGAGCCAGGAGCGGGCATCCAGGCCCAGGCACGCGCGCTGGGACGGGTCGTCCGGCGCGCGGCTGCGCACCAGTTCGGCCACGATCACGAGCGCGGGGAAGCCCGCGTGCCAGAAGACCCACATCCACGCCGCGCTATACGGGCCCGCACCCAGCAATCCCGTGCGCGTGAAAACGCCAGGAAACATCAGCAACTGCAATGCAACGGTAATGGCGGTGAAAGCATAGGCGCCCCCGAGCGCGCCGAGCATCGGCAAACGCGTGACTGCGAAGCGCGCGCCGAGCATGAACGCCGCAATGCCCGACGTGGTGAACACGGTCAGCGCGCACATCGGCATGAATGGGCCGATGGCGGGCAGGGCGTCGCGGGCGCGCGGCGCCGTCAGCGCGAGTGTGAGCATGATCGCGAGCGCGCAGAGGCTGGCGAAGATTGCCTGCCTGCGCGTAGCGGGTCCTATCAACAAGCCGTACATGGAGCCCCGTGGCGTCGAGCGTGTGTGTTCGCAACTCCGGGGAGGCGCCGTGCGCGCCGCCGGTTGCGCAGCTATTTTGCGCCGATTCGCCTGCCGATGGGGCGCGAATTAGCGGGCGGCCCCGCTGCTCAGGGATCACTCGGCGGGCAGCGTGGCCGGCATGCGCAGCCGGTACCGGGACACCGCCTGGATGGCGAGCGCGCAGAAGATCGCGCTGGCGTAGGCGGCCACGAGATTCATGCGCTACCGAGCGGATGTCGATGCATCGTTTGCGGATTCCCCTTCATTTGCGCTCAATCCGGCGGTGCGCTCCCTGATGCTCTCGCGAACCTGCTGGCGGAACCAGCAATGCGTCGCGTCGCGATCACTCGCTTTGGTCCAGGCCATGATGACCTTCAGCGGCGGGAACGCTACCGGCGGCTCAAAGATCTGGATCGGCAGCACCGACTCGAAATGTCGCGCGAGCGACAGCGGCAACGTCGCGATGCAGTCGGTCGCGGCCACCATGTGCGGCAGCGTCGTGAATTCGGGCACCAGAAACTGGTCATGCTGCGTGAGGCCCGCTGCCGCAAGCGTATCGCGTTCGATGCTCGCGTTAATTCGAAACCCCAGATTGAAGCTGATATGCGTGTGGCGCAGGTAAGCGTCCACGTCGAGCCTGGCCGGCGATGGCGCATGCCTTGTCGATTCAATGCAAACCATCCGGTCGATGAACAGATGCTCGTACTGGTAATCGGAGTCGTCATTGAACAGATTGAGACCCGACCAGTCGGATACCTGCTCCGGGGCTATCACCATGTCGATCATGCCCTGCCGCATACCCTCGCCCGAATTCCGGTCGCCATGGACGAACTGCACGCCGGATTTCGGAGCGTGGTTGCTCAGCCGCTGGTGCAGGGGCGGCACCAGCAGGAAGCTCAGCCAGTCGGCCGAGGCGATCCGGAAGCGGTGGGTAATTTCGCCGGGATCGAATTCGAGCGTGCCGAGCAGCGATTCGCCCGCGAGCTGGAATCGTTCCAGTAGCGGCAGCAGCGCCTTCGCCTTCTCCGTCAAAAGCAGCTCTCGCCCGTTGAACACCAGCAGTTCGTTGTCGAACACTTCGCGCAGGCGTTTCAGGCTGCCGCTGACCGTCGATTGCGTCAGATGCAATTCCTTTGCGGCAATCGTCACGTTTCGATGCTTCAGCAACGTGTAGAGGATCGGCAGCAGATTGAGATTGACGTTGCGTAGCTGGTTCGATTGACTCATGACTGGATTCGTCGTCGGATGCTGTTCGGTGGCGGAAATTTTCGCCTCCGGGACCGAAAATCGTCTACTGGCGCTCGCCCGCGCACAATCGGGAAATGCCCGCCATCTTTCCTGGCGTTTTTACCTACGCGGCTTCGCCAATACCTCCTATGGAAAACGGCGGTTTCCTCCCGCGCTACCCCCGTCTCTATACTTTGTTCCACATCAAACGCGCTTGACCTGACGCCGGAGTCGCGGCGCTCCAGGCCATCGCCCGCCGGTCACTTCATCCGGAAATTCACGGCATTTAAATAGCAGTACGAACAAGGAGAGGTCATGCATAGCGTCTCGACGCTCGGATACATGGTTCTCGGGGTCAGCGACCTCGCGGCCTGGGAAGGGTTCGCCGTCAACGTGCTGGGCCTGCAGCCCGGGAAACGCGTGGCTGGCGAGTCGCTGGGCCTGCGGATGGACGACTACGAACAGCGCATCTTGCTGCTCAAAAACGAGATCGACGACTTCCTCGCCGCCGGCTGGGAGTTCGAAACGGATGCACAGCTCGATGCGTTCGTCGCCCAGGCGCGCGCGCGCGGAGTCGAAGTCGCCGAGGAGGACAAGGCGGTCGCCGACCAGCGCCGCGTCGCCCGGCTCTTCGTCTGCGTGGACCACGACGGTATCCGCCACGAGTTCTACAGCACCGCTTATCGGGCCAACACCCGTGACACGTTCCGCTCGCCAGTGCTGCGCGGAGGGTTCAGCACCGGGCGCCTCGGCGCGGGCCACTTCGTGACCGTGCCGAAGCAAAGCGCGCGCACGAAGGCGTTCTGCGAGGACATTCTCGGCCTGAAGCTCAGCGACACCATTCAGGGCGATGCGGCGCCGGGCATGACGATCGACGTGACCTTCTTCCATGCGCGCACGGGCCGTCACCATTCGCTGGCCGTCGCCGAGGTGCCGTTTCCGGCCCGAAAGCGCATTCACCACATGATGATCGAGTGCAGCGACCCCAACGACGTCGGCCTCGCCTACGACCGCTGCAAGGCCGCGGGCGTGCCGATTCTGATGGAGCTCGGTCACCACCCCAACGACGGGATGTTCTCGTTCTACCTGATCTCGCCGTCGGGTTTCGCGATCGAATTCGGCGCGGGCGGCATCGTCGTGAACGACGACACGTGGGAAACCAGACGCTATTCCGAACTCAGCGACTGGGGCCACAGGCTCAATCCGCCGCCGGGCGCACCGGCCCCGAACGCCCATTGAGCGTTCGCCTTACCGCCTTACCCGTCCACCACGCGTGCATCGCGCGAAAGCCATCGAAACGCCGCAAGCCATTGGAACCAGAAAAATGTCCTTGACCGAAGCCAGTACCAGCAAGTTCGTCACCATCAACGAGCCTGCACTCGAGAATTTCTCTATCCACTTCAACGATGCCGGCAGCGGCCAGACCGTCGTGATGCTGCACGGCGGCGGTCCCGGCGCAAGCGGCTGGAGCAACTACTACCGCAACGTCGATGCACTCGTGAGCGCGGGTTTTCGCGTGCTCTTGATCGACAGCCCTGGCTTCAACAAGTCGGGCGAGATTGTCAGCGACGTGCCGCGCAATTTGCTGAACGCGCGCGCGACCAAGGGCGTGCTGGACGCACTCGGCATCGACAAGGCCCATCTGGTCGGCAACTCGATGGGCGGCGCCTCGGCCTTGAGTTTCGCGCTGGAGTACCCCGAACGCATGGATCGTCTCGTGCTCATGGGGCCGGGCGCGCAAGGCCCAAGCATCATTCAGCCGCAGCCCGGCGAGGGTATCAAGCGCATGTTCAAGCTGTACATGCAGCCTACCTACGAGAACTTCGAGGCGATGCTCGAGGTATTCGTCTACGACCCCAAGGCGATCACCGAGGAGTTGCGTCAGGGCCGGTGGAGCAACATCGAGTCGAACCTCAATCACCTGAAGAACTTTGTCGAAAGTTCGAATCTCTGCCCTGTCACGAAGTGGGACTTGAGCGCCCGCTTTCCGGAGATCGCGCACAGAACCCTGGTGACGTGGGGGCGCGACGACCGTTTCGTGCCCCTCGATCATGGCCTGCGCATGATCAACACCCTGCAGGATGCGCGGCTCCACATCCTGCCGAAGTGCGGTCATTGGGCCCAATGGGAGCATGCCGACGAGTTCAACCGCCTCGTCATCGATTTTCTGAAGCACTGAAACACCGCACATCATCGAGTGGACGCATCCCATGAAAGAACGTTTTGACGCCGACGTTGCGATCGTCGGCTATGGTCCGAGCGGCATCATTGCCGCCCTGACCCTTGCGAAATACGGCATTTCCACGGTCGTTTTCGAACGTCACCGCGACATCTATCCGCGCGCCCGCGCCGTGACCGTCAACGACTGGACGATGCGCATCTTCCAGAGCCTCGGAGTCGACGAAGCCGTTCTGAAGTGCATCGATCCGCAGCGCGCGCTGCGCTGGATACGCTACGACGGCACGGAGATCATGCGCATCGAGCATCCGCCTTCGACGCTGGGCACCCGGACGCGCTTTTTCAACATCTACCAGCCGACGATGGAAGCGACTTTGCGCGAATGCGCAACCCGGCATGCGCAGATCGACGTGCGCTATGGCTTGGACGTGGTGTCGCTGGATCAGGACGAAACGGGCGTCACGTTGACGGCGAAAGACGTCGCGACGGACGCGAAGACCAGCGTGCGCGTGCGCTATGCGATCGGCTGTGACGGCGGGAGCAGCGCGACTCGCGGCGCGCTCGGCGTGAAGCTGCTCGGCGATACGCTGGAAGTGCTGTGGATCGTCATCGACTGCCGGGTGAAGCGCTGGTGGCCGGACCGCAATCTGCTGACCTTCTGGTCCGACAAGGAGCGGCCGGTCGTGGACATCGCGCTTTCGGGCGGCAATCACCGCTGGGAGCTGCCGCTCAAGCCGGGCGAGACCGAAGCGGACTTCTCGACGAACGAGCAGGTGTGGCCGCTGCTCGAGGCGCTGGGCGTACGCGCAGACGACGTCGAAATTCATCAGCACGCGTTCTACCGCCACCACACCCGGATGGCGGACAAGTGGCGTGTCGGGCGCGTGTTCCTCGCCGGCGATGCCGCGCATCTGATGCCGCCTTGGGCCGGCGCCGGCATGCAGACCGGCATGCGCGATGCGTTCGATCTGGGCTGGAAGCTCGCGGGCGTGATCAACGGAACCTTGCCCGAGCACTTTCTCGATTCCTATGAAACGGAGCGCCGTCCCAACGCGGAGTTCTACACGCAGCTTGCCGTGCAGCTCGGCCGCGTCATCAAGCAGGAGCTCTCGGAAGAGGAGCAGGCCGCGCTCAGCGCGCCGCCGCCGGCCGATGCGCCGGAGCCGCCGCTGATCGCGCCGCCGGTGCTCACTGGCGGATGGCTGCGCGGGCCGCTTGCCGCGGATAGCATCGTCGGCCGCATGGTGCCGCAACCCGTCGTCGGCGACACGCGCGGGGTGATGGCGCGTCTCGACGACCTGCTGGGCGACGGCTTCGTGCTGCTCGGCGACGACGTCGATCCCGCGACCTTGCTGACGTCCGCGGAGAAAGCGGCGTGGGACAAGCTAGGTGCGCGCTACATCGCCTTGCGTCAGCAGGACCAGCGCACTCAGGGGCCCGGCGAACTGATCGATCTGGATGGCGTATTGCGCCCGTGGCTGCGCAAATACGGCGCGCGCGCCGTCGCCTTGCGGCCCGACCGCTTCGTGGCTGCAGCCGACGTGAGCGGGCTTTCGGTGCCGGCAAGCACCGCTCGAACGGAGGAGGTGCACGCCGATGCCCGATAACACGGTGGTCACTACCCTGGCCGCGCGGTTGCGCGATGCCGAACGCACGCGCGCGGTGATCGCGCCCGTGCGCGGCGAGATCGCCGCGACCGATATGGCGACCGCCTACGCCATCCAGCAGGCCAACGTCGACCGGCGCGTGGCGAACGCTGAGCGCATCGTGGGTCGCAAGATCGGCCTCACCTCGCTCGCAGTGCAGAAGCAACTGGGCGTCGATCAGCCCGACTTCGGCGCGCTGTTCGCTTCGATGGCGCATGGCGACGGCGAACCGATTCCCCTTTCGCAACTGATCCAGCCGAAAGTGGAAGCGGAGATCGCGCTCGTGCTCGAGCACGATCTCACGCACGAGAAACACACTTTCGTCGATGTCCTGCGCGCCAGTGCGTATGCACTCGCAGCGATCGAAGTGGTGGACAGCCGCATCGAGAACTGGGACATCCGCTTCGTCGACACGGTCGCGGACAACGCGTCCAGCGCGCGCTTCGTGGTGGGCAGCCGCCCGGTGCCGCTTTCGCAGATCGACCTCGCCGCATGCGCGATGGAACTCGCGCGCGACGGGGAGGTGCTCTCGCGCGGCAACGGCGCGGCGTGCCTCGGCAACCCGCTGAATGCGGCCGTGTGGCTGGCGGACCGGATGGTGCAACTCGGCACGCCGCTGCGCGCCGGCGACGTCGTGCTCACGGGCGCACTCGGGCCGATGGTCGCCGTCAAGGAGCCAGGCACCTATACCGCACAGATCGAAGGGCTCGGCAGCGTTCGCGCGACTTTTATCGCCTGATTCAGGGGACTTTACATGGCTTCGGAACAACTCAAGGCCGCGATCATCGGCTCGGGTAACATCGGCACGGATCTGATGATCAAGATCCTGCGCAACAGCCGGAATCTGGAGATGGCCGCGATGGTGGGCATCGATCCGAACTCGGACGGCCTCGCACGTGCCGCTCGCCTCGGCGTGGCGACCACGCATGAAGGCGTCGAAGGGCTGACGCGGCTGGACGTCTTCAAGGACATAGACTTCGTGTTCGATGCGACCTCGGCTGGTGCGCATGTGAAGAACGACGCGCTGCTGCGCGCGCGCAAGCCGGGCATCCGCATGATCGACCTCACGCCCGCCGCGATCGGCCCTTACTGCGTGCCGGTCGTGAACCTCGACGCGCATCTCGACGCGCTCAACGTCAATATGGTCACCTGCGGCGGCCAGGCCACGATCCCCATCGTTGCCGCGGTGTCGCGCGTGGCGAAGGTGCATTACGCGGAGATTGTCGCGTCGATCAGCAGCAAATCGGCGGGGCCCGGCACGCGCGCCAACATCGACGAGTTCACTGAGACTACTTCGAAAGCCATCGAAGCGGTGGGGGGCGCAGCGAAGGGCAAGGCGATCATCGTGCTGAACCCGGCCGAGCCGCCGATGATGATGCGCGATACGGTCTATACGCTTTCGGATCTCGCCGACCGCGAAAAGATCGAGCGCTCGATCGAGGAAACGGTCGCGAAGGTGCACGCGTATGTGCCGGGCTATTGCCTCAAGCAGAAGGTCCAGTTCGATGAAATTCCCGCGAGCGCACCGCTGAACGTCCCGGGCCTTGGGCGCTTCAGTGGCCTGAAGACCTCGGTGTTCCTCGAAGCGGAAGGCGCCGCGCACTATCTGCCTGCCTACGCGGGCAACCTCGACATCATGACTTCCGCCGCGCTCGCCACTGCCGAGCGCATGGCGCAGGCGCTTTTGAACGTGCAGGGAGCCTGAGCCCATGAGCAAGAAACTCTATATCTCCGACGTGACGCTGCGCGACGGCAGCCACGCCGTTCGCCACCAGTACTCGATCCAGAACGTGCAGGACATCGCCCGCGCATTGGACCGCGCGAAGGTGGACAGCATCGAAGTCGCTCACGGCGACGGCCTGCAGGGCTCGAGCTTCAATTATGGCTTCGGCGCGCACAGCGACCTCGAATGGATCGAGGCCGTCGCCGACGTGGTCGAGCACGCGAAGATCGCGACGCTGCTGCTGCCCGGCATCGGCACGATTCATGACCTGAAGGCTGCGTACAACGCGGGCGCGCGCGTGGTGCGCATCGCCACGCACTGCACGGAAGCCGACATCTCGAAGCAGCACATCGAGTACGCGCGCGAGCTGGGCATGGACACCGTGGGCTTCCTGATGATGAGCCACATGACCACGCCGGAAAACCTCGCCGCCGAAGCAAAGAAGATGGAAAGCTACGGCGCGACCTGCATCTACGTGGTCGACTCGGGCGGCGCGCTGACGATGAACGACGTGCGCGAGCGCTTTCGCGCGGTGAAAGCCGTGCTCAAGCCCGAAACGCAGACGGGCATGCATGCGCACCACAACCTGTCGCTTGGCGTGGCGAATTCGATCGTGGCGGTGGAAGAAGGTTGCGACCGCATCGATGCCTCGCTGGCAGGCATGGGCGCGGGCGCCGGCAACGCGCCGCTGGAGGTGTTCATCGCGGCGGCGGAGCGCATGGGCTGGAACCACGGCACCGGTCTCTGCACGCTGATGGATGCCGCCGACGACATCGTGCGCCCGTTGCAGGACCGTCCGGTGCGCGTGGATCGCGAGACGCTCGCACTCGGCTACGCGGGTGTGTATTCGAGTTTCCTGCGCCATTCGGAAGTGGCGGCGCAGAAGTACGGCCTGAAGACGGCGGACATTCTCATTGAACTGGGCCGTCGCCGCATGGTGGGTGGTCAGGAGGACATGATCGTGGACGTGGCGCTCGATCTTGCCAGGCAGCTGGACGTCGGTCCAGGGCAATAGTGCAGGCGGTCGCGATGTGAACGATACGAAAACATCGCGATGGATTTGCAGTATATAAAAATAAGGTTTGGAGACTTCGATGAAACGTATCTATGTAATGGCATTATTGGCAGTCCTGCCAGTCGCGAGCGCAGTTGCACAAAGCCATGTCACGATGTACGGCATGATCGACGGCGGGGTATCGTACATATCCAATCAGGGCGGTCATTCCGTCACGAAGTTCGACGACGGAATCTTTTCCCCAAATTTGCTCGGCATTCAGGGCGCGGAAGATTTGGGAGGCGGAACGAAAACCATCTTCAAGCTCGAAAATCAGTTTCTGCTCGGCTCGGGAGCGGCCGTGCAGCCGGGCATTTTCGGACGCAATGCGTATGTGGGAATCGACGATCCACGGCTGGGAAAATTGACGTTGGGGAACGTCTACGAGTTCATGTTTACCTCGTTGACAGAGGGCAAAAACACGCCGGCTTTGATCTCCGGCGGCCTTTATAGCTTTGCGGCGGGGCCGTTCCAGAATCTCGGCATTCCCCAAAACCCGACTGGCTGGTTCGGCTGGGCGCGGACCAACGGAATACCGATCAACAACGCGGTCAAGTACCAGGCTCCCCAGATCGGCGGGTTTTCCGCCGGCGCACTGTATTCCTTCGGTGGCGTGGCCGGATCGTTCGGCTCGAACTCGGGCATGAGTTTCGGCGTGAACTACGATCACGGTCCATTCGGGCTCGGCGCCGCTTATACCGAACAGAAGTATCCCGGCTCCCTCAAAGGCGCCCCGCAGGTTCCGATTCGAAACTGGGGTGTCGGCGCTCACTACGCCCTGGGTTCCACGTTGACCTCCGCAAGCTTTGTTACCGTTCGCAATGAATTGACGGGCGCGTATGCGTATGCCGGGCAGCTTGCGAGCAACTGGCAATTGACGCCCGCGCTTTCACTCGGCTTGAGTTACATGTACATGAAGGGCAACGAAGTCCTGTACGGCAATCACGCCAACCAGTTGAACGCGATACTCGGCTACTCGCTTTCCACGCGCACGATGGTCTATGCGGAAGGGGCCTGGCAGCGCGCGAATTCCGGCGCGCACGCCGCCATCAATGGAATCCTCAGCCCTTTGGGCTCGTCGAGCAGCGCCTCCCAGGCGATTGCCCGCGTTGGGCTGCGAACCGTATTCTGAACCACGAATCCGCGAATGATGACCGGAAAGAATGCACGATCCCGATTGCAAATGAAGGAGCTGTTAACGATGGAATTGGCAAAGACACCTGACTCCACCCGCCGTGCGCTGCTTGGCAGCCTTGCTGCAGCAGCCGGCGTTGCGATGTTGCCCACGGCAAGAGCTCGACCCGTCGTTCAGGACGAGGCGGCACTGCCGCTTGACCAGCGCGCCGACCTCGCAAAGGCAGCGCTTCGTGACGCCAAAGGGACGAAGCTGGTCATGCTCGGCACCGGCGCGGGACCGATGGTCGGCATGCCGCGGCATCAGACCAGTCACGTCATGGTGCACAATGGATCGGCCTATGTCCTCGATTTCGGGCTGGGCGTTTCCAATGAGTTCGCGCGCACGGGCCTGCAGTTCAACCAGGTGAAGGCGGGGTTCCTGACACACCATCATCCGGACCACAACATCGAATACGGTCCGTTCATTCTTCTGGGCTGGATCTACGGCATGAGTCCCGACGTGCAAATGTACGGGCCGCCGCCGCTCGCACAAATGACGAGGGATTATCTGCGCTCGCAGCAAGCCACGCTGCAGTTCTGGTCGGAAGATTTGCAGACGGCGCCGTTGACGACAGTGCCCGTCAAGGAGGTTTCGGATTCGGGCCTCGTCATGTCCGATGAGAATGTCCGCGTGACGGCCGTGCGCGTGGAGCATCCGCCCGTCAACCCCGCGTTTGGCTACCGCTTCGACTTTCCCGATCGCTCGATCGCGTTTTCGGGCGACACGGTTCCGCTCGACGCCGTGGGGGAAATGGCGAAGGGGGCCGACATCCTCGTGCACGAGGCCATGAACATCGAGGCCACAAAGAAGATGGTGCATGTTCTTGCCCGCAATAACCCGAAGACGAACTATGACCAGATCATGAAGCACATGATGGCGGATCATTCCCCGGTCGAGGAAGTCGGACGTATCGCGCAGAAGGCGGGCGTCAAGACCCTGGTTCTCTCGCATCTGACGCCCGTGATGCCCGTGACGCCCGACGCCACCTGGCGCAGCGAAGCCGCGAAGCACTTCAAGGGCGAGATTCTGGTCGGATACGATCTCATGGTCGTGTGACCCGCGAGCCATCGGGGTAAACATCGGTGTCGCCACAAAATGCTTTCGAATGGTTGGCATACGGAGTATATTGGTTGGTACACGAACCAAGCAGAGAATTGAGGAGGCGTCATGCAGTTTTATCTCAACGGATTCCGTACCGGCGACCCGATGACCGATTCACCGGCCGATGGTGCGCCGCATTCCGCGCTGCCCGATACGGTTGACGTGCTCATTGCGGGAAGTGGGCCCGCGGGGCTCGTGCTCGCGGCACAGTTGTCGCAATTCCCGACAATCCGGACGCGCATCGTCGAGCGTCGCGGCGGCCCGCTGCTGATGGGGCAAGCAGACGGTGTCGCGTGCCGGACCGTAGAGATGTTCGAAGCGTTCGGGCTCAGCGATCGCCTGTTGCGCGAAGCCTGGTGGGTCAACGAAACGGTATTCTGGCGGCACGACGCGCAGGATCGAAGCGCGATCAAGCGTACCGGACGTGTGCAGGATACCAAAACAGGGCTTTCTGAATTTCCGCACGTCATCGTGAATCAGGCGCGCATTCAGGAGTATCTGCTCGATGTCATGCGCCGGACCGCGCAGCGTTTCGAACCCGATTACGGCCTCGAAGTGGTCGACGTGCAACGCGACGACAGCCACGACTACCCCGTACTCGTCACACTGCAACGCACCGGTGCAAGCGGACCTCAGGAAACGGTCACGATACGCGCACGTTACGTCGTGGGTTGCGATGGTGCGCGCAGCCGCGTGCGGACAGCCATCGGACAGCAACTACGCGGCGACGCCGCCAATCACGCGTGGGGCGTGATGGACGCGCTGGCCGTCACCGACTTTCCGGACATCCGGCTTAAAGCGGCGATTCAGTCGGCGAACAAAGGGAATCTGCTCATCATTCCCCGGGAAGGCGGCTATCTGGTCCGCTTCTATGTCGATCTTGGCGAAGTCACGCCGGCAAACCGCGACGACATCAAGCAGACCACCGTCGAGCGCATCATCGAGACGGCGCAGGGCATCCTGCACCCGTATTCGCTGGACGTGAAGGAAGTGGTGTGGTTCTCGGTATATGAAGTGGGCCAGCGTCTGACCGACCGCTTCGACGACGCAATCACGCCCGACGGCACGGTTCGCGAGCCCCGGATCTTCATCGCGGGAGATGCCTGCCACACGCATAGCGCGAAGGCTGGCCAGGGCATGAACGTCTCGATGCAGGACGGGTTCAATCTCGGCTGGAAGCTGGGCGCGGTGCTGCAAGGGCGAAGCGATGCCATGCTGCTGCGCACGTACTCCGATGAGCGCCAACCCGTTGCGCAGGAGCTGATCGATTTCGACAAGCAGTGGTCGGCCATGATGGCCGCCCCTCCGAAGGATCCCGCCCGCCCGGAGGCAGGCGGCGTCGACCCCGCGGAACTTCAGGCGTACTTCGTTCGCGCGGGCCGCTACACGGCGGGTGTCGCTACACGCTATCGACCGGGCACGTTGACCGGCGAAGCGACGCATCAGGCGTTTGCCACGGGCTTTCCAATCGGCATGCGATTTCATTCGGCGCCGGTCGTGCGCGTGGCGGATGCGAAACCCATGCATCTGGGCCATGCCGCGCGCGCCGATGGTCGCTGGCGTCTCTATGCCTTCGCGGACGCTGGCGGCGATGCGCTGCGGGCGTTATGCGATTACCTTGCCTGCGCGCCCGACTCCGTGTTGCGGCGTGCCACGCCGGAGCATGCTGACATCGACGCGATTTTCGATGTGCGCGCGGTGTTGCAGCAGCCGCATCGCGAGGTCCGCTTCGAGGACCTTCCCGCGCTCCTGCGGCCGCGCAAAGGGCGTTACGGCCTCGTCGATTACGAAAAGGCATTTACGTGCGACGCCGCCGCTGATATCTTCGAGGCGCGTGGCATCGACCGCGAGCGCGGCGCGATAGTCGTGGTTCGGCCGGATCAATATGTCGCCCACGTGCTTCCGCTGAATGCTTACGCGGAATTGAATGCCTTCTTTGGGCCGATACTCCTTATGCCCTGATTCAGGACGACACTGGAAATTGCCGACGCTACCCGACCATCCCGATTCGCTTTCGCAATTCACGGGCAGCCTCGTGCGCCGTGCGCAGCAACGCCACGCGGCAGTGTGGCTTAGCGAAGTGTCCGCCGAAATTACGAGCGTGCAGTACGCGGCGCTCGAAATCTTGCGGGAAATGCCCGGGCTCAATCAGCGGCAGCTCGGCAATGCGCTCGACGTGGACCGTTCAACCATTGCGGATCTGGTTGCCCGCATGGTGCGCAATGGCCTGGTCGAGCGTTCCGACGATCCTGCCGACAAGCGCAGTTACGTGCTATTCCTCACTGCGGCCGGCAAGAAGCAGCATACGATCTTGCGGCCGCGTGTGGAGCAAGTGGAGCGCATCCTCACGGCCCGATTGAGCCAGAAGGAAGGTCTGGAGTTGAGGCGCCTGCTTGCCGCATTGTTGCCATGAGAATGCCCGTTGGGGAGGGCGCTCACGGTGTGAGCCGTTCTTAGAACAAACTCGCTTGCCCCGACACCAGCGTTTCGAATTCCTCGCGCAGAAACGGCAAAATGGCGTCGGCCACGGGCTGCAACTGTCTGCTCAAATAGAACTCGTAATCGAGTGGCGAGCTGAGCGTCTCTAGCGGCTCGGGGCCTGCGGTCGTCATGACGTAGCTGATCCAGCCGCCGTTCTGATATTGCAGCGGGCGGCCTTTGGCACGGTTGAATTCGTCGGCGACGCGCGCCGCGCGCACATGCGGCGGCACATTGCGCTGATAGTCGCCAAGCGGCCGGCGCAGCCGCTTTCGGAATACGAGTTGCTCGTCGAATTCTCCGCTCAACGTGCGCCGCACATAATCGCGCACGTAATCGGCATAGGGCTCGCGCTTGAAGACGCGCCGGTACAGCTCGCGCTGAAATTGCTGGGCGAGCGGCGTCCAGTCGGTGCGAACGGTCTCCAGTCCCTTGAACACCATTTCCTCGCTGCCGTCCTTCGCGCGCGCGAGGCCCGCGTAGCGCTTCTTGCTGCCTTCTTCCGCACCGCGCACGGTGGGCATGAGAAAGCGCGAATAATGCCGCTCGAATTGCAGTTCCAGAGCGCTCTGGACACCGAAGCGTTCGCGCAACTCAGCCTGCCACCACCGGTTGACGTGCTCGACCAGCGCGCGGCCGGTGCGCGTCGCGTCTGCTTCCGTATGCGCGCGCTTGAGCCACACGAAGGTGGAGTCGGTGTCGCCGTAGATGACGTCATAGCCTTGTGACTCGATCAATTCGCGCGTCTCGCGCATGATCTCGTGGCCGCGCATGGTGATCGATGATGCAAGGCGCGGGTCGAAAAACCGGCAGCCCGTGGAGCCAAGCACGCCATAAAACGCATTCATGATGATCTTCAGCGCCTGCGAAAGGGGCGCATTCTTGTTGCGCTTGGCGTTCTCTCGACCTTCCCAGACCTGGCGCACGATCTCGGGCAAGCAATGCATCGTGCGCGAGAAATGCGCGCCGAGGAAGCCCGGCACGGACTGGTCGTCGCGGGGGTTGCGCAGGCCTTCGATCAGCCCCACGGGATCGATCAGAAACGTGCGGATGATCGAGGGATAGAGGCTCTTGTAGTCGAGCACCAGCACCGAGTCGTAGAGCCCCGGCCGCGAATCCATCACGAAGCCGCCGGGACTGTTTTCGCCCACTACGTCGCCGAGATTCGGCGCAACGTAACCGAGCCGGTGCATGCGCGGCAGATACAGATGCGTGAACGCCGCGACCGAGCCGCCGCTGCGGTCGGCGGGCAATCCGGTGACCGAGGCGCGCTCGAGCAGGAACGCGATCAGCTCGGTTTTCTCGAAGATGCGCGTGACAAGTTCGCAATCCTTGAGGTTATAGCGCGCGAGCGCGGGCTTGTCTTCGTCGAAGCGGCGCTGGATTTCGTCCATGCGCTGATACGGGTTGTCGACGGACTTGCCTTCGCCCAGCAGCGTTTGCGCGACGAACTCGAGGCTGAACGACGTAAAGCTCCAGGTGGCCGAGCGTAGCGCCTCGATGCCATCGATGATGAGCCGGCCCGCCGCGCCCGCGAAGTAGTGGTTCTGGTTGACGCTGTGCTCGCGCCATTCCATCACGGCGCCGCCGCGTCCGAGGCGCAGCGGCACGCCGTACTGCTGCGAATGCGCGTGCAGCACGCGCAGATCGAACTGCACGAGATTCCAGCCGATGATCGCGTCGGGATCGTGCTGCGCCATCCACTCGTTCAGGCGCACGAGCATCTGCGCGCGGCTCTCGCAGTACTCGAAGTCGAAATCGAGTCCGCTCGCGTCGCCGTTTGCGGGGGAGAGCATGAAGACCTGACGCTGGCCGCATCCTTCGAGCGCGATCGAGTAAAGCTCGCCCTGCGCGCTCGTTTCGATATCGAGCGAAACGAGCCTGAGCGCCGGGCGATAGCCGGTGGCCGGCTTCAGTTCGCCATCGTGCAGCAGGCCCGAGGCATCGGGCGTGCCGCGAAACAGCACGGGCGCGGTGATGAAGCGCTCCATCATGTAGCGCTCGGGCGGCTGGATATCGGCTTCGTAGACGTCGACGCCCGCTTTCGTCAGGCGCTTCGCGGTGCCGGTCAACTGGCGGTATTGCGGCGCATAGAGGCCGAGCACGGGCCGCTGCCGGAAGTCCTTGAGATCGAGCGGGCGCAGCTCGGCGCCCTTGTTGCCGCGTTGGTTGCCGATCTGGTTGCTATCAAGCGCGCCGAGCGCCGCCTCGCGCTGCGCGGCAGGCACGAAAGCGACGGACGTTTGCGGGCGCAGGCGCAGTTGCCGTGGGCCAGCGGGCGTCGCGAGCCAGAAGTCGACTTCGGTATGGTGGGGTGTGTCGCGCCAATGTCGCGTCAGAATGAAGCCCGGCTCGAAGCCGGGTTGAAGCTCGGTCACTGTGCGTACCCGCAGGCCTGTGTTGTCTGCGGGAATTGTAACGCCGCCGGGCGGCGGCCCAGGGGAGGGCCGGCGCTTCGTGCGAAACGCCGGCCCCGATGCGGCGGGTAATAGGCGTTACTCGTCCGAACCGCGACCGAGGCCGAGCCCTGGCAGCGAGTGCGTGCCTTCGGCGGCAACGGCGTGCAGCAGGTGCGGATCGAGATCGAGCGCGCGCAGGATCGTCGGTGCGACCTGCGTGGTCTGCACGCGCGCCGGGATCTCGCGGCCGCCGCCATGCAGGCCCGCATACGAGACGACGAGGCCGAGATGGCTATCATCCGGCGCATTGCCGCCGTGCTCCTCGTCCTTCTTCTTGCTCGACGTGTAGATCACGCCCGGATTCGGCTGCACGACGATATCGGGCGTGCGGCCGGCAGCCGGATCACCGAAGCGCGCGGCCAGCGCGTTGCCGCTGAGAATGTACGCTTGCGGACCGTCCGCGCAGATGCCGGGCGCGTTGCACGAGAGGTTCTGCTTGAGCGTGGCGACCACGGCGTCGCGCTGCGATTGATCGCGCAGCCAGATGAGGCCCACGTCGTCGGTCTGCACGAAGCCCGTGCCGACGAGACCCGTGCCGTCGTTCGGGTTGCCGCTCCCGGTGTTGTTCTGGCCAAAATTGCCGTTAGGATCGAGATAGTTGGTCGCCTCGAGCAGTTGCGTGAGCGTGTCGCCGTTCTTCACGAGCTTCGTGTGATCGGAGGGCGACTGGCCGTGTTTGGCCGTGACGATGATGAGCGTCGACGCATAGAGGTTCTGCTGCTTGAGCGCGGCAACGATGCGGCCGAGCGAATTGTCGAGATACGTGATCGCGCCCGACACGTTTGGCCCCGGCGTGAAGCTGGCGTCGAGATAGCCGCCGCCGTTGGCCACGGTGGCTTTTTGCGCTACGCTCAGCGTCTGGAAGTTGGTGCCGAACAGCGTGGGCACGGGCTCGTTGCGCGTGCCCGTGGAGTCCTTGCCGCCGATCTGGTTGATCAGCGCTTGCACGTGGTAGTCGTCGAACTTCTCGGTGTGCGTGTAGGTATCGGTGTAGTCGGTCTGCGTGGCCGGGTCGATCGAGTTGATCTCGGTGCGCGCGAGGTCGTCCACGCCGCGGCCCGAGGGGCCATTGAGCCAGTCGTAGCCCCATGCGTGCTTATCGGCCCACGCGGTGTGCGAGCCAGGCAGGTTTTCCTTCACGACTTCGAAGACCGTGTTGGTCTTCACGTAGTCGTGCGGATACACGGGCACGCATTTGGCACCCTTGCGCGCGCGCGGAATGGCTTGCGGATTGAAGTCGCCGCCGCCGTCGAGGTGCACGAGCGCGCCGCCGTTTTGCGCGTCTATGCCGGTGGTTTCGTCGAACACGACGTTCCAGCCTTGCTTGCCCACGCAGCCCGTGTCGTTGGGCGCGTAAAGCGTGCGGTCGTACGAAACGTCATAGAAGAGGCCGGCGGTTTTGGGCGAGCCGCCGGTCACGAGCGCGGCGAGACCCGGAAACGAATCGGACAGCCCAGGCGTATAAGCGTTCGTATAGGTGACGCCCGACTTGGCGAGCAGCGCGAGATTCGGGCAGGTGTTGCCGCCGACGCAGCGCGCGACGTCCTGCTCGTGCAAACCGTCGAAGCTAATGAGCAGGACGTGCTTGATGCCGCTCGCCCCGCTCGCCTGCGTCGACGGTGATGCGAGTGCGCTACCCACGGCGAGCGCCATCGCGCTGAGCGCCACCAGACCTGCCGACCATCTCCTTGCCGTTTTCATCGCTCACCTCTTTGTTCGTGTTTGTGGGGGGAATCACGCGAAACAGAAGTGGCAATGTGCCGGGCCTATGCGTCGAGGCGATGAACGACAACTTTCAATTACATTCTGTTACATGCGGCGCGCGGCAAGAGGGTGGTGCGAGAGAAGGCGCAACTGCTCGCCGAATTCACATTCCCATTAACCGAAGCTGGCAAGCGGGTCACCCACAGATGCAGGCTGGACCCGATAGGGGCCCCGAGCGAAGCTCTCAGCCTCTCCGAGCACCGCACGACCGACAAGAAGAACGGCGACGGCACGCGTGGGTGCTCTGAGGAGTCCGATCAGAATTCAATACAGCGGACCCGCCACCACCGCAGCGACGAAACCGGCGAGCACAGTGACCGCATGTGTTTCATCGCGGTCGTCGACGGTGCGCCATGCCAGAACATGTGGCCCGGCGGCCGAGCGTTCTAATGCCGATTGAGTGAAAATAGGCGCGGAGACAAAAACGATATCGGGAAAGATAATGAACTTCAAGAGACTTGTGGTGGCGCTTGCAGTGACCATCGCGCTGCCGGTATTGAGCACAGCGGCAGCGTATGCCCAGTCAACGCAGCAGCCTAAGCAAACGCAAAAGGAGCCGGCATCCCCGGGCCGTACGATTGCCATGCAAGGCACCGCCAACGGCGTCCCGGCATGCATTAGCTGCCATGGTGCGAGTGGCGAAGGCAACGCGGCAGCGGGATTCCCGCGGCTCGCCGGCGTGGGCGCGGACTATTTCGAAGCGCAACTTGCAGCATTCGCCGACGGCAGCCGCGAGAACGCCGTGATGCAACCGTTCGCGAAGAGCATGTCTGCCAGCGAGCGCACCGCCGTGGCGCAGTATTTCAGCAGCCTGCCCGCGCCGAAGGGTATACGCACGCAAGATCCGTCCGAGGTCGCGCCATCCGATAGCGGTGCATGGCTCGCCACGCGAGGCCGCTGGCAGGAAGGCCTGCCCGCGTGCGTGCAATGCCATGGGCCAGGCGGCGCGGGCGTCGGCGCCGCGTTCCCGCCGCTGGCGGGACAGCCCGCGGCGTATATCGAAGCACAGCTCAACGCCTGGAAGAACGGCAAGCGGCCACCCGGCACGCTCGCGCTAATGCCGGCCGTCGCGAGCAAGCTGAGCGACGCCGACATGCACGCCGTCGCGCTGTACTACGCGCAACAGCCTTCGCCCGAAGCGGGCGCAGCGGCTGCGGCTTCACAGGCATCGGGACAAGCCGCTGCACAACCGCCTTCACAACCAGCTTCACAACCTCAGGCGAATACCGGCGAGCACGCCACGCCATTCCAGCCGCCGCCCGAAAGCGCCATGCCCGCAGGCGACTTCGGCAAATCGGTGAAGCTCGGCGAGCAAATCTTCCGCAACACCGGCCAATACGCGGGCAAGTTCGTGGGCAATTCGCTGAGCTGCGCGAACTGCCACCTCGATGCAGGCCGCAAGGCCAATTCGAGTCCGCTCTGGGCCGCCTTCGTTTCGTACCCGGCGTATCGCGCCAAGAACGGGCACGTGAACACGTTCGCCGAACGGCTGCAAGGCTGCTTCAACTACAGCATGAACGGCAAGGCGCCGCCGCTGGGCGATCCGGTGCTGGTCGCGCTGGAAAGCTACTCGTACTGGCTGGCCACGGGCGCGCCTGTGGGCGGCAAGGTGGCTGGCAGGGGCTATCCGAAGCTGCCCGCGCCCGCACAGAAAGCGGACTACGCACGCGGCACCAAGGTCTATGAGCAGCATTGCGCGGCATGCCACGGCGCGGATGGGCAGGGCAGAACGAGCAATGACCACACGGTGTTCCCGCCGCTATGGGGCGCGCGTTCGTTCAACTGGGGCGCGGGCATGCACGAGACACAAAACGCCGCCGGCTTCATCAAGGCGAACATGCCGCTGGGTCTCGGCGGCACGCTAACGGATCAGGAAGCCTGGGACGTGGCGACGTTCATGGACAGCCACGAGCGGCCGCAGGATCCACGCTTCAAGGGTTCGGTCGCGCAAACGCGCGCGAAGTATCACGACACGCCGAACTCGCTGTATGGCACGGTGGTGAATGGCCATCTGCTTGGCAGTCCTTGAGTGCAGTCCTTTTAGCGATCTGGAGGCGGGCCGTTCTGGCCCGCCTCCGGCTCAAAGTCTGAATTGCCGGAAATCGGGCGGCGACGTTTCATCGGCGTGCCGGAATGCGCGATTGAAATCTGATGCGCTATTAAAGCCCAATTCATAGGCGATTTTGGTCCCGGCTTTGCGGGGATAACGGCGCAGGTCCTCCATTTGCCTGGCCGATGCACTGACGCCATGCGGACCATTTTTCACCAACACATGGCATTTCATATTTCGGAAATCCCCGAAATCAACGCATTGCGCCACTTTGCGCGCGCGCCCTATTTAGAATTCGATGTGAGCGCCAGGTGTTCCATGCCTGGCATGCCCTTCGATGATGCATTCCGCTTACAAAATGCACGGAATGACCCAGGATGCATGAATATAAGGGTTTATACCTAAGTACTCTTCCACAAAATTGTTAAATTCTCCGCTTAGAATGAACCCTCTAATTTCGGTGCAGCCGTGGAGGGGAAATTCTTCGCGCCGCGCTGATCGTAGTGTTTTAGGGTCGTGTTGGATGGCGGCCCGCAATTCATCCATTTAGCATCACTAATCATGAGGCATTGCCGATGACCGAGTCCGTGACCTTTTCCGCACCCGATCGTCTCCGCGCCCATTATGAGTCTGGCGTCGCGGTATTTTTTGCACTGGCTCGCCCGGCGTTCGAAAGCTTTGAGGCAACTGTCGCGCTCAATCTGCAGACGGTTCGCACGGCCATTGCCGATAACGAGGCCGCGCTGAAGAGCGCGCTACAAAGCGGCAATCCCGTGGAGCTTTTCACGCAGCAACTGAATGCTTCGCAGCAGGCTGCTTCGAAGGCGATCTCGTATGGGCGCAAGGTTTTCGATATCGCGGCCCATGCGCATGCCGAATGGACCCAGGTCGTGCAGGCGCAATCCGAGCGCCAGGAGCAGTGCGTCAAGGCGCTGGCCGAACGCTTCTCGCAAGGCGCGCCCGCTGGTGCGGAGCCGTTTGTGGCTGCCATGAACTCGACGTTTGCCGCTTATGGCAACGCTGCCGATTCTGTGCGCACGATGACCCGCAAGGCTATCGAGGCCGCGCAGGGCAAATTCGACAAGGTCGCCGCCGCTACGCAGCGCGCGACGCAAACGGGGCCGGCTGCGAACTGATCGCTACGGCGCTGATCCCTCACGGCGCGGCGCGGCTGCAAATCGATACGATTGCGCCGCGCCATCCGCTCCCCTCCACGCTTTTAATCCATACCAATACGTCGCGCATATTTAATGCGCGCATTCTCTGATTTGTCATATTTGTGTGACAAGACGCAGCTACGCTTCTTGAGAAGTAGCTGTGGCGCCGCTTCGTTTGCTGCGGCGCCGTATGGCGCAGGCACCATGAATATTTTTAACGCAGGAGTGGAAATTGACTGACATCGTGATCGTTTCGGCCGCGCGTACCGCGGTGGGCAAATTCGGCGGTTCGCTGGCAAAGATTGCCGCGCCCGATCTGGGCGCGCTGGTCATCAAGGCGGCGCTGGAACGCGCGGGCGTGAAGCCCGAGCAGGTGAGCGACGTGATCATGGGTCAGGTGCTGACCGCGGGTTCGGGCCAGAACGTTGCGCGCCAGGCGTCGCTCAAGGCCGGGCTGCCCGCAGCGGTGCCCGCCATGACGATCAACAAGGTGTGCGGCTCGGGCCTGAAGGCGGTGATGCTCGCGGCCAACGCGATTATCGCGGGCGATTCGGAGATCGTCGTGGCCGGCGGCCAGGAGAACATGAGCGCGGCGCCACACGTGCTGCCGGGCTCGCGCGACGGCTTCCGCATGGGTGACGCGAAGCTCGTCGACACCATGATCGTCGATGGTCTGTGGGACGTTTACAACCAGTACCACATGGGCGTGACTGCGGAAAACGTCGCGAAGGAATACGGCATCACGCGCGAAGAGCAGGACGCATTCGCGGCGCTGTCGCAGAACAAGGCGGAAGCCGCGCAGAAGGCGGGCCGCTTCGACGCGGAAATCGTGCCGGTGGAAATTCCGCAGCGCAAGGGCGATCCGCTGGTGTTCAAGACCGACGAATTCGTGCGTCACGGCGTGACGGCGGAGTCGCTCGCGGGCCTGAAGCCGGCGTTCTCGAAGGAAGGCACGGTGACGGCGGCCAACGCGTCGGGGCTGAACGACGGCGCGGCGGCGGTGGTGGTGATGTCGGCGAAGAAGGCCGAGGCGCTGGGCCTCACGCCGCTTGCGCGCATCAAGGCGTATGCGGCGGGCGGCGTGGATCCGAAGGTGATGGGCATGGGCCCGGTGCCGGCATCGAAGCGAGCGCTGGAGCGCGCGGGCTGGTCGGCTAGCGACCTCGATCTCATGGAGATCAACGAGGCGTTCGCGGCGCAGGCGCTGGCCGTGAACAAGCAGATGGGCTGGGACACGTCGAAGATCAACGTGAACGGTGGCGCGATTGCGATTGGTCACCCGATCGGCGCATCGGGCTGCCGGATTCTGGTGACGCTGCTGCACGAGATGCAGCGCCGTGATGCAAAGCGCGGTCTGGCCTCGCTGTGCATCGGTGGCGGCATGGGCGTGGCGCTTGCGCTCGAGCGCGCTTGAGCTCGATTGAACACGATTGAACCGGGCAACGCGCGCCTGATCCGCTGATCGGGCCGCATTGAAGTCAAACGGTTTGCCCGCGCGGCACGAGATGTGCCCTGGCGGGCAAACCGGACAAGATTCGCGCAACATTAGACGGACACAATAAGCCGCGCGATCTTGCCCGAGTGGTCTTCGCCTCGCATGCGAGGATGCCGGGCATGCAAGAAGTGGCGTTTCAACAACGGTACGCCATGTGGATCATTGAAATTTTCTCTCGCGGATAGAAAGGATGACTAAGCGTATTGCATTGGTAACAGGTGGCATGGGCGGTCTCGGTGAGGCGATTAGCGTCCGTTTGCATGACGCGGGCTATACGGTCGTCGTCACGCACTCGCCGGACAATGCTGGTGTCAAAGACTGGCTGGCCAGAATGAAGGAGACGGGCCGCGATTTCCACGCGTATTCCATCGACGTTGCCGACTACGATTCGTGCCAGCGCGGCGCGCAGAAGATCAAGAACGAAGTCGGCCCCGTCGACATTCTGATCAACAATGCGGGCATCACGCGCGACATGACCTTCAAGAAGATGGACAAGGTCAACTGGGATATGGTCCTGCGCACCAATCTGGACTCCATCTTCAATATCTCGAAGCCGCTGTGCGACAGCATGGTTGAGCACGGCTGGGGCCGCATCATCAATATTTCGTCGGTGAACGGCTCCAAGGGCGCCGTGGGCCAGACGAACTATGCAGCGGCGAAGGCCGGCATGCACGGCTTCACGAAATCGCTCGCACTCGAAGTCGCTCGCAAGGGCGTGACGGTGAACACGATTTCGCCGGGCTATCTTGCAACGAAGATGGTAACCGCCATTCCGCAGGAGATTCTCGATACGAAGATCATCCCGCAGATCCCGATGGGCCGTCTCGGCAGCCCGAATGAAGTTGCCGCGCTCGTGCTGTTCCTCTGCTCGGACGACGCCAGCTTCGTGACCGGCGCGAATATCCCCATCAACGGCGGCCAGCACATGCAGTAACGCTGTACTCGTCTCATTTCGCCGCAAGCCGCGCCGGCCGTCCTGGCCGGCGTAGTTTGCGGCGTGTTCCGCGTGGGCGACTGCCGCGCGAAGGCCGCGCAGTCCTGCGTTCGAGGCCGATCCAATCCGTAGCACCTCCCCCACTTCGACATCTTCGGCAAGCCGCCGCGGAATCACCAGAACGCGATCGTCAATGGCGCGGCGTTCGGCGCCGACTACTGCACGCGCATGGCAGTGGTGAGGTCCAACATTCTCGTCAACAAGAGCCGCGAAACCCAATACCAATACCAATACCTCTAGCTGGCTGCCCCGCATTTGCTGAAATAACGTGTAATCGTCATTGCGCGAAGGCGATCATCCGCACTTGAAACGGGCTAAAAGCGCCGCCTGTCATTTCGCAAGTCCACAGCGTTTCGCGACAAACTCGAATTTTCTCGAAATCCACATCGTGCGGCCCAAATCAGTTGTGTGCGGACCGGCTTGCGACTATCGTGCAAGTAGATATCGTCGAGTGAAAGGATTTGGAAGAATTCGATATCGAAATTGCCATGGATTGAGTCTGCGAATCGTTGGGCCAATAGCAGTCAATTTGCATGTATTGCCGCTTTGCCGTCATAATTGGGTATGCCATGATGGCATTGCCTATATGGGCCAAGCCAAACTTCGACATGCAAACGAAGTTCAAACAGCTGCTTGGGGGTGGGATTCCTGACAGGGAGAATGAGTATGGTTACGTTGGACGCAATCAAGCTGAAGATTGCAAAGCTTGAGAAACAGGCGGTAGCGATTGCCGAAAAGCAATCGTCCATCGGTCTCGCGAGAATTCGCGATCTGATGCAAAAGCACGGTTTGAGCGTTGCCGATATCGAGCGCTTCGTTGGCAAAAGACGCGGCCGCAGGCCCGGCGTCAAGGCTGCGAATGGCGCAGCGAAAGCGCTGCATCCCAACGCACATCCGGTCGCGGCGAAATACGCCGATCCGAAAACCGGCGCAACCTGGAGCGGACGCGGGCGTGCACCCGCCTGGATTCGCGATGCCAAGGACCGCTCGAAATTCCTGATCACGGCGGGCGCGGCGCCCAGGGCGGCATCGGCCAAAGCCGCTGGCGCGAAGAAGGCCGTGGTGAAACGTGCGGCAGCAAAAAAGGCTGGCGCAAAAACCACCGCCGTTAAAAAAGCAGCGGCTGGCAGGCCTGGGCGCAAGAAAGCTGCTCCCGCAAAGAAAGCTGCAGCAACGCGCAAGATGCCTGCAAGAAAGACACGCGCATCCGCGCCGGCCGCCGCAGCGCCCGCAACTGCAGCCTGATCCTTCTCTGATCGAACGGCTGGATCAAGCTGTTCGATAACTCACCTGACCGTAGCCGGTGTCGCGCCATTCCCGAACGGGACAGCGCAACACAGGCTACCGGTGTCGCCGCAGATCGACTGGCGGCATCTTTTTTCCATCATCCTCAATTAACAATTTCCGCAATGCTGGGCCCGATTATTTCGGCCAGCATTTGCGTCATTACCATTTGCGCGCGGCAATTTCTGAAAGGAAGGTGTAATCGGTGCGGCGCGCAATCAGAATGTATAGGTGAGTTTGCCGAACGCGGTCCGGCCGAGGCTGTTATAGCCGTACGTGGTCATGTACTGCCGGTTGAACAGATTCGAGATCGACGCGGACAGCAACAGGTGCGCATTCACCTTATACGAAGCACGCAGGCTCACCGTCGTGTACGACGGCAAATACAGCGTATTGAACTGATCGTCGAAGGTCGAGCCGCCGTAAAGCAATGACACGCCGGTGCTGAGCGCGTGGAGGTTGAATTCGTCCCACGTATGGTCGACGCTCAGGCTCACGGTTTGGCGCGGGCGGCGATTGAGCCAGGTCTGGTCGGTCACGTCCTGCGGATTCAGAATGCCGATCGCCAGACTCACGGGTGTGGACGCCCCGAGCGTGCCCTTGTACGAGAGGTCGAGCCCCTGAATGTGCGCACGCCCGACGTTTACGGGCAGAAAGGTCTGCGAATCGTAGGTGATGAGGTCGTGCACGCGCGTGTCGTACACGGCGGCCGTGAAGGTGCCGTACGACGTGTTGGCATCGAGCGCCGCTTCGATCGTGTCGCTGCGTTCTGGCTGGAGGTTGGGGTTCGCGTAGCCCGGATAGTACAGATCGTTGAAGGTCGGCAGCCGGAACGCATTGCCATAGGAAACGCGCGCTGTGTAGACCGGCGTGATCGCCCACGAGAGCGCGGCGTTGCCCGTATTGACGGCCTGCCCCTGGACGATCTCGTGGCGTCCGGCGAGGAACAGCGTCACGTCGCCGAGCGTTGCCGACTGGTGCAAAGAGACTGCGGAGTCGTTGCGCGCCGGCAAGCCGCTGGGCACCTCGACGGGCAAGTACGCCAGTTCGCGCGAGAAGTCGTAGGCGAGCTTGGTTTCGCCTGAAAGCGGCTGCCCGAACAGCGTGTGCCCACGCTCCTGATGCGTGATCGAAGTCGACGTGGAGAAGCGCGTCGAGTCGAATTGATCGGTCGGTATCGCGGGATCGTTCGAGTAGATGAACTGGCGATCGGTCGCGTAGCCCACCGACTGGTCGAATTGCGTGAACGGCGTGATGTCGAGGTGAAACGCCGCGCCGGTCGTGAGTTGATGGTCGCGCTGCCGGTCGTTGCCGCCCGCGTTGTCATAGGACAGATCGGACTGGTGATACAGCGCAAATGTGGAAATCGACCAGTTGTCGTGCGCATAGCCAAGCCGCCCATTCACGTCCTGGGCGTGATACGGATTGCGGCCGTCCTCGTGACCGTAGGCCCAGGGCCGGGTCGCGTCGATGCCCGCGGTGTTGTAGTCGTGCAGCCCCAGTGAATACGTGAGGCCTTCGAGCGCCGCGAGCGGTCCGCTCGAGGGCACGGTGCCCGAGGTGCTCAGCATCGTGTCGAAGGTCTTGTTGGACCCGCCGCCGAACGACACCGTGGTCCGGTTCGGCTGATTCGACGCGTGGCGCGTGAAGAGTTGCACGACGCCGCCCACGGCGTCCGCGCCGAACGAGGCGGCAGCGGGGCCCGAGATCACCTCGACGCGGTCGAACGCATCGGTCGGCAGGTCGGCCCATTCGGGCATGCCCGTGGTCACGGAGCCAATGCGGATCCCGTCGATGAACACGGCCACCTGCTCGGGCGACGAGCCGCGAATGCTCACCGAAGCCAGCGAGCCCGGCCCGCCGCTTTGCGACACGGTCACGCCCGGCAGCGTGGCGAGCGCCTGCGTGATGCTCGGGTCGGCGGGCGAGAGGCGGTCGAGGTCTTCGCGCGTGAGCACCTGCGTGCTCGCGTAGCGCTGGTCGAACGATTGCGGCAGATGCTGGGTGTCGCCGACCACGAGGATGTTCGACAGCGTGGTGTCGTTGTCCGAGGCGGCGGATTCGGCGGATTCGGCGGATTCGGCGGATGCGGCGGCGGCCGGCGGCTGCGTCGCGGGCATCGTGGGCGGTACGGGCGTCACGGGCGCGGCAGCGGCAGCGCTGTGCCATGCATAAACGCTCATGGCGCACGCGGCGGCGAGATGGCGGAGTTTCGGCCGGCGGTCTTGTCCGGAGCCGCCGGGAGCCGGCGGAATGTAGCTTGTGCGCTGGCCAAAGCGTTCGTCAATGCAGCGGCAACGGGCTTCCTGGGCGGAAGCCGTTTCAATCGTGGTGGACATGCAACTGATCCTGAGGTCGGGCTGTCCTTGCAACGGGCGACCGCGCACGGGCGGTGCTTGCGCATCGGGACACCCCGCCCCGTGCGGCTGCTTGGACCTCGGTCGATGGCAGGTCTCCTGGCTCGCGGGTCGACGCCCCTTGCCGGCCTTCCCGGTTTCCCAGTGGCGCGTTTGGCATGGACTTGCCGCTCACAGTTGCGGGGGCAGCCGCAGACTCGGGGTCGGGCGGCCCCACTGCGTTCCCTTTTGATCCCGTCGCCGGGAACCATCAGGGCGCAAGGGTAATGGCCGCGCGTGGCGGGCGTCAACCCGATATGCATCGGGCGTTGTGAAAACGCCCTTGGGCGCGGGCCCAAGGGCACGGCGATTCAGCCCCGAGGCCTAATTCCAGTCCAGCGCGCCGCCCGTCTGATACTCGGTCACGCGAGTTTCGAAGAAATTCTTCTCCTTGCGCAAATTGGCCTGCTCGTCGAGCCAGGGCAGCACGTTTTCGGCACCGGGAAACGGCGCGGGCATCCCCAACTGACCCGCGCGACGGTTCGCGATGTAGCGGAACTGTGCGCAATGCAAATCGGCCGAGTAACCCAGAATCGGCTCGCGCAGGATATAGCCCGCATAAGCCGTTTCCGCCGCATCGGCTTCTTCCCAGATCCGTTGCACGGCGCGCGGATCGAGTTGCAGGTTCTCCTCTTCCAGTAGCTGCCGGATGACGCGGATGCCAAAGCCGCAATGCAGCACCTCGTCGCGCATGATGTACTGGAACTGCTGCGCGGTCGCCTTCATCAACCCGCGCCGCTGGAGCGCGAATACCGGCGTAAAGCCGTTGTAGAACCAGCAGCCCTCGAACACGGCCGCGAAAAACAGGTAGGCGAGCGCGAATTCGTGCAGCGTGTCGCGGTTCGAGAGGTCGAGGCCGGGCGCCAGAATGCGTTCGAGCCGCTGGTTCGCGAGCGCGATCTTGGCGTGAATTTCGGGCACGACGCGATAGCGGTTATAGATTTCCTGTTGGTCAAGCCCGAGCGTTTCGATGCAGTGCTGGTAAGTCCAGGTATGCAACGCTTCTTCGTAGACCTGGCGAGCCTGATAGATTTGCAATTCGGGCGCGGTCATCTTTTCCATTACCGCGAGCCCGATATTGCGCATCGCCAGAATGTCCGACGTGGTGAGGTAGGCGAGCACGTTTTCGAAAACGTGTCGTTCCGTTTCGGTCAGGCGCTGCTGGTAATCGTGCACGTCGTCGCTCATGGAAATTTCGAGCGGCGTCCAGTGATTGCGGTTCGCGCTCAGAAAGCACTCCCACGCCCACGGATAGCGAAACGGCGCGAGCTGATTGATATCTCCGCGGCCGTTGACGACGCGCTTGTCTTCGGCGCGCGTGGCTTGCTGCTGCGCATGGGTTTTGCCGTTGCTGGTCATGGCTCAGAGCCCCCCCGCCAGGTAAGCGGCCACGCCTCGCTTGAAGGGACGCAGATGATCGCCCGCGCGCAACAGGACATCGCGCGCCAGGCGTGCAGGCAGATGATCCCGCGTGTAGATCGACGCGATCATGCCGGTGATCAGATAGAGTGGGCGCGTTGCCAGACGATGCTTGTGCTCGTAGCGCCGCAACAGCGCATCGGACGCGTAGTCGCGCCCGGCGAGGCAGGCTTCGCGAATCGAGCCGGCGAGCGTGCCGACGCCCGACAAGCCAAGGTTGAAGCCGTGCGCCGTGACCGGATGCATGCCCACCGCTGCATCGCCCACCGCCGCGAAGCGTCGCGCCACGAAATGCTCCGGATAAACCGCGACCAGCGGATACGCGTGTCGCGTCGTGACCAGTTCCATCTTGCCGAGGCGGTGGTCGAAGCGGCGCTCGATTTCGTCGGCGAAGGTGCGCGCGTCCGCGTGTTTGAGCCGCTCGATTTCGCGGCCCGTGAGCGTGAGCACCACGGAAGACTGGAACGCGCCGGACGCCGGGTGCGGATTCATGGGCAGCAACGCGAGCGTCTGGCCATACCCGAACCATTCCCACGCGGCATGATGATGCGGCTTTTCGTGCGTCATGCCACACACCAGCATCGTCTTGCCGAAGTCGCGCATCCGCGCGGAGATGCCCATCATCCGCCTCGTGGACGAAAACCGGCTGTCCGCCGCCACGATCAGGCGCGTTTCGATCGATGCCCCGCCCTCGAGCTGCACGGTGGCGCAGTGGTCGTCGGACTTGACGCCGACCACGCGTTGGGACGTGCGGACGTCGATGTCCGCGCCGTCTTCCTTCGCGCATTGCACCGCTTCGAAGGCGGCCTTGCGAATCTGGTGATTGGCGACCAGCCAGCCGAGTTCGTCGTGCGGGCTCAGGTCGCGCCCGATCTCGAGTGCGTACGAAGACTTGCCGTTGAAAACGCGTGCGTCGAGCAGACGCGACTTCGACTGGCTCTCGATGCGCTCCCATAGTCCAAGCTGTTTCAGCATGCCCACTGATTTATGCGTGAGCGCGATTTCACGTCCGTCAAAGTCTGGATTGCGAAGTTCATCCTCACTCTGCTGATCGACGATCACGATTTTCAGGCCTGTTCCAGCGAGCGAACGGGCGAAGCACAGACCCGCCGGGCCAGCCCCCACAACGACGATATCGGCTTTCACCGGGATCCTCCCATCGATATTCAAATCACCAACGCTGCGTGCTCCGCCATGCACGAACGCCGTGCGGCGGGCTGCGAACGTCGCCATGCCCTGGTGCGAGTCCGGTGCGAATCCGCTTGCAGTGGTCGCTGCGGGTGCGAACGCGGGCTCGCAGACCTTAGGGGCTGTTTACATTCGATGAAATGTGTTTACATCTTGTCTTTTGCGCGAGCAGGCCAAGATGATTCGAACGTTATTGAGCGATGAAGTATGGGCACGAATCGAATCCGTCTTGCCGGGCAAGGAAGGCGATCCAGGGCGAACGGCGACCGACAATCGTTGGTTTGTCGAAGCTGTCCTCTGGATCGGCCGGACCGGCTGCCCGTGGCGCGATTTGCCGAAGGCGTTCGGCCGATGGCATACGGTGTACATGCGTTTCTCCCGGTGGCGTCGCAAGGGTGTGTGGGAAACCGTGATCCACGCTGTGGCCGACGAAACCGAGATCAAGCATGTGTTGATCGATTCGACCATCGTGCGCGCGCACCAGCATTCGTCCGGAGCTCGAAAAAAAACGGTCCGCAAGCGCTCGGTCGCTCGCGAGGTGGATTGACCACCAAGTTGCACCTGGCTGTCGATGACGCCGGACGCCCCCTGCGGTTGATTGCCACCGAGGGACAAGTTTCCGATATTACGTGCGCGAATGAACTGGTTGAGCATTTGCGCACCGGTGCGGTCATCGCTGACAAGGGCTACGACTCGAACGCCTTTGTGGAAAGTATCCGCACTACGCGTGCGAAGGCCGTAATCCCGCCGCGTTCGAACCGGAAGACCAAGCGTCGCTATAGCCGCGTGCTGTATCGGACTCGGAACATCGTCGAACGCTTTTTCAGTCGCATCAAACATTTTCGTCGTGTCGCCACTCGCTACGACAAGCTCGCAGGGAACTATCTCGCCTTCGCTTCGCTTGCCTGTGCCTTTGGACCGCTCGTGAGAATGTGAACAGAACCTAGAGAGCGCCGGCGCCGCTGTCCATCCTGCGTGAGGATGGGGTGCGGGTGCGCGCTTGCTTCTTTCGGACTAGTCCGTCTTGCGTATTCCGGTTGCAGGGCGCATTCGGTTAAATGCGGAGCGCGCCGATCCCCGCACGGGCGACCGGCAATCTATCCCGGATAGCGGCATGGCCGATAGCGACGGATTGCCCTGCGCTGGCGATGTTTGAGACATCCTTGCGGTTATCGAGTGCGCCAATCCGGGCGCGAGGCAGCGGAGAGCGAAACATGAGCAAGACCTCAAGATCGCTGCGATGGCGGGCAGCAACCATGAAAAAAAACGCGCAAAAACCACCAAAAAACCACGAAAAAACCGCGCAACAACCGCGCAACAACCGCGCAACAACCGCGCAACAACCGCGCAACAACCGCGCAACAACCGCGAAAATCAGTCTGCAACGATGTCGGCACCATAAATAAAGGATTCCAAATTATTTGCAGGATTGCCCGCCCGCCATGCCGGCACGTGCACGCATCCCATTTTGAGATGACTGTGCGGCCAATCGGGTTAGCGTTGCCCTACGAGCGCCTGCTTGAAATGCGATTGCCGGCGCTGGCCGGGGACCTAGTCGACAATGCCTGCATCCCGGCTACTGGGCAGGCTTTCCTGAGAGGAGACCAGCATGCGGGAAAGAGGGGAGGTAGCAGCTCGGCTGATCGATGTGATGCAAGAGGGCGTCTGCGGTACGGCAACGGAACTGGCGGCGCGCGTGAGGATCGACGCGCGCAGCGTACGGGCCGTTTTGCGCATGTGGCTTGACGCGGGAATCGTGCATGTGGTCGAGGAGGTCGCGCCTGGCCGTGCGCGCGTGTTTCGCTACGGCGGGACCGCGCAGCCAGCCGGTTGCCTGCCGGGCGCGATGCGCGACCGCTCGCGCCGGGCGCCCACGATTCCCGTGGACCGCTGGCCCCAGCTCGATTCGGAACTGGCCGCCGCAGTCGATGCGATGATCCGCGTGCGTGGAGTGGCGCGCGTCCATTAGCTCGCTTGCACGACTGCTCGGCCTCTCACGCGGGCGGAACGCAAATATCGGTTTGCCACTGGTCCTGCGGGGTTTCCGGCCAGGCGCTCAGGTAGTGGGTGCGGGCTGCACGCGCTCGGGGGCGGGCTTATACGACCGGTAACCAATCGCTCCCAAGCCAGAACTGCATGAAGCAGCGGGCTTCCCGCTCGCGGCGGATCGATCTGGCTACGACTTTCCGGCAGACGCCGCCGGGGATATTCGTTAACCCCTCGATCGCTGACCATCAAGAGTGTGTCGTTGTTCAACCGGCAATTCGAGCTTGACGGAACTCGGCAGATTTTCGTCGGTATCAACCACATGGCATTCCGGCACACGGTTATAGTGGCATACACCTTCAAGCACTCGAGATTCTTGCATATGTTCTCTGGAGCAATTTTCGACATGGACGGGTTGTTGATCGATTCGGAACGAACGATCATGAACACGTGGATAGCCGTCGGACACGAACTTGGGGTTCACATCCGCCCTGTCGACTATGTCGAGATCATCGGGAGGACGCTGCCTGAGTGCCACAGGATGCTAGCCGGAATGTTCGGCGCAGAGCCGCTCTTTCAGGCAGCACTTGCGCAAGCTCGGCAACGTTTGCAATCTCCGACGACCCCGCCGGTGTTTCCCCTGAAGCCGGGCGTCCACCGCCTGCTCACCGCATTGGCCAATGCAGGCGTCCCATGTGCCGTAGCCTCGTCATCGAGTGGCCAGGAGATTCGATCCCGGCTTGCACGGGTCGGCGTGCTCGATTTTTTTGGTGCGATTGCAGGAGGGGATGAAGTCGCCCGTGGCAAGCCGGATCCGGCCGTGTATGAGCTCGCGGCTTCTCGTCTGCGCAAGTCGCCGGGCGATTGCCTGGCGTTCGAGGATAGCGAGAACGGTGTGCTTGCCGCACATCGAGCAGGGATACGAGTTGTGACGGTGCCAGATCTAAAGCAGCCGTCGGCCGAGGTCATGGAGGTTAGCTTGACGATACTCGAGAGCCTGGATCAGGCGGTCGAGCGCGTTTCTGCGTGGTTCGGCATAGAAGCGCTTCCTGCGTGAAGGCGTCAGCCGGCAAGCCGGGCCTGACGAACAACATCGATACCTTCGCCAAACTGTTCTGCTTGTTTGCCGGGGTTTCATCGCCCCCTATCTACAGGTCGTATCCGCAGTGCCACGCGTTGCGGGAACATGCCGGCCTCGATTCCCCCGCTGCTGATTATTCACGAATCGTGTTCAATGTCTCCACGGGCCGGGGGCTTATTTCCGGCGCCCTTTGAGGCATCCTTGCAGTCATCGAGAGCGCGTCAATCCAGGCGTGCGAGGCAACGGAGAACGAGACATGAGCAAGACCTTCAAGATCGCGGCGATTCCCGGCGATGGCATTGGCCTGGAAGTGATGCCCGAAGGCGTGCGCGTGGTGCAGGCAGCGGCGGCGAAGTTCGGTCTGTCGATCGAATTCACGCATTTCGACTGGGCGAGCTGCGACTACTACCTTGAACACGGCAAGATGATGCCGGATGACTGGTTCACGACGCTCAAAAGTTTCGACGCTATTTATTTCGGCGCGGTGGGCTGGCCCGACAAGGTGCCCGATCACATCTCGCTGTGGGGCTCGTTGCTGAAGTTCCGCCGCGAATTCGACCAGTACGTGAACCTGCGCCCGGTGCGCCTTTTGCCCGGCGTGCCGTGCCCGCTCGCCAACCGCAAGCCCGGCGACATCGACTTCTTCGTGGTGCGCGAGAACACCGAAGGCGAATACAGTTCGGTGGGCGGCAAGATGTTCGAGGGCACCGATCGCGAGTTCGCGCTGCAGGAGTCGGTGTTCACGCGTCACGGCGTGGACCGCATTCTCAAGTACGCGTTCGAGCTCGCGAACCAGCGCGGCCGCAAGAAGCTCACGGCGGCCACCAAGTCCAACGGCATCTCGATCAGCATGCCGTACTGGGACGAGCGCGTGGCCGCGATGGCGCAAGCCTACCCGGACGTGAAGTGGGACAAGCAGCACATCGACATCCTGTGCGCGCGCTTCGTGCTGCAGCCGGACCGCTTCGACGTGGTGGTGGCGTCCAACCTGTTCGGCGACATTCTTTCCGACCTTGGCCCCGCATGCACGGGCACGATCGGTCTTGCGGCATCGGCGAATCTGAACCCGGAGCGCACGTTCCCGTCGCTGTTCGAGCCGGTGCATGGCTCGGCGCCGGACATCTTCGGCAAGGAGATCGCCAACCCCATCGCGATGATCTGGTCGGGTGCGATGATGCTCGAGTTCCTCGGCAACGGCGACGCGCAGTTCAAGGCCGCACATGACGCGATCATGCAGGCGATCGAAAAGGTGCTGGTGGAAGGCCCGCGCACGCCGGACATGGGCGGCGCGGCGAAGACGGCCGACGTGGGCAAGGCCGTGGCCGCCCTGATTTGAGCTTGAGTCGAGCCCTGGTCTGGGCTTTGTAGAGAACGTAATGGCTTTAGATGCGCCCGGTGTTCCAGTGCGGAACCCGGGCGCTTTTTTGTGACCAGCGGCTTACCCGGGAAAAACCCTCGATTGAATACCCTCGCCCTTGGCGTGCGCATTGGCGCGCGCCAAGGGGACCCCAATCGTGATTTTGGCCAGGCCGCCGACCGAAACCCTCACGCCTCGCCAGGCGGTTGCACAGCCGCTGCCGTCGCGCTCTGCGCCATATCCGCAGGCTGGGCCGCGCGACACAACGCCGTAAGCCATACATCCTCACCATGCGGCGCCACGCGCGCATGGCCTTGCTCCACCACGAGGCGCCACGTATCGTCCGGCAGCGAAGCGCGATACAGCACGCGATAGTCAGCCCGATGCGTGAGCGCATCGTTCACAGCCGATTCGCGCGCCGCGCGGTCGTCCGGATGAATGTGCTGCGAGAGCTCCACATAATGACGCGGCGCCTTTGCAGGATCGACGCCGAACAGTCGGCACCACTCGTCCGAAACGATCAGTTCGTCTGGCGCGCGCAGCCAGCGCCACGCGCCGATGCCCGCGATGCGCGCGGCGTCGTTGAGCAATTGCAGGTTCCGCTGCATGACGAACTCCGCTTGCTTGCGCGCGCTGACGTCGATGGTCGTGCCCACCACGCGCACGGGCCGTCCCGCGTCGTCGAGCAGCGTGGCCACGCGCGATTCGATCCAGCGGATCTGCCCATCGGGCAGGATGATGCGGAAGTCCCACACGCGCGGCGTCTTGCTGGCGACCAGCTCTTTCATCGCTTCATCGTTCAGCCAGATCGAGTCTTCGGGATGGAGGATTTCCCAGAACTCTTCGTTGCTATGGATCTCGCGGCCGTAGATTTGCGCGCAGTTGCTCGAATAGATGAGCTCGTCGGCGACCAGATTCCATTCCCACGTGACGATGCCCGCCAACTCCTGGGCCTGCTTCATGCGCGCTTCGTTCGACATGATCTCGGCCGTGTAGCGGCGGCGCAGGTCGGTCATGGGCAGCTCGGTTGTGCCCGCGATGCCGAGGTCCTTCACTGCGTTGTCGCCATAGCGCAGCCAGACCCAGTTCACGTCGAGAAACGCCGCGAGGCGGCGCAGGTTCGAATAGTCGATTTCGCCGCCGCGTGTCCACTTATGCACGGCGGGGCGTGAAATGCCGACGGCGTCGGCCACTTGCTGCAAACTCAGCTTCTTGTGCTCGAGCAGCACCTTGAGACGGAACGCGAACGTATCCTCGGACATCCATTTCCCTCTATGACGAATCGCGCGGTCAAACGGATCGAATCAATGGATCAAACGAACGGATCAAACGAGCGGATCAAATGAAAAGGGCGGCATACGCCTCGGTCCGCCGATCGGGCGGGGCATATGCCGCCGGTGATGCGCCAGTGGACGCCCGGGCGCGCGGCCCGAATGTCGTGCTTCCAGCCGCAAATCGCCCGCTAGTTTAACGGATTGACGCCTGGGCCAACGTCTCGGGGCAGTATAGCGGCCTCGCGGCCAGGCGCAAAGCCGTCGTGCGGTACGCGGTTTTTACAGATCGATCACGAGGCGCGGCGTGCGCGAGCGCGACACGCACAGCAGGATGGTCTTCTGCGCGGCCTTTTCGTCGTCGTCGAGATACTGGTCGCGATGGTCGGCCTCGCCTTCGAGGATCGCCACTTCGCAGGTGCCGCACACGCCTTCGCGGCACAGCGACTCCACCGTCAAGCCCGCGCGCTCGATGGCCTTGAGGATGGTCTCGTCCTCGCCGACTTCGAGCTCGATGCCCGACTTCGCGAGCACCACCGTAAAGGCTTTGCCGGCGATGTCGGTGGCGGCGAACTGCTCCGAGTGCAGTTGCGCCTTCGGCCAGCCGAGCAGCGCGGCGTTCGCGTAGACGGCATCGTTCAGGCCCTGCGGGCCGCACACGTAGACATGCGCGTCGGCGGGCAGGCTCTTGAAAAGCTTGAGCAGGTCGAGGCGCTGGCCTTCGCTGTCCACATAGCAGTGCACGTTGGCCGCGTGCGGGCCGGCTTTCAGCTCATCGACGAAGGCGCTGTGCTCGGGGCTGCGGTATGCGTAATGGAGTTCGAGCTCGAGTTGACCATCGTCAGGGCGGTATTCGGCGAGCTGCGCGAGAAACGGCGTGATGCCGATGCCGCCCGCAATGAACACATGGCGCTTCGCACCCGGTGCGAGCTCGAAGAGATTGGCGGGCGAGCCGATGGCGAGACGCGTGCCGGCCGACACCTTGTCGTGCATGAACGCCGAACCGCCGCGCGACGCCTCTTCGCGGCGCACGGCAATCTGATACTGGCGCGTGTCGTGCGGCGAGCTCAGCAGCGAGTACGCGTTGTGGTGCCACGCCTCGCCGTCCTGCATGGAGACGAGCACGTGGGCGCCGCCGTTGAACGACGGCAGCGGTGCGCCATCGGGCAGCGCAAGCGTGAAGCGCTTGATGAGCGGGGTGAGTTGCTCGACGGCGACAACGTCGACAGTGATCGATTCGCGGGCGTTCATGATGCCTTCCTTTGCCCCGGGCCAGGCTGCTCCGAAGAGCGTGGACGCCGGCCTGAGGTTGCTTCGTTATTGCCCGGTGGGATTGCCCGGGCGGTCGATTCTGAATCTGGAAAAAGGAGCGGATGCGGCGCGGACCGCACCCGCCCGGAGCTCAGGGCGTGCCAGCGAGTGTTAGCGCGCCACGCCCGCCATGCAGAGGTACTTGATCGACAGAAAGTCTTCGATGCCGTACTTCGAGCCTTCGCGGCCGATGCCCGACTGCTTCACGCCGCCGAACGGCGCGACTTCGTTGGAGATCAGGCCCGTGTTGATGCCGACGATGCCGTACTCGAGCTGCTCGGCCACGCGCCAGATCCGGCCGATGTCGCGGCTGTAGAAATACGCTGCGAGCCCGTAGATCGAATCGTTCGCGAGCTGCACGACTTCGGCGTCGCTCGAAAAGCGCACGATGGGCGCGACTGGCCCGAAGATCTCTTCGGACAGCACGGCCATGCCTGGCTTCGCGTCGGCGAGCACGGTGGGCGCGTAGAAGTTGCCGCCGCGTGCGTGCGGCGCGCCGCCCGTGACCACGCGTGCGCCTTGCGCCACGGCATCGCGCACGAGGCCGTCGACCTTGTCGCGCGCCGCTTCCGTGATGAGCGGGCCGATGTTCACGCCCTCGGCGAAACCGTCGTCCACCTTGAACGCGGACACGCGCTCGGCAAAGCGGCGGCAGAACTCGTCATAGACCGAGTCGTGCACGTAGAAGCGGTTTGCGCAGACGCAGGTCTGGCCCGCGTTGCGGTACTTCGAGAGCAGGGCGCCTTCGATGGCGGCGTCCATGTCCGCGTCGTCAAACACGATGAACGGTGCATTGCCGCCCAGCTCCAGCGAGACCTTCTTGACCGTGTCCGAGCACTGGCGCATCAGCAGGCGGCCCACTTCGGTCGAGCCCGTGAAAGTGAGCTTCTTGACGAGCGGGCTCGACGTCAGTTCGAGGCCGATCTCGCGCGACTTGCCCGTGACGATGTTGATCACGCCAGCCGGAATGCCGGCCTGTTCTGCGAGCGCGGCGAGCGCGAACGCGGAAAACGGCGTCTCGTTGGCGGGCTTGATGACGATGGTGCAGCCGGCGGCCAGCGCCGGTGCGGCCTTGCGCGTGATCATCGCGGCCGGGAAATTCCACGGCGTGATGGCGGCGACGACGCCCACCGGCTCCTTCGTCACGACGAGGCGCTGGTCGGGGTTCGGGCTCGGGATCACGTCGCCGTCGATGCGCTTGGCCTGCTCGCCGAACCACTCGATGAACGAGGCCGCGTAGGCGATCTCGCCACGTGCTTCGGCGAGCGGCTTGCCTTGCTCGCGCGTCATCAGCTCGGCCAGCGCTTGCTGGTTCGCCATGATGAGCTCGAACCAGTTGCGCAACAGGCGCGCGCGCTCCTTGGCGGTGGTGGCGCGCCATGCGGGGAAGGCGCGGCTCGCGGCCTCGATGGCCGCGCGTGCTTCGGGCGCGCCCATGTTCGGCACGCTCGCGATGCGCTCGCCCGTGGAGGGGTTGGTGACGTCGAGCGTGGCGCCGTCGTTGGCGTCGCGCCACTGGCCGTCGATATAGGCCTGCTGGCGGAACAGGCCGGGGTTCTGCAGTGAGTTCATGTCAGTCCTGATACTGTTGGGCGAGCAGGTTATGGAAGTGGGCGATGCCGTGCTCGCTGATGCCGCTGCGCGCCTTGTCGACCATGATGCGGCCCTGACCGCGGTAGCCGCGCGACTTCAGGCCCTTTTGCACGCTTTCCACGAGGCGCAGGTCTTCCGGACGGAACACGGTGCGATACCACTCGATCAGTTTTTGCTGCTCTTCGGTCGGCTCGTCGTTCAGGAAGTAGATGTCGTAGTGCTGGAGCGTGACTTCGGCGCTCATCGGGAATTCATAGATGACCGTCATGAAGTCGCCGCCCGGCGGCACGTTGAACATCGTGCACGGCCACGCCCAGTAGCCGTTGAAGCTCGGGTTGGTCACGGACGGATCGAGCTTGAACGAGCGCTCCGACGACTGTGCGTGACCGAACTGGACCGTCCAGTTGCCGTGCAGCGTGTGCGAGTACTGGTCGATCTTCACGGAGTCCGAGAAGCCGGGGTGCGCCGGGCCGCAGTGGTAGCACTCGAGGTAGTTGTCGACGATCGACTTCCAGTTGGCGGGCGTCTCGGTCACGAAGCGCGCGGCCAGCTTCAGGTCGTCGATCACCGGGCAGGCGCCGCGCAGGCTCGCTTCGAGGCCGGGCAGCTGCGCTTCCACGCCTTGCGCGTCCGGGTTCAGGTTGATGAACACGAAGCCCGCGTATTCCTCCACGCGCACCGGCACGAGCGTCGAATTGTCCTTGTCGAACGATTCCACGTGGTCGCAGTTGTTGGCGTGCGCGAGCGCGCCGTCGAGCTTGAACGCCCAGGCGTGGTACGGGCAGGTGATGACGTTCTTCGCCTTGCCGCTGCCTTCGAGCAGCTGGTGGCCGCGGTGCGGGCACACGTTATAGAAGGCGCGCAGGACCTTGTCCTTGCCGCGCACGAGCAGGATGCTTTCGCCCACGACTTCGCGGGTCACGTAGGCGTTCGCCTCGGCCAGCTCGCTGCGGTGCGCGACGCAGATCCACGTGTTCTCGAAGATCTTCTTTTCTTCCGCCTTGTAGACCGCTTCGGAAGTGTAGTAGCTAGCCGGGATGGTCCAGGCGAGTTCCGGGTTGGCGCAGAAGTCGGCCGGCAACTTCGGCAGTTCAGGTTTCTTGTGGAATTCGATCGGGAGGTAGGTCATGGGGTACGTCGCACCGGAAATGATTAACTGACGGTTACAATAAAACTAACAGTTAACCAAACTATAGGAGAAATCTCATCGTCGGTGGATCAGGGTTATCCCTCATGTTTGCATCAAAAAGGTGCTGGACTGATGCAAACCACCTATCCTTACTGTTTGAAATTCAAGAAGTTTGATTCACGACATTGCAAATGCATTTTTCTGTGGGCGTCAATAGGAGAATCCGATAATGAGACGAAACCCTCCAGGCTGCGTACCATTGTTAATCAGTAGTTTTATGTTAACTGAAAGGTAACTACGCCGTGTCCGGAAACTGGAACCTCTGGTATCGGAACAGGCGTGGGAGTCGGAGCCGCGTCGTGCGGCCCCGCTCGAGCCACCCCACCACTGGAGGAGACATGTCGTCACAAGACGCAATAGCCGACGCGCTGGCCGGCGAGCCGTCGCGCGCCAAATCGCGAATCGAATCGCGTTCGATCGATTACGTGCCGCTTGCCGAGCGCAAGGGCAAGGCCTGGCACCTATGGCCCGTGTGGTTTACGGGCGATGCGAACCTCGCGACCATCGCGGCGGGCGCAATCGGCATCAGCATGGGCGGCAACCTGTTGTGGAGCGCGATCGCCATCGTGCTCGGCAACGTGCTGGGCACCTTCTTCATGGCGTTCCATTCGAGCCAGGGGCCGCAGCTCGGGCTGCCGCAGATGATTCAGTCGCGCCCGCAGTTCGGCTACATGGGCGCGCTGCTCGTGTGGGTGGTCGCACTCGTCACCTATATCGGCTACAACTCGTTCAACCAGCTCATGGCGGGACAGACCGCGCATCACCTGCTCGGCACCGAGCCGCATTTGAGCTACGTCGTCTTCACGCTGGCTTCGGTCGCGCTCGCCGTGTTCGGCTATGACCTGATCCACAAGGCGCAGCGCTGGCTGGCGTTTGCACTGCTCGCCGCGCTCACGGTCTTCAGCATCGGCATGTGCGTGAAGGTGCAGTTCCCCGCAGGCCAGTTGAGCCTCGCCGGCTTCAAGACTACGCCGTTCCTCGTGCAACTCTTTTCTGCGGCGGCCTATCAGCTCTCGTGGTCGATCTACGTTTCGGACTACTCGCGGTATCTGCCGCCCAATACCGGCGTGCGGGCCACTTTCTGGTGGACCTTCCTCGGCGCGCTCATCGGCGGCATCTGGATGATGCTGGTGGGCACGGCGGCGGCGGCGCTCAACGCGCAGATTGAAATCTCGGACGCCGTTCAGCGTGCGGGCGACATGATCTTCCCGGGCTTCGGCACGGTCACGCTGCTGCTTTCGCTGCTGGGGCTGCTCGCCATCACGGGCCTGAACTTCTACGGCGCCTCGCTCACGCTCCTGAGCATCACCGACTCGTTCAAGCCGCTCAAGTCGAGCGCGACCAAGCGCATCGCGAGCCTGATCATCGTGGCGGTGGTGGCGACTTCGCTCGCGTTCTCGGCGTCGGACAACTTCATGGGCAAGTTCGGCGACTTCCTCGGCATCCTGGGCTATCTGTTCACGCCGTGGACCGCGATCAACCTCGTCGACTTCTTCATCGTGCGCCACTCGCATTACTCGGTGCGTGAGATCTTCAATCCGCGCGGCATCTATGGGCGCTGGAACTGGCGTGGCCTGACGGCCTACGCGGTGGGTTTCGTCGCGATGGTTCCGTTCTTCAAGACGGAGATGTACAGCGGACCGGTTGCCCGCGCACTGGGCGGCACCGACGTGGCGATGCTCGTGGGCCTGCCCGTGGCAGCACTGGTCTACCTGTGGACTTGCCGCTCGCTCGACATCGAAAAGGAACGCCAGCTCGTGCGCGAGGCCGACCGCGGCCTGAACTGATCCCGCTTATTACTACAACATCATGAAATCGACCAACAACATGCGGACCGTCGCACTCCTTACGGCATGGCAAGCGGCGGCGCTCACGCTGGCTGCGCTTCCTTCGGCTGCGCATGCGCAAAGCAGCGTCACGTTGTACGGGATCATCGACGGTGGCGTCACCTACGTCTCCAACGCCGGTGGTTCGCATCAGGTGAAGTTCGACGACGGCGTCTCGTACGGGAACCGCTGGGGCGTCAAGGGCACGGAAGACCTGGGCGGCGGGCTGAAGGCCGTGTTCAGGCTGGAAAGCGGCTTTCACCTGGGCAATGGGCAGATCTCGAACGGCGGCTCGCTTTTCGGGCGTCAGGCATATGTAGGCCTGCAAAGCGACTGGGGGACGCTCACCTTCGGCAACCAGATCGACATGACGCAGGAGATGGTCTATACCTACAACGTGTCGGCATGGGCGAGCGGCTACGCCATCAACCAGGGCGACTTCGACCGCATGAATGGGGACCATCTGCCGAATGCCGTGAAGTACATGTCGAACACGTATGGCGGCTTCCAGTTCGGCGGCATGTACTCGTTCAGCAACAAGGCGGGCGACTTCCATACGGGCAGCGCGTGGAGCGTGGGCGCGCAATATAAGCATGGCGCATTCTCGATGGGCACCGCGTACACGCAGCTGAACAACCCGTCGGGCATCTACGCGTTCGATCCCTACGCGATGATCGGCACGCACACGTTCTTCGGCAAGCCCACCGTGAGCGTTGACCCTGCCTCGGGTGCGATCACGGACCTCTACGCGAGCACGCCGTTCCCGGTGGACAAGCAGGGTGCGTTCGGCGTAGGCGCGAGCTACGTGGTCGGTCCCGTCACGCTGATGGGCGACTTCACCTACACTCAGCTCAAGGCATTTGGGCAGAGCGAGCACATGCAGGTGGGTGAAGGCGGCGCGAGCTGGCAGATCACGCCGGCGGCGAGCCTCATCGGCGGCTACCAGTACACGCACTTCGACGGGCACCACTGGAACATGCTTTCGGCCGGCCTGCACTACCTGCTTTCGAAGAGCACGGATGTCTACATCTCGGGCGACTGGTTGAAGGCGTCGCAAGGCGTGGACGCGGTGATCGGCTATAGTTTCACGCCATCCACCACGACCACGCAGGCTGACGTGCGCATCGGCATGCGTCATTCGTTCTGATGCCATGACGAAGCGGGCGCGGCCATCGAGCCGCGCCCGCTTCGCACTTGCGGCCTGCGCATTTCCCGGAATCCCCGCCATGAAACTTCCCGGCTCCCCCGAACTCGACGACCTGCGGGTGTTCTGCATGGTTGCGCGCAAGTCCAGCTTCAGCGCGGCGGCTGAGGCGCTCAGTGCGTCGGCTGCCTATGTGAGCAAGCGCGTGGGCGTGCTCGAGGCGAGCCTGGGCACGCGCCTGCTGCACCGCTCGACGCGCCGCGTGGCGATGACGGCGGCGGGCGAGCGCGTGTTCGCGTGGGCGGAGAAAATCCTCGACGACGTGGATCAGCTCGTCGAGGACGTCTCCAGCACGCGGCGCATGCCGCGCGGCACGCTGCGCGTGTCGAGCAGCTTCGGTTTCGGCCGAAAGTTCGTCGCGCCCGCGCTGGCGGATTTGTCGGACCGCTATGCGCAACTGAACGTGCGGCTCGATCTGTTCGATCGCGTGGTCGACGTGGCGGGCGAGGGCTTCGATCTTGACGTGCGCATCGGCGATGAAATCGCGGGCCATCTGATCGCAAGACGCCTCGCGACGAACTACCGGGTGCTCTGCGCGGCGCCGGCGTATATCGAGGCACATGGCGCGCCGCAGAGCGTCGCGGATCTGGAGTCCCACGCGTGTCTCGCGATCAAGGAGCGCGACCATCCGTTCGGCGTCTGGCGTCTTGACGCAGGCGGCGAGACGGTGGCAGTCAAAGTAACCGGGCCGCTCTCGACGAACCACGGCGAGGCGGCGGTGCAATGGGCGCTGGCCGGGCGCGGAATCGTGTTGCGTTCGATCTGGGACGTGCAGCCCCTGCTCGACGAAGGGAAGCTGCAGCGCGTGCTGCCCGACGTGACGCAACCGGCCAATGTATGGGCGGTGTTTCCGGAGCGCCTCGCGCAATCGGCGAAGGTGAAGGTGTGCGTGGATTTTCTCGCCGAAGCGTTTGCGCAGGCCGGGTTGCCAATGCCGACAGGCGATGTCGATGCCATGGTGCGCGATACGGGTGGACGCACGGCTGAGGGCTCGGTTGCAAGGGAGCGCGACCTCGAATCCGAATGAAAAGGAGGAGCTATCCTTGATTGATTTTGCCCATGTTCGTGCGTTGCTGGAGGCCCGGCGCTCAGGCTGCAGCCTCGCAGGGGACTTCTATACGGCCCCCGCGATGCATGAACTCGACATCGAAGCGGTCTTCTCGAACGAATGGCTGTTCGCCTGCAACGTGGCCGAAATCCCGCACGCGGGCGATTACGTCACGCTCGAGATCGGCAAGACCTCGGTGGTGGTGGTGCGCGACAAGGACGGCGGTGTCAACGCGTTCTTCAATACCTGCCGCCATCGCGGCTCGGTCATCTGTATCGAAGCGCAGGGACACGCGAAGCGGCTCGTCTGCCCGTATCACCAGTGGGTCTATGAACTCGACGGCAGCTTGCTGAGCGCGCGGCAGATGCCCGCCGATTTCGACCGCCGCGAACACGGCTTGCGCCCGGTCCATGTGGAAGTGATCTGCGGGATGGTCTATATCTGCATCGCCGACACCCCGCCCGATATTGCGCGCTTCAAGGCAGCGGTCACGCCGTATATCGCTCCGCACCGTCCCGATCGTACCAAGGTCGCGTATTCGGAGACGATCGTGGAGGACGCGAACTGGAAGCTCGTGATCGAAAATAACCGCGAGTGCTATCACTGCGTGGGCAATCATCCGGAACTGCTGGCCACACTGATCGAATTCGCGCTGCCCGACGACCCGCGCGCCAACCGCGATTTCCAGTTGCTGATGCAGGAGAAGACGGCGCTCTGGGATCGCCTCGGCTTGCCGCATCTGCCCGCGGACGGCGGCACGGAATTCCGCTGCATCCGCTTGCCGTTTCATCGCGGCGCGGTGTCGTTTACGTGGGATGGACGGCCTGCGTGCAAGAAGCTGCTCGGCGATATGACCGAGCCCGATATCGGCTCCGTGCGTATGTTCAGGGTTCCGAACAACTGGAACCACTTTCTCTCGGACCACATCATCCACTTCCGGGTGCTGCCGCTCTCGGCCACGCAAACAGCGCTCAAGACGACCTGGCTCGTGCACGAGGATGCCGTGGAAGGTGTGGATTACGACATCGAGACGCTCACGCAGGTGTGGCGCGCGACGAACGTTCAGGATGCCACGCTGGTGGCGCACAATCAGCGCGGCGTGAAATCGAAGGGGTATCGGCCGGGGCCTTATGCGCCTTCGGAGTTCATGCTCAACCACTTCACCGACTGGTATGCGGGGAAGCTGGCAGCCTATGTCGATGGGCTGCGGGCTGATTCGGTGGCCGCCAACTGCGCCTCAGCCTGCTCGCTCCCCACCTGGTGAGCACGCGAGAGCCTGCCCATCAGCGGCAACAGCAAGATAGCCAGCAACGCCCCACCCGCAGCGACCCAGCCAAGCCCATTGAAAAGCTTCTGATAAAGCGGCAACGATTCAATCGGCGAGAGCATGCCTTCAGGCATCTTCGCGTAAGTCGCGACCACACTGCCGAGATACTGCGACACGCCCGTGGCCACGAAATACGCGCCCATCATGAAGCCGCTCATGCGCGCGGGCACATAGCGCGCGATCATCGCAAGACCCAGGCCGCTCACGAGCAATTCGCCCAGCGAGTAAAGACCGTACCCCGCCACCATGAACCACGACGAAACACGGCCGTCCACCGCATAGCGCCCGCTCGCCGCGAACACGAAGAAGCCTGCCGCCACCACGACAAAGCCGAGCGCATACTTGGCCGCGACCGGCACGTCGCCGCCGCGGCGCGCGAGGCCCGAGTAGATTGCCGCGAGAATCGGGCTCAGCACCATGATCCAGATTGGGTTGAGCGCCTGGAATTGCGCGGCGCTCCAGCTAAAGAGCGCGGTGCCGAACAGGTTGAACGCGGGGTCGACGTTGTGCACGGCGAACAGCGTGAGCGAGGTCGACATCTGCTGATAGAAGATGAAGAACAGAATCACCTGCAGCGTGAGGATCAGCGCGGCGGCAAGGCCCGCGCGCTCGTGGCGCTCGCAGCGAACGAGCATCCACGCGAAGATCGCGAGGATGGCTGCCGCCGCCGTATAAACGCACGCCACCGCAAGCTGCTTGTCCTTGAGCACGACGAGCGTGGCCGCGCCCAGCGCGATGCCGCCGGCGATCACGCAGGCGAGGCGTTTCCATTGCACGGGCTCGTTGTCGGGCGCGGAGCCGATCTTCGCGAGCGTGCGCTGCATCAGGAGGAAGTTGAGGATGCCGAGCGCCATGCCGCCGCAGCAGACGGCGAACGCGGCATGCCAGCCCCAATGGTCCTTGATCCACGGCGTGAGCAGCATCGAGAACGTCGAGCCGATATTGACCGCCATGTAATAGATCGTGAACGCGGCGTCGATGCCCGATTCGTCGCCTTCGTAAATGCGGCGCACGAGGTTGGCGGCGTTCGACTTGAAGAGGCCGTTGCCCACCACGATTACGCCGAGCGAGGCGTACAGGTGCGTGAGCCGGTCGTCGGGCATCGCCAGCATGAAATAGCCCGCGAGCAGGATGATGGCGCCGAGCACCATCGAGCGCCGCGCGCCCAGCACGCGGTCGCCGATCCAGCCGCCGATTGCGGGCGAGGCATACACGAGCGCGGTGAAGGCGCCCCAGGTGAGGGTTGCATGCTCTTCGGTGAAGCCGACTCGCTGGACCATGAAAAGAACGAGCAGCGCGGCCATGCCGTAGTAGCCGAAGCGCTCCCACATTTCGATCAGAAACACTGTCGAAAACGATTTCGTCCTGGAAATCGGTGAATTCATTGTGACCTCAGTTTTGTTGCAGTTGCGAAGATGGCGAAGACACGTCTGGTTTACCTTGAAAAAGCCCTAGCCGGTCTTCTTCTTCGTCTTCTTGATTTGATTAAATTCGATTGCCGCGCGAATAAGCGCTTTCAATGCGCGCGCATCGACCTTGTCGCCTTCGAAGAAGTCGATCGCGCGCCGCGCGTTGCCATCGAGCCCCGCGTTGAACAGCTTGTCGGGATCGGGCAGGCTCGCGCCGTACTGGAACGTGAGCTTCACCTTGCCCTTATGCGCATTGGCGACCGCGATGATGCCGTCGAGGTACCACACCGGGCTGCCCATCCACTTCCATTCCTCGACGATTTCCTTGTCCGCTTCGAGAATGGCGCGGCGCACGGCGGTGAAGGTCGCACCGCGCCAGTCGGTGATGCTGGCGATCAATGCGTCGATTTGTTCGGATGGGGTCATGGTCGCTCCCTGTGGCACGGTCAGACTTAAGGAACCCGAAGTGCCGTCCGGGGCTGCGGCAGCGGGTGGTCGCGCCATTATCCGGCGTGGCGCGAATGCCCGCATTCTGGGCGCTGCTTCAGCGCCTCACGTCCGTGTCTTACTTCGCGGTGAAGCCGTAGTGGCCGGTGGTGCGATGGCCGTCGGCGGCCACGGCGACCCACTTGACCGTGTACTTGCCTGCGGCGAGCGCGTCGAGCGCCACCGACATGCGCTTGCCGTTGGCCGGATCGACGGCGGACTTGCCGTGGACGACCGACTTGCCCGCTGCATCGATGACGTCGATCGAGCTGAAGGCCGGTTCGAGCGCATCGTCGAAGTCGATCGCGACGGTGTTTTGCGCCGTCGTCACGGTCGAGCCGGCGAGCGGCTGTTGATGGGTCGGATGCGCGTGCGCCCAGGCCAGTTGTGCGCCGGCGAGTGCGAGCGCACCCATTGCGAGGCGCAAGGAACGGGAATGCGTGCTGAGTTTCAGCATGATGGAGTCCTGAGAATAACTGCGGGTACAGATAGAGCAGTATGCCGATGCTGTGGGTCGCTGCGCGCAAGGCGTTCGATGCGCGCGGCGACACCGCCGGCAAGTTGCTGTGCATGTTGCTGCCTGAAGCCGCGAAGGCGGCTGCGATCGGCTCAGGCGGAAGGCGGGGCGCGCGCGAGCGCGAGGGTGAGCGGCTCGGCGCGTGCGAGGCCCTCGAAGCGCGCGGCAACGCGCGCATGCACGAGGCGCGTGGCGAGCACGAACGGCACAGGCACGCCGGGCGCTGCCGGCAAATGAGCGAACAGGTTGCAATAGCCGCAATCGTGCAGATCGCCGGGGGTGACATGCGCGTGGATAGCATCGCCGTGCCCGCTCTGCGCGGCGCGCATCGACGGCATGTCGCAATGCCCATTCGTCGTGGACATCCGTGCGGTATGCGTCGACTGGCTTGCGTGCGCCGCGAGCAGATGCGAAATCGCCGGCGCGAGCGTGGTCATCAGGATTGCAAGCGTCCCTAATAAACTGACCAGCTTGAGGTGGAAACGGCGCACGGCGTAACAGGAAACAGCGGGGAAACAGCGGTGGAAAACCTCGTGATTATGCCATGCGCAACTTGCACGCCTCCGCTATTCCGCCGCTTCGAGCAGCCCGAGCATGAGCGCGCGGCGCACGGCGTGCTTGCGCGAGCTCGCGTCGAGCTTGCCGAACAGATTTTTTAGATGCCACTTCACGGTGACTTCGCCCACGCCCAGTGCGAGCGCGATTTCCTTGTTCGAGAGCGCGCGGGCGAGCAGTTCGAGGATTTCGCGCTCCTTGGGGGTGAGGATGACGCCCGACACGGCACGCGTTTGCGGTGCAGCGCGGATCACGCGCGGTGCCGCGATCGGGTTGGGGTTGTGCGCGGGCGCGCCCGGCGATGTTTCGAGCGTGCGCCGTGCCCAGTCGGCCACAGCCGGGTGCAGATCGGAAAGTGTGCGGGACAGATGGAACGTCTGTGCGAGGTCCACGGCTTCGAGCAGCAGCGCGCGGCCGTCCGCGCCGGTTTGCTCCAGCACGTAGGCGCGCAGCGCCATGATTTCGATGCTTTCGCAGCGGCGCTTCATGGCGTCCGCAAGCTGCGCGGCTTCGCCGAGCGCGTCGAGCGCCTGCTGCCAGCGGCGCGCGGCGATGGCGGCGCTCGCGTGGGCGTGCGCCTGCATCAGCAGGACGTGACGACGCCATAGCGGCCGTTGCGCTGTGGCGTTTTCGAGCGCGAGTTCATCGATGCGCTGCACGAGCGCTTCGCAGGTCTGCACGCGGTAGCAGTTCGCGTGCATGCGCACCTGCTCGGCGAGGCTCGCCATCGACAGGCGCGGCAGCCGTCGCGTCACGCCGAGCGCATGCAGCGATTCGAGCAGGTCGAGCGCACGGTGCTCGGCGCCGCGCGCCACCGCCACGCGCGCCGCGGTGCGCCAGGCGAGCATCACGGTGTCCGGCGTGCCGCTGCGCTCCAGCACATCGAGCCGGTTGGCCAGCAGCGCGGCGGCTTCGTCGATCCGGTCGGCTTCGTAGGCGAGCGTCGCGCAGAGCGCGGCCAGCATGCAACTGAGCGGATGGCGGCGGCCGAGATCCGCGTCGGCGCTGGCGAGCGCCGGCATCAGCACGGTTTCCGCCAGTTGAAGCTGGCCTTCGTGAAAGTAGCTGAAGCCGACCACGAACGCGCCCCAACGCCCGACGTAGCTCGTCTGCGCGGAATTTTGCGCCGGCACCGGCACGCGCTGCTGGAACTGCCGCGCCTGGGCGGGCTCGCCCAGCGCGAGCGCGCGCGCGCCCAGCCGGTTCGCGTGCATCTGCGCGAGCCACGGATGCGTGCTGGGCGCGGCGTTCACCCACGGATCGAACAGGGCGACACAGCGGTCGATGTCGTCGGCGAACACGGCGGCGGCGCTCAGGATCAGCGCGCATTCGTAGCGCAGTTCGGCGTCGTTGGCGGCGTCCGGCCCCGCGAGCACGCGTTCGATCTGCCGCGCGGCCTCGGGATGGCGCTCGCCGAGCGCGAGCGCCCAGGCTGCCGCAAGACGCAGGCGCGGGCGCGCTTCGAGCTCCGCCTCGGGCAGCAGTTCGAGCCACTTCAGCATGGCGGGCAGATGGCCCTGGCGCACCGCGTCCAGCAGGCTGCGCTCGGCCAGCTCGAACGCCAGCCGGTGCTGTCCCGCCGCATGCGCGTGGCGCGCGGCCGGCTCTGCCATGCCTTGTGCCGCGAGCCACGTGGCGGCGCGCGCGTGCAATTCCGTTTGCTGCGGCGTCGGCCATTGCGCAAGCCGCGCGCGCAGCACGTCGCGCACGAGCGCATGGAGCTGGAGCCATTCATTGCCGTCTGCGGCCGTGAACATCGGCGTATCGCGCGCGAGCCGCGCGAGTTGCCCGGCCGCCTCCGGCTCGCCGGTCAGCGCGACGCAGAGCGCGGGATGGAGCGTGTCGACCACGCTGATGCGCGTGAGAAAGTCGACGTCGGCGGGCGCGAGCCGGGCGATCAGCGCCTGCAGCAGACGCTCGCGCAACTCGCCGGACGCACCCTCCAGCGGCTCGACGATCTGGCGCGGGTCGCTCGCGCGCTCCATCGCGGCCAGCGCCAGTTGCAGGCCCAGCGGCCAGCCCTCGCAGAGCTCGAAGAGCCGCGCGCCGGCGTCGGCGTCCATGCGCTCGCCGAAGCGCGCGGCCGCGAGCGCGATGGTTTCGTCGATGCGCAGACGCAGCGCGTCGGCGTCCACGCGCGCGCACTGGCCGTAGGCGAGCAGATCGGCGAGCGGCGCGTCCAGGCCGTGCCGTGCCGCCACCGCAGTGCGCAGATTCGGCGGCGCGTTGTGCAGGATATAGACGAGCGCGCGCACGCCGGAGGCGGGCAGCCGTTCCGCTTCGTCGACGATCAGCACCAGCTCGAACGCGAGCTGCGCCACTTCCGCGAGCCAGGCCGTCACGCTTTCCAGTTCGTGAGCGGCGCCCGCTGCGCCATCGGTCAGATGGCGCGCGAACGCCGGGCGCGCGCAGGCCGTGCGCACCGCCTGCACGAGCCCGGGCACGAGACGCTGCGCCTCGTCGCGCTCATCGGCGGAAAACCACGCGACGGCGGTGCCCTGGGAGAGGTATTCGCGCCGCCAGAGCGCCAGCAGCGAGGTCTTGCCGAACCCCGCGGGCGCCTGCACGAGCACCGCCTGGCACGCGCGCAAGCCCGCGTTCGCTGCGCTCAGCCGCGCGCGCGTGAACAGGTGCGCGGGCTCGCGCGGCGCGACGGTCTTCAGGACGAACTCGCTGGCGGCGCGCCCGGCGTCCGGAGTGCTCGAAGCTGGGGAGGACACGGAAGACGGCGCGGAAGGGGACACTGAGGAAGGCATCTGGAGGCGGGGTCGAATCGGCCTGGCAGCTTTTGCGGGCTGGCCGGCGCGGGGTGCGACATAGGTGAGACACGAAAGCATCGGCTGGACAGGCGGGCTGCGTCAAGCCCCTCTTGTGCCGTCGTGCATTTAGCCCACCGCTTCGAGCCCGCTCGCATCTGCCAGCCCCTCCGTGCCGAGGGGGGCGTTTGCGCGCCGCGCCACTATCATCGTTTTCATGAAGGAAGCGGTGCGGCTCGAATGAGGCCCGCCTGCCGCGCCCTCCGGATTTGTGTGAGTGGGAACCCATGTATCGTCATTTTCTCGTTCCCGTGGATGATTCCGATGCCGGCATCGACACGGTGGCTCAAGCGGTTGCGTTGGCGCGTTCGGTCGGCGCGCGCATCACGTTCGCTTACCCGCTCGCTTATCGGGCAGATTCGCCGGCGCCAGCGCAGCAGGACGGCGAGCGCCTGGCGGCCGGGCGTCGCTTCGACGACTGCGTGAGGGAGATGCTCATCGTGAAGGCCGAGGCGGCCGCGCGCGCGCTGGGCGTGCCCTGCGAGTCGATGCGCGTCGCCGGCCCGAAATGGGCCAGCCCTGCGGCGCAGCTTGCGAGCACCGCGAGCGCGCGGGGCTGCGATCTCATTTGCGTGGCGTCGCAGGCCACCGCCGCGTCGGAGGTGCCGGTGCTCCATTGCGTCGTGCGGCGCGCTCCGGCGGCGGTGCGCGTGGTGGCGGCGCTCTATCGCCTCCATCGCGCCACCGCCGGCGCGTTGTGCGAGCGGCTGGCCCATCCCGGGCTGGCCCATTCCGGGCTGGATCTTCGCGGGCTCGATGCCCTGCGGATCCCGCGTCTCGGCACCGGCGATGCGTGCCGGCTTTCATCGCTGCTGAGCGGCCGTACGAGCGTGGTCGACGCCGAGCTTGGCGAACTCGAGCGGCAGCACCAGCGCGGCGCGACCCTGTTCGCGGAGCTCGAGCGCGCCGTCGCCGCCGGGGCCGCGAACGTCGAAGCGGCCCTGCGCGGTTATGCCCAGTTCGTCTGGGAATACTTCGGCCGCAAGGAAGGCGTGATCGTGCCGGCCGCGCAGCGTTATCTGCGCGAAGACGACTGGCGCGATCTGGAGGCGGCTTTCGCTATCGGCAGCATCGACGTCGCCAGCGCCACGTCATAAACCGCCGCGACAGAAAAAACGAATATTGCAGGAGACAAAGTTGCATACGCATCCCATCGAGGCCGGCGCGCCCGCGCAAGGCGCCGCCGATTCATCCCCGCGCGTCTATGCGTGGGTCGTGTTCGCGCTGACCTTCGCGCTGCTGCTGTCCGACTACATGTCGCGCCAGGTGCTCAATGCGGTCTTTCCGCTCCTCAAGGCCACATGGGGGCTCTCCGATACGCGTCTGGGCTCGTTGAGCAGCATCGTCGCGCTGATGGTCGGCGTGCTGACGTTTCCGCTTTCCGTGGTCGCCGACCGCTGGGGCCGCGTGCGCAGCATCGTGCTGATGGCGGGGCTCTGGAGCTTCGCCACGCTCGGCTGCGCCGCTGCGGCCAGCTATGGGCAGATGCTGCTGGCGCGCGCCTTCGTCGGGGTGGGCGAGGCGGCGTATGGGAGCGTCGGCGTTGCGCTGATCATCAGCATCTTTCCGGCGCGCCTGCGCTCGACGCTCACCGGCGCGTTCATGGCCGGCGGCGCGTTCGGCTCGGTGCTGGGCATGGCGGCGGGCGGCGTGCTCGCGGTGCATCTGGGCTGGCGCGCCGCGTTCGGCATGATGGCGGGCCTCGGCTTCGCGCTCGTGCTCGCGTTTCGCCTCGTCGTCACCGAAGCGCGCATCGCGCGCAACCGCGGCGCGCAGATCCCCGTTCAGGGCGCGGCGCGCGAAGCCGGGGAAGCCCGGCGGCCCAGCCTGCGCAGCGTGCTGGCGGGACTCTTCTCCACGGTCTCGGTGAATTGCGCCTATCTCGGCAGCGCCCTGCAGCTTTTCATCATGGGTGCCGTGATAGCCTGGCTGCCGAGCTTCCTGAACCGTTATTACGGCCTGCCGCCCGACCGCGCGGCGATGGCTGCTGCCGTGTTCGTGCTGCTCGGCGGGACGGGCATGATCGTGTGCGGCGTGGTCACCGATCGCGTGAGCCGGCACGCGCCCGAGCGCAAGTGGACGATGGCGATCGCGTTTTCGCTGCTGTCGTTCGCGCTGCTAGGCGGCGGCTTTCATCTGAGCCCGGGCCCGCTGCAACTGGTCCTGCTCGGCGCGGGCATCTTCGTCGTGGCCGGCACCTCGGGGCCGGCTGGCGCGATGGTCGCCAATCTCACGCACGAGTCGATCCATTCGCCCGCGTTCGCCACGCTCACGCTCGTGAACAACCTGGTCGGGCTTGCGCCAGGGCCGCTCGTCGTCGGCTTTATCGCGGACCGCATCGGCCTGCTCGGCGCCTTGCAGGTCGCGCCGCTCGTGGCGCTGGTGGCGGCCTTCGCGTTCGTGCTCGGCAAGCGCCGCTATGGCGCGGGGCTGCAAGCCGTGCGCAGCCGCCATCCGGCGCGCGCACCTCAATGATCCTGCCGTGGAGCCTGTATCGATGACTCAACCGCTTTCTCCCGCGGCGCCCAACCGGGTGCTGCACATCGACTTTTATTTCGACTTCGTTTGTCCGTGGTGCCTGATCGGCAAGCGCAATCTCGAAGCCGCGATCGCGGCGCTCGAGGCGCGCTGGCCGCATGTGAGCGTGCAGGTCGCGTGGCACTCGGTCGAGCTGCTGCCGCATACACCGGTGGGCGGCCTGCCTTACGAGGCGTTCTATCTGGCACGTCTCGGCAGCGCGCAGGCCGTCGCGCAGCGGCGCGCACAGGTGCGCCAGGCCGCGCGCGCTGCGGGCGTCGAGCTCGCGTTCGAGCGCATTCGGGTGTTGCCGAACACGGCGGCGGCTCATGCACTGGTTGCGCACACAACTGAATTAGACGGGGGACGCTATCGCGGCACCCACGCTGAGCTCATCGAGCGTCTCTTTACCGCGTATTTCATCGAGGGCGAGGACATCGGCGATGCGGCCACGCTCTCGCGCATCGCACGCGAATGCGGGGTGGACGATGCGGCATCGGCATCGCAGCCGCGTGCGCACGGCGCGACGAACCGCGTCGATGGCGTGCCTTATTTCGTGTTCGACGGGCGCTATACGCTCAGCGGCGCGCAGCCGCCACAAGTGTTGATCGAGGCGATGCTGCACGCGGCGGATCTGACTCAGGCGCACGATCATGAAGCGTGAAGTCGACATCGGCGCGGCGGATAGCCTGGCGCCCGGGCAGCGCAAGCTCGCTTTCATCGATGGGCGCAGCGTGGTGGTCTTCAATGTGGAAGGCAGTCTGCATGCTATCGAGAATAGTTGCCCGCACAACGGTGCGTCGATGGCCAGCGGGCATCTCGAAGGCAGCCTGATCACCTGCCCCGCGCACGGATTGCGCTTTGATCTGCACACGGGTTGCATGCCGGGGGCGGGGGGATTGTGTCTGGGCGTGCTGCCGGTGAGGACGGTTGACGGGAAGCTGATGGTCGAGGTCGAGCAGGCCTGAGCGAAATGCGCCGCTGGCGCGCGGCGGCCCGGAGCGCTCAGTGCCGGTCGCCTTGCGGCTTTTCCTGGCGCGCGCCGAAATTCGCCGCGCGCCAGCGGCTCGGCGGCTGCCCGAATTCCGCACTAAACCAGCGCGAAAATGCGCTGGGTTCGGAAAACCCCAGCCGGTCGCTGATATCGGATACCGAATGGCGCGGCTGCGCCAGATATCGCGCCGCCAGCGACGCGCGCACTTCGTTCACGAGCGACGAGAACCGCTCGCCACGCTGTTCGAGCTGGCGCTGCAGCGTGCGCGGCGAGAGGCCGAGGCGCTCGCTCACGGGCTCGATCGTGCCGGCGCCGCGCGGCAGCAGCAGATGGATTGCGCGGCGCACGTTGTCGGCGAGCGATGCCTCGCCATAGCGGGGCTGCAAATCGAGCAGCTCCTGTGCATATCGCGCGAGCGAGGCGTCGGCGAGCGGCCTCGCACGGTCGAGATCCTGGCGGGCCAGCACGATGCCGTCGAACTCGCTGTCGAATTCGATTCGTGATCCGAAGAAACGCCGGTGCACTTCGAGCCGCGTGGGAGCGGCGTGCGAGAAATGCACGGCACGTGGCGCATACTGCGCGCCCAGCATGGCGCGCACGAGACTCAGCACCGCGCCTACGGTCAATTCGACGATCTCCGGCCCCGGATCGGGGCGCGCGGTCACGAGCGCAACGTGCAGCACCGCGGTGTCGTCGATTTCCTCCAGCTGAACCGATACCGAATCGCTCAGCAGATGCCGGTAGGGCTCGACGCGCGCGAGCGCCTCGCGCAGCGTGGGCTGATGCTGCAGCAAGAGACTGAGCGAGCCGAAGTCGGAGAGCCGCCACGCTTCGCCAATGCGCGCGCCAAGCGTGCGGGACTCGGCGCGCCCGGCGCAGCCCGCGAGCGAGACTTCGAACACGCGTGCGAGGCTGGCCTCGGGAATGCGCAGGTCCGGCGTCGTGAGGCACGACAGATCGAGCCCCGCTTCGCGCAGCGCACGCACCGGATCGATGCCCGCGTGATGGGCAATTTCCGAATACTTGGTGAGGGAGGCGCTGCGAACCAGGATGGGCATGGGATCACAAGAAAAACGGACGCAACACGGCGGAACTTGCCGGGCGTAGCGGCGCACATGCGCTTCGTCTGTGCGGAATAACCATGAGCGTGCGCATGTCGTCGCGCGTCAGGCCGTGGCGTGCAGGATCAAGCACGCGCGCGGTGCAATTCACACAATGGGGTTCCAGGCCGGCGCTATGACGGGTTCGCCTCGATCGTTTCACTCGCCGCTTTCCAGCAACCCCAGCAGTTGGGCGCGCAGCACCGCATGCTTGCGCGAACTCGCGCTCAGCTTGCCGAACAGGTTCTTTACATGCCACTTGGCGGTGACTTCGCCCACGCCGATTGCCTGCGCGATCTCCTTGTTGGAGAGATTGCGCGCGAGCAGTTCGAGCACCTCGCGCTCCTTGGGCGTGAGCACCGTGCTCGGCATTGCGCGCGGCGCGGCTTGCGCGCGGCGGGGCGCGCCGCCGGGCTGGGTCGTGGGCGCGAGCGTCGTCGCGGCGAGCGTGACGGGCTCGCCGCTGCCTTGCGTTGCGACTTCGTGGATCCAGTCGGCCAGCGCCGGATGTGCCTGGGCGAGCACGCGCACGAGGCCATAGGTGCCGGTCAGGCCGATCGCCTCGTGCAGCAGCGGCAAGCCGTCTTCGCCGTTGCCCCGGGTCGCGAGTGCGCGCAGCCCCATGATCTCGATTCGCTCGCGCCCGAGCTTCATCGCGTCGGCGAGCGTTTGCGCGCGGCCCAGACACTCGAGCGCGCGCGGCCAGTCCTGCTGGGCCAGCGCCGTGTATGCATGCGCCATGGCCTGGCGTCGGGCCACGTCGCGGCGCCAGACCGGGCCGCGCCACGTGGGTTCGGCGGTTTGCGATTGTTCGACGAGCGCGTCGAGCTGGGCGCTCAACGCGCGGCAGGTTTCGGCGTTTCCACGTCCGGCGTGGATACGTCCGGCGTAGATCCGCACGCGCTCCGCGAGGCTCGCGATGGACAGACGCGGCAACCCGCGAGCGGTGCCGGCGGCGTGCATCGCATCGAGCAGGTCGAGCGCGCGCCGCTCCACGCCCTGGGCCTGCGCCACGCGCGCCGCGCAGACATAGGCGATCAGCGAGGTCTCGGCGGTGCCGGAGCGTTCGAGCACGTCGAGCCGGTTCGCGAGCAGCGCATCGGCTTCGTCCACGAAGTCGCGCTCGAAGAGCGCAGCCGCGAGCACCGCCGCGAGCATGCACGGCAGCGGATGGCGGCGGCCCAGTTCGGTTTCGGAGCTCGTGAGCGCGCGGCGCAGCACCGTTTCGGCGAGCACGGCCTGGCCTTCGTTCAGATAGCTCAGGCCGCACATGAACTCGCCCCAGTAGGCGGCGTAGCGGTGCGCCTTGCCGAAGTCGCCGCGCGGCGCGAGTTGCAGATGGCGGCGCGCGTTGGCGGGTTCGCCCTGCAGCAGCTCCGCCAGCGCGAGGCGGTTCGCGTGCGTCTGGAGCCGGCGCGGCTCGGCGAGCGGCGGCGGCTCGCGCCACGGTGCAAGCAGCGCGAGGAAGCGGTCGGGCTCGTCGGCGTAATAGGCCGCGATGCTCAGGATGAGCGCGCATTCGTAGCGCCGCTCGGGCGTGCAATCGTGCGCTTCGGCCATCGGCGCCACGAGTTGCCTCGCCTCGGCGTGGCGCTCGCTGAGCGCGAGCGCCCAGGCCGCCGCGAGGCGCAGGTCGGGCTGGCGGTCGAGCTCGTCGGCGGGCAGCAGTTCGAGCCAGTCGAGCGCGGCGGCGAGGCGCCCCTGCATGACCGCGCCGTAGAGCGAGCGCCCCGCGAGTTCATAGGCCACTTCGCGCTCGCCGGCGGCATGCGCGTGGCGAGCCGCTTCTTCGTGGATGCCGTGCTCAGCGAGCCACTGCATCGCGCGCCGGTGCAGGCCGGCGCGCTCGTCGGGCGGCAGTTCGGCCAGACGCGCGCCAAGCGCCGCGCGCGCGAGCGTGTGCAGGCGGCACCAGTCGTTGCCGTCGCTGGCCATGAAGATTGGCGTATCGCGCATGAGCCGTGCGAATTGCGCCGGGGCGTCGGGGCTGTCGAGCAGCGCGCGGCACAGGTCGGGATGCAGCATGTCGACGAGCGCGAGCCGCGTGAGGAACGCGAGGTCCTCGGGGGCGAGCCGCGCGAGCAGGTTGCTCACCAGATGCTCGCCTTCGACGCCGGGCTGCCCCTGCATGGCGTCGATGACGCCGCGCGGGTCGCCGCTCTTTTCCATCGCGGCGAGCGCGAGCTGCAGGCCGAGCGGCCAGCCGTCGGTGATCTCGTGCAGGCGTGCGCAGCTATCGGTGTCCACGCGCTCGCCAAAGCGCCGGCGCACGAGCGCGAGCGTTTCGTCGAGGCGAAAGCGCAGCGCCTCGGGGCCGAGGCAGACGCATTGCCCATAGGCGCGCAAGTCGTCGACGGCGGTTTCGAAGCCGCTGCGCGCGGCCACGACGATGCGCAAATTCGCGGGCGCGTTGTGCAGCAGATAAAGCAGCGCCGCGCTGCCGACCGGCGAGAGCCGCTCCGCTTCATCGACGATCAGCACCAGATCGAGCGCGGCCTGCGCGACTTCGGCGAGCCAGGCGGTCAAGCCCTCGTTGGCGTCGGGCGTGGCAAAGGGGCTGTCGAGCAGCGTGTGCCCGAACTCGGGCTGCGCGCCGCCCACGCGCACGGCGAGCACGAGGCTATGCAAAAAGCGCTGCGGGTCGTCGTGCGCATCGGCGGACACCCACGCGACGGCGGCGCCGCGCGCGAGATGCTCGCGTCGCCATTGCGCGAGCAACAGCGTTTTGCCGAAGCCGGGAGGCGCCTGCACGACGATCGCGGGCTGATTGCGCAAGGGCTCGCTGGCGAGGTTCAGCCGCTCGCGCGCGAGCAGGTGGCGCGGCGCGCGCGGCGGCGTGGTCTTGAGCGTGAGTTCGGAAAACGGGGGCGGTGCGCCGCGGTTCGCAAAGGTCATCGGGTGAATCGGAATAGGCCGCGCGGCGCGCAATGCCGGGAATCGATCGGAGGATTATATGCACGGCGGCGCCCTGGCTGACAATTTGACAACAGCGCGTCGAGCGCCTGGCGATTTCCTCAGTGATAACCCGGTAAACGGGCGAAATTCGCAGGGGTAGGCGGGCTCCCCCTCCTGGAAGGAGGGCGCGCGGCGCACCACGGCGTCCTACGATGGATTCAGTCACGATAGCCGCGTGCGTGCGCCTGCACCACGAGCGCCGCGGCGGCCTATCGATCGGAACGAGCAGCAAGCAGGAACAACCAGGAGACAGAAGATGGCACATGCGATCAGGTTCCACGAGACCGGCGCACCGGAAGTGATGCGCTGGGAAGAAGTCGACGTGGGCGCGCCCGGTCCGGGCGAAGTGCGGCTGCGGCACGAAGCGGTCGGCCTGAATTTCGCGGATACGTATTTCCGCAGCGGCCTCTATCCCGTCCCGCTGCCGGCGGGCATGGGCGTGGAAGCCGCGGGCGTGGTGGAGGCGGTGGGCGCGGGCGTGACCAACGTCGCGCCCGGCGACCGCGTCACCTACACCGGCTTTATCAACACGCTGGGCGCATACAGCACGGAACGGCTGATTCCGGCCGCGCCGCTCATCAAGCTGCCCGACGCCATCGCCTGCGAAACGGCGGCGGCCATGACCATGCGCGGCCTCACGTCGGCGTACCTCATGCGCCGCATCTGGCCGCTGCAAGCGGGCGAGACGATTCTCGTGCACGCGGCGGCGGGCGGCGTGGGCCTGATCCTGTGCCAGTGGGCGAAGCTGCTGGGGCTGACGGTGATCGGCACGGTGTCGAACGAGGAGAAGGCCGCGGTGGCCCGCGCGCACGGCTGCGATCACGTGATCCTCTATCGCAGCGAAGACGTTGCGAAGCGCGTGCGCGAGCTGACCGATGGCGTGGGCGTTTCCGTGGTCTACGACAGCGTCGGCCAGGACACCTTCGCGGCGTCACTCGACTCGCTCAAGCGCCGTGGCTTGCTGGTCTGCGTGGGCACGGCCTCGGGCAAGGCGCCCGCGTTCGAACCGCAGGTGCTCGCGATGAAGGGCTCGCTCTACGTCACGCGCCCCGCGCTGGCCGACTACATCGCCGACCCCGCCGAGAAGACCGCGCTGGCCGATGAAATCTTCGGCCACGTCGCGGCGGGGCGCATCAAGATCGAGATCAACCAGCGCTACGCATTGCAGGACGCCGTGCAGGCGCACCGCGATATCGAAGCCCGCAAGACGACGGGTTCTTCCGTCTTCACGATCTGAGGCCGCCCATCATGAGAATCGAGCAACTGACCTGCGCGATCGGCGCGGAACTGGTGGGCGTGCGTCTGGGCGATGCGGTGCGCGACGACGCGCTGTTCGGGGAAATCAAGGCGGCGCTGCTCAAGCACAAGGTACTGTTCCTGCGCGACCAGCAACTCACGCGCGCCGACCATGTGGATTTCGCCAGACGATTCGGAGAGCTCGAGGGTCATCCGGTGGCGGGCAGCCACCCCGATCATCCGGGTCTCGTGCAGATCTACAAGACGCCTGACCAGCCCAACGACCGCTACGAAAACTCGTGGCACACCGACGCCACCTGGCGCGCCGCGCCGCCGATGGGCGCGGTGCTGCACTGCGTGGAATGCCCGCCGGTGGGCGGCGACACCATGTGGGCCAACATGGTGCTCGCCTACGAGAACCTGCCGCAGCACGTCAAGGAACAAATCGCGGACCTGCGCGCAAGCCACAGCATCCAGGCAAGCTTCGGCGCGGCGATGCCGATCGAAAAGCGCCTCGCGCTGAAGGCGCAGTATCCGGACGCCGAACATCCGGTCGTGCGCACGCACCCGGAAACGGGCGAGAAGGTGCTGTTCGTGAACGCCTTCACCACGCACTTCGTGAACTACCACACGCCCGCGCGCGTGCGCTACGGCCAGGACGGCAACCCGGGCGCAGGACACCTGCTCCAGTACCTCATCAGCCAGGCGTACATCCCCGAGTACCAGGTGCGCTGGCGCTGGCAGCCGGGCAGCGTGGCGATCTGGGACAACCGCAGCACGCAGCATTACGCGGTCATGGACTACCCGCCTTGCCACCGCAAGATGGAGCGCGCGGGGATCATCGGCGACGTGCCGTACTGATTGGCCACTGCCTGACCTGCGCACGACAGCAAAACACAATACTGGAGGAAGACATGCAATTTCTCGACAATTCGCTGCACCCCGAGAACATGGACAAGGTCGTCATCACGGTTGCGCCGTATGGCCCCGAATGGATGCCCGAAGACTTTCCCGAGGACATTCCCGTCACCATGGAAGAGCAGATCCAGAAGGCCGTGGATTGCTACAACGCAGGCGCAACGGTGCTGCACCTGCACGTGCGCGAACTGGACGGCAAGGGCTCCAAGCGCCTGTCCAAGTTCAACGAGCTGATTGCCGGCGTGCGCGCGGCGGTGCCGGACATGATCATCCAGGTGGGCGGCTCGATCTCGTTCGCGCCGGAAGACGACGGCCAGGCCGCGAAGTGGCTCTCGGACGACACGCGCCACATGCTCGCGGAACTCGAGCCGAAGCCCGACCAGGTGACCGTGGCGATCAACACCACGCAGATGAACATCATGGAGCTGCTCTACCCCGAGTATCTGGCGGGCACCTCGCTGGCGAATCCGGCGCTCCAGGCGGCGTATAGCGAAATGACGGTGCCGGCCGGCCCGCAGTGGCTCGAGGAGCATCTGCGCCGCCTGCATGCGTCGGGCATCCAGGCGCATTTCCAGCTGACCGGCATCCATGCGCTGGAAACGCTCGAACGCCTGATCCGCAAGGGCGCCTATCTCGGGCCGGTTAACCTGACGTGGATCGGCATCGGCGGCGGCTTCGACGGCCCGAACCCGTTCAACTTCTTCAACTTCGTGCACCGCGCCCCGCAGGGCTGCACGTTCACGGCGGAGTCGCTGCTCAAGAACGTGCTGCCGTTCAACATGATGGCGATGGCGATGGGCCTGCACCCGCGCTGCGGCATCGAGGATACGATCATCGGCCAGCATGGCCAGCGCATGACCTCGGTCGAGCAGATCGAGCAGTGCGTGCGCGTGGCGCACGAACTGGGCCGCGAGATCGCGTCGGGCAAGGAAGCGCGCGAGATCTACCGCATCGGCACCTTCTACAAGGACGCCGATGAGACGCTGGCCGCCAACGGCTATCTGCCGAACCACAAGCCCGCGGGTCTGGGCCTCGTGAAATCGGCGGCTTGATCATGGCGCGCCCCGAACCTGTCATCGTCATCGTCCCGGGGTTGCGCGACCACGTCGCGCAGCACTGGCAGACCCTGCTCGAAGCGCGCCTGCGCGCGCAGAACCGCCCGGTGGCCGCCGTGCCGCCGATGGGCCGCGACGACCTCGATTGCGCCGCGCGCGTCGAGGCCATCGAAGCCGTGGTCGCGGGCATCGACGCGCCCGTGATCATCGTTGCGCATAGCGGCGGCTGCGTGATGGTCGCGCATTGGGCGAGGCGCTATCCGCGTGCGATCGCAGGGGCGCTGCTGGCGGCGCCGCCCGACTTCGAGGCGCCGATGCCCGAAGGCTATCCGACGCTCGAAGCGCTCGACGCGAGCGGATGGCTGCCGGTGCCGCGCGCGCCGCTGCCGTTCCCGTCCATCGTGGCGGCGAGCCACGACGACCCGCTCGCCCGCTACGAACGCGTGCTCGAACTTGCGCGCGCGTGGCGCAGCGAGGTGGTCGATCTCGGCAACGTCGGTCACCTGAACCCAGCCAGCGGGTTTGGCGAATGGCCCGGCGCGGACGACCTGATCGCCGCGCTCGCGCGGCGTGCCGTACCCGTGTCGTAACCGATTCATCGATGGGCTCACGCGCGCTACGCTGTAAGGCGCGCGCGGTCAAAGCGATACAAGGCGGGCCGACACCGCTCTCGCTGCAGCACCAAATAAAAAAACACGCCAGATGGGTATATCCGAGGCGCGTTTCCGCGCCCGGACACCGTGATAATGATTCATGGAGACAAAAGTGGGAATGCAAGCGACTGCCGCACTGGGAGACGCCCCTGCGGGCGCACCAACCGTATCCCGGGCCTATGCCTGGAGTGTTTTCGCGCTGACTTTCGGCCTGCTGCTCGCCGATTACATGTCGCGCCAGGTCCTCAACGCCGTTTTTCCGCTGCTCAAAGCCGAGTGGATGCTCACCGACACGCAGTTAGGATCGCTGAGCAGCATCGTCTCGGTGATGGTGGGTCTGCTGACCTTTCCGTTCTCGCTGCTCGCGGACCGCTGGGGACGCGTGCGCAGCCTGATTCTGATGGCCGTGCTGTGGAGCATCGCCACGCTTGGCTGCGCCGTATCGGCCAGCTACGGGCAGATGTTCGCGGCGCGCTTCTTCGTGGGCGTGGGCGAGGCGGCCTACGGCAGCGTCGGCCTCGCGGTCGTGCTCAGCGTGTTTCCGGCGCATCTGCGCGCCACGCTCTCGGGTTCGTTTCTCGCGGGCGGCGCATTCGGCTCCATGCTCGGGATGGCGTTGAGCGGCATCGTGGCCGCGCATTTCGGCTGGCGCTGGTCGTTCGCGACTATGGCGGTGGTCGGCCTCGTGCTCTCGGTGATCTATCGCATCGTCGTGACCGAACGGCGGCTCGCGCCCGAGCGCGCACGCGTTGCTGCCAGCGCGGCGCGGCCCCGCTTCACGCCGCGCGGTCTCGCGCAGGCGCTGTTCACCTCGAAATCGGTCGGCTTTGCGTATGTGGCCTGCGGCGTCCAGCTGATCCTGCCGGGCGCGATGTTCGCGTGGCTGCCGAGCTATCTCGTGCGCACCTATGCGATGCGGCTCGACCGCGCGAGCGTGCTGGCCGCCGGCTTCGTGCTGATCTCAGGCATCGGCATGATCGTGTGCGGGGTGCTGACCGACCGCGTCAGCCGTCTCAACGGGACCCGCAAATGGACCATGGCCATCACGTATTGCGTGCTGGTGTTTGCGGCGTTCGCGAGCGCATTTCACGTGCCGCCGGGGCCGCTGCAACTCGTGCTGATCGGCGTCGGCATGTTTATGGCCTCGGGCGTGTGCGGGCCGACCGGCGCACTGGTGGCCGAACTCACGGCGCCTTCGATTCACGCCACGGCCATGGCGCTCTGGTCGCTCGCCAACAACCTGCTCGGCCTGGCCGCCGGCCCGGTCATCGTGGGCCTGATCGCCGATCGCATGGGCCTGCACATGGCGTTGCAATGGATTCCGTTCGCGGCGCTCGTGTCGGCGCTGCTGTTCGTGCTCGGCAAGCGCCGCTACGCGGGTGATCTCGCGCGGCAGCGCGAGGTATGAATAATGCCGTGGCTGGACAAGCCACGGCAGGTAGTCAGCAAAGCAGCAGGACAACAAGAAGAACAGCCGTTGACAAAGAGGAAGACAGCGGGCCGCACGCAAAGGGCAGCACCGCACGGCCTTGACAATAGTTTGGAGGAGAGAGCATGAAACGGAAGTTGAGCGTCTTGGCCGTACTCGCGGTCACGGCCGGCGCGGCACACGCGCAATCGTCGGTGACGCTGTTCGGCGCCATCGATACGGGGTTGCTGTATCAGAGCACTTCGGCGGCCTCGTTCGCGCCGAACGCGAAGAATCTGGGCCACGTGTTCGCGTTGAAGGACGCGGGCATCTATGCCAGCTTCTGGGGCATCAAGGGGACCGAGGACCTCGGCGGCGGCTACAAGGTCAATTTCAGGCTGCAAGGCGTGTTCAACAGTTCCACGGGCAAGCTCGGCCTCGCGGACACCGCGGGCGCCACGGCCATGTTCAATCAGCAGACGACCATTGGCATTTCAGGGCCGTTCGGCTCGATCGACGCGGGGCGGCAATACACCCCGATGATCTACGCGATGGCGGACACCGATGTGCGCAACGCGCAGTACTTCGGCAGTATCCTGAGCGCCTGGCTTGGGCTGAGCCAGGCGTCGGGGTGGCCCGGCACGAGCACCAACGTGCCGTATGGCGCGCTGTACGACAGCAACGCCATCGTCTATCAATCGCCGAAGTTCTACGGTGTTTCAGCGGCGCTCGAATATGCGCCGGGCGGCGTGCCGGGGCAAATCCAGGGCGGCACGCGCGAGTCGGCCGTGCTCAAGTATTCGAACTACGGCCTGAATCTGGCCGCCGTCTATTACAACGGCCACGATACGAACCTGCCGGCCAACGCCCCGGCCACCGGGCTCAACAACAACCGGCTCTACTACCTGGGCGCCAAGTACACGTTCCACGCGCTTTCGGTGTCGGCTTCGTACGGCATCGGCAAGAATCCGGCGAACACGCAGCACGGCGACTATGAAATGATTTCAGGCGGCCTTGGCTACCAGTTCACGCCGTACTTCAAGGTCACGTCGGGGTTCTATTATCTGAAGGACCGCAACGTCTCGGCAAACCATTCGAGCGAATATGCAGTCGGCGCCGAATACGGCGTGTCCAAGCGCACCCTGCTCTACGCGCAGGTGGGCTACGTGGACAACCATGGAACGATGAACCAGGCGATCACCTATGGCGCGCCGGTTGCGCCTGGCGTCTCGACCACGGCGGCGATGCTCGGCATTCGCCACACTTTCTGATTTCGCAGTTCGGCTAACGGGAGCGTTGCCATGAATAAAAAAGGAATCCTGCGCATGAGTGTGGCCGCCTCGATGGCGGCCTTGCTGGCGGGCGGGGCGGTGGGTGTGCGCGCACAGGGCGGCGAGACGGCGGGGGCATCGGCTTCATCGGCGGCTCAGGGGGCTCAGGGGGCTCAGGGGGCTCAGGGGGCGACAGCCGCGCCGGCTGCCTCCACAGCCCGAGAGGTGCGGAAGGCCAACCGTGCGCTCAGCCGCAAGGTGTACGCCGCGCTTGGCAAGCACAAGGAAATCGATGCGGGGAATATCAGCATCGTGGCGCGTGACGGCGCTGTGACGCTCAATGGCACGGTCGAGGAACAGTCGCAGATCGACACCGTGGCAGCTGTGGCGAAGGCCGTGCCGGGCGTGAAGTCGGTGACCAACAAGCTCACGGTGCAGCGGCCTCTCGGGCAGTAAGCGTCAGGGGCGGGCAAAGTTGGGCCAATGGGGCCCTCATTCTGCCCGCCTGCGCGACAACCATAAGACTAGCCGATAGAACAGATCGCCAATCGCGACTTTTATTATGTTCGCCGGGTTTATACGATAAGAGGGCATTCACACAAAAGCCGCCCCACAGGACCCGGAGGAACGATGGAGCACAAGGCCCGCACCCAGAACGAGCAGCTCGAAGTGAAAACGACGACCTGCTACATGTGCGCTTGCCGTTGCGGCATCCGCGTTCATTTGCGCGACGGCGAGGTGCGCTATATCGACGGCAACCCCGAGCACCCGCTCAACCAGGGCGTGATCTGCGCGAAAGGCTCGTCCGGCATCATGAAGCAGTATTCGCCCGCGCGGCTCACGCAGCCGCTCGTGCGCAAGCGCGGCGCCGAGCGCGGCACAGCGCAGTTCGAGCCGGTCTCGTGGGACGTGGCGTTCGACATGCTCGAAAAGCGCCTCGCCCACCTGCGCGCCACCGACCCCAAGCAATTCGCGCTCTTCACGGGCCGCGACCAGATGCAGGCGCTCACCGGCCTGTTCGCCAAACAGTTCGGCACGCCTAACTACGCGGCGCACGGCGGCTTCTGCTCGGCGAACATGGCGGCCGGCATGATCTATACGATGGGCGGCTCGTTCTGGGAGTTCGGCGGTCCCGACCTCGACAACGCGAAGCTGTTCTTCATGATCGGCACCGCCGAGGACCATCACTCGAATCCGCTGAAGATTGCGCTCTCGAAGTTCAAGCGCGCGGGCGGCCGCTTTATCGCCATCAATCCGGTGCGCACGGGCTACGCAGCGATTGCCGACGAATGGGTGCCGATTCGCCCCGGCACGGACGGCGCGCTCTTCATGGCGCTGATGCACGAGCTGATCGAGAGCGGTGCTTACGATCACGAGTTCGTCGAGCGCTACACGAACGGCGCGGAACTGCTCGACATGCGCACGGAAAGCGACACGTTCGGCCTGTTCGTGCGCGACCCCGCAGTAGAAGAGCGCAACGCGCTGTTTCCGCAAAACCACATGTGGTGGGACCTGAACACGCAGCGCGCCGTGCCGCATCACACGCCCGGCGCGCGGCCCGCGCTGGAAGGCCGCTATACGCTCGAAGACGGCACGCCCGTCGCGCCGTCGTTCGGGTTGCTGCGCGAGCGCATGGCCGAGTGCACACCCGAATGGGCCGCAGAAATCACCGGTATTCCCGCCGAAACGATCCGCCGGCTCGCGCGCGAAATGGCCGAGGTGGCGCGCGACCACAAGATCACGCTGCCGATCCGCTGGACCGACGCCTGGGGCGAAACGCACGAAACCGTGACCGGTGTGCCGATCGCGTTTCACGCGATGCGCGGCCTCGCGGCGCATTCGAACGGTTTTCAGTCGATCCGCGGGCTGGCGGTGCTGATGTCGCTGATGGGCACGATCGACCGGCCGGGCGGCTTCCGCCACAAGTCGCCGTATCCGCGCGCGGTGCCGCCCTCGGCGAAACCGCCTAACAAGCCCGAGGACGTCAAGCCGAACACGCCGCTCGCCAACGGCCCGCTCGGCTGGCCCGCCGCGCCCGAGGACCTGTTCATCGACGAGCACGGCGGCCCGGTGCGTATCGACAAGGCGTTCTCGTGGGAGTATCCGCTCGCCGTGCACGGCCTGATGCACAGCGTGATCACGAACGCCTGGCGCGGCGACCCGTACCCCATCGACACGCTGCTGATCTTCATGGCGAACATGGCGTGGAATTCGTCGATGAATACCGTGGAAGTGCGCAAGATGCTCGCGGACAAGCACGAAAACGGCGAGTACAAGATTCCGTTCCTCGTCGTATGCGACGCGTTCCAGTCGGAGATGACAGCGTTTGCCGACCTGATCCTGCCCGACACGACTTACCTCGAACGCCATGACGCGATGTCGATGCTCGACCGCCCGATCTCGGAGTTCGACGGTCCCGTGGATTCCGTGCGCGTGCCGGTGGTGCCGCCCACGGGCGAATGCAAGCCGTTCCAGGAAGTGCTGGTCGAGCTCGCGAGCCGTCTGAAGCTGCCCGCTTTCATGACGCCGGAAGGCACGCGCAAGTATCGCGACTATCCCGACTTCATCGTCAATCACCAGACGGCGCCGGGTTCGGGCGTGGGATTCCTGATCGGCTGGCGCGGCAAGGATGGCAAGGACGCCCTGGTGGGCGAGCCCAATCCGCGCCAGTGGGAGGAATACGCCAAGAACAATTGCGTCTATCACTACACGCTGCCCGAGTCGATTCAGTACATGCGCAACTGCAATGGGCCGTATCTGGACTTCGCGGTCGAAAAGGGCTTCCGCAAATTCAACGAGCCTATTGTCATTGCGCTTTATTCGGACGTGATGCAGAAGTTTCGCCTCGCGGCCCAGGGCAAGACCAAAGGACGCCAGCCGCCCGATCATCTGCGCGCACGCGTGGCGCAGTATTTTGATCCGCTGCCGTCGTATTACGCGCCGCTTGAGCACGCCTCCACCGATCACGCGAAGTATCCGCTCGCGGCGCTCACGCAGCGGCCGATGGCGATGTATCACTCGTGGGATTCGCAAAACGCGTGGCTGCGCCAGATTCATGGAGAGAACTATCTGTACATGAATCCGGGCACGGCCGCCGCGCAGGGCATCGCGGACGGCGGGTGGATCTACGTGGAATCGCAGTGGGGCAAGGTGCGCTGCATGGCGCGCTATAGCGAAGCGGTGGAGCCCGGCACGGTGTGGACGTGGAATGCGATCGGCAAGGCGGCGGGCGCATGGAATCTGGGCCCGGACGCGAACGAATCGCAGCGCGGCTTCCTGCTCAATCACCTGATCTCGGACGAAATTCCTGATGCGTCACAACCGGCCCAGCGCCCGGGGCGCGTCTCCAACTCCGATCCCATCACGGGGCAGGCGGCGTGGTACGACGTGCGCGTGCGCATCTATCCCGCCGAGCCCGACGCCGATCACACGCTGCCGCAGTTCGCGCCGATGCAGGCGCTGCCAGGCGTGACCGGCACGGGACCGGGAGGCGTGCTCAAGCGCGTCGTGCAGACCTATTTCGCGGGACGCGGCGAATTCGCCCGGCGGCTGCGCAAAGCCCCGCAAGACCATTGAACCGAGGAAACGGCTATGACACAGATGGCGCTCGTAATCGACCTGAACGTGTGCGTGGGCTGCCACGCATGCGTGACGAGCTGCAAGGAGTGGAACACCTCGGGGGAGGCGGGCAGTCTATCGGATAGCCGCCCCTACGACGCCGATCCTTCCGGCACGTTCTTCAATCGCGTGCAGACCTTCGAGGCCGGCACATTCCCGTTGGCCGACACGATTCATTTCCCGAAGTCGTGCCTGCACTGCGAAGATCCGCCCTGCGTGCCGGTCTGTCCGACCGGCGCCAGCTACAAGCGCAAGGAAGACGGCCTCGTGCTGGTCGACTACGACCGCTGCATCGGCTGCAAGTACTGCTCATGGGCCTGCCCGTATGGCGCGCGCGAGCTGGACGAAGAGCGCAAGGAGATGACCAAGTGCACGCTGTGCTCGGACCGCATCCATAACGAGGCGCTGCCCGAGCGCGACCGCAAGCCTGCCTGCGTGCTCGCATGCCCGACCTCGGCGCGTTTGTTCGGCGACATCCACGACCCGGATTCCGTGGTGTCGAAGGCGATTCGCGAGCGCGGCGGCTATCAGCTGATGCCCGAGTGGGGCACGCGGCCCGCCAATCACTATTTGCCGCGCCAGACGATGTCGTCGTGCGGCAGCGGATCGTGCTCGTGCAAGGGCGAAGCCGCCGATAGCGTACCGGCCTCGATCGAATCGCAGGTCGAACGCGGGGCGCTGAATCTCGCGTCGATCGCGACCCGCTCGCCGGCGCATTAATTACGCCAGAAAGGAACCAATATGAATCCGGCATTTTCCGTGGTGTTTCTTACCACCTTGATCGGCGCGGCGCAGGGGCTCGTGATTGCGCTCGTGGGCGTGGAGGCAGCGGGGCAGCTTGGCCTCGTCGATGGAGCGGCCGTGCCGCAACTCTTCTATGTGGTGGGCGCGGCGCTGTCGTGCGTGCTCGGCGCGGCGGGGCTGCTGGCGTCGTTCTTCCACCTCGGGCATCCCGAGCGCGCGTGGCGCGCCATCGCGATGTGGCGCACCTCGTGGCTCTCGCGCGAATGCCTGTGCCTGCCGCTGTTTCTCGCCTGCTCCTTCGCCTATGGCATGGCGCATGTATTCGGCTGGCCGCATGCGCTCGCAATTGGCGCAGTTGCCGTGCTGACGAGCGGGTTGCTGTTCGTCTGCACGGGCATGATCTACGCGTGCCTGCGCTTCCTCCAGGAATGGGCGACGCCGCTCACGCTCGTCAACTTCGCGCTGCTCGGCTGCGCCTCGGGCTTCACGCTGGCAACGGCATGCGCGGCGTGGCTCGCACCCGCGCTGGTCGGGCCGCTCGCGGTGCTGGCCTGCGTGCTGACGCTCGGCGGCTGTGCTTCGCGCGTCGCCTCGCTCGTGCGCAATGCGCGGCTGCGGCCCAAATCGACGGTACAGAGCGCGACCGGCATCCGCAGCGCACGCGTCGAGCAGAAGTCGCGCGGCTTCACGGCGGGCGCGTTCAACCTGCGCGAGTTCTTCCACGGCAAGACGCCGGCCACGCTCAAGCGGATCAAATGGACCTTCCTCGTGGCCGCGTTTGCCGTGCCGTTCGTGCTCGTCGCATTCGGCGCGAACGTGCGGCCGGTGGGCGCTTCATTGACGCTGCTGTGCGCCGCTGTGGTGATTCAGTATGCGGGGCTCGTGGCCGAGCGGTGGTTCTTCTTCGCGGAAGCGCGGCATCCGCAGAATGTTTATTATCGGCAGGCCTGATTTGCCGGCTTCGGAGTGGGGCACCTGAGTCGGCGCGACCGTGCGCGTTGAAAATCGACGAGTCACGTGTAGCCGTGCCACAGGTGCCCGAGTAAGCGCGTCGCCGTTCGTGCGACCGACCTGCCTTCGCAGACCAGAACGCGTTCGCCTTGAACCCTGCCGCAATTGCGGGTCAGGGCTTCCCGTTGATCGTCACCAGATACCGGGCGATCTCTTCGATACTTTCGGGTGGAAGCGGCGCGCCGTAGACTGCACGCATCTTGGTCACTTCGGCTTTCCAGTCGTCAAACGTCAGCGGTGGTTGCCGCATCACCATACCCGCGGAGTGACATATCAGGCAATGCGCGTTTGCGAGATCCGATCCCGCTCCCTGCGGGAAAGGGTCGCCTGTGGGCAGCGTAACCTGCGCGGTGTTCTCCGCCACGCTGCCCGGTGATTTGGCGGCGGCTACACCCGTTGCGACGGTGCCTGCGAAACAGATGGTGACCCATGCAACCCAAGCCCTCATGATTCGCTCCTCAAGCCGCAACGACGGTCATCGACTCAATCACATTACGCATGTAGCCGCCTGGATTCCAGTTTGGCTTGTCCGGCTGCTGGACACCGTCATTGTTGACAGCCTTCACCTTTAGCGCGAATTGGCCCGCATGCCGCGGAAGGAACGACGCTTCCCAGCGACGAAAGCTATATTTTCCGTGGTCCGGCCCAAGCTTTGCGGGCGTCCATGTCATCCCGTTGTCGGCCGAGAAATGGACCTCCCGGACGCCGGCATCGCCCCCGAACGCAATACCGCGTACCGGCTGCGACCTGCCGACATCCACGACAGCGCCGTCGCTCAGGTTCGTGATGAATGAGCGTGGCACCATCCGGGTGATCGGGACGGTCTTGATTCCGCTCTGACCCGGTGACACGTCCGCATGAGGCGTGTCCGGAATCTGATAGGCCTTGGCCATCCAGAAGTTGGTATCCGGCGTGTCGATGACCTCGATGTCATCGAGCATCTTCACCCAGTAAGTCGAATACCACCCGGGGACGACCAACCGCAGCGGAAACCCGTTCAGAAAGGGCAGCGGCTTGCCGTTCATTGCGAATGCCACCATCACTTCGCCATCGCGGGCGTGATCGACGCTCAGCGCCTTGACGAAGTCGGGCGTAGCCGGAATCGCGCCCGCATCGGCGCCATTGAAGCGCACCTGAACCGCGCCCGCCTTCACGCCCGCGCGGTCCAGAATGTCCTTGAGGCGCACGCCGGTCCAGCGCGCGTTACCCATCGCGCCATTGCCCCACTCTCCGCCCGCAACGCGCGGCTTGAAGAAGCCTCGCGAGTTCCCCGCGCACTGGTTGACGGCGGTGACCTCGACTCGCTCGAACTCCCTGGACAGCTCTGCAAGTCCGAGCACGACTTCGCGCCGCACTGCGCCATGAACCTTGACCCGGAAGCTGCGTGCGTCGATGCTCGTCGGTATGCCGGCCAGGTGCCAGCGCACAAAGAACTGATCGTTGGGTGTGAAAACACCCTGATCGAAAACAGAGAATGGTGTCTCCAGCAGCGGCGGACGGCTGCGGACCAACAGCATTTCGCCTTTTTGTGGAAACGCCGTAGTCAATTCCCGCAGCCCGTTTTCAAAGGGCAGGGTGATTGCATTTGCTGCTCTCGCAACGTCCGACAGCCCCCACGTAAGGCAACCAGCGCCGGCTGCCATGAAGGACTGCAGCAACTGACGACGCCTGATGTTGTATCCGTCGATCATCGCTTTCTCCGAGTCTGCGAACAGGTTGGCGCTTTGGTCGCGCCGGGAGATTCAGCCTGTATCCGAATGAATATATGCACTTCGAAAGCGGGACTCTACGCGGAGTTACCCGAGAGGTTTATCGGCTCGTTCCACTCGATATGCGTCGAAAACGGGTTTGCGAATGACCCGGCATCTCATCGAGCAGCCGGTTGCTCCTCGTATGGCAGCCCCTGCTCCATGAGAAGGGAGGGGTCACGCGATCACTCGTTCTACGACCCAAAGTAGAGCTTTACGTTTTTGGAGCCTGCTCTACAGGCGGGGTAACGCACGGAAACGGCTGGCGCCGTCATGGCGCTGCAGTTGTGCAACGCGGGAACTAGCCTCTTGCAAGGCCTGCGGCGCTGGCTAACGTTTGAAAACGGCTAACAGCGGTTGCAAACGGTTGAAACCAGCCTAGGTTGCAGCCGAATTTGGTAATTGACTTGCGTCAAGATAGTCGCATGGGAGATACGCGGGCGTAACCATGGCATGCTGCTCGCCCAGTGGATCTTGTATCGGCGAGCCGAACCTCATCGCCTCATCGCCGCGCCGAAGCCGAAAGATGATTCTTCAAGAACGCACGTGTGCGGTCCTGCTGCGGATCGCAAAGCAGCTGATCCGGCGGTCCTTCTTCGACCACCACCCCGCGGTCCATGAACACGATCTTGTCGGACACCTCGCCGGCAAAGCGCATTTCGTGGGTGACGATCAGCATGGTCATGTTTTCGGCGGCCAATTGCTTCATAACCGCATTCACCTCGTCGACCAGTTCCGGATCCAGTGCCGATGTGGCTTCGTCGAACAGCATGACCTTGGGCTGCATGGCCAACGATCGCGTAATAGCGACGCGCTGCTTCTGCCCGCCCGACAATTGCGACGGGTAAGCATCGATTTTGTTGGCGAGCCCCACCTTCGAGAGCAACTTCAGCGCGAGTTCGCGAGCGGCATCCTTGTTCATGCCCTTGAGTTTGACCGGACCCAGAATGATATTTTCCAGCACGGTCAAATGCGGAAACAGATTGAAGTGCTGAAACACCATGCCCATCTGCTGCCGCACGGCGTTGATGTGCTTCTCGAACGCGCGCCCCTTCAGCGGCTGATTCACCTGCATGCCGTCGAGCCACACCTCGCCCTGATTCAGGGTCTCCAGATGGTTGATCGAGCGAAGCAGCGTGCTTTTTCCCGACCCGCTCGGCCCGATGATCGCAACGATCTGGCCACGCGAAACGGACAGATCGATGCCCTTCAGGACCTCCACCGCGCCATAAGCTTTGCGGGCGTCCTTCACTTCAACCATGGGTTGCAATGCGCTCATCGCGTCACCTCGATATTTTTTTCGACACGCCGCAAGCCCGATTCCATTGCCAGATTGCACACGTAATAAAGCACGGCCACGCATAAATAAAATTCAAACGGACTGAACGTGTCGCTGATGGCGTGCTGCGCGCTATTGACGAGTTCCGCAATGCCGAGCACCGACACCAGAGACGAGTCCTTCAACAGGACAATCATGTTGTTGCCGATGGGCGGTATGGTTTTCCTCACCGCCTGCGGAATCACGATATGGAGCAGCGTCCGCCAACGGCCAAAACCGATGGAGCGCGCCGCCTCCGTCTGGCCATGGTCGACCGACACGATGCCCGCGCGAATGACGTCCGCGTTGTACGCGGCAAAATGCAGGCTGAGACCGATGATGCCGGCGCCGAAAGCGGGTATGTCGATGCCGATTTGCGCGAGCCCGAAGTAAATCAGAAAGAGCTGCAACAGCAGTGGCGTGCCCATGAACAGCCAGATGAAAAGGCGCACCGGATAGCAGACGAACCTGGGCGCGTAGAGCACGGCAAGCGCGAACACGATGCCGAACACCAGGCTCAGGAACGATGCCGTGACCGTGAGAATCACCGTCCACAGCAGGCCTTTGAGCAGCAGTCCGGTGTAGGGAAAAACGATGCTGAAATCGAGTGGTGACATCCGTGCTTCCTCAGCGGGGCGCGAAGCGCCTGTCCAGCAGATCGACGGCCTTCGCGACGACGTAAATGATGATCATGTATAGGACGGCCGCGATCGCGAAGATTTCGAATGGCTTGTAGGTGGAGCCGATATAGCGTTGCGCGGTATAGGTCAGCTCGACCACGGACACGGTCGAAACCAGTGCCGATCCCTTGACGAGCCCGATCGTGTTCACGCCGAGCGGACGTATCATCAGCCGCGCCGCCTGAGGCAAGACGATGAGCCGCATCGTCTGTGCGCGTGAAAGCCCGACCGAACGCGCGGCTTCGATGTGCCCGCGCTCGACATTCACGATCGCGCCGCGAATGGACTCCGACATGTAAGCGGCAATGTTCAACCCCAGCGCGATGTATCCGGCGGTGAAGGGATCGAGGTTCAGCCCGATCTGCGAGCCGCCGAAGTAGAGAAGGAATAGCTGAACCAGATTGGGCGTGCCGCGAAAGAGGCTGACGTATGCCGTGCAGAGCGTACGCAGGACGCGGTTATCGGAAAGCCGTCCGGCCACCAGGACGACGGCGACGACCAGTCCGATTAGCAGGGCAAGCGTCGAAATCTGCACGGTCACCCATGCCGCCTCCAGAAAAAACGGCAGGGTTCGTAGCATCAAGGTCATTGCAAGATCCATGAAATCTCCAGGGGCGCGAGACCGGGCCGGTCATGCGGGACGTTCAGCGAATATCGCTGCCGATCCACTGTTTGGAGATTTTCTCGTAGGTGCCGTCGGCCTTCATGTCGTCGAGCGCCTTTTGCAACGCCACCTTCAGTTCCGGATTGCCCTTGCGGACCGCGATGCCGATGCTATCCGGCGCCGCTTGCGCATTCGTGATCGTGAGCATCCGGACCTTCTGGCCCGTTTCCTTCACCGCGACCATGACCGGCACGCTATCCATGATGATTGCGTCGATGCGGCCGCTTTGAAGCTCCAGCAGCATCTCGGGCAGCCCCTTGTAGGTGCGCACGTTCCAGCCGTCCTGGGCTTGCGCCCACTTGTCGTTGGTGTCGCCGAGGACCACGCCGACGGTCTTGCCCTTGAGTTGATCGATTTTCTGAATCGGAGAATTCGCCGAGACCACGGCAACCCGTTCGACGTGGTAATACGGGCCGACGAAGTCCACGGCTTTTTCGCGCGCCGGCGTGATCGTCATCGAGGCGACGACGATGTCGTATTTCTTCGCCAGCAGGCCGCCGATGATGCCGTCGAAAGGCGCCGTCACAATCACGGGCTTGAGCTTCAATCGCCTGGCTAACTCTGAACCGATCGAGGCGTCGAAGCCGACGATCTGGTTCTTGTCGTTGGCGAAGCTGAAGGGTGGGTATTGGCCGCTCATCGCGATGCGAAGCTCGCCGCTGCTCTGCAGCGTCTGAAGTTCGTCGGCCGTGGCGGCGGAGTGAACGATAAGCGACAGCGCGATAGCAGCGGTGGCCATCGAGATCAGGCGCTTCAGATTGAGAATCATGGAAGTTGTCTCCTGCTATTTTGATCGTATGTCTATGCCAAGACGATGCGTCGTGAAAATCTTGACATAGTTCCAGTGGGCGGACACCCGGCAATGTGTCCGCGAATCGGAATTTGCGTCGGAATTGACCGGCATTTTGCCGGTTGGGTTGCCGCCCGGCGGCAACCGCACATCGCATTCGTTAGCGCAGCGCGGCCTCGATGCTGTCGCCGAGCACGCTGAGCAAATGATCCGCATTGGCGCGGCTGAAGATCATCGACGGACGCATTTTCAGCACGTTGTCGAAGGGGCCTTCCGTGCCCATCAGCACGCCGCGCTCGCGTGCGCCGTCGCAGATCTTCTTCGCGAGGGCCGTGGCGGGCTCGCGGCTCTTGCGCTCCAGTACCAGTTCGATGCCGAGGAACAAGCCTCGCCCGCGCACGTCGCCGATGACCTCGTAGCGCTTTTGCATCGCGCGGAAACCATCGAGCAGGTAGTGGCCGACTTCGAGCGCGTTGCGCTGCAGGCCGTCGCGTTCAATCACGTCGAGCACGGCGAGACCCGCGGCGCACGACACCGGGTTGCCGGCGAAGGTGTTGAAGTATTCCATGCCGTTGTTGAAGCTGTCGGCCACCTCGCGTGTGGTCACCAGCGCGGCCATCGGATGACCGTTGCCGATAGGCTTGCCCATGGTGACGATATCGGGCACCACGCCCTGCATTTCGAACGCCCACCAGTGGCTTCCGACCCGGCCGAAGCCCACCTGCACTTCGTCGGCTACGCACAGGCCACCGGCTGCGCGCACCATCGCGTAGACCGCTTGCAGATAGCCCTCGGGCAAGAAGATCTGCCCCGCCACGCTGGGAATGGATTCGGCCAGGAACAGCGCGGGCTTGCGGCCCAGCTTGCTCATGGCATCGATCTGCTCGGCGACGCTCTGCGCGAAACGCTTGCCATGCTCTTCGAGCGGCCAGTCCGCTGGCGCGCGGTAGCTGTCGGGAATATCGGCCTGGAATACGTGGTCCGGTTTGCCCTTGCCGCCCTTGCTCTTGTATTTGTAGGGGCTGAGATCGATCAGCTCATGGGTGTTGCCGTGATAGGCCCAGTCGAGCACCAGCGCGTCGCGGTTGCCGGTGTGGTTGCGCGCCATGCGCAGCATCAGGCTATTCGCCTCACTGCCCGAGCACGCGAACGAGGCCACCGATAGCCCTGCGGGCAACGTGGCGGTCAGGCGCTCGGCGTACGTGACGATAGTGTCGTGCAGATAGCGCGTGTTGGTATTGAGGATCGCGGCTTGCCGCGTGATCGCTTCCACCACGTCGGGATGCGCATGGCCGAGATGGCAGACATTGTTGAAGCAGTCGAGGTAGGCGCGGCCGCGATGGTCGATCAGCCAGACGCCGTCGCCGCGCACGAACTTGATCGGCTCCGCATAGGAAATCGACAGATTGGGCAGCAGGACGGCCTTGCGGCGCTCGACGAGTTCGGCGCGCGTGCGTCCGGTCTGCTTGAATGCCTCGGGCGGAATGCCGGCGAGCGCCGCGACGTCCGGAAACAGATCGGCCCATACGTCGAGGTAAGCGGTCTCGCCCACGCCCAGTATTTCGGTTGCCGACAAGCTCACGTCCGTCGACACCTGGAAATGCAGGTGCGGGGTCCAGCCGCCGTTCTCGCCGCTGCGGCCCATATACCCGACGAGGTCGCCTGCGGCCAGCTTCTGCCCCGGCTTCAGGCGCGCGAGCGCTTCGTGTCCCATGTGCCCCCAGAGCGTCACGAACGGTGGGCAGCCTTGTGGCTCGTGCAAGAGCGTGATCAGCCCGCCGTAGTCCTGTGGCTCGGGCTCGATCTGGACGCTGCGGACCGTGGCATCGAGCGGCGTGTAGACCGCGGTGCCGGCCGGCATGAACAGATCGACGCCGAGATGATGAATGCGATGCTGGCCGCTGATGAATCGCGATTCGAACGCGGCATTGCTGTAGACCGTGCGCTGCTCGCCCCACGGCCCCACGCCGAGCTGAATATGATGGCGTTCGCAGAAGTCGTTCCACCACGCGGTGGATTTGTCGGGACGCTGCGCGGCCGAGTCGATCGTCATCTCATGCGAGGCGTCGCCATAGGGCACGAGGGCCTTCGTCAAGGTGGCCGGATGCGGCCGCACGATCGGGGCGAAGTGTTTCGTGTTGGCGGCAATCCAGCGGCGCGTCGCGCCCGCGCCTTCCACCGCATCGAATCCGCAAGCCTTGCGCAGAATGGCCGTGGCAAAGCGCGGATTCATCGCGTCGAGCCGATGCAGCAGCCGCCACGCGGGTGCCTCGCTGATCGAGAGATAGGGGTTGTCTCGCGTGCGGTCGTGGCGCGAAGCCGAGAAAGTCACGCTGATGACGAGGCGCATGGCGATGAGATTGAACAGCACGTCGAGCTCTTCCGGCAGGAGCGGGTACTGGTCGTGAAAGCCGGCGACCAGCGCGCCCGCAGCGCCGATCGGATCTTCGGTGTCGAGGATCGAATAGGCGCACGCGATCGCAACGTCCGCGATCAGCACCGTATGGGCGGCGTCGCCGAAGTCGATCAATCCCGCGATGCGGCTGTGATCGGCTTCGTCGACCAGCACGTTCCAGTCGTTGGCGTCGTTATGGACGACCTGGGCGCGCAGGCGCGGCAGCTTCGGCGCGACGTGATTCTCGAAGCGCGCGATAAAGCGTTCGAGCATCGATCGCCTGTCTTCGTCGCGCACGAAATGCAAACGGGTGCGGGCGCGGGCCGCGTGCCGGACGTCCCAATCCAGATTGCGCAACGCGCCGGGATGCATGAACCCTTGCAAGGCGCGATCGAGATCGCCCATCGCGCGGCCAAGATTGCGCAGCAAATCGAAGCTGCGCTCGACCGTGGCGAGCGGCGTGCCCGGAATCCATTTCGCGAGCCGCACGGCGTGCTCCTCTCCGGTAGACGATACCGTCGACGCCAGCAGTTCGCCGGACAGGCTCGGCTTCAGATACGGGACGGGCATGCCCGAGCCGGCTTCGTTGAGGTGGTGCAGCAGCGCCGTCTGGAGTTCGCTCTCGACCCTGGGTTCGCTGGCGTTCACGATCTTCAGAATCCAGTCCGCACCGGTCTGCGTTTTCAGACGGAAGTTCCGGTCCCGCTCGCCTTCGAGCAAGGAGGCCGTGGCTGTCACGCCAAAAGTCTCTTCACCGAGTTTTTCGGCATCGGCGACAGTGTAGTGAGGTGCGGGACGGGAGAGATCGGTCATTTCGTGCTTCCAGCGTGGATTGACTAAAGGCCTGCTCAAAGCGTTGACGATAAGGAATCCATATTGACGGCCATGCGTGGACTCGAAAATCGTGAGAAGACGCAGAGCAATCCGGACCAAACGGTGAGTCGGGCCAGGGCCCGCGGCTTGCCGGGAAAGTCCTTAGCCGGACCGGCGTTTCGTTGAATGCGCATCCTGACCATATGTTGGCATGCGATGGGATTTACGACATCATGTATGTTGCCGGATTGCCCGGCAAAATGTCGGAATGGACCGGCATGTATTCGGTGGACAGGAAAGGTGACTGATGCGAGAGCTTGATGCAACTGACCGTGAAATTCTGACTGTCCTCTCCAAGGACGCCCGCATTGCGTTGAAGGCCCTGGCGGCCCGCATCGGGCTGTCGCGCAGCGCGACGAGCGAGCGCGTTGCCAATCTCGAGAGGAGCGGCGTGATACGGGGCTATCGCGCGGATATCGGCGAGATCAACCCCAATGTGATTCGCGCGATCCTGATGGTGAGCCTCAAGCGCACGCCCGCGAATCAACTGCTCGACTTGCTGGCGGAGCAGCCCGAAGTGCGGCGCGTTTCATCGGTCAGCGGGGAACTGGATCTGATCGTTGAGATCGAGGCAGGCAATATCGATGGCCTCAATCGTGTCCGCGACTGGGTCGCGAACTACGAGACGGTTGATGACCTGACGACGTCGATTGTCTTGCGGCGCGATATCGATCGGGAGATGCGCTGATCTCATGCGATCCATCGGCGTATCAATCGGAATCCTGAATAAATAAACCGTGCCGCGCCGGCCATGAATGGGAGCGTTTCCAGCCCCGCAGCCGGTTATTCGCCTGCAATGTAAATAAATCGTAAGCAGCCGAAATATCCCGTCATGAAAATGAAGTGATGCTGAAAGCAACCCGGAGATTTCGCTCATGCATTCCGGGTCAATCGCCCTCCGCCGTATTTCGATTGATCGTTCAATCAACTTAAAGCCCCATCCTGCGGTGCTTGCAGCCCCGTTTTGTCGCATCTGCGCAAGACCTCGTCGTAATTGCTACGTTTGTCCGCTTTTTGCCAAACGACTATTGACCGTGGGATGCACGCCTTCGCTTGCTTTCTTCCCGTAAGCCCCACCACAGCGAGTGACGGACCGGGGAAGCGGGGCGGGCACGCAGCTTGCGCCGGGCCACACGCAGTCCGTCCGCGAGCTTGCCGCCATCCCTTCCATGCGGAACCGATCGACGCTGTGCCAATCTCGAGGAGACGAAGATGAGCCGATTCCAGACCCTGCAGGCCTGCGCGCTGTTGTTTGCCGCGGCTGCCTGTTCCAGCACCTATGCGGCGGATCCCGCCGAATGCAAGGCGGTGCGCTTCGCCGACGTCGGCTGGACCGACATCGCGGCGACCACCGGTGTCGCGTCCACCATACTGGCCGGGCTCGGCTATGAGCCCACCAAGACCATCGCGTCGGTGCCTATCACGTTCGCGGGTCTGAAGAGCAAGCAGATCGACGTGTTCCTCGGTTACTGGTCGCCGACCATGGACCCGATGATCGCGCCGTTCACGAAAGCGGGCTCGATCAAGGTGCTGCCGACGCCGAACCTCACCGGCGCCAAATACACGCTCGCCGTGCCCGACTATGTGTATCAGGGCGGCCTGCATTCGTTCCAGGACATCGCGAAGTTCGCCGATAAATTGCAGGGCCGGATATACGGCATCGAGCCGGGCAACGACGGCAACCAGTTGATCCAGAAAATGATCACCTCGAACCAGTACGGCCTCGGCAAGTTCAAGCTCGTGGAGTCGAGCGAGGCGGGCATGCTGGTGCAGGTGAACCGGGCCGTGCGCGACAAGCAATGGGTGGTGTTCCTCGGCTGGGAGCCGCATCCGATGAACGTGCAGATGAAGATCGATTACCTCTCGGGCGGCGACGACGTCTTCGGGCCTAATTACGGCGAGGCTAAGGTCCTGACCGCGGAACCGCCCGATTACAGCACGCGCTGCCCGAACGTCGCGAAGTTCGTCTCCAACCTGCAGTTCACGACCGCCATCGAGAACCACCTGATGGTGCCTATTGCGGCCAAGGAAGACCCGAACAAGGCCGCTGCCGACTGGCTCAAGACCAATCCGCAGATGCTCGACAAGTGGCTCGCCGGGGTGACGACCCTCGACGGCAAGCCGGGCCTGCCCGCGGTGCGCGCGTATCTGGGCGCGCACTGACCTGCCTTTTCAGGCACGCCGCCGCCGTTCGCACCCGCTTGCGGACGGCCGGGACGCAGGGCGTCAAGGGCGCGCGGTGCAATTGCGCGCCTTTGACGATCCCTGAACGCCCCAATTGGCGCGGCAATTTTGTTTAGTTAGCGTAAGACCTCAGGAGGAATTGGATGGAGCAAGCGGGAATACGTGCGCGGAGTGCCGACGAAGTTGGCGCACGGAGCGAACACAGCCACGCGTTGCAGCGCGGCCTCACCTGGAAAGACGCATTTTGGGTCACGAGCGGCGTACCGGCCGGAGTGCTTTTCACGATCGGCGGCGTATGCGCGACGATAGGCCAGCCGGCCTGGGCCATCTGGATCGCATCGATCACGATGGGCCTCGTGCAAAGCGCCACGTATGCCGAGATTTCCGGCCTGTTCCCGCATAAATCGGGCGGCGCGTCGGTGTACGGCGCGATTGGCTGGGTACGCTACAGCAAGATGATTGCGCCGGTTTCGGTGTGGTGCAACTGGCTCGCCTGGTCGCCCATGCTCGCACTCGGCTGCGGCCTCGCCGCGAATTACGCGCTATCCACGCTGTTCGCTCCCGACGCGGCCATTCTGCAATGGCGCTGGACGCTCGCGAACCTGGACTTCATCAAGCCCGGCCTCACGCTGCGCATCAACGCGACTTTTCTGATTGCGGCGGCGTTCCTGCTCATCACGTTCCGGCTTCAGCATAGCGGCGCGTCGAAAGCCGCAAAAACGCAGAAGATTCTGGGCATTGCCTCACTTACACCGCTGCTGATCGTGGGCCTCGTGCCGTTCGTGACCGGCGACGTGCCCGCCACGCATCTCTTTCCGCTGCTGCCGCTCGGCCACGACGCGCACGGCAATCTGACCGCCTCGGTGTTTGGCGCATGGAATGGCCAGGGCGTGGTGATGGCGCTGGGCGCCATGTTCATGGCCGGCTGGGCCTCGTACGGCTTCGAGACCGCCGTGTGCTACACGCGTGAATTCCGCGATCCGCGCCGCGACACCGCGCGTGCGATTTTCTGGTCGGGCGCACTGTGCCTCGTGGTGATGACGCTCGTGCCGCTCGCTTTTCAGGGCTCGCTGGGCATGCAGGCCATGCTCGATCCGCGCATTGGTGACGGCACCGGCGTGGGCATGGCGATGGCGTCCATCGTGGGCGGCGGCGCATGGGTCGGCAACGCGGTGGTCGTGATGCTGATGCTCTCGATCCTGCTGATCGTGATGACTTCGATGATGGGATCCTCGCGCACGCTTTATCAGGCATCGGTGGACGGCTGGCTGCCGCGCTACCTCTCGCGCGTGAACGAGCACGGCGCGCCGACTGCTGCGATGTGGACGGATCTGGGCTTCAACCTCGTGCTGCTGGCGATGTCCGACTACATGACGGTACTGTCCATCTCGAACGTCTGCTACATGCTGTTTGTGTTTCTTAACCTGCAATCGGGCTGGATTCATCGCATGGATCGTCCAGCATGGGACCGTCCGTTCCGCTGCCCGACGTGGCTCTTGGCGCTGGGCGCGCTTTGCGGCTACGCGAATCTCGTGTTCGTTGGCGCGGGTGCGAATCTGCAAGGCGAGAATACCCTGCGCGATGGCTTGATTGCGATGCTGCTGATCGTGCCGGTGTTTGCGTATCGCCATTACTGGCAGGATCGCGGCCATTTTCCGGTGGGCAGCGCGCTCGATATGGAGGTGCAGATTCCGGCACGCAGCAAGTGGCGCGATATGTTGCCTTATGCCGCGTTGATTGGCGCAGCGTTGACGATTGCGGTTTCACATTATTTCGCGTCGAAGGTTTAGCAGGGCGGTTTTAATCTCCAGTGGCTGGTTTTGCGGCGTCACGTGGGCATCGGGAGTTTCGGTGCCGCGTGGCGCTGTTTTGTTTTTGTGTGCTGCCGCAACCATCAGGTGGCTAACCCTTCTCCTGCGATCTGGCATCTACCGTTCTCTTGCGCGTCCTCATGGCCCCGAATGCTGGCTTCGGGCAAATTTGCTCTAATTTCACAAATTTGCTAATACCCGGGCACCGGCATGTGTATTCGCGCTGGCTACGTGCGGCTGCTCGGCGTCATGGAGAAATTTGGCGCCGACCTGCGGATGCCGCATGCACGTGCCATGGGAAGTGGACTGTTTGAACTTCGTCCACGCGGTCATGAAGGCATCGGGCGCGTTTTCTATTGCACACAAGTGGGCGAGTGCATCGTCATCCTGCATTCATTCGTCAAGAAGACACAGGAAACACCCGCTGCTGAATTGGCTAAGGCGAGGGTGCAGCGCGAACTCGAAGATAAATACAACCCTGTACCGCACACAAAAGCCGACACTGACCGGATGATGCGCGACCCCGGGTTCAAGGCTGCGTACGAGGCATTGGCAAAAGAATTCACGGCGCTTGACGCGCTGCTCACGGCCCGCAAGGAGGCGGGTCTTATGCAGGCGCAGGTTGCCGAGCGCATGGGTACGACGACATCGGCGGTATCCCGTCTCGAGTCGTCCCTCGCGAGCGAAAAGCATTCGCCGTCGCTGGCGACGCTGCGCAAGTACGCAGCGGCATGCGGAAAGATCCTGCGGATCTCACTCGTATAAAGCTAGCGGGCCAGAATCTCCGCGCTTCGCGCTTCGATTCCGGCCCGCAACGCATACCTGGTTATTCAGGTATCCGATGGACTGAACAACTTACGATACTGCGTGCGTCTTCCGCTTGTTCCCGCCCGGCGCCGTTTTCATTCCCGTTCCGCCCGCCGGACGCAGCGGCAAATCCCCGCCGCGTGCCGGCGCGCCATTGGCCACGTAATACGGTGCCGTCGACCGCGCCAGCGGATTACGACCGCGAATCCGATCAGCAATCTTTTCGGCAAGCATGATCGTCGGAGCGTTCAAATTGCCGGTGGTAATGCGCGGCATGATTGACGCATCCACCACGCGCAGCCCATCGATGCCGTGCACGCGGCCTTCCGCATCGACCACCGCCATGTCGTCATAGCCCATCGCGCACGAGCACGACGGGTGAAACGCCGTCTCGGCGCGGTTGCGCACGAAGGCGTCGATCTGCGCGTCGGTCTTGAGCTCCGCGCCGGGGTTCAACTCGCGGCCACGGTAGCGATCGAGCGCGGGCTGCGCGATGATCTCGCGCGTGATGCGAATCGCGTCGCGGAACTCGCGCCAGTCGAGCGCTTCGGACATGTAGTTAAAGAGAATCGACGGATGCTCGTTCGGGTCGCGCGAGCGCAGTTTCACGCGGCCACGGCTCGGCGAGCGCATCGAGCCGACGTGCGCCTGAAAGCCGTGCATCTTGATCGCATTGCTGCCGTTGTAATTGATCGCAACGGGCAGGAAGTGATACTGGATGTTGGGCCACGGGTCGTCGTCGCGCGTGCGAATGAAGCCGCCTGCCTCGAAATGGTTGCTCGCGCCCATGCCGGTGCCGCGCAGCAGCCATTCGAGCCCGATGGCGGGCTGATTGCGCTTGAGCAGTGCGGGGTAGAGCGAGACGGGCTCCTTGCACTGGTACTGCATGTACATTTCCAGGTGATCCTGAAGATTCTGTCCCACGCCGGGCAGATCGAGCACGATGGGAATGCCGAGTTCGCGCAGCCATGCGCCGGGGCCCACCCCCGAGCGCTGCAAGAGTTGCGGCGAGCCGATCGCGCCCGAGCACACCAGCACCTCGCGGCGCGCGTAGCGCGTCACTTGTGCGCCGCCGTCGAGAAACACCACACCGTTCGCGCGCTTGCCGCTGAACAGGATCCGGTCGGTGATCGCGTGCGTGACGATGTCGATGTTGGGCCGCTGCTTGGCCTGGTCCAGGTAGCCGCGCGCGGTGCTCGCGCGCCGGCCCTTGGCGGTCACGGTGCGGTCCATCGGCCCGAAGCCTTCCTGGCGGTAGCCGTTGAGGTCGTCGGTGCGCGGGTAGCCGGCCTGCACGCCGGCTTCCACCATCGCCTCGAACAGCGGGTTCACGCCGGGCTTGCTGGTCGTCACATGCACGGGGCCTTCACCGCCGTGGTAGTCGTTCGCGCCCACGTCGCGCGTTTCCGCCTTGCGGAAGTAGGGCAGGCAATCCAGATAGCTCCAGTTTTCCAGCCCTTTGCGCTCGGCCCAGCCGTCGTAATCGAGCGCGTTGCCGCGGATGTAGCACATGCCGTTGATGAGCGACGATCCACCGAGCCCCTTGCCGCGCCCGCATTCCATGCGCCGGTTATCCATGAACGGCTCCGGGTCGGTCTCGTAGGCCCAGTTGTAGCGGCGGCCCTGCAACGGATACGCGAGCGCGGCCGGCATCTGCGTGCGGAAGTCGAAGCGGTAGTCCGGGCCGCCCGCCTCCAGCAGCAGGACCGTGACGTCGCGGTCCTCGGTAAGGCGGGTGGCGAGTACGTTGCCCGCCGATCCCGCGCCGATGATGATGTAGTCGTACTCTTGCGCTGCCATGCCGTGCCTCCTCCAATTCCCTCGAATTCGCTCAGAAAGCGGGACGATACGTTCCCAGCTCGACTTGAACGGATTTGATGCGCGTGTAGTGTTCGAGTGTCGTGATGCCGTTCTCGCGTCCCACGCCCGATTGCTTGTAGCCGCCCACCGGCATTTCGGCGGGCGATTCGCCCCAGGTGTTGATCCAGCAGATGCCCGCTTCGAGGCGGTGAATCACGCGATGCGCGCGCGACAGATTTTCGGTGACCACACCGGCGGCGAGACCGTAAATCGTGTCGTTCGCGCGTGCGATGACTTCGGATTCCTCAGTGAACGAGAGAATGCTCATGACCGGGCCGAAGATTTCCTCGCGCACGATCTTCATGTCGTCGCGGCAGGCGGAGAACACGGTCGGCTGCACATACTGGCCGCGTGCGAATTCGCCTTCCACGAGGCGCGCGCCGCCTGCGAGCAGCCGTGCGCCTTCGCGCTTGCCGCTTTCGATAAAGCCGAGCACCTTGTCGAGCTGCCCGGCGCTCGCGAGCGGGCCGAAGTTGGTGGCGGGGTCGCCGGGGTGGCCCACGCGAATGCGCGCCACGCGCTCCAGCACGCGCTTTTCGAATTCGGGCAGCACGGACGCATGTACGAACACGCGCGTGCCATTGGTGCAGACCTGGCCTGAGCTGAAGAAGTTGGCGGTGACCGCGATATCGGCGGCGCGATCGATATCGGCGTCTTCGAACACGATCAACGGCGACTTGCCGCCGAGCTCCATCGTCACTTCCTTGAGTGACGATCCGCCCGCCGCTGCCATGACTTTCTTGCCCGTTTCCACGCCACCCGTGAACGAGATTTTCTCGATGTCGGGATGCGTGCTGAGCATCGCGCCCACGCGCGAGTCGCCTTGCACGACGTTGAATACGCCCGGCGGCACGCCCGCTTCGAGATAGATTTCGGCGAGCTTCGAGGCAGACAGCGGCGTGACTTCGCTCGGCTTGAAGATCATCGCATTGCCGGCGGCCAGCGCGGGGGCCGACTTCCAGCACGCGATCTGAATCGGGTAATTCCATGCGCCAATGCCGGCTGTGACGCCCAGCGGCTCGCGGCGCGTGTAGACGAAGGAATCGGTGCGCAGCGGAATCTGCTGGCCTTCGATGGCGGTGGCAAGCCCGGCATAATACTCGATCACATCGGCGCCCGTGACGATGTCCACGGCGCTCGTTTCGGCGATTGGCTTGCCCGTGTCGCGCGTTTCCAGCGCGGCGAGTTCGTTGTTGCGCGCCCGCAGCAGCTCGACCGCGCGGCGCAGGATGCGCGAGCGCTCCATGGCCGTCATGGCGGCCCAAACGCGCTGACCGGCGCGCGCCGATTGCACGGCGCGGTCGATATCGGCGGGGCTGGCTTGCTGCACCGTCGCGAGCGTTTCGCCGGTGGCGGGGTCGCGCGTTTCGAAGGTCTCGCCACTGCTGGCGTCGGTGAATGCGCCGTCGATGAAGAGGCGTTCGAGCGGATAAACAGACATGATGGATAACTCCGTGACTTCCAGTGCTTGCGCGATCAGGCGGACTTGCCCGAGCGCGCCTTGGCGCGCTTTTCGAGCATCAAATCGATGTATTCGTTGGCGACCCGCAGGGCGGCCCTGGTATCGAACGGCTCGCCGGTGAGGGTGCCGCGCAGCCACAGGCCGTCGATCATGGCGGCCAGACCGGTGGCCGCGCGCCGCGACGCCGCGCGTGGCAGAACCCTCTCGAACTCTGCACACAGGTTCGAATAGAGCCGCCGCGTGTTCACGCGCTGCAGGCGGCGCAGCGCGGGCTGGTGCATGCTCTCGGCCCAGAATGCGAGCCAGGTCTTCATGACCGGTGTGTTCACCTGCGAGACGTCGAAATTGGCGGCGACGATGGCGCGCAAACGCGCGCGCGGCTCGTCTTTCGCCGCCGTGCGGCGCCGCATGGTGGCTTCCCAGAGATCGCGCAGGATATGGCGCATGGTGGCCTCGAGCAGGCCGTCCTTGCCGCCGAAATAGTGACTGACGATCCCGGTGGAAATATTCGCGTGCTGCGCGACCGTGGCAAGCGTCGTGCCCGACAGTCCGGACCGGTCGATCGATTGCAGGGTCGCATCAATGAGTTGCGCGCGACGCACGTCGCGCATTCCGATCTTGGGCATGGCGATTCTTCAGGGCGGGTCCTGGGAAGATTCTCACTCTAGTCGTTTTTTATTGAACGATCAATCAATAAAAACGGCGTCATAGCGGGGCGGCGCATTTCCCCAAGTACGCGTCGTGTCTACGAAAGTCGCGCGAGATTTGGATTTGTACGTTCTCTCAATCCGCATAAGGCGTGCCATTGGACACGTTTCTTTGTGCGGCCTTTCAACCGTATCGCAAGGCAAGAGAGACCTACACCATGAAGAAAGTAAAAGCGGCGGCATTGACTGGCATCGCACTCGCGGTGGCCTCGCTCTCCACCGAGAGCAATGCGCAGAGCAGCGTGACGATGTACGGGATCATCGATGCTGGCGTGACTTATGTGAGCAACGCGGGCGGCTCGCACCAGGTGAAGTTCGACGACGGCATTTCGTATGCGAATCGCTGGGGCATCAAGGGTACCGAAGACCTGGGTGGCGGCCTCAAAGCCATCTTCACGCTGGAAAGTGCCTTTCACGTGGGCAATGGCCAACTCACCAACGGCGGCTCGCTGTTCGGGCGCCAGGCCTACGTAGGTCTGCAAAGCGATTGGGGCACGCTCACGTTCGGCAACCAGTCCGACCTGACGCAGGACATGGTGTACACGTACAACATTTCCGCATGGGCGAGCGGCTACGCCATCAACCAGGGCGACTTCGACCGCATGAACGGCGACCACCTGCCCAACGCCGTGAAGTTCACGTCGAATACCTACGGCGGCTTCCAGTTCGGCGGCATGTATTCGTTCAGCAATACGCCGGGAGAATTCCACACAGGCAGTGCATGGAGCGTGGGTGCGCAATACCAGAACGGCAATTTCTCCATGGGTACGGCTTACACCCAGTTGAACAACCCGTCCGGTATTTACGCATTCGATCCGTACGCGATGATCGGCACGCACACGTTCTTTGGCCGGCCTACCGTGAGCGTGGACCCGGCCACGGGCGCCGTCACCGATCTCTATGCGAGCTCGCCGTTCCCGGTGGACAAGCAGGGTGCGTTCGGCGTGGGCGCGAGCTATGTGGTGGGTCCGGTCACGCTATCCGGCGACTTCACTTACACGCAGATCAAGGCGTTCGGGCAGAGCGAGCACATGCAGGTGGCCGAAGGCGGCGCGAACTGGCAAGTCACGCCTGCCATGAACCTGATCGGCGGCTACCAGTACACGCATTTCGACGGCAATCACTGGAACATGATTTCGGCGGGGTTGCATTACTTGCTGTCGAAGCGCACCGACGTCTACATTTCGGGTGACTGGCTCAAGGCTTCGCAGGGCGTGGATGCCGTGATCGGCTACAGCTTCACGCCGTCGTCGAGCACGAACCAGGCAGATGTGCGCATCGGCATGCGGCATTCGTTCTAAGCGCGTCGTCGAAGGTGCGCTCCACGAACCAGCGACGGGGCAAGGTGGCAAAGCCCGGTTGCTGTTCGTGGCAGCGCACCGGCCTGGCGACATACTCAAGCGTTGTCGCGTTGTTGATCAACGCCGTGCGGTCGCGTGCATCGTTGGCGAACAGATGCTTCATTCTTGAATGGGTACCCGAGCATGAAACGCAGACGCGAGAAGAATGAGTGCTGCGTTGATGCTCGACCATACGTTCGATTCACAGTGTCATCGGGCGTCCGCGGCCTTTGGAAATGCATCCCACCGCCAGATCTTTACTGGGCCTGCGTCATGAACCTTGACGCCGTCGCTCTTTCGCATGGTGCGCTCCGGAAACTTCTCGTTCTTGCGTAGAAGTTGCGGGTAGTCGTCCCGCTCGGCGTCTTTGCGGTAGCTGCCATACCCACGGTAATAGGCCGTCTCACTCACAGTGGCGCCTGGTGGGTGCACGGAGTCCCACAGCAGCTTGCGGCGGTAGGTTTCCAGTTGCTCAACTTCCTGCCGGGTGGAGGGATACGCTTCCGTGATATTCGATATGGAATTGGGTATGCGAAATTCCACAGCGCCCTCCAGCAGCTTTGGTGCGAGTATTTCCTTGATCGTTATCGTGCCACCGATCTCTATTTGCCCCTTCGGAATCCTGTTGTCTGGCTGAGCCGAGAATTTCAGAATACGCGTTTCTCCCGGTGGAATTTCTACGATGCCATCTGGGAAGTCAGCGGCATTAAGAAACTCTTTCGCTCCGAGCGTCACAGAGAACTCTTCAGCACTTCCATCTACTGGTGCACCTCCAGTCGATATATTCGAGGATTTCGACATGGGATTGAACTCACCCTCCCAGGTCGACGGGCTCTTGAAGGCGACCTTCTCGAAGAGGCCGCTGTTCTTGAACGCGAAGATGAATAGTGGTTTCCCGTTCTCGATTGAAAACTTCGCAGCGGCGTCGAGTCTTGCGAGAGGCGTACCTGTTCTGTAGAGCTTCTCGATCAGGTCGCCCGTTGGACCGAGTACGGCGCGGTTAACGTCTCGCGGCAGGGTGGTTATATCCAGTACGTTAGGCATGTGCCGACCATCCGGGCAAGTCACGCTCGCCAAAAGTAGTCCGGGGTTGCCAGGACGCATGGCCGGTATGTTCTTCATCGCGCATATTGCGTCTCGCATGCTGAACATAGTCCTGCGGTCGGCGTCCGAAATTTTCTCCTCGAACACGCCGATACCTGGCACACTGGGTCCGTAGCTCATGGTATCGCCCCTGAAGACAGCGGTTAGCCGGTCACCTTTCAATCCGACTGAATTGATCGCATTGATCATGGTGCTGCCGGTTCTGCTGAAGCCAATAGGATCATCCTTTGCCATCGTGCCCTCGCATACTGAAAAAAGAGAAATGAGAACTAATGCTTTAGATAAATTGTTCACGCTCACGCCTGAATATGCGGAACCACGACCCAGTCCCACCCTGTCTGCGTTGAAAACCAGTGCTTCACGCGGTTGAGATAGTACGAAGGAACTTTTACGCCTGGCGTATAGACGCCAGGACCCATCAGCGTTGTTCGGCCAATGCCCTGCCAGGTATTCTTGTCGGCACTCGCAACAGCGTCCGCGAACTTGACTGTCTGGGTCTTGGCGTCAATGTGGCTTTTGTGAACGGCCCCTCCTTGATCGAAATATTCATCGGGAAATGAAAAGAGGTGTCCAGTCTCATGCTGCTGGACGTGTTCGTTCGGGATCGGTTCCCATGCGGTGTTAGTTTTGTTGCGTCGTACATTCAACTCCCCCCAGTTACCCGAGTCCGCGCGGTTTGCACTCGGATAGAGGTTCACCTGTGCATGATGACGCTCATCAGCCTTCGTGACGAAGTCAATTTCGAATTTGACCGCGACCTGCGCCTTGCAATCACTCGCGGCTCCGGCTTTCGGGCAATTCCTGATTGCCAGCTTGTAGCTGTTGGCATTGAGAAATGCCTCAATCGTTGACTTCATTGCCGACAGGTTTGTGATCTCCTTCGCAGGGCGTGGTTCCTTGATGAAGGTCGCTGAAAAATTGTCGTCGTGCTCTCTCGCCGATTCATAGGGAACATATTCAACCGCTTTGGGATTGGCAGGGTCGACTTGGCGAACACGCATCGGTACCACCAGCACAATGACCCTCATGGCGATAGTTCTGGTTGCCCGATCAAAGCCGATATCGAACGTCCCGCGTGCGCCCGCAAGCTGAACGAATTTTCGTTCGCCAGTCGCGTCCAGCCAGGGCTGGCCGTTTTCGAGCAGGCCCCAGTAGTTCCCGGTCTCCATGTCCCATGTAACGGTAGAGACGGGAATATTCTGCAATGTGTGCTCACACGGTTCGTCGCTGGCAGCGTTGACTGGAATGATTCGCGCAGTACCGGAGGACGATTGCCCGGACGCACCGGCAAGGGCGCCATCGAATGCCGGCGGTGCATCCCCGGCAGGTTTGAGTTCACCAGCGGAACGCTGCTGTGCTGGAGTTGGAGCTGGAGTTGGCGCGGGTGCCGATGCCTGCACCGCGTTTTCACCTGGACCGGTTCCAGCAGGCATGACAGCCGCCAACGCGCTGCACGAAAGCTGCACCGGATAGGGGGCAATTGGCGCAGTGTGTGACGGGACCGACATGGGGCCATCGGTTGCGTGCGATTGGGCATGCACGAGGAATTGCGCAGACGTGTAGCCGCGAATTCCATCCGGGCCGATCTCCAGGCGTGAGCCGCCTGCGGTCAATATGATCCGTTTGGCCGCTCCAAGATGAATGGTCTCCTCTTCGCTGGTGACCGAGATGCCCTTTCCGGCTATCAACGTCATTTCATCGGATTCGGCATGCAGGCGAATCGCCTTCTGCGCGAAGAGCACAATCTGTTCTCGCACCGATGCAAAGAACGATTTGCCCGTGGCGATGGAAACATGCCCGCCCGTGGTGAGCGCGGTGTTTTCGTCGCTCGCAATGTGCGTGCTGCCTGCCGCCGCTGTCTGAATACCCGCCCCGCTCGAAATCGTCAGGTGCGGCGCTTCGAACTCGGGGAAATCGTCCCCGCCCGGGCGCGTGCTGACCGAAGGCTTGCCGCGCAATTCGGCGTTGTCGCGCTGCATGTTCGCAGTCACGCCGGACTGATCGCTGCCAGCGTCCTGCGCGCCATGTCGCTGCGCCTGCTGCGCCAGGCGCTCGTGAATGTCGCGCGCACGCGTGAGGCGGGCGATGGTCTCACGCATGTCCAGTATCTTGCCCGCTGCGCCAAGCTTCGCGATGGTTGTGATAATCAGGCCCAACCCTGCGCGCACCGCGCCCCGCATGTCCGTGCGCAGTTCGAAGCCTTCGCCGCGCGCGTCTTGCCGCCCCTCATTGCCTGCGATGCGCGTGACATAGCCCAGACTCAGGCTGCTCTTGCCATGATCCGATGCCAGTTGCGCCTGCTGACGATTGTCCGTGTCGTCCAGTGCAAGATGGTTTGATGCGCCGCCGTTGCCGAGCGTGCGGCTCACGATGCCGGTGAGCGCACGATTATCCGGCAGTTTCCACGGCGGCATGTTGTCCTGATTCGGCACGAACGCCGCAACGACAGGGCGGTCAGGATCGCCGTTGACGTACGCGACCAGCACTTCCTGACCGGGCCGCCCGTGCATGACGACGCCCATGCCGTCCCCCTGCCAGGGCAGCGCGAGGCGCACCCAGATGGACGTATTCCCGTGATGGTTGCCCTCGCGGTCCCACGCGTACTGGATGCGCACACGGTTATAGGCATCGACCGTCATCGGATGCTGTTCCCATCCGACAATCACCGCATGTTCGTACCCGTCGATGCGTGGACGCGGCGTGACCTGCGGCATGCGATACGGCTCGCGCGTCGGGTGCAGTTCGAACTGCGCTTCAAACTCATACTTCGCTGCTGCGCCGTCCAGCTTCGACGACAGTCCCTGGGTGTTGCGGATATCGATCCGGCAATCCAGCACGAAATACGTGTCGTTCGCTCCGGCGTGTGGGTGATCCGTCAACGTGAACGTCCTGCCGGCTTCGATGCCGCGCAGCGCGCCGCGGCCCTTCGCACGCATGCGCCCGCAGCGTGCGGCTTCGAGCTTCACGCGGGCGAGATGCTGCGCTTCCCCGCGCCAAACCTTCGCTTCCTGGGGTCCCGGACTTTCCACCGGCTCTGTGCGGTAGTGGGTGGTCTCCGGCTGTGCGTACTCCGCCGGCTCGTAGGATTCGATTCGTTCACAGTCGAAGACGTACTCTTGTCCGTCTCCATGCCTGATGCTGTGCTGCTCGCGATACGGCGCGCTGTTCGCGCTCAGTCGCGGCGAAATATAACTGTGGTCGTGGACCACGACCCTGTTAAGCGCAACCGACGTGCGCCAGGACAGATGCGTGACATATTCCCTGTCGAGATGCCCGCCTTTGGGACGGTAAGACAATGTCGCGTAGGGCGGGGTCTGCGCCTTGCAGGCACGGATACTGTCGGCAATGACAAGGAAATGGCGGCCTTCACGGTGTTCGAACCAGATCAGATAGCCGAATTCCTCGCACAGGCGCATGCAGAAGTCCCAGTCCGTCTCCCATGCCTGCCGGATGAAATCGCGCCGGGGAGTTGGGTGCTCGCCGCAGCGAAAATCGATATCGTGGCTGTACGACTTAAGGATGGTGCAGAGGATATTGGTGATATCCGTGTGGATGAAGATGCGCGAGTTCTTGCGCAGCGTCGCGCACCACCATTGCGGGCGCAATACGAATTCATAGACGACATCGTTTCCTTCGATGTCCAGAATTCCGGCCTCTGCGACCATACCGGTGATTTCGCGCAGGCCCGTGCGTTCACGGTCACGGGGCTCACGCCAGTCACGTGTCCGTGTGAAAACATCCTTGAACGTCAGCGTGATGGCCGAGCCCTTGATGGCATCGAGATCGACTTCGAATTCGTCGGTGGCAAACCACTCCGGGTGGGGAACGGATCTGACCGCCTCGATGCGATATTCGAAAAGCTGCCCGATGGCTTCATGGCCTGTAATGCGTCGCGGCAGAAGGACGTCCTCACTGTAGTCCTGTTCCCGTCTCCCCCTTTGCAGGGTGATTTCCCGTACGGGCAATGCGTGGCCGTGCATGCGTACGGGGGTGTTGTACTTCCTGGGGAACCACATGCTCAGGTCCCCCGCTGTAATGTCGCGCCGCAGGTTGTGGTGTCACCGATGAACGCCACACGCACGCCGCCATGCGTGCGCCTGCCCTTAGCGACGATTGGAAAATCGCCGCCGCATTTCGCGCACCGTACAAGGTGACCGTCGAGCGCGACCGGTACGCCGTGGTGTGTGAGGTTCGACGCGGCCTGAATGACTTCGCCGCCGTGGTCTGTGATATCGCCCAGGCGCGCAACGTCGCGCCCCGTTACTGCGTCTCTCATCGGCTCTGACCTCCAAAGGAAAGGGGGTGGCGGCAACTTGCGTTGTTCGCGGACGCCTATCCTTTGCTAGCCAGTTTTTGCCTGGAACACGAAAAATCCGAAAATCGGCCGAAAGCGATTCACCGCGCATCGCGCGGCGCTCAAATTCATATTCGCTTGATACTCGCCAAAGATCGCAGCGCGCTTGCGCTGCGACGCAGCAACGACAGAACGGATCGGCGGCACAGCCAAACAGCGGTCCCGCCGAGTTGTGTTTTTTCGCCGTGAATCATCGCCAAAACGCACTTCCAATCCGCCCGAAAGCCTTGCTGGCGCGGGCGTCCAACGGCAATGGCGTTTTTGTTCTATCTGACGCATCGGCGCTTTTGATCTACTTGCGTCTAACGTCAGCCGTGCAATTTCCAACCCTTGCGCGTCACGCCACGTTTTAACCAGGCCACCAGGCAACTAAAGGGAATCGTCAGATGAACGTCAGCGTCTTCGACCTGTTCAAGATCGGGATCGGGCCATCGAGCTCGCATACGGTCGGACCGATGGTCGCCGCGTGCCGCTTCGCGTCCCATATCGAGGACGCCAACCTGCTCGCTTTCGTGCGCCGCGTGAAGGTCGAGCTGTATGGCTCGCTCGGCGCGACGGGCAAGGGCCACGGCACCGACAAGGCCGTGCTGCTCGGTCTTGAGGGCAATCTGCCCGACACGATCGACCCCGACCGCATCGAACCGCGGCTCGCCGCGATTCGTGCGGAAAAGACGCTCGTGGTGCTGGGCAAGCAGTCGATCCGCTTCGACGAGAAGGAAGGCATCGGCTTCTATCGCAAGACCATGGGCGGCGCAAACACGCTGCATTCGAACGGCATGCGCTTTCAGGCCTTCGATGAAAACGGCCAGCTGCTGGTCGAGAAAGAGTATTACTCGGTGGGCGGCGGCTTTGTCGTGAACCGCGACGGCGACCGCGTGAACGGCGTGCGCAGCGGCCGCGAGGTGCCGTATCCGTTCCGCACCGGCGACGACCTGCTGCGCGTATGCAGCGAGAGCGGCCTTTCGATCGCGGAAGTGACGTTCGCCAACGAATGCGCGTCGCGCTCGCCAGAAGAAGTGCGCGAAGGGCTGCTGGGCATCTGGCGCGCGATGGCCGCCTGCGTGGAGCGCGGCTGCAAGATGCATGGCGAGCTGCCCGGCCCGATGGGCGTGAAGCGCCGCGCAGCCGATCTTTCGGTGCATCTGCGCTCGCGTTCGGAAGAGTCGCTGCGCGACCCGCTTTCGATGCTCGACTGGGTCAATCTCTACGCGATGGCCGTGAACGAAGAAAACGCCGCTGGCGGCCGGGTCGTGACCGCGCCCACCAACGGGGCGGCCGGCGTGATCCCCGCGGTGCTTCACTACTACGTGAAGTTCGTTCCGGGCGCGAACGAGAAGGGCATCGTCGATTTTCTGCTCACGGCTGCGGCCATCGGCATCATCTACAAGGAAACGGCCTCGATCTCGGGCGCGGAAGTAGGCTGCCAGGGCGAGGTGGGTGTGGCGTGCTCGATGGCGGCGGCAGCGCTTGCAGCCGTGATGGGCGGCACGCCCACGCAGGTCGAGAATGCCGCTGAAATCGGCATGGAGCACAACCTGGGCATGACTTGCGACCCGGTGGGCGGCCTCGTGCAGATTCCGTGCATCGAGCGCAACGCGATGGGCGCGATCAAGGCGCTCAACGCTTCGCGCATGGCGCTCAAGGGAGACGGCCAGCACTACGTCACGCTCGACAACGTCATCAAGACGATGCGCGAGACCGGCGCCGATATGAAAACGAAATACAAGGAGACGTCGCGCGGCGGTTTGGCCGTGAACGTCATCGAATGCTAATCGAAACGATCAAGGTAATGAGCAAGGGGTCCGCAAGATGAGCCACTATTCGATATTCAGTCTGTTCCGCAACGGGTTGTCGTATCACGAGAACTGGGAGCGGCAGTGGAGGAGCCCCGAGCCGAAGAAGGAGTACGACGTCGTGATCGTCGGCGGCGGCGGGCACGGTCTGGCCACCGCGTACTACCTCGCGAAAGAGCACGGCGTGAAGAACGTCGCGATTCTGGAGAAGGGCTGGATCGGCGGCGGCAACACGGCGCGCAACACCACCATCGTGCGCTCGAACTATCTGTGGGACGAGTCGGCGGCGCTGTATGAGAAGGCCATGAAGCTCTGGGAAGGGCTCTCGCAGGACCTGAACTACAACGTGATGTTCAGCCAGCGCGGCGTGATGAATCTCGCGCACAACCTGCAGGACGTGCGCGACACCGAGCGCCGCGTGAACGCGAACCGCCTGAACGGCGTGGACGCCGAGTTCCTCACGCCCGAGCAGATCAAGGAGATCGAGCCCACGATCAACCTGAACAGCCGCTATCCGGTGCTGGGCGCGTCGATTCAGCGCCGCGCCGGCGTGGCGCGCCACGATGCGGTGGCCTGGGGCTTCGCGCGCGGCGCGGACCGTCACGGCGTGGACATCATCCAGAACTGCCAGGTCACGGGCATCCGCCGCGATGGCGGGCGCGTGACCGGCGTGGATACCGTGAAGGGCTTCATCAAGGCGAAGAAGGTGGCGGTGGTGGCCGCAGGCAACACCACCACGCTCGCCGACATGGCCGGCATCCGCCTGCCGATCGAAAGCCATCCGCTGCAGGCGCTGGTTTCCGAGCCCATCAAGCCGGTGGTCAACTCGGTCATCATGTCGAACGCGGTGCACGCGTACATCAGCCAGTCCGACAAGGGCGACCTCGTGATCGGCGCGGGCGTCGACCAGTACACGGGCTTTGGCCAGCGCGGCAGCTATCACATCATCGAAGGCACGCTGCAGGCCATCGTCGAAATGTTCCCGGTGTTCTCGCGCGTGCGCATGAACCGCCAGTGGGGCGGCATCGTCGACGTTTCGCCCGACGCCTGCCCGATCATCAGCAAGACCGACGTGAAGGGCCTCTATTTCAACTGCGGCTGGGGCACCGGCGGCTTCAAGGCGACGCCGGGCTCGGGCTGGGTGTTCGCGCACACCATCGCGAACGACGAACCGCATCCGCTCAACGCGCCGTTCGCACTGGACCGTTTCTATAACGGCCATCTGATCGACGAGCACGGCGCAGCTGCCGTGGCGCACTGATTACGCACCTGAAACAGGAGAAGACATTATGTTGCTGATCGAATGCCCATGGTGCGGGCCGCGCGCCGAACTCGAATTCACCTGCGGCGGCGAGGCGGACATCGCGCGGCCGCTGGACACCGACAAGCTGAGCGACCGCGAATGGGGCGAGTACCTGTTCATGCGCGATAACCCGCGCGGCGTGCACAAGGAGCAGTGGCTGCACACGCAGGGTTGCCGGCGCTGGTTCAAGGTGACGCGCGACACCGTCAGTTACGACATTCAGGGTTACGAAACGTTTGGCGACGCCGGCTCGGCAGTGAACGTCCAGGCCAGGGCGCAACAAGGCGCACAACAAGGCGCACAACAAGGCGCACAACAAGGCACGCAGGGGAGCAAGCAGCGATGAGCCAGAAGAACCGTCTCGGCGCCGGCGGGCGCATCAACCGCGCGATTCCGCTGAGCTTCACGTTCAACGGCCGCACCTATCAGGGCTATCAGGGCGACACGCTCGCCTCGGCGCTGCTGGCCAACGACGTGCACTTCGTCGCGCGCAGCTTCAAGTACCACCGCCCGCGCGGCATCGTGACCGCCGATGTGGCCGAGCCGAATGCCGTGGTGCAGCTCGAACGCGGCGCGTACACCGTGCCGAACGCGCGCTCGACCGAAATCGAGCTTTATCAGGGGCTCGTGGCGACCAGCGTGAACGCGGAGCCGGACCTCGAGCACGACCGCATGGCGATCAACCAGAAGTTCTCGCGCTTCCTGCCGGCGGGCTTCTACTACAAGACCTTCATGTGGCCGCGTAAATTCTGGCCGAAGTACGAAGAGAAGATCCGCGAGGCCGCGGGTCTGGGCAAGGCGCCCGAAGTGCGCGACGGCGACCGCTACGACAAGTGCTTCGCGCATTGCGACGTGCTGGTGGTCGGCGGCGGCCCCACGGGCCTGCTGGCGGCGCACACGGCGGGCCGTGCCGGCGCGCGCGTGATTCTCGTCGACGACCAGCGCGAACTGGGCGGCAGCCTGCTGTCGTGCAAGACCGAGATCGACGGCCGCCCCGCCATCCAGTGGGTCGAAAAGATCGAGGCGGAACTCGCGGCCATGCCGGACGTGAAGATCCTCTCGCGCAGCACGGCCTTCGGCTACCAGGATCACAACCTCGTGACCGTCACGCAGCGCCTGACCGAGCATCTGCCGGTCTCGACGCGCAAGGGCACGCGCGAACTGCTCTGGAAGATCCGCGCGAAGCGCGTGATTCTCGCCACCGGCGCGCACGAGCGTCCCATCGTGTTCGGCAACAACGATCTGCCGGGCGTCATGATGGCCTCGGCGGTGTGCACCTACATTCATCGCTATGGCGTGCTGCCGGGCCGCAAGGTCGTGGTGTTCGCGAACAACGACGCGGGCTACCGCTGCGCGCTCGACGTGAAGGCCTGCGGCGCGGAAGTCACGGTGGTCGATTCGCGTGCGCAGGGCAAGGGCGCCCTGCAGGACGCCGCGCGCCGCCAGGGCGTGAAGATCATGAACAACGCGGCCATCATGGCTGCGCACGGCAAGCTGCGCGTGAACTCGGTCGAGGTGGTCGCGTATCAGAACGGCCAGACCGGCGCGAAGCTGGCTGACCTGCCGTGCGATCTGGTGGCGATGTCGGGCGGCTTCAGCCCGGTGCTGCACCTGTTCGCGCAGTCGGGCGGCAAGGCGCACTGGAACGATGCGAAGGCCTGCTTCACGCCGGGCAAGCGCATGCAGCAGGAAGTGAGCGTGGGCGCGGCAGTGGGCGAATTCAGCCTGGCACGCGGCCTGACCCAGGCAGTCGATGCCGGCATCGATGCAACGAAGTCGCTCGGCTTCACCGTGACGCGCCCGCAGGTGCCGAAGGCCGCCGAGATCACGGAAACGCCGCTGCAGCCGCTGTGGCTCGTGGGCAGCCGCAAGGCCGCGCCGCGCGGACCGAAGCAGTTCGTCGACTTCCAGAACGACGTGGCCGCATCGGACATCCTGCTGGCCGCGCGCGAAGGCTTCGAGTCGGTCGAGCACGTGAAGCGCTACACGGCGATGGGCTTCGGCACCGACCAGGGCAAGCTCGGCAACATCAACGGCATGGCGATTCTCGCCGATGCGCTCGGCAAGTCGATTCCGGAAACCGGCACGACCACGTTCCGCCCGAACTACACGCCCGTGACGTTCGGCACCGTGGCGGGCCGCGAACTGGGCGACTTCCTCGACCCGATCCGCAAGACCTGCATTCACGAGTGGCACGAAGAGAACGGCGCGCTGTTCGAGGACGTGGGCAACTGGAAGCGCCCCTGGTACTACCCGAAGAAGGGCGAGGACATGCACGCGGCGCTCAGGCGCGAGTGCCTCGCGGTGCGCAACAGCGTGGGCATTCTCGATGCGTCGACGCTCGGCAAGATCGACATCCAGGGCCCGGACGCCGCGAAGCTGCTCAACTGGGTCTACACGAATCCGTGGCTCAAGCTCGAAGTGGGCAAGTGCCGCTACGGCCTGATGCTCGACGAGAACGGCATGGTGTTCGACGACGGCGTGACGGTGCGCCTCGGAGCGCAGCACTACATGATGACGACCACCACGGGTGGCGCCGCGCGCGTGCTCACGTGGCTCGAACGCTGGCTGCAGACCGAGTGGCCCGACATGAAGGTGCGTCTGTCTTCGGTGACCGATCACTGGGCGACCTTCGCCGTGGTGGGCCCGAAGAGCCGCAAGGTGCTGCAGAAGGTGTGCAGGGACATCGACTTCGACAACGCCGCGTTCCCGTTTATGTCGTATCGCAACGGCACGGTGGCAGGCGTGAAGTCGCGCGTCATGCGCATCAGCTTCTCGGGCGAGCTGGCCTATGAAGTGAACGTGCCGGCGAACGCGGGCCGCGCGGTGTGGGAAGCGCTGATGGCCGCGGGCGCGGAGTTCAACATCACGCCGTACGGCACGGAAACGATGCACGTGCTGCGCGCGGAGAAGGGCTACATCATCGTCGGCCAGGACACCGACGGTTCGGTCACGCCGTTCGACCTGGGCATGGGCGGGCTGGTTTCGCAGACCAAGGACTTCCTGGGGCGCCGCTCGCTCAAGCGCTCGGACACCGCGAAGGACGGGCGCAAGCAGTTCGTCGGACTCCTGACCGACGATGCGAAGTTCGTGCTGCCCGAAGGCGGCCAGATCGTGGACGTGAATGCGCAGCAGAGGGCCGACGGCACCACGCCGATGCTGGGCCACGTGACGTCGAGCTACTACAGCCCGATTCTCGACCGCTCGATCGCACTGGCGGTCGTGAAGGGCGGCCACAACAAAACCGGCGAATACGTCGCGATCTCGATGGCCGATGGCCGGCGCGTGAAGGCGAAGATTGCCAGCCCGATTTTTTACGACACTGAAGGGGTGCGTCAGCATGTTGAATGAAACGATGGATACGGCGCCCCTTGCGGAGCGCGCAGCAGCAGCGGTGCGGCTCGAGTCGCCTTTCGCCGGCGTGGCCGGGCTCATCAAGGCCCAGGAGGGCCGCGCGCCGAACGGCTTCACCCTGCGTGAACTGCCGTTCCGCGATCTGGTGAACGTGCGCGGCGAACTGAGCGATCCGGCGTTCGTGGACGGGTTTGCCCAGGTGGTCGGCTGCCAGCCGCCTTCGACGCCCAACACGGTCACGCGCGGCAACGGCTACGACGTGCTGTGGCTCGGCCCCGACGAATGGCTCGTGCGCTCGGACGCGGCGGTGCAGGCCGGCGTGCTCGAAGCGAAGCTCGCGCCCGCATTCGGCGAGGCGTACGCGGCCGCCGTGGACGTGGGCAGCGGCTACACGGTGGTGGAGATCGACGGCGCGCGCACGCGCGAGCTGCTCTCGCGCGGCTGCCCGCTGGACCTGCATCCGGGGCTGTTCAAGGAAGGGCAGTGCGCGCAGAGCGTGTTCTTCAAGGCCTCGATCGTGCTGGTTCCGATGGGCGGCGACCGCTTCGAGATCGTCGTGCGCCGCAGCTTCGCGGATTACTTCTGCCGCATCATGGTAGACGCCACGGCGTCGCTTGCGTCATGAAGATCGTCGACGGAACCTTCGATCCGGCGCCCGCACCGTTCGATGCGCCGGCGGCGCGCGATGTGCCGCCCTCGCGCGGCCGCGGCTGGAGTGTGTTCGTCGAGGGCCTGAGCGTGCCCGCGCGCATCGGCATTCATGCGCACGAGCATGGCCAGCCGCAGCCGCTCGTGATCGATGCGCAACTGGGCTATCGCTCGATGCCGAAGGAAGAGAGCGATTGGATCGATTACGAGCGCTATTGCGCGCGCATTGCGGAGTTTCTCGCGAAGAAGCCGCATACGCGGCTGCTCGAAACGCTGGTGGCCGATATTGCGGCGCTCTCGTTTCGCGAGTGGCCCGCGCTCGATACGCTCACGATCGAAGTGCACAAGCCGAAGATCCGGCCCGGCACGCAGCGCATCGGCGTGTCGCTCGAATGGACGCGCGCCGATTATCTGCAGTGGAGCGCCACAGGACGCTGGTAGCGTAGTGCGCCGCAGCATTTGATGTTTTCCGCCGATGTCGGATCGAGGCAAGCACGCGTCGGCTTTTGCACATCGCGGGGTGCGTGCGGCGGGCTACGCTCCACATATCGCTGCGCGCCGCTAGAGAAGCGCAGCGCCAACTCTGAAGGAGACAAGGTGATGAGCAATCGAGGCGTCGTGTATCAAGGACCGGGCAAGGTCGAAGTGCAGAAGATCGACTATCCGAAGATGGTCGATCCGTCCGGCCGCGCGATCGGCCATGGCGTGATTCTCAAGGTGGTCAGCACGAACATCTGCGGCTCGGACCAGCATATGGTGCGCGGCCGTACCACCGCGCCGATCGGCCTCGTGCTCGGTCACGAGATCACGGGCGAAGTGGTCGAAATTGGTAAGGACGTCGAGACGCTCAAGCTCGGCGACCTGGTCTCGGTGCCGTTCAACGTTGCATGCGGCCGTTGCGCGATGTGCCGCGAGCAGAACACGGGCGTGTGCCTGACCGTGAACCCGGCGCGCGCGGGCGGCGCGTATGGTTATGTCGATATGGGCGGCTGGATTGGCGGCCAGGCCGAGTACGTGCTCGTGCCGTATGCCGATTTCAATCTGTTGAAGTTCCCGGACAAGGAACAGGCGATGTCGAAGATTCGCGACCTCACCTGCCTTTCGGACATTCTGCCCACGGGCTATCACGGCGCAGTGACGGCGGGCGTGAAGCCGGGCTCGACGGTGTATATCGCGGGCGCGGGCCCTGTTGGCATGGCTGCGGCGGCTTCTGCGCGTTTGCTTGGCGCGGCTTGCACCATCGTCGGCGACATGAATGCGGAACGTCTCGCGCATGCGAAGGCGATGGGCTTCGAAGTCGTGGATCTTTCGAAGGATGCTTCGCTGGGCGAGCAGATCGAGCAGATTCTCGGCAAGCCGGAGATCGATTGCGCGGTGGATTGCGTGGGCTTCGAGGCGCACGGTCACGGCGCGTCGGGCCACTCGGAAGAAGCGCCGGCCACGGTGCTCAACTCGCTCATGGAAATCACGCGTCCTGCGGGCATGATCGGTATTCCGGGGCTTTATGTGACCGAGGACCCGGGCGCGAAGGACGTTGCCGCGCAGCACGGCGGCCTGAGCATTCGATTTGGCCTGGGCTGGGCGAAGTCGCACACGTTCCATACCGGGCAGACGCCGGTGCTCAAGTACAACCGCAATCTGATGCAGGCAATTTTGTTTGATCGGTTGCCGATCGCCAAGATCGTTAATGTCTCGGTTATTTCGCTTGATGAAGCGCCTGAAGGGTATAAGAAGTTTGATGGCGGCGCGCCGCGGAAGTTTGTGATCGACCCGCATGGGTTGTTGGCGGCTTGATGGGCGGTAGCGCGTAAGCGCTTACGCTTTTACGTGGTACGGGCGGCGTTGGCATTTCCCTGATTTTGTGCAGGTCTGCCAGCGTTGCCCCGCATGGCTGCATGGATGATGTCCGTGCCAGCGCGCAGGCCTTCAGCAAGGCGCGACGCGCACTTCCCACCGAACTCTTCGAACTGGCCTGCGGGCACCTTGTTTCGCTGGCCCAGCCCCTTATCGATTCGATGCGCTGGCTCTGCCCGAGACGGGTCGCCGCCATCGCCTGACCGGACGTACGCGCCGGACACTCGAGCCCTTTGCCGGCGCAGGTTCACGCCGGCGCAATCATGTTTTCACTGCATATTCGGTGCCATCGTGGGAGTGGTTTGGCCTGGCGTCGTACCGGGGGCCGCTGCAGCGATACGCGCCTGGGCTGCGTGCAGGTTGTCAGGATAATGGTTATCGCGTCCGGTGGACCTGTAGCCGGCTTGCCGGAGCTGGGCCAATTCCGCGCGCACCTGGGCACGCGTGAGCGGCCCATTGGATGTTTGCGGTGCTTGAGCGAAAGTAAGGGCCGGTACAAGCAATGCAGCCGCAAACGCGGCTATTTTAAGTGTCCGATTCATCGTCTGTGCCTCCAGCTAGTGAGGTATCAGCGCTGCGGACCCGGGCGGGGCAGCGGCTGGCACAATTAGCTTGACAGCGCAGACTTAAGGAACAGTTAACTGGAGAAGGGCGCCAGCAATGGCGGCACAAAGCACTGCGTCGGCTGACGCCCTGATGATGCCGGAAGCAGGGGCCGGAGGCGATGCGCATGTCGGCGCTTTCCGCCATCCAGCTTTCCGGTCGCGCATACTCGCCAGCGCGGAACTCGCGGTTGCGATCATTGAGTCTGGAGTACTGGAGCAACCTCGTCACTCATGCCCTTGAACCAGCGCTTTCGCATGGGCGCGAGAATGAACTTGGCCGACACGCCCGCGACGATCGACACCACGGCGGAGCCGATCAGCACGTGCTCCCACGATCCGCCTGCGGCCACCAGCGACGCGATCGGGACGAGCAGCGACGCCGTGCCCTTGGCGGTATAAAGCGTGCCGGCATTCGACGACGCGTATTTGCCGCCGAACGTATCCGCGCAGATCGCCGGGAAGATGGAGTAAATCTCACCCCAGCACAGGAAGATCAGCGGCGCAAAGATCAGGAATGCGTATGGATCGTGACCATATGCATTCATCCCGAGCAAAGCGAGCCCCTCGCCGATGAACACGATCAGCATGGTGTTCTCGCGGCCGATCTTGTCGGACAGGAGACCGCAGAGGGGGCGCGTCAGCCCGTTGAGCAGATTGTCGACCGAGAGCGCCAGCGTCAGCAGGGGCAACGTCGTGCCAAGGAATTGCACAGGGAGCTTCGCGAAGCCAAACGATTTCGCAATCGGGCCGAGCTGCGCCGTCGCGATCAGGCCGCCGGCCGCTACGAGCACGAAGAGCAGATAGATCATCCAGAAAAGCGGCGTTTTGACCATCTGGCTCGGCGGATAGTCGACCTTGCTCGTCACCACGCGCGCCACCGGTTTGATGCCGGGACCCGGATTGGGGCGAATCAACGCAATGCTCAGGATGAAGATCGCGATGCCCTGAATGATGCCGAACACGAAGAACGTCTGCCGATATCCGGAATGGTGAATCATGTTCGCGATCGGGATGACCGTCAGCGCGGCGCCGGCGCCAAAGCCCGCCGCGGTCAGGCCGGCGGCGAGCCCGCGCCGGTCCGGGAACCACTTGAGCGCGTTGCCGACGCAGGTGCCGTACACGCAGCCCGCGCCGAGCCCGGCGATGACCGAGGCGGTGTAGAGCACGGGCAGCGAGGTGGCGAACGAGTCGATCACCCAGCTAAGCGCAACGAATACCGCGCCGGCCATGACGACGGGGCGCGGGCCGAAGCGGTCCACCAGCCATCCCTCGACCGGCACGAGCCAGGTTTCGACCAGAATGAAAATGGAGAATGCCGTTTGAACTTCGGCAGCGCTCCAGAGATTCTGGGTTTTCATTGGGACAACGAATAGTGTCCACGCATATTGCAGATTGGCGACGAGTGCCATGCAGGCAATGCCGATGAACAGCTGAGTCCAGCGGCTTCTGAGCAAGGGCTTGCCTGCCGGCGAGGCAGCGGATGACATGACGACTTCTCCTACAAATTAGCGGTCGGGTGACGGCACGCGTCGATGCGATCCTTCGCGATCTTGCGCGCCGCCCCCGCGTTCCATTCATGCGGTGCAGGCGCGGCGCGGGCGGGGCAGGGGACCATGCTGCTGCGCCACCCGTCTCCGGTGTGCGATATCAGGACTTCTGCTCGTACACCCCAACCTTGTTGCTTTCGTTGAGATAGACGTAGACGCGATGGGTTGCCGTGTCGACGGTCAGCGTGTGGACCTTGGGCTCGGTCTGGATGTGGTCGATAACATGGTTCGTGTCGAGGTCGACCACTTCGAGGTTGCCGGTTTTGTCGCCGATGAACGCGCGGCGCTTGTCGGTGTCGATAGCCGTCTGGTCCACTGCGCCCGCGACGTCGATGGTCGCCACGAGCTTGCCCGTTGCCGGGTTCACCACAAGCATCTTCTTGTCGCTGGTGCCGAAGATCAGATGATTCGTTTTGCTGTCGTAGACACCGCCCTTGGCCGCGCCCTTCAGGCCGAAGTCCCATACCGCCTCGATCTCATGGGTATTCGGATTGATCACGTCGATCTTGCCGCCAACGGGTTGATACAGGCGGTCAGTGGAAGCGACGTAGAGCGCGACGTCCGGTCCATCCTTGTCGTCTTCAGGCTTGAGCTTGAACGTCGTGGTGAGTTTGTACGGGGCCTTCGGCTCAAAAACGGCCTCGTTGTTGCTGTCGTCGTTCGCGAGCAGGATGGCGCCCGACTTCGTGTCCACGTTCACGCCGTCGGGGGTCTTGCCGCCGCTGTCGACGGCGGCGATGCGGTCGAACGAGTGTTTGTCATAGACGATCAACTTGCCCGTGGTCGCATCGGTGACGTAGGCGTGGTTCGCGTCGAAATCGATGCCGTTGCCGGAATCGACGCCCGAGAGCGTCTTCTTGATCGCCATGGTCTTCGCATCGATCACGACCACATTGTGATTGGGCGACTGGGACAGCCAGACCGCGTGGGTGTCCTTGTCGTAGGTGACCCAATCGCCGTGACCGCCCTTGCTGCCGGGCAGGTCGATCGTTTTGACGAGCTGGTACTGCGACGCCTGCGCATAGGTCCCGACGGCGCACAACCCCATTGCGACGAGAGTGATCGTCAACGTTTTGTGCCTGAAAAATGCCATGTTGCCTCCAGTAGGAAATGAACGCGTTTCTTTAGTGAGTTTTATCGACTACCTTGAATGCGACTTCAGAACTTGTGCGTGATGCCGATGATCGCCACGACCTGCGAACGGGTGCTCGAACTCGCGGCGAGATCGCCCACCGTGCCGCCCGCCGCGACGATCCCGGAACCGTCCTCGCTGAACGTCGTGCCGCTCGCGTGGGAATACGCGACGTCGGCATAGAAGCTCGTGCGCTTGCTCAACGAGTAAGTTGCGTTCGCACCGAAGTTGTTGTAAGTTGCCGACGACGCGCCGCTCGAGTGCGTGTACACGTAGTTGAGCGCGCCGGACAGCGCCGGAGTGAATTGATACTGGAGCGCAGCACCGCCAACATTGAATGTTTCGGTGCGGTTGAAAGCGCCGTAATCCGTGTACGGCTTGTACTGCGCGTTGCTGTAGCGGATGTTGGCGGTCAGGTTGCCGATGACATACTGCGCCGCGACCTGGACGATCTGCCGGGAACCGAACATGGGCGTCGCGCCGAAGAGGGGCGTGACCGAGTTATCTTGCGTAAGGTCCGCTGCGCCGGTACCGTTGGCATCGTTCTTCGCGAACAGATAGCCGGTGGCGAGCGTCAGTCCGCCATGGTTGTACGAGGCGGCCGCCCCGTACGCGTGGCCGCCGGTGGCGTTGCCGGCGATTCCGCCAACCCCGTACATCAGCTCGTACTGGAAGCCCGCGTAGGTCGGGCTCGCGTACTTGATCGAGCTGTTGATCCACACCGAGTTGTCGTTATTGTCGGCATCGCCCGGCGTGGTGAAAACGGGTCCCGCAAAGCTGTCGCCGGTAATCGGCTGAATCAGGTCGACCGTCGGATCGAACTGCCGCCCCATCGTGAGCGTGCCGTAGGCGTCACCGCCAAGACCGACGGTGGCCTGGTGGGCGAAAATGCGATTGTTCGACAGCGATCCGTGTGTAATGTCGAAGGAGCTCTCCAGGGTGAAGATCGCATTCAGGCCGCCACCGAGGTCTTCCTTGCCTTTGAGGCCCCAGTACGTCGATCCATTGTCGGCGTTTTGCATTGCCACGAGCGAGTGGCCGCCCGTGTTGTTGTAGTAGGCCGCGGCTTCGTCGATCGAGCCGTACAGCGTTACGCTGCTCTGCGCATCTGCCGCGGACGACGCCGAAACGATAAGCACTCCGATAAAAATGGATCGATATCTGAAATTGACCACAACATCTCCTTTCATTGGTAGTAGTTTGTAATGCGAATTTAAGGAAAGAAAATACGGTGCCGAAGATCGATGCTTGGGAACGGATGGAGGTATGCCAGCTCCAGCTTTTTGCTGCCGTGTCGGCAATCTTTTTCGCGTCGTGTTGAACCCGCTCACCGGGGTTACGCGGCGGGCATCAACTGTTCCGGATCGAACTTTGACGGCGCCCCAAGCTTAAGGACAATCGAATAATTTTATGTCCACGATAAAAGGCAGCTTATGCCTGAAAGCCGTTTAAATGGTCGAGGGTTACGATCCGGCTGTCGCGCAGCCCTTGCGCGGCCGGGCGAACCATCGCGCCGTTTGCTGGAGAGCACCGATGGGAGCGGCTACCGGACGTTCCTGACGATTGCGCAGGCCGGCCCACGGTCCGGAAATTCGCTGGATCGTCATAAAGCAAAACGTAAAGTGGCAAGAGCCTTGCTGACACAAGGATGTACAGGTGCGGACTGCTCGCCAGGGAATTCACTGAGTGTTTGCCCGCTTTAAAAACTGCGGCAAACCTTAAGCTCTTGAAAATCGTTGGTGCTGCTTTCATGGGGAGTTTTTCTTAACACGATCAATTCATGCGGCGATCACGATATGTCGCATCGAAATCATTGACTGGCAGTGAATTGAATAACGGGGAATACCATGCGCATATTGCTCGTGGGAGATGACGCATCGATAGATGGTGAATTGAAGCGCGGCTTGCGCAAGGAGGGCTTCGCAGTCGACTGGGTGGAGCACGGGGATTCGGCCATGCTGGCGCTTGCCGCGACCTCGTATGGCCTTGTGCTGCTCGATATCGCGCGCTCCGGAAAGAACGGGCTCGCGCTGCTCGCGAGGTTGCGCCGGCGAAACGATGCAACGCCGGTAATCGTGATTACCGCTCGCGATGCCGTGCCGGACGGGGTGGCGGGCCTTGACGGCGGCGCTGACGATTATCTCGTCAAGCCGTTTGCGCTCGACGAGCTGCTGGCCCGCATCCGCGTCGTGAACCGGCACCAGACGGGCCGCGTGCAACCGTTGCTGCAAGTTGGCACGCTGCGGCTCGACCCCGCGCAGCACCGCGTATGGCTAGGCGACCGGGAGGTGCCGGTGACGACACGCGAGTTCGTGTTGTTGGAGGAGCTGATGCGCGATCCTGCAATGGTCGTCACGCGCTCGCAGCTCGAGGAACGCCTGTACGGATGGAACGAGGAGATCGAGAGTAACGCCATCCAGGTGCATGTTCACAATCTGCGCCGCAAACTGGGGAGCGACGCAATCTATAACGTGCGAGGCGTGGGCTATCGCATCGGCACGCTCGCATAGCCCCATGACTGGTGAAGCTGCAAGCCATCGGGATGACTGGAGGTCAATGTGAGAGTGCTACTGGTTCAAGACGACGATTCGATCGCACTACAGATCGTTTCGGTGATGCCTCTTATGGGGCATGAGGTCGACTGGGCGAGCAGCGCCTACGAGGCCGAACTGAGCTTGCAGGCGCAATGTCACGATCTCGTGCTGCTCGACTTCGGTTGCGCGTGCCTGGACTCGTTCGATCTGTTGCGGCGTTATCGCAAGCGCGGAACTCAAGCGGCTGTCGTTGCCTTGATTCCTCAAGGTTTGTTCGCGAGCCCCATGGTCGTGCTGGACAGCGGCGCTGACGACTACCTCATGAAGCCGTTCGAGCTGGAGGACCTGCGAGCCCGGGTTCGCCTGTCGATGCGGCGCCCGCACCGCCTTCAAGGCAGGGTGGTGCTCGGAAATTTGTTGGTCAACACGCTCGATCATTCCATATTGCTCGATGGCTTGCCGGTTTCGGTGAGGCCAAGCGAATACCGGATTCTGAGTGCGCTGGTCAACGAGCCTACGCGGGTATTCACGCGCTCGGAACTGGCACTGCACCTCGACGGGCAACCGCGTGCTGCGCTGGACAACAATGCCGTGGATGTGGTTGTCCATGGCTTGAGGCGCAAGCTGGGTGCGGAGAAGATTGTGACTGTGAGAGGCGTCGGCTATCGGTTGTGCCAAAGCTGGCGCTAAGGCAAACCACTATTGGCAATTCGGCAATACCGTTGTCATCCCGGTATCGGCTTAAGCCAGGCAGCCTCCGCGATTCCCCGGGTGAACGCAACGATTCCAGGGGGGGCGCACCCGTCCAAACAACATCTCTACTGCAACGGCTGCCCCGCAAAGAATTCTATTCTTCGTCCTAGTGGATAAATACTAGAGATTTTAAAAAAAAATTCTCTTACTGCCCCCGTACGATCTCCAGTGACCGGACGGGCCGAGCCGCATGTTTAACGCATGTCGCGCGGTAGCCCCTGGATGACAACGCACGCAGTTCCCGTTGCAACCCGTTGAAGGCATGCCGCTTTCGACACCCATTAGAACGACCCACTTGAATCCACGAGGAGACCATGAATTTTTCGAACACCAGGCGTCTGCTTATGCGCGGTGCGCTCGTCATGACCGCGCTCGGTTTTGTGGGCGCCACTGCCCACGCCCAGGACCTGCTCGAAACGGTGAAATCGAGCGGTGTGCTGCACGTCGGCCTGGAGGGCACCTATCCTCCGTTCGACTACAGGAACGCTGCCGGCGAGCTTGAAGGCTTCGATGTGGATGTCGCCAAGGCCCTTGCTGCCAGACTGGGCGTCAAGCCGGAATTCGTCCCCACCGAGTGGAGCGGTATCCTTGCCGGCCTGCAGGCCGGCAAATTCGACGTGATCGTCAATCAGGTCACCATCACGCCCCAGCGCAAGCAGGCGCTGGATTTCAGCCAGCCCTACACCTTCTCGGCGGCCCAGCTGATTCAGCGCACCAACGACAAGCGCGAGTTCAAATCGCTCGGCGAGTTCAGCGGCGAGAAGAAAATCGGCGTAACGCTCGGCACCAACTATGACCAGATGGCCCGCGCGGTTTCGGGCATCAACGTCCAAACCTATCCCGGCGCGCCGGAGAAACTGCGCGATCTCGCGTCCGGCCGCATCGACGCGACGCTCGACGACCGCCTGATGCTGCCATACATCATCAAGACTTCGAATCTCCCGCTTCGTCCGGGCGCGGTACTCAAAGGGGGCGAGCAGGAAATGGGCATTCCGTTCCGCAAGGGCAATCCCGCGTTCGAAAAGGCGGTGAACGACGCTCTCAGTTCGCTGAAGCAGGACGGTACGTTGAAAAAGATTTCGATGCACTGGTTCAACACCGACGTAACGCAGCCCGTCTCGCAGTAATTGCTCATCCTTCTTTCTGTTTGCGTCACCCGGGCTCCGGCCCGGGCGATGCGCCCGCGCAGCAGATCATTCTATGGCTCCAATCGACCTCGTTATTCAGGCATTGCCGCTCCTCCTGATGGGTGCATTGATTACCCTGAAGTTCGCGCTTGCCTCCGCGTTTCTCGGGCTGTGCGTCGGCCTGATCGTCGCCATCATGGGTATCAGCGGCCGGCCGTTCCTCATGGGCGTTGCCCGGGGCTACGTCAGCCTCATGCGCGGCACACCACTGCTTGTGCAGATTTTCGTCGTCTACTACGGGTTGCCCGATATTGGCATCTCTCTCGAGCCAACGAGCGCGGGCATTCTCGCTTTGACCGCCAACGCCGGGGCCTATCTCTCCGAGAGCATGCGCGGCGCCATTCTCGGCATCAGCCGCGGACAGTGGAGTGCGGCGCATAGCCTGGGCCTCACCCACTTGCAGACGTTGCGCTACGTAATTTGTCCGCAGGCCTTGCGAATGGCCGTACCGAGTCTAGGCAATACGCTGATCAGCCTGATCAAGGATACGTCGCTAGTTTCCGTGATCACCGTGACGGAGATGCTGCGCGCCGCGCAGGAAGTCATTGCAGCGACGTATCAACCGTTGCCGCTCTATCTGGCCGCCGCCGCAATCTACTGGATTTTGAGCACGGCAATGTCGTGGGCGCAGCGTCACGTTGAAGTGCGGCTTGCGCAGGCACATGTGCGCTGAGACAACGGGTAACTCGAGAATCGTAGAGATAGCGAGATGATTTCACTCAAAAACGTTTCGAAGTGGTACGGGCAGTTTCAGGTTCTTACCGGCTGCACAACGGACGTGAAAAAAGGGGAGGTGGTTGTGGTGTGCGGTCCGTCCGGCTCCGGCAAGTCGACGCTGATCAAGGCCGTGAATGGCCTCGAACCCTTCCAGGAAGGCGAAATCGTCGTTGGCGGTCATTCGGTGGGAGACAAGCAAACTAACCTCTCGAAGCTCCGCGCCAAGGTCGGGATGGTGTTTCAACATTTCGAGTTGTTCCCGCATCTCTCTATCACGCAGAACCTGACGCTCGCTCAGATCAAGGTTCTCGGCCGGGACCGCGATACCGCAACCGTGAAAGGACTGGCGCTGCTTGACCGGGTGGGGCTTCGCGCGCACGCCGACAAATATCCCGCTCAACTGTCTGGCGGCCAGCAGCAACGCGTTGCGATTGCACGGGCGCTCTCGATGGATCCGATCGCGATGCTGTTTGACGAACCCACGTCCGCCCTGGACCCCGAGATGATCAACGAGGTGCTCGACGTGATGATCGAACTCGCCCAGGAAGGCATGACGATGATGTGTGTCACGCACGAAATGGGTTTCGCGAGGAAAGTGGCGCACCGGGTCCTGTTCATGGACAAGGGCATCATTGTCGAGGACGCCCGCAACGAAGTCTTCTTCGACAATCCGCAATCCGATCGCGCAAAGGAGTTCCTGCTGCGCGTGCTGCCCCACTGAGCGTATTCGCGTAGTCGCCCGTTACTGAAAAACAGTCGGTTGCCGAAGGGCATCCGATAGGGACTAGTCATGCATTCTGAAACCTTTTTGCTTCACGGAATCTGGATGTCGCCACCTGGCTCACCTCGCGTCGCGAGGTCGAACGCGTACTCCACCCAGCACTGCCGGGTACCCCGGGCCACGCGTTCTGGACACGTGATTTCAAGGGAGCCTCCGGCCTTTTCAGCGTTGCGCTGAAACCCGGGTTTACCCGCGAAGGATTCCGCTCGTTCGTCGAACACCTCGAACTCTTCGGACTGGGCTTTTCGTGGGGCGGATTCGAGAGCCTCGTGATGCCGTTCGATCCCCGTCAGGAGCGACCGGGTAGCAACTGGCCATACGACGGATTTGCGTTCCGTCTCCATATCGGCCTTGAAGCAAAAGAGGACTTGATCGCGGACCTTGATAAGGCATTCCGCTTTCTGAGCGTGCCGTGACGCCAATCACACGAAAAACAAGGCAATCAGTGAGCCGATAGCGACGGGGCAGCAGCAATAACAGCCGGCGTATCTACCCCCGAAAGCGGCGCAATGCGTTTGCGTCGCTCACCGGTAGGCGCATTCCCAAACGCATCCCGGTAGCTCTTGCTGAAATGGCAAGCCGACTGAAACCCGCAAGCCATCGTGATCTGCATGATCGACATGTCGGTCTGCAGCAAAAGCTCACGCGCACGCCGCAACCGCAGGGTCAGATAGTAATGCGTCGGTGTCATCCCCAGATGCTCATGGAATAACCGCTGCAACTGCCGTTGCGACATATTCGCGAGCCTTGCGAGTTCTTCGCGCGACAGCGGTTCCTCGATATTGTTTTCCATCAGCGCGATGACCTCGAACAGCGACTTGTTCGCCGACCCAAGCCGCGCCACCAGCGGCATGCGCTGCTGCGCACTGGTATCGCGCACATGCTCGACCACGAACTGTTCGGCTATCTGCGTGACGCGCGCAGTACCCACCCGCTCCGTGATCAGGTTCAGCATCATGTCGAGCGGAGCCACGCCACCCGTGCAGGTCACCCGGTCGCGGTCGATCACGAATAGCTCTTTGAGAAAGCGCGTGGACGGAAACTCCTCCTTGAGCGCCGACATGTTCTCCCAGTGGATCGCGCATGCATACCCGGCCAGCAGCCCTGCCTTGGCGAGTGCATAGGTGCCCGTGCACAGGCTGCCGAGCGCCACGCCCATGCGCGCGAAGCGGCGCAGCGTGGAGAGATGATCGGCGGTGGTGACGCGCTGCACGTCCACGCCGCCGCAAACGAACACGATGTCGGGCTGGCCCACGCATTCGGCGGGGCCGCTGTCGATGGAGAGTCCGTTGCTTGCCGTGACCTGGCCGCCCTGCGGGCTGATGATCGACCACCGGTAGAGCGGCTGGCCGCTCAGGTAGTTCGCCATGCGAAGAACTTCGATGGCGTTCGTGAACGCAATCATCGTGAAATTGGGCAGCGGCATGAACGCAAAGTGCGCCAACGTCGCCGAACGGGCGGGGACCATGAGAGGACGATTCCTTTAATTCTGAAGCCTGGGCCGGAAGCCCGCGCCAGGCTAGCTCATTTTCGAATCTGGCGTGCCAAGTGTGCCATGCGGCTAAACCCTAATTCAAACCCGACAAAAATACGCGCGGTCAGATTTAAAGGGTGTTCCGGAGGAATTTGGCGTGCGGCGGCCCGGTGCATTCAATTCACCGCGAATAACGTCTGATGATTGTTGGAATCGGAAACCTTCCACCCGTGGTTAGCGAATGTTCCCGGTACTTGTGAAAAACGGACGCCGATGGCGGAAAAGGAAAAGAACGCGTCTGAATTCATACATCGGCCGCAAATACGAACGACAAGAATAGAGCCGTCAACCGCCACCGTCCCGACGGGCACGAAACCCAGGCGGGGCGGGGCCTTCCGGTACGGGCCGGGCCATTCATCTCACATCGTCACGGATGCTCTATGTCGAACACTCAAGCTTTCTTTTCGCAGCCGCTCGCCGAGCGCGACTCCGCGGTGCGTAAAAGCATTTTGAAAGAAATCGAGCGGCAGCAGTCGCAGGTCGAAATGATTGCGTCGGAAAACATCGTGTCGCGCGCGGTGCTGGAAGCGCAGGGCTCGGTGCTCACCAACAAGTACGCGGAAGGTTATCCCGGCAAGCGCTATTACGGCGGTTGCGAATTCATGGACGAGATCGAGTCGCTGGCGATCGAGCGCATCAAGCAGCTCTTTAATGCCGGTTTCGCCAATGTCCAGCCGCACTCGGGCGCGCAGGCCAATGGCGCGGTCATGCTCGCGCTGGCCAAGCCGGGCGAGACGGTGCTCGGCATGTCGCTCGACGCGGGCGGCCACCTCACGCACGGCGCCAAGCCCGCGCTGTCGGGCAAGTGGTTCAACGCGGTGCAGTACGGCGTGAACCGCGAAACCATGCGTATCGACTACGACCAGGTCGAAGAGCTCGCGCATCAGCATAAGCCGGGTCTGATCATCGCGGGCTTTTCCGCCTACCCGCGCCAGCTGGACTTCGCGCGCTTCCGCGCGATCGCCGATAGCGTGGGCGCGAAGCTGATGGTCGACATGGCGCATATTGCGGGCGTGATCGCCGCCGGCCGCCATGCGAACCCGGTCGAGCATGCGCATGTGGTCACGTCGACCACGCACAAGACCCTGCGCGGTCCGCGCGGCGGCTTCGTGCTCACCAACGACGAGGAAATCGCCAAGAAGATCAACTCGGCCGTGTTCCCCGGCCTGCAGGGCGGCCCGCTCATGCACGTGATCGCCGGCAAGGCGGTGGCGTTCGGCGAGGCGCTCGATCCGAGCTTCAAGACCTACATCGACAGCGTGCTCGCGAATGCGCAGGCGCTCGGCGAAGTGCTGAAGGCGGGCGGCGTCGATCTGGTCACGGGCGGGACCGACAACCACCTGCTGCTGGTGGACCTGCGTCCCAAGGGCCTCAAGGGCAACCAGGTGGAGCAGGCGCTCGAGCGCGCCGGCATCACCTGCAACAAGAACGGCATTCCGTTCGACTCGGAAAAGCCCACGGTCACCTCGGGCATTCGCTTGGGCACGCCGGCCGGTACGACGCGCGGCTTCGGCGTGGCGGAGTTCCGCGAGATCGGCCGCCTGATTCTCGAAGTGTTCGATTCGTTGCGCGCGCATCCGGAAGGCGACGCCGCCACCGAGCAGCGCGTGCGCCGCGAGATTTTCGCGCTGTGCGAACGCTTCCCGATCTATTGATTGCATAGGGGCCCGGCGCGCCGGGCCCGTTCCCCGAACACGGTCGACCCCACCGACGTCAGACAATACTGGAGTAGAGACACATGAGCACGCTGCATCAGGACAGCATCATCATCGACGGCCTGAACATTTCGAAGTTCGCGCGGCCGGTGTTCGAAGACATGCACAAGGGCGGCATCACGGCTGCGAACTGCACCGTGTCGGTGTGGGAGAACTTCACCAAGACGGTCGACAACATCGGCGTGATGAAAAAGCAGATTCGCGACAACAGCGAACTGCTCACGCTGGTGCGCACGACCGAAGACATTTTCCGCGCGAAGAAGGAAGGCAAGACCGGGGTCATCCTCGGCTTCCAGAATGCGCACGCGTTCGAAGACAACCTCGGCTACATCGAAGCCTTCGCCGATATGGGCGTGCGCGTCGTGCAGCTTTGCTACAACACGCAGAACCTCGTGGGCACCGGCTGCTACGAGCGTGACGGCGGCCTCTCCGATTTCGGCCGCGAAGTCATCACCGAGATGAACCGCGTCGGCATCATGGTCGACCTCTCGCATGTCGGCGGCAACACGTCGTCGGAAGCGATCGCGTTTTCGAAGAAGCCGGTGTGCTACTCGCACATCCTGCCGCTGGGCCTGAAGGACCATCCGCGCAACAAGAGCGATGCGCAGATCAAGGAGATCGCCGATGCGGGCGGTTTCGTCGGCGTGACGATGTTCGCGCCGTTCCTGAAGCGCGGCATCGAATCGACGATCGAAGACTATATCGAAGCGATCGATTATGTCGTGAACATCGCGGGCGAAGATACGGTCGGCATCGGCACGGATTTCACGCAGGATTACGCGAAAGAGTTCTTCGACATGCTCACGCACGACAAGGGTCGTTATCGCCAGCTCACCAACTTCGGCAAGATCGTCAATCCGGAAGGCATCCGCACGATCGGCGAATTCCCGAACCTGACCGCCGCGATGGAACGCGCCGGCTGGAAGGAATCGCGCATCCGCAAGATCATGGGCGAGAACTGGGTGCGCGTGTACAAGGACGTGTGGGGCGCGTAAGCCGCACGACGGTCTAGCCAGCACACCAAACACGAAACAACGGGACGTGCCCGGCGCATGACGCGCGGGGCACGCGGGCGATGCCGCGCCTGCGCAACGACGCAATCGGCTTTTTTCCTCACGGAGTCACTACGATGCAACCGCAACTGCCGATCAACGTCGATCCCGATACGGGCGTCTGGACCACCGACGCGCTGCCGATGCTGTACGTTCCGCGTCATTTCTTCACGAACAATCACGTCGCCGTCGAGGAAGCGCTCGGCGTCGAGGCCTATGCGGAAATTCTCTACAAGGCCGGCTACAAGTCCGCTTATCACTGGTGCGACAAGGAAGCGAAGCTGCACGGCCTGACCGGCATGGCGGTATTCGAGCATTACCTGAAGCGCCTCTCGCAGCGCGGCTGGGGTCTGTTCTCGATCATCGAGGCCGATCCGTCGAGCGCGCGCGCCAGGATCGAGCTGCGCCATTCGTCGTTCGTGCTCCAGCAGCCGGGCAAGGAAGGCAAGCTTTGCTACATGTTCGCGGGCTGGTTCGCCGGCGCGATGGACTGGGTCAACGACACGACGCCGGAAGGCAAGGGCGCACCGCGCTCGCAATCGAAGGAAGTGCAGTGCGCGGCCGAAAACCACGATCACTGCGTCTTTGAAGTGTCGCCGATCGCCCACTAAAAAGAACTACACCAAGTAACACGAGACATACGAACGCCAGAGGTCGCCTGCGATGCGCTATCCCAACCTGTTCAAACCCCTCCAGCTTAATCAGCTGACGCTGCGTAACCGCATTGTCAGCACGGCACACGCCGAGGTCTATGCCGAGCCGGGCGGCCTGCCGGGCGAGCGCTACATCCGCTATTACGAGGAGAAGGCCAAGGGCGGCGTCGGCCTCGCGATCTGCGGCGGGTCGAGCCCGGTGTCGATGGATAGCCCGCAAGGCTGGTGGAAGTCGGTCAATCTCACGACCGACAAGGTCATCGATCCGCTGGCGCGCCTTGCCGAAGCAATGCATCGCCATGGCGCGAAGATCATGATCCAGGCGACGCACATGGGCCGCCGCAATGCCTACCACGGCGAGCACTGGCCCCACCTCGTGACGCCGTCGGGCGTGCGCGAGCCGGTGCACCGCGGCAACGCCAAGATCATCGAAGTCGAGGACATCAAGCGCATCATCAAGGACTTCGCGGCCGCCGCGGTCCGCGTGAAGAGCGCGGGCATGGACGGCATCGAAATTTCGGCCGCGCACCAGCAACTGGTCGACCAGTTCTGGAGCCCGCGCACGAACTTCCGCACCGACGAATGGGGCGGCAGCTTCGAGAACCGCCTGCGCTTCGGCGTCGAAGTGCTGAAGGCGGTGCGCGAAGCCGTGGGCCGCGACTTCTGCGTCGGCCTGCGCATGTGCGGCGATGAGTTCCACGAGAACGGCATCGACCACGAGCACGCGAAGGAAATCGCCCAGGCGATGGAAGCGACCGGCCTGATCGACTACATCAGCGTGGTGGGTTCGGGCGCGGACACGCACAACACCCTCGTGAACTGCATGCCGCCGATGGCGTTGCCGCCGGAGCCGTTCGTGCATCTGGCCGGCGGCATCAAGTCGGTGGTGAAACTGCCGGTGATGCACGCGCAGAGCATCCGCGACGCGGGCCAGGCCGAGCGCCTGCTCGCGAACGGCATGATCGACCTGGTCGGCATGACGCGTGCACAGATTGCCGATCCGCACATGGTGATCAAGATCCGCGACGGTCGCGAGGACGAAATCAAGCAGTGCGTCGGCGCGAACTACTGCATCGACCGCCAGTACAACGGCCTCGACGTGCTGTGCGTGCAGAACGCCGCGACCTCGCGCGAAGAGACGATGCCGCACGTGATCGAAAAGTCGCGTGGCCCGAAGCGCAAGGTAGTGGTGGTGGGCGCGGGCCCCGCAGGCCTGGAAGCAGCGCGCGTTGCGCGCTCGCGCGGCCATGACGTCGTGCTGTTCGAGAAGAACACCGAAGTCGGCGGCCAGATCATGATCGCGGCAAAGGCGCCGCAGCGCGAGCAGATGTCCGGCATCGTGCGCTGGTTCGACATGGAAACCAAGCGCCTCGGCGTGGATCGCCGGCTGGGCGTCGCGGCCGACGAAAAGATGATCATGGCCGAGAAGCCGGACATCGTTGTGCTCGCAACTGGCGGTCACAGCTACACCGAAGAGGTGCCGGGCTGGGGCGTGGCGGAAGGCCTCGCGGTCAGCTCGTGGGACATCCTCACGGGCAAGGTCGAGCCCAAGCAGAACGTGCTGATCTATGACGGCATCAGTACGCACGCGGGCTCGGGCGTGGCCGATTTCGTCGCGAGCCGCGGCTCGAAGGTCGAGATCGTGACGCCGGACGTCAAGGTGGCCGACGACGTGGGCGGCACGACGTTCCCGATCTTCTATCGCCGGTTGTACGCGCAGGGCGCGGTGCTGACGCCGAATTACTGGCTCGACCGCGTCTACGAAGAGGACGGCAAGAAGATTGCGGTGCTGCGCAACGAGTACACGGAAGAGCTCGAGGAGCGCGCAGTCGATCAGGTGGTGATCGAGAACGGCACGCGGCCGAACGACGAACTCTACTGGAAGCTCAAGAACGAATCGGTGAACCGCGGCCAGGTCGATGTGAACAAGCTGTTCGCGTCGGAAGCGCAGCCGTGCCTTACCGAAGAACTCGGCAACGGCCGCTTCCTGCTGTTCCGCGTTGGCGACTGCATCTCGATGCACAACATCCACGGCGCAATTTATGACGCGCTGCGGCTCGTGAAGGACTTCTGACCCATGAACCCGACCTGGCTCATTACCGCGCTGCTGTGGCTGTCGATGGCGGGGCTCGCGTTCGCCGTCGCGAAGCGGGCCGCTTACTGGCGCGTCGGGCGTGCAGCGGCGCCCGGTTCGTTCGGCGCCTTCGGTTTCACCAAGCTGTTCAGCATTCCGAAGCGCTATTTCGTTGATCTGCACCACGTGGTCGCGCGCGACCCGTACATTGCGAAGACGCACGTGGCGACCGCCGGCGGCGCGATTGGCGCGCTCGCGCTCGTGTTCATCAACTACGGTCTGGCGATCTACTCGCCGTGGCTCGACAAGCTGATCTTCCTCGCGGCGCTCGCGATGCTGGTTGGCGTGGTGTTCGTGTGGCGTCGCCGTCACGCGAAGAACGTGCCCGCGCGTCTGTCGAAGGGCCCGTGGAATACGCTGCCCTGGGTGCTTGGTTCGTTCGCGCTCGGCCTCGTGCTGTTCATGGTCGTGCCGACCGGCGCGATGTCGGGTGGTTTCGCGGTGCTGTGCGCGCTGCTGATCGGCGTGGGCGCATTCGCGATGACCTTCGGTGCAGCCAGGGGCGGCCCGATGAAGCATGCCATCGCAGGCCTGCTGCATCTCGCGTTTCACCCGCGCCAGGAGCGCTTTGCCGCCACGCGTGAAGGCTGGACCGGCAACGGTACCGACACGCCGCCCACGGCGCTCAAGCTGCCCGATATCGAGCAGCAGGAATATGGCGTCGCCAAGCCGGTGGAATTCCGCTGGAACCAGCTGCTGAGCTTCGACGCCTGCGTGCAGTGCGGCAAGTGCGAAGCTGCGTGCCCCGCGTTCGCCTCGGGTCAGCCGCTCAATCCGAAGAAGCTGATTCAGGATCTCGTGGTGGGCATGGCAGGCGGCACTGACGCGGCCTATGCGGGCAGCCCCACGCCTGGCATTGCGGTGGGCCAGCATGGCGGCGCGCCCAACGGTCCGATCGTCTCGGGCCTGATCGAAGCGCAAACGCTGTGGTCGTGCACCACCTGCCGCGCCTGCGTGCAGGAGTGCCCGATGCTGATCGAGCACGTGGATGCCATCGTCGACATGCGCCGCAACCAGACGCTCGTGCACGGCACGGTGCCGGGCAAGGGCCCCGAGGTGCTCGCGAACCTGCGCGAGACCGGCACGATGGGCGGCTACGACAAGGCTGCGCGCTACGACTGGTCGGTCGATCTGAATGCGCCCATCGCACAGCCGGGCAAGCCCGTGGATGTGCTGCTGGTGGCGGGTGAAGGCGCGTTCGACATGCGCTATCAACGCACGCTGCGTGCGCTCGTGAAGGTGCTCAACAAGGCGGGCGTGAGCTACGCGGTGCTGGGCGGCCAGGAAACGGACACGGGCGACGTGGCGCGCCGTCTCGGCGACGAGGCAACCTTCCAGCGCATGGCGAAGCAAATGATGGGCACGCTCGCGACGCTGAACTTCAAGCGCATCGTGAGCGCGGATCCGCACGTGATGCATAGCCTGCGCAACGAATACCGCGCGCTCGGCACGCGTTACGAGGTGCTGCATCACACGACCTTCCTCGCCGAACTTGCCGCGAGCGGCAAGATTGCGCCGAAGGCCGTCGAGGCGTTGCGCGAGAAGCGCACCACGTATCACGATCCCTGCTATCTGGGCCGCTATAACGGCGAGACCGAAGCGCCGCGCAAGCTGCTCAAGAAAATCGGCATCCAGGTGGTGGAGATGGAGCGCAACGGCATGCGCGGACGCTGCTGCGGCGGTGGCGGCGGTGCGCCGCTGACCGATATCCCCGGCAAGCAGCGCATCCCCGATATCCGCATCGCCGACGCGAAGGCCGTGGGCGCGGAGGTTGTCGCGGTGGCGTGCCCGAACTGCACGGCGATGCTCGAAGGCGTCGTGGGTCCGCGCCCCGAGGTGCTCGACGTGGCCGAACTCGTTGCTGCTTCGCTGGAGTGAACCGATGAACGCGATCAAACGAATCGATCCGCGCCGCCCCTTCATCATTACGGCGGCAGGACTCAGGCGCATCACGCTCGGCGAGAGCGGCAGCGCGGATGCCAGCGCGGAGCACTGGAGCAGCCACGCGCATGGCGCAGCGGCAGCCAAGCCTCGCCGTCAAGTTAGCGATCCGAATCAAGTCATGCTGGTGGTGGCTCACGCCGAGCGCGGCGCGCTCGACGACCATACGTGCCAGACCATCGCGGCGGCGGCGTTGCTGGCCGATGCGAAAACCGAAGTGGCGCTGCTCGTGTTCGGCGAATTGAAGGATGATGCGGCGGCGCTCGGCGTGGACAAGCTGATCGAATTGCCGGGCTTCGAGCGCCGCGTGTTCGCACCCGAAAGCGAATTGCGCGCGTTGCAGGCCTGCGCCGCGGCGCTCGCGCCCAAGCACGTATTCGTGCCCGACAACGCGACCGGCGACGGCGATCTGGGCCGCCGCTATGCGGCCTGCGCCAGCGCGAGCGTGGCGGCGCACGTGGTCGAGATCGACGCGAAACATGTGGGCGCCTACGAACAGGCGAAACGCGCGTTCGCAACGCGCGCACTGCCCGATGTGATTCTGCTCGAGCCCAACGCGGTGGATGCGAAGCTGCCCTTCGTGGGGGCGGGCGAGCGTCTCGCAGGCGACTTCATCCGTCCCGCTGGCGATATCGAGCAGCCTTATCGCGATCTGGGTCTGGAGGAAATCGACGCGGCCCAGGTGGCGCTCGAAGAGGCCGACTTCATCGTCTCGGCGGGCAATGGCGTGACCGACATTGCGTCGTTCGAGCGACTCGCGGGCGTGTTCGGCGCGGCCATCGGCGCGAGCCGCGTGGCCGTGGACAACGGCCATTTCACGCGCGACAAGCAGGTGGGCGCGACCGGCAAGACGGTCGAGGCGAGCGTGTATATCGCGTTCGGTATTTCCGGGGCCGTGCAGCATTTGCAGGGCATCAAGGATTGCCGTCACGTGATTGCCGTGAACATGGACGGCAGCGCGCCGATAGCGAAGCGCGCGAACCTGACCGTGGTGGGCGATGCGCAGCAGACCATCGCGGCACTGATCCAGCAGGTGCAGAGCGCGCGTGCAACGCGCGGGCAAGCGCCGGCTGCCGGTGAACCACGTCAACCGAAAGCTCAAACCGCGGGAGTAGCGGCATGAACGCTCAACAACAGATTGCACGCATCGCGGTGCTGGTCTCGGCGGGCCGCCATCCCGTGAGCGGCGCGCCGCGCTACAGCCGCAACGACGCGCAGGCGCTGGAAATCGGCCGCAAGCTCGCCGATCAGCACCGTGCGCAACTCGACGTGATTCACGCGGGTGACGCCAATGAGCCTGCGCTGGTCGAGTATCTCGCGCTGGGCGCGCGCGAAGTCGAGGTGCTGGCATGCGCGCCCGGCGACGACGCGGCGCGCTCGCTCGCCGAACGCGTGCGCGGCTACGACCTCGTGCTGACCGGCACGCGCGCCGAGGGCGCGCACGACAGTGGCATGCTGCCGTACAGCGTGGCGGCGGCGCTGCGCTGCCCGCTCGTGGGCAGCGCTGTGGACGTCGACGTAAAAGGGGGCCGGGCGACGGTGCGCCAGTTCTTGCCCAAGGGCCTGCGCCGCCGCGTGGAAACGGCGCTGCCGGCGGTGATCGCCGTGCATCCGCTGGCGAGCGGCCAGCCTCAGTACGCCTATGCGCGGCTGCGTTCGGGCACGATCCGTCCCCAGCGCGCGGCGCGTTTTGCGAGCGATGATTCGGCCGCCTGGAAGGTCGGTCCCATCGAGCGCAAGCCGGTCAAGTTCGCCGCCCCCGAGAAGCGCTCAGGGCATTCCCGGATGCTCGCGGCGGTCACGACCGAGAGCCGTGGCGGGAGCGTCGTAATTGAGGGGAGTTCGGTCGAAAAAGCACAAGTGATACTCGCGTATTTGCGCGAGCATCAACTCATCGATTACTGATATTTGCTGAGCTGTCGGCAAGAAACAGGCAAGAACCAGGGATGAAAAATCCGGAGCAAACGATGAACGTATCGGCAGACATTCGCGCACTGGTGGAACGCCGCCAGGCAGGCTACAGCCTTGAAGCACCCTTCTATCGCAGCGAGGACATTTTCGCGCTCGACATGGAGGCGATTTTCCGTCAACACTGGATTCAGGTAGCCACGGAGCCGGAGCTTCCGGAACCGGGCGACTACGTCACGGTCGAGCTGGCCGGCGAGTCGATCCTGATCGTACGCGACGACGACATGCAAGTGCGCGCGTTCCACAACGTGTGCCGCCATCGCGGCGCGCGCCTGTGCAACGAGCATAAGGGGACGGTGGGCAACATCGTCTGCCCGTATCACAGCTGGACCTACAACCTGACCGGCGAGCTGATGTTCGCCGAGCACATGGGCGAGCAGTTCGACCGTTGCAAGCACAGCCTCAAGACGGTCCACGTGGAAAACCTGGCAGGCCTGATCTTCATCTGCCTGGCCGAGAACCCGCCCGACTTCTCGATGATCCGCGCCGCCATGGAGCCGTATCTGCTGCCGCACGATCTGCCCAACTGCAAGGTTGCCGCGCAAGTCGACATCGTCGAAAAGGGTAACTGGAAGCTCGTGATGGAGAACAATCGCGAGTGCTATCACTGCGTCGCGAACCATCCTGAACTCACGATTTCGCTCTACGAATACGGCTTCGGCTATCAGCGCTCGGAAGCCAACGCTGAAGGCATGGACGCCTTCGCGCGCACCTGCGAGGAGCGCGCGAAGCAGTGGGAAGAGATGAACCTGCCTTCCGTCGAGATCGAAAAGCTCTCGGACGTCACGGGCTTTCGCACGCAGCGCCTGCCGCTCGACCGCAGCGGCGAATCGCAGACGCTCGACGCCAAGGTGGCTTCGAAGAAGCTGCTGGGTGAGTTCCGCACGGCCGATCTCGGCGGCCTCTCGTTCTGGACCCAGCCGAACTCGTGGCATCACTTCATGAGCGACCACATCGTGTCGTTCTCGGTGATTCCGCTGTCGGCCGGGGAAACGCTCGTGCGCACGCGCTGGCTCGTGCATCAGGATGCCGTGGAAGGCGTCGATTACGACGTGGCGAATCTCACGGCAGTGTGGAACGCGACCAATGACCAGGACCGCACGCTGGTGGAGTATTCGCAGCGCGGCGCGGGAAGCAGCGCCTATGAGCCGGGCCCGTACTCGCCGTACACCGAGGGCCTTGTCGAAAAATTCACGGCCTGGTATGTGGGCCGTCTTGCCGAAAAAATCGGCGCTTAAGCCGGTGCGCGAGTAGAGCGGAGTTTGACATGATGCGAGATGCGGCCCAATTCGATCCCACCGACAGCCGGGTGACGCGCCCTGCCTTCTGGGGCGCGCTGCCGGAGCGCTGGACGAGCGATGCGGAGGAAACGCTGGTGTGCTGCCATGTGCGGCAGGAAACACACGACGTAAAGAGCTTTTTCTTTCGATCGCCGCAAGGGCGCACGTTTTCGTTCGAGCCGGGACAGTTCGTGACGCTCGAACTGGACATCGACGGCGAAGCGGTGAATCGCTGTTACACGATTTCGTCGTCGCCGGCGCGGCCGCACACAATCTCCATCACCGTCAAGCGCGTGCCGGGCGGCAAGGTGTCGAACTGGCTGCACGACAACCTGCTGCCGGGCGCGTCGATTCGCGTGCTCGGGCCGGGCGGCGAATTCACCTGCGCGCGCCATCCGGCCAACAAGTATCTGTTTCTTTCAGCCGGCTCGGGCATCACGCCGCTGATGTCGATGAGCCGCGCGCACCACGATCTCGCCGAGGATCGCGACATCGTGTTCGTGCATAGCGCCCGTACGCCCGACGACATCATCTTCGCGCGCGAGCTCGAACTGATTGCCGCGAGCCATGCGAACTTCCGCACCTCGTTCGTTTGCGAGCGGCTGGGCGCGCGCACTTCATGGCCCGGCGTGACGGGTTTTCTCACGCTGCCGCTGCTGAAGCTGATTGCGCCGGACTTCATGGAGCGCGAAATCTTCACGTGCGGTCCTGCGCCGTATATGAAGGCCGTGCGCGATCTGCTCGACGAAGCAGGGTTCCCGCACAAGCAGTATCACGAAGAGAGCTTCTCGTTCGAGACACTGAATGCGGACGAGCCCGAGGCCCTTGCGCAATCGCCCGCACAAGCGGGTACGGAAGCGGCCACCTTCAAGGTCACGTTCGCGAAGAGCAATCGCGAGATCCAGTGCGGCACGGACCAGCACGTGCTGGAAGCCGCGCGCCAGGCCGGCGTGCGCCTGCCGTCATCGTGCGCGCAGGGCATGTGCGGCACCTGCAAGGTCAAGCTCGTCTCGGGCCAGGTGCAGATGAATCATAAGGGCGGCATTCGCCAGCGCGAAATCGATCAGGGCATGGCGTTGATGTGCTGCTCGAAGCCGCTGTCCGATCTCGTCATCGATAAATAACGCAAGGCAAAAATCGCGCGCATGCTGCCCGCGCATGTCGCGCCAAAATAAGATCGTGTCGTAAAACGACGATAACAACATATTGTGGCGGGGGAATCTGGAAGCGCACAGGGCAAGCCTGCCCAAACTTGAGGAGAAGACCGTGAAGCTGCTGCAAAAACTGTTGTGGACCGGCATGGTGTCGGCGATGGTGGTGTTGAGCGGTTCGGCCTTGGCCGACGAAAAGCCGACCTTGAAGATCGGCTATGTGGAAGGTTGGGACGACAGCGTGGCCACGTCGAACGTGGCGGCACGCATCATCGAAAAGCGCTTCGGCTACCAGGTGCAGCTCGTGCCGGTGGCGGCGGGCATCATGTGGCAGGGCGTGGCGCGCGGCGATCTCGATGCGACGCTTTCCGCGTGGCTGCCGGTCACGCAGGGTGCTTACTGGGCGCAGTTCAAGGACAAGGTGGTCGATCTCGGGACGAACTTCACGGGTGCGAAGATCGGTCTTGTGGTGCCTGATTACGTGAGTGCGAAGAGCATCGTTGATCTCAATGCGCAGAAGAGCGCGTTCGGCGGGCGCATTGTCGGGATCGACGCGGGCGCGGGCGTGATGAGAAAGACCGACACCGCCGTGAAGGAGTATGGGCTCGATTACACGCTCATGCCGAGTTCCGGCAGTGCCATGACGGCCGAGCTTGCGCGCGACGTCAATGCGAAGAAGCCGGTGATCGTGACCGGCTGGACGCCGCACTGGATGTTCGCCAAGTACAAGCTGCGCTTCCTCGAGGATCCCAAGAATGTCTTCGGCGCGGCCGAGCACGTGGATAGCGTAGCCAACCCGGAACTCGAGAAGAAGGCGCCGCCCGTGGTGTCGTTTCTCAAGAAGTTTCAGTGGAAGCCGGGTGAGATCGATAGCGTGATGCTCGCCATTCAGAACGGAGCCAAGCCCGAGGCTGCCGCTGATACCTGGATTGCCGCGCACGGCGAGCGCGTCAATGACTGGGTGCAATCTGCCCAGTAAGCGCTTCGCTTATTGCGGGTTTATCGTCGCGTTTCCTTGTATTCGCGGCGGTCTGCCAGCGGTGCTTATGCGTGGGGCGGCACCTGCTTTTCTTTGCAGCGGCAAAGAAAAGCAGGCAATAGAAAGCCCCTCCAACCGCTCATGCCAGCCACCATTCACCCCGCGCCACACCAGGTAGTGGCTCCGGGCGCCTGTTATCACCCGGCTTCAGCCGGAGTGAAAAAGGGCTCATTCCTCCAGCGGCGCTGCGCGTGCCGTGGGGCATAACTCCAAACCGACGGGGCGCTCGCTCGCGCCTTCGTTTTTTCATGGCACTCGTCAGCTTTTCCGCGCGGATTCGCGCGCGGTGTTCGTCGCCTTTTTTGAGCCAACTTTTCTTTGAATGCCAACACGCGTTTACCCGCGAAAAAGCACCAAAAAAGTCTCAATTCGTGGCGTGTCGCTTTTACATAAGCTCCTGTCGCAAATAGCCATCCCGGCGGGGTTTTTTCTGGCAAACATGTAGTTACACGAAGCGGGCCGGCGCCTGCATGACTAGGAGATGGAGTCGATGGAATCCCCAAAGATCGTAGTCGATGGACTATGCAAGGTTTTCGGGCCTAATCCGAAAGTGGCGCGCGAGCTGCTTTCGAGCGGCGCCACCAAGGACGAGATGTTCGCGAAAACCGGCTATGTGCTGGGCGTGAACAATGCCTCGTTCTCGGTGAACGAAGGCGAGATTTTCGTGCTAATGGGCCTTTCGGGCTCCGGAAAATCCACGCTGATTCGTCTCATCAATCGTCTGGTCGAGCCCACCGCGGGCAGGGTCGTGATCGATGGCCGCGATATCGCCGCGGTGAAGAAAAGCGAGCTGATCGCGCTGCGCCGCACCGACATGAGCATGGTGTTCCAGTCGTTCGCGCTCATGCCGCAGCGCACGGTGCTCGCGAACGCCTCCTTCGGCCTCGAAGTCGCGGGCGTCGGGCGCAAGGAGCGCGAGCAACGCGCGCTCACGGTGCTCGAACAGGTGGGCCTCGCGCAGTTCGCCCACAAGCTGCCCGCCGAGCTTTCCGGCGGCATGCAGCAGCGCGTGGGTCTCGCGCGCGCACTGGCCGTCAACCCCTCGCTCATGATCATGGACGAAGCGTTTTCGGCGCTCGACCCGCTCAAGCGCAAGGAAATGCAGAACGTGCTGCTGCAACTGCAAAAGGAGCAGCGCCGCACGATCATGTTCGTCTCGCACGATCTGGAAGAGGCGCTGCGCATCGGCAGCCGCATTGCCATCATGGAAGGCGGCCGCATCGTGCAGATCGGCACGCCGCAGGAGATCATCAGCAATCCTGCCGATGACTATGTGCGCGCGTTCTTCGACGGCGTGGACACGAGCCGCTACCTCACCGCCGGCGATCTGATGCAGCGCGAAGCCGTGCCGCTCATCCGCACGCTCGACAAGAAGAGCGTGGCCGCGTCGCTCAACGGCAGCAATGAATATGCGTTCGTGCTCGACGCGCAGCGCCGCATCAGCGGCTTCGTCACGCGCGATGCGATCGGCGTGGACAAGCCGTCGGTGCGCAAGGTCGAGAGCATCGCGCTCGGCGCGCCGCTCGATCAGGTGGTTTCGCGCGTGTGCGCAACGAATACAGCATTGCCGGTGGTCGACGATGAAGGCCGCTATTGCGGTTCCATCGATCAGGCCGCTGTCCTCAAGGTCATTACGCGCAACAGGGGTGCCCATGTCTGAGCTCATTCCTCTCGGCCAATGGGTCGATCAGTCGGTTCATTATCTGCTCGACCACGATGCCAACACCTTCGACGCCATCGGTAAGGCGATCGAAAGCTTCGCGAAGCTCATCGAGCATGGCCTTCAGGTCGTGCCCATGTGGGCGATGATGGCGTTCTTCATCGCGCTCGGGTTGTGGCGCGTGGGCTGGCGCTTCGCGATCTTTGCGGCGGCTTCGCTGCTGCTCATCTACGCGACCGGCTTCTGGGATCAGATGATCGTCACCCTGGGGCTCACGCTTTCGTCCACGCTCATTAGCCTCGTGCTGGGCATTCCGCTCGGCATCTGGACCGCGAAGAACAAGCTCGTGCAGACCATCGTGCGGCCGATTCTCGACCTGATGCAGACCATGCCGGCCTTCGTCTACCTGATTCCGGCGGCGATGCTGTTCGGTCTTGGTCGCGTGCCAGGCATTCTCTCGACCGTGATCTTCGCGATGCCGCCCGCCGTGCGTCTCACGAGCCTCGGTATCAAGCACGTGAACCGCGAGATCGTGGAAGCGGGCCACGCCTTCGGCTGCACGCCGTGGCAGCTGCTCTACAAGGTGCAGTTTCCCAATGCGCTGCCCTCGATCATGCAAGGCGTGAACCAGACCATCATGATGGCGCTTTCGATGGTGATCATTGCCTCGATGGTGGGCGCGGGCGGCCTCGGCAACGACGTGCTCGCGAGCATCCAGCGACTCGATATCGGGCTGGGCTTCGAGAGCGGGCTTGCGGTGGTGCTGCTGGCGATCATTCTGGACCGCATCACGGAGAGCTTTGGCCGCGCGCCGGGTGCCGCAAAGGCGCCGCTGTTCTCGGGCATGAAGCAGCTCTTTCGTCCGCGCGCCATAGTCGCGCAGGCTTGAATGGCGAAACGTCTGTTTTAAGCGTGTTGTCCTGATCAGATTAACCGGCTCGCGCGTGCGGGCCGGTTCTTCATTCTCAGCCCGTGCAGGCTTGTCTCCATAGGGGCGCAATGTGACATCCGGCACCGCCGAAGCTGTTGAAGCCACCGAACTCACCAAGCCGCTGGCTTCATTGCAACATTTTGGTTTCCTGACCTTGCCGAATTTTTCGATGATCGCGTTTTCCAACGCTGTCGAAGTTCTGCGCATGGCCAACTATGTGGGCCGCGGCGATCTTTATCGCTGGTCGGTCTATACGCTCGACGGCGCGCCCGCCCGCGCGAGCAACGGCATTTCGGTGCGCCCGGCCCAGGCGCCGGACCCCGACGACCTGCCCGACGTGATGATCGTCTGCGGCGGCATTCACATTCAGGATGCGGTGGACGACAACGTGCGCGACGCGCTGCGCGGCTTCGCGGAGCGGGGCATCCCGCTTGGCGGAATCTGCACGGGGGCTTACGCGCTCATGGCGAGCGGGCTGCTAGACGACTACCGCTGCGTGGTGCACTGGGAGAATCTTTCGTCGCTGCACGAGCGGTTTCCACACGTGCAATTCGCCGACGAGCTATTCGTGGTCGACCGCGACCGGCTGACCTGCACCGGCGGCACGGCGCCGCTCGACCTGATGCTCGATCTCGTGGGCGCGCGCTTTGGCCAGCAGCTTGCCGCCAAGGTCTCGGAGCAATTCATTCTGGAACGCATTCGCGGCGCGACTGATTTGCAGCCGATTCCCGTGGATGCGCGCGTGGGTTTTTCGCGTGCGGAACTGGTCGAGGTCGTGCGGCTGATGGAAGCGAATATTCGCGAGCCGCTCTCGCTGGAAGAGCTCGCGCGGCTCGTGCGGCTTTCGCAACGGCATTTGCAGCGCATGTTCAAGGCGTATCTGAACGTATCGCCCACGCACTATTACCTCACGCTGCGCCTGAAGCGCGCGCGCGAGCTGCTGCGCACGACCGATGCTTCGATCTCGCGCGTGACGGCGATTTGCGGGTTCAATTCGCCGTGCCATTTCAGCAAGGCATATCGCGTGCAGTTCGGTCATGCGCCGAGCCACGAGCGGCGCGGCGGCGAGTGAGGGGGCGGGCGGCCGTATGCCGGTCGACTTCCAGCCGACTTCCAGGCCCGCGGACTCACTGTTGCTGCATGTTTTTCGGACCGGGCACGGCCAACTGCGGCGAAGCAAACATATCCACCAGTTGCTCGCACAACCAGCGGTGCGCGGGCACTGTTTTGTTGCGCTGATGCCAGTAGAGACTAATCACCCGGTCGGGGGCATCGAACGGCGCACGCACGCTGACGACGTTGCCGGCCATCTCCGCGCGATCGCATAGAAATCGGGGATATTTCCTGCCTGCTCGGGCAGGGCGAGCGCATCGAGTTGGTGATGAAGGGCGGCGAGATTCAGTTCGACGAGTAGGTGGTAAGACGCGGTCAGTGCAGCGCGGCAGAAACCGGCGCACTCGCCTCAGCTGTCGCCCCGGGCAGACCAGTTCGAAAGAACGCGTCGAGGTCTGGCATCTGCGCGGGCTCCTGGCCGCTGCGCTGCTCGCGGTACATGATCGGCGGCACGCCGAACTGCTTGCGGAATTCGCGCCCGAGGTGCGAGGCGTCCGCAAAGCCGCAGCTCGAAGCGATATCGGCCACGGTGCGGTCCGAGCTCGTGAGCAGCCACGCGGCGGTGCGCAGGCGCAGCACGTTGGCGAACGCGCGCGGGCTCTTGCCCGTCTCGGCCTTGAAGAGCCGTTCGAGCTGGCGTGGCGAAAGATTGAGTTTGCAGGCCAATTCTTCGAGCGGGATGTTGCGCCCGACTTGCTGCTCCATCAGCAGGATCGCGCGCTTGACCTTCGGATGCGTCGCGGGCTCGAGGCCCGGCGGATGCGGTTGGGGCGCGTTGCCCTTTTGCATCTCGCCCACCAGCAGAATGCGCAGCGCCTTCTGCACGGTCGCGTGGTCGAAATGGCGCAGCAGGATCGCGGCGGCCACGTCGATCGACGCCCGCCCGCCCGAGCAGGTAATGCGGCGGCGGTCGATCACGAAGAGCCGGTCGGCAACCAGTGCGTCGGCGTTCACGTTGGGGAAGCGCTCGATGAAGTCCCAGTAGTGGAACCAGCTTACGCAGATGCGATGCTGCTCCAGCACGCCCGCGCGCATCATCGCGAACACGCCGGTGCAGATGCCCACCACCGTGGTGCCGTTGGCCGCTGCGCTGCGGATATGGCGCAGCGTTTCCTCGCTCGCCTGCGGGCCGGAATGCAGCAGACCGCCCACGACGACGAGATAGTCCACGGGCTCGGCCTCTTCGAAGGTTTCCCATGGCGTGACCTGGATGCCGCAACTCGCGCGCACCGGCGCGAGCGTCTCGCCGATCACGCGCCACGAGCAGCGCACCGGCTTGCTCGAATCGCCGTCATCGGCCGAGAGGCGCAGCATGTCCACGAAACCCGAAAAAGCCGTGAGCGTGAAATTGGGCAGCAGCACGATGCCGAAGCGGATGCGCTCCTTGGGTTGGGCGTCGGGCGAGAGAGCGATCGGAAGCGGGTCGGACATGGCGGCGGGCGGCTCGGGAAAACGCATGCGAATGAACGTCTGCGGCCCGGGAATGCCAAAACGCATCAAACCCGTGGCGCTGCAGTCCGCTCAAGCGTCGCTTATCCGGCGCGCCGGCACTTGTGATTATGCGTCAGGGATCTGCGTCAAAGCGAAATTCAGCGGCCATGGCGCGATCCGTGGCGGGGGTGTTCCGCGGCCACGGCGCATTTGTTCTATCGGCGCCTGGCCGGCTTGGCGACACTCGGCGAAGCCGATTCAACCCAACTCCACCCGATTCCACCGGGTTTCACCCGATTCCACCGCCAGGGCTCTCCACCGTGCCGCACCAGCCGCGCGCCAAAACCGTCGATCTCAACCAGCGTGCCAGCCATGGCGACGCCGCCGCTGCGCTCGCCCTGCTCGAGCAAAGCATGGCGCGCGGACACCAGCGCATCGGCTTGCTGCGCTATTTGCACGCGCGGTGCCTCGGGGCCACGCTGGAGGGCCGGCATCACGACTATGCGCAGCGCGTGACGGCGCGGCTCAGCGAAACGGCGCTGGCCTGCCTCGCGCAGGAGGCGCAGCGCCGCCATCGGGGTTAAAGCGCCAACGTTCGCCTGTCGTTGGTGAACCCGCATGGCCCATCGACCGGAGCTATCTGGAACTTCCCGTCGTCAGTGAAGGGGCAAAGCGGCGTTGCGTGAAAATTTAGTTCGGATTAGAAAATAAATTGAGGGGGTAGAGTTCGTATGGCGCCGTTCCATATGGCGGTTTGCCGATGGAGCGCCGCTTGGCCCTGTTCGCCCATCCATGGTGAAAAGTAAATGCGCAATATGTCGGCCGCTAGCGTTCGGTTCGCGGCGCCCTTCGGATAACCGCCGGGGCGGTGGCTCGGCTGAAATGCCGTCGGCTGAGCCGACTACAATGGATGCTGTCAAAAAGACGAATACGACCAGCCATGCCTCTTACCTCGATTCATCAAGCGCGGAAACGAACAGCCCGGCCAGTCTGGCTCGCCGTGTGCGTCGCGCTCCTGCTGTTGCCGGCAGCCCTCGTTGCCCAGGACGAAAAGCCGGGTATTGCCTTTTCCACGATCGAGCCCGGCGAACCATTGCCCGCAGGCTGGAAGAACCTGCCGGTCGCGCACGGCAAGCGCTTGACGCAATACACGCTCGTTCACGACGGCAACACCACCGTCCTGCAGGCGGACGCGAACCGCTCGGCTTCGGCGCTGATGCACGAAGGTAATATCGACCTCGTTCGCACACCCGTCGTGGCGTGGCGCTGGAAAGCAAAAGAGCCGATCGAGGGCGCCGACAACCGCGTCGGATCGAAAGAAGACGCGCCGGTGCGACTGGTTTTCACATTTGACGGCGACAAAAGCAAGCTATCGTTTTTCGACCGCGCCAAGATGGACCTGGCAAAGCGCATGGGTGGCGAAGAACTGCCCTATGCCACGCTGATGTATATCTGGTCGACCACCGCTAAGCCAGGCACCATCATTGCCAATCCTCACACGAACCGCGTACAAATGATCGTGGTCTCTGGGTTGTCCGGCGACGCGGGTCACTGGCAAAGCCTGCGCCGCAATATCGTGCAAGACTACGAGCGGGTCTTTCACGAATCGCCAGGACGAGTCACCGGCTACGGGCTGTTGACCGATACCGACAATACCGGTACTACGACGCGCGCCTGGTACGGAGACGTCGAGCTCCTGCCCGCGCATTGATAACGCAGAACTAACCGGGTCCATCGGCAAGCACTATGGGCTTGCCGTTGATCCTTATTCGGGCATACCCGCGCTAGCATTCTCAATCAGGCTTAGCGCGATGGTCGGATCGTCAATCGTATCGATCGCAAGCATCGCAAAGCGAGCGAGAAACAGGGGAGCGTTGGCCTCGCCCAATTGGGTCATGGTTTTGCACAGTTGGGTATAGACGTTGTCGAGGTTGCTATCGGTCATGGCGTACTCCTGGATAGGATGGGTCATGGTCATTTTTGAAGGGCCCGGTGGATCGCGGCGCCGACGTCAGCGGCGGCCGTCGAGTGCCAGCGCCCCAGCACATGACCGTCTGGGCGAACGAGGTACACCGTGCCCGGTCTCGCGCCATACATGGCGAACAATCGGCCCGTATGGTCCCAGTTGTGATCGCTCTTCGTCCCGGAATGCAAATGAGCCGTTACCGGGATCAGTTTGAAGGGCAGCTTCTCATGCTTGAGTGTTGCTTCGAGGTCGGTGAAATCGGCGGGCACTGCGCCGTCTTCGCTGAAGTGCAAGACGGTGAAGCAGGGCGCAATCAAGTCGGTCAGGTGAGCTTCTCTGGCCTCGCCGCGCTCGACAATCGTCAACGGACACTCGGTAAGCACGGCTCCTGGCATGGGCCCCGCCTCAAATGCGCTTGAATCTGCTTCCGGCGTATTGAGCGAAGATGCCGTGTAGCTGATAGCCGAGGTCTGCCGCGGGTTGATCAATGAACGCAGCCGTTCGTGCTTTGCCGCCAGACCCAGCACGGCCTTTCGCATCAAGTCGAACGCAAACGACGGTGGCGCCATGAACTCGGTGCTTTTGGTGCCGTGTCTGAGATTTTCGTGCGCCGCAAAAACTCGCTCGTCGGAATAGCTGTCGAGCAGTCCCTCTGCAGCGACGCCACGGACGACAAATGCAAGCTTCCACGCCAGATTGTCTGCGTCATCAATGCCTGAATTTGCGCCACGCACACCGAAGATCGGCACCAGATGGGCAGCGTCGCCCGCAAACAGCACGCGGTCATGACGATAGCGCTCCAATGTCAGAGCGTTAGCCTTATAGATGGTGATCCAGATAGGCGACCAGGCGCCGCGCTCACCCATCATGTCCAACAGGCTTTGCACTCGCGGCATGACGTTTTCTGGCTTCACTGCCTGCTCGGCGTCCTCGCCGTCACGCAGCTGGTAGTCGATGCGCCAAACATTGTCAGGCTGCTTGTGAACCAACACAGTCGAGCCTGGATTGGACGACGGATCAAAGTACGCAAGCCGCTCGGTCGGTCGATCACTCTCAAGTTCAATATCGACAATGACGTAGCGTCCCTCGTAACTTGTTCCTTTGAGCTGCAGACCGAGTTCCTCGCGAATCGTGCTGCGGCCGCCGTCGCACGCGACCACCCAGTCCGTATTGAGGGAATAGTCGGCTTCCGGCGTCGCGAGGCGCAGCGTTGCGCCGTCCGGACGAGATTCAATGGCGCTTACGCGGGTCTGCCATCGAATATCGATCAGGTCGGACCGTCGCTGCGCAGCGTCCAGAAGAAACTGTTCGATATGGTATTGCGCGAGGTTCACCATGGGCGGCAGCTTCTGGTTTTCGTCCTGCGGCATCTTGAAGTGCAGCACTTCGGTGTCGCGGTAGAAGCTGCGACCACCGGTCCACGGCAGCCCGGTTTTCAAGAACCCGTCTACCGCGCCGAGACGATCCATAATTTCGAGGCTGCGGCGGGAGATACAGATGGCGCGACTACCGTAGCAAACGGAGTCGTCGGCTTCGATCAAAACCGAGGGGACGCCGTGATTGGCAAGGCCGAGTGCCACGGTCAGTCCGACCGGGCCGCCGCCCACAATCGTCACTGCATGTCGCTTTATCTCGAGACCGTTGTCGAGTGCCGGTGCGGTAGCAGCGAACTTTTTTGCACTGAAAGGGTAGGTCTTAAACTCCATCGTTTGCTCCATAACGTGTTCCTGGAATTGCCGCGCGAGAGCCATAAGCGTCCGGTTTCATCGGAGCATCTCGCGGTCTGGCGCATCGCGCAAAGTCGGCACGCGTTAACGCGCGTTATTTGATAATTCCGCATGCTGCGGGCGCTTAGCCTGGATCGGCAGCACCGCGACAATGAGCGCGCCGATCACAAGCAAAGCCGCCGCATAGAGCAAGCCGGCCGAGAAGTTGTGTGTCAGATCTTTCATCCAGCCGACAATCAAGGGATTCAAAGCCGAGCCAATGTTGCCGGTCGCATTGATCACCGCAATGCCAACGGCGCGGGCACGGAAGCTCAGCGCGTGATCCGGGGTCGTCCAGAAGATCGACATGGCGGTATAGGATCCTGCGGACGCCAGGCAGATGCCCAGCAGCTGGACCACAGGCAGCGTCGAGTAGGCCGTGCACAGCCAGCCTGCAGCGGAGCAGAGCATCGGCAGCATCAAGTGCCATTTGCGTTCCTGCTTCCGATCCGAGCGCCTTCCCCACCAGATCATGGCGACGATAGTGCAGATTTGCGGGATCGCAGCCAGAAGGCCCACGGTGCGATTGCTCGCGCCTGCGCTGAAACTCTTCACGATCAGCGGAGTCCACACGGCAACCATGGCAAGCGTGTTGACCAGGCAGAAGTACGCCAACGCGAACTTGATGACGGTCGGCGACAAGAGTTCGCCAAGAAGGCTTTTCTCTGCCACAGATTCGCCATGAGGCGCGGGATCGGTTTTGTGCTCGGCCGCGAGGATATGTGAGAGCGTGCGTTTCTCTTCCGGGTTGAGCCACGCTGCCTTTTCAGGGACGTCGCGAAGGTAGGCGAAGACGACCAGACCCAAAATTGCGGAAGGCAAGCCTTCAAGAAAAAACAGCCATTGCCAGCCTTTGAGGCCAAGTGTTCCATCCAGGGCCAGGATGTACCCTGAGAGCGCAGACCCGAGTGCGGCTGTCACTGGCATGGCGATCATGAACATGGCGTTCGCTCTCGCACGATAAGCGCCCGGAAACCAGTAGGTCATATACAGCAAGATGCCGGGCAGAAAGCCCGCCTCCGTGACGCCGACCAGGATGCGTAAAAGATAGAGCGTGCCTGGACTCGATGCAAACATGGTTGCGGTGGATGCGAAGCCCCACGCGATCATGATGGTCCCGATCCATTTGCGTGCGCCGATGCGCGTCAGAACGATATTGCTCGGGATGCCAAACGCAATGTAAGCGATATAAAACAATGTCGTCGCCAGACCGAATTGGACTCCCGAAAGACCAAGGTCTTTCATCATCGTGAGCCCGGCAAAGCCGATATTGATCCGATCCAGAAACGAGAAGAAGAACAGAATGAAGAGAAACCAGAGCAGATGTCGCGATACCTTCGCAATGACATGCTGCTCGGAGCGCGAAGCGCGCGGTCCAGCGTTATGCTCCGGTCCACCAGGAACCAGGCTGCGGTCAGCCAGCGGGGTGGTTTCCATATGAGTCGTCTCCAGATCCAGGTCTATGTCGAGCGCTACGGCACTCAATGCAATCGCGTCGGCTCGGCAGGGATGCGAGGTATGGCGATGACTGGAGTATGCGAGGGCGACGAACTGGCGCTGTCCCCAAAACGGGTACAAGTTGGCAAGGGAAGCGGACTAGAGAAAACCCCTGGTTCGAATCGACCGGGCGGGCGTCCGACGTGGGGCGACGGACCGCGCGGGTCAGCTTTTATCCGGAGCCAGGCACAAGGCGAACAATTGCCGCTGGCTCGAAATGCCAAGGCGGCGGTACGCGCGCTTCTGATAGGTCGCGACGCTTGAAGCCTTCACCCCCATTACATCGCCGATTTCCTGCGCGGTGCGGCCTTCCAGAACTCCGCAAAGCACATCGACCTCTCGCTTCGATAAATCGGGGCATATCCTGCGGATGCGCGCGAGCATGAGTTGCGGAATCCCGGACTGAATCGGCCCGCACAGCGAGTAATGGTGCTTTGCGGATTGGGTGATGAGCGGAGAAAATGCTTCGATCAGCGCGATCTCGTTTGGATGAAAATGTCCGCGCCGGCGGTCGCGGTAGAGATTGACGGAAAGCCAGATGTCCTGTGCCGGCTGCAGTAGCAGGGAGACACGGCCTGACACGTCAGGTTGGTGGTAACACGCGGCTCGATATCCCTCATGCGTGATGTCTTCGACGGCTTGCTGGTGGAGCAGCACTGCCGAGTCGGGTTTCTCCGGCCGGGCCGCCGAAATGACCGCCTGGTTACCGTCCAGCGCGTAAAAGGTCCTGGCATAGACATCCGCGACATTGCGGAGGAATCGGCCGCCGCGGTGGTCTGCCACCGACACCGTTCGCGGGCGATTGTTGAATTCGTACGCAAACACCGTGCATTGCGAGATGCCTGCGGCGTCGCCTAGTAACTTCAAAACTTCTGCGGCGAATGCGTTGGCATCATCAGACCCAATGGCGGAAACCAGGCTCGTTGCCCGCGAAAGATCGAGGTTCCCTGAGAGACTGGGACGTTCGAGCCGCCATAAACGCATGATGATTTGGAGAAGTTGTTAATCAAGGAAGGCGACTTTGAGCGCCGCCTGGGCGATTTGTTTTCGTTCTGGTTCGCGCCAATGCGTGAATACCATGAGCGGACCGCACAACGCTATGCAAGCATCATACTCCGAGCCCTGGCTCCAGCAGAAGATCAGTTGACTCGACCCGCGAGCTCGCAGTTTCAATGACCCTTGTATCCGCGCGGTCAAAATGTCGAGCACGATCTGTGCGGCCGATCTGGGTCGGCAACGCCCGATCGCATCCGGCTTAATCCTCCAGAGTCATCGCCGATTTTTCGTCTGGCCATGCCGCCATGGAGACGGCGGGCGTGGCCAGTTGTCCAGATGGTGGTGTTAGCGGAACCCGGGTACCCAGGGATTCAGAGCACCACCGTGCGGCCGTCGTTGATGAACACGCGGCGCTCCAGGAATGCCTTCACCGCGCGCCCGAGCGTCACGCACTCGACGTCGCGGCCCACGGCGAGCAGTTGCTCCGGTTTGCAGCTGTGATCCACGCGCTGTACCTCCTGCTCGATGATCGGGCCTTCGTCGAGATCGTCGGTGACGAAGTGGGCCGTCGCGCCAATCAGTTTCACGCCGCGCACATGCGCTTGATGATAGGGGCGCGCACCCTTGAAGCCGGGCAGGAATGAATGGTGGATGTTGATCGCGCGGCCCGCGAGGCGCTTGCTCGTTTCGTCAGACAAAATCTGCATGTAGCGCGCGAGCACGAGCAGTTCGGAGCCCGTCGATTCGAACAGGTCGAGGATCGCGGCTTCCTGCTGCTGGCGCGTTTCCGGCGTGACCGGCAGATGCCGGAACGGCAGCCCGTGCTGGCGCGCGAGCGGCTCGAAATCGGCATGGTTCGAGGCGATGGCCGCAATGTCCATCTGCAGTTCGCCCATGCGCCAGCGGAACAGCAGGTCGGCGAGACAGTGTTCGAGCTTCGACACCAGGATCAGCACCTTGGGCCGGACCTGCAGGTCGTGGATCGCCCACGTCATTTCATGTTGGCGCGCGGTGGCCTCGAATTCGCTGCGCAGGCTCGCGAGGTCGAGCTCGCCGTTGGTCCCCCGAATCACTTCGTGAAAGACGCAGCGCAGGAAAAAGCGCGAGCTGATGTCGTCGTCGAAGACGGTCAGTTCGTCGATGTAGCAATGGTGGCCGTCCAGAAAGCTGGCGACGGCGGCCACCTGTCCGGCGGCGCTCGGGCAGGACAGGGTCAGGACGTACTGATGCGGGCGAACGTCGGTGGACATGTGAGGGTCTCCAGGTATCGTAGCGATGCAAGGAGTAAGCCATTTTTTGGCCGCCAGCACATAGAACGCACCCGCTATGTTGCGGGTACGGAAACGCCAGGCGTCGTTAGCCGCCCGCACGCCGCGCTTCATGGCGCGCCGGCGCGTGCCGAAACGCGGCAGGCGCCGGGCGGCCGGCTGGACGCGCTCGACGCCGCAGCGGTTCGCTGCTTCCCGGCGTTTACTCGGCGCTTTCGCCGCGCGCCTTGTGCTGCGCTGCGAGCTTGTCCTGCTGCGCGGGCGGCACGGGGTCGTAGTGGCTTAGCTGGATGCTGTAGTTGCCGTGGCCGCCTGCGAGCGAGTTCAGGCGCGACTGGTAGTCGTTGAGTTCGGCGAGCGGCACCTTGCCTGCAATCACCATCGCATGGCCGCCCACCGTGCGCGTGCCGTGCACCTGGCCGCGCCGCGAGGACAGATCGCCGATGATGTCGCCCATGGCCGCTTCGGGCGTCATCACCTCGATGTCGACGATGGGTTCGAGCACGATGGGCTGCGCCTTGAGCACCGCATCGATAAAAGCCTTGCGCCCCGCCGTGACGAACGCCACTTCCTTCGAATCGACCGGGTGGCTCTTGCCGTCGTACACGGTCACGCGCACGTCCTGCATCGGGAAGCCCGCGAGCGGCCCGTTTTCGATCACCTGCTGAATGCCTTTCTCCACCGCGGGAATGAACTGCGAGGGAATCGCGCCGCCCTTGACCGCGTCGACGAATTCGAAGCCCGCGCCGCGCGGCAGCGGCTCCACGCGCAGCATGACCTCGCCGAACTGGCCCGCGCCGCCCGTCTGCTTCTTGTGGCGGCAATGGCCCTCAGCCTTGCCGCCGATGGTCTCGCGCCACGCGATGGTGGGCGGCCGCGTGATGACTTCGAGCTTGTGCTGTTCCGTGAGGCGCTCGAGCATGTAGCGCAGATGCAGTTCGCCCAGGCCGTGCACGACCGTCTCGTTGGTGCCCTCGGGATGCTCGATCAGCAAACAAGGGTCCTCGGCGGCGAGCTTTTGCAGGACCTCCCAGAGCCGCTGCTCGTGGCCGCGCCGCGCCGGCTCGATGGCAAGGCCGTAGATCGGATTGGGAAACTCGCACGGTGTGAGGTGGATATCGCCATCCTCGGGGGTGTCGTGCAGCACGTCGTCGAAGCTGATGTCGTCGGCCTTGGCCACCGCACAGATATTGCCGGGACCGGCGCGCTGGATCTCTGTGTGATCCTTGCCCTGCAGCATTAGCAGATGCGCGACCTTGAAGGGCTGGCGGCCGTTGCCGATATACAGTTGGCTGTCGCGCGTGACCGTGCCCTGATGAATGCGGAACACGGCCACTTTGCCGATATACGGGTCCACCACGATCTTGAACACATGCGCGAGCACGTGCTTGTCCGGGTCCGGCTCCGCTTGCATGGGCGTGCGCTTGCCCTCGCTCTCGCGATAGAACAGCGGCGGATTGCCTTCGGTGACGTTGGGCAGGAGACGCACGAACACGTCGAGCAATTGCGCAACGCCCGCGCCCGTTGCCGCCGAAGTGAAGCACACCGGCACCAGATGTCCTTCGCGCAGCGCCCGCTCGAAGGGCTCGTGCAATTGCTCGGGGCGGATGGCTTCGCCTTGCTCCAGATACAGCTCCATCAAGTCGGGGTCCAGTTCGATGACCTGGTCCACCAGCGCATTGTGCGCGGCTTCCACCGAATGAAAATCGGCCACGCCTGAGGGATTGAAAAAACAGTCGACTACCTCGCTGCCGTTTTGCGCGGGCAGATTGATGGGCAGGCACTGCTTGCCGAACAGTTCCTGAATTTGCGCGAGCAGGCCGGGCAGATCGACCTTTTCGCCGTCGATGCCGTTCACGACGATCATCCGGCACAGCTTGCGCTGCTGCGCCCAACTCATCATGCGGCTGGTGGTCATCTCGATGCCGGTGCGCGCGTCGATCACGATGGCCGCGGTTTCCACGGCTTCCAGCGCGCTGATGGACAGGCCCGCGAAGTCGGGGTAGCCCGGCGTGTCGAGCAGATAAATGCGCGTGTCCTGGTAGTCGAGATGCGCGAGCGCGGAATTGAGCGAATGATGGTATTTGCGCTCGAGCGGATCGAAATCGCACAGGGCGGTGCCGCGATTCACGCTGCCCGGTGCGTGGAGCGCGCCGCCTTGATGCAGCAGCGCTTCGGCGAGCGAGGTCTTGCCGCAGCCGGCGTGCCCAACGAGCGCGACTGTGCGGATGGCTTCGGGAGGGTAATCCATGGCCGCCATCGTCCAGTAGTGAATGTCCGGCAATTATTGGCGAAATTCGGGCGCTCTGCCAAATACAAGCGCGTACGGCTTGTGCGCGAGCGCGCGCAGCATGAGCGCCCAATGGGCGTCGTATCGAACGCCGGCGGCTTTCAACACGTCGTTTGACGCGTTAAAGCCGTGCAGGTTCGCTGCGCTGCAATATCCGGGGCTTGCCTTGTGGGATCCGTGCGCGGGGGGACAGGCTCGATGCCCATGCCTGCCGATCGTGCGCTGCGCTACGTGAACCACTGGAAGCTTCACTAGGGACGCCGCTGTTAGTGCGAGAACGGGCGGTGCCGACACCTGCGTCGACACATCCAGGTACTACGAACGCTGGAGACAGAGACACTAAAGCAAATCAAGCCTGAAGCAAGCGAACGTGCGCGAGTGGCCATTGCGGTCAGTGCTGACTCCCTCGCGACGTGGTTCGAGAGCGTTGCCTGGGACATTGCGAAAGACGAGTTCGTGCTGGAACTCATCGACGTTGCAGGCATTCCGTACGGACGCGCAGATTCTCGATTACGTGCCCTTGCTCGCGGCGAAGCGCGTGCGTGAAACCTTGCGAGCCGCGTCGAAAGCAAACCATTAAGCTTCTTGCCATCGTCCCGTCGGCTTTTTCGACCCCGGTCTTCTGGTTTTTGCACCGATATCCCGAGGTCGTCACAACATACACAGGCGCGGGGCATCGTCCACGTTTGCTGGCTCGTAGAGGAAGCCGAAGTTCTTCAGATGCGCATCGTTGTTTCGCACTACCTCGATTGTGCTATTGCTGCAGCGTGTCGCCGACGCCGAACGCCCTCACCGAGCTTCATCGCAAAGCGAAGACGTTACACGCGGACGGACGATTCCCGCCGTAGCGTGCCGCTGTCTCATGCTTGAACGACGTTTTGATGTAAGCGTTTAGCTCGAAGCTCAGATGCACGATCAAGTGATGCGTGGTTAAAAATTTTCGATATAAATCGTATATACTGTTTATATCGTTTTCACACTTGGAGGCCGGCATGACCACAGCAACTACTCGCAAGCCCACAAAGAAGGCATTTCACTTCCCGAAGTCAACTGTTCCTGGTGAGGAGCAAAGTGAAGCGCAAATGCCCATGGCGAACGTGAGCACGGGCAAAACCAAACGCTCCGAATCCCAGGCGAAAGATGCGGCATCGGTAAATCCGGAGGTGGCGGCGCCTGCACCCACAGCCGTCGGAAAGACCAAGGTCGCACGTGCGAAGAAGCAAAAGGTCATTCGTGACAGCTTCACGATGCCCAAGGCCGACTATGAGCGCATCGCCTTGCTCAAGCGGAAGTGCCTCGAAGCCGGTGTCGCGGTAAAGAAGAGTGAGCTTCTGCGCGCTGGTCTGCAGATGCTCGAATCCGCTTCGTCCAAGCGACTGGTGGCTGCGATTTCGGCACTCGAAACTGTCAAGACCGGTCGTCCGGCCAACAGCGAGCAAGACCGCGTGCCATCGTGACCCACACACGCGTTCAGTGAAGATGTCCGCGTGACAGGACGCTGGCGTAAGCGGTGTCCTGTGCGCAACGCCTCCCGAAGTTGCCGGCATTACGTGCAGTCGCGCCAAGGTGCCTGGGCAGGCGTGTCGGAACTCGAGCGACTTACCTGGCTGAGCGCCAAACTTGTGGCATTTCGCCGGACGCGATTCGCTGTAGCCAGCTTTTAACAGCCGTCTGTTAGTTCGCGCCTTGTCTTTATAGCCGGACATGGAAGGTTTCCTGTCTGTGTCATCGGAAAGCACCGTTTCATGTGCTACCTTGCGTGCTCAAAGCCAGAAGGACATTTCAGCCGATCACCAAAGGACGCTCATGGAATTCAGCAATGGCGCTGTACTTGAAGCTCTCCGACTTGCTTTGCATCGGCAAATACCGTGGCACAAGCGACCGGCAATTTTCACGTCGCTTCGCTCGCAAGGTCTGATCCAGATCGTTGACCAGAAACCTCCCCCCAGTACGAAGTATCTGCCGACCCTACAGATTGCTGTCCTGACCGAGAAAGGGCAGAAGGAAATCCAGCGCATCGAGGCGTCGAAGCACGTTTCTGGATGGCTGGACGACGACTACTTCGCAACGTTCCTTGCAGAGGTTGCATTCGCCTGACCACGCATCGTTGCGTTCTTGCCGTGTCGACGTTGAAAGAAGACAACGGTTCAATCCATTACCTAAAAGCCAGGTGCAAAGACGGTTCGAAAGCACCTCTCTGCCAGCGTCGAGCGCCTCCTGTCGGGCGTCAGACATTTCGGGAGCAACCGCCTTGCGGTCTTTCTGTTGAAGTTTGAGCAGTTCAATCAGGATGTCATAATCGCGCGCCTTGCCAGCCGAATCGGCGAGTGACCTGAAGAACTCGCGCTGTCGGGTATTTTCTCCCGCGCCTTCGCCTGCTCGATTGTCACCTGGATAATTGGCGGCGCAATGTCCGAAAATGCGGCCTCGGCGCACGCTTCGCGTAGCTCGCGTTCGTCCATTTCACCGCTGCCCATTCGCCCTCCGGGACCGTGTCCGACGACCAATATCGTGCCTCAGACTCCGCCATGGAAATGATCAGTTGGGCGTCAGGTTCCTTCAATTAACGTGAAAGGCGACGACCACCGATTTTACAACAGGGTTTATTGCGACACAGCCGCCGTCCGTCCTCGCAGCAGCGCGTGGCTCTCTTCGAATCCGATCACCATCAGGCCGGACGCCTCGCTCTTCGCGCGGCGTTTGGCGAGTGCCGCGACCGAGGCAATATCCTCGCTGGTATGAAGCAGTTGGCCAGTCTGCGACTCGACGTGCACGCAGCCGATCGCCATTGTCACGAAGGGAAAAAACGTCGGATTGCCGCGGCGGTCCTCGCCGTGGATGCCCCCTGCGAGCCGGTCGGCGGGCGCATAGAAGCGCTGCGTCCCTTCGTTGAAGACGTGGATCGCGCGTTGAGCGCGCTCGCGCCAGTCGTCGCTCTGGAACAAGATCAGGAAGTCATCGCCGCCGACGTGCCCCAGAAAGTCGCGCATCGGGTCGCAGACCTCCGTCAACACCTGCGCGGCGAACTTCAACACTTCATCGCCTTGCCAGTAGCCGTACTGGTCGTTGAAAGGCTTGAAATGATTCAGATCCACGTAGCACGCGTAAAAGCCCGAGTCGTTGCCAAGCAGGCGCCTGATGTGCGAGCTGATGGGAATGTTGCCCGGCAAGAAGGTGAGCGGATTCGCGTAGCGGGCCGCCTCAATGCGCACCTCCGTCACTGCGCGCACGAGGCTCTCGCCTGTGCCCAGCCCGACGTAGCGACCCTGATCGGTAATCACGAAGCCGTCCGCGAGATAGCGCTGGTCGTCGCTGGCGAGCAGCTTCGCCATGTTCTCGATCGTCATCGACTTTTCGATCACGACGGGCGATGTGTTCGCGAATAGCATGCACGGCCGCTTGCCGAAGAGCTCACGGTGATAGGGCAGCGCGTAGCGGTCCATGAACGCGCGCCGGTTGATCAGCGCGACAGGCTCGCCCTGTTCGACGATGACGACCGCGTGCAGGTTCGGCATCCGGTTGAACAGCCGGAGCACGTCGTTGTTTGTCGCCTCGCGTGGCAGCGCCGGCGCGCGCACGATCATTTTTGCGCACGCCATACCGCCCGAAAGCGATGCGTTGACCGCACGCGTCGCTTCGGGGAACACGGCGATGTGACCGGCGCGCAATGCTTCGCGGGCGTTGTCGGTGATGGCGCGCGGCGGCCTCGCATGCGGCTTGCCGAAGAAATAGCCCTGTCCGCAGCCGATGCCCATGTCGCGCACGACGATCAGATCCGATTCCTGTTCGATGCCCTCGGCCACGAGCCGCGCTCCGCTCGCCGCAGCGAAATGCTGCATTGCCTTGACGGCTTCGAACTTGAGCGGGTCGCTCGCGATGCCGTGGATAAAAAAGCGGTCAATCTTCACCACGTCCGGCTGCAGACGCACCCACAGATTCAAGCTCGCGTTCGCCGTGCCGTAGTCGTCGATGGCGAATTGCGCGCCCGCCGTACGCAAGACGGAGATCGCAGGCAGAAAGCTTGCGACATCGGGGATCGTGCTTTGCTCGGTCAGCTCGATCACGAGGCGCTCGGCCTCGACGCCCATTTTTCGTAACATCACGAACGTGCCATCGCGATCGGCGGCCAACTGGCGGATCGCTCCCGCACTGAAATTCAGGAATAGCTTGCCTTCGTACGCGAGTTGCGCGAACGCCTTGATGCAGGTGCGCGCGGCCGCGCATTCCAGCGCTATCGCGCTACCTTCGGCCTCCGCCTGAGCGAACAGGGCGTACGGCGTTTCGAGCGGTGTGCCGACCGGTCCGCGAATCAGGCCCTCATAGCCGAGAATGGCGCCGCCGTCTAAATCGACGATGGGCTGGAAGACGGCAGACAGGTCGCGATGTGCGATCAGGTCTTCGATGCGTGGCGCTATGGCGGGGAAAGGCGAGCGTTGGGACATGACAAACGACCGGAGCATTCGACTGTCGGCATATCGGCACTATTCATTATGAATTAAATGAATTTTTAGTGACAGCCGCCGTTTGTGTGCGATGGTGGCGCTTGCATGGTGTGCGAAGCGGGCTTCCTGCGCTGTGTCGCAGAACATGGGTTCCCTCGGCCGGAGGCGACCCATCTCGGATGCTCGTTCGGACATGCCGTCAACGGCGGGTTACAGAGGTCCAACGGTCGAATTTTCGTGAAATGGGGCGCGGTGCCTTAAGGTCATTCTCACAGTGAAACCCCGAACAGCTGAACGACCACACCACGCAGCCAGCGATTCCCGGCCTCGTGGTGATACCGCGCATGCCAGTGTTGCCGGACGGCAAAGCCATCCACGGGAATCGGGCATGAATGAACGGCGAGATCGTTGGCCTGAGCGAGCGTTTCGCCAATGTGACGTGGCAGCGTGGCGACCAGGTCGGTGGTCTGGACGATCGTTCCGAGCCCCAGGAAGCCCGGCAGTTGCAGCACGACGTCACGCTCGATGCGCTCGCGAGCCAGCGCCTGTTCGAGCAACTGAGCACCCGTGCCCGCTTCGATGGCGACATGCCCCTCAGAACGGTACTGCTTCAACCCGAGCCGCCCGCGAACGCGCGGATGGTGCCGGTTCGTCAGGCACACCCAGTCTTGTTGATAGAGCTGCTGCTGGTAGATACCGCCGCTGAGCCACGGCACATAGCCGATGGCGAGGTCGGCTTCGCCCGACTCCAGCGCCCGTTCCGTGTTGCCGTCGATTCGCGCCGCCTCGAGCCGGATGCCGGGCGCCTGCGCTCGCACATGTGCGAGCAGTCTCGGCAGCAGCGTGATATGGCTCGCGTCCGTCATGCAGATGCGAAAGCGCCGCTGCGCGGTTTCGGGATCGAACGCGATCTCCCACGCGACGAAGCGCCTGAGCGATTCGAGAATTTCGCGGCAAGGCCCGATCAGCGCGTCGGCCTGCGGCGTCGGCGCCATGCCACCGGGCGTGCGGATGAAAAGCGGGTCCTGCAAATACTCTCGCAGTCGCCCGAGCCAGATGCTGATGGTGGGCTGGCTCTGGCCCAGTTGCTCGGCCACGCGCGTGACGCTGCGCGCGTCGTACAGAAGGTCGAACAGCTGTAACAGTTTCAGATCGGGCAGGTCGGTCGGCATCATGGCGTAGCGGACATTATTGTCTGGCGCAATGACACCATTGTAGCCATTGCATTGTCCATATGAGCAGCAACGCCTATCGTGTGCCTGCACGTCAAGGAGAAACTCAGTGAAGATTGCGATTCTCGGCGCCGGCGCACTAGGCTGCGCGATCGGCGCCACTCTCACGGAAGGCGGCCACGAAACCTGGCTGCTGGACCGTTCGCCCGTTCATGTCGAAATAATGCGTCGCGACGGTCTGCGGGTCGACGACGATAGCGGCTCGCGACGCATCGCGGTGCGCGCCGCGACGCAGGCGAGCGAAGTCGGTGTGGCCGACGTGGTCATCGTACTGGTCAAGTCCTTCCACACCCACGCTGCGATGCGCGGCGCACTCGCACTGATCGGACCCGAAACGCTCGTGCTGTCGCTTCAAAACGGACTCGGGCACGAAGACGTCCTCGCCGATATCGTGGGCCGCGCACGCGTGCTCGCGGGCAAGACCTATGTCGGCGGCGTGTTGTGCGGTCCAGGGCATATCCAGTCGGGTGTCGCCGGCAAGGCGACCTATATCGGCGAACTCGATGGACAGATCACGCCGCGCGTGCGGGCGATCGCCGAGGCATTCAATGCTGCCGGGCTGATGACCACAGTCAGCGACAACATCATGGGCACGATGTGGGACAAGCTGCTCGTGAACGTTGCCACGGGCGCGATCACGGGCATCACGCGTCTGACCTACGGTCAGCTTTATGACGAACCGCTGTTGAAGGCGACGGCGCTCGCGGCCATCGGCGAGGCCATCGCGGCCGCGCAGGCGGCCGGCATCGCGCTGTCGATGACGAACCCCGAACAGGCCTGGACACTTGCGGCCGAAGGCCTCTCTCCCGCGTTCAAGACGTCGATGCTGCAAAGCCTCGAGAAAGGCTCCGTCACGGAGGTCGATTTCATCAACGGCTCGGTGGTGCGCTGGGGACAACGGCTCGGTGTGCCGACGCCCGTCAACGCGACGCTGGTGGCATGCATCAAGGGCATCGAACGCGCGATGGCCGACGAGCAGCGCAAGGAGGCAACGGCATGAGCGGCACGAAGGCTTATCTGGAGCATGTTGCGATCTGGGTGAAGGACATTCAGTGGCATATCCGCTTCTTCGAAGACGTGCTCGGCATGAGCATGCGCGAAGTCGACGGCACCGCCGACGCACCGCGCCAGTACTGGACGCTCGGCGGCCTGCAGTTCATTCATGCCCCGCAGCACGAAGGCCCCGAAGGGCGCCTTGCCCATCTGGGCGTCATGTGCGAAGACCTGGAAGCGGCGTTGGCTGCGGCCCAAGCCTATGGCGTAAGCGAAATGCCGCAAGGGCGCAACTGGCTGCGTCTGCCCGACGGGCTCGCCGTCGAACTGATTCAGTCCAAACCTGCGTCGTGTGTCGCGCAGGCGATGAGCATCAACCCGCGCGCGGAGGCGTGAGCATGACGATCATCGAGAAGTACTGGGACGACGCCCGCAAAGGCGACGAGTGCGTGAGCCCGAACTACACCGTGACGAAGGAGCGCATCTTCGCCTACGCCGACCTCACTGGCGACCATACGCCCGTGCATGTGGACGAAGCTTATGCCAAAGCGAGCCACTTCGGCTGCCTCGTTGCGCATGGACTGTTTGGACTTTCGATTGCCGACGGCCTCAAGACCCAGAGCGAATATCGTTTTCTGCCCGGCATGTCGCTTGGTTGGACCTGGGATTTCCTGTTGCCCATCCGGGTCAACGACGTCCTGCATGTGAAGTTTCGCGTCGGCGCCATGCGGCCCAGCAACAGCCGTCCGGGCTGGGGTATCGTCGTGCTGCCATCTGAATTGATCAATCAGGATGACCGGGTAGTTCAGCGCGGCGAGCATCGCCTGATGGTGCCGCGCCGGCTGGGAGCGCACTGATGCAGGCCCGTCCTCTCGAAGGCATTCGCGTTGTCGACTATAGCCACTTCCTCGCCGGTCCGTACGTGGGCCGCTGCCTCGCGGCGCTTGGCGCCGAAGTCATCAAGGTAGAGCGTCCCGGTAGCGGCGACGCCGGACGCCAGCACGCGACCGTGCTGGACGACCAGCAAAGCGGCTATTTCCTGCAACTGAACATGGGCAAGCGCGGCGTCAGCGTCAACATGAAAGACGCACGCGGCAAGGAGTTCATGCGCCGCCTGTGCGACTCGGCAGATGTGTTCGTCGAGAACTACCGTCCCGGCGCGCTGGACAAGCTCGGGCTGGGCTATGAGGCGTTATCCGCGCGCAATCCAGGTCTCGTCTACTGCTCGATTTCGGCATACGGCCACACGGGCCCCGACGCACATCGCGCCGGCTTTGGCCTGATCGCGGAAGCGAAGAGCGGCATCATGCAGATGGTGGGCACGCCCGGCGAGCCGCCGCCGCTGCTGCGCATTTCGCTCGGCGACATGTACACGGGCATTCACGCGGTGGCGGCGATCAACGCGGCGCTGCTCGGAAGGGTTAAGAGCGGACACGGCCAGCACATCGACATGGCGCTCTACGACACGCTCGTCTCGATGCACGAGTACGCGGTGCAGTGCTATACGCTGCAAGGCGTGCTGCCGGAGCAGGCAGGCCACGACATGCCGACCTCGACGCTCTATGGCGTATTTCGCGCCGCCGACGGCGACCTCGTGATTGCGGCGCAGGTGGATGACGCGTGGAAGCGCCTCGCCGCGCTGATCGAAACGCATGGCGGACCTGCGGGATTCGGGAGCGATACGCGCTTTTACGATGGCGTCGGCCGCAATACACATCGGCAGGCGATTCTCGCCGTCGTAGAGCCGTGGGTTGCCGCGCGCCCCGTCGCGCAGGTGCTCGAACTGCTGGATGGCATCGATGTGCCTTGTGCGAAGGTGCAGCGCATCGACGAGGTGCTCGACGATCCGCAAATCCAGGCGCGCGGCATGGTGGTCGAGCAGCATCATCCGCGTTATGGAAAGCTGCGTCTGCCCAACCTGCCCTTCCGCTTTTCTCATTGCGACACGACCATTCGTGACGTCGCGCCTGATCTCGGGCAGCACAACACGGAGGTCGCGCAATCGCTCGGCTTTTCTGCCGCCGAGATCGACGCGATGCAAAGCGAAGGCGTTCTCTACTCGAAGTGAGACACCATGACTGACCGGTATGCAGTGATCGGGAATCCGATCGGACACACGAAATCGCCGTTGATTCACGGTCTGTTTGCCGAAGCGACGCAACAGGCGATGTCCTACGTCGCGATAGAAGGACTGCTTGACCCTGAAGAGGGCTTTGCGAAGGTCGTGCGACAGTTCGCGGCGGAAGGGGGCAAGGGCATGAACGTCACGGCGCCCTTCAAGCTGAAGGCCTTCGCGCTCGCCGACGAGCGCAGCGAACGCGCGGCGTTGGCCGGTGCCGCCAATGCGCTGAAGTTCGAAAGCGGCCGGATCATTGCCGAGAATTTCGATGGCATTGGCTTGTTGCGCGATATCGAGGTCAATCTCGGCGTTCCGCTTGCCGGCAAACGCGTGTTGATGCTTGGTGCAGGCGGCGCGGCCCGCGGTGCGCTGCTGCCGTTTCTCGACGCAGGTCCCGCCGAACTGGTCATCGCCAACCGCGACGTTGCCAAGGGCGAGGCGCTGGCAGCCCAGGTCGGTGCGCGTGGTGCTGCGCTGCGTGCTCGCGGCTATGGCGATCTACCGGCGATGGGCCGATTCGATCTCGTGGTCAATGCGACCTCCGCGAGCCTGACGGGCGAACTGCCACCCGTCCCGCCGAGCGTATTCAGTCCCGATGGCACCGCCTATGAGCTGGCGTACGGCAAGCGGCTCACGCCGTTCCTGCGGCTCGCGCGCAACGCAGGCGTGCATGGCGTCGCCGACGGCGTGGGCATGCTGGTCGAGCAGGCCGCCGAAGCCTTTGCATGGTGGCGCGGCGTGCGTCCACAGACGGCCGCGGTCATCGACTGTCTCACTGTGCCGCTCGACTGATCGCGTAAAGGAGAACCCGATGAAAAACGTCCTGATGCTTCATGGCGTCAATCACAACACGTTCGGCAACTGCGGGCCGTCCATGCGGAGATCCGCAATTGAGCGGCGCGCCTGAATTGCAACCCGGCTACTGCCACAGAGATAAATGATACGGCGAATGACGGCTCTCGAATGCAGGAAAGACTGTCAAACGTCACTTATTCAATGTGCCTGACTGGCTGATGGTGGCCGGGTGCACTCGTTGACGTAGGCGCCGTAAAAGTTGCCTTTGACGATCTGGTCCGTGGAAGAATCATCGAACTGGTGCGATCGGCCAACTGCAGCCTTTGGGCCAAGACGAGGTTGCCAACGATCCATCGTCCGCAACGCCGCCGCATGCGGCCAATTCCACGTTGCATGGCTAACGTGCGCGTATCATCGCTGGACGTCCGGCTGCGCTAATGACACTGGCTGTACTGGCACGCACAAGCGGGGCCAGAAAAAAGAGCCTGTAGCGTCAGCTGTGCGCCGCAACTGACGAGCAATGCATCGATCTGGTCCAATGCGCTGAGAGGAAGATCCTGTGCAAGCAGTATGCGAGCCTCGTAGGTACGGTTTCGACATGCAGCCTTGTCTGAAATAGCGCGTTCCAACAAATCGACAAATCGCGTGATTTCGGCGAGCAGACCCTTTCGATCGATAGATCCGGTGCCCACGGCCATATTCCGAAGAGCGACGCCCAGCACGAGAAGATCGCTGATCTCTGAAGTCAGTCCGAAGCCGTCCATTGCAGCTCTCCCTGTGAATGATCACAGCTTCCGCGCTTGCTGCTTGAGTCACTGTACTGCATTCCGGACGATGGCGGGGCGACCGAAAGGCAAGCGTTTTGGCCAGCGATGATGCACGGGGCCTGGGGCGTCTGGGAATTGCCTGCTACGGTCGAAAGGCCGATAGACTCCTTTGGAGCCGACGCCGGAACGTCCCACCGACGACGCATGTGAACGGCGGTTTGTGGCCGTAGCCTCGCCACTTCACGGTGCTCCGACGGCATGCGTCGAACATCAACAGAATTGCGCGCTCGAGCCAGGCGGACCACAACGTGGCCGCAGCCTTGTTCGTCAATCCGGGCTTTCAATTGTTGGCAACAACGATATCGACTTTGAACGTCCGCAATTGGCAGGACAACACCCTATGACCGCGCGCGATATTCGTCTAGAGCGCGACCCTCATGCCTGGTGCGCAACCCGACTCATTGCAGATGGTCGGTCCGCGCTGCTGCGAACGCCTACGCTACGGAGGGGCTGTCTCGCGATGCTGTTACCGGCTGTACGCAAATGTTCCTTGACCATCGTCTGAACCGGTCATGCCAGAATTGATTAGCAATCCAAGCCGAGTTCTTTGGCAGCACATCTGCATCACAGCGTAACCCGTTGCATTGTCGTCACTTGACGGTGAACGATCGAAGCAGCAGCGTTGGGTTGCCTGGGACAGCCGTTTACCCCCGCTGTTAGAATAGCGGCCTTTTTCTGGGAGAGACAAATGTCCTGGTTTATCTATGAAGTGCCCGAATACAATGAAGACGGGGCGCGCATTGAACCCTTCAGCGACCTGCGTAGCCGCGTCATGAAAGTAAGTGGGCAGGCAATGGCTGACGAACTGGAAAGCGTCCGCGAGAACGCCGCAACGACGGCGGACACGCCCACGCGCCCGCTACGTGCTGCAGAAAATCCTCACGTATTCCCGATTCCCTATGCCGACTCCATGATCCTGGTCGGGTTCATCTTCGAACTGGAGCGTGAGTTCCGACAATTGGTGGTGTCACCTGTGGAAATGCCTTGGCTGAAAGGCGCATAGAGAACGAGACGAGCGAATCTGATCCTGGTGCCGAACGCGGAAGCTCAATGAAGCGCCGGCCCCTGCTGGCGCGCCCTCAACTTCGGATTCGGTAGTTTGCGCACGAGAACGGGGCCCGCAGGAGTGGCCTAATTTTTGATATTTTCCTCGCAATCGTTCCAGTAGCGCAGCGGATCCCCATGTTGTGGGTAACGTGAACTGAGCCATAGTGACAGCCTGCTCCAATCCGGATGATGGGTACCCGTTTTCGCGGACCAGATTGACGATCTCTCGAGAATCTGGCCGTTTCCTCGATCACGGACAACCAGGCTGCCCAGCCCACTTGAACTGTTCGCCTGCGACTCAACCAGATACCTGGGCAGAATCCGGAGTTCAGCGTCCTCGGCCCACCCAAAAAGGGCGCGGACAACACCAGTGGAATCGCGCAACTCTATGGGCCCACTTTGCGGACGAACGGCTGTCCATCCCTCAGGAAATTCGGCGACAACGTGGCTTTCCTCCTCCCGTACCCACCTCACGCGCCATGCGCGCACCATCGCCTCGCGCAAGGCGGATATCGATTCGTATCCAGCAGGCAATGCGATCGCTAGCGGGAGTGTGATGAGGTTGTCTTTCCAGAGTTTGGCTTCGTCGTCGACGCGCCTGATCTCGGTGAACGTCCCTGCGTCGAATGGGTTCTCGGGCCGACTCGACACGCTTGCGTTCGAGGCGGGAAGTCCCTCGAAGAGTCGTTCAGCATCAAGACGCGTGAGTTTCGTCTTTCCTTTCTTCATTTGCTCCTCTTCAGCATGATTGATGTCTCGCGAATACCCTGGCCCCGACAACCGAAGTCACGCGTGTTTGAACGGGCGGGTGATCTTGATCTGGCGCGATCCGCTAGTTCGTCGCGAGGTCGGAGCGTATGGCGCGGCTTGTGTCGTCATCCGTGCGCCCAGAGAGTGGTGGGGTCGATCCATGCTGGATTGGATGACTGTGACGGGCAGCGCTCACTTGCGAGACGACATTCGCGAATAGACGATATTGGCGTGTTACCGCCCGAGCGTGGTCGATTGCGCTTTTCGCCTGCGCCAACCGAAGGAATTAGCCCCCGGCGCGCTTCACCCGATGACCGGACTTTTTGAGCTCTTCGATAATACGGTCACAATGGTCACCCTGCACTTCAATCAGACCATTCTTGACCGTTCCACCCGAGCCGCAGGCGGCGCGCAATTGCTTGCCCAGCGAGGCCAGGGCAACGGGGTCGAGCGCCAACCCTCTCACGACCGTCACGCTCTTCCCGCCCCGCCCTTTGGTCTCGCGAACTACCCGCGCGACGCTGTCCCCTGCGGGTTGTGTCCTGGCAATCGTCTTGCATATACATTCCGCGACCGTGTGCCGGCACTCGGGACACATCCGCCCGCCATCTGTGGAGTAAACGAGGTCACCCTTCGAACTGCTCTTGATGATAGGCATACACAAAGACATAAAGGCCAGCAATCGCCGAGTTTAGCAGGTTGCGTTTGCCCCTCCTGACTGCGTTCCATTTCTTTTTGAATATCTGGTCCGACACTGAGCGGTCCCACAGCAAAGTCTGTGCGGAATAACTCGCATGCGATCGCATCGCGGCTCTCGCGGACTCTTCGCGACGATCGAAGCGCTATCGCCGCTGCTCGACAACCCCTGACGAAATCCTGCGCTGGATTTCAGGCGATAACCTTCTGCTCTGCGTCAGCCTGTTCGCGCATGCGACGGGCTTCGTCGCGCAGGAACTGCTGGTAATCGTCCAGATCGCCGTCGAAGGGTTCGACGCCGCCCTTGGTGACCAGCCAGAATTCGTCACAGACGGCGCGAAGCAGGGCCCGGTCGTGACTGACCAGCATCACCGTCCCTTCGAATTCGTTGAGCGCCATCGCTAGCGCTTCGCGTGTTGCCAGGTCGAGGTGGTTGGTAGGCTCGTCGAGCAGCAGCAGGTTGGGGCGCTGCCATACGATCATGCACAACACGAGCCGCGCCTTTTCGCCGCCGCTCATCGTGCTCACCGCCTGGTGGACCGTGTCGCCACTGAAGTTGAAGGTACCGAGGAAGGTGCGAAGCGATTGCTCGGTGCCGCTCTGGCCTGGAGCGCGCACGTGCGCCGGTGTGTCCCTGGCGAGGCGGATCATGTGTTCCATCGGCGTGTCGAGCGGGCGCAGCACGTCCAGCTCCTGCTGGGCGAAATAGCCGATGTTCAGGCCTTTGCCTTCGCTGATTTCGCCGGCAATCGGCTCCAGCGCGTGCGCTACCGTCTTCACGAGCGTGGACTTGCCTTGGCCGTTGGCACCGAGAATGCCGATGCGCTGCCCTGCCAATACGGAACGATTGATGCCGCGCACGATGACCGTAGGCGGCGTCCCCGACAGTGCGCCAGTCGGCGCGGGGTAACCGAAGCTCGCGTCCAGCATCGACAACAGCGGGTTCGGGACGTTGAGGGGTTCCTTGAATTCGAAGTTGAACTCCGCTTCCGCGAGCACCGGTGCGATCTTCTCCATGCGTTCGAGCGCTTTGACCCGGCTCTGCGCCTGTTTAGCCTTCGAGGCCTTGGCCTTGAAACGGTCGATGAACTTCTGCAGATGGGCGATCTTGTCCGCCTGCCTGGCCATCGCGGCCTGCTGCAACTCGAGCTGCTCGGCGCGCATGTCTTCGAACTTGCTGTAGTTGCCGCCATAGCGCACCAGCTTGGCGTTGTCGACGTGCACCGTCACCTGTGTCACCGCGTCGAGGAATTCGCGGTCATGGCTGATCACGACCAGGGTTCCTTGATAGCGCTTGAGCCAGGCTTCCAGCCAAACCAGCGCGTCCAGGTCAAGGTGATTGGTTGGCTCGTCGAGCAGCAACAGGTCGGACGGGCACATCAGTGCGCGCGCCAGTTGAAGTCGCATGCGCCAGCCGCCGGAGAAACTGTTGACCGGCTGATCAAGCTGCGCGGCCGTAAAGCCCAGTCCCAGGATCAGCGCCTGGGCACGTGCGGGGGCATCGTGTGCTCCGGCATCATGCAGGGCCATGTAGGCGTGCGCCATGCGCATGCCGTCGTCGCTGGCCTCGGCGGCGGCGACTTCGGCGTGGGCAGCCAGAAGGGCGGTGTCACCCTCGACCACGAAGTCAGTCGCGCCCTGCTCGGTTTCCGGCATCTCCTGCGCGACCTGGCCCATCCTCCATGCGGCTGGAATCGAGAACTCGCCGCTGTCTTCGTGCAGCGTGCCGTTGAGAAGGCCGAAGAAGGACGACTTGCCGGCGCCATTGCGGCCGACAAGACCAATCTTTTCGCCGGGGGTGAAGGTGACGGACGCGCGGTCGAGCACGACTTTAACGCCGCGGCGCAGCGTGACATTACGGACGGAAATCATGAGGAGCTACTTCGGAGAGGAATGGCATGATAGCCGACCGGACGTTAAGGGTCGTCTTTTTTGAGCCGCATGCGCTTTGCGGCGCCCATCGGTCACAAGGCAAGGGAGGCCCTGACGCACCACGCGGACCGGCTGCGGGGCCAGCGAATATCGTGGTGAATGACGGGTCCCAGCCGACTGTATTGACATTTTCACCAAACGAGAATGGTGGGCCTTAACTGTCACTTTGGCTAATGCGCTCGCTCTGGGGCCAATGACGCGTCAGGTGGGGGCCGCTCTATCCGCGCGTGTCGACCCAGTTGCGTGCCCAGCGTGTCGAGTGCTCCAGTGCCTGTTCTTCACTCGCGAAGTAGTCGAGCGAATAGAACTGATAGCAGCCTTCGAATTGCGCGCTATCGGCGCGTTCGAGCAGCAGATTGGATGAAAAACTACCGTCCGGCAAACGATGTGCGGACGGCTGAACGGCATAGCCGTTGTATTGTTGAAAGTGTTTGTTTTGCATTTTAATTTTATTGATATCCGAATGCGCGTGTGTCGTGAGAAACGTGCACAGGCGAGCCGATTCAAAGCCATTGCGAGCCGAGTCTGGAGCAGTCGGAAAGCGAAAAGGCGTAGGAGTCGAGGGAGAGAGTGAGGTGCAACGAGGCGTATGGCGTCTGGCAAGCTGCCGGATATACGGGCAGCTAAGGGCAATCGCGCCAACTTTGGGAGACAACGCTCCGCGAGGGTGTCGCTGCAACCCGGCGTCCGTCGTCGGTGGCCGGGTTCTTCAAACTTTACATCGGCTTGATGTTAGCCGCTTGCAGACCCTTCGGGCCTTGCTTCGTTTCGAAGCTCACCTTCTGGTTTTCAGCGAGCGTCTTGAAGCCGTCGGTCTTGATCTCGGAGAAATGAGCGAAGAGGTCGTCGCCACCCTTGTCCGGGGTGATGAAGCCAAAGCCTTTGCTGTCGTTGAACCACTTAACGGTACCGGTTTCCATGAATAATCCTTGAAGGAAAAATACGAAGATTCGCTCTCTTAATGAGAGCGCGTGAAGCGACAAGGAGGGAGAGGACCACGAATACCGCTGAGGAGCGAGCAATTGATGAACAGCAATCGAACTTCTTGACCTTCGGGCGATACACTAACCGCGCGGGTGTGCCAGCGTCAAGACTTAACTTGTAACTGTTGCTCCATGCAGCCGTTCGGGTGGTTGAACAATGCGGCCCCGATTGCCTGCACCCCTCATTAGGCATGGCGTACGGCTGGACTGCGCCAGCAGGCGTTCGCCACTCTGTACGGCCTCCTTGCCGATGTTCCGCGTGAGCAGCCTGGGCTATGCGATGGACGGCCGTTTTATCAGCGGCGGCCGCCGTCGCTTCGGTCAGTAGCGCTTTTTCGGTGGTAACGACCGTTTTATCTGCTTGCGCACACGCGCCACTGCGGCAGCCTTTTTGCGCTTTCGTTCTGCAGTAGGCTTTTCATAGGCTGTCCGGGCACGAAGTTCCGGAATCAGGCCTGTGCGCTCAATGGCGCGACGGAAGCGGCGCAACGCAACGTCCACGGGTTCGTCGGGTTTCAGAATTACAGTAGTCAACTCGTTCCTTTGTTGAGATCCGGCAGGACTGAGAACGGCGATCTGGCGCCATCTCCATTTACAAGGCAGCGATCGAGCGGATCGTGGTGAGCATCGGCGACCCTTTTGCTTACACCTCGCTGCGGCACAAGTGTAGCAACTGTCGTCCCTTTTCGTGCGGGTCAAACGGAAAGCGCCTGGATACCCGGTCGCGGGCCGCTATCGGCTCCGATCCCCGGGGTGCGCGTCCGTTGAAGCCGGATCGTTCGTCGCGCCCCGCAGTTCAGCAGGAGCGAGGCTGCGCGACCGAGCGCGCGCAGAGGTTGGGTTGAAAGCCAAGCAGTGATCGGCAGCACGCGACCCTCTCCGGCCGTTTGCCCGGCTTCGTGCTCAAAGACTGCGTTCAAACGCATAGGCGACGCTCCCGGCGCCTCTCTGTCATGCCGCGTAATGGTCAACCCTGGCACATTTTGGCGCGCAAAGTGAAACGACACTGAGGGGCTCAATTGACAATACCTCCCCCTTTCGCAGTCGACGGATGCGGCTAAGCGCGCTTGTTCCCGGGAGTCCGACGGTCAGCGCTTATTTCCAAAATTTAAGCAACCACATGATGCCCGCATCGCTTAGTGTAACCGTCGCTGTTTTGCGCTGTATGCCCGGGAGCCCGGAAACATCCCCGCATCCGGATTGGCCGAATGGGAAGATGCTGGCGCGGCAGCCGACAAGACTAAACTAATGGAGACACAGGAATGGAGAAGTTGCTGTATCAAGTGGAGGATCGCCCCCCGATCGTGACAGCTGTACTGCTGGCGCTCCAGCACCTGCTTGCGGCGTTAGGTGGCATTATTGCCGTGCCCCTCGTACTCGGTGGGGCGCTGAAACTCCCCACGGATCAGGTGATCGCGCTGGTGAATGCCGCCTTGCTGGGTTCCGGTATTGTCACGATCATCCAATGCAAAGGTGTTGGGCCGGCTGGTATTCGCTTGCCATGCGTGATGGGTACCAGTTTCACGTTCGTCGGCGCCGGCATCAGCGTCGGTCTCGAACACGGCGTGCCGGGAATTCTGGGTTCTTCCCTGGTGGGCTCGCTAGTCATGATTGCGGGCAGCTATTTCATGCCGGCAATTCGTAAGCTGTTTCCGCATACCGTGACCAGCGTCGTGGTAACGATGATCGGCCTCTCCCTGATACCAGTGTCCGTCGACTGGGCCGCCGGCGGCTTCGGCAGCGCTCACTATGGAGCACCAGGTAACCTTGCAATTGCAGGCTTTGTGCTGGTACTGGTCATTGCGTTCGTTCAGTGGGGCAAGGGCATCGTTTCGGCATCCGCGGTGGTACTTGGCATGCTTATCGGTTACCTAGTGTGCCTGCCGCTGGGGATGATCGACTTTGCGCAACTCCGCGCTGCGCCCATCATTGCGTTGCCGCAGCCCATGCACTTTGGCTTGAGCTTCCCGATCTCGGGCATCGTCGCTATGTCGCTGGCCTTTCTCGTCACAATCGTGGAAACCACAGGTACGTTCATGGCACTGGGGGCAGCAACGCAGACACCCATGCCGGGCAAGAAGTTAGCACGCGGCATCCTGTGCGATGGTGTTGGATCTGCCTTCGCTGCGCTGATGTCCAGTCCGCCCGTGTCAACTTTTGCGCAAAACGTCGGCGTAGTGTCGTTGACTGGGGTCGCCAGCCGGCATGTGGTAATGCTGACCGGCGTGATGCTGCTCCTGGCTGGCTTGTTCCCCATGCTCGGCGCTCTGGTGGTCACGATTCCGCAACCGGTATTGGGTGGCGCAGGGCTGATGATGTTCGCGATGATCGTCGCCGCTGGCATTCGGATGCTTGGCAAGACTGAGCAAACTAAACGCAACAGTCTGATTATCGCCGTATCGATTGGTTGTGGTCTCGCGGTGACCTTCAGGCCAGAACTGCTGTCCCAGTTCCCGGCATTCATGAAAGAGGTATTCGGATCCGGCATCACCGTTGGGGCATTGGTGGCCGTTCTGCTAAATCTGTGCCTGCCTGGTCGCGAACTCGAAACCTACGATGACGACGAGTTCGAGGTGAGCGAGCGGAAGTTTGTTCAGGAACCTGCGTGATTTGCGTAACGCATCCGCGCGAGGGAGCTTGAACGTACGGCTATGACGCTGTAGTTAACGAAACTGAGGGAACGTCTCTTTACTGATGCGGAGCCGTCGTCTGAGTGTCAAGGCGATTGCGCAATCGGATGACGCTTCATGGCCGCGATACCGGAAGTCCGCCGTCTGACTTAAGGATGCACACGAGTTCATCGAGGTAGGCCACGCTCAACGGTGAGGGCTTCGCGGCACATCAGGAGGCGCTCTTTAGAGATCGCGTTGGGTAGCAGATTTCGAGAAAAACTCCGTACCAGCTCAATCGAATCGCAGTCAACCACCTCTTTCTGGCTTCAGGCGCATAGGAATGCAATCGTCTTCTCGTTGAAAGCCAACGCAGAATCGACGCTGCTGATATGTGCCGCCCCAGGAATTTCGACGAAGCTTGCACCTGGAATTTGTGCGCTCATTTTCTTGCCTATCGATGGTGGCGAGATGCAATCGTCGCCGCCGGCAATAATGAGGACGGGCTTGGCGATGTTCACGAGCCGGCTGCTTGCGTCGTAGCCCACAATGCCTTGTGCGATACGCGCCAGCGATTCGCCATCGGACGTTGCTGCGATGGCGTGCCAAATCTGCCAAGTGGACATGGCCGCGTTGCTCGCTCTGAACGACGCGCTCACATTGAAGGGCCACGCGCCTTCGAAGCGCCGGACCGGCCCGTCTTCGCTGCGAAACGTGCTGGCCCATTGTTCGACAAGGGTGCGAAACGCGTCCGTCGCCGTCGAGGGGAAACTGTTGGCCAGCACGAGCCGCTCGACGCGTGCGCCCCAGGTGAGAGCTAGTTCGATGGCGATGAGGCCACCCAATGAAAGACCCACAATGGAGGCACGTTCGATGGCCAGATGATCGAGCAGTGCGATGACGTCGCACGCAAGATCTTCAATCCTGAGAGGAGCGTCGACTCGTGCCGACGCACCGTGACCCGCATGGTCCGGCACGATGACACGGAACCCCGCTTCAACAAGCGGTGGGATCTGCGGACTCCAGGCGCGGCCCGAGTTTCCGATGCCGTGCAATAGCACGACGGGGCGGCCTTGGCCGAATTCGACGTAATAGTTGCGGCGTTGTGCGTGGACGTAGTAAGCCATCTTGAGTCTCCTGCGTCAGGCGTGGGGAGAAGAAAGACGCGCATAGGAGCGCGGGGAAAAGCGTGTACCGAGCAGGCAAAGGAGGAGTGCACCCACCACCATGATTGCCCACGCACCGGAAAGATCTGCGAAGCGGTCTCGCAACGCGCCCGCGACCAGTGGCATGAGACTCGCGATGACATAGCCGCCGCCTTGTACGAAGGCCACGAGTTCTCCTGCACGCACCGGATCCTCGCTATGGTCAAGCGCAACGATCAACGACAGGGGGAAGAGTGCGCCGATACCCAGACCGAGCAGCACGCATGCGACAGGCGCAAGTGCGATCGGTGCTGCCAGTAGGCAGACCAGGCCGCCGATCAGCAGGGCGAGTGCGGCGAGCAGTGGCTTGCGGCGGTCAGGCATGCGCTCAATCGCGGCCGATACGCCGAGCCCGGCAATGACTTCGGCCACTGTGACACCTGCGAGCAGATATCCGGCATGAGCGCGGCTCCAGCCGAGTTGGATATAGAAGGGCGGCAGCCACGCGAGGACCAGCGTGTATGCGCCAGTGCCTACGCCGAAGAACAGCATCAGTTCCCACGCTCGCCACCTACGCCAGACCGCGCAACGTGCCATTCGGACTCGAGGCGCCTGGAAGAGGGGCGCATGGGCCGAATCCGTCCGGCGCGTAGACTTGAGCCAGAGAGCCCATGCTAAGGTCGCGGGTAGCGCCCAGAATGCTAGCGCGCTGGGCCAACCGAACACCTCCGCAAGCGGGGCGGCCAGCGCGGCCGCGGCAGCAGCTCCGCCCATGATCGCGGTGGTGTACATCCCCATCGTTGCACCTGCGCGTGAGCCGTAGACGCGCTTGATAAACGTCGGAATCAACGCTTGTACCAGCGCGATTCCTGTGCCGGCAAGGACCGCGGTGATCAGCATCGCTGTTCCGCCATACCAGAAAGCACGCGCCGCGCACGCCATGGCAATCAGGGCGATACCGAGGCCGACATATGTGCGCTCGCTCCCGCGTCTCTGGAGTGGCCCGCTGAGCAATGCGCCTACACCCATGACGGCTACCGGCAGCGCGGTGAGCATCCCGGCGCTCGCATGATCGAGGCCTGTGGCGGCCATGATGTTTTCCAGCAGAGGACCGACACCGGCCATCGTCGGCCGCAGGTTCAGCGCGAGCGCGATGATCGCGCTCGCGAGGACCCACGAGGCATTCGCTGCTTTTGGATGTGTCATATATCTCTACATAAAGTATCTTTACATCGAGTAAAATAACCTAGTTACAACGGGGACGCAAGCTGATATCTTGGCGTCAAGAAAATTGCTTTGGAGGTATAGAAATGGGGCGAGCCACGCGCGCGGCTGAACAGTGGCGAAGGGAGATGCCTGAAATTGACGCGAACGTCATGGCGACGGTCGGGCGTTTGCTGGAGGCGACCCATTTGATCGAACGCACACGGCTTGTGCCGCTCGCGGCGCAATTCGGCTTGCAGACAGGGGAATTCGACGTGATCGCGGCTTTGCGCCGCGCAGGTGCGCCGTACCAGCTCACTCCCACTGAACTCTACGAGTCGCTGATGCTGTCGTCCGGTGCGATGACGAGCCGGCTCGACCGGCTCGAGCGTTCGGGGCTCATCGAGCGGCGAGCGTCGGCGAAGGATCGACGTAGCGTAGACGTATGCCTGACACAGAAGGGGGCTGACCTGATTGCCGAAATCCTGCCGCACCACATTGCCAACGAGCAGGATGCGCTGAAATTGCTGAGCGCGCGAGAGCGCGAGCAGCTCGATCACCTGCTTGACAAGCTGATACGCGGGGTCGAGACGTGAGTATCGCCGTGCTACATGCGTCGCCCCGAAGTGACCGCGGATGCCTCGTGAATCCTTGTGCGGACTACAGTCGTGTCGGGCTTCGCCAGGACACCTTTCGAGGGTGACGATACCTCAAAGGGTATTACGAGAAGCGGATCAAACTTCGTCGCGTAGCTTTACGGGCGTGCTGCCGATGGGCCGTTGGCCGGATCGTCAACGCGCCGCAAAACGGGAGCGGTACTCGACGGGCGTTAGCCCCAGGGACTGACGGGTCTGCTTTTTTAACGCATGCGTGCTCAAAAGTGAACGGGACTGAACGTTCGTCTCCTCGATTCCAATCGCCGCTGTCGAGTTCTGCAAGCTTTGTCGCCAAGGTCGTCATCACTATGTTGATGTCAGTGATCGAGCAATCGATGATGTGCTGTGCTCCAGTGGCGCTGCCGTTATAGCGGGTCCTCAATTCGTTATGAGCTGCAGATCGGGACGAGTAACCGAAGCTCTTTACACCATCGGATTTCAAGGTAAGGATGTGTCGTTTTGAGGCCTTGTTTGCTATCTTCGTTTCACCGACTACCCCATTTTTTGACGCGAGCGCGATGTGTCGCCGCATAAAATTCTTTGGGAACTCAAGAAAGATCGTTCGGTTTGCTACATTTTTTACAGTCCACTTTTGGTCCGGCAATTGTCTGTTGTCGCTTCCCCGTTTTATTTCGTTGCACATTCCTCTCCCCCAAGCTGAACGCATTAGAGACGATTCTAGAAAGCGAATCGACGCTATGCAAAGTGAGCAATGGGCGATCCTGAATATTGTTAAGCGAATTGCATAAGCGCACTAAACTGAAGAGCGGTGTATGCGAGAAGAATAAAAAGTGGACGTTGCGCCATTCGCGCCGTGTCGCCGCCGACAAGTTGTCGGCGGTTGCTGACGCTCAGGTGTCGCCATTCTTGAGGCAGCTTGAGGTTGGCGGATTCAACCGGTAGATGCAATAGTTTGGTTAAACCGCTCGGCTGTTTTTCTTGCTCCTCCCCAGCTATCCTGCGGAACAAGACGCGGCTAGATAGTCAAAGCGTCTTTGCTATCGACGTTACCTCTCGTCGAAACACATGCTCGCTCAATACTCTGCCTCCAGGAGGCGAAGATAGCGGGGCGTTACGGGTTCATAGTTCGACGCGGACAGCCAGGCGCGCCCACCAGTAGCATTTGCGGCAGCGTAAGCCCACGCCGCGACGCGATTCGCTGTGATCCTGTCATTTGCCAGGCCCGCTAAAACGCCGATTTCGTTGAGTGCATCAGATTTTGTCATCGGTCTCTCCAGCCAGCGCTCGAGGTGGGGACTTGCCGCGAGCGTGTCGGATTTGCTGCGATTGCATGCCGGGTGCGCAAGCACAAAATTGTGCGCCTGGTCCCTCGGATAGAGTGAGAAGGGTACAAAATGGTCGACGTCCGCGTCGGTAATGCCGCTCCTGCAGTAGAAGCACCGGGCTCCATCAAGCTTGCGCAACTCCGTACCAATAATGGTTAGCGATTGTCGGGAGCATGAAAAGAGGAAGTCCTCCAGGTCATTGGCATTACCGAGGATGGCGTGTTTGCGCCGGTTCGCCTTGATGTGATCGATCCAGTGGGTGCGCGATAGCTGCTGTACCAGCGTGTAAAAGCGCCGGAAAGCCTTCGAACAACAACGATCATTTCGCCGCACGCCACAATTTCGGCGGCAATCGCAGTTCGATACACAAATTACTTGGCAAACAGCTACTCGATACGACCATCTTTCCTTGCGTTGGAAAGTTCCGCCGATGCTTATCCGGCCGGGGACACGAAATTGAGCGGTGCAAAACGGTAGGCAAGGCTTTGGTTTTGCGAGCGAGGAAGCCGTTGAGACGGATTGACTACGCTTGTGCCAGAATCTCCCTCATTTCGAGGGGACGGCCGGCATCCGTGTCGGCCGGCGATGGGCGCAGACTCATTCTGAAACGCAAACGGGGAAGACGTGAAGAATAGTGACAGCTGGAATCCGATCGGAAACATCGACGCAACGCTCGGCATCGCAGGCCGCCGGCAGTTCCTCAGCTATACGGGTGCGGGGATCCTCGCCGCGCTGCTGCCCGCATGCTCCGGCAGCAGCACCGGCAACGCATACAGCCACACCATTGCATGGGGCCGGCAGCAGTGTGAGGCCGCGCTTACGGGTAAAGTCGCCGCCCTCTCGGTCGCGCTGATGAAGGGCAACCGAATCGTCTGGCAACAGGCCTTCGGCAACGCGTCGGCCAGCACGCCGGCCACGAACCAGACACGTTTCAACATCGGCTCGGTCAGCAAAGTCTTCGCCGCGCTGGCCGCGATGATCCTGCAGGACCGGGGGCTGCTGGACCTCGATACGCCGATCGCGAAATATCTGCCGTCGTTCTCCATGCTCTCGCCGCACTACACGCGGATCACTACACGCCTTCTGCTGTCACATTCCTCGGGATTAGGCGGACAGAACAATTGGAATATATTCACGGGCGGCGTAGCGATGCCCGGGTACGTCGAAAACACCCTGACTGCACTCGCGAACGAACACCTCAAGTATTCGCCGGGGGAAATGGCGAACTACTGCAACGATGGCTTCACGCTCGTCGACCCTGTCGTTGCCGCGGTGAGCGGACAGAGCTATGTCGAGTTTGTGCAGCACAATATCCTGACCCCGCTGAGCATGTCCAACTCGTGCTTCCTGGCAAGCGCGCCGACCACCGGCACCTTTGCCATGCCCTATGGCATCAATGGCGCATGGTATCCGCAGGAATTCTCGAACGTGTACGCGAGCGGCGGGTTGTGCTCGACACCGGGGGACATGATGAACTTCGCCCAGATGCTGCTGGACGGCGGTGCGTTCCAGGGGCGGCAAATCGTGTCGCCTGCGGCTATCGCCGAGATGGGCCGCGACCAGACAACGAAGCTTCATGTCAATCCGACGCCGGTGTATTCATTTGGACTGGGTTGGGACTGGGTCAAGTCTTCCGCACTGGCCTATGCAGGCAATACGACGTGGATAAAGGACGGTGAGACGCCCGCATTCTCCAGCATGTTCATCGTGCTGCCGGATGCGCAACTGGCCGTGATGCTGACGGGGCATACGGGTTACAACCCATTTGCGCTGGCCTACGGGCTCGTGGAGCAGGCCATGCAGGAAGACGGTTCTATCCGTGCGTCGGCGCCTCTGCTCGGGGCGGTCGTCCCACCGGTTGCGACGGCACCGGACGTCACGACAGCCGCGGGCATGTATGGCAACCATTCGGCGCCGATCCACGTGCAGGTCGGCACGGACGGCAGTCTCGTCCTCAACCGGTATGCGGGGACCGGTACCGGCAACAGCATGTGGCAGCCACTGGACGACGGGGTGACGAAATACGAGTATCGCAGCGACGGCTGGTGGTGGAGCGACAACACCGGACACAGCTACAGCTTCAATATCCAGTCCGGAACGAATCTGAACGGCCAGCCATTCAGTTACCGCTATCTGGTTCAACGCACGAGCGGCAGCAGTACCCTGGGCGGCGACGTCATAGCCCAACAATTGACGGCGCAATCACTGCCGCTTTCGTCCGCATGGCAAGCGCGCCTGAATTCGACATGGGTGCCGACCAACCTGGCTTCCACCGACGAAATCACCGCGCTCCGCGGAGCCGCCACATGGCACACCACGATCGGCAGCCTTTCCGAATTCGAGGGATACATCCTGTTTGGGGGGAACGATCCGTGGGGGTACCAGTTGCTCACGCCGTTAGCGGACGATCGTGGCGGGGTGTCCGTCCGGGCGCCCAACGAGGCGGGCAGAGAATTGAATGAAATCAGCTTTTCCGTTGCCGCTGACGGTTCGGAGACCATGACCGTTGGCGGACTGCAATTCGTCAGGGTTCCAGTGTAATCAGGCCAGTAGAGGCGATAGCGGTCTGTCGCGCTCCAAAAACGCAGATGCAGGATGATGACATCGCCAAAACTGCATCCGCACAATTCTATTTGCTGGCCATCTTTAAAACGAATGCCGGTACGATTTGCGTGCCGCGTGGGCAAAATGTAAACGAAAAGACGGACCACACGCCATGAACAAGATTGCAGGGACTTCGGGGGAAACGCTCCAGCCGTTGGAAACGGCCGCCGGGGCGATACTGGAGAGCGCGGGCCGTCGCAGATTCCTCGGCTATACGGGAGCCGGCATGTTGGCCGTCGCGTTACCGGGCTGCGGCAGCGGCGCGGCCAATAGCTCCGCCAGCACGTACGCCAACACCCGGGCTTGGGCCGAGAGCGCCGTCCAACAGGCCATAAATCTGGGACAGACCGACGGCTCGGCGGTGTCGATGGCGCTGCTCAAAGGCAACCAGATCGTCTGGCAGAAAGCGTTTGGCTCGGCCACCAGCAATACGGCGGCGACCACGCTCACGCGCTTTAACATCGGTTCGGTCAGCAAGGTGGTGGCCGCGCTGGCGGCGATGATCCTGCAGGATCGCGGGCTGCTGAACCTCGATGCGCCGATCGTTCAATACCTGCCGTCATTCAAGATGCTCTCGCCGGCCTATACGCAGATCACGACGCGGCATCTGCTCTCGCATGCCTCGGGCCTGCCCGGGTTCGTCTGTGGTCACGATGCTTCTGCGTTCGTGCCGGTTCCCGGCGACGCGGAACTGACGATGCAGGCATTCGCGAACATGCACCTGAAGCATTTGCCGGGGCAGATGGCCAGCTACAACAATGACGGCTTCACGATGATCGAGCCTGTCGTGCAGGCGGTGAGCGGGCAGAGCTACCCGGACTTCGTCACGCAGAACATTCTCGCGCCGCTCGGCATGACGAATTCGGGCTTCCTGACGAGCGCGCAGACGTCGGCGGGGGCTGAGTTTGCGCATCCGTACATCAATGGCGTCCCGACCAGCCAGCTCGAGTATTACAACACCTACGCTTCGGGCGGCCTGAACACAACGCCGGGCGACATGATGAACCTCGCGCAGATGCTCATTGCGGGCGGTGTCTTTCAGGGGCAGCGCATCGTGTCCGCGGCCGGCGTCGCACAGATGGGCACCGACCAGACGACGACACTGCCGATCAACCTGTTGCCGGAAAGTCGCTGGGGACTGGGCTGGGACAACGTGCAGCTCCCCGCATTGTCCGCGGCAAGCGTCACCGCCTGGGAGAAGACCGGCGGTTCCATCTGCTTCTATACCGACTTCATCGTGGTGCCGAAGGCGCAACTGGCCGTTCTCGTCTGCGGCGGCAGAAATTTCCTGAACGACGCTTTCTATCCGGGCCACATTGCCCGAGGCATCGCGCTGCGTGCGCTGCAGGAGGAAGGAACGATTGCCGCGCTGCCGGCCAGCGCGACTGCCGCGCAGATCCCATCGCAGGCCCCGGCCCCGAATGTCGCGGCCATGAGCGGCATCTACGGCAACAATACCGGTCCCATCCAGGTTACCGTCAATCCTGCGGACGGCAGTCTCACGCTCGCAACGCTCGATTCGACCGTCACACCCTACACATGGCCACCCATCAATGAAGGCGTGACGAGCTATCAATATCGCAAAGACGGCTGGTGGTGGAGCAGCACCAGCGGTGTGCCGAGCTACCGCTTCGAGGTCGTACCGGGCGAGGATTCGAACGGCAATGCCACCACTTTTTGCTATCTGATGGCGCGCGCCGCTTCCGGTGACGTCAGCGTGCTGGCCCAGCAACTGCCGCGGGCGCCGGCACTCGACGCCGTGTGGCAGCAGCGCGTGGGAACGCAGTGGACGATCAATAACGAATCCACGGATTCCACGCTATGGAAGGTCGCTCCGAGTGTGATGGAGGCGCCCACCGTCATCGGCAGCCTTAACGAACTGCCAGGCTATGTACTCCTTACCGGTGGCGGACCGATCCTCCAAAACGGCCAGTTGCTCCTGCCTGTCCCGAACGACAGCGCACGTGCACGCATGGCCGTTAACATGTTCCGCGACCTGAACGAGGTCGCTTTTGGAACGGTGAACGGCACGCCGACCATGACGGTCGGCAGTCGAACGTTTACTCCAGCATCCTGAATACTTGCCCTGGCGATGAGTTTGCCGTCGCCGTCATGAGGGTGTTGTGGTTCAAATTGCATTCGTGGGCGAAAAATGGCATGTTCACCATTACTTCATCGTGCTGTTAAAGTGAGTTGAGGGAAAATTGCGGGGGGAGCGAAGGTCGGCATATTCGCCGTTGCTTCATCTGCGCATCGGTCACGCTGCGGAATGTTTCTTTTGGCGCTGCCATTGAAAGCTGCCGCCGCCCAGCAGCAACGCGAGACTCATCATACCCCCTGGTTAGTCGATGCGCTGCGATGCGATGCCTGGTCGGTGCATCCCGGACAGTGGGGAAAGGGCACCGCATGATCCCGCTGCGATCCCGGTCAATTAATAAGTAATCCAGATAAATATGTGGCTTCTTTCGTTCGCAATCGTGCCACGATTGAAGATTGGGAAACAGCTTGATATCTTGATCGTCGGCACGACGCGACGGTCGGACCAATAAACCGATCCGCATTCGATTCAACCGTAAGAAGGGAAAACAACATGTCACGGAGACTTTGCGCGATCGTTCTGGCGCTGCTCGTGATGCCGTCGAAGCTTTCAACATCAGGGATACTCCCTCCGGACCACGGCGGCGAATTCATGGTCGAGCCATCCGGTGGACAGCCCTTGCGCTTCGGCGCCACGGTTCTTCCTGTTTTGCAACGGTAGTGGCTTGCATTACGCGACAATCGGGTTTACGACCATGAACATCAAGACTTGAGCCACGCCGAAATGAACCGCCGTCGCCAGCAAGCTCGAAGCGATGTGGCGATGCGCGCTTTGCCGAGGTCGCGATTGACACTGCCGGTTTGTTTGGGTACCTTCACTGCGCGTTTTGCTGCATGGACGGTCCCGCACAAAAACGTACGGACGTATTCGAACTTGTGCGCGGTTTCGCGAGTTTTCGTCTCGTTGTCGTCAGCAGCGACCCTGCGCAGTCAACAGCAATACCGAGAAAGACGGCATGAGGGGGCAGGCCTGTGAAAGTATCGCCGCGAGGCGGCGCGAGGCGTGCGTTCCCGTTTGTCCTCTGCGCTGAGGTGGTGGCGGTTGCAACGCATGCATGCTGCTGCATTCAAGGGGCCGCGTTCGGGGAATGTCGATGGTCGACCATACAGACCATTATTTCGTGGGTTTGACGCAGCAGTCCAGCGCAGGCGGACTGGCGCGCCTGCGCGGGCATGGTGCCGTGACGCTGCCGGCATCGCGTGTCTATCCGGTGGGCGCGCGCTTCGACGAGTTCGTGCAGCCGCTGCTGCGCCTGCTCAATGGCGACGACCACGTGCGGGAGATCGTGCTGCGCCCCGTGCTGGGGCGCTATGGCGTGAGCCAGGAGCTCTCGGTCGGCCTGGAGGTTAAGGCGGCGGCGGGCTTCAATGCGGCGGCGCTCGCCGCTGGCGTGTTCCGGCTCGCGCAGGCCGCCGCGCAGATCGACGCGTTCGTCGGCCGGGTGCTGTCGCCAGGCGAATGGACCGACAATGCGCGCCCCGGCCTCACGGTGCTTTTCAAGGAGCCGCGGCGCATTGCCGACACAACCGACCTCGTGCGGCAGATCATCGATTTCCCGGGCGACGGATGGCCCATCGACGGCTTCACGACCATTCCCTCCGCCGAGCGGCGCATCGGTCTCGTGCAGGGGCTGCGCTACATTTTTCTTCCCGAGATCAGCGTGCGCTGGGACCGCGAACTGCGCCAGCGCCTGAGCGTCAACGACGAGGAGATCGACGTGATCCTGCTTGATCAGGCCACGCGCATCGGCCGCATGTGCAAGGTGCTGCTGCAGGATGCGTCGATCGAGGCGGCGTGGCTCAGCTGGTTCGACGTGATGGTGGCCGGCATCGAGGACTACCAGGAGCTGATCGCCGTGCTGGCCGCCGAGCAGGGCGCGCGTGCCGCCGATCCTGGCTCGATGGCGCGCAAGGCGTTTTCGGCGATCCTGCGTCTGACGAGCCTCGGCGTGTTCCAGAAGCGGCTCACGCATATCGGCTTCGACGAAGCGCAGCGGGACCGCACCGCAAGCGCGCCGGCCATGGCCGCGAACCTGGCCCGATGATGCTGCGCGACCTCACCCGGCATGGCGCCGGATTCCCACGGAGCGAGGCAGCGTATGGCTGACCTGACGGCGGCATTGTTCGCCCGCTACAACCGCGTCATGCGCGGCACCTTCGTCGGTGTCCTGATCGTCGCGTGCGCGCTCGTCTACATCCAGTTCCGGATGACGCTGGGCGCCGAAACGTCCAGCCTGGGCCAGCGCATGCAGGAGCAGGCCGTGTCGCTCGACGCCATCGTCAAGACCGCCTCGGACGCTGTCAACACGATGCGCATCCAGGCACAAACCTGGTTTCGCCTGCATCCACAGGGCGCCGCGCCTTCCGTGCTGCTGCGCGCGCTGCAACCGGGCGCCGCGCCCGGCAGCATCGAACTCGAGCAGTTGCCGCCGCCGTGGACCGTCGCCGACGCCGGCAACCTGACCGGGCTCGTCGGCGTGCGCACGCCCGCCATCGACCGCGAACTGGAGATGGCGCTGAGCCTGAACGGCACATTCAAGACCCTCAAGGCCAATCTGCCCGGCGCGACCTGGGTCTATTACACGTCGGCGTACCGCTTCATCAATATCTATCCGTGGGTGTCGTCGAAAAACTTCTTCTACGCGGATTCGCTCAAGCAGAAGGAGTTCTTCGCCGGCGTCGAGCCCGCCGCGGATCCGTCGCGGCACATCCTCTGGACGCCGGTGTATCTGGACGAAGCGGGCCAGGGCGTGATGGTGACGGCCTCGGCGGGGGTCTACGACGACAAGGCGTTTCGCGGTTCGGTCTCGCTCGATCTCACGCTCGTGCGGCTCAACCAGTTCGTGCGCAACTGGGACGAGAGCCTCGGCACGCTCTTCATCATCAACGATCGCGGGCAGTTGCTCGCGCATCCCACCCTCGTGCGTTCGGGCGCACAAACCATTCTGCAGGCCGCTGAAGCGTTTCCTCTGGCATTGCGCCGCGATCTGCCAGCCACGCTGCAGGCGGCGGACGGCGACCTCGTCGAGCTGGACGGCTATTACGTGGAGACGCTTGGCATCCAGAACGCGCCGTTCCATCTCGTGCTGCTCGTGCCGCGCTGGAATCTCGTGAAGGTGGCGCTGGAAACGGGCGTGCCGAGCGTGCTGCTGCTCGTCATGGGCCTGACCTTGATGCTGCTGATCGCGAGCAGCTTCACCTATCGCGACGCGATCGTGCCCGCGCAAAAACTCGTGCGCTATATCCAGGAGGAAGACCGCGGCTCGGTAAAAACGATCCCCGATATTCCGCAGGCGTGGCGCCCCTGGTTCCTCACTATCCAGAACGTATTCAACGCACACACGCAGCTCGTGTCGATCCAGCAGGAGCTGGACGTCGCGCGGCGCATGCAGCAGTCGATCGTGCCCACGCGCTTTCCGTCGCGCCCCGATCTGCAGATGTTCGCGCGCATGATTCCGGCGCGCGAGGTGGGCGGCGACTTCTACGACTATTTCTGGCTGTCCGACCAGAAGCTCGGCGTGGTGATCGCCGACGTTTCGGGCAAGGGCGTGCCCGCCGCGCTGTTCATGGCCGTGGCGCGCACGCTGCTGCGCGCGATCGCGCCAAGCGCAGCCGGTCCCGGCGCCTGCCTCGCGCTTGCCAACGACCTGCTCGCGCAGGATAACGAGGCCACGATGTTCGTGACGCTGTTCTACGGTATTCTCGATACGGGCACGGGTATGCTCGAATACGCGAACGGCGGGCATAATTCGCCTTGGCTGATCGCGCCGGACGGCACGGTTTCTCAATTGCCGGGCACGGGCGGCATGGCGCTCGGCGTGATCGAAGGCGTGCCGTTCGTGCAAGCGAGCGCCCAGATCGCTTCGGGCTCGACGCTGCTGCTCTACACCGACGGCATTACCGAGGCGTTCAACCCCGCCGACGAGGAGTACGGCGAAGTGCGCCTTTCCGGGCATCTTGCGGCTTCGGCGGGACTCGGCGTGGAGGCGCTGCTCAAGCGGCTCGTCGACAGCGTCTACGAGTTCGCCGATGGCGCGCCGCAGTCCGACGACATTACCTGCCTGGCAGTTCACTATGGAGCGGCCGGGCCGACGAAGGCATGAACGTGAGCGACCGATTCGATACGCAGTTGACGGTGCACGCACCGGATATCGGCGGCCTTGTCGATTCACTCGACATATTTTTTGCCGCGCACGGCTTGCCGCATGCGCTGCTGCAGTCCTTTGCGATGGCGTTCGACGAGGTCGTTTCGAACATCGCGGCCTACGGCTCGGCGCAGCAGCCGATCCGCATTCACGTGACGGTCGCGGCCGACGAGGTGTGGGCACAGGTGATCGACGACGGCGTCGCGTTCGATCCGCTGCAGCTCGCCGACCCCGACGTGACGAGCAGCGTCGAGGATCGCGCGATTGGCGGGCTGGGTGTCTTTCTCGTCAAGAAGATGATGGACAAGGTGGCCTATGAACGCCGCGAGCCGTACAACTGTTTGAGCTTCGCGAAGCGCATCGCGCCCGCGCGAAACTGATCTACGAGGGAAACATGAATATCAGCGAAGTCAACGAGGGCGAAGTGCTGGCAATCGCCGTGTCGGGGCGCGTGGACAGCACGACGGCGGGGCAGCTCGAAGAAGTGTTGCCCGAGCGCGTGCAGAGCGCGTCGTGCGTGCTGCTCGATCTCACCGACGTGCAGTACGTGAGTTCGGCGGGGCTGCGCGTGATGCTCAAGGCCGCGAAGATTGCGAAGGGCACCGGGCACGATCTCGTGCTGGCGGGACTCGCGGCGCCGGTTCACGAGGTGTTCCAGGTGATCGGCTTCGACTCGCTGTTTCGCATTCTGCCAGACCGCGCGGCGGCGCTTGCCGCGCTTTCGGGCAACGGCGCCTGAGCGTCGCGCCTCGCTTGCCCATGCGTGACGGGCCGCCTTGCGGCGGGCCCCTTGCCGCTCAGCCGCAGGTTCAGGCGCGGCCCGGATTGTGTGTGCCGTTCAGGACTTCGGTGCGAGCCACGAGTCTTCCGCCTCGATGCCGTCCGGGTCGAATGTCCACGTGATCTTCTCGTAGGTGAACGAGATATCCTCCATGTGGCCCATCTGCTTGTTCTCCAACGCCAGGCAGTTCGGCGTCCATGCGCGGACGTTCGTCAGGATCGCGTTCGACAGCTTCACCGTGTAGTACTTCTCTTCCGTGCCCTTCGGCGAGATGCGGTAGTACTCCAGCGTCACGTCCTTCATCTGCTCGCCAGAGGTCAGCGCCTGGAACAGCTTGGGCGAGGACTTGTCGATTTCCTTGGTCAGCGTCATCGGCAGGTGCACCCGCTTGCCCGTGGGCAGCCCCGTCTGCGGGCTCTTCGGAATTTCAATGGTGTGGTCCACGGCCTGCACCAGGATCTTTCCCTCGTGGCCCTTGACCTTCGTCGAGCCTTCGATCTTTCCCTGGTTCTGGCCTTCGAGTACGAGATAGCACGGCATCGGCATGATGATTTCTCCAGTTGGTATTCGGTTGCGGCGTTGTCTTCAGTCGTTGCTCAGAGTTCGTCTCTGCGCATGGGATGAATTCTGGTCGCGGGCCATTACGAGCTTGTTTCAGGAAAGCCGCACCGTGTTACCGATGAAATACGCGCTGCCCCGGCGTGTTTCTCTCAGGCAACCTGATTAAAGCGCTCGAGTGCCTGCGCGCGCGTGTCCGCGACACTCAGGATCGATAGAAAGCCGCTGATTTCGAAGGCTTCGCGAATCTGGTTCTGCACGCCGCACAGCACGAGCAGGCCGGCGGACTGCTTGAGCCGCTTGGCCGCCACGAGCACGACGCGCAGCCCGGCGCTGGAAATGTAGTCGAGCGCGCTCAAGTCGATCAGCAATTGATTGATCCCCCGGTCGAGCTGCCGCAGAATCTCGGCCTCGACTTGCGCGGAGTTCGTGCTGTTGAGCGCGCCTTCGAGGTTCGCTACTAGCACATCTCCGTGCATTTCATACTGGTTTGCCAACATGGTCTCTCGTGCAATGGTTTACCGCTGTTTACCGTTGCAACGGTAAGTCGTGGTGTGGACGTTATCGTTCATGTACTCGCCACACAGGGAATTCACGCGCCCAATTTTATGATTGCGTCTTGTGAAACAGGCGGTTGGGGCAACTAAAAAGCTTTCAAACGATTGACAAAAAAACCGTCAATGCTCCATGGCATCCATAGCTCTCGCAATGTCGCGCCCACGTGAATCGGGCGTATGGCGCGCGTAGCGTATCACGTACCGTGCGCGGATCGAAGTGGGAAAAAAACCGATAAAAATATTCAGTCTGACTCGTTTGCATACCACATCGATGTGGTATGCAAATTTCCTTATGGATCGTAATCGCGTCATGCAAGGAAAAGCATTGTCCAATGCGTGAGAAACAGATTTTTGTGGCGTGCGAATTGGGTAAACGCTATTCTCCAGGGCTACAAGAAAGCTCTCTGTTTTCACCAACAGCTACGGGTACAAGAAAGGGGATCGGCCATGGCATCTGACGGGTCAGTCGCTCCGAAGGAGCGCGTCAATATCGTATATCGTCCGGCGACAGGGGATGCCAAGGCGGAGGTGGAGTTGCCGCTGAAGCTGCTGGTGCTGGGGGACTTCACGCTGCGCGACGACGATACGCCGATCGAGGAAATGAAGCCCGTCAACGTCGACAAGGACAATTTCAACGACGTGCTCAAGGGGCAGAAACTGTCGCTGGATCTGGCGGTGCCCAACCGTCTGGAAGCGAATGCCGATCCGGACGCCGCGCTCGCGGTGAACCTGAAGTTCGAGTCGATCGACGACTTCTCGCCGGACGCGATTGTCGAGAAGGTGCCGGAGCTGCGCCAGATGATTGCGCTGCGCGATGCGCTCAAGGCGCTCAAGGGGCCGCTGGGCAACATCCCGGATTTCCGCAAGCGGGTTCAGGATCTCATCGAGGACGAGGGCGTGCGCGCGCGTCTTCTGAGCGAGCTGGGCATCGGCGAGAAGTGATTGCGCCGGGCGGGCATCGTCCATATCGTCGATTTCGTCCGTATCCATTCGGGGACAGCACATGAGTGAAGAGCAAAAGCAGCAGGAGCAGGCCGTCGCAGAGCAGGCGGCCGCGGGGGGCTCGCTGCTCGATCAGCTGATCGAGTCGGCGCGCATCAAGCCCGGCGACGAGGCGTATTCGATCACGCGCCAGGGCATCCAGGCGTTCATCTCGCAGTTGCTCGAGCCGCAGCATGCGGTGGAGCGCATCACGCAGGCGACGGTGGACAGCATGATCGCCGATCTGGACCAGAAGCTGTGCGCGCAGGTCGATGCGATCCTGCATCACGGCGATTTCCAGAAGATGGAGTCGGCGTGGCGCTCGCTGAAGTTCCTGGTCGAGCGCACCAACTTCCGCGAGAACGTCAAGATCCAGGTGCTCAGCGTGAGCAAGGGCAAGCTGCTCGACGACTTCCAGGATGCGGCGGACATCACCAATTCGGGGCTGTACAAGAACCTGTACACGGCGGAGTACGGCCAGTTCGGCGGACAGCCGTTCGGCGCGATCGTGGCGAACTACGAGTTCGGGCCGGGCACCCAGGACGTGAAGCTGCTGCAGTACGCGGCGAGCGTATCGGCGATGAGCCATGCGCCGTTCATCGCGGCGGCGGGTCCGCAGTTCTTCGGGGTGGACACCTACGACCAGTTGCCGAACCTGAAGGACCTGTCGTCGATCTTCGAGGGTCCGCAGTTCGTCAAGTGGAACGCGTTCCGGGAGTCGGAGGACGCGCGCTACGTGGGGCTGACGCTGCCGCACTTTTTGCTGCGTGTGCCGTACGGTGCGGATACGGTGCCGGCGAAGAAGTTCAACTACAGGGAAGACGTGTCGGGCGGCAACGGGCAGTTCCTGTGGGGCAACGCGGCGTTCGCGTTCGCCTCGCGGCTGACGTCGAGCTTTGCGGACTACCGGTGGTGCGCGAACGTGATCGGGCCGCAGGGCGGGGGCACGGTGGGCGACCTGCCGGTGTACACGTACGAGTCGATGGGCGAGCTGCAGAACAAGATCCCGACGGAGGTGCTGATATCGGAGCGGCGGGAGTTCGAGCTTGCGGAGCAGGGTTTCATCGCGCTGACGATGCGCAAGAACAGCGACAACGCGGCGTTCTTCTCGGCGAATTCGGCGCAGAAGCCGAAGTTCTTCGGCAACACGAAGGAAGGCAAGGAAGCGGAGCTGAACTACAAGCTGAGCACGCAACTGCCGTACATGTTCGTGGTGAGCCGTCTGGCGCATTACATCAAGGTGATCCAGCGCGAGCACATTGGCACGTGGAAGGAGCGTGTGGATCTGGAGAGCGAGCTGAACACGTGGATCCGGCAGTACGTGGCGGACATGGACAATCCGGCCGAAGGGGTGCGCAGCCGCCGGCCGCTGCGCCAGGCGGAGATCGTGGTGGCGGATGTGGAAGGGGATCCGGGGTGGTACCGGGTGGACCTGAAGGTGCGTCCGCACTTCAAGTACATGGGTGCGTCGTTCACGCTGTCGCTGGTGGGCAAGCTGGAGAAGAAATAAAAGAGCCGCGGCGAAGTTTCGGTTCGATGTTTCGTATGTAACACAGCTGAAACGTCGCGCTAACGGAGCGCCTGCATGATGTGAATCATGCGCAGCGCACACAGGAAAGCTGGGCAGAACAGCCGGGGCGCCGAGCCCTGGCGCCATTGACGACTTGCCACCAGTTAAACCGGGGAAAACTATCATGCCGATGCCGTGCTATCTCGTACTCGAAGGCCAGAACCAGGGAAAGATCGAAGGCTCGACGAAGGTCAAGGGCCACGAGGGAAAGATCCTGGTGCAGGCCGTGGACCACACCATTGAAATTCCGAAGAGCCCGCAGACGGGGCTGCCCACGGGCAAGCGGGTGCACCTGCCGATGACGCTGACCAAGGAAATCGACAAGTCCTCGCCCAAGCTGTTCCAGGCGCTGACCTCTGGCGAGCAGATGAAGGACGTGACGCTGGAGTACTACCGCATCTCGCCGAAGGGCACGGAAGAGAAGTACTACACGGTGAAGCTGTCGAACGCGATCCTGACGAACGTCCGCGCATGGACGCCGAACTGCCTGGCGTTGGAGAACAAGCAGATGGGCCACATGGAGGATATCTCGTTCACCTACGAGAAGATCACATGGACGTTCGACCCGGACGGCATCGAGGCGGAAGACTCGTGGCTCGCACCGAAGTCCTGAACGGGCTGAACGTGGTGAGCGGGCGGTGACAATGCATTGACAAAGCGGGGGCGGGGGTGAAAGAGCGTCGGTTGCTCGAACGGATTGCGAGCTGGGAGGCGGGCGAGGAGGGCGACGCCCGCACTAACCAGACGCAGGTGGACGTGCTCGTGCGCTCGGTGATGAATCACCTCACGCGCCTGCTCAACACGCGGCAAGGCAGTGTGCAGATCGACCCGCTGTTCGGCGTGCCCGACTTCACGAACCTCGCGGGCACGACGGCGATGGGCTCGACGCGCGAGATCGAGGAAGAGATCCGCCGCATGGTGCTGCGCTACGAGCCGCGAATCAAGTCGCCGCGCGTCACGCTCAATCGCGAGGAGACCGACGTGCTGTCGATCCGCTTCGCGCTCGAAGGAGCGCTGGAAGTGGACGACCGCGAAATTCCGCTACGCATATCGACAACGGTGGGCGCCAACGGCCGGGTGAGCATTGCCTGAGCGTCGGGTCCACCTATCTTTCCGCTCCTGTGTCAGTCAGTCGGGCAGCCATGTTCAATCAATATTACCTGGATGAGCTGAACAAGCTGAAAGGCTTGGCTGCGGAGTTCGCGCGGGTCAATCCCGCGATTGCGCCCATGCTTTCGGGCGCGTCCGCGGACCCCGACGTCGAACGCCTGCTCGAAGGCGTGGCGTTCCTCACGGGCCTTACGCGCCAGAAGCTCGACGACGAATTCCCTGAGTTCGTCCAGGAGCTCACGAACCTTTTGTTCCCGCATTATCTGCGGCCCGTGCCGGCGTCCACGCTGATCCGTTTCGCCGCGAAAGGGCCGCGCTCGCAGGCGGCGCGCGTGGCGGCTGGCACCGAGCTTGCGTCGGTGCCGGTGGATGGCACGCCGTGCCGCTTTCGCACTGCCTGCGATCTCGATGTGGAGCCGCTCGCCATCGCCGAGGTCAATCTGCTGAGCCACGCGGGCGCCGCGCCCGTGCTCATGATCGATTTCGAGATGCAGGGCGGCCTGTCCATCGCGCAGTGGGGCGGCGACAGCCTGCGGCTGTTTCTCGGCGGTGGCTATGTGGATGCCTCGAAGCTGCTGCTGCTGTTGATGAACCACGTCGTCGGCGTGCGCATTTCGAGCGGCAACGGCGAGCGGCTCTCGCTCGGCGCGAAGTGCCTGCGCATGAGCGGCTTCGACCACGATCTGCTGCCCTATCCGAGCCAGGCGTTCAGCGGCTACCGCACGATCCAGGAGTTCTTCACGCAGCCGGAGAAGTTCCTGTTCGTCGACATCGCGGGCCTGCAACGCTGGACGGCGAACGCGAAGGGGACCAGCTTCAGCGTGGTCATGACGCTCGATTCGCTCCCCGAATGGCTGCCCGAGATCGGCAACGAAAGCTTCATGCTCAACGTGGTCCCGGCCATCAACGTGTTCTCTCACGCGGCTGATCCGATCGCGCACAACCATCGCGCTACCGAATACCGCGTCGTGCCCGAAGGGCGGGACCGCCGCCATCACCAGGTCTACTCGGTCGACCAGGTGCTGGGCTACCAGCAAGGCCAGGCGCGAGAGCGCGTCTACCAGCCCTTCGGCATGTTCCGCCACGACGGGCGCGGCGCGCAGCTGAGCTACCGCACCTCGGTGCGCAGCGCGAACGTGGAGCGCGGCAGCGAAGTTTATCTCTCGCTCAACTATCCACCCTCGGATACGCCGCTGCCCGAGACGCTGTCGATCCGCATCACCTGCACGAACCGCGCGCTGCCGGAGAGTCTCAAGCTCGGCGACATCAGCCAGCCCACCAGCACCTCGCCGGACCAGATGACGTTCAGCAACATCCGTGCGGTGACGCCCGCCCAGGACCCGCCGGCCGGCGAGGAACTGCTGTGGTGCCTCATCTCGCACGTCTCGCTGAACCTGCTTTCCCTTGCCAACGCGGAGAACCTGCGCAAACTGCTCGGCCTGTACGTGTTCTCGGGGCGCCAGGGACCGGAGGCGGTCAATCGCCGGCGCATCGAAGGCATTCTCGAGCTGAGCGTCACGCGCGAGACGCGCCTCGTCGGCCGCGGCGGTATCCAGCGCGGCCAGCTCATCCGCATGCGCTGCCGCGAAGATCACTACGCCGGGCTCGGCGACCTGTATCTGTTCGGCTGCGTGCTGGAGCGCTTTCTCGGCGATTACGCCGGCATCAATTCGTACACCCGCGTCGAGCTCGAAGGCGCGCATTCAGGAACCGTCTTCAAATGGCCGCAGAGACTCGGGCAACAGCCGACGCTGTAAAGGACCTGCTGCTCACGAACGGTGAGAAGTACTCCTGGTTTCAGGCGATCCGTCTGCTGCGGCTGTACGACCGGCATACGGGCCTGCGCCAGGAGAATCTGCGCGTGCGCCCGCGCCTCGGGCTTGGCTTCCCCGAAAACGACATCGACCGCATCGAGGCGCTGCCCGGCGGCGGCTATCGCATCACGGCCAACTTTTTCGGCCTGTATGGCGTGTCCTCGCCGCTGCCGACGTACTACACCGAAGATCTGTTCGAGGAGCAGCGCGAGGGACGTCATGTCACGCGCGACTTTCTCGACATCGTTCACTACGCGCTGTATCCGCTGCTGTTCGACGCGTGGGCGAAGTACCGCATCGAGCAGCGCATCGTCGAGGACCGCGACGAGACGGTGCTCAATCATCTCTACGCGTTTGTCGGGCTGAACGATGCGGACCTGCGCGTCGAGCTGCTGCCGGCCAGCGCGGAGTTGCTGCGCTACGCGGGCCTCTTCAACCAGCGGCCGCGCTCGGCGCTCGGCCTGAAGACGATGCTGGCCGACGCGTTCGCGCCGGCGCGGATCCGCGTCGAATGCGGCCTGCGGCGCGCCCAGCCGATTCCCGCCGACCAGCGCTGGCAACTCGGTGCCCAGGGCAGCCATCTTGGCGACGATGCATGGCTGGGCGAGCTGATCGACGATTACGGCGGCACGATCAAGGTGCAGTTCGCCGACGTGCCGCAGCCGCTCTTTCATCAACTGCTGCCGGGCGGCGCGGGGCATGCGCGGCTGCGCTTTCTCACGCGCTTTTACCTGATCGATCCGCTTGACGTGGAAGTCGAGCTCGATCTGTGCCGCGAGGAGGCGCACGCGGCGCGCTGTGGTTGCAGCACCTGGTCGCGGCTCGGCTACGACACGTGGCTCAATCCCGGGCTGGCCGATCTGCCCACACGCGTCCGCTACCGCCTTTAACGCTACGGATAGAACAAGAGAGGAGAACCAACATGCTGCTGGTCGAGCTCAAGCCCCTCGTGGGGCGACTGAACGCCTACTGCAAGCAGGCACTCGAAGATGGCGTGGGGCTGTGCGTGTCGCGCGGCCACTATGAGATCACAGTCGAGCACCTGCTCGTCAAGCTGTTCGAGGATATCCAGGCCGACCTCGCGCTGCTGCTGCGTCAGCACGGTATCGACGCCGCGCTCGTGCAGCGCGGCATCAATCTCTCGATCGAAGACATGAAGACGGGCAACGCGGGCCGTCCGGCGTTCTCGCCGCTCCTGCTCGAGCTGCTGCAGGACGCGTGGCTCATCGCCTCGGTCGACCTGCAGGAGCCGCGCATACGCTCGGGCGCCGTGCTGCTGGCGTTCCTCGCGCGTCCGACCTATTACGCAACGGGCGATTACGCGGCGCCGCTGCGCGAGCTCAATCGCGAACTCCTGCTGCGTTCGTTCGATCAGATCTGCGGCGGCTCGATCGAAGCGGGCGAGCGCGAGTCCGGCGGCGGCGAGGGCGCGGCCGCGGCGCCCGCTGGCGCCGACGGTAGCGCCATTGCGCGCTTTTGCGAGAACTTCACCGAAAAGGCGCGGGCCGGCAAGCTCGATCCCGTGTTCGGCCGCGACGCGGAAATCCGCCAGATGGTCGACATCCTCGCGCGGCGCCGCAAGAACAACCCGATCTGCGTGGGCGACCCCGGCGTCGGCAAGACGGCCGTCGTGGAAGGGCTCGCGCTGCGCGTCGTCGAGGGCGATGTGCCCGATTCGCTCAAGGACGTGACGATCCTCGGCCTCGACATGGGCCTCCTGCAGGCCGGCGCGAGCGTGAAGGGCGAATTCGAGAACCGCCTGAAGGGCGTGATCACCGAAGTCAAGGCATCGGCGAAACCGATCATCCTGTTCATCGACGAAGCCCACACGCTGATCGGCGCGGGCGGCCAGGCCGGCACTTCGGACGCGGCCAACCTGCTCAAGCCGGCGCTCGCGCGCGGCGAACTGCGCACGGTCGCGGCCACCACGTGGGCCGAATACAAGAAGTACTTCGAAAAGGACGCGGCGCTTGCGCGCCGGTTCCAGCTCGTCAAGCTCGATGAGCCCGATCTCGCCACCGCGGTGCTGATCCTGCGCGGCCTGAAGGAGAAGTACGAGGACGTTCACAAAGTGGTGCTGCGCGACGACGCGATCATCGCCGCAGCCGAGCTGTCGAGCCGCTACATCACGGGGCGGCAATTGCCGGACAAGGCGGTGGACCTGCTCGACACGGCCTGCGCACGTGTCAAGGTGCTGCAAAGCGCGAAGCCTGACGTGCTCGAAGACAAGGAGCGCTGCATTCAGGCGCTCGAGCGCGAACAGCGCGGCCTCGAGCGCGACGAGGACAACCAGCAGCCGGTGGACCGCGCGCGTCTCGAAGCGATCGGCGCGGAGTTGCAGAGCCTCGCTGCCGAAGCCGCGGCGCTGCGCGAAGTCTGGCAGCGGCAGCAAGCAGCGGCGAAGGTGCTGCTCGATGCGCGCACGGCGCGCCACGAGGCCAAGGCCAATGGCGCCGCGCCCGAGGAACTGCAGCGGCTGGCGCAGGCGATCGCCGGGGCCGCCGAAGCATTCAGGACCGCGCAGGGCGACGAGCCGCTCGTGCATATCGACGTTGATCCCGATGTCGTGGCGCGGGTGATTTCCGACTGGACCGGCATTCCCGTGGGCAAGATGCTGCGCGACCAGGCGCAGAGCGTACTGGGCATGGCCGCCACGCTCAAGGAGCGGATCCGCGGCCAGGATCACGCGATGGAGCTGATCGCCGAAGTGCTCAAGACAGCGAAGTCGGGCTTGAAGGACCCGCAGCAGCCGATGGGCGTGTTCCTGCTCGCGGGACCGTCGGGCGTGGGCAAGACAGAGACGGCGCTTTCGGTGGCGGACATCCTGTTCGGCGACGAGAAGTCCACCACCGTCATCAACATGAGCGAGTTCCAGGAGAAGCACAACGTGAGCCGCCTGATCGGCTCGCCGCCTGGCTACGTGGGCTACGGCGAGGGCGGCGTCCTGACCGAGGCGGTGCGCCAGCGGCCTTATTCGGTCGTGCTGCTCGACGAGGTGGAGAAGGCGCACCTCGACGTGATGAACCTGTTCTACCAGGTGTTCGACAAAGGCATGCTCTCGGACGGCGAGGGCAAGGAAATCGACTTTTCGAACACGGTGATCTTCCTCACCTCAAATCTCGCGACCGACGTCATCACCGAAATGACGGTCGGTGACGACAAGCCCGACGCGGCGACGCTGCTTTCCGCGGTGCGCCCGATCCTCTCGAATCACTTCAAGCCCGCGCTGCTCGCGCGCATGACCGTGATTCCTTACTTCACGCTGCAAGGCGAGGCGCTCGCGGGCATCGTGCGCCTGAAGCTCGACAAGGTGGTGCGGCGCGTCGCGCACAACAACAAGATGCGCTTCACCTATAGCGACGCGGTGGTGGCACAGATTGCCGCGCGCTGCACGGAGGTGGAAACGGGCGCGCGCAACATCGACTTCATCCTGCGCGGCAACGTGCTGCCGCTGATGTCGCAGGAGATTCTCGCACGCATGAGCGAGGGCGAGGCGCTCGAAGAGGTGGCGCTCGACGTGGACGAGGACGGTGAGTTCGTCGTGACCTTCCCCGGCGCTCACGCGTGAGCCGCGAAGCACCGTTTCAGATGTAACGCGATTGCAATCTCGCAGCAAAGCAGCGCCGCGAGAATAGAAAGAAATCACTGTACGGAGAATCAGCATGGTCTCAATGGCCGATCGGATATTGGCGAACAAGCGCTTCGCGTTCAGCTCGCAAGCGTTTGGCGCGGACAAGTTCGCGGTCGTGGAAATGGAGGGGTTCGAGTCGATCTCGCAGCCGTTCCGTTTCGTGCTCACGCTGGTATCGGACGATGCGTCGATCGACTTCGATTCGATGCTGAGCCACCCGGCGACGTTCGAGATTTACGGCCCGGAGGGCGAGATCCGCACGCCCCGGCACGGCATCCTTGCCGAATTCGAGCAGTTGCATCGCGCGGATGGCTACGTGTTCTACCGCGCCGTGCTGGTGCCGCGCCTGTGGCGGCTGTCGCTGTTCCGCATCTCGGAGGTCTACCTCGGCGAGCAGTCGATTGTAGACACGCTGCGCACGGTGCTCGAAAACGGCCGGCTCAACTCGGCCGACTACGAGTTCCGCCTCACGGGCACGTACCGGCCGCGCAGCTTCGTGTGCCAGTACCAGGAGACCTATCTGGACTTCCTCTCGCGCTGGATGGAGAAGGAAGGCATCTACTACTACTTCGACCATTCCGGCAGCACGGAAAAGCTCGTCGTCGTCGACGACAAGGTCATGCTTGACTCCCAGGCGCTGCCGGTCTCGTACCGGCCCGACGATTCGCTCGATACGGGTGTGGCGGCCGATTCGGTGCGCGACTTCGTGTGCCGGCAGCGCCCGCTGCCGCACGAAGTCGTACTGCAGGACTACAACTACCGCAAGGCGGCGCTGCAGTTGAAGGCGAGCGCAACGGTTTCGGATTCGGGGATCGGCGAAGTCGTGCTGTACGGCGAGAACTTCCGCACCCAGGACGAAGGGGAGCGCTACGCGAAGCTGCGCGCGCAGGAAATCGTCTGCGCGAGCAAGGTGTTTTCCGGCGAAGGCACGGCGATGGGGCTGCGCGCGGGCTACTTCTGCACGCTCTCGCATCACTATCGCGACGACTTCAACGGCGAGTACCTCGTGACTGAGGTGCATCATCAGGGATCCCAGGCAGGCGCGCTGCTCAGCGGCGTGGCGAGCCCGTACAGCGACGGCGCGCGCGGCGGCGAAATCGCCTATCGCAACAGCTTCCGCGCGATTCCCGCGGCGACCCAGTTCCGTCCGGAGCGCGTGACGGCCAAGCCGCGCGTGGCGGGCACGATGAACGCGACGATCGACAGCGAAGGCGACGGCCAGTACGCGGAGCTCGACGAGTTCGGCCAGTACAAGGTGCAGTTGCCGTTCGACGTGACGGACAAGAATCCGAATAAGGGCTCGGCGCGGCTGCGCATGGCCACACCCTACGCAGGCACGGACCACGGCATGCATTTTCCGCTGCACAAGGATGCGGAGGTGCTGCTGTCGTTCATCGACGGCGACCCCGACCAGCCGGTGATCGTGGGCAGCCTGCCGAATTCGGAGAATCCCAGCGTGGTGACGCAGGAGATCGCGCAGGCGAACCGGATCAGCACGGCGGGCGGCAATCAGGTCTACATGGGCGATGGCGAGGGCAAGGAAGTGATCTGGCTGCACTCGCCGTTCCATAACAGCTCGGTGGGCATCGGCTCGACCGACCCGAAGGGCGGAGGCAGCCTGTGGATGGCGACGGCCGGCACCTCGGAAAGCGTGACGGTGGGCGCGAACAACGGTGTGACGGTCGGGCCGAAGACCGCCATCACGGTCGGCACCTCGGTTGCGCTTTCGGCCGGCGTGAACAGCAATTACACGCTGGGCTCGAACGTGAACGTGACGTGGGGCCAGAATGTCGGGTGGACCGGAGGACGGAATGTGTCGCTGAGCGACGCCGAAACCGTCATGCTGAAGACCGACGCCAAGCTGCAGGGCAGTACCACCTTGAAGCTTTCCGGCGGGATGCAGCCGGCAATCGATACGGCGGTTCAGGCTGCGAAAAAATCGGTTCTGCGCGCCGCGCAGATCAGCACGGCCGTCAATGCTGCGCTGGGCGTCGCGGCGGGCGGCACGGTGACTGCCGGCGTGTACCTCGGCGGCGGGGAGAAGACCAACGGCAAGCTCGACCTCGCCAACCCGTGGGGTTACGGCACGACGGCCGGGCAGATGGCGGGCGCGGTCGGCGCCGGCCTCAACCTGTTCCGGGTACTGCGCAATGCCGGTAATTCGATTGCCGCAGCCGTTGCGGCCGCGCCGACCTATTCGAGCAATATCGACCTCGATATTTCCGGCATCACGGCCATGGCCGGCGTGGCCGCCGCCGGCGGACAGCTTAAGCTGACGCCGCTGACGGGAGAGTTCTCGGTAACGAACGCCGCCGCCAAGGGCAGCATCGACGTCACGAGCCTGAGTGTCACGGTGACGGCGGCGGCCACGAACACGGTGGTCGTGGATGGCCAGGGCGTCGCCGCGAAGGGCGCGATGGCAAGCCTCGAAGGCACGAGCACCGCCAGCGTCAAAGCCGGCACCAGCGCCAGCGTCACGGGCGGTACCGGTGTTGGCGTCAAGGCCGATACCGGTGCTGTCAGCATCGAGGCCACGGCCGGTAGTGTCGGCGTCAAGGCCGGTGCGGGCGTTTCGGTCGAGGCGGTGTCGAACGTATCGATCACCGGCGCCAAGCTCTCCGTTGTGGCAGACATGGACGTCGCCCTGGAGGCCGGCAATGCGTTCAGGGTGACCGCGGTGACCGCCAAGATCAACGGCAGGCTGATCCAGCTCGGATGACAACGGTATGAGGATCGAATTGCAATTGACGACCCATATCACCCGATATGCATTCCATTTAATCGTTGCAAAATGAGCTGGGGCAGGATGTGTATTCCTGCTTTATATGTGCTTTATTAAGGTATGCAGGGCAATAACTTCGAGGTTTTCAAAAAAATAACACGGGAATCATCCGCGCGGCATGTCGTCGATGCCGGATAGCCCTTGTTTAAAGCAGCGAACGAAGGTTCGCTTTCTTGAAGATTCGCGGTGCCCATAGGTGCGCGGCAGATTCTTGTAGCGTGAAGAATAGCTAAGCGCTATGCTCATCGCGCTGTAAGAAAAGCGCTCGGGTTTACTAACTAACGAAGCGGTACAAAGAAGAAGGGGATCGGCCATGGCATCTGACGGGTCAGTCGCTCCGAAGGAGCGCGTCAATATCGTATATCGTCCGGCGACAGGGGATGCCAAGGCGGAGGTGGAGTTGCCGCTGAAGCTGCTGGTGCTGGGGGACTTCACGCTGCGCGACGACGATACGCCGATCGAGGAAATGAAGCCCGTCAACGTCGACAAGGACAATTTCAACGACGTGCTCAAGGGGCAGAAACTGTCGCTGGATCTGGCGGTGCCCAACCGTCTGGAAGCGAATGCCGATCCGGACGCCGCGCTCGCGGTGAACCTGAAGTTCGAGTCGATCGACGACTTCTCGCCGGACGCGATTGTCGAGAAGGTGCCGGAGCTGCGCCAGATGATTGCGCTGCGCGATGCGCTCAAGGCGCTCAAGGGGCCGCTGGGCAACATCCCGGATTTCCGCAAGCGGGTTCAGGATCTCATCGAGGACGAGGGCGTGCGCGCGCGTCTTCTGAGCGAGCTGGGCATCGGCGAGAAGTGATTGCGCCGGGCGGGCATCGTCCATATCGTCGATTTCGTCCGTATCCATTCGGGGACAGCACATGAGTGAAGAGCAAAAGCAGCAGGAGCAGGCCGTCGCAGAGCAGGCGGCCGCGGGGGGCTCGCTGCTCGATCAGCTGATCGAGTCGGCGCGCATCAAGCCCGGCGACGAGGCGTATTCGATCACGCGCCAGGGCATCCAGGCGTTCATCTCGCAGTTGCTCGAGCCGCAGCATGCGGTGGAGCGCATCACGCAGGCGACGGTGGACAGCATGATCGCCGATCTGGACCAGAAGCTGTGCGCGCAGGTCGATGCGATCCTGCATCACGGCGATTTCCAGAAGATGGAGTCGGCGTGGCGCTCGCTGAAGTTCCTGGTCGAGCGCACCAACTTCCGCGAGAACGTCAAGATCCAGGTGCTCAGCGTGAGCAAGGGCAAGCTGCTCGACGACTTCCAGGATGCGGCGGACATCACCAATTCGGGGCTGTACAAGAACCTGTACACGGCGGAGTACGGCCAGTTCGGCGGACAGCCGTTCGGCGCGATCGTGGCGAACTACGAGTTCGGGCCGGGCACCCAGGACGTGAAGCTGCTGCAGTACGCGGCGAGCGTATCGGCGATGAGCCATGCGCCGTTCATCGCGGCGGCGGGTCCGCAGTTCTTCGGGGTGGACACCTACGACCAGTTGCCGAACCTGAAGGACCTGTCGTCGATCTTCGAGGGTCCGCAGTTCGTCAAGTGGAACGCGTTCCGGGAGTCGGAGGACGCGCGCTACGTGGGGCTGACGCTGCCGCACTTTTTGCTGCGTGTGCCGTACGGTGCGGATACGGTGCCGGCGAAGAAGTTCAACTACAGGGAAGACGTGTCGGGCGGCAACGGGCAGTTCCTGTGGGGCAACGCGGCGTTCGCGTTCGCCTCGCGGCTGACGTCGAGCTTTGCGGACTACCGGTGGTGCGCGAACGTGATCGGGCCGCAGGGCGGGGGCACGGTGGGCGACCTGCCGGTGTACACGTACGAGTCGATGGGCGAGCTGCAGAACAAGATCCCGACGGAGGTGCTGATATCGGAGCGGCGGGAGTTCGAGCTTGCGGAGCAGGGTTTCATCGCGCTGACGATGCGCAAGAACAGCGACAACGCGGCGTTCTTCTCGGCGAATTCGGCGCAGAAGCCGAAGTTCTTCGGCAACACGAAGGAAGGCAAGGAAGCGGAGCTGAACTACAAGCTGAGCACGCAACTGCCGTACATGTTCGTGGTGAGCCGTCTGGCGCATTACATCAAGGTGATCCAGCGCGAGCACATTGGCACGTGGAAGGAGCGTGTGGATCTGGAGAGCGAGCTGAACACGTGGATCCGGCAGTACGTGGCGGACATGGACAATCCGGCCGAAGGGGTGCGCAGCCGCCGGCCGCTGCGCCAGGCGGAGATCGTGGTGGCGGATGTGGAAGGGGATCCGGGGTGGTACCGGGTGGACCTGAAGGTGCGTCCGCACTTCAAGTACATGGGTGCGTCGTTCACGCTGTCGCTGGTGGGCAAGCTGGAGAAGAAATAAAAGAGCCGCGGCGAAGTTTCGGTTCGATGTTTCGTATGTAACACAGCTGAAACGTCGCGCTAACGGAGCGCCTGCATGATGTGAATCATGCGCAGCGCACACAGGAAAGCTGGGCAGAACAGCCGGGGCGCCGAGCCCTGGCGCCATTGACGACTTGCCACCAGTTAAACCGGGGAAAACTATCATGCCGATGCCGTGCTATCTCGTACTCGAAGGCCAGAACCAGGGAAAGATCGAAGGCTCGACGAAGGTCAAGGGCCACGAGGGAAAGATCCTGGTGCAGGCCGTGGACCACACCATTGAAATTCCGAAGAGCCCGCAGACGGGGCTGCCCACGGGCAAGCGGGTGCACCTGCCGATGACGCTGACCAAGGAAATCGACAAGTCCTCGCCCAAGCTGTTCCAGGCGCTGACCTCTGGCGAGCAGATGAAGGACGTGACGCTGGAGTACTACCGCATCTCGCCGAAGGGCACGGAAGAGAAGTACTACACGGTGAAGCTGTCGAACGCGATCCTGACGAACGTACGCGCGTGGACGCCGAACTGCCTGGCGCTGGAGAACAAGCAGATGGGCCACATGGAGGATATCTCGTTCACCTACGAGAAGATCACATGGACGTTCGACCCGGACGGCATCGAGGCGGAAGACTCGTGGCTCGCACCGAAGTCCTGAACGGGCTGAACGTGGTGAGCGGGCGGTGACGGGACGTGACCACCCCGCCGTTCGGCGTATCCGATTTCACGACAAGCCCTTCGGCCAGTTTCCGGTCGCCACCGATATCGGCCTGAGCGTCGGCAATGCGTTCAGCGCGAACGCGGCGCAGGTGAAATTCAACGGCTCGACGCCGAAGTTCAGCGGCCCGCTGAGCCAACTGGAATGACGACGGTATGAAGATCCTCAAGCCCGACAACCTCGCGCTCGTCTACCGCGCGCTGCGCTTCGCGCGGCGCGACACGCTCGCCGTCGGCATGATCGCGGGCTTTCGCTTCGAGCCGGCCGGCCTCGACGGATTGATGACGGAAGACGCGTTCTGGCCGGTCGTCGCCGCAGCGCTCGGCAAGGACGCGATCCTCGACGAGGGCTATCCCAAGCCGGCCGGCGAATACAAGGTCTATGGCGCGGCGCATGCGCCGGCCGGCACGCAGGTCGCGGAGATGCGCGCGGGCGTGCGGATCGGCGCGCTGTCGAAGGCGCTGATCGTCCTCGGCGACCGCGAGTTCAATGCGCTGGGCGCGATCACGGCGCCCAAGCCCTATGCAAGCATGCCGATTGCGCCGGCCACCGCATTTGGCGGCGCCGGATGCGTCGACAATCCGCACGGCAAGGGCTTTGCCGAAATCGTCAACGACGACGGTACGCGCGCCTGGCCGCTGCCCAATGTCGAAGCCGAGGGGCAGCGTTTCTTGCGCCGCGGCGAGCGTGCCGTGCCAGCCGGATTCTGGGGCTTCGACATGGCGGCGCCATTGCGCCAGCAGCACCTCGGCGTCTGCGACGAGCGCTGGGTGAAAGAGGAGTGGCCGCACCTGCCGTCCGATACGCGGCCCGAGCTGTTCCTGAGCGCGCCGCTCGACCAGAGGCTGTCCGGCTACTTCGCAGGAGACGAGCGCTTCGAGCTCGACAACCTGCATCCGCATGCGCGGCGCCTCGCGGGCTCGCTGCCCGCGCTGCGCGCGCGGTGCTTCGTGAACGTGCGCACGTCCGAGGGCGAAGCGTTGCGCGAGTTGCAGACCCGTGCGGAAACGGTGTGGCTGTTCCCCGAGTTCGAATGCGGCGCGGTGCTGTACCGCGCGCTCGCCGACGTGGCGGACGCCGACGGCAGTGACGTCCTCCACGTCATGGCCGAATGGGAGCGCATGGACGAAGCGCCGTTGCCGTTCGAACACTATCGCGCGCGCTTGCACGAACTGCTGACGCAAGCGGCCGCCGCGACGCCCGCAGCGGCGCCAGCTATTGCGCCCGAGGCTGGGGCGGCCGTCGCCGAAGCGCAACCCGCTGCCGCGGTACCGCTGGCCGCCGCGGCGTCTGCCACCGCAGTGGCGGACCCGGCGCTGGCCGCCGAGCCGCATCTCGCGATCGCCCGCGCGCTGGCCGAGGAGCTCAATGCCGAGTCGCGCGCGCGAATGCAGCAGCACAATCTGACCGATGCCGATATCGCGCGCTTCCTGAAGCCGGAAGCGCCCGAGCGCACGTATTCGCTCGCCGAGGTCGAGCAGATGGCCGAGCGGCTCAATGCCGAGTCGCGCGCGAGGATGCAGCAGCACAACCTGACCGATGCCGATATCGCGCGCTTCCTGAAGGCGGATACGCCTGAGCGCGTGCCGACGCTCGCCGAGATCGGCAAGCTCGCCGACGACGTCAAGATCGAGGCGCGCGCGCTGATGCAGCAGCACAACCTGACCGAAGCGGATGTGGCGCGCATGCTGCCCGCCGAAACGGCCGCTACTCTGGGACCGCTGTCGTTTGCGGGGGGCGAAGCGCAATCCGCCTTTGCCGCGCTCGGCGCGGTGCTGAAGCCACCGTCGCCACCCGCGCTCGAACTGTCGGGCAAGCTGCCGGAAGCCGCGGCGGCGGCACTGCCGGTGCGGGCGGCCGCGCCGCTCACGCGCGAAGATGTGATCGCTCGCCACGCGGCGCGGCAAAGCCTTGCGGGTTACGACCTCTCTGGTCTCGATCTCTCCGGCCTCGATCTGTCCGGTGCCGATTTTTCGGGCGCCGCGCTCGACAAGGCCTCGTTCGCGAAGAGCCGCCTTGAGGGCGCCGATTTCACCCACGCCCTGCTGCGCGAGACCGATTTCAGCGAAGCCGGTCTGCAGCACGCGCAATTGGGGGGAGTCAGTGCTGCGAACGGAACGTTCGCAAACGCCGACCTGCGGGAGGCGCAACTGGCCGTCGGCGACTTTACGGGTGCCGATTTTTCCGCCGCGCAGCTTGCGAGTGCCGATCTGCGCCGTGCGGTGTTCGACACCGCGAAAATGCCGGGCGTCGACGCATCGGCCTGCCGGGCCGAGCACGCGAGCTTCACGGGCTGTGATCTGGCAAACGCGAAGTTCGGCGGCGCGGCGCTCGCGAAGGCGAGCTTCAGCGGCAGCCGTCTTGCCGGCAGCGACTTTTCCGCCGCGGCGTGCCAGCAGGCCGAGTTCTACGGCGCCGATGCGCAGGCGGCGCAGTTCGCCGGCACCAACCTGAACGGCTCGCGCGCCGACGCCGACACGCGTTTCGACGAAGCGCGCTTCACGCGCACGCAGCTCAACCGCGCCTGTTGGGAAGGTGTGCAGCTGCGCGGTGCGAAGTTCGAGGAAGCCGTGCTCGATTACGCCGATTTCACTGGCGCGCAGGCGCAGGCCGCGCAGTTCGGCATGTCGTCGGCGAAGGGCGCGCGCCTCGCGAACGCCGACCTGAGCGGCGCGAACCTGGACGCGGTCAACCTGTTCGGCGGCTCATTGCGTAAAGCGAACGTGAGCGGCGCGCACCTGCGCTTCGCGAACCTGTACGGCGTCGATTTCGACGGTACGCGGCCCACTGTCGCGATGCTCGAAGGTTCGAACATCGACTGCACCATTCTTCAATTCAGGCCGCCCGTCCTATGAGCACCACGCACACCACCGCCCCGGCACGCATGAGCGCGGACGAAGCCCGCGCAGCGCTCGCGGCGAACCGCGCGCTGGCCGACGCCGATCTGTCGGGCGCCGACCTTGCCGGCGCCGATCTGGCCGGCTGCCGCCTGCACAACATCGTGCTTGCCGGTGCCGACCTGCAGCGCGCGAATCTCGCCGATGCCGATCTACAGAACGTGTCGCTCGCGCGCGCGTTGCTGGGCGCCGCGAACGCGCAGCAGGCGCGCTTCGAAAACGTCGACTTCAGCGGGGCCGAGGCGCGCGGCGCGGATTTCACCCATGCCGCCTTCGATCGCTGCAACTTCACCGGCACCTCGTTCGCATCCGCGCGTCTCGTGCGCAGCGACGCGCACGGCTGCGTCCACGCAGGCACAGACTACTCGGGCGCCGACCTGCATCGCCACACCGCGATGGACGCCGACCTGAGCGGCGCGCGGTTCGACGGCGCGTCGCTCGTGCAGGCGTTTTTGCGCGGCTGCGACCTGAGCGGCCAGGACCTGCGCAGTTGCGACCTCACCATGACGATCATGGACGGCGCGCGGCTGCGCGGCGCCAACCTCGCGCTCGCGCGGCTCGACCGCACAAGCCTGATCGGCGCGCAGTTGCAGAACGCCAACCTGCAGGGCGTGAACGCCACCTTCGCCGCGTTCATGAACGCGGTCTTCACGCAGGCCGACCTGAGCGGCGCCGTCTGTGAAATGGTCAACGCCAGCGAAGCCGACTTCGGCGAGGCACGTGCGGAGGCGTCGCGCTGGAACAAGTCGGTGCTGACCGCCAGCGCCTGGCGCGCCGCCTCGCTGAAATCAGCTCGCTTCACCTATTGCGATCTTTCGCATGCCGATCTGTCCGTGGCGGATTGCTCGCAGGCCGACTTCAGCGGCGCAAATCTTCACGCGCTCACGCAGAACGGCACGCGCCTGAACGGCGCGCGGCTCGACGGCGTGCGTGAAACCGATCCCGTCCTCGCGCGCGCCGAAAGCTGGCAGCCGCGTGCCGCTCCCCGGCCGGACGCCCCTAAGCCGGGCGCGCCGAAATAAACATCCGTAAAGGAACCCTGGACATGAACCGCACGCTCGTCACGATGTCCCGACCCGGCAATGATCCGCAGGCCGGCCTCACGTACGCCACGGTGACTGGCCGCGCCGACCCGTGGTACCTCTTCGACGCTTCGCCGAACGCGCCGCAGCGCGCACTGCGCGCAGACAGCTGCCTCATCGAGCCCGATTGCGGCGACACCGTGCTCGTTTGCTCCGGCGGTCCCGGCACGGTGCCGTATATCCTCGCGGTGCTCGCGCGCGCGGTGCCCAGCGGCGCGGCGCTCGTGCTGCCCGGCGACGTGGCGCTGCATACGAGCGAAGGCGCACTGCGCGTCGAAGCGGCCCAGGTGGACCTGAGCGCCACGCGCGGCGTAGCGATGCACGCGCCTGAGATCGTGATGGACGGCGTGCGCGGCGAGATGAAATTCCAGCGCGTGGATGCGGCGATCCAGCAGCTGCACGCGGGCCTTGGCGCCGTGAGCACGGTCGCACAGCAGATCACGACGACGGTCGGCCGGCTGGTCCAGCGCGCCCGCGATAGCCTGCGCTGGACCGACAACGCCGACGAAACGCGCGCCGGCCGCCTGCGCATGCAGGTGGACGAGCGGCTGCACGTGTCGGCGCGCCATGCTACGGTGCTGGCCGAAGGGCAGGTGAAGATCGACGCCAGCAAGATCGATCTCGGATAGGAGTGCGATATGTTTGCAGTCACCAAGGCGGGCGGCCAGTGCATGGCAGCGCCCGATGTATGCAAGACACCTGCGCCGCCTGCGCCGCCGGTGCCCATGCCCTATCCGAACATCGGCATGCCGCCGATGGGCAACCCGGCCACCACCACGGTGCTGATCGCGGGCATGCCGGCGCTCAACAAGTCGTCGGAGATTCCGATGACGTCGGGCGACGAGGCGGGCGTGGCCGGCGGCGTCGTGTCGTCCAAGGTGATGGGGAAGGTGCAGTTCGCGAGCGGCAGCATGACCGTCAAGCTCGAAGGCTCGCCCGCCGTGCGGCTCTCGGACCCGACCCAGCACAACGACGGCAATATCGTCGGCGCCGTGCTCGCGCCGAGCCAGTCGGTCGTGATGGTCATGAGCTGAGGGGGCGCGCTACATCATGAAAACCGTCTGGATCACGGCCTTCGACAAGCAAAAGGACGCCGCGCGCGTGAGCGCCGTCTCGCAGTTGCTCAAGCGCTACGGCCTCGCCACGCAGGGGCACTTCTGGGTGGACGAGCCGGCCAAGCTCGCCTGGCGCGTCGGGCTGGAAGCGCTCGCGGCCGCGCGCGCCGACTTGTGGCTCGTGCTCGCCGACGCCGACGCCCTGGCGAAGCCTTCGGTGCGCTATGGCCTGTCGCTCTTCGCGGCGAGCTTGCGCGAGGCGCGCGGCCTGGGCTTCCCGGTCGTGCTGTCCGCGCAGTCGGCCAGCATGGGCGCCGATACTGTTCCCCCCATGCTCGAAAACGCCATCACGCTCGTGGAGAGTCATCCCGCGTGGCCGGCGAAGATCGTTGCGCGCGCGAACATCGCGAAGGCGGGCGAGGCGCAGGACTACCGGCTCGAGGTGGTCGGCGAGGAGCAACTGGGCCAGTGGTTCGCAATCGGCCCGCGCGAGGGAGTATGGACGGGCGTCGTATTCGGCGTGCAAGGCGGTGACGCGAAGATCGACTTTCAGGCAGTCGGCCCGCGCGGCGCGCTGCCCGAGAAGACCGTGCTCGAGTACGCGCAGGAGGGCCTCACGCTGCAGGTGGGCGAGCGCGCCTTCACGGCCTGGGCGGTGCGCAACCGGCTCGGTCCGGGCGAGGCCTATTACGCGCGCGTGAGGGGCGAGCCCGAGTCGATCCTCTTCATGCCCTATACCGAGGACAACGAGGCCGACGCAACGATCCTGCCGCTGGTCTGAAGTCGGGCCAGCGCCGCGCCGCCTGAAGATCCTTCGGCGCGGCTTTTCTGAGACATCTATGCAACAGAATCGCGGCGTCACAGTAACTGCAATGGTTTTTTTATATACGGGCAAGGCTTTTGTTGGAGAATGCTCGGCTGGACGGGCGGTTAGACTCGATAAGACAAGAGTGGGGCAGAGCGAATGAGAGGGGCGGTAGCGGGGGGCGCCGGAGCAACGGTTGACCGGAACAGCGCGGGCCGGCCGGCATGGCTGGCTGGAGCGGTGCGCGCGCTGGGTACGTTGGGTACATTAAGCGCCGCGCTCGTGCTGAGCGGCTGCGGCGGCGGGCCGCCGAAAGACCCGCTCGCGGACGTCTCGTGGAGCTACGCCACGGACGCCGTGATACTCGAAATCACGGCCGATGCTGGCCTGAACGATTTCGACGGGCAGCCGCACACGCTGCTGCTCGGCATCTACGAAACGGCGGACGCGCAGGCGTTCCGCAATCTCGCGGCCGACCCAGCCGCACTGGCGGGCACGATGGCGGGCGGCAAAGCGCCGACGACGTTCTCGCAGTTCTCGCGCTACGTGGTGGCGCCGGGCCAGCATTCATACCTGATCCTCGATCGCGCGCAAAACACGCGCTCGGTCGGCATCGCGGCCGGCTATGCGCAGATGGGCGTGGCCAACGCAGCGCGCCAGTTCGACGTGCCCGTCGTCACGAAGACCAGCGGCTTCATCTTCAAGACGCGCACCAAGCTGCCCGCGCCGCTCGTCGTGCAGCTCAATCTCGGCGCGCAGGGCATCCTCAACGCCGTGGTGCTGCCCAAGGGTCCCGACGAGGCGGCGCTGCAGCGCGCGCAACAGGTGGAGGGCGGCGGCAAGCAGATCCGCCTCGATGGCAACGGCAACGCGAGCGGCACGGCGTCCGGCGGCGCGAGCAGCAGCGAAACGGGCGTAGTCGGCGCCGCAAATACTCAGGAGACCCCTTTGCGCAAGGTCGGAAACTAGCATGGATCACAACAAGGGCATCTACTGGCATCAGGGCATGTTCATGCAGCCCCAGCACTTCCAGCTGGCAGCGCTGTACGAGCAGTTTCGCGTCAAGCCCGTGTTCGAAACCGGGCTGCCGCACTTCTGGGGCGCTGGCGCGCTCGACATCGCGCCGAGCGCGATCGCGCGCCAGGTGATCGAGGTGCGCGCGGCGCAGCTGATCTTCCCCGACCATACCTACGTGGAGTTTCCCGGCAATGCCGTGATTGCGCCACGCGAGTTCGATGCGGCCGCCGTCGGCGAAGGACGCTCGCTCACCGTCTACCTCGGCGTGCGCAAGCTCGCCGCCGACGGCAACAACGTCACGCTGTGCGAGACGCCCGACGAGGCCATGGCCGTGCCGACGCGCTATGCCAGCATCGCGAACCCGCCCGAGGTGCCGGACCTCCATTCGGACGGACCGCCCGCATCGGTGCACACGCTCCTGCACGTGGTGAAGGTGTTCTTCGAGGGCGAGCAGGCGAACCTCGGCCAGTACGACCTGATTCCGGTCGCGCAGCTCGTGCGCGTGGGCGAGACGGTCAAGCTCTCGGACCGCTACATCGCGCCATGCTATGCGCTCACGGCGTCCGACGCGCTGCTGCGCATCGCGCGCGAGATCCGCGACGACGTCGTGGGGCGCGCGCATCATCTGCAGGAGCTCAAGAGCCCGCGCGAGTTGCAGAAGGCGGAGTTCGATCCCGGCTACATGACGCTGCTGCTCGCCATGCGCACGCTCTCGCGCGCGAGCCCCGGCCTCGTGCATCTGACGCAGACACCCGCGGTACATCCATGGCTGCTGTACGGCGAGCTGCGCCGGCTGATCGGCGAGCTGAGCGCGTTTTCGGAGCGCTTCGATATGCTGGGGGAAGCGCAGGACGGCACCCCCGGGCTGCCCGCCTACGACCACATGGATCTGTACGCGTGCTTTTCGCGCGCGCAGGTGCTGATCGGCTTTCTGCTCGGCGAGATCGCCACGGGCCCCGAGCATCTCGCGGTGCTCGAGTATCGTGACGGCCTGTATGCGGGCGAGCTGCCGCGCGCGTTCTTCGACCGGCGCAATCGCTTCTATCTCGTGCTGCGCTCGGACGAGAACGCCGCGCAGGTGGTGGACGGCGCGCTGCGCGACGCGCGTCTTGCCAATGCCGCCGACGTCCCGCGCCTCGTCGCGCACGCGTTGCCGGGCCTCGACCTGATTCACCTGCCGCAGGCGCCGCAAGGCTTGCCGCGGCGCTCGTCGTCGAGCTATTTCCGCATCGAGCAGGCGAGCGAGTTATGGGACGCCGTCGAGCGCGACGAAAGCATCGCACTGCAATGGCCGGACGCGCCGCAAGATCTGCGCGCGGAAATCGTCGTGCTGCGGAGGTAGCATGACGCTCATCGACTGCCTGATGCCTTTGTTCGCGCAGGTTCGCGCGTTTGCCCAGGCGCCCTCGGGCGATGCGCAAACGCTCACCGTGCAGCTCGACAACGCCATCGCCGCCGCGCGCCACCGCGCCCAGGACGCGGGCCACGCGCAGGCCGACGTCGATGCCGCGCTGTTCGCGTTCGCCGCATGGGCCGACGAAGTGCTGCTGACGACGCGCTGGGAGGGCGCCGCGCAATGGCAGCGCCACCTGCTGCAGCGCCGCTACTTTAATCTGAGCAACGCCGGCGTCGCGTTCTACGAGCGCCTCGCGCAGCTCGCGCCCGCAGAGCGGGCGGTGCGCGAGGTTTTCTACCTGTGCCTCGCGCTCGGCTTCGGCGGGCGCTATGCATACGACCGCAACCAGAAGGCGCTCACCGACATCAAGCGCGCCAACCTGGCGATGTTGCTGCCCGACACCGAGCTGAGCGCGAGCGCGCAGGCGCTGCTGTTTCCGGACGGCTACGGCGTGGCCTCCGGTGCGCAGGACCCCGCGCGGCCGACGCTGCGCGCGCGCCTCGCCACGCGCTGGTCGCGCGCGGCGCTGGCCGCGATCCTGCTGCCGCTGTTTCTGCTGGTGCTTCTCTTTGGCACCTATCACTACGTCGTCGGGCAATCGGTCGATACGCTTCTTGCACAGATCCACTTATGAAAAAGCTCGGCCTCGTGCTGCTCTGGCTGCTCGCCCTGATCGTGCTCGCGCTCGTGAGCTGGGGCGTGGTCCTGTACTTCGGCTGGCCGCTGTGGGTCGCGCTGGCGATCTTCATCGGCGTGCTCGCGCTGTATTTTTTCGCCGGCTTCGTGCGCCGCATGATCGTCATGATGCGCTCGCGCAGCCGTCTCGCGCAGCAGTCGGCGGCGCTGCGTAGCGAGACCGTCACGACCGTGGCGCCCGAAACGCTGCTGCGGCGCAAGTGGAAAGCCGCCGTGGCGACGCTGCGCCAGTCGAACCTGCGCAGCCAGGGTGATCCGCTCTATGTGCTGCCGTGGTACATGGTGATCGGCCGCTCCGGTACCGGCAAGACCACGGCGCTTACGCGCGCGCGGCTGTCCTCGCCGATCCAGAAGGTCAGCCAGCAGGCCGAGATCGGCCAGACCGCCAACTGCGACTGGTGGTACTTCGATCGCGCCGTCGTGATCGACTGCGCGGGCCGCTACGTCCAGGCCGAGGACATCGACCAGGATCGCCGCGAGTGGGAACTCGGTCTGGACCTGCTTGGGCGCTACCGGCCACGCGAGGGTCTCGACGGTCTCGTGCTCGCGGTCAGCGCGGACCGGCTCGCGGCGCCCGACGCCGATGGGTTCGCGGACGAAGGGCGCGTGGTGCGCGCGCGCATCGAGCAGCTCATCAAGATGTTCGGCAAGCGCTTTCCCGTGTACGTGCTGATTACGAAATGCGACCGCCTGTACGGCTTCGAGGCGTGGGCGCAGGCACTGCCCGCGGACGCGCTCGACCAGGCGATGGGCTATCTCGCCGACGAAGCCAGCGACGGCGAGGCCGCCTTCGCGGCGCGCGCGCTCGACTCGATCGGCGCACGTCTTGCCGCGTTGCGGCTCGCGCTCGTCGCGCGCAACCCGGACGCGTCGCCCGACCTGCTGATGTTTCCGAACGAGCTTGATCAGCTGCGCACGGGGCTCGCGCAATTTCTCGCGGCTTGTCTCGCCGATAACCCGTACCTCGAGCGGCCGCTGCTGCGCGGCATCTTCTTCAGCAGCGGGCAGCAGGAGGGCGGGGCGGTGTCGTCGCTGCCGGGCGTGCCGCTGCCGCCGACGCCCGTGCACACGGGCGGCATCGCCGGGCTGTTCCTGCACGACTTCTTCGGCCGCATCCTGCCGCAAGACCGGCATACGGCGAAGCCGGCCGTGCTCGTCAATCACTGGCGGCGCGTCACGCAAAGCGTGGGAATCGCGGCGTGGCTGCTGCTGCTCGTGATGATCGGCATCCTGCTGTCGGTCTCGTTCGCCGGCAACATGCAGACTCTTGCGTTCGTGCGCAGCACGCGCCCCGACCAGCCCGCATTGAACGGCAACCTGGCTCACGATGCCGATGTGCTGGCCGTGTCGAACGACGTGCTCACGCAGGTCGCGCAGAACGACCGGCGCTGGCTGTCGGGACTGCTTGGCAACGGCGCCGGACTGCCGGATCTGGAAGCGCGCCTGCATGGCGTGTTCGTGAAGCAGTACCGCGAGGCGATCCAGCCCGCCGTCGACCAGAATGAGCAGGCCGCGCTCGCGTCCGCGGGTAACGCGCCCGTCGAGGCGGCGAGCCAGATCCTGAACCTCGCGCGCTCCATCGGCATCGAGCAGGCGCGCCTCGGCGGCGCGGATCGCGCAGCGCTGGAGGCGCTGCCGCAGCCGGTGCCGACCCAGCTCTATCCCACGCGCCTGAACGAGCAACTGAACCAGCTCGCGATCTCGTCGCTCGTCTGGTCGCCCGAGGACGCGCCGTGGCTGCGCGAACGCGTGAAGGCGCAGCGCGCGCTGCTCGATCAGCTCGTGAGCGCGGATCCGCAGATGACCTGGCTTGTCGGCCTCGTGCCGGATGGCGCGGGCGCGCCATCCGTGCGCGCGAGCGACTACTGGGGTAGCGGCCTCGTGAGCCGCGCGCCGCAGGCAGCGCCGATGGGGCAACCCACCCAGATCGCGCAAGCGCCGCAGGTGGCCGGCGCACCCGAGGTCGTCGTGCCGGCCGTCTACACGGTGGCGGGCAAGCAGGCGCTCGACCGGCTCGCGGCGCAGATCCGCGCTGCCGTGAGCGACACGGCGCAGTTCGACCGCGAGCGCGCCGCCTTCGATACCTGGTATCGCGCGCAGCGCGTGACGGCGTGGCAACGCTTCACCGACGCGTTCGCGAGCGGCGCGACGCCGTATTCGAACGAAGCCGACTGGCGCGCCGCGCTCGGCACCGTGAGCGGCGCGCAGAGCCCTTACTTCCGCCTGATCGCACGGCTCGCCGACGAGTTCAAGGACGACTTCCACACCTCGCGCGGTGCCGCCGCCGACGAAGCGCCGCTGCCGGGCTGGCTCACGCTCGCACGGCAGTTCGAGCAACTACGCGAGCAGGCGACACGACTCGGCGCGACGAACCGGGCCATCAAGCTGGCCGGCGCGCTCAACGCGGTGGGCGCCTCGGCCATCCGCGAGACGCTGGCGGGCGGCCCGATCGCGGGCGGCCAGACCGTCAACAGCAACCTGGGCGCCGTGGACGCGCTGAGCCTTTACCTCGGAGCCTTGAACAAGCTCGCGATCGACAGCGGCACGGGCAGCGGCAAGGACTATCAGCTCGCGGCGGATTTCCATCAGGTCGCAACGAGCGCGCAGCCACAGCCATCGCTGATGATGGGCGCGCTGGAGCCGCTCACGCGCCTGCACACGCTGATCGGTGCCGGCGACGGTTCCGATCTCGTGACCTGGCGGCTGATTCGCGGGCCGTTCGATTTCCTCTCGAGCTATATCGAGCAGCAGACCTCGTGCGAGCTGCAGCGCAACTGGGATTCGAGCGTGGTGTGGCCGCTGCAAGGCGCGCTCGACAAGAGCGCGGCGGTCGATCAGCTATTCGGCGCGAAGGGCACGGTATGGGCGTTCGCGGACGGGGCCGCCAAGCCCTTCCTCGTGCGCGACGCGAGCCGCTACGACGTCGTGCAGACGCAGGGCTACAGCGTGCCGTTCACGCCGGCCTTCGTGACCCTGCTCAACGGCGCGCTCGGACGCCAGGTCACCCAGCAGCAGACGCAGCAGCGCAGCGCCGCAGCAAAGCAGACGCAGCAGTTGCAGGCGCAACAAGCCCAGTTGCAGGCGCAGCAGACGCTCGACCAGCTCGACCGGACGCTGGCTACGGCGAAGCAGCAGGCCGACGCCGGCCGCGCGCTCTCGGTCCCGCTCACGATCACGGCGCAGCCCACGGGCGTCAACGCGGGCGCGAAGTCCAAGCCGTACGCGACGATCCTCACCGTTCAGTGCGCGGCCGGCGTGCAGACGCTCAACAACTACAACTTCCCGGTGAGCAGCAGCTTTGCGTGGACGGCCGGCCAGTGCGGCGACACGCGGCTGCAGATCAAGATCGGCAATCTCGTGCTGACCCGCAGCTATCCGGGTCCCCTTGGCGTCGCCGCGTTCCTCAAGGACTTCGCCAACGGCCAGCGCCAGTTCGTGCCGGCCGACTTCCCGGCCGATGAGGCCGCGCTCGATGCGCTCGGCGTGCGCACGCTCACGGTGAGCTACGCGTTCACAGGCAACGACACGGTGCTCGACGCGGCGCGCGCGATCAATACCTACGAGACGCTGCAGAAGACCACGGCGGAGCAGAAGCAGCAGATCCAGGACGCGCAGGCGCAACGCCAGCAACTGAGCATCGTCGATCAGATGGCCGCGCAGAATCCGCCGCTGCCGGCGTCGGTGCCGAGCGTCGCGGGCAGCGCGCCGAGCCTTGCGACTCTCGGGCTGCCCGCGATCATCGGCGCCTGCTGGCATGCGCCCGTGCTCGCGGGCGCGGCGCGCAGCGACGGCATGTAAGGCGCGCCGCGACGGCGGGCGAGTCAGGCGGGCGGCGCGTGCGCCGCGCCGCCGAACCGCATTTGTGCGCCCGGCTACGCGGTGCGCGTAAACGTCCCCAGGCCCTCGTCGTTGAAATAGTCGAGCGTCACCTGCTGCCCCGCGAAGCTGACCTCGAAGCGCGAGCCGGCCGGCGCCTCCGTGAGCGGCAGGACGTAGCTGAACACGTCGCCGTTCCAGTGCGTGCAGGTGAACTGGGTGCCGGCGGGACCGAGCGTGAGCACGAGCGCATTGTTCTGGACGGCAACCTGTAGCGGACCGAAATAATCATTGGCGTAGACGCCCGCGTAATTTGCGAGCGGCTGCGCGGGTGTCGGCGATGCGGGGGGCGTCGCGCCCGCCAGCGCGCCCATGGGTTTCGAGTACTGGCCGAACACCGTGCCGAAAAACGTCGCCCAGTCCCGCTGGGCCTTGCCATACTGCACGAGATCGAGAAACTGGTAGGCGAGCGTTTCGGGCACGCCGATCGGCGCCGTGTTGGTGAGCACGACAATCGCGAGGTTCATCGACGGCACGACCATGAAGGTGGTGGCGGCGCCGGTGGTGAATGCACCGGAGTGATTGAACGTCACGCGGCCACTATCGAGCGTGCTCACGACGAAACCGAAACCGTAATACGAGGCCGGCAGCGTCGCACTGGCGGCGCGGCTCTGGATCTGCTGCGAGAGTGCTGGCTGGAGCGCGCTGGCGGGAATCAACGTCTGGCCGTTGACGGTGCCGTTGCCGAGCAGCATCGCGAGCCATCGGGCCATGTCGTTCGCGGACGAGCTGACACCGCCCGCCGGCGATTGCGGGTCGGGGTCGCGCAGCGGGCCGGGCACGTATTGGCCGTTGACCAGGACGTGGCCCGCCGCGGCATTCGTGCGCACGGCGAAATCGGCGTAGAGCGAACTGGTGCGCGTCATACCGAGCGGCGCGTAGATTGCCTGTTGCGAAAGCGTGGCCCAGTCCGTGCCCGCCGCGGCCGCGACGCCGGCCGCGCCCGCGGTGAGTCCGAAGTTCGTGTAGTGATAGGTCGTGCGGAACGGGTCGAGCCCGAGGTAGTGCAGACGTTGCAGTATTTGCGTCTGGTCGTAGCCGATCTCTTCGAGGCTGTCGCCGGCATGGTCCCGCAATCCCGAGCGATGGGCGTAGAGATCGCCGACCGTCACCTCCGCGGTGACGGCCGGATCGGACAGCGTGAACCACGGCAGCACGCTGGACATGGGGGTGTCCCACTTCACGACACCGTTGCCGACTTGCGCGGCGACCACCGTCGCGCCGACCGATTTGGATACCGAAGCAAGCTGGAAGACGGTGTCGGCGTCGACGCTTTGCTGCGTTTTCACGCTCGTGACGCCATAGCCTTTGGCGAAGACGGTCTTCGCGCCCTGCACGACCGCGACCGACATTCCGGGAATGCCCGAGCTCGCCATCAGGTTGCGGGCGAGCGCGTCGAGCTGCGCAAGCGCGTTGACGATCTGGGTGTCCGACACCGGGCCGTCCGGGCCGAGCGAGACCACCGCGCCACCGCCGCACGCGCTCAGTGCGCCGCACAGCGCCGTTCCGAGCATGCGCCGGCGCATCAGGAAATGGGAAGTCACTGCCGGGTTCGTCTTCATGGTCTCTCGCTTGCTTTGTTGTGCGTGGTGGGGGCATGCGAAGCGGCGACGCGCCGCTCAGGCAATCAGATAATCAGGCGCACGGCCGTGGCCGCGTTCAGTGGCGCGATGCGCGCGAGCAGGGCGTCGGTTTCAGCCTGGTTTTCGTCGTTGCGGCTAAGCACTGCCCAGGCCGCGCGCAGGCCGTCGGCGGCGAGCGCCGGGTCCCATGCGGCGATGCCGTAGCGGTCGATCTCCGCGACCACGGCGCGCGCGAACGAATCGAGCCGCGCGCCCGGGCGATGCTCGAGCAGCAGATCGCAGAGCGCCGTGCGCAGCCGCAGCCGCGCAGCCACGGCGGCGTTGCGCTCGATCGCGTCCTGCAGGCACTGCGCGGCGTCGGCCAGTTCACCTTCGGCCGCGAGCGCCCGCGCCCGCGACAGCGCGCCGGCGAGCGGATCGGGTGCCGCCGCGGCTTCGCCGCCGCTGCCTGCCGCGAGCGACTGCAGCCATTGCACGGTGTCCGAGTTCGCGAATGGCACGCCGTTGGCAAACTTCAGCTGTGCGATGCACGTCATGCGGTCGACGAACTTCGCGGTTTCGTTGCACACCTCTTTGCGCGCGGCGGCCCATGTCTCGCCGAGTTGCGCGAGCGCCGCCGCGGCGACACAGTTCAGGTCGAGCCAGAACGGATGCTGACGCAGCTGGGTTTCGGCGAAGCTCACGAGATCGGCGTGCGCCGCGCGCGACTGCAGCGCGCGCAGCGCGTCCTGCAGCGGCGGGATCGGGCCGGGCAGCGCGGTGTCCGTGCCGGCGCCCACCGGCACGCGTTCGATGCCGGTCCACACGGCGATGCGCCGCAGGCGGAAACCCATCGCGTTGGACGGATCGGCTTCGGCGTACCAGGCGCCGATATTCGCGAGCCGCTCGAGCGCTTCAGTCGCGGCGCGCTCGGCGCTTTCGGGCCCATCGACTGCCGTGGACGCGAGCGCGGTGTCCGCCAAGCCGGACGCCGTTGCGGCAGGCGCGGCGGAGGTGAGCGCAGGGGCCGCAGCAGGGGCCTCGCTGCGCGGCGCACTGGCCGGCGTGGTCGCCGTTGCGGGTGCATCGGTTGCCGCCGGCGTTTCGGCGACCGGCGGGGGCGGCGCAGCTTCGGCGATCGGCACGGTGCCGGCGAGTGCGCGCAAAGGCTGCATCGAGGGCGCTTCGCTGTCCTTGTCGGCGAGCACGCGATCGATCGTATCGAGCGCCGTGCGCAGGCTCTCGACCTGCTGCGGGTCCTGCGGCGGCCAGCTCGACCAGTCGTGTTCCTCGGCATGCGCGCGCACGCGGTCGATCAGCCATTGCAGGGCGTTGCGCCGCGCGCGCAGCCGCGCGAGCGGCGGATGCAGTTGATCCCACCACATGTCGAGCAGCGCGGCCAGCATCTGCGCGCCGTCGCTCAAGCCCGGCAGGCCGCGCGTGACGAGCAGGCCGCCGGCCAGATAGCAGGCGACGAGCACATCCTTGCCCTTGCTCGCGAGCAGCGTCGACGAGAGCTGCACCACCTGCTCCCAGTCCGGCGTGCCGCTAGCCGCCGGGTTCGACATCCTGGCGATTTCGTTCTGCAGCGACTCGAATTCGGGTTCGTCGCGCACGTCGGCGCCGCAGGGCTGCGCTTCGCTGACCGGTTGTGTTGCGAGGCTCGTGTAGTCGTTCACTGGGCAATGGGCTGTCTGGAAAAGTTGGTCGGGAAGGGCGCTCAGGTCCACAGCGGCTCGATGACCGCATCGAAGAGATAGCCCGCGCCGCGCTCGGTGCGCAACAGCGTCGGGTTCTTCGGATCGCGCTCGATCTTGCGGCGCAGCCGCAGGATCTGCACGTCGATGGCGCGGTCGTAGATGTCGTCGAACGCGCGCGTGCTCTCGAGCAGCTTCTCGCGCGAGATGATGCGTTGCGGCGAGCTCAGGAACACCACGAGCAGATTGAATTCGGCGTTGGTGAGCGGCACGACGCTTGCGTCGGGCGAGGTGAGCCGCCGCGTGTTCAGGTTCAGCGTCCAGCCCGCGAAGCGATAGGCGCGCGGATGCTTGCCGCGCGTCATCGGCGCCTGCGTCGCCTGCCCCGCGCGGCGCATCACGGCCCGCAGGCGCGCCAGCACCTCGCGCAGCGAAAAGGGCTTGGTGATGTAGTCGTCTGCGCCGAGCTCGAGCCCCATCACCATGTCGGCTTCCTCGTTGCGCCCCGTGATGTAGACGATGGGCACCGGCGCCTGCTCGCGCCAGCGGCGCGCGAGCTCCGTGCCGTCGCCGTCGGGCAGGCCGAGGTCGAGCAGCACGAGATCATAGGGCTTCGCGTCGAACACGCTCATCGCCTCGACGGCGCTCGCGGCGCCATCCACGCGATAGCCGTGACCCGACAGGTACTCGATCAGCATGGTGCGCATCGAGTGGTCGTCGTCGACGATCAGAATGGAAGGTTGCGGCGGCAGGGTCATGGCAGGCTCTTGAGGGCGGACGCGGCGGCGCGGCCGAGCGCCTCGCGGTCGAAAGGTTTGGGGAGGACCGTCGCACGCGCGGCCCGCGCGACAGTGACGACATCGGAGTTATCCGAGCACAGGATCACGCGCAGCGCCGGCACCTGGTCGCGCAGGTGCTCAGCGAGGTCGGCGCCGTCCATCGACAGGCCGTCGAGGTCGGCCAGCAATAGCGCAATGCTGTCGCGCAGATCGGTGGCATCGGCGAGCGCTTCGAACGCCTCGCTCGCGTCGCCATAGCCGAGCGGCTCGAAGCCCAGTTCCGCGAGCCAGTTTTCGCTGCGCTCGCGCGAAGCCGGATCGCCGCCGATCAGCACGACGGCCTCGCCATTGCCCAATTGCCCGGCTGGCGGGAAGGGCGCTGCTTCGGCCAGTGGCAGGACGAGTCGAAAGCGCGTGCCAGCGCCGCTCGTCTCGACACTCACGCCGCCCTGGTGCTCGCAGGCGACGCCAGCAACGATCGCAAGGCCAAGACCGGTGCCGTTTCCTTGTGCGCGCGTTGAATAGAACGGCTCGAACAGATGCGCAAGGTGTTCCGCGGGAATGCCACCGCCGTCGTCCTCCACCTCGATCCAGACGGAGGAGCCCGGCGGCGCGTCGCCAACGGCGAGCGGCGCAGCCATCGGCCCGGCGCTGGCCACGCGCACGACCACACGCGAGCGCGCGGCGAGGCATGCATTGCGCACGAGATTGAGCACGGCGCGCACGAGCTGGCCACGGTGCGCGGTGACGGGCCACGGGCCTGCGTTTGCCTCGATATCGATGACGACGCCGTTGCGGCTGAGCGGGCGCGCGAGCGCGACGGCTTCGCCGACGACCGACGCAAGCTCGTGCATTTCGCGCACACGATCGCCGCGGCGCGCGGCGAGCAGAATCTGCTCGGTCAGGTCACGGCCCCGCGCAGATGCGGTCCGCACCTCGTCCAGCGCCGGGCGGGCGGACGAACCCTCGGGCAGGCGATCATGGGCGATTTCCGCGTAGCCGTCGACGGCCGCGAGGATATTGTTGAAGTCGTGCGCAACGCCGCCGGCCAGCAGGCCGAGCGACTCCATGCGCCGCGCCCGCTCGAGGCGCAATGCAAGCTGCCGGCGCTCGCGCGTGGCCACGGCGACGAAGAAAGTCAGAATGGCGAGCCCGGCCATATCGACCTGAAGGCTCCAGGAGCTGTTCGCACCCTCGTACTGGTAGGGGCCGAGATGCACGAGCGTCAGACTGACGCCGAGTATTGCCGCGGTCGCCACTGTCGCCGCAGCCGCGGGCAGGCCGCCGTAAATGGCAACGGCGGCGAGCACGAGCGCGAGCATCCCGCGCTGCACTTCTTCGGAAAGGTTCAGTGCGGCCGTTGCGGCGAGTATCGTGACGACGGCGAGGCATCCTGCCAGCGCACTGAGACGCTCGCCGGGCGCCGCGGCGGATGATCGGTCCCGCCATGCGAGCAGGGCAGGCACGAGCACCAGCACGGCGACGCCATTGCCGACGAAGAGGATCTGCCATTCCCGCCACCAGCTGTCGCCGCCCAGATCGGCCGCGAATGTGGCGCCCAGCATGGCAGTGAGCCCGATGCCCACGAGCGGCAGCAGCACGAGAAAGCGTATCAGCGCCGAGGTGGTGGACAGTATGCCGCTCGCGCCGACATAGCGCCGGCCCAGCCACGCGCATAACGCCACCTCGAAGACGTTGAGGAGGCAAAAGCCGACGTCGCTACGCCAGGATTCGGCACTGAAATGGCCGTTGGACGCGACTGCGGCCAGGACTGCGAGCAGAAAAGGGAACCACTGTCGCGGCGGCAGCGGCCAGAGAAAAGCAATTGCGGTGGCCGGCGCCGGCCAGGCGATGGCAGCGAGGGAGTTGGCGCTCTCGAGGTTCGCGACGGGGCGGGCGAGCAGGTAATAGAGCGTGCCGAGCGCAATGGCTTGCAGGAGCGTGCGTGCGCGAGTCGCCGTCCACGGCACTGTATTCATGCAAATGATCCCCGAATTGCGCCGACGTCTTTCATGGACGGAGCTCGCTACGATTTTTGGGAAATCATATCAAAATCACTCGTCAGTTCGGTGCACAAGCTTCGGTCAGGCGCGATTGAGACGGCCTTCCGGTATTGGGGTTGCGGGCTGCGATTCGGCGCGTGCGTGACCTGGGTGTGCCGCATTCCTTGAATGCAAATCTCGGGTAGCACCAAACGCCAGACGATCTGGTCGATTCATTGTTTTAATAAGGAATCCAATTTTTATGAGTGGCGTGTGTTCGGTTCGTTCAGATAATCTCTAGTGCAACGCGGTGCGCACGCCGGATTTATATTGCGTAGAAATCTGATTCATAACTCGAATCATCGTGGATTGGCTGCGGGCGGCATTAACCCTGCATGGGCTGCGCCACCGGATGCCCTCGTGGCCGCGGCCACGCAGGAAGGGCAGTTGACCTCGATCGCCCTGCCTAATGACTGGTGCGCGGCTCGCTGATCGCCGCATTCCAGAAGAAATACGGCATCCATGTCAACGAGCACAACCCTTGTGCAGGCTCGGGGGGGCGAGATCGAAGCGATCAAGGCGACCACAGGCAATAAGGGACCACAGGCGCCCGACGTGATCGATGTCGGCCTGTCTTTCTCACCCTTAGTCCGGATTGGATAGGGCGCCGGTCTTTCCGGACGTCCACGGATAGCCACTTCATTCCGTTGACTGCCACCGATTCTTGGGGGTAGTTTTGAGTAGGTCGCAGGCTGTGAAGCGAGATACTCCAAGTCCCCGCCGGGACTTCAATCCGCAAAGCCAAGTTGGGTATGATGTCTGTTGCACGGTGCTGGCGGAGCGTGCGTAAATTGAAAAGCAATCCGAAGTTTGTGTGCGGCCACTGACAATAGCGGGAACATTACGACGGAGTCGTATGGTTTTGCCATAGCAAGAGAAGAAAACTTGTCGTAATGGCCCGGGTATTTCATATTTTTCCGGAGAAAGCGGGGCGCTCACGCGAGTAAAACAGCCTACGGCCTCCCCCCGTTTTGCAAACCCGGACGCTTCATGCAGCGTTGGCCTGCTCAAATCTATCGTTGTGGGGACTGCTCCTCGCGACACGATAAAGTTCACGCTCGCGAGCCCCCCATAGTTAGGCGGCTTCAGGAGCGTCTTTCTTGCCGGGCGTCCCATGCGCATCCCAACTCCGTTGCCTGCGAACCCCGGGGCGGCCGGGATCTCGCCGCCCTCGATGAGTTCCGCCCGATGCGTGCCGGGGCTGTGCACCCATCACACCCGGCGCGTTCATCGCCGCATCCAGGCCGGCCTCCAGGACCGGAATGGATGCCTGCACCCGGGCCAGCGCACCCTCGGCCTGGCTCACCTGGAGATCTGCCGCCGGCTCCTTGCCGTACAAAAGGTTGATGGTCGACAGCAGTTCCTGGTGCGTCTGCAACTGCTTGCGCGCCACCTGCAGACGAGCCTGCAATCCGCGAATGGTGATGTAGATGTCGGCGGTCTGGGAGGTCACAGCCAGGCGCGTGGCCGCCTCGCTGGCCTCTGAAGCCTGATAGTCGGCAAGTGCCGCTTCCCGCCCGCGACGCAGGCCACCAAACACATCGAGTTCCCAGCCCGCGCTGAAATTGGCCTCGAGCGCTCGAAACCGCGTCGAGTTCAGGACACGTCCCAGCGGCGTTTCAACCGACTGGTAGACCCGGGCCGCCGGGCCGCTTGCGTTGCCGGAAGGCAGCAGCGCTGCATTCGCTGCCCCGAGTCCTGCGCGCGACTGCGAGACGCGCGCCGCGGCCTGCGCGAGGTCAAGGTTCTGCTCCAGCGCAAGCGTAACGAATCGTGTCAGTTGCGGATCGCCGAAACCTGACCACCATGTGGCCAGGTCCGCACTCGCTACCGCCTGCCGATGACCTGGCGGCCTGCCCTCGGATATGCTCTGGCATCGCTACAACTGGGCGACATAGTCGGGGCCGCCAGCGCAACCCGCCGATAGGCTGACGACAATGGCCGCAGCAAGGAAGTGTTTGGGTAGCATGAGCGTCTTTGCGAGAACCTTTTCGATGACCATAAAACCAAATAGTCACTAGTTGTCCATTTCTGTATGCTATGCCCATGAAAAAGACCACCACTCCTTCCGCTCCCGCGCGCGGCCCGGCTGATCACGAGGTGCGGGACCAGATCGTTGCCGCCGCCACCGAGCACTTTAGCCGGTATGGCTACGAGAAAACGACGGTATCTGACCTCGCCCGGGCGATCGGGTTTTCGAAGGCGTACATCTACAAGTTCTTCGAATCGAAGCAGGCCATTGGCGAAATGATCTGTGTTAACTGTCTGCGCCAAATCGAAGGCGAGGTGCGGACAGCGGTTGCACAGGCGGATCTGCCGCCGGAAAAGTTGCGACGAGTGTTCAAGGTCTTTACCGAGGCCAGCCTCAGGCTGTTTTTCCGGGACCGCAAGCTGTACGACATCGCTGCGTCAGCCGCAACGGAAAACTGGCAGGCGGTGCAAGCTTATGAAGCACGGGTTCAGAAGCTGCTCCAGGAAGTGCTCCAGGAAGGCCGGCAAAGCGGTGACTTCGAGCGCAAGACGCCATTGGATGAAACCGCGATGGCGATCTATCTGGTGCTGCGCCCCTACCTCAATCCGCTTCTTCTGCAATACAACCGCGATACCACCGACGTCGCGCCGGCGCAACTCTCCAGCCTGGTACTTCGAAGCCTGTCGCCATGACCCCGTTCTTTTTGTGACTGTTGACTGATTTGGTCACTAGAACCATAATGAAAGCCATCATCATTCCCTCGATGGGACTTTCATGTTCTCGCGTTGCCTCGCCACCTCCGCACTCGCCTGTGCGCTGCTACTTGCGCTAGCGGCGTGCGTCGAAAAAAACCAGTCTGATCCGCGCACCGTGGTGCCGCTGGTGCGCACGGCAATCGTTCAGCGCGCCACGCCTGCATCGCGCTCGTTTACGGGGACGGTCGCGGCTCGCGTGCAAAGCGACCTGGGTTTCCGCGTTTCCGGCAAGGTGCTGCAAAGGCTTGTGGATACCGGCCAAACCGTCAAACGGGGTCAGCTGCTGATGCGTCTCGACCCCATCGATCTCAAACTTGCCGCGCAGGCGCGGCAAGAGGCGGTCACCGCTGCGCGGGCGCGAGCGCGGCAGACCGCACAGGATGAGAAGCGCTATCGCGATCTGCGCGGCACGGGTGCGATCTCGGCTTCGGCCTACGACCAGGCCAAGGCGGCCGCCGATGCAGCCAGGGCGCAGCTCAGCGCGGCGGAAGCCGACGCCGACGTGGCGCGCAATGCGACGGGCTATGCCGAGCTGGTGGCGGACGGGGATGGCGTCGTGATGGAGACGCTGGCCGAACCGGGACAGGTCGTGAGCGCCGGACAATCCGTGGTGCGCCTCGCTCACGCGGGGCGGCGCGAGGCTCTCATCCAGCTACCGGAAACCCTGCGTCCCGCCATCGGTTCGGACGCACAGGCCACCCTGTTCGGCAACAGCGGCGTCAGCGTGCCAGCCACGCTGCGCCAGCTCTCGGAGACGGCGGATCCCAGTACCCGCACCTTCGAAGCGCGTTATGTGCTGCAGGGTGCGCTGGCCGACGCGCCGCTAGGCGCGACCGTAACGGTGGAGATACCGGATGCACACGTGGCGCTCGAGGGCGGCTTGCAGGTGCCGATCGGCGCGGTGCTCGATGCGGGCAAAGGACCCGGGGTGTGGATCGTCAACGGCGAGCCGGCCCGGGTCGCATGGCGACCGGTCACGGTCCTCCGCCTGGACGACGACAGCGCTCGCGTGTCAGGCACGCTGGAACAAGGCGACCGCGTCGTTGCGCTCGGTGCCCAATTGCTGCGCGATGGCGAACAGGTCCGGATGTCCGGCCAGACCGTCGCGGCGGCGAAGGAGGGAGCGCATCCGTGAGCGAAGGCCGATTCAACCTGTCGGCGCTCGCCGTGCGCGAGCGCTCCATCACCCTGTTCCTGATCTGCCTCATCTCGCTGGCCGGGCTGCTATCGTTCTTCAAGCTGGGTCGCGCCGAAGACCCGGCGTTCACGATCAAGGTGATGACCATCGTCACCGCGTGGCCTGGCGCCACCGCACAGGAGATGCACGATCAGGTCGCGGAGAAAATCGAAAAGCGCATGCAGGAACTGCGCTGGTACGACCGGACCGAGACCTATACGCGACCTGGACTGGCCTTCACAACGCTGACGTTGCTCGACAGCACACCGCCGTCGCAAGTGCAGGAGCAGTTCTACCAGGCCCGCAAAAAAATCAGCGACGAGACAGCCAATCTTCCGGCTGGTGTGATCGGGCCGCTGGTCAACGACGAATACGCGGATGTCACGTTTGCGCTTTTCGCACTGAAGGCCAGGGGCGAACCGCAGCGCCTGCTCGTGCGCGATGCGGAGTTGCTGCGCCAGCGGTTGCTGCACGTGCCGGGCGTGAAGAAAGTCGACATCATCGGCGAGCAGGCCGAGCGCATCTATGTCCAGTTCTCGCATGACCGGCTGGCAACGCTCGGTGTCAGCCCGCAGGACGTGTTCGCCGCGCTCAATGGCCAGAACGCCCTGACGCCAGCCGGCTCCGTGCAGACCAAAGGTCCGGAAGTGCTGATTCGCCTGGACGGCGCCTTTGACAAGCTGCAGAAGATCCGCGATACGCCCGTCGTCGTGCAAGGTCGCACGCTGAAGCTGTCGGACATTGCCACTGTCGAGCGCGGTTATGAAGATCCGGCGACATTCATGATTCGCAACAACGGCGAACCGGCCTTGCTGCTCGGCATCGTGATGCGCGACGGCTGGAACGGGCTCGATCTCGGAAAGGCACTCGACAGCGAGGTCGGCGTAATCAACGCCGGGCTCCCGCTGGGAATGAGCCTGACCAAGGTCACGGATCAGGCCGTCAACATTCATTCGGCGATTGACGAGTTCATGCTCAAGTTTTTCGCCGCTCTGCTGGTGGTCATGTTCGTTAGTTTCGTGAGCATGGGCTGGCGCGCAGGCCTGGTGGTTGCCGCCGCCGTGCCGTTGACGCTGGCCGTCGTGTTTGTGGTCATGGCCGCGACTGGCAAGAACTTCGACCGCATTACGCTTGGATCACTGATCCTGGCGCTGGGACTGCTGGTGGACGACGCAATCATCGCCATTGAAATGATGGTGGTGAAAATGGAGGAAGGCTACGGCCGTGTGGCCGCCTCTGCCTATGCCTGGAGCCACACTGCCGCCCCCATGCTCTCGGGCACGCTGGTGACGGCGGTCGGCTTCATGCCCAACGGCTTCGCGCGGTCCACCGCAGGCGAATACACCAGCAACATGTTCTGGATCGTCGGCATTGCACTGATCGCGTCCTGGGTCGTTGCCGTGGTCTTCACGCCCTACCTCGGCGTGAAGATGCTGCCCGACTTCAATAAGGTCGAAGGGGGGCACGACGCAATTTACGACACGCCGCGCTACAACCGCTTCCGTCAACTGCTCACGCGCGTCATCGCGCGCAAATGGCTGGTCGCTGGTTCGGTCGTTGGCCTCTTCGCCCTGGCTATCCTTGGCATGGGCGTGGTCAAGAAGCAGTTCTTTCCGATCTCCGACCGCCCTGAAGTGCTGGTCGAGGTGCAGATGCCCTATGGCACATCGATTTCCCAGACCAGCGCCGCCACGCAAAAAGTGGAGGCATGGTTGTCTAAACAGAAGAACGCCAGAATCGTCACAGCTTACGTCGGGCAAGGTGCGCCGCGCTTTTTCCTGGCGATGGGACCGGAACTGCCTGATCCGTCGTTCGCGAAGATCGTGATCCGCACGGACAGTCAGGAGGAACGCGATGCATTGAAGGCGCGACTGCGGCGAGCCATCGCCGACGGTCTCGCCCCGCAAGCGCGCGTGCGCGTCACGCAGCTCGTGTTCGGGCCGTATTCGCCGTTTCCCGTCGCCTATCGCGTCACCGGTCCGGACCCGGACAAGCTGCGTGGTATCGCGGCTGAAGTCCAGCAGACGATGGAGGCCAGTCCGATGATGCGCACGGTCAACACCGATTGGGGCACGCGTACGCCCACGCTGCACTTCACCTTGCAGCAGGACCGCCTGGTGGCGCTCGGGCTGACATCCAGTGCCGTGGCGCAACAGCTGCAATTCTTCCTGACGGGCGTGCCTGTCACCGCCGTCCGTGAGGATATTCGAACCGTGCAGGTCATCGCGCGTTCGGCCGGCGATGTGCGTCTCGACCCGGCGCGGCTCGGCGACTTGACGCTGGCCGGGGCGAACGGGCAGCGTATTCCGCTGTCGCAGGTGGGCAAGGTCGACGTACGCATGGAAGAGCCGATCATGCGTTGGCGCGACCGCGTGCCGACGATCACGGTGCGCGGCGATATCGCCGATGGGCTGCAGCCACCGGATGTTTCAACGGCGATCACCGGGCAGCTTCAGCCGATCATCGCGAAGCTGCCCAGCGGCTATCGCATCGAGCAGGCGGGCTCCATCGAGGAATCGGCCAAGGCGACGACCGCCATGTTGCCGCTGTTCCCGATCATGCTGGCAATCACGCTGGTCATCATCATTCTCCAGGTTCGCTCGATATCGGCGATGGCGATGGTGTTCCTGACGAGTCCGCTCGGCCTCATTGGCGTCGTGCCGACATTGATCCTGTTCCGGCAGCCGTTCGGTATCAATGCGCTGGTCGGACTCATCGCGCTCTCGGGCATCCTGATGCGGAACACGCTGATCCTGATCGGGCAGATCCATCAGAACGCCCACGCGGGCCTGGATCCGTTCCACGCAGTTGTCGAAGCTACTGTGCAGTGTGCCCGCCCGGTGATCCTGACGGCGATGGCCGCAATCCTCGCATTCATCCCGCTGACGCATTCGGTGTTCTGGGGAACGCTCGCCTACACGCTGATCGGCGGCACGTTCGCCGGGACGATCCTGACCCTGGTGTTCCTGCCGGCCATGTATTCCATCTGGTTCAAGATCCGCCCCGGCAAACCAGCGGGTTCACACAGGGACCACCATCGCCTGCCATTGCATTCAGATTCGATGACACAGGACGCGCTCGACGCGCGCAGTTAACACCCCATCCATTCACCAAACGGAGCTGTTCATGTCGAATTCCACGGTTGTCGTTGTGACCGGCGTGTCATCGGGTATCGGTCGCGCCACCGCCCAAAAATTTGCGAGGCGAGGTTGCCGCGTGTTTGGCACAGTACGCAGCTTCGCAAAAGCGGTGCCTGTCGCCGGCGTCGCGCTCGTCGAGATGGATGTTCGCGACGATGCTTCGGTCAAGGCCGGAATCCAGTCCGTCATCGAACGCACCGGGCGAATCGACGTACTCGTCAATAATGCGGGAACGAGCCTGATCGGCGCCGTGGAGGAAACGTCGACTGCCGAGGCCTTGTCGTTGTTCGATACCAACTTCCTCAGCATTCTGCGTACGACACACGAAGTACTTCCCCATATGCGGGCGCAACGTGGCGGAAGGATCGTCAACGTCAGTTCGGTGCTCGGGTTCCTGCCCGCTCCCTACATGGGACTCTATTCGGCATCCAAGCATGCCGTCGAGGGGCTGACCGAAACCCTGGATCACGAGGTGCGCCAGTTCGGCATCCGGGTAACATTGGTCGAACCGTCCTTTACCAGGACGAACCTGGACATCAACACCGCTGCGGCAAGCTCGAAAATCGCCGACTATGACCGCGAGCGGGTGCTTGCATCGAGCGCAATCGTCAACAGTGCCAAAGGTGCTCCCGCGCCAGACGGAGTGGCAAACACGATTGTCGACGCGGCGCTTGGCGCCTGGCGTATGCGTCGCACACCGGCCGGCGAAGCATCGCTGTTGCGCAAATTGCGGCGCTTCATGCCCTTCGGTCCGGTCGACTCCAGCTTGAGGAAAACTTTCGGGCTCGTGTGAAGTTTTCTTTCTCGCCGCAACGTGGTCTGTGCATCACGTTCGCGGGCGCGCCCTGCGCCGACGAGCAATCAGCTGCAGACGTCCATGGTCATGACGATCTCGACGCGTCGCAACAGCTTCGCGTTAGGGATCGTGTTCAGAACTCGTTTTCCCGCACTGAGCCATCAACATAGAGCCGATGCGGTGCAAGCGGTACGGCACCTGGCTCGAATGCAGCGCGAGGTTCGGTATAAAGACCTTCTCCGACCAGCCAGGTCGGCAAAAATTTTGAATAGCATCCCTAAACATGTGCACCAACGTTTTCGAGTGTCGTGCAAACGCTGTACCCCGCCGTCAAGGCATCTAGCTCGCCAATGGCGGCTTCCAAACCCAGAAGGGACATCAGTCTGAGCGCCCAAAGACGCCCAGCTCCACCGAGCGGGGCATCTCCCCTGTTAATCCCTGTCAGCTTGCCGGATTGCGTGCCATGACGATCCACGCCGCGCCGTCGATCATCACCGACCGCTCGCCGGGGAGGCCCGCGAAGGCGGCACGAACCGCGGCCGAGGCGCGGGCGCGGATGTCGTCGGGCTGATCAGCGAGCGCACGCGACAGTGGGCCGACCTCGAGCGTCATCTTCACCGCGTCGTCGATCGCCGCGTCCCGCGTCTCGCCCTCGCCGAACGGGACGGAAGCATCGAAGGGCGCGATAGCGATATCGGTGAAGCCGGCCGCCGTCAGGATGCGTGCCACGCGCCCCCGGTCGCCGAACGAAAATGGGCCGGGCGCTTCGGGATCGGGCAGCGCGCTTGGCGGGACGATGCCCTTGAGCGCGCCCATCGGCAGGCGCACCCAATCGTTTTCGGCCGCGCCGCGCCAGCAGACGAAAGCGACCCGCCCGCCCGGCCGCAGCGCGCGTCGCATATGGGCGAACGCCGCTGTCGGATCGTCGAAGAACATCACCCCGAAACGCGAGAACAGGATGTCGAACGCGCCCTCGGGCAGCTCGGCGCTGCTGGCGTCGGCCACCTGGAACAGGACCGGCGTATCCTGTGGCACTAGCGCGCGCGCCCGGCTGATCAGCGGTTCGGATATGTCCACGCCGAGCACCTGGCCCCCCGCGCCGACGCAGGCGGCCAGAGCCAGACTCGACGCGCCCGCGCCGCAGCCGACGTCCAGCACGTGCTCGCCCGTCATGGGCGCGGCGGCTTCTATCGCGGCGTGGCCGAACACCGCCACCATGGCGTCGAGCCGGGCCTGGTTGGCGACCCAGCGCTCCCCGCTTTGACCATTCCAGTCGGCCACCTGATAGGCATTTTCCTTTGCCATGTCATCTCCTTGTTCTGATTCGTTCTTAACTCGCTACCCTTTGTTCGAGGCAACGGGGAGCCGAACCGATGGCAACGTGCGTACCGTCTCGAACAAACCCGCCTCCACCTGCGATAAGGCGCAAGACCTGCGTGTGATCGTCTCAGGCATCGAGATCGGTGCCGCCTGGCGCCAGACCTCGAAGGACAACCGCTCCTGCCATTCCGTCAATCTCGACGATCAGTACTTCACCGCGCCGATCTACGCCAACCTTTTCGACAGCGAAGACGCAACGGGAGAAGGGAATCCGTGCTCTCAAACCAGCATCGACTGCTGGGCGACGATACCCGCCATCGCGCCCTGCGATGATGCCTGGGTGACCGAGGGCAAGAAGGGCGTGGTAAGGTCGCCAGCGGCGTAGATGCCGGGCATGCTGGTTTGGCGGCGCTCGTCGACCTTGAGGACGATGCCGGTGGTCGTTTCGACCGTGGCGAGGCCCAGCGATTCATGCAGGCTTGCGGACGGCCTGTTGCGCGGCTGGGCGAACAGGACGTCGACCGCGATATTGCGGCGGGTATCGAGATTGACGGTGGTGATATGGCCGTTGTGATGGGCGATCTCGACGATCCGGCCATCGACGACAGGTACGTTGCGGCGCGCCAGATCGGCCTGGATATCGGGCGCAATGTCATGACCATCGGCGAACACAGTCAACTTGTCCGTCCAATCGCGGAACAGCCTGACAGACTGGTGCGACTGCGGGCCGGACCAGACGAGGCCCCAATGCTGGCCGGCGACTTCAAAGCCGTCGCAATAGGGGCAGGGCACGATGGACGTACCCCAGCTTTCGGCAAAGCCCGGAACATCAGGCATCTGGTCGGAGACGCCATAGCTCAGGATCAGGCGGCGCGCCCTTAGGCTTTCGTTATCGTCAGTGACGACGCAGAAATCGTCGACGGCGCCAGACACGCTCTCGGCCCGGGCATCGACCAGCCTGATCGTTGGATAGCGCGCCAGCTGCTGCCGCGCCTCGGCCAGGATGTCCAATGGCGGCTTGTGATCGTGGCCGAGCAGGCCATGCGAGTGGCCTGCAAAGCGGTTGCGCGGCCGGCCGGTATCGAGAACCGTGACCTTGCGGCGGGCACGGCCGAGCTGCAGGGACGCGGCGAGGCCGGCAAAGCTGCCGCCGATGATGATGACGTCATCCATGGTGATGGATTCCGTGTTGTGGATGGAGGGGTGGGCTGGGCGTGCTGTGCAATATCGTCCGGCGATACGCGTTCGAGGCGTCCGGCGGGCAGGGTTTCGGCATCGGCATCGGCGAGAAAGTGGCCCATCACTGTGTTGAACGGTCGGACAATGCCGCATTCGCTATCGCCGGGCGGCCCGGGGAAACCTGATTCGGACAACCGGTTGAGACCTGCCCTTGGTTTGCACATTTAAGATACTGAGTGGTATCGTAATTCAAGAATTTGAATACTGTCAAGTACCGTAATTGTCATGACTGAAAACAGCCAGGGCCGGCGGGGCCGGCCCGCCAACGAGGCGCTTCGCCAGACGATAGTCGACGCCGCCTGCGAACTCTTTGTGGAATTGGGTTTTCAAGCGACGACCATGGACAAGGTCGCCCAGCGGGCGAAGATTTCCAAGCTAAGCATCTATCGGCACTTCGAGAACAAGGAGGCGTTGTTCAGCGCGGCCATGGTGGCCCGCTGCCATCAATTTGCACCACAGGCCCTTTCTGAAGGCGTCGACGGTTCGGCCGAAGATCAGCTCATGGCGGTGGGATCATCCCTGCTTCGCACGCTGTTGAGCCCGGACGTCCGCAGTGTCGAAGCCATGGTTTTGGCCGACAAGACGAATCAAAAGTCGTTAAGCAAGCTCCATTACGAAGCCGGGCCCGCCCATGTCATCGCCCAGATCGAGGCCGTGTTGCGTCAGTTGCACGCGAAGGCGATTCTGAACGTGCCCGATGCTCTCCGGTCCGCCCGCTTGTTTGCCGCGCTTTTCAAAGGATCCGATCTCCTGCTTATCGCACGCTTCGATGAGGCGAGAGCAGAGGACGACAACGAAATCGAATCCTATTGCCGGTCGGCCGTCGCCATGTTCATCGCCGCGCACGGTCGCATCTAAAGGTGCGCTATCGCGGGTTGATGAAGAAGCCGCAGCAGTTGCACACGCTGTTTACTCTGAGCAATCTGTGGATGACTCGCGAACAACTGATGCGCGAGACCATTGCATGAGCGCAAAAGCCGCGGGGTCGCGGGGCCGGGCAGTGTGATGTACGAAACAGCGGCCTCGACGCACACACCTGAAATCGTCAGCACGGAAGGCACGGGCGGCTACGTGCAGTCGCTCGTGATCGTGACTGGCGATCTCGTCTTCCTCGACGGGAGCGACAAGGTGGTGGCCATCGAGAACTGGAAAACAGCGTTGCAGCGATACCTTGCCTACTGCGAGAAGCATGGCAGCGGCGCGCGACCTTACCGCGTTCCATTGATCTCGCGCGATGCGCCGCCCCGGGGCGCATCAAGATCGAACAGGAGAGGCGTTGGACACCGGATCAAGCTTGCCCTTCGTAACCAGTCGCTCGAGACTGCTGCTGAGGCTCGCCACTCCTCTGGAGAGGGCGGCCTCGGTCACGTCGATCATGACGACCTTCAACCCGGCGATGGCGGCGGTCTGGGCGATCCCGTTGCCCATCGTGCCAGCGCGAACGATACCGATCGATTCAGTTTGCATGTGCATGAAATCCTGCCATGCCGGATGTTCTCGAAGATTGGCTACTTCAGGCGGCGACCCATCGTTTCCGGAACCATCGCCAGGCCGACCAGCGAGAGCAAACCGCAGCCGATCACGTAGAACGCCGGTGAATCGGCATTGTGGGTCAGGTGAATCAGCAGCGTCGAGAAAAACTGGGAGAAGCTGCCGAAGATGACGGTAGCAACGTAATAGCTGACCGAGAGCCCCGTGGCCCGAAGACGCTGCGGCAGCACCTCGCTGACGAGCACAAGCGTGGCCGGCGAAGTCATCGCCATCGGCACGCCGAGCATAGCCGCAACGCCCAGCACGGTGGAGAGCGATGGATGACTGTTCAACATCAGGAAGGCCGGGTAGATCAACACCAGCATCGCAATTCGAGACCACCACACAACCGTGCGGCGGCCGATCCGATCGCTCAGCCAGCCGGAGAACGGGGAGAGGATCACCAGCAGCAGGGAGCCGACGAATCCGGCCCAGATCGACCGTGAGAGCGGAATATGCAGTTCAATCGCGGCATAGTTCGGCAGATAAAAGACGACCATATGCACGGCGGAGGCGAGCCCGATCATGAGCAGCACCGTCGCGACCAGCGCGCGCCAGTGACGCGTGGCGAGCTGCCAGTGCGTTTCGGCGGTGCTGTCCCCCCACTTCGTGGGCACCAGCGTTTCGTCGAGACGGCTGCGGATCATTACGCTGATCGGGATGACAAGCACGCCAATCACGAAAGCGACGCGCCATCCCCAGGAAGTCAGCGCGGGCGGCGTCAGGAGGTTCGCCAGCGCGAGCGCGACGAGCGCCGCGAAGACTGCGGCAAGCCCCTGGCTGAAGGGTTGCCAGCTCGTGTAGAAGCCCCGTGACCGGTCGTCCGCATACTCGAGAAGCATGGCGCTTGCGGGGCCCATTTCGCCGCCGATGGCAAAACCCTGGAGCAGTCGCGCGGCCGTCATCAGGATAGGCGCGGCAATACCGATCTGCGCATAGGTGGGCGTCAACACGAGAACCGCAGCGCTTAGCGCCATCAGCCAGAGCGTGAGTACGACAGCTGGCTTGCGTCCGACGCGGTCGGCATATGCTCCGATGACCAGCCCGCCGACCGGCCGCATCACATAGCCGACCCCGAACGCCGCAAACGACAGCAGCAGCTGGCCCACGCGATCGGTCACGGGGAAATAGAGCGGGCCGATCAGCGTGGCGAAGAAGTTGTAGACGACCGAGTCGTACAGTTCGAGGCCGCTACCTACGGTTATCGCCGCGATGACCATGGGTTTGGAAAGAGGCCGGGATGCCGATGTGGACGACGTCATGGGAGGATGAGCGCCGGGCGCGACACGGGGGTTCGACATGAGTGTCTCCTGATTTGTCTGGCGAGGCCAGTAGTTGCCCGCTCTTTGGCGGATAGGTGCCTGTATTGCACGTCTGGATGGCGGCACCGTCCAGGGCCGTCCGCCGGACTCGTTTTTCCATCAACTGAACGTGAGGCTATCCGTCAGCGTGCGACGCCGTTGCCGACGGCGGGTGTGGACCTGGACGTTTTCGCCAGGCGCCACTGCTGCATGAGAGCGGTCCATTTCGTGCGCACCGCGTCCAGGTTGCGCCCCTTGACGTGGCCGTAACCCCGGATACCTTCGGGAAGGCTCGCGATATCCAGCGCGAGCGTCAGGTTGGATTTCGAAAGCACAGGCAGGATTTCCTCGATGCAGGCCTGGTATTCGCGGATGAGCTCACGTTCGGTCCGGCGTTCGCCGGTGTGGCCGAACGGATCGAGGAACGTCCCGCGCAGGCCGCGCAGTGCGGCGAGAACGCGAAATGCGCTGCGGACCCACGGGCCGAACGGCCGCTTGACGGGTTCGCCATTCGCATCCTGCTTCGCGAAGAGCGGCGGGGCGAGATGGTGAACCAGTTTGAAGTCGCCTTCGAACATCCCCTCCACCTTTTTCGTGAATGCCGCATCCGTGTGCAGGCGCGCCACCTCATATTCGTCCTTGTACGCCATCAGCTTGAACAGGTATCGGGCGACGGTCTCGGTCAGCCGGTGACCGCCAATGCGCGACTCAGCTTGCTGCACCTTCGCCACAAATGCTGCATAGCGATCGGCGTAAGCGCGGTTCTGGTAGCTGATGAGAAACTCGCTGCGCTTGCTGATGATTTCATGCACCGACGGCTTCTTCGCGAACTGGATTACCTGGGCGTCGGCGGCCTGCATCGGCACCTTCGCGAAATGGTGCGCACAATGACGGCCCCATTCGAACGCCGCCTTATTGCTGTCGACCTGCACGCCATTGAGCTCGATGGCGCGCATCAGCGTGGCGCGCGAGAGCGGCACGCGCCCCTTCTGCCAAGCATAACCGAGCAGCATCAGGTTCGAGTAGATCGACTGGCCGAGCAGTTGGGTCGCGACCTGTTCCGCGTCGAAGACTCCGAGATGGTCGGGTTCGACGCCGGCCGAGATCGCCGCCAGGGCCTCGTCGTTCGGCGACTTCCAGTCGGGGTTGCGCACGAACGCCGCGGTGGGCGTGGCGTGGCTGTTCAGCACGACGTATGTCCGGCCCGGCAGCATTGTCGACAGTGTCGTCTTCTGCGCGCCGACGACGGTGTCGCAGGCGATCACCAGATCCGCCATCGCCACGTCGACTCGCGAAGCGTGCAGGGCGCTTGCGTCACCGGCAATCTGGATGTGACTCCAGGTGGCGCCGCCCATCTGGGCCATCCCGGTTGCGTCCTGCGTGATCACGCTTTTGCCTTCGAGGTGCGCGGCCATGCCGAGCACCTGGCCGATGGTGACGACCCCGGTCCCGCCCACGCCGGCCACCACGATCCTCGATGCAACGGCAGCATCGGGCAGCTGCGGCACAGGCAGCGCAGGCATGTCCGCGAGTCCGGCCTTGCGCGCGGCCTGGGGCTTCCTGAGCTGTCCGCCCTCGACGGTGACGAAGCTCGGGCAGAAGCCCTTCACACAGGAGAAGTCCTTGTTGCACGTGTTCTGGTTGATCTCGCGCTTGCGGCCGAATTCGGTCTCGAGAGGCTGCACCGCAACACAGTTGCTTTCGACCGAGCAGTCCCCGCAGCCTTCGCAGACCAGTTCATTGATGATGACGCGCTTCGCAGGGTCGGCCATCGTGCCGCGCTTGCGCTCGCGGCGCTTCTTGGTCGCGCAGACCTGATCGTAGATGATGACGGTGGTGCCTTCCGCTTCGCGCAGTTCGCGCTGCACGGCATCGAGCTCGTCCCGATGACGCACCGTGACTCCCTCCGCGAGGTTCGCGACTCCGGTGTACTTTGCGGGATCATCGGCCACCACGACGATGCGCTTTACCCCCTCCGCGGCCAGTTCGCGCGTCATGCCGGGCACGTCGAGCTGACCGTCTACGGGCTGTCCGCCCGTCATGGCCACTGCGCTGTTGAAGAGCACTTTGTAGGTGATGTTGACGCGGGCATGAATCGATTGCCGGATGGCGAGCAGTCCGGAGTGGTTGTACGTGCCGTCGCCGATGTTCGCGAACATGTGCTTGCGCGTCGTGAATGGCGCCTGGCCCATCCACGAAACGCCTTCGCCGCCCATCTGCGACCAGGAAGTGGTCGAGCGGTCCATCCATACCACCATGCCGTGGCATCCGATTCCCGCTGTCGCGAGCGAACCGTCGGGCACGCGGGTGCTGGTGTTGTGCGGGCAACCCGGGCAGAACCAGGGCAGCCGTTCAGCGCCGCCGGCGGGTTCGGAAGCGGCGCGTTCGCGCGCGTCGATTTCCGCGAGCCGGATATCCATGCGCGCGGCGACATCCGCGGGTACGCCGAGCTTTTTCAGACGGCTCGCGACCGCCTTTGCGACGAGCGACGGGGAGAGATCGGCCTTCGCGCGCAGCAACCAGTCGTCGCCCGGCGAGGAGTGACTCCATTCGCCCCCGCGATGGCTGGTGCCGTCGTCACGGTACTTGCCGACGATGACGGGACGCAGGTCGGAAGGGTAATGGTAGAGCTCGTCTTTGAGCTGTTGCTCCACGAGCGGACGCTTTTCCTCGACCACGAGGATTTCGCGCAGCCCACGCGCAAATTCGCGCACGCTTTGTGGTTCGAGCGGCCACACCACGCTGACCTTGTGCAGGCGGATACCGAGTTCCCGGCACCGCGCATCGTCCAGTCCGAGGTCGAGCAGTGCCTGACGCGTGTCGCTGTACGCCTTGCCGGTCGCGATGATGCCGAGCCGGTCGTGCGGTCCCTCGATGACATTGTGATTCAGCCGGTTCGCACGGATATAGGCAAGGGCTGCCGGCCACTTGTACTCCATCATCCGCGCTTCCTGGACGAGCGGGGCGTCGGGCCAGCGGATATGCAGGCCACCTTCCGGCATCGCGAAATCGTCGGGCAGGATGATGCGCACGCGCTCCGAATCGGTCTCGACCGGCGCGCCCGATTCGACCACCTCCTGCACGGTCTTCATGCCCGCCCACAGGCCGCTGTAACGGCTCATGGCAAAGGCATGGATGCCGAGGTCGAGAATGTCCTGCACGCTCGACGGAAAGAACACGGGCAGACCGCAGGCGATGAAGGTGTGGTCGCTCTGGTGCGCGAGCGTGCTGCTCTTGGAGACGTGGTCATCCCCGGCCAGTGCGATGACGCCTCCAAGGGGCGCAGTACCGGCCAGGTTGGCATGCTTGAGGGCGTCCGCGCTGCGGTCCACACCCGGGCCCTTGCCATACCAGATGCCGAACACGCCGTCGTATTTCCTGTTGTCCCGGTCGAACTCGACCTGCTGCGAGCCCCAGACGGCCGTCACGCCCAGTTCCTCGTTGACGCCCGGCTGGAACACCACGTGCTGTTCTGCGAGATGTCTTTTGGCCTGCCAGAGCGCCTGATCGTAAGTGCCAAGCGGCGAGCCGCGATACCCGGAAATGAAGGCGGCGCTCTGATGGCCGGCGAGTGCATCGCGCCGGCGTTGCATCAGTGGAAGGCGCACCAGTGCCTGCACGCCGCTCATGAAGGCGCGCCCCGTTTCCAGTGAATATTTGTCGTCTAGCGTGACGACCTCCATGGCCTTTCGGGTCGATTCGGTAAGGGGGGCATTCATGTGACTGACACTCGCCAAGATATTTGATATGGATAACTAATCGAATGGCGTGGAAGGAATCCAGCACCAGATTCGATAAACCTACGCAGGAAACCGGATGCGCAGTCGTTCGCCGAGCGACATCAGTTCCTGCATGATCGCCGGGGGCAGGGCGATGCCGCGTTCGCGTCCGGCGCGCTCCATTGCATCGCCGCGGTTGCCGGGCAGCCTCGCATCCTCGCCGCCGGCTGCAAGATAAACCTGCGTCCATTTGTGCATGTAATCGCCGAAGGCCTGTTGGCCACCCCAGCTAGCGGGGTTCACCAGCCAGAGGAACGCCCCTTGCATCGCGTCGCCACGACTGACGGGCGGAGTAGGTGCCCCGGCCGTGAGCGCGCCAGCGAGGCATTCGACCATCATTGCAATGCCAATGCCCTTGTGTCCGCCCATCGGCACGAGGAACCCGTCCAGCGCACGCTTCGCATCGGTGGTGGGGCAGCCTTCCGCATCGAGCGCCCAGCCCTCGGGAATGGGCTGGTTCTCGCGCGCCGCAAGCAGGATATGGCCACGCGCCGCGACGCTGCACGCGACGTCGAACACGATCGGTGCCTCATCGGGCACCGGGCACCCGAACGCGATCGGATTGTGTCCGATCGCCGCGCCGGTAAAGCCTTCCATCGCCAGCGCTGGCGGGGTGTGCTGCCCCATCATGCTGAAGGCGCCGCCTTCGGCAGCGAGCAGCGTATGAATGCCGAGCGCACCCAGGTGAGCGCACGACTGCAACACGACCAGCACCGACGCGCTTGTTTTGAGCGCTTCGAGCCCGAGGCGCACGGCATGGGGGCCGGCAACGTGCCCCATCGCGCCATCCGCGTCCAGAACGATGCCGCCGGCAAAGGCGCGGCTGGTCATTTGTGGCCTGGGATTGAAGGCGTTCGACTGAAGCCGGTCGACGTACGAGGCGAGACGCGTCATGCCATGTGTCTTGTAGCCGCGCAGTTCACTGCGAACAAGCATCGATGCCGCCTCGGTGGCCTGCTCCGGTGGTACATCGCAGGTTTCCAGCACGGCCGCCGTCCATTCGGCGAGCGCGTCGGGACGCAGGCGCTGGTTCATTGTCCATTCTCCCGGAGGATGACCAGTCGTTCGGCAAACGGCCCCGAATAGATCGACTGGTAGTAAAGGGGCCGGTTGCGCAGCGTATAGCCACGCAGTTCCATGATGAATCCGGGCACTTTGGACTCGAGGCCCAGTTCGCGCGCGGCAGCGGCAGGCAGTTCGCCGAACCGGATCCACTGGTCCACGCGCAACGTCGGCAGAGACAGACGTTGCGCGACCAGCTCACGCAGGTTCTTTTCGAGTGCGGCGCGGTTCACGCCACCCAGCTCGGCGAAATCTTCCTCGCGTAGCCAGAACTCGCTATATAGATCGAAACGCCCGCCGACGCTGATTACGCGATCGATGCGCACATAACCTTCGCCATCCAGGAAGTCGGACCATGGCCCCTTGCGCTTCAGACGCTTGACCGCGCGCGCATGCACGTAAGCGGGCAACTCATTGCCGTCGGCGTCGTGAAAGCGCAGGTAACGGACATCGGCCGGCGCGACGCGCGAGCCCGAGACGAACGTGCCGCGGCCCTGCTCGCGCGTGATGACGCCCGAGTGCACGAGCTGCGTGAGTGCCTTCTGGACGGTGCCGACGCTCACGCCGTGGCTTGCAGCCAGTTCGCCCTCGGAGGGCAGGCGATCACCCTCGCGAAGCGCCTGGGATTCGATGTGCCGGATGATTGCGTCCGACACCATGGATAGCTTGGTCATTTTGTCTCAGAGACTGCGTTCGAAACGGCTGATCGCTGTTTCCCTGACGTCCAGCACCTCGCTTGCGAGACGTGTACCCGATGCGACATCCATCGCGTACTGGAACAGCTCGTCGCCGATCTGTGAAATTTTCATGCCTTTTTCAAGGATCCCGCTTGCGTCGAAGTCGATGTTATCCGCCATCGTTTGCAAGGTCTGGATATTGCCACACACCTTGATCGTCGGCGCCACCATACTGCCGATCGGGTTGCCGACCCCGGTGCCGAAGAACGTGAGCTGGCAACCGGCGGCGGCAAGCCCGGTCAGGTTCTCGACTGCCGCGGCCGGTGCGTCCATGAAGTGCAGGCCCTTGCGCTGCGGGGCTTCGCCATAGCGGAGCACCCCGACGAGCGGGCTCGAGCCGGCCTTCGCCATCGCACCCAGCGCTTTTTCCTCGACCGTGGTCAGCCCGCCGCGCTTGTTGTCGGGCGAAGGCTGGGAGTCGCGCATGTCGACGCCACGGGCGAGCGCGAGATTCTCCATGTTGCGAACGGCCTCGACGAAGGCGGTCCTGACCGATTCATCGACGGCGCGTGCGGCGAACAGGTGATCCGCGCCGATGAACTCCGAGGTTTCGGAAATGATCACGGTGCCGCCTTCGGCGATGATTTCGTCCGCCATCCGTCCGATAACCGGATTGCAGCTGAGACCGGAGGTCGTGTCGGACCCGCCACACTCGACCCCGACGACCAGTTCCGACACCGGGCACGCTTCGCGACGCAGGCGCGAGGCCTCGATCGAAAGTTTCAGCGCCTTGCGCGTGCCTTGCGCAATGCAGTCAATGGTGCCGTGCGGCTGCAGGTGCACGGCCTCGACGGGCTTGCCGGTAGCCCGAATGCGGGCGGCGACTTCCTCGGTGGAGGATTCCTCGAGTCCCACCAGCAGCACGCTGGCGATGTTCGGATTGCGGCCCAGGCCGGCAATCGATTCGTACGCAAAGTCCAGGTCGGCGCCGAACTGCCCGCGCACAAACAGCGTGGTGACGGCGATCGTGCCCTCGACCGCGCCCGCAATCGACCGCGTCACCGGATTGCAGTTGTCCATGACAGAAACGACGGCGACCCAGTTGCGCACACCCACAGCGCCATTCGCGCGCCGATAGCCAAAAAACGTCTTCATTATCTGCTTACCTCGTATTCAGATCGCCGCGAGCGCGGGTGGAATCGATGTTGTGGACATGTGCGTGCTCGCCGACGACGAGGGCCTTGCGCGCAGAGCCGATCACCTGCCCGTACTTGAGCACCTTGTCGCCCGCAGCCGTTTGCACGATGCAGATCTTGTGTCCGAAGGGCACGTCCTGCCGCAACGTGACCTGCCCGGATCCTTCGCCCTGCAGGATGCAGCGTTCTCCCTCTTTGCCGGGATCGAGCAGCGTCGCGACGTTGTCCGAGGGGTGAAGCACGATGGCACGGGGCATCATCCAACTCCTATATATATCTTGAGACAAATTGCGGAAACCCTGACGGTGATCGATCGGCCTTGAAACGATGCGTTCAATCAACCTCTCGGTGAATGAAGCATAGGAGAGTGCGAACAACTCCTATATAGGTATTTTCCTGAACTCCTATATAGAAGTGTTGACTTGGATGTGGCTGGCGTCTATCTTTCAAACCATCCGCTGCACTTGCAGGGGCGCAAATGCGAGGAGACAGATTCTGATGAATGTGCAATCCCACCTTGAGAAGATCGCGAGGCTGGAGTCTTTACGCAACCGCATGGATCCGCTTCAGGATTTCGATCTCTGGTTCTGGGCCGGCATGACGGCCGGCACGCACGCGGTGAACGCGGCACTCCATCATGGCGGCATTACCGCGAGTGACGACATGTATCCGACGCAGCCGGGCGTTTATCTCGTTCCCCAGTGCGACGGTGGATTGAGGGCAGCGTTCCGGTCGGTCGGAGACATATTGCATGTCGGGCGTCCGGTCATCGAGGCACGAGTGCCAGAAGACGTGGCGTCGATGATGCACCTGATGGAAACGATCGAGCGGCACCGGGATCCATGCGTGCGTGAGGGGCGGACGCCGACAGCCGCGATTGTTGAGGAGTGCGATGCGGCACTCAGGCAGTGTCTGCTGCTCTTGGACAATCGCTTGAAAGGGGATGGGCATGGACTTTGAACAGCACCTGGCGGCCGCAACGCGTATCGAGCGGTCGCTGCAAAAGTGCGGCGCGAACGACTGGGAGATGAAGATAGAAGGCGCAATGCTCGCGGGTACACACTGGCTGAACGCCGCACTGCACCGCATGGGTGTCACGCAGCCAACGGGCGATGTATTTCACAGTTATCTGCTGACGGTGAACGAATACCGGCGACTGTGTGTTGCCGCTGATGAAACGGTTCGCGCGCTCTCGGAGATCGAAGACCTGCGTCCGCCATTCGTGCGCGGAAACTGGCCCGGCGCCGAGGCAGCTGCGGATCGTGCGCTCGCGCTGTTGTCGGTTATCCGCAGTAAGGTGACGGCCGCCGGTTGATCGCGTAGGGGCGAATTCAATTAGAGGAGAAAGGAATAGTGAAAGCAGTTCGTGTGACACCGACGCCCGATGGTGGCAGAGTGGAAGTTCTGGATATTCCCGTGCCGCAGGTCGGCGCGGGACAGGTGCTGGTCAGGGTGCGCGCTACGGGGCTGAATCGCGGCGAGATCAAGCAGGCGGGCGAACTGCGCTCGGGCAGCGCGATTACCGCCGGCGTCGAGTTCGCCGGTGAAGTGGAGCAGGTCGGAGAGGGTGTGACGCTCTGGCGCAAGGGCGACCGGGTGATGGGTCACGGGCGCAACTGCCAGGCGGAATACGTGATCGCAGACCCGCGGGCATTGATGCGTGTGCCTGACAACCTCTCCTGGATCGACGCGGCCGCGTTTCCCAACGTGTTTATCACGGCGCACGACGCCGTCGCGACCAACGGCCAGCTCCGCGAGGGCGAATCGATTCTGGTCAACGGGGCGTCGGGTGGCGTGGCCATGGCGGCCATCCAGATTGCCTCGGTGCTCGGGGCGAAGCCGGTGATCGCGACGTCCCGCTCCGCTGCGAAGCTCGACAAACTGAGCCAGTTCGGCGTGGACGTGGGCATCGACTCGTCGCGCGAATCGCAGGTGGAAGCCGTGATGGCAGCGACGGCTGGGCGCGGTGTGGACGTCGTCATCGATACTCTGGGCGGCCCGGTATTCGAGGCGAACATGGATAGCCTCGCGGTGAAGGGCAGACTGGTTCAGATCGCGCGCGTGGGTTCCCCGACTGCGCAGATCGACCTGGCAAAGCTGTGGCTCAAGCGCCTGAAACTGATCGGCGTGACGTTTCGCACGCGCACCGAAGCGGAGCGGCTCGAATGCATTCAGGCCTGCGCGCGCGATCTGCTGCCCGCGCTGGAAGCGGGCCGTATCCGGCTGCCGATTGATCGAACCTTTTCGATCGATGCGATTGGCGAAGCACACGCGTACATGCAACTCGATCAGCACGTCGGCAAGATCGTGCTGACGGTGGCGTGACGAATCCGACGAAAAGTGACGCATAGCGTCAACACACAGGAGACATGGATGAGCATCCGGATTACCCCGCTGACGGGCACGACCGGCGGGCTGGTCGAAGGCGTCAGCCTGAACGAGCCCATTAACCGCGATACGTTTGACGTGCTGCATCGCGCATTTCTCGACCACGGTGTGCTGGTCTTCCGTGGGCAGTTCCTGCAGCCGGCCGCACATATCGAATTTGCGAAGCTCTGGGGCAATCCCGCCCAGAACAACCCGCTCGATCCGCCGGTGCCCGGTTTCCCCGGCCTGATCCAGGTCACGAAGATTCCAAAGGAAACGGCTTCGACGGAAGCATGGCATTCGGACTCGATCTATACGCCGGTGCCGCCGAAGATCTCGATCCTCTCGGCCGTCGTTGTGCCGCACGGCGGCGACACGATGTGGTGCAACCAGTACGTGTCGTACGAGCGTCTGTCGCCGACCATGCAGCGCATGCTCGAAGGCCTGCGCGCACGCTTTGCCGGCCTGCGACTGGCGCGCATGAGAAACATCGACAAGGTCCCCGAAGCGGTTCATCCGATCGTGCGAACCCACCCCGAAACGCAGCGCAAGGCGCTCTATGTCGGCCACCCGGAAACGGCCAAACAGATCGAGGGCATGACCGTCGCCGAAAGCCGTCCGCTGCTCGACTTCCTGTACGAGCACTCGACGACGCCCGACAACGTCTACCGCCACATGTGGCAGGCCGGCGACGTGGTGATGTGGGATAACCGCTGCACGATGCACTACGCCGTGCATGACTACGGCGAGGCGGAACGTGTGCTGAACCGGATCACGCTCGAAGGCGAAGTGCCCGTCTGACCCGGGCACGCTGCGGAGTCTTCCGCAGCGTGCATTTTTCGGGCATTCAGCGTCTGCAATATAAACAGGATTGCTAATCATAAGAGCCGTGCCGGATATCGTGACAGGTTGCATGCAATTTCAAGGGGCGTCGCAGCCGATATGCCGTCGTGGAATGCGTGGCCGTGCGCCCGCGCTGGAGGAGATCTGATGAAGAAGAAGGGGCTTGCGGCGTTCGCCGTCACTGCGATGGCATCCGCGCCGGCATTTGCGCAGAGCTCGGTCACGCTCTACGGGATCGTCGATACGGGTGTCGAGTTCATCACGCATGCCACGCCGACGGGAGGTTCGGTTGTGCGAATGCCGGTGATCGGGGGAGGCGACGTGCCGTCGCGCTGGGGCATCAAAGGCGCGGAAGACCTGGGCGGGGGCCTCAAAACGGTCTTCACGCTCGAAAGCGGATTTTCCGCGTCGAACGGGGCATTACAGCAAGGTGGCCGGCTGTTTGGCCGGCAGTCCTATGTCGGCGTGAGCGGCCCGTGGGGGCAGCTTACGTTCGGCCGCCAGTACAGCATGACGAACTGGGGCATGGCGGAGTCGAACATCATGGGCGCGGGAGGATTTGGCGGGCTCGCATCGTTCGATCCTTATCTGCTTGCCGCGCGTTTCGACAACGACGTGGTGTACATGGGCACGTTTTCTGGCCTGACGGTCGGCGCCAGCTATTCGTTCGGCCGCGATTCCAGCGCGGCGGGAAATTGCGCAGGGCAGACGGCCAATGACTTCCTCGCCTGTCGCGCCATTTCCGCCATGCTCAAGTACGACGGCAACGCATGGGGCGCCGCGGCGACCTACGACGAGCAACGCGGCGGTGCGGGCGCGACGCCGGTCACGATCGTTCCGGGTGTGCCGGGTATCGCCTTCACGAAGTCCGGCGACACCGACCGGCGCTACCAGCTGGATGGGTATTTCAACATCAGGTCCGTGCGGGTGGGCGCCGGATGGCTGCATCGTATGGTCGAGGGCGATGCCCGCTCGGCGCGGGTCGATATCGAATACCTCGGTGCGTCGGTGCCGTATAGCGCATGGGTCTTCGATGGTCAGATCGCGCATGTCCACAGCAGCGCCTACGACGCGACCGGCACGATGGGTACCTTGCGGGCGAACTACAACCTCAGCAAGCGCACGGCCGTCTATGGCGTGTTCGCCTACATGAAAAACAGCGGCAAGCAGGGCATCTACTCAGTTTCGGCTTCCAGCGCGGTCCCTGCAGCGCCGCATCCCGGGTCAAATCAGCTCGGCGTGGAGATCGGCCTCCGGCATCTATTCTGATCAGGAATGTGTCTGTACCGACGGCCTGAAAACAGTATCGCGCAGACATGCGCAATGTGAGGTTGAAAATGGAAATTGGAGTACCCGCAGAGTCGAACGAACGCAGATCGCTCGTTGCGGCGACGCCCGAGACGGTCAAGTCGCTGGTTGCCCGGGGGCATGGGGTGATTGTCCAGGCAGGCGCCGGCGAGTGCGCACACTACACGGACGATGCGTACCGAAACGCCGGCGCGCAGATTGGCGATGCTGCAGCCGCGTTCGGCGCGCAGATCGTGTTGAAGGTCGGGTCGCCCACAGTCGATGAGTTGCCGCTGATGAAGCGCGGCGCGGTGCTCGCGGGCATGCTCGATCCATTCGACACGGAGAATGCCCAACGTCTTGCCAATGCGGGCGTGACGGCTTTTGCACTTGAAGCAGCGCCCCGCACGACGCGTGCGCAAAGCCTCGATGTCCTGTCCTCACAGGCCAACATCGCAGGCTACAAGGCTGTGCTGCTTGCCGCGCATCATTATCCGCGCTTCATGCCGATGCTGATGACAGCGGCGGGCACTGTGAAGGCCGCACGCGTGCTGATCCTGGGCGCGGGTGTCGCGGGCCTGCAGGCGATCGCTACCGCGAAGCGCCTCGGGGCTGTGATCGAGGCGTCGGATGTTCGTCCGGCAGTGAAGGAGCAGATCGAGTCGCTGGGCGCGAAGTTCCTCGACGTGCCCTATGAAACCGACGAGGAGCGCGAAGCGGCGCAAGGCGTCGGCGGTTATGCGCGGCCAATGCCGCCTTCCTGGCTCGCGCGCCAGGCGGCGCTCGTCCACGAACGCGCGAAACAGGCGGACGTCATCATCACGACCGCGCTGATTCCGGGCCGTCCCGCGCCAACCTTGATCACGGTCGAAACCGTGCGGGCGATGAAGCCGGGTTCTGTCATTGTCGATCTGGCCTCCGGGCGCGGTTCCGTCATCGACGCTCGTCGGGGCGGCAACTGCCCGCTCACCGAGCCGGACAAGGTCGTCGTCACGGAGAACGGCGTGCAGATCGTCGGCTTTACGAACCTCGCGGCGATGGTGCCAACGGATGCGTCATCGCTTTACGCACGCAACCTGCTCGATTTCCTGAAGTTGATCGTTGCGAAGGACGGTTCGCTCAACATCGATCTCACCGACGACATCGTTGCGGCCACGCTGCTGGCGCGCGACGGCGAAGTTACACGCAAGACTTAAGGAGGCGGTTGATGGAAGTCCTCAACCATACGGTGATCAACCTGATCATTTTCGTGCTGGCGATCTACGTCGGCTATCACGTCGTCTGGAACGTCACCCCGGCGCTGCATACGCCGCTGATGGCCGTGACTAACGCGATTTCGGCGATCGTCATCGTCGGTGCGATGCTCGCGGCCGGCCTCACGGTGGGCGACTCGGGCAAGTTTTTCGGCGCGATTGCGGTAGCGCTTGCAGCCGTGAACGTGTTCGGCGGGTTCCTGGTCACACGGCGAATGCTCGAAATGTTCAAGAAGAAGGAGCCCAGGAAGGTCGCTGGTTCCGGCAATGCAAAGGGGGGCGCATGATGAGCCTGAATTTCGCGAGCGTGAACGTCGTCACGCTTCTTTATCTGATTGCGTCGGTCTGCTTCATTCAGGCACTCAAGGGTCTGTCGAATCCACGGACCGCGCGCACCGGTAACGCGTTCGGCATGACCGGCATGGCCGTAGCGATTCTCACGACCATTGTGCTGATCGCGAAGCAGGCGGCGGCGCTCGGCTCGAATCTCACGCTCGGGCTCGCGCTCCTCTTTGCTGCGCTGGTCGTTGGTGGCGCGATTGGCTCGTTCGTTGCCGCGCGCGTCGAGATGACGAAAATGCCGGAGCTGGTCGCTGCGATGCACTCGCTGATCGGTCTTGCTGCCGTGTGCATTGCGTATGCCGTCGTGTCGGAGCCGGCTGCTTTCGGGCTGGGCGCGGAGGAAGGGATTAAGGGCTTCCTGCCGTACGGCAACCGGATAGAGCTGTTCATCGGTACGTTCGTTGGCGCGATTACTTTCAGCGGCTCGGTGATCGCGTTCGGCAAGCTTTCGGGCAAGTACAAGTTCCGCCTGTTCCAGGGCGCGCCTGTCGTCTATGCGGGCCAGCATCTGATCAACCTGTTGCTCGCGCTGGGCATGATCGGCTTCGGCATTCTGTTCTTCCTCACGCAGTCGTGGCTGCCATTCATCATCATGACGGCGATCGCATTCGCGCTGGGCGTGCTCATCATCATCCCGATCGGCGGCGCCGACATGCCGGTGGTCGTGTCGATGCTGAACTCGTACTCGGGCTGGGCGGCGGCGGGCATCGGCTTCTCGCTGAACAACGCGATGTTGATCATCGCCGGTTCGCTGGTGGGTTCGTCGGGCGCGATTCTCTCTTACATCATGTGCAAAGCGATGAATCGCTCGTTCTTCAACGTTATTCTTGGCGGCTTCGGTGCCGAGCCCGGCGCGGCTTCGGCGGGCGGACCGGCCGAGCAGAAGCCGGTGAAGGCGGGCTCGGCGGAAGACGCTTCGTTCATGCTCGGCAATGCCGAAACCGTCGTTATCGTGCCGGGCTATGGTCTCGCCGTCGCACGTGCACAGCATGCATTGAAGGAGCTCACCGACAAGCTCGTCGAGAAGGGCATCGACGTGAAGTACGCGATTCATCCGGTTGCGGGCCGCATGCCGGGCCACATGAACGTGCTGCTGGCGGAAGCGGAAGTGCCGTATGAAATCGTCCATGAAATGGAGGACATCAACGGCGAGTTCGGCCAGGTCGATGTGGTGCTGGTGCTCGGCGCGAACGACGTGGTGAACCCGGCAGCGAAAAACGATCCGAAGTCGCCGATCGCCGGCATGCCGATCATCGAGGCGTACAAGGCACGTACGGTGATCGTCAACAAGCGGTCGATGGCAGCGGGCTATGCCGGTCTCGACAACGATCTCTTCTACATGGACAAGACCATGATGGTCTTTGGCGATGCGAAGAAGGTGATCGAGGAGATGGTCAAGGCGGCGTGACCGACCGGACCGGGAAAAACTCATGGCGGAACTTTATCTCGTGCGCCACGGCTTGGCGCCGTTTCCGGACTTTTCGTCAATTTGAGAACAAGGTGGAATGGCGACGAATGACGCCATGCAGGTAGATGTGGGAACGCTTCTCCCGTATCTCGAGTGGACGATCGAAGGGTTCAGCGGGCCGGTCAGCGCTGGCGTCAAGAGGCGTGCGATGGATGGCAATGCATCGCATGCCGACGCTTGCGAAGTCGGCGGAATAGTTGAGCATGGCAGTGAGCGTGCTGAAAGAGCAGGGCTAAGCGGCTGTAATGGAAGGCATATGTCAGGCATTTAGTGCCAGCAAACATGAATCCTCTACGGGAGTTGTCAGCAACATGAGCACCAAACTCTTCGATCTGAGCGGAAAAATCGCGCTCGTCACAGGAGCCAGCAGAGGCATTGGCGAGGAAATCGCCCGATTGCTCGCAGAGCAAGGCGCATACGTGATCGTATCGAGCCGAAAGCTGGAAGACTGCCAAGCCGTTGCGGAAAGCATTCGCTGCGACGGCGGCAACGCCGAAGCGCTCGCGTGCCATGTCGGCCGCATGGAGGACATCGCCCGGGCGTTCGAGCATATCCGCAAGGCTCATGGCCGGCTGGATATCCTCGTCAACAACGCTGCGGCCAATCCGTATTTCGGCCACATTCTCGACACCGATCTGGCGGCGTACGACAAGACGGTCGAAGTGAATGTCCGCGGATACTTCTTCATGTCGGTCGAGGCGGGCCGCCTGATGCGCGAAAACGGCGGCGGGGCGATCGTCAACACCGCGTCGGTCAATGCGCTGCAACCGGGCGACATGCAGGGTATCTACTCGATCAGCAAGGCGGCCGTGGTGAACATGACCAAAGCGTTTGCCAAGGAGTGCGGACCTCTGGGCATTCGCGTGAATGCACTGCTGCCTGGCCTGACCCGGACGAAGTTCGCCGGCGCGCTCTTCGAGACCCCATCGATCTACGAAGAGTGGATGAAAAAGATTCCGCTTCGTCGCCACGCAGAGCCGCGGGAGCTTGCCGGCGCCGTGCTTTACCTCGTATCCGATGCCGCGAGCTACACCAACGGCGAATGCCTGGTCGTAGACGGCGGACTGACAATCTAGTGAAAGGAGCCGCCGCAAAATATCGTCGCGACCGGATCGGTGCACGGTGTTGACGCGGCTGGCGAGCGAAAGGAGCAACGATGCAATTCGATTACACACTGAAGGTTGGAGAACTGCAGGCGCGGCTGCTCGATTTGCCGTTCGCCAACGACTTTCGGGTTGTAATGAGCAGAGTTCGATAATTGCTAGCGCCGTGCAATGCCGTTGCCGATGCGCGGCTTCACTGGGATGCGTGCGAGCGGAGAGGCGAGCTTCGATGGGCAAGGCGTTGAGTAGCGCAGCCCGCGCCCATGAGTCGAAAGAGGGTGATCAAGACTGGCTGGACCTCGCCTCTGCAGCCAACGCGGCACTTCACGCATGAGCCTCGTCCGCCATCCGCGCAAATCGATACGCGCACAATGAACGCTACCGCCGTGACCGGGGCCACTGCAACCAGTCATGGTGATTCAGATTGCGCAGCAGATCGGCCCGGCGCCGTTCGCGACGGTAGTGGGCAGCGACACACATTGCAGCAATGACAAGCACGATCGTGCCCACAGCCATGTCCAGCCAGGATTGGTCCATGCCACGCTCCTCGGACAACGTCCGGAACGCCGCCTGCCACAGATGACGGCGTCCACATTGATTATGGCCTGTCGGGACGACGGGCCATGTATTGTTTATCGCTGACCAGTGACCCCGTGCCGTGGCTTGCAGGACGACGTCCGCGCCTTGTGTCAAGCGGGAAACGGCAATTCAGGCACGGCAGTCTCGACCACGTTCGACTTCAGGTCGAGGAGACAAGATCATCGACGATTTGGCGGCCCGCACTGAAGCCGCCCATGAGCGCATCGATCTCTGTTGCGAACGGATTGCAGCAGGTGCCGCTGAACCTCAAAGGCGAGAAGGCTGCCATCGCTTTACCTTCCCTGGAAATCGTGACGACAGGGACGTAACCAGGGGCGGCTCGTGTCTCCACGCTCGCCCCGATTCGAATCACGTCGACATCGACTGAAACCTCGACGGTGAATCCGTGGTATTCGTAACTTCGATACATTTTTTGCTCGTCACGTCATTGTTTCGTCACCTTCCCCTCGCATCAGCTGCCAGCCAGTTCTGTGGAGTCGCCACCGTTTTCAGCGCCGGGTCCAACGCATCGTTCAGCGTCGCTCGCGTGAACTGCGCCTTCAGTTCGGCGAGTCTACAGATGCTCTCCATCATCGTGCTGGACTGACCCAAAGCCTCATCCAGATTGGCAAGCTGAACATCTGCAACGTGTTCCTGGGTTGCATGATCAATGATCTCCTGAATCAACTGGATAGTAGTGAGCCAGCGCCATTTTTAAGCGCTTCTTCAGCTACTCTATCGTGTATTAGCACGTCTTGCCGGGTCTGGCACGACCTACGCGGCCGACCGCGCGCGGATCACCGTTTTCTCATGATCGCTTCGAGAAGGAATTCGCCGTGGTCTGTTATACACGGACGGTGCATACCGGTGGAGAGGCTCTCGAGTGATACGAGCTGTTGCTCGAGCAGTGTGTCGAGTTCCTTCCGGTCCATGTCGATCTGTTCGGGCGACGACTTGACCAGCATGAGCGTCGCAAATTCGTGAGGGCTCAGCACTTATGTCTCCTGGGTATATCGAACAGGCGGCTTTGCCGCTCTATAGTTATCTCCTGAAACGACATCAGATCGTGCGCGCCTCCTTCGCGTTGTGCGTGATCAGTCACACGTGCGAGGCGGGCAATGGTTGCCGGCATTCCCCACTACTGTCAGTTTCAGGCCCGGACGCGATGAGTTCGGAGCGAAGTCGCAGCATTTTGTTGGGAAATCGCCGAAGACGTCACTGGCGGATCGCGAAGTCGAGATGACCGTCATAATGGAAGCCGTGACGGTCATCTCCAGAGGAGGCCTGCCGAGCGCAGCGGCGATCTCTTCAGTTCGTAGCGGATCAGCTTCAACAATGTCGACCGTCATCGAGTCCATACCATCATTGTGGTCCGTGCGGACGTTCCAGCGAACAACATTGGCGCCGCTCCGTGCCAGGCATCTCCAAACCGGAATGATCTTGAGCTTGCCCGTGGCAGCACGGATTGTGAGCCTTTGAACGCCCATTTTTGTATCCATGGTGTCACTCTTCCTGACCGGGAAAGGCTCGTTGATATCTTGCTTGAGCATAATCCAGGCACCACCGGAAAGTACACCGTGGTGACCTGTCCGTAACCTTGTCCTTATGGACAGACGTGGCAGACAGGGCCACCGGTCTGGCTGAACGGCAGGTTGCCGAGTTCGTCGAGAATCAAACGTGCGCCTGTGCGAAGTCGAAGCCCTTCAGGTCGCGGTGAGCCGGGAAGCGCGCAGCGGTCATCTGGTAAGTGTTGACGAGACCCGCAGGGTCTGCTCGACATAGCCGTCGAACGGCCGTGGATTGGGCATCAGCCGGGTGCGCTCGTCCTGCAGCACATCATCGACTGTCAGCTCTGGCCATTGCGGGTGCCGCATGTGCCAGGTTTCGCGACACTGGCCGGCAACCGATTCGTTCAGGATTTCCAACGTTTCCCAACGTCGCAGAGCCGCTTCGTGCCAGATGGCGTCGCCGGTCCTGTACGTTCTTCTCGACGATGCCTTTCTCCCAGCCAGCACCGTGATCACCTCTGTATGCCCTGCTCAAAGATTGAGCAGGGCATTCAAACACGTGGGTCAAAATTCGATGAAAACCTGTGGCTCAAGTGGGTCAGTTCTGCGTGAACATCAACACACCGGGCGCCACCTACCGGCTATTTGCTGGCTTACCGCTTCGCCAACGCGTCGGCGTCATTCCGAACTGCGCCTCGAACCAGCGTACGAATGAACCATAAGCGGAGTATCCAAGCGACTCGGCAATCCGTCCCAGCGTGTAGCTCTTGTTGTCCATATAGTGCATGACGAGATCGCGGCGAACGCCATTGACCATCTCCGAGAAGACGCTTCCGGCGCTTTCGAGCTGGCGCTGTAGCGTACGCACGTTCATGCCAAGGCCGTGTGCCACCTGTTCAATCGTTGCGCGCCCAACCGGTAGCAGCAGGTAGATTGCTTTGCGCACCTCGAGCACAATTGACGGCTCGCTGGCCCCCGGCAGGCCCTCGAGCAAGCGTTGCGCGTGGCGTGCCATGACCGGGTCAGCGATGGGGTTGGGAAAGTCCATATCGGCAGCACGGCAAATCATGCCATTGAAGGAGCTGGCGAACTCTAGTTTTCCAACGAATACGCGGCGGTGCAGCCGCAGATCCGGGGGAGCATCATGGGTGAAATGGACGCTCAGCGGGTGCCAGGCGGCACCCATCAGCGTGCTGCACATTCGCGATAATGAGCCGAGTACCAGCTCGGTATGTTGTATAGATGTCCCGGTCTCGTCCGCGACGAACTCCTCTCGTACGATAACTTTCTTGCCGACATCTTCCATACGTATGACCAGGAACTCGTTGAGCAGGTGCCGAAACCGAATCAAGGTTCCAACGGCTTCGCGCAGGGTTCTCTGATGCGTAAGCAACACGCTGACGACACCGAGGTCGGACAGTTGCCACAGGTCGGCCATACGCAGCCCAAATGTCGGGCATTGGGTCATTTGCGCTGACACCTTCAACAAGGTAACGGCGGCACTCGCAGGGATCCGGCATTCCGGGTCCGCAAACATCTCACTGTTCAACCCCAGTTTCCGTAGCAGCGGCTGAGGCTTGAAGCCTAATTGCTGCGCTACCTTGAGATAGTTGGTCAGCACCCCTGTTCGAATCAATGTGTCCATCGCTTCTCGTCCATGTAGCGTGTGGTCCCGCCGCCTTCTGCGTAGAAACCCGGACCCCCAATGATTCTGTCATGAAATGAGATATCTATGTCATCAAATGAGAGAAAAACGAAGACCCGCGATTCCTAGAATATTGCTCATCTGACATGCCGCGTTGATTCTCCGACCCACTCTTCAGAAGCACGAACGGAACACAGATGCCATGGCCGCACCTCAAAACAAGGTAATCGTCACCTGCGCCGTGACCGGCGCCATTCATACACCGACGATGTCCCCCTATCTGCCCATCACGGCAGAAGAGGTCTCGCGCGAGGCGGTTGCCGCTGCCGAGGCCGGCGCTTCGATTGTCCATTTGCACGCGCGTAAAGCCATGAACGGCCAGCCGTCCCAGGATCCACTCCTGTTCCGGGAATTTCTCCCGGAGATTGCCGCACGCTCCGACGTCGTAATCAACCTCACGACGGGTGGCGCCCCCAACATGCTCGTCGAGGAACGACTGCAACCGGCGCTGCAACTCAAGCCCGAAGTCGCCTCGCTGAACATGGGATCGATGAACTTCGGACTGTACCCGATGCTCGACCGCTACAAGGAGTTCAAGCACGATTGGGAGCGCCCGTACCTGGAAGGCTCGGAGGACCGCGTCTTTCGCAATACCTTCAAGGAAATCCGCTACATCCTCGAGTCCTGTGCCGACAACGGCATGCGCTTCGAGATTGAATGCTACGACACCAGCCACCTCTACACGGCGGCGCATTTCATCGACCGCGGCATTCTCAAGCCGCCATTCCTCATTCAGTCCGTTTTCGGCCTTCTCGGTGGCATCGGCACGCACCCCGATGACGTCACGCATATGCGCCGCACCGCTGAACGGCTGTTTGGCAAAGATTACTACTGGTCCGTGCTTGGTGCCGGCCGCAGCCAGATGCCCATCGCGTCTATGGCTGCCGCCATGGGCGGCAACGTTCGCGTGGGCCTGGAGGATTCGCTCTGGGACGGTCCCGGCCGGCTGTCGACGAGCAACGCGGACCAGGTCCGGCGCATCGTAGACATCCTGCATTCGCTGAATCTGGAGGTGGCCACGCCAGACGACACGCGCAACATGCTTCAACTGAAGGGCAAACATGCTGTCGCGTTCTGATCGCTCCCGGGCGCATCGCGTGGATGCTGCCGGAGGACGGCGGGGATTCCGCCATCCGGACAGATTTTTGGCAAGCAGGCGAAATGAAGCGCTTCGAAAGTGAAGCGATGTTCCCGCAGAACCAGGGGAGCCGCATGATGGCCATCAGCGTCCGATGGCACCGATTGGGTGCATGAGGACTTCCGGGCTGACGCCGAAGCGATTATTCGAAGCAACGCTTCCGAAGAAGCTCCGGATCCAGTTGAGCAAGCATTTACAAGAGACATGACATGGCAAAAGCAATCCGCTTCTACGAAACAGGCAGCGCAGACGTTCTCAAGCTCGAGTCGGTGGAGGTCGGCGATCCCGGCCCCGGCCAGGCTCGCGTCAGGCACACGTATATCGCAGTCAACTTCATCGACATCTATTTCCGCACCGGGCAATATCCGCTGGCGTTGCCGAATGGCGTTGGCTCGGATGCCGTTGGCGTTGTCGAGGCGGTCGGCCCCGGCGTGGCGGACATCCGTGTTGGTGATCGCGTGGGCTACCTGCTCGGACCGCAGGGGGCATACTCGGACGTCCGCGTCATGCCGGCGGACGTGCTGATCCCGCTGCCGGATGGCGTTTCTGACCGCACCGCCTCTTCGCTCATCATGAAGGGCATGACGGCGCAGTACCTGTTCCGCCAGGTCTACCCACTCAAGGGCGGCGAGACCATCCTCTATCATGCCGCGGCCGGCGGGGTGGGGCTGATCGCGTGCCAGTGGGCGCGCGCGCTGGGCGTGAACATGATCGGCGTCGTCAGCACCGATGAAAAGGCCGAACTCGCCACGGTCAATGGCTGCACCCACACCATCGTGACATCGCGAGAGAACATTCTTGAGCGCGTGATGGAGATCACCGACGGCAAGAAAGTCCCGGTCGTCTTCGACTCGGTCGGCAAAGCGACGCTTGATGCCTCGCTGTCCTGCCTGCAGGTGCGCGGCACCCTCGTCAGCAACGGCACCACCTCCGGACCGGTGGAAATCGACAGCCGTACCCTTGCGGCCAAGGGCTCGCTGTGGGTTACGCGTCCGGCCATGGTCCACTATGCCACGCCCCGCTCACACATGCTCGACATGGCCAGGGAGGTGTTCGACATGGTGCTGGCCGGCAAGATCAAGAGCGAGCCGAAACAGACCTTCGCGCTGGCCGATGCCGCACAAGCGCACCGCGCGCTGGAATCCAGGCAGACCAGCGGAGCCACCGTGCTGGTGCCTTAATGATCACACGCGCCCATTAAAAGCAGTTCGCCGCTGAAGCACGTTCCGGGCTGGAAGCGGGACAGCATGGCGATCGCGACCGAAGCCCTTCCACATCGAGCCCGAGGGTGGACTCTTCATGCACATTGAACAACTAACCTGCTCAATTGGCGCCGAGCTGACCGGCGTCAGCCTGGCCGACGCAATCCATGACGTTGCTTTGTTTGTCAGCATCCGCAAGGCACTGCTGCGACATAAGGTGCTGTTTCTGCGGGATCAGGACATCACGGCAGCGCAGCACGTAGCCTTTGCGCGTTGCTTCGGCAGTCTGGAGGATCATCCGGTCACGGGAAGCGACCCGGAGCACCCGGGATTGGTTCAGATCTACAAGACGCCAGCGAACCCACCGGATCGTTATGAGAACGCCTGGCACACCGATGCGACCTGGCGCGATGCTCCGCCGCTCGCCAGCGTCCTGCGCTGCCGTGAATGCCCCCCGGTCGGTGGCGACACCATGTGGGCCAACATGGTGCTCGCGTACGAGAATCTGCCGCATCACGTTAAAGAGCAGATCACGGACCTTCGTGCGCGCCACAGCATCGAGGCCAGCTTTGGCGCGGCCATGCCCATCGAGAAGCGCATGGCTTTGAAGGATCAGTTCCCGGACGCCGAACACCCGGTTGTGCGGACCCATCCGGAGACTGGCGAGAAGATCCTCTTCGTCAACGGCTTTACCACCCATTTCACCAATTTCCACACGCCAGGTCGCGTGCGGTTTGGTCAGGATTACAACCCCGGCGGGGCTGAGTTGCTGCGCTATCTGATCACTCAGGCCTACGTTCCCGAGCATCAGGTGCGCTGGCGCTGGACCAGGAACAGCGTGGCGATCTGGGATAACCGCTCAACGCAACACTACGCCGTCATGGATTATCCACCGTGTCATCGCAGGATGGACCGGGCCACGATCATTGGTGACAGGCCATTTTGAGCCATGAGCAGGAATGCTTTTACCTGTCTTCAATGAAGGTTATTTCGGTTCACAGAATTCAACGCCGCGTATCAGCTTAAAAAAGCGGCAGAAACATGTACGTGAACTCGAATGATTCGCCTGCACCAATGCGCAGTAGCAGCGCCGGCCTACGCGTCAGCGAAGCCTGCCTTATCGTCATCCCGAGATTCGGGCGTGCTGAAATTTTTTTAAATTCTTATCCTTTACTTGCCATGAACTTTCTAGACGGACACCTGTTCCCCGAAAACCAGCAACCGCTGATCATCACCGCTGCGCCATATGCGCCCTCGTGGGTTCCATCGGACTTCCCCGAGGACATCGCAGTGACAATGGAGGAGCAAATCCAGAAAGCGGTGGATTGCTACAACGCAGGCGCCACCGTACTGCACCTGCACGTACGCGAACTCGATGGCAAAGGCTCCAAGCGTCTGTCCAAGTTCAATGAGCTTATCGCTGGCGTCCGCGCCCGCGTACCGGAGATGATTATCCAGGTCGGCGGATCAATCAGCTTTGCTCCCGAGACAGAAGGTGCGGCTGCAAAGTGGCTCTCGGACGACACGCGCCACATGCTAGCCGAACTCGACCCCAAGCCTGACCAGGTGACGGTAACCGTGAATACGTCGCAGATGAACATTCTCGAGCAGTTTGACCATCGCGATGTCATGGGTACCTCCATGGAAGACCCTGCGGTTTTTGACGCCTACAAAGAGATGACCGTACCAGCGCAGCCGGGCTGGGTCGAGGAACACATCCGCCGCCTGACTGCGGCGGGAATCCAGAGCGAGTTCCAGTGCTACAACATCAACAGCTTCGAGTCGGTGGAGCGATTGATCCGCCGCGGAGTCTATAAGGGCCCGTTGGTACTGAACTGGGTGGCGATAGGCGGGGGGATGGATTCACCCAGTATCTACAGCCTGGCTAATTTCGCGCGCGCCGTGCCAGATGGGGCAGTGTTGACAGTGGAGAGCTCGGTGCTCCACGTGCTGCCGGTGAACACCATGGGTATTGCGATGGGGCTGCATGTTCGCTGCGGTACTGAGGATACCCTCTGGAACCAGACGCGCACGAAGAAGATTGGCACGGCGGCACAGGTCGAGCAGCTGGTGCGTATATCGCGCGAACTGAGTCGCCCGATCGCTACCGCCAGGCAAGCGCGCGAAATCTGCAGGATCGGCGTGTTCTATGACACGGTGGAGGAAACGCTGCAGGCCAACGGCTTCGCGCCCAATCGAAATGGGAGGCAACAAGGCTTCCTGCAGAAAGTCGCCTGATCGGGCTTCTGTTCTCGGGGGCTTGCCTCCCAAACGCACAGTTTCTGTGCCCGACTCGCTCCATCGTCAGCACCGGCCGCAAATGGCACTCACTTGAGGGTTTTTGGGGTCTGGCCTGTGCTGACACCGTCCGGTTTCGGCGCGGAAATGGCGCGTTTTCGCAAACCATCGTCCGTACCGGGCCAGCGTATCCCGGCTGAACGAGCGTTACTAGCGACACACTTCAGGTAACAGAACCATGAACAACCCAGAGCGTTTCTACCAGGTCTATGCCGCCGAGCAAACCGTGATGCGCATGTACCATGCCCTCGACCGCAACGATTATTCTCGCGCCGCCCGTTGCTTCACGCTCGATGGCAGTTGGGAGCGGGGCGATATTGCACTTCGCGGGCAACAACAGATCTTCGTTTCTCTGAACCAGCGGTCCGCGACGCTGCTTACCCGACACTATGTCACCAATTTTTTTGTCATGGAGCATAGCGGACCAGTGGCCAAGGCCTCATTCGGTCTGACCGTCTATCGCTCTGACAAGGGTGCACCGCCAACGCTCCCCGTGGGCGGAGCGGGACCAGCCATGTTGGCTGACGTGGAATGCGAACTGGCATGCAGTGACGATGGCAATTGGCTAATCAAGCGCCTCCAGGCCTGCATCACTTTCACGGCATAACGTGGAAGCGCTATTGCAACGAGAGGACATATCCATCAACGTGGCATGAGATTCATGAACAGGGCAGTGCACATAATACGCTTTTTGAAAATCTGACTGTTCTGATAAGTGCCGAAGTCGATGGGGAAACAAATTACTCGAAAATGCTTACAGGCTGGGCATAAAAATTAGCGGAGGAGACATGCAACAACATATCGAAAGCGATAGAGTCGGTGATCGCGATGGCTATATTTGCGGACGCGCGCAAGCATGGTTTGCGTTCGCCATGACATTCGTTTTGATGCTGTTCGATTACGTCGATCGTCAGGTCGTCGTCTCCCTGTTCCCACAACTGAAGGCGGTCTGGAATCTATCTGATAAACAACTCGGAGGCCTCGTTTCCATCATTTCCATTGTCGTTGCCCTCGCTGGTTTGCCTGTAGCCCTGATCGCTGATCGATTCAGCCGTGTCAAAAGCGTATTTGTAATGGGGGCTGTGTGGAGCCTTTCGACAATGGCTTGCATGTTTACCGCGAATTACGCACAGATGTTTATTGCCCGTGCCATGGTGGGTGCCGGTGAGGCAGGATATGGCTCGGTCGGAGCGGCATTGATTGCCACGCTATTCCCGAGGCGGATGCGTTCAGCTCTTCTGGGGGCACTCTTCGCTGCAAGTTCCCTCGGCGCTGTGCTCGGGGTGCTCCTCGGTGGGATCATTGCGGCGCGCTGGGGATGGCGGGCGGCATTTGGTGTGGTTGGTATTCCAGGCATTATCGTCTCATGCCTTTACCTCATGGTACGCGACTACAAGACAGTCTCAATCGCGCAAAGTGGGAAAGGTCAGACCGGTACATCGATGCTCGCGAGTATGCGCCGTATTGTGCGTGGGCTTACCAGTTCGCGTACGGTTTGGTGGACGTGCATTGGCACCTCTCTCCAGGTCGTTACCGTTTCCACGGTGTGGGCGTGGCTGCCAAGCTATCTCACGCGCTTCCACGGTATTGCTGGCAGCCAGGCGGCAAAGCAAGCAGCATTTGTCGTATTGCTTGGCGGTATCGGTACCTTCTTTTGGGGCTATGTCGCAGATCGTTTCGGAACTCGCCGCGCGCGCAACAAACTGCTGGTGACTGCCCCGTTGTGCATCCTTACCTTTGTTGTGCTTGTATCAGCTTTTTCTGGAAGAGTCGCGGGCTTCTTCCCTATCGCGACAGGCGGGTTTCTCATGGCGTGCACGGGTGGCGTCGGGGTCGGTGTGGTGCTCGATATCATGCATCCAGCCCTGCGCTCGACGGCCGGAGCCATGCTGTCGCTCTTCCAAAACCTGTTTGGACTTGCCTTGGGGCCGTTTGTCGCTGGGGTCCTCTCGGATCTGTGGGGGTTGGAGAAAGCGCTCGAAATTATGCCGTGCTTCAGTATTGCAGCCGCATTGTGCTATTTGCTGGCAGCAAGGAGCTACGAGTCTGATTTGAAAATTGTCGTAGCCGCAGAAAAAAAATCCCTGGTAGCGGACATCGCCATTTAGCGGCACCCACCGGCATCAGTGGCGGCAGGATTACTTCAGGGCGTATGGCGCGAAGGATCACTGCAGGAACGATGCATCGCAGGACTTGCAGTCAACTTGTTTGGCGGCCGGTTACAACGGCGATTCAAGGACGCGCGTTCACTTAAGATTCCAAAAGTTCTTCCTGCCGCAGACGGTAATCTGATTATAGAAAAATCCGCTTGTGGCAGCGGAGATTTGTTTGCATCACTACTGATTTAACCATATGATTAATATGGATTCCAAAATTGCGTGGAAAACAAAGATCCCTGCTGCGCTAATCGTCAGCGCCGGTGTCGCACACGCGCAGTCCTCGGTTACTTTGTACGGGGCGGTGGATTCATCCCTGCTCTGGCAAACCACTTCGGCAACCAGTTTCGCACCTCATCCGGCTGTCAATCCCAACAGGGGTTCGGTCGTCCGCTACAAGGACGGTGGTATGTTCTCCAGCATCCTCGGGATGGTCGGAAGGGAGGATGTCGGCGGTGGCTATGCGATCAACTTCAAGCTGCAAGGATCGTTCGACAGCGGGACGGGAAGGTTACAGCTCTCAGACACGCCAGGCGCTGCCGCAATTTTCAACCAGGTGGCAAGCGTCGGGGTGTCCGGCCCATTCGGCACATTAAACGCCGGTCGCCAGTTTGCCCCTATGGCGTATGCGTTCTCCGATACGGACGTGCGCGGCGCACAATTCTTCGGCAGCGTGTTGACCGCCTGGTTGTCGATGCTAACCTCCACCGGCTGGCCCGGCACGAGTACAAACGGGACGATAGGTTCGCTGTATGACAGCAATGCAATTGTCTACAATTCCCCGTCCTTCTATGGTGCATCGGTTTCGCTGGAGTACGCGTTCGGTGGCATCCCTGGTAATTTCTCGGCCGGGTCCCACGAGTCCGCAGTGCTCAGATACTCGAACTACGGCCTGAATCTCGCGGCGGTCTACTACAACGCACACGACACCAACCCGTTCCTGCCGACCTACCCGGCGACGCCTGCCGTTCCGGCAACCGGTCTGGACAACAACCGCTTTGTCTATTTCGGTGGAAAGTACGTTTGGCGTGGCTTCTCCGTTTCGGGCTCTTTCAGCAACGGCCGGCAACCCGCGTACGAGAACGGCAATCCTGCGTTTGGTGCAACGTCTGGGGATTTCGACATGTGGACGGGTGGCCTCGGCTACCAGTTTTCTCCCGCATTTGGTGTGACGTCGGGCGTGTATTACGTGCGCGACGAGAAGCACTCGAAAAACCAGTCGACCGCCTACATTCTGGGCGCCCTCTACATGCTTTCCAAATCGACGATGCTTCATGCGGACTTCGGCTACGTGTCCAATCGCGGCGCGATGAATCAGGAACTCGCGTACGGTGCGCCACCTGCGCCGGGACGCAACACGACAGGCGCGATGATCGGGCTTCGTCATACATTCTGACGACTACTTGAGCGACTTGTTGTAAGGGAACGTTGGTAAGCGGCCGTCGGTAGCTGGTGGCCACATTCTGTTCCGATGCCGCTGGAATGCTGCGGCAAGCGAATATTTACTCACTGCTGGAGGTTATGTGAATCCTTTGATTGTGCTTGTTACCGGGGCCACTGCCGGCATCGGCCGTGCGACAGCCATTGCCTTTGCCCGCGATGGGGCCCGGCTGGTCTGCTCCGGCCGTAACGCGGCCGCGGGCGCTGTGCTCGTTGCCGAACTTCGCGAGATGGGGGCAGAGGCCGATTTCGTGGCCGCCGATGTGAGCAAGGAGGCCGAGGTCGCCAATCTCATCGACTTTGTCGTCTCCCGTTTCGGTCGACTCGATGTGGCGGTGAACAGTGCAGGAACGGAGGGCACACCTGGGCCGATCGTCGGGCAGACAGTCGAATCCTATGCAGCCACATTCGATGCGAACGTTTTGGGAACATTCCTGAGCATGAAGCGCGAACTGCGGGTGATGCTTGCGCAAAACTGCGGTGCCATTGTCAACCTTTCTTCCACGATGGGAAGTCGTGGCAATGCACTCAATCCAATGTACGTGGCCAGCAAGCACGCAGTCGAGGGGTTGACGAAGTCAGCGGCGCTCGAGGCGAGCAAGTCAAACGTCCGGGTGAATGCCGTGGCTCCGGGGCCGATCGATACAGGGATGCTTGAGCGCATTGCGGGTGGTACCGATAAGTTCGAAATGGTTGCGGCAACAATACCGGCTGGGCGTATCGGAACCCCCGAGGAGGTGGCCGATGCGATTGTGTTTCTTGGGTCGGATCGGTCGAGGTATATCGCCGGTCAAATCATTCACGTGAACGGCGGCAAGACAGCGATGTGAAGACTCGACGACGCAACGTTGGTTGGGCCGTTAAGGGACAACGCTGCGCGGAATGCCGCGCTGGCGAGGTAGTGTAGATAGTTCATCGCAACCTTCAGGCAGAGCCCTCCTGGAGGTTGTGTCACGAATCGACAAGTCGCGCAAGGACGCGGCAATTTTCCGATTCCAGACGGAGGAACCTCTCGTGCAGGCGATCGATAAACCAGATAGCTTGATTGCTATGACGCCTTCGGCATACGCTTACCCGCTGCTCATCAAGCAGCTATTGCTGAATTCGCTGAGCCTGAGTTCAGGACAGCAGATCACCTACCGCAACAAGCTGCGTTACACGTTTGCCGACATGCGCAAACGCGTTGGACAGCTCGCTTCCGCGCTCGAGGTGCTCGGTGTGCGGCACGGGAGCACCGTTGCCGTGATGGACTGGTGCAGTCACCGTTACCTCGAAAGCTACTTCGCGATTCCGATGATGGGCGCGACACTCTTGACCGTCAATGTACGCACGTCGCCCCAGCAGATCGCGTATGCGCTGAACGACTCGAAGGCCGAAGTCGTGCTCGCGAACATGGATTTCCTGGCCGTGCTCGAACAGATCCAGACGGAATTGAAATACGTGCGCCAAGTGCTGGTGCTGGCCGACGGCAACCCGATGCCGTCGAGCACGCTCCCCGTCGCAGGCGAGTACGATGCGCTGCTCGAGCAAGCCTCGCCGGAATTTGCGTTTTGCGAGTTCGACGAGAACACGCGTGCGGCGCTTTTCTACACTTCCGGCACCACGGGCGATCCGAAAGGCGTCTACTACAGCCACCGGCAAATCGTGCTGCACGCGATGACGAGCGCGATGACTCTGTGTTCTCCGCACGATGGGCAGCGGCTGCACCGCGAAGACGTGTACATGCCGATCACGCCGATGTTTCACGTGCTGGCATGGGGCCTGCCGTATGTGGCGGTGCTGCTCGGACTGCGTATCGTGTTGCCCGGACGCTATGTGCCGGAGATGCTGCTGGACCTCAAAAAGACTGAGAAGGTGACTTTCTCGCACTGCGTGCCCACGATCCTGCAGATGCTGCTCGATGCCGCTGCCCGTGAGGGTGCCGATCTGCAGGGCTGGAAAATCATCATAGGGGGTTCGGCGCTGTCACCCGCGCTATGCCGCGCCGCCGTCGAGCGCGGCATCGACGTATTTGCGGGCTACGGAATGTCGGAAACGGGTCCGACGGTGGCGCTATCGCAGTTTCCTCCCGGCAGCACTCCGGCCGATCAGGACGAGAACATCCGCAGGCGTTGCATGACGGGGCGGGCATCGCCGATGGTGGAACTCCGCATCGTCGATGCCGACATGCACGACGTGCCGCGTGACGGCAAGACGCCGGGTGAAATCGTCCTGCGAGCGCCGTTCCTCACGCAGGGGTACCACAATCAGCCGGAGGCGTCCGAGGCGCTGTGGGCCGGCGGCTACCTGCACACGCAGGACGTCGCGGTCATGACGCCGGACGGTCATGTGCAGATCGTCGATCGCATCAAGGACGTGATCAAGACTGGCGGAGAATGGGTTTCTTCGATCGAGATCGAAGGGTTGATTGGCGAACTTTCGAACGTGCAGGAATGTGCAGTGGTCGGCGTCAAGGATGACAAGTGGGGAGAGCGTCCATTCGTCGTAGTGGTGTGCCGGGATGGGAGCGTGCTCGGCCCCGGCGATGTGCGCCAGCATCTGCTGCGTTATGTCGACGCAAAACGCATCAGCCGGTATGCCGTTCCCGAAGAGCCCCGGATTTCGGTCGTGACGGAAATACCCAAGACGAGCGTAGGCAAGATCGACAAGAAGGCCATACGCAAGTGGGCTGAATGCGAACCTGAGGACAACATGAAGCTGGAGTCTGTGAATGTCGAACGTGCCCTTTACGGCAGAGATTGAACCGCAAGGTTTTCACACCCGGACGATCATCGTGCTCGTTGCCGGGCTTTCGATGCTTGGACAGTTCGCGATCGCCACGTACCTGCCGGCATTTTCCATCATGGCGCAGGCGCTGCACGCTACACCCGCTCACATCCAGCAGTCGTTGTCAGCCTACCTTCTGCCTTTCGCGCTGATGGTGCCGTGGCATGGGGCGATCTCTGATGCGGTCGGCCGCCGCGGGATGATTCTTGCCGGCAACGTGCTGTTCACCGTTGGATCGCTGATGTGCGCGGCCGCCCCGGGCATATCGCTGCTCTACGCCGGTCGTGCCCTGCAGGGCATGAGTGCCGGGGCCGGCGTCATCATTGGCCGGGCGATGGTGCGCGACGTCTTCCACGGAACCGAGGCGCAGAAAATCATGGCACTGGTCGCTATGATCTTCGCGCTCGCACCCGCTATCGCGCCCGTCTGTGGCGGGTGGCTGCTGCTGTGGACGGGTTGGCGCAGCATTTTCCTTTTCCTCGCATTCCTGTCGGCATCGCTCGTCGTGATCAGCTGGTTTCTCGTCCCGGAGACGCTGCCGCCGGCGCGCCGGCATCCGCTGCATCCCGTCCCGGTTGCGCGCGCATATGGCGCGTTGTTCGCGAAGCCGCGCTTTGTTGCGCTAGCGCTCGCCAACGCAGCGGTCAATCTCGGAATCTACCTTTATGTCCTCTCCGCGCCGACCTTCGTCGTGAAGCATCTCGGCCTTCGAGAGCAGTCGTTCGGCTACCTTTTCATTCCGATCGTGGTGGGACTGGTCGCCGGCGCCGCAGTCGCCCACCGTACCGCCGGGCATGGCAGTGCGGCGCGCAATGTGCTGCTTGGCCATCTCGTGATGGTCGTGGCCGGTGGGATCAACATCGGCGTCAACGCGATGCACGCGTCACCGATGCCGTGGGCGCTGGTGGCGCTACCGGTTTTTGGTCTTGGCATGATGATGACACAGCCGTTCCTGATGGTTCTCGCGCTGGATTGCTTTCCGGAGAGACGCGGCCTGGCGTCAAGCTGCTACGTCACCGTGCAGCAGTTTGGCAACTTCCTGTCCTCGGCCCTGCTGGTTCCCATGCTGCTCGACAGCACCCTCTGCATGGCTCTTGGAATGGCGGTTTTGCAGTGTTTTGGCCTGTTGATGTTCTGCATCGCAAGGCGCTATGGGGACTCCGACTGAGCAACCTGCGAGGTTGCCGGTTGCCTCATCTCACACAATAAGTCCGGTGGTCCCGCGCGATCATGCCGTCGGACTACGTTTCGGTGGCGAACAGGCTGGAGATGAACGGCTGGGGGCGATGCAGTGCGACAATCCGCTGCTTATCCAGCGCCGCCCGCAGGTAAGAGCACTCGCAGGGCGAGTTCCCGTGTCCGGACTGGATTGTCAACGGGGAATGGCGTTATCTCTTACCAGCCATAGAAGCGTGGCCAGGTTTCGACTCTTCCGTCAGGACCGACGGCCTGATAGACGGGATGCTGCGCGCCGGTGGCACACGCATGGTTGGGCAGGATGCGCAGACGTGTCCCGATTGGGAAGCGCTGCTCGATGTCGTGATCTGGCGTTCCTGACCGGGACACTATGCCGTGCTCCTGGTTCGCGCCGCTCATCACATATCCGCCTGCCACCTCCCCGTTTTCGAGGCAGACGAGGCCGTAGCCAAAATCGCGCTTCTGGCGGTGAGTACCCCGGTCGCGGCTCATTGCCATCCAGCCCGCATCGACGATGGCCCAGCCTTTCTCGCTTTGGTGGCCGATGACAGTAGTCAATACGCTCAATGCAATCTCTGACGTGTCGTTGACGCCCACGTTATGCATGACGAGATCGAACATCACGTAGACGCCAGCGCGAACTTCCGTCACGCCTTCCAGATGTTCGGCGGCCAGCGCTGTCGGCGTCGATCCGATGCTGACGACGTCACACTGCAGGCCGGCCGCGCGAATGCGCTCGGCGGCGCGCACACAGCGCGAACGTTCTTGTTCCGCGATGCGGACGAGATCCTCGTGCGTGTCGTAGTCATAGCTGGAACCCGCGTGGGCCAAGACGCCGCCGAGATGCATCCCGCCGTTGGAAAGCGTCGCTGCGACTGCGAGAAGCGTGTCATCCTCGGGTGCAATGCCCGAGCGATGGCCATCCACGTCGATCTCGATCCACACATCGAACCGTTCATTGTGTTCCCGCCCGAATGCAACGATGGCTTCGGCGCATACGACGCTATCGGCAACGATCTTCAGGTCGCAGCCTTGCCGGCGCAGCGCCAGTGCCTGCGGGAGTTTCGTCGGGGCCATGCCCACTCCGTATACGATGTCGCGGATGCCGCGTGCCAGGAACTGTTCGGCTTCCTTGAGCGTGGACACCGTGATACCGTGTGCGCTGGCCTTCATTTGCGCGGTGACCACCTGCTCGCATTTGGTTGTCTTGACGTGCGGCCGGAAATTCACGCCGAGCGCATTCATGCGTCGCTGCATCCGTTCGATGTTGCGGTGCATGCGAACCACATCGATCAACGCTGCGGGGGTGTTCAATGACTCCAAGTTCATCTGTAACTCCTGGCGAGTATTCGCGCGATCGATGTTCGATGCCAACCTCGCGCGTGAAGAAAAGCCACTATAGGAGTTCGCTGCGAACTTGTGCTTAATGACCGATAAATCCACCTTTAAGCAACGTTCAATGCTGAGTCAATTCCGCCAGGGCACTGGGTCGAAGGCTTGCTTCGCGGCTTCCAAAAACACGCGCTGACGGATGGTCAAGCCCTGACGCGTGGGCGTCAGGGCTATTACCGGTGCGGGTTCAAGGCGCCATGCCGGCAACACGCGCTTTAGCTTTCCCTCGGTGATTAGCCGTGCGCAATCCCATTCGGATCGCGCGACAACGCCGAGGCCGTCAACCGCCCAATCCCTCACCACGGTGCCGTCGTTCGAAGACAAAATGCTGTTCAGGCGAACCGTTACGGCCTTGCTGATGCGTTTGCCTTTGGCGTCGTATTGACTGAAACGCAGACGCGTCACGTCTTCGTCGTTTTCTCGTAGCGTCAGGTACGCGTGGCGGGTGAGTTCGGACGGATGCTTAAGCTGTGACAAGCTATATGCAAGAGCGGGGCTCGCGCAGAGGAAGCGCTCGTTCGGGGCCAGGTAATGTCCTACCCAAGACGATCCTTTGATGTGGCCGATCGAAATGACTACGTCGGCGCCCGACGCGGCAGCGAGCGGACTTTCGAACAAAACCAGCGAAATCCCCAAATTGGGATGCGAGCGATGCAAGTCCCGAACGAGCGGCGCGACGTATTCCCTGCCGAACCCGAACGGTGCTACGACGCGTAAATGGCCGCTAACACCGCTCGCCTTTCCCGAGACGCGGGACGCAATGGACTCGATCCGCTCCAGGATTTCGATCGCTTCCTGAACGAAGCGGTGGCCTTCCTCAGTGAGAGAAATGCCTCTGGCTGCGCGTGTCGCAAGGCTCACCCCGATACGTTCTTCTATGCGCTGAAGACGTACCGTAACCGCGGGCGGCGTTAGATCCAGTAACCTGGCCGCGGCCGCAAGCGACTTTGATACGCCAAGCGCACGGAGCAACTGCATGTCTTCGAGCTGAAGCATTAAGAACTCGCTAACGACGGATTCATCAGTTATTAAACACGACCAAGATATTTATTTCTATAGTACGTCGCGTCAGCTGGCAACCGCCGTGGGCCGATCCACACTGGAGGCGGACTGGCGAGGCGACTCTAAAACTGACAGCCTTCCCGCCTGGCACGGCGCAGCGCGCCTGCCGGTTTATTGTACTTAAAGTGGACTTTATGGATCAGTATGAACACGGTACGCAGTACCCTCGAACGATGAACCCCGCTGGGCTGGCAACGCCGGGCGGCCACTACAGTCACGTTTCAATTGCAAATGGCCTGGTTTTTGTATCGGGTCAACTTCCGATCGACGCAACCGGCCGAAAACTCACGGACAGCTCTTTTGAAGCGCAGGCCAAGCAGGTTTTGGCAAATCTGTCTTCCGCGCTTGTCGGTGCAGGCAGCAACGTCAAGAAACTGGCCCAGGTCCGCGTCTATATCGTCGATGTCGGGCATTGGGCGAGTTTCAACGAGATCTACGCGCGCTGGGCCGGCGATGCGAGACCCGCTCGCGCCGTCGTGCCGGTTCCGGCACTGCACTTCGGTCTGAAGATCGAGATCGAGGCGGTTGCAGTTGTATAGCCCCCAGTGGTTGCGCTCGCGGTGGAACTCAAATATTTTGTAGAACGGATTAATGGAGATGGAATCCGTTGTGAACGTTCCTCTCTTGGCGGCGAATCCTGATATCCGGCGCTGGTAGGGCGGCGGAATCACGGATTCGGCGCGACTCAGTCGAGCCCGCCCTGGCACAGGTACTTGATCGACAAGTAGTCGTCGAGGCCGTAGCGCGAGCCTTCGCGCCCGTAGCCCGATTCCTTCACGCCGCCAAACGGCGCGGCCTCGCTCGCGAGCGCCCCCTCGTTGATCCCGACGATGCCCGTCTCGAGCCGCGCCGACACGCGTGCGATCCGCCTTAAGTCCTGCGTGTAGAAATACGCAGCGAGCCCGAACGGCGTGTCGTTCGCCGCGTTGACGGCCTGGTCCTCGGTGTCGAATGGAAACAGCGCGGCGACCGGACCGAAGGTTTCCTCACAGGTGAGCTGCATGTCGGCGGTGGCGTCGGCGAGCACCGTCGGCGCGTAGTAGTTCGGCCCGAGTTCGGGCAGACGCTTGCCGCCCGCGAGCACGCGTGCGCCGCGCTCGATGGCGTCGCTGACATGACGCGCGATCTTGTCGACCGCGCGCGCGTTGATCATCGGGCCGATCTGCGCGGCCGGATTGGTCGCGGGCGCGACCTTCAGCTCTGCCACGCGCGCGGCGAGCTTCGCGGCGAATACATCGTAAATGCCGGTCTGCACGTACACGCGATTCGGCGACACACAGGTCTGGCCGCCGTTGCGGAACTTGGCCGCCATCAATCCGTCGACCGCGGCATCGAGCTCAGCGTCGTCGAACACGATGAACGGCGCATTGCCGCCGAGCTCGAGCGAGAGCTTCTTCAGCGTCGCGGCCGACTCACGCGCGAGCAGCTTGCCGACGGGCGTCGATCCGGTGAACGTGATCTTGCGCACGCGGCCGTCGGCGAGCCAATCGGCTACCGCGTCGATGCCGCGCTCGCGCGACGCGGCGATCATGTTCAGCACACCGGGCGGCACGCCGGCTTCCTGCGCGAGGAACGCGAGCGCGAGCGCGGTCAGGGGCGTGTCCTCCGCAGGCTTTGCGACCACCGTGCAGCCAACCGCGAGCGCGGGCGCGATCTTGCGCGCGATCATAGCGAGCGGGAAATTCCACGGCGTGATCGCGGCGACGATGCCGATCGGCTCCTTGACCGCGCTCAGCCGCTTGCCGCGCTGCTGCTGCGCAATGATGTCGCCGTACGTACGCGTTGCTTCCTCTGCGAACCACAGCACATACGATGCGCCGTAGGCGACTTCGCCGCGCGCCTCCGCGAGCGGCTTGCCCTGTTCGCGCGACATCAGCTTCGCGAGATCGTCGGTGTGCGCGACGATTGCCGCGTGCCAGGCGCGCAGGATCGCAGCGCGTTCGCGAGCGGGCGTCGCGCGCCATGCGGGGAGCGCGCGTGCGGCCGCGTCGGCCGCGGCGCGCGCGTCGGCCGCGCCGCTGTCGGGGGCGTGGGCGACGGTCTCGAGCGTCGCCGGATCGACGACGTCGAAGCGAGCGCCGTCGAGCGCGTCGCGCCATGTGCCGTCGATCAGGTTGGCGGAGCGCAGGAGTTCGGTTCGGGTCAGCGTAAGCGGCATGGCAGGTCCTTGGATGAAGCGATCCAGCGACGACGGCGGCGGTGCGGGCGCGCGACTCCCGCGCGGACAGCGGGCTGCCGCGTTGCAGGTGCGCACATCGACCGTCAGTTTCGTTCGCCGAACAGCGATTCGAGCGGATAGTGCCGTTTGACGAACGGCGACTTGATGATCACGTAACTAAAATACTTCTCGATGCCGATGTTCTGCTCGAGCAGCCCTTCGACGATCGTCTGGTAATGGCTCACGCTGCGTGTGACGAACTTCAGCAGATAGTCGTAGCCACCGCTCGCGAGGTGGCACTCGACAATCTCGTCGACGTTGCGGATCGCAGCGACGAAACGGTCGAAGTCCTCGCGCCGGTGGTCGGCCAGCGTGACCTCGGTGAACACGACCTGCACGTCGCCGAGTTTCTCGAGCTGGATGTGCGCGCCGTAGCCGCCGATGTAGCCGGCCTTCTCGAGCCGCTTCACCCGGATCAGGCATGGACTGGGCGATAGCCCGACCGCATCGGCCAGCTCGACGTTGGTCATGCGGCCGCGCTTTTGCAACTGGGAGAGGATGCGCAGGTCGATGCGATCCAGCTTGCTGTCCGTAATGTTCACGTGAAAAGGCGAAAATGGAATGTCTGGTTACTTTAGAGTCGAACGTTGGCCGCCACAAGCCCGGCTTCCCATACTGGCTCATGCTGGCTGCGAGTGCGCGACGTCCAGCGCGCGCTGCACGGCCGCATCGGCCAGGACGTCGTCGAGCGTCTTGCGCACGCGTTCGAACAGCAGCTCGAACTCGCCCGCGGTGAAGCTCAGTGCCGGCGCGAAACCGAGCACGCCGTCGCTGAAGGCGCGGAACACCACGCCGTTCGCATACGCGGCGGCGGCAATCTTGTCGGGCAAGTCGAGCGCCGGGTCAAAGCGCGTCTTGCTCGCCTTGTCGGCCACCAGTTCGAGCGCGCCGAGAAGGCCGATCGAACGCGCATCGCCGACGAGCGGATGCGCGCGCAGCGCGTCGAGTCCCGCGGCAAAGCGCGGCCCCATCGCCTGGCCGTTCGCGAGCAGTCCACCTTCGTGATAGAGCTTCAGCACCTCGAGGCCGATCGCCGCGCTGACCGGATGAGCGGAATACGTGTAGCCGTGTCCGACCACGGCCGACTCTGACCGGCTGCCTGCAATGCCTTCGTAGATTTCGTCGGACATCAGCACTGCGCCCATCGGCGCGTAGCCGGCGGTCAGCCCCTTCGCGACGGTCATCAGGTCCGGGTCGACCCGTTCGGCTTCGCATGCGAACAGCGGCCCGGTGCGGCCGAAGCCGGTGATCACCTCATCGGCGACGAACAGGATGCCGAGGCGCCGGCACGCGTCGCGCATCGCACGCAGCCAGCCGGCCGGCGGCACGATCACGCCGCCGGAGCCCTGCACGGGCTCGCAGAAGAACGCCGCGACGTTGTCCGCGCCGAGTTCCGAGACTTTGGCCTCGAGCGCGGCGACCGACGCGGCGATCAGCGCCTGCGGATCGTCGCCGAGCGGGTGGCGGTACGGGTAGGGCGACGGAATATGGTGCTGGTCCGCGCGCGGCAGGTCGAAGTGGCGGTGGAACGCCGGCAGCGCGGTAAGGCCGGCGCCGATCGACGATGAACCGTGATACCCGCGTTCGAGCGCGATCATCTGCTTCTTCGACGGGCGGCCGGTCGCGTTGAAATAGTGCGTGATGAAACGCATGGCGGAGTCGATCGCGTCCGAGCCGCCGAGCGTGAAGTACACGCGGTTCAGGGACGGCGGCGCGAGCGACGCGAGCCGGTCGGCCAGCTCGATCGCGGGTTGCGAGCCGAAATGAAAATAGCCGGTCGCGTACGGCAGCTTCGCCATCTGCGCGGCCGCGGCCTTGACGATGCTGTCGCGGCCGTAGCCGACGTTGACGCACCACAGGCCCGAGAATGCGTCGAGTAGCGTATGGCCTTCGGCATCGCGCAGAAACACGCCTTCCGCAGACTCGAGCATGGTGACGCCGCGCGCCTCGTGGGCGCGATAGTTGACGACGGGGTGGATCAGGTGTTGACGATCGGCTTCGATCAGCTCGGCTTGGTTCATGGCGGGGCGGGACTCTCGTCGGTTGTCAGCGGTGAGTTCATGCTACCGGGCGAGAAATCCGCATGCGCCTTCAATTTGCGGCCTGAAACGTATGGACACGGCGTTTGCACGGGACGCTTCCGCATTTTCTGCTGTACGCCCCGCTGGGCAGCGCGCGCGTCAGTAGCCGCGCGCGCGGTCGACCACGCCGATCATCGGCTGTCCTGCGCGATGGCGCGCGATGTTCGCGAGCACGGCGTCGACCGCGGTGCCGGGCCGCGTTGCGCTGGCAATGTGCGGTGTGATCCGGATGCGCGGATGCGTCCAGAACGGGTGGCCTGCCGGAAGCGGCTCCGGATCGGTCACGTCAAGGATCGCACTGTCTAGCCGGCCGCCGTCGAGCGCCGCGAGCAGCGCGGCCGCGTCGAGCTGCGGGCCGCGCCCGACCTGCACGAGCGATGCACCGGCCGGCAGCGCGTCGAACACGCGCGCGCCGAGCAGCCCGCGCGTGCTCTCGGTGAGCGGCAGCAGGCAAATCAGGAGGTCGGTGCGGGCGAGGAACGCATCAAGCGCCGCGTCGCCCGCGTAGCAGTCGATGCCGTCGAGCGTGCGCGGGGTGCGGCTCCAGCCGGCGCACGGAAAACCGAAGCGGCGCAGCATGTCGAGCACGGCCTGCCCCAGTGTGCCGATGCCGAGCACGCCGACGCGGCGCGACGCGGCCGCGCGCACCGGCTTCTCGCCCCACACCTGCGCGCGCTGTTGCGCCGCGTAGTCGAACAGGTCGCGGTGGATCGTCAGCACGGCCTGCGTCACGTACTCGACCATGCCTTCGACGATGCCCGGCTCGATCATCCGCACGACGGGGATATGCGCGGGCACGCTCGACAGATCGAACTGGTCGATGCCGGCCGCCACCGAAAACACGACCTCGAGGTTCGGCAGCAGTGCTACGGGGTCGTCCGGCGGCTGCCACGCGGCAAGATAGCGGACGGCGTTGGGATCGCCGATGTCGGGCCAGATCCGGAACGCGAGGTCGGGCGCTTTTTGTGCGAAGCGCTGAGCCCATTGCGCGCCCCGTACCGGGTCGGATTTGTACAGGAAACTCATCCCGTAATGCTCAGCCGAGCGCCTGGCTGACGATCCCGAACGCGCGCGGCGCTGGTTCGCGGGCGGGCACAGCGCCGCGTGCCATTGCGACGACGGTATCGACGCGCGGCAGGCCGAGCCCCTGCAGCCAGTCCGACAGCCCGCTGTCGCCCGGCACGTCGAGACGGAGGAACATGCCCTCGTGCAGCGCGAGCCAGTGGCTGATGAGCGCCTGCGCGCGCAGCGCGTCAGGCGCGATCACCGGGCCGATCACATGTCCGCGGCCGAAACGGCGAAAGAGCGCGAAGCCGAGCAGTTCGCCATCGCGATCGAGCGCAATCCCGTTTGCGAAGTCGAGCAGTGCGTCGATCACCGCGCCGCGCTCGTAGCCGGCCGCGCGCGATGCGAGCGCGGCCAGGCGCGGGCCGTCGTTGATTCCGAGCGGGCGCAGGCGCTCGCCCGGCGGCAGGGAGATCAGCGGCGGCTGGAACGCCGCGCCCTGGTGCTGATCGATCGTGCCGATCGCTTTGAAGCCGAACTTCGCGTAGAGCGGTTCTCCGGACGGCGTCGCATGCAGGAATATCGTGCGCGTGCCGAGGCTGTCGAGAACGCGCGAGAACAGTTCGCGGCCGATGCCGCGGCCCTGATGCCCGGGCGACACGATCACCATGCCGAGCGCCGCGTGCGCGTCGCCGAAGGGCCAGCCGAGGGCGGTGCCGACGACGCCGGATTCGTCCTCGGCGACGAAGCCGCTGCCGAGTTGCAACACAAAGCGCCAGTCGTCGAGCCGGTGCGGCCACTTGACCGCCTCCGACAGTCGATGCGCGGCGGGCAGGTCGGTTTCGGTGAACGGGCGATAGATAAGCGTGCGGGAAGGATTGAGGTCGGCCACGCCGGACTCCAAAGCGGTAGAAATGACGTCCTCACTCTGCCAGCGCCGGTGCGGCCCGGATAGGACGATTCGCCTGTTTCGCCGCGGCAGTGGCCGCGCGTTCGAAATCAATGCAATCCGGCGCGCCCGGTGCCGACGAACGCGCGTTTCGTGCCACCGCGGCGCATCGATCCGGCAGCTTCTGCTGCGCGCATGCCACTACGATGCAAGCATGGTGGCGTCGTCGTTCGTCGCCATGCCGCACCGCTGGAGGCCGCGCGGCAGGACCGCGAAGGCCACGGCAGCGCTTCGTCCGGCCGCGGCAGATCGTGCTGCTCGCTGCGTGCAATACGCGACGATTCTGCGTTTGGAGCCGCGCCGAACGATGCGCGAACGACTTATTGCCCTGATTCAATTTCGTTGAACCCAGCCCGTCCCCGGCCCTGCCGGGGCTTCACACCGACAGGACGTCACCATGATTCAATTTGAACCGAAGTACATCACGTTCGACTGCTACGGCACGCTGATCCACTTCCGAATGGCCGAGATGGCGCGCGAGGTCTACGCGGACAGGCTGTCGCCGGTCGCGCTCGAACAGTTCGTGCGCGCGTTCGCCGCCTATCGGCTTGACGAGGTGCTCGGCGCGTGGAAGCCGTTTCGCGACGTCGTCGTCAATGCGATCCGGCGCACCTGCGCGCGGGTCGGCGTGAAGTTCGACGAAGCCGAAGCCGAGCGCTTCTATCTGGCAGTGCCGACCTGGGGTCCGCACGCGGACGTGCCCGCGGGTCTGTCGCGGCTCGCGACGAAGTACAGGCTGGTGGTCCTGTCGAACGCGTCGGACGACCAGATCATGAGCAACGTCGACAAGCTCGGTGCGCCGTTCCATGCGGTGTTCACCGCACAGCAGGCGCAGTCGTACAAGCCGCGGATGCGGGGCTTTGAATACATGTTCGACAAGCTCGGATGCAAGCCGGAGGATGTGCTGCACGTGTCGTCGAGCCTGCGCTACGACCTGATGACGGCCGAGGATCTCGGCATCAAGCACAAGGCGTTCGTCAATCGCGGCCACGAGCCGGGCACGCCTTTCTACAACTATTACGAAGTGTCGGACATCGGCCATCTCGCGACGCAGCTCGGGCTGTAAGCGGCGCTTGCGCCGAATTCTGTACCGAACGGTTAACAGGCGGCAGCCGTCATTCTGCGTTCGGCAAACGGCGATACATGCGCGCACGCAGCAAACAATGCTGCGCGGATGGCTCAAAACGGTCGATTCATATCGTGAGGGCGGCCCGAATCGCGACAAGCCGCATTTTGGCGGTGCTTAAATGAATCGCATGCGCACGACGTCACGCCCGCCACCAGCAAGCGGGCGCGGCGGGGTTGAAGAACCACGCTGGACCCCACGATCCACTTACAACAGTCAGGAGCAGTTCGGATGAGCGACGATATCGACAACGGCGGCGGCAACGGTGGCTTCACGCGCCGCGACATGATGCGGGTCATGGCGGCGAGCGGCATGATGGCCGCCGGCGCCGGCGGACTGCTGGTGAACCCCCGGACTGCCTTCGCCGCGCCCGCGCCGCAGCGCGGCGGCAAGATCCGGGTCGCGAACGATGCCAGTTCGACGGCCGATACGCTGGATCCGGCCAAGGGCTCGACGGGCGCGGACTACATCCGCTTCTTCATGTTCTATAGCGGTCTCACGCAACTCGATCAGAGCCTGACGCCGCAGATGAATCTCGCCGAGTCGCTGCACACGACAGACGCGAAGACGTGGGTCATCAAGCTGCGCAAGGGGGTCACGTTCCACGACGGGAAACCGGTCGGACCGGCCGACGTGGTGTTTTCACTGATGCGCCACAAGAACCCGACCACCGCGTCGAAGGTCAAGACGCTCGCCGACCAGTTCGCGGACGCGAAGGCGAGCGGCCCAGACGAAGTCACGCTCACGCTCGCCAGCGCGAACGCGGACCTGCCGGTGATCCTCGCGACGCCGCAGTTCGTGATCGTCAAGGACGGCACGACCGATTTCTCGACCGGTATCGGCTGCGGCCCCTACAAGCTGAAGACGTTCAAGCCGGGCGTGTCGACGGTCGGCGTGCGCAACGACAGCTACTTCAAGCCGGGCATGCCGCATCTCGACGAGATCGAGCTGATCGGCATCAGCGACAGCGCAGCGCGGCTGAATGCGCTGCTTTCGGGCGACGTGCACCTGATCAACGCGATCGATCCGCGCTCGACGCAGCGGGTCGCATCCACGCCGGGCTATGCGCTGAAGGAAACCAAGTCGGGCCTGTATACCGATCTGATCGTGCGTAGCGAGAACCCGATTACCGCGAACCCCGATTTCGTCGAAGGGATGAAGTACCTGTTCGATCGCGAACAGATCCGCTCGGCCGTGTTCCGCGGCTACGCGGTGATCGGCAACGACCAGCCGATTCCGCCGGGGCATCGCTACTTCAACGCGTCGCTGCCGCAGCGGCCGCACGACCCGGACAAGGCGAAATTCCTGTTCCAGAAGGCCGGCGCGCTTGGTACCACGCTGCCGCCGATCTATGCGACGTCCGACGCGAACGGCTCGATCGAGATGGCCGTGCTGCTGCAGCAGGCCGGCCAGAAAATCGGCCTGAACCTGCAGGTGAACCGCGTGTCGGCCGACGGCTATTGGTCGAACCACTGGATGAAGCATCCGCTCGGTTTCGGCAACATCAACCCGCGCTCGAGTGCCGATGTGCTGTTCACGCAGTTCTTCAAGTCGGACGCGCCGTGGAACGAGTCGGGCTGGAACAACGCGAACTTCGACCAATTGCTGCTTGCCGCTCGCTCCGAGACCGACGATGCGAAACGCAAGCAGATGTACGGCGAGATGCAGACGATCGTGTCGCAGCAGGGCCGGGTCGGGATCCCCGCGTTCATCAGTTTCCTCGACGGGTACGACAAGCGGCTCGGGGGCCTCGGTTCGATCCCCACCGGCCCGATGATGGGCGGCATGTTCGCCGAGTACGTGTGGTGGAACGCCTGACGCCGTCGCTTGCCGCCGCCGCGCGCGGCTTTTTCGGGAGTCTTGCTTCATGAACCGAATCCTCGTCGCGCTGATCGGCCGGCGCATCGCGGTAACCGCACTGACGCTGCTGATCGTGTCCGCCATCATCTTCACGATCACGAACCTGCTGCCGGGGGACGCCGCGCAGGCCGCGCTGGGCCAGTCGGCGACGCCGGAGACGATCGCCGCGCTGCGCCAGCAGTTCGGCCTCGACCTGCCGGCGCACGTGCGCTACTTGCACTGGCTCGCGGGGCTGCTGCACGGCGATTTCGGCCGTTCGCTGTCCGGCGATATGCCGGTGTCGGAGATGATCGGCGGACGCCTGCCGAAGTCGCTCGCGCTCGCGGCAATCACGACCGCCGTGTCGGTGCCGATCGCGCTGCTGCTCGGCATCGTCGCTGCAGTCAAGCGCGAGTCGGCTATCGATCGAGTGATCAGCCTCGGCACGCTGTCTCTCGTCGCGACGCCGGAATTCCTGATCGCGACGGTCGCGGTGCTCGTGTTCGCGGTGAAGCTGCGGTGGTTGTCCGCGCTGTCGTACGGCGGCCCGATCGACAGCGTGCACGATTTCCTGCGTGCGTATGCCATGCCTGTGCTGACGCTGTGCGCGGTCGTGATCGCGCAGATGGCGCGGATGACGCGCGCCGCGGTGATCGAGCAGCTGAGCGCGTCGTATGTCGAAATGGCCGTGCTCAAGGGGGCGAGCCCCGCGCGGGTCGTGCTGCGTCATGCGCTGCCGAACGCGATCGGTCCAATCGCGAATGCGATCGCATTGAGCCTGTCGTATCTGCTCGGCGGGGTGATCGTCGTCGAGACGATCTTCAATTATCCCGGCCTCGCCAGCCTGATGGTCGATGCCGTTGGCAACCGTGATTTCCCGTTGGTTCAGGCCTGCACGCTGATCTTCTGCGTCGCTTACCTGACACTCGTGCTGTTCGCCGATCTGTGCTCGATCGTGTCAAACCCGCGACTGCGCAGCTGAGTGTTTCGTCCTTCTAAAGAGATACCGACCATGCACCCGAGCGAATCCGTTCAACGCAGCAGCACGCTGCAGCCGTCAAGCGAGCCCCCCCCGCCGCGGGGCGGCGTGCCGCCGGCCGCGCCTTCCCCCGATCAGCCGCCCAGGCGCCGCGCGCCGCGCATGAAACTGACGGCCGGCGGCCGCGTCGGGCTGTCGATGGTCGGCCTGATGCTGTTCATCGCGGCGTTCTCGCCGTTGCTCGCGCCGCACGACGTCGGCGAGATCGTCACGTCGGACGTGTTCGCGCCGTTCAGCGCGAAGCTGCCGTTCGGCTCCGACTTTCTCGGCCGCGACATGCTGAGCCGGATCCTGTACGGCACGCGGCTCACCGTGCTGCTCGCGCTCGCGGCGGTGCTGCTCGCCGCGCTGACCGGCACGACGCTCGGGTTGCTCGCGACCGTGTCGGGCCGTGCGGTCGACGAAACGATGAGCCGACTGCTCGACGCGCTCACGTCAATTCCGTCGAAGATGTTCGCGCTGATGTTCGTCGCCGCGTTCGGCTCGTCGCTGCCGCTCCTGATCCTGACCGCCGCGGTCAGCTACATGCCGGGCTCGTACCGGATCGCGCGCGCGCTGGCGGTCAACATCAGCACGCTCGAATTCGTGCAGGTTGCGCGGGCTCGCGGCGAGAGCGCGCTGTACATCGCGTGCGTCGAGATGCTGCCGAACATGATCCACCCGATGCTCGCCGATACCGGGCTACGCTTCACGTTCGTCGTGCTGCTGCTGAGCGGCCTGAGCTTTCTCGGGCTCGGCGTACAGCCGCCGTATGCGGACCTCGGCTCGCTCGTGCGCGAGAACATCGCCAGCCTCGGCGACGGCTCGGCCGTCGCGATCATGCCCGCGGTCGCGATCGCAATCCTGACGGTGGGGGTCAACCTCCTGATCGACGGCCTGCCGCATCGCGGCCGCCGCAAGGGCGCAGCCGTGGCCGCGGGAGAACACTGATGCGAAATCAATCGACTCCGCTCGTCGAGGTTCGCGGGCTGCGCGTGGTCGGCGGCCGTCCGGGCGGCGCGGAAACGACGATCGTCCACGACGTTGACTTCGACATCGGGTGCGGCGAGGTGCTCGCGCTGATCGGCGAGTCGGGCTCCGGCAAGACAACGATCGCGCTGTCGCTGATGGGCCATGCGCGTGCCGGCTGCCGCATCGCCGGCGGCTCGGTGAAGCTCGGCGGCATCGACGTCTGCAGGCTGCCGGCGCAGGCGCTGACCGCGCTGCGCGGCCGCAAGGTTGCGTACATCGCGCAGAGCGCGGCTGCCGCGTTCAACCCGTCGCGCACGATCCTCGACCAGGTGATCGAGAGCGCGTTGATCCACCGGACGCTGACGAAGCGCGAAGCGCAGGCGAAGGCGGTCGAGCTGTTTCGCGCGCTCGCGCTGCCCGAGCCGGAGACGATCGGCAAGCGTTATCCGCACCAGGTGTCGGGCGGGCAACTGCAGCGGCTGATGGCCGCGATGGCGCTGATCACCGACCCGGAGCTGGTGATCCTCGACGAACCGACCACCGCGCTCGATGTGACCACGCAGATCGACGTGCTGCAGGCGTTCAAGAACGTGATCCGGCGCTGCGGGATGAGCGCGGTGTACGTGTCGCACGACTTGGCCGTGGTCGCGCAAATGGCCGACCGGATCGTGGTGCTGAGCGACGGGGTGATCCGCGAGACCGGCGATACGGAACAGATCCTGCATGCGCCGACGCACCCCTACACGCAGAGCCTGATCGCGGCGGTCACGCCGAGCGATGCGCAACGAGATGAGAAACCGACGCCCGCCGCACCGGGCCCGCTGCTCGATGTGCGCGGTGTGATCGCCGGCTATGGCAGCCGCGCCGCGAACGGCTGGCCCGCGAAGGTGATCTTGCACGAAGTGGACCTGCGCATCGGGCGCGGACAGACGGTCGGCGTGATCGGCGAATCGGGCTCCGGCAAGACGACGCTCGCGAAGGTGATCGCGGGGCTCGTGCCGGCGACGGGCGGGCAGATCCTGCTCGACGGCGAACCGCTTGCGCTCGACATCGGCAAGCGCACGAAAGAGCAGCACCGCCGCGTGCAGATCGTGTTCCAGAACGCCGATACCGCGCTCAATCCGGTGCATACGGTCGAGCGCACGCTGGCGCGGCCGCTCGCGTTCTATCACGGGATCAGGGGCGCGCGCGCGCGGCAGCGCGTTGCGGAGCTGCTCGAACTGGTGCGGCTGCCGCAGGCGGTCGCAGCGCGGCGCACCGGCGAGCTGTCCGGCGGCCAGAAGCAGCGCGTGAACCTCGCACGCGCGCTCGCGGCCGAGCCCGACCTGATTCTGTGCGACGAGGTCACGTCGGCGCTCGACACCGTGGTCGGAGCCGCGATCATGGATCTACTGCGCGAGCTCCAGGCGAAGCTCGGCGTGTCGTACGTGTTCATCACGCACGACATTGCGAAGGTGCGCGCGATCAGCGACGACATCGTCGTGCTGTACGCGGGCCGCCGCGTCGAAACCGGCAGCCGCGACGCGCTGTGTGCGCCGCCTTACCACCCGTATTCGCACTTGCTCGTGTCGTCTGCGCCCGAGCTGCGCGCGGGCTGGCTCGACGAAGCCGGCGAGCGTTGCCACCGGCCGCTGGTGCCGATCGGCGCGAGCACAGTTGACACCGAGCTGTGCTCGTTCTTGCCGCGCTGCGCGATGCGGGTGGACGGCGTCTGCAACCGGACGGCGCCGGCGCTGCGCACGCTCGCGAACGGTGCGCAGGTGCTGTGCCATCGCAGCGAGGAAGATCTCGCGCGCTTCCAGGCCGAGCCGCTTCAGGTTGGCATCGCGCCGGTGCAGCCGGTGCATCCGTAGGGTGCGATACGCCGCTTGTCACCGCGCGTGCCGCGGCAGCCGGCGTTCCGCATAGTCTGCTGCGGCGATCGCGCAAAACGGCGATTTGTACGCGTTCCGCGCGCAAATGCGCGGCAACTGCGCTTTTGGACAGTGATTAAATGGCTTGCAATGGACGGTCGCCGATGGTCGTCGCACGAATGATCGAGAAGGATTCGATGAAACTGGAATCGTACTGGCTGGATACCCGCCCCGCGTTTGGGGCCGGCAGCGAAGGGCCCGTCGAAGGGCGTGCGGACGTGGTCGTGATCGGCGGTGGCTTCACCGGATTGTCGGCGGCGCTCGCGCTCGCGCAGCGCGGCGCATCGGTGGTCCTGCTGGAGGCCGCGCAGATCGCGGGCGAAGCATCGGGCCGCAACGGCGGCCAGTGCAACACCGGCGTTGCGCAGGACTACGCGTCGCTGGTCGCGCGACTCGGCGCCGAGCCGGCGAAGCAGTTCTATCGCGCATACGAGAGCGCAGTGAAGAGCGTCGAGTCGATCGTCGCAGAACATGCGATCGACTGCGACTTCCGGCGTGCGGGCAAGCTGAAGCTCGCTGCGAAGCCGCAGCATTTCGCAGGACTCGCGAAGACGTTCGAGCTGTTGCGACGGGACGTCGATCCGGACATCGAACTGATCGAGCCGTCGCGGATCCGCGATGAAGTCGATTCCAACGGTTTCTACGGCGGGCTCTTGCAGAGCAACGGCGCGCAGATGCACATGGGCAAATTCGGCGTCGGCCTGGCGCAGGCGGCGGTGCGCTCCGGCGCACGAATCTTCGAGCACGCTGCCGTCACGCAGCTCGAGCGGCTCGACGGCGAGCGCCATACGGTCGCCTGCACGCGTGGCACGATCGTCGCCGATCGTGTGCTGGTCGCGACCGGCGCATCGCAGCACGGGCCGTTCGCGTGGTTCCGGCGACGCATCGCGCCGGTCGGCAGTTTCATCGTCGTCACCGAGCCGCTGCCCGACGCGCAGCTGAACCGGCTGTTCCCGAACCGCCGTGCGTATGTGACGTCCCGCCAGATCGGCAACTACTTCCGGGTGACGCACGACAACCGGCTGCTGTTTGGCGGCCGCGCGCGCTTCGCCATGTCGAGCCCGCGCTCCGACGCGAGAAGCGGCGAGATCCTGCGTGCTGGTATGGCCGGCTATTTCCCGGAACTGGCCAACGTGCGGCTCGAATACTGCTGGGGCGGGCTGGTCGACATCACCGCCGACCGCCTTCCGCGCGCGGGCCAGCACGACGGGCTCTACTACTCGATGGGCTACAGCGGCCACGGCGTGCAGATGTCCGTGCATATGGGCCGCGTGATGGCTGATGTGCTGTATGGCGCGGCCGCGTCGAATCCGTGGCGCGAGCTGGACTGGCCCGCGATGCCCGGCCATTTCGGCCACGCGTGGTTCCTGCCGTTCGTCGGCGCGTACTACCGGATGCAGGATTTCCTGCACTGAAACGAGCGCCGGGAGGATTCGATATGACAGTGCAATTCGTTGGCCTGGCTCGTGCCGCGCGGCCCATATCGCCGGCGATCGGCGATGTGCTGCGCACGATCGACGCATCGTTCGCGCAGCCGCTGAACCTCGACACACTCGCATCGGTAGCTGGCTTGAGCGTGTCGCGTTTCACTGCGCGCTTTCGCGGCGAAACCGGGTTGTCGCCGCACAGGTATCTGTGCCTCGTGCGGGTACGGCGTGCGCAGGACCTGTTGCGCGCCGGTCTCGCGCCGTCGGTTGTCGCGACCGACGTCGGCTTCTTCGATCAGAGCCATCTGTGCCGACATTTCCGGCGGGTGCTAGGGATCACGCCGCGCGATTACGTAGCCGCGCGGGAAGGCCGCGCGACGGCGAGCCTGTCGCAAACGTGCACGTCGCAAACGCGCACGTCGCCAACGCGCATGTCGCCAACGCGCATGTCGCCAACGCGCACGTGCGCAGAAGGCCGTGAAGCGACGTGTCACGCGGCGTAAGAACGATCACAGATAGTATGTACACCTGAAGAGTTCCGGCAGGAGAGCCGGCGAACAACGATTTCCGATATTGCGTGGCGTTTTCAGTCAGACCGTCACGCACTGCACAGGAGCAGAAATGACGGCAGCTTTCGTGTTGCACCGTGCCGACGGCGCACCTTCTTCAACCGCATTGCGCAAGCATGCGTTCGGCGAGAGCGATCCGTTCGCGCAATACCGGGAGATTGCATGGGAGGGACCCGACGCGATGGCCGCGGGGCGTATCGGCTTCGTCGGTGAGCTCGATGTGCGGAGCTTTCCGCACATTGAAACGATCATCGTCGTCGAAGGCGAGCTGACGCTCGAGGCGGCCGGGGCCGCGCCGCTGGTGCTCGGCCCGCGAGAAGGCGCCGTCATCGGCGGCGGCACCGCGCTTCGCATCGCCGCGCAATCGCGGGTGCTGCTGATGTTCTGCGCGGCCGCATGCACGACACCGACGAAGCGCGGCCTCTTTGCGCTACATGCCGACGCCGACTTCAAACCGTCCGCAACGCTGCCGGCGGAGGTGCTGCTCGGCCCGGCGCCGCAATGCCGCAGCGACAACGTGTTCGTCGACGACGGCGCCGCGTACTGCGCGGGCACGTGGGATTCGACGCCCTATCACCGGATCGTCCGCGCGCATCGCGTGAACGAGTTCATGCTCCTCCTCGACGGCGGCGTACGGTTCGCCGCGCCCGATGGCAGCGTACTGTCGCTCGGTGCCGGTGACGCGCTGTTCGTGCCGCGGGGTGCATCGATCGGTTGGGAAAGCAGCGAACGCGTGGTGAAGTTCTACGTCGCGCAGAACGTCGATGCATCCACCGAGCGAGACTGAACATGTCCCCTCCGCTGCACCATATCGCAACTCCGGCCACGCCGCCCGCTTTGGCCGATGTCGTCGTGATCGGCGGCGGCATCATCGGCGTCTTTGCCGCCTATTACCTCGCCCGGCGCGGAGTGTCGGTCGCGCTCGTCGAGAAAGGGCGAATCGGCGCGGAACAGTCGAGCCGCAACTGGGGCTGGTGCCGGCAGCAGAACCGCGACGAGCGCGAATTGCCGATGGCGAGCAAGAGCATCGATTTGTGGGAGCGATTCGCTGCCGAATCCGGCGAAGACACGGGCTTTCATCGCTGCGGGCTGTTGTATCTGAGCAATGACGACGCCGAGCTGTCCCGCTGGGCCAGCTGGGGGGAATTCGCGAAGACCGCGGGCGTGACAACGTACATGCTCGACGGCAAGCAGGCCACCGAGCGTGGGCACGCGACCGGGCGGCAGTGGAAAGGCGGCGTATTCTCGCCGAGCGACGGCACGGCCGACCCGGGGAAGGCCGCACCCGCCGTGGCCACCGCACTGATGAAGCTCGGCGGCAGTGTCCATCAGCACTGCGCGGCGCGCGGCATCGAACTCGAGGGCGGGCGTGTCAGCGGCGTCGTCACGGAGGCGGGCGTCATCAAGACCAGGACGGTCGTGCTCGCCGGTGGCGCATGGGCGTCGTCGTTCTGCCGCCAGCTCGGCATCCGTTTTCCGCAGGCCTCGATCCGTCAGTCGATCCTGAGCGTTTCGCCCGTCGAGCATCCGCTGCCGGATGCGTTGTACACGTCCGGCGTTTCCGTTACGCGCCGCAGCGACGGACGCTACGCCCTGGCAATCAGCGGCCGCGCGCGCGTGGACTTGACGCAACAGTTCCTGCGCTTTGCGCCGCAATTCGTGCCGATGTTCGCGAAGCGCTGGCGCAATCTACTGCCGGGCGGCCTCGAAGGGATGCGCGGCGGCCATGAATCGCTGAAGCGCTGGCGCCTCGATGCGCCCACGCCGATGGAGGCAGTACGCATCCTGGATCCGAAGCCCGACATGCGGACGATCCACGAAACGTACCGCCGCGCCGTCGAGCTCCTGCCCGAACTTCGCGACGCAAAGATCACGCACGCATGGGCCGGGTTCGTGGACAGCACGCCGGATGGCGTGCCGGGCATCGGCGAGGTGCCGGGCGTGCCGGGGCTGATCCTCGCTGCGGGCTTTTCGGGCCACGGTTTCGGGATAGGACCGGGCGCCGGGCACCTCATCGCGGATCTCGCGACCGGCGCGCAACCGCTGGTCGACCCGGTGCCGTATCAGCCGGGCCGGTTCAACGATTCCTCGTGGGGTAAGGTCGCCGATTTCTAGGGCGGGGCCGTCACGCGGATGACGGTGGCGGCCTCGGGATGAGGCGGATCGAATGGGCTCGCACCAGTCCGCCAGCCCCGGAGTTTGTCATGCATTTCGGCTCATGCTGGCTTGGATACGTGCGAGCCATTCGTGAGCTACGGCACGCACATGGCGACGCTGATGGCGGAGATCATGGGCAGGCGCGCCGGTCTCAATACGTGGACGGGCTTTGACTGGCCGGCGATTCCAGGTCACTTCGGAAAGCCCTGGTTTCTGCCGTTCGGCGGAGCGTGCTATCGACTCAAGGACATCCTGCAATGACTTCTCCCGTGATTCACCTGATGCAAGCCGGAAGGCTGGACCGGTTCTTCATCGATGGCGATTGGAGCGTGCCCGACGGCGGCGACCGGTTCGCGGTCGTGTGCCCTTCCACCGAGGGCACACTGTGCGAGATCCCGCTCGGCAGCGCGCGCGACGCCGACCGGGCCGCAAGCGCTGCGCGCCGGGCGTTCGAGCGTTGGTCGGCTACTTCGCCGCAAGAGCGCGCCGCGCTGCTCGACCGCATTCATGCGTTGATCATCGAGCGTGCGGAACTGTTTGCCACCGCGCTCGCCATGGAGATGGGCGCGCCCATCGGCTATGCGCGTGCCGCGCATGTGCCGCTCGCAGCCGAACATATCCGGGTTGCGCGCGACAACCTCGCGAGCTACTCGTTCGTCACGCGGCGGGGGACTACCGCGATTGCGCGCGAGCCGATCGGCGTGTGCGCGCTGATCACGCCATGGAACTGGCCGATCTATCAAATCACCGCTAAGGTCGGGCCGGCGCTTGCCGCCGGCTGTACGGTGGTGCTCAAACCGAGCGAGCTAGCGCCGCTCAGCGCGCTGCTGTTCACGGAAGTGATCGCCGATGCGGGCGTGCCCGCCGGCGTATTCAACCTTGTGAGCGGCAGCGGTGCGGAGGTAGGCGCTGCACTTGCGGCGCACCCTGAGGTCGACATGGTGTCGATCACCGGATCGACGCGGGCGGGCGTGCTGGTTGCGCAGGCGGCTGCGCCGACGGTCAAGCGCGTCGCGCAGGAGCTCGGCGGCAAGTCGCCGAACATCGTCTTGCCGGACGCGGACCTGGAGCGGGCTATTGCGCCGGGCGTGGCCGCCGCGTTCCGGAACATGGGGCAGTCGTGCAGCGCGCCGACCCGCATGATCGTGCCGCGCAACGTGCTCGGCGCGGTCGAAGAACAGGCCATCGCGGCAGCGCAGCGGCTCATCGTCGGCGACCCTTTCGCCGAAGCAACGACGCATGGGCCGCTCGCCAATCGCGCGCAGTTCGGGCGGGTCGCGCAGATGATCGACGTAGGCCTCGACGAACGCGCCAGGTTGATCGCCGGTGGACCGGGGCGGCCTGCGGGCTTCGACAAGGGCTTTTATGCGCGACCGACGATATTCTCCGACGTGCGCACGGACATGACGATCGCGCAGCAGGAGATCTTCGGTCCGGTCCTCGCGATCCTGCCTTACGACACCGTTGACGAAGCCGTCGCGATCGCGAACGACACGGTGTACGGGCTCGGCGCGCATGTGCAGGGCACGGACATGGAACGCGTGCGCGCGGTGGCCGCGCGCATCCGGTCGGGGCAGGTGCATCTGAACTATCCGGCGTGGGATCCGCAGGCGCCATTCGGCGGATACAAGCAATCGGGCAACGGCCGCGAGTACGGGATCGAAGGGATGGAGGAGTACATGGAGGTCAAGTCGATCCTCGGATACTACGACTGACGCGGCCGCTGCGCGCAAAGGCGCCGACAGTACAGGATGTAAGCCATCGACTTTCCGAAGGTGCCTAAATTGGAAGACTCCGTTGATTCCGAAATGTCGCTGAGCGCGCATCAAGCGCACTGGGCCGGACTGCGCCGCGATCTGCATGCGCATCCCGAGCTGCGGTTCGAGGAGCACAGAACGGCCGGCGTCGTCGCTCGCGAGCTTGAAGCGCTCGGGTATTCGGTGTCGCGCGGGCTGGGCGGCACGGGTGTCGTCGCGAGCCTGAGCGGTGCGGATCCGGGCCGCGGCATCGTGCTGCGCGCCGATCTCGATGCGTTACCAATCCGCGAAGCCAACGACTTCGCGCACGCATCGTGCACGCACGGGATCATGCACGCGTGCGGGCATGACGGCCATACCGTCATGTTGCTGGGCGCCGCGCGCATCCTGAAGGAACTGCCGCAATTGCCGGGCGCCGTTCATTTCGTGTTTCAGCCCGGAGAAGAGGGCGGCGCGGGCGCCCGCAAGATGATCGACGACGGCCTGTTCGAGCAATATCCCACCGAAGCGGTGTTTGGCATGCACAACTGGCCCGGCTTGCCCGCCGGGCATTTCGGGCTGCGCACCGGCCCGATCATGGCCGCGGGCTCCCGCTTCAGGATTACGGTAACGGGCAAGGGCGCGCATGCAGCGCAGCCGCATCTGGGCATCGATCCGGTACCGCTCGCGTGCGCGATGGTGCTGCAGTGTCAGACCATCGCCGCGCGACACAAGGATCCCGTCGATCCGGCCGTCATTTCCGTCTGTATGTTCCATGCGGGTACGACGGACAACGTCATTCCGGACACTGCCGAGTTGCGCGGCACGATTCGCACGCTGTCGTCCGAGTTGCAGCAGAAGCTGCAGCGCAACGTCCAGCTTGCGTGCGAGGGGCTAGCCGCGGCTCATGGCGCGCTGGTCGACGTGGAGTTTTTTCAGTACTACCCGGCCACGGTCAACACGCCAGCCGAGACGGCGCTGTGCGAAGCGGTGATTCGCGACACGTTCGGAGACCAGCGCCTGTACCGCGACGTGCCGCCGAATATGACGTCCGAAGACTTCGGCTTCATGCTGGAGGAGCGGCCGGGCGCTTACGTGCTGATCGGCAATACGCGGGACGGCGCGGCCGCGCCGGCACTGCATCACCCAAGATACGATTTCAACGACGACATCATTTCGGCCGGCGTCCGGTATTGGGTTGCGTTGGCGCAGCATTACTTCAAGCCATCGCCTTGATGCGCCGATTTGGCGTCATAGACCGGCTGAATGGGCGGGGCATCGTGCTGTGTTCGATGCGCACCGCTCGACAGCAGGGCGCTCGTACACTGGGAGGCCGGCGTGCGTGCGTCCATATTGCGTCCGCGGTTCAGATGATCGTCGATTGCCGCCGCGCACCCGAGCCCGCGCGGGTGAAGGAAGATCGTGAACGCGGCGGTTTCGAGATCCGCCTCGCGGAATTCGCTGGCTGCCCGGTTGTGGCCGCACTGCGTCCCACGACCGGGCACGCCGCTCGCCCCTGGCCCACACCTGATACAACAGGCATAACCGCATGCAATCTGACACTTGGCGTCGATCAGGAGGATCTCGGCAACAGGGCTCTGATCCCCGCTACGATTGACTGAGGGCTCAGGACGTTCGCAGCGCACGTTTTCTGCGATACCCGAATCTGACGTGTCCATAAGAGCCTCAATGTCAGTAGATTATCGGCCCTTGAAGACCGGCGGCCGCTTCTCTACCGATGCCCGCGTCGCTTCGCGCGCATCCTCGGTGTACATGAGCTTTGTGCTGTAACCCTGCTCGTGCTCGTAAGCGGCTTCGAGCGGCATCGATTCGATGTCGTTAAGCGCCTGCTTTGCGTAACGTAATCCGAGCGGGCTTTTGGCGGCGATCTTCGCTGCGAGCTTCAGCGCCGCGGGCATCAGGTTTTCGGGCTCAACGACTTCATCGATCAGTCCCAGCCGGAACGCTTCCTGCGCTCCGATCGGTTCGCCCGTGAAATACATTCGACGCAGCGCGCCCTGCGGAATAAGGCGGCCGTGATGAGCCGCACCACCGCAGCGGCCCACGTTGATCTCGGGCGTGCCAAAACGTGCATTGCTCGCAGCGATGCGAATGTCGCACACTGTGGCCAGTACGGAACCGGCACCAAGCGCCGGACCGTTGACAGCGGCGATGACGGGAATCGGGCAACGGTAGACGGCGGAGAACGTCCTGCGCACGATGGCCGCGCGTTCGGGGTCCTGCTCGGGTGTTGCGCTCAAGAATTCGTTCAGGTCCAGGCCTGCGCAAAAAGCGCGATTGCCCGCACCGGTGAAGATGGCGCAATGGACATCGAGTTCATTACCGAGGCTTTCGAACACATCGGCGATTTCGCCATAGAGCGCGAGGGTGAGTGCGTTGACCGGCGGCCGGTCAATGGTAACGATCGCGACGCCATCGCGCTTTTCAAGAATCAGTGACATGGGTTGCCTTTCGGGAAGTGACTAGTGCAATCAAGCGTCAAACCGGTAAATGCGTGCGGGGTTATCGACAAGGATGGTCTTACGCAACGAAGCGTCATCCACCCAGTCATGGAATGTATCCAGCAAGTCGGCCACGTCCGGCGCAGCATCGCCCATTCGGACGTAAGGCCAGTCTGAACTCCATACGAGCTGTTGCGCGTTCGCTTCGACCATCAGATCGTGGAATGGACGCAGATCCTCATAGTGCGGGGCTCGCCTCGACACCCGACACAGAGCCAGTTTTACGCCGATGCGTCCCTCGCGCAGCAGTGCGAGGATGTTCCGGAAGTCGTGATGGCTGGTCCCGAGCGATGGATCGAAACACGTCATGTGTTCGAAGACCACGCACAATCCCGCCCGCTGGAGGTTCTCAGTAATGGTGGGAACGTCGGAGCATTGCGCCCAAACCTGAGCGTGCCAATCGAGTGCCTTCATGCGGCTCGCAAGCGACAGCGCAACCTCCAGCCCGACACTGCCCGCGAACGGTTTACCCGTCTGCGGACTCGGCATTTCATTAAAACGCAGTGCGCGTACGCCACTGTTATGGAGGTTTTGCAACTCATCCTCGGTCACATCTCGCTGTGCGACTGCGACGCCGCGAATCCTTCCGGCACCCGCCTTGAGCGCCGCCACGAGCGCCTCATTGTTGGTGCCGTACGGCGCCGGCTGAACGAGCACGCCGCGTCTGGCGCCAATTGTGTCCAGCATGGCGAAATAGGTGGTTGAAGGCGCGAGCGGCGGCGGGTAACTGGACGGTGTCGCAAACGGAAAATCCCGGTACGGACCGAAAACATGCGAATGCGCATCGCAGGCGTCCTCGGGAAGCGGCAGACTCGGTGCACTCGGCATCCGCGCGGGCACGACCTCCACGGGGCGCAGGGGATCCATAAAAACGCTCATGGCTTCACTCCCCATCGCCAGGTTCGGTGCGGCGCATCGAGTCGCGCTCGGCGAATCGCGCATGCCACGCTGCGAGCATCGGATGGCCGTTGCGCCATTGCGCATCGGGCAGGCGGAAGTCGTAGTAGGAGAGTACGCAAGCTATGGCGATATCACCGATCTGGATCGCGTCAAGCCGTAATTGAGGCGCCAGTTTCTCCAACGCATCGAGCGACGCAGTCGACTTAACCTTGAAAGCTGCGAGCCACTCCGGGCGCTGTTGCGGCTGAGGCTTGTTGCGCTCCTGGCGCCAGAGCAGCAACACGTCGAGCAAGCCGTCAGCAAAAGCCTGTTGTTGCAGCGCGACGAAGCGCTCGCGACCCTCGACCGGAAAGAGCTTCGCACCAGCGTGCAACGTGTCGAGGTATTCGCAGATGACCGATGAGTCGAACAGAGCGAATCCATCGTCGAGAACGAGCGTAGGCAACTTGCTCAACGGGTTGTCGGGCAATAGATCGAGGTTGGGTTTATCCATTGCCACTGGAGAACGCACGCATTCGAACTTGTCGACGATACCCGCCTCGTACGCGCATACCATCACCTTGCGGACGAACGGCGAGCGCGGCGACCAATGCAGTTTCATGTGCTTGTCCTTGAGGAGCGTTGAGGAACACACGAAACTCGGCCAGGTCATTGTGCAGCGATACGACCTGCTTTCGTGTTAGGGCAATTATATGGCCTTTTGACCTAATGGCACCGAAAAACTCATGGGTGAAAACACTGATACGAGGACTGCGAGCGCCGCGCCTGGCGGCGCCCCGTATAAGACTTAGAGAGTGACCTTAATATCCAGGCGGATGACATCGCCCCGATACACGCCGTTGCCTACGAAAACGATGTTTCCATCAGCATCGGTTGCAGTGCGATAGGCATGAGCAACAGGCGCATTGAGCGGGATCTGCAGCATCCGCGATAATTCCATGTCGGCGGTGCCGATCGTAATTGTCTGGCGAATCTCCTGAAGCTTGAGGTCTGGCATATCGCGCAGGATTCGCATGGTCGTGTACTGCTTGAACGCGGACTTCGGGATGCGGCGGCTCAGGCGCTCGTCAATATACGCATCGCCGAGATAATAGGGTTGGCCTTCGCGTGAATGGCGTCGGCGCCAGTGGTGATAGGAAGGGGCGAGCTTGCCGCCGGTGTGCAGGATGTTGGTGGGCATGACGCCCTTTTCGGACTTCAGCAATTCGATGCTGGCCCCCTCCGCGGCGAGCAGCAGGCCGGACAAGTCGGTAGGCACCTCGCACCAGAGCTGGCTCTGTGGCTTCTGAGTGACGAAGGTACCCTTGGCCCGAAAGCGTTCGATGAGCTTGTCCTCCTCGAGGATGTCAAGCGCCTGCCGGACCGTGGCGCGAGCGACGGCGCATTCTTCGGCCAGTTCATCGACTGTCGGAATCTGCGTGCCGACACCCCATTGACCCGACTCAATGCGCCTCCTGAAGAGCGTCGCAAGCTGGATGTAGCGGGCTACCCCGCTCAGGCTGAAATCAATGGCTGGTTCCTTCAGGGCCGCCTCTGTGCTCATTCCAACTCCGGATGATGTCAAGTGGCTCTTCCAGCGCGACTGCCGAGAGCAGCCCGCGCCCGCGAGCCCTCATAGTTTAATCCAAAGAACTGGTAGTCTAGCCTACTGACTTTTTTCGGCTGTCCGACCAGACGGGAAAGCAGATTCGTCCCCGTTTCCGGCTTCCGCATCGGATGGCGGACATGACAAGGAACAACGCGCAAGAGTTGGCAGCGCCTCGCCTGATCCGTTCGTATGGGGCAGGGGCGCGAGCGGCGGCGACACATCGTCGGGCAACGGGATCTGGTGGACGTTGAGCGTCATCGACACGAGCGTGTAGTAACCAATCACCGCTCCAAGCTCAACTACACCGACGTTGCCCCATCGATGCATGACACGCTGGTAGACCTCCTCATCGACATTGCCGGTCTGTTGCAGCTGTCGCGCGAATTCGTAAATATCAGCTTCTTCCGCGTCATCAAATGCTGGCTGGGCGCCTGTCCTGATTGCGTCCAGCACGGCTTGGCTCAGACCGGCACGCAGGGCTGCCTCGGCGTGTATATGCCATTCGAGTTGGCTGTTCCAGCGACGCGCCGTGACAACGATCGCCAGTTCATTCAATCGCGCCGGCAAGGTTGTCCCGTAACGCAGGATTTCTCCAAAGCGTTGCCAGCGGTCAGCCAGCTCGGGGCGATGAAGCGCAGCGCGCAAGGGGCCGACGACCGTCCCGCGTGGTCCGTCGACGACGGCCCGATAGACGCGCTCCTGTTCGGCAGTCATCGATTCGGGAGAAAAAAGGGGAATGCGTGCCACGTTCAGTCCTTGCAAATTAATGTCATTTGGTCTGCATCGCCCGCTTCACGCGCGCGTAATGCCAAGTTCACTCAACACCTGGTCCGTATGCTGCCCGAGCGTCGGGGGTGCGCGGTCGAAGCTCAACGGTGCATTGCGCAGCCGAATCGGGCTCACCACCTGAGGCACTGTGCCGGAGACCGGATGAGGAAGATGGCGCAGCATCTCGCGGTGCTTGACCTGAGCGTCTTCGAAAACCATTGGAATCGTATTGATCGGCCCACACGGCACCGTGGCGGCATCGAGTTTGGCGAGCCAGACCGCGAGGTCGTCTTTAAGCAGCGCTTCGCGAATGATCGCGAGCAGCGCCGGAAGGTTACGCACGCGCTGGGCATTGGTCGCAAAGCGCTCGTCGTCAGCCAGTTCGGAACGCGCGATGACGTCGCAGAATTTGCGGAACTGGCCGTCGTTACCAACCGCGAGGACCAGATAGCCATCCCGGCACTTGAACACGTCCTGCGGCTGGATGTTCGGATGCTTGTTGCCGTTGCGAGCCGGCGTCTTGCCCGAGACAAGATAGTTCATCGCCTGATTGGCGAGAAACGCGACCTGAACGTCGAGCATCGCCACATCGATGTACTCGCCTTCGCCCGTTTCGTTGCGCCTTGCGAGCGCGGCGAGAATGCCGACCGTTGCGTACATGCCCGTCATGATGTCGACGATCGGCACGCCAACCTTTTGCGGGCCGCCCCCCGGTTCGTCGTCACGCTCGCCCGTCACGCTCATCAGCCCGCCCATCGCCTGAATCATAAAGTCGTAGGCGGCGTTTTCCGACTTCGGGCCATCTTGACCAAAACCCGTGATCGAGCAGTAGATCAGGTCCGGCCTGACTGCCTTCAAGTCGTCGTAGGCAAGGCCATAACGCTTCAGGGCGCCGGCCTTGAAGTTCTCAAGCACAACGTCGCACTGCGCCGCCAACGCACGTACGGTTTCCTGTCCCTCAGGGGTCGCCAGGTCAACTGCGACCGAGCGTTTGCCCCGATTCACGGACAGAAAATAGCCTGACTCCTTCGACGACGTACCATCGCTTGCTTTCAGGAACGGCGGCCCCCAACTGCGGGTGTCGTCCCCGACTTCGGGGCGTTCCACCTTGATGACGTCGGCGCCGAGGTCCGCAAGGATCTGGCCACTCCAGGGGCCAGCCATGATGCGGCTGAGGTCGAGCACTCTGACGTGAGAGAGGGGTCCACTCATGATCTTTTCCCATTCCAATCGATAGTTCGCGTGACGACTCGTTGTCGTTTCAACGTACGTCACGATCCATGCGTCGTATTTTGTCTGTTTCTGGGCCCCGACACCGCCCGTAAAAACCCTATAGGTCATGTTATTGACTTGTATATGTCCAAGGTCTCTAATTCGGCTACCGAGTGCGCTTGCTCGCATCGAGCCTGTTCAAAGACGGAGACAGCAGTGACCATCCAGACATCCACCTCGCCGACTGGCAACCTATCCGCTGGTATTACGACGGAAAACGCCGTCTATAAGAAGCTGCTCTGGCGCTTAATGCCGCTTCTCATGCTGCTGTACATCGTTGCTTTTATCGATCGCTCCAATGTCGGCTTCGCGAAGCTGAGCTTCCTGCGCGACTTGGGGCTTTCTGAGACAGTGTTCGGAATTGGGGCCGGCATCTTTTACGCCGGATACATGCTCTTCGAGATTCCGAGCAACATGCTGCTAGCAAAAATCGGCGCCCGAAAGACATTTCTCAGGATCATGGTTCTTTGGGCAGTGTGTTCGGCCGGGCTGGCCGCCATGAACAGTCAGAACGGCTATTATCTTTGGCGCTTTCTGCTCGGCGCTTCCGAGGCAGGACTCTTCCCCGGCATTCTGCTTTACCTCACCTACTGGGTGCCGGTCTCCCGCCGGGCACGCTTTACCGCCCTCTTCATGGCCTCCATTCCTATTGCGGGTGTGATCGGCGGCCCACTGTCGGGCATCATCATGCACACGATGGATGGTGTTGCTGGGCTGCACAGCTGGCGATGGCTTTTTCTGATTGAAGGTATGCCGCCGTTGCTGCTGATCTTCGTCGTGATGCGGCGGCTGCATGATACGCCAGCTAATGCGCCATGGCTCTCGTCGGACGAGGTCGCCGTCATTGAGCGCGATTTGCGTGCCGACCGCGAGGCGAGCAGCGTCAACGCCCACAAGTCCTTCGGAAAGGCGCTGCTCTCGCCTCGTTTTTATCTGTTGACAGGAATGGGTGTCGCGCTCCTCGCCGGCGCGTCGAACGTTTTCTTCTGGTTGCCTACAATCATCAACCGAACTGGTATTACCGATGTGTGGACGATCGGCGTATTGTCGTCGCTCCCCTTCATCGCTGGCTTCGTCTGTCAGTACCTCGTGGCTCGACACTCCGACGCGCGCAAGGAGCGCCGCTGGCACGCCGCGCTTTCTGGTCTGGTCGCAGCGGTGGGCTGGGCCGCTCTGCCGCTAGTGTCGGCAAATCCTGCGCTGTCGGTCGTCGCATTGATCGTGACCGCAGCCGGTACGTTTTCCGCAATGGGACCGTTCTGGTCCATGCCCAGCCTCTATCTGAGCAAAGAAGCCGCCGCGGGTGGGATTGCGTTGATCAGCACGCTTGCTGGACTTGGCAGCCTCGTCAGCCCTGGCATCATCGGCTGGCTCAACCAGACCACACACACGCTCGCCGCGGGCCAGTATTACCTTGCAGCCCTGATGCTGATTGGCGCCGTTACTGTCGTCGCGGTGGGTCGTCACGACACGCCGAACAAGACGAAAAACGTCTGAGCAGCCCCGCAGAGCCGAGGATCGATCCTCGGCATCGCTTCACAACACCATTACGTAACTATCAACGTGAGGCACCGCTTTTCGGTCTCTCTGATGGCGGAGGCTTGCCCACGCCCATATAAAACCAAACCTTGGAGACTGTTAATGAAAAAGCATTCCTGCTCGCTTTGCGCGCTCGCGGCGCTCAGCGCCTTCGCCACTGCCGCGTATGGTCAAAGCAGCGTTACGCTCTACGGCATTGTTGATGCCGGCTTCAACTATCAGTCGAACGCCAATGGCGGACGCCTGTTTGCCATGGTGAGCGGCGTTAATCAGGGAAGTCGGTTCGGACTTTCAGGAAGCGAGGATCTCGGCGGGGGGCTTAAAGCGATCTTCCGGCTGGAAAATGGATTCGACATCACGAACGGGCGACTCGGCCAAGGGGGCCTGATGTTCGGCCGGCAAGCCTATGTCGGGCTCTCCAGCACGTACGGTACCGTGACATTCGGCCGACAGTATGACGCGCTCACCGACTTCCTGGGTCAGTACTCAGTGAGCAACCAGTGGGGCGGCTACGTCTCGGCCCATCCGGGTGACCTTGACAACTTCAATTACAGCTTCCGAAGCAATAACGCGATGAAGTTCAGGAGTGCGGACTACGCTGGCTTCTCATTCGGCGGCACGTACAGTCTCGGAGGTGTAGCTGGTGACGTGACGCGTAATCAGATTTGGTCATTCGGCGCCGGTTACACGCGCGGCCCGCTCTCCCTCGGTGTCGCCTATCTCAATGCCCGGAACCCCAACACGAGCTTGTTCGGAGGCAACTCCGCGACGACTGCAACGGCCACCGTGGCCAATGCAACATCGCCCGTTTATCGCGGTTTCCTCTCGGCGCATTCCTATCAGGACATCGGTGCAGGCGCGTCATACACATACGGCGCCGCCACTTTCGGCGCAACGTATTCAAATATCAGATTCCGTGACATGGGCGATACGACCTCTGGGCCAAACCCGAGCCGATATGCGGGAAATGCGACATTCAACAACGCCGAGGTGAACTTCAGCTATCACATCACGCCTGCGTGGATGGCGGGCGTTGCTTACGACTACACCAAGGGTAGCTCGAACAACGTCAATGAAGGGGCGACTTACCACCAAGCCGAGGCCAGCACGCACTACTTCTTGTCCAAGAGAACGGACGTTTATTTAACGGCCGTCTATCAGCACGCCTCAGGTGTCGATTCGACAAACCATAAGGCGGTTGCGGCCATCAACGTTCTGACGCCATCCTCATCGGACAGCGTTACCATGGTACGTATCGGCCTGCGTCACAAGTTCTGACGACGGCATGAAGACGCTCAGATACAGCATGGTCCGGTATGCAACATGCGGCCTGGCATAGTAAATCGAGCGTAAGCGGTTTTCGAGCGGAAACTTTAAGCAACAAATACCCGAAAGAAAGGAGAAGATCGTGGCGATCTCATACGATCAGTTGAAAGCAGTGACGGCGCAGATGTATGACCGCTCGCTCAGACGGGTCCCGGAAGATGCCAGGCGCGCTCTCAGCGCTGCCCACACACGAGAACGCAGCGAAGTTGCCAGAAATACGCTGACCATCATGCTCAAGAGCGCCGAGGCTGCAGAATCACGCAACCACTTCGTATGCTCGGATGCGGGCTTTCCCGCCTACCTCGTGCGAATCGGATCACAAGTGACTTTCGAGGGAAGTGTCAAAAAAGCAATTCGTGACGGGTTCAAGGAACTGACCAACACAATTAACCCTCCGCTACTGCAGCATATAACGAATCCCCTCACTCTCGAGCGCAGTTACGAGGGTAAGGATATGCCAATTATCACGTTCGACGTCATTGACGACGCCGACTACATTGATATCACCTGCTCTCCTAAAGCGTTAGGATCCGGGCGTTGGGCGGCTCTCGAGATCTTTACGTTCCCATCCTTGGAGACCATCGAGAAGTTCATTCTGGACACGGTCATTCGCGCTGGCTCACAGGCTTGTCCGCCTGTGGTTGTAGGCGTGGGAATTGGCGGAAGTTTTGACTATGCCGCCAAGATGGCCAAGGAAGCTACGTTTCGCCGGATGGAGGAAGAAAATCCTGAGCCGATTCTGGCCACTATGGAAGAGCGCCTGCTAAAGGCGATCAACTCTACGGGTTTTGGTCCTATGGGTACCGGTGGCGATACCACTGCCATGGCGGTCCACATCAATTACGCCGCAGGACATGGATTCACCCCTGTAGCCGTGTGCTTCAATTGCTGGATCGATCGTCGTACGCGGGTGCGTATCAGCAACGACGGCGAAGTCACGGTAATTGAATAGGACGATAAATCATGCTCAAGACACACCATCTTCATCTGCCGCTCGACGACAGCTCAGTACGGGATCTATCGGTAGGTGACCTCGTCTATTTGAGCGGAGAGATTGTCGTATCGGCTGGGCTTCCCACCTATCAGCGCCTCACGGAGTTCGTCAACGACAAAAAGCCACTTCCGCTCGACTTCTCTGGTGGCACGCTTTTTCACGTAGGAAGCATGACCCGTGAAAATGATGATGGGTACGAGATGCTGTATCTCAACCCCACGACCAGTACGCGCTTCAACCAATACATGCCAACATTGATTCGTGGGCTTGGCTTGCGTCTCACTGGTGGTAAGGGCGGGCTTGATCTCGAAAGCGTTCAAGCCATGAAGGAGGCTGGGTGTATATACCTATCGTTCCTGGGAGGTGGTTGCGCATTGCTGTCTGAAGCGATCCGCGAAGTCACAGGCGTGTATTGGAAAGATCTCATCACGCACTACCGGCTAGTTAAAGTAAGAGTCGAAAACCTCGGTCCGCTGACTGTTGGGATAGACGTGCATGGCAACAGCGTCTATGAGGGGCTTACTCAAAATGCCCTTTCTAAACTCCCGGAAATCCTGACGACTCTTCAAGACGAACGCCAAGCCGGCTCATACGAGTAAGGAATCGTTGGTAACATCGCCTGAAGCACTCCGGTACATTTTTAATAGCAGCGAGTACTGCGGCGCTTTAAGGAAAGGAAGAACATGCGAATTTGTGTAGTGGGCGCCGGCGCAATCGGCGGCTTCTTTGCCGCACGCCTGGCGAAAGCCGGTCACGATGTAAGTGTGGTCGCACGCGGCGCAACGCTTTTTGCGATTGATAACCGGGGGCTGACTCTACAAAGTGATGGGCAGACGATTCACACCCGGCCCAAGGCAAGCGATAACGCGGAGGTTCTTGGGGAACAGGACGTTGTGATCTTTACCGTTAAGTCTCCCGCACTACCGAAAGCGGCTCAACAGGCCAAGCCCTTAATCGGCCCAAACACCATTGTCATTCCAGCACTGAATGGCGTTCCCTGGTGGTTTTTCCTCTCGGAGTCTGTTCCGCTCTCGGGATTGCGCCTGGAAGCCGTGGATCCCGAGGGACGCCTCGAAGCGGCGCTGCCGATTGACCAGATTGTAGGCTGCGTTGTATTCCCGTCCTGCTCGACGTTAGAGCCGGGCGTAGTGAGGCATGCTTCTGGAAACCGCGTCGCGTTCGGAGAGCCGTTCGGTGCGTCCAGCGAGCGGATAAAGATGATCGCGGAAGCCATGAGCGACGCAGGATTTGACGCCACCGCTGTTCGCGACATCCGCAACGAGATATGGTTGAAACTACTCGGAAATCTTTGCTTCAATCCGGTTAGCATGCTAGCTGAGCGTGCAACGGATGAGCTCATTGACGACCCGAACATTAATGCGCTTTTCGAATCCATGATGCAAGAAGCAATCGATTTAGGAGGTAGGATCGGGATAGACCTAACCGTAGAGCCGAAACAACGGATCGCGCTGACTCGCCGGCTCGGACACGTCAAAACATCGATGCTCCAGGACTGGGAGGCCAGGAAGCCGATCGAGCTGGAAGCGATTCTTGGAAGTGTTGTGTCAATCGCGGGCGAAGTGAAACAGTCGGCACCGTTGCTGAACGCGGTTTACGCGATAGCCAAAGCGCGTGCTAGTGGTCTGGGGATTGCTGTATCGTGATCGTTAGGAAGTTGCTGCAAGCACGCGGCGAGGCGCGTGACTGGACCATCCGCCTGTAATTATTGACAGTCTTGCGTTTCGGAATCATTGGGGCAGTCCTTACGCGCGCGGGAGGACTACTGGAGCTGGAATCCGACGGCGGAGGCATGTCGCCTGAGGGCCGGGATGCTGCGCTGCCTTTGCTGTTCCTCGTAACGCTGTCGCCCCTGGTCAACGAACGCTTCACCGCGCGTCAGCATGAAATAGACCATGCGGGCGAGCTTGTGGGCCCCGCGGTGTTGGCGCGCGGTTTGTCCATACGCTCGAACGGTGAAACTCCGCTTTCTGGGTCGCAAGGGCTTCCTTATTCCCGGGAAAATGTGACCTCGTAGGTGCAGAGCTGGCCATCCATCGGATCAATGGTTTCCGGCGTGCGGTAGACGAGTTGCGCTCCCTGAAGGGTAATGAAGCGGATCTGTTGCGTGCCTGTCCAAAGCTCGTTCCAGCTGCCGTCGAGGGTATGAATAACCCGATCGGATTCCACGACGTATGTTCCGACGTAGGCAAACATCGAATCGAAGAGCGCGATTTTCTCTTCATTGGTCGGCCGACTTGAGGCGGGTACGAGGCGCCCGCTCTTGAGCACGAAGACCATCACCCGTCCGTCCGCGGAGTAGTTGATGAAACCGAACGGATGCGGGCCGAGTGCATCTGTTAGCTCGCCGGTATCGACTACCCGGCGCGTCCAGGCGTGCATGCGCCAGGTGCCGAGGATCTTCGTGCGCAATGGGTTGTCTTGCTTGTCAGACATGGTTGCCGCTCCTTTCAGCCCAATGGGCGAATCGGGAGAAATATCGTTGCCGCGCGAGCGAATGCGCTGACCAGCATGAAAACTAATATAGTCCGCATAGGCGCGTTGTCCCATACTGGTCATTGCGGATGAGATTAATCCGTTGCAAGGTGACCTTGAAGCCACTCGATAAGCGATCTTTGCGGTGTTCGAAACAGCGGAAACACGACGAACGTACTCTCGAGGAGAAGCGTGATGAGTCAAGTGAGCGCTTTCACCCGCCATACTTTGGCGGTGTTGCTGGGTATGACGATTTCATACACAGGCGTCGCCGCCCGAGCGGAAACGCTGAATGAACAGGTCGTCGGAACGTGGGCCTACGTATCGGTCGATACCGTGCACCCGGACGGCAGCCGGCAACCCATGTTCGGCACCAATCCGCAAGGACTCGCGATCTTCGACGGGCGTGGGCACTATATTCTGATGACATCTCGCGCCGACATCGCAAAGTTTGAGTCCGGCAACCGGATGAAGGGCACGCCCGAGGAAAACAGGTCCGTCGTGCAAGGATCGATCGCTCACTTCGGTACATACACCGTGGACGAAGCTGACAAGACGATCACTTTCCATGTCGCCGCCAGCACGTTTCCGAACTGGAATGGAGCCGAGCAAAAGCGGCCATTTGTGATCAGCGGAGACACACTCAAATGGACGACGTCGGCTTCCAGCGGTGGCACGGCCGAAGTGGTCCTGCGGCGCCTCAAATGATGCATTCGCGTTCAATTGGGTAGCTCTGCGCACCGGGCCACGCGAATGATCGTTATCGATACGACAGCATGAAGTATTATTTATCGGCCTAAAGGAGATGCGCAAATGGACGCAATCGCGCCGGCGCAAACCGCGCTTGTCGTCATGCATTACCAGACCGATATTCTCGGGCTCTTTCCATCGGTTGCGCCAGACTTGCTGGCCAATACGCGCAAACTTTGCGACGCCGCGCGGGCGAAAGGCGTTGGAATTTACTTCGCCAACTTACGGTTCAGTCCGGGCTATCCGGAAGTCAGCCCGCTGAACAAGAATGGACAGGGCATCAAACAACTGCGCCGCTTTGTCGATGACCGGACCGCGCCGGAATTGGGCCAGCAGGCCCATGAACCGCTCATCGTCGCGCACCGCGCCAGCGTATTCTTCGGCACCGATCTGGAGGTGCGGCTTTCGGCAAAAGGAATCAATTCGCTGATCATGGTCGGCATCGCGTCGACCGGTGTCGTGCTGTCTTCGGTCGCGTATGCAAGCGACGCGGACTTCCGCCTGTACACGGTCAAGGAGTGTTGTTACGACCCGGATCCGCTCGTGCATGAACATCTGTTCGCCACCGCATTCGATTCGCGCACAACGGTGTTGTCGCTCGGCGATGCCTTGCGATTGCTCGCGTAGATGTTCGTGCGGCAGGCTTGGCACCCGCACATAGCCGTGCTCGTTTAGCGTGGGGATACTCACCTGGTTCTCATTGTCCAGGCCACCAAGCCGGTGGCCTGCATGAGCGTTGTCCGCGGTTCAGGCCCAACCCTCGAGCCGGAGCGTTGCCCGCACGAGCCGCTGTTCTTCGTTCTCGATTTCGCGAAGATAATCAACGACGCTGCGGATATGCTCGCTCGCCGCTCTGCGTGCCTGCTCGGGCAATCTTCCCGTCACGGCGTTATAGAAGCGGGCGTGTTGCCGATCGATCTGTTTCTTGTGTGGCTCGCGGTGGTACAGGTTGTTCACGGATGCAAATACCGAACTCAGTAGCAGGTCGGTGAGCGACTGCAGCGTATTGACGAGGATGGGATTGTGCGACGCCTCGTAGATTGCCCGGTGAAACGCGTGATCGAGCCTCGCCCGTTCGGCGGGCGGTAAATTATGAGCTTCCGGGGCGTTCATTTCCTCATAGCGTCTCGTGATGAGGATGAAATCGGCTTCGGTGCCGCGCAGCGCCGCCAGTCGGGCGGCTTCGGCCTCGAGCATGCCGCGCACCTCGAAAAGGTCGTAGAGCGTGCGTGGCTGCGACGCGAGCAGGTGCATCATCGGCGTGATGTGCTCCTGCGGCGTGAGGCTTGCGACAAACGAACCCTTGCCGTGCTTCGTATCGATGATGCCGCGCGCGCGCAACACCTTCATGCCTTCGCGCAGTGCCGTGCGCGAAACCCCGAGCTTTTCTGTGAGGCGGCGCTCGGAGGGCAGCGCCTGCCCGACTTTGAGCACGCCGTCGACAATCAACTTCTCGATGCGCTCGGCCACGACGTCAGCAACACGCCGTGCGCCAGCCATTTCGCCTTTGCCTTCCATACTGGTATGACCACTTTTCACGGGGAGAGGTGAGTATCTCATAACTCCATGTATTTATTGAGGAAAAGTTAAAAAATACAGGCCGGAAGCGGGCCCCATAAAAAGAACTGGTGTGACCAGTGCTGAAGGCTCTGGACAGCCCGGCGCGCGCCCAGAAGAATTGCGCCAATTCGCAATTGCGGGTGCGCCATGCGACGCCCCGCGCTGGAGACGACGCAATGAGCTTTATGTATGACGAGGCGATCGACGGCCCGCTGCCGGCTGTCGATCGGGCCGAACTCGCAGCGGCGCTGCGCACGGCAGCGCCTGGGCTGGAACTCCTTACCGAACGCGAGGATCTGCGCCCGTTCGAATGCGACGGCCTCGCCGCTTATCGGACGGTGCCGCTGATGGTCGCGCTGCCGTCCACGGTCGATGAAGTGCGCGCGGTGCTCACGGTGGCAGCGGCGCGCGGTGTACCGGTGGTGGCGCGCGGAGCGGGCACCGGGCTCTCGGGTGGCGCGATGCCGCTCGAGAAGGGCATTTTGCTGGTGATGTCCAAATTCAACCGGATTCTCGACATCGACACCGAAGCGGGCATCGCGCGCGTGCAACCCGGCGTGCGTAATCTGGCGATCTCCCAGGCGGCCGCACCCTACGGCCTGTACTACGCGCCGGACCCCTCTTCGCAGATCGCCTGCTCGATCGGCGGCAACGTTGCGGAAAACGCGGGGGGCGTTCACTGCCTGAAGTACGGCCTGACTGTCCACAACATCCTCAAAGTCGACATCCTCACGATCGAGGGCGAGCTGGTCACGCTCGGTGGCGACGCCCTCGACAGCCCTGGCTTTGACCTGCTCGCGCTCTTTACGGGGTCGGAGGGCATGCTCGGGGTGGTCGTCGAGGTGACCGTGAAGCTATTGCCGAAGCCGCAGAGCGTGAAGGCGCTCATGGCGAGCTTCGATGACGTCGCGCTTGCGGGCGGCGCGGTGGCGAAGATCATCGGCGCGGGGGTGATCCCTGGCGGCCTCGAAATGATGGACAACCTCGCGATCCGCGCGGCTGAGGATTTCATCCACGCGGACTACCCGGTGGACGCGGAGGCGATTCTGCTGTGCGAGCTCGACGGCGCGCACGACGACGTCGAGGAAGACGCCGAACGCGTCGGCGCGCTGCTGCGCGAGTCGGGCGCCTGCGAGCTGCGCGTGGCGCGCGACGAGTCGGAAAGACAGCGTTTTTGGGCCGGGCGCAAGAACGCGTTCCCCGCGGTGGGGCGCATTTCGCCGGACTACTACTGCATGGACGGCACGATTCCGCGGCGCGAACTGCCGCGTGTTCTCGAAGGCATCGCCGCGTTATCGGAAGAGTACGGCCTGAAGGTCGCGAACGTTTTCCATGCGGGCGACGGCAACATGCACCCGCTGATCCTGTTCGATGCGAACCAGCCCGGCGAAATGGACCGTGCCGAGGCACTGGGCGGCCGCATTCTCGAACTGTGCGTGGAGGTGGGCGGCAGCATCACGGGCGAGCACGGCGTGGGTCGCGAGAAGATCAACCAGATGTGCGTGCAATTCAAGCACGACGAGATCGAGTATTTCCACGCCGTCAAGGCCGCCTTCGACCCGTCCGGGCTGCTCAACCCAGGCAAGAACATCCCCACGCTGCACCGCTGCGCCGAGTTCGGTGCGATGCACGTGCACCGTGGCCAACTTCCTTTTCCCGAACTGGAGCGGTTTTGATGCGACGCGAACTGGATTCGACGGACAACAGTGCCGCGCTGATCGCCGAAGTCGAAGCGGCGCTTGCCGCGTGCACGCCGCTGCGCATACGCGGCGGCGACAGCAAGGTGTGGCTGGGGCGCACGGTCGATGCGCGAGTGCTCGATACGCGCGGGCACCGGGGCATCGTTCACTATGATCCGACCGAGCTTGTCATGACGGTGCGCGCGGGTACGCGGCTCGCCGACGTGGAGTCGGTACTCGACGAAGCGGGGCAGATGCTGCCGTTCGAAGCGCCGCTCTTTGGCGGCGCGGCCACGGTGGGTGGCGTGTTCGCCTCCGGCCTGTCGGGTGCGCGGCGCCCGTGGGCCGGTGCGGTGCGCGACTTCGTGCTCGGCTGCCGCGTGATCACCGGGCAGGCGCGGCACCTGCGCTTTGGCGGCGAGGTGATGAAGAACGTCGCCGGCTATGACGTTTCGCGCCTGCTGGCGGGAAGCTTTGGCTGTCTTGGGCTCGTGACCGAGGTGTCGTTCAAGGTGCTGCCCCGGCCGCGCGCGACGCGCCATATCGCGCTCGAGCTCACGGCGCAGGAGGCGCGCGAGCGGCTCATCCGCTGGCGCCGCGAGGGGCTGCCGATCACCGGTGCGTGCCATGCCGACGGCATGCTGCAGCTACGGCTCGAAGGCGGCACCGGTTCCGTGCGCGCCGCGTTGGAGGCAATCGGTGGCGCCGAGGCCGATGCCATGTTCTGGAGCCGGCTGCGCGACTTCTCGCTGCCGTTCTTCGCGGACGAGCGGCCGCTCTGGCGCCTGTCGCTGCCCGTTGCCGCGCCCCTCGTGACACTTCCGGGCGAAGTGCTCCTCGACTGGGGCGGTGCCCAGCGCTGGCTCAAGACTGCCGTCGGCGCGAATGAGATTCGCGGGCTCGCGCGCGAGCTCGGCGGCCACGCGACAGCCTTCACGCCTCGCGTGACCGACGCGCCGTTCCAGCCGCTGCCCGCCGCGCTGATGCAGTTGCACCGGCGCCTGAAGGCCCGCCTCGACCCGCAGGGGATTTTCAATCCGGGCCGCCTCTACGCGGACCTTTGAGGGATGCCTCACCATGCAAACCAACCTGAGCGAAGCCGCGCAGTCTCTTGCACGCGCCGATGAGGCGGAGTCGATTCTGCGCTCATGCGTGCACTGCGGATTCTGCAATGCAACCTGTCCGACCTATCAGCTACTGGGCAGCGAACTCGACGGGCCGCGCGGCCGCATCTATCTGATCAAACAGGTGCTCGAAGGGCAGCCGGTCACCGAAAAGACCCAGTTGCATCTTGACCGTTGCCTGAGCTGCCGCAACTGCGAAACGACCTGTCCGTCGGGCGTGCGCTATCACGCGCTGCTCGACATCGGGCGCGCCGAGGTCGAGCGGCGCACGGCGAGGCCGGCGCGCGAGCGCTGGCTGCGGGCAGGGCTGCGCCACGGCGTGTCGCGGCCGGCCGTATTCGCCGGATTGATCGGCGCGGGCCGGGCGGTGCGCGGGCTCCTGCCTGAAACGTTGCGCGAGAAGATTCCCGCGCAGGCGCCCGCTGCACGCCCGAGGCCCGCCGTGCGCCATGCGCGCCGCGTGCTGATGCTCGAAGGCTGCGTGCAGCCGTCGCTTGCTCCGAATACGAACGCGGCCGCCGCGCGCGTGCTCGATCATCTTGGCATCAGCGTGACGCCCGCGCCGCGCAGCGGCTGTTGCGGCGCCAACGAATATCACCTGAACGCGCAGGAGGCGGGGCTCGCGCGCGCGCGGCGCAATATCGACGCGTGGTGGCCCGCGATAGAAGCGGGCGCCGAGGCGCTCGTCATCTCGGCGAGCGGCTGCGGAGCCTTCGTGAAGGAATATGGCGACCTGCTGCGTTTCGATTTGGCCTATGCGGACAAAGCCCGGCGCGTGAGCGCGCTTGCGCGCGACCTGGTCGAGGTGATCGCCGCGGAGCCGCTCGATGCGTTCGCGCGCGCTACCGGCCAGCGCATCGCCTTTCATTGCCCGTGCACGCTGCAGCACGCGCAGCGGCTCGGCGGCGCCGTCGAAGGCGTGCTCACCCGGCTCGGCTTCGATCTGAGCGCTGTGGCGAACGCCCATCTGTGCTGCGGCTCGGCCGGAACGTACTCGCTCACGCAGCCCGAGATCGCGAAGCAACTGCGCGATAACAAGCTCGATGCGCTCGAGGCCGGCCAGCCGGAGGCGATCGTGACGGCCAACATCGGTTGCCAGACGCACCTGAACAGCGCGGGCCGCACGCCCGTCACGCATTGGATCGAGCTCGTCGAATCCCTGCTTGCCCCGATTTCCCAACAGAGAGCCTGACTGACATGCAGACCAAACCCGTGCTCGGTGCCGCCGAGGCGCACCGGATTCTCGAAGCCGCTCGCGATGAGGCCCAGCGCAACGGCTGGGCCGTGGCGATCGCCGTGGTCGACGACGGCGGCCACCCGCTCGCGCTCGCACGTCTGGACGGTGCCGCGCCGCTGAGTGCCTACATTGCCGAGGAGAAAGCGCGCACCGCGGCGCTTGGCCGTCGCGAGACAAAAGTCTACGAAGACATGGTCAACGGCGGCCGCACCGCCTTTCTCAGTGCGCCGCTTTGCACGACCCTGGAGGGCGGCGTGCCGGTCATCGTCGGTGCCGTGGTGGTCGGGGCCGTCGGCGTATCGGGGGTGAAGTCCGACCAGGACGCGCAGATTGCCAGTGCGGGCGCACGGTGCGTTGCCGCATGAATCTGGATATCCATGAGCGCGCGGATTGAGTAACCAGGCAGACGCTTTGGCGTCTGCCTGGTTATCGCTTTCTTGTCCGCTGCGGGGGATTGCCGCGTCCTCCGCACGGGGCTCCATTGCCATCGCGGCAGCATACAGACAAAAGTCCCGTCAACGGGACATAGGAGACATAGTGAATTCAGGTTTGGCTTTACCCGCAGGAACCCTGTTCGCGCAGCCGCTGACGCCTGTCGGCAACTCACTGCCCCTTTCATTTGTCGTCGCCGTCATTCCGATTGCAGTTGCGCTTGCGATGCTCGGCATCCTGCGCCGGCCCGCGTGGCAGGCCTCGTTGGCGGGGCTGGTCGCGGGCCTCGCCATCGCGATCGGCGTGTGGGGCATGCCCGCTGGCCTGGCGTTCGATGCCGTCGGCGCAGGCATGACGCTCGCGCTGATACCGGTGATGTGGATCGTCGTCAACGCGCTGCTGCTCTACAACATCGCGGTGAAGTCGGGCCGCTTCGACCAGTTCCGCCAATGGATGCTCGATCATCTTCCCGACGACCGGCGCCTTGTGCTGCTCGTCGTCGCCTTCTCGTTTGGCTGCCTGCTCGAAGGCATCTCCGGCTTCGGCACGCCGGTGGCGATCACGAGCGCGCTGTTGATCGGCCTCGGCTTTCCCGCTATCGAGGCGCTCAGTTTCACGCTGATCTTCAATACGGCGCCAGTCGCATTCGGGGCGCTTGGCGTGCCCATCACCGTGCTGGGCGCTGTGACGTCGCTGCATCCCGAGACGCTTGGCGCGATGGTCGGCCGCCAGTTGCCGTTTTTCGCGTTCCTGCTGCCGTTCTATGTGGTCGCCATGTACGGCGGCATTCGCTCCATCGGCAAGCTCTGGCCGGCACTCGTCGTGTCGGGCGGCAGCTTCGCGCTCGCGCAATTCGTCACGTCGAATTTTCTCGGCTATCAATTGACAGACGTGCTGTCCTCGCTGACTTCGCTGATCGTCACCATCGGCTTCCTCAAAGTCTGGAAGCCTGAACCCGACGCAGCCTTCGCGATCGCGCGCGGTGCCACGCGAGCCACAAACCACGCCGATCGCATCGGCTACGGCGGCTGGCTGCCGTGGATCATCGTTTCGGTGGTCGTGATTTTCTGGGTGCATGCGGGCATTGCGTCGATTGGCCAGGCGAACATCAAGTGGCCCGGCCTTCACAACGCCGTCTATATGACGCTCTATCACAAGTCCTATGCCGCGATCTGGACGTTCCAGCCGCTTGGCACCGGCACGGCGATTCTCGTTGCCGCGGCGATCACCGCAGTGTGGACGCGAGTGGGGATCAGCGGCTTTGTCGCCTGTGTCGCCCAGACCTGGAAACAGACGCGCATTGCCATTGTCACGGTGATGATGATCGTGGCGCTTGCCTATCTGCTCAATTATTCGGGCATGAGCTACACGCTCGGGATGGGGGTCGCGTCCACGGGTGCGCTGTTCCCGCTCGTTTCGGCGACGCTCGGCTGGGTTGCGGTATTCCTTTCGGGCAGCGACACGTCGGGCAACGCGCTGTTCGGCAACCTGCAGGTGGTGGCGGCAAAGCAGCTCGGCCTGGACCCGGTGCTGATGGCGGCGACCAACTCCTCGGGTGGCGTGATGGGCAAGATGATTTCGCCGCAGAACATTGCGACCGGCGTGGCAACGACCGACCTCAAGGGGCAGGAGGGTGTCGTGTTCGCGCGTACCTTCTGGCACAGCATCGCCCTCACGCTGGTGCTCGGCGTGCTTGTGTACCTGCAGCAGCACGTGCTCAGCTGGATGATCCCATCGGTGCCGCATTGACCGGACAGGGCCGCGGGCGGGTCGGCCGGCCGCGGCCTTCCAGGGTGCTACTGCGCGGCGGCCCCAGCGTCAGGGGGCGCTGTACGGTGGTATCGACCGGCCTCAAACAAGTGGCGCTCCCGCTCCTAGAGTTCATGCAAAACGCCGCCGGCTAAGAAATAGATGTTCTCGTGTTTGAACCCATGGCGGCCGCCCTTGACGCGAAGCTGCGGTTCGAGGGTGAACAGGCCCACCTCTCCGAGCGTGTGGGTGACCTTCGGTGCGATGAAGTCGAGCGCGCTCATATCGGCCTGCATACTGTGGCCGAGATAGTCCAGCAGCTCGCATTCGAGCCGGTCGGCGGCATCCTTCACCATCCCGTATAACTCGTCGAAACGCAGGTCGGGCGTCGCCACACGCCGAAGCAGGGCGTGCAGCGATGCCTGGGCGTGGGCGCCGGCGAGAAACTCCTCGTCGCGGTGCGGTGCGCGTCGCACCTGTCCTTCTTCGATGAAGTAAGTGCGCGCGAGATCGCCGCAGTAGCCATTCATGGCCGGATTGAGGTCGATGGTCAGCACGTCGTGGTGTTTGAGCGGGGCGCTTTCGGGCACGTAGGCCTCGCGCGAAATGGCGAGGCAGGTATGCTCGCCGGCCAGCACGAGCGCTGGCAAGGCGCGATACCAGTAGTCGTCTACGCCCGCCGCGCGCTGTAGTTCGTCGCATTTGCGCACGAGGTCGATTTCGCTGACGCCCGGCGCAATGAAGTGCACGATTTCGTCCAGCGTCCGACGCGCGGCATGCTGCACCTTCCGATAGCCGCAGAGCGTGTCCGCTGCATCGAGATGTTCCGCATTCGACATGAAAAATCCTTTCCGGTTGAGTGCGATCGGTAAGCCGTCGCCGCCGCGCTTGCGCTCGATGCGGGCGGGAGACACTTAAGGCAAGACTGCCAGGTGATGGGTCACTGCCACCACCAGCGCCGCCACAATGAGAGCTGCGTAGGGCTGCCAGGGCCTGCGTGCACCGACCCGGTTCACGAGATCGGTATCGCGGCTGAAGGCGGCCGGGAACTTGCCACGGTCTTGAACATAGTGGCGGAACAGGAACACCGGCACGATCAGGCATGTGAATATCAGGCCGTTACGCAGCGTGCCGGGCCCCCAGATATCGGCACCCATGCCCATGAACGCGAGGTTGAGAAAACCGAAGATCGCGCCGAGCGCCAGCAGCCATCCGCGCGCCCGGTACAGACGTGGCCAGTTTCCCCGGTCAAGGCGATGAATCCAGCCTGCCTGGAGATTGAGGAAGTTGAAGATCAGGTAGCCCACGTTGCCGATCGCGAGCAGCATGATGTTGTCCGAGAGCATCAGCAACACCAGGTTGAAAGCCAGGTCGGTCCACATGGCGGCCGTCGGCGCGCCGTGCTCGTTGACGCGCGCGAGGTATCTGGGCAGCCAGCCGTCGACTGCGCCCTGGTACAACGTGCGCGACGAACCCATCATCGAGGTCATCACTGCGAGCACCAGCGAGAGCACCAGCATCGCAACCACCACGTTAGTGACGAGCGCGCCGCCGCCTATCATCTTCGCCATCACGACGCCGACTGCGGTGCCGTCATAGAGCCCGGGGTCGAGCAGCTTGTCGAGCCCGAGCGAGCCCTGGAACGCCAGCGGCACCAGGGTGAAGATGGCAACGCATAGCAGGCCCGAGTAGACGATCGCCCGAACGGTGTCGCGCTTCGGATCCTTGAATTCACTGGTGTAGCACACCGCGGTTTCGAAGCCATAGGTGGCCCAGCCCGCAATGAACATGCCGCCGGCCATCAGCGTGATCCCGGCCAGGTTGTAGTGGCCGAAGCCCACATGGCCGGACGCGTCCCGTGCCAGCGGCAGCAGCGGCAGAAAATGCGTACTCGGCATATCGCCGCTCATGATCGGCACAATGCCGATCAGCACGAGCGGCAACAACGAACTGATGCCGAGAATCATTTGGGTACGCGTCGCCTGCGAGATGCCGCGATGCTGGATCGCGAAGGTAATCAGCAGGATGAGGGCGGCGAGGATGGCCATCGAATTGATCCGCAACGTCAGGCCGTGCTCGATGAAGTCGAGGTGCATGAGCGTAAGCGACCAGGTGTTGATGGCCGAGTTCGCCGGAAACAGGGCCGTGAGGATGTAACCCGCGGCGAGACCCGTACCGAGTGCGAGCACGGGTGACCATGCGTACCAGTTGCACCAGACGGAGATCGGGGCAATGAACTTGCTGTAACGCACCCAGGCGATTGCCCCATACACCGACGCGCCTCCGGACTTGTGTGGAAACAGCCCGGCAATCTCGGCGTAGGTGAAGCACTGGATGAAGCCCATCAGGATCGACACGATCCAGATCAGCCATGCTGGCTGTCCGACTGTCGAAGCAAGCGCTCCAATGTTGAAGAGGACGAGCGCGGGCACGCCGCTCGCCGCCCAGAAGGCGCCCTTCCAGCTGATGGCCCGGTGCAGGCTGGCCTGCCCGCCGCCGGGGTGAGACGTCGAGACGTACGCATCATCGGATGCCCCCGCCTCTTTGATGACGGGATCGTTTGCGGTTTCCACGGGAGTTGTCTCCTCCAAGGTGAACTGCCGGTTGTGTGTTCTGCAGCACGTTCCTGGACGCCGTCAGAACGCGTGTGGAATTTATAGAAGTCGCAATATTTCTCGTCAAGTAATATATTGCGTATAAAGTAATACTCACAAAGAGGTAGCCGATAGCTGCGTGCTATGATCGGCGCACAAAGGACGCTGGCACTCGACTGGGGTGCTCCAGCGCCACGAATCTCAGTTCCAGGCAAAGCGAGACGGGAGACGATGAAGTCATCGGGGTTTGGTCAGCGTCTGAAGGAATTGCTGCAGCAAAAGCAACTCACCCTCACACAAGTCGCGAAGTCGCTGGGCATCTCCACGCCGTCGGTGCACCGGTGGACCAATGGCGGAGAAATCGAATACGCGAATCTGCGTGCACTTGCCGCTTTTCTGGACGTCAACTGGGTCTGGCTACGCTACGGCGACGAGGCGATCCAGGATCTCCAGGAGACCCTGGTACCCGAGAGCGGCGCGCAAGACCTGCGGCAGAAGTACCTCGGCCAGATCATCGACAGCGAAGCGCGCATGAAGCTCGCCTATGACGCCGCGCGCATCGCCACCTGGGAATGGCATGTCCTGACGCGGGAGCTGACGACCTCGCCTGGTGCAGAGCAGATCTTCGGCAAACCGGTCGAAGCCACGCGGTCCAATCTCGTCCCGTTTGAGGCGCTTCCCCTCGAACGCCTGGTGGCGCAGTTCGCCGATGGCGCCGAAACTCAGGAATGGGACTTCTGTGTGCCCGGCACCGATGCGGGAGATGGACACGGACAGGGCGAGGAGCGCTGGCTCTCCTGTCGCAGCCAGCTCATCTACGACGCGGCGCGGCGGCCCCTCAAGGTCGTGGGCGTATGCATCGATATCACGCAGCGCAAGGCAATGGAAAAGGCCCTCACGCGCAGCGAATACATGATGCGCAAGGTCATTGAAATGATTCCGGTGGGTTTGTGGATCGCCGACGAAAGCGGCCATATCCGCATCGCCAATCCGGAGGCGGAGCGCATCTGGGGCGGTGCCAAACTCGTCGAACTTGCCCGCTATGGCGAGTACAGCGGGCGTTGGGACAGTACGGGCAAGGAGGTGGGCGGCGAGGGCTGGACGCTGGCGCGCGCAATTCTCTCGGGCGAGGCTAGCCGGGGGGAAATCGTCAACATCGACGCCTTCGACGGGCAGCAACGCTCGATTATCATGTCGGCCATTCCGCTGCTGGACGACGACGAGCGCATCATTGGCGCCATCGAAGTCAATCAGGACATTACTTCGCAGAAGCAGGCCGAAGCGTCTCTTGCGCGCAGTGAAGATCGCTGGCGGGCGATATTCGATCAGCCGATGGTGGGCATCGCCTGGCTGGAGTCGGGCAGTGACACCCTGTGCGCGAACGCCAAACTTGCCGAATTGGCGGCGCTCACAGCCGCCTCGCTGGCCCGGCAACCGCTGGCTTCGCTGTTCGACGAAGCGACCGGCAAGTCCCTGCGCGACCATATGAAGTCTGCCGAGGCGCGCGGCACGCTCAAGATGCTCAATATCACCGGTCATATGCGCCGTGCAAGCGGGCCAGGGCCGGAGGTTCTGGTGCAGGTGGTCAGCCAGTGGGGAGACAAGCATGGCGTATTTCGCACCCTGGTCTTTGTAAGCGAAACCCATCAAGCGGGATAACGGTCGAGAGCGCCGGGTTCACGCCCATATCCTCGTGCCTCTATCAACCGGTCCCTTTCAGCTTCAAACCGATCCCCAATGTCTACGACCCTGCCCAGGCAATCGCCACCGTCAAAGGTACGTGACGGCATGCACGATCTACGTGTCATGCGTTACGGCTTCCTGTTGCTCGAGAACTTTTCCCTGATTGCGCTTGGCTCCGCGATTGATCCACTTCGGATTGCCAACATGATCGTAGGACGGCGTGTGTACGACTACAGCCTGATCGGACCAGGCGACGAGTTCGTTCCGTCGAGTGACGGTATCCGCGTGGTCACGGACGTCTCGATGGCGGACAGCGCGCCTTTTGACGTGGTGTTCGTTGTCGGGCCGAATCCCATTCCGAAAAGGGGAATTGGTGCAGTGGTGGACTGGCTGCGCAGGCAGGCGGGAAAGGGGGCGGCTCTTGGCGGGCTCGACACCGGCAGCTACTTTCTGGCGCGTGCCGGATTGCTGAATGGATACCGTTGCACGATTCACTGGGAAGACCAGGACGTATTGATGGAGCAGTTTCCAAAGCTGACGGTTTCAACACGGCTATTCGAAATCGACCGGGATCGCTATACCTGCAGCGGTGGCGTGGCACCGCTCGACTTGATGGTGCATCTGCTGGCGAATCCGCCGGGCAGCCAGGCACTCGCGGCACGTGTTCTCGAATTGCTGGTCGCGGAACCGCGCAGCCGCGAATATCGTCAGCAGACTTCGTTACGTCAATATATCGGCGCGGAGCATGAGAAGCTCGACGAGGCATTGCAAATCATGGAAAGCAACGTCGAAGAGCCGCTTGCCGTGCCGGAGATTGCGTCTCATCTGCGTGTCTCGCAGCGGCAGCTCCAGCGCTGGTTTCAGGAGCGCCTGGGCAAGTCCCCCGCCGAGGCGTACCTCGAGATTCGTCTTTTGCGCGCCCGGCAACTTCTGTACCGCACGGCAACCTCGCTCGAGGAAGTGTGCGCGCGCACCGGTTTCACGTCCACGACACACTTTGCCACACGCTACAAGGCGCAATTCCAGATCTCCCCGATCGCTGACCGGCGTCGCTATCAGAACGCGCTGTAGCCATTCTGGCATCGTGGCCGGATACCCCGGCCGCAAGCCAGCGAGCGATTTCATGGTTAACCCGATTTGGCCAATTCGGGAACGACGTTGTCCATTTCGGAAATTCTCAAAATTCCCGAACTTCTAACATCTGCTCACACCCACCACGCTTTTTCACCCAGGAGCGAGCACATGAAGATGGAGAACCTGATTCGAATCGAGAATGGCGAGAAGGTGAAGCACACCTTTTCCGATGCGGAGTACGCAACCCGTCAACGCAAGCTGCGCGAGTTGATGGCGCGCGAGAATATCGACGCCGTGCTTTTCACGTCGTATCACAACATCAACTACTACTCGGACTTTCTCTACTGCTCGTTTGGCAGAAAGTACGGCCTCGTGCTTACGCCGTCCAAAGTGGTTTCGATCTCGGCCAACATCGACGGCGGTCAACCGTGGCGACGCACGGTCGGCGACTACAACGTGGTCTACACGGACTGGCAGCGCGACAACTTCTTTCGCGCCGTGCAGGGCGAGATCGACAACAAGGGCCGTGTGGGCATCGAGTTCGATCATGTCCCCGTCGAAGTATTGTCGAAACTGAAGGCGGCACTCCCGTCGGTCGAGTTTGTTGACATCGGCGCCCAGACGATGCGCATGCGGATGATCAAGTCCGACGAAGAGATCGCGCTCATCAAGCATGGCGCGAACGTGTGCGATATCGGCGGCGCGGCGCTCGCGGCGGCCGTGCACGAAGGCGTGCCCGAGCATGAGGTTGCGCTCGCCTCGACGCAGGCAATGGTGCGGGAAATTGCGCGTCGTTTTCCCGATTCGGAACTGATGGACACATGGACGTGGTTTCAGTCGGGGATCAATACCGATGGCGCACACAATCCGGTTACCACGCGCAAGGTGCAAAAGGGCGACATCCTCAGCCTGAACTGTTTCTCGATGATCGCTGGCTATTACACCGCGCTGGAGCGCACGATGTTCTTTGACCACTGCCCGGACGAGCACCTGCGTCTCTGGAAAGTTAACGTCGAAGTACACGAAGCCGGCCTGAAGCTGATCAAGCCGGGCGCGCGCTGCAGCGATATCGCCCAGGAACTCAACAAGATCTACGCGGAATACGGGCTGCTGCAGAACCGGACATTCGGCTATGGCCACTCGTTCGGCGTGCTGTCCCACTACTACGGCCGCGAGGCAGGGCTCGAACTGCGTGAAGACATCGACACCGTGCTGGAGCCGAACATGGTTGTCTCGATGGAGCCGATGATCATGATCCCTGTGGGTCTGCCGGGTGCCGGCGGCTATCGCGAGCACGACATCCTCGTGGTTGGCGAGAAAGGCGCCACCAACATCACCGCGTTCCCGTACGGCCCCGAACACAACATCATCAAGGCCTGATCAGGCTATCGCCGCCCGTGGCGCAGCCCGCGGGCGCTTATTGACAGCAACCATCTTGCATTGGACCGGAGCCAGTACTTTGGCTGGGATCCGGGGAGCGCGCTTGAGCGCGAACCAGGGTCGACAGCCAAAGCGCCGGCTCCGAATCGACAGGAGACGCCAGCGTGTTTTCCAGGGAACAAACCATCGCCGGATTCGATCCGGATCTCGCGGAGGCGATGCGCCTCGAGCGCGCGCGCCAGGAAGCGCATATCGAGCTGATCGCATCGGAGAACTACACGAGCCCGCGCGTGCTCGAGGCACAGGGCTCGGTGCTGACCAACAAGTACGCGGAGGGCTATCCCGGCAAGCGATACTATGGCGGCTGTGAGCACGTCGATGTGGTCGAGCAGCTGGCGATTGCGCGTGCCAAGGCCCTATTCGGCGCGGATTTCGCGAACGTGCAGCCGCATAGCGGATCGCAGGCCAACGCGGCCGTGTACCTTGCCTTGCTCTCGCCGGGCGACACGATTCTCGGCATGAGCCTCGCTCACGGCGGACACCTCACGCATGGTGCCAAGGTTTCGTTCTCCGGAAAAATCTTCAACGCCATCCAATATGGCGTCGACGCCAGCACCGGCCTGATCGATTACGACGAGGTCGAGCAGCTTGCGCTCGAGCATCGTCCGCGCATGATCGTGGCGGGGTTCTCCGCGTACTCACGCGTCCTCGATTTCGCGCGCTTTCGCGCTATTGCCGACAAGGTGGGGGCCATCCTCTTCGTGGACATGGCGCACGTCGCCGGTATCGTCGCGGCGGGCCTGTATCCGAACCCGGTGCCGTTTGCCGACGTGGTGACCACCACCACGCACAAGACGCTGCGCGGCCCGCGCGGTGGCCTGATTCTCGGGCGCGCCAACACGGATATCGAGAAAAAACTCAATGCGACAGTGTTTCCGGGCACACAGGGCGGTCCGCTGATGCACGTGATTGCCGCCAAGGCCGTTGCATTCAGGGAGGCGCAAAGCGCCGAATTCAAGGCTTACCAGGCGCAGACGCTCGCCAATGCACGGGCCATGGTGGAAGTATTCATCGCGCGCGGCTACGAGGTCGTATCCGGTGGCACCGACGACCACCTCTTTCTTGTCAGTCTCGTGGCAAAGGGCGTGACCGGCAAGGACGCGGATGCCGCGCTCGGTCGCTCGCATATCACCGTCAACAAGAACGCCGTGCCCAACGACCCGCAATCGCCTTTCGTTACGAGCGGAATCCGTATCGGTACTCCCGCGATCACCACTCGCGGATTCAACGAGGACGACGCCGCAATGACGGCGCGACTGATCTGCGACGTGCTCGATCACCTGGGCGACGCGCAGGTGGAAGGCCGTGTGCGTGACGAGGTGGCGAAGCTGTGCGCGCGGTATCCGGTCTATCAGGGTCTGTGAGGACGCCATGAACGTGAGCACCTTCGACCTGTTCAAGATCGGCATCGGTCCATCCAGTTCGCACACCGTGGGACCGATGATCGCCGCGTGCAAGTTTGCCGGACGTTTGCGCGATCGTTCCGTGCTGGCTCGTCTGGGCTCGATGCGTATCGAGCTGTTTGGATCGCTTGGTGCAACCGGCAAGGGGCACGGTACCGACAAGGCGGTGCTACTCGGTCTCGAGGGCAACCTGCCCGATACGATCGATCCCGACTATGCGGAACAGCGCCTCGCCGCCATCCGCGCGGCGAAGGAACTCGACCTGGCGGGCGAGCGCCGCATCGCCTTCGACGAAAAGACGCAGATTGCCTTTCTGCGGCGCGAGGTATTGCCGCTGCATCCCAATGGCATGCGCTTTACGGCGCTCGATACGAACGGATCGGTGCTCGATACTCAGGCGTACTACTCGGTGGGCGGCGGCTTTGTGGTCAACGATGCGGGGGAGCGGCTCAATGGCCTGCCGGGCACCGACGACGTGCCGTATCCGTTCCGGACCGGCGTGGATCTGTTGCGGCTGTGCGGCGAAAGCGGCCTGTCGATCGCCGATGTGATGATGGCCAATGAGTGCACGTGGCGCTCGCCCGACGCCGTGCGCGCGGGCCTCCTGACGATCCGCGACGTGATGGCGGCATCGATTGCACGCGGCTGTGCGATCGAAGGCACGCTGCCCGGTCCGCTTAAAGTGCGGCGGCGCGCTTCCGCGGTCTTTCAGCAGTTGAAGGCGCAGTCGGAAGAGTGCCTGCGCGACCCGCTTTCGATGATCGACTGGATCAATCTCTACGCGATGGCCGTGAACGAGGAGAACGCGGCGGGCGGGCGAATTGTCACCGCACCGACCAACGGCGCGGCGGGGATCATCCCGGCCGTGCTGCAGTACTACACCAAGTTCGTTCCGGGCTCCGACGATGACGGCGCAGTGACGTTTCTTCTGACTGCCGCCGCGATCGGCCTGCTTTACAAGGAGAACGCGTCGATATCCGGCGCAGAGGTGGGGTGTCAGGGCGAGGTGGGCGTGGCCTGTTCGATGGCAGCGGGCGCGCTCGCTGCCGTGATGGGCGGCACGCCCGAGCAGGTGGAAAACGCCGCTGAAATCGGCATGGAGCACAACCTCGGCATGACCTGCGATCCCGTAGGTGGCCTCGTGCAGATTCCGTGCATCGAGCGCAATGCGATGGGCGCGGTAAAGGCCGTCAACGCGGCCCGCATGGCGCTCAGGGGCAACGGCAAGCACTACGTTTCGCTCGACAAGGTCATCAAGACGATGCGCGAGACCGGTGCGGACATGAAAACGAAATACAAGGAAACATCGCGCGGGGGCCTCGCGGTCAACGTGATCGAATGCTGAGGGAGGACACCATGAGCCACTATTCGATATTCAGTCTGTTCCGCAACGGGTTGTCGTATCACGAGAACTGGGAGCGGCAGTGGAGGAGCCCCGAGCCGAAGAAGGAGTACGACGTCGTGATCGTCGGCGGCGGCGGGCACGGTCTGGCCACCGCGTACTACCTCGCGAAAGAGCACGGCGTGAAGAACGTCGCGATTCTGGAGAAGGGCTGGATCGGCGGCGGCAACACGGCGCGCAACACCACCATCGTGCGCTCGAACTATCTGTGGGACGAGTCGGCGGCGCTGTATGAGAAGGCCATGAAGCTCTGGGAAGGGCTCTCGCAGGACCTGAACTACAACGTGATGTTCAGCCAGCGCGGCGTGATGAATCTCGCGCACAACCTGCAGGACGTGCGCGACACCGAGCGCCGCGTGAACGCGAACCGCCTGAACGGCGTGGACGCCGAGTTCCTCACGCCCGAGCAGATCAAGGAGATCGAGCCCACGATCAACCTGAACAGCCGCTATCCGGTGCTGGGCGCGTCGATTCAGCGCCGCGCCGGCGTGGCGCGCCACGATGCGGTGGCCTGGGGCTTCGCGCGCGGCGCGGACCGTCACGGCGTGGACATCATCCAGAACTGCCAGGTCACGGGCATCCGCCGCGATGGCGGGCGCGTGACCGGCGTGGATACCGTGAAGGGCTTCATCAAGGCGAAGAAGGTGGCGGTGGTGGCCGCAGGCAACACCACCACGCTCGCCGACATGGCCGGCATCCGCCTGCCGATCGAAAGCCATCCGCTGCAGGCGCTGGTTTCCGAGCCCATCAAGCCGGTGGTCAACTCGGTCATCATGTCGAACGCGGTGCACGCGTACATCAGCCAGTCCGACAAGGGCGACCTCGTGATCGGCGCGGGCGTCGACCAGTACACGGGCTTTGGCCAGCGCGGCAGCTATCACATCATCGAAGGCACGCTGCAGGCCATCGTCGAAATGTTCCCGGTGTTCTCGCGCGTGCGCATGAACCGCCAGTGGGGCGGCATCGTCGACGTTTCGCCCGACGCCTGCCCGATCATCAGCAAGACCGACGTGAAGGGCCTCTATTTCAACTGCGGCTGGGGCACCGGCGGCTTCAAGGCGACGCCGGGCTCGGGCTGGGTGTTCGCGCACACCATCGCGAACGACGAACCGCATCCGCTCAACGCGCCGTTCGCACTGGACCGTTTCTATAACGGCCATCTGATCGACGAGCACGGCGCAGCTGCCGTGGCGCACTGATTACGCACCTGAAACAGGAGAAGACATTATGTTGCTGATCGAATGCCCATGGTGCGGGCCGCGCGCCGAACTCGAATTCACCTGCGGCGGCGAGGCGGACATCGCCCGGCCGCTGGACACCGACAAGCTGAGCGACCGCGAATGGGGCGAGTACCTGTTCATGCGCGATAACCCGCGCGGCGTGCACAAGGAGCAGTGGCTGCACACGCAGGGCTGCCGGCGCTGGTTCAAGGTGACGCGCGACACCGTCAGTTACGACATTCAGGGTTACGAAACGTTTGGCGACGCCGGCTCGGCAGTGAACGTCCAGGCCAGGGCGCAACAAGGCGCACAACAAGGCGCACAACAAGGCGCACAACAAGGCGCACAACAAGGCACGCAGGGGAGCAAGCAGCGATGAGCCAGAAGAACCGTCTCGGCGCCGGCGGGCGCATCAACCGCGCGATTCCGCTGAGCTTCACGTTCAACGGCCGCACCTATCAGGGCTATCAGGGCGACACGCTCGCCTCGGCGCTGCTGGCCAACGACGTGCACTTCGTCGCGCGCAGCTTCAAGTACCACCGCCCGCGCGGCATCGTGACCGCCGATGTGGCCGAGCCGAATGCCGTGGTGCAGCTCGAGCGCGGCGCGTACACCGTGCCGAACGCGCGCTCGACCGAAATCGAGCTTTATCAGGGGCTCGTGGCGACCAGCGTGAACGCGGAGCCGGACCTCGAGCACGACCGCATGGCGATCAACCAGAAGTTCTCGCGCTTCCTGCCGGCGGGCTTCTACTACAAGACCTTCATGTGGCCGCGTAAATTCTGGCCGAAGTACGAAGAGAAGATCCGCGAGGCCGCGGGTCTGGGCAAGGCGCCCGAAGTGCGCGACGGCGACCGCTACGACAAGTGCTTCGCGCATTGCGACGTGCTGGTGGTCGGCGGCGGCCCCACGGGCCTGCTGGCGGCGCACACGGCGGGCCGTGCCGGCGCGCGCGTGATTCTCGTCGACGACCAGCGCGAACTGGGCGGCAGCCTGCTGTCGTGCAAGACCGAGATCGACGGCCGCCCCGCCATCCAGTGGGTCGAAAAGATCGAGGCGGAACTCGCGGCCATGCCGGACGTGAAGATCCTCTCGCGCAGCACGGCCTTCGGCTACCAGGATCACAACCTCGTGACCGTCACGCAGCGCCTGACCGAGCATCTGCCGGTCTCGACGCGCAAGGGCACGCGCGAACTGCTCTGGAAGATCCGCGCGAAGCGCGTGATTCTCGCCACCGGCGCGCACGAGCGTCCCATCGTGTTCGGCAACAACGATCTGCCGGGCGTCATGATGGCCTCGGCGGTGTGCACCTACATTCATCGCTATGGCGTGCTGCCGGGCCGCAAGGTCGTGGTGTTCGCGAACAACGACGCGGGCTACCGCTGCGCGCTCGACGTGAAGGCCTGCGGCGCGGAAGTCACGGTGGTCGATTCGCGTGCGCAGGGCAAGGGCGCCCTGCAGGACGCCGCGCGCCGCCAGGGCGTGAAGATCATGAACAACGCGGCCATCATGGCTGCGCACGGCAAGCTGCGCGTGAACTCGGTCGAGGTGGTCGCGTATCAGAACGGCCAGACCGGCGCGAAGCTGGCTGACCTGCCGTGCGATCTGGTGGCGATGTCGGGCGGCTTCAGCCCGGTGCTGCACCTGTTCGCGCAGTCGGGCGGCAAGGCGCACTGGAACGATGCGAAGGCCTGCTTCACGCCGGGCAAGCGCATGCAGCAGGAAGTGAGCGTGGGCGCGGCAGTGGGCGAATTCAGCCTGGCACGCGGCCTGACCCAGGCAGTCGATGCCGGCATCGATGCAACGAAGTCGCTTGGCTTCACCGTGACGCGCCCGCAGGTACCGAAGGCCGCCGAGATCACGGAAACGCCGCTGCAGCCGCTGTGGCTCGTGGGCAGCCGCAAGGCCGCGCCGCGCGGACCGAAGCAGTTCGTCGACTTCCAGAACGACGTGGCCGCATCGGACATCCTGCTGGCCGCGCGCGAAGGCTTCGAGTCGGTCGAGCACGTGAAGCGCTACACGGCGATGGGCTTCGGCACCGACCAGGGCAAGCTCGGCAACATCAACGGCATGGCGATTCTCGCCGATGCGCTCGGCAAGTCGATTCCGGAAACCGGCACGACCACGTTCCGCCCGAACTACACGCCCGTGACGTTCGGCACCGTGGCGGGCCGCGAACTGGGCGACTTCCTCGACCCGATCCGCAAGACCTGCATTCACGAGTGGCACGAAGAGAACGGCGCGCTGTTCGAGGACGTGGGCAACTGGAAGCGCCCCTGGTACTACCCGAAGAAGGGCGAGGACATGCACGCGGCGCTCAGGCGCGAGTGCCTCGCGGTGCGCAACAGCGTGGGCATTCTCGATGCGTCGACGCTCGGCAAGATCGACATCCAGGGCCCGGACGCCGCGAAGCTGCTCAACTGGGTCTACACGAATCCGTGGCTCAAGCTCGAAGTGGGCAAGTGCCGCTACGGCCTGATGCTCGACGAGAACGGCATGGTGTTCGACGACGGCGTGACGGTGCGCCTCGGAGCGCAGCACTACATGATGACGACCACCACGGGTGGCGCCGCGCGCGTGCTCACGTGGCTCGAACGCTGGCTGCAGACAGAGTGGCCCGACATGAAGGTGCGTCTGTCTTCGGTGACCGATCACTGGGCGACCTTCGCCGTGGTGGGCCCGAAGAGCCGCAAGGTGCTGCAGAAGGTGTGCAGGGACATCGACTTCGACAACGCCGCGTTCCCGTTCATGTCGTATCGCAACGGCACGGTGGCAGGCGTGAAGTCGCGCGTCATGCGCATCAGCTTCTCGGGCGAGCTGGCCTATGAAGTGAACGTGCCGGCGAACGCGGGCCGCGCGGTGTGGGAAGCGCTGATGGCCGCGGGCGCGGAGTTCAACATCACGCCGTACGGCACGGAAACGATGCACGTGCTGCGCGCGGAGAAGGGCTACATCATCGTCGGCCAGGACACCGACGGTTCGGTCACGCCGTTCGACCTGGGCATGGGCGGGCTGGTTTCGCAGACCAAGGACTTCCTGGGGCGCCGCTCGCTCAAGCGCTCGGACACCGCGAAGGACGGGCGCAAGCAGTTCGTCGGACTCCTGACCGACGATGCGAAGTTCGTGCTGCCCGAAGGCGGCCAGATCGTGGACGTGAATGCGCAGCAGAGGGCCGACGGCACCACGCCGATGCTGGGCCACGTGACGTCGAGCTACTACAGCCCGATTCTCGACCGCTCGATCGCACTGGCGGTCGTGAAGGGCGGCCACAACAAAACCGGCGAATACGTCGCGATCTCGATGGCCGATGGCCGGCGCGTGAAGGCGAAGATTGCCAGCCCGATTTTTTACGACACTGAAGGGGTGCGTCAGCATGTTGAATGAAACGATGGATACGGCGCCCCTTGCGGAGCGCGCAGCAGCAGCGGTGCGGCTCGAGTCGCCTTTCGCCGGCGTGGCCGGGCTCATCAAGGCCCAGGAGGGCCGCGCGCCGAACGGCTTCACCCTGCGTGAACTGCCGTTCCGCGATCTGGTGAACGTGCGCGGCGAACTGAGCGATCCGGCGTTCGTGGACGGGTTTGCCCAGGTGGTCGGCTGCCAGCCGCCTTCGACGCCCAACACGGTCACGCGCGGCAACGGCTACGACGTGCTGTGGCTCGGCCCCGACGAATGGCTCGTGCGCTCGGACGCGGCGGTGCAGGCCGGCGTGCTCGAAGCGAAGCTCGCGCCCGCATTCGGCGAGGCGTACGCGGCCGCCGTGGACGTGGGCAGCGGCTACACGGTGGTGGAGATCGACGGCGCGCGCACGCGCGAGCTGCTCTCGCGCGGCTGCCCGCTGGACCTGCATCCGGGGCTGTTCAAGGAAGGGCAGTGCGCGCAGAGCGTGTTCTTCAAGGCCTCGATCGTGCTGGTTCCGATGGGCGGCGACCGCTTCGAGATCGTCGTGCGCCGCAGCTTCGCGGATTACTTCTGCCGCATCATGGTAGACGCCACGGCGTCGCTTGCATCATGAAGATCGTCGACGGAACCTTCGATCCGGCGCCCGCACCGTTCGATGCGCCGGCGGCGCGCGATGTGCCGCCCTCGCGCGGCCGCGGCTGGAGTGTGTTCGTCGAGGGCCTGAGCGTGCCCGCGCGCATCGGCATTCATGCGCACGAGCATGGCCAGCCGCAGCCGCTCGTGATCGATGCGCAACTGGGCTATCGCTCGATGCCGAAGGAAGAGAGCGACTGGATCGATTACGAGCGCTATTGCGCGCGCATTGCGGAGTTTCTCGCGAAGAAGCCGCATACGCGGCTGCTCGAAACGCTGGTGGCCGACATTGCGGCGCTCTCGTTTCGCGAGTGGCCCGCGCTCGATACGCTCACGATCGAAGTGCACAAGCCGAAGATCCGGCCCGGCACGCAGCGCATCGGCGTGTCGCTCGAATGGACGCGCGCCGATTATCTGCAGTGGAGCACATGCAAGCGTGACTGATACGGAAAAAACACGGCACTCAATCGATGTGCCAATCACGGGGGGGAAAATCATGAACGGGTCTTCTGATGACGTGACCGATAGCACGTGCCGCTTTATCCTGAACGTGACCTGCGCCAGCGCGCAGGGCCAGGTGGCAGCTGTCGTCGGTTTGCTCGACGGATTTGGCTGCTATATCGACGAATTCTCGGTTTTCGACGATCCGCAGACCACCCGCTTCTTCGTGCGCTGCGAGTTTCATGTTCCTGCGCCGAGACGCCTTGGCCTCGAGACGCTATCAGAAGCCTTTGCGCCGCTTGCACGCCAGCACGCTTTCGAGTGGGCCATCTTCGACGCACGCGTGAAGCCAAAGGTGCTGATGCTCGTCTCGCGGCTCGATCACTGCCTGGTGGATCTGCTGCATCGTTGGCGCATCAATGAATTGCCGATCGATATTGTGGGTGTGGTATCCAATCATCGCGATCTGGAGCCCATGGTGCGATCTCATGGGATCGAGTTTCATCACCTTCCCGTGACCACTGAAACGAAATCCATACAGGAGCAGGCGCTCGTCTCACTAATCGAGCGCACGGGAACCGAGCTGGTGGTGCTCGCCCGCTACATGCAGGTCCTGAGCGCCGCGCTATGCGCACGTCTTGCGGGCCGGACGATCAACATTCATCATTCGTTCCTGCCGGGTTTCAAAGGCGCGCGGCCCTATCATCAGGCCTATACGCGCGGGGTCAAGCTGATTGGGGCCACTGCGCACTTCGTGACCGGAGATCTCGACGAAGGGCCCATCATCGAGCAGGTGGTGGAGCGCGTGGATCATACTTACACACCGGAGCGGCTGCTCGCGGCGGGCCGCGACATGGAGCGCGCCGCGCTCGCCCGCGCCGTTCAGGGCTTTATCGAGCGGCGCATCTTTATTCACCAAGGGAGAACGGTTGTCCTGCGCTAGCGCTCCGGTGCGCAGGATTTTCTGGCACTATTCCGGGCGGTGCGGGCGACCGGCGAGTGCTCGGGCGCCCGGTCTGGACCGTGCGTGACGGGGCAACTGGAATACGGAGATCCCGACCTGGATGCAGTCGAATACCGACAACCGGACTGCCGGACGTATCGAGGCGGCGCCGGCACCTCTCGAGGATAGCGAGTCGTTTGCGCCGCTCTGGCTGGCTATGCGCCTGTCGCTGGGCAGCGCGATGGCCCTGGGTTTCGTGCGCTTTTCCTATGCTTTGCTCCTGCCGGCGATGAAGGCCGACCTGGGATGGAGTTTCGCCCAGGCCGGCGCGATGAACACATCCAACGCGGTGGGTTATCTGATCGGCGCGGTCATGTTCCCCTGGCTCGCCCGCCATCGAGCGTCCAGCACGCTGTTCGTTGCGGGCGCATATGCGGTGATCGTGCTGACGGTGTTGTGTGGTCTCGTTTCCGGCACGTCCCTGCTGCTCGCGCAGCGGCTCGTGGCTGGCGTCGGCAGCGCGTTCATCTTTATCAGCGGCGGTGTCTTGGCGGCGCGGCTCGCGACAGCCGTGCCGCGCCGTGGCGGACTGATCCTGGGCCTCTATTACGGCGGGACAGGATACGGCATCGTATTGTCGTCCATTCTCGTGCCGGCCACGGTGCGTACCGGGCTGCACGGCTGGCAGCCCGCATGGTTCGCGCTGGCTGCCGCATGTGCGGCCTGCACGCTGCTTGCACGAGGCGCCGCCCGCCGCATCGATGCAGCGGGCGCGGCCATCGCGAGTGCGCGAGGATGCACGCCCACGCAGCGAACCGCGTGGTGGCGCTACGGTCCCGCAATGGGCGGATACGGCCTCTTTGGCGTGGGATATATCGGCTACATGACGTTCATCGTTGCGCTGTTGCGCAGCGAGGGCATGAGCCAGGGCGTCGTCTGCGCGTTCTATATCGCGTTGGGAGTCGCAACGGTCGCCTCGGCACGCATCTGGTCGCGCTTTCTGGACCGCACGCATGGCGGCCTCGCGCTGGCGACGTTCAATGCGCTACTGGGCCTCGCGACGCTGATGCCGGCCATGTTCGCACACCCTCTGGCGGCGGCTATTTCGGGTGTGATCTTCGGCTCGACATTCCTTTCCGCGGTGGCCTCGACGACCGCATTCGTGCGACACAATCTTCCGTCTGACGAATGGACGCGCGGCATCAGCGCGTTCACGATCGTGTTCGCGTTCGGCCAGATCGCCGGGCCGGTTGCGATCGGCTGGGTCTCCGATAATGCGAGTCTCACGCGCGGGCTCGTCTATTCTTCAGCAGTTCTACTCGTTGGCGCGCTACTGGCAGCTTGCCAGCGTCCGCTCGATCGCCACGCCTGATGGGCTCGGCCGCTTGCTTAAGCGTTGAACGCAGGCCCCCCGACTCACTTCCTTCACACCACAAGTGCCTATGCGCGGCAATGCCGCCTTTGAAGCGCATTGCCGCGTGTGTCTTTATGCCATGATGCCGCCGCGTGCCGCGAGGAATTCTCTCGGGGTGTTTACCCTCGATGTCGAATGCAGAAAGCCGCTTGTCCGATAAAGATATTTTCCATTGGCGGCAACTTCTACTATTCCCTTGAACCCGCGGAATTCTCAGCACTCGACGGCGCCCGAAGCGGTAACGGTCGAGGCGGAATTTCGTGTTCGTTGGAGCGAACCAGCAGAACCATTGGAGACTTGGATGAGTACCAGAAAAGCGGTGCCGAGCTGCCTTGCGGCGGCCAGTGAGTGGAAGGCGGACGAAGTGGCAGGGCGCAGTGATAATAGAGCTGATGCGGGGCTATTAAAGCGGGCGGCACTCGCGAGCTTCATCGGCAATTTTGTCGAGTGGTTCGACTACGCTTCGTATGGCTATCTTGCAACCATCATTGCGGTGATGTTCTTTCCGAAAAGCGACTCGATGACGGGACTGCTCGCGGCCTACGGCGTATTCGCGGTCTCGTTCATCGTGCGTCCGCTGGGCGGCGTGGTCTGGGGGCATTTCGGGGACAGGCATGGGCGCAGGGCCGCGCTGTCGCTGTCGATTCTGATCATGTCGTGTTCGACCTTCCTGATCGCGTTCCTGCCCACCTATGCGCAGGTCGGCATGATTGCACCCGCATTGCTGCTGCTGGTGCGCGTCATACAGGGCTTTTCAGCCTCGGGCGAATATGCGGGTGCGTCTGCGTTTCTCGCGGAATTCGCCCCCCCGGGCAAGCGCGGCGTGTACACGAGCATTGTGCCGGCGAGCACGGCTGCCGGTCTGCTGTTCGGCTCGGTATTCGTCGCCGTGATGCACGCGGTGCTTACCACGCAGCAACTGCATGATTTTGGCTGGCGTTTGCCGTTCCTGCTCGCGGCACCTTTCGGGCTGGTCGGGCGCTACATCCGGCTGAAGCTCGAAGACACGCCGAAGTTCAAGGCACTCGAAGGATCGCACGACCTGGCCAAGGCGCCTGTGACCGAGTTGCTGACCCGCCATCGCGGCAAGATGCTCATCGCGTTCGGGGTGACCTGCCTGAACGCCGTAGCGTTCTATCTGGTGCTGAGCTACATGCCGACCTACCTGTCGACGGAAATGGGTATTAGCGAAACGGCGTCGTTCGTGGCCGCGACCATTTCGCTCGCGGCATACATCGGGCTGATTTTCCTGATGGGCGCGCTGTCCGACCGTGTCGGCCGAAAGACCATGCTGATTGGCGCATCGGTCTTGTTCGCACTGCTCACGGTGCCGCTGTTCAAGGGACTGGCCGGCGCGAGCTTCGTGACCATTGTGCTGATCCAGATTGCGTTCGGCGCGTTGCTCACGCTCAATGACGGCACCTTGCCGTGCTTTCTGTCCGAGATATTCCCGACGCGCGTGCGCTACAGCGGCTTCGCCTTCTGCTTCAACGCCGCAAACGCGCTCTTTGGCGGTACTGCACCGCTGGTCGCCACCTGGCTGATCGCTACGACCGGCAGCAAGCTCGCGCCAGCGTGGTACCTTGTGGGCGCTGCTGGCGTCGCGCTAGTAGCCATGCTGGCGAGCAGCGAAACCTCCCGGTTGCCGCTGGCCGACGATTGATGAGGATGCGCAAACCATTCTCGTTCTGATTGGTGCGCAGGAGCAGCATGGCCCACATGTCAATGAACCTGGACGTGCTGCTGCACCCGGCGATTTCAGAATAGGTGGCGCGCAGGCGCGGCACTATAGCTGCGCCTGCAATCGCTACCGTTACAAGTCGCAGCAAAAGGGCGCAGGCGGCAATCATCTTTGTGGCGCCACGAGCCCGGACGGCCATGCGCGTTCCGTAACGGTTAAGAATGAAGGTGAATGCAAAGTATGCGCTGACGCCTGGCTTCAGGTGTTCGGAGCGCATACCTACACGAACGATGCCTACAACCGTTTTACACCGGGGTGAACACGGGGCATGATCCAATACGATTATGCCGTTAGCAAGCGTACCGATTTTTACCGCACAGCCATGCTTGCCTGGTAGATTTCGGCGATTGCACTTTCCGCACGCCATCGGCTCGGCGGGCGTGATACCGAATGGAATATACCAAGGGCATTGTAACGAAGACGTAGGCGGCGCTGTAAAAATCGCGGGGCTCGCGCGGGTTGCACCGCTCCATGGACGTCGCCCACTAGTCAGCTTGCGCGTGTCTCGACGGCGTCACGCGAACGGTATCGACATCAATGGTTCTGGTTCGCGACAAGTTCGCCGGCTAATCTGGCGGCACCGCTGGCATGCAGGTTGCGGACTATTCCTGAGACAGGGAGCGGTATCGTGCCCGGCGGAAAGAAAGGAGGCTTTATGCAGGCGATCGGAAAGACCCGGTGGGCAATCGCGGAAGGCTACTTGCCGCGGTATGGCACGGGTGACCGGCCCGAATTGAGGAGCCATGAGACGGCGTGCATCTTGAATGCCGGCGAGCAAGACGCGCACATCGAGGTGACCGTGTTGTTCAAGGATCGCGAACCAGCCGGCCCATACTTTATTACGGTGCCTGCAAGAAGAGCGCTGCATATGCGTTTTAACGATCTTCGCGAACCTGAGTCTATTCCAACCGGTACGGAGTACGCGAGCGTGTTTGAGTCGGATGTGCCGGTGGTCGTGCAGCACACGCGCCTGGATTCTCGCCAGGCTGAATTGGCACTGCTATCCAGCATCGCCTTCGGGAGCGATTGATGACGCGCCGGTTTTGAAGCCGTGTGGCACGCGGGATGCGAAAAGCGGCTTTTTCACGGGCGCGGCAGATGTGAACATCATGTCTACGAATCCGAAGCTCCGCCGCTGGCGCAACGTGGCGCGATTCGCGGTTTCCCGATCCGCGGATTACGGGCAGTTGTTTGTGATTGAGTTGGCGGAAACCCGCCTGCGGATTGTTCGCGAAGTGCTCGCCGTCATCGCCCTGATCGTCAGCGGCCTCTTTACGTTGTCGTTTTTCTGTCTCGCAGCCATAGCGTCCGCCTGGCACACGCGCTATTTCCTCTTCGTGGCATGGGGCATCGCGATTGCCTGGCTGGTCGCCTCACTGGTGGCGCTCATGGTCGTGCGCGCGCAGAAGCCGGCGCAAGCATTCTCTATTCTGGAGCGGGAACTGCGCGCTGATATCGAAACGCTCAGGGAGGCGCTCAAGTGAAACGTGGTCTGCGCAAACTGCACGAACGTGAAGCGCTCGTGCTAGCCAGAATGGAACTGACACGTGCGCAATTGCTTGCTGCAAACATGGGTTTAGGTTCCAGGGAGCGCGCAAGAGAGAGCGAAAACTCGCTGACATTTTCGCAACTTAGTCGTGCCTTGATTGCGACGCCAGATATTGCGCTGCTTGGCTCCATTATGATTGGATCACTGCTGATCGGGCCGAGGCGCGTCTTGCCGACCGTTGTGAGGACAGGGCTGACCGCGTGGATTGCGCGTCAAGTCCGGGCTGCCATCGCGCGCTGATCAAAACGGCAGGCACCTGCCTGTCGCGCTTTCGCAGGATGTCCAATATTCGCGGGCGGGCTAACCCGAGCTTTGCCTTCTCAAATAGCTGGAACCCCTATCAGTGCTGGGTTTCGGCTATTTTTTGAGGCTATCGTGTACCCATGTAAATTAGTATTTTTATATTGCATTTAGCGGTTTTTGTGCTTGAATTAGTGTTCATGTACGTCGAACACGTTCCCAACCGCAATTCCCCACCCGCGATCCTGCTGCGTGAGTCGTATCGCGATGGCAACAAGGTGAAGAAGCGCACCCTCGCCAACCTCTCGGCGCTTCCCGCCGAGGTCATCGAGGGCTTGAAGGTCCTCTTGCGCGGGGGCGTCGCGGTGCCCTCGGCTGAAGAGGCCTTCGTGATCGAGCGCAGCCTGCCACACGGACACGTGGCCGCGGCGCTCGGCGCCGCGCGCGCCTGTGGCGCCGAGCAGTGGTTTGCATCGGCGCCTGCCGCGCTGCGCTCGGTGGTGATGGCACTGCTGGTGGCGCGGGTGGTCTCGCCGGCTTCCAAGCTCGCCACCCATCGCATGTTGCGCGACGAAACCGCCACCCATTCGCTGTCGCGGCTGCTCGGTCTGGGCGACGTTGACCTTGAGCAGATCTACGCCGCGCTCGACTGGCTCGGCGATGCCCAGGAAGGCATCGAGAAGCGGCTCGCCAGGAAACATCTGGCCGGCAACACGCTGGTGCTCTATGACCTCACCTCCACCTGGGTGACCGGACGCTGCTGCGAGCTCGCCGCCCACGGCTACAGCCGCGATGGCAAGCGCGACGATCCGCAGATCGTGTTCGGGCTGGTTTGCACTCCTGATGGATGTCCGGTGGCCGTCGAAGTCTTCGCGGGCAACACCGCCGATCCGGCTACCGTGGCCTCTCAGGTGGAGAAGCTCAAGACGCGCTTTGGCATCGGCAAGCTCGCCTGGGTGGGCGACCGGGGCATGCTCACGCAGGCGCGTATTGACACGGTATTGCGCCCGGCGGGCCTGGGCTGGGTGAGCAGCCTGCGCGCGCCGCAGGTGAGCGCGCTTGCCCAGGAGAAGGGGCCCTTCCAGCCGTCGCTGTTTGATGAGCGCAATCTGCTCGAGGTGACCAGTGAGTCGTTTCCCGGTGAGCGGCTCATCGTGTGCCGCAATCCGCTGCTGGCCGAGGAGCGCAGCCGCAAGCGCGAGGCGCTGCTGCAGGCCACTGAAGCCGAGTTGATGAAGATCGCCGCAGCGACCACGCGGGCCCGCAACCGCCTGAAGGGCGTGGAGACGATTGCCTTGCGCGTGGGCCGCGTCATCGACCACTACAAGATGGCCAAGCACTTCGATCTGAGCTTTACCGACGAGGGCTTCACGTGGACGCGCAAGTCCGAACAGATCCGGCAGGAAGCGTCGCTCGACGGTCTATATGTGGTGCGCACCAGCTTGCCCGAACAGGACCTGCCAGCCGAGGCGGCCGTATCGGCCTACAAGGGCCTGGCGGTCGTGGAGCGTGCGTTCCGTTCGCTCAAGACGGTCGACCTGCAGGTGCGCCCCATATTCCACTGGAACGCCCAGCGCGTGCGCGCTCACGTGTTTCTGTGCACGCTCGCCTACTACGTCGAATGGCACATGCGCGAGACCTTGAAGCCCATGCTGTTTGACGATGAATACATCGAGCTCGCGCGCGCCGCCCGAGCTTCGCCAGTCGCCAAGGCGCAACGCTCGGAGCAGGCGAAATCCAAGGACACCACCCGGCTGGGTGAGGACGGCTTGCCACTCCACAGCTTCCGCACGCTGCTCGATGATCTGGCCACGCTCGCCTACAACGTCTGCCACACACCTCTGAACCCTGAGGCGAAGATCGTGATGACCACGCGGCCCACACCTGTTCAGGAAAAGGCCTTCCGCCTGCTCAACATCAGCCCCGCGCGTACCCAGTAACCGACTCCGCCGGACACGCGCAACCGCGACAAATCAAAGACTTGCGCGCGCCGCGCGCTCAAAGTTCGGGCTAACCGCACTAACGCTGGTGCACGCGATACCGCGAGTCCGCACACCAGACATAGCTGGCTGTCGCGCTGGCGTGCGCGGGGCATACAGATTGCGATAGTTCCCGCATTCACTGAGATTCTTTCGGGGCCGGAGTCACGCGATGAAAGGACGGGCTGAACATCGTGCCGCCCGCAGCCACTCGAGCCTTAGGTTTTGTTGGTGCGTTGCGTTGGACGCGCTCGAGCGCTTTGGCAGTGACCGCTGTTCGATGCTCTCCGCCAGCATCGGATTCTTTTCGGCTTTCTCGCTCGCCCCAACGTTGATCATCGTGCTCGCCATCGCGGGGCGGGTACTCGGCGCGGATGCAGCTCGCGGCAGGCTTTTTGACCAGATCCACGATATTCTGGGAAATGACGCAGCGGCGGCCATTCAAGCAATCGTCGAGCACGCGCACCGCTCCGGCCAGGGGGGCTTCGCAGCTCTCGTTTCACTGGTGCTGCTGGCTATCGGTGCGTCCGCGACGTTCACCTCGCTGAACTCGGCGCTCGACGTCGTTTTCGATGAGCTGGCGCTCAAGAACCGCAGCAGCGTCACGATGCTCATCCGGGCCCGCCTGATGTCGTTGGGCATGGTCATGGGAGTGGGTTTTCTGCTCGTCGTCTCCCTCGTGCTTGATGCGGCGGTCCAGTGGATCGGGGATCATCTGTTCGGCGATTCTCCCCTCGCCGTCATCGCTCAGCTGGCTCAGGCGGCGCTCACGCTAGTCGTTCTGGCCGCCGCCTTTGCTGCGTTGATGAAATTCATGCCAGACGCAAGGGTGCCGACCAGACATGCAATATGGGGCGGAGTTGTGGCTGCCGTGCTGTTCTCTATCGGCCGCCATTTTTTCGGCCTATATCTCGCTCGTGCCGGAACGGCAAACGCATTCGGAGCGGCCGGCTCGCTTGCGGTCCTGATGATGTGGCTGTATTTTTCGGCGGTGACGTTCTTGCTGGGAGCCGAGCTCTCGGCATCCATTGGACGTGAACGCCGCAAGCGCGTGTCAAGCTGACGGGAGCGAATGGACATCGAGCGAATCTCTGGTGCGCGCGTCGCCTTTGCCGGCGGCGCGCGCCTGGAGATTACAACGTGCTGTCGAAATCTTTCTGTCCGGTCGCCCAGGCACGACGGTCACTGCATATGCTGACCACCGTTAATGGGGATATTCGCGCCAGTGACGAAGCTTGCATCGTCCGAGCACAGAAAGAGCACGAGCGCGGCGACTTCATCCGGATTGCCGAGGCGGCCCATCGGGATCTGCGGGATGATTTTCGTGTCGAGAATCTCCTGCGGAATGGCGGTGACCATCTTCGTCGCGAGGTAGCCCGGCGAGATCGTGTTCACCGTCACGCCCTTGCGGGCGACTTCCAGCGCGAGCGCTTTTGTGAAGCCGTGCATCCCGGCCTTTGCCGCCGAATAGTTCGTCTGGCCCACGGCGCCTTTGGAACCGTTCACCGACGAGATGTTGACGATGCGGCCCCAGCCGTGCTCGACCATACCGTCGCACAGCGGCTTCGAGATGTTGAAGATGGAGTCCAGGTTCGTGCGCAAGACTGCATCCCAATTGACCTTGTCCATTTTTTTGAAAGTCATGTCGCGCGTGATGCCGGCATTGTTGACCAGAATGTCGACGGCGCCGACTTCGTCCTTGATCTTCTGCGCGCCACGCTGACATGAGTCGTAGTCGGCGACATCGATGGAATACGCATGGAATTGGCGGCCCGTTTTCTGCATTCTGGCCAGCCAGTCCTTTGCGCCGGCGTTGTCCGGCGAGTGGGTGACGACGACCTTGTAGCCTGCGTCGTAGAGTCGTACGCTGATGGCCTCTCCGAGACCGCCCATTCCGCCCGTTATCAATGCAATACGATTAGTCATCCTGTCTACCTGAGAGAAATGAGATTTAAAAAAATCAGGTGGTGCCTGGCCAGCGGTCACCCCTTCTGGCCAGGCCCTCCGCCTTCGGACACTGGGCGAAGATCACGCGGGTAAGATCGCGCGGCTAATGGTGTCCCTCTCGCTTAAACCCGCTCGACCGCAAGCGCCACACGCATGCCACCGCCAATGCACAGCGAGGCCAGACCGCGCTTTGCATCACGACGCGACATCTCGTGCTGCAGCGTCACCAAAATGCGGCAGCCCGATGCACCAATCGGGTGTCCAATCGCAATCGCGCCACCGTTCACGTTGATCTTCGACGTGTCCTAGCCCACCTGTTTGTTCACGACCCGGGCCTGCGCCGCGAACGCCTCGTAGATCTCCATGCGATCTACGGCCGCCGCGCCGTCGTTGAGACCGGATGCATTGGCCGCCTTCACCGAGCCTTCCCTCGAGAAAGCAGGTTTCAGGCCAGCGAGCGATTCCGCCGTCACACCGTCGCACGAACGAGTGGAGTACGAGCGGAATTCGTCCGAGCAAGTCGGCCGGCCGTCTGTTGTTCAACCCTTGCGCGTTATGGCCTGAGGCAGTGATACACCATCAAGGGTCACGCGCGAACGGTGTACGCCGGACGCGAGCTTTCGAGGGCAGCAAGTTGTTGCTCGAACAGTGTATCGAGCGCTTCGCGGTTCAGATCGATCTGGTCAGGCGAGGCCTTGACCAGCATGAGTGCCGCGAATTCGTGAGGGCTAGGCATCGCTGTCTCCTTCGAATTCCTGATAATTGTTTGCATGGTCTGTATGCCACGCTGCCAGACGATCACGCAGGCCGAGAGAAGACCTTAACAAAGAATCAGTGAAAGAGTATCTACAGGAAGACGTCCGTAAGTGACAATTTACGGACAGATGGGGGCATTGGATGCCGCGTCGCATGGGTACGCGTATTGCACGCTCGTCGATAGGGGTGAGGATACCGCCGCGAATTGCGGAAGGAGAAAGTCATGAGGCAAACCGTGTTAGGCGTGTACGACAGCTACGCGAACGCGCGCTCGGCGCAGCGCGCACTCGAGGCCGGGATGGCGCAAGCGGATATTGCCATCTATTCGACATCAGTTGATGCACCTCGCGAAAAAGGGCCACGTGTCTATGTACAGGGCGCTGTCGATACACGCCATCACAGAAAGGTCTTCGATCGGCTTGAGCAGTTGTTCGCACGCATCTTCACGAAAGGATCGTACCCCCCGGATGCGGAGGATTACAGGGAGTTCATGCGTCGCGGGGGAACGATAGTCAGTGCCGATGTTTCTGAAGCACAAGTCGATCAGGCGCTTGAAGTGATGCTTCGAGCGGGCGCTGCTGACATCGAGGAATGCGCCACGGCGTGGCGTCCTGCCGCTTCGAATGCCCAAAGTCCGGAACATGCGGCGCCCTCGGTCAGCGCGATGGCCGACGAACTGGCCAGACAGAACGAGGCAACGCGCGGACGGCAAGGCAACACGCCGGCTGCGTCAGCGGTACGCACGACGCCTGCCACGGTCACGCCGGCCGCGGCGATAGACGATATGCAAGGCACCGCATTTTCGTCAACCGATCCGAATCTGCGGCAGGTATCGACGCGCACGGAAGGGCGCGGACCGACCCCGCCGATAGGGAAGCCGTCGTATGCAACGGACGTGTCTCGTGCCGGGTTCGCGCGCACGAATCAGGATGCGGGCGTCAAATCGCACACCGCCCAGGCAAGCGACGGCAACCCGCCCGCGCCAAAAGCCCGGCGTTCATTGGCTACGGGCAACAGGGATGAGCCTGGTCGTCTCGGCACCCCGCAGGACGACGCAGACTGGCGCGAAAGCGAATTCAGAAGGGACTACGATGCACGCTATGCGAACACGGGCGCGTCGTACGACGAGCATCGACGTGGCTACCCGCACGAGGCGACGCTCGGACGCGACGAGCGGTACCGCGGGGCCGACTGGCAGGGCGTCGAAGCGGATGCGCGGGCGAAATGGGAGGCACGCAATCCTGAGAGCGCATGGGAGCGGTTCAAGATGACCGTCAGGCGCGGTTGGGAACGTGTGTCGCGCGGAGTCTAGTCGATTGCGTCCTTGAATTGGCGTCCCATCGCGCGCAGGCGCACCGTGCGGGCGGCGGAATTCGCTGCTGGACTCACGCTTTATCCAAAGTGACGTAGCGCCAGACTTCAGTTGTCGCGCATTCAAGCCGCTTCCGGAATGTTGCGGCGCGCCTGCGTTGCGCCACCTGTATTTCGTTGCCCTTAAAGAGGATGCTCGCCCGGCTTGCTCAGTTCGGGCTCGAAGAAAATCCAGCGCGCGGGCGCAAAGGCGGCCTGCAAGTCAGTTTCGATCCGGTCGATGGTGCGCACGAGGTCATCGGCGCTATGGTGTGCAACAAGCCGGGCCTGCACGGCCACCACGAAGCTGTCCGACCAGCGCAGTACAACCAGGCTCACGATATGCTCGATCTCGGGACGCGCTTCGAGCCATGCGCGAATGGCCTTGCGATCGCGGAGCCCAGCGGACTCGCCGACAATCTGCGACTTGATCTCACGCATGGAGACGATGGCCACCACCATCATTACGGTGCCCACGCCAATGCTGCCGAGCACATCGAACACGGGGCGGCCGGTGAGCGCCGCGAGCCCCGTGCCGGCGAGCGAGACGAGCACGCTGACGAGCGCGGCGGCATCCTCCCCAATCGAAAGCATGACTTCGAGCTCGCCGGTCTCGCGAAACCACCGCCACAGCCCACCGGCGCGCCGTTTCGTGTCGATCGAGCGAATCGCGGCACGCAAGGCGCTGCCCTCCACAATGGCCGACACGGCGAGCACGGCGATGGCGACGGGCACATGCTGAAGGCCGGCGTGCCGCCATAGCCGCCAGACGCCAATGCCCACAGAACCGAGTCCGCCGACGATGAAGAACTGGAGCGCGACGAGCATTGCGTAGAAATGGGTTTCACGCCCGAAGCCGAGCGGATGCTGTTCATCCGCGTCGCCAACGGCCGCGCGGCGGCCGACGATCAGCAGGATCTGATTCATGCAATCCGCGCTGGAGTGGACTGCCTCGGCAAGCGTCGCGCTGGAGTTCGTCCATGCCGCGGCGGCGAACTTGCCGAGCGCCACGACAACATTTGAAGCGAGCGCATAGTAGACGGCGCGGGGGATGGCGCCGGACGCAGTGTGGGCCGTCGCCCGGTGATCGGCGCTTGCCTTTGCTCGCGTCATCGTCTGATCCTCGCTGGCACCCTCCGAAACGCAGTGGCGCAAGCCCCGAACCCGCGCTGCCCCGGCAGACTCCGCTGCAAGAACAGGATCCCGAAACGAAGTTGCGATACCAAGGCGAGCCGCTGCAGTTCGATGGCGCGAATCTGCTGATGCAATTCGTGGCTGAGGCGGACGGGACGCCGCTCGACTGAAGCATCACCGCCGAAGCGCGGAAAGGCCATGTCGGTGCGTGCGAGCACCTTTGCGGTACCCGCGCGCCTCGTTGCAACCGTTGCTGGCTAGCGGTCCTTGTCTTGATCGTCGCTGGAGGCATCCCTTGCTGCATCTCTTGCGGCGTCCTTCATGTCGCCTGCCTTCTTCTGTACCTCACCGGCTCCCTGCTGGAGGTCGCCTTTGAGTTCCCGGGACTTGTCGCCAGTGACTTTTCCAGTGACTTCATTCGCTTTGCCTTTGAGCTTTTCAGCTTCGCCTTTCACATGCTCTTTGTTCATGATGATTCTCCATTTGTTTGCGCTGAATGCGCGCGGTCTTGGCGCAACGACCGTTCCTGATCGAGCGTTGGAGGAGGTCCGTATGGTATGGGCACACCCGGGTGGCCTAGCGCGGGCGCGCCCGCTTGGAGCCCGCGCGACGCCCGGGCACGACGGGCACGACGGGCATTGCACTTGCGTGAGCGTAGCGTCAACGCACAAGTGTCAACGCACAAGTAGCCCGGGCGGCGAACGCGCCGCACAAGCGCACCGGAACTCGAGTGGCATGCGGCTCGAGGCCGCCGCGCGAACACGCATCAAAAAAGGGGAGTGGTATGAAACGAAAGCTTGATGCCTATGAATCGAAACGTCGCTTCGAAGTGACGCCGGAGCCGCGTGGCCGTGCGGCACGAGGGCGTGGACGCGCGAACGAGAGCGAAGGATCGTTCGTGATCCAGCGGCACGATGCGCGGCGGTTGCATTACGACTTTCGCCTTGAGTTGGACGGCACGCTCAAGTCATGGGCGGTGCCAAAGGGGCCGAGCCTCGACCCTGGCGTGAAGCGGCTTGCCGTGCACGTCGAGGATCATCCCATGGAGTACGGCAAGTTCGAGGGACGCATTCCCGAGGGTAGCTATGGCGCGGGCGAGGTGGCGATCTGGGATCACGGCGTATGGCGGCCCGAGGGCGGCATGCGCGCCGCGCGCGATGGCTATGCGCAGGGCAAGCTCAAGTTCACGCTCGACGGCGAAAAGCTGCACGGTGGCTTTACGCTCGTGCGCAGCGCGATGCACGACGGCAAGCAGGAAACGTGGTTGCTCATCAAGCAGCGTGACGATGAGGCCGTGAGCGAAGACGATTTCCATGTGGTCGACGACGAGCCGGCTGCGGAGCCGTCGCGCGAGCGCGCGGGAACCGGTGGGTCGAAACAGCGCTCAGCGGATAGCGAGGTAGCCGGCACGCAAGCCGAAGCCCGCGTCGCGAGCGCTGCCAGGCCGCGCCGCGCGAGCTCGCGAAAGAGCGTACGCGGCGAAGCTCCAGCGGAGATGCAAGGCGCCGTGCGCGCCGAGCTGCCCGCCACGCTCGCCCCGGAACTGGCGACGCCAGCCGACGCGCCGCCGGAGGGCAATGATTGGTTATACGAACTAAAGTTCGACGGATACCGCGTGCTCGCGCGAATCGATCGTAAGGCGCGCGGCGAGGGCGATGTGCGCATCCTGACGCGCACCGGCAATGACTGGACCGCGAAATTCCCGCGCCAGGTCGAAGCGCTGCGCGCGCTCGATATTGACTCGGCTTGGATTGACGGCGAGGCCGTGGTGCTGGACGATGCGGGCGTGCCCGACTTTCAGGCGTTGCAGAACGCTTTCGATGCGGGCAGGGCCGACACCATTGCGTTCTGGCTATTCGACTTGCCTTGGCTCGATGGGATGGATCTGCGTGCCGTGCCGCTGGAGGCGCGCCGGGCGAAACTCGCCGCCTTGCTGGCCCGCAAGCCCCAGGAGGCCTTGCGTTTTTCCGAAGCATTCGAAGGTGCGCCCCAGGCGTTGCTCGAAGCCGCTTGCGAAGCGAATCTCGAAGGCCTCGTCGCCAAGCGGCGCGATAGCCAATACACCTCCAGGCGCAGCGCGGCGTGGCTCAAGCTGCGCTGCTCACGACGCCAGGAATTCGTTATCGGCGGTTATACGGAGCCTCAGGGCAGCCGCGACGGCTTTGGTGCACTGTTGATCGGCGTGTATGACGACAAGGGCACATTGCAGTACTCGGGCAAGGTCGGCACGGGTTTCGACGCCAGCCGGCTCAAGGCAATGGCGGGCGAGCTGGCCGCGCGCGAGCGCAAGACCTCGCCTTTCGCCGCCGTGCCTGCCGCCGATCGCCGCGCTTGCGTGCACTGGGTAGAGCCCGAACTCGTGGCCGAAGTGCGTTTCAAGACGTGGACGAGCGCTGGCGTCGTGCGTCAGGCGTCGTTCGTCGGCCTGCGCGAGGACAAGCCCGCGCAGAGCATCGTGCGCGAATCGCAGCCGCCGCCCGTGCGACGCAACCAGAGCGAGAGCGCAAGCAAACACAAGGTCAGAACACAGAACCCGAACAACGGCCGGACGGCGAAGGCTGAGAGCACGTCCAAAGCCAGCGGGCCAGCCCCGCATGCCCGGCGCCGTGCAAAGGTGGGCGATACCGAAGTGGCAGGCGTTCGCGTGAGCCATCCCGATCGCGTGATCGATTCGAAAAGCGGCCTCACAAAGCTCGATCTGGTTCAGTACTTCGAGGCGATTTCGCCCTGGCTGCTGCCACATCTCGCACGGCGTCCCGTCGCGCTCGCACGCGCACCCAAGGGCGTGGGCGGGGAGCTGTTCTTTCAGAAGCACGCGAACGCCTTGCAGATTGCGCAGGCCACCCAGCATGCCGATCTGGATCCCGGTCACGCTCCGCTCTTGACGCTCGACTCGACTGAGGCGCTCGTGGGGGCCGCGCAGATGGATACCATCGAGCTGCACACGTGGAACGCGCTCGTGACGAACATCGAAAAGCCCGATCGCATCGTCTTCGACCTCGACCCCGATCCCTCGCTGCCGTGGACGCGCATGCTCGAAGCGGCGCGGCTCACGCGCGATTTGCTGGACGCGCTCGGTCTGCGTGCGTGGTGCAAGACGAGCGGCGGCAAAGGGCTGCACGTGGTCGTGCCGCTGGCGCGCCATGCGGGCTGGGACGAAGCGAAAGACTTCGCGCGGGCTGTGGCGGACCATATCGCCGCGACGCTTCCTGAGCGCTTTAGCGCGAAGATGGGCGCGCAAAACCGCAGAGGGCGCGTGTTCGTCGATTATTTGCGCAATGGGCGCGGCGCGACGACTGCCGCCGCGTTTGCGCCGCGCGCGCGGCCTGGCCTCGGCGTTTCGGTGCCCGTGGCCTGGGACGAGCTGCAGGCCGTGACGAGCGGCGACCAATGGAACGTAGCGAATGTGCGTGAACGGCTCGATAGCCTGCGTGAGGACCCATGGCGCGACTACGCAAAGGCGCGCCAGCGTATTACGGCGGCGATGTGGCGACAGTTGGGGAAGGCAAAGGAGTAAGAGCGCGATAGACGAGCCGGCACAGCAAATGCGCCCTGCGCATGCGCCGGATTGCGCCGGGCGGCTTTGGTCACGTGGCGGAAATCCAGCAGGCCGAGAATACCAACCTTAACGCCGAATTGAATGGCTTACTGCGCTTGCTCATGCCAAGGAAAAAGACCGGAGTCTGGCTCAGATGCCTCGAGCTGCTTTTCAGCCCAACGGGCGCACGACAGAAGAGGAAAACGCTCGCGCGCAAGCCGACGACGGCCAGACCCACCCGTACGCCCGCGCCGAAGCGTACCAACGAACGCCATCCTGGCCGCCCACTTGTGGCGCGCACGCCGGGGCGGTGGGTGCGCTCGTTTCACTCCGCGCCCGCGTTGCCCGGTCGGCTCGTCAATCACCTGACGTACGCGTTATATCTGCCAGCCGCAGTGACATCCTGGGCGGACATACCCCTCGTGGTCATGTTGCATGGCTGCAAGCAAACCGCGGAGTCGTTTGCTGCCGGCACACGCATTTGCAGGGTCGCAGAGCGCGCCGGATTCGCCGTGCTCATTCCCGAGCAGGCAAAGACCGCGCACGCACACCGTTGCTGGCACTGGCACGAGAGTCTGGCGCATTCCGAGGCGCCTGCCGTTGCGTCGCTCGTCGAAGAGATTGTTGAGGCGCACGGCTTCGACCGCGAACGCATCTATCTCGCGGGGATTTCGGCAGGAGCGGGCCTCGCGGCGTTGCTCGCAGTTCATTATCCAGAGCGCTTTGCCGCCGTTGGCCTGCATTCAGGCCCGGTGTTTGGCGCCGCGAATTCCGCCATGACCGCCATGCGCGTCATGCGTGACGGCAGCCGCGAAGATCCCCTGCGTCTCTTGGAGGCGGCTGTGGATCTGGCCCACCATCCGGGCATGCCGGCCATTATTGTCCATGGGGAGCTTGATGCGGTTGTCTCGAAGCGCAACGCCGCGCAGCTCGCCGTCGAATTCGCGCGGCTCAACCGGCTGATCGATGCACAAGGCGCCATGCGCGTCGGCGAGCGACGGACATACAGCCGCGATGCGGTCGAGTACACCGATTATCTGGGGGCGGGGCGGCTCGTCGTTAGAGTCTGCATCGTTCGGGGTCTGGGCCATGCGTGGAGCGGCGGCGACCCACGCGAAGCGTTTCATTCTGGCAAAGGTCCCGACGCAACGGCGATGCTGTGGAATTTTTTTCGGCGCCAGCGGCGGTCGGTGAAGCGACTGCCATAACGTCTCGTTGGGGTGTGGCGCTCAGCGTGAGACGACGGCTGTGTGTTTTGACGGTCCCGGAGAGGGGCATCACGGGCACTACTCGTCGTGCCCGCTACGGCGTTTGTCATTCATCGTGGGTACGGGCGGTGCGCAACATGGGGTGTTTGAGGAGGGTACATGATGAAACCTATGATGAATGCAACGCACACGATTTTGATGGCACTTCTGGCAGGCATGGCACTCGTCACGGCAGACGCGGCCTTCGCGCAAGTCTATGTCACGCCGCAACCACAGCCGCGGTACGAAGAGCCGGCTCCCGCCCCGGCGCCTGGCGTGGCGATCACGCTTGGGTGGCACGGCGACCGCTATTGGGACGGCCACCGCTATTGGGAGCATGACGAATGGATGCACCGTCATCCCCATGAGTATGACCCGCGAGGCGATCGTGAGCACGAAGACCGCGACCGCTAATAGCACGCCTGAGGCGAGGGGCAGCGCGCCTGTCTGCCTTGCGCGACAGGCGCGTTCTTCTCGCTAAAACACTCGTCTACGCGATGAATCTCCACTGCCGTCGAACTCGTCGAACGATGGCGTCTAACTGGTCGGCAACCTGCGCGATGATTCTGTCGCGCTGACTTTGTCGCGCTGACTTTGTCGCGCTGACTTTGTCGCGCTGACTTTGTCGTATTGACGCAATGCGCGCTTCGAGGCACGGCCGTTGCGTAACACGAGGCGTGACCATGTGGAGCGTGGGTCCGTGCGACGTGGCGGAAGGTTTCCTCGGCCAGTTGCGCCGCAGCCCGCGCCATTCAGGAGTTGACAATGCTTTATTACGCCCTCGTGTTTTTCATCATCGCCGTGATCGCCGCCTTCTTCGGGTTTGGCGGCATCGCTGTCGGAGCAGCGAGCATCGCCAAAATCCTGTTCTTTATCTTCGTCGTCCTCTTCGTTGTGAGTCTGCTGTTTGGCGCTTTACGGCGTTAATGGCGTCTCTGAAGCGGGGCGAACGATGCAATTGCCTCATGAAAACCCGCGGAGTCCGTTGGCCGAGAGGCCACTCGTTGAAACACGGAGACCGCCCGGCACATGCATGGGCGGTCGACATGCGTCCGGGGCTCGCCACCACCGGAACCGACAATGACCCGAGCGGCATTCTGACTTACTCCCTCGCCGGTGCGCAATATGGATTCGACCTGCTGTGGATATGCGTGCTCTCGTACCCGTCGATGGTTGCGCTTCAATTGATCGCGACGCGCGTTGCAGCGGTGACTGGCAAAGGCCTCACGGAAAACATGCGTGAGCACTATTCACGTTGGCTATTTCTGCTCGCGGTTGGGCGCTTTCTTTTGGCGAATACGCTGAACATGGCCGCAGACATGCTGGCGATGGGCGAAGGCGCGCAGCAGATTTTTCGCGGCCCGGTGGCACTTCTTACGCTCGCATTCGCCGGCGCATCACTTGCGCTCCAATGGTGGGTGCCGTACGCGCGCTACGCAGGCGTCGTAAAGTGGCTTTGTATCGCCTTGTTCTGCTATGCAGGCACGCTGCTTGTGGCCGACGTGCAGTGGCGGGTGGCGGGATGGCACGCGTTGGTGCCGGACGTGACATTATCGGAAGGCTTTCTGGGAATGCTGGTAGCCGTACTCGGTACAACCGTCAGTCCCTATCTGCTGTTCTCGCAGGCCGAAGAGGAAGTCGAGGAACGGGGAGACGATGCTTCGCAAGCCAACGTCGATCGTGCGCAATCGCGTGAAGAGCCGCGCCAGTTACAAGGAAAGCGCCATGAAACGCTGATTCGCACACTGCTGTCGAATGGGGCAGGCGCACTCATTCTGTGCGCTTCGGCAGCAACGTTGCACGCGCAGCACATGCAGGTCAATTCGGTTAGCGACGCAGCGAAAGCGATTCTTCCTCTTGCGCATGGATTTGCCGCGCAGGTCCTCGGTCTTGCGCTCCTGGGCACGGCGCTTCTCGCGCTACCACCGCTGGCCGGTTCGGCGGCGCACGCAGCGGCGAGTTCGTTCGGCTTGGCCCGGGGCAAATGACGCGACCGCCGCATCGCCGTCGTGCTGCTCGTCCTCATGGCAATGAGCGCCGCCACCGCCCTGCTCTTTGGGGCACTCGGCGTGGATGCGGTGAAGGCCTGTTACTGGAGTGCGTTGACCAATGGCATGACAGTGACGCCGGTGCTCATTCTGCTCGTCCTTTTGAGCCGTCACCCAGAAGCCGTCGGCACGTTGAAATTTCATTGGTTCGTGCGCGCATTGAGTTGCTTGGCGGTCGTTGCTGCGGGAGCAGCGTTGACCGCGCATACGATATTGCCGTTTCTCTAACGCTATGCGGGAACGAACATACCGATCGCTGCCAGGGCCATGAACGCAGTCGCTGTCCAGCCTCCAACTTTCAGGAGCCCTGAAATGGCAAATTTGCCCATCATGCGACGACTGGTCCCCATCAGCATGACGACGATCATAACGGGTACGGCGGCAAGACCATTGATGACGGCGCTCCAGTAAAGCGCCTTTACCGGGTCGAGGTGCAAGAACGTAATCGCTACGCCGCCCAGGATGGCCAGGACAATGACGGAATAGAACTCGCGTGCCAGCGTGAGATGCAGGGACAGGCTGCCGCGCCACCTGAACGCGCCCGCCGCGCCGTAGGCCGCGGAACCGGCAAGCACGGGCAGCGCGAGCAGCCCGGTTCCCACGATGCCCGCGGCAAATACGAACGCAGCGAAACGACCGGCGATGGGCGTAAGGGCTTTCGCCGCGTCTGCGGAAGTCTGAATAGAGACGTGGTGAACATGCAGCGTGGCTGCCGCGGTCAACATGATGAAAAAGCCCACGCCATTTGAAACACCCATACCGATCCATGTGTCTGCCGTAATCCTGTCGAGCTGCCGGTATGCACGGAACGAAGAGACCCAGCGCAGCGAATGTTCGCCCGGCTTCGATCGGAGCTCCTCGACTTCCTGTGAAGCTTGCCAGAAAAAAAGGTAAGGGCTGATCGTGGTCCCGAGTACGGCGACAATGGTGGTGAGATATTTGCCAGACAGCTGCGCACGCGGGTGAACCACGGAAAGCGCGACTTGCGCCCAGTCGACAGGCACAACGAACGCAACCGCGACGTACGTAAAGAGCACGATGGTCAGCCATTTCAGAAAGCGGGCGTAGCTTTCATAGGGCAGGCAGATCTGGACTATCGCGGAAAATGCGCCCAGCGCCACTGTGTACAGTTGCTCCGGGCCGTGCACCAGCAAATGGATGGCCGCACCCATGGCTGCCAGGTCCGCGGCGATGTTGATCGTATTGGCAATTGCTAGAAGCAGCACGAGAACGATCACGATCCAGCGTGGACCGAAGGCGCGCATGTTGGAAGCAAGCCCTCTGCCGGTCACCCGTCCGATTCGCGCGCTGATCATCTGAATGGCGACCATCAGCGGATACGTCAGCAGCAGCGTCCATAGCAATGAGAGACCAAATTTCGCGCCGGCCTGCGAGTAGGTCCCGATTCCGCTCGGGTCGTCGTCGGCACCGCCCGTTACGAGTCCGGGTCCGAGGCGGGACAGCCAGGATCGTTCCGTTCGATCCGTTACGGCGGCTTCTGGTTCAAGCTTTTGATTGTCGGCCACGAAAGTTTCCTGCAACGCGCGGGATGCGATGTTGCCGGGAACGCGCAAGTCCCGTGCCGCGCCCGAATATATTGTCATGAGCTAGGCACGCTGCTTTGGCAAGGTCCTGACAGTATCGTAATCTGGCGCGTCGCCGGCTCAATGCGGAGGAGAACAGTGTCTGAAACGCTTCCACAGCTTTTTCATTGTCCGATGATCGGCTGCGACGCGCGAGGCGAGAAAGCCCCGTGCGAAGGAGGCGCCCGGCGCCGTTTCAGGTGACGTTTGAGGGAGTGCCTTCAGAAGCCGATCGGCAACGACGGCGTCGTTTCGCCAACCCAGATCATCCTGGAGCGCGGTTAGCGCTTCAACATAATGTTGGACGGACCGCCTCGCGCACAGTGACGCGAAGAACTCGGTGGCATACCGAACTTTCTTTGCCGCGATGCGGGCGCGGTGGCGATGGTGAGCGTCGAGGCCGGCCAGACCTTTGCCGCGGCGAATCAGTTTACTGTGACGACGGCGCAGGACATTCGCGGCGAATTGTCTTGCTGGACGGCTGATTGCTTCGCGCTGTTCGTCGGACATTTCAACTCTCCAGCTTCCTCGCTGCAACCACAATGCGAGTTGAAGCGCGAGTCGCGTGTAGCGAACCGACTCGACTGCAGCGGCCGCCCGTTGCCGGTTGCTGGCGGCGATCTGCGCGCATGCCTCGCGCACGGGCAGAATCTCGTCCGGAGTCGTGTTTGCGCCGGCATGTTCGAGCGTCGACCCCGCGAGTACCTCCCAGTCCCGCGCAGCGCCGAGTTCAGCGGCAATCCAGCGCAATTCATCGTCAAGTCCGGGAGGCGCGGGAATGACTTTTCCAAACAGACCAAGCGCCGAGCGCAAACGGCGAAGCCCCACGCGCATCTGATGAACGCTCGACGGCCCATGGCCGGAGACGACACCGCGCTCGTTGGCGGCGACCTGATCCAGACAATTGCGCGCGATGGTGCAGAAGGCGTCTTCGACAGAGTCTCGCTTGTTCAGCTGCACCGGCTGCGCCTTCACGGCCGCGCAGTGCTCAGTGAGGAGCAGGCCGTAGCCGATGTCAGCCTTGCTGAAATGGTCGATACGCAAGGGCACAGATTCGAGCAGTTCCAGTGCGACCTGGTACAGGCTCTCTGGCTTACCCCGCTTCAGCTCAAGTTCCACCGCTGCGATCGGCTCAGAAGCCGACTGCGCTTCGATGGTTCCCTCGTCGAGCGCCACCTCAAGTTCGTCGCCAGACGACAAGCGCAGCGGATAGACTGAGCGCCTGATCCGGGTGACAAACACGGGGTTTAGCTGTGCGACAGTCGCGTCGTCGCGAACCAGCCTGCCGCAGTCACTATCGTCAGGGATGCGATCCCGAAGCAACTTGAGATCGGGGACGTTGCTCTCGACGGGTGTTTCGAACTCGTCCCTGTCGAAAAGGCCCGCCCGCGCCGACCCTTCCCGCTTCAATGTCTGGAACCTGTCGTTGCCGTCGGTCCGCACGCGCAAAGAAGCCTTGCAGCTATGAAATTCAAGCGAAGGCGTATCGAAATAGGTAGTCGTCAACAACCGGGGGCGCCTGGCCGCTCCCTCGTGCTGCTTACCTGGCGGGTGACGACGCAACGCCACAAGGTCCTCATTGGATACCCGCAACTTCAGCTCGCGCTCCATGGTGCCTCCCCTACGAACGACGGCCCGATGGCGACAGTGCAATGACGCGACATGGGTGCTTGAACGCAGTTTTCAGATAGTGCGCGAAGCGGGCCTGCCGCCGCTGCGCGGGCGGTCATAGCAGCCGTGCGCGAGCGTTTGCGGCAGCGTGCTCCATGAGAAGAGCCACGATTTCGCGCGTCGGCACGCTCACCGCCAGCGCGCCGACCATGGTCGGGCGAACCCAGCGACAATGCACAATTTCGTGGGCGGGCTGTGGCGTCGTATCGACTGGCACATCGAGAACGAATACGTGATGCCGTTTGCTGAAGCCCACAAACTCGAATTCATACCGTAGCAATTCTCCGACAATCAATGTTTCTTCCAGCAGCTCCCGCTTCGCCGCATGCAGTGGGCCCTCGTGCCGCTTTACCGTCCCGCCGGGGAGTGACCAGCGAGAGCGCCCGCGCGTCACGAGCAGTACCCTGCCATCATTTCGGCACACGATCGTCGCGCGGCTTCTCATGGCTGAAAATTGTCTGGTGACCTTCATTAACAGGCGGGTACGAACCTTCCGTCCCGCATTCTCCCGCATTCGTTACCCCGGCAGCGCCGCCGGATGGAACACGAACCCAATCGCAATTCCCGCGCCTGAAGCCGCACCATCACCTCGACAGTCGCCATCGATGAGAACGGACTCATGTCGGTCGTTGTCGCCAAAATTCAGTGACCTGCAAAGTCAATAATTTGGATATCTAAATCTTATTTTTGAGAGCCAAATTTCCTCGAACTGACAAGTAACATTTTCTTTTCTCAGATGAAACTCTTTTCGCAAATCTGGCGGGCCGCATTTATTGATTGCATCGCCCATCCCATCGTGCACAACGACAGTTTCAGCGACATGCGGGACGGCCCGGATTGCCGCGTTGCCGTCCACCATTTACGATCAGATCACCTCGCTAGCGTCGCCTATTCCGATTGACACCGCGAGAGCAAAGCTTAATGAATTTCACCAGTGATGATTGGAGCAGACGAATGAACGAACTGGCTGGTGACATGCTGGCGACCGTCCTGAACATCGACGCGGAAATCAGGGTCCGCACGAACCGTCTGGCTGAAATGGAGCGCAGCGCTCAAGAGGGAATGGACCCATGGCTGGATGAAGCGCAAGCTATTTTGCTTGCGGACGTGGCGCGGTTGAAAGCGCGCCGCGAAGAGCAGTTGCGCAAGCTCGAAGCGCTGGTTGCTTGCCGACCGGCCAGACGGTCAACAAGCAAGCACGTGCTTTTTGGCTGACTGGTTGGAGTTGGGCGTCGCTTGTCCAGGTGCGGCGGCGTTCAACTGTTTGCCGCCATGCGTACGCGCGCGCCATTAAATAGTCAAACAATGGGCGCACGCGGTCAGCCGCGGGATAAGAGATTTCCTTGACCGAGTCCGGGCACACGATCGCTCGCTCAACCGGCCCGGCCGGCACTCGCCCATTAACGTTTTCACGTCATGGCGTGGAGCAGGGTTTCACCATCATGCGTCACACGCGGGCGGTGCACGCCAGACGCGAGTTTCTCGAGTGCGACAACCTGCTGCTCAAGCAGCGTGTCGAGTTCTTCGCGGTCCAGGCCGATCTGGTCGGGCGACGCTTTGACCAGCATGAGCGTCGCAAATTCGTGAGGGCTCAACATTGCTGTCTCCTTTGTGCTTCTGATAATTTTTTTGCCGCTTTCTATCGGTCAGTCCTGCACGGGAGGGCGATACGGTCAGTGTTGCCTTCGACTAGAGTTCGCTCCGGTCCTGAGCGGGTGTTCGGGCATGGACCTGCCGCTGCCCGCGTCCAGCTCCGTGGTGTGGGCACACGCGAGAGGAAGCGGGGTAACCGTCATCTCCAGCGCAGAACTGGCGAGCATCGCGATGACATTTTCGGTGCACTGGGGCCCGGCAACGGAAATATCGATTGTCATTGACTCGACGCCGGTCTTGCGATCGACGCTCACACTCTAGCGCCGAACTTTGGCGCCGCTTTTCGCCAGCGATTGCCATATCGGAATGACCTGCAGCTTGCCCTTGGCGGCGTGGATCGAAAGCCTTTGTATGACCATTCTGGTATCCATTTTTGACGACTACCTCAGCCGGGAAAAGAAGAATACGCAGGGAATATTAAAAAGTCATGCCCGGGAGCCTGTCCGTATAGGCAGAGTTATGGACGCGCAACCGCCGGAGCGCAGCAGTGCGTCTTCTACATCGGCCCGAGTTCGTCGCCAGGCCAATGCCTCGCCAAGTCATTCAGCAGTGGGCCCAGTTCTTCGCGATCCCGAAAGCGCTTGTTCGGCTTCAGCGATGTCCCGAGCGGTGGCGCCGGAAGCCAGCGTCGAGGCGACTGGGTGGCAGCCGGTGTTTTCCCTGAGATGAAATCGGTTGCAGCCAAAAAAAGGCTGAACTACGATTCAATCAAATAGAAATTCGATGTGAAATTCTATGTAAAGCGGCCTGGACACCGGAGGGTCCGGTGCGCCTCGTGATTTCGGCCGGGATGCGATGGCATTAGCGTCTCCGATGGAAGGTGGCGACTTCACGCGTGGCGGATTCGTAGACACGTTCCATCTGTTCGAGGCAGGCGGTAGCCTGCTCGGCAGCGGACTGGATGCCCGCGGCCGCCTTGGCCATCTTGAGGAGCACCGCCTCACGCAACCGTGCGTACTCTTCGCACACGCGTGCACCTTCTGCAGTGCTCACGTAGTACACGCCAGTGCGCGCCGTTCCGGATTTTTCGACGAGTCCGGCCTTGATCAGCTTGCGTAGTTCGTACTGCATATTAGCTACGTCCTGCCGGTTGGTCATATGCAGCAGATCGCGAATGGTCTTTGGCCGTTCGTGCATATGGATGACGTGCACCAGTGCGTTCTCCAGGCCGCTCAACGTGGTGCCGGTGACCGCGGCCATGCACTCGGACTGCCAGCGCGAGAACGACTGGTTCAGACGCATCACGGCGTATTCGAGGTCGGTGATCTCGACGCCGAAGTCGTCCATCGCGAGGTGCCATCGATGTTCGGCAGCGTCGGTCTTTTTTGTGGTTCTGCGTGAATGTTCGGTCATTGCGGAATCGCGCGGTTGCGGCCTATGCCGTCGACTGGGTTGAGAGAGTGGGGCGCCGCGAGGCAGCCCGTCATGTAAACAAATTTTACTGCGCCAGGACTGACATGAGACGAATTCTGAACACGAAGGATTTCATTCTGGGGACGTTTGCGACGAACTGCTCGGGCGGGATGTCGGTGACGAAGATCGGGGAGCGCTGGGCCAACTCGTGGGAGAACAACGAAAAGCTCGCGCTCATGCTGGACGAGGCCGGTATCGACTTCATGCTGCCCATCGCGCGCTGGATTGGCTACGGCGGGGAGACGGACTTCCACGGCTCGGTGCTGGAGACCATGACGTGGGCCGCGGGCCTGCTCGCGAAAACGCGCCATCTCACCGTATTCGCGACGATTCACACGGCGGCGAACCATCCGGTCGTGGTTGCCAAGCAGATCGCGACGCTCGACCAGATTGGCAGCGGACGCGCCGGCCTGAACATCGTCGCGGGCTGGAACCGCCCCGAGTACGAAGCGCTCGGCCTGCCGCTCGCGACAGGCCACGACAAGCGCTATGCGTATGCGCAGGAGTGGTTCGACGTCGTGCAGAAAATCTGGACGCACGACGGCCCCTTCAACTGGAACGGCGAAAATTTCCAGCTGAAGAACGTCTATGGGCTGCCGCGCCCGTGGAACGGCGAACGCCCGCCGATCCTGAACGCGGCCGGTTCAGGCGAAGGGCGCGATTTCGCGATCGGCAACGCGAATTTCCTGTTTACGCCGGCGATCGATCTGGATCGTTCGCGCACGGAGATCGCCGAGCTAACGCAGAAAGCCGTCACTGCGGGTAAGGACGTCAACGTGCTGACGTTCTCGCACGTAGTCTGCCGCCCGACCGAGGAGGAAGCGCGCCAGTATCTCCACTATTTTGCGCAGGACAACGCGGACTGGGGGGCGGTCGATAACCTGGTTGCACTGCAGTTCGCGAATGCACAATCGTTCCCGCATGATCTGCTCGCGCTGATTCGCGACCGGATGGCCGCAGGGCACGGTGGCTTCCCGCTCGTGGGCACGCCCCAGCAGGTGGCGGCGGGGTTGATCTCGCTCGCCGAAGCCGGTTTCAAGGGCACGACGCTGTCGTTCGTGGATTATGTGAAGGAGTTCCCGTACTTCCGCGATACGGTGTTGCCGATCCTCGAGGCACATGGGCTGCGCAGCCCGCGGGAGCGTAGCCATGCAGCCTGAAGCCATCGATGACATCGGCGCGCTAAGCCGCTGCTTCGTGCAGGCGATGCGCGGTTTCGCGGGCGCGGTCTGCGTGGTGACCGTCGCGGACGCAGAAGTGCGCAGCGGCTTTACCGCCACTTCCGTATCGTCGTTTTCGGCTCAGCCGCCCATGGTGGTGGCCTCGCTGAAAGCGACCAGTTCTTCGGCCGCACTGCTCGAACGTACGCGACGCTTCGGCGTGAACCTGCTGCGCACCGAGCAGCGTGCGATCGCTGAGCGCTTCGCCGGATTTTGCGGCGAACAGGGCGAGGCGCGCTACGGCGACGACCAATGGGTGCACGCGATACCGGACGGCGCACCGCTGCTGGCGAATAGCGTGGTCGCTATGGATTGCGAGGTGGAGGAGTTGATCGTACGCCACGGGCACCTGCTTATCATCGGCCGCGTGCGCGCGGTGAATCGCGACGAGTCCACGCCTTGTCCTCTCGTCTACTGGCAGGGGCGTTACACCGCGCTCGCTGACCAACTGGCGGCAGCGGGCTGACTTCTCTCATTCGGGGAGATCCTGGCACATTTGTTCGTATCAACTGTGCGACGATGCCGGGCTGGTACTAAGCATGACGAATCATTGATGAAAATTGGAGATTGTCGATGGGGAGGAAGTACGGGAAATGCGCGCTCGCTGCGCTGATTGGCCTTGCAGCACCGGTCGCCCACGCGCAAAGCAGCGTCACGATCTTCGGCTTGCTGGACGCCGGCGTGTCGTATATCAGCAATCAGGGTGGTAAATCGAACTGGCAGATGGCGGATGGCATTGCGGTGCCGAACATCTTCGGAATGGAGGGGACAGAGGATCTGGGCGGCGGCCTCAAGGCAAAGTTCCGTCTCGTCAACCAGTTCTCGCTCGGCAACGGCTCGATCATCGCCTCGCCCAGCAACAGCTCGATGACGAGCGGCGGTCTCTTTGCCCGCGAAGCATGGACTGGCCTCGCGAGCGACCGTTACGGCAGCCTGACAATGGGTCGCCAGCAGGACTTCATGGTCGATACCTTGCTCGCAGACGTCGGTGCGGATTCGGCGCTATACGTGGGCGGCCTGTACAACTTCCGTGACGGTCCGTTCTCCGGCCTGAATCTGCCGGATTCGCCGCCAAACGAAGCCTATAACTTCGATCATATGAACGGCGCCGAAGCGTTGTCGAATTCGGTGAAATACACGTCGGCGAACTTTAGCGGACTCAAGTTCGGCGGTATGTACGCGTTCGGCGGGACTGCTGGCAATTTCAGTCAGAACAGCGCGTCGAGTTACGGCGTGAGCTATGCGAGGGGGGCGCTCGCCGTGGGGGCCGCCTATACGAATGTCAAGTACGCGGTGCTCGAAGGCGGGAGTATCCGCAACTGGGGGGCGGGCGCGCGCTACTCGATCGGCGGCGCGCTGTTGACTCTGCTCTATACCAATACGCGCAACACACAAAATGGTGCGGCCGTCAACATGGTCGAGGCGGGCGGCACGTATCGCGTAACACCGGCATTCGGGCTGGGGGCGAACTACATGTACATGTGGGGCAACGCGGGCGTCGACAACAATCACGCGCATCAAATCAATGCCGTGGCTCAGTACAGTTTGTCGAAGCGCACGACGGTCTATGCCGAGACGTCGTATCAGATCGCCAACGCCGGGGCGACCGCGGCCATCGACGGCACGTTCGGCCCGTCCAGCAGCAATTATCAGTTTGTGGGGCGGGTCGGGATCCAGACGAGGTTCTGACCAGTTGGATGAGCACCGCCCGCCGTGTGTGCGGGGGGCGGTGGAGCAGCCTGAACGTGGCGATCCCGCTGTTGCTCGCGAAACTCGTGCTGCTCAGCCCACAGAAGATGGACGCGCATGGCTGCCAGTCCGCTCATGGAAGCGTGATACACGGTCGAAATCTGCTGCTCTCTAACCCTCAGGAAGTTCGAGCCGACAACCCGGCTTTCGCGTCGATACGTGCAACACGCTGCGCCTGTGGAAGAGCGAAGCTATCGAGTCCTTCGACCTGCAGGATTTCAACGCCGGCGACTACTACCAGGCCGTACAGGACAAGGTGATCTCCGAAACACCGTGCTGGGTGCCGTACCCGAATGACGAGCCCGTTTCGCGTTTCGCCCTCATGTTCACCACGCAACTGAACGATACGCATCCTGCCATAAGCCGCGCTGCGCGAACAGGTTCCCGGCGGCGCCGCCAATCACTCAGCATTCCTCTATAAAAATCGTTGTCGATGCCTGTCTGACGAACCCTGCAGGCCGTGTTCGGTCCGTATCGTTCGCTGTCCTGGCTGGTGACATGTCCGTTGCCCGGTTGTGGCGAAACGCAACAAATTTCGTGTTGACTGTTGCATGCGCGAGGTGCTGACAAAAATGTCCCAAACCCTTGTCCAGCAAGGATATCGACATGTTGGCATGTGGTTTGCTTTGTAGCTGCGGTACCAGGCCACAGCCCTTCCGGGCGTGAGGTGTTCCTGCGTTTATCGAGCGGTCATGCAAATTCACATGGAGACAATGATGAGAGAACGTGTAGCGTCGGCATTCCGAATGAGATCATGGGGGATAGGGCTTGCCGCAGTGGCCATGCTCAGTGGCGGCATGGCGCGCGCGGCCGCCGACTATCCGCCCGTCACCTTCGGCAGGCTGTCCAGCGCGCAGGGCGATCCGGGCTGGCTGACTTATTACCGCACCTATGACGGTCAATCGCATTCGCCTCTAAAGCAGATAACTGCGTCGAACGTAGCAAATCTGAAGCAGGCGTGGGCCTACAAATTCCCTGACGACCTGAAACAGGGCTTCGAAGCAACCCCGATCGTCAACGGCGATTATCTATTTGTTAGCACGCCAAAGGACAACGTCTACGCTTTCAACGCGAAAACTGGCGAGCAGTTTTGGAAGTTCGAGCCGAAGCTCGGACCGGAGTCGTTCAAGACGGCCTGTTGCGATGTGGTCAACCGCGGCGTCGCGCTGTATGGAAAGAACGTCTATGTCGCGATGCTCAGCGGCGAAGTGGCCGCGATCGACGCGCAGACCGGCAATCTGGTCTGGAAGAAGCAGATGTTCGAGCCTGGTCTCGGCTACGCGTTTTCGCTCGCGCCGCTCGCGCTGAATGGCTCGATCGTGGTCGGCACATCGGGGGGCGAGTACGGCATTCGCGGCTATATCGCGGCGCTGAACCCCGAGGATGGTTCGATCCAATGGAAGCGCAATACGATTCCGGGCAAGGGAGAGAAGGGCAGCGAAACCTGGCCCGAAGGCATGCAGGATCATGGTGGCGGCGCGGCCTGGCTGACCGGCACCTACGACGTCTCCTCGAACACGCTGTACTGGGGCGTGGGCAACCCCGGCCCGTGGCTGGCCGCACTGCGTCCCGGCGACAATCTGTACTCCGATTCGCTGCTCGCGCTCAACCCGTCGAATGGTTCGATCAAGTGGCACTACCAGTTCACGCGTAACGACACGTGGGACTACGACGGCGTCAACACGCCGATCCTCGCGAAGATCACCTATCAGGGCAAACACTACGACGCGATCGTGCACGCCGACCGCAATGGCTTCTTCCACGCGATCGATCGCACGACCGGCAAGCTGATCTATGCCAAGGCCTTCGTCAAGACGGAATCCGTCACCGGCTACACGAAGGATGGTCAACCGATCGCCGACGCGAGCAAGTATCCGAAGGCCGGTACGACTATCGAAACCTGCCCGAGTTTTCTGGGCGGCAAGAACTGGTGGTCAGTGTCGTATGACCCGAGCCGTCATATCGCCGTGGTGCCGACCCTGCACGCCTGCATGAGCCTGTCGGGCAAATCGGTAAGCTACATGGAGGGCCTGCCGTATCTCGGCGAAGGCTTCGAGATCAAGCCGGAACCGGGCAGCGAGGGTTACGGTGAACTGCAGGCAATCGACGTGAATACCGGCAAGAAGCTCTGGAGTCACTGGACCAGGATGCCCTGGAATGGCGGCGTGGCCACCACGTCAAGCGGTCTGGCTTTCAGTGGTTCGCTCGACGGCCACCTGTATGCGTTCGACACCGCTACCGGCAAGATCCTTTGGACCAGCCCGCAGTTGGCGAGCGGCATCATCGCGCAGCCATCAGTCTTCGAGGTTGACGGTAAGGAATACGTAGCAGTACTGGCAGGCTACGGCGGCGCCAATCCGATCTGGGGCGGACCGATGGCCGACGTCGCCAAGGATGTTCCGCGCGGCGGCACGCTCTACGTATTCGCATTGGCGCAGGACTGATTCAGGCCTGTGCGGCCTCTCACGAATTCATCTTCATAACGAGCACTACATCATGGTCTCCCAAGCACGCAGAACTTTCATGATCCACACCGTGGGCCTGTGCGCGGCGCTCGCCGTGGCGCAACGCGCACAGGCGGGTGCGCCGCCCGTCGACGAGAACGACCCGGCAGCCAAGGGCCTTGGCTATCGCGCCAAGGCCAGCACAGTCGACGCTGCACACTTTCCCAAGTATCAGGCGGGCCAGAAGTGTGCGAACTGCCGGTTCTACACTGGCGCGGCGAACGAGCCCTCAGGGCCGTGCCCGATGTTCCCGGGTAAGGCCGTTTCCGCGGACGGCTGGTGCAACGTTTATGCAAAGCGCGCCTGAGCAGCACACCTGAGTCCGCCCGGTGCCGGCTCGCCCGGCACCTCCCGTTCCTGAATCCGGCATTCTCCGCATGACATTGACTATCGGCGCACTTCTGGCGCTTTCATTCCTGATCTCCATGCTCGGCCTGTTCCTGTTCATCTGGGCCCAGAGCAAGGGGCTCATGCGCGCAGGCCCCGCAGCGGCAGAGGTGATCTTCGCTGCGCATGAGGTCGGCTTCGTCGAAGACCCCGCCGCACCGCAGGCGCAGCTCGCGGCCTTGCAGGCCATCGAGCGCGCCGCCGAGGGTGCAGCCCACGCCGGCACCGCGCAATTCGCCCTCGCGCCCGATGCTTGCGAAGCGCGTCTGAAGCAGGACCGTTCGAGCCGCTGGCCCGCCTTCGCCTTCCTGACGTCCTCCATCGTCTGGCTCGTGCTGGGCTCGCTGGCCGGCCTGATCGCCTCACAGAAGCTGACGTCACCCGACTTCCTCACGCAGAGCGCCTGGCTCACGTTCGGCCGGATCCGCACTGCGCATCTGAACATGGTCGCCTATGGCTGGGCCTCGATGGCCGGTCTTGGCGTCGTGCTGTGGATGCTGCCGCGCCTGCTCGGCACCGAACTGGCCGGCGCGCGCTTCGCCACGCTCGGCTCGCTGGTCTGGAATGGCGCGGTGGCAGGTGGCGTCTCGGCGATCCTGTGCGGCTGGACCGACGGCCAGCAATGGCTCGAGATCCCCTGGCAGATTGGCATCCTGTTTGCGGCAGGTGGCGCGCTCTGCGCGGTGCCGCTGTTGTGCACGCTGCGCCGTCGCACCGTCGATCATCTGTACGTATCGGTCTGGTATGCGAGCGCGGCGCTGCTTTGGTTCCCGATCCTCTATGTGGTCGCGAAGGTCCCGCACGTTCATTCCGGCGTAGAGCAGGCGATCGTCAACTGGTGGTATGCACACAACGTGCTTGGCCTCTGGCTCACGCCGATCGGTCTCGCATCGGCCTACTACTTCATCGCCAAGGTGCTTGGGCGTCCGATCTATTCGTATAGCCTCTCGCTGGTCGGCTTCTGGGCGCTCGCGATGTTCTACAGTCAGGCCGGCATCCACCACCTGATTGGCGGGCCGGTGCCAGGCTGGCTGGTGAGCGTGTCGGTGGTGCAGAGCGTGATGATGATCGTGCCGGTGCTGGCCGTGGGTGTGAACCAGCATATGACGGTGGTGGGGCGCTTCGCCGCGCTGCGCCATTCGCCGACGCTGCGTTTCGTGGTGCTCGGCGCGATGCTCTACACGCTGGTTTCCCTGCAGGGTTCGCTCGAGGCCGTACCGTTCTTCAACCGGCTGGTCCATTTCACGCAATACAAGGTTGCGCATGCGCACCTTGGGGTCTATGGCTTCTTTTCCATGATCATGTTCGGTTCGATCTATTTCATCATGCCGCGCGTGCTCGAACGTGCGTGGCCCTACCCGCGCCTGATCGCGGCGCATTTTTGGCTGGTCTGCGTCGGCTTCGCGATTTATTTCGTAGCGCTGACGATTGGCGGCGTGCTGCAGGGCGTCGCGCTGCTCGATGCCTCGCGCCCGTTCATCGAATCGGTGACACTGCTCGAACCCTGGCTGCTGGCGCGCACGGTTGGCGGCGCGCTGATGACGCTCGGCCATGTGATCTTCGCCGGTCATTTCGTTGCGATGGTAGTGGGCCGCAGCGTGTACCGGACAGATCACAGCGGTGTCGAGCAAGCGGGCTCGCTGGGGGTGCGGGCATGAACCGCCTGCTGACCATTTTCATCGGCGCACTGATCATGCTGGCGCTTGCCACGCTCCTGCTGGTGGCCTTGCCGTACCGGGAACTGCGGACCGTGGGGGCACCGCAAGCGCTCGCACCTTACACGATGACCCAGTTGCGGGGCCGCGCCACTTATATCTCGATGGGCTGCGTCTACTGCCATACGCAGCAACCGCGCGCGGCCAGTTTCGGTCCCGATGCGCTGCGCGGCTGGGGCCGCCCTTCGGTGCCGGCCGACTATGCCTATGACGACCCGCATCAGCTTGGCGTGGCGCGCACCGGCCCCGATCTGTTCAATATCGGCGTGCGCCAGCCCAGCCTCGACTGGAATCTTGTCCACCTGTATCAGCCGCGAGCGGTGTCGCCGGGCAGCGTGATGCCGTCGTATCCGTTTCTGTTCCGGCACGTCACGCAGGCCGCGCCCGGCGAAAAGGTGATCAGCCTGCCGCCGCGGTATGCGCCGGCGCACGGCCAGCTCGTCGCCACGCAGGAGGCGCTCGATCTGGCGGCCTACCTGATTTCGCTGAACCACACCTATCCGATTTCCGCTTCCGAAGCTGGAGCCATGCAATGAACCGCCGTTTCCAACACGACTCCTTGATTGATCTGCGCGAACATGCGGAGCCCGGTGAGCGCACTCATCCCGTGCCCTGGCTGCTGTGGATCACCGTCCTGTCGCTCACAGTGTGGGGTGCCAGCTATTTCTGGCTGGAAATGTATTGGCCCGAGCAGGGTGCCGCGGCCAGCACGGCGGTCCAACCGGGTGCTGCGGCAGCGCCAGGGCCAGACGGCGCGCAGATCTTCTCGAGCCGCTGCGCCGCGTGTCACCAGGCAACGGGCAGCGGTCTGCCGGGCATGTTCCCGCCGTTGGCCGAATCGGAGTGGGTAAATGGCGACGCCCACAAGCTTGCCGATATCCTGCTGCTCGGCATCGAGGGCGCGCTGTCGGTCAAGGGGGCGAGTTTCAATGGCACCATGCCGACGTTTGGCGGGACGTTGTCGGATGCGGAAATCGCCGCAGTCGGCAGCTACGTGCGCTCGCGCTTCGGCAATCATGCGCCTGCGCTCGACGCTGTGCTCGTCAAGGCCGAACGCGATCGCCTGGGCCATCGCGCTACGCCGTGGAAGGGCGACGCCGAGCTGAAGTCGGCGCAATAGCGATATGTCCATGAGCGCCGCATCGACTCTCGACTGCATCACACTCGACGTGCGAGGCATGTGGTGCACGAGCTGTGCCAACGCCCTGGAGCGCGTAATGAAGCGTCAACCGGGCGTGCTCGATGCCACGGTCAGTTTCGCCTCGGAGTCTGCCCAGTTGCAGTGGGATCCCCATGTGACCACACTCGATTCGATCCTTTCTGCCGCCGATAAGCTCGGTTACGCCTGCGCCGCAGAGGGCGCCGGCCACGACCGCCGCGCGCACTTCGCGAGGATCAGGCGGGATCTGGGCTTGCGTCTGGCCGTGGCGGTGTTCTTCGACATGTGGGTGATGGTCGCGCAATGGACGCTTTATCTATCTCCCGACGGCACACTGTCGCCTGCGGCGCAATATGACTTCGCGTTGTTTGCAGGCGTGATGTGTCTGCCGATCATCGGCTGGTGCGCGCGGCCGTTCTTTCGCGCGGGCTGGCGCACCCTGCGTGCTGGCGCGCCGGGCATGGACCTGCTGGTGTCGCTTGGCGCGCTGGGGGCCTTCGCCTTGTCGCTGTGGCGTCTCGCGAGCGGTAACTCGGCCGTGTATTTTGATTCGGCGGCTACCATCGTGACCTTCCTGCTCGCGGGTCGCCTGATCGAAATATCGGTGCGGGCCCGCTCCGCGGATGCCGTGCGAGTCCTGCTCGATCTGCCGCCAGAGCACGTTTGCGTCGTCAACGCGGATGGTTCAGAGACGGTGATGCTTGCCAAGCGGGTCGCGCCGGGCAACGCCATCCGGATCCGGCCCGGCGAGCGTATTCCACTCGACGGCATCGTTGTGCGTGGCACGTCGCTGCTCGATCGCTCGCTGCTGACCGGCGAAACGCAGCCCGCGAAAGCCGGCTGCGGCGACGCGGTGGAGGCCGGGACGCTCAACGGCGAGGGCGAACTGATCGTGCTGGTACATGGCGCATGGGGGGCGCGTCGGGTGGACCGGATCGCGCGCGAAGTGCGTCGCATGCTGGCGCGCAAGACCGCCTCGCAGACACTCGCCGAACGGTTCACGCGACGTCTGGTGCCGGCGATCAGCATGCTGGCCGTGGGTGCCTGCATGCTGGGCCTGTACCGCGGGATGGCGTGGCCGACGGCGCTCGAGCGTGCGGTGGCGGTGCTGGTGATCACCTGTCCGTGCGCGCTGGGCATGGCGGTGCCATTGGCGTTGTCGGCGGGTGTCGGGCGAGCCGCGCGGGAAGGCATCCTGTTTCGCGACGTCGAAGCGCTGGAAAAGGCCGGGCAAATCTCACACGTCTATCTGGACAAGACGGGGACGCTGACCGAGGGCCGGCCCAGGCTTGTGAACTTGTGCCTTGCGCCAGGTATCGATCGCGATTTCCTGATTGAAATGGCAGCGCTGGCCGAGCGTGGCAGCGAACATCCGCTGGCGAAATCGATTCGTTCGCTCGTGTCGGCGGCCCGTCTCGAGGTGCTCGATCGCGCCATCGGGACCTGCCGGGCGGTGCCGGGTTCCGGCGTCGAATGGCTGGGCGCGGATGGCGTCTGCCTGCGCGTGGGGCAGGCCGCATGGCTGGCTGAAAACAGCGTTGCCGTGCCGTTCAAGTCCGTGCCGCACACGCTGGCGCATGTGGCGCGCGGGGATCGGTGGCTGGGTGCACTGGCCTTTTCCGACATGCCACGACCCGGTGTCCGCGATGCCGTGACGCGTCTGCGCATGTCCGGCCTCACCGTTGCGATGCTGAGCGGCGACGCCGACGATGTCGCCCGGGACATCGCCCGCAAGGTGCGTATTGCGGAAATCGATGTCTTTGCCGGCCACTCGCCCGAAGAGAAGGCGCGCCGCATCCACGCTGCCCAGGCTGCTGGCGCCTGCGTGATGTTCGTCGGCGACGGTCTCAACGATGCGCCAGCGCTTGCCGCGGCTGATCTCGGGGTGGCGGTGGAGGGCGCTACGGCGTCGTCGGTGGCCTCGGCGGCGATCGTGCTGACGGGGGGCGGAATTGCGCGGCTCGATCACGCACTGCTGCTCGCACGGCATACCGCGCGCACCATGAAGCAGAACCTGGTCGCCGCGGCCGCATACAACCTGCTGGCGATTCCTCTTGCACTGACCGGGCACGTCTCCGCGGCCATGGCAGCGGCGTTGATGGTCGCGAGCTCGCTGTCGGTCACGTTCAACTCGGCACGCCTGCTGCGCACGGGCAGCTCGCGAGATGCCGCGATGGACGATATTGCCAGGTCATGCCATGCCTGGCCGTGACGCTCGATGCGCCTGCCGTTCAGCGGCGTTGGACGCATGCCTCCCGACGTCCCGGGTCGTATCGCGCGCTCTGCGGTTGACAGTTCTCGCACTGCAGATCGTGGCGCCGAAATGCGCGATCTGCTGGACCACCTACGCGGGGCTATTCGGCGCGAGCTGGTTCGCGGCAACGCGATACAACCCGGTCTGGTTCGCCGCAACCCTGGGCGCAGCGGCTGTCGTGCTGACGCTGGCATGGCACGAGACGCGGCGTACACGCCAATACGCCGCCGCACTCGCCAGTCTGCCCGGCTGGGTGCTGCTGCTTTTCGGCGCGTTTGTCGGGTTTGCTTCGGTCAGGTGGGCGGGCGTGTTGTGGCTGGGGTTCGTCGCGGCGCTATCCCATTGGCACGGCGGGCGGGCGAAAGCGGATCTTCGATGAGCCTCTGATGACGAGGCTCTGGCATCAGGCGATTCAGGCATTTACTTGATTAGTTATACGAAATAAATGGAGCGCGAATGAAATATTGACAACCGGCTCGATCGTTGAAATCCCCTCGCGCGCGCCAATTCGATGGCGCGGTTCGCAGTTAAAAAGAAGAGAAGCCGATCAGGCTTGATTCAATCAGAAAATCAAGGAGACATGATGCATATCCGACACTATCGACGCATTACGCTGGCTGTGGCACTTGCAACGATGGCGAGCGCCGCAGCGGCGCAATCTTCGGTAACGCTCTACGGCACCATCGATGCGGGTTTGCTTTATCAGAATCGTGCGGCGACGGGGCAGGGTTCGCAGGTCCAGCTCGCAACGGGCGGCATTGATCCGAGCGTCTGGGGCTTGAAGGGTAACGAAGATCTGGGCGGCGGCATGGCCGCGACCTTCGACCTGGAATCCCACTTCGCCAGCAATAATGGCGCCTTGATGATGGGACCCGGTTATCAGTCGGAAATCTTCCGGCGTCAGGCCAACGTCGGGCTGACCACGCCATATGGCTCGCTCACGTTGGGCCGGATGTACAGCCCGTCGATTCTGGCCGCCATCACGACCGAGCCGCGCGCATTCGCGGAGAACCTGTCGAACCTGTACACCTGGGCCTATAACCAGCTCGCGGCACCCGGCAACGCGCTGGGCGCGGGCACCAACCCCGGTAATGACGTTGGCGTCTTCATCGGCAATGCGCTGCAGTACGCGAACACGCTCGGCCCCGTCTGGCTTGGCGCCGCGTGGTCGTTCGGCGGAGTGGCGGGCAGCCTGCACAGGGGCAGTGAGATCTCGCTGGGTGCGACCTATACGGGGCCGTTCACGGCGTCCGCTGCTTATCAGCAGGTTGCCGATTCCGTGACCGGCGAGAACGTGAGCCGTCTGTGGAGCGTGGGCGTGGCCAAATCGTTTGGCCCGGTAACCGGCAAGCTCAACTATTTCGACGTGATCGACCGCTCCATCTATGGCCCGGACATCTCGCACGTGAGCTCGATCAGTCCGGGCATCAGCTACCAGTGGAGCGCAGCGAATACGGCTGAACTGGCCGCTTACTACAACACCTATCGCGCCAGCCACAACAGCACGACGCGTTCGCTGGTGCTGAGCGACGATTACGCGTTGTCGAAGCGCACCGTTGTGTATGCACAGGTGGCGTACGTCGATGCCGGTGCGGTCGGTGCTGCCGATCCACTCGAAAGCCTCAAGACGTCGATCGTCGCCGGTGGCACCGCCCCGGGCGAGAAGACCGTGCTGGTCAACGTCGGCATCGCGCACCACTTCTGATCGATACAGCAGCACTGGCGTGCGGCGTTCAGGCGCCAGTGCTGCCCATTCCGGGGCCGGGCCGGCGCACTGCGCTTTTCCCGCGCAGGCACAGATACCTGGAGACTCACAACGCACTTGATTCTGTTGTGCCGTTCTGCAACAGGACCGCAGTTTGTGACACCCGATGATCCAAATAGCAACACGCGTGCACGCATGCCTGCGAATTTCATGCCGCAGGACGGCGCCCGCGCGCTCCATGTCCGCATGGCACGTACTTTGCAGATAAGGCGGAGTGCCATTAGCACGCTTTGAACCTCACATACTGAGCAGGAGACGCAAGATGAACCCGTTTGATCTGAAACAGCTGGGCGTTGATATCGAGTATCCATATCGCAAGCAGTACGAAAATTATATTGGCGGCAAGTGGGTGGCGCCGCTCGATGGCGAGTATTTCGAGAACGTGTCGCCGATCAATGGGCAGCCGTTCTGTAACGTGCCCCGCTCGCGCGGTGCGGATGTGGATCTCGCCATCGACGCCGCACATGCGGCGCGCCGCAAATGGGGCAAGACGTCCGTGACCGAGCGGGCGAATCTGCTACTCGCGGCGGCGGACCGGATGGAAAAGAATCTCAGGCTGCTCGCTGTCGCCGAGACCATCGACAACGGCAAGCCACTGCGCGAAACGACGCTCGCGGATCTACCGCTTGCCATCGATCATTTCCGCTATTTCGCGGGCTGCATCCGGGCGCAGGAGGGCGGCATCTCCGAGATCGACGACAACACGGTCGCCTATCATTTTCACGAGCCCCTGGGTGTTGTCGGCCAGATCATTCCCTGGAATTTTCCGCTGCTGATGGCGGCATGGAAGCTCGCGCCTGCACTCGCGGCGGGCTGCTGCGTCGTGATGAAGCCCGCCGAGCAGACGCCGGCTTCCGTGCTCGTACTGATCGAGTTGATCGGCGATCTGTTCCCTGCGGGGGTGATCAACATCGTCAACGGCTTTGGCAAGGAAGCGGGTGAAGCGCTGGCAACCAGCAACCGCATCGCGAAGATCGCGTTCACGGGCTCGACGCCCGTCGGCAAGCGCATCCTTCATGCAGCAGCGGACAATCTGATCCCTTCGACGGTCGAATTGGGCGGCAAGAGCCCGAACATCTTCTTTGCCGACGTGCTTGACCATGACGACGTGTTTCTCGACAAGGCGCTCGAGGGGCTCGCCATGTTTGCCCTGAATCAGGGTGAAGTTTGCACGTGCCCGTCCCGCGTGCTGATTCAGGAATCGATTTACGAGCGTTTCATCGAGAAGGCGATTGCCCGGGTCGAACGCATCAAGATCGGGCATCCGCTGGACCTCGACACCATGATCGGCGCACAGGCGTCGCAACAGCAACTCGACAAAATCATGTCGTATATCGACATCGGGCGAGGCGAAGGCGCGCAATGTCTGACTGGCGGCGAACGCGCGGCCCCTGGCGCCGAGCTTGGCAATGGCTTCTATGTGAAACCGACCATGCTGTTCGGCCACAACAAGATGCGCGTGTTTCAGGAAGAGATTTTCGGGCCGGTAGCTTCGGTCATGACTTTCAAGGATGAACAGGAAGCCATCGAGATCGCGAACGACACCTACTATGGCCTTGGCGCCGGAGTATGGACCCGCGACGGCACGCGCGCATACAGAATGGGCCGCGAGATCGAGGCCGGACGTGTTTGGACCAATTGCTACCACCTGTATCCCGCGCACGCGGCGTTCGGTGGCTACAAACAGTCGGGCATCGGCCGGGAAACCCACAAGATGGCGTTGTCGAATTATCAACAGACCAAGTGCGTACTGGTGAGTTACCAGCCCGAGGCGCTCGGCTTCTTCTGAGCGCATAGCGTGGCGCCTGGATGAGCACCTGCCCTGAATGACCGCCGCGATGTAGCAATCCGGCGGCTTTCAGCGGCCGAATTCAGGTACGTTCGCCCGAAGCAGGCGTCACCCAATGTGACCGGATACACAATATGGAATGGACATGTCTGCAATTGAATCGGTTCTTCAGGAACATCGCGTGTTTGCGCCGTCCGCGCAAACGGTGGCGGACGCTACGGTGTCCGGCATGGACGCATACAAGGCCTTGTGCGCCGAAGCCGAAGGCGATTACGAGGGTTTCTGGGCGCGTCTCGCGCGCGAAACGCTGACGTGGCAAAAGCCCTTCACGAAGGTGCTCGACGAGTCGAAGGCGCCGTTCTACACCTGGTTCGAAGACGGCGAGCTCAACGCCTCGTACAACAGCCTCGACCGCCACGTGGAAGCGGGCAACGGCGAGCGCGTCGCGATCATCTTCGAAGCCGACGACGGCACCGTCACCAACGTGACCTACCAGGACCTGCTCTCGCGCGTCTCGCGCTTCGCCAACGCCTTGAAAAAACGCGGCGTGAAGCAGGGCGACCGCGTGGTCATCTACATGCCGATGTCGGTTGAAGGCGTGGTGGCGATGCAGGCCTGCGCACGCATCGGCGCGACGCACTCGGTGGTGTTCGGCGGCTTCTCGTCGAAGTCGCTCAACGAACGCATGGTGGACGTGGGCGCGGTCGCGCTCATCACCGCCGACGAGCAGATGCGCGGCGGCAAGGCGCTGCCGCTGAAGAACATCGCCGACGAAGCCATCGCCATGGGCGGCTGCGAAGCCGTGCAGAGCGTGATCGTCTACCAGCGCACGGGCGGCAAGGTCGGCTGGACCGAAGGCCGCGACCACTGGATGCACGAGCTTTCGGCTGCCGGGAGCGACACCTGCCCGCCGGTGCCGGTGAGCGCGGAGCACCCGCTCTTCATCCTCTACACCTCGGGCTCGACCGGCAAGCCCAAGGGCGTGCAGCACAGCACGGGCGGCTATCTGCTGTGGGCCGCGCAGACCATGAAGTGGACCTTCGACTCGAAGCCCGCGGACGTGTTCTGGTGCACGGCCGACATCGGCTGGGTCACGGGCCACAGCTATATCGCCTACGGGCCGCTCACGATCGGCGCGACGCAGGTCATGTTCGAGGGCATCCCCACGTACCCGAACGCGGGCCGCTTCTGGGAGATGATCCAGAAGCACAAGGTCACCGTGTTCTACACCGCGCCCACGGCCATCCGCTCGCTGATCAAGTCCGCGGAAGCCGATGCGAAGGTGCACCCGAAGAGCTATGACCTCACATCGCTGCGCATCCTCGGCACGGTGGGAGAGCCGATCAACCCCGAAGCATGGATGTGGTACTACGAGAACGTGGGCGGCAAGCGCTGCCCGATCGTCGACACGTGGTGGCAGACCGAAACCGGTGGCCACATGATCACGCCGCTGCCGGGCGCGACGCCGCTCGTGCCGGGCTCGTGCACGCTGCCGCTGCCGGGCATCATGGCGGCGATCGTCGACGAAACGGGCCAGGACGTGCCCAACGGGCAGGGCGGCATTCTCGTGGTGAAGCGCCCGTGGCCCGCGATGATCCGCAACGTGTGGGGGCAGCCTGAGCGCTACAGGTCGGGCTACTTCCCCGAGGAACTCGGCGGCAAGCTGTACCTCGCGGGCGACGGCAGCGTGCGCGACAAGGAAACCGGCTACTTCACGATCATGGGCCGCATCGACGACGTGCTGAACGTCTCGGGCCACCGCCTGGGCACGATGGAGATCGAGTCGGCGCTGGTGGCGAACCCGCTGGTGGCCGAAGCCGCCGTGGTGGGGCGCCCCGACGACACGACCGGCGAAGCCGTGGTGGCGTTCGTGGTGCTCAAGGCCGCGCGCCCGCACGGCGACGATGCGGTGAAGCTCGCCGCAGAACTGCGCGCGTGGGTGGGCAAGGAGATCGGGCCGATCGCGAAACCGAAGGACATCCGCTTCGGCGAGAACCTGCCGAAGACGCGCTCGGGCAAGATCATGCGGCGCCTCTTGCGCTCGCTCGCGAAGGGCGAGGCGATCACCCAGGACGTCTCCACGCTGGAAAACCCGGCGATTCTCGATCAGCTTGGCGAGGCGCTTTGAATCAGATAGCGGGCAGCCGTCGCTAATCGCATGAATGATGAGGATGACGTAACGCTTGCCAACATGCTGCCGCGTGGGCTCGTAGTACGCGGCTACGTGTTCTCCGTTGATCGACTTGCTTGCGGCGTCGCCCGGTGATCGGGCGCGCCGCAATTTCGCTTCCAGGGAGATCGCCGTTGTCGAGCGAGCCGATGGCAAGCAGCGAGAATTGGCCTTCCGATGCCAATTCGAGAGGATGCCGCGCTCCAGCGAAGCCGGCACCCTTCGTCGCGAAGCGCCGTGTTAGTGGCGCGGCCCGGCATTGAGCGGCGTTGTCGAGGTTTGCGCGGCCTGTGCGGTCAGCTTCGTGCCACCGGACTCATACCCGTTCGTGTAGAGGAGGAAGGCCATCAAGTCGGCGTAATCCTCGTCGCTCATCTTGCCGGGGTGATCGGCGGGCATGTTGGTCGACATGTACTGATAGATGCCGCCGATCGTCAAATGCGAGTTGGCTGCGGGCGCAAATGCAGGGCCGCTCAGCGCCGGCGCCGTGATCCCTTCGAGCTTGGCGCCGTGGCATTTCGCGCAGGAATCCGCATAGAGATGTTCGCCCTGCGTGACCTGGTCGTGATCGAACGATGGCGCCGCGCCGCCCGTTGTTGCAGCGACCTTGATGAAGCCCCCGCCCGCCGGCACGCCGCGCACTTGCCACACATCTGCGCGGGGCAACGTGCGAGTCGCGCCGATGAGATAGCGCGCTGAGATGCGCGTGACGCTCGCCTGCGTGGTGGACCCGGCGGCGGTGGTGGCTCCAGTCGCCTTGTTGCCGGGTAGCGTCCAGTTGCGCGTCAGCGCGGCGAGCCGGCCGTCGTTGCGCATGCGCGTGAGCGCGCTGTCGATGCGCTTTTGCAGCGACTGCGTGCCGGGCCCCGATGCGAACACGAGATTCCAGTCGGCATAGGGCGACTCGGCGACAGCAACGTCGAACTGCTGCTGCGGGTGCGCATGCCGGTACTCGACCACGGCCGGATACCAGACGATCGCGCGCTGTGCACGGCCCTTGGCGAGCGCATCGACGGTCAGCTCGGAGGTGTTCTCGAGATCGAAGCGTGCGTTCTTCTGCTGGACCGCGATCAATTGCGACGGACTCGACCACGTGGCGGCAATGGTGACCTTGCCGCCACCTGGTTCGACGCTGGTGTTTGCGGCATGTGCGCCGTGCAGGGTGACGCTCACGTAGCCAGACCGTAAATAGCCCTGCGAGAAAAGCAGGCGCGAGCCGTCGCCGTCGGCGACGCTGGAACGCGGAAAGCCCGCGATCACATCGCAATCGCGCTGCAGCGATTGTGCGAGCTCATGAGCGGAGATGCCGTCGTCGCCACCGTCGTCGTCGATACCGCGCTTGCTAAATGTCGCGGTAATGCCAGCGGCGTCCAGCACCGCGCGCGCAACGGACGTGTCCAGTTCGGCCGACGGACTGCCGGGCAATGTGCACACGCGCACGCTGGATGCGGCCTGCGCGGGAGACTGCGCAGCGCCGGCGGCGAGCGCGGCGGCGAGCGCAATGTGAGTGAGTCGAATGTTCATGGTGTTGCGTTCCAGTGATGGCGGAAACCGCGCGCCCGCATTGGCTGCGTGCGGGCGCGCAAAGCGGCAGATAACCGATGTAGAGGCAATGCGGGGCTCAGCTGTGATCGAGCGCGAACACGTAGAGCGTGCCGCCGCGCGGAACATCCTTGGCGACGTCGGCCATCGGGCCGCCCCAGATCGGGTTCGCCCCGCCGTAGCCCGCGAGCACGGCCACGTATTCCTTGCCGTCGACTTCGAATACGGAAGGTTGCGCGATGATCCCGCTCGCGAGTTGCGGGCTCTCCCACAGCACCTTGCCCGTGGATACGTCGAACGCGTACAGGTGGCCGTCGAGCGAGCCGCTGAAGGCAATGCCGCTGGCCGTCGTGGCAACGCCGCCGTTCCAGGGCATCTTGCTCCAGTGGCCCCAGAGCTTCTTGCCGGTATTCACGTCGATGGCCTGAAGCTCGCCATAACCCTTGCTGCCCGGCTCAGGCTGGATCTCGAAGCCTTCGCCGAGGTAGGGCAGGCCCTCCATATAGCTGACCGATTTGCCGGACAAGCTCATGCACGCATGCAGAGAAGGAACCACCGCGATGTGCCGGTCAGGATCGTAGGACACCGACCACCAGTTCTTGCCTCCCAGGAAACTCGGGCACGTGTTGATCGTCGTGCCGGCCTTCGGGTATTTGCTGGCATCGGCAATCGGCTGACCATCCTTCGTGTAGCCCGTAACGGATTCAGTCTTGACGAACGCCTCGGCATAGATCAGCTTGCCGGTCTTGCGGTCGATCGCGTGAAAGAAGCCGTTGCGGTCGGCGTGAATGATGGCGTCGTATTCCTTGCCCTTGTAGCTAATGTCGGCAAGGATCGGGGTATTCACGCCGTCATAGTCCCACGTGTCGTTGCGCGTGTACTGGTAGTGCCACTTCAGGTCGCCGTTCTTCGGATTGAGCGCGAGCAATGAATCGGAGTACAGATTGTCTCCGGGACGCAGCGCGGCCAGCCACGGCCCCGGATTGCCCACGCCCCAGTACAGCGTGCGCGTAGCGGCATCGTAGGTGCCGGTCAGCCATGCTGCTCCGCCGCCGTGGCCCTGCATCCCATCGGGCCACGTATCGCCGCCCTTTTCGTCGGCATTCGGGATCGTGTAGCGCTTCCACAGAATCGAGCCATCGTCGGGATTGAGGGCGGCAATATAGCCTCGGATCCCATATTCGCCGCCAGACGTGCCCACGACGATAGAGCCGTCGAGCGCGAGCGGCGCAAGCGAGAACGCGTAGCCGAGGCCCGGTTCGAACATCTGCTTCTTCCAGACCAGATTGCCTGTCTGCGCGTCGAGCGCGGCCACTTCACCGCTTAGCATGGCCACGTAGACGTTCTTTCCGTACAGTGCGACGCCACGATTCACTACGTCACAGCAGGCAGTCTTGAACGATTCCTGGCCGAGCTTCGGCTCGTACTTCCAGAGCTGCGTGCCGGTCTTTGCATCGAATGCGTAGACATTGTCCTTCGGCGTGCTCACGAATAGATAGTCGCCGTTGACGATGGGCGTTGCTTCAAAGCCTTGCTTGAGATCCGCAGGGAACTGATAGCTCCAGGCTTGTTTGAGCCCGGCGACGTTCGAGGCGTCGATCTGCTTGAGTGGCGAATGCGACTGGCCGCTATAGGTCCGGTAATAGGTGAGCCAACCCGGGTCGCTCTGCGCGTGGGAGAGGCGCTCGTAGGTCACGGCGGGATAGTCCGGGGCGGCGGCCACCGGAGCCACATTGAGCGTCATCGCGATGGCGGTGCTCGCCCCATAGACAGCCAGCCGGCTTGCGGCAGCCGAACGTTTCTTCATAGTCGTCTCCTGAGTCTTTGTCGATGCAGTGCCGGCAGAGGTGCAGCCCTTGTTTCGGTGGCCGTCCGGTTGCGGTGTCCTTACTGCAAATCGCATGCCATTTGTGCGCGCGAGCCTCCGGGTGCGGCGGGCCTTCAATGCGTGACGGATGACGACGACCGCGCGGTGCTCCAGGTGTTGCATCCAGGTACAAAGCGGGTGAGTCGGTGTTGAGAAAAAGGACAGTTGCCGGGCAGAGGCGCTGCGCCGCTATCGCGGCATGGCCCGGCCATTCGTTCGATGGTGCTGCCCCTTAAAGAGCAGTTCGTCGGCTGGGGCGCGCCGCGCGGCGTCTGTCTGCGCTAGGCGTGGGGCCCGAGCGTGACGCTGTTCTGAGCGGGCGCATGGCCGAGCATGGCCCGCACCGCCTGCGCGACACCGTGCTTCAATGCTGGATCGCTAGCGAGATGCCCGCCGCGCACGCGAGCGATGTGCGCGGTGGGTGCGGCTTGCGCAAGACGCTCGAGGTTGCGGACCGGGCATACGGGATCGCGCATCCCATGCACGGCATGGATCGACACGCCTGCGTGTTCCGCCATGCGCGCGAAAGCGAGCAGGCGCCGCTCGCCGAGCCAGCAGTCGTGCAACAGGTAATGGGCCTGGATCCGGTACTTGGCGATGAGCGTGCGTACGGCCTTCGGGGCGTTTGCGCGGCGGGGCCGAGATACCGTGGCGCGGCCCGGCCGCGACGAGGCGAGTATCGCTTCTTCATACGCGTGCCATGCGAGCGCGACCTCACGTTGGCGCGCGCGTGCCGCGCCAGGGCGCAATTGCTTCGCACAGCAAGCGAGCAACGCGCTTGCGCGGGTGCATCCGGCAGCAGCGCACAGGCGCCGCCAGGCGCGCGGCGCTTTGCGCCGCGACGTCACGAACAGACGCCGTACTTCTTGTCGCGAGGTCAGGAAGAGGCCGCGCAGCACGACACCCAACACGCTCGCGGGATGGCGTCCCGCATACGCGAGCGCGAGCGCGGCGCCCCATGAGCCCCCGACGACACCCCACCGTGCGATCCCGAGCGCACGACGGATCGCCTCGAGATCTTCGACGAGGCAGTCCGTGCGGTTGCCGCGCAATCCGCCGCGTGGAAGCGATTCACCCGCGCCGCGCTGATCGACGAGCACGACGCGCGTCTTCGTCAGATCGAACAAGGCCAGCATGCCGGGTTGGCTGGCGCTGCCCGGCCCGCCGTGCAACACCACGACTGCCTGCGCCGCGCGCGCGCCGGCAACCGTGAACGCGATTGAATGCCCATTTCGGTTCAGGCGCATGTGCTGCAACGGGGCATGCGAGGATGGCCAGGCGCAAACGCGTCTGTTCATGAATGTGTTGCTCATCGCGAGCCCGTGGTGGAGAAGAGCGCTCAGCCAAGCAAGAATCGCGCGCTGTGTACGAGCCGGTACAAATTGGGGTGAGTCCGCATATCGCATCCTGACGCATTTGCGGTAATACACCGTCAGGCCTGCGAGTGCGTGACGCCCACCCGCATGACGCTGATATGCAATGCTGCGCGTCGCGCACGAATTTGGTGCACCGCCTGAGCCGTGCCGTGACAAGATGGCCCGGAGCTTGCTTTATAGGATGACGAAAAGCCTGGCGAGGTACCTGGCTGTCGTGGAGGAGACAATGCGCGATGACGATTATCCGGCCGCCGCTCGGACGGCCGTGCTGTCCAATGGCTGGCCCGCTCCGGCAATCCAGAAAGCGCACGAGCGTTCCGAGACGTTTGGTCTCTGTGCGTCGGCGCGGCCGGATTACGAAATACTTTCGAGTGCGGGACTCGAACTCAAGCGCGAGCAGAACCGCGTGCTGTACGCGCACGCGATGCCGGTGATGGAAACGCTGCACGAGCAGATCGTCAACACGCAAAGCATGATTGTGCTGACCAATGCCGAAGGCCTGATCCTGCATTCGATTGGCGACGACGACTTCCTCGCGCGCGCGGAGAAGGTGGCGCTGCGGCCCGGCGCAAACTGGGCCGAAGACCGCCAGGGGACCAACGCGATCGGCACGGCGCTGGCCGAGCGTTGCGCGATGGTCGTGCACGGCGACCAGCACTATCTGGCGGCCAACCGCTTCCTGACCTGCTCGAGCGTGCCGATTCTCGATCCGTATGGCGACGTCATCGGCGTGCTCGATGTGACCGGCGACTACCGCAGCTATCACCAGCACACGATGGCTCTTGCGAAGATGTCGGTGCAGATGATCGAGAATCATCTCTTTACGACAACCTTTCAGGAGACGTTGAAGCTATCGTTCCATAGTCGTCCTGAGTTTCTCGGCACGCTGATGGAGGGCATCGTGGCGTTCACGTCCGATGGCCGCTTTCTTTCGGCCAACCGCAGCGCCCAATTCCAGCTCGGCATGTCGCTCGCGGCGCTGCGCGCGCATACGCTCTCGTCGCTATTCCAGACCACGAGCGCGCAACTGATCGACCGCATGCGCGTGGGCCTCGAACCGCATCTGATGCTCAATCTGAGTAGCGGCGCGGTCGTGTGCGCGCGCGTGCAGTTCAAGCGCGCGTCGCTTGCAGAGGGTAGCCGCCCGGTGGCGGTGCACGACGGCGCACGTTCCATGGCGCGCCCGGAGCCGCCCGCGTCGGCTGTCGGGCTTTCGCGCCTGAGCTACCTTGACACGGGCGACCCGCAGGTTGCCGCAGTCATCGCGAAGGTCCGGCGGGTGATCGGCAAGGACATTCCCATCCTGATCAACGGGGAGACCGGCACGGGCAAGGAACTGCTCGCGCAGGCGATCCACAACGATTCGCCACGGCATGCTGGGCCATTCGTGGCGGTGAACTGCGCCTCGATTCCCGAAACGCTGATCGAGTCCGAGCTATTTGGCTACGAGGAGGGCGCATTCACCGGGGCGCGGCGCAGGGGGGCCATCGGCAAGCTGTTGCAGGCAAACGGCGGCACGCTGTTTCTGGACGAGATCGGCGACATGCCGTATCCGCTGCAGGTGCGACTGCTGCGCGTGCTGCAGGAGCGCGTCGTCAACCCGCTGGGTTCGACCAAGAGCATTCCAGTGGACATCGCGATCATCTGTGCGACGCACCGCGATTTGCGCGAGATGATCGCGCAAAGCCGCTTTCGCGAGGATCTTTATTACCGGCTCAATGGCCTCGTGGTACGGCTGCCACGGCTGCGCGACCGTACCGACCTTGCGGTGGTGATCCAGAAGATGCTCCAGCGCGAATCGATCGCTGCCGGAAATCCGCAGGCGCTCGGTGTCGCGCCGGATGTCATGGCGATGTTCGAGCGCTGTCCTTGGCCGGGCAATTTCCGGCAACTCGGCAACCTGCTGCGCACGGCGGCGGCCATGGTCGACGCGGACGGCGAGATTCGGCGCGAGCATTTGCCCGACGACTTCTTCGATGACCTGCGCTGCGGCGCTTCGCAAGGTGGCGCGCTGGATGCGCCAACGGCGCCCGACGCATTCCTGCCGGAGAGCGGGCGCCTGCAGGACGTGACTGTATCGGTGATTGCCGCTGCGCTCGCGCGGCATGGCGGCAACGTTTCGGCGGCTGCGCGCGAGCTGGGCGTGTCGCGCAATACGATTTACCGCAAGATGCCCGCCATCGAGCCGGGCCGCGCCGTGGACGACCTCTGACCCGGCTAGCCTTGTTAGCGCGGCTCTAGCGCTGCCGCACCCTCCATCGCGCTCGCCGCGCTTTGTCGCGAGCGAACTGTCACACCGGTGTTGCATCCTGCAGCACCAGTGTTCCAAAAATCAACACTGCGCATGTCCCGAACGCGTCGAGTGGCGACGCGTTCGGTCCGCTTGCATCTGCGATACGAAAATATTCTCGTCGGCGATCGCGCGTAGCCCCATTCGCACGGCTTGCGCGCTTTGCGTATCGGCATCGGCATGCACCTTGCTTTGAAGGAAGCGGCCGCGCATCAAGTGCGGTTCTTCCATCCAATCGCAAATCAATTGCACACAAGGAGACACGCCATGCAATGGACCACCCCGTCGTACACCGACCTGCGTTTCGGCTTTGAAATCACGATGTATATCGCCAATCGCTAAGCGGACTGGGGACCGCCGCCCGCAGCGCCCGAACGGCGTTGCGGGCGGCGCCCGGAAGCAACGACCATGAAGATCAAGATACTGGGTTCGGGCGCGGGCGGCGGCCTGCCGCAATGGAACTGCAACTGCGCGAACTGCCGTAGCGCGCGCCACCGCTGCGGCGACGTGCTGCCACGCACGCAATCGTCGATCGCGGTCAGCGACAACGGCGTCGACTGGATTCTCGTCAATGCATCGCCAGACCTGCTCTCGCAGTTGCGCGCGCATCCTGACCTCCAGCCCGCGCGCGCGCTACGCGATAGCGCAATCGCGGCGGTCGTGCTGAGCGACGCGCAGATCGATCACGTGACCGGGCTGCTGATGCTGCGCGAGCGCACCACGCCGCTACCGCTCTATGCGTGCGCCCCCGTGCTGGAAGATCTCTCGACGGGGCTGCCGCTCGTGCCGCTGCTCGGCCACTACTGCGGAGTGCGAACGCATGCGATTCAGCCCGGCAAGCACTTTACGATTCCCGACTGCGAAGGCTTGCGCTTTACCCCGATCGCCGTCGAGGGCAAGGCGCCGCCTTATTCGCCATTTCGCCAGAGCGGCATCGACGGCACGAATATCGCCCTTTTGATTGAAGATCGGATCAAGGGCACTCGGGCCTTCTATGCGCCGGGCCTGGCGCAGATGCACGACGAAATTCACGCCACGATGTGCGGTGCCGATCTCGTTCTCGTGGACGGTACGTTCTGGACTGCTACGGAGATGATCGATCTGGGCATCTCGACGAAGCACGCGGACGATATGGGGCATCTGGCGCAATGCGGTGAAGGCGGACGGCGCGGCATGATCGACTGGCTCGAAGCGTTGCCGCGCGGGACGCGCAAGGTTCTCACGCACATCAACAACACCAATCCGATTCTCGACCCGCATTCCGACGAGCACGCGCAACTGCGTGCACGCGGCATCGACGTCGCGCACGACGGCATGGTTCTCCAGGTATGAACATGAACGCACAGCTCTCCAGTCAGGCGTTGCACGACGCGCCGTGGACGCCAGAGCAATTCGAGGCACGGCTGCGCGCGCTCGAGTCGCACTATCACATCCATCACCCATTCAACCAGCGGCTCAATAGCGGCAAGTGTTCGCGCGAACAGATCCGGGGCTGGGTGGCGAACCGGTTTTACTATCAGATCAACATCCCGCTCAAGGATGCAGCGATTCTGTCCAACTGCCCGGACCGGCCCACACGCCGGCGCTGGATTCAGCGGCTCGTCGATCACGACGGCCAGGCAGACGGCGAGGGCGGCATCGATGCGTGGGTGCGCCTTGGCGAAGCGGTGGGGATTGATTCCGGCACGATGTGGGAGCAGTCGCTCGTGCTGCCCTCGGTACGCTTCGCAGTGGACGCCTACGTGAATTTCGCGCGCCGTGCGCCATGGCAGGAGGCGGTATGCTCGTCGCTCACGGAGATGTTCGCGCCACAGATCCATCTCGATCGTCTCGCTGGCTGGCCGTCGCATTATCCGTGGATCGAGCCGGACGGGCTGCACTATTTCCGCAGCCGCGTGCCGCTCGCCCAGCGCGATGTCGACCACGGTCTCGAAGTGACGCTGAACCACTTCCGTACGCCCGAGGCGCAGCAGCGAGCGCTCGATATTCTCCAGTTCAAGCTCGATATCCTCTGGTCGATCCTCGATGCGGTCGAAAAGGCCTGGCCCCTATGAACACGAGTGACGCGGACAGCGGCGTGCCGCTGCGCCCCCGCCTGCGGGGCATCTTCCGGCTGCAGTGGGAAGTGGCGCAAGACGCCTACGTGCTGCTGTATCCGGAAGGGATGGTGAAGCTTAATACGAGCGCCGGCGAAATACTGGCGCGCTGCGACGGAGCGCACGAGCTCGATGAAATCATTGGCGAGCTCGAGCGATTGTTCGGCACCGCGGAGCTTGCGCCCGACGTCTACCGTTTTCTCGATCACGCGCGACAGCGCGGCTGGCTGGACTGACATGGCACACGACAATTCCCGTCCTCCCGCGCCCCTGTGGCTGCTCGCCGAGTTGACGTACCGGTGTCCGCTGCACTGTGCTTTCTGCTACAACCCGCTCGACTTTGCACGACACGGCGCGGAACTCGACACCGACACATGGATCGAGGTCATCAGCGCCGCGCGCAAGCTCGGCGCGGCGCAAATCGGCTTCTCCGGCGGCGAGCCGCTGCAGCGCGACGATCTGGAGGTGCTCGTCGAGCATGCGCGCGCGATCGGCTTTTACACGAACCTGATCACCTCGGGCATCGGCTTGAACGAGGCGCGCATCGAGCGGCTCAAACTGGCTGGACTCGATCATATTCAGTTATCCTTACAGGACTCCACGCGCGAACTGAATGATTTCGTGACGAGTACGCGCACATTCGCGCTCAAGCAGGAGGTCGCCCGGCTCATCAAGGCGCACGGCTATCCGATGGTGCTCAACTGCGTGCTGCATCGTTACAACCTGCCGCACGTGGGGCAGATCATCGAAATGGCATTAGAGCTCGGCGCTGACTACCTGGAACTCGCGAACACGCAGTACTACGGCTGGGCCATGTTGAACCGCGACCAGTTGATGCCGACGGCGGAACAACTGCTCCAGGCCGAAGAGACGGTCAATCGCTATCGCGAGACTATTGGCGGGCGCTGCAAGATTCTGTTCGTGGTGCCCGATTACTTCGAGAGGCGTCCGAAAGCCTGCATGAATGGCTGGGGTTCGGTATTTCTTGGCGTGGCGCCCGACGGCGCCGCACTGCCGTGCCACGCGGCGCGCTCGCTGCCGGGACTCGTGCTGCCCAATGTGCGCGACATGCCGCTCAGTGAGATCTGGTACGAGAGCGACGCATTCAATGCTTTTCGCGGCGACGGCTGGATGCGCGAGCCCTGCCGCGACTGCGACGAGCGCCACGCCGATCATGGCGGTTGCCGCTGCCAGGCCTGGATGCTGACTGGCGACCCGGCAGCAGCCGATCCGGTATGCGAAAAGTCACCGCATCACGCAGAGGTCGTGCGGACGGTGCAATTTGCACGGCAGCCCAGACAGGCGGACGAGCGGCCGCTCATCTTTCGCAGCAAGGAGAATTCGCTGGCGCTTTGAACGGAGAGGGGCATGAATTCAGTCGCCGCGCAGGCGGATCATGGCAGTCGTCCAACGCGTTCGCGAGGCGTGGATGACGGCTCAGGTTGCCTCATCCGCGGGGCAGCCAGCAGCGGGCCGCGCCGACCCGCCGCGGCGAAGCGCGGTTGAAGATCGCGCTTAGCGGCGCCGGCCGCCGCCACTGAAGCCTCGTGCGCCCCATCCGCCGCTGCGCGAAGCACCGCCTTTTTGCAGGCTCGTATTGGCGCGATTGACGTCCTGCCGCACGGCATTGCCGCCGCCGCTCAAACCCTGGAATCCGCTGTCACGTCCAGCGGCCGCGTCCCGGCCCCGAAAGGCGCTGCGTCCGTCCGCGCCGGCGCCGCCGCGGCCGTATTTTTCGCGCGTGGCATTGTCGCGATACGCTACGCCCTGGCGGTGTTTCGCGTCGTGCTGCCAGCGCCCGCTGCCATCGGTTTTGCCGCGTTCGAAATTGCGGTCGATGTTGGTGGCTTTGCGATGATCGACATACACATTGCCGCCATTCCAGTCGCAGTTGCCGAAAATCGCCGCTGCCGCGATCAGGCCGACGCCGAAGCCGAAGGCGGCGCCGGGATAGTACGCGGGATAGGGCGGCCAGTAGTAGTACGGAAAGGCGGGGTAGGCCCACCCGGCGTAGACGACGGCGGGATCGTAGACCGGCACATAGATCACGGCCGGATCCGCGGGCTCGATGCGCACGATCGATTCCCCGCCGGCCGTGCCGCCGGCCGGGGCCTCCACGGTCACGGTCTGCTGCGCATTCGACTCGAGGTGTCCGGATTGCTTCGCGCGTGCACGTAGCCGCTGCACGGCGTCGAGCACGTCTTTCGGCTGGGCCAGAAAGGCGTCGCCGAGCTTCTGGGTCCAGTCGAGCTTGTCGTTCATTGGCTCGAGGATCTGCGGGAACGCGACCAGCGATTTCACACTGACGTCCCAGGTCTCGCCCTGCACCGCCTTGATGGCGGCCTCACCCTTGAGATCCGGATGCGCTTTGACCCAGCGCGCGGCAACCACGACCTCCATCGGATAGGTCGACGCCATCAGCACCTGGGACAGAAGTTCGTCCGGATAAAGCGCGATCGGCGCGACCATCGCTTCGATTTCCTCGCTACGGTACGGCGCGGGTTCGTTCCGGACTGGCGCGCCATTCACGCCAGTTGCACCATTCGCGCCGGGTGGCGCGGCGGCTGGCGTCACGGCGGCCGGGCCGGCCGCCGGCGGCGGGGCAGCGGTCTGGCATCCGGCGAGCGCAAGCAGGGCGCAACACGAAACGGCATAGGTCCGGCGTGTCATGGCGACACCTTCCTCCAGCCGTGGCCGGGGTCAAAGGATTGCGCGGCCGCTGCCTGCGCGGCGGTATTCGGCCCGAGGTCGCGCTGATAGACCTGGCCCGTATAGTTCGCGATGAAACTCATCACCCCGGTATCGCCGTAGCGCGCCGGCCATGCCATGACCGCAAAGCCGGCAAACAGCTTGCCGTCGAGAACATAATTGGCCGCGCCGCCCTGGGCGTCGGGCCCCTGCGAGGTGAGAATCTTGTAGTGATAGCCGTAATAGCCGTCCTTGCCCCCGTTTTGCGCGCCGGCGCCTTCGAACGCCGGCCCAAGCGGGCTCGGAGATTCTCCCGGGCCAGTCGGCCAGTAAAGGCCGTCGTGTTTGCCGGGGGAACTCGACAGCTTGCTCGCGTAGACCATCATGGTTCCGTCGTCGTGAGTGGTCTCGGCGTATTCGTCCTCGGCGTCGTGGATTGCCTGCAGGACCTGGATCGCGGCAAGCTCGTTTCGTCCGATGCGTCGCAGGCGCATTGCTCGCGCGCCTGCGACGGTATCGAACTGCCAGCCGCCGGCCGACTTGACGATGGGGACGGGCAAGGTCCAGCCATCGTTGCCGACCGCGATGAACGCCCGGCCGTCCGCTTGCTGGATGGCGTGAGCGACGCCCCATGCCTTGATGAACTGCTCCCGGACGGCGTCGCCGACCGGTGGGACGATGTCGCGGAAATGTGCGCCCAGCATCTTTTGCATTGCCGGCTCGTCGTTGTTCAGCACGGCCTCGCCGAAGGCCGTCATCGCCGCATCCGGCGTGCTGAAGTGCTGGCGGGCCAGTGCGTTCGTCCCGGCGAGCCCGAATAGCAGTGCGCAGGCCACGCCGATGCGGACTCGCCGCGAAAATCCGTGTTGCTGGGTTCTCATGCCTCGGTCTCCCTGACATAAGCTTGCGCGGCGCGGGGAGCGCCGCCGCCGGTCTGCGGGCAGTGCCGGTCCAAGCGTACGCGAGGCAGGAGTCAGCGGGTATTGGACTTTGGTCTCATACCCGCGCGGGAAGTATTAGTGCAAATCGGCGTCCGGGCGGGCCGCCGCACGGCGGGGCGAATCAGCCATGGACGGGGAAGCGCTTCGTCAGCTCGGCCACCTGCGCCTTCACGCGTTCGATGGTTGCGGCGTCTTCCAGGTTGTCCAGCACGTCGGCAATCAGGTTGCCCACCTGCTCGGCTTTCTTCACGCCGAAGCCGCGCGTGGTCATGGCCCTCAGCCAGGATCACAGGCGCGAGGGGATCGCAACGATGGGTTGTTGTGCGGCGCGATGTGTTGTCCGCGTGAATTCACGAATGGCCGAAACGGCGGCAATGGCCAGCCGCCGTTTCGCACTCGCCAATCGCAACAACAACGCCAACCCTTTTCAATTCCCGCGCGGCGAGTTAAAGCGCTCCAGCAGCGAGCTCAGTAAATCGATCGGCAACGGAAACACGATGGTCGAGTTCTTGTCGGCGGCGATAGTGGTGAGCGTCTGCAAATAGCGCAATTGCATGGCCTGCGGCTGCTGCGCGAGCCGCTGCGCGGCTTGCAGCAATTTTTCGGAAGCTTGCAGCTCGCCTTCCGCGTGAATCACTTTCGCGCGCCGTTCGCGCTCTGCCTCGGCCTGGCGCGCGATGGCGCGGATCATCGTCTCGTTGAGGTCCACGTGCTTGATCTCGACAGTGGAGACCTTGATGCCCCACGCGTCGGTTTGCGCATCGAGCGTCTTCTGGATATCGGCGTTCAATTGCTCGCGCTCCGCGAGCAACGCGTCGAGTTCGTGCTTGCCCAGCACCGCACGCAGCGTGGTTTGCGCGAGCTGGCTGGTGGCCTCGAAAAAGCGCGCGACCTGAATCACGGCCTTTTCCGGATCGACCACGCGAAAGTAGACCACGGCGTTGACTTTCACCGAGACGTTGTCGCGCGTGATCACGTCCTGGGCGGGCACGTCGAACACGACGGTGCGTAAATCGATGCGCACGACCTGCTGCACGACGGGAATGATAAGCACGAGCCCCGGCCCCTTGACCTTCCAGAAGCGGCCGAGCATGAACACCACGCCGCGCTCGTACTCCCGGAAAATGCGAATGGCCGAAACGGCGAGCATGATGGCCAGCACGACCAGGAGACTCGTGAAGCCGAAGGTGTAGCCGATCATGAATGTCCTCCGTGATGTGCTTCGCGCAGCGGCGCTTCATGCAGCGGCGCGACGCTCAACAGCAGGCCGTGGCGACCCGTTACGCGCACCTGGCTGCCCGTGGCGAGCGGCACCTCGCAAGTCACGCGCCAGCGTTCGCCATGCACGCGCGCCCAGCCCGAGGCCGCCGCGTGATCGGGCGTCAGGCCATCGTCGATGATTTCGCCGATGCTGCCGACCATCGCTTCCGCGCCGCTCACCACCGGGCGGCGCCGCGCGCGCAGCGCCACGCTGGAGACCGCCGCGACGAACGCCGCGCCGCCGAGCGCAAGGCCCGCGATCAGCGGCAGCGGAATACCGTAGCCTGGCACGTCGGTGTTGATCAGCATGAGCGCGCCCACGGCGAATGCGACGATGCCGCCGAAGCCGAGCACGCCGAACGTGGGCAGGAACGCCTCGGCAATCAGGCACGCGAGCCCCAGCATCACGAGACCGAGCCCCGCGTAGTTGATGGGCAGAAGCTGCATCGCGAACAGGCCGACCAGCAGGCAAATTCCGCCGGCTACGCCGGGCAGCACGAAGCCCGGATTTGCGAACTCGAAGAAGAGACCGTAGATGCCGATCGTCAGCAGGATCAACGCGACGTTCGGATCGGCCACGATGGAGAGGAAGTGATTGCGCCAGTCGGGCACGACGTACACGAGCGGCGCGTGCGCGGTGTCGATGCGCACCGTGCCGGCCGCCGTGGCGATGGTGCGGCCGTCGAGCTCGCGTGCGAGATCGGCGGGGTCCTGCGCGATCAGGTCGATCACGTGCTGGTCGAGCGCCTCGCTGGCGGACAGGCTCACCGCCTCGCGCACCGCGCGCTCCGCCCACACGGCGTTGCGCCCGCGCAGTTGCGCGAGTCCGCGAATGTAGGCGGCGGCATCGTGCATGACCTTGCGGGCTTCGGTGGAGGCGGTGTCGGTGGCTTCGTTGCTGGTTTTGTCGTTGGCCTTGCCGTTGGTTTGCCCGCCGGAGGCCGCTCCTGGCGCGCCGGGCGGATTCGGCGCGCCGCCAATGCCGCCGCCGATCCCCAACTGCACTGGCGAGGCCGCGCCCAGGTTGGTGCCGGGCGCCATGGCCGCGACATGGCTCGCGTAGACGATATAGGTCCCCGCGCTCGCGGCGCGCGCGCCGCCGGGCGCCACGAACGCGGCCACCGGCACGGGCGAGCCGAGGATCGCCTTGATGATCTGGCGCATCGAGGTGTCGAGGCCGCCTGGCGTGTCGAGTTGGAGAATCGCGAGCGGCGCGTGTTGCTGCGCCGCATGCTCGAGCGTGCGGACGATGAAATCGGCGCTGGCGGGGCCGATGGCGCCGTTGACGGTCATTACGACGACCGCGCGCTGTGCATCCGCCGGGGCGCGCTGAGCCAGAGCCATGGCGCTGACTGACTCGAGCGCCGCCACCGCCGCGCAAACCACCAGCAGCGCCGCAAAAAGCGCGGCGCGCGCGAGCCGCGCCGGCAGAGGGTGGCGCGGCGGGCGACGATGGGGCGGAGGCGCGTCGTGCTCCGCCGCCCGGGTGGGGCGATGAGCGCGCATCGGAACGTCCGGACGGGCAAATGGAAATGGCCCGATATTTAAGAGTAGGTGGTTTTCTGGGGAAGGGGGCCGCCAGATGAGCCAATGTCCAGACTTTCGCCGCTATGGGCGACATTACCGGTTCGCAGGGGGGCGACTGGTTGATGATCGAGCGCGGTTGCGTCGTTCGGATCAGGTAGGCACCCGCGCCCCTCATTCAGCGCCCGCCTCAAGGCAGCTTGCCAAGCACGGCGCCGAACTCGTCCTTGCTCATCGCGCGCAGCGTTTGCGTGCGGATATTGCCGAGCGAGCCGAGCGCCAGGCCGAACGCCATGAAGCTTTGTTCATCCGGCGCTTCGACGATCGTGACGATGTCGTATTTCCCCAGCGTCCAATAAATTTCCCTCATTTCGCAGCCGAAGGTTTTGGCCATTTCCGCGGCCTGGCCGGCGCGCTGCGCGCTGTTCCGGACGGTGCGAATGCCCTGGTCGGTGAACTGCGCAAGAACCACATAGGTCGACATGACGGCTCCTCGTACGTTGACATCGGGTTGGGATACGCGCGCGATTCGCATATCGCGCGTTAGCACGGACTGGCTGAATTTCTGGCGACCGATCCAATGTTTCGAATCAAGGCGGATTTCGCACGCGCGGTTCAATGCGTGCAAGCGGCCGGGAAAGCGTGAAAGACGGGCTTTCGGAATGGCTGCGGGCGCAGCGTGGCTGACCGGGACGTGGAGCCCCAGCCGACGAGCGCTTCGCGAAACGGCTCGTACCCCGGCAGCCGGCGCGGCTCGAAGCTAAATTAGCTAACCTGAATGATCAAGCTCGATAAATAGTATCTTTCTCGTTTAATTTGCGCACTTAATTCGCAAAGTTAAATCAGATTATTATTATGCGCGGCTTTATTTTAATAGTTTAGCAAACGCATTAAGCGGACTCTATAATTTTTACGCATTCGCGGACTGCTCGCGAATGCGTACGTCGTATTGCGCTGCTAACCTCACAACGAGGAGTCTCGCCATGACTCGAAAGTACATTGATTGCAGGGAGTTCCCCAGCGAGATGAACTGCACGGTTGCGATCTCGGCGGATTCGGACTCGGAACTTCTGGAGGCCGCCGTGCAGCACGCGGTAAGCGTGCACCATCACGCCGATTCGCCGGAACTGCGCGCACAAATCAGTCAGCTCTTTCACGAAGGCTCGCCGCCTGTAGCGTCGCCACGCGCGGCATGAGCGAGAGCGGGGGCGACAGGAAACATTAATACGACAGTAAATCCCCCGCCCGCCGGAAACGCAAAACCCACACGCCCGTGATGCGCCTTCATGACTTCGGCAACAATCGCGAGCCCGAGCCCGGAGCCGCTGCGTCGCGGCGCGCCATCGGCCTCGAAGCGCTCGAACGGTCTGAGCGCGGCGTCCCAATGCTCACGCGGGATGCCGCGCCCGTTATCGGTCACTGTCAACGTTAGCGCGTCGTCGGCAGTGGCCACGCGCACGACGATCTCATCGGCGTCGCCGTGCAGCAATGCGTTGTGCAGCACGTTCGAAAGCGCTTCCTGAAGGCTGATCGGGTCGCCGGCAATCATCGCGCCCGGCGCATCGCTTTCGAATGCCACCTGCACGTCGCGTTCGCCTGCGAGCGGGATGGTGCGCCCGATCGCCTCGCGCGCGAGCGCAACCAGGTCCACGGGTTGCAGCGGCACCGCCTCGGTGCGGTGAATCACCATCGCGTGATTGAGCAGTTGCCCCGTGAGCCGGCCAACATCGGAGCAGGTCGTGCGCAAGGCGTCGAGTCCCTGCGCGTAGCGGGCGGGATCGGTCTCGCCGCTGAGCAGTTCGATTTGCGCATCGAGCCGCGCGATGGGCGTGCGCATCTGATGCGCGGCATCGGCAATGAAGCGCTGCATGGCCGTCATGCGTTCGGCCAGGCGGCCAATCAGCCCGTTGATGGCCCCGATGATCGCGTTGATTTCGCTGGGCGTGTCGTGCTCCACAGGCCGCAGGTCGGCGGGGTCGCGCGCGGCGATGATGGTCTCGATGCGCGCGAGCGGCCGCAGGCCGCGCCGGATTGCCAGCCCGCTGGCGCCGATGGCGAGCACGCTCATCATCAGAATGAGCGTCCAGACCTTGAAGCTCATGTCGTTCGTCAGTTGCTGGCGCGCATTGGTTGTTTGCGCAACGGTCACGACGGCCCAGCCGGGCGTGCGTTCCTCCGGCATGTAGCGGGCGATGGTGGCTGTGCGGATGCGCTGGTTCTGGTAAGCGCCGTTCGCGAACTCGGTGCCTTGCCGTCCGGCTGCCTTGCCGGCCGCACCGGGAAGGTCGCCATAGCCCGCCACCACGACGCCGCGCGAATCGACCACCTTGTAATAGACGAGGTCGTAGCGCGAGAGCGAGGACAGCGCCGCCACGGGCGGATTGAGGGCGAGCACGCCGCCTTGCACGTAAAGATTTTCGGCGACCTGAATGGCCGCGCCGGCCAGCAACTGGTCGTAGGCGCGCTCGGCGGCGACGCCCGCGTAGTAGCGCGCGATGACGGCGAGTGCGAGCGCGCCGGAGGCCACCACGAGCGCGATGAAGAGCAGCGTGCGCCCGAGCAGCGTCTTGCGGAACCAGTCAAAGCGCAGCAATTTGATATCCCATGCCGCGCGCGGTGCGGATTTCCACCGTGCTGCCTTGCAGCTTCTTGCGCACGCGCGTGACATATTGCTCGACGGCGTTGGCGGTGGGTTCGTGGCCGAAGCTGAACAACTGGTTCAGCAATTCTTCCTTCGAGTAGATGCGCTGCGGGCGGCTCGCGAGAATTTCGAGCAGCGCGAACTCCTGGCGCGAGAGTGCTAGCGGCTTGCCGTCGAGTTCCGCGAGCCGGCTGCTGCGATCGATCGCGAGCCCGCCCACCTTGACGAGGTCGTTCGCGTGGCCGCTGTTGCGGCGCAGGAGCGCCTGCACGCGTGCTTCCAGCTCGCGATAGTCAAACGGCTTGACGAGGTAGTCGTCGGCGCCCAGGCCGAGGCCGCTCACGCGGTCGTCGATTGCGGAGCGCGCGGTCACGAGCAGCACCGGCGTGGCGGAGCCTGCCGCGCGCAGATTGCGCAAGATCGCGAAGCCGTCCATCGAAGGCAGCATGACGTCTAGCACGACTAGATCGAAACGCTCGACGCCGAGCAGGCTGTTTGCCATGGCGCCGTCGGCTTCGAGATCCACGGCGTGTCCGAGCTTCGTCAGCCGGCTGCGCATCGCCGCGCCGATTTGGGCGTCGTCCTCTACGACCAGAATGCGCATGATGCCGTTCCTGCGGTGTGATTCATGGTTGAGTTTGCGGGTTTTCCCGGAGGGGTGGTGTCAGCATTTTCTCAGACTCGCCCGGTAATCTCGCACCATGATTACCAGAACGAGTGGAGACAGCAAGCCGGCATTGCGGCGGCGCGCGTTCGTGGCCGCGGGCCTGAGCGCGGCGCTCGCGCCCGCGCTGGTGCTGTCGAGCCCGCGCACGGTGCGCATTTCGAAGGGCTACGGCTTGCTGTATCTGCCGCTGCTGGTGATGGAAAAGCGCCGCTTGTTCGAGCGGCATGCGGTGCGCCAGGGCCTGGGCGCGGTGAGCGTGCAATGGACGCTGCTCGACGGCGGCAATTCGGTGGACGACGCCATGATGGGCGGCACGCTCGATTTCGCGGCCGTGGGCGCGCCCGGTTTCATCGAGTTGTGGGCGCGGGCGCGGGGCATTCCGAATGTCGAGGTGATTGGCGTGAGCGGCTTGTCCACCACGTCGCTTTCGCTGAACACGAACCAGCCGCGCATCGCCACGCTCGGCGATTTCACGAGCGCCGACCGCATCGCGGTGCCGGGCATTCGTACCTCGCTCTCGGCCGTGGTGTTGCAGATGGTGGCGAGCAAGCTGCTCGGGCCGAAGCATTTCGCGCAGCTCGATTCGATCACGGTGAGCCTGCCGCATCCGCAGGCAGTGCAAGCGCTGGTCCGGCATGAAAGCGGCATCACCGCGCATTTCGCGTCGCCGCCGTTTTCCGCGCTCGAACTGAAGCATGCCGGCATCCATCGCGTGGTCAATTCGATCGACGTGCTGGGGTCGCTGACGCTCGATGTCGTGTACGCGCCCAAGCGTCTCGTCGATACCGAGCCCGCACTCGTGCGGGCGTTCCTCGGCGCGCTCGACGAGGCGAACCGGCTGATTGCGCAGGACCGGCAAGCGGCGGCGGCCATCTATGTTGCCGCTTCGGGGCTCGATGTGTCGCACGACGGCGTGATGCAGATGCTCGCCGCGCCCGAGACGCGCTTTTTGGTGTGGCCGGAGCAACTGATGGAGTACGTCGACTTTCTGTACATGGTCGGTACGATCAAGTCCAGGCCGCGCACCTGGAACGAGATGTTCGCCCCCGCGCTGGGCGAGTATCAGCCCAAATAAAACCACAAGGAGTCCGCAGTGAACCCAGCCTCATCCCTCGAACAACAGCCCGCCGAAGAGCGGCTGGTCATGTCGAAGATCGCGCGTCGCCTGATGCCGATCCTCGTCGTGATGTTTCTGATCTCGTTCATCGACCGGCAAAATGTCGGCTTCGCCAAGCTGCAGATGGTGCACAGCCTGCATATGACGGAGACGGCATTCGGTCTTGCGTCGTCGCTGTTCTTCATCGGCTATTTGCTGTTCGAAGTGCCCAGCACGCTTGCGCTGCACCGCTTCGGCGCGCGCGTGTGGCTCGCGCGCATCATGGTCACGTGGGGCGTCATTACCGTGCTGATGGGCTTCACGACCTCCATGCAGGTGTTCTGCGGCTTGCGCCTCGCGCTCGGCATTGCGGAGGCCGGCTTTTATCCGGGCGTGATCTATTACCTCACGCTGTGGTTTCCGCAAAGCTACCGCGCCCGCGTGCTCGGCGTGTTCACGCTCGGCAGCGCGCTCGCCAACATGCTGGGCTCGCTCGTCGGCGGCTGGCTGCTGAGCCTGAGCGGCGTGTGGGGCCTCGAGGGCTGGCAATGGGTGTTCATCGCCACGGGCCTGCCGGCCGTGCTGGTGGGCGTCATGGTGTTCAGGCTGCTGCCGGCTTCGTATCGCGAGGCGGGCTTCCTGAGCGCGCACGAGAAGGAGATCGTTGCGTGCGCACACGAACGCGAGAAGCCCGAGCACGCCGAGCACGCGCATCCGTGGAAGGCGCTGCTCGACCCGCGCGTAATGCTGTTTGCCGCGACCTACATGATGATGTCGACGTCGCTTTACGGCGTGACCTACTGGCTGCCGACGCTCGTGAAATCGTTCGGCGTGTCGAGCAGCACGAACGGTCTGCTGAGCATGCTGCCGTGGGCGATCTCGGTGTTGCTGCTGCTGTATTTGCCGGGGAAACTGCGCCGCGCGAAAAGCATCCTGCGCGCCATCGCGATCGTCGCCGCACTGGGCGCGCTGGGCTTCCTGCTGAGTCTCTTGCTGCCTTCGACGCCGCTGCGCTTTATCGCGCTCGTGTTCGGCGGCGCGTGCATTCCGCTGCTGTACCCGTGCTTCTGGTCGATGCCGCCGCGCTACTTCACCGGCGCGCGCGCGGCAGCCAGTGTCGCGGCCATCAACTCGATCGGCAATCTCGGCGGCTTCTTCGGCCAGAACCTGATGCCATTCGCGGGCAAGGCCACCGGCACCGCGTTCGGCCCGATGATCGTGCCCATCGTCTGCCTCGCCGTGCTCGGCGTGGGCGCGCTCATTGCCTGGGCGCGCTCCGAGCATGGGTACGTAGATGGCGCGGGCGTCTCGGCGTAAGGTCAAGGGCACGCCACGGCGCGCGAGGGCAGCGGATTGCCCTGCGCGCCGCAACGATTGCTTGTCTTAGTAGTGAACCACGGAGCGGATCGACTTGCCTTCGTGCATCAGATCGAAGGCATCGTTGATGCCCGTGAGCGGCATCGTGTGCGTGACGAACGGCGCGAGCTGGATCTTGCCTTCCATGGCGTCCTGCACCATGCCCGGCAGTTCCGAGCGGCCCTTCACGCCGCCGAAGGCCGTGCCCAGCCAGCGGCGGCCCGTCACCAACTGGAACGGGCGGGTGGAGATTTCCTGGCCCGCGCCGGCCACGCCGATCACGACCGACTGGCCCCAACCGCGGTGCGCGCATTCGAGCGCCGCGCGCATCACGTTGACGTTGCCGATGCATTCGAAGCTGTGGTCCACACCCCAGCCCGTCATCTCGACGATCACCTGCTGGATGGGCTTTTCGTGGTCCTTGGGGTTGACGCAGTCGGTGGCCCCGAAGGCGCGCGCCAGATCGAACTTGCCGGGGTTGGTGTCGATGGCGATGATGCGGCCAGCCTTGGCAATCTTCGCGCCCTGGATCACGGCGAGGCCGATGCCGCCCAGGCCGAACACCGCAACCGTATCGCCTTCCTGCACCTTGGCCGTGTTCTTCACCGCGCCAAGGCCCGTGGTCACGCCGCAGCCCAGCAGGCAGACCTGCTCCGGATTGGCTTGCGGGTCGATCTTCGCGAGCGACACCTCGGCCACCACGGTGTATTCGCTGAACGTGGAGCAGCCCATGTAGTGATAGATGGGCTGGCCGTTATAGCTGAAGCGGGTGGTGCCGTCCGGCATCACCCCCTTGCCCTGGGTCGCGCGCACCGCAACGCACAAGTTGGTCTTGCCGCTCTTGCAGAACAGGCACTCGCCGCATTCGGCGGTGTAGAGCGGAATCACGTGGTCGCCGGGTTTTACGCTGGTCACGCCTTCGCCCACTTCCACGACGATGCCGGCGCCTTCGTGGCCCAGCACGGCGGGGAAGAGGCCTTCCGGATCGTCGCCCGAAAGCGTGAAGGCGTCGGTGTGGCATACGCCCGTGTGCGTAATCTTCACCAGCACTTCGCCCTTGCGGGGCGGTTCGACATCGATCTCGACGATCTGGAGCGGCTTGCCCGCCTCGAATGCGACTGCAGCACGTGATTTCATGGGAATCCTTAAGAATGGTGGTCGAACGCTGGGGGTGTCCTAGCGCAAATAGGTTCGGACGAGGCTCACGACATCGTCGATCGAACCGGACGCAGACTCCGTGGTTCCAGTCAGTTGCGTGAACTCTTCGCGCAGATGGCTTTCGAGCACGCCGGCCATGACCCCATTGATTGCGCCGCGAATGGCCGCGAGTTGCTGCAGCACGGGAGCGCAATCGGCGCCTTCCTCCAGCGCGCGTTCCAGCGCGTCCAGCTGCCCGCGCACTTTGCGCACGCGCGTGAGGACGCGTTTCTTTTCTTCAGGGGAATGGGGCATGGCGTTACCGGAATGGTGATACTGGTAGCGAGTATAGGTCAATACTGCCGGGGAGTATAGGGGGCGCGAAGCAGCCCGCGCGCTCAATGCTTCAACAGCCATAGCAGCAAGGACACCACGGCCGACACGAGAATGCCGGTCACGATTGGGAAATAGAAGTCGAGGCCGTCCGTAACGATATGAATGTCGCCCGGCAGCCGGCCGAACGGAATGCGCACGAGCCAGCGCCACCCCATGCCGGCGAGGATGCAGGCGATGCCGACGACAATCAGGAAACGGTTCATGCGGCGCGCTCCCTTGCGTTGGATGGATCAGATTATGATAGGCCGACGGCAAACAAAATCAATGCACCTGGCATATTCCGGATGCGGGATTATTTTCTCTAAAGAACACTGATTTTCTCGATTATCGGTAAAAATGCCTGCCATTTTGTCAAAAAACCAAAAATCCTTGTATTCATTGCGCTTGTTGACCAATTGGGCATTTATAATCGCCGGCTGGCAGAAACTATGACGGATGCCAATCAAGGGAAAGCGGCATGGAATACACCACGCTATATAACGCGCTCAGCCAGCGCGATTCGCAATATAACCGCCTGATCAAGCTCGATTCTCCGCTCGGCACAAACTGGCTATTGCCGCTTCACGTGAAAGGCACGGCCAGATTGGGCCGCGATTATGAATATGTGATCGATGCGGTATCGTCGCGCGGCGACCAGATCGATCTGAATGCGCTGATCGGAAAACCCATCACGTTGCGGATCCAGCAGATGGACGGATCGTATATGCCGATCCATGGCTACGTTCACCGCTTCAGCCGGCTGGGGGCGGACGGGCCGCTCACTTTTTACCAGCTCCGCTTCTCGTCGTGGTTGTACTTTCTGCGCCTGCGCCGCGACATGCGCGACTGGCAGGAGCAGAACGGCGAGCAGATTCTCACGGATGTCTATAACGAGCACCCGCAGGCGCACGGCGCATTCCGCTTCGACCTGTATAAGCCGCTCCCCTCGTATTCGAACCGCGTGCAGTGGGAATTCGACCTGAATTTCGTCTATCGCAGCATGGAAGAAGTCGGAATATTTCCGTACTTCGAACACGCCGATGACGGGCGCTCGCACACGATGGTCGTCACGGACGATTCGTATTTTCTCCCTGAGCTCAGGCAAGCCGTGGTGCAGTTCGGCCGCATGGGCATTGGCGACGAACTGGACGGCTTCACGCAGTGGCAGGAACAGCGGCAGATCGAGAGCGCGCAGTTGACGTCGCGTTCGTTCGACTACAAGCGGCCCGATCTGCCAAGGCAGGTTCAGGGCGTCACCACAGAGAGCGGAAGCGAGCTGCCGACCGATGGCGAGATCTACGATTATCCGGGTGCGTACATGTGGTCGAACCAGGAGCAGGGCGACCGCCGCGCGTTGATCAGGCTGGAAGAACGCATGTCGCGGATGAAGCGCTTTCACGGCTCGGGCGCATTGCGCTGCGCGATGCCGGGGCGGCGCTTCGAACTGCGGGGGCATCCGGTGCACGACAAGGGCAGCAAGGCGGATCGCGAATTCGTGCTACTGGGGGTCGACTGGCTCATCCGCAACAATTTGCCGGGTCTGGACGGCGTGGCGGATTTCCCGGACGGATTGGCGCGGGAAATTGCGGACGCAAGGACCGGCGCGACGGTGCACCATGCCGACGGCAGCGAAGGCCTCTTTCAGGTGACGGTCGAGGCGCTGCCGCGCAACGTGCCGTTCCGCAGCCCGTTCGAGCACAACAAGCCGGTGATGCAGTTGCAAAACGGCATCGTTTCCGTACCGGGCGGCGCGGAAGTCTATACCGACGAGCTGAACCGCGCGAAGGTCTGGTTTCCGTGGAACCGGCGCAACGGCCAGGACGAACGCGCGTCGTGCTGGGTGCGCACGACATTCCCGGATGCGGGAGCCAACCGCGGCGGCGTGCAGCCGCTCAGAAAGGGCGATGAGGTTCTGGTCGGTTTCATGGAAGGGGATTGTGACAGGCCTGTCATCATCGCCAGACTTTACGGCGGCGCGACGCAACCCGTGTGGCATTCGAACGGCCTGCTGTCCGGTTACCGCTCGCGCGAGTACGGGGGCACGGGCTACAACCAGCTCGTCATGGACGACTCGACACAGCAGAACCGTGTTCATCTTTATTCGAGCAGCTACCAGTCGCACCTGCATCTGGGTTATCTGATCCAGCACACCGGCAATACGCGCGGCGTTTTTCTCGGCAGCGGCTTCGACCTCAAGTCGGAAGGGTACGGCGCCGTCCGTGCCGGCCAGGGCCTGTACGTGTCGACTCACCCAGCGACTGTCGCACAGCCGATGAACGTGGCGGCTGCGAGCGAGCAGTTGGCAAGCGCCGAAAGCGTGGCGGAACTGGCGTCGCATGCGAGCGCGTCGAACCAGGCCGAGAGTCTGCAGGACGGACAGGACGCGCTGAAAAAATTCACCGACGCCACGCAGTACAGCGTGAGTGGCAGCAGCGCAGGCAGTGGCGGCAATACGGGCGGTGGCGGCATGGGCAACGCCAACGGATTTTCCACGCCGATCATGCTGATGGCGAGCCCGGCCGGCGTGGGGCTCTCGACGCAGGAATCGGCGCAGGTCACGGCGAACCAGCACGTCAACATCGTCAGCGGCAAGAGCACGCATGTGGCCGCCGGCAAGTCGCTGATCGCCAGTGTGATGGAAAAGATCAGCCTGTTCGCGCAAAACGCGGGGATCAAGCTTTTTGCGGCGAAAGGGAAGGTCGAGATTCAGGCGAAAAGCGATGAGATGAAACTTGGGGCGCTCAACGATATAACGATCACGAGCACGGATGGCAAGGTCGTGATTTCGGCGGACAAGGAAATCTGGATCGGTGCGGGAGGCTCGTACATCAAGATCACGGGGGAGTCGATCGAGAACGGGACGAGTGGACAGATCCTGGAGAAGGGCGCGTCGTGGAGCAAGCTGGAGGCATCGGCGATGAGGTTGCCGGCGTCGCTTCAGAGCGTGCCGAACGGTTGCGCATGGAAGACGGCCTCCGCTGCCGCCGATAGTGCTTCGAGTGTCGTGTTGGAGTAAGGACGATGGAACAGACAGGCATTCACGGCGCAGGACCGCAGGAAGGCGCGATCGAGTCGCCGCAAGCTCGGGAGGCGGCGGCAATCGAGAGGGCGGTCGACATGCTACGCGCGTATTTCAGCAAGCATCCCGCGATGCGCTGCATTCTGGCCGTGGACCCGAGCCAGCGCGATTTCGCCGAAATGGACGGGGCCGATGCCATGGCGGGATTGCCGCGGACGTTCGTGCAGATCGACCACGAGGCGTTTCCGGAAGCCCATCGGCCATATCTGGTCGAAATGGACCTCGATACGCGCGAAGGAAGGGCGCTTCTCGATGCGAGCGTGCGGCTCGCCTTTGAAGACCGGCGCCCCGCATCGATGGCCCAGGGCCAGGGGCAGTGCATTGGCGGGTGGCTGGCAAGCGAGGCCACGCTCGACGAAGTGGCGGCACATTGGTCCGGCCAGGCGCTGCAGTACGACGAGCAAGGACGCGCTTGCGCACTGCGCTTCTACGACGCGCGTGCGCTCAGCCTGATCTGGCAGATTCTGACCGAATCTCAGCAGCAAGCCCTGCTGGGGCCGGTCAAGGTCTGGCATGCACTCGATGCCTGCGCGAAGCCGCATGCCTATAGCGGCATGGGGCAATCGAGGCGGAGTCTTTCAATTCAAAGGGTGCAATGGCCGGACGTTCACCGGCATGGCTTGATCAACCGGGCGCTTGCGCTGCACGCGCTGGCGAACGGCCGTCAGCCTGAGCCGGCGGAAGTCGACGCGGCAGTTGCTGCTGCGGCGCGCGCGCAGCAGCACGGCTTGCATGACCGTGAGGATCAGATTGCGTTCATCGGGCATGCGCTCGAGTGGCATCCGCAGTTCGATCGGCATTCCAGGGTTGCGGATGCGTTGCAGCAGATGCAGCCAGGCGATTACTACACGGCGGCCATCGATGCGCTTCAGCCCGATGCAATCGAGGAAATTCGACGCGGCGCGTGGTACGACACGATGAAAGCCTCGTCGCGGATCGGGTGAATCTGGTTTGCGACCTATACACAGTGCACAGTGCGAAGAATAGAAATGGCTATGACCCAACAAGATTGCGTGAACTGCAAGAAGACCGGCTTGGCGATCTTGCCTGTTCGCTACACCGTCCTGCCACATACCGTTCCCGCAAAACTGCCCGAGGGAATTACGGGCGCGGGTGTCACGGATGTCCCGTTGACTACGCACCGATATGGGTTGCGCACGCTTCGGGACGGTTGGCTTTATCTCTACTATGTCGCGAGTGCGAGAGGTCCCGGTCGTTGGGAGGTGTACAAGGTGACCGAGGACGGACGTCTGTGGAAACAGTCGCGTCCCTTGCCTGCGACACCCACCACGCATCCTGCATGTGCTCAATGCGCGATTGCTGTGCCAATGGATGTCATTGCGATCGAGCATCCAGAGAAATGCACCGATCGCGTCTACATTGCGTTCTCCGAGCATGCGTGGATCGAAGACACCTTCAAGCAGTACGAGTCGGACCAAGCGCTGCTCAAGAAACGTATGCAGTGGATCGAGCCGTCCAAGTGGCTCAAGGATCCCACGGATCCGCAAAAGCACGCTACTGTTGCGACTCAGCAGAGTATCGACAGCATCATCGAATATATGCCGGGTCTCGATCCCAAACTGCTCGTGCCGAAAGACGAGCCGTTGACGGATAAAAGCGGCGCGTACAAACCGGCGCTGATGGCGCGCGAATCGACGCGTTACCCGCTGCACATCCGCCAGGCGTCGCCGCTTTCATCGAGCGAGTCGCTGGTCAAGCTGATGAACCAGATCGGCTCGACTGGAAAAGATCAGCATCATCCGCCGATGATGCTGGCCTTGTGGGACGGCGTAGGCAACGTTCACGAACTCAACGACTTCCGCAACGATGCCGGCAGCATGCTGGCCTTGTATGTCAATGAGCGGGCTGTGCAGATCGACGCAATGCAGTCGATCGATGCGGCCGAAGCCGCTGTGCGCAATGGGGCGGTGGCGTTCAAGAGCCGCTTGCGCTCCGGCATGCAGGCCGGCTGGGAAAATATGATGAACAACCCGGGGGCGATGGATGGCATCCCGAGCTTCCCTATGCTGACTCCGCAGCAGGAGGCGGCTTCGGCGAAGCGGATACAGGATGCCGGCGTGATCAGCCCGGAGGAAGCCAGGAAAATTGGCGATGCCGAGTGGCCGAAATACGAAGACAAGCTGGCGCTGAAAAAGCTCAGGGATTTTCGGCCCTGGTTCAAGTCGATGCAGGATGCGGTCACCGCGATTCAGGCCAAACGCGCCCCCGATGTGGAGGCGTGGCTGAAGGCGCCTACCTTCATCACGACGTTGCACGACTATCACGAAGAAAACGCTGGCGATGGTCGCGAATTTGAAAAGGTCATCATTCAGGCAATCAGCGGTTTGCCTTCGGAGGAGCATGGCGAGGCCATTGTCTACGACCTGGTGAATAACATGGACCCGACGCAGCCCGCCAGTCTCGTTTGGCGCGCCTTTGCCTATAACCAGAAGCATCCGAAAGCGGAGATCAAGGCGCTTCTGGCGCAGGCTATTGCAAACAAGACCACGAAGCCGGATGCGACCGGCGAGGTCATCGAGAAGATCAGCAAGGTACTGGAGAATCTGAAAACGTTCGTTGAGTTCCGGGAAAAGATGAGCGAAGTCCACGAACATGAAAACCCTGTTTCCGTATCGGAGAAGTATTTGAAGAATATCCACGGTGACGGTCTCATCATCACGGTGGGCAACGCGCTTTTCAAATGGACGGGGTTGGGCGTTTTAGGAGATTGCGCGGGCACGTTCATGATCCGTGGCGCACTCATGATGCGTGTGGGTATCAGCAAGCAGGATACGATCGACCTCGTCAAACAAGGGTTTAAAGTCGAGCCCGCATTGCGTTTGAAGCTTGATCAGGGATACCGGGCACTCAGAAGCCAGGGCATTGCGGCGAAGGACGCTTTCGTGAGAACGGTGCAGTCGCTTGCAGAGGACGAAGGCGGCCAGCTTTATCGTGCGAAATGGGCGGCGGTCAAGCTTACCGAGGAAGGCAAGGCGATCAACCTCGGGGTAAGGATAGGCGGAACGCTTGCGGTGATCGAACTGTTGGGCTTCGGTTGCAATCTCGCGAAAGCAAACAAGAAGGGCGAGGATTACGCGATGCTGGTGGCAGGCGGATTCTCGTCGATGTCGGCGTGTTTGCAGGCGTCGAGCAAATTGATGGCGGGGCTTGGGAAGGATGCCGGGCGCACGCTGACTAATTTGAAGGCGATTACGGGGTATTTTGGTGGTGCTTCGTCATTGATTGGTGCTGTGGTGGATTTTGGGAAGGCATTCGAAAGTGCCGGGAAAGGTGCGTACCCCGTCATGGCCGGATACTTTCTTAAAGGTTTGCTCGGATTTGGGGTAACGGCCGCAAATTTCCTTACGGCGTTGACCTCATCTGCTCCGTTGGTTGCGCGGATTACCGGTGCGCGAGGTGTTGTCTTTATTGGTAAAGTTCAAGCAGGTATTGCCGGAGCAACCGCTCGATCGAGTGCGCTGGCTGCCGATGAAACAGGGGGATGGCTTGCACGGCAACGAGCGGCAAACGCTGTCGGAAGAATTGCAGTCGGCACAGTCGCTGAAGAAGCTGGTGTAGTTGTCGGAGAACGTGCTGCATTATTGTTGATTGGTCGGGTGGTTTTGTTCCTCGCAGGTTGGGAAGTTGCTGTAGCACTTGTTGTATTGCAGGTGTTGATTGCATATTTTTCGGACAATGAACTACAAGCATGGTTTGAGAAGTGCTCGTTTGGCAGATATCCGGAGAGTCCGTCCTGGGCAGCGGATAAACAGCATGAGGAATTTGAAAAGGCTTTGGCCGCTGTCGGCTTGAAGACCAGTGAGGGCATGTAATGACGACGAGCACTGTGCAGCCACCTTCTACGGTCCTGCTTCGCGGGCGCATTGACAATCTTCGAAAGACGCGTCGCAGTCAGGACTTCTTTTTTAATGATGCGGATCGTGCCAGGATGGGCGCGACGGCGGTCGCGGCGGGCTTGGCCGGCTTGGGTGGCGTAGCCGTAGGGCTAAGCGGCATGGCAATGGATACCACCGAGGAGGCAGATCTGCTGGAGTTCGATCTTGGCGGTGAGCCAGTCAAGGGGTGGGTATGGTGTTCGGTATTCTCAGAAGGCGATGAAGTGGAACTTGTTGCTGAACGCTGGGGCGAAACGTGGCAAGCATTCGGTATTCGACGAATCGCCGACAAAATCGTAGCACTCCATCCACACTGCAGTCGAGGTCGCTTTGCTCACTACCGGGCTTCGTTCAAGTGGGGCGGCGTCTTCTTTGCATCACTGTTGATCGCGGCATATTTCGTGATGGCCTGCTTCGCAATTTTCAAAGGTGGGGTCCCAATCGAGAATTTGATTGTAGGTTGTGTTATATCAAGTTTAGTTTCCGCGACAGTTTTTGCCTTTATCATCTATCGTGTTTCACGAAAAATGATGGGCTTCGTTCTCCTGGCCGAAGGGATATTTGAGGGATTCGGTTGGAAAAACCCTAAGAGTATCGATCTTCCCGCAATTACAAAGAAGGGAAAGAAACCCGGAGATCCGGGTGCGCTGGGCGTGCTGTATTTTCGCTACTGAGTCTACGCTGATGGAAACCGGTTCTCCACTCGGACAGTTGTTTCGCGGACGCATCCACAATCTGCGCAAGACGCGTTGCAGTCAGGATTTCTTTTTCGGCGATGCTGATCGAGCCAGGATGGGAGCGACCGCCGTCGCGGCAAGCTTGGCCGGGCTAGTCGATTGCGTCATTGAATTAGCACCCCGTCTGTGTTCAGATCTAGGTCATGGGAAAAATGAATCTGACAGATATTGAGCGGGAGCAACTGCTGTCGGCGGCGCGTAGCCGGACGGTGCGTGCGGCGGACGTGCGACGCGCGAAGTTGATCCTGATGCTCGAGGACGGCGAGTCGCGTGACAGCATCATGCGCACACTCGGTTGTGATTCTCGCTTCATCGCGCGCTGGTCGGCGCGATTCCTCAGTGAGCGGCTGGCCGGCATGTATGCCCGGCACCCCGGGCGTGCGCCCAGGCAGCCTCCCGCGAGACTGGAAGCGCGGGTGCTCAACCGAACCCTCAAACACAGGCCTGCCGACGGTTCGACACACTGGAGCAGCTACAAACTCGCGGCAGAACTCAGCGACGTGTCGGTCTCGACCGTGCAGCGCATCTGGCGCAAGCACGGCATCAAACCGCCGCAGCTGGGGCGGCACATGGTCTCCAACGACCCGGATTTCGAGGCCAAGGCGGCCGACGTGATCGGGCTGTACCTGAACCCACCGGCGCACGCAGCGGTGTTCTGCGTGGACGAGAAGACCGCGATCCAGGCGCTCGACCGCAAGGACCGGATGCTGCCGCTGTCACCGGGGCGTGCCGAGAGCCACGGCTTCGAGTACAAGCGCAACGGCACGCTCAGTCTGTTCGCGGCATTCAACACCGCCACCGGCGAGGTGTTGGGCAAAACGGCAGCACGCCACACCAGCGAACAGTTCGTGGCCTTCCTGACCGACGTCGTCGCCAGCCAGCCCAAACGCCGCGAAATCCATGTTATCTGCGACAACGTCAGCAGCCATAAGACGCATCGGGTCGCCGAGTTCCTCGATGCGCATCGCAACGTGCGCCTGCACTTCACGCCGACCTACTCGTCGTGGCTCAACCAGGTGGAGAACTGGTTCTCGCGCATCCAGCGCGATGTTATCGCGCGCGGCATCTTCACTTCGGTGAAGGATCTGGATCGCAAACTGATGCATTACATTCGCGAGCACAACAAGAACCCGAAGCCGATCAAGTGGAAATATGACGATCCTTCGCGTCGGATTCGAGTGGTGCCAATTCAATGACGCAGCGGACTAGCGGGCGTCGGCGTTGGGCTGAGCGGCATGGCGATGGACACCACCTAAGAGGCCGATTTACTCGAGTTTGAACTTGATGGTAAGCCAATCAAGGCGTGGGTCTGGTGGTCGGTGTTTGCGGAGGACGACGAGGTAGAGGTCGTTGCCGAGCGTTGGGGCGACACTTGGCATGTGTTCGGTATTCGAAGAATTTCGAACAGGATTGTGGCGCTTCATCCACACTGTAGCCGAGGTCGCTTTGCGCACTATCGGGCGTCATTTAAGTGGGGAGGCATATTCTTTGCCGTGGCGATGATTGTGATTTATTTCATACTGGCCTGCTTCGCGATCTTCAAAGGTGGAGTGCCAATTGAAAATTTGCTTATAAGCTGTGCACTTGGAACTCTGGGATCGGCAGTAATGTATGCCTTCATTACGTACCGTGTCTCACGAAAAATGATGGGTTTCGTCCGCCTTGCCGAGGGAATCTTTGATGGATTCGGCTGGAAGAATCCCAAGAGTATCGATCTTCCCGCAATTACCAAGAAGGGAAAGAAACCCGGAGATCCGGGTGCGCTCAGCGTCCTGTATTTCCGCTACTAACATTTCCGATATCGACCCTGAATCGCCGTTCAAACGGCGGAATCATCCACCCACGAAATCTCCCATGACCAAATCCCTGATCTGCAACGGCGACCCCACCACCACCGGCGGCCACGTCATCGCAACAACCTCCAGCTTGTACGACGGCAACAGACGCATCGCGCTGGATCAGGAAATGGCGACGTGCGGCAATTGCCCGGGCGAGCATCCAATCCGCGCCACGGGCACCGACACGCAAGACAACGGCCGGGCGTGCGTGCTGGATGGCGATCTGGTCCAGTGCCCGTGCGAAGCGAATCACGTCACAGCTAGCGCCAACGCCGGCTGTACAGTAGCCTGAAAAACACCCCTTCAAACAAGCGGCGCCGTACCGGGCCTCGGTACACACCGCTGAATTTCCACCCCCGTATTCGCGGAAAGCACGACCAGTTGCCGTCGAGCCCGACCAGGCCAATCGCAGTTTCGGTCTTCCCGGAGCCGGCGTTTTTCTCGGCCTGCATAAGAATCCAGTAAGGGCCCGTGAGCTTTTCGGAGCTGCCGTGCATGAGCGAAGTGAATGGGTGGATGGCCATTTTTCTCGTTCTCCCCGTTGTCACGTGGACGGCATTGACCGACCAGATTTCGCTGCCCGCTACCACCGTTTTCGGCATTTGGACTGGATATGCGCCCTTGACCGGATCGCGCTTGAGCTGCAGCGAGGCAAGCCGGAACAGATTGACGACGGGGGTGCAATGGAGCTGGATATTTTCTGCGGACAAGTGTTTCAATCGTTGCGCAGGCCACGAATCCGGATGAACGCGACGAATGGCGAGGTGCAGCGTCATATGCTGACCGGAGCCTGCGGCGCGCGTGAGCGCCTTGAAATCGAGGTCGACGAAATCGAATTTTTTCGGAAACGCAAAATATTCGGTCAGCAGACGCAAGGCGGGTTGAGAGGTATCTTCATCGATCAGCTTTTCTGTGTCGTCGTAGCCAACTGCTGCGAGCGGCGATGCATTCAACTGTGTCCAGCGACCCGTGGCATTTTCAACGAAGGATCCCACTGTATTCAGCATCATGGCATCCATCGTCGTGCTGACGATTTCACTCTGACCATCAACATAGATGCGCAACGGACCCGCGATGTCCTCGATGCGAAAATCCGGGCGAATCACCGCGAAGGTGATGGAGAGTATCCCGGTCGTGCCGGCGGGCAGCACGACGCCGGACGGAATAGTGCTCGTAGTTGGCGTGTAACGTGCATTCGATATACGCACGGGCGAAAGCGTCACGTCGTGGACGGTCCGGAAGCGATAGCCTGTTGTCTTGCTGCTGATTTCGGTGCCGCGTGGAGTGGTGGCGGGCTTGCTGGTCTTGTCGAACGTGTCCGCGATGTCGAACCGGATAATCGCGCACGCGGGAAGCGGCCGCAGGTACTGCGGATACACCATGCCGAGCAGCGCGTCCGTAAACTCCGGATAACGGTATTCGAGCCGGTTGTCGAGGTTCGCGGCCAGTAGCGCGAACGACTGCAGGAGACGCTCGATATGCACGTCCTCGGAGTGGTCGCCGACGATGCCGAGGCGCGCGGCCATCGTGGGATGGCGCGCCGCGAAAATCGCCATGGACCGGCGCAGCAGTCCAAGTTCTCGTTCGTAGTTCGAAAGCAGATAATCCATCGTTCAAAAGAGGGCGGTGGTGCCGACGTCATGGTACGGAGTTGATCGCCGGATAGACCAATATGTCCCCGCCACTTGCGCAGGGGCAAATGGTCCGATGGAGATTCCGCGATTTAGGGGCGGTTCACGAATCGGTAGCGCTTACGGCACTCAAGGCATAATTCCCTACGCGAACTACCCTGTAATATTTGAAAGCTCCCATGGTATTGCACCGACCTTCCGCTTTCGCGCGCCAAATTGCACGAATTGCGCTGATCGCGCTTTTGTCCCCGCTTTTGTCGCTTGCCCTGGTTGCGCCCGCGCTGGCGTTTCCGGCTGTCACGATCGCAACCGCCGCGACCGCAAGCGGCGTGGACGCGACGTCGCCCTCCATTTCGCTGACCGATGCGCAAGCGCTGCTCAAGCAGATGCAGGCCAAGCAGGACAGCATCAAGCAACAGACCTCGACCGCGACCGGCAGCAAGGATCTCGATGCGCTTTCTGACGCGACCCAGCAACTGAGTACCGACGTCGACAAATTACGCAGCCGGATCGTGCCGCTGCGCGCCCAGGTGCAGGCTCAACTCGATGTGCTAGGGCCGGCGCCTGCTCCGGGCGAGCCGCCCGGCACCCAGGCGGTGGCCCGCCAGCGCGCCAGCCTGAACGCGCGCAAGGATCAGATCGACGCCGTGCTGAAGCTGGCCGACGACCAGAAAAGCAATCTCGACATTCTGTCCGCGCAGTTCGCGAAGCTGCACCGGGGCTTGCTGAAAAACCAGCTCGCGCTGCGCTCGGGCGGCATTTTCAGTGCGCAATTCTGGGTGCCGCTCCTGCATCAGCCGCCCGAGGACGGGCAGCGTCTCGACGCGTTCGACGCCCAGGTGCGCGAGATGTTGCGCTCGGTCTGGGAGCCGGGTCAGCGCTTCCTGACTTCGCTGCTGTTGATGGCCGCGCTCGTGATCTGGCTCGGCGGGCGCAAGCTCGTGCAGCGCGCGCTCGCATGGTTCTGTCTGCACCGCTTGCCGCCGACGCGTCTGCGCCGCAGCGCGCTTGCACTGTCGATGGCCATTTCCACGCTGCTGGCAACGTCCATTGCGCTGCAGGTCCTCTATCTGGCGCTCGCGCGCCGCGTCGATCTCACCCCCGCGCTGAGCGACCTGTGGGGCGAATTCACGAAGCTCACGCTAACTTGCGCGCTGATCTCGGGGCTAGGACGCGCGCTGTTGTGCACCAATCATCCGTCGTGGCGGCTGCCTGCGCTGGCCGATCCGGTGGCGCGTGCGCTGCGGCCGTTTCCGAGCACGCTCGCGATGCTACTGTTCGTCGCCGGTGCGGTGGAGGCGATCAACCGCATCGTCGACACGAGCCTTTCGGTCACGCTGCTCGGCCGCGGCCTCGTTTCGCTCGTCACGGTGCTGACCATTGGCGCGGCGCTGCTGCGTGCGAACCGTGTGCGCGCCGCGATGGCCGCGGCCGGCGAGGCGCCCGAATCGCACTCGACGGTGGCGGGGTTGATTCACGCGGGCACCGCGCTGGCGATCATTGCGTCGCTGATCGCGCTGGTGATCGGCTACATCACGGTTGCGCGCTTCATTACCTACGAACTCGTATGGTTCGAGATCGTGCTGTGCAGCATCTACGTGCTCACGCAGTTGAACCGCGATATCTGCGCGAGTCTCTTCAGCGCGAATTTCTCGTCGGGCAAGCAACTGAAGAATCTGCTCGGGCTCGAGGACAAGCATCTCGAACAGGTGCAAGCCGTGCTCTCGGGCGCCGGCACGAGCGTCCTGATGCTGCTCGCGGTGGTGGCGCTGTTGACGGGCGGCTTCGGCACGACGCCGGCAGATCTCCTCAACAGCCTCATCGGCATCATTGGCGGGCAGCGGCTGAAGAGCCTCGATATCATGCCCGCGCATATCGTGAACGCCGTGATCGGGTTCGCGGTCGGCTTTTACCTGCTGCGCTCGGTGCGCCGCTGGCTCGACCAGGAATTCATGCCGGCGCTGGGCATGGACCCCGGCATGCGCATGTCGCTCATCACGCTGTTCACGAACGTGGGCTATGTGCTGCTGGTGCTGATGACGTTCTCGCTGCTCGGCGTGCGCTGGGACAGCCTCGCGTGGATCGTGAGCGCGCTCTCGGTCGGTATCGGCTTCGGCCTGCAGGAGATCGTGAAGAATTTCGTCTCGGGCCTGATCCTGCTGACCGAGCGGCCCGTGAAGGTGGGCGACCGGATCAGCATCGCGGACATGGAAGGCGACATTCGCCGCATCAACGTGCGCGCGACCGAAATCCAGCTGCTCGACCGCTCGACGATGATCGTGCCCAACTCGCAGCTGATTTCGCAGAACGTGCGCAACGTCACCATGGGCGACAGCACCCAGGGCGTCGCCACGCTGGTCTTGACGTTCCCGCTGGATACCGACCCGGAGCAGGTGCGCGACCTGTTGCTCGAGGTCTATCTCGAGCATCCCGATGTGCTGACCGAGCCCGCGCCATCGGTCCTGTTCAGCCAGCTCACGCCCCAGGGCATCACGCTCAGCGTGACGGGTTATGTCGGCAGCCCGCGCATCGCCGCCAAGACCAAGAGCGATCTTCTCTTCGCCATCCTCAAGCAATTGCGGGCCGCCGGGATCACGCTTGTGAATCCGCACAAGGTGATGGTGCAGAGCTGGCCGACGCCGGACTCGGCACAGACATAGACCGCAATAAGGCAAGCCGGCTGATGATTCATGAGTTCAAGACGATTGAATTCAAACGGTCAAATGGCGATTATTTGCCACAAAGCAGGAGCAGGCGCTCCTGGTCCGAGCACGGCCGACCGGTGATTTTCTGCTGGGCGGTGGGGCCTGGCGGCATCGCGGCCTGCGTCGTGGCGCGATGCGCGATACACGCTCTCAGGCGCCGCTCGACAGGCGGATAGTATTGCCACCCTTTGCCAAGGCCCGGCAGTTCGAGCTTCACCTGCTTCCATTTCGGGTGGCCCTGGCTCTGCAGATTGCCGAAGTTCTCGCAGAGCGAATCGGCAAATCGTTTCAGGTTGCCAACCGTGTCGCGCAGATTGTAGTCATACGTCACGAGAAAGGCCTTGACCGTCCATGTCGGTACGTCTTCTTTCAGCCAGTTCGGGTAGCTCGATGCATGAATGGTCGCGGGAAAATAGGTTTGCTTCGCACGGGCCGTTTCTGGGGCATTCGGGTCGACGCGCAGGAAGCGGATTTGCTGAAGCAAGTCGGGGTTCATATCGGTGAAGAGCTTCGCGGGTTGCCCCGCGACGACAATCGCAACGTCGATCTTCTTTACGATCAGCGCGGCCAGGGCATCTTCGTTGCTCAGATTCTGTGCGTTCTGCGCGGGAATCTGCTGGCCGAACATGAGGCGGTACAGTGTCGTTGCGGATTGTGCGGTTCCGCTGCCGATCAGGCCCACGCTGATCACCTTGTCCTTGATTTCGTTGATTGTCTTCATCGGCGAGTCGTTTCTAACAACGAAATAAATTTCCTCGTCGTAGAGGGGCATGATGAGCCGCAACGGGCGAATCGTCGTGCCGGCCTCTTCGTTGCCCGATTTGGCCATATCGACATAGGCCTGATAGACGTCCGATTGGACGAGCGCGAGCTTTACGCCCGGTTCGAACCGCATGCGCTGCACGTTTTCCGCCGACCCTTTCGAGGGAATCACGGCGAGGTCGATGCCGGCGGGTTGCGCGACCCATTTTGACAAGTCCTGGCCGATCTGAATGTACGTGCCTCGCTCCGGGCCCGTCACGATCTTATAGTGTGCTTCTGCGTCTGCCGTAGCGCTGGCGGCGAAGGTGGAAAAAAACAGGGCAAACGCGCCCGCGAGGGCCGCCAGGGTCGTTTTCAGCATGGTCTGTCTCCCGCATGGAATCTGATGACCAACAGACGTTCAATATGATATGGAATCCTGCTCAATGCGCGCCATTTGCCGGCGCCGGGCGTTTCCAGCCATCTTGCACGATCGCTCGCTGCTGCGTATCGACGCTGTTGTTATTTTTATTGCTGGCCGGACTGGCGGCGTGGGCGGCAGCAGATGGAGTCGCGGCGGACGCCATGGCGTTGGCGTTGGGCGCACCCGGCGGATTCGGTGGGCTCAGCGGTTTCCAGCCCGTGGCGAGGATGACGCGTTCCATCAACGCTCGCGCGCGCTGGCTGTTCGAATCGATCGCGAGCGCTTCCGATGCCTTTTGCCGCACGCAACCCCAGACATGCTCCGACGCGCATTGCTCTGCGATTCGCAACGCACTGTCGCGCCGCTGGTCGCGTGGATTGTCGGATATATCCGTGAACGAAGACATGACTTGCGGTTTTGTCGTGGCGGATTGCGATCCCGTATCGGCAGCCGTGGGCAGCACACTCGCTTGTTGCGCGAGTGCGTCATGAACAATGGGGCCGCCGGAAGCATGTGCGGTTTGTTCGTCAACGGCACTGTCGGGCTTGCGGATCTCGGCGACCAGAAGATGCGCCGCGTAGGCGATGGCGAGAAAAATGCCGGCGAGCAACAAGCCTTTCGTAAAGATCCAGCGCGGGATGAACCAGGATGGCGTCCCGGGTCCGGGCGGTCCGTCCTGGTATTCGGGCTTTACTGCTGCATGATCGGGTGCAGGCTCGCCCGCGGGTGCGCGCTTCGTCGCCGCAGGCGCGGGCGGGCCCGCCGCCAGGGGGCCAGGAGCGCCCGGCATGATTCTCGCGCGCGCATCCAACGCAATCCTGTCGAGTGGATGATTCACGCCGCAGTAAGGGCAAAGGTCGACGTCATCGTGGAGCACGCCGCCGCAGCGCCTGCACGCCGGGCGAAAACTCGGGTCACGTGAAATCTGAGTGGACATATTGATGCTCCACCGATATGCCGATGCCGTTCGGCATGTTCAGAATCGTCGTCGAAGCGATCGGCGAGGCGTCGCTGAAGCCACGATCTGCATGTGCGAGAAAGCGGAGGCGTTGGTCCGTGCGCCGCCGCTGGTGAGGAAAATATGGGTGATTTCCCACAGCGAGTCAACCGCAGCTGTTACCTACCGCACATATGCGTTTTGGAAGTGTTACTTGAACGGTTGCATCGCGCGTTTTTTTAGTATGCATGTGCCGTACCCATGCGTGGGGCTGCCTGTTCATAGACCGGGAACAGCGCTTCGGTTCGTGACATCTATTTCCTCGAAAGCTGGGAAAGTCCCGGCCATTGACCATTTCGAGGAGAGACACATGAAAATCGCAGGCAGGTTGTTGTGCACCGGGTTTGCACTGGCATTTTCATGCGCGCCCGCGCTGGTGCGGGCGCAGAGTGCGGGCCCGACCGATCCCCAGATTGCCGCCATCGTCGTGGCCGCGAATCAGACCGATATCGACGCGGGCAAGCTCGCCGAATCGAAAACCCATTCGCAGGAGGTTCAGGCGTTCGCGCAGCGCATGGTCGCCGATCACACGAGCGTGAACCAGGCGGCCGTCGACCTCGTGCACAAGCTCGGCGTGACGCCGCAAGACAATCCGACCAGTGACAGCCTCAAACAGGGCGGCAAAGCCAATATTGCGAATCTTCGGTCGTTGCACGGCGCGCAATTCGACCGTGCCTATATCGATCACGAGGTGAGCTATCACGAGCAGGTAATCGATGCGCTCGACAAGACACTCATTCCCGGCGCGCAAAACGCTGAATTGAAAGCGCTGCTGGTGAAGGTGCGGCCTGCGTTCGTCGCGCATCTCGACCACGCGAAGCACGTGCAGGCTGCCATGGCGAGAGCGCAATGAACCGGCTGCCGATTGTCCGCCGGTTTGCTCGAGTCGGCGCTTGCGGGATTTGCGCGCTCGCGCCGATGGCCTTCGCCGGGGCCGCCGCCGCAGGCGATCACGTGGTGGCGATCGCGCAAATGCGCTTTAGCCCGCCAATCGTGAAAGTGCATCGCGGCGAGCGTATCGTGTGGGTCAACCAGGACCTCGTGGCCCATACGGCGAGCGCGCGGACGAAGATCTTCGATTCGGGCAGCATCGCGCCTGGCGCGTCGTGGCGATACGTTGCAAGCACGCCCGGCTCGTACCCGTACCAGTGCCTGTTTCATCCGGCTATGCGTGGCACACTGATTGTCGAGCCGAAACCATGATGGAACGAGGAACTGCAATGCCGGACTCGCACGTGAGCGCATTGGACGATGCCGACGCGGATATCGTGCGCCGCGTCGTGGCTGGCGATCTCGCGGCCTTCGAGTTGTTGATGCGCCGCCATAACCGCCGCCTGTTCCGGCTCGCGCGCGCCACGCTGCGCAACGACGCCGAAGCGGAAGACGCATTGCAGGACGCGTATCTGAAGGCGTTCAGGGCGCTCGGGCAGTTTCGCGGCGATGCCGCGCTCGCGACGTGGCTCTCGCGCCTCGTGCTCAACGAGTGCTTCGCGCGGATGCGCCGCGAGGCCCGCCGCCAGCACCTGATGCCCACGCTTGTGCATTGCGCCGACGACGAGCAGATGGCTTTCGATATGGACCCGATCAACGCTCACGACGATGTTGCCCCCGACCAGGCGGCCTCCCGCGCCGAGATCCGCGCGCTGCTGGAGCGCAAGCTCGATGCGCTGCCGGTGGGATTTCGCACGGTTTTCGTGCTGCGCTCGGTCGAGGAGATGAGCATCGAGGAAACGGCGCAGTGCCTGGGCATCCCCGAGGCCACGGTGCGCAGCCGCCATTTCCGGGCCCGCCAGATGTTGCGCGACGCACTGGCAGAAGATGTCGATCGGCTGGGGCCGGCGCTGTTCGAATTTGGCGGCTCGTGCTGCGACCGCATCGTTGCCGCCGTGCTCGCGCAGCTGGGCCGGATCTAGCGGCGCAGTGAATCAATGCATGGGTCGATGCGTGCGTTGTCGAACACGCACGCTTGACCGATGAGCGTCCGCGTCTGCGAAAATCGGCGGAGAATTCACACGTGCGCGCCAGCCGGCCAGCGTCATGCCTTTCTCCTCCGCGAGGTCCGCGATGATTTTTCGCCAGCTATTCGACTCCGTTTCGTCTACCTATACCTACTTGCTTGGCGATGTCGAAAGCGGCGAGGCGCTGCTGATCGACCCCGTCTACGAGCAGGTGCCGCGCGATCTCGCGCTGTTGCAGGAACTGGGCCTGCGCTTGCAGGTGACGCTCGACACCCATGTGCACGCCGACCATGTGACCGGCGCGTGGCGCTTGCGCCAGCGCTGCAGCAGCGAGATCGCGCTTGCGGCCACGGTGCATGCCGAGGGCGTGACGCGTCCACTGCAGCATGGCGACCGCGTGGCGTTCGGCAAGCGCTATTTGAGCGTGCGCGCAACGCCGGGGCATACGAGCGGCTGCCTGACCTATGTGCTCGACGACGAGAGCATGGCTTTCACCGGCGACAGTCTGTTGATTCGCGGCTGTGGCCGCACCGATTTCCAGGGCGGCAGTCCGCAGCAACTGTTTGCGTCGGTGCGCGAGCAGATCCTGACGCTGCCCGGCGACTGCCTGCTTTACCCCGGGCACGACTATCGCGGCATTACGGTCACGAGCGTGGCGGAGGAGCGGCGCTTCAATCCGCGCCTGGGTGGCGACGTGGATCTCGGCGATTTCGCGGGCTACATGGACAACCTGAACTTGCCGCATCCGAAGCAGATGGCCGTGGCGGTGCCCGCCAACCTGCGCTGCGGAAAGCCGGAGGGCGAGGCACAGGCGGCGATGGAGACGCCCGACTGGGCGCCGCTGACCTTGCGCTTTAGCGGCGTATGGGAAATCGAGCCCATGGCGCTGCTCGAGCATGCCGCCGATTTCCAGATCGTCGACGTGCGCGAGGTGCCGGAATTTATCGATCGTCTCGGCCATCTGCAAGGCGCGACGCTGGTGCCGCTTTCGCAGTTGATGGGCCGGCTCGATGAACTCGACCGCGAGCGGCCCGTGGTGGCGGTGTGCCGCTCGGGCGTGCGCTCGGCGCAGGCGAGCGTGCTGCTGGGCAAGGCCGGCTTCGGCAAGGTCGCCAACCTCGCGGGCGGCATGCTGCGCTGGAAGGCCGAAGGCTTGCCGGTTGCGACGGACAGCGTTTAACCCCCGTTGCGCCGTTCAATGCCCCAGCCCCGACCTGGCGATCTGCTGCTCGACGAATTGCGCGAACAGGGCGTGCATACGCGTGGTCGGATGGAGATCGTCGGCGAACATATAGGTCTGGTCCGCATTGGGCGTGACGTAGGTGTTCGGCGAGCATAGCAGCGCGGTGTCGTCAGGCGTTTTCGCGGGATCGCAGGCCTGCGCGGTGTTGGACACCGTGAAGCCGTTCGCCTGGTAATTGGCGATCAACTGCGTGGCCCACGTGTACGAATCGATCTCGATGACCTTGCCTTGCAGGCCATTGCTTTGCAGCGCGGCGTTCAATGTCGTGTTGAAGCGTTGCGACAGCTGGGTGAGGTTCGCGCCGTGGTCGGCCTCGGCGATGCCCTTGGGCGAGAGGCCCACGTTCGGCACGTTGACCACCACGACGTGCGTGGCGCCGCTCTGGACGATCTGCGCGACGATCTGGGCGAGCGTGCTGGCGGCCTGGTCCACGGTCGCATTGGCGGCAGGTGGCGTGCCGGCGCGCAGCACGTCATTTGAGCCGGCCCAGACCAGCACCAGTTGATTGGCGTTGAAATTTCCATGCGCGGACAGGTAGCTCGAAACCTGCTGAGTCACGGGCATTTCGACGTTGCCGATCACGTTGGAGAGAAAGTCGTACTGGTTGGCCGGCGTGGCCACGGTGGAGCCGCCTTCCGCGTAGCCCAAACCGCTTTGCGCGCTGAGCCGGTGGTCGATGCCGATCGTGTACGCCGCGCTCAGGTTGTCGCCGTAATACTGCGCAACGTTTTGCGTCCACACCTGGCCGGGATTGGTCGTGAAGCGGCCGCCGCCCACCGCGCTGGCTATTGGCGCATAGGTGCCGACATCGGAAAGGCTGTCGCCGAAAGAGACGATTTGCAGATGCACGCCGCCGGGCGGGGGAGCTGCGCTGGGGGCTGGGCTGTTGCCGCCTCCACCGCCGCCGCACGCGCAAAGCAGTGCAAGCAGGATTGTCGAGGTTATTGCAGAAGTTACACCGCGCAGGTTGTTGCGGGTTCGTTGCATCGCGCCTCCTCGCCGCACAAGGCGGCCATGCCCGCATGGCGGGCTCGCGCAGGGGGAAGAGGCAAAAAGGGTGCCCGCTCCACAGGCGGAGATTTTTTCGTCATTCGTTTATTTGTCCCCTATAGCCGCTTTCGTGAATGCGCTTGATCAATGAGGCTCTCGAACTGGTGCTTGCAGCTAGCACGCGTCTCGCGGGTAGCAGCGGCCAATCCACCACACTGACCGGCGGCAGCGTTGCGGCTCTGCCGCCGGGTCGACCCATTACGCTGTGGCCGAAGCGCGAAGGCGATTGACGATCTGGTTATCCTTGCCCTGGACCAGTGGACTCAGGGAAATGTTGAATTCGATGTCCTTGTACGTGTCGGCCTTCAGGCCCAATGCCGTACCACCGGTTTTCTCGACGACGTGAGGAATCAGTTCCTCACGCGTGGCGTAGGCGAAGTCGTCCCAGATCAGCGGATCGCCTTCGATGTTGAACTGCGTCGTGAGCTTGCGGTGGCTGTCGCTGGTGACGAAGAAGTGCACGTGCGCAGGACGATTGCCGTGACGGGCAATTTCGTCGAGGAGTTGCTGAGTCGCCCCTTGGGGAGGACAGCCATAGCCGACAGGCATCAGCGTGCGGAATTCGTACTTGCCGTCGGCGCCGGTCTTCACTGCGCCGCGCAGGTTGAAGTCGCTTTGCGCGCCCGTCGGGTCGAAGTGCGAGTAGAAGCCCTTCGAATTCGCGTGCCAGCATTCGACCACGGCGCCAACGACCGGCTTGCCATCCGGACCGGTGACGGTGCCGTGGATGATGAGCGGACCCGCATCGGCGTCGGGATTGATGTCGATCCTCGAAACGCCATCGCGCAGGGGCGCGCCCGCCACATACAACGGACCTTCGATAGTGCGAGGTGTACCGCCGTCAATGCCGATCGCCTTGTCCGAGGCGTCCATGCGGATGTCGAGATATTTTTCCAGACCAAGGCCTGCGGCCAGCAGGGCCGCTTCACCGTCCTGGCCGAGCTTGTTCAGATAATTGATGCCGGTCCAGACTTCGTCGGGCGAAATGTCGAGATCGTCGATGGCCTTGAAGAGATCGCCCAGTAGACGGTGGGCGATCTGCTTGAAACGTGTGTTTCCGTCGTTGCCGTCAATGTTTGTGGCGGCCTTCAGCAGATTCTGAACTTCCTTGGTTTCGAATACTTTCACGCTCATGATGACTGTCTCCAGTTGGTATTGGGGGGTGGCGCGGGTGAGCAGGGGCATCCTTTAAAACATCAGCATTTCCGGTTCACGCGTCGCCGTCACGGACCGACGACGGATGGCGACACAACGGGGTTACTTCAATCTCCATGTACGGGAACAGCGGCAAAGCGCTCAGGAGGTCGTGGAGCTCCGCGTTGCTCCCCACGTCGAAGATGCTGTAGTTCGCGTACTCGCCGACAAGACGCCAGATATGGCGCCACTTTCCGCTGCGCTGCAACTCCTGCGAGTACTCCTTTTCGCGCGCCTTGATTTCGCTGGCGACATTGGCGGGCATGTCGGCCGGGATGTTCACATCCATGCGTACGTGGAAAAGCATCGTCAATTCCGTTTATCAGGTATCCAGATTATTTGGTGGCTTTCATGAAGCCGTCACGGGTAAAGCGCTTGACCTTCGCTTCGTCCAGTTCGATCCCCAGGCCCGGGCCGTTCGGCACCGTCAGCTCGAAGTTGCTGTAGTCCAGCGGGGTCGTCAGAATTTCTTCGGTGATCAGCAGCGGCCCGAACAGTTCGGTGCCCCACTGCAGGTTGGCGAAGCTAGCAAACAGGTGCGCCGACGCCACCGTGCTGAACGCGCCTTCGAGCATCGTGCCGCCGTACAGCTCGATACCCGCGGCGTCCGCAATCGTCGCCACCCGCTGCGCCGCGAACAGTCCGCCGCTTTGCTCGATCTTGACGGCGAACACATCGGCGCCCTCGTTCTTCGCGATCTCGAACGCGCTTTCCGGTCCTTGCAGGATTTCGTCGGCCATCAATGCGACCGGGAAACGGCGCATGAGGCGCGCCAGCGCCGCGGGCGAAGCCACCGGCTGCTCGACCAGTTCGCAGCCGGCTTCCGCCAGCGCCGGAATCGCCCACGCCGCCTGCGTCTCGCTCCAGGCCATGTTGACGTCCACGCGCACGGCGCCACGATCGCCCATCGCCTTCTTGATGTCGGCCACGTGCTTGATGTCGGTCTTGAGGTCTTTCGCGCCGATCTTCAGCTTGAAGATCTTGTGGCGGCGCACTTCGAGCATCGCCTCGGCTTCGGCGATGTCTTTGGCGGTATCGCCCGAAGCGAGCGTCCATGCTACCGGCAGACGCTCGCGGCGGCGGCCGCCCAGCAGTTCGCTCACCGGCACGTCAAGGCGCTTGCCCTGCGCGTCGAGCAGCGCGGTTTCCAGCGCGCACTTGGCGAAATGATTGACCTTCACGAGCTTGCCCAGTTGCGCCATGAGCACCTGGATTTGCGTGGCGTCCTGGCCGATCATCGCGGGGGCGAAGTACGCGTCGATCGCCAGCTTCATCGCTTCCGGGCTTTCGGGACCGTAGGCCATGCCGGCAATCGTCGTACCTTCACCAATGCCAGTTACGCCATCGCTGCAATACACCTTCACCAGCATCAGAGTTTGCCCGTACATCGTGGCGACGGACAGCTTGTGAGGGCGAATCGTCGGCACATCGACGAGGCGGGTTTCGATACGTTCAATCGTCGTTGCGGTCATGGCAGAAGATCAGTGGTGTACGTGGAATCCGGTGGACATCAGCCCGCGGGCGCTTGAACTTGGTGTCTGTAGCCCCGATGGGCATGTTGGGGCGCTGACGGCATTAGATATCCGGGCCCGCGCGAGCGCTATCCGTCTATTGGACACTCACTATCCGTTTTTTCCGGCGCGGCGCGAAACGCCAGGCGCCGGGCCGGTTGTGCGGCGTCGCGAAGACGCTTCCAGCGAAGCGGAAAAAGCTGCAAAAAAAACGGATAGCGAACGGCGACCAGGTGGATAGCGTCCGCACCGAATCGGGTATTCAATCCAGTTCATCAAGACCCCGGTCGCAAGACCGCTGAACAGCAGGAGGAGAACCCATCGTGAGTGCAGAGAAAAACACGTCGCAATGGCAGGATTTCATTGGCGGATGCCTCGATTTCCGCCCGGCGGAGGGCGTCTATCGCATTGCGCGGGAGATGTTCACGGAGCCCCAATTGTTCGACCTGGAGATGGAGTTCATCTTCGAGAAGAACTGGATCTACGCGTGCCACGAAAGCGAGATCCCAAAGCCCCACGACTTCATGACGATGCGCGCGGGCCGACAGCCGATGATCATCTCGCGCGACGGCAACGGTCAGCTCAACGCGATGATCAATGCGTGCCAGCATCGCGGCGCGACCCTCACGCGTATGGGCAAAGGCAATCAGTCGACCTTCACCTGCCCCTTTCATGCGTGGTGCTACAAGAGCGACGGACGTCTGGTCAAGGTCAAGGCGCCGGGTGAATACTGCGATGACTTCGACAAATCCTCGCGCGGCCTGAAAAAAGCGCGCATTGCAAGCTACAAGGGCTTCGTGTTCATCAGCCTCGACGCCGATGCGACCGACACGCTCGAGGACTACCTCGGCGATGCACGCATCTTCTTCGACATGATGGTCGCGCAATCTCCCACCGGCGAGCTCGAGGTGCTGCAGGGCAAATCCACGTACACGTATGAAGGCAACTGGAAGCTGCAGAACGAAAACGGCCTCGACGGGTACCACGTGAGCACGGTGCACTACAACTACGTCGCCACGGTGCAGCGCCGTCAGGAGGCCAATGCACAAAGCGGCGGCTCAACGAGCGGGACGCTCGACTACAGCAAGCTTGGCGCAGGCGATTCCGAGACCGACGACGGCTGGTTCGCATTCAGGAACGGCCATAGCGTGCTGTTCAGCGACATGCCGAACCCCAGTGTGCGTCCGGGCTACGGCAGCGTCATGCCGCGCCTCGTCGAGGCACAGGGGCAGCAGAAGGCCGAATGGATGATGCATCGCCTGCGCAACCTGAACATCTATCCGAGCCTGTTCTTCATGGATCAGATCAGCTCCCAGCTTCGCATCGTGCGTCCGGTCGCCTGGAACAAGACGGAGGTCATCAGCCAGTGCATCGGCGTGAAGGGCGAATCGGATCAGGATCGCGAGAGCCGCATTCGGCAGTTCGAAGACTTCTTCAATGTTTCGGGCATGGGCACGCCGGACGATCTCGTGGAGTTTCGCGAGCAGCAACGCGGCTTCCAGGCGCGCCTGGAGCGCTGGAGCGACATCTCTCGCGGACACCACAAGTGGGTGGCAGGCGAGACGGCAAATACGCGCCTGCTCGGCATCGAACCCGTGCTGTGCGGCACGGAGCTGACCCACGAGGGGCTTTACGTCAACCAGCACGGTGCGTGGCAGACCTACCTCATGAAGGGGCTCGCACAGAAGTCGAACGTTACGAAGGAAGCCTGAATCATGTCCGTCACCCTGCAACAATCAGTCGAGCAGTTTCTCTATCGAAAGGCCGAGCTCTGCGACGCGCAGAGCTGGGACGAGTACCTCGCCCTCTTCGACGAGAACAGCGAATTCCACGTACCCCAGTGGGACTCCGAGCACGTGTACACGACCGACCCGAAGCGCGGCATGTCGCTCATTTACTATGCGAACCGCACGGGGCTCGAGGATCGCGTGTTCCGCCTGCGCACGGGAAAGTCGGCGGCGTCGACGCCGCTGCCGCGCACGTTGCACCAGATCACCAACGTCCGTATTTCGGAGCGTGATCGCGGCGAGCTGGAAGTCAAGGCCAACTGGGCCACGTTCTACGCCCGGCATGGCGCTGCCGAACACTTCTTCGGACACGTCACCTACCAGCTGCGCCCAGCCGGCGAGACCTGGAAAATCGCTCGCAAGCACGTGCTCCTGCTCAACGACACGATCAACGCAGTGCTCGATTTCTACCATCTGTAAGCGGGAGTGCCACGAGATGAGCCACAAGGTTGCCTTCAGTTTTGCCGATGGCAGGACGGCGTTCTTTGATGTCCGGGCGGGTGAACTCCTGCTCGACGCCGCACTGCGCAATGGCGTCAACATCCCGCTCGATTGCCGTGAGGGCGTGTGTGGAACTTGCCAGGGGCGCTGCGAATCGGGCAGCTATACGCAGGACTATGTCGACGAGGAGACACTGTCTGCCGACGACCTCGCTGCGCGCAAGATCCTGTCCTGCCAGACGCGCGTGCAATCCGATGCGTCCTTCTACTTCGACTTCGATTCGAACCTGTGCAGCGCCGGCGGCACCACGCTGCTCACCGGCAAGGTCACCGCCGTGAAGCAGGTTTCAGAAACGTCGGCGATCCTGCATCTGGACGCGAGTGCCCATCCCGGGCGGCTCGATTTTCTGCCGGGCCAGTACGCCCGCGTGAAGGTGCCGGGCGCAGACGTTTGGCGATCCTATTCGTTTGCGCACCGTCCCGAGGACGGAAACCAGATCCAGTTCCTGATCCGTCTGCTGCCCGACGGCGCGATGAGCGGCTATATGCGCGAGCGCTGCCAGCCGGGCCAGACGGTCGAGTTCGAGGCGCCGCTGGGCACGTTCTATCTACGCGAGGTCGAGCGAGCGCTGGTGATGGTCGCAGGCGGTACGGGCTTGTCCGCATTTCTGGGCATGCTCGACGATATCGCTCACAAGGGCGGCTGTGGCCAGAGGGTTCATCTGTACTATGGTGTGACGAACGTGCGGGATCTATGCGAGCTAGATCGTTTGAAGTCCTACGAGGAACGCATTCCGCACTTCGCATGCGATATCGTTGTGATGAATCCCTCTGAAGCATGGCAGGGCAAGACGGGGCTCATTCCCGAGCATTTCGACCGCGGGATGCTCGAAGCGAACCCGTTCGACATGTATGTTTGCGGACCGCCGCCGATGGTTGAGGCAATCAAGACGTGGCTTGCAAGCGAACAACTGGAAGGCCGTCTCTACTACGAAAAATTCGGGGACAGCAACAGTGCGCAGTCGTCCGCCTGACGCTGCTGATGCCGGAGCGCCTTGGGGTGTTTCGGTATTTTGTCCGGGCACGGGGTGGTTTACCATTGAGCATTCGTCAATCCTCCCGTGAAACGCCATGCCTTCCCCCGCCTTCAACGACAGTCGAGGTATTGACGCGCTGAGTCGCGATCTTGAGGGCGCGCGGGACTGGATGGCGTCGATTTGCGGACCCCATGGGCTGCAGGTACGCAGCCCGAACGAACTGCAATTCCATCATTCTGGAACGGTGATGCGTTCCATGGCCAGCACGCTGGGGTATGTGGAGTACGGCACCGATGTCACCGTCTCGGTGCACAATGATGCGCCGCTAAACAGCTATAGCGTCAGCCTGCCACTCACCGGCCAGCAGGAGCTCGCCGCGCAGGGCCGCCTGTGGCTGTCGGACCAGGACAGGGGGCTCGTTCTGTCGCCGCATGAGACGCAGGACCTTGCGATCATGGGCAACTGTCGCAAGATCATCGTTTCGATTCCGATTCCGGCCCTGCGTCAGGTGCTTGAGGGACTTCTGCAACGTCCGCTCGACGCTGCATTGACGTTTGAGCCGCAGATGAATGCCGCCGAAGGCGACCAGGCGGCCTGGTGGCGCATGGTCAAGTTCCTGCTGGCCGAGATGGGGCAGGCGGGGCCGCTGCTCAGTCACCAGCAAATGGCAGGAGATCTCGAGCAGGCGCTGATCAAAGGGCTGCTGCTTGCTCAGCCCCACAACTACTCGAAGGCGCTTGCCGAGGCAATGCGTCCTTCATGTCCGCACTATTTGTTGCGCGCGAAACAGTTCATTCACGACAACGCACGCGAAAATATCGCACTCGAAGACATCGAGCGTGCTGCGGGCGTGTCGCGCTACAAGTTGTTCGAAGGCTTCCGGCAGCACTTTGGGCTTGCGCCCATGGCCTGGCTCAAGAGGCACCGGCTCGAAGCGGTACGCCGCGAGATGCTCTCGGACTGCTCGGAGCGCAACGTTTCGTCAATCGCGATGAACTGGGGATTTTCACATCTCGGGCGATTCTCCAACGACTACAAGCAACTCTTCGGCGAAACGCCATCGCAGACACTGAAGCGCGCTTCAAGACGTTAGATTGCCCGGCTTCGAGACAAGCAAAGGTAGTGTGGACGGAGTGCTCGCGCTCAGGCATCGAGGCGACGTGCGCCGCTTGACGAGGCAAGCTATGCGCCGTGGCATGGCGTGGAGGCGGCTTCAGGACATGCGAGCAGGATTTTGCGAACTGTCAATGCAGCGTGGCACTGAGCAGCCGGGAAGGGATCCAAGGGGTGGGCACTAGCGAATCCCTCTACAAGCATTCGCGTGCGCCATATCCGCAGACTCGACTCCAGCCGGCGTGCATGGCGCGAACACTTGATAAGCGTGTCACTGGAAATGATGCACGTAGCGCAGCACCAGGCGCGTTCCCTCGGGCCGGTTGCGCGCATCCGCCTCGAAATAGGCATTGAACATCAGGTGGTCCTGCCGGGAGAAACTGTACATTGCCCCCGGGCCGATCGCCCACACCGCCTCACGCTGCCCCTGCACATTCTGGCCATTCACCTTCATGTCGGTGATCTGGCGCAGCCAGTAACCATTGAGGCCGATTCGAAAACCAGGCATCACCTCGTATTCCGTGGCGATGTTGGCGTGCAGCGCCTGTCCGGCCTGCGACGAAGCTGCCCCATCCCCCAAGCCCTGATATGGTCGGTTATTCGTGGCGTTCCAGAGATAGTGCAGCCGCCAGGAAACTGTCCACTTCGGATTGATCCAGACAGTCGCGGCCCAGTATGGATCGATTGACCAGAAGCCGCTGCCCGGGTTGATCGCTTTGCCTGCGTCATAGGCACCCGTTGGCACAATGATCTGGAGTTCGAAACGGTGCGCAAAGCGCGGTCCGTCCGGGCCGACTACCGGGTCGAACTGGATGAACGGCCCAACAAGCAGATCGCCGAACCCTGTGCGCGCATTAAGCGCCACGTCGCCCATGCCGTCATCGGTGTGGGCTGATGCCACCCACGGCAGGATCACGTCGACGCCCGGATGCGCACCAGCAATCTTGAAGGGCGACTGATAAACGAGTTGCGTCAGGCCCGCGAAGATGTCGACGTTCTGCTTCGGCAAGGCGACCTTGTTTCCGGCATTCTCGTTGAGACGATCTGCAGTGTAGTACTCGAGGTACTGCGTTGCATACCAGCCGGGCCCCGCCGGCGGTGCACCATCGAGGAAGCTCGTGAAGCCGAGATTGACGTTGGGCAGGTCGCCCGCTATAGCCGATCCGGTGTGCATCAGTCCAGACACAGCGAAGCAGAGCAGCAGGCGGGACGCGGAGCGCTTCATGCGGTCACCTTATATATATGTATTACTAAATAAATCGATTAAATAAATTCTGAATTACGGGCTACTGCGCCGTACTGCCCGGAATGGAAGACCAGCGGCGCGTGGCCATCTGCTTCGAAATGTTCGATTTGCCCGATGAAGATCAGGTGATCGCCGCCTTCGTGCTGCGCCAGGTTGCGACACACGAAGTGCGCGCTGCAGCCCTCGAGCACCATGGTGCCGCCAAGGCTTTCACGGCAGGCAACACCGGAGTACTTGTCTGGCGACGGTTTCGAAAAGCGGCGCGACAGTTCCGTCTGGTCTTTGGCCAGCACGTTGATCGCGAAGTAGCCCGCCTGGACGAAATCCCCACAACTGGGTGAAGTCTTGCCGATACTCCAGATCACGAGTGGTGGATCGAGCGACAGTGACGCAAACGAGTTTGCGGTCAGACCGATCTTGCGGCCATCCCGCGCTGCGGCCGTGATGACAGTAACGCCCGTCGGATATTGCCCGAAGGCGTTGCGCAATTGCCGCATCGCATTGAGCTGGTCATCGGGTTTCGCGGCGGTGAGTTCGAGCGTGCTGCACATGAGCTTTCTCCTTTTCGTGTTCGTTACGCGGCGCGCGCAGCGTGTTCATCGATCAGCGCCATGCAGGCCGCCGGATCAAACCACCACGGCGAGAACGTGCGCGGGTCGTCGAAGCCGTTGGCAATCGTCGAGGCGAGCGTTGGGAACTGACCGGCCGCGCCGAGCAACTCGAGAATGTGCGGCGGCGGTGGCGTGAGCAGTGAGTTCGTCCACTTGACGACCTCTTGCGCATACGACCAGTAGCGGTCGAACGTCTGCTGCATCCAGTCCTCGCTGAAGGCAGCGCTGTTGCGCTCCAGAATGGCATCGAGATAGACCTTCGTGCACTTTGCAGCATTGTTCGAACCCTGGCCTGTAATCGGATCGTTCACGACGATCGCGTCGGCCATGCCGAACACGGTCTTGCCGGAAGGCAGCCTGAAGTAGGGATTGCGCACAGTGGGCGCGAAGCGCCCGCTCAACACGCCGTTGGGGTCGGTCAGTTCGACGTTTGCACAGCGCTCGGCTTCCCAAGGCAGATATTGGCGGAGAATGGCCAGACTGGTCTCGAGATGCTGCTCGGGTGTCTTGACGCCCGCCCAGCAATCGAGCTGACCGCCGGGAATGCCTTCGAACACCATGATTTCGCACGGGCCATTCGTGGTAAGAGCGGGGAACGCAAAGTACTCGCCCACGCCCGGAATCAGATTGAAGCGTACGCGCGAGTAGGGCGTGGACGGCGTCATGCCCTTCACGTAGGTCAGCGCCAGCGCGCGCTGCGGCTTGTCGAAGGGGCTGCGTTCGGCGTTGCGGCCCAGCAGATTTACGATCTCCCCCTTGCCGGCTGCCAGCAGCACGAGATCATGGCTCCTTGCGAGCTCTTCCATTTCGGGTACGCCGACGTCGCTGATTCGCACGTCGGCACCGCGTTGGACGACGGCTTCGAGCCAGGCCGACATCTTGACGCGCTGATCGACGGATTGGGCCGGTCGAGTCAGGCGCGCGGACCAGTCGATGAGCTTGCGGCCCGGCAGGTCCGGATGCGGCACCGCGAAGCCAATTCCCTCCACGGGGGGGCAGGACGCATCCCACCAGTTCAGGCCGAGATCTCGCTCGATTTGCAGAGAAGTGTTGAACATGCACTGACTCGACATGACCTTGCCGGTGCGGATTTGCTGTGCATCGCGATTGGTCGCAAGCGTGACTTCATAGCCGCGGTCGAGCAGGGAGAGCGCCAGTTGCAGACCAGACTGGCCGGCGCCGACGATGGCAATTTTTCTCATAGCGAATACCTCGAAGTCGATACGTCAGGGAAGAGTGTTTGCGAAGTGATGGGTCTTACTCAGCCAGCCTCGGAATGGCCGGCACGGCCTGCTCGGGGCCCATCGCCGAATAGCCGCCATCGACGGCGTAATCGGCCCCGGTCACGAAGCTGGCTGCATCGCTGCACAGGAAGGTGACGACATGCGCGATTTCCTCCGGGTTGCCGACGCGTCCAAGCAGATGAAAGGGCGCGGCCACGCGGTCCGTCTTTGCGCGATCGCCATGCGTGAGTTCGTCCATCACGCGCGACCAGGTCCAGCCGGGCGAAACCGAATTCACGCGGATCCTGTCCTGGGACAGGTCCATCGCCATATTGCGCGTGAGCGCCTTGAGCGCGGCTTTCGATGTCGGGTAGAGCCAGCGCCCCGTTTGAGCGCACTCGGCCGAGATCGAACTGAAGTTGACGATCGAGCCGCCGCCGCGCTTGACCATATACGGATGCACGGCCTTGACCAGCATGACCGCCGAGATCACGTTTACATTCATTGCGGCGAGCCAGTCGTTTCGGCCTGCCTGGATGCCGTTGTCCACATAGCTGCAGGCCAGATTGACGAGAATGTCGATGCTGCCGAACTGCCGCGCGGTTCTGGCAACAGCTTGCTCCAGCGCACTGTCGCTGGTGATGTCGGTTTCGACGAAGAGACCGTTGGTGCCGAGCGTTTCGGCTACGCGTCTGCCGTTCTGAACGTCGATATCGAGCACGGCAACGCTGGCTCCGGCGGCGGCGAGATCCCGGGCGACAGCCGCGCCGATCAGCGTGGCGCCACCCGTCACGATGGCGGTTTTGCCTGCGAGTGAATTCATGATGGCTTGCTCCATGTTCTTGAGAGGATGATTCGGTTAGTTCGCGTCGTTGGCGGGGGCACTGTCCCGCCAGCGCTTCATCAGCGTGTTTGATGGGAGCGTTTCGTCAAGCAGTTTGCAGGCGGTATCAGCGCCTGTTGTGGGCAGTCCACTCGGGTCGAGCAGACCGATCTGCACCAGCACGCTGGCCTGGTCCCAGTAGATGTGCTCGTGGTAGAGCTTGTCGCCGCGGAATTTCACCACGGCAAGCAGCGGAATCTCGACGCGCTTGCCCGTCGGCGCAATGCCGGGCAGCATCCAGTCGATCTCGGTGGTATGCGTGAAGCAGAACAGCGTTTCGTCGACGATCTGCGTTGCGCCGATGGTGCGCGAAACCGGGATGATCGTCGTATCGGGCGGATTGGCGTGCACGAAGTGGTGGCGATAAAAGCGCTTCAACTCGGTGTAGCCCACGCCGCCCGTGAGCGTCGGAATATGGTTGACGTAGGGCTCGGCCACCATCGTCGCCATCGTGGCTTCGACGTCGCGCGTCGCGAACTCGTGGGCGAGGTGCGCCTCCCACAGTGCAGAGAGATCGTATTGCGGCCCTATCGTTTTGCGAAACGCGGCGACCGCGCGCTCGTGCGCCATCATGGCCGAGGGCTTGTCAAAATGCTCACCACCCTTGCGGGCGAACGCGTGATCGACGCCCGGATAGACATACACTTCGACATTTTCGTTGTTGCCCAGCGCGGCCGTGATCTGCTGCTGCGCATCGGCCGGGCAGAAGCGATCGAGCGCCGCGATATTCAGGACGACGCGCCCCTTGATGTTCTTCGCTTCGTCCAGTGCCTGCTCAATACCCACGCCGTAGTAGCTGACTGCGCAAGCCACGGGAAGACGGCAGGCCGCGAGCCAGGCCAGCTTGCCGCCCAGGCAGAATCCGAGCACACCAGTCTCGCCGCGGCATTCGGGCAATGTCCGGAGTACGGCGAGCGTCGCGCCGATATCTTCGACACCCTGGTTTTCGTCGTATTGCTGATAGAGTTCGAACGCACGCGCAAAGCCGGCCTCCGTATAACCGAGTTCGATGCCCGGTTCGACGCGCCAGAACAGGTCGGGTGCCAGCACCGTGTAGCCTTCCTCGGCGTAGTAGTCGGCCACGTCGCGCATGGTCTCGTTGACGCCGAAGATCTCCTGGCACAGCACAATACCCGGCCCCGTGCCACTTGCAGGAGTTGCCAGGTAGGCCCGGAACACGCCGCCTTCCGGTGCGGGAATATCGATGTATCTTCCTTTCATTGCGGGCTCTCCACCAAGGTTGTGTCTCGAATGCCCCCAGTGTTCTGCGACAAAACAATGGGCTCTATCCGTTTCATTCAACGGGTATCCGCGGAATCCAAAAACGTGCGGAACGAGGGAAAACCCTGCCAGGCGGGCGAGGGTAATTGAGGATGGCTGCCGCGGCAGGGCAGGCCTACAGTACGCAGCTTCCGGCAGAGGGCACAGCTCCTGTGCCTTTGGCGTCGCCCGGCTTGCTGGAGGCTTCCGGAGCGAGGAAACTATCTGGATCTCCCACGCGACTATCCGCTTCCTTCAGACGGTTCGTGGAGTCGGGAAACTCGTGCACGGATCAGGTGCGCGCGAACGTTCTTGGAGCGCTTCTATGGAGCATCTTCCCGCTGCGAATGTGCTGGTCGGCGCGGCCTGCTTCAACAGCGACACCCTGTTGCTCGAATCGGGCGACCTCAACGAGGTGCGCGAGTGCGTCGGCTCTGTGTTCAAGCCTCACAAGCTCGCGCTGCCGGGCGCTTCACACCAGTTGCCGAGCCGCATGTATCACGCCCGGCACGGGAGCCTGTCGCTCAATCTGCTCCACTACGATGGCGACGTGACGATCGATCCCGAACGTCTCGACAGCTTCTTCCTGTTGCAGATCCCCGTGAGTGGCGGTGCTGAAATCGAATGTGGGGATCGCCGTTTCGACTCGTCGCCGGCTGTTGCGTCGCTCGTGTCGCCGACGCTGCCCTTGCGGATGCGCTGGATTCGTTGTCCGCAGGTCGTGCTGCGCATCGAGCGCGAAGCGATCGAGCGCCACTGCGCGCGCCATTTTGGCACCGAAGAGCACGCAGCGGTGGAGTTCGAGCCTGCATTCGAACTAGCTTCGTCATCGGGGATGTGCCTGTTGTCACTGCTTTCGGTGCTGGGGAATGCATTGAACGATCCGGCGCACCCGCTGCGTCATCCACTGGCCTACGAGCAGTTCGAGTCGACCTTGCTCAACGCGCTCGTCTATGGGCAGCCCAACACGGCGCGCAGTGGCATGCGGCCCTCACGCGGACCGCTTGCGCCGTTCTACGTGAAGCGGGTTGAGGAGTACGTGCGCGCGCATCTGCATGAACCCCTGACGATTGAACGGCTCGCCGAGTTCGCAGGCGTAAGTGCAAGCACGCTGTTTGCCGGCTTCCGCAATTGCCACGGCGTAAGCCCGATGGCCTGGGTGCGTCAGCTGCGCCTTGAGCGTGTGCGCGATGAACTGCGCGGCGCGGCGGCTGAACCGATGTCCGTTACGGACGTCGCGCTCAAATGGGGGTTCGCCCATCTGGGCCGGTTCGCAATGGACTACAAGCGGATGTTTGGTGAATCGCCATCGGTTTCGCTACGAAACCGTTCCGGCTAAGCGATCGGCAGACAGTCTGCGAGCGTCCCGTCGATTTTAAACATACAAGAATGGACCCAGCGGTTTGTTCAGCAGGCGTTGCCGTGCCGCGCTGATGCAGCGCTTCGAGACGACCTCGTTTGCCGATCTGCTGCGGCGCGCCGCGCCGATTGTCGGCTAGCCGCGCATGCCGATTCAGGGCAACTGCCCCAGCGATTGCTGCAAGCTGATCAAATTGACCGGCACCACGCGAATCATGCCGCCGCGCGGGCTGTCGATATCGGCGATCAATGAGAGCGAAAGCGCCACGGTCACGGGCAGCACGAACATCAGCACGCGCCGGCCGGTCGTGCCGCGTGCGCCGTAACCCTGCATGAGGTTGCTGACAAACGCGATCGCCATCATCAAGCCCCACGCCGACACCGGAATGCGATTGAGCCAGGCCGCCTGCGTATAACCTTGTGTATTCAGCACGTCGTTCATGCCGGACACCGCCAACGCCGTGATCGGCGTGGGCCGCGCGAGCGCTGCGCCGCGCACGTTCTCCCACAATTGAGCCTCGAGCCCCGTGGTTTTGTTGTTAATGACATCGAGTTCGTGCGCATTGCGCGTTTTGTAATAGTCAATGCGCAATTGGAGGTATTGAGCCAGCAGCGCCTTGATTCTGGGCGCCTCGGCTTCGCCGATCAGATCGGCACGCACGTATTCGGTGCCGATTGCATTCGCTTCTTCTTCCTCGTAATTTTTGCGCTGGTCATAGCGGCTCACCGCCATCGAGAGCGTAAAGCCGATTAGCAGCGCGAGCAGCGTGAGCGTTGCGCCTTGCACGACGTTGTAATTCTCGCGCGCATCGTCGGAGAGCGGAAAGGCGCGCTGCATGAAGAGCGCGCCAAAAGCGGCGGCCACACTGAACAGCACGATCAGTGCGACGAACAGGACGGCAGGGTGGTGAACGAGCATGGCCATTTCAATTATTCCTGGACTGGAGTTTTATTGAGTAGCAGGGCCGGGCGTCAGGATTTTACGGCAATTGACTCGTTTCGGGTTCTTGCAGCGCGGCACCAAAAACAATGGCTTCGGATGGAGTATCAGGCGCGTACTTTTTCTGAATTGCCGCGCGGGGCAATTAATTGCCCTTACTACCTATAGCGGGTTTATGCCGAATTACGAAAACTTGCATGCGGAGGTGAAAGGTCGCCATCAAGCGGGCAGGACGGCAATAACCAGCGCGGCGGCGGCAACGCAACATAGTTCCAGTTGCTGGCCGACTACAATCTGTCACGCACCACCGACGTCTATATCGAAGGCGATTGCGCCATGCACTGCGGCGGGCTGGTTGGGGCGCAGTTGAAGGGCTTCGTGGGCTTCGAGCGCGGCGGCGAAGACCACGCAGGGGCTTGATGGCGGACCCGTGGCACATGTTCTGCGTAGAGGGGCTGGCCCGGGGCGATGCAGGTTGACGTGGCCTCGGGCGGCAGTCGTTGGTTCTTGCAGTGGACGCCGCGCGACGCGGCGCGTGATCTCACTGCGCGTCTTGAAGCCCCCATGCCTCGCTCGTGCTTCGGCAGTATTGCGGGCGCAGCTTGACTGTGTGGTCTCCCGCATGCACCGTCACGGCGACGAACCGGCAGGTTTTGCGGTTCTTGATCGAGGTGTTCTCCGGCGTGATGTCCGCGCTGACTTCGGCGCGATCGGCGGTGGCGGGGCGGACCCATTGCGTGGTCTCGCCGTCGTTCTTCGTGTTCAGCACGACGTGCACCGTGCTGTTGAGCGCAGCGATGTCGTTCTTGTCGAGCTGGGGCATCGGCGTGCTTTCGAGAAAGTCGCCAGGCGCGGACCAGGCGGGCACCGATGCCAGCGCGAGCAACAGTGCGCCGAGTGCGGCGCCCAGGTGAGTTTCCCGTCTGGCCAGGCCGGTCGAGTCGTGGTTCGACATGGTGAATTCCAGTCTCTCAAAGCATGCGGTGGAGGAGCGCGGCGCAGCGCCTTTGCACGTTTGCGGCTCGCAGGCGGATCAGCTGGCTCCGAATCCATATGCTGCCAGATTCGCCGCTTCAGCGGCAATTCGACGATTTGATTCAGCCCAGGCGGGCATCGGCATCGGCGGCGAGCACGGCGACGGCGCACTGCGCGTGGGCGGCAGCACGACGGGATATTACGGCCTCTTGGCCGCTTCGCTTGGCGCGACCCTCGGCATGCAGTCGAAGGCCGTGGTCTATCTGTTCATGACGCAGGACGCAGGACGCGCTCGACAAATTCCGCGCCTCCAAGGGCTGGTCGGCGAGCGGCGACGCATCGGCTGCGGTCGTGAAGATGGGCGCCAATGGCCAGCTCGACACCACGACCACCACCAAGCCGGTCGAGGTGTTCGTGCCGACGAACAGCGGCTTGATGGGCGACCTCTCGCTCTCCGGCACCAAGATCACCCGTCTGGACCTGTGAGGCCGAGTTGCGGCTCACGGGCGCCGCCCGCGGCCCCGAGATGAAAAAGCGCCTCAACGCCATGCTCGCGCTGCTCAGCTACACGGTCACGCCGGATCAGACCGCGAGTTCGCTGGGCATTAACAACGGCAACACGTGCAACCCGGCGCTGAACATGACCCCGCTCGGCGGCCCAGTCCCGATCAACCGGCACATCGACGAGAACAAGAACAGCCCGAATGTGTCGGGCGCTTCGCTCGGGATTGCGCTCAGCTTTTGATCTCCGCGCTCCAGCGTTGAACGCGATTGCGCCCGGCATGTTTCGCCGCGTATAGCGCCGCATCGGCGCGCTTGAGCGTGGCTTCGAGGCTGTCTTCCGCTTCGTCGTAGCAGGCAATGCCGATGCTGCAGGTCTGCGTGAGCGTGCCGCCATCGTCGAGTTCGATGGGCGTGTCCTGCAGCGCATGCCGAATCCGTTCGGCCACCATACGGGCGCGCTCTTCGGGCGTGTCCAGCAAGATCGCGGTGAACTCCTCGCCGCCGATGCGCGCGGCAAGATCGTCTTCGCGCAGCGCGTGCTCGAATACCCGCGAGGTCACCGCGAGCACGCGGTCCCCAATGGCATGGCCCCACGTGTCGTTCACGCGCTTGAAATAATCGAGGTCGAGCGCGAGCACCGAAAGCGGGCGATGATGCCGCCGCGCATGCGCCACTGCCTGCCCGGCGGCCTTTTCGAAGTAGCGGCGATTGGCGAGCCCCGTGAGCGGGTCGAAGTCCGCATCGGTCTGCAATTGCTTGAGCAGCAGATGCTGATGGGTGATATCGGTCAGCACCACGAGCAGGGGATCGTCGTCGCCGGGCTCCGCAAGTGCAGGCAGTCTCGTGCAGTGAACCAGCATGTGGCGAACGCCCGAACGTGTCTGGAACGGTTCGGGGTCCATGGTGTCCTCTGCCTGCATGCGCACCCAGTTTGTATCGTCGACCAGCAGGCGCGCAAACGGCTGGCCTTGGTCAGCCACCGCGCCGAACACGGCAAGCAGGGCGTCGTTGCCGAGCAGAATGCGTTGCGATTTTGCATCGACCACGGCCACCGGCGTCGGCATATTTTCGACGATGGTGGAAACCGTGCTCGCGTAGCGTTGCACGTGGCCGACGAGATCCTTTTGCCGGCCCAGCAGGACGAAGCTGCTGCCCAGCATGACGAGCAACAGCGCCGTGCCGCCCAGATTGATGTAGAAGCTCGCCCAGAGGCTGTCGCGGTATGTGCTGATGGCATAGCCCAGATCGAGCGTCCAGTACGCTGTGTTCGATCCGAGTCCGATCCTCTGCTCCGCAACGAGACGCTCGGTATGGTCGCGCCGCCATAGCGCATAGACCGTGCCTTCCATCGGCCCAGCGCGCGTACCCCCGTCGTCGGTGAGCCGTTGCCCGATGGCGAGCCCTTGCACGTCAGGATAGCGCGCGACGACGCGATGCTCGTTGTCGCGCAGCAGCAGCGCGGTGCCGGGAACCAGCTTCACGTTCTCCAGCAGATGCTGTTCGAGCGGCACGAGGTGAATCGTGACCGCGTTCAGCTGGCCGGCCTGGTCGAGATGCTTTTCGGCGACCACGAGGGCGCCCCGGTTGCCCCACACGACAGGCAGCCACAGCCGCCGGGACGGCGCGGCCCGCACCTGCGCGAAGATCGCGTCGAAGCCGGGGATCGCGTTGCGCGCGTTGGGGCGCGAGGCAGCCACCAGGCGCGCGTTCGCATCGAATACTGCAATCAGGGATTCGCCCAGTGACATCTGCAGCGTTTGCGTGAGATCGCCGAGCGTATCGTTGGTGGCCTTGCCTTCGTCGACGAGCGTCGCGGTGGCCGACATCATGCCGTCGAGATCGTGAAGACGGTCCTCGATGAGCCGTGCGACCAGCGAGGTTTGTGCGGTGAGCCGCTGGGCGGCTTGCAGATTCGCGGCGCGGAAGTCGTGCCACGACTGCCATGCATTGATAAAGATATTCGCCGCGACCAGCACCGAAAGCAGGACGAGGAATTCACGCATCCACGATTTGCGCGTGACCGGCTGCAATGTCCAGCGATGATTCCTGGGGGGCGGCGAGTGCATGGGTCGTTAATGCGTTTTGATTTTCCGGCTAATTGAAGGAACGCGGGCGTGAATGCTCCTTTGGGACATTCGGCTTGCCCAAAACCCGGATGGTTGCGGCCTGATTTCGGGGCAATACGTACGATGTTCGCATTCATCGCGCGCACACCGATCGCGATTTCGCCGCCGACTGAGCAGAAAAATGCCCGCTCAAGGCGGGCACAAGTACGAGGAGACCGGATAAGGGCGTCGGGGTATGCCCTTGGGACACACTGTAGCGCACGGTGCGCGTGCGAAACACCTATCTGAATGAACAGGGGAGGGCCGTGACCTGGCGCGCATCGCGCGATCGGCTCAGGTGGCCTGCCGATCCTTGATCGTGAGCCGGCACACGGTTGCGAGCGCGAGCAGATTCGGGTCGCGCTCGCGCCGGCGCAGGAAGCTCAGGCCGATGGTCTGCCGCATGTTGAACCGGGCGGATAGCGGGATCAGCATGATCTTGTGCGCGAACAGGTCGCGCACGCGGCCCGGCAGCAACGTATAGCCCACGCCGCCACTGACGAGGTTGATCAGCGAGAAGATGTCGCTGACTTTCATCACGACGTTCGGCGTGAAGTCCGCAATGCGGAACGCTTCGAGAAAGTCTTCGGACGTCGCGAATCCCTCGCTCAACGAAACGAAGGGCTCGTCGCGGCACTGGCGCAGGTCGATCGCGTCGTATTGGCCGTATGCGGAGCCGATTGGCGCCGCGAAGAAAATCTCGTCCTCGAACAACTCGATCGATTCGATCTCCGAATCATGCGAGGGAGCCGCCATGAGCGAGGCGTCGATCGCGCCGCGCTTGAGCTTGTCGAGCAGGTCGGCGTTCGAGCCGAGAATCAGCTCCGCCTGCAGATCGGGGCGCCGGCTCTTGATGACGGTGACGATTTCGGGCACGGCGCGGATCGTCAGCGAGTACAGCGAGCCGATCTTCAGATGTTCCGAGCCGTAGCCTGCGGCTTCGCGCGTCGCGCGGATTCCGTCGATCATCGTATTGAGGACTTCGCCGGCAACTTCGGCGAGCACACGGGCCGCGTCGGTCGGGGTCAGGCTGCGGCCTTCGTGACGGAACAGCGTGCAGCGCAGGCCTTTCTCGAGCGAATGCAGCGCGCGATGGACGCTGACCGTGCTGATGTCGAGCGCCTCGGCCGCCTTGGCCAGGTTGCCGCATTGCATGAACGCGAGCAGCACTTCGAGCTTGCGGAAGGTGATCTCTTCGTCGACGCGGGGGAGCATGATGGGGCGGCTGTTCGGGAGGCGGCAGGAAATTCTGCACCAGAACACGAGCCGTCGCAATTCGGGCGGGGCGGCTGGAAGGACGCCGGCGGTCCTCTGCGATCATTAGCCGGAGAGTAACGTTCCGAACGCCAACGAGATTGATGGAGATTGTCCGCGTATCTATTATCTTTCGAAATCCGGCTTTCCAATACGAGCAACGTCGCTGCGCACGGGCCGCCGCCGTTGTCGGTAATGCGCTCGAATGGTATGACTTTATCGTCTGCGGCCTTCTTTGCCGGCATTTAGCGCTGGCGCTGGAATCGCGCGGAACTATGAAGCTCTCCGGTCCCCATCCACAATCCTTCGTTCAAGAAAGTCACGCATGAATCAGGCATCGCCTTCTCCCGCCCAGCCCACGCATGGCGAAATCGTCGCCGCCAGCGCGCTCGAACTTTCGCAATGGATCCGCCTTCGCAAGGTCTCCTGCCGCGAAGTGATGAGCGCCTTCCTCGACCACATCGAGCGCGTGAACACGCCGGCCAACGCGATTGTCTCGTTGCGCGAGCGCGCCATCCTGCTGGCCGAGGCCGGCGAGCGCGACGCGCAACTCGCGCGCGGCGAATACCTTGGCTGGCTGCACGGCATTCCGCAAGCGCCCAAGGACCTCACCGCGACGGCCCGGATTCCCTCCACGCAGTGCTCGCCGATCTTCCGCGACGAAGTGCCGAAGGCCGACGCGCTCGTGGCCGCACGCATGCGCGCGCAAGGTGCGATCTTCATCGGCAAGACCAATTCGCCGGAGTTTGGCCTGGGTTCGCATACTTACAACCCGGTGTTCGGCACCACGCTCAACGCTTACGATCCCACGCGCAGCGCGGGCGGCAGCAGCGGCGGCACGGCGGTGGCGCTCGCGCTGCGCATGCTGCCGGTGGCGGATGGCAGCGACATGATGGGCTCACTGCGCAATCCGGCGGGTTGGAACAACATCTTCGGCTTCCGGCCTTCGCAGGGGCGCGTGCCATCGGTGCCTGCCGTCGACGTGTTTTACAACCAGCTTGGCTGCGCGGGGCCGATGGGCCGCAGCGTGCCCGACGTGGCCATGCTGCTTTCCACGCAGGCGGGCTACGATGCACGCGCGCCGCTCTCGATTGCCGAAGATCCGGCGCAATTTACCGGTCCGCTCGCGCGTGAATTCGGTGGCGCGAAAATCGGCTGGCTCGGCAATTACGGCGGCTATCTGCCGATGGAAGACGGCGTGCTCGCTCTTTGCGAAACCGCTCTCAAGGACTTCGAATCAATTGGCTGCAAGGTCGAGGCGACGCGTCCCGACTATGCGATGGACAAGCTCTGGGACTGCTGGCTCACGCTGCGCCACTTCTCCGTGGCGGGCACGCTGGGCGCACTGTATCGCGATCCCGCCAGGCGCGCGCTGCTCAAGCCCGAGGCGCAATGGGAAGTAGAGGGCGGGTTGAAACTTTCGGGCGAGGACGTGTGGAACGCCACAGTCGCGCGCACGCAGTGGTACAACGCGCTGCTCGCGCTGTTCGAGCGCTTCGACTACCTCGTGCTGCCGAGCGCGCAGATCTTCCCGTTCGATGCGAAGGAGCACTGGCCGAAGTCCGTCGCGGGCCGCACGATGGACACCTATCACCGCTGGATGGAGGTGGTGATCGGCGGGACGCTCGCGGGCCTGCCCGTGATGTGCGTGCCGGCGGGCTTCAACGCGCAGGGCCTGCCGATGGGCTTGCAGGTGATCGGCAAGCCGCACGCCGATCTTGCCGTGCTGCAACTGGCGCATGCCTACGATCAAGCCACGCAGTGGGTGACGCGGCGTTTGCCGGGGGGGCTTGGGACGTAAATCCCAAACAGCGGGGTATTGGCATTATCAATGCGCATTGCATATTCCAGATGCGGGATTTGCCGATGGACGTCATCGCCATCGAGCAGCCGAAGAGGTGCACCGGGAAAGTCTATGTCGCATTTTCCTAACATGCATGGCATTCCAAAATATTTGAGCGCTACAAATCGGACCCGAAGCTGCGCACGGCGCGGATGCAGTACATCGAGCCTTCGAAGTGGATCGACGGTGGCGAGGATGCGCATGGGCATGCGGTTACCGCGACCGAAGCCGCCATTGACGACGTGCTTGAATATCTGCCGGCCTTCGATCCGAAGCAGCTCAGCCTGCCCGACGACAAGCAGCCGTTCAGTACGGAAAAAGGCGATTACAGGGAAGACTGGCTGAAGCTGAAAGCCACCCGCTATCCGCTCTCCATTCGGCAGGTCTCGCCGCGCTCGGCGAGCCAGGCGCTGGTAAAACTGATGACGCGGATCGGGACGGACGCTTCCGGTTCACACCACCCTCCGATGCTGTTTGGCGCTCTGGGACAGTATTGGCACCGTCCACGAACTCAACGGATTTCGGGGCGATCCCGTGTCGTGGCTCGACCGCTACGTCGCGACCGAACGGACGTTGCAGGTCGGGGCGCAGCATGACATCGACGCGGCAAAAGCGATCGTAGAGTCGCGCAACGAAACGATGTACAAGGCGCAGGATGTCGTCATGAACCCGCTGGCGAGTCCGGACGCGCAGACGATGCTGGCGAAGCAGCGTGCCAAGGCACTGGTGGGGGCCGATCCGGCGCGAGCTGCGCAGATCAACGCGTTCTACGACGACCAGGCCTGGATGGCGGCGAACAATACGCCGCCCAGTTACCAGCGACGGCTCAACATAATGGGCATTAGCAGTTCAGTATCCAATCCCGGTTCGAACGTGCCCTACACCGGCAAGTACCGCGACGAAATCATGTCGGAGGCTCGTGCGTACGCACAGAAGAAGGAGGCCAGCATGCAAGCGATCTGCAAAAGCAGATCGATTCGGCGACGGCCTACGACTGGTCGAAATATGCTGCCCGCCTGAGGGGAAAAGACCTCGACCATTTCCGCGACCAATACCAGAAACTCCGGACTTCCGTTCATGAACAGCAGGAAACCAGAAGTGCCGATGTGGGCGCCTGGCTGCAGGCGTCATTGCTGTTCGACACGCTCGAGGATTATGGGTCCACCGACCTGAATGATGCTGCCGCGTTCGAAGTTGTCGTCACCGACGCAACGCCAGGTCTGGGCAGCACGCCAAAGGGGAACGTTCTTCGCTCCGTTGAGCGCGCCGTCCATGCCGGAGATGTCGAACCGGGCGATCGAGCACGCCGGAAACGTTCGGAGATATTGGGGGAACACTACGTCGAGCAATGCGTCGGCAAACTCCGGATAAGCGTCAGAGGCGGCTGTCGAGACGGGCGGCGAGCAGCGCGAACGATTGCAGGAGCCGTTCGACATGGGGATCTTCGACATGGTCGCCAACCATTCCGAGGCGGGCAGCAATCTTGGGGTAGCGCTCCGCAAATACGCCGATTGAGCGGCGCAGCAGACCTGGTTCCCTTTCGTAATGCGGAAGCAGATCCATCGTGTAAGGCAAAAATTTCCAGGATGCTGAATGTGCGCGGGGGGGGTGGGTGGCGGATATTGTCGAGGCCCCCGACCTCAACGCAATCCCATTTGCCTGTCCGCGAGACTGACCAGTTGCACGAGTTCAGGTCCGAGCGTGTCGTGCAGTTCCTTCTCGCCCATGCGCAGGCCGGGAACCGCGCAATTGAACAAAAGCCTTCTCGGCCCGTAATGGATTCGGGACGCCACGCCAACCGCGAGCACGCCGAGCCCCGAATCGCCCATGTTGATCGCATATCCGCGTTGGGCGTAGCCCGCCACGGCGTCCATCGCGCGCTTGTGGGTGCGGGCATAGCTTTCGGGGCGAAGCTGGCGGGCGCGTTTGAGGAAGTCCTGCCGTTCGGGCGCCGTCAATTGCGCTAGCCACGAGCGCCCCATGGCCGTCTCCAGCACGCCGTTCACCGCGCCCACGCCGGGGCGCTTGAGCGTGCCTTCCTCGTAAGCGCAGGTTTCCAGATACACCACGTCCAGATCCATCGTTACGCCGACCGAAACCGCGCCCTCCACGCGATCGGCCAGCGCCTGCATGGCCGGGCGCACGAGCGCCAGCATCGGCGTCTTGATCAGGTACGGATACGCAAGCATCACGGCGGCGGGCCCGATAAAGTAGCGGTCCAGCCGTTCGTCGTGGTCGAGAAAGCCCAGCGCATGCAGCGTTCGGCATAGCCTCGAAACCGTCGGGCGCGACAGTCCCAGCCGGGCCGCAAGCTCGCTGTTGGCATGGGCGCGCGGCTCGCTTACGAAGCACTTCATGATCAGCAGGCCCTTGGCCAGGGTGCCGGAAAAGTATGGGTCGTCTTCCTTCACGCGGCGCAGATCGGTGTCGTCCTGCATCGAATAAGCGTTCAGCGATTTGCGCATACGAATTCCCCGAAATAGCCGCCAATGGCCTTGCTGCAACCGGATTTCAATATTTGAAATTCTAGTTCATTCCCTGTGATGCTTGCGCGTAGAGTCGCCGCATTGGTCGGGCGCGTCGCCACTGACGCATCCCTTATCACCAGCCAAGACCGGTGAAGCCCGCCCCCATGAAGGAGACATCGTTGAACACCGCCAAATTCGTCACCGCAACGGACGATGCCCATACGCCCGCCGCGCCCGCCGACGTCGACGCCACCTATCGAAAGATTCTGTTCCGGCTCTTGCCGCTCCTGATTGTCTGCTACGTCTGCGCGTACCTCGACCGCGTGAACATCAGCTTCGCGAAACTGCAGTTCATGAGCGATCTGGGCTTCAGCGAGGCGGCATACGGACTGGGCGCCGGATTGTTTTTCCTCGGTTACGTATTGTTCGAAGTCCCGAGCAATATGCTGATGCAGCGTATCGGCGCGCGCCGCACGTTGCTGCGCATCATGGTGACCTGGGGCGTGATCTCCAGCGCGACGATGTTCGTGAAGACGCCCATGCAGTTCTATGTCTTGCGGGTGCTGCTCGGCGTGGCCGAAGCGGGCTTTTTCCCCGGCGTGCTGTTCTATCTGACGATCTGGTTCCCTTCCGCACGGCGCGGACGCGTAACGGGCTATCTGATGGCCTCCACGGCGCTTGCCGGCATTATCGGCGGCCCGGTATCCGCGTGGATCATGGTGCACATGGCGGGCCTGCTCGGCTTGAAGGGATGGCAATGGCTGCTGCTGGCCGAGGGGCTGCCGTCGCTGCTGCTGGGGGCGCTGGCCTTCCTGATCCTTAGCGATCGCCCGGCCGACGCACGCTGGCTCAGCGACAAGGAAAAGGCCATCGTCATCGAGCAATTGCGCGCCGACGAGGGCGGCGGCTCACGGGGGCACGCAGCGGGACATGGGATCCTCAAGGTGCTTGGACAACCGCGGATCTATGTTGCGATGGTCGCCTATTTCTGCGTGATCATGCCGTTCAATGCGATCGGTTTCTGGACGCCGACCATCCTCAAGGACATGGGCATCAAGGACCTGATTCACGTGGGCTGGCTGTCGAGCCTCGTGTTCGTTGCCGCTGCAATGGGGACCTGGATCCTGGGCGCGAGTTCTGACCGTCTCAAGGAGCGGCGCTGGCACCTGCTGATCAGCAGCGCCGTCATGGCGATCTGCTTTGGCATGCTGCCGCTGGCGCTGCATAGCCAGGGCTTCGCCGTCGCCATGCTCGGTGTCGCCGCCGCGGCGTCGTACGGCGCGTTCGTGGTGTTCTGGACGATCCCGCCTTCGTTCCTCGACGGCGACGCCAAGGCCGCCGGGATTGCCCTGATCACCAGCATCGGCGGCACGGGCGCCTTCGCCAGTCCGACCCTGGTGGGCTGGATCAAAACCAGCACCGGCAGTCTCTATCCGGCGCTGACCGCGCTGGGAGTGATCGCAGTCGGCGGCGCCGTGCTCATGATGTTGGCGACCCGTCGCGCATCGCCGGACGTGCGAACCTGAATTCGCTTTGGCGTCTCATCCCTATTCACGCTTGCCCGGAGTTAGATTCGTGATCCGAAATAATGCAAACCTTGAAGCCCTGATTGCCGATGTTCGCGCTTTTGTGCGCGATCAGTGGCTCCCCATCGAAGAACAGGTCGCCCGCGACGATCTCGTGCCGCCGGACATGGTCGAAGCGCTGCGGCGCAAGGGCTATTTCGGCTGGAGCATCCCGGAAGCCTACGGCGGCCTGGGCTTGACCACGGAAGAACTGGTGCTGTGCGCGATGGAGTTGTCGCAAGCGTCCGTGGCCCTGCGCGCCCGCGTGGGCACCAATACCGGAATAGGCTCCGAGGCGCTGGTGGCCGATGGAACCGAAGAACAGAAGCGTCGCTGGCTGCCGCGCATGGCGACGGGCGAACTCACGGGCTGCCTTGCCTTGACCGAACCGGAGGCCGGCTCCGAAGCGAGCAACGTGCAGACCACGGCGCGCAAGGACGGCGATCATTACGTGCTGAACGGCACCAAGTGTTTCATCACGAACGCTCCCGTGGCGGACGTATTCACGGTAATCGCCCGCACCGAAGAAGGCACGCGCGGCAGCACGGGTCTCTCGGCGTTTCTGGTCGAACGCAGCGACGGACTCACCACTGGCGAGCCGTATCGCAAGATGGGCCAGGCCGGATCGCCGGTGTCCGATGTATATTTCAAGGATTGCCGTGTGCATGCGAGCCAACTGATCGGCGGGCGCGAAGGCGTTGGCTTCCAGACCGTGATGAAGGTGCTGAACAAGCAGCGCCTGCACCTCGCGGCATTGTGCACGGGCCCCGCGATCCGCATGCTCGACCTCGCCATCGACTATGTCACGCATCGCACGCAATTCGGCCAGCCCGTGGCGAACTTCCAGCTGGTTCAGGCGATGATCGCGGATTGCCGCACCGAAATCTTCGCCGCGCGCTCGATGATCGTCGAAGCCGCGCGCGCCCGTGACCGGGGCGAGGACGTCGCGCTCCCGGCATCGATGTGCAAATACTTCGCGTCGGAAATGTGCGGGCGGGTGGCCGACCGCGCGGTCCAGATGTTCGGCGGCTCCGGCTACGTGGCGGACTTCAGCCCGATCGAGCGCTACTACCGCGACGTGCGCCTGTTCCGCCTCTACGAAGGCACCAGCCAGATTCATCAGTTGAATATTGCCAGGCTCGTGTTGCGCGGCGAGGGGAAGTAGGCAGATGGAGACCGCACATTACCCGCTGCACGGCGTGCGCATCCTGGACATGGCCACGGTATTTGCCGGTCCATTTTCGGCGACGCTTTGCGGCGACCTGGGCGCGGAAGTCGTCAAGCTGGAATTGCCGGGAGGAGGCGATTCCCTGCGCACGCTGGCGCCGGTGCACGACGGCATTCCGCTTTTCTGGAAGACCGCCAATCGTGGCAAGAAAGGCATTTCGCTCGACGTTCGCAAGCCCGGGGGGCGCGCGCTCTTTTTGCGCCTGATTCGCGATTTCGACGTGCTGGTGGAAAATTTTCGCACCGGCACGATGGACAAGTGGGGGCTCGATCTGGCGACTTTGCATGAGCACAACCCGCGATTGATCGTGCTGCGCATTACGGGTTTCGGGCAAACCGGACCGTATGCGCGCCGCCCTGGCTTCGCACGTATTTTCGAATCGATGAGCGGCTTTGCGAACCTGACGGGAGAACCGGATGGTCCCCCGCAGCATATGAACTATCCGCTGGGCGATGCGGTTGCAGGCCTGTTCGGCGCGTTCGCCATTTCTGCCGCGCTGGCCGAGCGTAACGCGTTGCCGGCCGGCCAGCAAAAGGGCGTGGAGATCGACCTGTCCGCCACCGAGGCAATGCTGCGTCTGCTCGACCCTCTGGCGGCCGAATACCGTTACACCGGAGAGGCGCGGATGCGCACCGGATCGCGCGCGACCTATACCGCGCCGTCGAACGTCTATAAGACGGAGGATGGCCAATGGGTCACGCTGGTCGGCACCGGCGACGCCATTTTCGCGCGCGTGTGCCGGGCGATGGACAAGCCCGAATTGACACAGGATCCACGCTTTCTGACCAATACGGACCGGGTTGCGAACCTGGCTGAACTGGATCGCTGCGTGCAAACGTGGTTCAGATCCTTGCCGTATCCGGAGATCGCGAAGCGGCTCGAAGATTGCGAGGTGCCGTTCAGCAAGATCTATACGATTGCCGATGTGGAGGCGGACCCGCATTTTCAGGCGCGTGGCGTACTCGTCGAATTGCAGGACCCGGAATTGGGCACGGTTCCCGCGCCAGCGCCCGTGCCGCGTTACGTGGGAAGAACCCCGGCCGAGATGACGACGGGACCGCAAACGGGACAGCACAATCGGGAAATCTATGCACGCCTCGGCATGGATGAGGCGCAACTGGAAGCGTTGCGCGCGGCAGGAATTATTTAGGCCGTGTGACGGGTATGGTGCGCTGAAAGGCCATTTAAAACAAGGCCTTCTACATACTCGAGTTCGATTTGGAAAAGCCCGGGCAAGCGGGAAAATTCGCCACTCAGGGATACCGGAGCGTGCCGGTTGTCCCGCACGAATATCGTAAGTCGCGCAGACCGATTGCTGTCCGACCCCAAACCCCTGAGACGAGGCAACCGGCGGCGCTGCATGCCGTGGCCAAATTTGTCACTAGAGCGGCAGGTTTGGCCAGGCTGCCCCTTTCCCCGCGATGCTAGGATCGCCGCATGACGATACGTAATAGTACGTAATAGCAACGCGTGACCGTGCGCGCAGGAGAAACTTGCGATGAAAATCGAAACATTGGGCGTCATCGGCGCTGGAACGATGGGCGCCGGCATTGCCCAGGTCGCCGCTGTCGCGGGCCTCAAGGTCATCATGATCGACGTGGCCGACGCCGCACTGACCAAAGGCATCGCCGCGCTCAGCAACAGCCTCGGCCGTCTCGTGGCGAAGGGCAAACTGGAGGCGGCTGCGCAGGACGCCGCGCTCGGCCGCATCGAAACGTCCACCGACTACCAGCGTCTCGCGGGCGCGGACCTCGTGATCGAAGCGGCCACGGAAAACCTCGATCTGAAGATTCGCATTCTGAAGCAGATCGAATCGGTAGTGGCGCCCACCGCCATTATTGCGTCCAACACCTCGTCCATTTCGATCACGACATTGGGCGCGGCACTCGGCGATCCGGCGCGCTTCGTCGGAATGCACTTTTTCAATCCGGTCCCGCTCATGCCGCTGGTCGAAATCATTCGCGGCCTGCAGACCAGCGCCGCCACGGCGGAGGCGATTCGCGAACTGACCACGCGGCTCGGCAAGTCGCCTATCAGCGTCAAGAATTCGCCGGGCTTCGTCGTCAACCGCATTCTCGTGCCGATGATCAACGAAGCCTTTTTCTTGCTGGCCGAAGGGGCTGCGACCGCAGAGGAAATCGACGCCGGCATGTGCCTGGGCGCGAATCATCCTATTGGGCCGCTCGCGCTGGCGGATCTCGTGGGTCTCGATGTTTGCCTTTCCGTGATGGATGTTTATCTCAAGGATTTTGGCGATCCTAAGTATCGGGCGTGCCCGCTCCTTCGCGAGCTGGTGTCCGCGGGCCGGCTGGGGCGCAAGACCGGCCAAGGTGTTTATAGCTACGCTTGATTGCTTGGCCCGGGCACGCCCACCCGAGGCGATTCAAACGGGCGCGGTTTGATAGCCAGCGTCTGCCAGCGCATGCCGCAGTTCCTGATAGCTGCGCAGCCCGGCCAGACCGAGCTCGCGCCCGATACCGCTGAGCCCGAGCCCGCCCCAGCAGATTTGCGGAAAGATCAGTTGCGGCGTGTTGATCCACACCAGCCCCGCACGCAACTGCATTTGGTAGCGGCGCGCGGCGTCGCGGTCGGCGGTTACGACGGTCGCGACAAGTCCATAGCGCGTGTCGTTGGCGAGCGCGATGGCTTCCTCGTCGCTGCGGAACGACTTGACGCACGCCACCGGGCCGAATACCTCGTCGGTCCATAGCAGGTTGTCGGCTGGCGGCTCGGCAATCACCACCGGGGCCATGAAGAAGCCCTCCGCGCAGGCTTGATCGAGGCGGCCCGAGAACGCGATGGACGCACCGGCTGCCAGGCCTTGCTCCACGAGAGACTGCACGCGCGCGCGCTGCGCTGCGCACACGAGCGGTCCCATCGTGATGTTCGCCGCTTGCGGCGGTCCGACCACGATGGCGCGCACCGCAGTTTCGAACGCGGCCATGAACTTGCGGTACACGTCGTCGTGCACGAGGATGCGCGCGGTGGCCGAGCACATCTGGCCCGCGTTCGTGAGCGCGCCGCCCACGGCGAGCGTGACGGCGTGCTCCACGTCGGCATCGGCGCGCACGATGAGCGCGGACTTGCCGCCGAGCTCCAGCGTGACGCGCTTCATGTCCTGCGCGGCTGTCTGCATCACTTTCTTGCCCGATGCCGTGCTGCCCGTGAACGAGATCTTGTCGACGAGCGGATGCGCGGTGAGCAGCGCGCCCACTTCGCCGCCGCCGTTCACGAGGTTGACGACGCCGTCTGGCACGCCCGCCTCGTCGATGATGGCGGCGATCATGTGCTCGACCGGTGACGTGATCTCGGATGGCTTGAGCACCACCGTGCAGCCGGCGGCCAGCGCGGGCGCGATCTTCCATGCGGTGGTGACCATCGGGAAATTCCACGGCACGATCAGCGCCGCCACACCAACGGCTTCATAGAAACGCTCGCCCGACACGCTGTCGTCGGGCAATGCGAGCGATTCGGGCGCGAAGGTCTTGTCGTCGAAGCACAGGTCGGCGTAATAGTTGAACGTGGCCGCAGCGTCGCTCACGTCGATGTCGGCTTCCGCGGGCGGCTTGCCGCTCACTTGCATCTGCATCGCGCTCAGGCGCGCGCGGTCCGATTCGATCAGCTCTGCGATCTTTTTCAGCAACTTGCCGCGCGCGATGGGCGTGGTGGCACGCCATGAGCCAAGCGCGGCGTGGGCCATACGCACCGCCTTGTCGACGAGCGCTGCATCGGCGTGCTCCTGCCAGCCGATGGTCGCGCCCGTCGAGGCGTTGACGATGGGCGTCGCGTGATGCATACCGTTTTGCGCGCCGTTGCTCACAGGCGCGCCGGCAATCGTTGCGGCCGGCAAGACGAATTCGCGTTGCTGTTCTGCGGGCGTCGTAATCGAAGGTATCGTGGCCATCGTAAGGTCTCGTGGATCACCGGTACGCCACGCCCGGCATGATGCAGAGCATTTCGAACGCGAGGTTGGCGCCGACCAGTGCGGTCGTGCCGGCCTGGTCGTACGGCGGCGAGACCTCGACGAGGTCGGCGCCCACGACATTGAGGCCTTTCATGCCGCGAATGATTTCGAGGCCCTGCTGCACCGTGAGGCCGCCGATTTCGGGCGTGCCCGTGCCGGGCGCGAACGAGGGATCGAGACCGTCGATGTCGAAGCTCAGGTACACGGGCGTGTCGCCCACGCGCGCGCGTACTTCTTCCATGAGCGGTGCGAGCGACTTGTTCCAGCAGGCTTCGGCCTGCACCACCGTGAAGCCCTGCTTGCGGCACCAGTCGAAATCGTCGGCGTGATAGCCCGTGCCACGCAGACCGATCTGCGTGACCTTATCGCACTGCAGCAAGCCATCTTCCACCGCGCGGCGGAATGGCGTGCCATGCGCGATTTTCTCGCCGAACATGGTGTCATTCACGTCCGCGTGCGCGTCCACGTGAACCACGGCCACCTTGCCGTACTTCTTGTGCAGCGAGCGCAGGATCGGCCACGCGATCGTGTGGTCGCCGCCTAGCGTGATCGGCCGGCAGCCGTTGGCGACGATCTCGTCGTAGGCTGCTTCGATCAGGTGGATCGAGTCCTTGAGGTCATACGGATTGGTCGCGACGTCGCCGATGTCGGCCACTTGCAGCGAATCGAACGGCGCCGCGCGCGTGGCCATGTTGTACGGGCGCAGCAGCACCGATTCCGAGCGGATCTGGCGCGGGCCGAAGCGCGCGCCCGAACGGTTCGAGGTGCCGATGTCGAGCGGGACGCCCACGAAGCAGGCGTCGAGGCCTTCGGTGGTGGCGGCTTGCGGCAGGCGCATCATGGTGGCGATGCCGCCGAAGCGCGGCATCTCGTTGCCGCCGAGCGGCTGGTTGAATTCGCTTTGCATGGACCGTGTCTCCGTCTGATTGATGCAGGTTGATGCGGGTTGATGCGAGTGCGCCGATGGTAGGCGACACGCCGCCCATGCAAATCACGAAGTTGAGATGTTTACATCGATGCCGATCGATGTTGGCGGGGTGTTACGCCGGCGATGAGGAAGGGTATCAGGGATTAACCGGAGGAAATAACCCGGCTGCGCAACGGCGGCGGAGGTGCAGCAGAGAGGCAGCGGATGTTATGGCGCTTGCAGACGAGTCGGCGCATGCCCCCACGCAACCAGCTCGCGCTTGGTGCGCACTCCCAGCTTCGCGAATGCGCGCTTCACATAAGTTTCGGCCGTGGCCGCCCGCACGCCGACGATTTCCGCCGCCTCGGGCACCGTTTTGCCCTCGATGAGATGCGCGCAGATTTCGTATTCGCGTTTCGAAAGCCGCACGCTATCGGCCGCGATGCGCGCGTCGAATTGCGCGAGCGGGTGCAGATACGAGGTGGGATGGGCCACGCGCCTGGCCGCGCTGGTCGAGGCATGTAGTTCCAGCAGCGGAAACAGGAAATCGCTCACGTTGCGAAACAGGCTCATTTCCGCGAGCGAAAACGGCGGTTCATGGAGCGCGCGCTCGATAGCGATGGAGTGCTGGGCGTGGCGCGTGCCTCGCGCGAGCACGCATTCATGAGCGATGAAGGCTTCATCGAAAAGCCGTTGGCGGAACTCGCCGGGCGGAATCGCGCCGATGTCGCGCACCACGAGCAGGGTGCCGATCTTGCCGCGAATACCCGCGAACAGCGGATCGACTTCATGGAACCGGTCGTAGTAGAGCGTCATGACCTCGGAGATCGCGCCGGTGTCCATGCCCACGCCGCTGCTGCCGATCCATTCGCACAGAAAGCCGTTGGGCATCGTGCTGTCCGCGCGTGAGCGCTCGAGATGCACGACGTTCAGCGGAATGATCTCGTTGAGCAGCAACGTGAGGCGCCGCACGAAATCGGGCGTGCCGACGGCCTCGATAACGTTGCCGAGGGTCTTGAACGAGAGCGGAAAATTCGACGGATCGCTGGCTGGGGAGGGGACGGAAATCTGCATGGCGTGCCCCGATTGAAAGGCGAACTCATTATAGCCGAAGCCTCGAGCGCCCCCCGGAAGCCGTCAAAACGCACGTTGTCCCCCCTGAGGGAGGGCATACCGGGACGTCGCGAATCGGTAACTTTGGCGTCACTGATTTCATTGAATAAAACAGGACACACATGAGCAAGCTGATTCAGGACATCGTGCAACTGGGCGCAGACCTGGGCGAATTCACCAAACTCGATTTCGGCATGGACGAAAGCGACTGGCGTGCGGCCGAGGGGCAGAGCGGCAAATACGTGATCGGCTGGTGGGAAGGCAAGGTGGGCGCGGTGGACTTCCCCGAGACGACCGCTGACGAAGCCGTGTGGCTCGTCGAAGGCAAGATCGCGCTCACCGATGCGAACGGCGGCCGCAAGGAATTCAAGGCAGGCGAGGGCTATCTGCTGCCGGCGGGCTTTGCAGGCCGCTGGGAAACCATCGAAGACGCCAGGAAGTTCTACGTCCTGCTCGAAAAGCAATAAGCCTTAAACCCGGAATAACCAGGAATAACCTGGAATAGCGTGTAATTAAACCAGGCATTAAATCCGGAACCGCGTCAAGCCGTGCCGTCCTCTTGAGGGCGGCATGCTCCCCTCACGCCTCAAGCAGTGAACGCCATCATGAGTAAAAGTGCGCAACTCTACGAAGCCGGCATGCCGGCGCCCGCCGCCGCGCGCCAGGCGGGCCGCAAGCCCAACGCGCTGAGCGTCGAAGATGCGCTCTCGCGCACCAGGCTCTCGCCGTACTGGCTTGATAACCCTGACCAGCCGCCGGCCGAGCCCAAGCTCACGTGCGACACCCAGGCGGATCTGCTGATCGTGGGCGGCGGCTTCACGGGGCTGTGGGCGGCCGTGCAGGCCAAGGAGCAGATGCCCGAGCTCGACGTGGTGGTGATCGAAGCGGGCCGCGTCGCGCATGGCGCATCGGGCCGTGCGGGCGGCATCATCTCGACTTCGGTGATGCACGGCCTGCCCAATGCGGTGCGGGTGTTTCCGAACGATATCGCGCAGCTCGAGGAATTCGGCCATCGCAATCTGGATGGCTTCGAAGAAACGCTCAAGCGTTACGGCATTGACGCCGACATCGAATGGAACGGCGAAATGACGGTGGCGGTGGACCCCGACCACGTCGAGCATCTGCGCGCCGACTACGTACTGCACAAGCAGCACGGCCACGACGTTGTGCTATTGGGCGAGCAGGCCACGCGCGAGCAGCTGGATTCGCCGTTGTTCGCGGGCGCGCTGTGGTCGCGCAATCGTAGTGGCATCGTGCACCCGGCCAAGCTGGCATGGGGCCTCAAGCGAGCGGCGCTCGCGCTCGGCGTGCGGCTATACGAGCACTCGCCGCTCACGAGCGTGAAGGATGAGGGTGAGACCGTGTTCGTCAAGACGCTCGGCGGCAGCGTGCGCGCGCCGCGCGTGCTGTTCGGCAGCGGCACGGCCAAGGTCGGCATTCCCGATATCAACCGGCGCGTGCTGCAAGTGCGCGATCACGTGCTCGCCACCGAGCCGCTCACCGAAGAACAGCTTGCGCGCATTGGCTGGAAGAACCGCCAGGGCATTTACGACACGCGCACGCAACTCAATTATTTCCGCCTCACCAAAGACAACAACATTATTTTCGGCGGCCTCGTGAGCTATCACTTCGACGGCGATCCGCATCCGCCGCAGGACGGGCAGCGCGAAACCTACTATCGGCTCGCGGAAGCGTTCTACAAGACCTTCCCGCAACTCTCCGACGTGCGCTTCTCGCATGCATGGGGTGGCCCGATCGACTATTGCTCGCGCGGCTCGGTGTTCGCCAAGCGCTACCTCGGCGGCAAGGGCGTGTTCGTTGCGGGCTACACGGGTTTTGGCGTGGCCGCGAGCCGCTTCGGCGCATTCATGGGCCTCAATATCCTGTTCGGCCGCAACAGCCCGGAGCAGGAACTCGATATCGCCAGGCTGGGACCGAGCTGGATTCCGCCCGAGCCGGTGCGCTGGCTGGCGGCCAAGGTCACCTTCCATGCCTTCGATGGCGCCGACGCCGAAGGCGGCTGGAAGCGCGCGTGGATCAAGGGCATCAAGGCCATGGGCTTTCCGATGTGAGTTGCGGTGTGAGTGTGAGTCGGCATGTTTTCCAATACCTCTGACCTCGACCTGCGCCTCGTGCGGGTCTTTCTCGCGGTGGTGGACGCGCGCGGCATCACCGCCGCCGAAGCCACGCTCGGTGTGCGCCAGTCGACCATCAGCTCGCAGCTTTCCGCGCTTGAGGCGCGCGTGGGCTTCACGCTGTGCGAGCGCGGGCGCGGCGGCTTTCGCCTGACGTCGAAGGGCGAGCGCTTCGTGGCGTCGGCGCGCGCGCTGCTGGCGGCGACTTCGCAGTTCGTCGCGCAGGTGCGCGACATCGACCGCAAGCTCGTGGGCACGCTGTCGATCGGCTTGATCGGGCAGGCCTCGCAGGTGGAGAACGCCCGTCTTGCCGAAGCCATCGGCGCATTTCGCAAGCGTGACCAGGCCGTGCGCTTCGCGATGCGCGTCGCGCCGCCGCAGGAGCTCGAAGAAGGCCTCGTGAATCAGCAGCTCGATCTCGCGATCGGCTACTTCTGGCACCGCGTGGCCGGGCTCACCTATACCGAGCTATTCAGCGAGCGCCAGGTGATCTGCTGCGGGCGCGGGCATCCGCTTTTTCACGCGGAGCCGCACGTCACGCTCGACGACCTGCGCGCGCACGACTGGATCTGGCGCAGCTACCCGGTGCCCGAAGAGCTTGCGAGCATCGGCGAGCGTCAGGTGACCGCCATCGCGGACAGCATCGACGCCGCCACCGTGCTGATTCTCTCGGGCAGCCATATCGGCTACCTGCCGGAGCATCACGCGCAGACTTTCGAGCAGCGTGGCCTGATTCGCGTGCTCGGGCGTTCGGCGTTCGGCTTCGACGTGCCGCTACACCTTGCGATCAAACGTGGCGCAGCGGACAAGCCGATCGTGCGCGCTTTCTGCGACGACTTGCTCAATGTGTACGGTGCGCGTGTCCTGGTGGAGGAGCCGGCGTGCGCGTGATGCGTGTGCGCATACATCGCGCGGGCTCGAAGTGAACGTTTTAAATACGCAATATGGCGCGCACTCGACTAATTTAGAGTGACCGCCTGAGACTTGTACCGGCCGGCCTCGAGCGATCCTCGGGGCGGCGCCGTGCCGGTGCGCCAAGGAGTGAGACATCATGGCTGAAAATACCAGTATTACGCAGATCGAAGCATTCGGCTTCGAGCGCATTCCCGACGCTTCGCGCTATGCGCGTCCCATCGATCTCTTCCGGCTGCTGTTCGGCGGCTGCAATACCTTCTCCACTTCGGTGCTCGGCAGTTTTCCCGTTCTGGTCGGCCTTTCGTTCAGGGCGAGCGTCTACGCGATTGTGCTGGGCGTGCTCGTGGGCACCTGCATTCTCGCGCCGATGAGCCTGTTCGGTCCGCGCAACGGCACCAGCGATCCGGTTTCCTCGGGCGCGCACTTCGGCATTCATGGGCGGATCGTCGGCTCGTTTCTTGCGCTGCTGACTTCGATTGCGTTCTTCTCGCTGGCGGTGTGGAGCTCGGGCGATGCGCTCGTGGGCGGTGCGCACAACCTCGCGGACGTGCCGGTCAATCACTGGACGCTCGGCACTGCGTACATGATCTTCGCGGTGCTCGTGCTGATCGTTTGCATCTACGGGTTTCGCTTCATGCTGTGGGTGAACAAGATTGCGGTGTGGGCCGCCAGCCTCATGTTCATCGTCGGTGCATTTGCGTTCGCGGGCACGTTCGATATCAACTATGCCGGCACGCTGCAAGCGGGCGGCGCGGGCTTCTGGGCCGCGTTCGTGGGCTCCGTGCTCGTCGCGCTGAGCAACCCGGTGTCGTTCGCCTCGACGCTCGGCGACTGGGCGCGCTACATTCCCGAAACCACGCCGCGCCATCGCATCATGGGCGCCGTGTTTGCCGCGCAGATCGCCACCTTCGTGCCGTTCTTCTTCGGTCTTGCCACGGCCACCATCATCGCCACGCATGCGCCCAGCTATATCGCTTCGAACGATTACGTGGGCGGGTTGCTCGCGGTCTCGCCGCGCTGGTTCCTGCTGCCGATGTGCCTGATCGCGATCATCGGCGGGATGTCGACGGGCACCACTGCGCTATACGGCACGGGCCTCGACATGTCGAGCATGTTCCCCAGGCTGCTCGACCGCGTGCGTGCGACGCTGCTGATCGGCACGTTCGCCATCGGCTTCATCTTCGCGGGCCGCTTCGCGTTCAATCTGGTGGAGAGCGTCTCGACGTTCTCGACGCTCATCGACACCTTCAGCTGCCCGTGGATGGCGATCATGGTGATTGGCTTCTTGCAGCGCCGCGGCTTCTATCTCGCCGACGACCTGCAGATCTTCAATCGTGGCGGACGCGGCGGCCATTACTGGTTCACGCGCGGCTGGAATCTGCGTGCGATGGGCGCGTGGCTGCCGGCCGCGTTTATCGGGCTGGCGTTCGTGAATCTGCCGGGGCAGTTCGTCGGGCCGCTGGGCAATCTCGCGGGCGGCTGCGACCTGAGCGTGCCGGCTTCGCTGATCGCGGGTGGCGCGCTGTATCTGGCGCTGCTGGGGATGTTCCCGGAACCCGATGCGGTGTACGGGCCCAACGGGCGCCGCTTCGTGCGCGGCATGCGGAGCCAGGCGTATGCGGCCAATCGCGAGCATGTGGAGGAGTTTGCCGAGTAATCGACGGCAGTGCATGGCAGCACTGCGCAGTGAGCAATCCAGCGTTGACGCGTTCGATTCTTCAGGATGACGAATCGAACGCGTTTTTACATCAATAGCGCGAAAGCTGGCTGCCGTTCACCTGGACGCGCTCGCCGGGGCGCAGGTCGCCCGGCGTCGGCACGTCGAACGAGCGCATCGAACCGTCGCTCAGTTGGACGTCGATGCGATAGCCCGCGGGCTGGCCCATGCTCTGGCCGACCTGGTTGCCCGCGTAGGCGCCGCCAAGCGCGCCGATAACCGTCGCCACGTCGCGGCCATGGCCGCCGCCGAACTGATTGCCCACCACGCCGCCCACCAGCGCGCCCACTACGGTGCCTGCGATGCCTGAAGCACCCGTGGCGTTGCTGATAGCGCGAATGTTCGCGATGGTGCCATACTGCGTGCCGTATTGATTCCCGTACTGGCTGCTGCTCTGATTGCCGTACTGCGAGTCGTACGGTTGCTGATATTGCGGCTGTTGATAGGGTTGCTGCTGATACGGCTGCTGCACGGTGCCCGGTTGCGCGTAGACCGGCTGGCCCTGGTAGCCTTGTTGCTGTGCACCGTACGGCGTATAGCCTTGCGGATAGCCCGGCGCGACGCACGCCGAAAGCGAAAGGCTGGCGGCGGTGGCAAGGGCGACGATCAGGGTGGACTGGGTAGAGAACATGGTCATGGGTCTGGTGTGCATCGGCGTCGCATTGGGCGCGGCGAGCATGATCGAGAAGGCGGATGCGCGGGAGTATAAGGAATGCCCGGCGGGCCGTCCGCTGCGCGCGTGTAACGACGTGTAAAGTTTGTTGCGGCGTCGTGGTTGACGAGGCGCCCGCCCACGGGCGCGAGGGTTCCCGCCATTCTCAGAACCGGTTGCCAAGCTGGAAATAGACGTTGTAGGTGCCGCCCGGCGCCATGGCCAGCCCCAGGTACACGGGCCCGATCACGGTTGTCGAGCCGGCAAACACGCTCGCGCTGGTAAGCCAGGGGCCGCGCGCGAAGTGTTGGGGCGAGTTCCAGACATTGCCGGCCTCCAGGCTCGCGCCAGCGAACACGCCGCGCAACGGCCCGGAATCGAACTTCGAGAGCTGCGCGAAGCCGGTCACGCGTCCGTAGAGAATATAGCTGCCGCTGAACTGGTCGGGGGCGTACGCGGAGAGCCGCTGGAAGCCGCCGAGGTTGAACATATAGGCCGACGAATCGCGATTGCCGCCGAATTGCCCGCCTGCTTCGAGCGCCGCATTCACGCTATAGATGCCGTGGCTCGCCGCCCACAGGCCGCGCGCCTGCGCGATGTTGTAGCTGCCGTCGTTCCGGTTCAGGCTGAATTGCGCGCCGCTGTCGAGGTAGAAGCCGTGGCGCGGAAAGAGCGAATCGTCGAGTTGATCGACCGTCATGCCGACCGTGCCCACCGTCTGGCTCGTCGACCCGGCGGATAGCGCGGCGGCCTGATATGACCAGTCGCCTTCGCCATTGTCGGTCGCCGTAATGATGGACGAGCGCGGATGATATGCAGTCCAGACTTGTGCGATGCCCGCGCGCGCCTTGCCCCAGGTGCCGAGCGGCACGCCGAGGCCGAGCCCGGCGCGCAAATCCTGCTGCATGTACGAGGCGATCGGGCGGCTGTTTTCCTTGGCGTCGGTGTTGTCGTCGGGGTAGAGATTGATGTCGTTGCGCCGGATCGATGCGTAAGGGGCAACGTACACGTCGCTGTGAAGGAGCGGCTGACGCAGCTCCGTGCGCCAGCCCAGATCGCGGCTGCCGAGCACGACGTCGTTGCGCCACGAGAGCCCGCTCTCCGTGATCCAGGGCAGGCGATGGCCGATTTGCAACGTGAAGCCGCCGTCGCCGTTGAAGTTGGTCGACACGCCAAGTCCGAACAGCAGCAGATTCGGCCCCCAACTCTTCGTGGTGGCGTCCACGTGCAGCACGCGATCCCCGGGCGGCCCGCTCAACGACTGCGAGACGCTTTCGAGGTCGGCGGTGTTGATCAGCGTGCCCAGATGCCTGTCGATGGCGGCGGCGTCGTACACATCCCCCGGCTTGACCTGCAGCGCCGCCTGCACGCGGCTTGCCGGCACGTTGCCGTGCGTGGCGATGTCGATGCGGTCGATGCGCGTGCCGGGCGGCAGGAACACCTCATGGGAGAGGCCGGCGCGATACGCCGCATAGTGGGCGTCGCCGATCGAGAGCGCGGCCAGCTGCGTGGCGTGCGCCAGCGCAGACGCGGTGCCGGCGGCCACGCCCTGCTGCATCGCGCCGAAGTCGCTGAACGAGAGCTCGCCCAGATCCGGCTCGAGCAGCACGTCGGCCGGACGCAGCGTGGCCTTTTGCTCGAGCACGTTGCGCGTCATCATCAGGCGAAGCATTTGCGACGTGACGCCCGCCATCGACGTGATCTGGTCGGCGCGTTTCAACGGTGTGCCGATGTCGACGGCAATCACAATATCGGCGCCCATCTGCCGCGCAATATCGATCGGCAGATTCGACGCGAGGCCGCCGTCGATCAGCGTGCGGCCTCCGATCTTGACGGGCGCGAACAGGCCAGGCACCGCCATGCTCGCGCGAATGGCTTGCGGGAGCGAGCCGTCGTGCAACACGATTCGCTCGCCGGTCTCGAGATCGGTCGCCACGGCGCGATATGGAATCGGCAGCCGGTCGAAGTCCACGTCCGCGGGAATTTGCGCGGTGTTGGCGCGCAACAGCGCCGTGAGCTTGTTGCCCTGCACGAGACCGTTGGGCATCTTCAACTGGCCGTTGCCGAAGCCCACGGGCATGCCGATGGGGTAGGCGAGGTTATCCTCGCGCATGGACTGCGGCCAGTGCTCGCGGGCGTCGCGATCGTACGCCACGTCGTTCAGGTTCAGCGCGGTGAGCGCGTGTTCGATCTGGTCGGCGGACAAGCCGCTCGCGTAGAGCCCGCCGATCACGGCACCCATGCTGGTGCCGGCGATGCAGTCCACCGGCACGTGCAGCCTTTCGAGTTCGCGCAGCACGCCAATATGCGCATAGCCGCGCGCGCCGCCGCCCGACAACGCCAGGCAGATGCGCGGCCGGCGCGGCGCGGGCGTACCGATCGCGCCGGGCATCGGCGCCGCCACGGGGACGGATGGTGCCGCGAGTGCGATGGAGGCGATGAACGCGGACAGCACGCCGAACAGTGCGGCACAGGCGATGCGAAGGGAAATCGGGAAGGCGGTCACGGGTCCGTAGGCTGGCTAGCCGCACGGCCGGGATGCCGGTGCGGGGCCGGAAGTCTACGAATCAGGACCGGGGCGGAGCTATCGGCGCAGGCTGAAACCGCCACGTCTTTTAATTTGTGTCAATTCCTGCTGCCGAAAGCTGATTGTATGCAAAGGTCAGTAACATAGCCACCAGTGGAAGGATTCGTCATATTTTTGGACGTTCCGGTGTCGGCCATCGCCACTGGCCCTGTCTTCCCGCCCTCGTTACAACGCGACAACAACGCAGCGCCAGCCGCCGTTGATTGCGCCATCGACCTGCGCCGGCCTGTCTGAATGCCGGGGCATTGAACCAGACATGAAAGTCCGCAATGCCCGCAACTGGGCACCCCGAGGCCCGCGCCGCTGGTGGCTGGCCGCTGCCGCGCTCGCCGTCGCGAGTGCCATCCGCATCGCGCTGCACCCCGTGCTCGGGCCGATGATGCCGGGAACGCTGTTCTGCATTGCGGCTTCGCTGGTCGAATACTATTTGGGCCTCGCGCCTGCAGCGGTCGTCATGGTGCTCGGGCTCGGCATTGCCGACTTTCTGTTCGTCCCTCCTTACGGGAACCTCAGCTACCTCGATCGTCGGGATGTGGTCCTGCTGGTGTCTTATCCGTTCCTGACGATCATCGTGATGACCTTGATCGAGCGTTTGCGGCGTGAACAGTTTCGCGGCCAATTGCTCGCTGAAGTGGCTCAGTCGCGCTACGAGATGCTGCTGCGGCACGACAACGAGCGCGTGCTGGCGCGCCGCGCCGTCGACGAGACACATCGCCTGCTGCGCCATCTCGCGCAGCACCACGACGGCTTCATCCTCATCAAGGCGCTCGAGCGCGATGCCGCGCAGCGCGCGAGCGTGGGGCAGAGTATTGCGGCATTGCCGGCGGCGACCGAAGTCGCGCCGGGCCCGCTATTCGACGCGGTGCATCCCGAGGACATCCAGCGCGTGAGCAAAGCGCTGTGGCCGGGGCAGCACCGGGTGCGTCTGCGGCGCGAGTCGAACGAGCGCGAGTTCCGCATGACGAATTGCAGCTGCGAACGCTTCACCACGCACGCGGGCGATTTTCTCGTGCTGCGCACAGAGCGCTGAGATGACGACGGTCGAAATGGAGCGGACCGCGCCCGAGGCGCCCGCATCAGCGGTTCAGCCCGAGGGCATCTTCAGCGAAGGCGATGGCCACGCGGTCTTGCTGCTGCATGGGCTGTCGAGCTCGCCGATTGAGCTGCGCTACCTCGCGCGTTATTTGCAGAACGAAGGATTCACGGTCCGCGCGCCGCTCATCGAAGGGTATAGCGCGGGCTCGCGCGAGCAGGTCATGGAACGCTGGGTCGAGGGCGCGGTGCGCGAGTTCGATGCGCTTGCGACACGCTACGAGCGCGTGTCCGTCTGCGGCCTTTCGATTGGCGGCGCGCTCGCGCTGCGGCTCGTGCGCGAGCGGCCCGCCGCGCAGTCGCTGGTGCTGCTTTCGCTCACGCTCGCCTACGACGGCTGGGCGATACCGTGGTATCGCTTTCTGCTCGACTGGGCGTATTACACGCCGCTGCGCCACCGCTACCGGTATCGCGAGGCGGAACCGTTCGGCGTGCGCAACGAGGCGTTGCGCAAGAAGATCGCGCGCGCCATGCAGCGCAATGCGTTCAGCGAGGTGGGGCCGTCGACGATCTCGCTGCCCGCGCTGCACCAGGCGTTGCGTCTGTCGCGCGCCGCGCGCAAGGACGTCCCGAGCATCGAGACCGACACGCTCGTGATTCACGCCATCGACGACGAGACCTCGAGCCCGCGCAACCCGCGCTATGTGATCGACCATGTCGGCGCGAATTTTCTGCGCACGCTGTGGCTCGACGACTCGTACCACATGATCACCTCGGACAACGAGCGCGAGATCGTGGCGCGCGAAACCGCGCTGTTCCTGCGCGAGAGCGAAGTGGCGCGCGGCTCGGGCGACGCGTCCAATCAACCGGTTGTTTCGAAGGCGCTCGCGCGGCGCTTGCGCCAGCTGGCCGCCGTGGGAAGGAAGAAAGCATGAAGCCGTTCATATCGACGGCACGCATCGCGTGCGCCGCTGTCATGGTGCTCGCGCTGGCGCGCACGGCATGGGCCGACGACGCAGCGGCGCCTGAGCAAAGCGCTGCCGCTGCGCGGGCCGGGTCGCAGTCAGGGGCGCAGGCCGACTCGCCCTGGAAGATTGCAATCGGCCCCGGCGCGTACTTCGCGCCGCAGTATCCGGGCGCGAAGCACATGAAGGTGTATCCGTTCCCGGCGCTCGACATCTCGTACCGCGACCGCATTTTTTCGCAGGGGCCGGACGTGCTCGGCATCAACGTGCTGACTGGGGAAAACTATCACGTGGGCGCGTCGCTGAGCTTCGACTTCCAGTCGCGCAACGTCGCGGACGAACCGCATCTGCACGGCCTCGGCAATGTCGATGAGGGCCCGAAGCTGCGCCTGTTCGCCGACTACACCGTGTGGGCTTTCACCGGTGCAGTGGCCATGTATCAGGACATCAGCGGCAATGGTCAGGGAACGACGGCCAGCGCCGACCTGTACGCGTCGTTGCCGCTGCAGGGCTGGCTCCTTTCGGTCGGCCCGGGGCTCACATGGGCCAATGCCGTTTATACGCGCACACTGTTCGGCGTGTCGGCGGCGCAGAGCGCGGCGTCGGGCTTGCCGCAGTACGCAACGGGTTCCGGCGTGCGCGACCTGCACATGACGCTCTACGCGTCGCACGATTTTTCGAAGCACTGGGTGGGCTCCGTGAACGCGACGCTCGGGCGTTTGCAGCACTACGCCGCGGGCAGCCCGATCACCGAAAGCCGCCGCGAACTGACCACGTTCGCGGCGCTCGACTACCGGTTTTGATGAACTGGCTTTCTACGCCTCGCCGGCACGCCCCAGGGCCGGCGCACGGGCGGGTCCGATCCGGCCCGAAACTGGCGGCAGACCCGCGGGTAAGCGGCTAAAAACCGGCTGAAAACCGGCCCGAAACAGCTTTTACAGACGATTACATATCTGACGCGTGCGGGCGATATCGGCGCTCATACAATCCCTCATCGAAGCGAATTTTGGGGAGAAGATGATGGCAAAAGTACGAGCAATCGTTGCGGTGTCCGCCTTTCTGGTGGCTTGCGCAAGCGCACCGGCATTCGCAGGTGCCGGCGGTGGCGGCAATGGCGGAGGTAATGGCGGCGGCAACGGAGGGGGCAATGGCGGTGTCGGCGGCGGAATGGGCGGCGGAATGAGCGGCGGCCACGCTGCGGGCGGCATGTCGGGCGGTCATATGAGCGGCAAGGGCGAGGCCAACACGAACGGCCATTTGTCCGCCGATCGCGATACCGGCCATGAGCGTGCCGCCGATCGCGCGAGCATGCATGCGGTCTCGCATCCGGGCAAGCACGATGGCAAGCATGTCGGCAAGGCGGGCAAGCGCGGCGAGAACGGCGAGCACCTCGCCGTTGACCAGAAGATCTGATGTAGTGCAGGAACGAAGCCGCGCGCCGGCGAGGGCGCACGGCTTCGCGCACGTTCCCGTGCGCATTCTCATGCTCAAAGAAAGGGCACGGCCTCTTTCTGGCCTGCCGCACGATAATCTGCATTCCTGATGGAATGCGCCGTGCCGGTTATTGCACGACCTTCACGTCGTGAATCTTGACCTTTGGCGTGCCGAACCATTCCTTGTCGTACTTGCCCGTGAGGTCGACGGTGGTGGTGTCGTTTACCGGCTGCCCCGACGGCCAGTGCCTCGCGTCGATCTTGACCGGAATCTCGCCGGTGCTGTCCTTGAACGTATATTTCTCATCGCCGAGCGATTTCACCACTTGACCGCGCAGCACCACGCGCTGGTCGTCCTTGCCCGCGCTGGCCAACTGCTGGACCGTCGTGGCCGCGGGCCGCTCGCCCGGGCCCGTATACTGGGCATGCGCAGCCGCAGCGAAGGTTGCGATCAGGCCGGCGATAATGAGCTTTTTCATCGGTTTTCCTTGTTCAAAGGTGCGGCCCCCGAGGCCGCGACAGGAAGCAGTCTACGAAAGCGAGACTGAAGTCCGTATGAAGCGGGAGCAGCGGCGCGGTCCGTCGCGTTAATGCTCTCTTAATCTGCGCAAAGGTAAGCTCGTGAGCCTATTTTGGAGAACCGGCCAGTACAGGAGATGGCGACAGCATGCGAATACTGCTGGTTGAGGACGATCCGCTGATCGGCAATGGGCTGCGCATCGGCTTGCGTCGGGAAGGCTTTGCCGTGGACTGGGTGCAGGACGGCGACGCCGGCGCGCTGGCGCTGCGCACCACGGTCTATGGGCTCGTGCTGCTCGATTTGGGCTTGCCGAACCAGGATGGCATGACGCTGCTTGCCGCATTGCGCAAGCGCGACGACTCGACTCCCGTGATCGTCATTACCGCGCGCGACAGCGTGCCGGACCGCGTCGCCGGGCTCGATGGCGGGGCCGACGATTATCTCGTCAAGCCATTCGCGCTGGAGGAACTGCTCGCGCGCATCCGCGTCGCGAACCGCCGCCAGGCCGGGCGTGCCCAGGCCATGCTGACGGCGGGCGCGTTGCGGCTGGATCCGGCGCGGCGCCGCTGCTGGCTCCACGATCAGGAAATCTCCATCACGGCGCGCGAATTCGCGCTGCTCGAAGAGCTGATGCGCGATCCGGGCGCCATCGTCACGCGCGAGCAGCTCGAAGAACGCCTGTATGGCTGGAACGAGGAAATCGAGAGCAACGCCATTCAGGTGCACGTCTACAACCTGCGCCGCAAGCTGGGCTCGGATGCCATCCGCAATGTGCGCGGCGTGGGCTACGGTATCGGGAAGATCGAATGACCACGTTGCGTGCGCGTTCCGCGCGCTGGTTCATGTCGTCGCTGCGCCGGCGCCTGTTGCTGTGGCTGTTGCCGTCCATGCTGTTCGCCGGCGTGCTGGCGAGCGCGGCCACCTGGTGGGGCTCGCTGGGCGAGATCGACGAAATCCTCAACGACCAGATGAAGGCGGTCGCGCGGCACGTGGTGGTGGACGCCGACGGCCGTCTCTCGCTCACGGGCGCGGACCGCAAGGGCCGGCTTTCGGGCAAGCAGTCGCACGGCGTGCTGCTGCAAGTGTGGGAAGACCGCAAGCTCGTGTTCAGCAGCGACCCCGATGCGCGGCTGCCTGCGCCACAAGGCCCGGGCTATGCCGACATGACCGTCGACGGCCAGGTCTGGCACACCTGGGCGAGCCCGAGCGGGACCATGCTGGTGCGTGTGGCGCAGGCGCGCCTCGCACGCTGGGAGGCGCTGGCCGAGGTCTCGATGCATCTGTTCTGGCCGGTGCTTTCGCTGGTGCCGGTGGTCGCGCTGCTGCTGTGGTTCGGCATCGGCTACGGCTTGCGGCCGCTGCGCGAGGTGGCTTCGGGGCTCAAGCGCCGCGACGCCAACAACATGCAGACCATAGAAACGTCGCAGATGCCCAACGAAGTGAAGCCGCTCGTGGACGCGCTCAACGACCTGCTCGTGCGACTCGATCAAGCCTTTACCTTGCAGAAGCATTTCATCGCGGATGCCGCGCACGAATTGCGCACGCCGATCATGGGGCTTGGTCTGCAGGCCGAACTATTGCCGAAAGCGGAGAGCGTGCAGGAGCGCGACGAAATCGTCATGCAGATCCGCTCGGGTACGGAGCGGCTCGCGCACCTGGTCGCGCAGCTGCTCACACTCGCGCGGCTCGATCCCGACACTCACGATATGGGCCGCGAAGGAAGGCAGGAAGTCGATCTGACCGCGCTCGCGCGCTCTGTGGTGGCCGAGCGCGTGCGGCTTGCCGAGGCGAGCCAGATCGACCTCGGGCTCGCGGGCGAGCAGGCGGTGAGCGTGCGCGGTTATGGCGAGAACCTGCGCGTGCTGCTCAATAACCTGGTCGATAACGCGATTCGCTATGCCGGCGCGCACGCGCGCGTCGACGTTGTGGTGCGCAAGGAGGGCCCGTGCGCGGTGCTCGAAGTCAGCGACAACGGCCCAGGGATTCCCGAGCGGGATCGCGAGCGTGTGTGGGAGCGCTTTTATCGTGGCGGCGGCCATGCAGCCCAGGCGATTTCGGGCAGCGGGCTGGGGCTTTCGATCGTGCGGCGCATTGCCGAGCAGCATCAGGCGTACGTTACGCTCGACAGCGGGGCCGATGGCCGGGGGCTGACGGTCCGCGTGCGCTTTCCGGCGCGGCAGCGGCTCGCGCAGCCTGGCGCTGAAACAAGCGCCTGTACATCAATCTGAATTCGACTTTTGCAATGGAAACACTCGAAGCATTGAACCGTTCGCTCTTTCTCGCGATCAACGCCACGCCGGCCACGCCGCACTGGCTCATCGAAACGGCGCTCGTTGTCGCGAACGACTTGATCCTGCTGGTGCCGCTCGCGCTGGTGCTGATGTGGCTGTCCGGCGACGAGCGCAAGCGCGCCATCGCCCTTCGGGTGTGCGTGGTCGCGCTGGTTACGCTGGGCATCAATCAGGCGATCGCTTTCGCCTGGCCGCATCCGCGGCCATTCGTGATCGGGCTTGGGCATACCTTCTTCGAGCACGCGCCCGACTCGTCGTTTCCGAGCGATCACGGGACCGTGTGCTCGGTGTTCGTGCTCACGTTGCTATTGGGCGGCATGGTGCGCAGCGGTTTGCTCGCGCTGGTCGCGGGAGTGGCGATTGCCTGGGCGCGGGTCTTTCTCGGCGTGCACTTTCCGTTCGACATGATCGGCGCACTCGTGATCTCGTGCCTCGTCTACGCGGTGATTACGCCGGTCTGGGGTGCGTACGGCACGCCGCTCACGCAGTTTGCCGTCACGCTGTACCGCATGCTGCTTGCGCTTCCCATTCGCCAGGGCTGGCTGCGGCCCTGAGTCTCGCAGAGCCGGCTTCCGATTAGTGGTTAATCAGAAACTTCGTCCGGTCCGGCTCGTCCTTGATCCAGTTCGGCGGCTTGCCGCGCCCCGACCATTCCGCGCCGGTTGCCGGGTCGCGATACTTCGGCGGCACCTTGCTGGCCTTCGCGGCTTGCACAGGGCCGCGAATGTCATCGAGCGTGATTCTGTGAAGCTTCATCTTGCAGATGATCTCGTCGAGCACGTTCACGCGTTCTTCCTTGAACGCTTCCTGAAGCTGGGCCTCGAGCTGCTCGCGCTGGGCGATCAATTCTTTGTAGCTGGACATCGGCGGGTGGGGTGTTGAGGGTAATGCGCATATTTTAACGCGAGCGGGCGCGTGCTCGATTAAACCGCTGCGCGCCGTTAAATCAAGGCGCACGTAAGGTCATTGATAGTATGACCTTGTCGTGCACTCGCCTGCGTGGATGAAAAAGTGCGTGCAGTATGAGGCCCCGATAGCCTCGCCGCTTACCTGCTCGGCCACAAGACACGCTCGGCGCTGCGTCTGATAACGCGCCGGCAAGTCATCAGGATCACTGATTTTCAACGTGGCGCACTGACTTCCCGAAGCGGGGTTGTGGCTGATCCTCCGCACGGATACGTTCCTCGACATGGGGCGCGCGGCCGCCCAACGTGCCCGGCAACGGCGCGGCCGCGGCGGTCGTGGCGAAATGGGAGGGCCAGCCGGGCCCGGCGATGAGCGATGAAGAATACGAAGCGCTCGTTACCGCGAGAGAGGCGGAGAAGGTATGAGCCGGCGGCCGCGCGAGCGGCCGCCTGAAACTGAAGACGCGCTTTAAAGGATACGATCCAGCGCGTTGGCGAGTCTGGCGAGCGCGCTATCGACATCATGCAGTTTGTCGAGGCCGAACAGCCCGAGGCGGAAGGTCTTGAAGTCCTCCGGCTCGTCGCATTGCAGGGGAACGCCGGCGGCGACCTGCAAGCCGACATCGGCGAACTTCTTGCCGGAGCGGATGCCATCGTCGTCGGTGTAGCTGACTACCACGCCCGGCGCCTGAAAACCCTCGGCCGCCACGCTCCTGAACCCCTTGCTCTCCAGCAGCGCGCGAACGCGCTTGCCGAGTTCGAGCTGCTCCGCCCGCACCTTGTCGAAGCCGTAAGCCTCGGTTTCCTTCATCACGTTGCGCAGCGTCGCGAGGCTGTCCGTGGGCATCGTGGCGTGGTATGCGAAACCGCCGTTCTCGTAGGCTTCCATGATCTGCAGCCACTTGCGCAGGTCGCAGGAGAAGCTGGTGCTGGTGGTGGCGTCGATTCTTTCGCGCGCGAGCGGGCTGAGCATGACCAGCCCGCAGCAGGGCGAGGCGCTCCAGCCCTTTTGCGGCGCACTGATCAGGACATCGACGCCGCTTGCCTGCATATCGACCCAGATCGTGCCGGAGGCGATGCAATCGAGCACGAACATGCCGCCGACCGCATGCACGGCGTCGGCCACTGCGCGCAAATAATCGTCGGGCAGGATCATCCCCGATGCCGTTTCGACATGCGGGGCGAAAACCAGATCGGGCTTGTGCGCCTTGATGGCAGCGACGACTTCTTCAATCGGGGCTGGTGCATAGGCGGCTTGCCTGCCGGGCTCGACCGGGCGGGCCTTCAATACGACTGATTCGGACGGAATGCCGCCCATGTCGAAGATCTGCGACCAGCGGAAGCTGAACCAGCCGTTGCGGATGACCAGACACTTTTTATTCGTCGCGAACTGCCGGGCCACGGCTTCCATGCCGAAAGTCCCGCTGCCCGGGACCACAATGGCCGCCTTCGCGTTGTAGACCTTTTTCAGCAGACCGGAAATGTCGCGCATGACGCCCTGAAAGAGCTGCGACATATGGTTGATCGAGCGGTCGGTGTAGACCACTGAATATTCGAGGAGTCCCTCGCGGTCGACATTGGGGAGTAAACCTGGCACGCTCGCCTCCGGTATGAGATGAATGAGGTGAGCAGTATTTGTGATTCGATACGACGGCAACAACACAAATATGCTTTTCGCCTCGATGAAAGCAAATTCTAGCGAAAGCGGCGGCCTGTTTGGGGCCTATTTTTTTACGCTTAGGGTATTCCAGGCAGAAAAAAACCCGCGCGAGGCGGGTAATCGGAGTTACAACGAAGAGCGGCGGGCAGGCCAGCAGGCCTGCCCAAGGCCATACCGCGACACGTTAGAAGCGGTGACGGATACCCGCGCTCACGACCACCTGGTTGCGGCTCGTCGACGGTGCTCCCGTACCGTTGACTTGCGCCACGTTGAAACCGTTCTGGTTGTTCGCGCCGAGGACGGCCATGGTCTCGCCATAGAGGTCGGTGCGGCGCGACAGCGCGTAGTCGGCCTGCAGGCCGAACTGGTTCCAGTGCGCGGAAAGGTTGTTCGACGTGCCGCTTGCCGGCGTGTTGCGCAGGCCTTGCGTGTAGGTGTACACGGCGCCAAGGTAGAACTGCGGCGTCAAGTTGTAGCGGCCGTTGACTTCAAAGTTGTTCCACCGCAGCGAGCTGTTGGCGATCTGGTTCTGCAGACGGGTCTGCGTGAACACGAGGCCAACCAGCGCCGGGCCGAACGCATAGCTGCCACCCACACCCCAAGTGCGCTGGTTCTGGGTGCCCGGCAGATTGACGGTGACGAACGTCTGCGTTCCCTGCACTGCGCCATTGGGGTTGTTGGTATTCAGCCCTTGAAGCTGCAGGTAGGCGGCGCCAAATTTGAAGCCGCTGAACTCGTAGCCCGCACCAAAGCTATACGCGCGATTGTCCGCAAAGCCCGAGCTGTTGGAGAAGCCATACAGGGCGTTCGCCGAGAAGCCGGCGTAGACCGGGCTCTGGTACTTCACCGTATTGCTGAGGCTGATTGAGCTATTGAGGTTGTCGTTGTCAAACGGGTGAGCGAAGTAGGTGCCGCCCCACGTGCCCGTTGCCGAAAGCGGGCCCAGGTAATCGACCACGGAATCGTATTGGCGGCCCAGCGTCAGCGTGCCGTAGTCGTTATGCGTGAGACCGACATAAGCCTGACGATTGAAAAGCGCGCTGTTCTCGAGGGTGCCGTTCGCGACATTGAAACCGCTTTCGAGAGTGAAGATTGTCTTCAGGCCGCCGCCGAGATCTTCAACGCCGCGCAAACCCCAGCGGCTTTTTTGCACATTGCCGCTGAACAGCCCAACCGTCGCCTTGCCATCGGCCAGCCCGTTCGGCGTGATGGTGGAAGTCCGGCTCGCTTCGTTGCTCACATAGGTCAGTCCGGCGTCGACGATACCGTACAGCGTCACGCTGCTCTGGGCATGGGCTGCGCCCGCAAAAGCCGCAGTCGCCGCAGCAAAAACCAGGGTCTTCTTTTTCATCGTCGTCAATTCCTGTACAGGGTGGAGTAAACAGCTAAATTCATGCGCCGCGAATGCGTTTGATATTCATGTTGTAAAACATTTGCATATCGGAATACAGGAAGTGCATAACGGCTTTTATGCCGTTTGCGCGGAAATTTAACTGCTGCGCGTAGTTTGTATCTTATCGGCTTTAACGGTAAGCCCGTAGTCAGTTTCTTCAATATCGAGCGCCGCGGCAATAACCTGTTGTTACCCGGCAACAATAAAAAGAAGCGACTTTTTGTCATAGTCGGATTGCATATTTTCATACGATAAAAACAATGATCCGAATAATCGTTGAGTTGTTTATAAACATTTTGGCTGGAATGGAAGATTATTTGTTCGCTTTGAAATTCGGCGCGATGCGATGCGGACTGAATGCAAGTGATTCTCGTTGAGAAGATTGCCGGCTACCAGGCCGCATTTCATGGAAATCCCCCATGTTTCGCCGCCTGGCGCGAAAGCATCGAGAAGGGTTGCGCTGGCTAGAATGCCGCCATTCATCGAGGCAGGCGGTATCGTGCCGCCGGCCCAAAATAATGGAGACAGTCGATGCAACCCACTTCCCGCGCATTGCGCCGTCGTTTGCCTGCCATGGCGATCGCCTGTGGCCTGTTGTTCGGCGCTGCGCTGCAAAATGCGCAGGCCGCCGACGCGCCCGGCAAGATCACCATCATGGTCGGCGGAATCACGAAGCTCATCTATCTGCCCGCGAAGCTCACGGAGCAGCTCGGCTACTTCAAGGACGAAGGGCTCGACGTCGAACTGCTTTCGCAGCCGGCCGGCGTGGACGCCGAGAACGAACTGCTCGCCGGCGCTGTGCAAGGCGTGGTGGGCTTCTACGACCACACCATCGACTTGCAGACGAAGGGCAAGGACGTCAAGGCGATTGCCGTGTTCGGCCAGGTGCCGGGCGAAGTGGAGGTGGTGTCGTCGAAGTCCGCCGACACGATCAAGAGCATGGCCGACGTCAAGGGCAAGACCCTTGGCGTGACGGGGCTGGGCTCGTCCACGAGCTTCCTCACGCAGTATCTCGCGGGCCAGCATGGCATTGCGTCGACCGAGTACACGATGCTGCCCGTGGGCGCCGATGCAAGCTTCATCGCCGCCGTCAAGCAGAGCCGCATCGATGCGGGCATGACCACTGAGCCCACCGTTTCGCGCCTGCTGCAGACCGGCGACGCGAAGGTGCTGGTGGACATGCGCACCGTGGACGGCACGCGCGCCGCGCTCGGCGGCACCTATCCGGCCGCGAGCCTGTACGTGCAGGACGCTTGGGTGGCCTCGCACAAGGCCGAGGCGGCGAAGCTCGCGCATGCGTTCGCACGCACGATGCAGTTCATCCACACGCATAGCGCCGAGGACATCGCGGCAAAGATGCCCGACGACTACCAGAAGGACAAGGCGCTCTACGTCACCGCGCTCAAGGCGTCGCTGCCGATGTACACCGCGGACGCGAAGATGCCCGCCGACGGTCCCGCTACCGTGCTGAAGGTGCTCTCGGCGTTCAATCCGTCGGTCAAGGGCAAGCACGTGGACCTGGCCAGGACGTACACCAACGAGTTCGTCAGCGCGAAATAACTGCGTTTCGACGTCGTTACGGCAAGGCGGTCCGCGAGGACCGCCGTGCTGCTGCTTTCCTGTGTTTTGTGGTTTCGGCGCCGGCTGCTTCTCTGGCCGAGTCCGAACAATCGTGAGATGTCCTTGATGAAGCAAGCTCCAGTTCAACCAGGCGCGCGAACTTCCGCGCAAGACCCTGCGCAATCCACTATGCCGGCCATCGAATTCCGCAACGTCTCGTGCCGCTTTATCGCACCCGACGGCAAGGCCACCGTGGCGCTGCGCGATTTCAGCATGGCTGTCGCTCAGGGCGAATTCATCGCCATCGTCGGTCCCACGGGCTGCGGCAAGTCCACCACGCTCAGCATGATCACGGGCCTGCTCAAGCCCACCACGGGCGAAGTGCGCGTGATGGGCGCGCCCGTGAACGGCATCGATCCGCGCATCGGCTTCGTGTTTCAGGCCGACGCCGTGTTTCCGTGGCGCTCGGTGCTCGACAACGTGGCCGCCGGCCCGCTGTTTCGCGGCCGCTCGAAATCGGCGGCCTACGACGAGGCGAACGAATGGCTGCGCCGCGTCGGCCTCGACAAGTTCGGCAAGCACTATCCGCATCAGCTTTCCGGCGGCATGCGCAAGCGCGTCGCGCTCGCGCAGACCTTCATCAACAAGCCCGAAATCCTGCTGATGGACGAGCCGTTCTCGGCGCTCGACATGCAAACGCGCACGCTGATGCAGGACGAACTGCTGCAACTGTGGGGCGGCACGGGCTCGGTGGTGTTCGTCACGCATGACCTCGAAGAAGCGATTGCGCTGGCCGACCGCGTGTTCGTGCTCACGGCGCGGCCCGCGACGCTCAAGAAGGTTTATGAAATCGACTTGCCGCGCCCGCGCATCACCTCGGAAATCCGCTACGAACCGCGCTTTATCGAAATCTCCCGTGACATCTGGCACGACCTGCGCGAGGAGGTGCAAATTGCCTGAAACGCTTCAACTCCGGAAACCGCCCATGACTGCTCCTGCAACTGTTTCGAACGCGGCCGCACTCGACCGCAACTCGCTCGCGCAAGTCGAGCGCGCCGCGCAGCGCCGCATCCGCCAGCGCCATGCGCTCGTGATCGGCCTGCGCGTGCTCGTGCTGGTCGTCGTGCTCGGCGGTTGGGAACTCGCGGGACGCAACAAGTGGATCGACCCGTTCTTCTTCTCCATGCCTTCGCTGATCTTTCAACAGATCGTCGACTGGTTCGTGAATGGCACCTCGCAAGGCCCGCTGCTGCTGCAGGTGTGGGTCACGCTTGAAGAGACCGTGCTCGGCTTTCTGATCGGCGCCGTGGGCGGCGTGGTATGCGGCGTGGTGCTGGGCCGCAACAAGCTGCTCTCCGACGTCTTCAGCCTCTACATCAAGATCGCCAACTCGATTCCGCGCGTGGTGCTGGGCTCGGTGTTCGTGATCGCGCTGGGACTCGGCATGGCGTCGAAGGTGGCGCTCGCCGTGGTGATGGTGTTTTTCGTGGTGTTCGCCAATGCGTTCCAGGGCGTGCGCGAAGCGGACCGCTACATGATCGCCAATGCGCAGATCCTCGGTGCATCGCGCCGCCAGGTGACCACGTCGGTGGTGATTCCCTCGGCGCTTTCGTGGATTCTCGCGAGCCTGCACGTGAGCTTCGGCTTCGCGCTGGTGGGCGCCGTGGTGGGTGAATTCCTGGGCTCCAGGCAAGGCATCGGTCTGCTGATCTCGACCGCGCAAGGCGCGTTCAACGCGAGCGGCGTGTTCGCGGCGATGATCGTGCTCGCAGTGGTTGCGCTCTCAACCGATTACCTGTTGAGCTCGCTGGAAAAGCGCCTGCTCAAATGGCGGCCCTCCGCATTCTGAGCGCTTCGATCACTTGAAGGACCCGGCCGGAGACCGTTCCGGCGGGCGAGGTCCGAAGCGTTCTAACGCCGTCCCGCGCTGCGGGACGGCTTCTTTTGTACCGGAGAACGTGACATGGTGCATAGCCTGCGTGCGCGTCTGCTGTTGTGGTTGCTGCTGCCGCTGGCGGCGTTCACCGTCGTCACGGGCGGCATGTCTTACGATGCCGCGCGGCAGACCGCGGATCTGTTGCAGGACAATTCGCTACTCGCTTCGGCGCGCACGATCATCGAGGACGTCGACTGGGAGAACGGCGCGCTCGTTGCGAACATTCCCCCGGCGGCGCTGGAGATGTTCGAGTCGCCGTACCAGGACCGGGTGTTCTACAAGGTGCTCGCCGGCGACGGCCGGCTGCTCGGTGGCGTGCCGGAACTCGCGCCGCCGCCCGCGAGCGCGCAGTCGTCCGCGCAATCATCCGCGCAGTCGTCAGCGCCGTTGCCCGCGTTCTACGACAGCCAGTACGACGGCGCACCCATTCGCGCGGTGGCCTACGAACGCACGCTCTACGACTCGGGCCGCGCCGAGCGCGTCACGGTGATCGTCGGCAAGACCGTGGCCTCGCGCCAGGCGATGATCGACGGTCTCTGGCGGCCGCAGTTGATGCGCCAGTGGCTGATGCTCGCGCTCGCCGCGCTGCTCGTGCCGCTCGGGCTCACGCTGGAACTGCGCCCGCTCATGAAGCTCAAGAACGACGTGGCCGACCGCGAGCCCACCGAGCTCGAACCTATCCGGCCCGATCATTTGCGCTCCGAGCTGAGGCCGATCGTCGACGCCATCAATCAATGCATTGCGCGCCTGAAGGTGCACGCCTCGACCCAGCGCCAATTCATCGCCGACGCGGCGCATCAACTGCGCACGCCGCTCACGCTGCTCGCCACGCAGATCCAGTTCGCGAGCCAATGCGATGCGCAAGACCCGGCGCTGTTCGTCGCGCTGCACGGCGTGCGCCGCACGAGCCAGAAGATGGCGGAACTGACGAGCCAGTTATTGCTGCTCGCCCAGGCCGAATCGATCGCGCCCGAGCGCATGGGTACGCGTGTGGATCTTGGCGCGGTGGTGTCCTCGGTGCTCGAAGAATTGATTCAAGCCGCGCAGCAGCGCGATATCGATCTGGGCGCGGAACTGGACGACGGCGTAGTGGTGGCGGGCAACGCGGGCTTGCTGGCCTCGCTCGCCGCGAATCTGGTCGACAACGCGATCCGCTACACCCAGACGGGCGGCAACGTGACCGCCATCTGCCGCCGCGAGGGCGCCGAGGTCGTTCTGCAGGTGGTCGACAACGGCCCCGGCATTCCCGCTGAAGCGCGCAAGCACGTGTTCGAGCGCTTCTATCGCATTGCAACGGACACCGAAGGAACCGGGCTTGGGCTCGCCATCGTTCACCAGGTGGCGCGCTCGCATGGCGGCACGGTGAGCGTGGGGTCCGGCGCTGGACGGGTCGGACTCGTCGTGACGGTGCGCCTGCCGGTGTGGCGCGAGGCGGCGGCGCGCAGCGGCTCGAAGGAGCGGCCCGCGATGCTGGAGACAGCGCTGACGTGAACAAGGAACAACAATGAAGCTGATGCTCGTGGAAGACAACGCCGAGCTCGCGCACTGGATCGTCAATCTGCTGCGTGCCGAGAATTTCACGGTCGATTGCGTGGCCGACGGCGAGGCCGCGGACTCGGTGCTGATGACGCAGCGCTACGACGTGGTGCTGCTCGACATGCGCTTGCCGCGCATGAGCGGCAAGGACGTGCTCAACCGCTTGCGGCGCCGGCGCGATAACGTGCCGGTGCTGATGCTCACCGCGCACGGCTCGATCGACGACAAGGTGGCGTGCTTCAGCGCCGGCGCCGACGACTACGTGGTGAAGCCCTTCGACAGCCGCGAGCTCGTTGCGCGCATCAAGGCGCTGATACGCCGGCAGGTGGGCGACAAGTCGGGCTGGCTCACCTGCGGCGATCTGCATTACCTGTCCGACACGCGCGAATTCCGCCACAACGAGGAACCGCTCGCGCTGCGCCGCCGCGAGCACGCGATTCTGGAAGCGCTGATGCTGCAGCAGGGCAAGACCGTGTCGAAGCACACGCTCATGGAGCGCGTCTACAGCCTCGACGACGAGCCGAGCGCGGACGCCATCGACATCTATATCCACCGGCTGCGCAAGCACCTGGCAGAGTCGAGCGCGCAGATCATGACGCTGCGCGGCCTTGGCTACATCCTGCGCGCGAAGGACGCCACGCCGCGCGACCAAAGCGCCATTTCCCCGGTTTAGACATTGGTGAATCCACTAAGCGATGCGAAGCATTCGCGAAAGGAGCGCGAAGGATTGGGCGCACTACGATTCGTACCAATCCGTTGATTGTCATGCAAACCGGGAGCAGCAGCCGGCCAGAAAAGGGCAACGGAATAAACAGAACTTCAATGCAGTTACCTGAGGAGACAATCTTGAAGAAGAAGCATCTCGCATTCGCCATGGCGGCCGGCACTCTGGCGGCGAGCGGCGCACACGCCCAGTCGAGCGTTCAACTCTACGGCCTGATCGACCTGAGCGTTCCCACCTACCGCACGCACGCGGACGCCAACGGCAACCACGTGATCGGCATGGGCAACGACGGCGAGCCGTGGTTCAGCGGCAGCCGCTGGGGCCTGAAAGGCGCCGAGGACATCGGCGGCGGCACCAAGGTGATCTTCCGTCTGGAAAGCGAATACACCGTGAATAACGGCGCGATGGAGGACCCGGGCCAGATCTTCGACCGCGACGCATGGGTGGGCGTGGAAGACGAACGCCTGGGCAAGTTCACCGCCGGCTTCCAGAACACGATCGCGCGCGACGCCTCGGCCATCTACGGCGACGCGTATGGCAGCGCGAAGCTGACCACGGAAGAGGGCGGCTGGACCAACTCTAACAACTTCAAGCAGATGATCTTCTACGCCGCCGGCGCGACCGGCACCCGTTATAACAACGGCCTGGCGTGGAAGAAGCTGTTCAGCAACGGCATTTTCGCGAGCGCGGGCTACGCGTTCGGCAACCAGACGAGCTTCGGCAACAACGCGACCTACCAGTTTGCGCTCGGCTATAACGGCCCTTCGTACGCGGCGTCGACGTACTATAGCCACGTGAACCTGAACGGCAACACGAACCAGTCGTTCTCGGTCGGCGGCAACTACACGCTGGGCATCGTGCGCGCCAACGCGGGTTACTTCCGTTACTGGGGCAACCAGGGCGCGCTGGGCCAGCGTCAGGACAATTCGTGGACGGTGTCGCTCAAGGTCGCGCCGAAGGGTGCGTTCGACTACGAACTCGGCTATCAGCAGATGCGCGTGCATAACGCCGCGTACAACTCCGATGGCAACATTCCGAACGCCAACCTCGGCACCTTCGATCTGACCAGCGGCCTGCACAACGGCTTCAAGGAAACGCTCTACGCTTCGGTCTTCTATCACCTTTCGAAGCGCACCGAGCTGTATCTGGCCGGCGACTACATGAAGCTGCACGGCGGCTACACGGTCGGCTCGACGTTTGGCGCGTCCAATCAGCTCGAACTGACCACGGGCGTGCGCACGCGCTTCTAAGGCAGTCTGATTCCACGCTTGGCCCGGCCGCGCGCCGGGCTTTTTTCTATTTCTTCATGTCATTGCACCGGCTTCGGTCTGCGCAATTAGTCCGCATTCACGCACGCGACGGCAGGCGCGGTGTAGTCCGATGGGTAATCCGAATACGGCCCGCTGAGCAGCCGCAGGCGCTGCGTCGCCAGCACCTCGGCCTGGTCCTGCTCGCGGCGCGTCAACACCGCCGGTTCGCCGGCGGGCCGCGCTTCGTTCACGCTGCACAGCAAGTGTTTTCCGCTCGCTAGCTGGACCGTGGTCTGGTAAGCCGCGCCGGGCAGGGTCGCCACGCCGCAAATGCTCCATAACGCAGCGGCTATGCCGGCTGCGTACCTGAGTGGCACGAATTTCATGGCGCGCTCCTCAATGGCAATGGCCTATGTTCTGCCAAAGCCACCGCGCGCGCCAGCGCAAATGGCACGACCCGCAGCGCGACCTGCGTTTTCGCCGGATGGAGCGAGATATCAGTAGAAAGACCAATTGTTGACGTGAAATGGCGTGCGATGCATGGTTTTTGACACTATCTAACATTATACTTTCATATTAAATGTTAAACTTGCCCCCATATCTCAACAAGGCAAAGGACAAGTCAATGCTGAAGAAGCTTGCAGGAACGACGGCGATTGCTGCTGCGATGGCCGTGGCGTCGCTGCCCGCCGTAGCGGGTGACATGAACAATGCCGTGGGCGGCGCGCTTGGCGGCGTGGCCGGTGCGGCGGTGGGCAACGCCGTGGGCGGCAGCACGGGCGCGGTGATCGGCGGCGCCGTGGGCGGCGGCGCGGGCGCAGCGGTAACGTCGAACCATCGCGAGCGCACGGGCGCCGTGGTGGGCGGCGCGCTGGGCGGCGGCGCAGGCGCGGCAGCGGGCAACGCGATGGGCGGTACGACGGGCGCGCTCGTGGGCGCGGCGGCGGGTGGCGCCGGTGGCGCTGCGCTGGGGGGCAACATCTCGCGCAACAACTCGTACTCCAACGACTACCATCACGACAACAGCTACAAGCACAAGAACAAGAAGCACAAGAAGCATTACGACTAATCGGTGCTTCGCCCTTGCGCGGCGGGGGCTTCTCCCAGGCCTTCCGGCCTTACCCTTCCCGCCGCGTCCTGATCCGCTGCAGCGTCACGTTCTGCGGGCTCCCCGCCCACACCGCCAGCGCGGAATAATTATCGGCATTCGATGCGCTGCCCGAATGGCGCATCGCCTCGTGCTCGATCAGCAGCGCCCAGTCGTCGACGCTATGGACGATGCGCAGCCGGTCTTCGAGCGCATCCTCCGCGACGGTCTGCCAGAGGCCATCGGTGCATAGCAGAAACACGTCGCCGTCTTCCAGCGCATGCGGCTCGCTGATCGCGGGCGCCATCGGCCCGCGCATGCCCAGTGCCATATGCAGCCATCCAGGATTGACGCCGTCGCTCGGCAGCCCCGCGTCCAGCAACTGCTGTCGCACGCTGTGGTCGCGCGTGCGCTCGATCAGCGCGCCGCGCGCGAAGCGGTATAGCCGGCTGTCGCCAAGGTGCGCCCATTGGGCGAGGTTGCGCCGCCGGTCGATGAGCAGCACGATCACCGTCGCGCTCATGCGGCCGCGTTCGTGCTCGCGCTGCTGGCCCGCGCGGATCGCGCCGTGCGCGTCCTCGATGCAGGCATGCAGGATGTGCGCGAGCGTGGGCGTGCGAGTGGAATCGCTGTGTTGTGCACGCTCCAGAATGCGCTCGACCGCGCAGCGCGCGGCAATCTCGCTGCCGGGCTCGCCCGAGACGCCGTCGCTCACGACGAAGCACGCGTAGTCGTCGGAGATCGTATAGCCGAGTGCGTCCTGATTGCTTTCGCGCGAGCCCGCGCGCGAGAACTGGGCGCACGAGAGGTTCATGCGTCGCTCGCGCGAGCCGGGCGGCGTCGCGCGTGATAGCTCCTTACTTCCTCGTCGTAGGCGCGCAGGAAGGACCGGCCGAACACCGCGCTGAAGTCGTCCTCGACGGCGAGCATGGTCTCGTGATGCAGGCGTTCGTAACGGTTCCACAAACGTAGCTTGCGCAGCACCGGCAGGAACGCTTCGTAGCGGCTCGGCGCATTGCGAGCGGCCAGGCGTTCGGGCGAGAAGCGCAGCAGCACGTCATTGAGCGCGGCGCGCATGCCCGCGACCATGGCGATCTGGTGCGCCTGCAAGTCGTGGAACGCGTCTTCGACGGCGCCAGGCGGCGTCATGAAGCCGGGAAACGGCAGGCCGAACATCTGGCGCAGCGCCGCGCTGCCATCGGGCAGCAGCTTGAGCGGGTTGTTTTCGCGGTCGAGCAATACGGTCATGTCGGCCTTCACTTCGCGCTTGAGAATGCTGCGCGAGGAGAGCAGTTCGACCGTGCCGTTCGCGAACAGCGCCAGCAATTGCCCGGCCGTATACAACTGCTCGGTTTGCCAGTCGCAAGTGGCCTTGTCGAGGCCCGCGCCGCGCAGGAAAGCGGAAAGCAGCGCATCGGCGGAATCGGGTGCGGCCGAAGGCGTGGGCGCACCGGCGCGGGTTGTGGTGCTTGCTGCCTGGGTTGGCGCGGATGCCGGGTCGTATGCGCGTGTCAGCGGTGGCCGTAGCGGGAATTCGCGCTCCGGCTCGCTCTCTGAAGATTTAGTTGCGTGCGCATCTATATTGAGGGTGTGCGCGGCTGCTTGTTCTCGGGCCGGCGTTGGCGCGGATTTTTGCGTCGATGTCGGGGGCGGCGTAGGTGCCAGTGTTTGTGCCGATGCGTGGCCCGTTTCGTCACGGCTCGGTCGCGCGAACAGCGCGAGCGGATCGGTCGGGATCGGCGCGTTTTCCCTGACGTTTTCCTTGACGTTTCCGTTGAGTGGCGCGCGGCCTTCGCTTTCCCGCTCGCGCGAGGGCGTTGCAATGCGTCGCTCGACCGGCGCCGGCGGCGCGGTCTGCGCCACGTCCTCCACGCCGGCTTCGCCATCATGGGCGCGCAGCACATAAGGCCCGATGCGGATCGCATCGCCGGACGCCAGCGCATGTTCCTCGGTGTACTCGAGCGGCGTGTCGTTGATCTCCACCACCGAGACGCTGCTCAAGTTCTTCAGCACGCAATGCTCGCCGTCGATCTGCAGCAGCGCTTGCAGCCGCGAGACCTGGCGCGTTTCATCGGGCAGCACCATCTGGTTATCGGCATTGCGTCCGATCGTGCCGCCCGGCGCATGAAACATCACGCTGGTCTCGGTGCGGACCGGCTCCCCTGCATATTCGATGACGGTCAATTGCATGATGCTGACTGACTCACTCAATAACGGACAAAAGATGCTTGCGGCGCGCCGCTGTGTCACGGCAGCCTGTCACGATGGCGCGACCTTGCGGCGAGCCGCATCGAAGGCGGGGCCCCAGACGGGATGACCCTTCTCCGCGGCGGACAGCTCGAAGTGCGGGTCGATGCGCAAGATGGCCTCGAACTCGGCGCGGCACTGCGCGACGCGGTTCGTCACGCAATAGCTGAATGCCATCAGCTTGTGCGCTTCAATCTGGGTGGCGCGGTCGCCGTCCTCCACAGCGTTGCTGTTGCGCAGCAGCTGGATGGTGCGCGAGTAGTCGCCCGCGAGATACGCATCGTTTGCGGACGCAACGGTATTCGCGGCGGCCCGTTGCGCGGGCGAGAGGCTGCTGCAGCCGCCCGTTGCAACAAGCATTGCAGCAAGCGCCAGTAAAAATACGCCGCCAAGGGCGGCCGGCGTGCCATTCGCACGTAATAAATTCCAGCGTATCGGCCAATTCATCGTCGGCAGTCCGGTATTTAATTCTGGATTCAAGCGCGCAGTGTAAATACTACGGCATGAAAAATTTATTTGTAGAGCGCGTATTCGGAGATCGTTGCGGTAAGGAATCGTACGAACTATAGTCTAGTCACCTGATTTTTCCTCATATGAATTATTACTCGTGAGACAGCGTCGGCGATAGATTAATTTAATTCCGCGAAACAGCAAAAGGCATGGCGTCGTGGCCCCGTGGCTCGTTATCCGGCACGCATGGGTCAGGGTGGGTATTCCTGGAGCAGCACTCTTAGCCCCTGTTTGCAGGCATGAACCGGGGACGGGGCGTGTTCGTGCCTGTGCATGAGCAACGTGTTTTCGCGCTGAATCAGAGGACTGGCACGGTATGTACGGAGCGCAAATTAAGCGCGTGCTTCAACCGCGCGCGGGGATTTATTTTGCCTTTTTATTATTATGGGGGTGTGCATCGACCGAGAAGGATTTGCCGGTTCCCTATTCGGTCACGTTTCAGGTGGCGGCCGACGTCAATCGCGATTCTCAAAATCGCCCCGCGCCTATCGCGCTGCAAACTTTTCAGCTGAAATCCGGTAATAATTTCGGCCGAGCCGATTATTTCTCGCTGCAAAGCAAACCCGAAGACGCGCTCGGCGCGGAACTGGCGGGCACGGACCGCATCGTTCTGCGTCCGGGGGAGTCGCGCACGATTCACTACCCGGGCGGCGAAGCAGTGCGGGCGCTCGGCGTGGTGGCGGGCTACCGCAAGCTGGAGAAGCGCCGCTGGAAGGTCGTGGTGGCGTTGCCGCCGCCCGCGAGCACCAACCTGTTCAAGTTCTGGCAGGGCAAGCCCTCCGAAATGCGTTACGTGATCGCGGTGCAGGGCGACGGACTCGTCGCCACACCCCATTCCGGTGAGGCTCCATGAACGACCGCATGAATGCTCCTGTTGTGCCCGTCGCGGGCGGCGCCGGCCAGCGCGACCGCGTGGTGTGGTCCGAGGGCATGTTCCTGCGGCCCCAGCATTTCCAGCAACTCGAACGCTACTTCGAGCGCTACGTGCACCTGCGCTGCGCGCCGCTGCAGTGCTATTCATGGGGCTTCGCGTCGCTGCGCATCGACGAGGAGGCGCTCGCGCACGGCAAGGTGATGCTGCGCGCCGCGAGCGGCATGCTGCCCGATGGCACGCCGTTCGATTTTTCGCATCTCGACGAGGCGCCCGAGGCGCTGGAAGTGGGCGCCGACGTGCGCGATACCACGGTCGTGCTGGCGCTGCCGGCGCCGCGCAGCAGCAGCGCGCAGGTGACGTTCGGCGGCGGTGCGGCGGCGCTCGCGCGCTATGTAGCCCATGAGGCCGAGATCGCCGACGTCAACGAGGTGTGCCTCGAACCCGCGCTCGTGCAATTAGGACGCCTGAAGCTCAAGCTCGCGCTCGCGAGCAGCGTGGACGACGACTGGCACGCGATGGGCGTGCTGCTTGTGATCGAGCGGCGCGCCGACCGCCAACTGGTGATCGACGAGACCTATATTCCGCCGCTGCTCGACGCGCACGCGCATCCGCAGCTAGCTGGCTATGTGCAGGAGCTCGACCGGCTGCTCGCGCAGCGCAGCGAGCTGCTTGCCGGGCGGCTCGCGCAGGCTGGGCGCGGCGGCGTTTCCGAGGTCGCCGACTTCCTGCTGCTGCAACTCGTGAATCGCTATCTGGCGGTGACTTCGCACACCGCGCAAACGCCAGGCGTTCACCCCGAGCTGCTATTTCGCGACTGGCTCAAGCTCGCCTGCGACTTCGCGACGTTTACGGCGGCCTCGCGCCGGCCCGAGGTGCTGCCGGCCTATCGTCACGACGACTTGCGCGCGAGCTTCGGCGAGTTGTTCGCCGAACTGCGGCGCTCGCTCGCCACCGTGCTCGACCAGAACGCCGTGCAGATCGCGCTCACCGACGCGGGCAACGGCGTGCAGGTGGCCGTGATTGCCGACACCTCGCTGCTGCGCGACGCGGGCTTCGTGCTGGCGGTGCGCGCCGATGTGCCCGCCGAAAGCGTGCGCACGCGCTTTCCCGCCCAGGTCAAGCTCGGGCCGGTCGAGCGCATCCGCGATCTGGTTCAGTTGCAGTTGCCGGGCATTCCGGTGCGCGCGCTGCCGGTCGCGCCGCATGAGATTCCGTATCACGCCGGCCATAGCTACTTCGAGATCGACAAGGGCGGCGACCTGTGGCGGCAACTCGAACGCTCGGGTGGTCTCGCGCTGCATCTGGCCGGCGAGTTTCCGGGCCTCGCGATGGAGTTCTGGGCGATCCGTGGCGTGCGCACAGGCGGCGTGCGCATGGGCGAGATGCGCGCAGGTGACACGCGATGAATCCGCTCAACGATCCCTTCGCCGCGCAACGCGAGGCCGGCCATGGCGCCTTCATGGCCGCGCCGCCGGATCTCGCCCGGGCAACCGGCGACGAGCCGTGGCGCGCCGACGCGCCGGCCGGCGAGGCGCGCGGGTTCGCGGGCGACGCACTGGCGGCCTCCGCCGCATCGGCGGCCTCTGCCGAGGGCGGCAATCCGCTCGTGGCCGCCGCCAACGCATTGCTGAACCTGATTCCGCAGATTCGCTACACCGTGCACCATCCGAACCCGGCCTGGCTGCGCGAACATCTCGCCAACGAGATCCGCCAGTTCGAAGAGCGTGCGCGCGACGCGGGGGCGTCGCCGGAGCAGATCGGCGCGGCGCGTTACTGCCTGTGCACGGCGCTCGACGAGGCGGCGGCGCTCACGCCGTGGGGCGGGGCCGGCGACTGGTCGTCGAACAGTTTGCTCGTGGCGTTTCACAACGAGACGTGGGGCGGAGAAAAATTCTTCGAACTCCTGAACCGTTTGATGCAGCAGCCGCGCGAGCAGCTGAATCTGCTCGAACTGCTTTATTACTGCCTCGTGCTGGGCTTCGAAGGGCGCTATCGCGTGCTCGACAATGGCCGCGCCCAGCTCGACGATCTGCGTCACTCGCTCGCGCGCACGATCCGCAGCGTGCGCGGCGACTATGACGCCGCGCTTTCGGCGCACTGGCGCGACGAGATCGCGCGCGAGGACCCGCATCGCTTCGCCGTGCCGCTCTGGGCCTGCGCCGCGCTCGCCTTGCTGGTGGGCTTCGGCGTCTACCTCGGGCTCGATCTCGCGCTGGCGGGGCGCTCCGACAAGGCGTTCGCGATGATCGGCCGGCTGCAGATCCCGAGCGTGCGCCTGCAAGCCGCCGAGCCCGCGGCGGTCCACCCGATGCCGCCGCCGCGCCTCGCGGGCTTCCTTGCGCCGGAGATTACCGAGGGGCTCGTGGAAGTGCGCGACGCCGCCGACCGCAGCGTGATCGTGCTGCGCGGCGACGGGCTGTTCGAATCGGGCTCCGCCACCGTGATCGACCGCTACCAGCCGACGCTCGCGCGCGTGGCGGCCGCGTTGGCGCGCGTTCCGGGCGCGATTGTCGTGGCCGGCTATACCGACAACGTGCCGGTGCACAGCGCGCGTTTTCCGTCGAACTGGAACCTCTCGGTCGAGCGCGCCCAGGCCGTGGCGGCCATTCTTGCCGCGCGACTTGGCGATGCCGCCCGCGTGCGCGCCGAAGGACGCGGCGCCGCCGATCCCGTCGCGCCGAACGACAGCGCCGCGAACCGCGCCCGCAATCGGCGCGTGGAAATTACCTTGCTCACCGCGCCGCCGAAGCTCGCGACGCCGGACATGGGCGTTGCGGGAGGTGCGCCATGAGCGGCGTCGGGCGTTCGGCATGGCACGCGCTGCGCGCGCTCCTGAGTGCGCGCGTGTGGGCCGTCATCGGCCTGGTGGCGTTCGCGGCGCTGATCTGGCTCGTGGGGCCGCTGATCTCGGTGGGCACGTATCGCCCGCTCGACAGCGCGCTCGCACGCGTGCTCTTCATCGCGCTGATCTTCGCGGTGTGGGCCGCGCGCGTGGGGTATCGGCATTGGCGCGCCGCGCAGCTGAATGCGCAATTGCTGAGCCAGTTGCGCGAGCCCGTTGAAAGCCGCCACGCGCGCGAAGAGGAAGCGCCGCATGCGCAGGAGTTGCGCAGCCGCTTCGACGAGGCCGCCAGGCTCTTGCGCAGCGCGCGCCTCGGGAGCGCGCAGAAGGGCGCACTGCAGGGTGCGCAGTCGGGCGCGCAGAACGTTCAAGGTTTGCGCGGCCGCATCGGCCGCTGGTTCGAAGGCCTCACGCGCCAGTATCTTTATCAGTTGCCGTGGTACGTCTTCATCGGCGCGCCCGGCTCGGGCAAGACCACGGCGCTGGTGAACTCGGGCCTCACGTTTCCGCTCGCCGAGCAGTTCGGCAAGGCGGCCATCCGCGGCGTGGGCGGCACGCGCCATTGCGACTGGTGGTTCACCAACGAAGCCGTCCTGATCGATACGGCGGGCCGCTACGCTACGCACGAAAGCAATCGCGCGCTCGATCAGGACGAATGGTCGGGTTTTCTCGCGCTGCTCAAGAAGTACCGCGTGCGCCAGCCGCTGAACGGTGCGCTGCTGACCATCAGCGTATCGGATCTGCTGGGCGCCTCCGAGGTCGAGCGCACCGGACATGCGATGGCGCTGCGCAAGCGCCTGCAGGAGTTGCGCACCGAACTGGGCATCCAGTTCCCCGTGTACGTGCTCGTGACCAAGGCGGACCTGCTCTCGGGCTTCACCGACTACTTCGCGCGCCTGAACCGCACCGAGCGCGCGCAGGTGTGGGGCTTCACGATCCCGCTGGCCGAGACCGAAGCGCGAGACTTCAGCCTGCGCCCCGTGTTCGACCGCGAATACCGGCTGCTGCACCGCCGCCTGAACGACGCGCTGCCCGAGCTCTTCACCGCCGAGCCCGATGCGCGCCGGCGCGAGCTCATCTATTCGCTGCCGCAGCAATTCATCGGCTTGCACGAAGTGCTCGGGCAATTCGTCGAGCAGGTGTTCTCGACCTCGCGCTTCGACGCCATGCCGCTCCTGCGCGGCGTCTATTTCACGAGCGGCACGCAAGAGGGGACCGTGTTCGACCGCGTGATGGGCGGCATCAAGCGCTTTCTCAAGATCGACGGCGCGCCGCCCGCGCCGCATGTGGCCGGGTCGGCGGCGAGCGGGCGCAGCTTCTTCCTCAAGGACCTGCTTCAGGAATTGATCTTCAAGGAAGCGCGCCTCGCCGGCACCGATATGCGCTGGTATCAGCGCCAGCGAATGTTTGCGCTCGCCGCCTACGCGGCGCTCGCGCTGCTGCTGGCCGGCGCGCTGGCGGCGTGGGTGGGCAGCTACGCGCGCAATCGTGCGTATCTGGCGTCGGTCGAGGCGCGCGTGCCGCAAATCGACCGCGCGCTGCAAGGCGTGACGATCACCGACGCCGACAACATCGCGCGTGTGCTGCCGATGCTAGACGCGATGCGCAACATCGGGCACGTGGAAGGCGTCGACCCGGCCAACGCGCCGCTTGCGTATCGCTGGGGGCTGTTCCAGGGCGACAAGGTGCAGTCGGCCGCCGAGAACGTCTATCACCGCGCGCTCGACGAGCTGCTGCTGCCGCTGGCCGCGCGGCGGCTCGAAACGGCGGTGCACGACGCGCCGCCCGACGACCCCGCCTATGTGTACGCGGCGCTCAAGGCGTATCTGATGCTCTACGACAGCGCCCATTACGATCCCGACTTCGTGCAGGCGGTGCTGGACCTGGAGATTGCCTCCGCGCCCGGCGTTCAGCTGACGCCCGCGCAGCGCAACGACCTGCGCGCGCACATGGCGGCGCTGTTCTCGGGCCGCGTGGTGGTCTCGCCGTTCGCGCAGAACGAGCAGATGGTGGCCGCCGCGCGCGACAAGCTGTTGCGGCTCACCTTCGCGCAGCGTCTGTACGCCCAGCTTGCGCGCACGCTGCGCCCGGCGGCGGCTGCTTACGACGTGAACGTGACGCAGATGGCGGGCCCCTCGGGCGCCTTGGTGTTCAGGCGCGCGAGCGGCGCGAGCCTGAACGAGGGCGTGCCGGGTCTTTATACCTGGGACGGCTACTGGAAGGTGTTCGACAAGCGGCTCGCGGCGGCGGTGGAAGCGTTTGGCCGCGACGAAACCTGGGTGCTCGGGCTGCGCGCCCAGGAGGCCGCGACGCCCGCTGCCGCAAGCGCCCAGGCGAAGGACGTGCGCGCGCTCTATCTCGACGACTACATGCGTCGCTGGGACGCCTTGCTTGGCGATCTGCGCCTGCAGGGCACGGCGTCAATCGCGCAGGTCACGCAGATTGCGCGCGTGCTGTCCGCGCCGGACTCGCCGCTCACGCGTCTGGCCAACGCCGCCGCGCGGCAGACCACGCTCACGCAAAGCGCCAGCGGGCCAGGCGGGCTCGCGGCGGGCGCACAGGACAAGGTGAACCAGGCGCGCGAATCGCTCGCGCAGATCTTCGGCCAGCCGCAGGGCGGCAGCGATGCATCGGGCGCGGACGCGCGGCCCGAAGCGGTGGTCGATGCACACTTCGCGGGCCTGCGCGAGTTCGGCGGCGCGGGCAGCGGCAGCGAAGGCAGCGGTGGCGGCAGCGGCGGCGCGAATCCCGCGATGGCCGCGGTGCTCAAGTCGATCGACAACCTCTATACGTGGCTCACCGCCGCCGATGCCGCGCTGCGCGGTGGCGGGACGCCGCCTCAATCGGACAGTGCCGACCAGATCCGCGCCGAGGCCGGCCGCATGCCCGCGCCGTTCCGGCAGATGCTGGGCGACCTCGCAAACGCCGCGCAGGGCACCGTCACGCACAACGTCGACCAGAACCTCGCGCAGAGCGCGTCCGTCAACATCGGTGACTTCTGCCGCCAGGCCATCGCGGGGCGCTATCCGTTCGCGCGGGGCTCGTCGCGCGACGTCGCGCCCGGCGACTTCGCGCGCCTGTTCGCGCAGGGCGGCATGATGGACGAGTTCTTCCAGAAGAACCTGCAAAACCGCGTGGATACGAGCGTGCAGCCGTGGCGCTTCATCGGCGGTGCGGGGGCATCGGGCGTTTCGGGAGATAGCGCGCTGCTTGCCTCGTTCGAAAAAGCTGCCGTGATACGCGATGCGTTTTTCGCGGGCGGCGCGCGCACGCCCACCATCAAGCTGGAAATCAAGCCGCTCGACATGGACCCCGACATCTCCGAATGGACGCTCGATGTGGACGGCCAGCAGGTGCGCTATGCGCACGGTCCGCAGGCGCCCGTGACGGTGCAGTGGCCGGGGCCGCGCGGCATGAACCAGGTGCGGCTGCAGGTCGTCGATCAGTCGGGCGCGACCGACGGCATCGTGACCGAGGGGCCGTGGGCGCTCATGAGATTGTTCGATGGGGCCGCCTCAGGTCGCGCCGCGCCGGGACGCGGCCAGGGCCCCGAGCAGATGGTGGCCGGTTTCAACGTCGATCATCACGCGCTCGCCATGCAGGTGAGCGCGGACAGCGTGCGCAATCCCTTGCGTCTCGCGCAACTGGAGTCGTTTTCGTGTCCGGGGAAATCATGAACGGCGCGCTCCTTGGCGCTGAATTCGCGTTGCCCGCCTGGTACGGCAAGCTGCCGGGCGCAGGCGACTTCGTGGGCCGCCGCATGCAGGGCGCGCTCGCACGCACATGGGAGCAATGGCTTTCGCAGGGGATGGCGGCGGGCGGCGCCACGCTCGATGCGCACGCGCCGCTCTGGAGCTTCGCCATTCCCGCCGGCAGCGGCGAGGGCTGGGTGCAGCTCGGCTGCGTCGCGCCGAGTCGCGACCGCGTCGGGCGGCGCTATCCGCTCGTGGTCGCGCAGCCGTTCGCGCCGCAGCGGTATGGGCGCGAGAGCGGCGAGCGCGAGCGCGCCGATCTGCGCATCCGCTTGATGGGGGCGATCGTGCGCGACGCGATACGCGGCGCGTTGGGGCCGGAGGACTTCGATCTGGCGTTGGCCCAGGGCCTGCGCGACGACGCAGCGCTCGCAGGCAGCGATGCGCCGGGCGTTGAAGGCGGCTGGCCGAATTTGTGGGAATACTTCGACCCGCACGGCATGACGAGCTTCTGGTGGACCGCTGCCGATGGCGGCGCGCCGCGCACCGACGTCCACACGGGCGGGCTCGATGCCGCGCTGTTTCAGCGGCTCTTCGGCGAGCCGCAGGGAGGACTGGCATGACCGACCCGCACTACGCCGAAGCCGCGCCGAACGCCGCGCGCGCGGGCTCGCAAGGCAGCTCAAAAAACGGTTCGAAAAGCGGTTCGCACGGGGGCGCGCAAGCGGGCTCGGCGCCCGGCAGCGACGGCGTGCGGCCCTTGCCGAACGGCCATCGGCTGGCCGGCTTCGAGCTCGACTCGGTGCTGGGCACGGGCGGCTTCGGCATCGTCTATCGCGCGTTCGATCGCACCTTGCAGCGCGCGGTCGCGGTCAAGGAGTACATGCCCGCGATGCTCGCGTCGCGCGCGGGCGACTTCACGGTCGCGCTGCGCGCCGCGCGCTTCTCGCAGGCCTTCGATGCAGGGCGCGCCGCGTTCCTGAACGAAGCGCGCCTGCTCGCGCAATTCGATCACCCGGGCCTCGTGAAGGTGCTGCACTTCTGGGAAAGCCACGGCACCGCTTACATGGTGATGCCGTACTACGAGGGCCAGACGCTCGAACAGTTGCATCAGCGCGGCCAGCGCATGAGCGAGCCCGCGCTGCTGCGCATGCTGGCGGCGGTGCTGGGTGCGCTCGACGTGCTGCATCGCGCGCAGTGCTTTCATCGAGACATCTCGCTCGACAACATTCTCATCCTGCCCAACGGCAACCCGGTGCTGCTCGACTTCGGCGCGGCGCGCAAGCTGATCGGCGACATGGTCGACGAGACCGCGATGATGCTCAAGCCAGGCTACGCGCCGATCGAGCAATACACCGACGACCCCGCGTTCCGGCAGGGGCCCTGGACCGATATCTATGCGCTGGGCGCGCTCGCGCATGTGCTGATGACGGGGGAGCTGCCGCCGGCGGCGGTGGTGCGCAGCATTCAGGACCAGTATCGGCCGCTGGCGGGGCGCGCGGCGGCCAACGAAGGCGAACACGAACAGGAGCACTACAGCGAACGCGTGCGGGCCGCCATCGACCATGCGCTCGCGCTGCGGATCGAAGACCGGCCCGAGTCGGTGGCGGCGTTTGCCCAGTCGCTTGGCCTGCACGAGCCTACGCCGGGAGTGTTCGTGCCTGCCGGGTATGAAGCGATGCAGCGCGCGGCGACGCCCGATCTGCCGGCGCCCGCCGCCGAAAAGCCCGCGCAAACCGTGGCGAATGCGCAGCCAGAGGCGAGGGTGGTAGAGCAACGCGATGACGTGGAGGCACCGGTGGCGGCACCGGTGCCGGAGGCAAGCCCGCGCGTAGTCGAACCGGACAAGCCACGGCCGCCATCCGCCGATAACGCTACTGCTTCGGCTGCCGCGCAACCAGACGATTCGGCATCCGAATCGTTAGCGCCGCGTTTTGCATGGCGGTCGATGCGCATCCCCGCGCTTGTCTTGCTGCTCGTTTTGGCGGTGGGCATTCTGGCGCTGCGCTATGCGATTCACACGCCGCAAGACTCGACGCAGACGGCAGCGACCTCCAGCGCGCCTGCGGTTCCAGTTGCACCGGCGAGCCACCCGGCTACCCTCGCGCGGGCGGCCCCCGCCGCCAACCCGCCCGCGCAGGCGCAACCCGGCGCGGCAGTTTCCGCAGCGGCCGCAGCGGCCACGCCAGCTTCCGTCATGCCGCCCGCCGCGCCGGCCCTGACTACGGACACCACGGTGGTGGAGGTTCACGCCGGCAAGGACAAGCCCGCCAATGCCACGGATAACACCGTCGACAACGCCACCAGTCAATCCGCCGCCGCATCCTCGCAAACGGCTCAAGCCGCGGACTCCACGCAGGCCGCGCCTTCGGAGCCGCAGGTCGCCCAGGTGCCGTCGCGGCCAGCCATTGCGCCCACCGTGCGCACACCTGCGCCGATGCGCCCCGTGCGCGTGCACTTCCAGGTCCTGCCGTGGGGCGAGGTCTATGTCGATGGGGTGAGGCGCGGCGTGAGCCCGCCGTTCCATACAGCAAGCCTTTCGCCGGGCACGCATCGCATCGAGATCCGCAACGGCTCGCTCGCGCCCTACGTGCGGACCGTGACGCTCGACGCGGGCAGCCCGCCGCTCGAAATCAGCTACAAGTTCGAGTAATGCGTCAAGGAGACCGAACGATGATCGACACCCTGCTCGCACCGATCAGCGCCGACGCGCCGTGCGGACCGGACCTCGAATACGACGCGGACTTTCTGGAGCTGCAGCGTTGCGCCACGGCGAAGCCCGAAGAGCAGTACGGCGACGTGGTCATCGCTGCGCAGTCGCCTGCGTGGCGCGAGGTGGAGCGCCTCGCGCTCGCGCTGCTGGCGCGCACGAAGGACTTGCGCATCGTCGTGCCGCTCACCTGGGCGTGGATCGACAGCCGCGGCCTGCAAGGCTATGCGGATGGATTGCGGCTTGCGTCGGCGCTGCTCGACGCGTACTGGGAGCCGCTGCATCCGGCGCTGCGTTTCGACGACGAGGCCGATCCGCTGCCGCGCTTCAATGCGCTGGCGGAACTGGCCGGCCCACAGGGCTGCGTGCGCGCGGCGCGCGAGCAGTCGCTCATCGGGACGCTGAGCGTGAGCGCGGCGGCAGAACTGTTGCAGCAAGGCGAAGGTGTGATGTCCAGCGAAAGCGGCAGCGATGCCGGCAACGGCGTGGGTAGCTACGCCGGTGGACGCGCCCGCCTTCTGCGCGAATTGCGCGAGGCGCACGCTGCGGACAGCCCCGCGCTGCTGGCCGCGCTCGCGGTGCGGGAGCAACTGGAGGGCTTGCGGCGCAGGACGAGCGAGAGGCTCGGCGAGGCGTGGGCGATCGACAGGAGCGCATTCGAACGGCAGCTAGCCGCGCTGGCTGCCGAGCTGCCTCAGGCCATGGCGGAAGCCGCGGGGCAAGGCACGCCCGTAAACGTGGGGCAAAACGCGGAGCAAAACGCAGAGCAAAGCGTACTACCGCAGCAGCGCGCAGCGGGACCACCCGCCGCGAATGGCACGAATGGCACGAATGGCACGAATGGCACGAATGGCACGGCATGGCGCGACGCCGAGATTTCGAGCCGCGCCGACATCGATTTCGGCCTCGAAAAAATGTGCCGCTACCTCGAGTTGCACGAGCCGAGCCACCCGGCGCCCATTTTTCTGCGCCGGGCGCAGCGCCTGCTCTCGCTGAACTTCTACGAGATCTTTCGCGACATTGCGCCGGAAAGCGTGCGGGAGCTCGACCACCTGAGCGGGAACCGCAATGAATCGCCGCAGTGAAGCGCCCGGTTCAATCGTATTGCTGGATTGTGGATTAAAGCGCACGGATTGCGCGGGAGTTGACTCACATGTCTCGTAACAAGTCATTGGACGGCGGCCAGAAGTTCATCGCGCGCAATCGCGCGCCGCGCGTGCAGATCGAATACGACGTCGAGCTTTACGGCGCGGAGCAGAAGGTGCAGTTGCCCTTCGTGATGGGCGTGCTGGCCGACCTCGCGGGCAACCGCAGCGAGGCGCTGCCAGATCTCGCCGAGCGCCGCTTCATGGAGATCGACGTCGACAACTTCGACGACCGCATGAAGTCGATCGCGCCAGCGCTCGCGTTTCAGGTGCCCAACACGCTCACGGGCGACGGCACGATGAGCGTCGAGCTGGCGTTTCGCAGCATCGACGACTTCGCGCCCGCCGCGCTCGCGCGCAACGTAGAGCCGCTGCGACGCTTGCTGGAAGCGCGCACTCAGCTTGCGAACCTGCTCTCGTACATGGACGGCAAGCGCGGCGCGGAGGAGTTGATCGCGCGGGCGCTGGGCGACCCGGCGCTGCTCGCTGAGCTGTCCGAGCCCAAGGCGCTCGGCGCGCCGCCGGCACGCAACGCCAGCGAGGAGGACGACCATGAGCCGAAGTGAAACGCAAGGCGCACTGTGCAGCGCCGCCACCACGCTGCCGGCGGCTACGCTGAGCGGCGGGGAGTTCTCGGTGCTGCTGGAGCGCGAGATCAGTCCCAAGACCGAGCTCGCGCGCGTGGCCGTGCAAACCGCGGTGCAGACGCTCGCGCGCGAGGCGCTCGAACAGAGCCGCACGGTGACTCTATCGTCGGATGCCTACGAAGGCGTGCGGCAGATGATTGCCGCGATCGACGAGAAGCTGTCCACGCAGATCAACGCGATGCTCCATCACCCCGATTTCCAGCGCCTGGAGTCCGCGTGGCGCGGGCTGCACTATCTCGTGAACAACACCGAAACCGACGAGATGCTCAAGATTCGCGTGCTGCCCGCGAGCAAGCAGGAAGTCGCGCGCATGCTCAAGCGCCACAAGGGCATTGCCTGGGACCAGAGCCCGCTCTTCAAGAAGGTTTATGAAGAGGAGTATGGACAATTGGGCGGCGAGCCGTTCGGCTGCCTCGTGGGCGATTACTACTTCGACCACAGCCCGCCCGATGTCGAAATGCTGCAATCGATCTCGAAGATCGCGGCGGCGGCGCATGCGCCGTTCATCGGCGGGGTGTCGTCGTCGCTGATGCAGATGGACTCGTGGCAGGAGCTTTCGAACCCGCGCGATCTCACGAAGATTTTCCAGAACACCGAGTACGCCGCGTGGCGCAGCCTGCGCGAATCGGACGATTCGCGCTACGTCGGGCTCGCGATGCCGCGTTTTCTCGCGCGCCTGCCCTATGGCGCGCGCACCGATCCCGTCGACGAATTCGAGTTCGAAGAAGAAACCGATGGCGCGCGCCACGACCATTACACATGGGCCAACGCGGCCTATGCGATGGCGGCCAACATCAACCGCTCGTTCAAGCTCTATGGCTGGTGCTCGGCAATACGCGGCGTGGAGTCGGGCGGGGCCGTGGAGAACCTGCCGTGTCACACGTTCCCCACCGACGATGGCGGCGTCGACCTGAAGTGCCCGACCGAGATCGCGATCAGCGACCGCCGCGAGGCGGAGCTCGCGAAGAACGGGCTGATTCCGCTCATTCATCGCAAGAACTCCGACGTGGCCGCTTTCATCGGTGTGCAGTCGCTGTATCAAAGTGCCGAGTATCACGACCCCGACGCCACCGCGAACGCGCGGCTTTCGGGCCGGCTGCCGTATCTGTTCGCGTGCAGCCGCTTCGCGCACTACCTCAAGTGCATCGTGCGCGACAAGGTGGGCTCGTTCCGCGAGCGCCCTGACATGGAGCGCTGGCTCAACGACTGGATCATGAACTATGTGGACGGCGACCCGGCGAACTCTTCGCAGGACACCAAGGCGCGCAAGCCGCTGGCCGAGGCGCGCGTGGTGGTGGACGCCGTGGCTGACAACCCCGGCTATTACTCCGCGCGGTTTTTCCTGCGGCCGCATTATCAGTTGGAGGGCTTGACGGTGTCGCTGCGGCTGGTGTCCCGATTGCCGGCCTTGCAGGTATCGGGCAGTTGATGAGGATGGTTGATCAATCCGCGAGAGCAAACAGGAGAAACACAATGGGCGTGGCGATGTTCATGAAGGTGGATGGCGCAACGGGCGAATCCGCCGACAAGCAGCATGGCGGCTGGAGTGACATCCAGTCGTTTTCCTGGGGCGCGACGCAACCGGCGGCCATGGCCACGGGCGGGGGCGGCAATGCGGGCAAGGCGAACTTCGACGACCTCGTGGTGATGGCCTTCATGGACAAGGCCACGCCCGCCATCATCAAGCATTGCGCGAGCGGCAAGCATTTATCGAAGGTGGAGATATCGTCGTGCAAGACCGGCGGCGAGCAGATCGAGTTCTCGCGCGTCACGCTGGAGGAGGTGATCGTGACCACGGCGCGCGTGGTGGGCGCGGAAACGAACGACGCCACCGACCGGCTGATGATGCAATACGGCTTTCAGGCCGCGCGCGTGAAAAAGCAGTACTGGGAGCAGAACGCGAACGGCGGCAAGGGGCCCGAAGTGACGATGGGCTGGGACATCAAGAAGAACACGGAAATGTGAGGCCCGCATGGCGAGTGATTCCGCTTATCGGGACTTCGTGCGCGAAGCCCGCGCGGGCCATGCGGTCGAACCCCGGCGCACGGCGCGGCCCATGCTGTTCGACCGCTTGCGCGACGACGGCCACGGCACAGGCGCGCTGCTCGAAGCGGTGCTGCGCGACCTGTCGTGGCTTTTGAACACGGCCTGCGCCCTCGACGAGCACGATGCGCGCCGTTACGCCGAAGCGGGCCGCTCGGTGCTCAACTTCGGCGTGCCGGCATTCGCGGGCACGCCGCTTTCGGGCATCGATACGCAGTACCTGGAAAATGCGCTGCGTGAGGCCATCGTGTGCTTCGAGCCGCGCCTGCAAAGCGAGAGCGTCGAGGTGCGGTGTGTGAGCGACCCACGGCGCGCGAGCCGGCACAACGTGCTGACCTTCGAGATCGCGGGGCGGCTCGCGTGCGTGGAGCCGCCGATTGCGATGCTGCTGCAAACCGAGCTGGATCTGGATTCGGGCTTCGCGCTGCTGCGCCCGCTGAACCGGTCCGGCGATGCAGACTCCACCAGCGGCCGCGCGCGGCGCTGAACCAACGTCACGCTATGGACGCACGCTTTCTTGACTACTACAACCGCGAGCTGGCTTATATGCGCGAACTGGGAGCGGAGTTCGCGCGCCAGTATCCGAAGGTTGCGGGCGGACTCGGCATGCACGGCATCGACGTCGCGGACCCGTTCGTCGAGCGCCTGCTCGAGGGCTTCTGCTTTCTCACCGCGCGCGTGCAGTTGAAGATGGACGCCGAGTTTCCGCGCTTTTCCGAGCGGCTGCTCGATGTCGTGTATCCCGATCATCTCGCGCCCACGCCCGCGATGGCGATCGTCCAGTTCGAGGCCGATCCGGCCCAGGGCACGCTGGGCCAGGGCTTCACCGTGCCGGCGGGGACCAGCCTCATGGCGGCCGCGCCGCGCGGCATGGGTACGGCCTGCGAGTTTCGCACCGCGCAGCCAGTCACGCTGTGGCCGCTCGTGCTGCGCGCCGTCGATCTGATGCCGGTGCCGGCGGGCGCTGGCGAGGGCAGGGGCGCGAGACGCGCCTTGCGCGTCGTGCTGGGCGCGCAAGGCGGGGCGAGTCTGAATCGCTTGCCCGTCGACCAGCTGACGTTTTTCCTTGGCGGACCCGAGCGGCAGGCCATGCGGCTGCTCGAACTCGTGTGCGCGCGCACGCTCGGCGTCGTGCTGCGCGATGGCGCCAATCCTGCTGAATCCGCTGAATCCGATCGTGGCGCGGAAAGCCGTCGGCTCGCCTCGCTCGGGCCAGAGGCCGTTGTTCACGAAGGCTTCGACGCGGACCAGGCGCTCTTTCCACCCGGCTCGCGCGGCTTCGAGGGCTACCGGATCCTGCGCGAGCACTTCGCGTTTGGCGCGCGCAATCTATTTTTCAGCGTGCGCGGCCTGCGCCAGGCGTTCGAGGCCTCGCGTGGCGAGTGCATCGAGATGCTCTTGCTCATCGACGGCGACGACGCCGATCTCGAACGCAGCATCGACGCCACCCATCTCGCCCTCAACTGCACGCCGGCGATCAATCTGTTTCCGAAGCGCACGGAGCGCATACCTGTGACGCCCGGCGCGAGCGAATACCGGCTGATGGTCGACCGCACGCGCGCGCTCGACTACGAAATTTTCTCGGTGAAGCGCGTGATCGGTCATCGTGCCGGCGAGGGCAGCAATGGAAACGCCCAGGGAGAGACTGCGTTTCTTCCGCTCTACATGGCGAATGCCAGCGATGCCGAGGAATCTGGGGCGTACTTTTCCGTGCGGCGCGAAACGCGGCTTGTGGGTACTCAGGCGCGGCGCGGCGGCATGCGTTCGAACTATGCGGGCACGGACGTTTACGTGTCGCTCGTCGACCGCAGGCACGCGCCGTTCGACGAGCGCATCGAACTGCTTTCCGCCGACACGCTGTGTACGAACCGCGACTTGCCGCTGCACCTCGCGGCCGCGGGCGTGACCGATCTCACGCTGAAAATATCCGCACCGGTGAGCCGCGTGCACATCGTGCGCGGCCCTTCGACGCCGCGCCCGCCGCTCGCGCAAGATGAGGCCAACTGGCGGCTGATCGCGCATCTGGGGCTCAACTACCAGCCGCTCGCCGATATCGACGACGAGGCCGGCGCACAGCGGCTGCGCGAGCAACTGGAGATCTACGCGGACCCGGCGGATGCGCCGCTCGCGCGCCGCATCCGCGGCATCCGGCGGCTCGCGTGCGAACCGGTATTCAGGCGCTTGCCGGTGGCCGGGCCGCTCGTCTATGGGCGCGGCGTGCGCGTGGAGATGACGGTGGACGACCACGCCTTCGCAGGCGACAGTCCTTACGCGCTTGGCGCGGCGCTGGAGCAATTCTTCGCGCGGCATGCGTCGATTAACGCGTTCGTCGAGTTCGCGCTGTATTCGGCGCAGCGCGGGGAAATCGCCGAATGGCCCGCGCGCGTGGGACGCAGGCCTGCGATATGAACGATCGATCAGGATATCAAAATATGGGCCGCGAGAATGACCGCGCCCGCTACCTGGCGTTCTGGCGCCGGCTGCGCGCCGCGCCGGCGGAGCACGACCTGTTTCACCTGCTGCGCTGGATCGATGCGCTCGCGAGCGCGCCCGCGCGGCTCGGCGCGGCGCAACACCCCGGCGCGGAGCCGGTGCGGCTCGGGCAGATTCCTTCGCTTGCCTTCGCGCCTTCGATGGTGTCCGGCATTGCCGATGCGCCAGGCGAGACGGCGCCGCCGCGCGTGCTCGTCCAGGGCTTCGGGCTGTTCGGTCCCAATGGCGCGCTGCCGCAGCACGTGACCGAGTACGCATTCGAGCGTGCGCACAGCGTGGGCGATGCATCGATGAGCGCATTCGCCGACGTCTTTCATCATCGCCTGCTCGTGCTGTTCTATCGCGCCTGGGCCGATGCGCAGCCGGTCGTCGGTCTGGACTGGCCCGGTGCCTCGCGCTTCGACGGCTATGTCGCGAGCCTGATCGGCGCGCGTGCCACGGAGCCCGCGTTGCCAGCGCGCGAAGCGCCTGGCCGTCATGCGAAGTACTTCCACGCGGGCCACTGGGTGCGCCAGACGCGCAATCCCGAGGGGCTCGCGCAGATGCTGCACCACGACTTCGGCGTGCCGGTGCGCATTGTCGAGCATGTCGTTCGCTGGGTCGCGCTCGACGCACGGCAACGTAGCGCGATCGGTGCGCGAGGCACGCCGGGCGCATCCGGTACGCCAGGCGCAACCGGTACGCCAGGCGCAACCGGCATGCGCGGCGTGGCGCAGGGCGGGCGGCGGGGGCGCGGCGCGCGCGCGGCGCTCGGCGAAGGTGCGGTGCTCGGGCGCGCAGTGCGCGACGCGCAAGGCAGCTTTCGCATCGTGCTCGGGCCGCTGCCGCTCGCGCGCTACCAGTCGTTCCTGCCCGGCGGTGCGGATGCCGCGAGACTCGTGCATTGGGTGCGCGAGTACGTGGGCGCCGAGTTCGACTGGGACCTGCAACTCGAACTGGCCGCGCCCGAGGTGCCGCGCGCAGCGCCCGGCGGAGCGGGGCGGCTCGGCTTCTCGACCTGGCTCGGACAGCGGCTGAGCGAGGAACCCGCGCGCGAGCTCGTGATCGATCTGGCCGCGCGCGCTGTGGATGCTGCGCGCACTGACACCCGTGAGCCGCCCGTCTTCGCGCGCGCGCAAGGAGGCTGACGCGTGGCGCGCATCTTTACGCTCGACAGCCCGCTCGGCGACGAGCTCAAGTTCTATCGCCTGAGTGGCCAGGAGGAACTCGGGCATCCGTTCGAATGGCGCATCGAGGCTCTGGCCGCGAGCCATAGCGTGTCGCTGCGCGATCTGCTCGGCAAGCCGGTGACGGTGCGCGTCGAGTTGGCGGAGGGCGGGCAACGCTATCTGAACGGCATCGTCGCGCGCGCCACGCTGATCGGGCGGCACGCCGAGCGCTACTACGCATACGAACTGATCGTGCGGCCCTGGCTGTGGCTCGCGAGCCGCAGCGCCGACTGCCGCATCTTCCAGGAAAAGAGTGTGCCGCAGATCGTGCAGCAGGTGCTCGCACCCTATGGCTATCCCATCGAAAGCCTGCTCACCGAGACCTACGCGCCGCGCGAGTACTGCGTCCAGTACAACGAGACCGACCTCGACTTCGTGTCGCGGCTGATGGAGACGGAGGGCATCTACTATTTCTTCCGGCACGAGGCCGGCACGCATACGCTGGTGCTCTGCGATGCAACGGCCTCACATGGCGACCTGCCCGGCTTCGCGACGATTCCGTTCATCGCCAGCGACCGTGCCGCGATTGCCGACGAAGAGCATATCGACCGCTGGCAGCCCGTGCAGGAAGTGAGCGCGGGACGCCGCGAGGCGAGCGACTACGACTACACGAAGCCGCTTGCCGATCTGGGCGTGCAGCGCGCTCAACCGCGCGGCCACGATCACGACCACTATGCCGTATTCGAGTGGCCGGGCGGCTACCGCGACGATGCGCACGGCGAGCATCGCAACCGCGTGCGGCTGGAGGAACTGCAGGGCGTCTACGACCGCGCGCAGGCGCATACCGACGTGCGCGCATGTGCGCCGGGCTATCTGTTCGAGCTTGCACGCTGCCCGCGCGCGGATCAGAACCGCAAGTATCTGATCGTCCGTTGCGCCTGGCGCTTTCAGGAGAACCCCTACGCGAGCCATACGGGCAACGAGCCCGTTCTGCACGAGACGGATTTGCTCGCGCAGCCCGACAGCCTGCCATACCGCTCGCCGTGCGCCACGCCGCGGCCTCACACGAACGGGCCGCAAACGGCGGTCGTGGTCGGGCCGCCCGGCGAGGAAATCTGGACCGACCAGTACGGCCGCGTGAAGCTGCAATTCCACTGGGACCGCTACGGGAAGAATGATCAGGATTCCTCATGCTGGGTGCGCGTGTCGAGCCCATGGGCCGGCGGCGGCTTTGGCGGTGTGCAGATTCCGCGTGTGGGCGACGAGGTGATCGTCGATTTTCTGAACGGCGACCCCGATTATCCAATCGTGACCGGGCGCTGCTACAACGCCGCGCGCATGCCGCCCTGGGGCCTGCCGATGAGCGCGACGCAAAGCGGGTTGCTCTCGCGTTCTACGCCGGGCGGCACAATCGAGCATGCGAACGCGCTGCGCTTCGAGGATCGCAAGGGCTCGGAGCAACTGTGGATGCACGCGGAGCGCAATCTCGACATGGAGGCGGAGGTCGATCATTCCGTTTCGGTGGGCCGCGACCGCACCCGCAGTGTGGGGCGCGACGAGACGGTGCAGGTGAGCAACAACCGCAACAAGCAGATCGGCAACAACGAGACCGTGGGCGTCAAGCAGCACCGCACGGCGCAGATCGGCGGCAACGAAACCACGAGCGTGGGCGGCGACCATAGCGTGACCGTGACGGGCAACAGCACGCATGCCGTCACCAATGGCAATCACAGCTTCACCGTGGCCACCGGCACTCACACCGTAGTGGTGCAGCAGACCAGCGCGCATACGGTGGCGGCAGGCTCGCGCATTGTGAATGTGAATACCGGCGACTACAGCGCGACCGCCGCAAAGGCGGTGCGACTGCATGCGATAGGCGAGGGCATGCACATTACCGGCGACACCGGCGGCGTCGCGATCAAGGGCAGCGATTCGGGCGTGGACGTGAACGGACTCGAAAACGGTGTCGGCATCACGGGCGATGGCGCGGGCCGGGGAGTGAACATCACCGGGACCGGCAAGGGCGTCATCATCACCGGCGCGCCTTTCACGGCAGTCTATGGCATCACCAACGTGGATGTCTCGGCGCCGACGATCAACGTGGGCGACGCGGACGTCAAGCAGGTCAATATCAACGCGAAGACGATCGTGATCTCGACGGACGGCGCGAGCATCACGCTCGACTCGTCCGGCATCACGATTCAGGGGACCATCGCGCACATCAACTAGTTGCGGTTCGCCTCGTAGATGCAACTAACTGTCAAGCGCCGCCGCCGACTGCAACGCGATAAGGGTGGTGCTGCACTAGCTGCATCGCTCCGCGAAGGCAGGCAAGCAGAGAAACGGAGAGGATCTCATGGATATTCAAGAAAATTACGCAGATCACGCCGAAGACGCGGCGGCAACGGAAGCCGTGCAAATCGACCCGGACACCATCGACACCGCCACGCGCTCGAAGCTGCGCGCCTTGTTCGAAGCGGGCATGGCGCCCGCTCCGGCAGCGCCCGCGCGAGCGCCTGCCGCGCAGGGCTTGCTCGTCGGCGAGGTGATCGATACGCATCACCCGGATTGTCCGGGCCGGGTGCGCGTGCGCTGGTTCGATGCGCACGGCGAGATGGTGGAGTGCTGGCTTGCCTGCCTGCGTGGACAACGGCCGCGCAGGGGCGATCGTGTACTGGTGGAGCAGCCGGTGAACTGGGCCGAGCCGCTCGTGACGGGTGTTTTCGCACCGGGCGCGGCGGAGCCCGTCACGCCGGCTTTGGAGGAGGACCAGGACACGCACGCGAGCCACGCCATCCAACTCGCGCCCGACCAATGCGTGCAGATCGACGATGTCCAGGGCAAGCCGCTCGTTCGGATTCTCGCTTCGGGCGCGGGGCCGGTGGTGCGGCTCATGAGCCCGGACATCAACCTGGAGGCCGCGGGCAAACTCAGCCTGCGCGCGCAGACGCTGGAACTGGAAGCCGGGCGCGGCGGCGTCGACATCCGCACCGAGTCCGATACGGTCGTGCGAAGCCGCTTTATCCGGCTGAACTGACGCGCGAGCACGCCAGCAATGCAGCGCGAATTTGCCGCCACGGACGCCGCGCTCGGGGACTTCATCGAGCAGCCCGACTATCCGACGCTCGTGCTCGGCGCAACCGATCTCGACATCGTGCTCGCGTTCAAGATGCTTCAGGAGCGCGACCGGCGCGACGCGCAGCGCATCTATCTGCTGTTTCCGTTCGCATGCGATGCGCCAGGCCGCTATTTGCAGCAGTGCATGGATTCGCTTGCCGCGCAGATCGCCGCAGAGAACGACGCGCGCGTGAAAGCGGGCGAGCCGCCTTGGGGCGCACTCCCGCTGCTTTGCACCGACCCGGGCCAGCCCCACGCGAGCCGCCTCAAGGCGGCGGTGGAGCATGTGCGCGGGCTGGTGGAGGTGGGCGTCGATATCGTTTGGGCACTCATGCCGTCGACAGTTGCGGACGCAACCAGTTATCGGGAAGCAGTTTGGCCGCTGCTTGCGCTCGATGGCTTCGAAGCGTGGATGGAAGGGCATCGATTCTGCTTGCGCGAGGATCCTGCGCGGCGCTTTCTTCTGACGCCTGAGCAGGGCGAGAAGGCTCGTCATGTGCTTGCGCTCGACCTCGACTTCTCGCCGGAAAAAACCGCCGATACGCTGGTGGGCGCGCTCAACGATGCGGCCCGTCCGCTCGCGGAGCGGATGCAGGCGGCCATGCAACTGGCCGCGCTCGATCTCGCGCATGGCCGCCTCGACCAGGCGCTCGAGAAATATCGCTTGCTGCATGGCTGGCATCGCGAGCAGCGCAATCCGCTCGGGCAGGCGCTGGCGCTGGGGGGAATCGGCGATGTCGCGACACGCAGCGGCCAGCATGCCGATGCGAGCCGCTGGTATGCGCACGCACTCGACGCCGCGGCCGATAGCGGCAACCTGAGTGTCGCGCTGAATTTGCTCATGGCGTCCGGACAATCGCGGCTGAGCCTGAAACAGCCCGCGCACGCGGTCGAGTATTTCGAGCTCGCGAGCCGCACGGCGGACAAGCTGATGTTCCCGCATGCAGCCGTCGATGCGTTGGAGAAACTCGGCGTGGCGTTGCTGGGCGCGCGCAAGACCGTCGAGGCCGCGCGTGCGTGGACCGATGCGAAGGCGTTGTGCGAGCGTTTCGGCTGCGAGCATCAGCGCCATTCGGTGCTCGAGCGGCTGGCTGCGTTATACGCGCAGGCTGGGTTGAAGACGCAAGCCATGGCATACGAAATGGAAAAAGATCGGATTCCTGTGCATCGGGAGATGGAGCGGGAGGGACGGCGCTAGATGAGCACCCCGCCAGGCAATCCGAGCAATCCGACCAGAGCGGCCAGAGCGGCCAGTGCTGCAACCGAGGCCAGCGCACCGCCCGCGCCACCCGGCCCGCTGATCGCCCCGACCGGCAACACTTCGGTCGATGCACTCGCGAGTGCGGTCAATAGCGGTGCACAGCCGTTTCAGGATCTCGGTAATCCCCAGGCGAGCACGCTGGACCGCATATCGGATGTCGTAAACGGCGCGGTGGGCAGCCTTGGCGCGTTCGATCAGCTGCTCAATACCGGCATGGCGCTGATTCCGGGCGCGAATCTGATGCCGGGCATGCCTGCGGCGTTCATCGGCGTGCCTCATTTGGGCGTGCCGCATGCGCACGCGCATCCTCCGAGCAATGGCGTGCCGCTGCCTAGCGTCGGCGAGACCATCGGCAGCGGTTGCCTGAGCGTGCTGTATGGCGGCATGCCCGCCGCACGCGTGCTGGACGTGGGGATGGCGCCCACCTGCGGCGGCTTCGCACCGGTGTTCGAGATCAGCACCGGTTCGAGCAACACCTTCATTGGCGGCGCGCGCGCGGCACGCATGGCAATCGATCTCACGCGCCACTGCAATCCGCTCGGGATGAGCGGCAAGGGGCATGTTGCCGAGGAGGCGGGGAAGGCGAGCGGGTTCAGGCGCGCAATGAATATTGCCGGAACGGCGGCGCCCGTAGTGGCAGGCGGGGCGACGGCGGCGGACCAGGCAATCGGCGGCCGCACGGTGGACGCTGCGGTGACCGCGGCCCAGACGGCGGCGGATGCCATGGCGATGGCGTTGAGCAATCTGATGGGCAAGGACCCTGGCGTGGAGCCGGGAATGGGCACGCTGCTCCTCGGCGACGGGAGCGTGCTGATCGGCGGCTTTCCAATGCCCGACGCGCTGGCGATGCTGATGCTGGGATGGGGGCTGCGCAAGAAAACCAAGCCGAAGGACGAAGGCGAAGGGCCGAAGAGAACGCACGAAGAACCGTGCAAGGATGGTCACCCGGTCGATGTCGTCACGGGCGCGGCGGAAAACGAGTTCGTCGACTACAGCACGCGCGTCGCACCCACGTTCAAATGGGAGCGCTATTACTGCAGCGCCTGGAGCGATCAGGACGGCGCCCTCGGCTACGGCTTTCGTCACGTCTTCCAGCATGAGCTGCGCCTGCGGCGCACGCGTGCGGTGTACGTGGATAGTCTTTATCGGCAATATCCGATTCGCCGCGACGACATGGGGCGCTACGCGGGCGTGTTCGCTGGCTGCGAACTGGAGCAGCAGAGCGCGAACCGCTTCGTGATGCGGCATGGCGCATCGGGCGAATTCACGTTCGAACGCGCGGACGAATCGCAACGTTCGGCGCGGCTCGTGCGTCATGTCAACGAGGGAGTCGAGAGCACGCTTCGCTATGCGAGCGATGGGGCATTGCGTCAAATCGAGCTGGCAGCGCAGCGCGGCGGGCAACGCAGATTGATCGACTTCGTTTATGACGCGCACAACCATGTCACCGAGGTGAACATGATCGACGCCCAGGGCGCCGTGTCATGCATTGCCCGGTATCGCTACGATCGCTCCGGATGCCTCGTGGCATCCACCAATGCGCCTGGCGCAACGATGACGCACGACTACGACAGCGGGCGCCGGATGATCCGGGAAACGGACGCGAATGGTTATGCGTTTTCCTACCGCTACGACGATCGTGGGCGTTGCGTCGAGAGTGCGGGGCAGGATGGGTTGTGGCGCGTCCTGCTCGATTATCAGCCGGGCCGCACCATCGTCACGCGGGCCGACGGCGGGAAATGGACGTTCCTGTACAACGCGGCACAAACGGTGACGCGCATTCTGGATCCGTACGGGGGCGTAACCGAGCGTGTGCTGGGCGACGATGGGCGAGTCGCTTGCGAGGTCGATTCGGGCGGGCGCGTCATGAGCTGGCTCTATGACAGGCGAGGGGCCAACACGGGGCGTCTGGATCAGTGGGCGAACCGATGGCCGACGCGACAAGATGCGCCCGCGCTGCCCAATGCGAGAGCGCTTGAAGTACCGGTGACGCCGTTGGGGCAGCAGTGGGGGCAGGACAATCCCGAGGACATGCCGGACCGGATGCTGTTGCCGCCGGAAATCGAGGCGCTCGCGGTTGCCGTTGCCGCGCCGGCCCGCTCCCTTGGCATACCGAAAGATCAGCATGACGCAGTAGGTCGCGTGGTCGAGCGCACGGACGAGCTTGGGAACGCCGAACACCTCCACCGTGACGCTGCGGGCAATCTGGTGCGGCTGCGCGACAAGGATGGGCGCGACTACCACTACACCATTGCGTCGTGGAACTTGCGCGAGAGCGAGACGGACCCGATGGGCCATACCGTCCGATACCGGTATACGGCCAAAGCGGGGATTGCCGCCATCATCGACGCGAATGGCAATGAGAGCGCATACACCTACGACCTGAAAGGCAGGGTCGCCAGTGTAGCGAGACACGGTCGGCTGCGTGAGACGTATCAGTACGACGCCGGCGACCGGCTAATCGAGAAGCACGACGGGCAAGGCAATCTGCTGCTTCAATTCGAAGTCGGCGAGCAGGGCCTGCATAGCAAGCGAATGCTCGCGAGTGGCGAGACGCACTTTTACGAATACGACGCCCGTGGAAATTTCACGAAGGCATCGACCGACAAGTTCGATATCTTGATCGATTACGACGAAGACGGACGGCGCACCGCGGACAAGCGCGATGGATCAGGCGTCGATCATGAGTACTTCGAAGACAGGTTGGCTAGTACGACGTGGTTTGATCGCTTCGTGGTTCGCTACGACCTGGTTGCTCTCGGCGAAACGCTGATCCGCACGCCGGAGGGCGGCAGGCACCGGCTTCTGCGCTCGAACGACGGCCGGATCTATTTGAGTCTTGGAAACGGCTTGAACCTGTTGTGCAGCTTCGATGCTGCGGGCCGCTGCACGGGGCGGCTCGTATGGCGCGATGGTCCGGGCGCGGCGGCGCGCGGGGCGCGGGGCGTGCGCTATCAGTACAGCGCGGCGGGCGAACTGCAACGCGTGATCGATACCGAAGCGGGGACAACCGAGTATCAATACGACGCGGCTCATCGCCTGATTGGAGAGACGCGCGAAGGATGGCCAGTACGCCGCTATCAATATGACGCCGCAGGCAATTTGCTACTGGCTCCAGACGGCTCGTCGATGCGCCATGCCGAAGGCAACCGGCTTTCGGATACGTCGTCCGCGGTGTTTCACTATAACGAGCGCAATCACCTCGCGCACGAGATTGCAGCGGATGGCCGCCGCACCACCTGGCGCTATAACAGTCTGGACTTGCTGGTGCAGGTCGAATGGAGCGATCGACCGGAGCTGTGGACCGCCGAGTATGACGGCTTGAGCCGGCGCACCGCCACGAGAATGGGCGACGCGTGTACGCAATACTATTGGGACGGCGACCGGCCAGGCGCGGAAGTGGGACCGGACGGGCGGGTTCGCCTTTATCTATACGTGAACGAAACCGCGCTGCTGCCGTTCATGTTCATCGACTATGCCGGCCTGGACGCCGATCCGAAATCCGGCAGTGCCTATTTCGTGCTGTGCAATCAGGCGGGATTGCCGGAGCGGATCGTCGATTGCGATGGGCAAACGGCATGGCTTGCGGCGGATATCGATCCCTACGGGATGAGCCGGGTTGCGGCGGGAAATTCCATCGACTACGCGCTGCGATGGCCCGGACACTATTACGACCGGGACACGTCGCTGCACGACAACCGGTTCCGCTCCTATCATCCGGGGCTGGGACGGTACTTGCAGTCCGACCCGGCCGGGCAGTCGGGCGGAATCAATCTCTACGCGTATGTGGCGAATCCTCTGGTTCAGGTCGACGTGCTGGGGCTGCGTTGTGTCAACGCGGATCATCCGAACGATTGCGATGGAAAGGGACCTGATCATGAGTATGTGGGGCACCCGGGAGAGTATCCGGCGGACATCAAGCCGGTCGTGGACCCGAGATCGAACGAGCCCGTGGACGTGGAATGGCCGAAAATTCCGTGTTTCCATCCATTCGACAAAGATGCTTACAAAGGCTTGTCCGAAAGCGCCCAGCGCAAGTACCTGGAAAACTATGCGAAGCAATTAAGCGGCCAGGAGCGCGGAATCAACGGCATGACGGCGGATGAATTCAAGGCCGCGCGCGATGCATTCGAAGCAACATTCCAGGCGCAGAAGGCAGCCGGCAAAAAGAAGCCAAGCGGAAGAAATCCTAAAGGCAAAGCAGCGCAACGGGCCTACCGGAAGTTATACGAAGCTCCGATTCAGGCCAGCCTTCTTGAAGACATAATGAAGAAAAACCCGAGCCTCACCGAAGCACAAGCCTTGAAGCAAGCAAAGGCACGCACCAGAGAAATCATGGACACGCTTGCGGCGCTACATAATCCCGACATGGTCGCCGGAGGGTGGCACCACTACGAGCCGGTAGGCATGGGTGACTCTCCCGTGAACTCGTCGATTGGATCGGGCTGGAACAGCGACGGTCGCGCGGATGCCCTTGAACAGTGGGCGCAGACCGCAATTGATATCGGGAGGGGCGGCTATCTCATGAACATTAAACTGAAACTATGCCGTGGCCTGGGAAAAAAATGATAGGGTTGTAACGACATGACAGACGAGCTATTTGACGCATTTATCCAGACGTTCGGCCGCGGGAAGACTCGCCAGCAGGTTCCCGAGTCCGCATTGAGCCGGTACCGGGGCGTACTGCCCGACCGTTTGCTGGAGATCTGGCGCGAAGAAGGGTGGTCCTCGTATGGAGACGGTCTGGTCTGGATCGTCGACCCGCAAGCATACGAGGGCATCGTCGATATGTGGCTGCGCAATACGCCGGTTGCAGGCATCGACAAATACCACGTCATTGCGAGAACTGCATTTGGCGATCTTTTTCTGTGGGGCGAGGTCACGGGACCCACGATCACTCTTTCATGTCCGCTGCACATGCTGGTTTTCCTGCCGGGCAGAGTCGAAAAAAGGGTTGAGAACCCCGATCGGGCATTGCGTATTTTCTTCGCAACGCTTTCGCGAGCAGGCTGCGACCGGGACAATTTGTTCAAGCGCGCGCTCAAGCGTTTGGGGCCGCTGGGACCGGAGGAGATGTATGGCTTCGAGCCCGCTCTGATCGTGGGTGGAGAGATATCCATCGATCATCTCGTGAAGGTCGATTTGAACGTTCATCTGTCGATACTTCGGCAACTCGGCGCACCGCGGGTCGGGGGTTTTTGATTTTCCGGAAAACGAACGATGCTGCCTGATGCCACCCGTGCCCCACGCATTGCCATTCCGCGTGCAATCCGGATGCTCGGGTTTGTCAGCCTTTTCATGGATCTTTCCTCCGAACTGATTCATGCGCTGCTGCCGATATTTCTCGTCACCACGATGGGCATGAGCGTCAGCGCGCTAGGCGTGCTCGAAGGGGCCGCCGAGGCGAGCGCGATGATCGTCAAGATCTTTTCGGGGCCGATAAGCGACTGGCTGGGCAAACGCAAGGCGCTGCTGTTGCTTGGCTACGGGATGGCCGCGTTGTCCAAGCCGCTTTTCCCGCTCGCCAGCACGCCATTGATGGTCGCGACCGCGCGGATCATCGACCGCGTGGGTAAAGGCATTCGCGGCGCGCCGCGTGACGCGCTCATTGCCGATATCGCACCGCCGGAGATTCGCGGCGCCTGCTTTGGGTTAAGGCAGTCGATGGACACGGTCGGCGCGTTTGCCGGGCCGCTTGCCGCCATTGTCCTGATGTTCTGGTTCTCCGATCACATTCGCACGGTTCTCTGGTTTGCCGTATTGCCGGCGTTTGTCTCGGTGGGATTGATCGCATTCGGCATCGAGGAGCCGGCGGGCGAGGGCGCCGCCCATGCGTTCCGGTCTCCATTGCACTGGCGCGCACTGCAAGCGTTTTCCGGACGCTACTGGTTCGTGGTAGCACTCGGCGCCGCTTTCACGCTGCCGCGCTTCAGCGAAGCGTTCCTGGTGCTGCGCGCGCAGCAGACAGGGTTGAATATCGCATGGATTCCCGGTGTGATGGTCATCATGAGCCTGACCTATTCGCTTTCAGCGTACCCCGTGGGAGCGCTATCGGATCGCATCGACCGGCGGGTTCTGCTGGCCTGCGGGCTCGTGCTCTTGATTGCGGCGGATCTGATCCTCGGTATGAGCGCGTCGATTGTCACGGTGCTCATCGGGGTTGCCCTATGGGGGCTGCACATGGGATTCACGCAAGGCATTCTCGCCGCGATGGTCGCGGAAACGGCGCCGCCGGCGCTGCGCGGCAGCGCTTTCGGCGTGTTCAATCTCGTGAGTGGTGTCTGCTTGCTGCTCGCGAGTGTCATTGCCGGATGGCTGTGGGACCGGCACGGCGCTACGGCCACATTTTGGGGCGGCGCGGCTCTTGCGGTCGTCCCCGTGGTGATGTGCCGCTTCGCGCCACGTCTTGGGAGGCACGATCGCTAGGTCTGTTTCCAATGTGAACAGACCCTGTGCCATGGCCGCCGCCGCGCACGCTGACTCCGCCCGTTCCATTGCACCGCGTTTCGCGGTGATGTCGTCCCCCGCCTGGATTGCGAAAGGCGCGCCATTGAACGCGGCAGCCCGCCGCTTGCGAACGAAGATTAGTATACCCCCCCATACTATTTTGCTAATATGCACACGTCGCATAACTGGAGCAAAGGCATGAGCCCGATCCGCGAGAAGCAGAAACTCCTTAATCGGGTGCGCCGCATCAAGGGGCAGATGGAGGCCATCGAGCGCGCGCTGGAGGAAGAGCGCGGGTGCATGGACGTGCTGCAACTGATCACGAGCAGCCGGGGCGCGATGAACGGGCTTCTCGCCGTGGTGCTGGAGGACCATATCCGCACTCACCTGGTCGACGCGGAGCCCGATGACGAACACGGCAGCGGTAAGGAGCAGCTAATCGAAGTGGTACACAGCTACTTCAAGTGAGACAACCATGAGCAATTTTGAAGACGCCGCATTCGGGGCGGGGCACGACCATATCTTTCTGGGCGCCGCTCACAAGGACAACGAGCGCAGAACCTGGATGGTGATCGCGCTATGCAGCGCGATGATGGTGGCGGAGATCGTCGGCGGCAGCATGTTCGGCTCGCTGGCGCTCGTTGCCGATGGCCTGCATATGTCGACGCATGCGGGTGCGATGCTGATTGCAGCGCTGGCGTACACCTATGCACGCAGGCACGCGAGCGATGACCGTTTCGTGTTCGGCACCGGCAAGCTGGGCGACCTCGCGGGCTTTACCAGCGCCATCGTGCTCGCCATGATCGCGCTGCTAATTGGATACGAAGCCATTTCGCGTTTTCTCGCGCCCGTGCCGATTCAGTTCGGCCAGGCGATTCCTATTGCGGTGCTGGGGTTGCTGGTCAATCTGGCGAGCGTCTGGCTGCTGAGCGGCGATCATCATGGCCATAGCCACGGTCACGGCCATGGTCATAGCCATGGCCACGGTCACGACGATGGACACGATCATGAAGAAGAGGGGCATCGCATCGTCGGTGGCGCAGGGGCATTCGCCGTGTCGATCTTCGAAGACGGCGTGCCGCCTGTATTCCGGATTACGCTGGAAGCCTCGGCTGCGAAGCTGACTGCCGATGCGGTTTCGGTCACGACGATTCGCCCCGACGGCGTGCGCCAGACCTTTGCATTCGCGGACCGTGGCGCTTATCTGGAATCGGTGGACGACATTCCCGAGCCGCATGCATTCGTGGCCGTTGTCGGTCTGCCCGATGGCGAGCACCGGATCGAGTTCGAAGAACACGAGCACGGGCACGACGAGGCCCACGCCGCGTTGCATCGCGATCACAACATTCGCTCGGCCTACATTCACGTCATTGCGGATGCTGCGGTTTCGGTGCTGGCGATCGTCGGCCTGCTGCTGGCCCGCACTTTCGGCTGGGTCTGGATGGATCCGCTTGCGGGCGTGATTGGCGCACTCGTGATTGCGAACTGGTCATGGGGCTTGATGCGCGATACGGGAGCCATTCTGCTCGACATGAACGCGGACCGGCGCCTGGCTGAAAACGTTCGCGGCGTCGTGGAGAAGCATGGCGACGCCGTGCTCGATCTTCACGTCTGGCGCGTGGGTCCGGGGCACATGAGCGCGGTGATATCGGTGGCTACCGGTGATGCGCAGCGCAGTCCGGGTTTTTATCGTGCGGCGCTAAAGCGTTTCAAAGGTCTTTCACACATTACGGTCGAGATCAATCAGGTTCGGTCGGTGTCGTGAGCGAGGGCGGTCGGCGCGCTCGACCGCCAGAAATGCTCATGCCGCATTCAACGCACCACCATCGACATGAACGCGCTCGCCGATCGCGAACTGTGGCGGCGTCGAGTAGGTGAAGTTCCGGTAGCTGCCATCGGCCATGCGCACCTGAACCTGGTACGTGGTGGCCTTGCGCACCTCGTGTTCGATGCCGTTGCCTGCGAGCCCGCCGCCAATCGCGCCCGCGATGGTGGCAATCGTGCGGCCGCGTCCCCCGCCGATCTGGTTGCCTAGCAGCCCGCCCGCGACGGCCCCGCCCACCGCGCCGATTCCCGTAGTGGGCTCGGGCGCCTGAATCGCATTGATGGCAACGACCGAGCCTGAGTTCGGATCCACGGCCTCGCTTCTGGGTTCGCTTCTGGGTTCGCTTCTCACCGGGTAGGCGTTGGCATTTGCATAGTGAGGCGCGGCCGGGGCGGCGTGGTAATGATGAACGGGCTCGCGCCGCACGGGCTCTTGCGCGATGGCCGGCTGATTAACGGGCTGATGGGTGATCGTCTGCACGCCGCCCGACGCCGCGGTGCCGGCTTGCGCGGCAACGGCGGGCGCGGCAACGGGTGCCGTGCTCGCATGCGTGGTGGGCAGCCATCCCGTCATGGCGGCGATGCCGGTGGCGCTCGCGAGAATCACAGCGACGGCTGCCCCCGCGACGAGAGGATGAATGCGGGCGCGCGGCGACGTATCAGGACCCGGGATCGTGTTCATGTGCAAGCTCCGTTGAGCATGGGGTGCAAGGGGTGGCGGCACGCTCGTGTGCCGCCTGCATCCTCAACGGCGCAATGAACGGCGCGGATTACGCAACACTTGTGAGTTATGCAAGCAAATGTTGCGGATGCGAGCGACGAGCGCGATGGGCAATGATTCCAGAGGCCCGGATAGATCCTGAACGGCGCCGGAATATGCCGCCAACGGCACACGTTTACACCACGTATCGTGTGCCGCTCAACGCAGTCATGCCATCGCGCAGGCAGGGGTATTCGCGCGCCTGCGAAATGTGAAGCGCGCATGGCAATGGCGCGATGTCCGGCAAGCGCGAGGTCTCGACGCAAGGGAGGCGGCCGTGCATGCCACTCACAGAATTGCCATCATCGCCATCGTGGTCGCGTCCGGCATGACACCGCACGCGAGTTGGGCCCAGCAAACCGTCAACGCAACCCTGCTATCGGATTCGATCCAGCTCGAAACGCACAGCGTGAAGGCAGGGCGCCTCACGCTCGATATCAGGAATGACGCCAGCAACACCATGGCGCACGAACTCGTCGTGCTCAAGACGAATCTCCCGGACGATGCGCTGCCCGTCGGCATGGGGCAGGTGCTGGAGCACAAGCTGAAAAAGATCGGGGAAGTCGAGGATATCGCGCCGGGCAAGAGCAAGCGCGCGTCGCTCACGCTTGCGCCTGGCCATTACGCGCTGATTTGCAACAAGCCAGGGCACTATGCAATGGGGATGCATACGGCGCTTGTCGTGACGCCGTGAATCTCCCGGCGAATCTCAATGATTTCGTGTCAGGAGTGCAATCATGAAACAGGCTGATGTGCCGCTCGGCGCGCTGTTGGCGGCTGTGGTGCTGGCGAGCGTTGCAGCGTGTGGAGGTTCATCCCACAGCATGCAATCGATGCAGTATCAGGTTAGCGCACTGGTTTCCGATGGCGCCGTCGCGGCGGCGCACGTAGACGCCAACCTGAAAAATCCGTGGGGCGTCGCCTTCAATCCCAAGGGCTTTGCCTGGGTCGCCGATAACGGTACCCAGCGCGCGACACTCTACGACGGCAATGGCGTGCCGCAGTCTCTCGTGGTCACGATTCCCGCTGGCAAGAGCGGCGACGCCGATCCAACGGGCATCGTGTTCAATGGAACGACGGACTTCGTGGTGACCCAAGGGGCAAAATCGGGCCCTGCGGCGTTTATCTTCGTGGGCGAGGGCGGGACCATGACGGCGTGGTCGCCCACGGTGAACCCGACATCGGCTATCACGGTGTTCGACAGCGGCGGCAGCGCAGTCTACAAGGGGCTCGCCATGGCCAGCAATAACGGCGCGAACTTCTTGTACGCCACCGACTTTCACAACAACAGGATCGACGTGTTCGACCGGACCTTCACGAAGGTCACGCTGGCCGGCACATTTCAGGATCCCACATTACCGGCTGGATTCGCGCCATTTGGCATCCAGGTGATCGATTCGAAGCTGTTCGTTTCGTACGCGAAGCAGGATGCAGCCGCGCACGACGACGTTGCGGGCGCGGGCATGGGCTTGATCGACGTGTTCAGCCCGTCGGGGCAATTCATTCAGCGCTTCGCTACCGGTGGGGTGCTGAATGCGCCGTGGGGCATGGCATTGTCGCCCGGGGATTTCGGCCGCTTCAGTCATGCCGTTTTGATCGGCAACTTTGGTGACGGCATGATTCATGCGTTCGACCCGACCACTGGAGTCATGCTCGGGTCCCTGGAGCAGCATGAAGGTACGCCGATCGTCGAGCCGGGGCTGTGGGGCATGGCATTCGGCAATGGCCTCGACAGTCAACCCGCCAACACGCTGTTTTTCGCGGCCGGACTCAACGACGAAGCCGACGGACTCTACGGCCGCATCGATGTCGGCAAGTGAACGCCGTCGCCGGACAAGCTTGCCTGCTCCAGCATCGGGCGCTGGAGCAGGCAAGCTTGCAGTGCGTTCGCTCAATCCATGACCAGCCGTCCTTGCGGATTGGTAACGAGCAGCGAGCCTCGTCCGTTCACGTTAGCCCAGCACATACCGCGCGCCGCACGAAACGCGATGCGCGCACCTTTCATGCGCCCGCCGAACCCCATGTATGAATCGAATGCAGACAACAAACGCGAGGTTTCTATTTGACACCTCCTTCATGCACGCGTGGTGTCGGCCGCCAGAGCGAATCGCGCCGGCATCGAGCCTGCATGACCTCGCGCGCCTCGCGTGCTGCGTAAACGAAACGAGGTGTCGAATATTCCGCGCGCAACCGGCGTTGCGCCATTGAAACCGGAATGGAAACAAATGTAATCATCTGTTAGCGGCCCTCGCAAACTGCTGTTTTAGCGTCAGTGCCCCGTTTTCGCTTTGGTACGATCCCGCCTTTCGTTTATCGCGCCGATCTTCGCGCAGTTCTTCATTCAGTCACCGTGAATCCCCCGCCTGGATCGTTTTTTCGTGACCTCTGCGCGCGATGGCTCAAGCGTGGTCAGTCGCTTGCCGCTCGCGCCGGCGTAAAAGCTCGCGGCGTGTTTGCCGCCGCGTTGCACGGCCTGCGCCACCCGACGCGCCGTGGCGTTGTGCTGGCGCTCGCCGCCGTGCCTTTGCTGCTGCTCGCGTATGTGCTCGCGCTCATCCCGCTCACGCCGAACATCGGCGATATTCGCAAGGCCCGCGTCGATCGTCCCGCACTGATCGTGTCCGCCGATGGCGATCGCCTCGCCGAGTTCAAGCCCGTCAATCGCGAATGGGTGACGCTCGCGCAAATCTCGCCATACGTGGTGCAGGCGCTGATCGCGACCGAGGACCGCCGTTTCTATCAGCATCACGGCATTGACATCCTGCGTGTGGCGCCTGCGGCGCTGCATACGTTCTCCGGCACGCGGCAGGGCGGCTCGACCATCACGCAGCAGCTCGCGCGCAATCTGTACCCCGATGAAGTGGGCCGCGCGCCCACCTTGACGCGCAAGCTCAAGGAAGCCATTACCGCGCTCAAGATCGAATCCGTCTACAGCAAGGACCAGATTCTCGAGACGTACCTGAACACCGTGCCATTTCTCTACAACGCCTATGGCGTGGAAATGGCCGCACGCACGTACTTCGGCAAGTCTGCCGCACAGCTCAATATTCTGGAAAGCGCAACACTGGTTGGCATGCTGAAGGCCAATAGCGCCTATAACCCGGTGCTCAATCCCGAGCGCGCGCTGGAGCGGCGCAATACGGTGCTCGGGCAGATGGTGAAGTTCGGCAAGCTCAAGCCGTCCGACTGCGCATGGCTCAAGCGTCAGCCGCTTGGTGTGAACTTCGAAATCCAGTCTGAACCCACGGGCGCCGCGCCGCATTTCGCGGCGCAATTGCGCCGCTGGCTGATCGGCTGGGCCGACCGCAACGGCTACGATATTTACTCCGATGGGCTAGTTGTGCGGACAACCATCGATTCACGGCTTCAGGACATGGCCAACCAGGCGCTTGCCTGGCAGACGAGCCAGTTGCAATCGATCGCCAACGCCGCCTGGAATACGCGCACGGGATGCTGGCCGGGCAATGGCCTGTTCCAGTCGTTCATCAGGCAGACCCCGGAATACCGCAGTGCGCGCGACGCGGGGCTCTCCGATCCGGCGGCGATCAGAAAGCTCGCGATGGACGGCCCGTTCGTCGATGCGTTGTGCCACAGCAAGACGCAGATTCAGGCCGGGTTTCTAGCGATTGACCCGCGCAACGGCGACATCAAGGCGTGGGTCGGGAGCCGCGACTTCCGCGACGAGCCGTTCGATCACGTGCAGCAGGCGCGGCGTCAACCGGGCTCGACGTTCAAGCCGTTTGTCTACGGCGCGGCGTTTGCCGATGGCGCGCAGCCGGGCGACACGATCGTCGATCGCAATGTGACCATTGCGTCGAAGGGCAATGCGGTGTGGCGGCCGACCGACGCCGAGCCGCCCACCGGCCGGCCGATGTCGCTGCGCGACGCGCTGGCTTTGTCGCGCAACCGCGTAACGGCGCAGCTCATGCAGCGCGAAGGCCCTGCGAAGGTCGTGGCGTTGGCGCGCGCGATGGGCGTGCGCGAAAGCCCGCTCGATGCGGTGCCGTCGCTTGCGCTGGGCACGAGCCCGGTCACGCTCAAGGAAATGGTGTCGGCGTACTGCACGATCGAAAATCGTGGCGCGTATATCGAGCCGCGCATGGTGACGCGCATCGAGGACCGCGAGGGCAACGTGCTCGCCGATTTCCCGGCAGCGCGGCCGGAGCGGGCGCTGCCCGCCAGCGCGGCACTGAAGCTCGTGGATGTGATGCGCGATGTCGTGGACCGAGGCACCGGTACCGATATTCGGAGCCACTTCGGCATTCGCGCGGACGTGGCCGGCAAGACCGGCACCACCCAGGACAATACGGATAGCTGGTTCATCCTGATCCATCCCGAACTGGTTGCGGGAGCATGGGTGGGATTCGACGACGCGCGCGTGACGCTGCGCAACGATTATTGGGGTGAAGGCGCGCATAGCGCGTTGCCGATGGTGGGGGCGTTCTACGACATGGCGCTACGTGCGCAGGTGGTCGATTCGCACGCGCAGCTTGCGCCGCCGCGCAAGGTAGCGCGCGAGAGCAGGCCACGGCCGCGACATCATTTCCTGTTCTGGAGTTTCTGAGGTTCTTCGCGCGACCAACGCGCCTTCACCGACTCCAGCAGCCATTGCGCGAGCCGCTGTGCGCCCTCCGGCACCGATTCGAGGCGGTTGAGCTGACACCGGATGCGCCTCGGCTGTGCGATGACGATCATTTTGTGGAATGTCAGAGGAGGGAGACATTTCACGGGCATTTACGCGCCCTGAGTTTTAGTTCGGCCGATTTTCGGATTTTTCGTGTTCCAGGCGAAAAATAGCTCGTAAAGGATAAGCGTCTGCCGACAACGCAAGTTGCCGCCATTCCTTGTCCTTTGGAGGCCGGAGCCGATGAGAGACGCAACAACGGGGCGCGATGTCGCGCGCCTGGGCGATACCACAGACCACGGCGGCGAAGTCATTCAGGCCGCGCCCAACCTCACACACCAGGGCATACCCGTCGCGCTCGACGGCCACCTTGTGCGCTGCCCGAAGTGCGGTGGCGACTTTGCAATTGTCGCGACGGGCGGGCGCACGCACGGCGGCGTACCGGTGGCGTTCATCGGTGACACCACAACGTGCGGCGCGACATTGCAGAAGGGAACCTGAGCATGTGGTTCCCCAGGAAGTACAACACCCCCGTACGCATGCACGGCCACGCATTGCCCGTACGGGAAATCACCCTGCAACACCGCAGGCGGGAACAGGATTACCGCGAGGATGTCCTGCTGCCGCGACGCATTACAGGCCATGAAGCTATCGGCCAGCTTTTCGAATATCGCATCGAAGCGGTCAGATCCGTTCCCCACCCGGAGTGGTTTGCAACCGACGAATTCGAAGTCGATCTCGATGCCATCAAGGGCTCGGCCATCACGCTGACGTTCAAGGATGTTTTCACACGGACACGTGACTGGCGTGAGCCCCGTGACCGTGAACGCACGGGCCTGCGCGAAATCACCGGTATGGTCGCAGAGGCCGGAATTCTGGACATCGAAGGAAACGATGTCGTCTATGAATTCGTATTGCGCCCGCAATGGTGGTGCGCGACGCTGCGCAAGAACTCGCGCATCTTCATCCACACGGATATCACCAATATCCTCTGCACCATCCTTAAGTCGTACAGCCACGATATCGATTTTCGCTGCGGCGAGCACCCAACTCCCCGGCGCGATTTCATCCGGCAGGCATGGGAGACGGACTGGGACTTCTGCATGCGCCTGTGCGAGGAATTCGGCTATCTGATCTGGTTCGAACACCGTGAAGGCCGCCATTTCCTTGTCATTGCCGACAGTATCCGTGCCTGCAAGGCGCAGACCCCGCCCTACGCGACATTGTCTTACCGTCCCAAAGGCGGGCATCTCGACAGGGAATATGTCACGCATCTGTCCTGGCGCACGTCGGTTGCGCTTAACAGGGTCGTGGTCCACGACCACAGTTATATTTCGCCGCGACTGAGCGCGAACAGCGCGCCGTATCGCGAGCAGCACAGCATCAGGCATGGAGACGGACAAGAGTACGTCTTCGACTGTGAACGAATCGAATCCTACGAGCCGGCGGAGTACGCACAGCCGGAGACCACCCACTACCGCACAGAGCCGGTGGAAAGTCCGGGACCCCAGGAAGCGAAGGTTTGGCGCGAGGAAGCGCAGCATCTCGCCCGCGTGAAGCTCGAAGCCGCACGCTGCGGGCGCATGCGTGCGAAGGGCCGCGGCGCGCTGCGCGGCATCGAAGCCGGCAGGACGTTCACGTTGACGGATCACCCACACGCCGGAGCGAACGACACGTATTTCGTGCTGGATTGCCGGATCGATATCCGCAACACCCAGGGACGGTCGTCGAAGCTGGACGGCGCAGCAGCGAAGTATGAGTTTGAAGCGCAGTTCGAACTGCACCCGACGCGCGAGCCGTATCGCATGCCGCAGGTCACGCCGCGTCCACGCATCGACGGGTACGAACATGCGGTGATTGTCGGATGGGAACAGCATCCGATGACGGTCGATGCCTATAACCGTGTGCGCATCCAGTACGCGTGGGACCGCGAGGGCAACCATCACGGGAATACGTCCATCTGGGTGCGCCTCGCGCTGCCCTGGCAGGGGGACGGCATGGGCGTCGTCATGCACGGGCGGCCCGGTCAGGAAGTGCTGGTCGCGTACGTCAACGGCGATCCTGACCGCCCTGTCGTTGCGGCGTTCGTGCCGAATCAGGACAACATGCCGCCGTGGAAACTGCCGGATAATCGTGCGCTCACCGGCATCGTGAGCCGCACGCTCGGCAACGGCGGCGCATCAAACCATCTTGCACTGGACGACACGGACAATCGTCAGCAGGCGCAACTGGCATCGGATCATGGCAAGAGCAGCCTGAGTCTGGGCTATGTCACGCGCATCGCAGGCAATGAGGGGCGGCAGGATGCGCGCGGCGAAGGCTTCGAACTGCGCACGGACATGCGGGGCGCGGTGCGCGCAGGGTTGGGCCTGATTATCACAACCATCGCGAAGCTTGGCGCAGCGGGCAAGATACTGGACATGCGTGAGACCATCGCCCGCCTCACGCGTGCGCGCGACATTCACGAGCGCCTGGCGCAGCAGGCGCAGCGACATGGCGCGCAGGACGCTGGCAGCGATCAGTCCGGCGTGACTGCGAACATGCAGCGCGACAACGCCGAATTGCGCGGCAAGCCTTCGGTCAGCACGCGCCCGGGCGGGGACGATTTCCCCGAGTTCGAAGCGCCGCACCTGACGATTTCGAGCGGGGCGGGTATTCAGACAGCGGCGGCAGGCAGCACGCACATCGCGAGCGACGAAAACACCGCGCTCACCGCGGGCGGGCATGTTTCCATCGCCACGGGCAAATCGTTCTTTGCATCGGTGCGCGAGACCATCGCGTTCTACGCGCAGAAAGCCATATCGCTTGTCACGCCGGGGTCTGTGCGTATCACGTCACAGACCGACACCCTGGACATGATCGCCCGGAAGGTCATCACGATCCTGAGCGAGCAGGACGAAATCTGGCTTACAGCAAGACGCCTTGTGTTCAACGGTGGTGGCTCGCAACTAGTGATCGGCTCGGAAGGCGTAATCGGGAAGACGAATGGGGCATTTCTTGTTCATGCGGCTTCTCACGCTACGGATGATCCGCAGGACGTACCAGTCAAAACGCCGATTACGAATATCGCCGACGCAAAAGTCGTCGACCACTACGTCTTGCCTGACGATGGTTCCGGCCTGCCGATAGCGCACCAACGCTACCGGATCACGCTTCAGGATGGACAACTAATCGAAGGAACCTCCAGCGAGAAAGGCGAAACTCCATTGGTATTAGGCGATGAAATGCAGATCGCAGAAATTGAACTCTTGCGAAAGGATGGCTCGTTATTGTCGGCTTACCGTCCCATGCTGGCAAAGACAGTGAAGACCGCTTTTAATTCTTCAGGGAGCACACAGTCATGAGCAACGACCGCAACGCAGACAACGCGGTAGTTCAGAAAGTAGGTCCGTACACACTGGAAAAGGTGAAGCCAGGGGTAACTTCCGCCGGAATTGAACCGACCTATGCCACGTGCACGCCGGAAAGATGGGGCATGCGCTACTCCGACCGTGACCCTGAGCGAAAGGGACAGCTTATGTATCCGCTCGCGCGCGACTACGCGAAAGCGATGCATTCCCTGCTGCTCAATCAAATTCAGTGGGGTGGCGCCTATTTCGGGCCGACCGATATAGCGCCTGCGCTTAAACTGACGTGGCCAATAGATAAAGAGCAATTCAAGAATTTCCACACCCTGATCAAACCTGTTATGACTGGCCCGCTGACTAATCCGGCTGGTGGATTTGGAATTCCATCTGAAACAGTACCACAAATTATTTCGTATCGACCTGAGAATTCTCTTGAGCGGGGTTCGTTCTCGCCTTCCGCGTGGACCATGCAATTAAATCTTTCATCACTGGAAGATACATTCAAGATAAAGCAGGTGGCGACCGATGTTGCGGGGCGCGTTAGCCAAACTAAAGAAATCGCTGAATTCGCTGATACGATTTACCACGAATCCCGCATTGTCAGCAAAATTTCTGGATTTACGCACTGATCGCCCGGCACCCTGATAACTTCGAGGATATTCCGAATATTTCAAAGTGGCCGGATCTTACGAGCGGAACGCAGGCGAAATCATCCGAACTCGCTCGCGCGGCCGTCCGCCTGGCGGCGCAGCAACCGGTACCGGAAGATACGGCAGCGCTCATTAGCCTCAAGCGGATGGCTGTTGGCATGTATCTGCAAACGTTGGTGTTATGGCGAAAGACGCCCTATATTCCGCCCTATCTTGCGGACATGGCTGCTTTGGAAGCTGAATACCAGCGTGCGCGCACGGTGGCCAAGAATCTTTTGCAACACGTAGGTTTGGGAGGAACTCCAATTGATATCGATGCAATGGTGGAAACGCCGTCTGGCTGCCGACGCGACTACAGCGGGAGACCCTGGGAGAATGATGCATTCTTCTGTGGCGACATGGCTACAGCCTACTGGAAAGCGAAGATGGGTTTGCTTCTCAAGACTTTCCCGGAAGACCAGTGTAGCCGCGCTTACGAGTTTGATTATGGCCACAGTGACCGCTGCGAGTTTTCCTCCAGTCGCACGAGCGGAGGTCAATAACATGACGTATTCACAACAAAAACCGATGACACCGGAGCAACAGGAAGCGCTTCTCCGGTATACAAAAATTGGGCTTCGTTGGGTTCGTGGAGAAATCTCGCTTGATAATGTCATCAAAAATATGGGGATTCCCCAATTTCACTCCGACCAAGATGGAAAAATAGAATACGCGTGGTTTCCAGAAAAAGTAATGTCGGTGAGCTTTATATTTGATACGCGAAATTCTACGGATGGAACGCCATGCGTGAGCGAATTCAACATCCAAATTGAGGATGACGTCTCAACGAATATTCTCTACCAGAACTTCGATGAGATAGGAATGAAACGTATTGAGCGTGGAGAGCGCATCGATAATTTTCGCGTCGAACAAAGCGATTTCGTTGGATATCCATATCTTTTCGACATCTTTGGCGGCACGCCGATTAATACGGTTGTTTTTGGCTATCGCCTGCCATTGGCGGATGACTCCCCCTACGATATTGAGGCCAACATTCGATATCTTGCCGAACTAGCAAGTGAAAAAGGACCGTGGGATATACGCAATGTTCGCAGGGCAGTGGATTTGCGCGAGGTCGAAATCTTTCGTCACTATCTAACGCTTGAGGAGCTGGATAATCGCAAAAGCGCAAGTCCGTGGACCACGCAATGACAAAACGGTTGGAGCCGGTTGGAACATAAAATCGAACGTATTCGCCCCGTACGTCATTCATGCGTTTGCGTTTCATGCTCGCGTATCCATACCTGGCAGGGCGGGCGCGTCGTTACGCTTTCCGCGTAGGGGATGCACCATAACGCAATCCGCATCAATAGCGCGGATCAATCCGTCCACGGCCGCGACATCATTTCCTCTTCTTGAGCTTCTGAGGTCTTTTGGCGCGATTAACGCGCCTTCACCGACTCCAGCAGCCATTGCGCGAGCCGCTGTGCGCCGTCCGGCATTTCGGCATCGGCGCGCCAGCAGAGGTAGTAGTGCCGACCATCGTCGAGTTCGTGGTCGAACAGCTTGCGCAACGCACCCGACGCAAGCTCGCGCGAGACCAGCGGCGCGCGCATGAGCGCCGCGCCCAGATCGGCGAGCGTGGCACTCAAGGTCAGCTGGCCGTCTTCGAAGAGCGGTCCCTCGGTGCGCGCGACGTGGCGCACGCCCATGCTTTGCAGCCAGTTCGCCCACGTGCTGCGGTCCTCATCGTGAACGAGCGGCACGCCCGCGAGATCGGCGGGCTTGCGCAGCGGTCCATAGCGCTGCAAAAAGCGCGGCGTGCAGACCGGCACAACCGCGCCCGACATGAGCGGCGTGCTCGTATAACCGATCCAGTCGCCAGTGCCGAAGCGGATCGATAAATCGGCGGCGTCGCTGCGGTAATTGCGGTGATTCGCGTAGAGCACTGTCACGTCCACGTCTTCATTCGCCGCGAGAAAGTCATGCAGCCGGGGAATGAACCAGCCCATGCCAAAGAGCGGAATCAGACTGATCGTGATCTGCCGCCGCGACGAGCGCTCGCGCACGAAGCCCGTGGCGCTGCGCAGCACCGAAAACGCCGCACTGATCGAGCGATAGTAGTCGCGGCCTTCGTCGGTGAGCACGAGCGCGCGGCCACGGCGAATCGTCAGCGGCGTTTGCACGAACGATTCGAGCAATTGCAGTTGATGGCTCACCGCCGAGGCCGTGATGTCGAGCTCGCGCGCGGCGGCCGCGACCGAGCCATGACGCGCGAACGACTCGAATGCGCGCACCGCCCGCAGCGGCGGATCATCGGCAATTCGCTGAATTTTATTCATGTGTCGAATTATATCGAAAGGTGCGCGGAACGGATGGAATCCAGTTTACCGTTGTAAAACAGGGATTTAATCGAAGTTATAGGGCGCCGGCATATTGATCGAACCAAACGTAATTTAGACCACGGAACACAACAGACTAATCTTTTTCACTATTCAAGGTTGCGCGCCATAGACCCCGGGATGGGCAGGCATGCGCCTCAATAGCGCCTCAACACACGGGCTTATCAGGATCGGTCGACATGAAAAAGAAAGCTATGCTGTTGCCGGCCGCCGCGCTTGCGGCGTCGCTTTTCACGGGCGTCGCGCACGCCCAGGACGAACAGGTGGTGCTGATCGGGCTTGCCGCGCCGCTGACCGGCGCGTCGGCGCGCATCGGCAGGGATCTGGAAAACGGCGCGCAGCTCGCCGTCGACGACGCCAATGCGAAACATCCGACCATTGCGGGCAAGTCCGTGGTCTACAAGCTCGTGAGCGCCGACGATCAGTCGGACCCGCGCACGGCTGTCACGGTCGCGCAGCAACTCGTCGACCGCCACGTGGTTGGCGTGGTCGGCCACTGGAACACCGGCTGCAGCGTGCCGGCCGCGCGCGTCTATCACGATGCGGGCATCGCGCAGATCGCGCCAGCCTCGACGGGCCATCAATACACGCAGCAAGGCTTCGATACCGCGTTTCGCATCATGGGCCACGACGACGATGGCGGCGCGTACACCGGCGCGTATGCCGTGAAAACGCTGAAGGCGCAGCGCGTTGCCGTGATCGACGATCAGACCGCATTTGGCGCAGGGCTCGCGAACCAGTTCATCAAGGGTGTGCAGGCCAACGGTGGCACGGTGGTCGATCATCAGTATGTGACCGACAAGACGCTCGATTTCAGCGGCGTGCTCACGGCCATCAAGGCGAAGCGTCCCGACCTGATCTTCTTCGGCGGCCTCGATGCCCAGGCTGCGCCGCTCGCGCGCCGCATGCGCCAGTTGCATATCCAGGCGCCGCTGCTCGGCGCGGGCGGCTTCGTGAGCCAGACCTTCCTCACGCTGTCCGGGCCCGCGGGCGACGGCGTGACGGCGCTGGAGCCGGGCCGTCCGCTCGATCGCATGCCGGGCGGCGCGGCGTTCGATGCGCAATACCGTGCGCGCTGGCACGCGCCGATCGAACTGCACGCACCGTTCGCCTATGACGCGGCGGCGACGCTGATCGCCGCTACCCAGCAGGCCAATTCTGTTGCACCGAAAAAGATTGTCGCGGCGCTGCATGCGATTCATCGTGATGGCGTGACCGGCACGATTGGCTTCGATGCGCAAGGCAATCTCGTGGATCCCGCCTATACGATCTATCAGGTGAAGAATGGCAAATGGGCCGTGGTGGATGTGCTTGGCGGCGGCGCGGCCACGAAGACGCTCGCGAAGGCCGCTGCCCGCTGAACGCGATGATGTGACGATGTGACGACGTAACGAGGAGACAAAGATGACACAGCAACAACGCGAAAGCGTCGCGGACGAGACTGGCGTGAACGGCGAGACACTCGGCATTCTTGCGCGCCGGCGCATCGAAGCGGAAATCATCAAGCCGATCTACGAGATCCTCAAGCGCGATTTCGGTATCGAGCGCGCCCAGGCCGTGATTGCCGAAGCCGTGCGCGGCGCGGCGATCGATGCGGGCCGCCAGTTCGCGGCGCGCGAACCGAACGGCACGAGCATCGCGTCGTTCGTCACGCTGCAGGTGCTCTGGGAAAAGGACGATGCGCTCGAAGTGGAAACCCTGCGCGCCGACGACGAAGCCTACGATTACAACGTGCATCGCTGCGCCTACGCGGAGATGTATCACGCGATGGGCCTCGGCGAGATCGGCCACCTGCTGAGCTGCGCGCGCGATGCCGAATTCATCTCGGGCTACGATCCGCGCGTCGAACTCACGCGCACGAGCACCATCATGCAGGGCGGCAAGCGCTGCGATTTCCGCTACCGCATGCACGATGCGAAGCCGGCCGAAGCCGCTCAATCCGCCAGTTCGGCCGAGGAGCGTTCCGATGACTGAACGCTCGCAACATAGGGCATCGGAGCTGGGCGCGTTGCGTGTGAATGGCGCGCGGCTGTGGGATTCGCTCGAACGCATGGCGCAAATTGGCGCGACGCAGAAGGGCGGCGTGTGCCGCCTTGCGCTCACCGGGCTCGACCGCGAAGGGCGCGACCTGTTCGTGCAGTGGGCGCGCGAGGCGGGCTGCACGATTCGCGTCGACAAGATGGGCAACGTGTTCGCGCGCCGCGCGGGCCGCAATCCCGATGCCGCGCCCGTGCTGACCGGCTCGCATGCCGACACCCAGCCGACCGGCGGCCGCTACGACGGCATCTATGGCGTGCTGGGCGGGCTCGAAGTGATCCGTGCGCTCAACGACGCCGGCGTGCAGACCGAGTACCCCATCGAAGCGGTGATCTGGACCAACGAGGAAGGCTCGCGCTTTGCGCCGGCGATGATCGCGTCGGGCGTCTATGCGGGCGTGTATGCGCTCGAATACGGGCTCTCGCGCACCGACGCATCGGGTACGACGATAGGCGAGGCGCTCGAGCAGATCGGTTATGCGGGCGATGAGCCGGTGGGCGGCACGCCGGTGCACGCCGCGTATGAACTGCATATCGAGCAGGGCGCGATTCTCGAGCGCAGCGGCACGACCATTGGCGTCGTGACGGCCGGCCAGGGGCAGCGCTGGTACGAGATCGAACTCGTGGGCGTGGACGCGCACGCGGGCACTACGCCGATGGACCTGCGCCGCGACGCGCTGGCCGGGGCGGCGCGCATGATCACGTTCGTCGAGTCGCTGGGGCGCAAGTATGCGCCGTATGGGCGCGCCACGGTCGGCATGATCGAGGCGAAGCCCAACTCGCGCAACACGGTGCCGGGGCGCTGCTTTTTCACGGTGGAGTTTCGTCATCCGGACTCGGGCGTGCTAGCCGAGCTCGATGCGCAATTGCGCGCCGAGCTTGCGCGCGTGGCGCAGGAAGCACAGCTTGGCCACACGATCACGCAGATCTTCGACTACGCGCCGGTACCGTTCGCACCCGCGTGCATCGACGCCGTTCGGCGTGCGGCGGTGACGCTGGGTTTGCCGCATGCCGATATCGTCTCGGGCGCGGGCCACGATGCGTGCTATCTCGCGCGCGTCGCGCCCACGGGCATGATCTTCGTGCCGTGCATCGACGGACTCAGTCACAACGAAGGCGAGGCGATCACGCCTGAATGGGCCGAGGCCGGCGCGAACGTGCTGCTGCAGGTGGTGATGGAGAGTGCGTTGGCGGGCGGTTGAGTGGTTGCTCGCGCGGGCGGGGTAGCAGGCTGTCGCGTGCGCGCTTACGCGATTGATGTCATCAGTGCGTGCCATCTTTGCGGTGTTTTGCGGAGCGCTGCATATTCAACGTTCTCGCCACCTGCATGGACCATCCTGCCGGGGGGAAGCCCCCCGGCAGGATAAGGTTAGCAAGGGGTTTAAGGCTTCACGATATGCCAAATACCCTTGACCCCGTCACCGTTCATTTGACCAGGTTGCTTGTCGTTTGCAAAGCGATACAGCGGGCGTCCCTTGTAGGTCCACTGATGCTTGCCCGAGCCGGAGTCGATGAACCCCCAGTCGCCGCCCGGTTTGTCGTATGAATCCGCAACGGCTGCCGGCCACAGCGAGGCGCAGGCACCCACGCAGGCGCTCTTGCCCGGCACCGTATCCTTGTCGAATGCGTAGAGCGTCATCCCGTTGTCGTCGACCACCATCCCGTTCGAAATTTTTGGCGTCTCGGCGTATGTCGACACAACCGGCAAAGTACAAGCCAGGATGCACAACAGAGTTTTGTTCATGTTTTTACTCCTTTTATAGGCGCGGCGCGCGGCATCACCGCGCGACCACGCAGTATGAAAGCCGCAAGCGGGGCACTGCTGCAAGAGAAGGTTCCTCCCTGACTGCGGCAAGTGATAAACGGTTGCCGGCGCGAACTATTCCATGCATCGGGCGAATCTTTTTCGCGGCTGGCAAAAGACGATCACCCGCTCGACGATGACCCGCTCGCCACTGGGCGGCCTTTTCCGAACCCATCGAAATCATTCATACCTCGCATGAAGGAATAGCGTTGGCTGCGGCTTTTTGAAGCCACTACCGTTCTCCCACGGCGCATGCATCGCGCGACCTCGATGGGAGAACAACAGATGGCCATTGAATCGTCCGTTCTGGACGAGTGGTATCCGGTAGCGGTAATAGAGGATGTCGAACCCGGCGTCACGTACCCGACGCGCCTGCTCGGCACGCCGGTCAACTACGCGCTCGACGACATGGGCGCCGTGCGCGCAACGCGCACGGACACGGGCAGCCCTTGCCAGGTACGCCAGCGGCTGCATACCGTGTGGCTCTCGCTGGGCGAACCGCCAGCGGACACGTTTGCGCTCCCCGAATTCGACGAACCCGGCCGGCGCATTCTGGGCGCAGGCTCGTTCGCCGTACATGCGTCCGGGCTGCGCGTGATCGAGAATTTTCTCGACATGGCGCATTTTCCCTATGTGCACACGGGACTGCTGGGCGAAGAGCCGCATACCGAGGTCGCGCCTTACCGCGTCGAACACGAAAGCGGCGAACTATTCGCGCGCGACTGCCGCTTTTATCAGCCGATGAGCGCGGCTTCCGCGCAAACGGGCATCGACGCTCACTATGTGTACCGCGTCGCGCGTCCGTTCACGGCGATGCTGTACAAGACCAGCCCGCAGCAGCCTGCGCGGCGCGACGTCATTTGCCTGTTCGTGCAGCCGGTCGACGAGAGCCGCTGCATCGCCCATACGGTGCTGGTCTATCTCGACGACTCCACCTCGGACAGCGGCCTGAGGCTCTTTCAGCAAACCATCTTCGGGCAGGACCTGATGATCCTGTCCAATCACGTGCCGCGCACGCTGCCGCTCGATCTCGCGTTCGAAATGCCCACGCGCGCCGATGCCATGTCGGTCGCCTACCGGCGCTGGCTGCGCGAGCGCGGTGTTGCTTACGGCACGTTCAGCGCGACCGGCGCTTTGGGCATCTCTTCATCCGCTGGGCATTGAACTTCGATCATGGATCAAACGATAACCTTGCTCCCGCGCGGCTGGCACATGGTGGGCCGCGCCGCCGACGTGCCGTTGCGGCACGTCTTTCACACCCAGTTGCACGGCGTGGAGCTTGCGCTCTGGCGTGCCGACAACGGCACGCTCAACGCCTGGGAAAACCGCTGTCCCCATCGCAGCGTGCGCTTCACGCTGGGCACGAACACCGGCGCGACCTTGCGCTGCCAATACCACGGCTGGCAATACCGCGCGGGCGACGGGCGCTGCACGCATATTCCCGCATCCTTGCAGGGGCAGCCTCCGGCGAGCCTGTGCGCGCGCACGTTCGCCGTTGCGGAGAAAGACAACGGGCTATGGGTCAACTTCGATCCAGCAGCGAAAGACGTCGTGACCGATAGCCTCGATCATGTCGCCGCGCGTGGCGCTGCGCAGCCTGCCGTTCAATGCGCCGCTCCAGGCCGTGGCGGACGCGCTCGCCGCCTACGCGCTTGCGGATGGTGAAGCCGTGCACGCGAGCGTTTCCGTGCGCCGGAGCGGCGAGCGCGTCGGCATTGCGTGGCAGAACGCCGATGGTGCGCATTCGGTCCAGTTCTGGCTGCAACTGGCCAGCGATGCGCGAACGATCGTGCACGGCAACGCGGCTTTCACCGCAACGGCGCAGATCGATCTACCGCGCTTTCACAACCGTTTGCTGAATGCGCTGCGCCGCACGGTGGAGCGCAACACGCACGCGACGGCATCGTTGCGCGAGCAACGTGTTATTCCGATCACGGTGCGTGCGGGCGCGCGGGGTGCTGTAAAGCGCCGGCTGAGCGCAACGGTGCTGAGGCGCGAGGTAACCGCGCAGGACATCGTCGCGTTCGAGTTGAGCGTGCCCGATATCGCCTCGTTGCCGATGGAGCCCGGCGCGCACATCGACGTACAGACGCCCGCGGGCTGCGTGCGCCAATACTCGCTCGTCAACGCACCGGGCGAGCGCGACCGCTTCGTGATCGGCGTGAAGCGCGAACCCGTCTCTCGCGGCGGATCGCGCTCGCTGCACGATGTGCTGGAGGTGGGCGCGCAGATTCTCGTTTCGCCGCCCAAGGCGTATTTCCGCCTCGTGGGGGGAACGCCTGCCGTGCTGATAGCGGGCGGCATCGGCATCACGCCGATTCTCGCTATGGCGGGCGCATTGCAGCATGCGGGTGTGCCGTACCGGCTGCACGATTTCGTGCGTAGCCGCGAGCACATGGCGTTTGCGAGCCGGCTTGCCGAACTGACTGCGCGGCGCATCGTCGGCAATCTGCCGCTGCAGGTGCTCCAGCCGCCCGTGGAAATGGCGCCGTTCATCGTATCGGCGGTCTGGCACGCGCGCCGCCATACGTCGGGCGCGCATCGATGGCTGCGCGGGGAAATCGCGGCGGCAGCCGGACAATTGACTCAGCAATTGGCCGCCGCCGCATGAAGCCTGGGCCCGCCGCTCACCACAACGCCATGCGTTGCACCACGCGATCGCGAATCACGAAGCGATGCAGCAGCGCGGCCGCGACATGCAGGCAGATCAGCGCGAACAAGGCCCACGCGAGAACGCTGTGAACGTCGCCCATGGCATGCCCGAAGGACGACCCCGCAGGCGAGAGCGCGGGCAGCGGCGCCACGCCGAACAGCGTCAGCGGCCAGGCCCGCGACGACGCATTGATCCAGCCGAGCACCGGCACGGCCACCAGCAACGCGTAAAGTGCAATATGCGTGAGCGTGGAAATGGTGCGCAGCGGCTGCGAGAGTTCGCTTGCGGGCGGGGGCGGGCGATGCGTGGCGCGCCAGAGGATACGCAGCGCCATGGCGGCGACCAGCGTGGTGCCGACGATCAGGTGCGCCGCAATCAGACCGACCGGCTGGGTATCGCGGTGAACGTCGGGCATCGTCCAGCCCAGCACGAACTGTGCGCCCACGAGCGCCACGACGAGCCAGTGAAGAAGACGCGCGGGCGCATCGTATCGTAATGGGGTATGCATGGAGACCTCGACGCAAGAGAGTGAATTCGAGCACGGATTGTAGCCGCCGACCGTTAACTAAAGATTAAGAGGGGACGAACCGTTAGTAAGAAGTTAATCTTTTCGTCAGAAAACACTGCTACGCTCGGTTAACCGGCGAATGGCGAACGAACCGCGGACGAACCAGATGGGCACTCGAAGGGGCATGTAATGTTTTTGCAACCCTGGTTTTTGCAACCTTGGCTTTTGCAGCTTTGCCTTTCTGCCGGGCGACGGCGCGCCTGGGAGGCGTCATGGTAGCGGCCGCCGCTTCTGTCGATATCGCTTCGGTTGCGCTTCTGCCGGGGCATGTCGCGCTGCTGACCATTACTCACATGGTTGCGCAATGCCTTGCGATCCTGTGCGGCCTTGGCGCCATCTTCGGCATTGTCTATACGGTGGTGGCAAGCTGGCTGATAGGCCGCTTTTTTGCGCGCGACGTGGCTGCGCCGCAGCGCTTTCCCGCCGTCACCATCGTCAAGCCGCTGCACGGCGACGAATGGCAACTCGAAGCGCATCTCGCCAGTTTCTTCGAGCAGGATTATCCGGGGCCGGTGCAGTATCTTTTTGGCGTTCATGATGCGCACGATGCAGCGCTCCTGGCCGTCGAAAGGCTGCGGGTTCGCTATCCCGGCGCGCATATCACCGTGGTGGCCGATGCGCGCCTGTACGGGCCCAACCGAAAGATCGCGAATCTCGTGAACATGCTCGAAAAGGCCGAGCACGAGGTGCTGTGTTTCGCCGACAGCGATGTCTGCGTCGAGCGGAATTATTTGCGCCATATCGTCGGGACGCTGCAGCAACCGGGCGTGGGGCTCGTGACGACGGTTTATCGCGGCCGCCATGCGACGGGATTCTGGCCGCGCCTTGCCGCCGCGCTGACCAATTATCATTTTCTGCCTGGCGTGGTCACGGGGCTCGCGCTCGGGCGCGCCCGGCCGTGTTTCGGCCAGTCCATCGCCATGACTCGCGAGATGCTCGCGCGCATTGGCGGACTGGCCCAGTTCGCGCATCACCTTGCGGAGGACCATGCGGTGGGCGAGGCCGTGCGGCGCGCGGGCGCCACCGTCGCCATTCCGCCCATTGTGGTGGAGCACGCTTGCGCGGAGAATACGTTTTCCAGGGTGTTCGCGCACGAATTGCGCTGGAGCCGCACCATCCGAGCGGCGGACCGCTCGGGGCATCTGGGCGCGGTGCTCATGCATCCGTTGCCGCTCGCGCTGCTTGCGGTGGCGATGTCGGGCGGCGCGATCCCCGCCTGGGCGCTGGCCGGTGTTGCGTTGTGCGCCCGCGCGCTGCTGGTCTGGAGGACCGATCGCGCCACCGGGAAAAAGTGCAGCGGGCTGTTGTGCCTGCCGCTTTGGGATGCGGCCCAGTTCGCGATTTATGCGGCGAGCTTTTGCTCGTCGGGCGTGGTGTGGCGCGGGACGCGTTTTCGCGTCGACGCGAACGGGATGCTGTCACCCGTTCAAGACAAATGAGTAGATCAACGATATCAGCGGATGAAACACCTTGGGCGTATTGCTGCGCTGTGCGGTCTCGCGGTTGCCGCGTGGCTCGTATGGCGCGACCATCCCGCAGCCGTGCTGCAACTCCTGCAAGGCGCAGGCATGGGCCTCGTGCTGGCCGCCTTGCTGCATATCGTGCCGATGGCCGCGAACGCCTGGGACTGGCGCACCCTGATTCGCAGGGCGCAGCGACCGTCGTTCGCGACCATGCTTCGGTTCGTGTGGATTCGCGAGTCCATCAACAATCTATTGCCAGTCGCGCGCATCGGCGGGGAAATCGTCTCGTTCCGCCTGCTCGGGCGCGCCGGCGTGCGTCCCGCGACGGCGGCGGCGAGCCTCGTCGTCGACATGCAGCTCACCTTGATCAGCCAGCTCGTCTTTGGGCTGATCGCCGCCGGCTATCTGCTCGAACATTCGAATTCCGATGCCGCGCGCGTGGCAGGGCGGCTGGCGTGGGGCATCGCCGTAATCGCGCCGGTGCTGGTGCTGTTCGCACTCGTTCAGCATGCGCGGCCATTCGAGCGGGCCGCTCACGTCATCAACCGGGTCACGAGCGGCAAGGTGGTCGATCTGGTGGGCAAGTCGGTGCGCGTCGACCAGTCGGTCAAGCTGATCTGGCGGCAGACGGGTGTGGTCGTCGGCTATCTGCTCATCTGGCAGACGCTGCAGTGCGCGGGCTACGCACTTGAGATCTGGGGCGCGCTGCACGTGCTCGGCGCGCAGGCGAGCTTTGCTCAGGCGTTCGTGATCGAGGCGCTGATTCAGCTTGTCAGTAGTGCTGCGTTTCTGGTGCCGGGCGGCCTGGGGGTGCAGGAGGGCGGCTTCGTGCTGATTGGCGGGCTGCTTGGTTTCGACGCGCCCACGTGTCTCGCGCTCGCCGGCGCGCGGCGCGTGCGCGATCTGCTGTTTTATGTGCCTGGTTTGCTCGCCTGGCAGGCCGCGGAGTATGCGCTGCCATCGCGCCGGGCAGAGGGCGTGCAGTAATCAGCAAACCCTGGGGCGGGAATACGCATCCGATCTCGCGCGTATGTGCGCTATCCCACGCCCACGCCCGCCAGCGCCACGATCTGGCGAATCGACACCGCGCCGTAGCCTGCCGCCGTTGCGATTGCGCCAGGCGTGGGCGGCCTGACGTTTTTCAAACCGGACACTCCCGCGAGCATTCCTCCCTACACTGTTATGTGTATCCCGCGTCGGCCGCTGGCAGGGCAATTCGCGTGCCAGTGGGTATCGGCGCAAGATAATGGAACAGGAAAGGGACATTGCGATATGAACTGGACAACCCACGAAGTCACGAATGTCGTGCCGGAACTGAAAAATTACAACCTCTACAGCACCGATATCGCGCTGCAGGAGGCGGTCCAGCGCGGCGGCGGCGCAGCCTATGAAGAGGAATTGACACGCCATGGCGCGCTGCTCGGCAGCGAAGAAATGGTGCAAATGGCTGATGACGCCAACCACTTCAAACCCGAACTCCATACCTTCGATCGCCAGGGTAATCGCATCGACCGTGTGGAATTCCACCCCGCCTGGCACGGCTTCATGAAAATGGCGCGCGAGTATGACCTGGTCTCGCGGCCATTCAGCGATTTGCGGCCGGGCGCATGGGCGGCGTATGCGGCGGGATTTTCGATGCATGGCCAGATCGAGGCGGGATCGCAATGCCCGAACTCGATGACTTTCGCATGCATTCCGGTGCTTCAGAAGGAGCCCGAACTATTCGTTCAGCTTGCGCCGAAGCTCTATTCGCGCAGCTACGACGCCCGCGATATTCCGTTCGAGCAAAAATCGTCGATGCTGGTCGGCATGGGCATGACGGAGAAGCAGGGCGGCTCCGACTTGCGCGCCAATAGCACGCGCGCCACGCCGCTGCGCGGCCAGGGGCGCGGCGCGGAGTACGAGATTACGGGCCACAAGTGGTTCTTCTCCGCGCCCATGTGCGATGCGCACCTCGTGCTCGCGCGCACGGAGAACGGCCTTTCGTGCTTCTTCGTGCCGCGCTGGCGTCCTGACGGCAGCAAGAACGCCATTCATATCCAGCGCTTGAAGGAAAAGGTCGGCAACCGCTCGAACTCCAGCAGCGAGGTCGAATTCCTGGGGGCCTGGGGGCGCATGGTTGGCGAGGAAGGGCGCGGCATCCCGACCATCATCGAAATGGCGTCCTATACGCGCCTGAATTGCGTCATGGGCAGCACCGGCACGATCCGCCAGGCGCTCGTGCAGTCGATTCACCATGCACGCGGTCGCCAGGCATTCGGCAAATACCTCGTCGACCAGCCGCTGATGCGCAACGTGCTGGCCGACCTGGCGCTGGAAAGCGAGGCCGCGACGCAATTGATGATGCGCCTCACCGAAGCGTTCGCGCGCGCGGAAGACTCGCCGCTTCAGCGCGCCTACAAGCGGATCGTGACGCCGGCGTCCAAGTACTGGATTGCCAAGCGCAGCATCGAGCTGACCGGTGAAGCGATGGAAGTGTTCGGCGGCAATGGCTATATGGACGAAGGTCCGATGGGGCGCCTGTATCGCGAGGCGCCGGTCATCTCGATCTGGGAGGGATCCGGCAACGTGATGGCGCTCGACATGCTGCGTGCGATCGGCCGCGAGCCGGACGCGCTCGAAGCGCTGATGGGCGATCTGGCCTCGGTGTGCAGCGGCGACGCGCGTTTGCGCCCGAGCCTCGAAGCCATTGCGCGCGCGTTCCGGCAAGACGGCGATACGCTCGAATTCCTCGCACGGCGCGAGGCGCAACGTCTGATTCTGCTGGTGCAGGCGCGTTTGCTGCGCGAATTCGCGCCCGCTCCGGTGGCGGACGCGTTCATCGCCAGCCGCTTCGACGACCAGTGGGGCCGCGTGTTCGGCACGCTGCCCGCCGGCGTGGAGGTGGACGCGATTCTGGAGCGCGCGCTTCCGCTCGCGTGACCGCTCGGGTTGCACCAGTTGGCCGATGCGTTTTCGCCGAGCGCATCGGCACCCTGCGCGTCGCGGTGATGGCGCCAGGGCGGGCCGCTGCCATTGGCGCGCCGGCCCGCCGGTTCGCGTCTACGAACTGACCCGTTCAGCGCCGGAAGCCGCCGTGAAAGCCGCCGCCGAATCGGCCGCCCATGCCGCCTCCACTCCATCCCCCGCGCGAGCCGAAACCGCCGCCGAAGCGCTGCTCGCCGAGCGAGCGCGCGCCTTGCTGGCGATTGAGGTCGTTGCCCAGGTCGCCGCCCGGTTGTGCCGATTGCCAGCCGTTTGACGTGTGCTGTTGCCAGCCGTTGTCGGCGGTGTGCCGGTAAACGTTGCCGTCGTGGCCCGCATAAACGTCACCGTTGTTCCAGGCGACTGAGTTGCCGTTGTTGTGGTTCGTCACGTAACCCCGGCTTCCTGCCTCATGCTGGCCGGTTTGGATATTGCCCGCCACGCCGAACTCCGCGGCGCCCGAACGCCCGGTGTTCGGGTTGTAGCCCCCGACCTCGCGCCCGCCCGCGTAGTTGCCGTTGTACTGATTGCCGACGACGCCGCCCCGGCCCGCTGCCTGGCGCCCGGTCACCGGGTTGCCGTAAGCGCCCTGGTGCCCCGCCGCGTAATTGCCCGAGTACGGATTGAACGCGCCGCCCGCGGCACCCCGATAGTGGGCGCCGGTTACCGGGTTGTAGCCCGCGCCTGCTGCGCCGCGCCACTGCGTGCCGGTCCAGCCGTTCCATCCCGACGCATGGGTCACGGTGCCTTGCCCCCAGCGGCCGTAGAAGTTCGTCTGGTTGATATTGACGCTGCCCCAGCCCCCGCCGCCCCAGTAGCCGCCCCAATACGGCCCCCAGTAAGGCGATGCGCAGCCCCAGATCGCGCCGGCGGCGAAGCCGAATGCGAATCCTTCCGCTGCGCCCAGCGCGAAGCCGGCGCCGTAGCCATAGGTGGCGGGATAGCCGTAGTAGACGTCGCCCACATACGCCGGATAGACATAGCCGGTGCCGTAAACCACAGTGCCGTCCGGGCTGATCACCACCCCCATGTAACCAGGTGTGTAGCCCACCACGACCGTATCGGGCGTGTACGAATAGATCTGCACGTACGTCACATAATGAATCGGACTGCTGACCGGTATCGTGTAGATGACGCCCGGCACCGAAGTCGCAACCGTCCAGGGCCCGAGCGCCGAGCCCGAAACGAACCACACGCCATTGGACACGGCGTAGAAGTTCGACGCATCGACTTCGATCACGGGCGTGGCCGTGTTGACGGCGTAGTTAAGCGAGGTGCCCGATACCGGCTGGAAGCGGGGCGCGCCGTCGTAATTCACTGTCAGCCTGGCCTGCGAACGCGATACCGTTGCTGTCTGCGGAATCGTCGCGGCTATTTCGGCCTCTTTCGCTTCCGGGGTGTTGGGCACGGAGACCAGCACGTTGGCCTTCGGGTCGTGCGTCGATATCTTCGCGAAGTCGGGTGGCAGGTCGCTGCCGGCCACCCAGCGCCATGGACCGCTCGTGGAGGCCGCGCGGAACCAGCGGCCCGAAATCAGCAGGTAATACGTATTCGTGGACGGATAGACGAAGACGGCGTGATCGGTATTGGTGATCGTCAGCAGGTTGGTTCCCGCGACCGGCGAGATCTGCGCGGCGCCCTGGGTCACGACCAGCTCGGTGGGCTGCGTGGCGAGCATCAAGGCCGGCGCCGGCACGACCGGCTTGCCGTCCGACGGCAGCATGGCGTCGGCGGCCGTGTGTTTTTCGCTCGTTTGCGCCGCCGCAAGCAGCGCCTGCTGCGGACCAGCCACTTGCTGCCATGGCCCGCTCAGGCCCTGCGCCGTGTACCAGTAACCCGCGGCATGCACGTAGACCGCGCCGTTTGCATCGCGCATCAGCAACGCGCGGCTGTTGATCGCGCGCGAGAAGCCGGTGCCGGCGATCGGGCGCCAGGCCGGTGCGCCATCGACGAGGACCAGCACCGTAGGCGTGTCCTTGAAGACGATCTGCGGCACGTCGTTCTTGACCGCAATGCGCATGGAGCGATCGAGCCCTTGCGACGCGGCGTAGCTCGTTTGCAGCTGGTCGAGCGAAACGGTCATGCCGCTGGAGGGAATGTGGGCGACCAGGGCACCCTTGACGCGCCCGGCCAGGCTCGTGTCCGTCGGCACCTCGACCGAGGCGATCTGGATTTGCGTCAACTGCACAAGACCGGCGGCCTTGTCGATATCGGCCTGCGCCGAGAAGTGGGCGATGCCGTAGGTGGGGGTGCCGTTCGACGCGCCAACGGCAATCGCCGCGCGGCCTGCGATGCGGTTGCCGGTCCATTGCTCGATTTGCGGCTGGAACATCTCGACGCGTTCGGTGCCGTTCTCCAGCATGCGCGGCCAGCCGCGCTGATCGGCGGATTGCGCCTGGGTTGCCGGCGCGTCGGCCGCACGGGCGGCAGGCGCATTCCACATCAGCGCAGTGATCGACAGCATCGCGGCCACAACTGTGGCGCATGCGGGTTTTACACGGTGTGGCTCAACTACTCGACTCGCTCGTGGTGACATCAACGGGTGCTCCTGAGCTGGCATCGCAATAGCGGCAGGGGCAAGCGCAACTGCCGATTGTCGTTGGGTTGTGAGACGTGGCGGCGGCCGGGTTGCCGCCTCCACGTCGGGCGGGAGGTAACGGCGGGTCAACGCTTAGAAGCGATGGCGGATCCCCGTGGTCACCACAACCTGGCTGCGGCTCGTGGAAGGCGCGCCGGTACCGTTGATTTGCGCCGCATTCGTGCCTTCCGCATTGTTGGCGCCGATCTGGAAGACGCTCTGCGCGTAGAGGTCCGTGCGCTTGGACAGCGAGTAGTCAGCCTGAAGACCGAACTGGTTCCAATGCGCCGAGCGATTGTCCGAGGCGCCGCTTCCCGGCGTGTTGCGCAGACCTTGCGTATAGGTATAGGCCGCGCCCACGTAGAAGGCCGGCGTCAGGTTGTAGCGAGCGTTGACTTCATAATTGTTGTAGCGCACCGACGCATCCGCGAGCTTGTCCTGCAAGCGGGTCTGCGTGAACACGGTGCCGACGATCATCGGGCCGAACGCATAGCTCGCGCCGAGACCCCAGGTGCGCTGATTCTGGACGCCGGGCAGATTGGCCGTCGTGAACGCCGGCAGATTCTGCACCGCGCCGTTAGCGTTACTGGAGTCGAGGCCCTGAAGCTGCAGGTAGGCCGCGCCCAGACGCAAGCCGCCATTGGCGTAACCCATGCCCGCGCTATAGGCGCGGTTGTCGGCAAAGCCCGCACTGTTGGAGAAGCCATACAGGGCGCTCGCCGAGAAGCCAGCGTAGTTCGCACTCTGATACTTGATCGTATTGCTGAGGCTGAACGAGCCATTGAGGTTGTCGTCGTCGCCCGGGTGAGCGAAGTAGGTGCCGCCCCACGTACCGGTTGCCGACATCGGCGCGACGTAATCGACCATGGAATCGTACTGGCGGCCCAGTGTCACCGTGCCGTATTGGCTCGAAAGGCCGACATAGGCCTGGCGGTTGAACAGCGAGCTGTTCACGGTGCTGCCGTTCGTCACGTTGAAGCCGCTTTCGAGGTTGAAGACCGTCTTCAGGCCGCCGCCGAGATCCTCGACGCCACGCAGGCCCCAGCGGCTTTGCTGGATGTTACCGCCAGTCATGCCGAACACGGCTTTGCCACCGGTCAGGCCGTTCGGCGACATCGGCGAGGAAGTGCTCGCCTCGTTGCTCACGTAAGTCAAACCTGCATCGATGAGGCCGTATAGCGTGACGTTGCTTTGAGCATGGGCGCTGCCAGCGGCTGCGGCGACTGTGGCGGCAAGAATATAGGTCTTTTTCATGGATCGCTCTTATCTGAACTACGACTGACGAATGGGAAATAAGCACATAGCGCGTTTGTGCGGGAACGGACTATACATATCCCTTGAAATGACAGCCACGGAGCGTCGATGATTTTTTCTCTGCGCTAATTTAAAGAGATGAATATTGGTGATAGGCACATCCGGAGGGGCTGACGTAGCAGCGCACAGACATCTAATTCTAAAAGACATTTTTTCAAAACGAGCGCGTCTGCCGGGAGTGCGCTCTCAACGCCTTTACCTCAAGATTGAGAATCGATGCTTGAGGGTTTTGACTTAAATCACTACCTGTAATGTGTTTGCATGATTCTGATTTTTTGCGGCACCTGATTCCGGCTAATTCGATGAATGAAATACGAATTCCTGTCAAAGATTCCGGAAAATATTTATATATCTAGCAACAAACGGCCGCCCGGTTGACTCGCGTTGATGTGCGCTGCCGGGACGGCCGTGGCGGCTGCGCATGTCTTGCACAGGCGTTGCGGACGCTCACTGCTCCTGTATGGCTTGAGGCGTGTTGCGGAAGCTGATCGCCATGCGGTTGTAGGTGTTCATCAGGCCGATGGCGATCGTGAGGTCCACGAGCTCGCGCTCCTCGAATACCGCGCGAACTTCCTCGTATGCCGCGTCCGGAACGCCGGTCTGGGCGACGAGCGTGACCGACTCGGCCCAGGCAAGCGCCGCGCGCTCGCGCGGATCGAATAGATGGCCGGCTTCCCTCCAGGTCTGCACCAGCGCCAGCTTTTCCACTTTCACACCTTTTTTCAGCAGGTCGCGTGTGTGCATGTCGAGGCAATAGGCGCAGTTGTTGATCTGCGAGATGCGCAAGTACACCAGATCGACGAGAACGGGCGAGAGCCCGCTTTGCATGAGGTAGCCATAGACGCCGCCAAGCGCCTTGGCGCCTGCGGGCGCGATCTGGTTGTAATCGAGACGTTTGCTCATGAGTGTTCTCCTGTGTTTGCTGGGCTGGCTTACTTGACCGGCGTGGTCAGAACCTTGTCTCCGGTATCGACGACGAACACTGCAAGCAGCTTCGCTGGGGCGGTCGTGCTCGCATTGCGGCTGACGCGGTGAATGGCGCCCGGTGTTTCGAAGAAGTTTTCGCCGGCGTGATAGACGCGCTTGGGGCCGTCGTCCACTTGCGACTCGATCGCGCCCGAAACGACATACGCATAAATAAATGCCGACCTGGCATGCTCGTGCGGCGGCGAGGCGCCGCCAGGGGCATAGTCGACCACCACGGCCGTCAACGACTTGCCGGGCAGGTTGGGAAGGGCGTGCTCGAAATTGGGCGTGACGGCTGCACCGCCGTCATGCGCGATGGCGGGCGCGGCGACGCTGAGGGCAAGCGCCGCGCAGGCCGCGCCGAGTGCGATTCGAATCTTCATGACAGGTTTTCTCCTTGTGACCAGAGCTATTGTGGCGGGATGCTGGGCCACAAGAAAGCACCAGAAATGAACATTCTTTATGTACCATGAGCGCATGTCCCAGCCGCTCAAAATCGAACTCGACCGGTCTGCGAAGACGCCTTTGGCCGAGCAGATCCGCACCGCAATCAGTGCTGCCATCGAGGGCGGCGTGCTCGCGCCCGGCGCCCGTCTGCCTTCGTGGCTCGATCTTGCCGCGCAGCTGGGCGTGGCGCGGGGCACGGTGCGCCTCGCCTACGAGCGGCTCTCCGACGCTCAACTGATCGTCGCTTCCCGGGCCGCTGGAACGCGCGTGGCGGACCGGCCGCCCGCCGCGCCAGTCGTGCACGAGCGCAGCGATCCGGGCTCGTTCATGGAAATGTATCGGGAACTCACCTCCGGCCCGGCTATCTTCCAGATGGGCGTGCCTGCCCAGGAAACGCTTCCCGCGCGGCTCTTCACCAAGGTACGCTCGTTCGCGCTGCGCGCGGAGTCGAGCGCCTCGGTTGGCTATCCCGACCCGCGTGGCGAGCCGGAATTGCGGCGGGAAATCGCCGCGTATCTGGCCATTGCGCGCGGCATGACCTGTTCGCCCGCGCAGATCATCGTCACGAGCGGGTTCAGCGGTGGTCTCGGGCTGGCGCTGCGCGGGCTCGCCCTCGATGGACATAAAGCCTGGTTCGAAGACCCCGGTTTTCCGTTCACGCGGCATGGCCTGGAACTCGCGAGGCTCGAGCTTGCCCCGGTGCCGGTGGACATGGAAGGCATCGACGTCGATTACGGCATGAGGCATGCATCCGACGCGGCGCTTGCCGTCGTGACACCTGGGCAGCAGGCGCCGCTCGGGCCCACGCTGTCTCTGGCAAGACGGCTGCAACTGCTCGATTGGGCAGCGAAGCAGGGCGCATGGATCGTTGAGGATGACTATCTAAGTGAACTGCAACTGAATGCGCGCGCGGCGCCCGCGCTCGCGTCGCTCGATCGCAGCCAGCACGTCATCCATATCGGCTCCTTCAGCAAGACGCTCAGCCCGGCCTTGCGGCTGGGATTCGTCGTCGCGCCCATGCTGCTCGCGTCGCGGTTCGCGGAGGTGGCGGCCTGTCTCGCGCCGGCACCGTGGCCCTCGGTGCAGCTCGCAACGGCGCAGTACATGCGCGAGGGCCACTACTTGCGCCATCTGCGCCGCCTGAAGCGGCTCTATTGCACGCAGCGCGATAGCTTGCTCGCATGCCTCGAAGAACGCGGCTTCGAGACCCGGGCTGCGGGCCTCGCGGTGCTCGTGCGTCTGCCCGACGGCGCGCCTGATGTGTCCATCTTCAGAGAATCGCTGGCTTTCGGATTGGGTCCCGCACCGTTGTCGCCCTGGTATATGTCGCCGGCGAGTGCGCGATCCGGCCTGCTGCTGGGTATTGCGACATCGCCGGAGCGCAACCTCGCCCGAAACTGCGATCGGCTGCTGGACGTGATCCGACGGCACGCGTGAGTGGCAGCGTAGACGCCATTGGCCGGTGTGCCGTGCTACTCTGCGCGCATATTTTTGTAAGCCGTCCGCAGGGCGATGCATTTTTTATTGCAAGGAATTCATGGAGTCCACGTTGATGAAACCCTTCGAGTCGATCGATGGGAACCGGCCGCGCATGCACCAACGCGCACGCATGGCGTGTCCTGCTGCGTCGATAGCGCTCGCGTTTGCCTGGCTGGCCCTTCCGACCCAGGCGCAAGCGCAGGAATTCTCACTGTTTGGCGGCGGTTCGCGTGCCAGCGACATCAATACCTATACGTGGGCCTTCAACTATCAAGAGGGGCTCGGCAAGTACTTCGCGGCAAGCTTCACGTGGCTCAACGAAGGACACATCCGAATCACCATCGCGATGGCCAACTGGTTCAGCTCTGGGCGCGGATGCCGGTCGGCAGCCCGCAGTTCGTGGTGCAGGCCGGCATTGGGCCGTATCGCTACTTCGATACGACTACCGCCGACCAGGGCGGCAGCTATTCGGACGTGCACGGCTGGGGCGTGGTGTACAGCCTGCGCGGGTCCTGGTACGCATCCAACCGATGGGTCACGCAATTGCAGTTGAACCGTGTGCACGTGCAGCGCGGCCCGGACTCCACCGGCGTGATGCTCGGTGTCGGTTATCAGCTCGACGCGCCCGATACGCCGGGGCCGCGCGACTGGGCGGTCGGCTCGACAAAGAAAACGACCCATAACGAAGTTGCCGTGTACCTCGGCAAAACCATCGTCAACTCGACCAGCTCGCCGGGCGCATTTGGCGGTGCCATCGAATATCGGCGGGGCCTCGCAAAGTATGTGGACTGGACGGTCGGCTACATCCACGAAGGCAGCAGCGCGGTCGCCCGCCGCGACGGCATTGCCAGCCAGCTTTGGCTCACGCGTGCGTTCCTCAACGACGCCGTGACGCTGGGTGTGGGCGCAGGTGCGTACTATGCGATCGATGAGCACGAGAACAGCCGCTCGCCGGGGCCGGGCGCGGGGACATTCTCTGGGATCGTCACGATTGCCGGCTCGTATCGTTTCAGCCAGCACTGGGATGCGCGGCTGGAGTGGAATCGCGTGGTGACGAGCTATAACCGCGACACCGACATCATTTTGGGCGGTATCGGCTATCGGTGGTGACCCTGTGGGCCGACACGGGCTGTCTGGCTCGTTGCGGCCCGAATTACCGGTTCAACGATGCGCCTTTAAATAACTTTCATCGTTTATACAACATGTTCGTTAGTGCACTCACTGCTTTCATTCGACTCTGTTAGCCTTTTCTGCAGGACCAATTCGGGCTGATCCGCGCCCCGAAACGCGCGATTGTCGAATCGAAGACAGGAGGGCTTATCCATGTTGCACTGGCTTTCAAACTTGATCGCCCATCATGCCGCAACGCCGGAGAAGCAGGCCGAACGGGCGCTGGGCGAATTGCGCATGGCGCTGTTTCAGGCCGAGCAGAGGGTATTGGATGCGCAATTGCAGGCCGAATATTATCGTTTGCGCATTGCGTTCTGCGAAGAGGTCTTGAAGACGGGGATCGAACAGGTTTCGGATCACCGCAAGGGACAACATGAGTCCGTCACGCAGGAATTGCGGCCGAATTTAAAGCTGACGACCTCCCAGCAGGCATAAACGAACGAATATCCTTTTCCGACTTTACCAGTCTCCCGGGGCAATGCCACTGTAAAAAAATTCATACTTACCCTGGCCGCCTCGGCGGCCGCTTGCGCCGTCTGGTCCGCCACCGTCCATCCAAACGACCGGGAACTGGTCGTGGCATCGAGCGCCACGGACACTCCGTTCGCGTTTGAAAACAAGGACAAGCAGAGTGTTGACTTCGACATCGACATTATCGATGTGATCGCCAGGCAGCAGCATTTGAAACTGCGTATTGTAAATACGCAGTTCACCAGCATCTTCGCGTCGACCGACGATGACGGCATGAATTTCGTCCATCTCCGGCGTCATGATCAGCGATAAGCGCAAACAGAGTCGAATCTAGGGGGCGGCGCTCACCCTGAACAATGTGATTTCGTTGCTCAAGGATACGCCGGTGATCTCGGCGATCGGTTCTGGGCGAGATGATCTATGCCGCGCGAACCGATCACGTCGCGCCCTGAAGCACACTTGACTATCTTTGACTCTCTTCCGGAACCGTCCTTGATACGATCTCGAATTGACGAGACTCGTGAGCCACGAGTTCGATTCGAAGGGGATGGAACGATGAAGCGGTTCGCGATGACAATCCTGCTGACCATTGCGGTCATACTACTCGTGACGCTCATGGTCGTGCTCAAGACCGCGCCACCTCATGACATTCCGACTGTCGGCAGCACGTCGGTGCCAAGTGATTTGATATGCTAATCATCTGCGCCGCTCAATTGAGCTGATACGAGAACGTCGCATTCACGCGCGGGCTGCGCGACGCGCTTTCTACGGGCGCATCGGCCAGCGCCTTCGCCACCGAGAGATCGAGGCTGTAGTACTTGCCGTCCGTGATCCGGAACCCCGCCGAAGCCGATGAAAGCCGCGAAGGCGAGGGCGTGCCCGCATGCAGGTACACGCGCGCCATGTCGAACGAAACATACGGCGTGATCGACTGCAGCCATACCTTGCCCAGCCTGAATGGATGATTGAGCTCGAGCACGAAGGCCCAGCCCGAATCACCCGATGCCTCGCCGGGCTGATAGCCCGCCGCGAAGCGCTGCGCGCCGAACGAGATCTGCTCGGAAGTCGGCAGCGTGTTCGGGCTGTATTGCCCGGTTGCGGCGACGGACGTGCCAAAGCCCATCGGCCAGTCGTTGCTCTGCGAATACGAGGCATCGGTGCGCACGAAATTCAGCGACACCGGATTTTGCAGCGAGAGACCGGGAATATTCGTTTGGGCCGACTTCGACGCGCCGAGAATGTCGAAGGCCTTCGCCACCACGAGGCTCGCCTTGCGCACCTGGCCCGGCTTCACCTCGGTGTAATCGGCTTGCAGCTGCAGCACGCGCACCTGTGAACTCAGGTCGTATTGCAGTCCGTTGAGGGTGTTGCGGTAGCGGTCCTCGTCGTGTGCTGCGTAGGCGCTCGCGGTGCCGATGAGGCTGCGTGTATTGCCCAGCAGCAGCGGATACGAGAGCGAGCCCGTGAGCTTGTCGCTGATGACGGTGCGCTCCACGTAAGCCGGCAGGCCCGGGTTGTCGACCGGGTTGCCGCGATAGTGCGAGGCGTCGAGCTTCGCGGCGAGGCCATCGCTCGCGATCGGCACGGCCGCGTGTGCGGCGAGGTACGTGACGTTGTCGCGTCCTTTGGGCAACAGTGCGGAGAAGCTCAACTGCTCGCCAAACGGCGTGAGGCCGTTTTCGGTGAGCGTGAGGAGGCCCTGCACGCCGGGGTGATTGAAGTCGATGCCGGTGCTCACGTCCCAGGGCTTTTGCGTGGCGTCGAGTTCGAGCGTGGTGGCGCCGTCGGTGGTCGTGGGCGGTGGCACGTTCGCCTTCACCTTGAGGCCCGGCAGCATGCCGAGCACGTTGATGTGGCGCTGGAACGTGGCGGTGCGCAGCGGCCGGTCTTCGGCGATGTGCGCAGCGATCGCGCGCATCCTGCCCTCGAGCGCGCCGGGCTTGCCTGTGATCTTCACGTCTTTCACGTAGCCTTCCACGACCGTGATGCGCACCACGCCGCCCGCGAAGTCCTGCGCGGGCACGAATGCGAACGAGAGCGCATAGCCCCGGTCCTGATAGAGCTTCGTCACGCCATTGGCGGTTTCGATGAGCTGGCCGATCGTGATGTCGTGATTCGCGAGCGGCGCGAAGCGGCGGGCGACCTCGTCGAACGGAATCGATTTCACGCCCTCGACCTTGGCGCGTTGATTTGGGGCAGGGCATCCAGGGGATTGCCGCCCTGCAAACCACCCGCCGATACCGGCCGGTTCTGCTGTGCGAGCGCGACTCTCGTCAAGCCCGCGCTCGCGATGATCCCCGCCGTGGCGAGCACGGCCCATGGTGCGCCTTTCATTGAACTACCCTCGACTTGTCGGGCGGCGCACGCCGGTTGCCTCGGTCCTCCGGCGTGTCCGTCTCTTTATGCCGCCTTTGTGGCGGTCTTTATGCGGCTCCTGATTGCCTGTATTTTTTATTACGGCATGCAAACGACAATATGAAGCCGGCGGGGAAGATTATTTTTTCGCGCCGAGCAGGCTGCCAGTAAGTGACGTGAGGCTATTGAGCGGGGCGGCCGTATTGCTGCCGGAGCTGTCGTCCGTCAACGAAATGAGTGAAAGGCCCGGCGCGGCGCCACCTGTGCTCGATGTGCCGGAAGTGCTCGCGGTCCTGACGCCGGCGCCGACACCCACGCCTGCTCCAACGCCGACGGCCGCGCTGCCGCCATTGGTTCCGCCCGTTCCACCTGTCGCGCCGCTCAGGATGCCCGTGACCGCTGCGAGCGGTGAACCTGCGCCGTTCGTGCTGCCGCCGGACAGCAGATTCCCGGCGCTGGCGACGGTCTTGCCCGTGTCGGCGACGAGGTTGCCTGCGCCCGCCGTGACCGGATTCGCGCCGCCGGTTTGCGCCACCAGTGCGCCACTTTTCTGTAGCTCACCGCCGAGTGTTTGCAGCAGACCCGAAGTTGGTGCACCAACGCCTGTTGTATTCCCTACCGTTTGCGTGGTGGCAGCAAGTGTCGAGGTGATGGGCGTGATGGTCGCGCTCATTTGTGCCGTGGATTGCTGCACCGGGCCCTGCGTGAATGTGTTCGTGAGCGAGTTGCCCGTGCCGGTGACGGTGGTGCCAACCGTACCGACCGTGCCGCCGACGGGCGTGGTAACGGCGGCGAGGGGCGCAAGCGGGCCGCTGCCGACGCTCGTAACGAGCTGGCCTGTGCTGGTGACGGCCTTGCCTGCATCGCTCACGACACCGCCGGTGCTAGCGAGCGTGGTGCCTGCCGGGTTGCTGCTCGCACCGATCTGGCCAAGCCCCTGGGATATGCCGTCGCCGAGTGTGGAGATCGCGCCGCCCACATTCTGAACGACACCGCCTGCGGCCTGAGTGGTTTGCGGGTTCGTGCCGGGCAGCGTTTGCGCAGCGATGGTGCTGCCGACGCCCGAGACAGTCGAGCCGGCGTCGCTAACGACGTTGCCCACTGGCTGCACGAGCTGGCCCACGGCATTGGCAGCGACGGCCTGGCCGCCGTTGTTTCCACCATTGTTGCTGGCGCTATTGCCGTTGCCGCCCACGCCGCCATTGTCCCCGGTGGTCGTGCCACCGCTGCCTGACGAGGTGCCCGCTGAAGTGCCTCCATCCGACCCGCCGCCGTTGGTGCCTCCGCCCGCGCCACCCGTCGTCTGCAAGGCGCCGCCGCTGCCGGTTCCGCTGCTGAGCGAGCCCGAGCCGCCGCATGCGCTCAGCGACAGCAGAGCGGCGGTGGTCGCGGCTATGGCCGTCAAGCGGGCGGCTTGTGCAATGCGCTTTTGGTCCATGGTGTGTCCTCCTCTCCGATAGGTATGGCCCCGATCTGTGCGCTGTTGTTTAGCGCGGCACGCATGGCAATTGCCGCGATTCAATTAACGTATTTTTATCGAGCGCTCATGTTGCGTTTTTATAGTTCACCGAAGCACAACTCTCAATAAATAATCGGCGATTTGACAATATTTAAAAATAACCGCTATCGAGTGCCAAATTAGAAAGGATCTGGAAAGAAGTCCGGCCATTAAAAAGCTGGAGGGGAATTGATTGAACGATATTTTTCAGCCGTTCCAATAGCGGCTGGAATCGCATTCCGGAATTAAACGGCCTTTTACGACTGAACAGTCAAAAGCTCATAGCGCCGGCTATTGCGCCGTTCTCACTTCTTGTCACGCTCGTTCCAGTTCATCCGATGTCGCTCCACAGTCTCGCGATGGCGTTCATCGTCTTCGGCATGCAGATAAAGGCTGGTGGTGTTGAGCGATACATGGCCGAGATTGTCGCGGATCGTGCGCAGGTCCACGCCGCCGTCCGCCTGGTGCGAACCGGCGGTGTGCCTGAGCCAGTGCGCCGAGGCGCGGTCGAGTTCGTCGGCGCGATCGGAGAATTCCGGGCCCTTGTCGCGCAGCCACCCGGCAGCGCCCCCGAAAATGCCCTTGATGGCGTCGTGAACCGCCGAGCGCGACAGGCAGCGAGCCGTGCCCTTGAACGGAAGAATGAGCGGCAGTTCCTCGGCGCGCGTGGGCAGCGCAGACAGCCCATTCGCGACCCGGTACCTACGCAGCTCGGCAATCAATTCGGGCGAAGCGGGGACGATGCGCGCCTTGTCGCCTTTGCCCACGGTTTCCAGCCACCACTGCTCCTGGCCGTCGGCGCCGAGGCGCCGGAAGAAGTCGCCCATCCGCCCACCCGCGACTTCCGAAATGCGCATGCCCTGGAGATAGAACAGCGTAGTGAGCCAGCGGCAGCGCGCGTGATATTTGCGTTCGGCTTCGGACTCCAGCGGCAGTTGCTCGACCCACACCTTGACTTCGTCCCACAGCGATGTGGACAGATAGCGCGTCACACGTGGCGCCGAACGCTTCGCGCGCTGCCGCAGCAGCGCCATGGGATTGCCGCGCAGGTAGCCCGCGTTGACGAGCCAGGTGAACATCGCGTTGAGGATGATGAGCGCCTGACGCTGGCTGGCCGGCGAAAGCGGGCCGTTGAACGGACGCCAGCGTTCGTCGCTGCGCGCATATTTGCCGCCGTTCGCAGAAACCCAGCGGCTGGCCGGCTGCGGGTCGGCGAGGAACGTCTTGTATAGCAGCAGATCCTCGTGCGTGAGCGAGGAAAACGGCTTGCCCAGCTGCACGACGGCCCAAAGCAGCAAACGCTCGGCTTCCTTGCGATAGTTGTCGAACGTGGTTTTGGTATCCGCATAGTTCGAGAGCCACGCGCGCAAGGCATCCAGATCGTTGTCCGCCGAAAGCTGGCTGTTTCCGGCAACGCCACGGTTGCTGCCGTCGCGGCCATCGAGCGCGGACGGCACAATGAGCGATTCGACAGGCTGAATGGTGGCGAGATCGGTGTTTTTCACGGCTGGAAGGCTCCGGCTGGGTATGCGCAGGCTGCTAATTTGGCTGATACTACTATACACGACATTATAGTACTAATGTCGTGTATAGTGCTAAAGTAGCAAAATATATAGCGTATTACGTTGTAAATTTAACGACCCTGGCCAAACTGAGCCTTTCTGCCATTCCGGAACGCGTTCTCGCGCGATCTGATGCGGCGGCTCCGGGCGGTCCCGTCAGACCGGCTGGCGATGCCGCGATCGTGGTATCGCCAGCGCCACCAGTGTGGCACCCCCTGCGGTCTGGGGCGGCCCCGAACAGGTGGGCATACGCCCGCGCCGCACCCCAGGCCACGCCAAGCTCCCAGAGGGTCGCGCCACCGGGAACGACGAACCGTCGCCCCGTATGTGCTATCATTTTTTGATAGCACATGGATATCACTTTTTGCTATCATTGGGCATGAAGACGAAACACGCCCGCACCCTCGCCGCGATCTATACAAAACCGACCCCGGGTGGCATCGTGTTTTCGGACATTGAAGCGCTCGTCGTCGCCCTGGGCGGCGAAATCCACGAAGGCGCGGGGTCGCGCGTCGCCTTCGCGCTGAACGGCCAGCGCCGCTACCATCACCGCCCGCACCCGGGCAAAGAGGCGAAGCGGTATCAGGTGGAAGACTTGCGCGACTGGTTCAGCGAAATGGGGATCAAGCCATGAGCAATGCAATGACCTACAAGGGCTATTTCGCCCGCATCGACTTCGACGGGCGCGACAACATTTTCGTCGGACATGTCCTCGGCGTGGACGACCGGATCAGCTTTCACGGCTCGACCGTTGACGAGCTCACCGTCGATTTTCATGCGGCGGTCGATCATTACCTGACGGACTGCGAGCAGGCCGGCCGCAAGCCGCAAAAACCCGCGTCGGGCAAACTCATGCTCCGCATTGATCCTGACGTGCATGCCCGCGTGGGCATTGCGGCGGCTGTCTCCGGCGAGAGCGTCAACCAGTGGTCAGAGGAAGTGCTGGGCCGCGCCGCGCGCGAAGTGCTGGAGCGCGCCGCGCACGCCTGAAATCCGGTTCGCCCTGACGAAACGGCTGGCGCCGTGCGCGCCCAGGCAGTTGGGCGCGGCCCCTGCGGAGGTCGGCGTACGCCGGACACTCACCGGGCGCGCGTGGCTGATCTGGCCCGCGGGCGCGCCTTGGGCTGGGGCGCCACCGTGGCCGCAGTCGGGAGCGGCTCAAAGAGCGCCTCCAGATCGTCTTCCGAGAACTTGACGGCCCCCGCGGCATCCTCGGACAGGATCGCGTCGGCGAGCGCGGCCTTCCGTTCCTGCATGGCGACGATTTTTTCTTCCACGCTGCCGGCCGTGATCAGCTTGCAGACGAACACGGGCTTGTCCTGTCCGAGACGGTGTGCGCGGTCGGTGGCCTGGTTCTCGACGGCGGGATTCCACCACGGATCGTAGTGAATCACGGTGTCGGCCGCAGTCAGGTTCAGGCCAACGCCTCCAGCCTTGAGGCTGATCAGGAAGAGCGGGACTTCGCCCCGCTGGAAGCGCGTGACCGGGGTGACGCGATCGGTGGTGTCACCCGTCAGCATCACATAGGGAATGCCGGCCTCGTTGAGCGTGGCGGTGATCAGATCCAGCATGCCGGTGAACTGCGAAAACAGCAGGATGCGCCGCCCTTCCTCGATCAGTTCGGGCAACATCCCGAGCAGCAGTTCCAGTTTGGCCGATTCGCGGATCTGGCCTGCCTGGCCGAGCTTGACGAGCCGCGGGTCGCAGCAGACCTGGCGCAGCTTCAGGAGTGCCTCCAGCACGATGATGTGGCTACGGGCGAGGCCCTTTGCGGTGACGGCCGCGCGGACCTTTTCCTGCATCGCGGCGCGCACGGTTTCATAGAGGTCGCGCTGCGCGCCGTCGAGTTCGACGGTGCGCACGATCGTGGTTTTGGGCGGCAGTTCGGTGGCCACCTCGTCCTTGCGACGGCGCAGCATGAACGGGCGAATACGCCGCGCAAGCAGGTCGCGGCGCACGTGGTCACCGCTTTTCTCGATCGGAGTACGCCAGCGGCGCGTAAAGTCCTGGCGGGTGCCCAGGAAACCGGGCAGCAGGAAATCGAACTGGGCCCATAGCTCGCCAAGGTGATTTTCAAGCGGCGTGCCGGTGAGGCACAGCCGGTGCCGGGCCTGCAGCGCGCGGATCGTGGTGGCGGCTCTCGTCGCAGCGTTCTTCACGTACTGCGCTTCGTCGAGAATCAGCAGGTGCCAGGCGTGCTGCACGAGCATCGCCTGGTCGCGCCACAGCAGCGCATAGGTGGTAAGAATCAGGTCGTGCTGGCCAATTTCATCGAAGCGCTCATGGCGCTGGGGACCGTGGAGGTCGAGCACGCGCAGGTCCGGCGTGAAACGCCGCGCTTCCTCGCACCAGTTGTGCCTGAGCGTGGTGGGCACGACGATCAATGCGGGCCGGTCAAGCCGGCCGGCTTCCTTTTCGGCGAGGATGTGTGCGAGTGTCTGGATCGTCTTGCCAAGGCCCATGTCGTCGGCAAGGACACCCGACAGGTTGTGTTCGCGCAGAAACTGCATCCAGCTGAGCCCCTGGCGCTGGTAGGTGCGCAGTTCGGCCTGCAGCCCGCGCGGCACGCGTGCATCACCCACACCGGGCCCCGCCATCAGGCGCCGGGCAAGTTGCCGGACCGACGCGTCGCCATGGAATTGCCATCGCCCGGTCTGCTCCAGTGCGTCGAGCCTGGCCGCGTCCCATTCCGACAGGCGCAGGCCGCCCTCGCCGACGTGATCGAACAGATCGATCAGCACGCGCACGACAGGCTTCAGGCGCTCTGCGCGCAGGCGCAAGCGCTCGTTCCGTTCGGTCTTCAGCTCGACCGCTTCATCGTCGGCGATGGCATCGAGCCCGCCAGAAAGCCACCGCGGATCGCGCCGGAACAGGTCAGCCAGCAGCGGTTCAAGGCGCACCGTCCGGTCGTTGACAGTGATCCCCATCTCGACATCGAACCAGCCGTCGCCCGCCTGCCGCAGGCTGCCGTCGATGGTCTCGATCTCGATGACATTGAACCGGAACGCCTCGGTCATCGTCACCTGCCAGCCGTTCCTGCGTAGCGCGGGGACGATGAGCCGGGTGAAGGCGGACCAGTCATCGGCATCCTGCAGTCCCAGCACGCCGTCCGGAAACGGCCGCGGACCGTGGGCGCGGGTGGCCGGAATCTTTCTAAGCCCAGCCCTGTGCAGTTCCTTCAGGCGCTGCTGCTCGATCTCGAGCTGACGTTTGAGCTGGAGCACTTCGCCATCCGCGGTGCGTACGAGCGTGGTGTTGCTCTGGGCGTCAATGCGCTCACCTGCGTAAGCAAACCTGACGGTCGCAAAATCCAGTGCGTTCTGCGCACCCGGCGATGACCAGCCCGAACTCCAGGTCGAGAGCGTATCAAGCGACAGCATGGGGACCGGCACGGTGTCGATCACGCGCAAGGTTGACGCGCCCTGTCCGGGCGGCAGCGGCAGATCCGGCGACACCTCGCGCAGCACCTCGCTGACGACGGCGGCCTCATCGAGCGTGATGGAGGGCATCGAGAGGTACTCGTTGAGCTGCCCGGCCGGCCAGGGCACGTCAACGGGGCCGGCTTCCCCCGAATGCGCGTCCAGATACCAGCACGGCTGGGTTGCGCTCAGGAGCACGGTCGCGGACGGCTCGGTCTGCAGTACCGGCCGCACACGCATATCCGGCTGGGTGCGCCACGCAATGTCTCCGGTACGCGACGGGCCAGGGCGCAAGGCACACGGTTCGCCGGAATGCATGGCATTCGCCGCCGGCGAGACGAATGCGCGGCCCGTCGCGACGAGCTTTTCCATGACCGCGGCGCCGGTGGTGCCCTCCAGCCCGAAGCTGCCCGTGTAGTTGCGCGAGCGGCCCAGCCACAACCCGCGCAGGATCGGCAGATCCTCCTCGCTCACAAACTTCGGTGGCTGGACCAGCGCTTTTTCTACGTTCTGCCATGCGTCGTCGAGCGCACGGATCGAGCCATCGGTGCTGACGCGGGCCTTGTAGAGAAAAATCTCCGGGCTTCCGCGATACGATCCGGCAATCACATAGGCCAGCGCATGCGTGGATCGGGTGGCCGCGGGCTTTTTGCCACTGGCGGGCGTCGCGGAGTGTCTGGTTCGAAAGCCTTCGAGCCAGCGCAGCAGCTCGGGGCGCACGCCGGTGGCGGCCTGCTTCGGCAGATGCGCAAGACCGGCGATCAGGAGCGCTGCCACATGCTTGCAGCCGACTTCGACCGGACAGGTACATTCCCCTTCAACCCACATGTCTTCGCCGACATCGTGGAAATAGACGCGCACGTCATACGGCCGGCTGCGTGTGCCCTGCACCAGACCACCCAGGGTATCGTCGGCAATCCAGCGCAGTTCCGAGATGGCATTCGCGTAGTCCCGCGCCTTGGACACGGTGTAGGGATCCAGCCATGCCGTGATTTGCTTGCGATCGTAGAAGACAGACATCGGCCGTAGGTGTCAGGTTAACAACGCAGGCCGCATTTTACGCGGAGCGCTCGCCGCACGGCGCTGCCCGGCGCCCGCAGCGTCGAGAATCCGGATCAGGACTGCCCCTGCTGCCGCACATCGCGGAGCGGCGTCTTGGGCCCTTCACGCGCGGGGTCCCGCGGCGCCGGACGAGACGCCTCCATGAGCAACGCGCGCAGCGTGCGCGCCGGTGGCTGCCGCATGGCGCACGGGCATTCTGGAGAGCGACCTGGGGCATTCGATGGCTCGAATCCCGGGATACGTTCTCAACGCACCGCGGCCGGGGCATTTCATATTTTCGTTACCGCCCGGCGCTAAGCTCAGCCTGCGCAAGTGAGACACATTCTTCGTCCGTCATCACGTGAATCCGTGGCGGTTGCAATCAGCTCAAAAGCTGTATAAATTTACAGTGTATTTTTATACAGTATGATCGGGAGGCGACAATGGAGCATCTGGTCAGGGTCTACAACGAAAAGGACCGGCAAACGCTCGAATGGCTGCGCCGGCACGTCGGAGACGCAGCGCTTGCTGCCGCCGTCGAACGATGTGCGGGGTCGGGCAAACCGTACCTGTCCGCTGTCTGCAGACAACTGGGCGTCAAGACGCCCGAATTTCATTTGGCGCGGCGGGAGAGCACGAGTCCGGTGGCAGAGCAATGCCTGGCGACCATCCGGAGCATTCTCGCCGCGCGCATGGCTTTGACGGTCGCACGCCCGGTCGTTTCAGGCTAGCGACAACTCCGCTTCGACTGGCGGGATCGGAGTCTCCATCTGTCGGAAGCGCCGTCGTTCTGTCGACGGCTCAATCAACGGCGAAAAAGGTGATCGCTGGCGTTCGGGCGGCCGCCATTTCATCGAATTGCCTGTTGCCGGTTATGCCGGCTTCGTATCGATTTCGTATGCCGTGCCGGACGAAAACGCCCACTCCTGCAGAAGCGACGCGCTTGAATCGCTTGAACGCCCTGCTGGGATGGAGCGCGGGCTCGGGCAGGCACGCGCATCGCGCGACAATGCTATTGAACCTACTGATGTCGGCATTGCTTCGATGGATGAATAGCACTCCTACACAAAATTGATCAATAGAATTATATAAAATTTAGGTTTCCAGCGCAGACAGCGACTAGGCCGTCTCACATGTCAATTCCGAGCAACTCAGCCGGACGGATGCATGGATGGATCGTTCGCAATCGCAAGGAAGTTTGCGACTTTTGCGGTCGTTGCGTCCTTGCGCGAAGCGAGTGCGAGGCGGATCGAAATGTTTCCACCGAGAACGTCAGCATAGACAACACCCTCAACGCGAATCTGACATACCGATGCTGGTACCAGTGATACACCGAATTCAGCCGCGACCAGATTGACGACAGACGAGAGTTGCGGGGCTTGTTGACCCATTAGTGGAGTGAAGCCAGCGTCCCCGCACGCTCCAACGATCACGTCATGCAAAGTTGGACTTGCTTCGCGAGGAAGTAGAACAAAAGAGTCCTGAGCAAGTGCAATAAGCGGAATTTTTCGTTTCTTCGCCAGGGGATGAGTAGTTGGCAAGACGAGCTTCATGGGCTCAACCGCAATGTGATGGAACGCAACTCCAGCTGGCGATTGATTTCCAAGGCGCACGAAGGTGACATCGAGCCGGCCATCGTCCAGATATGAAAGTAGCTGTGCCGTATTCCCTTCTACCAGTGTCAGTGAAACAGCAGGATAGGTCTGGCGGAACTTACGGATCAGCATCGCCACGACCGGATTGAACGCCGCAGATCCAGTAAAGCCGATGTTCAGTTGTCCCACCTCGCCGCGTCCTGCGCTCTGTGCGTTCTTGATCGCTTGCTGTGCGTTATCTAGCAAACGCTTCGCGTCGGTTGCGAACGCTTCGCCGGCTTCCGTAAGAACTACTCCATGACCGGTACGACGAAACAGCCGGACGCCCAGTTCGTCCTCCAGCGCATGAATCTGCTGACTTAAAGGTGGCTGGCCAATGCCCAGCTTCTCGGCGGCGCGCGTGACGTTGCGCTCGTCTGCTACTGCCATGAAATAACGGATGTGCCGGAGTTCCATTGTGATATCTGTAAAACGTATTTCAGAAAGACGAGATAGATATTGGACAGAATATCATCATTGGATGAAGATGATGTAAAACCGCCGGCGCATCGAGCGCCGGCAGTCATCTGCGCTGTGCCGTGCTCCTTTCCCCAGTGGCTCGCAACAATGCGGGCGGCCCATTCACCTTGGCGCCAGATCACGGCAGTGGATGTGTTCTGTTGTCTAATCAGTGAAGGGGTCTAGCATGGCTGAAGCCACAAAAAAACCGAGGCCGGAATACCGGAACATCGGGCTTGGGCAAATATTGTTCGCATACCGCCTGCCACTCGCGGGGCGCGTGTCGATCGGCCACCGCGTGAGCGGTGCGCTGCTGTTCCTGTTCTTGCCTTTCCTGCTGTTCCTGTTTGACCAGAGCCTCACTTCGGAGCTCAGCTTCGAGGTCTTCAAGGGCTTCCTCTCCAACATCGTCGTCAAGCTCATCGTGCTGGTCCTCGGATGGGCGTTCCTGTTTCACTTCTGCGCCGGCGTACGCCATCTGTTCATGGACTTCAGCCATGACCTCGTGAGCAAGGAAAAGGGCAAGTCGACCTCGCTCGTGGTCGTTGTCATCTCCACGGTTCTCACGATCGCCTTCGCGGCCAAACTCTTCGGAGCGTTCTAATAATGTCGGCTAAAAACGGTATCGGTCCGAAGCGTCTCGTCGTGGGCGCTCACTACGGCCTGCGCGACTGGATTGCCCAGCGCGCCACCGCCGTGATCATGGCGATCTACACGGTCGTGCTGCTCGCGCTGTTCTTCGGCGCACACGATTTTTCGTACGACGGCTGGGCCTCGATCTTCTCCGCGCAGTGGATGAAGCTCGCCACGTTCGTCACGCTGCTCGCGCTGTTCTATCACGCCTGGGTTGGCGTGCGCGACATCTGGATGGACTACATCAAGCCGGTCGGCCTGCGCATCACGCTGAACGTCCTCACGATCGCATGGCTGCTGGGCAGCCTCGGCTACGCCGCTCAGATTCTCTGGAGAGTGTAAAAGAATGGCTGCAATCAAGAATTCTCTGCCGCGTCGCAAATTCGACGTGGTCATCGTCGGCGCGGGCGGTTCGGGGATGCGCGCTTCGCTGCAACTGGCGCGTGCTGGCCTCTCGGTCTGCGTGCTCTCGAAGGTGTTCCCGACGCGTTCGCACACGGTTGCGGCGCAAGGCGGCATCGGCGCTTCGCTCGGCAACATGAGCGAAGACAACTGGCACTATCACTTCTACGACACGATCAAGGGTTCCGACTGGCTCGGCGACCAGGACGCGATCGAGTTCATGTGCCGTGAAGCACCGAACGCCGTCTACGAACTCGAACATATGGGCATGCCGTTCGACCGCAATGCGGACGGCACGATCTACCAGCGTCCGTTCGGCGGCCACACGGCCAACTACGGCGAAAAGCCGGTGCAACGCGCTTGCGCGGCCGCTGACCGTACCGGTCATGCGCTGCTGCACACGCTGTACCAGCAGAACGTTGCAGCGAAGACCACGTTCTTCGTCGAATGGATGGCGCTGGATCTGATCCGCGACGCCGAAGGCGACGTGCTCGGCGTGACCGCGCTCGAAATGGAAACGGGCGACGTCTACATCCTCGAAGGCAAGACCACGCTGTTCGCCACGGGCGGCGCGGGCCGTATCTTCGCAGCTTCCACGAACGCGTTCATCAATACCGGTGACGGCCTCGGCATGGCGGCCCGCTCGGGCATCGCGCTGCAGGACATGGAGTTCTGGCAGTTCCACCCGACCGGCGTGGCCGGCGCGGGCGTGCTGATCACCGAGGGCGTGCGCGGCGAAGGCGGCATTCTGCGCAACTCGAACGGCGAGCGCTTCATGGAGCGCTATGCGCCCACGCTCAAGGACCTCGCGCCGCGTGACTTCGTCTCGCGCTCGATGGACCAGGAAATCAAGGAAGGCCGCGGTGTCGGCGCGCACAAGGACCACGTGCTGCTCGACCTCTCGCACATCGGCGCCGAGACGATCATGAAGCGTCTGCCGTCGATCCGCGAAATCGCGCTCAAGTTCGCGAACGTGGACTGCATCAAGGAACCGATCCCGGTCGTTCCGACGATTCACTACCAGATGGGCGGCATCCCGACCAACATCAATGGTCAGGTCGTCGGCACGCCGAAGGGCCACGAAGAAGTCGTCAACGGCTTCTACGCCGTGGGCGAATGCTCGTGCGTCTCGGTGCACGGTGCAAACCGTCTGGGCACGAACTCGCTGCTCGACCTCGTGGTGTTCGGCCGCGCTGCCGGCAACCACATCGTCAAGCACGTGAAGGAGCTCAAGGAGCACAAGCCGTTGCCGGCAGATGCCGCCGACTTCTCGCTCGCGCGCCTCGCGAAGCTCGACAACTCGACCTCGGGCGAGTACGCGCAGTCCGTCGCGAACCAGATCCGCGGCTCGATGCAGAAGCACGCTGGCGTGTTCCGTACCTCGGCGCTGCTTGCGGAAGGTGTCAAGGACATCGCGCAGGTTACCGAGCAGGCGAAGCATATCCACCTGAAGGACAAGTCGAAGGTGTTCAACACCGCGCGCGTCGAAGCGCTCGAAGTGGCGAACCTCGTAGAAGTTGCGCAAGCAACGATGGTGTCGGCGGAAGCCCGCAAGGAAAGCCGCGGCGCGCATGCACAAAGCGACTACGAACACCGCGACGACGAAAACTGGCTGCGCCATACGCTGTGGTTCAGCGAAGGCAACCGTCTTGAATACAAGCCGGTTCACATGAAGCCGCTGACCGTCGAGTCCGTGCCGCCGAAGGCGCGTACGTTCTAAGGCACACGCCAGTCAAAAGGAATTTGGAAATGGCCAAACGTATTTTTGAAGTCTACCGCTACGACCCGGACAAGGACGCGGCGCCGCGCATGCAGTCGTACGAGCTGGAAATCACGCACGAGCGCATGCTGCTCGACGCGCTGGTCAAGCTCAAGGAACTGGACGAGACGCTGTCGTTCCGCCGCTCGTGCCGCGAAGGCGTGTGTGGTTCGGACGCCATGAACATCAACGGCAAGAACGGACTGGCGTGCCTCACGAACCTGAACGAGCTGCCGCAGAAGATCGTGCTGCGTCCGCTGCCGGGCCTGCCCGTCGTGCGCGACCTGATCGTCGACATGACGCACTTCTTCAACCAGTACCACTCGATCAAGCCGTACCTGATCAACGACACGCCGCCGCCCGAGAAGGAGCGTCTGCAGTCGCCCGAACAGCGCGACGAGCTCGACGGCGTGTACGAGTGTATTCTGTGTGCGAGCTGCTCGACGTCGTGCCCGAGCTTCTGGTGGAATCCGGACAAGTTCGTCGGCCCGGCAGGTCTGCTGCAGGCTTACCGCTTCATCGCGGACAGCCGCGACGAAGCCACTGGCGAGCGTCTCGACAACCTCGAAGACCCGTACCGCCTGTTCCGTTGCCACACGATCATGAACTGCGTCGACGTTTGCCCGAAGGGGCTGAACCCGACGAAGGCGATCGGCAAGATCAAGGAACTGATGGTTCGCCGCGCGGTTTGACGCTGCGTACCTGAAATAAGCGAAATGGAATCGCATCAGTCTGACCCCCATCGCCGCGCGCGCCTTCGCTGGCGCGCACGGCGCGGTCTGCTCGAAAACGATCTGATTTTCGAGCGTTTTTTCGACCGCTACGAGCATGACCTCAGCGACGCCGACGTGGGTGCTCTCACACGCCTGCTCGAGCTGAGCGATAACGACCTGATGGACTTGCTGCTTGCGCGCAAGGAACCAGAAGGCGACCTTGCCGAGGTTTTGTCGCAATAAGGCGAGCTGCTCTGCTGGCAGCGTAAAGGCAAACGCTTTGCTCGATGAAACCGAACCTGAATCCGGCCGTTGCAAAGGTGCTCAAGCGCCTGCACTACCCGCTCGACGTCTACCTGCTGTGTGTGCGGTGGTACGTGGCGTATCCGTCGAGCCTGCGTCATCTTGAACAGATGATGTCCGAGCGGGGCATTGCGGTTGATCATTCGACCGTGCACCGCTGGGCCATGAAGCTGTTGGATCCCAACGGGTGCTCATGACTTTCGCCTCGCATACGCCCGGTTCTCGTGTCCGAAGACTGCCGTCAAGTGTAGTGGTGATTTTCTCGACACCCGTTCCGAATTGACCGACCGGCGCCACGACGATATCAGTGGATATCTCGAGCGAGCACCAACTCCGCGCGGTGATCGGCGAGGTCGAGGACTTTAATGCGTGGGCCGAGTCCAAGCTCTCTTCGCTCGATGACCTGCTGGCCAAAGCGTGAAATCAACGTTCAGAAACATCCATAAAATGTGATGAATTGGCCAAACTCCGACCGCGCGCTTGCTAACTGAGGAGTTTAGCGGCCGTCCGCACGATTTCCGCGACGAACACTTTGACCATTGGATGGTTTCGTTCGCCGCGGCGATAAGCGACGTAGATTTTTCGGCGAAGCTCCGGCCTCAGCTTTACCCAAGCGACGCCGGGAGGTGAGCGTAGCTTCCTGAGTCCGGGGACGATTGACACGGAGCAGCCGGAGGCCACCATCGCTTCGATCATCTCCGATCCACGGCATGTGGCGTTGGTCCGAGGCTGGTACCCGGCGCGGCGGCACAAATCGGCGACGAAGCTGCCAAAGGGTCCACCGCTTGATTCGATCGCCCACGTTTCGTCCCTGAGATCGGCCAGGCTGAGCGACGGCTTTTTGCCCAGCGGATGGTCAGTCGACAGTGTCACGTACCAGACATCCTCGGCCAGCGGCACAATCGCAATGTTTTCCCGATTCTCGCCCGCCACGATTGAGAGATCGTCGATCAAGGCGATGTCTGTCCTCCAGGACCGCAGTGCCGCGACCCCATCAATTGCCTCCAATTCTTCGATTGCGATCGCCAGACGCGGATACGCGTGCTGCAGCGTCTTGACCGTGTCAGGGAGGACAACCGAGGCGATCGACTGAAACGCGGCGACGCGCAGCTCGCCGGCGATCTCACGCCGAAGCTCTGCCATCTCCGAGCGAGCTTCGTCCAGCACAACCATCAGCCGCTCGGCGTAGCCCACCAGTGCGTGGCCCGCGGGCGTAAGCCTGACCCTGCGGCCGATGCGCTCCGTGAGCGTGACGCCCGCCTCATCTTCAAGTTGTGCGATCTGCTGTGAAACCGCTGAGGGCGTCAGGAACAGAGCCTCAGCGGCGGCGGCAATCGTGCCACATCGCGCCAGTTCCAAGAGCGCCCGCATTCGACCGAGCTCCAAGGCAGGTACCTCCCGAACGAACAGACCGATTCAACAGAATGGTTAATGTATTACGTCAAAATCGATAAGTATACGTAAGCATACTAGCCGCCTAAGATTGAATCGTCGAGCGGCGCAAGAGAACGCGCCGCAAGGCACATGCGTAGTGTCGAGTCCGACCAGCGTCACTGGTGAACAACTTTCTGGAGATTATTATGTTTGCCTTCCTCCTTACACGGATTAGCCGCTGGTTCGAGCGCGCTGAACAAAGCCGCAATGACGAGTACCTTGCAGGTGCACGAGACATTGCCGAGCTCGAACACCGGATGCGCTCGCTGGAAAGCGGCCGCTAACTGATGTCAGGCTTGCGCTAAATCGTGTGGTTGGCTGGCGCGCTCACACGTCGATATTCGACTCGATGCTCCCACACGCGCCTTGAGAGCGGTCCTCGGACGCTGACTGCGAAGGTAGCGAAGCACGATTTCACTGGACTACGCTTGGCGATGGGCTGACGCACCGGTCCGCGGTCCGATGTCGGCCCGATCTCTGTCGGGATGCCCAGGATCAATCGTTACAATGCCTCGACGAGTTCCCTTCCACAGCATCAAATGCGAAATATCCTGACCTCCATTTTCTGGAGCGGCGACGCCATCCGCAGTCGACGCGTGAGTGACGTCGTTTTATCCGGAACGCTCGATCTGCCCGCGCCTTCTGCGGCCGTGCTTGCGGATTGGCAAATAGAGACGGCGGCGCGGCTCGCCCTTGAACCTGGGGATGTCGAGGCGATGCATCTGCCGCGCACGCAAATACGCTGGCCAGACTACAGGCGCTGCGTGCAGGCCATGTCCGACTGGACGGACGCCCTCGGACTGCCCGCGGTCCTTGCCGACAGCAACATGGCGCTGATGGCCTGTCGTGGCGCGAGGTATCACCACGATGGCGAACAATACGGCGGTATGGCTTTCTGCAATCTCTTCGTGAGTGAAGACAAGGGTCTGGACTTGCACTTTCCCTTTACAGGCCAACGCATTCCATTGAAGCGGGGAACTGCAGTGATTTTCGATCCGGTTCAGCCCCACGGCGTCATTCAGCGCGGCAGCGACAGTTTTTCTGCGACCGATTTCGCCCCGGACCGGGACTTCGACCAGATTTTCCTGACGTGGGAACTCCCCATCGAAGACGCCAATATTGGAAGCGCGCTAAAGGTCGTCTTCGATATCGCCCCCTCGACGTCTCAGCATCTCGAGAAAGAGCAAGTCTGGTTCAACGGTTCACCCGCCGCCGTGTGCCCGGAATCTGGTCGCTGGCTCCACGTTAGCTGATATCGACGTCACGGCCTGTGTTGACGGCGGCCTTCAGATCGTGCTTCTACCGGTTTCTCTCGAGCAAAGCCACACACGCTTTTCCACCGAGTCCCTGCTTCGGCTGGTAGTCAACCTGAAGGCGCCGCGCGAGCAGCGCCTCTCCTTCGCGGCGGATCAGAGACGTCTTGATGTGACGAAAATGTGCTCAGCATGGATGACATGTGCACTGTCACGGCTCAAGAAGCTAAACACGAAACACCTTCGCAATCCTTATTTAAAGTTCGACCATTAAATTTATGTGAAACTATTGGTTCACACAAGCAACCACCTCGGGACTGGAACCCGTTGTGGCTTGTCAGCGCGCGTCGCGCGTTTGATATTCGTGCCTTTGCTTTGGCCGAAAGCGCACTCAGTCACGTATCGAACATCCGACAAGGCCATCGATCCGGGGGTTCAAATTATCGCCTCCGTCATCAGTCGGCTACAAGCGATTCCCAGCAGGTCACCGGGAATCCCCAGAAAGGCGAGCAGACCTTGCAGCCGGAACCGCCGCAAGCGCAGTGGTTTCGCGCCAGTAAAACGTTATGGAGCAAAAATTCTGCTATTCGGCACCTCCGCAGGTTTCTGGCTTCAATCAGCATCGGTTGTGTGAGCATCGTCACGTACAAATGGATGCGTCGCGCTTTCGGCAAAAACACAGGATACGTACCTGCCCTTGAACTCGCGGGACCTATTCGCAACTACACCGGCAGCTAAAAATAAAAAGATGCCCCTCATGAAGTGCTAACCCTTGATGTCCTGTCCATGAGAGATGGTTTCAAAGGCACTCGCACACCTTCGATGTGCGGAATGCCGAAAGTCACGGAAAGATAGAAGAGTCAATCTTCACAACCCGACGTTTCGGCGGAGCTGTTAGCTAGATTCTGCATCTGCAACCTGACCGGCACCCTCGGCATGCCCTCGCGAGGATCCGCGTTTCACGACAAATGCCGATTCCAACAAAACCGAAGCCGTCAACGACGCTCGGTCTCGTCTTACTGTCTCCAGGATGAGGCGCGGATATACGCCGCAGAATATGTCTGCCGAATGCCATACCCTTGCGGTGATTTCATCAACGGGAATGTTCACCGACTCGCGCAATCAATATAACCAACAAAATTGAAATTTCAGAAGCGGGGACTGATGCGCCGGCACCGTATTACATAACAGCATGCTTCGCCACATTTTGGGCGATCTCTCGCGCGGCACGCTGAACCAGCGTCGGGGTAGCGGCGTTGTACAAGCGTCTGCTTGACACCGATGTCATTCATGCGTGCCTCTACTCACATTCCGACGCACTTGCCTCTTCCTTTCCCTCCCAGCGTTGCCAACAATCATTGCTGGTCCGGCTATCGTCCATGATTTATAACAATGATTGTTTGCGTATGAAAACAATCAATTAAGTCCAGGCATCTTTCCCGCAGGCAGGGGCCTCCGTACACTGAGTACCAGTTACCAGTGTTCAACCTATTGAGGAGATGAGATGCAGACCTACACTGATATTGCAGACGTGGTCCACTTCATTGGCGGCGAGACCGAGCGCGGCACGGGCGACCGTACCCAGCCGGTGTTCAATCCGGCCACGGGCGCCACCGCGCGCCGCCTGGTGCTGGGCGAAGCCGCCGACGTCGACGCCGCCGTGGCCAGCGCGAAAGCCGCGTTCCCGGCCTGGCGCGACACGCCGCCGATTCGCCGCGCGCGCGTCATGCTGCGCTTTCTCGAACTGATGAACCGTCACGCCGACGAACTCGCGGCGATCATTACGGCCGAGCACGGCAAGGTCTTTACCGATGCGCAGGGCGAAGTCGCTCGCGGTATCGACGTCATCGAATTCGCTTGTGGCATCCCGCAACTCCTCAAGGGCGATTACACGGAGCAGGTCTCCACCGGCATGGACAACTGGACCGTGCGCCAGCCGCTGGGCGTCGTGGCCGGGATCACGCCGTTCAACTTCCCGTGCATGGTGCCGTGCTGGATGTTCCCGGTCGCGCTGGCCGCGGGCTGCACGTTCGTGCTCAAGCCGAGCGAGCGCGACCCTTCGGCGTCGCTGTTCATGGCACGCCTGCTCAAGGAAGCCGGTCTGCCGGACGGCGTGTTCAACGTCGTGCAGGGAGACAAGGTCGTAGTTGACGCGCTGCTCGCGCATCGCGACGTGAAGGCCGTGAGCTTCGTGGGCTCCACGCCTATCGCGAACTATATCTACGAGACGGGGGCAAAACACGGCAAGCGCGTGCAGGCATTGGGCGGCGCGAAGAACCACATGGTCGTGATGCCCGATGCCGACATCGAGAAGACCGTAGACGCGCTGATCGGCGCCGGTTACGGCTCGGCGGGCGAACGCTGCATGGCAATCTCGGTCGCAGTGCTGGTGGGCGACGTGGCCGACAAGGTCGTGCCGTTGCTGGCCGAGCGCGCGAAGCGCCTCGTCATCAAGAACGGCATGGAAGCCGATGCCGAAATGGGCCCGATCGTCACGCGCCAGGCGCTGGAGCGCATCGAAGGCTATATCGCGAGCGGCGTCGAAGAAGGCGCGACGCTGGTGGTGGACGGCCGCGGCCACAAGGTGCCGGGTCACGAAAACGGCTTCTTCACCGGCGGCACACTGTTCGACCACGTCACGCCCGAGATGCGCATCTACAAGGAAGAAATCTTCGGTCCGGTGCTGGCCTGCGTGCGCGTGAAGGACTTCGCCGAAGCGGTGCAACTGATCAACGATCACGAATTCGGCAACGGCGTGGCCTGCTTCACGCGCGACGGCAACGTGGCACGCGAGTTCGGCCGCCAGATCGAAGTGGGCATGGTGGGCATCAACGTGCCGATTCCGGTGCCGATGGCATGGCACGGCTTCGGCGGCTGGAAGCGCAGCCTGTTCGGCGACATGCACGCGTACGGCGAAGAAGGCGTGCGCTTCTACACGAAGCAGAAGTCGATCATGCAGCGCTGGCCGGAAAGCACCGAAAAGGGTGCGAAATTCACGATGCCCGTGGCCAGGTAATTTGCATCAGGATATAAAAAGAGACTGCACCCCAGCTACGCTTTCACACCGGCAGGGGTGCAATTGCGTCCTGCGACCTCATGGCGGTGGCTAGCCCTGGGGCTGGCTCTTTATCTTCAGATCAGACGACAGCAGGTGATCGGCATCGTGGAACCTGGTCGATATAAGCGAAATCAGCCGATGCACTTGGCGCCCGGGTGCGTGCAACCGCCCGGGCACAACGCGTAAATGTGCCAACCAACGTGGCGCCTCTCTGTTGTTCGGCTAGTTTGCATCCCGCGTCGCGTTGTCACAACGATGCCGGTTATTCGATAAATTCGCGGAGAGCGGGATCACGGCGCGGTCCCATGAGAACACCCTTACCCCATGGCGTCAGAAGCACAGTGCAGCGGTCGCTATGCACTGGCCGTGCCTTCAAACCAGGATCCATATAAGAATCGGAGATGGTCACCCGCGCCGCACGAATGCCATTGTGCGGAACTAGCGCCGTTGCAACCCTCACGCAGCCGTCGTTTGAAAGATGCGGGCGCATTTCAATTAGAGCACCTCTCATCAAGTTGTCGTCAACGACGTTGAGGATCTCATCCCGGCTGGAATCGCAGGCACGCAATTCAACACGCATCCCGGCTGCTACGCGAGCGTGGCAATCGAGATAACCTGGCCGCCCCGCAAGAACAATCTGCGGCAAGAAACGAGGTCCTTGGTAGTCCAGCATTTTATCTTGACGCGAACTGCCCGTGCTCTAGCTACGAGTTTGGCGCTCCGACTCGAAACATGCCCGACCGAGACCGTAGAGCTCGAACGGTCAATTAGGCGATCAGTACGCCGGCGGCGAAATTACCCAGACCACGACTGCTTCCGTGTCGCCATGGTTTGCCCAACGGAACGGCTCGTGTGCGATACGGAAGCTATCGCCCGCAGCCAGTTTGAACGCATTGTCCCCAATCCAGACTTCGAGCTCACCCTTTACCAGATACCCTTCTTCCTCGGTATCGCGCAATGTCGCTTCCGCGAGGACGGCGCCAGGTTCAAAGGTGCCCAGAAACATCTCAAAGGCGCCACCGATATTCGGCGACAGCAGTTCCTCAACAAGTCCGTCGGTTACCGTTCCGAGTCGACGACCGCTATCCGGATCGACGGCCTTTGACAATGCCACAAATCACTCTATTCCCCGACTCATCCTCCACCTTGATCCAGATCAAGCTCTCGGCTGCGGCTATCGCTGTTATTCGACGATATCTGAACAGGGCACTTCATGCCTCGCATTGTCGTTCGCCCCCATAGGTTCCGATCGCGCAGACAGGACCGCCGACGTAATGCAGCTCTCTACCGGAATCAATGCAAGCGGCTGTCCCGTAGCCTTGATGCACGTCAATTTACCATCGCAAACGAACCGTATGCTCGATCCATAGCGACACGAATCACGTGCTAGAGGAAATACGTTGAGGAACACCGCACTCCTTGGTCTCTTGATGCGGCCGGGCGAGCTACTCATTCCCGGCCCAGTCTGTCTTCGTCCACGCCTTCGCAAGAGGAGAACGTCTGCCGGGCTGGATGGACACACGTAGTCTTTAAGTGCGCAGATCTCGTTGTCCGCGCGTCTGCCCCAATCCGGTAAAGGCTCGATCGACCATGAACTGCCCCAACGCAGTGGACATCCCCTCCTGCGAGCCGCCTGTCACAGCTATCGATGCGAGAAGCGTTCGAACCTTGCCGGAAATGTTCGAGGCGGCATGCACGCGTTACGCTGGACGCCCCGCATTCAGCTCGTTCAGGCACACTCTCGAATACCGGGACATCGCCCATTATGTACACCGCTTTTCCGCCTTCCTGGTCAACGAACTGAAGCTCGAGTCCCTCGATCGCGTGGCACTCATCCTGCCGAACGGCCTACCCTATGTCGTGGCCTTCTATGGCGTGCTCGACGCTGGGCTCGTTGTCGTCAACGTCAACCCGCTGGCCACAGCCCGTGAGATTCAAATCCAGCTCGACACGGCGGCGGTTTCAGCGATCGTCGTATTAGAGAATTTTGCCTGCAAACTGGACGAAATCCTTGATGCGAAGCTCGCGAAAGCGGTCATATCCGTCGCGGCGGGCGATCTGCTACCGCTGCACACGCGCACCGCGATCGACTTTCTGCAGCGCGTTGTACGTCACTCGATTCCACCGACTAAAAGGCAATACCGGACATTCAGAGCCACTCTTTCGCGCCGTGACTCGAACGAGCGACATCTCCCCCCGGCCGGCCTCGACGATGTTGCACTGCTGCAATACACCGGAGGAACGACGGGCACGCCGAAGTGCGCAATGCTCACGCACCGCAACCTCAGTTCGAACGTTGCGCAGATTTGCGCATGGCTTGGTGAGTCGTTCTGTTCCGCGCATCAGATCATTCTCACGCCGCTACCGCTCTTTCATATATTCGCGTTGACCGCCAGCCTGCTGACGTTTGTCGAAATCGGCGCGCACAATGTTCTCATAACCGATCCGCACGATCTCGCCGGGCTCATAAGAACGCTGCGCCGCACGCGGCCCACCGCCCTGTTAGGTGTAAATACGCTCTTCAATGCCCTTCTCGCCGCACCACGTTTCAAGACGGTGGACTGGTCTCGCCTCACCCTCGTGATCGGCGGCGGCTCACCGATTCAGGCTGGCGTCGCAGCTCGATGGCAGACAGCAACGGGAGTACCGCTCATCGAAGGGTATGGGCTGACCGAAGCATCGCCGGTCGTCTGTGCCAATCCGATCAATGCGAAGCACTTCTCGGGATCAGTGGGTTATCCGTTGCCTTTAACCGAACTCAGCATCCGCGATGACGCCAATGCGCCGGTCGACGCGGGTGTGATCGGGGAAGTGTGGGTCCGAGGTCCTCAGGTCATGCGCGGCTACTGGATGAACCCCGCGGAGACCGACGAGGTCATCTCGACTGATGGCTGGCTTCGCACGGGGGACGTTGGGTACCTCACACCCGCCCACACGCTCGTGCTGGTCGATCGCAAGAAAGACGTGGTGATCGTGTCCGGTTTCAAGGTCTATCCCTCGGAAGTCGAGGCCGTGGTGTCCGCGCTTCCGGGCGTCAGCGCCGCAGCGGTAGTCGGAGTGCCGGACGAACGGACCGGACAGGCCGTGAAGCTGTTCGTCGTCCCAACCTCGAAGGATATGACTGCCGAAATCGTCCTGCAGCACTGCCGGGCCAATTTGAGCGCCTACAAGATCCCCCGGTTCATCGAGTTCCGCGGCACCCTGCCTCTGAACCAGCTCGGCAAGGTACTCCGACGCGCGCTGACTTGAAGGACCTGAAGTGTTCTTCTCGCTCTCGCGCCCCTGCTGGCATCCCGACACTGAAGCGGTCAAGTGATATGAGTGATGACCTCACACGCCGTTCATCGGTCCACGCGCAGCAGTTGCTCGAGATAGTCGGCGCTTTCGCCGCGGAGATGAGTCCAGCGGGACACAAGCCACGGGACGTCACGTTGAGGAGCCAGTTCGAACGAGATCTTGGCCTGGACAGTCTTGCGCGTGCAGAACTGCTGACCCGCATCGAGGACACGCTCGACGTGCATTTTCCGCTTGCATCATTCGGGCAGGCGACGACGCCCGCCGATTTACTGCGTGCACTCGAAGGAGAAGTATCCGGGCGATCCGAGGGCGCTATCGGCACGGTCGAGCTTCCAGCGCCGGGCGATGCGCTGGACCTGCCGATTGACGCACAAACCTTGGTCGACGCACTGCAGTGGCACGTGTCCCGACGACCCGAGCACACTCACATCGTGTTTCTCGACGAAGTCGCGTCGTCACATACGATGACGTATGCGGGGCTGTACGAGGCCGCCCTGCGGGTATCGCGCGGGCTGCGCCGGCTCGGCGTCAATCCCGGAGATACCGTCGCACTGATGCTGCCCACAGGCAGCGACTATTTCGCGTGCTTTGCGGGCATCATGCTGATCGGCGCAATCGTCGTGCCGGTGTATCCGCCAGTGCAGTCGGCGCGGATCGACGATCACTTGAGGCGCCACGCGGCCATTCTCTCGGATGCGCGTGCGCGCGTGATGATCGTGCCCTCCCATGCGCTCGGAGCAAGCCTTCTGGCCAAGGCCCGGATTCCGGTGTTACGTGAGATCGTCGCAATGCATCAACTCATGGGCGAATCGGACAATGAACGGTACGTCTCGCTCCCGGAAGACGTCGCGTTGCTTCAGTACACTTCCGGCAGTACTGGCGCGCCAAAAGGCGTGGTGCTCACCCACGCCAACCTGCTCGCCAATATCCGGGCAATGGGACAGACTGCCAGGATCGAGGCACACGACGTCTTCGCAAGCTGGCTCCCCCTGTACCACGACATGGGCTTGATCGGAGCATGGTTCGGTACGCTCTACTTTGGCATCCCGCTGATTCTGATGTCCCCGCTGACGTTCCTCGCACGCCCAGCGCGCTGGTTGCAGGCGATCGGCCGTTACCATGCCACCATTACGGCAGCGCCCAACTTCGCCTACGAGCGATGCACGCGCCGGATCGACGACGCCGACCTCGAAGGCGTCGATCTGTCTTCGCTGCGCCTCGCATTCTGCGGCGCGGAACCCGTCAGCGCGTCAACCATGCGAGCATTCGCGTCACGCTTCGCCGGCCATGGTTTCAGGGAGAACGCACTGAACCCCGTCTACGGTCTGGCGGAAAACACGCTTGGACTGACGTTTTCGGAGCCCGGCCGAGGGGTACGGACAGACAATATCAGTCGTGGCCGGCTGGCGGACTCGCAGCGTGCAGCACAAGCGGAGTCGCCCGATGACGTACTCGAACTGGTTTCATGCGGACACGCGTTACCCGGCAACCAGATCCGTATCGTTGACGCCGGGGGCAATGAGGTATCCGAAAGAACGATTGGCAGAATTGAATTCCGAAGTCCGTCCGCGACCGGTGGGTATTTTCAGAACCCGGCGCTGACCGCGCGGTTGATTCATGACGGCTGGCTCGATACCGGCGATCTAGGATACATGAACGACGAAGATCTGTTCATCACGGGCCGCGTGAAGGATCTGGTGATTCGGGCTGGCCGTCACTTCTTCCCGTATGAACTGGAAGCCGCGGTCGGGCATCTGCCTCACGTGCGCAACGGTTGTGTCGCAGTGTGTGGAACGCCTGACGTCGAGACGGGCACCGACCGCCTGATCGTGATTGCGGAGACTCGCGAAACCGCACCCGAGGAACTCGCGGCAATACGCACTGGCATTAACGAAGCCTCCGTGGCCCTGCTGGGCGCTCCGCCAGAAGAAGTCGCTCTGGTCCCGCCGCATAGCATTCTTAAGACGTCGAGTGGCAAGATTCGCCACGCGGCCACACTGGATTTGTACCTGCGCAATCGCGGCAATCTCCTGCCGCGCCCCGCGTGGCTTCAGTGGCTCGACATCGGCGTGAACACCGTATGGCCGATTGCCCGACGAATTCGGGCCGCCGCCACGCACGCCGCCTACGGCGCATGGTGCTGGTTGATCGTAATTCTGATTGCCATACCGACAACGTTGATGATCCTGTGTCATCCGGACACCGGGCGAAACTGGACGATTGCATCGCGCGCAGCACGCCTCGCCCTGAAGCTCGCAGGTATTCGCATGACGGTACGCGGAGTCGATCTCATCGACAGAGCGCGGCCGGCCATCTTCGTTGCGAATCACGCGAGCTATCTTGACGGCCTGGTGCTGCTGGCGGCCATCCCCATGCCGATCGGCATGGTCGCGAAACGTGAGCTGGCCGACGGATGGCTGATGGGTCCCCTCCTTCGTGCAATCGGCACGCGCTTCGTCGAGCGCGTCGACTATCAGCGCATGACCGAGGACGAGCGCGAACTGGTGAAGCACGCGACGTCTGGAACCTCGCTGCTGCTCTTTCCAGAAGGAACATTCGTCAGATCCGCGGGGCTGCGGCAGTTTCGTCTCGGCGCCTTCGTGGTGGCCTGTGCATCGCACTGCCCGGTCGTGCCGGTCGCAATCGCAGGCGCCCGTGTTGTGCTTCCGGATGGACAGTGGTTGCCAACGCGAGCCGACGTGACGGTCACCGTGCTCCCCGCTCTGCAGCCATCAGGAGAAGACATGAAAGCGGCTGCGGTCCTACGCGACGCCGCACGCGACGCAATAGCTGGTCATTGCGGGGAACGGGCGCTCAGTGAGATTTCCCCGCTGGACGTCCCCACTCGTCACGCCACCATTTGAGCCAGCGGTATTCCAGAACTAACGATCCGCAACACCATGTCTTGCGACGGAGACTTCGACACGGGCATTGTCCATAAGCGTACTTGGTGGATAAAGAACGACCACCGCTTGATCCGATAGCCCATTGAGAAGCTCCGCCTCTTCCGCGTTTCGCGGCCCATTTTCCACTTGCCGAAGCCTGGCTCGACCGTGTTCGATCGCGAACACCGTCCACTTCCCTTCTGTCCGGAATAGCGCGCTGACCGGCAACTTCAATGTGTCGGCTCGCTCCCATATGACGATTCTTCCTTCCACACGATAGCCGTCTGTCAACGATTCCGGTCTTCGGCTCAGGTCCGCAACGATATTCACGCGCTGTTCTTCTACCCCCCAAGGCCGAAATCTTCGTGAAAGCGCCCGGTTCAACTGTGCGGACGGTAGCCTCGATCGCGCCTGCTCCACCCCAGTTCTGCACCAAGGTTCTGGTGCAAATAAGGGCCGGCGAATGGGTTAGAGTTGTCGGAACAAAACGAACTGATGCCCCGCGATGAGCAAGCTGAAGAGTCTGGAGGGGTTGTTCGGTGGACGCCATTTTGATCGGGAGATCATCGTTCTGTGTGTTCGCTGGTACCTGCGCTACAAGTTCAGCCTGCGCGATCTGGTCGAGATGATGGCCGAGCGGGGTTTGTCGCTGGCTCACACCACGATCATGCGCTGGGTGAGGCGTTATACGCCCGAGTTCGTCAAACGCTGGAACCGCTTCGCAATCCCTGCGGGTCGCTCATGGCGCGTCGATGAGACCTACCTGAAGATTCGAGGCAGGTGGGTCTACCTGTACCGGGCGGTCGATCGGGCTGGCCAGACGGTGGACTTCATGCTCAGGGCGAGGCGCGACGTGGACGCCGCCAAAGCCTTTTTCAGCAAGGCGATCAGGCGTCAGGGCCAATCGCCAGAGACCATCACGCTCGATGGCTGATATGACTCCCCGTGTCAACAAGAGATCGTTTTTTCGCTTTCGCTAAAGACATGTTGTTCGAGTTTCCTGAGGGCGACGTAGCAGTAAGTCTCGACGGTGAATCACGCTGATATCCGCGGGTTGGGTACCGCATTCCAGTGGTCCGTCCAATGAGCCTGCCGCTATCTATGACCGCAAGTCCGATGAGATCGATTGCTTAACCATCTCGCGGGTTGTGCCGGGCTACGCCGCCTTCAGGAAACTCGTGTTCCCCTCCGTCGTTATTGGTTGCTCACGTGCGTGTCATGCTGTTGACACCTCGCGTGGCATGGCCAGCGACATCGCGAGCTGGCTGATGTCCCAGATGAACCCCGCCAGTTCGCGGGCGATCGCGACCACGGCGATGTTCTTCTCCTTGCCCCTTGCGACGAGCCTCCGGTAGCGCTGGCACAGGCGCACTTGCGCGTCCCAGGCCCGATCGACAATGGGCTTCGGGATGCCCTCGTGCCGGCGCTGGATCTCGCGGCTCACACGGGCCGGGTGCTGGTAGCTCCAGGCCGCTTCGACGAGCAGCTTTCGCGCATAGCTGTTGCCGTTCTTCGTGATGCTGCCCAGCCGGCGCTTCCCGCCCGACGAGTGTTCGGAGGGCGTCACCCCCAGCCAGGCCATCAGCTGGCGTGGGTGCACGAAGCGTGAGAGATCTCCCAGTTCGGCGATCATGGCCACGGCAGTGGTGAACTGTACGCCGCGCATTGCCTGAAGGCCCAGGACGACCGGATAGAAGCGCCAGTTGCCGACCGCCTCACGCAGCGCGAATTCCAGCCGGTCACATTGCGCGAGCCGGTTCTCGATCGCGCGCCGCTGTTCCTCGAACACCAATTGCTGCCACGCACTCTCGAAAGCATGTGTGCTCAGCCAGCGCCGGTGCGCCGGGCCCCAGTCAGCGCAGCCGGTATAGCGCACGCCATGCGAGAGGAGAAAGGCCTTCAGCCGTTGTCGGGCACGCTTGAGATCGTCCTTGGCGCTGACCCACGCGCGGGCCAGATCGCGGAAGGCTTCGTCCTCCACGCCGGGCACATATACCGCCGAGAGATCCCTGGCGCGTAGCGCGCGCACGAGCTTGATCGCATCGCGGCGGTCGGTCTTGACACGCTCACCGGGCTTTTTGGGAATCAGCGACGGCGCGCACACCATGCAGTCGAATCCCTTCTGCAGGAGCTGACGGTAAAGTCCGTAGCCGCACGGACCCGCCTCATAGACGATGGAGATACGTCGCGCCTTCGATTGCAGGCGCCTGCACAGGCGATCGATATCCGCCTTCGTCGTCCCGATCTTGCCTAACAGTTCGACGTCGCCCATTCCGATCGCGTAAGCGACCGTGATCGACTCCTTGTGCACATCCAGTCCGGCGTATACCGTGCTATCGTTTTCCATGCTGGCCTCCGCCTCGGAAACCGCCGGGTGTGGCCCTGTCCACACCATGCGGCTCTGGCAGTCATGCTAGCCCGTGTTTGATTCCTTCGCGGCAGGCCAGCCTCTCCGCCCCACGGGGAGTCATATTGACTATGCTATGCTGCCTCGCACCGCGCGGTGCGCGAAATGAAGACCGATGGTCTGTTGCCTGAAGACACGAAGGTCCGCTCCTCAAAATATCTGAACAACCTGATCGAGCAGGACCATCGCCACATCAAATCCAGAACGAACGTGATGCTTGGATTCAAGCGATTCAGGAGCGCCGCGACCACGATTTCAGGCATCGAGTTGACGCATCGCATTCGCAAGGGGCAGTTCGATCTCGCGAAGCTCGATCTCAAGGATGCCGCTGCGCCCGCCGTATGGACTGCGGTCGTGTCCGATAGATAAGGTATCCTGCCAATATGGCTTTTCTCAACCCGCTTACCTATTTGCACCAGAACCGGCGAATCAACTCGACGCAACCGCACTCAGGAGCGCGTCTTTGTCCTCGAAATGACGATAAGCCGCATTTGCTGACACCCCGACGTTTCGGGCCGCCTCGCGTAAGGAGAACGCCTCAACCCCATATGCCTGGCCGATGTGCGGCGTGCCGTATCTGCTGTGGCGTCCGGTCGACTGCGGTCGTCCAATGTCTGGGCAACGCGAAAATGCAGCCGGATTGGGTCGAAGGATGAGAGAAATACCTGTGTGCGCTTCGGAACTCATTGGCCAGACCGTCAATTCTCACTCGCCAGCAGTCAAGAATCACCCCGTGTACCTCTTACGCTAAACTCTTCCTCGACAAAGGCGACGAACTGCCTTGCCTCACTCCAGCCCGTCGCGAAAAATCGTTACCCAATCACAATCGCAGTATCATCGAAAGATTGATCCCTGGCCTGAAGAAGAAAGCAAGCCCAGCATGAAAACCAGCCTGAAGGCATTGGCCAGTTCTCTAGGCCTCTCAAAGACAACGGTAAGCCGCGCGCTCAATGGTTATGACGATGTTAGCGAAGCCACCCGTGCACGGGTCGTCGCAGCCGCCCGGGCGATGAGCTATCAAGCGGATGCAACGGCCCGAAAGCTCGCAACGGGACGTGCCAACGCAGTCGGTATCGTCTACCCGTTCTCCGCTGGAGATCTCGGCGACCCGCGCTTTTGCGAAGTGATCGCCGGCATTACAGAGGGACTGGGCGACCTGGACCTCGTCATCGTGTCTGCCCGCGCTAACGCTGAACTCGAGACTTACCGCAGGCTTGTCGACAACCGTCAGGTCGATGGCTTCATAATCGCACGGACGCTTGTTGAGGATTCGCGCATCGCGTTTTTGCATGAACGTGACTTCCCGTTTGTCGCCTACGGACGCACGAGCACGGAGCGTCCTTACTTCTGGTTTGACTTTGACAATGAAGCTGGCGCCTACGCTGCTACGCAACGACTCATTGATTTCGGTCATCGGCGTATTGCCCTCGTAGGCGCGCCGCTATCACTGACCTTTGCGTCCCAACGCCGCGCAGGCTATCTCGCCGCTTTGCGCAAGGCGGGAATCAAGCCGTTGCGCGCGCTCATGAAGGAAAATGCTTTCGAGCGCAATAGCGGCTATGAGGCTGTGCGCACGTTGCTATCGAGCGCCAATCCGCCCACCGCCATTCTGGTTGACAACAATCTCGCCGGTGTGGGCGCGTTGCGTGCGCTGTTGGATAGTGGGCACAAACCAGGCAAAGATGTCTCCTTGATTGTCTACGATGGGGTGCCCGCCGATATCGCCGCTCCATTCACTGTCACATCAGTTACGCAGCCTACCGGCCAAGAATCGGGCCATGCCCTCGCCGAACTAATCGCCGCCGCGATCGATGGGCAGAAACCGCCAGCGCATCGGCTGTGTTCGCCACACCTGGAACCTGGTGACACGGACGGTCCCTTGGGGGGCTAATCTGTACATTCACATCCGCAACGCCATACAACGCAAGACCGGGCGGCAATGTCGCCTCGGCGCGTGCCTCTTGTACACAGAAGCGTATCTCCAGCAATGTCCCGCAAACATGGCGAAGTGGTTCTAGCGCTCAACGAACTTAAGCATATAGTGCCGCCAACGCGGGCTCGTCGCATGGGCGAGCGGCAACCTATGGCCGGCCAATGGCTCAACACGATAACGTTGGTCAAGTTTGCAGAGCCAATCCCAGCGGGCACAAAGAAGTCTTCCAGCCGCTCTGACTGGTTCGCAGCGAGTTCTCTGTCCTCGGTCGGACCCTCACGGAGTGGATAACCTGTCCTCTCCTGGAAATGCTGACTATCCAGCACGTGGAGTATCAGCGTCACTTTCTGCGCGCACTGGGATCCGCTTGACATCGCATATCGCCTCCAATCTCACGGCCAGCGAACGAATCAGAGGATAGTCCCAGACAATCAACGGGTCGGCTGCATAACGGCGACTTAATCAAAGCCCAGAAAGCAATGCGCGACACACCAGGTCCCGCGCAAAACAGGCCTTAGTGCGAGTGCGAAAGATCGGTCACGACAATATCTCTAAACGTAGCGTCGCCGCCTTCGGCAAAGAGGCTCAGCCGGTTGTCCGTAGGCGCAGGGAAGATGGCGTCCGTGACGACATACCGACCATGATCGACGAATACTTCAACCGACGCACGATCGACCATGATATGCAGGTACAACCTGCCGTCATGCAGAGGCAAGTTCACGATGTGCTGCGCGCTGTAGGCGCGCGAAAACGACGTGTCGCCCGAGTGCGAACGGTCAACCGTGAGCGTTTGCGCACGTGTATCGTAGATAATCCGCGTGCCCGTCTCGCCCTCCGCCGAGCCGCGAACGACCAGACCGGCACGGCTGGCGTCGCCTGGCTCGATTGTGAGTTTGATATCCTGAATAACTCCGTTCGTTGTTGCGGGTAAGGCCCTAGTCGACCATACAACATCGATGGTTCCGAGACGCGTCGCCGGGCTCTGCTCCACTAGCGATGCATACGATCGGACAGGCGCGAAAACCAGTTGCGGATGGCCGTCGACTGTCGCCAGCGAGAGTTCTCGCGGCAGCGCCATGGCCCCGCGCCACGGCGAAGTCGGCACATCGTTCGCGTAGTCCCAGTTGCTCATCCATCCGACCCCCACGGTCTTGCCGCCCGGTGCATTCGAGAAAGTCCCAGCAGCGTAATAGTCCGCGCCGTGATCGAGCCACTGGAAGCGAGCCGGGTCGGAGCCCGCCGGCGCGACGTTCACAGGTACAAAGCGCGTGCCGTCGAAATCGCCGACGAAGTACATCGCCCCCGAACCGCCAGCGATCGACCAAGGATTCACATTGACCAGCATGACCCATTTCTCGTTCGCGGGGTTACCGTCTAGTGCCAAGGGGAACAGGTCCGGCATCTCCCACAACGCGCCGCTATGCGGAATGTCCGGGAGAGTGAAGTCGCTGAGAAACGTCCAATCGATCAAGTTGTTTGAGCGGTAAAACTTTACGACATTCGCGTCAGCAACGACGGCGCACATCAACCAGTAGCCGCCGGGTGCGTACCAAAACACCTTCGGGTCGCGGAAATGGCTCGACTCCGGGTCGAGTGTGAGCACCGGATTGTGTGCATAGCGTTGCCAGGTCTCGCCTGCGTCGGTGCTCCAGGCAAGCGATTGCGCCTGCACGCCCGGCTTATGGCCGGACCCTGCCTTGTACGCCGACGTATAGAGCGCAACGAGCGGTGGCTTCGCCGCCGTGCCGAGGTCGGACGTGTTGTCGGTATCGAGCACGATGGAGCCAGAGAACACCTCCTCCGTATGGTTCGCGTCGAGCGCGACCGGCTGCTCCGTCCAATGAAGCAGGTCGCGGCTGGTTGCATGACCCCACGACATGTTGCCCCAGACATTCCCGTTCGGGTTGTACTGATAGAACAGGTGATAGATCCCCTTGTAGTAGACAAGGCCGTTTGGATCGTTCATCCAGTTGCGTTGCGGCGAGTAGTGCAGCGCGGGACGCCACTGTGGTGTGCCCTGCACCGCCCCCGCTGCGCAAAGCGGCACAGCTGTCACCACTGTGGCGACAAGAGCGCCGAAAAACCAACGCAACCACACGCGCAGAGTGCGGCCACACAATTCATCGATGTCCACGAAGGTAAGCATCAAGTTCGCTCCTTGGTAAGTGAGCACTACGCGCAGTGTGCACGCGCACCACCGTGCTACAACGAACGAAGGCAGCCACTGAAATTGACCGTGTTCCGGTCGTGGTCCGCTCTAAGCGGCCTCTTGTGTACTGAAAGTTAATCTCCCCGCCGCCCATCGCATGTTCGCGCTGTTGGTTGGCCTCTTCGAGCGCAACGGCGTGGCATCGCTTTGCTGGTTCAGGGTGGTCTCCCCGCGATTACGCAGCATGCAACATTGTTCTCGCGCGCCGCAGTGATGCGATATGCGAAACGCGGCGCGCTGCTTAGGGCGAACGTGCTAGAACGACGGTGCCCCTGCGGGTAGCGCCGGCCGTGAGTCCGCGACGAGCGGTCTCGCGCATGGCACGGTTGACCGTATTCACATGTAGACCGAGAAAATCCGCGAGCAGGCGTTGCGACGGTAGACGGCTTCCGCTCTTGAGGGCCCCGTCGCGAATAGCCTTTTCGATTTCATCGGCTATTGCGAGATATGAAGGCCCGAGGTGTGTGGACAATTTCGCTATCCAGTAGACCATTGTTGCGCTCCCAATGTTGGGCTTGAGCGGTTGCTCAGCCCTGGCGGATGGCGGCAGCACAGCCCGCAGATCGTTGGATGCATGCTGCCGCCTTGTGGCCTCAATGATTCGAGTTGCCGTCTTCACCGTGGCCATCGCCCACAGCAGGCATGTCCGCCGGGATATCTCCGTAGCCGCCTAGACCACCCGTGCCGTACGAGCGATCGACTGCCGTCGAAGTGCCGCTGATGTTCACCTTCACAGTCGGAGCGAGCGTGCCGCCACGGCGTGCCCCAATGGCGTCGATGAACGATTCGACAAGGCCGCCTGGCATCACGTAGTGCGAGTAAGACTGGAATGCACGCGGATTCTGGTTCGGATCCTCGGCATAGGGTGCGCCCACCGGTGCGCTAAAGTCGGTCGGGTTGCCGAGGACAAGGCCACTGCCCTTGTTTAGCGGCTCGAAGTCGCTGCGGATACCGTTGCCGACGAATCCATACACGCCGTCCGGTCCGTCCACTCCAGCCGCCATGGTCGCACGATGGCTGATCGTGAACAGATAGTATTTGCCGTCCTTCATGTAGATCTGCGGCCGCTCGGTCTGGTCGTCCCCACAGTTCGCCGAGAGGATTGGCGGAAGGAACTTCCACTCGGTTAGCTGCTTGTCGGTCGCGACCGCGAGGCCCACGTTTGCCTTCTGGTAAACGGCGCCCCTGTTCATCACCGTGTTCAGGTCTTCGCCGTACGGGTCGTTGGGCGCGTAACCAAGATCAGCTTGAGTACAGGTGCGCGCGCCACGTGGGCCGCCCGTGTTGCCTTCAAACACCATATACGTCTTGCCTGGATGTGCCGGATCGGTGAAGACGAACGGATCGCGGAAGGAGAAGTAGTCATTCTGCTGGCCGGTCTGGTACATCACCCCATCGGGCTGCAGCAGTGGCTTGTGATCGTCAAACCCGGTGAACCAGACGTGCTTGTCGTCTGCATGTATGTGGCCATCCGCTCGGGTGATGATCGCGATCGGCGGCGTAATGTCCGATCCACCGGGTGCCGAGCGATTGAAGGACAGCGCCGTGTAGTAAAGGCTCACGTTGTCGCCCCCAGTAAAGCGCGCAGACCCCGACCATTCAGCGTTGTTGGTCATAGGCGCCGTGCCGAATACTTTCGCGCTCGCACCGTCCGGAAACAGATGGCCGCCCCAGATCCATCCTCCGTTTGCTGGTCGTTGCGACGCGGGTATGCCTGCGCGGCGATAGAAGAAGCCGATGCGCGCATGTACATGCCGGTCGTCGAAGGTATAACCGGCATGAGGGTCCGCAGTTAGCGAGTAGATTACTTCCCAGCCCTTGTAACTCAACTGGTGCGCGTGAACGTCCGCAAGCGGCCACGTATCCCACACCCATACGTTCGGGTTGATCAACGGGAAGTCCTGCGCAATATCAGGCATCGTCAGCGCCTGCGGCAGCGAATTCTTGTCCACGGCCGTCGCAGTATGGGACTGTGCGAGGATCTGCCGGATGTCCGCTCGCGTCCAGCGCATCGTGAAGTTGGCCTCGGGATCGTAGGCCTGCTGTGTATGCGCAGTTGGAGCGGGGAAACCCGATCCCGCTGACGAAGTTTGTGCATGAACCGGCAAGGCGCCGACTGCACAAACCGCAGCGAGCCCAGCCGTCAAACGTTTGCGCATAAATCGTGAACGAGAGAAATTTAAATTTTGCATTCGAACCCCATGTCACAGTGAGTGTGGGAAAGGTAGGAGTAGCACTTCCAAACCGGTTTGGATTCTAGTCCAAAACCGGTTTGGAAACAAATGATGCTTTCGTGACGGAGAATTGCACTTGCATTACGGCCACGACCGATTCTGATGCCCACTCGGCTTCGTCCAGTGCGCTGCACGGTCCGCAAATGGACGGTCGTGACGGTGCGCCTGGAGGCGCATTCCCTCTTTGAGCCAGAATCCAGGTCCGCGAGCACGCTTCATCTGTCCTTTCTCGATCATGTGCATCACTTCAATGCCGGCCAGAGAGGATCCGGGCGCACCGAAAAGTCTTGAACTCCAGCATGGGACGCGTGCGTCGCTTGATCGCGCGATGGTCCTGGTCGATGATGGGTTTCAAGGATTTCCGATGTGCGCGTATCATCCTCTCCGGTATCGAGATCATGCACATGATCCGCAAAGGTCAGGTGAAGGGAGATAATAGTCGCAGCGTCGCTGAGCAATTTTACTCGCTTGCAAAATAAAGAATCCTGATTAACTAGATCATTATTCGCCCACTCCGCTATCGAGAAACAACCGCACCGCGTACGTGAATCGATGGTGCGGGACCGTACGAGAACGATCAACCAGATGCATGGGGATCTGGTGCAAATAGATGGCAAGTCTGCGATCCATCGTATAAATATGGATACCTTATCGAGTGAAAAGGACAGCACTCCAGACAGAGGAAGCAGTGATGTCCTCACGCGCGATAGCGGATAGGTCGAATTGCCCCTTGCGAATGCGATGCATCAACTCGATGCCTGAAATCGTGGTCGCTGCACTTCTGAATCGTTTGAACCCGAGCATCACGTTCGTTCTGGACTTGATGTGGCGATGGTCCTGTTCGATCAGATTGTTGAGGTACTTCGAGGAGCGCACCTTCGTGTCCTCGGGAAGCAGGCCGTCAATTTTCATCTCACGCACGGCTCGATGCGACGCGGCATACCCATCGAGCGTGAGCGTCTCCGGTGGCCGCCTCTGATGCTTGATAGCCTTGCTGAAAAAGGCTTTTGCCGCAGCCACATCGCGCTTTGCCCTGAGCATGAAGTCTACCGTCTGGCCGCTCCGATCCACCGCTCGATATAGATAAACCCATTCACCCCCGGATCTTGAGATACGTCTCGTCAACCCGCCAAGACCGCCCCGCAGACATGGCGAAGTGGTTCCAGCGCTTGACGAACTCGGGCGTATAGCGCCGCACCCAACGCAGGATCGTCGTGTGAGCAAGCGACAACCCTCGCTCAGCCATCATCTCGACGAAATCGCGCAGGCTGAGTTTGTAGCGCAGATACCAGCGCACGCAAAGAATGATCACGTCACGGTCAAAGTGACGGCCAGCGAACAGCCCGTCCAGATTCTTCAGTTTGCTCATCGCGGGCCCTCAAATTGGTCAGCCCGCCACTCTAACCGAATCGTCGATCGCTATTTTCACCACAACCGTCTGATGCACTCAACGAAATCGGCGTTTTAGCGGGCCTGGCAAATGACAGGATCACAGCGAATCGCGTCGCGGCATGGGCTTACGCTGCCGCAAATGCCACTGGTGGGCGCGCCTGGCTGTCCGCGTCGAACTATGAACCCGTAACGCCCCGCTATCTTCGCCTCCTGGAGGCCGAGTATTGAGCGAGCACGTGTTTCGACCAAGGGTAACGTCGATAGCAAAAGACGCTTTGACGATCTAGCCGCATCTTGTTCCGCGGATAGCTGGGGAGGAGCAAGACAGCCGGTGCTTTCGTCGAACAAACGTCCATAGCTGCCGTTCAGCGAGCGGGAAACTTCAGCTGGAACGGCAGCAATACTCCGCAACCAGAAGGAGATGCTGCGCCCACAATCGGCCATTGCTGACGCTCAGGTGTCGCCCTTTATGAGGCAGCTTAAGGTCGTACTCCCGTCGATCGAACCTCAACGACCGCGAATGTCGGGTCTCACTGGCAGCAGATGCGTACGAACCTGTCCGCATTTTTGTGGGCGAGGCGGTTAAAGGAATCGTTACCCGCGCGCCTGCGTGAATCGATCACCAAACAGAATAGCAAACTGGTTCATGGCCGACTTCCAGTCGAAGGCAGCGCGAACAGATTTTGCCAGGACTTTGCGTAGCGCCAGCCCAAGGAGTGTCGCTGGCGTACGCATCTTCTACATGCGAACGCCAGTTGACCAGCCGATGCTTAAGCCAGCCACTGCTTGATGTTGGCCGCCATGACATTTGTCGAAATACCATAGCGGTCGTGGAGCGTCGGCAGTGCACCTGCATCGAGAAACTCGTCGGGCAGCGCTACCTGTTTGAACGTACACGAAACGCCGGCGCTCAAGAGCGTGGTTGCGACAGCTTCACCCAAACCGCCGATAACCGTATGGTTCTCAGCGACGACGACCATGCGCCCCGTCCGCTTTGCCTCGCGGATGATGGTCTCTGTATCGAGCGGCTTGATGGTCGGAACATGCAACACCGCGACGTCCACCTTGTCGGACGCCAGCACTTTCGCAGTTTCCAGCGCCCTCATGGTCATGAGGCCGGACGCGATGATGAGAACGTCGTTGCCATCGCGCAGCATTTTTGCTTTGCCGAGTTCGAACTGATAGTTGTACTCGTCGAGCACCGCGGGAACGTTGCCACGCAGAAGGCGTGCATAGACCGGACCCTTATGCGCCGCGATGGCTGGTACCATCTGTTCAATATCGAGCGCATCGCACGGGTCAATTACCGTCATGTTCGGCATTGCGCGCATGAGCGCGAGGTCTTCAGCGGCCTGGTGGCTTGGCCCATAGCCGGTCGTCAGGCCCGGGAGGGCGCAAACGATTTTGACATCGAGGTTGTCCTCAGCGATGGTCTGATGAATGAAGTCGTACGCCCGCCGCGTCGCGAACACTGCATAGGTGGTGACGAACGGCTGCGCTCCTTCGTGGGCGAAGCCAGCAGCGGCGCCCATCAGAAGTTGCTCTGCCATGCCCATCTGGTAGTACCGCTCTGGAAATTCCTTCGAGAAGATATGAAGGTCGGTGTACTTGCCAAGGTCGGCCGTCATGCCAATGACATTGGTCTTCGCTCGAGCCAATTCGACGAGTGCATGTCCGAACGGAGCGGAGCGGGTTACCTGACCTTCGCCGGCGATGGACGCAATCATTGCGGAGGTCTTCAGGCGCGGCTTTTTATCGACTACCGGGTTCATGCTTTGATCCCTGCAAAAGTTTCATCAAGTGCATCCAGCGCCAGCTTCCATTCATGAGCGTCCACCCGGATGAAGTGGTTCTTTTCCCGTTGCTCGAGGAAAGGCACGCCACAGCCCATCTTCGTGTCGCACACGATGATTCGGGGCTTCGGCTCCTTCAGGTTGCGGGCGTTGTCGAAGGCCGTCTTCACGGCATCGATGTCGTTTCCGTTCACGCGTTGCACGTACCAGCCGAACGCTTCGAGCTTCGGAACGAGCGGCTCGAAGGCCATGATTTGCGTCGACGGGCCGTCGGCCTGCTGGTTATTGACGTCGACCATCGCAATCAGGTTGTCCAGCGTCCAGTGTGCCGCTGAGAGAAGACCTTCCCAGATGGCGCCTTCGTCGAGTTCGCCGTCCGAGAAGAGCGTGTACACGAACGACCTGGAGCCTTTGCGCTTGAGTCCGAGACACCGGCCCACAGCAATCGTTAGCCCCTGGCCGAGCGACCCGCCGGACATCTCCATCCCCGGTGTGTAGCTCGCCATCCCGGACATCGGCAGACGGCTGTCGTCGCTGCCGTAGGTCTCAAGCTCCTCTTCGGGAAGGATACCGGCTTCGAACAGTGCGGCGTATAGCGCGATAGCGTAGTGACCGTTCGACAACAGGAAGCGGTCCCGGTCCTCCCAGTCTGGCTCGGCCGCGCGGTAATTCATGGCGCTGAAATACGAAACAGCGAGAACGTCAGCGATGTCGAGCGCCTGTCCGATATAACCTTGGCCCTGTACTTCGCCCATCAGCAGGGCGTTGCGGCGGATGCGGTATGCGCGCTCGGCGAGCGACACATCCTCGATGACGGTTGTACTCATTTACTCGTCTCCTTGAAAGAGTTCGTTCAGCGATTGACCGTCTTTGCGGGCACGAAGAACACCAGCACCGCGCCCAGCACGACGGCCGTCGAAATGAAGATGAGGCCTGCTGTCGCCTTGCCGGTGAGGTCATTCAGCCACCCGACGATGGCGGGCGAGAAAAAGCCGGCCAGATTGGCGAAGCAGTTCACCGCAGCGATTCCGGCCGCGGCGGACATGCCGCTGAGAACGGCCGTGGGAAGCGCCCAGAACAATGACGACGAGGCGAGGATGCCGGCAGCAGCGATGCTCACGCAGATAATCGATGCACCCACGCTTCCCAGCGTCGGCAGCGTTGCGAATGCCGCGGCAGAAACCAGCATCGGAATCGCGAGATGCAAACGGCGTTCGCGGCGCTTATCGGCGCTGCTTCCGAGCAAGGGCAACGCGACGATGGCGCAAATGTACGGAATCGCGGTCAGGACACCCACCCACAGCGGGTCGGCGACACCAGTGCGGCGGATGATTGTCGGCAGCCAGAACGTAAGGCCGTATTGACCGAGAACGACACAAAAGTAAATTCCAGCCATCAGCCAGAGACGGCGGTCGCGGACGAAGGCACGGATCGACACGTGTTCGGTGGTCGCTGTACGGTCGCTTTCCACGTTGCGCTTGAGGAGCGCCTTTTCGTCGTCTGAGAGCCATTTGGCGCTGGCGATGCCATTGTCGAGATACAGAAAAATTGCGACACCCAGGAGCAACGACGGCAGTGCCTCCAGCATGAAAAGCCACTTCCATCCTGCAAGTCCGTGGGCGCCCTGGAAGGAATGCATAATCCAGCCGGAAAGCGGGCCGCCGAGGATGCCAGCCATCGGAATAGCCATGAAAAACATCGAGAGCGCTTTTGCGCGTCGGGCGGCCGGGAACCAGTAGGTCAGGTACAGAATCACGCCCGGGGCGAAGCCCGCTTCCGCAACGCCGAGCAGAAAGCGCAGAACATAAAACGTGGTTGGCGTCTTCACGAACACAAAGCTCGCGGAAATAACCGCCCAGGTCAGCATGATTCGCGCGAGCCAATTTCGCGCGCCGACTTTGTGCAGAATGAGATTGCTTGGGACTTCGAAGAGGAAGTAACCCAGGAAGAAAATTCCTGCACCGATGCCATAAATGGTTTCGGAGAAGTGCAGGTCGTTGAGCATCTGCAGCTTTGCGAAGCCCACGTTCACCCGGTCGAGATACGCGCCGAGGTAACAAAGCATCAGAAAGGGAATGAGGCGACGAGCGACTCTTGCGTAGGTTCGCGCTTCGAAGTCTGATGAGTCGCTCGAAGCCGAGAGGTCTGCACCGATTCCCGGTGTGGCCAGTCTGGATTTCATGGGGTGTCTCCTGTCATCTGAGCCCGTCACGGCGACGGGCACAGTGCCATGTCTCTGTGCCGCTTTGGCTGCAAGACGCCGCGGCTGGTCCAAGTGCGTCGTATGTTATGCAATGTCGGAAGCGAACGCGGGCACGTCACTTCAATGAATCAGCATGCCGCCGTTGACGTCAAGCGTAATGCCAGTCAGGTACGACGAGAGGTCGCTTGCCAGGAACAGGCAGGCATTGGCGATGTCGTTTGCCTCGCCGAGGCGCCCGAGCGGAATGCCCTTGATAATGTCCGCACGCATCTCGGGCGTCAGCTTGTCACCCGTGATGTCCGTCTGGATGAGACCCGGCGTAATGGAATTGACGCGGATATGATCGCCGCCGAATTCACGGGCCATAGCTTTCGCGAGGCCGAGAACGCCTGCCTTTGCGGCGCTGTAGTGCGGGCCGCCAAAGATGCCGCCGCCGCGTTGCGCGGAAACGGATGACATGCACACGATGCTGCCCCGTTGCTGCTTTTTCATGTGGGGAATGACCGCCTGCGACATGTACAGGGTGCCCAGAAGGCTGACGCCGACAACCGCGTCGAAGTTATTCTTGGAGATTTCGAGTGTCTTGATGGGCTGCGTAATTCCCGCGTTGTTTATCAACGCGTCGATTCGGCCGTATTTAGCAGCGACTGCATCTGCTGCGGCGACGCAGGCTTCCTTGTCGGTAACGTCGCACGCCAGACCAAGATGACCTTCCCCTAGGTCACGCGCAGCGCTTTCCGCGTCCGCCAGGTTCAGGTCCAGAATGGCGATGCGCGCTCCTTGCGCTGCCATCGCCTTTGCTGTCGCTTTACCGATGCCGCGCGCCGATGCCGCGCCCGTGACGATAACGACTTGATTCTCGAGCAACATGTGGGTGTCTCCGTTGATGAACTAGGTGTAGGCGAAGTTTGTCCGCCGGCGCGCCTTGCATCAACGCAGTTCCTTTCAACCGTAGCTGAGAAATTTTCAGCCCCCAGGGTTATCCCTGTGTACGCGGCTTGCAGCGCTCGATTTCTTCTTCAATCCAGGACAAAAACTTTGCAACCCGAGACAATTCAGCGTTCTGGCTCGGGTAAACGATGTGATGCGCCCCAACCTCGACCGAATGACTATCGTCGAAGACCTGCACGAGGGCGCCGTCCTTTATTTTCTGCGAAGCCATCATTACGCTTTCCAGTGCAATTCCGAGCCCTAACGAAGCTGTCTCAATGGACATGTACGAGCGGTCGAATGAAAAATCGAACGTCTTGTTCGCACCGGCAACCCCGACCCGTCCGAACCATTGCCGCCACTGAACGAGCGGCGTCTCCGAATAGATGAGCCGCTGCGCCAGAAGGTCTTCCGGCGTCTTCACCGGATGCCGCTCGAGGTAGGCCGGCGACGCCAGCGGGGCAATGAATTCACCCCGGACCGTACGTACTTCAAGGTTGCTCCATTCTCCATAGCCGTGACGAATGTCGATGTCGTAATACCCGTTCGAAAACGAAACGTTCTCGTACGAACAGGCGACGTTCAGCTGAACGTCACCATTTGCTTCCTGAAACGAGGATAGCCGGGGCAATAGCCACATCAGGCCGAAACTCGGGCTCGAGTGCACGCGCAGGATGTCGACTTCTTTCTGGCTTGAGGCTCGCTCGGTTGCCCGACTGAGGTCTGCCAGCGACCCCGTGACATCCGCCAGATAGCGCTCACCGGTTGGCGTCAGGACGAGACCACGCCCAGTCCGTTGAAACAGCGATTGGCCAATCATCGATTCGAGGTTGCTTAGCTGATGGCTGACTGCCGAAGCCGTGAGGTCGAGCTCTTCTGCTGCTCGATTCACACTCTTCGTGCGTGCAATGCACTCGAACGCAATGATGGCCTTCAACGGAGGAATTCGCATGATCAAATTTTTTTCAGTCGCGATTGAACAAAACTGCATTGCCTTCGGACGGTGCTCGCTGCCATCCTCGACGTCAAGCGATACGGACACGAAAACAGACGAAATGTTACCCCGTGTCAGGCCGCCTGGTGGCCTAAAGTCTTGCCTCATATAAAGATTGCGCGGTGCAGCAACCGCACAGGAGACATTGATGGATAACCTGACCTCCCCTTCCCGCAAACAATCCACCCGTCGCTACAAGGTCGTCCAGCGCTAAGGCGACCGGCCGTCACCGGATTCGGCGCGTCGTATTTGCTGCCACCCGGTTAAGCCTTCGGAAAATGTGACACGCCGCAGGCGGCTCTTGTGGCCTGCGGTTGGAGACGTTCGTTCGCAGTTTTCGCGACGGAGATTTGCTATGTCTGAACAACCTGCGTTGTTGCTCGCGAAGTCAATCGTCAAAAGTTTCGGTGCTACCAGCGTCCTCAAGGGCTTCGACCTGTCTGTCCGTCCGGGAGAGGTTCACGCGTTCCTTGGTGGCAATGGAGCCGGGAAGTCGACGTTCATCAAGATTATCTCTGGCCAGCATCAACGGGACGGGGGCACGCTTCAGTTTGCCGGACGGGACCTCGGTGGCTCCTCAGCATCACCCGCTGACACAGGAGAGATTGCGGTTGTGAACCAGGAGCTGGCACTGTTGCCTCATCTGTCGGTCGCGGAAAATATCGCAATACCCCGGATGCATCGCGCGCTCGGGACCTATAGCGAGCGGGCATCACGTGCGCTCGCGATTGACGCTCTATCGTTGATTGACTCGCAGTTCGCCCGGGAATCGGTTAGTCGTCTGGTGGGCGAGCTATCGCTTCACGAGCGGCAGCTCGTGGAAATCGCTCGAGCACTCCGCTCTGGCGCGAGGCTGCTACTGCTTGACGAGCCGACAGCGAATCTCACTGCTGCCGAGACCGGGCGTCTGTTTGCGGTCATTCGAAGGCTGGTCGCGGAGACAAGTCTCGCCGTCCTGTTCGTATCCCATCGCATGCGCGAGATACGTCAGATTGCTGACGTCTGCACCATCATTCGCGACGGGAAAACAGCCATCGACCGTGCGCCGCTCAATGCCATCACGGACCGCGAAATCGTCGACTATATGGGGCAATCCGTCGAGCCAGACCAGCAACCCGAGGTCAGCCTGGAAGCTGCATCGGATTTGCGGGAAGGTCACGACGCGCGTCACGACAACGGTAGCACCGCGGAAAAGCCTATCGTTGTCCGCCTCGACGATATCGAGCTCGAAATACGTCCGGGGGCCATTATCGGACTCGCGGGCGCACCGACCGGCCCTCTGGCTCTCATTGAGGCACTCACGGGACTCGGGACAAAATCTCGATGGAATATCGAGCGCGCCGGGGTGCAGGTCAAGCATCGCGGTCCGTCAGGCGCAGCTCGCGCCGGGGTCGGCTACATATCTGGCGACCGTGCAAACAAAGGCATTCTTGCAACGCTTCCCATCATCGACAACCTGATGGCGGCGCGGCGCATCGTCGAGCGAAAAAAGATAGCTCGTGACGAAGAGCTTCGGCATGGGCAAGCCCTCCTCGACGCGCTCAAGATACGTGCCGGTTCCCTATGGCACCTCCCCTCAACTTTGAGCGGTGGTACGCAGCAGAAAATTCTAGTTGCGCGCTGGCTGAATCTGAGACCGCAACTGCTGGTGCTCGAAGAACCCACGCGCGGCGTCGACATTCGGACAAAGCGGGAAATCTACGCGCTCATTCGCAAGCTCGCCAGGCAGGGTACGGCAGTCGTCTGGTGGTCGACCGAGTACGTGGAACTGGTCGAACTCTGTGACACGGTGCTCGCATTTGACCTTTCCGGGCGGCCGACCGGCATTCTTCGTCACTCAGACGTTAATGAGGAGAGCCTTGCCAGCGCTACAGGGATGGCCGCCTGAAACGCATGACGTTTCGGAAATCGAAGATTAAGCCAGGAGACAGAGCATGAAAGCAGCGACGCACTCAATACAGAGCAGCTCGAAGGAGTCAGGCGGTGGTATTCGACGCCTGCTGTCAACGTATCGTACCGAAATTGCAATCGCTATTGCGATTGTCGTCATCGAACTCGCCGTCGGAATGGTCGTTCCCGCTGCGCTGTCGATTGGAAATCTCGCGAACGTTACCCAGGCCGCCGCGCCGCTGGTCATCATGGCGTTCGGTGTACTACTCGTGATTATTACGGGTGGAATCGATCTGTCAGTCGGCTCAGTCTTTTCCCTGACTGGCATGGTGACTGGACTCGCTATGTCGCATGGTTATGGCGCCATTGTGAGCAGTCTCGCCGGCCTGGCTATCGGTTTCATCATCGGTTCGATTAATGGTGCGCTGGTGACGTTCGTAGGTCTCGCGCCATTCGTCGTGACCCTCAGTACATATGCCATTGCTGGAAGTCTGTCGTTCATCGTCACCGACGGCCACTCACTTCCTGTCAACGACCCGAACTATTGGCTTCTCAACTCCGGAACGCTGATTCCCGGTGTCATCAACTACGTGCTCTGGTGCGTGCTGCTTCTGATTGTCATCGAGTTCTGTCTGCGCAAAGTCGTGGCCGGCAGATGGCTGTACGCGGTGGGCAGCAGCAGCTCTTCGGCTCGTGTCATCGGCATCCCCGTCAACAGCGTTCGTTTAACCGCTTATGTCATTTCGGGATTACTCGCGTCATTCGCCGGCATCGTAAGCATCTCGTACATCAGCAACGCAGAAGCAACGGCCGGCTCGAGCTTGATGCTGCAAGCAATCGCGGCGGTGGTTATCGGCGGCGCAAGCCTCTTCGGTGGAACCGGCTCGGCCATCGGTGCGCTGCTCGGCGCACTGATGATAACGATTATCCAGAACGGCGCAAACCTCATTGGCGTGAACAGTTTCTGGCAAGGCACCGTGACAGGTGTCGTGATTCTCATCGCGGTCCTTGTCGACCGCGTCACCAAAGCACGGCGATAAGCCGGCATTACAACACCCAGCATGGAGACAATGATGAACGCTTTTCGATTCGCCAAATTCCGCCGCCGTGGAACGCCGTTGACCACGATGGCCGTGTGTAGCGCGCTGGCTTGCGTCGCCATGGTCTCACAGCCGGCACTCGCGCAGGCGAAGCAGACGGTTGCCTATATCGCGCCGTCGCTGGACATCTCGTACTGGCAATGGGTTGCGTACGGGGTCAAGGAACGCGCAAAAGAACTGGGCATGAACTACGTGGAATTCACCTCCGAGAATTCTCCCGCGAAGCAGATGGACAATGTGAAGACGGCACTGACGCGAGGCGTCTCTGCCATCGTCATGGGGCCTGTCAGCTCGACGAGCACGCCTCCTGTATTGAGGCTGCTCAAGGATAAATCTGTTCCTATCGCGTTTGCTGGTATCGGTCCGCAGGCGGGGCAGACAGACTACACATCGGCGGTCACGGCCAACAATTACGAAACCGGCAAGGCGCAGGGCACATATGTCTGCAAGCTTGCAAAGGAGCGCGGTGGTAACAAGATTGCGATGCTGTCACTTCCGCAGGACCGGGAGAACGCGCAAAAATATATGAAAGGCGCGAAAGAGTCGTTCGCTGCGAACGGTTGTGACCTGGTTCAGGTTCTCGAGACCCACGGTCTGACTGTCAATGAGGCTGTTTCGCAGGCAAACGACATCCTGACCGCCCACCCGGACGTCAAGGCCATCTACGGCATGTACGATGAAGCTGCTACGGGCGCAGCCAAAGCGCTTCAGACACGCGGCCTCACCGGGAAGGTTGCCGTTGTGACTGCTGATGGAAGCCCGACCACCATCAAACTGCTGCGTGACGGCGCGATTCAGGGCATTTTCCTGCAGGAAGCCGTCGGCCAGGGAATCGACGCGACAACACAAGTGAACAATGCATTGAACAAAAAGCCGACGACTCAGGAGTTGGCGCTCAAAGAGCCGCTCGTGACGAAGGAAACGATTGACCAGCCCGAGACTCAGGGTATCGTGAAGCGCGTGTATCCGCCGTCGGCAGGCAGCTACTAAGCTCAATCGCGCGCGCCAAGGCCGCCTGCAGATGCGCCGGCGGCCTGGTGCTTCAACTTGAAAGCATCCGGAGACATCGTGGAAAAGCTCCCTATCATTGACCCTCACCACCACCTCTATGACCTGAAGGACGGCAACTATCCGTGGCTTCAGGGGCCCATGCTTGAGCGAGTTTTCGGTGATTACTCGGCGATACGCGAAGACTATCTGATTGAAAACTTCCTGGCGGACATAAGGAACCAGAATGTCGTCAAGACGGTTCATCTTCAGGTTGAATATGATCACAATGACCCAGTTGCGGAAACGCGTTGGCTACAGAGCGTTGCGGACAAGCATGGGTACCCGCATGGAATTGTCGGCTTTGCGGACCTGTCATCACCGAAGGTGCAGGAGGTATTGGAAGCACACCTCGAGTATCCTAACGTACGTGGAATTCGCCAGTGTCTTAACTTCCATCGGGACCCCGTCAAGACGTTCATTGACAATCCGCATCTCATGAGCGACCCGCAATGGCGATCAGGCTACTCCCTTCTCCGGCGGTACGACCTGTCTTTCGACTTACAACTGTACTGCACCCAGATGGAAGAAGCGACGGCGCTGGCCCAGGCTTATCCCGATACTCCTGTCATTCTCAACCATACTGGCATGCCGGTGGATCGCACGCCTGCCGAAATAGAAGGTTGGAGAAAAGGAATGAAACTACTGGCCTCTGCCCCAAATGTTTCATGCAAGATTTCAGGTCTTGGCATGGCGGACTGGAAATGGACGGTCGACAGCATTCGGCCGTTCGTACTCGATGCAATCGATGCATTCGGCGTCGGACGATGCATGTTCGCCAGTAATTTCCCGGTGGACAAGTTGTTCAGCACTTACGACGCAATCTTCGACGCGTTCAAGGCAATTACGAAGGAGTTCACCGGATCTGAGCGTCGTGCGCTATTCCATGACAATGCGGAGCGCGTCTACAGGCTTTGATGCTCGAACGCTAATGGTATCTCCCGGTCGGGAGCGTCGAGTAGGCGCATTCTTGTGGAAGAAAAAGACGTTCCGGCGCTTTCTTATAGGCACGTTGATGGATTATGTGCTGCAGCCTACCGTCGTGCCAAGGATCTGCAGAATATGCACACGCAACTGCCGGTGCAGCATACTCGATTTCACGCCTCACAACGCCCCCCGTCGCCGATAAATCCGAACGGCTAAGATTCCTGCGGCAGTGGGCTGGCAACAGTATGACCGCTTTGCGCTCGCGGGATAGGGGTAGGAAACGGCGATCGCCGTCCCCTCCCTCCGAACCCGGTGTGCAGTTTTCCCACGACGGGCTCTCCAGTCAGTTGTTTCCACATCGGGATTGGCGCGCCAATCGAAGGGCCTCGGACATTGTGAACAGCCCAAGATTAGCGAAGAAGGCATTTGGCCAGCGTGTGTGATCGCGAAAGCATCGACCCTGACCCGGACGGTGAAGCTGTCGGCGCAGGATCGCTCGCAGACGGCGACGAACAAATCCGTCGACCGACGAGAAGGTGTATCGGTGGGCATGCTGGAAATAGCCGAACCAGCCACGCAGGATCGCGTTGATCGAGGCAATGATGCCCTCAATCGAATCGCCCCTGTTGCGTCTGGTCAGGGTGCGGATTTTGTCTCGCAGCCCCATAAGACTCTTCTTGCGCACCCAACGCTCACCGGCTTCGAACCGGTAGCCCAGAAACTCGAACCCTTGACCCTCCAACCGGCAATCCCCAACGTGGGTTTTATCCGGATGCAGCTTCAAGCCGTTCGCATCCACCCAGGCCCGCAAGCGAGTGAGCGCAGCTTCCGCCTCCTCACGTGTGCGGCATAACACCACGGCGTCATCCGCGTAGCGCACCATGACCAGCCCTGCCTGGCGCATTTCCACGTCAAGCTCGTGCAGGTACAGATTTGCCAACAGGGGGCTGACAACCGCCCCTTGAGGACTGCCGGAAGTCGGCGTCCAACGCATCATGTCTTCCATGATGTCTTGCTTGAGAAAGGACTGGATGAGTTCCAGGACTCGGCCGTCCGCAATCCGCCCGGCCACTTTCGCAAGAAGGGGGAGGTGTGGAATCGAGTCGAAATAGCTTTGCAGGTCGGCGTCGACCACCCAGCAGTAGCCCGCTTTCACATGCCGGTCAACTTCCCTCAGCGCATCCTTGCAACCCAAACCCGGGCGGAAGCCGTAGCTTCTCGGCTCAAACTCATGCTCAAAGATCGGCTCGATGACCAGCTTGAGCGCTGCCTGGACGACGCGGTCTTTGACAGCGGGTATGCCGAGCGGGCGACGTCCTTTACCTTTCGGTATGTAGACGCGCCGCACCGGCTGTGGGCGATAACTACCATCCTGCAATGCATGCGCCAGTTCAGCGAGATATCGGTCCCGCGCTTGCGCGAATCGCTTCACGCTCATGCGGTCCACTCCCGCCGCCCCGGCGTTCTTCTCGACCTGAGCCCATCCCTGCGCGAGCGTGTCCAGGCGAAACACCTTGTCGATCAAGCTGAACCACTTACCTCCTTTAACTCCGTTTTGTAGAGCAGCCAACATAGCGTCCGTCCAGATTGCGGCTGGCGCGAATTTCCGCTGCACGCAGCTTCCCAGCGCGTCTGCATCTCGTCTAGTCGTTACCGACACTGGCGATGCTTCGATCTTCATCTTTGCCTCGTTCCGGTCTTTTGCTATCAACTTTCCTGCCCCGCTTCCCTAGTGCGCCTTTTGCTCTGACGCAGGTCTTCACGGCTTGACGCTGCCATGTGCAGTACTATCGGGACTCTGACTCCTGCCAGCGTTCACCTCGCCGGCAGGTCTCCCCGCTTGCTTCGTGCCACCGTCCCATCGTTCCGTCCTCAACCACGTGGTACGCCACCGCACCGCTTTATCCGCCACGACAGCGTGCTGTGTTGCTTCCAGGCTTCGCCACTTTAGTGCAGGCTCGCCGCCATACCCCGCCGAAACAGGTTCGTTAACCTACGGACCGACAGTTCGCTTCCGGTTACTCCCCACCCCGCCTCACGACGACGCAGTTACCTTCAGCTACGGAGCTGTGGCCAACTCCGGCAGGGACTTTCACCCTGCAGATGGCACGCCATCACGGGCGTACACTAAACCGCTCGCGCGGTAGGGGCTACGGTCCGACGCTGGAGATCAGGGAGAGGCCGGTCACGCGGCTTTATGTTGGCGAATGAGGCAATCCGCCTCGTTCTTCAACAGGAGCCGAATCATGACCTCCTCACCAGCAAACGCCAGCCCGCTGCGCCAGCGCATGATCGACGACATGCGCATGCGCCAGCTTGCCCCGAAGACGCAGGAGAGCTATCTGCGCATCGTGCGCGAGTTCGCCCGGTTTCTCGAGCGCTCGCCCGACATGGCTACCGTCGAGGACCTGCGGCGCTACCAGCTGTATCTGGTCGATCACGGCACCTCGCCCGTCTCACTGAACCGCGCGATCACCGGCCTGAAGTTCTTCTTCACCGTCACGCTCGACCGGCCCGAACTGATGGTCAGGATGCAGCCGGTGCGCGTGCCCCGCATATTGCCCGTCGTGCTTAGTCCCGATGAGGTGCGGCGCCTCATCGAGGCAGCCGGCAACCTGAAGCACCAGACCGCGCTGTCGGTCGCCTACGGTGCCGGGCTGCGCGCGAGCGAAGTGGTGGCGCTGAAGGTCACCGACGTCGACAGCCAGCGCATGACACTGCGTATCGAGCAGGGCAAGGGCCGCCGCGACCGCTACGCAATGCTCTCACCGGTTCTGCTTGAGCGTCTGCGTGTGTGGTGGCGCGTGGCCCGTGCGCAGGGCAAGATGCTCGACGGCGGGTGGCTGTTTCCCGGGCTCGATCCGGTCGATGCGCTGAGCACGCGGCAACTGAACCGCGCCATTCACGCCGCCGCCGAGGCCGCGCACATCGACAAGCGCGTGTCCATGCACACGCTTCGACACAGTTTCGCGACACACCTCCTTGAACAGAAGGTGGACATCCGCGTGATCCAGGTCCTGCTTGGCCATGCGAAGCTGGAGAACACCGCGCTTTACGTCCAGGTCGCCACCGACCTGCTGCAGGAGGTCACCAGCCCGCTGGACCGGCTGCCTACCGAGTAAGCCCGCAGCCGCAACGCCTCATGCTGGAGGTTGCGGAGATCTTCCGCAGCCACGGGCCAGCGTGGCGAGCCACGACACACCTGAGCCTGGGGCAGCTGAAGGTCATGTCGGCCATCGAACGGTGCCGCACGGCGGCACTGGGCGGACATGTGCTGCGCTGTTCAGGCTGCGCAAGGACGGAAGTGTCCTTCAACTCGTGCCGGGACCGCCATTGCCCGAAGTGCCAGGCCAGCGCCGCACACCGCTGGCTGGAGGCGCGCCAGGCCGACCTGCTACCCGTCGAGTACTTCCACGTCGTCTTCACGCTTCCCGCACCCATCAGCGCGATCGCCTGGTACAACAAACGGATCATCTACGGCCTGCTGCTCGACATCGCCGCCGACACGCTGCGCACGATCGCTGCCGATCCCAGGCATCTCGGCGCGCAGATCGGAGCCACGCTCGTACTGCACACCTGGGGCTCAGCCCTTACGCATCATCCACACGCGCACGGCATCGTACCCGGCGGCGGACTCTCGCCCGATGGCGAGCGCTGGATTGCGTGCCGGCCCGGCTTCTTCCTGCCGGTGCGCGTGCTCTCACGCCTGTTCCGCCGGCGCTTCCTCGAAGCGCTCGAACTGGCCCACCGGAATCGCCAGCTGCAGTTCTTCGGCGAGTACACCGGGCTCGCTGATCCCGCCACCTTTGCCCACTGGCTTGCGCCGCTGCGTACCTGCGAATGGGTGGTCTACGCCAAGCGCCCGTTCGCCGGACCGAAGGCGGTGCTCGAGTACCTCTCACGCTACACGCACCGCGTTGCCATCTCCAACCAGCGTCTGGTCGCCTTCGATGAGCGCGGTGTGACGTTCCGCTGGAAGGACTACCGCGCGAAGGGACACACCCGCTACAAGACCATGACCCTCGAAACCGGCGAATTCATACGCCGCTTCCTGCTCCATGTGCTGCCCGGCGGTTTCCATCGCATCCGTCACTACGGACTGCTCGCCAACCCGGTACGCCGCGCCAGGCTCGCCAGGGTGCGCGATCTGCTACACGTCGCACCAGGGATCAGCCCGTCACCGGACGACGCCACCCTCGAAACCCGGCCCGTCTTCATCTGCCGGCACTGCGGCGCACCGATGATCGTCGTCGACATCCTCGCGCGCAGCGCCCCGATCCGCGCACCGCCAATGCGCCGGGAGCAGACATGAACTCCACGGTTCCCCGATATCTGAACCGACCGTCGGCTTTGCGGCAACGCGGCCCACGAGCGGACATTTGCGCGTGTCGCTTCTCGAAGCGCCTCCCAAGCCCGCGTCATCATCGCGATTGCACCTCAGTACCGCTTCGCCATCGCGTCAGTGCCCGTCCGGCATCCCGCCTGAACGCGCCGCATCCGGCACCGCTGAGCATCCCGGCCTATCAATCGCCATAGCCGCGAAGACTTCAAGCGCTTCGGGGCACTCCGCGGTTTCCTCCATCGAGGCTTATTCGACGCCTGCCGACACGCGCGCAGGCACCGTCACATTCCTGTGGCCGATGGCAGGCATCGAATAACCCTTAACGGGTACAGCCGACCGCGTCGGTCGGCAGACGGCCACTTTCGGACAATGGTCAGCGCCACCACAGAGACGTTCGAACGTCAGCTTCATCCAGAATACCGCTCATCCCCGGCTGGCCGGCGGGCCCCTTGACTTGCGTCAACCGCACGTGGCCAGGCCGCGGCAGTATAAATGCAGGACCTGCTCGTCGCTGCCCGCCTGCCAAACGCATCTCCGCTTTTGCGAGGACGCGGCGATGCGAATAACCTGCCTGCAGCCATGCCATGCGCAACGATACCGCTCCCAGCGAACGCCTGAAGCAGTATGCCTATCGGTTGCACGCCGCCGTCATGGCGCTCGCGCTGTCGCTGTCCGCTTGCCTGTCGCTTGCGCCGCAATATGAACGCCCCGCATTGCCGGTCGCACCCTCGTGGCCGACCGACGCGCCGGACGCGGGCCAGTCAACTGCCCCCGACGTGACTTGGCGCGACTACTTTCCCGACCCGCAGCTTCAGGCCCTGATCGCGCAGGCACTCGAGAATAACCGCGACCTGCGCATTGCGGTGCAGCGTGTCGAAGAAGCGCGCGCGGCATACGGCGTACGCCGCTCCGATCAATTCCCTACCGTCGAAGCGGGGGCGTCGTACGTCCGCTTCCGGACGCCGGGCGGCATCCTGGGCAGCCAGCCGATCGACGGCGCGGGCTATAGCGTGAGTCTGACGGAGAGCAACTGGGAGCTCGACTTCTGGGGACGCGTGCGCAACCTGAAGGATGCCGCGCTCGAAAACTTTCTGGCCAGCGACGCATCGCGGCGCGCCACCACCCTTGCGCTGATCACGCAGGTCGCCGACAGCTACCTTTTGCTACGCGAGTTCGACGAGCGCATTGCAATCGCGCACCAGACGATTGCGACCCGCACGGAATCCTTACGCATCTTCCGGCGGCGCTACGAGGTCGGCGCGACGTCGAGGCTCGACCTGACGCAGTCGCAGATTCTGCTTGAACAAGCGCTTACTCTCGCGGCACAGCTACAGCAGCAGCGCGCCACGGATGCTCATGCGCTCGACGTGCTCGTCGGCTCGCCGGTGGCGCAGTCGCAGGCGCAACTGGACGACGACAGCGTTCGCGCCGATCTCGCCGCGGGCCTGCCGTCGCAACTGCTGGAAAATCGCCCCGACATCGTGGCCGCCGAACATCAGCTGCGCGCAGCCGACGCGAACATCGGCGCGGCGCGCGCGGCATTCTTCCCGCGCATCACGCTTACCGGCGCACTCGGCAGCGGCAGCACCGCGCTCCAGGACCTGTTCTCGTCAAACACCGGCGCGTGGATCTTTCTGCCGAACGTGTCTTTGCCGATCTTCGACGCAGGACGTAATCGCAGCAATCTGCATCTCGAAGAAGCGCGACAGAAAGAGGCGGTTGCGCAGTACGAGAAAAGCATCCAATCCGCATTCCGCGACGTGGCCGATGCGTTGTCGGCGCGCGAGTGGCTGGCCGACCAGGTTCAATCCGCACGCGCGACCCTCGATGCGCAGACCGAACGTGCGCGGCTGGCGCGGCTGCGTTACGACAGCGGGGCGACGCCGTTCCTCGAGGTGCTCGATGCGCAGCGCGATCTGCTCGACGCACAGCAGGCGCTCGTGCAGACCCGCAGGGCGCTGCTGTCGAGCCGGGTCACGCTTTACGCAGCGCTAGGCGGCAATGTGGAGCACGAGGCGCGAGCCGGCCAGCCGCCTCCGATAGCTGGACATTCGCCACCACAGGACTCGTCGCAATGAACGTTGCAACTACAACAAAAAGGCTAATCGCCGTTGCAGTGCTGCTGATCGCCGCCGCTGCCGGCTACTATGCGTGGACACGACTGCACACGGATGGCCTGGGCGACGCGTTTGCGAGCGGCAACGGCCGTGTCGAGGCGACCGAGATCGACGTCGCGACAAAGCTCGCCGGCCGCGTCAATAGCATCTACGTCGATGAAGGCGACTTCGTGAAAGCGGGTCAGCCGCTCGCCAAAATGCAGGTGACCGTGCTCGAGGCGCAACTCGACGAAGCGCGTGCGCAGCATCAGCAGGCCATCAACAACGCGGCGAGCGTCGAGGCGCAGGTCGCACAGCGGGTGAGCGACAAGGCCGCGGCTCAGGCGCTCGTGATGCAGCGCGAAGCCGAACTCGACGCTGCGCGGCGCAAGCTCGCGCGCTCCGAGACGCTGTCGCGCGAAGGCGCTTCGTCGATGCAGGAACTCGACGACGACCGCGCCCGGATGCGCAGCACCGAGGCAGCGGTGAACGCCGCCACCGCCCAAGTCGCGACCGCGGCCGCCGCGATCGATGCAGCCCGCGCGCAACTTGTCGCTGCGCGTTCGATGGTGGTGGCCGCTCAGGCCACCGTCGCACGGGTCAATGCCGATATCGTCGACAGCGAACTCACCGCGCCGCGCGACGGCCGCGTGCAGTACCGCGTCGCGGAGCCGGGTGAAGTGCTCGCAGCGGGCGGAACGGTCCTCAACATGATCGACCTCTCCGACGTTTACATGACCTTCTTCTTGCCCGAGACGGTAGCGGGCAAAGTTGCGCTCGGCGCCGAAGTGCGCGTGGTCCTCGATGCCGCGCCCAACTATGTGATCCCGGCCGCGGTCACGTTCGTTGCCAGCACCGCGCAGTTCACGCCGAAAACCGTCGAAACCGCGAACGAGCGCCAGAAACTGATGTTTCGCGTCAAGGCGCGGATCAGCCGCGAGTTGCTGCTCCAGCATCTGAAGCTCGTCAAGACGGGACTGCCGGGTGTCGCGTGGGTGCGTGTCGATTCGCGGGTCCCGTGGCCCGCGAAGCTGTCCATCCGGGTGCCGCAGTGAGCGCGACGTCGCCCATCCTCGCAGACGACCTGCGCACCGGTGGCGCAAGCCGCGCGCCGGTCGTGCGTCTGAAGCGCGTAAGCCTGCGCTACCGCAAGACGGTCGCGCTCGATGACGTCACGCTCGACATTCCGGCGAGCTGCATGGTGGGCCTGATCGGTCCGGACGGCGTCGGCAAGTCGAGCCTGCTTGCGTTGGCGGCGGGCGCGCGCAAGGTGCAGCACGGCACTGTCGAGGCGCTTGGCGGCGACATGGCGTCGGCACCTCACCGCAACCGCGTCTGCCCGCGCATCGCGTACATGCCGCAGGGCCTGGGGAAGAATCTGTACCCGACGCTGTCGGTCGAAGAAAACCTGCAGTTCTTCGCGCGGCTATTCGACCACGACGCAGCCGAACGCCGCCGTCGCGTCCACGACCTGACGCGCAGCACCGGGCTTTATCCGTTTCTGTCGCGCCCGGCGGGCAAGCTTTCCGGCGGCATGAAGCAGAAGCTCGCGCTGTGCTGCGCACTGATTCACGACCCGGATCTGCTGATTCTCGACGAGCCGACCACGGGCGTCGACCCGCTTGCGCGCGTGCAGTTCTGGAGCCTGATCGCGCGCATTCGCGAAACGCATCCGGCGATGAGCGTGATCGTCGCCACCGCCTATATGGACGAAGCACAGCGCTTCGACTGGCTCGTCGCGCTCGATGCCGGGCGCGTGCTCGCGACCGGCACGCCGGCCGCGCTTCTCGAGCAAACGAACGGCAAGACGCTCGAAGCAGCGTTCATTGCGCTTCTGCCCGAGGCAAGACGACGCGGACACCGCGCTATCCAGATTGCTCCGCTGCCGGCGGTCGACGAGGCGGAGATCGCTATCGAGGCCCATGACCTGACGATGCGTTTTGGCGACTTCGTCGCGGTCGACCACGTGAACTTCCGCATCCGCAAGGGCGAAATCTTTGGCTTCCTCGGCTCCAATGGCTGCGGCAAGTCGACGACGATGAAAATACTGACGGGCCTGCTGCCGGCAACGGGAGGCTCCGCTACGCTGTTCGGCCGCGCAGTGGATCCAGACGACATCGACACGCGCAGGCGCGTCGGCTACATGTCACAAGCGTTCTCGCTGTATGGCGAGCTCACCGTGCGACAAAACCTCGTGCTTCACGCGCGGCTCTTTCATGTGAACGAGCATGAGGTTCCCGCGCGCGTCGACGAAATGGTGAAGCGCTTCGGCCTCGCGGACGTGCTCGACGCGCTGCCCGTGAGCCTGCCGCTTGGTGTCAGGCAGCGCCTGTCGCTCGCCGTCGCGATAGTACACAAACCGGAACTGCTGATTCTTGACGAACCGACCTCGGGCGTGGATCCGATCGCGCGCGACAGCTTCTGGCAACTGATGCTCGATCTGGCTCGCCACGACCGCGTGACGATCTTCATCTCGACGCACTTCATGAATGAAGCCGAGCGTTGCGATCGCATATCGCTTATGCACGCCGGCAAGGTGCTCGCGAGCGATGCGCCGGCCGCGCTCGTGCACTCGCGCCGCGCGGCGACGCTCGAAGCGGCGTTCATCGGCTATCTGGTCGATGCGGGCGGCGAGCCGGCCATCGATTCCGCGTCGTCGCTCGCGACAATCGCCGCGCCGCGCGAAGCGCCCGCCCGCGTGCCCCGCCACCGCCCGTTCAGCCCGGCGCGGATGCTCAGTTATATGTGGCGTGAAGCGCTGGAGCTGCGGCGCGACCCCGTGCGCGCGACGCTCGCGCTGCTGGGCTCGCTCGTGCTGATGTGCGTGATGGGCTTCGGTATCAATATGGACGTCGAAAACCTGAGTTTCGCTGTACTCGATCGCGACCAGACCGAACTGAGCCGCGACTACGCGCTGAACATCTCGGGATCGCGCTACTTCATCGAGCAGCAGGAGCCGCTCGCCGACTATGATGACCTCGACAGGCGCATGCGCAGCGGCCGTCTCTCGCTTGCCGTCGAAATCCCCCCGAACTTCGCACGCGACCTGCAGCGCGGCAGACAGGTCGAGATCGGCGCGTGGATCGACGGCGCGATGCCGCAACGAGGCGAAACGATACGCGGCTACGTGCTAGGCATGCACGCGGCCTGGCTCGCCGATCAGGCGCAGCACCGGCTCGGCGCGGCACCCGCCGCCCGGCTCGACATCGAAACGCGCTTTCGCTACAACCCCGACGTGAGGAGCCTCCCCGCGATGGTGCCGGCGATCATTCCGATGCTGCTGCTGATGCTGCCCGCGATGCTGACCGCGCTTGCGGTCGTGCGCGAACGCGAACTGGGTTCGATCGTAAACCTGTACGTCACGCCGGTCACGCGCGCGGAATTTCTGCTCGGCAAACAGGTGCCGTATGTGCTGCTCGCGCTCCTCAACTTCCTGCTGATGACATTGATGGCGCAATTCGCGTTCGGCGTCCCTGTAAAGGGCAGCTTCATGACGCTGCTTGCGGCCGTTCTTGTCTTCAGTATCGTGGCCACCGCCCTTGGGCTCCTCGCGTCCACGTTCACGCGTAGCCAGATTTCCGCCATTTTTCTCACCATCATCGGCACCATGGTGCCGACGATCCAGTTCGCGGGGCTGATCAATCCGCTTTCTTCGATGGAAGGCAGCGGCCGGTTGATCGGGCAGATCTATCCCGCCGGCTACATGTTCACGATCAGCCGCGGTGTATTCAACAAGGCGCTCGGCTTCAACGAACTGCGGACACAGTTCTGGCCGCTGCTCGTCACGATACCGGTGGTGATGCTGGTGACGATGGCGATGCTGCGCAAGCAGGAGACGTGACGATGATACGCAGGCTCTCGAACATCTACCGGCTCGGCATCAAGGAACTGTGGAGCCTGCGGCGCGATCCGATCATGCTCGTGCTGATCATCTACACGTTCACCGTATCGATCTACTCGGCCGCGACAGCGCAGCCCGATACGCTGCACAAGGCGCCGATCGCGGTGGTCGACGAGGACGCGTCGCCGCTTTCGGCGCGGATTGTCGAGGCGTTTTTTCCGCCGCAGTTCGACACGCCCGCACTCATTTCGGCATCCGCCGTCGACCGGGGGCTCGACACTGGCACATACACTTTCGCGCTCGACATCCCGCCGAATTTCCAGCGCGACATCCTCGCGGGCCGTCGCGCCGTCATCCAGCTGAACGTCGACGCGACCCGGATGAGTCAGGCGTTCACCGGCAGCGGCTACGTGCAGCAGATCGTGAGCGGCGAGGTCGATACGTTCGCGCGACGCTATCGCGCGAACGCGGTGCTACCTGTCGATATTGCCATACACATGCGTTTCAACCCGAACCTCGAACATGTGCGATTCGGCGCATTAATGGAGATAATCAACAGCGTCACGATGCTGTCGATCATTCTCACTGGCGCGGCGCTCATCCGGGAGCGCGAGCACGGCACCATCGAACACTTGCTGGTCATGCCCGTGACGCCGGGGGAAATTATGCTCTCGAAGGTCTGGGCGATGGGGCTCGTCGTCCTCGTTGCCGCCGCGTTCTCGCTGACGTTCGTCGTACGTGGGGCGCTGCACGTGCCGGTCGAAGGATCGGTGGCGCTATTCATGCTGGGCGCCGCGCTGCACCTGTTCGCGACGACGTCGATGGGGATTTTCCTCGCGACGCTCGCCCGCAGCATGCCGCAGTTCGGCATGCTGATCGTGCTCGTGCTGCTGCCGTTGCAGATGCTGTCGGGCAGCATCACTCCACGGGAGAGCATGCCGCAAATCGTTCAGGACATCATGCTCGCGGCACCCACAACGCACTTCGTCGAACTGGGTCAGGCGATACTTTACCGGGGCGCGGGCATCGACGTGGTGTGGCGGCCGTTCTGCGCATTGATCGCGATCGGAGCCACGCTGTTCGCGCTATCGCTGCGCAGGTTTCGGAAAACCATCAGCCAGATGGCCTAGCCAGGCAATTGCAGATAGCTCGCATCGAATTAGTCCGCCCCGTTCGTTCTCGCCTTCGCGTCAACCTTCCGACAAAGGTCGCTCAGTAACCATCGCGCGGCCTTTTCCGGGCGATCCATTCCGTAAGTTGCGAACTTGATTATCGATAACGGCGATGTTCATCCTGATACTGAAAAGGCCAACGCCCCCGGTAGACCTCAGAGTCCGTCGGCGGCACTTCGGATAGCCCAGCTACAAGGATCCTTTTCACAATGCGTACGGGCCGGCCCGGTATTGCGCTGGCCCGAACATCGATCCAGTCAGCCTGAAATCATTTTCCATCCCGAAATATGCGTGATACTGCTGATATCCTTGACATGGTCAGTCCAGGGCACGCTCGCCACCGCAATGGGCTTCGCTCGACATAAACATCCAAAACCAGCAGACCAGCGCATCTCGAAGGATGCTGTTCCGGAAAACTTGCACTCGCGCCGGCAGATATTGCATGGTATTCAGGGCCAGGTGACTGACGGATCGTGAGGGAGCGCCGGCTCATTTTCACAGCATGCAGGGCATCGATAGTCGAGGCTCATCACCCCACACCAGCAACAATTCCTCTCGATTGGCGGGTCCCGAATTGCCATCGATTGCATCCACTGCAATACGCACCGTCTCCGCAAGCTCGTATGATTGACGCCGAGATTTGCGTGAGCCTGCCACATGCCGACCTCACCGTCGAACCAGCGGCGTGGGAACTCGCATACCGGATCGCCACCGCGTCGCCAGCTGGCTCGGTTCCGCGTCGGCGGCAACACGAATCGGTTCGCCGGTCAGTCTGCTCGCGCACAACGCGCACCTCGCCCAGATCATCGCGGACGCCGATCCGTGTCGCGCTTGCGCGATCGAAAGAAGCTGCCGCAGGCGCTGGCACCAAGCGTAGCACGCGGCCCGGACGCCGCCTGATTGCGAAAAGTGGAGCAGGTGCCCTCTCAATCGGCGATCGCTAAGGATCGGCGCATCATTGACGCCGAACTCCCCCTGCGCGTGCAAGCACGCGGCACAAGATCGCGGCCCCCAGCTTCCTGGCCAGGCGCGTGGTTCCGTCCAATAATCCACCCCCTATCCCTTTGCGCCTTCCTCATGACCCACGTCAAAAGAAAGTAGCTCGCTGCGCTTCAGGATAACTATGCGAAAAGAAGAAAGAGCTGCCTGAACATCGTGGCGCACCGTCATGAGAATCTCGCTCCGAGGCCTCCTGACAGTCATGCGTGGCATGGACTTCGGGGCGCTTCTGATGCTCGCCTTCCCCAAGGAGCCGGTATTTGGCGCAGCGCCAGCATGAACGCGTGCCTGCAGGCATACCGGGCCCGCGACCGAGACCATGACAGTGTCGGGCCTGACGCCCAACGGCGTCGCCTTTGTGCCTCGGAGCGAACCCCATACATTAGGAAACTGGCCATGCTCAACGAGCCTGGCGCATGCGCCGCCAGAGGTAGCGCACACGAGGACGGGCAGAAGTTCGCCGTGCGCTTCGCCTTGCGCCGCGCGACGCTCGCGCCGTCGAGCTACAACAGCCAACCGTGGCATTTCATACTCGGCACGGATCGCATACTGCTATGCGCGGACCGGCTGCGCGCGCTGCCTGTCGTCGATCCGTACGACCGCGAGCTCATCATCAGTTGTGGCGCTGCGCTCTTCAATCTGCGTGTAGCGCTTGCAAGCCTCGGCATGGGCTACGCGATCACGCTCTTCCCGTCGAGCGCGGATCCCGATCTGCTCGCCGACGTGCACCTGCTGCGTGAGCGCACTGCCGGGGCCGAACTCGCCGGGCTCGTGAGCGCGATTTCCGAGCGGGTCACCACGCGACATCCGTTCTCCGCAGAGCCCGTCGAGATAGCCATCGGACAGCACCTGATGGAGGCCGCACATGCCGAGGGGGTCGATGTCGCATGCGTGAGCGCGACCGAGTCGCGCAATGCGATCGCCGACCTCGTTGCAAAGGCCGACTTGCAGCAGTTCGCCAACCCGCGGTTCAGGCGGGAACTCGCGAGATGGATCCACCCTCGACACACGAACGACGGCATGCCGCCCGGCGCAGCCGGGCTCGGCCCTCGCCTCGAATTTGCCAGACCACTTGTGGCCCCGGCTATCCGGGCGTTCGATTTTGGCGCCGGCATAGCCGCGATGCATCGCAACCTGGCGGCGGGCTCGCCGCTCCTGCTGTGCCTCGCGACCGGCATCGACGATGTGCAGGCCTGGATCGCCACGGGCCAGGCCCTCGAACGGGTGTTGTTGGTCGCTACCCTGAATGGCCTGTGCACCTCGTATCTGAACCAGCCGATCGAGATCCAGGAGTTGCGCTCCCAACTCGGCATGCTGACCGGGTTGCCGGATGCGTCCTGGCCGCAGTTTCTGCTGCTCATAGGTCACGGAATACCCGACGCGGCAACGCTGCGGCGCCCGCTCCACGAGGTCATCTCGTAAGTAGCAGGGTGCACCACAAAGTCCCTGGCACTCCCGGGAACATCACCTCACCCCGGGTACCAGCGTCGCCGCAGTTGCCAAAAAAAGAAGCCGCGCTCAGGCGCAGGCCGTTTACACAGGTCAGGTGCTCGAGCGCACATCGACAAAGGAAGACGCAGTTCTCAGTAAAGTACCGGGGAGGGGATGTTGATGGCTAATGGCCAGCTTTGTCGGCATTGATTCCAGATGTGGAGATGATTCCCGTACCGACTGTTGATGAAAATCAAATGGCGCGAGGTTGACATGCTGATAATTATTCAAATGGCGGTACGGTGAGCATCGTCGCTGCTCACCGCGTCCCGTAACACCTCATGACAAGGAGCGCAGGATGCAAACCTCACGCCGTTACTTCTTGATCGTCGCCGCATCGCTCGCGTCAACGGCTGTGCTCCAAACCGGGGCACGCGCCGTTGCCCCGGAGCTCTCCGAGAGCGACCCCACGGCACAGGCTCTCGGCTACAAATCCGACGGCGCGAACGTGGACACCGCCAAGTATCCGAAACATCAGGCCGGGCAAGTTTGCTCGAATTGCCAGTTCTACCAGGGCAAGGCGGGGGATACGTCTGGAGCTTGTACGGTGTTTTCCGGAAAACTGGTCAGCGCCAGGGGGTGGTGCAGCGCTTACATGAAGAAGCCCTGAACGGAACTTTCAGCGTTACCTCTTGACCAGGCGCAGCCTGGGGAGTTTCTGACCAGGTCGCGGGCAAGCAAAACCCGTTGGCGAGTTCAACGCTGAGGCAGATGCGTCAGGCCTCCTCTCTGATGGTCGAGCTACTGGCGACGCCGCCGTGGGGCGCTCCCGCGAAAACAATGCCGCGTTCGATCTGAGATTTCCGGCTTTTGAAGCCAGTGAGCAGAACGAATTGAATTCGGCCGAACTATCGCGACAGGAGGCAGCGCAGTCCGCAATGCTGCGCAGCCAAGGCATGCGGCGCGGAATCCGCCCAAGCTGCACGTTCCTCGCGGTCGCGTTATCCTGGGTGCAATCTGGCCGGCTTTGCGCAGACCTCCGCGCTCCGCATTTCCCTATGTGTCATCCTGCATCTGACCTTGGGCATCAAGAGCGATCTTCCTGCGTAACGCGACGAAGCGTTCCACTACATTGTCACCGAACAGGGGATCAAGGCTCGGCACTGCCGCCGCGACCGCAGCCCAGTCTTCTTCGGTCAACACCCGCGCGGCGCGGGGCATCACTTCCCGCTCCTCTGTCGAAAGGTGGTGACGATAGTACACAAGATATGTAGCGGTGGCTGCCTCGAGAGCCGCCCGCGGTACGAGGGCATCTCCCGCAGCTTCGTTCAAGCGATTGAAGAGTTCTTCTCCGGCCGTGGCAATCACGCGATGCTCCTGCAGAAGCCGGTTCACTACCAGTTGAATTTCGGGATCCCGTTTTAAAAGCTGCGCATATGCAATGTCTTCCGGAGGAAATGATCCGAATAGAGGGTTGAAGCAGGTCGATGCTGCACCTGAAATTCGAGAAATGCATTCCGTAGTCGTAGATCCACCTGCCCACCCGATGAATCTCGTACAGCAACAGGAGGATGGGAAACACGTAGCTGACGACGTAGGTCGGAACGGTTGCATGCCGCAGCTCAACATAGAAATGATGGGTGGCTTGCATGATTACTCCCCTACTCGTCTCGCTGTCACAAATCCTGTCCCGGTTGCCTTCGGGACTTCGGGAACGAGACAAAACCGCAATTCGCCGGCTCGAATGCGAGTCAACCTTGGATACACCATGTGCCTGGTTGCACGCCGACACATTGATTTGGATCAAAGTGAGAGCAATTTGCGACATCCGTGCAACAGTGGCCGGCTCTCCAGAAATGCTGGGGCACGGCGCAAGCGCGGCAACGCCGCAACCGGGTCGGATTGGCGCCGACATCTCGAATTTCCATATGCATGAACAGGTTCGCCTGAATAGCGGATGTTATGCACCATCAACAAATCATCACCCGTGTACCCGTTGCTGATGTGAATAATAGTCAGCCGGAGACGCAATCGCGGCATCGTCGAGCTGCGAAGCGATAGCCACACAGGCCCGCGCATCAGTCTCCCCGCGCGCGTGCTCGCGGAAATTCCTGAGCTGCGCCATCGGATACCTCAGATACCGCGGCGTTTGCGCGCTCAGCTGTTCCACGCCTCACGGGTTTGTTCGGTCTTCATGGCAGCCCCCAGACGAACGATGGGAGTTCGATATTGTTACCGCACTTCGTGCGCCCGCTTACGATCAATTCTCCGGAGGCTTGCAGCCAACTAACTCCCGCCATTGTCCCTGCTCTTCCATCGGAGATTCGAGCGTCGATTCCCCACCGGATCGTGTATCTTGGTGCGCCAAACACGGCGGGGGGCTATGCAGTCGCAACTTCACCTCATGCAAGTACCGCTTGACGCTGCCGCTTGTCCCGAACTCGTCAAGGCCACGTTGTTTAGCACCGCGCGACGTGCGGGAGCAAAACCTCTATTACCAGGAAGCAGCCCACAAGTATAGAAACAGCGTGTCGTTGGAACTTGCGTTGCGCCCGTTACCATCGTAGTTGCTGCTCGCGCCAAGATATTTGGTGAAATGCGTATACTGTAAGCCGATGCGAAGGTATTGCACCGGGATCCAAAAAATCTCAGGCGTCCAGCCTTGCGTATTGGGGGAGAAATTCGCGCTGCCGGCGTAGGCGACGCTATCAGAACTACCCGTCGTATTGAAGAATGAAAGGCTTATACCGTATTTGTTCTGGTAGACGTATGACGCCTTAAGCCGCAGGCTGTTCAGATTCCCCGACGTGCTGTCGCCCAGAACGAAATTGTTCGGGTCGTGGATATTCTCTTTGACATAGAGCGCCTGGGCGGTAATCGTATGCGGGTCGAGGATGTATTCATACTGCGCGTCCGCGCCAATATCCCGATAGCGGGTTACGCCCTGCACGAATATCGGGAAATCGTTTGCATCGTTGGGATAGACGTTCACGTTAAACCCGAACGCGCCTAGCATGACACTATGTGGACCCCAGTCACGGGTAAAGGCGATTCGCGCGTATGGGTTGTACCCGCGCAGATAGATCTGCGGGTGAGCTGGGTCGCCCGCACTGTTTCCATGGCTCAGGAACGACCAGATGCCATCTGCCGTGCTGTACGCCGTCAATTCCGCGTAAATCGTCTTGTTCCAATACATATAGGCGCCCGTGCCTACGACCTGTTGGGCCAGTGCCCCGTCGATAATTGGCAGGTTCTCAATGCGGGCAACCGGGCTAATCGTTGAGGAAATGTAGGGGTAGCTCCACGCCGGCGCGCTATTCCACACGTCCTGCACGGTGGGATTGTTGTGCACGGTCAGGCCGAGTATCAGGTCGCTGGTGTCCCCGATGATACTGTCCACAAAACGGAAGTCGGTGTTGTCCGACCCCCAGCGGCCCTGCCACCGGCCGTCACCGTTCTGGTGATCGTAATTCGAGTATGTGAACTGAGCGAATCCGCCAATATGATCGGTAATTTTCCCGGCGAGGAAGATGCTGGCCGAATCGAACATTGGAAGGCCGTTTTTGGGATTGATGGGCATCCCGTTAGAGTCGAGGTTATTGCGTGTGTTACTCAGATCGGCAGTGGCCATTGCTGCTAGCGGAATCGTGCGCTTGCCGATGGTGTAGCCATTTAACTTGAACCACCGCCCGTAGGGAGTCAGTTCAGGAAATTGCCCGCCGGCGTGACACGCCACGCAACTTTGCCCCGTCTGTCGTGCGAATATGGGCAATGCATGGGCTGCAGAAGCCTGGAGCAGGCAAAGTGCCGCCACTACAGCAATCCAGGCGCGGCGAAGCAGGTAGCAGCATGTTCGGTCGCGGGCAAGAGCGGACGTCGTGATCATTTTTCCCCCTGCGGTGTCGCCGCCTTGCACTCTTCCTTGACGGCATCGGTAGCGAAGGCGAATCATTTAGCCATGAGTGAATCTCGCTGTGCCGTGGCAACGGCGCATTGATCAAGATCATCTGGCATACGGAATAACTTGTTCAGAGTCCGCCGCCCCGTCATGCGGGGAATATCTTATTTGGATTGCAGGTAGGTCACCACGGCCTTAGCCTGTTCGTCATTCAAGGTATGCGCCACTGCGCTCATTACTGGCGCATTGCCACGCGTACCGTTTTTGAAAACCTCGATCTGATGCAACAGATACTCCTTGTGTTGCCCGGCCAGCCGTGGGAATGTGCCGGCTCCCTGGGCCTGCGCGCCGTGACATGTTGCGCAAGCCGGCACGCCCTTATCCGGCACCCCACGTTCGAAGATTTCCTGTCCCCTGGCCGTCAAGGCGGCATCTCCACTCGCGCCTCGCGTTGCCGGCTGGTGCGAGAAATAGTCGGCCAGCGACTGGACAGCGGCGTCGTCCAGCAGTGCGGCAATGCCCCACATGTAATCGCGGGCAGTGTTTTCACCACGCGCGTGCTCGCGGAATCCTTTCAACTGGGCTTCGATGTATTCGGGGGTCTGCGCATTGAGCTTCGGAAACATCGGCGATTCGCTACGCCCGCCTACACCATGGCAGCCGGAACAAATCTGCATGGCAATGCGGGCGCCATCCTCGCTCTGTGCGAGGGCTGGTGTAAAGGTGAGGCCAGCTGCAGCAAGCAGCGCAATTACGGGCAATCGTGGACCGAGGATCATTTTTTATCTACGTTGTCTTCAAGTCGAACGGATGGAAGATGTCAACCCGTTCGGGCAGCGTAGGATATTTTTGAACTCAACACAAAGGGAAAGTTGAAGGCGGACGTGTTGTCCCACACACGCGACGTGTCCGGCTTTCTTGTCACAAGCGACGGCACTACAGTGGCGAGTCCCGAGTGTCTCGATCACGATCGGGCCGGTGCGTGAAGCGCTTTGGCATGGCACTCCCCACCAAACGGGCTCAGCTTGTTCGTTTTCGGGGCGCAACGAAATTTGCCCGACCGTCTCATGTGTGCTCAACGGACGGCCGCAAACGCCGGCTGAATCTCCCTCGTGGGTCCGGGCACTAGCAGAGTGCTTCCACGGAAGCAGTCATTTGCCGAGATGCCATGCAGTGCCCCGCGATCGACCGCAGCGGCCAGACGTTAGCCGGCTGGTGGTGGGGAGCAAATGGCCGTAGTTCCTTTGGAACCCACCGGTCGACCTGCGCCCGGTCGAAGGGCAGTTCAGGGTCGCAAGTCCGCATCCGCTGCCAGTGAGACCCGACATTCGCGGTCGTTGAGGTTCGATTGACGGGAGTACAACCTTAAGCTGCCTCACAAAGGGCGACACCTGAGCGTCAGCAATGGCCGATTACTTGCCGGCGGAGACGCCGCACGAATGGCCGTTCCAGTTTGCAACCTGCCATAGCCCTCGTATTGGGTCGAAAAAGCCTCAGTGAGTGAGCGCCCGAGACATCTCAGCAATCGGCATTGCGCGTATTGAGTTCAGCAGGCGCATCTCTCCCGCGTCTGGCGTCGCAATGTTCACGACCGCGTTGAATGTCTCATCCACGCGCGCACGGAACACTTCTAGCATCCCGTCAAGGAGGCGTTCGGCGCCCCTTCCTGGGAGCCCGAGTTCATCCGCCAGCTTCAACATGTTCTGTCTTGAGATGTCAGCAAAATGCCTGGCGTCGCCTACCTGCATGATCAATTCACAGTTCGGCCACTGGTCTGCGCGCTCCTGCTGATATGTTCTGGTGTGGTACACGGCCGTGCTGACGATGTCGTAGAACGGTGCCAGCGTATAGCCGAGCGGCGTCACGAAAAACGAAAGATTCTTCAGGTGCGCGTCGCCGTTACCGACAAGCACGTTGAAGACGACCCACCGGAAAATCTCCAGTCGGGTATTTGCCCGGGTACTTGTTCTGTCTATGGCCTCTCGCAGCCGCTGCGCGTTGGCGCCGTCGTATTTGTAGTCCTTCGAGAAGTTGAGCAACTGCGCTGCATCAATGAGGTGCAGTCGGCGCGTTGGCTGCGCCGTCGTATCCCGGTCAAATCGGTCGATGTAGCACGGTGTCGGGACGCGTACGAAGTGCGTCGCGGGTACGGGCAGTGCCACGGCTCGCGCAAGTCGCATACAGAAGAACTCGTTTATCGCAGAGTGGGGATAGCCTACCGCGCGTGCGTCCGGCTTGAGCAGTTGCATCGAGGGCTCACTGCCTTCCGGTTCAAAGAGCTCGCAGACGGGCGGCTCGCCGCGCATCGTTACGAGGAGCTTGGGCTGTGCCCCTGCCGCCGACATGCGTTTGGGCGCGTCAGCGGTCAAAGGCCGTTGCGGCATCGCGATAATCCGCGCCTCAAGATCGGCAAACGACAGCGGCCGCAATGCGCCAGGAGGCTCTTTTTCGTCGGGCGCGAGCAGTGTGAGCGCGCCAGCCGATTCCCGACCGTAGTAACCGAGGAGGCCCCAGGCATCGCTCCCATCAATTTTCGCCTCGCGTGCGAGCGCTTGGCGCAGGCCCTCCTCGGGAAGCAGGTTATCGAAGAACCATTGCACAGGACGATTGCTTGAGCCGTCGATAAAGGGCTCCTGCCGCAACGGGAACGCCGGCGACAGTGGGAAGGCGCTTTTGGCAGCGAGCCATTGTGGGACGTACGTGAACGACCAGATGTCGTCGTTGTCCGCGACGACCCCCATGCGCTCGCCATTGGCCCACGCTACGAGTTCCCTATTCGGCATTCGGGCTCCTACGCTTGCGGCGGGCCTGCTCCGCTGTCTTGGCCGAAATAGCGACGGATGTCTGAGCACGGAGCATGATGCCCAGCTCGGAGAGCAAGACGAAAACCTTGCCTATCTGGGCTGTCGGCTTTCCAGACTCCACATGTGTAATGAATTTGGGCGACAGCCCCGTGACGTTGACCAGGTCATCACGCGTGAGCCCCTGCGCGATGCGTGCAGCGCGAACAATGTTGCCAAGCTCCTCAACGTCCGTTATGGGGAAATCCGATTGATCCACAATGGCCCTTCTGTTCGTACCCGGCCGGGTACATCATAGCAGCAAGGCGGCTGATGCCTACAGAAAAAGTTCCGCTCGGGTACGAAGGATAATCTAGTCGGCGTGCTCCGAGTAACTCGTATCCGACCGGGTACGAATCTCAGTCCAAGATCACTGGGTAAGGGCGGTTGGCATCCGTTTGGGTACCAAGCAAGTCTCCCTCGATTTCGATCGGAGAAATAAAGCGACCTGGAGGGCGCCGATCGCACCTTACCTGCAGCGGAGAATCCGCACAATGTCGATGTCGCTGCTGGTTTTCCTACTAGTGGTCGCGAAGGTCCGACAAGGACTCTCAACAGGTCGATATGACCGATACGATGTCCGGCCAAATAGCCGTCCCCGCCGGCCCACGCATCACTTCATGGACTGCCACGATGCGGCAATCTGTTCGCCCACCGAATCTTGACATTACCCTTTTACAAAATTCGGGCTGGATTCAAGATGGCTTGGACAGTGGCGAGTGAGGTGCGGATATTGCTGAGTCTGCGTGGTAGCCAGAGGCAACCCAACTTCCCATGGAAACCGCCCTCATCACGCCCCGCCCCCTGGACCATGCTCGCAGTACCCGACGACCTCAACGGCCGCAATGGCGTGAACCGCGCCACCGGACGCCGCCAGATCGCCGCCGATGACGACCTCGATGCCGTGCGCGCCTGGCTTGCACACGCGGCCGGCACGCAAACCACATTCGAAAACTACCGCAAAGAGGCCGAACGACTACTGCTTTGGTCAATCGTCCAGCTCCGCAAGCCTCTGTCATCGCTTACGCACGGGGACCTGCTCCTGTACCAGCGCTTTCTCGCCGATCCGCAACCGTGCGGGCGCCGGGTCGCGGGCGAGCGCAAGATCCCACGGCGCGATCCACGCTGCTGGCGTCCGTTCCACCGGCCGCGCGCCGCGACGAGCCAACGCCAGGCCCTGGTGATCATCAACACCCTGTTTTCGTGGCTCGTCGGCGCGGGCTACCTCGCCGGCAACCCGCTGTCGCTCTCACGGCAGCGCACGCGGTGCGCATCGCCGCGGCTGACGCGCTTCCTCGGGCGCGACCTGTGGCAGGAAGTCAAGATCTACATCAACTCGTTACCCCGTCAAACGAACCGCGAGCGCGAACGCTACTGGCGCGTGCGCTGGCTCTTTACCCTGCTTTACCTGGGCGGCCTGCGCATCTCCGAGGTCAGCGGCAACACCATGTGCCGCTTCTTTTGCCGGCGCGACGCCGATGGACACCAGCGCTGGTGGATCGAGATCACCGGCAAGGGCGACAAGGAGCGGTTGGTGCCCGCATCTGACGAGATGATGGTGGAACTGGGGCGTTAGCGGAGCGCGCGCGGCCTACCCCTGTTGCCCGCTGCGTGCGAGGACACGCCGCTCGCGCTGCCGCTAGGCCACTCCATGAAGCCACTCACGCGCGCAGCGCTGCACATCATTATCAAGGCCATCTTCTATTCACTTGTTATGTAGCGATCCTAATCATATTGAGACTTGCTCACCCTGCCATCCTTATCGCGACAGAACCCAAAAAATTGCCCCGTTTCAGGTCGACCATCGACTACGAATCCGGACCCTGACCAGCGGTGAGCGCTATGCGATCGAGGATGGTACTACCCGGGCGCTCGAGTTGTCGTACCTTCTGCTATTCCCGTTCTCAACCCACAAACTCCGCGAGGCTGATTTGTGGAGCATTCCCGCAAACGCTCACCTTCGCTTCGCGGTGATGCGCGGCAGCCAGCGAAAGGCCGAACTCGATATCTCATTCCGAAGCCAGAAACCGGTCACGGTCTTTGGTCCTTGATCCAGTTGGGCGCCCGCCCCCTCGCCGACCACGTTGCTCCCCTCTTGGGATCGCGATATTTTGCGGGCGACAGACTTTTCGCAGTTTGACTTCTACCGCGACGACGGCCAAAAATCTCCTGCTCCGTGAAGCCGTCCTCTGCAACCTTGGCCTGAACATCTTCGAGAACCATCTGAAACTCTGCCTGACGGGCGGCTGTCTGCTGAACTGAAGTTCTGCCAACTGCGCCTTGAGTTCCCTGTAAGTTGCCACGGCTCTCTGACTTCTGCAAGGCCTACGGTTTGAACGGCGCGCTCGCTGTTCAAGCCCGCGGTCCGATTCCGACCGCCAAAGTCCACCCCATTTATCTCGATGGACGTAAGCTGATGGATAACCTCGGCTTCAGGAACTTCGCCGATAAGCTGGTGAGCCAGCAGCCCCCCGCATCGGTATACTTTCGATGACTTCAACGAATTGAAGTGACCCAATGTCGAATCTCGCCATCAGTTCGCTTCCGCAGGTACAGGCGCGTGCGCATCTCATCGCCGACCGGATTGAACTCAAGAACTTCAAAATCACCGATTCACTCGCCACAACGCCGCTAACGGTAACGGTAGGGGGGGCTGACGGCATCGCCGTTCTTTTCAGGTACGGCGTCGTTGTGCTTTTTGGTGTGTCGCTTGGTGATGAACAACGGTTTCTCTCGTCGTTAGCTCAGTTGCTGGTCAACGCCTACGGGCGACCTCAGCTCGAAGAAATCACCATCCAGAGCGGCAAGACGAACGTTGGGGTACAAGGCGGTGCAGTCTGGTTCGATGCGCTGACGTTGGAAAAGGCTCAGGTGATAGCGGACAGCCTCAGCAAAAGCCTTGTGCTGTCGATGTACGAAGACAAGACCGCGAGCGAGTTCGATAGCATCATTCCGTTGGCATCGGAACTGGCAAGAACAGGAAAGGTGAGCGCGGACGCCAAAACGCTACTCTCAAAAATTGGCGGGATGCTCCTAATCGAACACCGTATGGTCGGCCGGGCTGAAATCGGTGACAAGCCGGAGACCCTTTGGGAACACCCGGAGCTCGGCGGCCTCTATGCACTATTGGAGGACGAATACGAACTGCACGAGCGACAGGCCGCGCTTGAACGCAAGCTGCAGCTAATTTCAGGAACTGCGCAAACATTGGCAGAAATCGCGGAGACCAAGCACGTTCACCGCCTCGAATGGTATGTCATAGGGCTTATTGCCCTTGAAATCGTGATTGGTTTGACGGACCTGGCGCGTAAATTCTTTTTCTGAGTGCTTTCGCGTGGCCGGCCGTCGCGCTGCCCGCAAAATCCTTGCGCCCGGCAAATGCGAAGACGTCCGGACCTCGCCGGCACTCGCAATTGAAATTAACCCGGCATACTTGATTGACGAGCGGGTCACCGTCGTGCGCCGCACGCAAGGTGGAGGCGTCGAACAACGAGCGCACCGGCGCCGCGCTCCGCTGGCTATCCGCGCTCGAAGCGTGCACTGCGCGTTGACCTGGACTGTAACCCACCTGAGCGTCGAGCGCCGGGTGTCGAATTCCGAGTACTTGCGCAACCGATCGGGCCTCAACCAGGCGATTCCTGGCAAACGACGCCCGGGCGACGAGTACTCGACCGTGAGCGCAGCGGCGGTAGGCACCACGCCACCTAACCCGAGGCCCCCCACGACCCGAGCCACGACAAGCCACGTGGGCGTGGGCGCGAGTGCGGCGGCGGCCGTCATCGCTGAGAACAGCGCGACGCTGCCGAGTAGCATCCGGCGCCGGCCGACCATGTCGCTCAACGTACCGGCGCCCATCGCGCCAATCATCATGCCCGCGAGCGAGCAACTTGCAATCGCGCCCAGCTGGAGCTGCAACAAGGACCAGTCGGTTCCGTGTGTGAGCATGGGGAGCACGGCGCCATAGATCGCGACGTCATAGCCTTCTGCGAGAATCATCGCGAGGCAGATTGCGACGACACGCATCGTCAAACGACCCCGTATCACGACATTGTCGGTCCCAGTCCCGTTTCCAATCGCCCTTTCGATGCGATCGGCCGTGCGTTCAGCGTCTTTTGACGACCATGTATTCACGGCGGCGTGCCCCCTTTGAGTCAAACATACCGACGATCAAACCGCCATGCACAGGTATTTGATGACCAGATAATCATCAATGCCGTAGTGCGAACCTTCGCGGCCCAGACCCGACTGCTTCACGCCACCGAAAGGCGCGACCTCGTTCGAAATGAGGCCCGTATTGATGCCCACCATGCCGTATTCAAGCTGCTCGGCCACGCGCCAGACGCGCCCGATATCGCGGCTGTAGAAGTAAGCGGCGAGTCCGAACTCCGTGTCGTTGGCGAGCTTCACCACCTCTTCGTCGCTCGTGAAGCGGAACAGCGGCGCCAGCGGTCCGAACGTCTCTTCTCTCGCCACGTCCATTTGCGCGGTCAGATTCGTGAGAACCGTGGGCTCAAAGAAACCGTTGCCGAGCGCGTGCCGCTTCCCCCCGGTGACGAGCGTCGCGCCTTTGTCGAGTGCGTCGGCGATATGCGCCTCGACCTTCCCGACGGCCGCCTCGTTGATGAGCGGCCCCAGCGTCACGCCGGATTCCGTTCCATGTCCCACCTTCAGGCCCTTTACGGCCGTGGCCAGCTTGGCGGCGAACGCGTCATAAACCCGCTCATGCACGTAGAAGCGATTGGTGCAGACGCACGTCTGTCCGTTATTGCGGTACTTCGAAGCGATTGCGCCCTCCACCGCGGCGTCGAGATCGGCATCGTCGAACACGATGAAGGGCGCATTGCCGCCGAGTTCGAGCGTCACCTTCTTCACCGTGGGCGCGCTTTGCGCCATCAGCAGCCGGCCCACGCCCGTCGAACCGGTGAACGACAGTTTGCGCACAACGGGGCTGCTGGTCATGGCGTGGCCAATCGCCTTCGCGTCGCCGGTGACGATGTTGAGCACGCCTTTGGGCACGCCGGCGCGCTCCGCGAGCACTGCAAGCGCGAGCGCCGAGAACGGCGTGGCTTCGGCAGGCTTCACGACGATGGGACAGCCTGCTGCGAGCGCCGGCCCCACCTTGCGGGTGATCATAGCGTTAGGGAAATTCCAGGGCGTGATTGCGGCGCACACGCCCACGGGCTCCTTGATCACCACGAGGCGCTTGTCCGACGCAGGTGTAGCGAGCGTGTCGCCAGCCACGCGCTTGCCCTCTTCGGCGAACCATTCGATGAACGAGGCACCATAGACGATTTCGCCTTTTGCCTCGGCAAGCGGCTTGCCCTGTTCGGCTGTGAGGATCAGTGCGAGGTCGTCGGCGTTTTCGATCACGAGTTCGTACCAGCGGCGCAGGACCTGCGCACGCTCCTTCGCCGTGCGGGCACGCCACGCGGGCCACGCGGCACTCCCGGCAGCAATCGCTCGCGACGTTTCGGCCTCTCCCATCAACGGAACGCTGCCAAGCATTGCGCCCGTTGCCGGGTCGAGCACGTCGAAGCTCGCACCCGAGTCGGCCTGGCACCATTGTCCATCGATATAAGCCTGATCGCGCAAGAGCGCCGCGTCCTTCAACAGGGTTTTCAATTCCACGATTGTTCCTTGAGGGGATGAAAATGCATCTATCGGCCCGAACAGAAGCCGGACCGTAAAGCTTCAAACGAAAGTCGACGCGACGTTGCACCCGAGGTGCAGGGTCGCCGCTCTATCAGAACTGGTGGTACATGCCCACTCGCAGCGCGAGCTGGTGATTGTTCGACGACGCGGACCCCACGGCGCCGTCGAAGATGTCGGCGTTCGTTGCCGCACCGGCCGCCTTCTGCCAGACGCCCATCGCATAGAGCGCCGTGCGTTTGGACAGCGAGTACGACGTCGTGAGCCCCACCTGGTGATAGATGGGAATCGCCTGGCTGTAGCCGATTTGGCCGTGCGTATAGACATATTGCGCACCGACGTACCACGACGGCGTCAGGTTGTAGCGGCCCCATGCCTCGTAATTGGTGAAGATCACCGTGCCGTTCGTACCGTTCGCGTCATTGAACTTCGTGTTCGTATAGTCGAGGCCGAGCGTGGCGGAGCCGAGCGCGTAGTTGGCCCCCACGCCGAAAACCTGCTCGTTCTGGGGATTACCGACGTAGCTGAACGGGCCGTTCGCGCCGATCGCGGTGCCGGTCGTATTGCTCACGTAGTTCCCGTCGGTCAGCAGCAGGGCCGGGTTCTTTGCGTACAGATATGCACCAGCAATGCTAAGCGGGCCGAACGAGTAACTTGCGCCGAGGCTCCAGAGCCCCGTCGTGCCGCGGCCCGGTGCATTGGTATTGGTGAACGAGTACAGGCCGCCGAAGGTCAGCCCGCCGATCTTGGGGCTCGCGTACTTGATCGCGTTGTTCACGCGGAACGAATTGTCCGTGTTGTCGATGTCGCCCGCGTGTACGAGCGGACCGCCGAGTTGCCCCGGCGCGGTGACCGGTTGCAGATAGTCCACCACCGAGTCGTACTGGCGGCCCAGCGTGACGGTGCCCCAACGCGTATCGGAAAGGCCCACGTAGGCCTGGCGGCCGAACAGCAGCCCGCCCTGGCGGCTCTGTCCATTTTCCGTGCTGAAGCCCGATTCGAGTTTGAACAACGCGCTCAGTCCTCCGCCAAGGTCTTCCGTACCTTTCAAGCCCCAGCGGCTGCCATAGACCCCATCGTACGTGCCATCGCGCATCCGCCACAGCGAATGACCGCCGCTGTTGCTGACATAGTCGATGCCTTCGTCGATCACGCCGTAAAGGGTGACCGAGGATTGGGCGTGGGCGTTCGCCACAATGAATGAACTCCCCAACAGCGCGTAAGCCAGATTTCTCTTGAAGTCACTGCGTTTCACGCTTTTCTTCTCCAGTTTTTGGTTGATGTATTTTCTAATTCGCATAGCTAATTAACAGGATCGCAGAAGCATTCAGATCGATACAACTCACAGCCCTTACGTATCGAGATGCGCGGCGCGTTACCCTGCCTGACGCCAGGAAGCGTTCTCGTGCCCCTGGGCCAGCAGCTTGCGCGCGATTTCGGCCACCCTGTCGACGTGCGCGATGGCTGCCTCGCGTGCGCCGGCTCCGTTTCCCGTCTCGATGGCCGCGAGAATCTGGCGCATCTCGTCGACGGCCTGGTGCCCACGGTCATCGGATGCAATCGTCAGCGCGCGCAAGCGGTTGATGCGTGCGGTCAACGATTGCACGATCTCCCACGCCACGTGCTTTTTCCCGGCGATGAACATGCGCTCATAGAAGGCCGTGGTGAGCGCCTTCACCGCCTGATGATCCTGTGCTTCGAAAGCGTGCTGGATCTGGTCGATACAGGCCGCCAGTTCCACGACGACAGGCGCGTCGACGTGTTGGGCGCAGGCCATGGCGGCCTCGCCCTCCAGCAACGCGCGTATTTCGTAGATCTCGGCCGCCGTCTCGAAGTCGAGCACGGCAACGATCGGCCCATGGTTCGGCAACGAAGCGACCAATCCTTCCGTTTCCAGATGCCGCAAGACCTCGCGCACGACCGTGCGGCTCACACCCAGGATCTCGCATAGCGAGCGCTCGACCAGACGCTCGCCCGGCTGGAAATGCGCCTCCAGGATGGCCGTGCGCATTTTCTCAAGCGCGAGTTCCCGCAGGGTGACCGTGGGGCGCTGGACCTTCAGCGAAGACAGTGCTTTGCTCATGGCGGTCGCCGTCAAGCCTGGGCGAAGACACGCACGTCGCGTGCGTCCCAGTCGACTAGTGCCTCCGTGCCGATCGCAATGCCGCTGTCGAGGCGATGCGCCGCCGGCATGCGAATCGAAATCTCCTGCTGCCAGGGCGTCGCCACCGCGTAGTGCATGGCGTCGCCAAGATACGTGACGTCGCGCACGGTCACGGGCAAGCCCTCTGCGCCGCGTATGCTGTTTGCGCTTTGCAGCGAGCTGATGCGCATCTGCTCCGGGCGAATCATCAGCGCGCCTTCGTCGCCGACGGCGAGTGTCGGATGGAGGACATCCGAAGCCATTTCAAGGCCGTTGGGGAACACGCCGTTCATGCGGCCATCGCTGTTCTTCGTTACCTTCACCGGCAGGAAATTCGAATTGCCAATAAAGCTCGCGACAAAGCGCGAGGCCGGGTTCGCATAGAGCTCCTCACCGGTTCCGACCTGCTCGATGCGACCCTTGTTGAACACAGCGATACGATCGGAAAGACGCAGCGCCTCCTCCTGATCGTGCGTGACATAGAGGATCGTCACGCCGGTCTCCTGATGAATGCGGCGCAATTCGAGCTGGATTTCCTCGCGCAGCTTCTTGTCGAGTGCGGAAAGCGGCTCGTCCATCAACAGCACGGGCGGATCGTAGGCCAGCGCGCGCGCAATGGCGACACGCTGCTGCTGCCCGCCCGAGAGCTGTGCCGGCATGCGGTCTCGGCACTCGGACAGATGCACCAGCTTGAGCATCTTTTCCACTTTCGCCTTGATTTCGGCGTCGGGGCGAGCACGCACGCGCAGCGGGAATGCAACGTTCTCGCCCACCGTGAGATGCGGAAACAGCGTATAGCGCTGAAATACCATGCCGATGTTGCGCTTGTTCGGCGCCACCGAAAGCAGCGGTTTGCCGTCGAGCAACACGCGCCCTTCGGTCGGCTCCTGAAAGCCCGCGACGATATAGAGCGTCGTGCTCTTGCCCGAGCCCGATGGCCCGAGGAAAGTCATGAATTCGCCTTTGCGCACATCGAGCGAAACCTGGTCGATGGCGACGACGTCGTCGTAAGTCTTGCGCAGACGCTGGATTTGCAGGAATGCAGTCATGGCTTGTTTACCTCAGTTAGCACGCGCGCGGCGCAGCACCGCACCCGCCAGCATCAATACGGTTGTCAATCCGACGAGCAGCGAAGACGCCGCCGCCACGACGGGCGTCAGGTCCTGCCGCAGCGTCGACCAGATACGCACAGGCAGCGTTTGCAGTGTCGGGCTCGACATGAAGATCGACACCACGACTTCATCCCACGACGCGAGGAACGCGAATATCGCGGCGGCAAAGAGTCCCAGCCGGATTGCGGGAAGCGTGACGCGCAGCTTCACCGTGAGCGGCGACGCGCCACAGATGAGCGCTGCATCCTCGAGTGCCGTGTCGAAGCTCACGAGTGAGTTGCTGATCGAAATGATCGAGAACGGCAATGCAATGATCAGATGACCGATCACGAACCCGGCCATCGTGCCGTTCAGGCCGATGCGCAGGAAAAACGCATAGAGCGCGACGGCGAGCACGACGACGGGCAGCACCATCGGCGTGAGGAAGAAGCCCCGCACCGCCTCGCGGCCGCGAAACTTGCCGCGCACGAGCGCAAGCGAGGCGAGAAAGCCAATCGCGACGGAAAGCACGGTGACGATCACCGCGAGCTTCGCGCTCGTGAGCAGCGAGTCTATCCAGCCCGGGTCCGTGAAAAGCTGCCGGTACCACTCGAGCGTCCACCCCGGCGGCGGAAAAATCAGCCACTGCGAATCGCCGAACGAGAGCGCGACGATAAAGAAGATCGGCAGCAGGAGAAAGAGCGCGACGGCTGCGCCCACGGCCACCAGCACCCAGCGCAGCGCGCCAAGGCGATCGAAATCGAGCAACATGTCAACGGCCTCCCGTAGTCGCACGCGCACTGCCCGTGAAGCGCAGCTGCAACGCATAGAGCGCGAGCGTCACGGCCAGCAGCACGAACGCCGCGGCACCTGCAAGGCCCCAGTTCAGCAGTTCCTGCACCAGCTGCGCGATGAGCTCGGCGAGCATCATGTAAGATGGGCCGCCCAGCAGCGCCGGCGTGACGAAGTAGCCCAGCGCCATCACGAACACCATCAGCGCGCCCGAGGCCACGCCGGGCATGGCGAGCGGCACGAGGATGCGCCAGAACGCCTGCCAGCGGCTCGCGCCACAGACCGCTGCGGCGCGCAGCGTCGAAGGATCGATGCCACGCAGCGTCGCGTGCAGCGGCATCACGAGGAACGGCAGCATGATGTACGTCATGCCGATCGTCACGCCGGTGAGATTGTTCACGAGCGAGAGCGGCTCATGAATCACACCGAGCGCCATCAACGCGCGGTTAATCGGCCCCGTTTCCTGCAGCAGCACCATCCACGCAAAAGTCCGTGCGAGCAGGTTGGTCCACATCGAGAGCAGCAGGATCGCGAACAGCACCGAGCTGAGCTTGCGCGGGGCGATGGCGAGCAGCCACGCCATGGGAAAGCCCACCAGCAGCGTGACGAGCGTCACGACCGTCGCCACGAGGAACGTATTGCCGAATACGCGCAGATACGTCGTCGAACCGAGCAGTTGCTGGTAGTTATGCAGACCCGGCGTGGGCTCGAGCACGCTGCGCAGCAGCAGCGAAAGCACCGGCAGTAGAAAGAAGATCACGAGGAGCAGCATGGCCGGCGTCAGCAGCCGGATGCTGCGCCAGTCGCGCCGCTTGCGCGCGGCCGTCACGGGCGGGTGCGCGACGGTACTCATTACGTTGGGCATGGTGTCTCCTGTGCGCTTTGCGGGCTTGCTTACTTCGATTGCCACGCGTACCAGCGCTTCGCAATCGCGTCGCGGTTCTCGGCCCAGTACTTCATGTCGAGGTTGATCTGCGAGGCCTTGTACTGGTCGGGCAGCGTCTTCGCGATGGCGGGCGGCATGAGCCCGGCCGACTTCACGTTGATCGGCGCATAGCCCGTGTCGGTCGCGAATTTCGCCTGGGCCTGCGCACTCGTCGCTGCGGCGAGATACTTCATCGCTGCGTCGCGATGCTTGGCCCCCTTGGGAATCACGAGCATGTCGGCAGCGGTCAGGTTCTGGTTCCACGAAATGCCCACCGGCACGCCGGTTTGTGCGAGCGCATGCAAGCGGCCATTCCAGAACATGCCGATGGGCGCCTCACCCGAGGCCAGCAACTGCTGCGACTGCGCACCGCCGCTCCACCAGACAATGTCGCTCTTGATCGTGTCGAGCTTCTTGAACGCGCGATCGAGGTCGAGCGGATAGAGCTTGTTAGCCGGCACGCCATCAGCGAGCAGCGCGATCTCCAGCACGCCCGGCGCCGACCACTTATAGAACGTGCGCTTGCCAGGAAAACGCTTCGTGTCGAAGAGGTCGGCCCAGGTCTGCGGCTGCGCGCCCGTGTACTTCGCCTTGTTGTAGCCGAGCACGAACGAGTAATAGAAGCTGCCCACCGCGTTGGGCGTCGTGAAGCGCGGGTCCAGGTCGGTCTTCTTCACCACGGCGTAATCGATCGGCTCGATCAGGCCGTCCTTTTGCGCGGCATAGGCAAAGTCGCCTTCCACATCGACCACGTCCCAGCTCACGTTGCCGCTGTCCACCATCGCCTTGAGCTTGCCGTAGTCGGTCGGGCCGTCCATCAGCACGTTGATGCCGCTCGCCTGCGTGAACGGCTGCGCCCAGTCCTTCTGTTGCGACGATTGCGTTGTGCCGCCCCAACTCGTGAACACGATCGGATCCGCGGCCCGTGCCGGTGCTGGCGCGAGCGTGGTCGCGCAAAGTACTGCCAACGGTGCAACAAGCGCCAAACGCGACGCTGCAAAACACGGAATGTCTCTGCTGCTCATGTCTCTCTCCAGGGGGAAATGGTTGTATTCAGTGTGTCAGGGCGAGCGGCTGCACGGTCCCCGCTTCCGTATCCCCGACATAGATGCCGAAAGCGTCCTGCCTGCGTTCGCGCACGTAGCGTTCGAGCATCGAGCGAACGGCGTCGTCGCAGATTTCGTCCCACGGAATCTGCGAGAGCGGCACGATGCGGATGCTGCTGTCGAACCAGGGCGAACCGTTGTGAATCACGCGGCCCCGGTAATAGATATGCACCCCGCACTCGGGCTCGCCGTTCCCTTCGAACACGGCGAAGAGGAAGTCGAGGTGCGCCTGCAGACCGAGCTTCGCGAGTACGCCACGCAGGCTCGCGGGGTCGCTGGCCGGTTCGAGCTTGATGCCGGTCGGCAAGCGAACGCCCTGCGCGGTGTCCACGAGCACGAGTCCATCGCGATGCTCCAGGATCGCGCCCACCTGCGCGCGCGTGCCGGTGGCGGCCAGCGCATCCTGAGAAAGACTGAAATTCACGTACGCGCCGCGGCAATAGCCGAGCGGCGATGCACTCGTATGAACGAAGTCGGCCACGCGTCCAATCAGGATGATGTGATCGCCCGCGTCCACGACCTCATGCGTCAGGCAGTCGAAGCTCGCCGACGCGCCGTCCATAACGGGAGCGCCGGTCTTGCGCGTGCTCCAGGGCACTTGCGCGAATTTGTCGGCGGCCTTCGAGGCGAAGATGCCGGAGACGGGCTTCTGGTCTTCGGCGAGCACGCTAACGGCGAAGTGGCGCGTCTCGGAGAACACCGCATAGCTCGACGCCGTCTTCGCGATGCACACGAGAATCAGCGGCGGATCGAGGGACACCGAGGTGAACGAGTTCGCCGTGAAGCCGCGCGGCGAGCCGTCGGGCTGGATCGTCGTGACCACGGTCACGCCTGTGAGGAACGCGCCGAGCGCGCGGCGAAATTCGACGGTGTCGAATGCCTCGAATGCCTCTTGCGTGGTGTGTCCGGTGATTAGCTCAGCCATGGCGCTCTCCGTGGTCGCTGCATTGCTTTATGAGATTATGGTATACCATCTTATGGTCCACGCAAGTGCTTTGCGTATTATGGAATACCATGATGCGGCAGGCAGGTCGGCCTGGCACGGTTTCGACGCGCTTTCGGCGTTCAGGTGGCCAATGCACGGTGGCGCTTTGTCTGCGGGAATCCGCAGACAAAGCCGCAGACAAAACTGCGGGCAAACAAAAGGCCGCCGGCATTTAAGTGCCGGCGGCCTTGGGTGTCCAACCGCGAATCGCTTGAGGGTGAGCTGCGAACGCGTCAGCTATCGCCCTGTGCCTCGTTCTGCTGGGCAAGCACCGACAACGCCAACTCGGAAGTCCGCTTGATATGCGCGAACGACGCCGCGGAAGCCGCGTCGCCGTCACGCCGTTCGATGGCGTCGAGCAGCAGGTTCATCTCGCGGTTCGAGTCGCCGCCGCGCCCCGGCGTGGCGATGGTCAACGCGCGCAACCGGTTGATGCGCGCGTTGAGCGTCTTCACCACCGTCAGCGACACATGCTTTCCAGCGGCTTCGAACAGGGTTTCGTAGAAGCGCTCCGTGTACTCGAGCACACGCGGCAGCTCTCTCTTTTCGAACGCCGCTTCGATAATCGCGCGGATCTCGCGCAGTTGCTGCACGACTTCGGGGGGAGCGTCCTCGGCGCACGCGCGTGCAGCATTGGCTTCGAGGAGGCCGCGCAGCTCGTAGATCTCACCCACTTGCGCGGGATCGAGCCTCGCCACGACTGGCCCTTGTCGCGCAACGATCTCGACCAGCCCTTCGGTCTCCAGATGCCGCAGCACCTCGCGCACCACCGTGCGACTCACGCCGAGCTCGTCGCACAGCGTGCGCTCGACGAGCCGCGCGCCCGGCCGGAAATACCCCTGGACGATCGCGGTGCGCAGTTTGTCGAGCGTCAGTTCACGCAGGGTCTTGGTATTGCGGTCGATTTTGAGGTCTTGCATGGGCAGCGGTCTGAAGGCAGGCGACGGCCTGCGCTCGAACACAAATCAGGCACAGGCATGGAATGCCATATTATGCCTAACTGACATCCAGCTTTCCATGCCGGTGCCGTTATGGCGCCATCAGGTTTCCAGGCCCTCGACGATCGCCACTTGCGCAATGCAATTCCCCTCCCGCTTGGACTTGGCCGCCTGATATTCGGGCGAGTGATAGCAGGCGAGCGCCGTTTGCATATCCGGAAACTGGATCACCACATGGCGCTCGAACGACTCCCCCTCCAACACCTGCGACGCGCCTCCACGCGCGAGAAAAACCGCGCCGAACTTCTTGAACGCCTGTGGGGCGATGTCCGTGTAGTCCTTGTATTTCGCGGGGTCCAAAACCTTTACATGGGCAATCCAGTACGCAGTCATTTTTCCACCTTCACTTCGAAAATTATCGGTCGGGAATTCATCGAGGGTTAACACTCATGGCATGCCGTAACATGGTATACCAAAATGCACCTCACATTCAACGCACGAAAGGAAGGTGCCATGAGCCTCATACGCAAGACCATCCTCCATGTCGAGACCGTCTATGTAGATGGCGACAAGGCCGCTGCAAAGCCGCTGAAGATGATCGGGGCGGCTGCTGTGATCAAGAATCCGTGGGCCGGACGCGGTTATGTCGAAGACCTCTCGCCGGAGATTCGCGCACTCGGACCGCAGCTGAGCGAGCACCTGACGAAGCTGATCATCGCCGAAGCCGGTTCGGGCGAAGCCGTCGAGGCGTTCGGCAAGAGCGCGATCGTCGGTCTGGACGGTGAGATCGAGCACGCGTCCGCGCTGATCCACACCCTGCACTTCGGCAACATCTATCGCTCGGCCGTTGGCGCCAAGTCGTACCTCGCCTTCAACAACACGCGCGGCCCGGCCAATGCGCCGCTCCTCATCCCGATGATGGACAAGAACGACGAGGGCCGCCGCTCGCACTACCTGACGCTTCAGTTCGCGATTCCCGACGCGCCGGCGGCCGACGAACTGGTCATTGCCATTGGCGCCTCCACCGCTGGCCGCCCGCATCACCGCATTGGCGATCGCTACAAAGACCTCGCAGAGCTCGGAAATGACGTCAAGAACCCTGCAGCTGTCCAATAACCGCGTTGCTCACTGGCTTGAGCAAGGCACCGGCGAACCGCTGGTCCTGATCCACGGTGTGGGCATGCAGGCGAGTGCTTGGTATCCGCAAATCGAAGCGCTGTCGGCGGAGTTCCGCGTGATCTCGGTCGATATGCCGGGCCACGGCATGAGCGACGCGCTCGAGGCGAATGCAGACCTGCGGCAGTTCGTGCAGTGGGCGATCGAGTTCATCGAGGCGCTTCACGCCGGCCCCGTCAATCTGGCCGGCCATTCGATGGGTTCGCTGATTGCCGCTGGCGTTGCCGTCACCCGGCCCGATCTGGTCAAACGCGTGGCAGTCCTCAACGGTGTCTACCGTCGCACAGAGGAGGCTCGCGAAGCCGTCCTGCAACGCGCCGCCGAACTGCGCTCGGGGACCATTGACGTGGAGACGCCGCTGCGGCGCTGGTTCAATGCCGAGGAAGCGCAGCAAGTCGCCGCGCAAAAGGTCGAATCCTGGCTTCAGTCCGTCGACCTCGCGGGCTACGCCACGGCCTACACGGCGTTCGCGAAGGGCGACGAAGTGTACGCCGACGGCTGGCACAGGATTACCTGCCCTGCTCTCGTGCTCACCGGATCGGACGACCCGAATTCGACACCGGAGATGGCCGTGCAGATGGCGCAAGCTGCACATGACGGCAAGGCCGTCGTGATCGAAAACGAGCGCCACATGGTGAACCTGACCGCGCCCGAGGAAGTCAATCGCGCCCTGCGCGCCTGGTTGCGGACCGCGCCGCAGGCGCAAGCCCTGAACGCAGGCGCAAATCCTGAAGCCGGAAAAGTCGGGAGCATGATATGAGCCAGGCAACAAGCCACGAAGCCGCCACGATCAACACCCGGGAGTTGCGCGACGCGTTCGGCGCGTTCATGACCGGCGTGACGATCGTCACCACCGCTCGCGAGGATGGTCAGCCGTTTGGCTTCACCGCGAATTCGTTCTCGTCCGTGTCATTGGACCCCGCGTTGCTGCTGGTGAGCATTGCGAAGACGTCGAGCAATTACCAGACGTTTTCCACCACGGGCCACTTCGCGATCAACATTCTCGCCGAGGGGCAAAAGGAGCTGTCCAACACCTTCGCCCGACCCAGCGACGACCGCTTCGCCAAGGTGGACTGGCGTCTGAGCAGCAACCGCAACCCGCTCATTAACGACGTCAGCGCGTGGTTCGACTGCACGACGCACGCGGTGATCGACGCGGGCGACCACGCGCTCATGATCGGCAAGGTCGAGGCGTTCCATTCCGCAGGTTATGCGGGGCTGGGCTACTACCGCGGCGGCTATTTCACGCCGGCCCGGCTGTCGGCCGAGGTCATCGCCGGTCCGAAGGTCGTCGTGAGCGCCATCATCACGCGCGACGACAGCGTCCTCATGGTCAAGACAGCCGACAACAAATGGGGACTGCCTTCGAAAGAGATCGGCAAGGAAGGTGCCGACAAGGCACTCGCCGATATCTTCAGGCAGTACCAGCCGGACGCATCGGCAAACTTTATTTATTCGGTCTACAACAATACCGAAACGAATTACCAGTACATCTCGTTCCTCTGCAGCGCGCCGGACGAGCTCGCCGTCGCGGGTGACGCTTCTGGCCATTTCGTGAGCCTCGACGATATCGAGACCGAAACGTTCCAGGACAGCGCACTGGCCAGCATGCTCGAACGCTACCGCAAGGAGAGCCAATTGAAGAGCTACGGCCTGTACTTCGGCGACCATAGCACCGGCACCGTCCGCCCGCTTCTTTCCTGAAAGGTCACATCATGCGTTTTTCGCTTTTTGTTCACATGGAGCGCGTCTCCGATCAGACCAGCCAGAAGCAGCTCTACGAGGAGATGGTCGAGCTGTGCCAGATCGCCGATCGCGGTGGTATGCACGCCGTCTGGACCGGCGAGCACCACGGCATGGACTTCACGATCGCGCCGAATCCGTTCATCAACCTCGTCGATCTCGCCAACAAGACCACACGCGTGCGCCTGGGCACGGGCACAGTGATCGCGCCGTTCTGGCACCCGATCAAGCTCGCCGGCGAAGCCGCGATGACCGATATCATCACGGGCGGACGTCTCGAACTCGGCATCGCACGCGGCGCATACTCTTTCGAATATGAGCGTCTGATGCCGGGGCTCGATGCCTGGGGTGCCGGACAGCGCATGCGCGAGCTCATTCCCGCAGTAAAAAAGCTCTGGGAAGGCGATTACGCACATGAAGGCGAGTTCTGGAAATTCCCCTCGACGACCTCGTCGCCGCTGCCGCTGCAACAACCGCATCCGCCGATCTGGGTGGCCGCGCGCGACCCGAACAGCCACGAATTCGCCGTGTCCAACGGCTGCAACGTCCAGGTCACGCCGTTGCACCTGGGCGACGAAGAGGTCGAAAAACTCGTGAGCCACTTCAATGCCGCGTGCGAGAAGTTCAGCAACGTGCCGCGCCCGGAAATCATGCTGCTGCGCCACACTTACGTGGCGAGCAGCGAGGACGACGCGCAAGTGGCCGCTGAGGAAGTGAACGTGTTCTACAACTACTTCGGCGCGTGGTTCAAGAACGAGCGGCCGGTCAGCCGCGGCATGATCAAGACGCTGACCCGGGAAGAAATGGCTGCTCACCCGTTCTACACGCCGCAAGCCATGCGCAAGAACAACGTGATCGGCACGCCGGCAGAGGTGATTGCCCGTCTTAAGGCCTACGAAGCACTGGGCTTCGACGAGTATTCGTTCTGGATCGACACCGGCATGAGCTTCGAGCGCAAGAAGGCTTCACTCGAGCGCATGATCCGCGACGTGATGCCCGCGTTCCAATGAGGTTCTGACGCCATGAATGTTCATTTTCAGCTCTATATCGACGGCCGCTTCGAGCCCGGCGCGGCCACGTTCGGCAGCGTGAATCCCGCAACCGGCACCGTGTGGGCACAGATGCCGGAAGCGCGCACCGACGAGGTCAACCGGGCCGTGGCGGCCGCCGGCCGCGCGTTGACCGATCCCCAATGGGCGGGTCTCTCCGCATCGGCGCGGGGAAAGCTGCTGTACAAGCTCGCCGATCTCGTCGAAAAGGCTGCGCCGCGACTGGCTGAAATTGAAACCAACGACACCGGCAAGATCATCCGGGAAACCTCGAGCCAGATTGCCTATGTGGCGGAGTACTACCGGTACTACGCAGGCATTGCCGACAAGATCGAAGGGAGCAACATCCCCGTCGACAAGCCGGACATGCAGGTCTGGCTCGAGCGGCAGCCCGTGGGCGTGGTCGCCGCGATCGTGCCATGGAATAGCCAGCTATTTCTTTCCGCCGTCAAGGTCGGGCCGGCGCTTGCCGCCGGCTGCACCGTGGTGCTCAAGGCCTCCGAGGAAGCGCCCGGCCCCTTGCTCGAGTTTGCGCGCCTCGTGCACGAAGCAGGATTTCCGGCGGGCGTCGTCAACGTCATTACCGGCTTCGGACCGGAATGCGGCGCGGTGCTGAGCGGCCACCCCGGCGTGGACAAGGTCGCCTTCACCGGCGGCCCCGAGACCGCGCGCCACATCGTCAGGAACACGGCCAACAACCTCGCCAAAGTCTCGCTGGAACTGGGCGGCAAGTCGCCGTTCATCGTCTTTGCCGATACCGATATCCAGAGCGCCGTGAACGCGCAGGTCGCGGCCATTTTCGCCGCGAGCGGCCAAAGCTGCGTGGCAGGTTCACGCCTGCTGATCGAGGCGTCGGTGAAGGAGCAGTTCCTGGCGTTGCTGGTCGAACGCGTTTCGCGCATTCGTGTGGGCTCGCCCAACGAGATGGAGACGGAATACGGACCGCTGTGCACGGAGCGGCAGCTTCGCAATATCGAGTCGGTCGTCGCGAGTTCCGTGCATCAAGGTGCCAAAGTGCTCGCCGGCGCGAAGAGACTGGAACGTGACGGCTATTACTACGCACCCACGATTCTGGATTGCAGCGGCGTCGAGAACGCCGACAGCATCACGACCGAACTGTTCGGCCCGGTGCTCTCGGTAGACACGTTCACGACGGAACAGGAAGCGATAGAAAAAGCCAACAGCACGGTTTATGGTCTCGCGGCGGGTATTTTCACGACCAATCTCACGCGCGCTCACCGCGTGTCGAAGCGCGTACGCTCAGGCATCGTCTGGATCAACACCTATCGCGCGGTTTCCCCGCTCGTGCCGTTCGGCGGCTTCGGACTTTCCGGGCACGGCCGCGAAGGCGGCTTGAGCGCAGCGCTCGAGTACACGACGACGAAGTCCGTGTGGCTTCGCACGTCGGACGAGGCGATCAGCGATCCGTTCGTGATGCGCTAACCGTGGGCGAGGGGTCACGGCCTCTCGCCCGCCGCATTGATCCAAAGCCGCAGAGGCTACGCCAATGCCGCGCCCCGGCGCAGCCCGGCAATCAAGATGGAGACACGATGAAACACCCGGAGAACGATAACAGCGTTCTGACCATCGAAAGCAACTCGATCGAGTATGTTGCCCCGGAAGCGCGGCACGGCAAGCCGGCCGATCTCTTCACCTTGTGGTTCTGCACGAATGTCGCGCCGCTTGCCGTGATTTCCGGCGCCACCTCCGTGCTGGTTTTCCACCTCGATCTGGTGAGCGCGATTCTTGCCATCGCAGCCGGGCAGTGCTTTGGCGCCATTTTCCATGCGCTCACCTCTGCGCAAGGGCCGCTCGTTGGCGTACCGCAGATGATTCAAAGCCGCGCGCAATTCGGCCGATATGGGTCGCTGCTCGTGGTCGGTTTCACGATCCTGATCTATTTAGGGTTCTTTGTCTCGAACATCATTCTCGCGGGCAAAACGCTGCACACCGCGGCGCCCGCGGTATCCGTGCCGCTGGCAACGGTCCTGGGCGCGGTTCTCGCGACGCTGGTCGGCGTGATCGGCTGTGACTTCATTCATCGCTTCAACAAGGTTGGCGCCTGGTTCATGGGCAGCGCGCTGCTGGTCGGCATCGCGCTGATAGCGCCGCAGCTCAACGCCCGGATTTTCCAGCAAGGCCATTTCGAGCTTGCCAACTGGTTTGCCATGTTCGGACTGTGCGCCGTCTGGCAGATCAGCTTTGCGCCTTATACGTCCGATTATTCCCGCTACCTGCCGACCTCGGCTGGGTTCGCGAAGACCTTCGCGTATACCTACTTCGGCACGTCGCTCGGCACGATCTTCGCGTTCCTGTTCGGTGTGCTCGCGGTCAGCACCGGCCACTCCACGGACGCGATGCAGGCCGTCCGGACCCAGACCGGCATGTTCGGCTATGTGCTGATCTTCCTTTTTCTGGTCAATATCATCGGGCACAACGGGATGAACCTGTATGGCGGTGTGCTATCCATCATCACCGCCGCACAAACCTTCCGACCGCATTGGGCGCCGGGCCGAGGCATCCGGGTCGTCGTATCGACCATCCTGCTGGTTGCGTCGACCGCAACTGCGCTGTGGGCATCGAGCAACTTCATCGCGATCTTCCTCACGGCGATCTTCGCGATGCGCATCGTGCTGGCACCCTGGATTGCGATCAATCTGATCGACTTCTATCTCATCAACGACAGGCATTACCGGGTCGTGGAAATCATCAGCAGCAACGGCGGCGTGTACGGATCGTTCAATTTCAGGACCATCGCCATTTACGTTTTTGGCATCGCGATCCAGGTGCCGTTCATGGAGGAAAGCTTCTTTCATGGTCCCTGGGCTTCGATTGCGGGCGGTGCGGATGTCTCCTGGATGGTGGGCCTTGTCGCGACCGCTCTGACCTACCGCCTGTTCGCATCGAAAGTTGGCTTGTGTTCCGCGCTCAGGTCACCAGCGGCCGCCCCGGCTTCCGAGTGAATGGCATGGCTGCTTGCCGGTGACATCCAGCGCGCCCCTGGCGGCGCGCCGCTCCCGGGTTCTACCGGCCATCCCGAATCCGTCGCTTTTCGTATTCCATTTTGCTATCTATCGCAGTTCAAACGCATTGTGTCTCCTTCATTACTTATCGTTCAGGTCGGTACGGCCCCAGACGAAGTTCGGGCTCGCTTCGGCGATCTGCCGGACTGGTTTTGCCGCGCGCTCGAAAGGCCGCGGGAATCTGTAGAGGTCGTACGCGTCTTCGAAGGCGAAACGCTTCCCCGCCCCGATGCCCAGTGTGTCGGGATCATCACCGGCTCGTGGTCGATGGTCACCGACCGTCATCCCTGGAGCGAGGCAACAGCCCAGTGGATTCGCGATGCGATGGAAATTCAGATGCCGCTCCTTGGCGTGTGCTATGGACACCAGCTCATGGCGCATGCTCTGGGTGGGACAGTCGACTATCATCCGCGCGGACGCGAAGTTGGCCGCCATCCGGTGACACTTTCGCCAGAAGCGTTGCGGGATCCCCTTCTTCAGGACTGGCCGCCGACCTTCACTGCACACCTCACCCACGAGCAAAGCATCATTGAATTGCCAGCCTGTGCGCAAGCACTGGGGTACTCGGCACACGACAGGCATCAGATTGTCCGCTATGGTCCCAGCGCGATTTCAACACAATTCCATCCGGAATTTACGCCTGAGATTGCTGGCGCTTGCATTGAGCAAAGTGCAGCAGCTTTGAGCGCTGAAGGTGCCGATCCCGCAGCATTGCTACGGACGCTGGGGGAAACAGATCACGCCACTCGTCTGCTCAGGCAATTTGTTGAGTCGGTTTCCCTTGAAGGGGTCGAACAGTAGCATCCATACAGCACAGTACAGTGCGCGAATTCGGCTCACTGCTGTGACCGCAACGTTGCCCATGTTGCAGTCGAGAACGCAATCGTTCTCGTTTGATATTAGGTAGATGAATGGGAGTTCCAGTTCGCGACTCAGCTGCACGATCGACAAGCCTGCTGCCACCGTTTGCACGAGCTTGTGATGTCCACGTTGGCGTTTCGTCAAACCAGGGAAATTTTCATACGCTCTTGCGTCAACAGAGGAGTCCAATCATGAAAGAAGATGATGCGCTGTTCCAGAAAGGATTACCGATTCGCCGGGAAGTTCTCGGCGCGGAATATGTCGATGCCTCAATGGAAAAGGCCGACGCCTTCATGATGTCGTTCCAGCGCGCAACCACTGCATGGGCTTGGGGGTGGGCATGGGGTGACGACACGCTCGATCGCAAGACGCGCAGCCTGCTCAACCTTGGCATGCTGACTGTTGCGGGTCACACTAACGAACTCAAGCTGCACGTCAAGGGCGCACTCAACAACGGTGTGAGCGTCGATGAAATCAAAGCGGTGCTTCTGCACGCAACCGCTTACTCGGGCATCCCGCACGGCCTCAACGCGTTCAAGGCGGCGCACGAAGTGCTCGTGGCCGAAGGCGCGCTGAAGTAAGCGCCGATGGATGAAAGAAGGTTGCACGAGCTGGCGTTGGCGACATGGGTGGCCGAGTAGCGCTTCGCTACTTCCGGGCGTTCTCCGTGCGGGCTATCTGACGGAACTGCCCGACCAGTGATTCCGTGTGTTGCCGGATCCGCGTCCCAACGTGATCTCAATGTTGCGGTGGAATCCAGCAGTGAGATTAAGCGTCAGCCGCCTGCGCGTCTGCTCGGTGTGTGCGCGGCTGGAGATTCCGGGCAACCAGGTCCAGCGGCTCCTGGAATATTTCGAAGAGGGCTATCCTGCAGTATCGGTGGAGGCTCTCGTGCAGGACCCATGCTCCGGATTCAGGCCCCCGAGCGTACCATTGCGGCGCTGCTGCACGAGGCCGATCTAGTCGTCGGATAACCGGGTACGGATCGACAGTTTGAAGCGGCGCGGGAGCGAGCGCGCCGCTTGGGTGCGCGTGCAAACAGAAACGACGCCGCGTCACTGGGCAGAAAAAAGCAAGCGGCGGAAGCGATGGAGATGATCGAACGCGCATGGGCCGGAAAAAAGCGACTGTGGAACGCGTGGTGGCGGACGTGAGGTTCGCTGGGGGCGGCCCTCTTATACCGGTTCGCTAGTCAGCAATCGAGTCAATTGCGGGCGACTTGAAGCCCAAGTCGATGTAAATAAACATTCCGAATATTTAATATGGAATCCTACATTATAATGCAAAAAATCGATCAATAAGATTATGTCAAATTTGATGCCAGATTCACCCGATCCAGCATTGAGAATCGGGAAAACGCCTGCTTCGGCCGTCGTGGGTATTGCTTTCGCGCTTGACACCGGGCTGCTACTGCTAACGCGGTGTTCCCGACATGGTTCTGGGCTGCCATCTGCCAGTGCCTGAGGAACAATATCGTGCAAATAAACGCGCGGGCCCGGGTCGGGTTCACATCGTGGCTGCTCAGCTCCGTCCTGTAACGGTTAGGGCGATGTGATGATACCCGGTTACCCCCGGATCTACCCCCACGGAACGGCGGAACAGAATGGACTTGATGCGCGAAAAACGATGGTCCAATGCCCCGCTCTTGCCCCCGTGGTAATCCTGCGGCGACGTTGCGGGCTGGCAACACTCGCAGCAACACGATCTCGCGATGATCTTAGCCCTTCAGCGCCCCAAAGACCTCGTTCAGCATCGTTTTCGCATCGCCGAACAGCATCCGGTTGTTGTCCTTGTAGAAGAGCGGGTTGTCCACGCCGGCATAGCCCGAGGCCATGCTCCGCTTCATCACGATCGAGGTCTTCGCCTTCCACACCTCCAGCACCGGCATGCCGGCGATGGGGCTGGCCGGATCTTCCTGCGCCGCCGGGTTCACGATATCGTTCGCGCCAATCACCATCGACACGTCGGCCTCGTGGAAATCCGCGTTGATCTCGTCCATCTCCATCACGATGTCGTAAGGCACCTTCGCTTCGGCGAGCAGCACGTTCATGTGGCCCGGCATCCGGCCGGCCACCGGATGGATCGCGAAGCGCACGTCGACTCCCTTCTCGCGCAGCACCTTGGTGAGTTCATGCACGGTATGCTGGGCTTGCGCCACGGCCATCCCATACCCGGGCACGATAATCACGCTCCTGGCCTCGCGCAGCATCTCGGCCGTTTCGCGCGCGCTCACTGCTACCACTTCGCCGGTGGGCTGAACACCGCCACCGGCTGGCGCGGACGCACCGCTGCCGGTGCCGAAGCCGCCGGCAATCACGCTGATGAAGTTGCGGTTCATCGCGCGGCACATGATGTACGAAAGAATCGCGCCCGACGAGCCCACCAATGCGCCGATCACGATCAGCAGGTCGTTGCCGAGCATGAAGCCAGTGGCCGCCGCCGCCCAGCCCGAGTAGCTGTTAAGCATCGACACCACGACGGGCATGTCCGCGCCTCCGATCGCCATCACCATATGCACGCCGAACAGCAGCGACACCACCGTCATCACGATGAGCGGCGTCATGCCGGCCTGAATCGTTTCCGCATGAAGGAACGCTCGGCCGAACACCATCACCACCGCCAGCGCAGCCAGATTGAGCCAGTGCCGCGCCGGCAGCAGCAGCGGCTTGCCGCCGATCTTGCCAGACAGCTTGCCGAACGCAATGACCGAGCCCGCAAAGGTCACGGCGCCGATCAGGATGCCGACATAGATCTCAACTTCGTGGATGGCCTTCTCGCTGCCCGTGAACTGCACCGACGTGTCGATGTAGCTGGCAAAGCCCACAAGGCAGGCGGCCAGACCGACCAGGCTGTGCATCAGCGCAACCAGTTCGGGCATCTGCGTCATTTGCACCTTCTTCGCGGCGAACAGGCCGACCGCGCCGCCGACGGCCAGTGCGGCAACGACATATGGAATACCTTCGGCCGACACGCGCGGGCCCAGTACCGTGGCGAGCACGGCGATGAGCATGCCGATCATCCCGAGCAGGTTGCCGCGGCGCGCGGTTTCGGGATTGGCCAGCCCGCCGAGGCTGAGGATGAAGAGGATGGCCGCGCCGATGTAGGAGACGGTAGTCAGATTGGAAGTCATGGTTGTCGTCCCCTTCTTATTTGCGGAACATGGCCAGCATGCGCCGCGTCACCGCGAAGCCGCCGAACATGTTGACGCCCGTGAGCGTCAGCGCGCCCACCGCCAGGCCCAGGATCAGCCCCGCTGGCCGGTCGCCCGCCGCGCGCCCGCCCAAAGGCGGCGCGACCTGCACCAGCGCGCCGATCGCGATGATCGACGAGATCGCATTGGTGACGCTCATCAGCGGCGTATGCAGCGACGGCGTGACGTTCCAGATCACCATGTAGCCGACGAAGCAGGCCAGCACGAACACCGTGAAGTGCGAGAGGAATGTGGCCGGCGCGAACTGGCCGACCAGCAGGAAAGCCAATGCGCCCAGGCCGAACACAATCGCGAGCGCCCTGGCCGACATCGGTTCGTCGCTGCTGTGGCCATGGCGTTTGGAAGCAGGCGCGGCGGCCGGCGGCGGCGGGGGCTTCGGTGCTGCTGCCGGCTGCTTGAGCGGCGGCGGCGGCCAGGTAACGCTGCCTTCCTTGATGACCGTGAGACCACGGATCGCGTCGTCGTCGAAGTCGACGTTGATCGTGCCGTCCTTGTTCTTGCACAACTCCTCGACCACGCGCAGCAGGTTGGTCGCATACAGCGTGGACGACTGCCTCGCCAGACGCGATGCGAGATCCGTGTAGCCGATGATGGTCACGCCGTGGCGCACCACCGCCTCGCCGGGCACCGTGAGCTCGCAGTTACCACCTTGCTCGGCCGCCATGTCGACGATCACGCTGCCCGACTTCATCGACTGCACCATCTCCGCCGTGATGAGCTTCGGCGCCGGCTTGCCCGGAATCAGCGCGGTGGTGATGATGATGTCCGCGTCCTTCGCCTGCTGCGCGTACATCGCGCGCTGCGCCTGCTGGAAGCCCTCGCTCATCACCTTGGCGTAGCCACCGCCGCCCGAGCCCTCTTCCTCGTAGTCGACCTTGACGAATTCGCCGCCCAGCGACTTGACCTGGTCGGCAACCTCGGAGCGCGTGTCGTTGGCGCGCACGATCGCACCCAGGCCCGCGGCCGTGCCGATGGCCGCGAGACCTGCCACGCCCGCGCCGGCGATAAAGACCTTGGCCGGCGGCACCTTGCCGGCCGCCGTGATCTGGCCGTTGAAGTAGCGGCCGAACGCATTGGCCGCCTCGATGACGGCGCGGTAGCCGCTCACGCCGGCCATCGACGTGAGCGCGTCCATCTTCTGCGCGCGCGACAGCGTGCGCGGCAGCGAATCGATGGCCAGCACCGTGGCCCGCTTCGCGGCCAGCTGCTGCATCAGTTCCGGATTCTGGGCCGGCCAGACGAAACCGATCAGCTTGCCGCCTTCGCACATCAGCGCCACTTCTTCGCTGCCCGGCGGACGCACCTTGAAAACGATATCGCTGCGGCCCCACAGATCGGCAGCGGAAGCCACCACCTCGGCACCGGCCGCGCGATAGTCGTCGTCGCTGAAGTTCGCGCCTGCGCCAGCGCCGCTTTGCACGGCCACCGGAAACCCCAGCTTGATCAGCTTCTCGACCACGTCAGGCACGGTTGCTACGCGCCGCTCCTGTGTGGCCGTCTCGAGAGGAACTCCAATCAGTAATGTCATAGGTGAATTACCAGTAGCGACCGTCGCAACTAGTCTGGCCTGCGTTTCAAGTCATCAGACTCAATCAGGTGTGAGCGCTGTTCCGCGAGCAGCTTCGCACGTTGGATATCCGTCGCGCGCCTCAAATAGATAAGAACTGCAAATCATATCGAATTCCGTAGCCTTTCCGAAATTTATATTTTGAATCGAGGGGTATTCGATTCATGAATCCCCTTCACAGCGGGCAGCACCACGCCCGACCGCAGCGTGCCTTTGCCGCCCGTCGCCGTAGACGTTCAGTCGGTCCCGCCACCGGTCGACGCCAACTGCCCCACCCGCCAAACGCTGGCTCGGGGTTACTTTGGCGACAACGCCAAATTTCGCCCTCCTTCTGAATCGAATCCTCGTTATGTCCGCAATGACTCCCTCTTCAAGGACGAGATGGCCAAGCCAGATCCGGACGAGCCGGAAAATTCCAATTCAGGACGGCCCTGATTCCGGGTCAGCCTCAACTGGCCTCTAAACTAACTGCAGGCCGGACTAAAACCGGGGGCAGGTCATCTGCACAATATTATCCAGTAGCTCGAATGGATCCGACTGCGGATCGCCGAGAATCTGGAAACGGAAGCCTGACCAGCCCTCCGCTTAAGAGGTTGGCTCGAACAGAATCGCTACTCCGGCGTAGTTTCCGTATCCGGGTCTAACATCGGCGCCAGTTCCTCAATGAAGCGATCAATCGCCCTAGAATCGGCTTTATCGGCATCATAGAACATTGAGATCTGTGTATCCCTTAATCCGCAGAATCCGAACACACCCTCGATGATCTGAGTCTGAATGGCTTGCGTATAGCCATGCCTATCGAAGCTCCCCTTGTCAGCTGCGCCGGTCGCAATGAGTCGCACGGGGATGTCGCGCATGTTCCCTACGATGCGTCCGCTCGCGTCTGTCTTAAACGCCCACCCTCCTGTAAAGACGCGCTCGACCCATCCTTTGAGCACGGCGGGAACCGACCACCAATACACTGGAAATACCACGACCAGCATGTCAGCGCCATCAATCCTTGCTTGCTCTGCTGCAACATCGGAAGGAAGCTCGCCATAACCGCGGTAATGGTTCACGTCTTCAATAGACATGGCGGGGGAGAACTGCTCTTGATGTATGTCTGCTACCTGAGGGCTGATACCTTTGCTGGATAGACTCCCGGCGATACGTTCAGCTAACGTATGAGAGAGTGAGTTGCTGAGCGGATGCGCCACTACGATTAGTGCGCTTTGAACTTTGCTGGTGTCAGCCATGTAACCTCCACTGTGTTTGCTCGAGAGTGCTTCTGCGGTAAAGAGTTTCATTTCAGGCTCGGCCGAGCGCCACATAGCGTTCCAGATGGTGATCTTCGTCGCCGAACTGGTGACCTACCATCACCAATCGCTTGGCATAGCGAGCGGCAGCTCCCAGGTCATGCCAATGCCACCATGCAACTGGATCGATTCCTCGGCGACAAGCGTACCGACGCGGCCGATCGTGAACTTGGCAGCCGAGAGTGCGCGCCCGCGCTTCACCCGTCGCGCCGCTGTGGGAGCGGGCCGTTCAGGCCGCCTTGCATGCCCGTCACATGGGACATCGGCAGCACCCAGAGCGCGACTGTGTCCGGCGTGCCGCCGAGCCACTGGAGTCCGCCGACCGCCGTGCACATCACGCTGCGATGGGTATGCATACAGCCTTTCGGCTTACCGGTCGTGCCGGACGTGTACGACGCGAAACGCGGATAAAGCTCCTGTGCGACAAACACGGTGCGCGCGCCGCTGCCCTCCGCGTAGTGATGCAGTTCGTCCGTCAAGTTCATTGGATTGACCGGCACGACGACCGCGTTCGCGCGCAAGATCCCGTAGTACGCGATCATCCATTGCGGGCTGTTCTGCATATACAGCAGCACGCGGTCGCCGGCCTTCACGCCGCAGCGCTGCTGGGGAAAGCCCGCCACACGCTCGGCCTCGTCCTTGAACTGCGTGAACGTGACCGGCGTGGCGTAGAACACGATAAACGGCTTGTGCAGATAGCGCATTGCCGAGACTTCGGCGTTAGAGAACAGGTTCGTCGCCGGAAGCGTCAGATGCGGCGGCAGATGAGCGGGCCAGACTGGCGACCGAGTTTCAGACATGGATTCACTCAGTCGTTCTTGATCGGGCATCGCGGGTTAAAGGTAGGGGCCGAGTTCCATCTTCGCGATCGCATTTCGGTGCACTTCGTCAGGACCATCGGCAAGACGCAGCGTGCGAGCCCCCGCAAATGCGCGCGCGAGGAAGAAGTCTTCACTGACGCCGCCCGCGCCATGCGCCTGGATCGCCCAGTCGATTACCTGGCAGGCCATCGCGGGCGCGGCGACCTTGATCATCGCGATCTCCTTGCGCGCCGCCTTGTTGCCGAGCACGTCCATCTTCCATGCGGCGTGCAGGACCAGGAAGCGTGCCTGATCGATCATGATCCGCGCCTCGGCAACCCGCTCGCGCGTCACGCCCTGATCGGCGATTCTTCGACCGAACGCAACACGCGAACCCGTACGCCGGCACATCGCCTCGAGCGCGCGCTCCGCCTGCCCGATCAGCCGCATGCAGTGGTGAATCCGGCCTGGCCCGAGGCGCCCCTGGGCAATCTCGAAACCGCGACCCTCGCCAAGCAACGCGTTGCGGACCGGCACGCGCACGTTTTCGAACAGCACCTCCGCGTGGCCATGCGGCGCGTCGTCGTAGCCGAACACCGGCAGATGACGCAGCACGGTGACGCCCGGTGTATCCATCGGCACGAGAATCATCGACTGGCGGCGGTGCGCGTCCGGATGATCAGGCTCGGTCTTGCCCATGAAGATCAGGATCTTGCAGCGAGGATCGTTTGCGCCCGACGTCCACCATTTGCGCGCGTTGATCACGTAGTGATCGCCGTCACGCTCGATATGCGCCGCAATATTCGTCGCATCCGACGATGCCACCCCCGGCTCGGTCATCGCGAAGCCCGACCGGATCGTCCCATTGAGCAGCGGGAGCAGCCACTGCTGCTGCTGAGCTTCGCTGCCGTAGCGCACCAGCGTCTCCATGTTGCCGGTGTCCGGAGCCGAGCAATTGAACGGCTCAGAGCCGATCGACGAACGGCCCATGATTTCGCACAGCGGCGCGTATTCCAGGTTCGTCAGCCCCGCGCCGAACTGCGACTCGGGCAGGAACAGATTCCACAGCCCGGCCGCTTTCGCCCGCTCCTTGAGCACTTCCATCACGGGTGCGCATTGCCACGCGTTGCCCGACTTGCGTGCCGCGTCCATTTCCGCCTCGAATTGCGCCTCAGCCGGATAGACATATTCGTCCATGAACGCTCTCACACGTTTCTGGAGATCGTTTACCCTGCTCGAATATTCGAAATTCATCCGCTGTCTCCTTCCATCATTGGCCGGCCTGTGCGCGTCGCACGCCAGCCGTTATCGAATCGCATTGCTCAGCGTAGTGCGTCGATCCGCTGAGCAAGGCTCCATGCGTCTTCGGCGAGCGGTCGAGTACGCTTGCCCACCTCGAGCGCCATCGCACTCGAAGCGTTGCGCTGCAACGCGCGCGCGTACACGCCCTGCAGAATCCCGACGAGCCGGAACAGGTTGAACACGAGGTAATAGCCCCAATTCGCATCCGATACCGTATCGGTCGAAGCCCGTGACACGCGCTGCAAATAGCGCTGCAGGTAGATCGCCTCGTCGGGAATACCGAGTGCGTCGAGATCGATGCCGGCAAGCCCGCGCCCCTGATGCTCGGGCATGCGCCACGTCATGCAGTGGTAGGCAAAGTCGGCGAGCGGATGGCCGAGCGTCGAAAGTTCCCAGTCGAGCACGGCGACAATCCGGGGTTCGGTCGGATGAAAAATCACGTTGTCGAGCCGGTAATCGCCGTGCACGATCCGACTTTCGTCGCCCGCCGGAATATGCCGCGGCAGCCAGTCGATCAGGCAGTCGACCGCTTCTATGCGCCCGGTCTCCGCAGCGCGATACTGTTTCGTCCAGCGCGCAATCTGACGCTCGATGTAATTGCCGGGCTTGCCGTAGTTGGCGAGCCCGACCGCGCCTGGATCGACCGAATGGAGCGCCGCGATCACGCGGTTCATCTCGTCGTACAGCGCGCCACGCTCCCCACTCGACAGCCCCGGAAGCGAGCTGCCCCAAAAGATCCGCCCCTCGACGTACTCCATGATGTAGAACGCCGCCCCTATGACTTCGACATCCTCACAGAGCGCGTACGCGTGCGCGACTGGCACGTCTGTATCGGCCAGTGCGCGGATCACGCGGAACTCGCGGTCGACCGCGTGCGCAGACGGCAGCAGCACGCCAGGCGGCTTGCGGCGCATCACGTAGCGTTGGCCGCCGGCTTCGAGACGAAAAGTCGGATTCGACTGTCCGCCCTTGAATTGTTCGATGTGCAATTCGCCTGAAAACCCGTCGACTTGCTCGCGCATATAGTCGCGCAGCCGCCTGATGTCGAACGCATGCGCATCCGCAACCGGACGCGTGCCGCTGAAGAGGCGTTGTACATCGTCCGACGTCATGCCGAGACCCCGCCATCGATCGCCAGATACCGGCCCGTGACGTGTCGCGAAGCATCGCTTGCGAAGTAAACGAGCGCGCCCTTCAGATCCTCGTCGCCGCCGAGACGCCGCAACGGCGTGCGCTCGATCATCTGCTCGCCGGCGCGGTCGAGATGGCCCGCCGTCATCTTCGTCGGCAAGAAGCCTGGGCAGATTGCGTTTACGTTGATCCCGTGACGCCCCCACTCGGTTGCAAGCGCGCGCGTGAGATTGATCATCGCCGCCTTTGATGTGTTGTACGCGATCCTCGTTATGCCCTCCAGCGATCCCCTCAGCCCCGCAATCGACGCGATGTTGATGATCTTGCCGCTCCTGCGCGGAATCATGCTGCGGCGCGCAATCTCACGCGTCAGGGAAAAGGGGGCGCTCACGTTCAGGTTCATCACCTTGTGCCACGCCTCATCCGGATACTCCTCGGCGGGCGCGCCCCAGGTCGCGCCCGCGTTGTTCACCAGGACGTCGACGCAGCCATGCGTGGACAGCACCTCGTCGACAAGCGCCGGAATCCGGTCGAACTTCTGCAGGTCGAAAACGACTGCCCTTGCATCAATACCCCGCGCCCTCAGCTGCGTTTCGGCCGCAGCGAGTTCATCGGCCTTGCGCGCCGACATCACCACCATGCAACCCATATCGCCGAGCGCCTCGGCCATCTGAAGGCCGAGACCGCGCGAGCCGCCCGTCACCAGCGCGACGCGCCCGTCGAGCTGTAACAGTTTCTTCACCACCATTTCGCTTTCCTTTCGATTAACAGACCTCGAACAGCCCGGCCGCGCCCTGGCCGCCACCTATGCACATCGTGACCACGACGTACTTGACGCCGCGCTGCTTGCCTTCGATCAGCGCATGACCCACGAGACGCCCGCCGCTGACCCCAAACGGATTCCCCACTACGATGACCTCGCCATCCACGTTCAGACGATAGTATGGAATGCCAAGCTTATCGCGGCAGTACAGCACCTGCACCGAGAACGCCTTGTTCAGCTCCCACAGGCCAACTTCATCAAGCTTCACGCTCGCACGTTCGAGCAGGCGAGGCACGGCAAACACCGCCCCCCCATCTCGTCGGGCTCTCAGCCAGCAATCGCGAAGCCGCGATAGATCCCGAGCGGCTGCAATCCGCGCTGCTCCGCGAGCTTGCCGTTCATCACGACGCAGACCGACGCGCCGTCCGATGACTTGCTTGCGTTGCCCGCAGTAATCACGCCGTCCTGCAGTGCAGGGCGGATCTTCGATACCGCTTCGAGCGTCGTGTCCGCGCGGATCCCTTCGTCGGCCGCGATGGTCACGTCCTTCGGCGCGGTCGAGCTGCGCGACGATTGTCGCGCGCAACGCGAACCCCAGCCCGTTGGATCTTGAATTTCATAACATTACGATCGTTACGCAAAAAGGCTACCTTGAGTGAGACTTTATGCATAGCCCAATGCGACTATCGTAAACACCTACCCATCCAGTAACCCTTTGGCTTTGCGGACAATCGCCGACCGCCAAATAATTACATATGTTACGTATAATACGATCCGGCGCTTGATCATTCGGCAATGCGGACGCTCAAACTCAGCCATTCAACCTCTCTGGTACGACCATGACCAAGTCGACCATCATTCACCGGCGCGATGGCTGTGGTGCAATTAGCGCTCGACGAATCGATTAGAGTGGGGAGCCAATCACTTTGAGAGCCCGCAATGAGCGAGCTGAAGAATCTGGACGGACTGTTCGCGCCCCGGCCCCTTTGACCGCGACGTGATCATTCTCTGCGTGTGCTGGTATCTGCGCTATAAACTCAGCCTGCGCGATCTCGTCGAGATGATGGCTGAGCGAGGGTTGTCGCTTGCTCACACGACGATCCTGCGTTGTGTTCGGCGCTATAGCCCCAAGTTCGTCAAGCGCTGGAACCACTTCGCAGCGCCTGCGGGACGGTCCTGGCGGGTTGACGAGACGTATCTCAAGATCCGGGGAAAGTGGGCTTATCTGGTATCGGGCGGTGGATAGATGCGACCAGACGGTAGACTTCGTACTCAGGGCAAACCGCGATGTGGCTGCAGTGAAGGCTTTTTTCAGCAAGGCAACCAGGCATCAGGGCCGGCCACCGGAGACGGTCACGCTCGATGGGTATGCCGCGTCGCATCGGGCCGTGCGTGAGATGAAAATAGATGGCCTGCTTCCCGAGGAAACGAAGGTGCGCTCCTCGAAGTACCTCAACAACATGATCGAAAAGGACCATCGAAACATCAAGTCCAGAGCGAACGTGGTGCTCGGGTTCAAACGGTTCAGAAGTGCCTCGACCACGATTTCAGGCATCGAGTTGATGCATCGAATTCGCAAGGGACAGTTCGACCTATCCGCTCGCTGGGACGTCACGGCTCTCTCTGTCTGGAATACTTTTCTTTTCAATCGATAAGATATCCATATCTATTAACGATATCGCGCACACGTCATCTATTTGCGCCAGATTCGGTCTGGGGACCGACACATGGCCGCCGGACCTGCTGCACAACATGCAGCTTGCATCGTGTGTCTCGGTTGGGGTTGCCGCCGTTGTTGGTCTTCCGTTCTTCAGTGATGCAGCCGCATCCGCAGCGCATGCGGACACAGCCACTCTCTCCCACCAGGCGATGCCGGTATCAGCGCAGCTGCGTGCACCACGCGGCGCGAAACGGCTCACCTGGCGTCAGCGACGGATCGTTGAGCCCGCTGATGTCGTAGAGGTAGTTATCCCCCCCCAGCCGGCAGGGGGCGGTAGAACAGCTTGTCGCCGAAGAACCGGTAGACGAGAGTGTGCCGGTCCGGGCAGTCTGGGGTCACGGGAGCACCACCGTGCAGCGAGCCGGAGTGGAACACTAGCGCGTCGCCCAACTCCAGATCCCAGGAAAGGACATCCCACGACGCCGGATCCTTCGCTCGCTCGCCCTCGATGTCTGGGAGATTGGGCCAGTCGGTGTTGGTCCACAACGGCGTAGTGTGATTGCCCGCATCTGCGTAAGAGGTGCCGTTGTACTGAATGCCGAGGTGCGAGCCGCGGACGACTTCGAGCACGTTCTTGCGAGGTATCTTTTCAAAACAGGTCCAGATGTTGAGCATCTGCGGCCCGCTCACCGGCGTGTACGAGTTGTCCTGGTGCCACGGCGATCGCCCAGCCCTCCCCCCCTTCTTAATGAAGATCTCCTCGCCTTTGAACCACACATGCTCGGAATCCCATAGCGACGCCACGAATTCATCGAGCGCCAGCGCCTTGATCGTCGCGATGTGCACATCGCGATTGGCGATGTTGCCGTAGTCGTTGAAATGCTCATCCGGCGTACCTTTGAAGACGTAGCCGTGCTTCGGGCTCGGGTGGGCGATCCCGTAGTCGAAAGCCTCGCGCATCCGCCTGAGCCGTTCGGGCGAAAACAAGCCTCGGGCGACGATGGCGCCGTCACGCGCCAAGTCCAGTTTCATCTGCTCAGTCACCTGCATATGAATTCCCTTTTCCTGTCGATCACGATAGTTGTGAATAGAAGTTTGTGGCGGAGCCGAGTGTCGGGCCCGTTCTCAACAACCTCTCATTCCTGCAATACGCCGGCTCCGCGAGAAAGTCCATCTTCATTCGCACTACCCAGTTCCTCCTTCGTCACCAATTCGAGCGAGCGATTCGTGGTGCGCGGCCCGAACACGACGACAGGAATAGTAAAGATGATGTAGCAGGCCCCCGCGACCAGCATCACGCTCTTCATGCCCCCAGAGGAAAAAAGCGCCGCCCCCAGAACGCCGGATACCGCCCCGCCGAATCGGCCGCCGGAAATCACCACGCCGCTGCCCAACGCACGCAACTGGGTGGGAATCGTCTCGGGGATATAGGTGAAGTACGCGTTGAGGACGATGCCTGTGATGATGGAGACGGCGCTACCCGTGGCCATCACGGCCCAGTGACTGGTCGAGGCACCCAACAAGGCGAGCGACAGCGCGCTGAAGACCGCTGCACCGAGAATCATTGACTTTCGCTCGCACCGGTCGAGCATGTACATGGTGAGCAACGGCGTGACGACATAGACCACGTTCCAGATGAACATCGCGTAGTACGCGTCTTCCTCGGAGTACTTGAGGCCCTGAACCATTGCGTACGTGACCCAGTTCCCCCAAAGGTAGAAACCCAGGTAAGCACCGAAATAGCCAAACGCGAGGACAGCGATGGTGCGCCGCACACTGGTGTTCTTCAACAGTTCGCGCAAGGTCGGCTGCTTGCCGGCTTCCAGCGCGGCGCTCACCTGCGGCTCGGCGAGCGGACCTTGTCGCAGTGCGCGCATTTCAAGTTTTTCCAACACCTTTTCGGCGCATGCGAACCGTCCCTTCGAGGCATACCAGCGCACCGACTCCGGAAGGGTGAAACGCGCGATCGGCGCTATCACCAGACCAATACTGCCGGCGAGCATCAGATGACGCCAGCCATTGGGGCCGCTATGCGGGAGCAGGTACATCGTCAGCGCCGCAGCGCCAACGCCAGAGACGACATACCCAGTCGATACGATCGAAGCAAAGCGCCCGCGAGTATGGCTAGGAAACATTTCGGCGACATAGACCAACAGCACAGAGGTGGCCGCCTGCACGCCGAGTCCCGTGACCACGCGAGCGACGAGTATGGTCTCGTAGCCGGGTGCGAATGCCGTCGCCAATGCACCCACCGAATACAGCGCAGTGGACCAGACGAGCACCGAGCGACGCCCCAGTCTGTCCGAAAGCATGCCGCCCACGAGCGCGCCGGCGATCATGCCGACGAAGAAAGCGCTCGTGACGTAGCCAATTTGCTCCAGCGTCAGATTGGTATGCGTTTTGATCGTGGGAATTGCATAGGCGAAGATGGCATTGTCGTAGTACTCCAGCATCAGGTTGGCCGCGAGCAGCCCAGCCCAGATGTAGTGCGAGAGCATCACCGGCAGCCGTTCCAGGCGTGCTAGCAAGTTGTTTCTGACCACAGCATCAGAGCGATTCATGTTTTGTCTCCGTTAACTTTTTCTAGTGCTTTTTTTATACTGAGGGTGCCATGGCCTGCCGGCCATGGCAATCAGACATCAACCGGCGCCGCAATGGGCTACCGCGACAGCGCGGATTTCGACCAGGTAATCCGGGTTCACCAAATGGGTCACGCCCACTGCGGTCCACGCGGGGTAGCGGTCGGGAACATATTCGTCCTTGATTTTGACGAACGCCTGAATGTCGCTGCCGTGCATGTCGAGATGAAAAGTCACGATTTCGACGATGTCGGCCATCGTGGCGCCCGCCGCCGCGAGAACGGTTTTCAGGTTCTCGAAAGCCAGCCTTGACTGCGCTTCCATGCCCTGACCAAGCGTATGGGTTGCCGGGTCGAGTCCCACCTGGCCGGATACCCAGATCATGTCGCCCACGCGGGTCGCGGCTGAATAATGAAACCGGTCGTACGTTTCCCGGTTCTGCGGCGGGTTGATCATTTGCCGTTTCATGGCTGTGTCCTTTGAAAATAACGCGTTATGCGATCTGGCGGAAAACTCGCGAGCGAAACGCGTCACCTTCGTTGAGCCGGGCCATCTCTTCGTCGAAGAGCGCGCCATGGCGCACGTACTGCGGGTTCCACGTCGATGTCGGCAGAAGGCGGAACCTCGCGTCGTCACCGAAGAGAAAAGCGTCTCGTTGGGCCTGCGTGACAAGCATGGTGATCTCCTTGGTAAGTAAATCTGAAGGAATCCTTATCAAATGAGCGCAGATTGGTGATCAGAACGAATGCCGCAGGCCGATGCGCACGTCCGCCTGGTTAGTGCTCGAAGACGGTGTGAAGCTATAACCGATCACGGCATTCACACCCTGCGAAGCCTTCAGCCAGTCGCCAGAGATGTAGACGTCCGTGCTTTTCGAAAGCAGGTAGTGCACGCCCGCCGAAAGCTGGTTCCAGTGGAGGTTATCGAAGTGATCGTACTGGTAACCGCCAATCAGGCTCAAAGCCGGCGTAAGCATCCAGTTCGCACCAACTTCGGCAACCTGCATGTGCCGGCTCTCGCCGAACGCCTTAAGCTGCGTGTACGTGAATGCGCCCATCAGCGTGACGGTGCCGATCGTATAGCTCGCGCCAACACCGAACGCCCCCTGCTTATCTACCGGAAACGGCCTGTTCGCGTAGAGGTCGGTGATCGCCCCGGTGGTGGGATCGACGCTCACGGTCGGCCGGCCGAAGAACGTGCGCGCGCCAATCATAGCGTACGGGTCGAATGCGTAAATGCCCGACGGATTGTTCAGTTGCGTGTAGGCTGTCCCAATCGAGAACGCGCCGCGCTTATACTCCGCACCCACGCTCCACGCACTGCCCGTGTGGAAATCGCCGGCCTTATTGCTGAACGAGTACATGCCGCCAAACCGGAAGCCGCCGTACGGGTTCGACATGAACTTCACGGCATTCGGTAGATGGTCACCGTTCATGCGATCGAAGTCGCCCTGGTTGATGGCGTAGCCGCTCGCCCACGCCGAAGCGTTGTACATATAGACCATTTCCTTGGTCATATCGATCTGGTTGCCGAACGTGAGCGCGCCCCAATCGTTCTGCAAACCGACATAGGCGGCCCGGCCGAACAGCGCACCGCCGTTCGTGATCTGTCCGTTTGCCAGGGAAAAGCCGCTCTCCAGCTTGAAGACGGCCTTCAGACCGCCGCCCAGATCCTCGGTGCCCATGATCCCCCAGCGATTTCCATAGGCAATGCCGTCGTCGAACTTCGCCTGGTACGATCCGCCTGCGTTGGTGACATAGGTAATGCCTGCATCGAGGATCCCGTACAGCGCCACGCTGCTTTGGGCGTGGCTGGGGATCGAGAGCGAGGTAATTGCAAATGCGATGCCGGTCAGTGCTGTCGTCTTCACGATTCTCATAGCATGTGTTTCGGTTGATTATTTCAAGGTTAAATCCCTGTCCACGGAGTGCACGTTTCGCACCTCCATGCGCGTCACCGTTTAGTACACCGATGTAATTTATCGAGTGTCCGGCAAACTCTTCATACCGGCTGATGGTGATGCGTCTGTTGACGGAGTGAGGAACACTCCGGTAACCCTCGAACTGAATAGACGCGCGATATTTCAATCAAACGAGATGCGTGCGGCGTCCCTGTCAGGAACACCTCGAACGGCGTCTTCTCCGGGACGGCGACCACATTTCGAACGCCACGCACAGCAATTACAATAACAGTTGTTATATGAAAAATAAAACAGGGTATTCCCTGTCCTGCCGATGGCAGGCCCCACGCCGGCTTTTAAGCGCTCACACCATTTTGCACAGGCGCCCTTGACGCTTCCTGCTCCCCAACTTCGGCAGCGACTCCACGGATTCGGCAATGCGCGGCGCCCTGTACGAGGACATGCGCTCGCGCGCCCACGCCACGATGTCCTCCGGCGGGCCGCTCAGGCACCAGTTCGTCGGCTTGCGCTCAGAGATCAACACCCTGCAACCCATCTCGCCGAGCGCCTCGGCCATCTGCAGCGCGAGGCCGCCCGAGCTCCCGTCACCAGCGCGACGCGTCCGTCGAGCTGGAACAGTTTTTTCACAACAATTTTGCATTCCTTCATATCAACAAGCTTCTGACGCACATATAACATTATACTTGTAACGTAAAATGTTGCCGCGCGTGCATCTGCATGCATATCCAATGCAACTAGCGTAAACACCTACCAATCCAGTAACCCTTTGTATTTGCGGGCAATCGATCTCGGATATATGATTACACGTGTTATCTATAATGCAGCATGATCTTGAGCAATGCGGATGTTCAAATTCGACCATTCAACCTCTCCCGAACGACCCTATCCAAATCGATGGTCATTCATCGCCGCGGTTTCGAATTCCGGACGTGCGAGTCCTTGCGCGCATCCAGCGACGCCGCCCGGATCGCCGCGAGCGACGACTATGACGCGGGTGGCATGCAATTGCCGGAGCTCGTATTGCAGACATGCCGATGATTCTTCCACCGCTAGTTGCCGCCTCCATGCACATCATGCGTTACTGCGCCGTCTGTCTCGACAATACGACACTGAGCATGGAGCGCGACTGGTTTTTAAAGTCTATTTTTTTACAGAGGAAAAAGATGGCACAACTGACAACAATTTCCGGCCTGACGGCCACCACAGAAGACGTCATCGCCGTACTCGAGCGTGACGGCGGCGTCATCATCGAGGACTTCCTCACGAGCGGGGACCTGGCCGGCATCAAGTCGGACCTGCTACCTCTCATCGACAAGCAATCCACCGGACGGGACAATTTTTCCGGTGGCCACACGCGGCGGCTGTCGCGCCTGTTCGCCCATACCCGTCACCTCGCGACCGTGGCCACCCATCCGCTGTACCTCCCGGTGGCAGAACACTTCCTATGCAGGCCGCGCGAAGTCTGGGTTGGCGACAAGCGCCTTACGCTGACCGCGGGCGTGCGCATCGGCTTCACGCAGGCGATCCAGATCGGGCCAGGGCAGGCAGCCCAGCCATTGCACCGCGACGATAGCGTGTTCCTGTGGCGCCATCCAACGGGAGGCCGCGAGGGGCGCGTGCAGATCATCTGTGCCGCCACGGACTTCACTGCCGAGAATGGCGGCACGCTCGTCATTCCCGGCAGCCATCTTTGGGATGACGAACGAAAGCCCGATCTGTCCGAAACGTGCCCCGTCGTCATGAAGGCTGGCTCGGCGCTGATCTTCCTTGGATCGACGTTTCATGCGGGCGGTGCCAACACCACAACGGCGGAATATCGCACCGCGATAAGCATGTCGCTGGACGCCGCCAACGTGAGGCAGGAAGAAAACATGTACCTCTCGCTCACCTCGGCGCAAGTGGCGAGCTACCCGGAACAGATCCAGCGGCTTCTGGGCTGGTCCGCAGGCGACAACCATATGGGATGGGTCGAGGTCGACGGGCAGATGATCGATCCCATCAAGCTGCTGGGCGATGTGGACCACGCGTCGCTCAGGAGCGTGGGCGCCAACCGCTATTAAAAGCCGGCGGGATTGGAGAGGAAGGCCTCAGGGCCTTCCGGGCCGATAGACTCCCTCCTCGTCGAGCGTGACGCGCCCGTCCGCAACCAGTTCGGCCAGGTGCTGCGAAATCGTGCGCGCTTCGGCGGAAATCACCCAGGGACTCTCGAAGCCTTGCGGATACAACAGCCTGCGCTCGACCAACTGCGACAGCGTCGCGGGAGCTTCGTTCAAGAACGCCAGCAGGCGCTGTTCGCGCTCGTCGAGCTTGGCCGTGAAGGCGGCGAGATCGCGTAGAAAGTGCGCCCGCTCGGTATAGACACCGCGATGGTGCGAGGTCACCCATATCTTCGCCGGAATATCCGGCAGCCGCTCGAGACTCAGCCGGAAATCGCGCAAGCTTGAACAGCCATCGCCATAGTAAGGTCCGAATCCCGTCAAATCGATGTCGCCGATAAAGGCCACGCCCTCCGGCTCGACGAGCAGAACACAGTGACTAACTGCGTGGCCCGGCATATGAAACGCACGGATGCGTGACTTGCCCAACTCCCACGATGTGCCATCCGCATAGCCTCGTGCGTCGGGTCGGGGCGCGTAAAAGAAGTCGCGTTCCAGCATGGCCCGTATGGCCGGGGCATCCAGGTTTGCATGGCCGAACGCGGCGAACATGCCGTCCCAGTTCCGGATCGCCGGCAAGTCGGCTTCGTGCACGTAGACACTGGCGTGAGGGATGCGGTGCAGCCCGGCCATATGGTCTTCATGCACGTGACCCATGACGACCAGGTCGGTCGCATCGAATTCGGAGCCGATGTGGTTCGAGACAAGCGGCATATCGAAAGCCACGCGCGTATCGGTTCCGCGCACGAGCACCTGATTGCCGTCGGGGTATTTTCCGTTCTTCTCTCCGAACAGGACCGACACGCAGCCGAAGTCGACGCGTGCGATGGGCACATGGGATGTACCTGTGCCAGAAATGTGGGTCATGTCGAACAATTCCTTTAGATTGTCTGCCAGCCGTCGACGACAATGCTCTCGCCGTTCGGATTGGCTTTTTGAATCGGTTGAGGCCCCTCGCATGGGCGCCTGCTGGGCCTTGCCTGAGCGCTACCAATAAAGCATGACCGAAAGTTCACGCCATCGATTGATTAGATATCCATATTGATTCGCAGCCATCCCGTGCGCAATGACTCACCCCTTTCGATTCTTCTCCCCTCCAGGCGTCCTGCATGATGCTTCTATCCAAGTTTGCAATATCGCATAAGCAAATATTTTACACAATGATCGTTATTATAACTTAACCCCTGACAAACCCCGGATCGGATCCCGACTGCTCCTCAGATTGGAAAACGGACCTCCTGGCTCTCGCGTCGCTCGGTCCGGATGGTCCGTTCCGCGCCCCCCCGTGTTCCACCATGTCGCCTGAAAACCGGTTCGAGATCGTTTCAACCCGAGAATGCAGATGGCCATGGAAATTCGCTACCCATTTAAGTGCATTACAATACGGTGAATTGAAGTGCCGTAAGGCATGCATCGCTGCTCAAACCATTCGACTTCTCTTCCATGGCCCGAACCCCTTCCTCCTCCACTCGACGCGAGCGCACGGCCGGCACCGGCGAGGCCCCAACCGTAGGTCGCAGAGGGCGGCCTGTCGGAGACCACAAGATCAAACGCGACAACCTGTTGAGGGCCGCAGGCGTGGTGATCGCGCGCGAGGGCTACGCCGGCACGTCATTGCGAAAGATCGCCGTGGAGGCCGGCTGCACCACGGGAGCCTTGAGCTACTACTTCGAGGACAAGGACGCAATCATCAAGGCACTCGTGGAAAACTCATTCGACTTGTTCGACACCGCTCTGGATTCGGGCGACACGCCGATCGGCGTCAAAACGATGCTCGAACGATGGATGAGTTGGCATACGACAAAGGATATGGATCCGCGGCTGGTGCAGTTTCAGCTACTGGGCCAAGCAAGATACGAGCCGGTGGTCGCGGCTGTCATTCATCGACGCTATAGTCAGTATCGAGCCCGACTGGCCGAGATCGTCTCGAATGACCAGAAGCAGGGCCTGATTCGTGACGACATTCCCGCGGATCTGATCGCGGATCAAGTCTGTGCGCTTGGCGACGGCTGGACAATGATGCTTCCGGTCGAGCCGGAGCGATTCAAGGCCCGCCGGTTCAAGGCGCTTTTGGCAGCCGTCGTCACGTTGTATAGCCCGCCTCAACCGGACGCGGCAGCCGCAGCGGAGCCCGCCCGGGCGGCACGTCGGCCCAGATAAGCCGAATCGGCGTCGGTCTCGCCGGGCGTGCGCTCGCCCGGCAAACGGCTCTACTTCGATCGCCACGGCCGGAAAAAGAACTAGCCCTTACATGCGGATAATTTGGCCGGCCACCACCTTCCGACGCGGCCCAGAGTCAAGTCGAGCATTCACGCACTGGTATTGCCTTGCGCAACGGCTTTCACCGCTTCCTGCTCCTGCAATTGCCGCCACATGATCTTTCCGCTCCCCGACTTCGGCAGCGACTCCACGAATTCGGCAATGCGCGGCGCCTTGTATGAGGCCATGCGCTCGCGCGCCCACGCCACGATGTCCTCCGGCGTAACCTCCGTCGCGCGCCCCGGCTTGAGCACCACCACGGCCTTGACCGTCTCGCCGCGATGCGCATCCTGTGTGCCGATCACGCACACCTCCTGAATGGCCGGATGGTGGTACATCATCGCTTCGACCTCCGCCGGCCACACCTTGTAGCCCGAAGCATTGATCATTCGCTTCAACCGGTCAGCCATGAAGAAGTAGCCGTCCTCGTCCATCCATCCGAGATCGCCAGTGCGCAGGAAACGCTTGCCCTCGATATCGACGAAGCTTTCGCGCGTTGCGTCCGGATTGCGCCAGTAGCCCTGCATTACCTGCGGTCCATGCACGATGATCTCGCCCGTCTCACCGCACGGCACCGGCTCCAGCGTCAACGGATCGACCACCCGCGCGTCGACGTCGAAAATCGGAATCCCCAGACACTGCAGCTTCGGACGCAGCAGCGGATTGATATGCGTCGAGGCGGTCGTCTCCGACAAGCCATATCCCTCGGTATAGTCAACGCCAGTGAGCGCCTTGAGCCTGCGCGCGACAGCTTCTGGCATGGTCGCACCGCCCCCGCCCATCCAGAGCAGGCTCGACAGATCGTACTGGCCAATCTCCGGGTTCGATACGAAGTCCACCACCATGGTCGAAATCGACTGCCAGAAAGTCACGCGATGATGCGCAATCATGCGAGCGGCCACGGTACGGTCCCAGCGCGGCAGCACGACCACAGTTGTGCCGCTGTAGAGCGGACCGTTCAGCCCCCCCTGCATGCCGGTCACATGGAACATCGGCAGCACCGAGAGCGCAACCGTGTCCGGCGTGCCGCCGAGCCAGTGGAATAAGCCGACGGCTGTGCACATGACGCTGCGATGGGTGTGCATGCAACCTTTTGGCTTGCCGGTCGTGCCGGACGTGTACGGCATCACGCAAAGGTCGTCAGGCCCGGCAGTCAGCGGCCCGGGACGCAACTGCAGGTCGAGCGCATCGGACCAGTGAACTACCTTCGGACCTTCGACATGGCGCGCGTCAGCGACGAAATCGGGCGGCGCGATGGCGGACGGCTGTTTCAGGTAGTCGCTATAGGTCGCGACGACGACGTGCGCGAGTTCGCCATCGGCATCGCTGACAAGCGGCGCAACTCGCGGATAGAGATCCTGCGCGACGAACACGGTGCGCGCACCGCTGTCCTCCACGTAATGACGCAGTTCGTCCGTCATGTTCATCGGATTGACCGGCACGACGACCGCGTTCGCGCGCAAGATCCCGTAGTACGCGATCATCCATTGCGGGCTGTTCTGCATATACAGCAGCACGCGGTCGCCTGCCTTCACGCCGCAGCGCTGCTGGAGGAAGCCCGCCACACGTTCGGCCTCGTCCTTGAACTGCGTGAACGTGACCGGCGTGTCGTAGAACACGATAAACGGCTTGTCCGGATAGCGGGCTGCCGAGACTTCGGCGTTATAGAACAGGTTGGTCGCCGGAAGCGTTAGATGCAGCGGCAGATGAGCGGGCCAGACAGGCGGCCGGGTTGCAGTCATGGATTCACTCCGTCGTTCTTGATCGGACATCGCGGGTTAAACCTGGGTTAAAGGTAGGTGCCGAGTTCCATCTTCGCGATCGTGTTGCATCTCGGCCGCGCGATACTGCTTTGTCCAGCCCGCAACTTGGCGCTCGATAAAGTTGCCCGGCTTCCCATATTCGGTAAGCCCCGACCGAGCCGGGATCAACGACGGGCACGTCGGTGCCGGCCAGCGCGCGGATCACGCGAAACTCGCGGTCGACCGCGTGCGCGGACGGCAGCAGCACACCGGGCGGCTTACGGCGCATCACATGGCGGCGCCCCCAGGCTTCAAGCCGGAAAGTCGGATTCGCCTGGCCGCCCTTGAACTGCCCGGCGCGCAACTCGCCCGAGAATCCCTCGGCATGTCCGCGCATGAATTCGCCCAGCCGACCGACGTCGAACGCGTGCGCATCCGCGATCGGACGCGTCCCGCTGAACTGGCTTTGTGCATCGTCCGTCATAGTGCCGAGACTCCGCCGTCGATTGCCAGATACTGGCCCGTCACATACCGCGAGGCGTCACTCGCAAAATAGACGAGCGCGCCCTTCAGGTCCTCGTCGCCGCCCAGACGCCGCAACGGCGTGCGTGCGATCATCTGCTCGCCTGCCTTGTCCAGATATCCGGCCGTCATCTTCGTCGGGAAGAAGCCCGGGCAGATCGCGTTCACGTTGATCCCGTGACGCCCCCACTCGGTCGCAAGCGCGCGCGTGAAATTGATCATCGCGGCCTTCGACGTGTTGTACGCGATCGTCGGCATGCCTTCCGGCGAGCCCTTCAGCCCCGCGGTCGACGCGATGTTGACGATCTTGCCGCTCCTGCGCGGAATCATGCTCCGGCGGCCAATCTCACGCGTCAGAAAGAACGGCGCGCTCACGTTCAGGTTCATCACCTTGTGCCACGCCTCATCGGGATACTCCACCGCCGGCGCGGACCATATCGCGCCCGCGTTGTTCACGAGGATGTCGACGCAACCATGCGTGGATAGGACCTCGTCGACGAGCGCCGGAATGCGGTCGAACTTCTGCAGGTCGCAAACGACCGCCCGTGCCTCAATACCCCGCGCTTGAAGGTACGTTTCGGCATCGGCCAGTTCGTCCGCCTTGCGGGCCGAGATCACCACCTTGCAGCCCATCTCCCCAAGCGCCTCGGCCATCTGCAGACCCAGGCCGCGCGAGCCGCCCGTCACCAGCGCGACGCGCCCGTCGAGCTGGAACAGTTTCTTCACAACCATTTCGTATTCCTTTCCATTAATACAATTCAAACAGCCCGGCCGCGCCCTGGCGGCCGCCGATGCACATCGTGACCACGACACATTTCACGCCGCGCCGCTAACGCCCGTGCGTCGCGTCATAGGTCATGTTGAACGCGCCTCCCAGCCCTTCGCCAGCACGGTGCGCGCGGTGGAAACGATTGCTGCATCGGCCATGTCGGTGTCCCCATCAATTGAAAGTGCAGCCTTCTGCAAGTTTCGCGAGTAGCGACACGGTCTGCCACGCGGCCTCGGCACTGGGACTCTGCCGGCGTTGGCGAGATCTACCGTAACCGCGTAAAGCATCGGCCCGCCGCGATGGCGCGCGAAGCGATAGCCTGCGAGGTACACGACGTCGATATCGGATGCCCGCGCGGTGACGCCGTCCTCGACAATCCGCGCCCCTCCGTTGACGAGAGCGTAGATGTGGCGCGGAACTGCCTCCCGCCGCCGGTCAGTACGATCGCGTCAATCTTCGTATCAGCGATACCAGATATAACATTACACATGTGATGCAAAAATGTTACAGTGCGAGCGTCCGTATGCATAGTCCAATGCGACTAGCGTAAACACCTACCCATCCTGAGCCAGGCGATCGCGGCATCCTGCGCGCTCCGGGAAAGCCGGCTCGGCGCTGATCTTCCTCGGATCGACTTTTCACGCAGGCGGCGCCAACAGAACGACGTCGGATTATCGGACGGCGGTAGGCATGGCGCTCGACGCCGCGAACCTCAGGCAGGAAGAGAACATGTACCTCTCGCTCACCTCGGCAGAGGTCGCGAGCTACCCCGAGCAGATCCAGCGGCTTCGTGGCTGGTCTGCTGGCGATAATCACATGGGGTGGGTCGAGGTCGATGGGCAGATGATCGATCCCATCAAGCTGCTGGGCGATCTGGACAATGCGGCGCTCAAGGGGGGCGGCGCCAACCGCCATTGAAATCCGGCGGGATTTAAGAGGAAGGCCTCACCGCCTTCCGATCCGATAGTCCCCTTCCTCGTCGAGCTTGACCACGTGCAGCAAGTTATGCGGCGATCGATCTGGCCTCGTGGTCGACATCCGGCACGCTTGCTTTTTAGAATGTCAAATAATAGTCTTACAGACCCAGATGGTTAGCCAGTTCTTCGTAGTTGTTCTGCCAGAGCCCCGGTGATCCACCGGCCGGATACACGGATCTGAATCCGATGATTCGCTGAGCTCGTGCACTCAACGTTTTGACAATGTCCATGCTGATCAAGAAGGGATAGGCCTCTTCCGGCGTCAGGTACCCAGGCTGCATTGGCATCGTCAAGCCGCGGCGGCGTTCGTTCGACGTGACGTTCGCACCGCCACCGTGCAAGACTTTTCCGCTGAGCAGCAATGCGTCGCCTGCGCTCATCTCTGCCGGAATCGTCATTGCAGGTTCGCCCTTATGGATATTGTCCCCGTAGTCCTCGTCCCAATGGTTGCTGCCCGGAATGATACGGGTCGCCCCGTTTTCTTCGGTGAAAGGCGTCAGCGCGATCATGAGGTTCGTGATTGCGGTCGGACTACGCTTCCCCATCTCGAGGAACACGGGCCAGTTGCCGAGGTCTCGATGGAGTGGTTGCGCCTTATTTCCCGGCCCAATTTCGATCAGCTGACCGGTGGTCAGCCACCACGTACCACTCTCCTCAGAGTACAACGCGTCTCCAACGCGATGCATAACGTCGTCGTCCAGCAATTCCCGGTAGGTCGGAGACAGCGTCGCCAGGTTCGTAAGTCGCTTTGTTTTCGATCCGTGAAAATCCTGCACTACTTCACTGTCGTGTTTCGAACCTTCGTACAACGAAGCGAGCGGCTCGTCTAGCTCCGCATTGATATTCTCCAACTGGCTTCGCGTCAAATAGTCTTTGATAACCACACCACCGAACTGCTCCAGCTTCGAGAGAATCTCAGCTGTTTCGGTGTCGCGGGGCACAGTGGGAAGCGTCTTTATATCAAGCGGAGTAAAGGACATTTCAGTTCCAAATTTCCTGGGTGAAGGGAAGCCTTGATCAATCGGCCGAAGCGCTGTAATCAACGGGTGTTGCGTGCCATCCACTCCAACGCTTTTCCCAATACATGTTGTGAAGTTGCTCAGTGATGGGGCCCGCGCCTGGCTTGGTGCCGATCTGCTTATCGTCAACGGTTCCGATCGGCATGATCCCGCCTGCCGACGTGCAGGTGAACGCTTCATCAGCGGTTACGAGCTCCTCCGGTGTAACTGTTGACAGGTTCGCTTTGACTCCCAACTCAGTGGCCAACTCCAGGACGCTCCTTCTTGTGATGCCTTCGAGACAGCCCTCTGCAGGTGTATAAAGCTCTCCGTTCTTAACAATGAAAATGTTTGCGCCCGGCGCTTCCGCGAGATTTCCGTCGGTACCGGCGAGAACCGCCCAATCCTTGCCCGCAGCACCAGCTTCGTAAAGCGCAAGCTTCATGTCCATCCAGTGAAAATTCTTCGCCGTAGGATCAACAGACTTTGACGGAATGCGGCGATAGCGCTTGCTGATCAGCAAATTAAATCCGCGATTGCGAATTTCATCTGGTGCCTGAAAAAAATAGGGCGCAACAAATGCGTACATCGCGTTGTCGTACCGTGTCGGGTCAACACGCCTTCCAGACGGACGTGCGACCGCCCCACGGGTGACCGACCACCAGACGTATGCGTCCTTCATCCCGGATCTGGCCACCAGTTTGTTGAGAATCTCCCTCATCTGATCACGACTATAGGGGTTGGACAGAAGAAATCGCTCGCATGATTGCTCCATGCGCGACAAATGGTCTTCAAGTCGAAAGAAGTTGCCACGGGAAACAGTTACAACGTCGTACGCGGCGTCAGCGTGAAGAAAACCCGGATCACTAATCGGCACAGTTCCCTGGTCGATCGGCACGTAGCGTCCGTTGCAAAATGCACTCCCATGTTCGTAGTCCGGCTCGTACGGTGCGCGTGCGTGCTGCGCGTGTTCGCGCATGATCGACTCAACTTGAATGATTGACATGTTGCACTCCATAGAAAATTGAAAGCTCGAAACGACAAGCGGCTGCAGTCAGGCGCCCGCTACCTGGCGGAACATGGGCAAGCGGAACGGGTCGCCATGGTTGAGTTGGGCCATCTCCTCGCGAAACAGCATGCCGACGCGGGCATAGTCCGGCCTGCAGGTGGGCAGATCGCGGAAGGTGGCGTCGTCGCCGAAGAAGCGCATCACCAGCGTGTGGCGAGTCGGACAGTCGGCGTCGACCGGAGCGCCCCCGTGCAGCGCGCGCGGGTGCAGCAAGACAACGTCGCCAGGGTCGATGTCGAAGGAGACGACATCCCAGGACTTGGGATCGCGCGCCAGGTCCTTGTCGATGTTCGGCAGGCGCGGGTAGCTGCCGTCGCCGTAGAGAGGGTCGGTCGGGTCGTCCGCGCTCTGGAAGCTGGCGCCGTCGTACTGGATGCCCAGGTGCGAGCCGCGCACGATCTCCAGCGAGTTCTTCCTGGGCAGCTTCTGGAAGGTGATCCAGGCGTTGCCCCAATGACGGCCCGCCCAGGGCAGGTTGGCCGTGTCCTGGTGCCAGGGGCCGCGGCCGCTCTTGCCGCCTTCCTTGGCGAAGATTTCCTCGGCGAAGTACCAGACACTTTCAGAGCCCCACAGCTCCTGGAAGATCTGGCCGAAGGGCAGCGAGGCCGCCATGTCGTCCAGCCTGGACTTGGCCTGGGGGTTCGCGTTGTCGATGTGGGTCTCCAGCATGGTGCCGATGAGGCGGCCCTGATAGACGTTCGGGCCAGGGTTGGCCATGTCCCACTTGAAGGCGTCGTAGCATTTGGCCAGTTGGGTTTCGTTGAGGCAGTTCCTGAAGATGGTGGCGCCGTCGTTGCGGAACTGGTCGCGCATCTCGGGGGTGGTCAGCATAGTGACGCTCCTTGGTAGTCTGGTCGGCAGTCACCTGTCTGCCTGAGACGATTCACTGTAGTCACCAATCCAATTTATAACAACAGTTGTTTTGTTAATGAAATTCCATATTTACATAACGATTGTTTCGTGATATTGGTGACCACTTAGCAGTGCGGCCCGATGCGAATTGAACCATCATCGACACTTCAACCCGCGACCGGTCTGCCGGTAGCATTCAGTATCCTGATGTCCCTGATAATTGCTGCCTCGGAGAAACTTCTACTGGGTCAGTTTCAAATCGGCGTTGACACGCATTGACAGGTGACCTTTTACGGATCTCGACGACAAGATCGTCGCGATGTACGCCCGTGACATGACCGTGCACGAGATTCGGAGCTTCCTGCAAGGGCAATACGCGACTGCGGTCTCACCCGAGTTCATCAGCTCGGTCACCGACGAGGTCATGAGCGAAGTCCCCGCCTGGCAGGCCCGGCCACTCGAACCGATGTATCCGGTTGTGTTCTTCGACGCGCTGCGCGTGAAGATTCGCGAAGACGCCGTCGTGCGCAACAAGGCCGTCTATCTGGCGGTGGGCATCCTGCCCGATAGCACGCGCGACCTCCTGGGCCTGTGGATCGAGAATACCGAGGGCACCAAGTTCTGGATGAGGGTGTTCAACGATCCGAAAACGCGCGGTGTGGGCGACATCCTGATTGCCGTGACCTATGGCCTCAAGAGCATGCCCGAAGCGCTGGCCGCAGTGTTTCCGGCCACGACGCTGCAAACCTGTATCGTGCATCTGATCCGCAACAGCCTCGATTACGCGAGCTGGAAAGACCGCAAATTGCTGGCCGCCGCGATTCGCCCGATCTACACCGCGCCGAGAGCGGTGGCCGCGCAGGCCGAACTGAATGAGTTTGCCGAAGGTCCGTGGGGGCAGAAATTCCCGCCGATCAGTGCTGCGTGGCGCAACACATGGGATCGCGTGAGTCCGTTCTTTGCGTTCCCGCCGGGTGTGCGCAAGGTGATATACACGACGGATGAAATCGACAAGCTCCCACGCGATCTTTTTATGAGGTCCGTGTTCCTGGCCACAGCAGTGGTGAGTCGTGCCCCTTGGGATGTGCCTGCTTCCATCTGGAGAACAGCCGGTGATAGGTGCGCTCGGCCTGCTCGGCGACGGCCCGTTCCAGCGGCCAGTGATTCTGCATCGACGTCGATCGCGAGCAATGTGAAGCGACCGGCAACGGCTCCGTCGCTGGCATCACCGTCACGCGCACTGTGATGGCCGCGTTGCGGACCGCTACCTTGTTGCCGATCCAGCGCATGTCGGTGCCGATCACGGCTTGGCCAAAATCCGGACATTCTTCGAATAGAGCGCAATCGACGGATGCGCCGCTCAAAACGAGCATGGCGTGCAAGACGCGAAGGGGTCCAGCGCGACTGCGGGGCGGCTTTCGAGCGTCCACGGATTCAAGTTCGCTCGCACAAGCAAAGTTGTTATCGTACTCACTGTTGCCTGCATCCCCCCTCACCATGAAACGCCGTCCACCCGCGGTCCGGTGTGGCCCAGTCCAGCTCTGCGGTACCCGAGCGCCTACTACGTGCCGCCCTCCGGCCACCGCGACAGCGTCAATGAGAAGGCCCCCCCTAATCGCGGCTCCAGTCCGCTTTCGATCATTTGAGTGAGACGCAAGCGGAATCGATCCACATCTCCCGCTTCAATGCCAGCCAAGTTCGTTGCAGTACCATTCGCTTCTTCCACGCCGAGCAGAAGCCAACCGCCTTGCGCATTCGCGAAGGCACAGACATCGTCGATCGGTCCCCGACGGTGATCAGCGTTCTCCGGATTGAACTCAGATTTGAAGTCGAGTTCAGTTGATTCTCGGGCCTCCCCGTCGATCAGTGATTGCAATACGTTATTGTCAAGTCTAGCGAGCATTGCGCTTTCCTCAATTATTGGTCAGCATCCGATCGACGGGTAAACCGGTTTCCTAAGCCAATCGCACGTTGTTAAGGATGACCATCCCAGCATCGTCCGTGACGACGAACCGCTCCGTCAGCAACCCTTGATCAACTTTGATCAGTTTCCCGCCAAGGGCCGTCACCAGCTTCCCCATTGCGGCCATATTTTCTGTTGCCTTGACATAAAAGGCATATGATCGAATTTTTTTAAAAGGTTTGCTAACGTCATGACTGTCAGGCCGCCATGTGACCACAGCGGCAACGCACCCGGTCCACGCGGCATATGGGCCCGCAGCTCGCTCAATCCCGCCCATGACATGCTCACAGATATTGAATTGAATCGCCATTGCGACAGTTATTGTGTCATTGTGCGGTGGCGGCCAAACTGGGCCCGTCAATCAGCGCTGTCACGCTGCTGTCTGCCCGCTGCCCGTTCGAGGCAACGTTCACAGCCCGCTTGCTTACCGACAGCCGGATCTCGGGTTACAGGGTTTGCCGCGTAGCCGCCGCGAAAGAGGCCGCGAGGCAAACGCCGAACGAACCGCCATTTCCGCACGAAATGCTCGCAGACGCGCGCCGCGCAATGGCATCTGCCGATAAGATCAACCAGAGCCGATCTCGGGTGCCGTGCTGGCGCCACCGTCTGGCCCGGCGTACCTAGGCGCAATCGCATCGCGCAGCCCGTCGAGGTCGCGATGCAGCGATACGATCTCGGTGCGCAACGCCCTGATATCGCGATGCATCTCGACGCGCAACCGCCGCTCTTCACTGCCGATGAAATACGCTGCAATACCGGCAAAGGCCAGCGACAGCACGCCGTAGCCGAGCAGCACGACGAATACTGCGAAGATGCGGGATGCGGGTGTCGTCGGTGCAAAGTCGCCATAGCCAACTGTGGCGCTACTTTCGAACGCCAGCCAAAGCCCTTCGGCGTAGCTGTGTACTCGCGGCTCCAACACGTAGAAGCCCGCACCGCCAAGCAGCAGCATGATCGTGCCCGCAAGCGGCAGCAGCGCGAGCCTACCTGGCTCGAAATACGCGCGCAGTGCAACAACGATCCGCACCGCGGTGACTCCCATCAGCAAGAGCCGTAGCGCCCACTCAAGCGTAGGCCATGGGGTCTGGCCGCCGATCATACTGAGCAGCGCGCCGCAGGCAATCGCCACGTCGTACGCATTGCGACGCAGAAAACGCGCGGGTCTGCGGCTCGCATGGGCGGTCCACGCAATGGCACCGGCGCAGGCCACAGCCATGCAGCCGTAGAGCGCCCTCGCGGCCATGACCCCTGCGTTCGACGTTGCAAGCAACCCGAGATAGAAAGCCGGAATCGCAAGCAGGCAGCCCGCGAGCACGATCCAGCGTGCGCGAGCCCATGCATGCGACGCCGCTGCACCGTCGTGCGAATCAATGCCGCCCAGTCCCGCTTTGTCCCAGTTGACACTCATCTGCCACATCCGTCATCACGGTGGATTTATCGGCTGCGCGCCTCTTTAAATTTTCAATCGGCTCGCGCAACGAGCCCAAGCCGGGTGTCACGCTTCAATTCAACGTGGCAATGGAGTTTGCTCGTCGTATCTTCAGGCAAGTAGATGGGGAACAGCGTCCCACGCCTGAACCAGTCAATCATGATGCAGATCAAATCAGCTCGACGCGTGGACGAAGACAAACTGCCGGACCTCGCGTGGACGGCCTGCACTGGGCGGCGTGTCCGCTTGCGACGGCCGGCGCAAGTGCGTGATTTGAATCAAGCGATTTTCTGACGCCCTGAGCGTGAGTTGCGCATAGGGCCACCGTGTTCGCACGCTGGGCCTACATCCCGTCGACAACGACGCGGTATGCCGCTCACAAGAGGTGATTGATGACCATCATCGCCGCATTCATCGCAACTGTCTTTCTGTACGGTCTGTTATCCGGGCGTCTCGAACGAACGGTCCTCACTGCCCCGATCGTGTTTGCCGCTTCAGGCGCGCTGATGCACTTCTCTCGCGAAGCGCTTCACGAACTCACGATCGACCGCCACGATCTGCTGATGATGGCCAAGCTGGGCCTCGTAATGATCTTGTTCACCGCCGCTTCACGGGTTCGCCCTTCGATGCTCGAGGGCGAGAACCAATCTGCCTTCGCGCCTGCTCAGCGTGGGGACCCGCTCACCATCGCGCCAGGCTTGCTTTGCGCCAAGCTCGTCTTTCCGGCGCTGACCTGGCCGGAGACAGGCATCCTCGCTTCGATCCTCGCGCCGACCGATGCAGGCCTCGGTCAGATCATCGTGAACAACCCGCAGGTTCCCGCGCGAATCCGCCAGGCTTTGAACGTGGAAGCGGGACTCAACGACGGACTCTCCGTACCATTCCTCATGCTTTTTCATCGTGGTGGCCGAGGCGAGCGAAATGGGTCGAAGCGGCACGGTCCTCGCACGCTTTATGCTTAAGCAGTTAGGATATGGCGCGTTCATCGGTCGTGCCCCAGTTCGGCTTCGCGTTCGTGGGCTACGGCGTGCTAATCCTCACGTTGATCAGCATTGAAGCCGGTGACCATCGCGCTGCGAGGCACACACTAGAGCCGGCCGACCACCTTGTTCATGGGCCGGTTCGGCCCGCGAAGGCTCGCGTCCATCGTTCTCGAGCTCTCCTATCTGGAAGGCGAGACGGGCTTGCCTTGCGAGTCGACCATCAAACTCACGCTCATGGCCACTGTCCTTCTCAGCACCGTCGCTCACGGGCTGTCGGCGCTCCCACCAATTAGCAGGGGTGCGAAACCTATCACCGCCCTCTGATATCATGCGCCGGAGCATGCGAGCCCCGAAGCGGACCGGGTGAGCAGCGACGGCGGAGCGCAATATCTTTGCGATCAACGATCTCGACGAGACGCCGCCCGCGCCCTGGGAGTGAGACCTTAAGCGCCTTGCCGCGAGCTTTTGGGAACGAGGAAAACCCGCAACTCGCCGACTTCAATACGAGTCGGCGTTTAATTCACCATCTTCCTGTTCGCGTGCCGACGCATTGAGTTGGATCAAAATCAGATCCCGATCGAGATCCGATACAGACTAACGGCAGATTGCACGGCCGGCGTTGCAGCGCGACGGCGTGGCCGCTTACCTGAGCATAGCGGCCGCTTGAACGACCGATTGATGCAGTCGCCGAGTGAGAGTTCATGACGGGAACGGACTCAATGATCGGTGGCCAAGTTCGATCCAAGCGAAGTCACATCGGCGGCTCCGACGAAACCTCGGGCCGAGCCACCCGCTGAAATTGACAAAGATCAAATCCCCCCTCCGTACGGCGCGCATATTGAAACTAGCGGCCGCCCTTGAGGTGCCGTCCCAGCGTACCCCATCGCCCTGCCCTTTACCTGGCCGGCCGCCCTTGTCACGGAGCCTAGCGTGGAACATGCCACTCGACGCAGTGCGATACAAGTGATGTTGAGCGAACACAGTCGCCTTACGAGCATTGTCAGCGGCATGCTCCGCGTGGTCGATGACATGGCATGCAGTGCCAGCTCGCCCAGCGCAATGCTCATGCGCGCGATGCTCTACTACATACAGGAATTTCCCGACCAGATTCACCATCCGAAGGAGGAGCAATACCTGTTTGGGGGACTTCGCGAGCGTACCGACGAGTGTAATGGCGTCATCGGGGAACTCGAGCGTCAGCATGAAGAAGGTGGCCAGCGCATTTGCGCACTCGAACGTGCGCTCACACGCTACGAGCTGGCAGGCGCCGACATGCTACCTGCCTTGCGTGAGGAAGTCATGAACTATGCAGACTTCTACGCCCGACACCGCCATCTTGAGGAGTCCGTGATCCTGCCCGCCGCGCAGCGCTATCTGACTGCCGCCGACTGGCTGGAAATTGATGAGGCGTTCGGCGCAAATCGCGATCCGCTCGAGAGTCTCGAAAGCGAGAGCAATCTCGATGATCTTTATGCGCTGATCGTTCAAACGATGCCCAATACACAACCCCGAGCATGATTTTCTCTGTTTGCAGACATCTTGTCGTTACTACTTCAGAGTTCCATTTGCCGCGGCGGCAAAGCAAGAGTCGGGGGGCTGCGGAGCAACGCTGGAGACCATTCGACGCCCCCACCGGGCTTATGGGTTTGGCTGCCGGTTTCAACGATCACCGTAGACCTGGCACATCGCAGGTACCCTCCCCCTCGGCGGGAACACGCACCATGAACCGTCATCGTGACGAAAGAAGACGATCGTGACAAACCCCACGGATGTTTGCCCCTCAAAGCGGACGAATCGGGAGCGCGACGCCTGAGTGCGACCGATCTGCACGAGGTGGGCGGGCGTCCGCTGAGTCGGCGCAAGCCACTTGTCGACGAGGGAGCGCAGAGAGTAAGCGGTGGTGCCCATAACACATTCCTCACGATCCATTTCCGATGACGTTGCTGCAATAGCGTAGCGTCAATTCCAGTATGGTTCGTGCATCGAGCAGCCGGTATCAGCCCAGACTGGAAATCATGTAGTCGGCTGCCCGCCGCCGTAGGCGCAAGACTACGTAGCCCGACCCAGTCGACCGGCCGAACTGGTGAGCGCCCAATAAGGCAGGCTCGTTGCGCCCGGCTTTGTCGTAAGCGTCGGGGCATCATACGCCCTGACAACAGGAAGGATTGGACACTTGATGACGACTCTGAAGCCGGAGCAGGCGAATGGAGGCTTTGTCGCAATAAGGGACCCGCTATGCTGAAGTCAATAAATTCGTTCGCCCTCTTTCCCTTACCGCGACAAAACCACTTTCGCCGCACCATGCTCGAAGCGGTGTTAGATACATGGGCCCCGCGCATGGCGACTAGATCTGCGAATCTCCCGGCCACCCTAGATTGACTCCCGCAGTTGCAACTGTACCCTGCCGTCACGAATCGGCATCACGTCAGGACTGTCTTCGCCCACTTCGCGATCCATCGTCTCATTGAGCTTGTCATTCAACGAGAGAAGCAATTCGCCGTTTCGCTTGCGATCGACGGCAAGGTTGTGCATTTCGCCCGGATCGTTCTCAAGGTCGTAGACCTCAACGTCGTTTTTCGCAAACAGCGTTTCGAGCGAGGTGGGTCGATTGAACTCGAGAGGAGAGAAATAGCGGCTGAAACGATAACGGCCATCAAACACGCTGCGGATTGTGCCGCGCAACCGGAAATCCGGCTGCTGCGCAAGCGCGCGGCGGCGGATTTCCTCCTCCGGCACGCCTTTTTCGTGCAGCGTCTTGAACTCCTTGATCATCCACTCGCTGTCGTAGTAGAGCAGCATCGCGTAGTTGAAAAGCGCCGTCGACCGGACTGCGTCGACTCGGACTTGCTCGGGCCTGGCAAGCAGTTGCGCGAGATTGTGGCCCTTCAGCGCGTTGCCGCCAATCGGCTGTAGACGTGCTGAATCGAGACCAGTTAGACCGAGCAGCGTCGGCGTGATATCGACGTGCGAAGTCAACGCATTGCAGCGCTTGCCACCCGGGTAGGCCGGGTGACGGATCACGAGCGGTACGTGATTCTGCTGCGCATAGGTGGTCGCGCCCTTGTCGACAAGCTGGTGCGCACCGGCATGGTCGCCGTGGTCGGCCGTCATGACGACGATCGTCTTTTCGTCGAGGCCGAGCGACTGAAGCGTCTGCATGAGCCGCACGACGTGCGTATCGCAATCGCGGATGCAGTTGAAGTAGTTGTTTTGATAGACGCGGACACGCTCGTCTGTAAACGGGAAGCGCCCGACCAGATGCACGTGCGCATTGTTGTACATGCCGTGCGCGGGTGGACGGCCCGGCTCGTCATACGGCTGACGGCGCGAAGCGGCCAGAGGCACGTTATTCCAGCCCTGCTGATACAGATCGTCTTCGGGCGGCGGCGCATTGCCGATAATCATCGTGTTGGCGCGCTGCAAATCCGAGCCGGGTGGATCGGTGTTCACGAACATCACGTCATGAGGATTGACGAGGTTGACCGCAAGAAACCACGGCTTGCCTTCCTTCGCGAGTTGCGGTGCGCGCGTGCGCATCCAGCTCACCGCCGACTCGGTCGTGATGCCGTCGTAGTTGTACCCGCCGCGCACTTCGCCGATCAGGTCGCCTACACCGAAATAGTCGTCGAAACCGTATTCCTTGATCTTCTTGTGGTAGTCCGAAACCGGTGCGCTGTACGGACTATTCGTTTCGTGCAGGCTGCCGCTCAGATGCCATTTACCGAGGTACGCGGCGTAGTAGCCGGCGTCGTGCATCATGTGGCCAATCGTGCGGATGTCCGTCGACATGTCGGTCTGCCAGGGCACCCCTGCGTTATCGAGCACGCCTGTGCGCTGGGTATGCTGGCCCGTATAGATCGTCGAGCGCGACGGCGAACAGACACAGGACGCGATCTGATGTCGCGTGAAGGTTATGCCGTCGCGGCGCAGCCCTTCGCGGCCGGGCACCGGGAACGGCCATGAGTCGAAGTAGCGTTCCTGATCGGTCAGGATGAACAGGATGTTGTAGCCGGACGGTACGCTTTCCGGTGCGACGCGGGCTGCATGCGCCGCATTTGAAGCGTTCGCGGCTCTGGCCGCGCTTTCCGGCTGCTGCGTTGCGCTCTCCGCGGCCCGCGCGATGCCTGTCGCCGCAATAGCCGCGCTCGCACCCGCAACCTTGAGGAAGTGTCGCCGGCCGTCGTTCACGGGAAGGTCTGCGACCTGGCCATCCGCTTTCGTTCGATCGTTCATACAATTGTCTCCATATTTTTGTCCGCTATCCGCAGGCGCTCATCCGGATACCTGATTCATTGTGAAGCAATATGCGGTACGATTCGATGAAAGATAGAAGCAGATCGATAACCGCGCAGTAATGAATTAAACTCCCGATGGTTGCCACGAAAAGACCCTCCGTATTGCTTCCTGTCGTGGTACCGCCGGGCGCGGACCGCGGCCGCATCGAACATTTGCCGCACGTGTTGCGCAAGCTGCGCATACGCGATCTGGAGACGCTGGACTGGCTCGGGCGTTACCGCAGCTTCGCGCGGACGGCCGAGGAAGCGTCGATCACGCAGCCAGCGCTATCGAAATGGCTGCGTGAACTGGAGGACACACTGGGCCTGCCGCTCTTCGAGCGCACGTCGCGGCGGGTTGCGCCGACCGCGTACGGCGAAGCGATGCTCGAGTGTGTCGCGCGCATCCTCACCGATTTGCGCACCGTCCAGCCGGCGTTCGACGCATTGAAGCGCGGCACGAGCGTGCCCCTGAAGATCGGCATGCTGCCGTACATCTCCATGCGCCTGCTGCCAGGTGTGATCGAGCATCTCGCGAGACATGCACCTGCACAGCAGATCAACTTCTCAGAGAACACCCTCGACTTTCTGCTGCCGCTGATGCAGCGTCGCGAACTCGACATCATCGTGTGCCGCCTTGAATCGCCCGCGCTGACCTCGGGCTTCACTGTCACGGAGCTTTATAGTGACGAGATACTGGTGGTCGCGCCCAAGAATCATCCTCTGCATCGGCGAAGTCGTATCACGTGGCGCGACGCAGCCGCCTGGCCGTGGATCATGCCATCGATGGGCTCGCCAATGCGAACCGCGCTCGAAGTCGAGTTCGCGACGGCGGGCGTTGCCGCGCCGCAGGTGTTGATGGAATCGACGTCGCACTTGACCAATTGCGCCGTGGCGCGGCGCGTACCATGCCTGTTCGTATCGACCCGTTTGCGGCGCGGCGAAACGGATTTGAATGGCGAACTGCGGCAATTGCCGTTGAAGGTGTCAACGGCGGTGCAGCGCGTCGGCGCGTTGACGGCTGAACCTCAAAGCACGGCGGTGTCGCTAGTGGTTGCCGCGCTGGGAGCGGCGAGCTCCGAGTCGTTGCCGCCATCGTGAGGACGACGCTGGTTGACTTGCGACTCCGAGAGTCGGGGGGTTCTGGTGCAAATAGGTAAGCGGGTTGAGAAAGGCCATATAGGTATGGATACCTTATTTATTGGACAAGACCGCAGTCCATACGGCGGGCGCAGCGGCATCCTTGAGATCGAGCTTCGCGAGATCGAACTGCCCCTTGCGAATGCGATGCGTCAACTCGATGCCTGAAATCGTGGTCGCGGCGCTCCTGAATCGCTTGAATCCAAGCATCACGTTCGTTCTGGATTTGATGTGGCGATGGTCCTGCTCGATCAGGTTGTTCAGATATTTTGAGGAGCGGACCTTCGTGTCTTCAGGCAACAGACCATCGGTCTTCATTTCGCGCACCGCGCGGTGCGAGGCAGCATAGCATAGTCAATATGACTCCCCGTGGGGCGGAGAGGCTGGCCTGCCGCGAAGGAATCAAACACGGGCTAGCATGACTGCCAGAGCCGCATGGTGTGGACAGGGCCACACCCGGCGGTTTCCGAGGCGGAGGCCAGCATGGAAAACGATAGCACGGTATACGCCGGACTGGATGTGCACAAGGAGTCGATCACGGTCGCTTACGCGATCGGAATGGGCGACGTCGAACTGTTAGGCAAGATCGGGACGACGAAGGCGGATATCGATCGCCTGTGCAGGCGCCTGCAATCGAAGGCGCGACGTATCTCCATCGTCTATGAGGCGGGTCCGTGCGGCTACGGACTTTACCGTCAGCTCCTGCAGAAGGGATTCGACTGCATGGTGTGCGCGCCGTCGCTGATTCCCAAAAAGCCCGGTGAGCGTGTCAAGACCGACCGCCGCGATGCGATCAAGCTCGTGCGCGCGCTACGCGCCAGGGATCTCTCGGCGGTATATGTGCCCGGCGTGGAGGACGAAGCCTTCCGCGATCTGGCCCGCGCGTGGGTCAGCGCCAAGGACGATCTCAAGCGTGCCCGACAACGGCTGAAGGCCTTTCTCCTCTCGCATGGCGTGCGCTATACCGGCTGCGCTGACTGGGGCCCGGCGCACCGGCGCTGGCTGAGCACACATGCTTTCGAGAGTGCGTGGCAGCAATTGGTGTTCGAGGAACAGCGGCGCGCGATCGAGAACCGGCTCGCGCAATGTGACCGGCTGGAATTCGCGCTGCGTGAGGCGGTCGGCAACTGGCGCTTCTATCCGGTCGTCCTGGGCCTTCAGGCAATGCGCGGCGTACAGTTCACCACTGCCGTGGGCATGATCGCCGAACTGGGAGATCTCTCACGCTTCGTGCACCCACGCCAGCTGATGGCCTGGCTGGGGGTGACGCCCTCCGAACACTCGTCGGGCGGGAAGCGCCGGCTGGGCAGCATCACGAAGAACGGCAACAGCTATGCGCGAAAGCTGCTCGTCGAAGCGGCCTGGAGCTACCAGCACCCGGCCCGTGTGAGCCGCGAGATCCAGCGCCGGCACGAGGGCATCCCGAAGCCCATTGTCGATCGGGCCTGGGACGCGCAAGTGCGCCTGTGCCAGCGCTACCGGAGGCTCGTCGCAAGGGGCAAGGAGAAGAACATCGCCGTGGTCGCGATCGCCCGCGAACTGGCGGGGTTCATCTGGGACATCAGCCAGCTCGCGATGTCGCTGGCCATGCCACGCGAGGTGTCAACAGCATGACACGCACGTGAGCAACCAATAACGACGGAGGGGAACACGAGTTTCCTGAAGGCGGCGTAGCCCGGCACAACCCGCGAGATGGTTAAGCAATCGATCTCATCGGACTTGCGGTCATAGATAGCGGCAGGCTCATTGGACGGACCACTGGAATGCGGTACCCAACCCGCGGATATCAGCGTGATTCACCGTCGAGACTTACTGCTACGTCGCCCTCAGGAAACTCGAACAACATGTCTTTAGCGAAAGCGAAAAAACGATCTCTTGTTGACACGGGGAGTCATATCAGCCATCGAGCGTGATGGTCTCTGGCGATTGGCCCTGACGCCTGATCGCCTTGCTGAAAAAGGCTTTGGCGGCGTCCACGTCGCGCCTCGCCCTGAGCATGAAGTCCACCGTCTGGCCAGCCCGATCGACCGCCCGGTACAGGTAGACCCACCTGCCTCGAATCTTCAGGTAGGTCTCATCGACGCGCCATGAGCGACCCGCAGGGATTGCGAAGCGGTTCCAGCGTTTGACGAACTCGGGCGTATAACGCCTCACCCAGCGCATGATCGTGGTGTGAGCCAGCGACAAACCCCGCTCGGCCATCATCTCGACCAGATCGCGCAGGCTGAACTTGTAGCGCAGGTACCAGCGAACACACAGAACGATGATCTCCCGATCAAAATGGCGTCCACCGAACAACCCCTCCCGATTCTTCAGCCTGCTCATCGCGGGTCACAGTTCGTTATTCCCCGACAACTCTAACCGATTCGCCGCCCCTATTTGCACCGGAACCTTTCGCGGCAAGTCCGATACCACTGACGCCGAAAGCGCTGCACGCGCTGTTCTCTCGGGCAAGGCCGCAGCGATCCCAAAGGACAAATTGGGCGCCGCGGAGGCCATGCGAGCTGTCACCGTCGCACGGCGAAGTGCTGTTAAGGCTAACACCCAAGCCATCAATCAGCTGAGAAGCCTACTCGTCAGCCCGCCGCAAGACATCCGCGAACGCCTTTCGAGCACGAAGATGGCCGAATGCGTTGCGAACTGCGCTCGAGTTCGGTCCCTGGGGAACACTCCCATGTTGCAGACTCTGGCCGCCACGCTTCGCCTGCTGGAAAAACGGTGGATAGCTCTTGAGGAAGAACTGAGGGCTCTTGATGCAATGCTGGAGAAGCTTACCAGCCAGTACGCCCCTCGGCTTAGAGAGCGCTTCGGTGTCGGACCTCACACTGCCGCGATACTGGTTACGGTTGCCGGTGACAACCCTGAACGCCTCAAAAATGAGGCTTCTCTCGCAGCGCTTTGTGGAACAAGTCCTCTCCAGGCTCCATCTGGGAAAACAGTACGGCATCGATTGAATCGCGGGGGAAACCGTTCCGCGAACAACGCGCTATGGACCATAGCGATAGTGCGCATGCGTAGTGATCCGAGGACGAAAGCGTATGTGCAGCGTCGAAGCCATGAAGGTATGTCGAACAAGGAGATTCATCGCTGCTTGAAACGGTACATAGTGCGAGAACTTTACCCTCTCATTCTCGCCGATCTAGCTGAATCCAAAGCCTTCGCTTGACATAGGAGCGTCAACGCCTTGGCTGAAACGATCAACGGCTTGTACAAGGCTGGACTGATTCATCACCGCGCCTGGAAAACGCGGGAATCCGTTGAGCTGGCAACGTTGGAGTGGGTGGCCTGGTTCAATCATCATCGATTGATGGAACCCCTCGGCTATATCCCGCCCGCCGAAGCTGAGGCAAACTACTATCGGCAACTTGAAACAGCTGCCGCTGAACCCGCATTAACTTAAACCAACCAGCCTCCACGATTCCCGGGGAGGTTCAGTGCTCAACATAGACCGGCAGACTACGACTCGGCATGGTCGGCTTTATCCGGCAGGATCAGCGCCTGAGGCACGTTCGCTTTACTGCCCGTGAAGGAATAAATCACCGCTGGAACAACTAGACCAACGATCCAAGATATATCGACTCCGCCGAGCGCCCCCACCCACGCACCGGTATAGAAGCTGGTCGCAATGAAGGGCATTTGCACCGCTACACCCACCACATAGACTGTCATACCCTTAGCATTCCACCGACCATAGCGGCCGTGCGGGTTGAAGAGCGCTGGCACGTCGTAGCGCTCCTTGGTGACAAAGTAGTAGTCAACCAGGTTGATCGCGCTCCAAGGGGTAAGGAAAGCAAGTAGGAACAATAGGAAAGAGGAGAATTTCTTAAGAAAGTCATGCTCCCCAGCCGCCAAAGCGAGCGCCGTAGAAAACCCCACCATGACTACTACGAAAAAGAATTTTGTACGGCCTGAGATGGTCCGCTGACCGCCAAGTCCGGTTAGGATGGCGGCGACCGACATGACGCTTCCATAAGCATTCAACGTTGTGATCGTGAGTTTGCCCAAGACGATCGTCAAATAGAGCAAAACCGCGGCTACCCCAGTTGCGCCCAGGTCTACGATAAAGCTCACCTCATGTCCGGCGAACTGGTTGCCCGCCAACGCAGCGGCAAAGACACCGAAAACCATTGAGATCTGCGAACCCAGCACTGAACCAATGCCCACCGCGAGGAATGTCTTCAACGCCGAGGTGGAGCGAGGCAGATAGCGCGAGTAGTCGGCCACATATGGCCCGTAAGCAATCTGCCATGACGCGGAAAGGGAAACGGCCAACAGGAAGTGACCCACGTCGAAGCTGCGATTCTGAAGTAGCGCACCAAGGTCATGTCCGTGTAGTAGACTCGCGAACAAGTAAAGGAAAGCCACAATTCCAATCACACTGGAGACTCGCCCCATGAAATGGATGGTGCGATAGCCGAAAGTAGCGAGCATGATCACCAGACCTGAGAACAGCAAAATCGCGCTGGTGTTGTTGATACCCATCAGATGGCTGAGTGCTTGACCGGACAGAACCATGCCGCCCGCTGAGAAGCCGACATACATGATGGAAACGAGCACCAGGGGCAAAATGGCACCGTAAACTCCGAACTGGACTCGGCTGGAAATCATCTGTGGGAGCCCGAGCTGAGGCCCTTGCGCGCCATGTAGTGCCATCACGGCGCCACCCAGGGTCTGTCCAATCAGGAGGCCAATTAGGGACCAAAACACATCGCCACCAAGCACCACTGCCAGTGCACCAGTTACCACAGCGGTAATCTGGAGATTGGCGCCAAGCCATAGGGTAAACTGACTAGCCAGTTTGCCATGTCTTTCCGATTCTGGGATGAAGTCGATCGAGCGGCGCTCAATCAACCGAGCGGAAGTCGTGCTAGACGTTAGGCTTGGGGCTTGGCGCGGACTTGCGGGCGAAGTTGTGGAGGATTCCGCGCCGAATTTCGTAGTATCCAACTTTGTCTCCTGTGTAGATGGCTTACCTAGCTGTCGTCGACGGCTGGTAGTCCATTTCTTGTTCATATATTCGGGTGGTTAGCGACGCTTTTGCTTGCTGATGTTGTCAGCCAGGACGCACAGGATCTCGAACATCAACGTGGCAGCGACCAATACCGTATTGCCACTTGGGTCAAACGGCGGCGACACCTCGACGACATCACCTCCGATGAGATTAAGGCCCCGCAGTCCACGAATCATGGCCTGAACCTCGATCGTTTTCAGCCCACCGATTTCTGGCGTGCCGGTACCCGGCGCATACACGGGGGCTAGTGCATCAACATCCAATGTCACATAAGCTCGACCGCTGCCGACTACCCTCCTGGCTTCCAGGATTACGTTCTCAATACCCATTGATCGGAATTCATCGATGTCGATGACTCGAATACCCTGACGTACGCCCCAATCACTTTCACGGCCGTTGTACAACGCCCCGCGAATACAGAGTTGCACTATCCGATTTGGATCCAGTAAACCCTCCTCGATAGCACGACGAAATGGGGTGCCATGCGTGTAAACGTACAAGAGAAATTCGACGTCACGCTGAGCTTGGCTTCGATCGGTGGGATGCTCCTGTGTCCGAACCTCTTCATCTCGCGTGCCTGACCGTTCCAAGCCATTAACGCAACACAACCGACAAGACGGCCGCAGCTAAGCGTCGGGCCGTTTCAATGGGAAAGAAATTCGGAGTACTGAGGAGCTACGTTCTTCTCGAAATTCACCGACACCGACTGGATGCGCCCACTGGAGTTCAGCACCTTGGCTGTGTTGACGAGAGTCTTGTAGGTTGGCGAGTTCTTTACGCCGGTGCCTCGGCCCATGACCTTCGGCGTTGTCTGGTCGGCACCCGAGAACAGCTCGTAGCCGGCCAGTTCCCTCTGCGCGACAGGCACAGTCACACCCATGACGCGAGCCATGTCGGCAACCGCTTTGTCACGCTCCTTTATCGTCATCTGATAGCCCTGGTCCATGGCGACCACAAAGCCACGCACCAGCGCCGGATGTGCCTTCGCCCAGTCGGCGCTGGCGATGCACACGTTATAGCTCGAGGCTTCGCGCGGCAGGTCGCCGTCGGTCTTGATCACCTTCCCTCCGGCCTCCCGCAGAGTAGTGAACACCGGATCCCAGACGATCGCTGCGTCGATAGCGCCAGTCACCCACGAGGTACGCATCTGCGGCGGCGCCATGTTGATCTGCGTGACCGCCGAATACGGCACGTGCGCCTCGGCTAGGAAAGTGGCCAGTTCGAACGAGGCTTGCGAGCCCGCGACAATTGCAATCTTCTTGCCCTGCAGTCCGGAGACGTCCTTGATGCCGCTTTCGGGTTTGACGACGATACCGGCCGCGTCGATGTAGCGCTCCTGGTTGTACACGATGGTCATCGGCAGACCCTGCGCGATTGCCGTGACGACGGGTGGAATGCCGATGACGCACATGAATGACAGGCTGTTCGACGCCAAAGCGGTCATTGCCGCCGGCCCCGAGCTGAACATCTTGTACTGCACGTCGGCGTCCATGTTGCGCTCGAACATGTGCTCGGCCATCGACACCATGAACGGATCGATGGCCTCCTCATAGCCGATGATGACATGCGGCTTTTCCTCGGCATGCGTTACGCTCGAGGTGAAATAACTTGCAGCAAAGAGGGCTAGGAGAGCAGTAAGCGCCGATTGCGTCCCTTTCATTTTCCGTCTCCCCCGATTGAATTCGCCCAGTTGTAAGTCGAAGAAGGATCGCATCGCATTATCTCCTCGGGAAAAAACATAAAAAGGCCGACCGCTTTCCGGCCATACGGTATCGTCACGATCGATCGGCGGCACATGGACCGGTCGCCCAATTACCTGCGCCGCTTAATGCTATCGGCCAGGACGCAGAGTATTTCGAACATCAGAGTGGCGCCAACGAGAGCAGTATTGCCGCTCGGATCGAATGGCGGTGACACTTCGACCACGTCGCCTCCGACGAGGTGGAGACCGCGCAACCCCCGGATCATTTGTTGTGCCTCAAGAGTCGTCAGCCCGCCGATTTCCGGCGTACCGGTGCCGGGCGCGTAGACCGGGTCCAGCGCATCCACGTCAAACGTCACGTAGGTCGGGCCATCGCCCACGACGCGTCGAGCTTCCGCGATGACCGCATCGACACCCATGGCGCGGAATTCGTCGATGTCGATCACCCGAATACCTTGGCGTTCGCCCCAGTCGTTTTCGCTGTCGTTGTAGAGTGCCCCCCTAATACCGATCTGCACTGTGCGCTTCGGGTCCAGCAAGTCTTCCTCAACGGCGCGCCGAAACGGCGTGCCGTGCGTATAAGGGTTATCACCGAAATACCGATTCCATGTGTCCGTGTGCGCATCGAAGTGCACCATACCGATTGGCTGGCCTTTGGCCAGCGCACGCATGATCGGCAGCGTCACTAAGTGATCTCCACCCACCGAAAGAGGCACGATGCCGGCCTTGTAGACTTCGTTGTAAAACGCGGTAATGCGGTTGAGCGAATCATTCAGGTCGACCGGGTTGACGGGCGTGTCCCCGAGGTCGGCACAATTGCACAGTTCGAACGGATTGATGCCGCTCGCACGGTTGACGTTACGAACCATGGTGGACACGTCGCGTACCTGGCGCGGCCCGTGGCGTGCGCCGGGTCGGTTAGTCGTACCGCCGTCCCATGGCACGCCGATCAGGCCGATGTCCACTTCGCGGATATGCTCGTCCGTCAGAGGCGTATACGGCAGCCGCATCAAAGTGGCCAGGCCCGAATACCGGGGCATGACGGTGCCGGTGATCGGCGCGAATCGGTTTTCACTCATGGAAACTCCTTGCGGTCAGTGACGTGGGGGGTGTGGCATTATTGGCAGGCCCGCATCGCCGGTTGAATCCCATTCTTTCGAACTTTAGTTTTGGGTTTGCCGAACCATCATCATCTGATCGGCCGCCGCTTTTTCTCATCGAAACGCCAAGGAGCTTGCCCTGTGATTCAGGTCACCGACTTCGATTTGCGCCTGCTACGGATCTTCAAGACTGTGACGGATTGTGGAGGATTTTCCGCCGCCGAATCTGCGCTCAACATGAATCTGTCCACCATTAGCACGCACATGGCGGACCTCGAGGGGCGCATCGCGATTCGGCTGTGCGAGCGGGGCCGGCGTGGCTTTCAGTTGACCGATGGTGGACGCTCGCTGTATCAACTCGCCGAGAAACTGCTTGATTCCGTCGAAGATTTCCGGGCCGGGATTGGCGCGCTGCAGCAGCGTATCAGTGGTGAGCTGTCCATCGGCGTCGTCGACAATACGACAAGCGATTCGCACTCCCGCGTTGCCGCCGCGATCCTGGCAGTCAAGCAGCGGGGCGCCGACCTGCATATCAAGCTAAGAATAATGTCGCCTAGGGAAATCGAGGACGCCGTGCAGGAACGCAAGCTGCATGTGGGTATCGGGCCGTTTCGAAACAGGCTGCCCGGTTTAGACTACGAACGACTATATACCGAGGAACTCTGCCTGTATTGCGGCCAGGGGCATCCGCTTTTTGAGTCCGCCCCGTTGCAGGTCCAACTCGATGACCTGCGCGGGCTGGACTACGTGTCGCGTGGCTACATGCGCGAATCGAGGGAGCTTGGCGTGGCAACCGACTTCCGAATCGCGGCTACGGTCTACCACATGGAGGCTGTCGTGATTCTCGTGCTATCCGGAAAATTCCTGGGCTACCTGCCGCAGCACTACGCGGCGCAGTGGGTCGATCAGGGGAGAATCCGTCCGCTGCGTCCCGACCTGCTTAACCACCGTGCGGAGTTCAGTTTCGTCACTCGCAAAGACCGCGAGCTGACCATCGCGACCCAGGTGCTGATTGATGCTTTGCGGGTCGGTAGGTCGGCCAGTACCGCTGGCGCATAGCCTCGATGCTGTTAGAGCCCCATTGAAAATCGGTCCAGGATGTGGTTTCAATGTGGGATGTCGGATGTGGGAAAGAGACTAATGACTTTGCCCCTGTTTCACGAATCCCATAGCTGAATCCATCAGGCCGCTTGCCCTCGCTGAGCGGCCCGATTCTTCTCGAACTTCATGGGGATGACGTAGTTCAATGTCGAATGGAGTCGGCGGGCATTGTAGAAACCAAGCCAGTCGACGATTTCATTCATCGCAGCGCGCCGCGTCGCGAAGTGCCGACCCTGCAGTCGTGCGACCTTCAGCGAACCCAACAGGCTTTCGGTCGGCGCATCCCACCGATCGCCACGCCGGCTTCGGGGCGGCGCCGGAACCATGCCATACGCGTCCATGCGGCTGCATTGACCAGCGCACCACCTGCCGGCTGAACAGGTCGCTTAGGACGGCTATATACAGCAAGCCTTCGGCTGTCGCCACATACGTGATGTCGCTCGTCCAGACGTGATTCGGCGCTGTCTGTGGCGCGACAATCTGGATGAGACGCGCGACAAACAAGATGAGAATGTCACAGCGAGGTTGATGAAGCCGATGTTGATTGACGCTGGCAAGCGATTATTGGTTGACGCCCACTTGTTGATTGACGCTGTCGAGCGTCGGGTGCGCTGCGCGTCAATCAGGATAAGAACAGCGCGTCAGTCGGTGAGATCGATTGCGTAACGACGACATTCGGTTGTGAGCTGTTTGTCATTACTGTTCCTCCGTGCGCGGCTGTACGCCTACGTTGTTCGGTGTCGCGAAACTGGCCGGACGCCCCGGACCCTGCTGCTTGCGCTGCAGAGCGGTGCGCCGTCGATAGCTTTCGACGTTGAGCTCGAAGACGGTCGAGTGATGGACGAGCCGGCCGACGGCAACCACCGTCATGGTCGGGTCGGGGAAGACCTTGGTCCATTCGCCAAACGGCTGATTGGCAGTCAGGAGAACCGAACGCCGCTCGTACCGTGCGCTGATCAACTCGAACAGTACCGACGTCTCCGCCTGGTCCTTGCTGACGTACGCGAAATCGTCAAGGATAAGGAAATCGAAACGATCCATGCGGTTGATAGCAGATTCGAGAGCCAGCTCGCTCCGCGCAACCTGCAAGCGCTGCACGAGGTCGGTGGTGCGGGCGAACAGAACCTTCCAGCCCTTCTCAAGCAGGCTCAGTCCGATGGCCGACGATAAGAGCGACTTGCCCCCGCCGGGCGTCCCCATAAGAATCAGGTTTGCGCCGTTGCGCAGCCAGCCGTCGCCAGCGCAATGCGCCGAGACGTGCGCCCGGGACACCATCGGCACCGCATCGAAATCAAAGTTCTCCAGCGTCTTGCCCGGCAGCAGTCTGGCCTCCCTGAGGTGGCGTTCGACACGGCGTCGATCGCGCTCAGCGAGCTCGTGCTCGGCCAGCGCCATCAGCAGGCGTGCCACAGGCCAGCATTGCGTGCCGGAACGCTCGGCAAAGCCCGACCAGATCTGCTTGATGGCAGGCAGCCGCAAGTCATTGAGCAGCGGCGACAGGCGGGTGGCGTCGAAATCGGGGCTCATGCTGCCACCTCCGTTTCCACGTCAAGCAGGACTTCGTAGTCGCTCAGCGCAGCCAGCTGAACGTTTACCTTCGGCATGCTCGCGGGCTTCGCTTCAAAACGCGAACAAAGCGCGTCCAGATCAGGCAACTGGGCGTCGGCCACGCACTGCTCGAGCGCCTGTGCCAGCTGCGCCTCGCGGTTGCGCTCGTGGGCGAGGTTGAGCAGTTCGACCATGGTCTTGCATGCCTCGCGTTGCGTCAGCTGTTCGAGCAGACGATCGAAGGTCAATCGATAGGCTTCGCGCGGAAAAATCTGGTCGCGGTAGACCAGGTTGAGCAGCGCCATGGGCTTGCGGCGTAGCGCGTTCTGCTCTTTATCGGCGTAGCGCTAAACTATGCGGCACCTACGGAGGTTTTCAACTGGTTGAGCTCCATCTCCGCTTTTAGCTCCATCTGGACATGGGGAATTATCCTGCTGGCGCACATTGGCTTTCGCCGCAACGCTTCCCGCAAGGAAGTCCAAACGAGCGCAGTCCGGATGCCACTCTTTCCCATTTCGTCTTACGTCGCAGGCGCCTTCTTGATTGCGGTGCTGGTGGTTATGGCATTCAATCCTGGCATGCGCGTGGCACTCGTTGTCGGCCCGTCGTGGATTGGATTGCTCGTCGTCTTCTACTACGCGCGCATCGTCCGTCGACTTCCTTCCGAACAGACCGCGGGTTAACGACAGACGTCAAGTTACGGCCTGAACAAACATTTGTTCAGGCCACACCATTTTGTCTAAGAGGCCAGTTAAAAAATTCCTGTGAGATCCTATGAAGCATTCCGGCCATTGACAAGCTGACGCCTAAAATCAGCGTGCCGAGGTTTGCTCACGGGAGGGCATCATGCGTACCGAACGGGCATATACGGGCGGTCAGGAGCTGGTGGTGGCGGCGTAACTCAGGCTTGCTGCAGCGAAGTGAAAGGTGGCGCTGCACGATGGCTGGCGCGAGCAGCCGGCCGTTCACACAGTCGCGCAGCCACGAGCCGCCACGCGCCTGCAGGCGGTGCTCGATGTGATCGAACAACAGAGGCTGAAATGGTCGTTGCCGACCGGCGTGCGGCTCGTCGTCAGCTACGAAGCTGGCCAGGACGCGTTCTGGATCTGTCACGCGTGCAGGCATGCGCGAGTCTCGCTTCGAGATAGCGCACCAGCAATGCATATGCGTAAGGTCTGTCACGTGTTTGCCAACCGGACCGGATTTGCCCTGATCAATCAGGGCCGCCAACCTTGCATCCTGGGCTTGACCATACAACATGCTTCGATTCCCAAGTTGATTACGCGATGCGCTCGAGTTTTCCCGAGACTCCGACATGCAACGATGCGGTAATGATAAGTGTTCGTATCACATCAGCCTAGTACCGGAAAAAGTCCTTCGAGATCACTGCGTCATATATAGTATAACGAAACATTATGTGATTCGAAATTTTAGTCACCATTGGTTCTTTCCTGCTACCCGAAGACGCGACGGCTTCTGGTCAGCTGTTCTTCTCGCTTGAAGTACCGCAAACACCCGTGGATTCGAGCCGCCGCATTAATGTGCGGCGGCGTTTTTCCCTTACGGCCTGCTGCAACCGTCAGTTGCGTGTCAGCGCCGGGCGCCCACCGTACCGGCGGACAGACGGCATATATCCAATCATCGAAATGTCGAGCAATAGTTCGTTTGGGCAGATCAAATAACTGCATGCACCATAACCGTCAGAAGGTTTGCCGCATGCCGATGTTCGCGCCAGCCGTGGTGCCCCGAACACCATACAGCGCACCATTGAGCGAGAGACCGGTATCCATCGCACCGTGGTTATTAACGACCGCCACCTGCGCGTATAGCGCCGTACGTTTGGAAACAAAATACGTCGCCCCGACCGCGCCCATTAGCGAGTGATTCTCAGTGTAGTTTCGGTCGCTCGTGTACCAGACGCCACCGTTCACGTCCAACTGCGGCGCGGCATACCAGTCGAGACCACCGCTGTAGACATTGGAATTAAACGATTGCGCCACCTTGTAGTTTACGAACTGCACCTTCGCCGTAACCACGCCGAACTTCCAGGTCGCGCCGAACGTGCGCCCCCAGAATTCGACATTGGAAGGAACCGGCGTCTGAACCGCTCCACCTCCATTGCCGGAATAAACTGCGGCGTTGAGTAGCAGCGTGCCGTTCTCATACTCGAGTTTCGCTGAGTATTGCCGCCCCGCCTGAAAATCGCCGGACCTGCCGCCGAATGCAAATAGCGCACTCCCCTGGAACCCGTAAATCCGTGGGCTCGTATAAGCAATGCCGTTCGAATTGAATATTCCTGTGGCGAGCACGCCATCCGCATAATTGATGACACCACTTCCAAACTGGGAAAAGCCACGCGCGTCGGTCTCGTAAAGCGCAAGAAAAAACGGAGAGAACTGCAGGCCGATGGTGGCCTCGCCATACGGACCAGAAAGTGCGACGTACGCCTGACGTCCGAACAGGTTGCCGTTCGAATCGTTGAACGCTCCATTCATTACGCTCACGCCGCTTTCGAGCCTGAACTTCGCTTTGAGACCACCACCAAGGTCTTCGGTGCCATAGAGGCCAAACTGCGTCGGCTCCGCCCCTGAATCGATCGCCGAAAACTGGTGCCCTTCGTTCTGACCGCCCGCGCCAGCCGTCTTGCTGGTGTATAACAACCCGCCATCCATCAGACCATAGAGCGTGACGCCACTCTGCGCATGTACGACACCCATCGACAGTACGCTCGCCATACACAGGCTCAACCTGCAGACAATTTTCCCTTTCCAGCGCATCCTATGTCTCCTCTCATTTCCTGTAATTTCGGAATTCTAACGTTCTAGGTTGAATCTATGAAGAATACCCTCCGACTTCAATGACATCATTTACCTGGAGCTCGGTTCACACCCTCCGAGGGGAGGTTACCCAGTACTACTCCTGTAGGGATTTTCCTGTGTCAGCAGTTGTTGTAGTGCGGAAAATAGCGACTCGGTAGCATCAACCCGCGGTGGGAGTTCGTCGAGCAAGCCAATCGGCATCCCGGCTGCGTGATCGATTTGTGCATCCATATTCTCAGTATCCTGATTGTTGAATTGATCGATGTTGACTTTACAAATTTACAAATTACCGCAGTGTAAGTCCCACTTTTCGATAGGCTTCAGGGTCGTGGTTTCCCACCGCCCTGCTATCCAGGCTACGGGTCGCCTGACTTATTACCCCGGCAGGACTAACTCCTGCTGAACACACCAGCCCGAGCTGGGCGCACACATACATGGAGCGCTTTCGAAACTCGGCTACTCTCTTGTCTGCTGGAACATCTACAGGCGTACAGAGCGGGATTTTTGAGCCGGCTCTTATAAAAGACGCCTTTTTCGGCGACAAACAACTTCAATTCCCGCTTCGGGCTGTGCACAGCGCGATCCCGCTGGCGCACCCCATTGTTCATCGATATTCCGGAACCTCTGTCGGATTCCATGTGTTCGGGAAGCGTGCCGCAACAACAGGCTCAGATACCGCGGATCATTCGTCGAAGATCGCCACCGCGCGCGTCCATCCGGCCGAAGCACCCCGGATCTTCACCGGGAAACAGGCGATGCGAAAACCATGTGATGGCAGCGATTCGAGATCGTGCAGCTTCTCCAGATGGAAGTAACCGATATCGCGCCCCGCCTTGTGCCCTTCCCAAATCAGGCTCGCGTTGCCCGTCTCGCTGTATTTCCTGGCCGTATGAACGAAGGGTGCATCCCAGCTCCAGGCGTCGGTACCCGTCAGCCGCACACCGCGCTCGAGCAGGTACAGGGTCGCCTCATAACCCATCCCGCACCCGGAGGCGACGTAATCGTCCTCCCCATACCGCGCGCCTGCACGCGTGTTTACGACGACGATATCGAGCGGCTTGAGCGTGTATCCGATCCGTTCGATCTCAGCCTCCACTTCTGCAGCGCTGACGACATGCCCGTCCGGAAGATGCCTGAAGTCCAGTTTTACGCCCGGCCGGAAACACCAGTCGAGCGGCACCTCGTCGATCGTGGTGGCTCGCTCGCCCTTGTTCATGGTCGAATGAAAATGGTAAGGCGCGTCCAGGTGCGTGCCATTGTGCGTAACCAGTTCGACTTTCTCGATCGACCACGCTTCGCCATCGGGCAGATCGCGCTCAGTGAGGCCCGGAAAAAACGGCAGCAACTGCCCCGTGGTCGCGTGGTGATCGAAATACGTAATCCTGGGCGCGAACGCGGGCGGGTCAGACACCACGTCGTTTTCCAGAAAGATCGAAAGGTCGACTATCCTGTTCATGGCAGCTATCCGTCCTCTTTGTGTAAAGCGCAACACGCTCAGAATGCGACGGCGTGGGCACCCTTGAGCCCGAGCATGGCCCGTGCGTCCTCAGGTGTTGCAATGTCCAGCGACAATTCGTCGAGCACGCGCCGGATTTTGCGGACCTGATCGGCATTGCTCCTCGCCAGTTCGCCGCGCGCAAGGAACAGGCTGTCCTCGAGCCCAACGCGCACGTTCGCGCCCATGATCGCGCCGTATGTCGCCAGCGGCATCTGGTGACGTCCCGCGCCCAGCACCGACCAGTGATAGTCCCCGCCGAACAGGCGGTTCGCCGTTTGCCGCATATAGGCGACGTTGTCCGGCTCGGGCCCGATGCCACCGAGGATGCCGCAGATCGTCTGAATCAGGAATGGCGGCTTCACCAGGCCGGCGTCGACAAAGTGAGCCAGGTTGTACAGGTGGCCCACGTCGTAGCACTCGAATTCGAAGCGCGTCCCGCAGCCCTCGCCCAGTTCCTTCAGGATCCGCGCGATGTCCTTGAACGTGTTTCTGAAGATCGTGTCCTCGGTGCCCTCCACATAGGGCTTTTCCCAGTCGTACGTCCAGGTGTCGATCTTGCGCGCCGCCGTATGAATCGAGAAGTTCATCGACCCCATGTTCAGCGACGCCATCTCGGGTCTCGCCCTCAGCGGCGGCGCCAGGCGCTCTTCGAGGGTCATCTTCGTACTGCCGCCGGAAGTCAGGTTGATGATCGCGTTCGTGCGCGCCTTGATCTGCGGGAGAAACTGCATGAAAACGTCCGGGTCAGCGCTTGGGCGGCCGTCGGCCGGGTCGCGCGCGTGCAGGTGAAGAATGGCCGCGCCCGCCTCGGCCGCCTCGATGGCCTCCTGTGCGATCTGATCGGGCGTCAGGGGAAGATGCGGCGACATGCTCGGCGTATGCACAGCGCCGGTCACGGCACATGTGATGATGACTTTTCTGGACATTGAAAGAATTCCTCAACTTAATGGACTACTAATTGATTGGCGTACTCGCGTGAGCCACGATGCCGCACGCCGTTATGTGTTGACGCAGAGCGCCAGCGACATCAGGTCAGTCTTGCGTGTTCTCGAGAGAACGTACAGTTCGAACCAGTTGTTCCACTCGACGATCAGGTGATCGGAGTGGCCGCGTATGAGTTGCGCCGGCGCGCTCGACGGCCAATAAATCTCGAGCTTCGCGTCGAATCCTGCCGACGTGTCCCTGAACTGATGCAGCAAATATCCGAGGGTCTCGCCGTCTGCCGATTCAACACGCCCCATCATGCGATGCGGCATTCCGGAATCCAGCTCAATCGGGATGCCATTCCATTCATCGAGACGGCGCAGTCTCAGGAGCGCGGGCGACGTGGTATGGCCCGGCACTTCCAGAATGCCCACGCGGCCATCGGGCAGCAATAGCGCCCCCAGGTGCTCGGGGTGCGCGCGCAGCATGGCGAGGCCGTCCGGGCCGGCATACGCACTCCAGAACCAGTCGATGAACTCGGCGCCGTTTCCCGCCGCGATGTGCGCTTGCGCAACGGACTGCGTAAAACGGCCATCCGCGCGCAGCGCCCATTCCTTCGTTTCCGATTCGTGCGCGGCAATCTCCGGCGCGAACAATTCCGCCATGCCCTCGGCGCCCAGTTTCTCCATCAGCATGGCCATCATGTACCGCGCCCTTTTTACCTCGATCTGAAGAATCTCATGGCTGGCCACTTCGGTCCCGGAGCGGAAAAACGTCACTGATTTCATTGGAGCCTCCACAGGGCTATTGATCGAGTCGCTATGGTTCCTCATCCATCTCGTTAACGCAAGTATACTTGCATTAGCGTTTACCACGTACCTGCCCGGAACTCGTCGCCGGGGCAGCCCCTGATTCGAGATCGGCCCCGATGATCAGGCCGGCCGGCGCCGGTTCCGCGTGTAAAATCGGCCTATGCCAAAGTCAGTCGAACAAGAATCGCCGCCGCCGCGCCGCCGCCTGGGCGGCCGCAGTGCCCGCGTCCGTGATGCGGTGGTATCGGCCACGATTACCCAGTTGCAGGAGGTGGGTTTCGAGGGGCTCACCATTGCGGCAGTCGCCGAACTCGCCGGTGTGAACGAGACTTCGATCTACCGCCGCTGGAAGAGCAAGGAAGGGCTGATGATGGAGGCCGTCTTCGAGCTCTTCGCCGAGAACATCGCGATTCCCAATCGAGGCTCGCTACAGTCAGATCTCGTCGCACTCATGTCAGCGACTGCGCGCTACTTGCGCACGGGCGTGGGCAGGGCCGCCATTCAGTTCGTGCTAGCCACGTATGGCGACCCGGGCGTGACGGATGAATTGCGCAAGTTGTGGACGGACCGTTTCTCGTCGGTCCAGCCCGTTTTCGAACGCGCCACGCAACGAGGTGAATGGCCGCCGAGCGCGGATCCCATGCCGATGCTCCACTGCCTCATTGGTGCCGTCTATCTGCGAACGTTTATGCTGCGCGAACGCCTCACGACCCATCAGCTTCGGGAGCTGGCCGTCTGGCTACTTCGCGGGCGAGAAGTCTGAACGTGCGCCGGCATGGCCTTCGCGTTGTGCCACGCTACGTATCACGCAACCATACAAGCACGGCCGCGATGATGCAGTCGCAGCACGTAACGTCAACTTGAAAGGCGCCAAGCCGAGGTCATCGCCTTCATTCGCATGGGCAACAGCCCTTGCGTCGCCTGAAGACATCTTGGGTGTGCTGAGCACTTTAGACCGTTAGTTGCTTTCTGACGGCTGACCACGCCCCGAGGATCATTTGACAGAACCCCGCATAATTATCGAAGTTTATGAAATGTATCCTAACGTCGATTTGGTCGTACGACGAGCATATCCGCCCAGCGCCGGACGCGTCGTCAGATCAGATGACGTTAAGCCTCAGGCTATCTGCAAGTTGCAGCACCTTCGTCCGTAACGGATCGACAGCCATCGACTCGTCGCTGACGACAGTGAGGCGTGAGGATGGGAGCCGCTGGCCGAACAGCATCACGCAACGGCCCGAATCATCCCTGCGCGAGCCGTAGGCAATGGCCTGCGCGCCCGGGCACTGGTCGTATGCCGCCTGAGACCATTTCCGTGTCGAGTCGTAGACGGCCGGCAGGCTGTCTATCAGGTCCGCCCGTGTGAGGTCCAGGGCCGGAAGGTGTGGCGTGTGAAAACTGACGCACTGGATCGGATCCGGAATGGTGAGCCTCGCGAGCCGGAAGTGCTTCAGCCGGTCGAGGTCAAAGACGCCCGGCGGACGCAACGGCAAGTCATGGAACAGCGACTCCATGACAGCGCTGGCGAATGAGCTCGCCGCATAGTACGTATGGACCGGCGAGCCATCCGGACAGGAAATCGGCGCAAAGCGGGTATTGCCCCAGCCTTGCGCGAAGGTCGTCGCGGTCGTTGCATGGGGGTGCGTGCAGTACGCGTGATACCAGACCGGCACGTCTTCCCACGTGACGGACACGACGGTGAAGGCTTCCGCGCCGCCAGGCAAGTGCGGACCGGCCATCAGGCGACGTACCCGTGACTGGCGTGGCGCGCCGCCGCGTCGACCACCTCGTCGTGCCGGTCAAGGGCATCCCGTGGAGCCACAGGTTCAGCCTCCTGGTCGCCAGTGCCTGCGATCCATCCGTTCGGAAAATGAAACCAGGCCGCAATCTTCCAGCTGTCTGCGACCGGGCCCAGCGCCTCGAGGATGTCCTTGATAACGGGCAGCGGCTGGAACATCGCGTCGAACTGGTAGCCTGCGTAGTATTCCTTGCCGTTGAATGCCACGCTGAAGATCCGCCCCCGGCGCTTCCAGTCGCTCGCAGGCTGAGCCTTGTTGGTGGGCGGCGTTACCTGGAGCCGGTTGATTTCCTCCGCCGTCAGCCAGTCGCCTCGCGCAAAAACGTCGCGCATGGTCTTCTGGCGCCGGATGCGCTCCTCGATCAACGCGGGCGTCGGCGCTGCCAGGCCAGTGATCGCACGCGCAAGATCATCCGCGCGCAGGAACACCTGTGTCTCCCACTGGGGCGTGGCCAGAAGAACGGTCAGCAACTCCTGCATGCCCTTTTTAAGGGTGGAAGCGACGGCCGGATCGGTTCCCCGCGGGAGCGGCAAATTCAACACGACATCTGTGTTTGCGTCACCATGAACCTGAATCATGACCTCCTCCTGCAGCTTGCGAATCTGCCAACATTATAGACAATATCGGCAAAATCGCAATTTGTGGGCTCGGCCAGCCGCGAAACAATGGAGAGTCCTCCAGGGCAATATGTGGTCCCATTAACCTGCCACGGTCCCGTCGCATCGAGGCGCAGATGAGCGTCTCAGGCGGCACGGGCGAACCTGCCGTGCTCCAGGGTCTCGCGCCCCGCCACGCTCCCCTGCGGTGGACCTCCGCCCGAAGCACCGGGACGGGGCAAGCGCGGCCTCTGCGCTGCGCTTTGACCTCCCCAGTACGTGTGCAGATTGCGCCGGCGCGGGGGGCTGTCCGACTCTCCGCCGCGCCCGGCGACAACCTCGCCGCCATGTTCATCGGCGAGCGAGTCGCTACCGGCACGTCCAGGAGCCCCGTGTCACGCACGTATCGCTGGATTGCAACCCGGCTAGTGGGTGTCACAATGGCGGCAGGTCTCCCGGCTTTCACCCACGGCAACATGAATTCATAGCCGTCAGCGTGCGATGACCAGCTCCCGGCAACCTGATGGCATCATCTCCCCCGCGATCGCAGGAAGCACCGATACAGCAAACACGACATGGCACACGAGCGTTGCGAACAATGTGGCACCCTGACGCCGCCCTGGGACACGATACACTGCGGCTCCGGTGACGGCCGCTACGAGTTGCTTTGCAGCCCGCCATCATTTGTTCAAGATGGCGCAGGCTCAGCGGATACGCCACATACCACCGCACGCAGAGCAAGATGACGTCGAGCGGGTAGTGCAAGCGCTTGAGCACTTTTGCAACGGCCGGATTCAGGTTCCGTTTCATCGATCAAAGCGTTTGCCTTTACGCTGCCAGCATAACAGCTCGCCTTATCGCGACAAAACCGTGCTCGGCGTGGCTGTCTCGTATGCGTTGTTCCAGAGAAGCCCAATAGGCCGGCGACTCGCGGCGATGATTGCGGCGCCCCGCTCGCCGTCGCAGTCGGCTGAGTAGACGTCAACGTCAAGTCCTGCCACGAACGCCCGCTCCCGCCACGTGCTACTTCACGCGACACCGCTGCTGACGAACATAGCCCAAAGCAGCGAGTGCAGCTCCGGAGCCCAGCGTGGCAACAACTTCGCGACGATGATCCTGGCTACACATCATGACGGCAAACGCACCCGCAATCAGCGCCACCACAACGATTCCAAGGACCGGATGCAGCCACATTTTCACCTTCAGGCGGCCCTTGGCGGCGAGCATCTTGTGTAGCCGCAGTTGACTCACGGTAATGACAAGATAGACGAGCAACGCCATTGCGCCGGTGGTAGCCAGCAAGGCGTCGAAAACATACTTTGGCGCAAGGTAATTTGAAGCGCAGGCAAGAAAAGCGACGCAACTCGACACAATCACCGCATTGGCCGGCACACCGCTCGAAGTGGTCCGCGTCACCAAAGCCGGAGCCTGAACTCTTGTGCCAAGCGAGTACATCATTCTCGATGCCGTATAAAGCGCGGAATTCAGGTAGCTTCCGACTGCGACAAGAATGAGGCCGTCAGTGATAACGCGCGCATAGGGAACATGAAATACCCGAAGTACAGCTTGATAAGCGCCGAGACGCGTGAGATCAGGATCGTTCCACGGAATCACGCAAATGATAACCACGATGGAACCAATGTAGAAAAGCGAAATACGCCAGACGACGGAGGGGATCGCGCGTCCGATCTCCCTTGCGGGGTTTTCCGACTCTGCTGCCGCGATCGTCACCACTTCCGTGCCCAGGAAGGTAAACATCGTGGTGAGCAGCGCGCCAGCGATCGGTGCCATACCACGCGGGGCGAATCCTCCGTGTTCGGTAAGCGTGCGCCAGGGCGTAAGGTGCACGGACGGAATCCACCCAGACATCGCCGCGACCCCGCATCCAATGAACATCAGAATGCCCGTCACCTTGATAATGGCAAACCAGAATTCCAGCTCGCCGTAGTTTTTCACGCTAGCGAGATTCGCAACCGTGAGCACAGCGGTCACGAACAATGAAAGCTCCCAAATGGGGATCTGGGGGAGCCATCCGTTCAGGATATTGGCGGCGGCAGTCGCTTCGAGCGGGACGACGAGGACCCAGAACCACCAGTACATCCAGCCGATCGTAAAGCCGGCCCAAGGGCCAATGGCCTTGTCCGCGTAGGTTGAAAACGAGCCTGAATCGGGCATTGCGCAGGCCATCTCCCCAAGCATGCGCATGACCGTGACGACGAGCAGGCTCGCGAAGATATACGCAAGCACCGCGGCAGGCCCGGCTTCCGCGATGGCATGGCCCGAGCCAACGAACAGGCCCGCGCCAATGCTTCCGCCAATCGAGAGCGTGACTACGTGCCGTTGCTTCAGTCCGTCTGAGAGCTTGCGCGATCCGGTCGTGTTCATGGACAACCGTTTTCGCGAAGACAAACCTGCGCCCTACCGCATCGCAGGGCGCATGAGCAAACACTGGTGTGCGCGATGCGGCGGGCCCGCACCATCCGTTACGCGCAGCACGCGCGCAGCTCACGGAAACCCTCTCTGACTCAGGATTTCCCTGCCCACCCCGTGTGGGTGGTACCCGCCGTTTCCCGCCACCGTACCGTGATCGCATCCGGCCGTTCGAGCGGCAATCCCGGCGTTTTCCGCGCTATAACATCCGATGCCACCGAGGCTCTCGATGACCATTCACACTCGCTACAACCCGAAGTCCGCATGGATCATGACCGCGCTGCTGACCGCCCTCGCCATGATCAACTTCCTCGACAAGATCGTGATTGGCATGGTCGCCGTGCCATTGATCGCCGAATTGCATTTGTCTCCGGCGGAATTCGGTTTAGTGGCCGGCAGCTTCTTCTGGTTGTTCTCCGTATCGGCTATCCTGGTCGGCTTTCTCGCCAACCGTTTTCCCACGCGCTGGATTCTGCTTGCCATGGGCGTTAGCTGGGCCGTGCTGCAATTGCCCCAGGCATTCGCAAGCAGCGCCGTGGCGTTGCTTGTCTGCCGTGTGGTGCTGGGCGCTGCCGAGGGGCCGTCGTTTCCGACCTCGGTGCATGCGATCTTCAAGTGGTTCCCGGACCGGCACCGCAACCTGCCCGTGGCGATCATCAACCAGGGCGCGGCCATGGGCATGATCCTCGCGGGCCTGGCCATTCCGCTCATCACGAAACACTGGGGCTGGCGCATGAACTTCTTCCTGCTTACCGCCATCGGCGTGATGTGGAGTGTGCTATGGCTCTGCTTCGGGCGCGAAGGCACGCTCGACGACGCGCCGCGCGCGCCAGGCGCCGCAGCCGCCACAAAAGTCAAAACCAAAGCCGAAGCCGAAGCGGCCGGCGTGCCTGACGCGCAACGGCAGCCCTATCTCAGGATGCTCACCGATCGTTCCGTGCTGTGCGTCTTTCTGCTCTGCTTTGCGGCCTACTGGCTGCTGGGCCAGACCATCACGTGGCTTCCCACGTGGTTCGAAAAAGGGCTCGGCTTCAGTGGCGTTACGGCTGGCCGCTGCTTCGCGCTGGTGATCCTCGCCATTGCCATGGGCAATATCGGCTTGAGCTGGCTTTCGCAACGGATGCTCAATGGCGGCGCGACCTCGCGTCAGGCGCGCGTGCAACTGATCTGCGTAGCGATGATTGTCGCCGCACTGCTCCTGATCGCTCTCATGCTCGTCGATCTTTCCGCTGCGGCGAAGGTGGTGCTGTATGCCGTGGCCGGCGCGCTGCCCGCCGTCTGCCTCTCGGTTACGCCGGCTCTACTCGCGGAAATGGTGCCCACGGCTCAACGGGCTTCGATGGTGGCCATCAACACCGCCGTTGCGAGCCTTGGTGCAGCCATCAGCCCCGGTGTCATGGGACGCATCGTGCAGGCGTATGGCAGCGGGACCAGTCACGCCTATGAGATCGGTTTCGTCGTAGGCGCGGCCTTGATGATCGGGGTTTCGCTCTGCGCGCTCAGGTGGCTACACCCGGCGCGTGCGCAACACGCATTGAAGGACGCCGCGGCGGCTGTTACGGCTTGAGCCACAACCCGAGCGCCACGCATCAACTCATCGCCCCATAGAAATGGAGGGATGAACGTTCCCGTTCATCCCTCCATTCAGTTCACCTCACCACCGCTGAAACGCCCTTATATCGACGAGAGCGTAAGCGCATTCTTCACCTGCTTGACGCCCTGCACGCCTTCGGCCACCTTGGTCGCCAGCTCGGCCTGCGATTGCTCGGGCACCTGGCCTTCGAGCGTCACGATGCCGTTGCGCGCGCGCACCGAAATCGTGGATACACGCAGGCCTTTGGTCTTGCTCAGCGCGCGCATCACGGCCTTCTGCAACGCGCGGTCGGCAGCCTTTGCGGCCTTGGCATCGCTGACGGCCCCTGCTCCCGAAGCGGGCCCCGTCGCCGGGGACGCGGTGTCGCCGTCTTGCGCATTGGCGCCAATCGACGTCAGCGCGATTAAAAATCCCGCAACCAGATATTTCATATGATTTGTCTTCATTGTTGTCCTCCATTGTCGTTGGGTCCGGCAACGCGCATCTCGGCAGGTGGCGCGCGGCATCGCGTGAAGCATGCCGCGCGCGTCAGCCGCCGTATCAGAACCGGTGTGTCATGCCCATCAAGGCGAGCACCTGCTTCGAGCCGCTCGCGGCCGCGATCGTGGGCCAGCTCACATTCGCGATGCCGTTGTTCTTTATGTATCCGGCGCGCATGTACACGCTCGTGCGCTTGGACAAGAAGTGTTCCGCGCCGATCTCGAAGCCGGGCGTGTTGTCGTCCACGCCTCGCACGTTGCGGTAAATTCCGGCGATCTCGATCACGTCGACCGGCGTGGCCTGAATGGTCGCGCCCGCCTCCATGATGCTGTACGGATGGACCAGCGCGGCAAGCGGCGCGATCGTGCCCACGCCTGGCGCGGTGACGCGGGAGCCGGCCGGCGGATCGCTCGGGCTGTTGTAGCTGTAGTTGAACTGCAGGTTCACGATGCCGATGCGATACGCGATGGCTGCGGAATAGTGCGCGGTCGAGACGAGATCGAAGGTGCTCGCGGGCAGCGGCTGGCCGGCCAGCGGCGTGCCGGCCGGGAACGTCCCAAGCGAAGCGGTTTCCTGGCCGCCGTGCTGGAACTGGTAGCCAAGGCCGACGAAGAGCCCGTATCCGGAATACGTGGCCGCGAGGTCGAGCATGTTGCCGGTTCGCATCACAATCGGCTGCGTCACCGTGGTGGCGAGCCCGTACATGCCGTAGAAGCGCAACCCGCGCCAATCCGGCGACTGATAGACGATCGAATTGCTGGTGCGGCCCGTCACGTATTGCGTGGCGAGCGTCGCCCGGTCGCGCGCGCCAGCGAGGACGACGGCCGAGATCGGCGAAATGAGCTCGTTGGCGCGGAACGGATCAGACGGATAGATCGCGATGAAGCTCGGCTGATATTGCCGGCCGAACGTAAGCTGCCCCCAGGCGTCGTCCTTGAGCCCGATCCACGACTGACGATAGAACAGCGCTGTCGAGTCGGCAAAGAACGTCCCGTTGTTGACGTTGAAGCCATTTTCCACATCGAAGATGGCTTTCAGGCCGCCGCCGAGATCTTCGGTGCCTTTGAGCCCGAACATCGACAGGTTCTGGCCGCCGCTTCGCTCCGAGTATGTATGACTGCCCGGCACATAGGCCGTGCCGGGGCCGCCTTTGGTGCCGGAGCCGTTCATCGAGTACTGCACGAACGCATCGACGACGCCGTACAGCGTCACGCTCGACTGTGCCGATGCGCTGCCCGCCGCCAGTATCAGCGCAGCGCCGTAAATGCTCCTGGTTACAAACCGCATGCACGTCTCCTCATTATGTTTGCCGCATCCAGTGGACGCGGAATGTCAAACCTGGCCAGTGCAGCCCCCTCCCACGGCTCGTCGGCCTGTCCGAATGAATTGGTCGGTTTCCTCATGGTGCCGGTGACGGGCAGCGATACACCTCCCCACCCGGAGTGGGACGGGAATACCCCGATAAACGCGTGCGAAACGGCGTGCGTGCTTGATATGAAGGACCCCGCACCCTTCTCGGGCGCGCACTCCCCCCCTTGCGCGGGTGGTGCCTGGGCCGATTGAGAGTCTCTATTCTTGGCTCATGGGGTTCGAGCCGGGCAGGCAGGCGGCTGCGCCCCCGCGCGAACGAACGCTGGCCCAATCTTCAGGACATCCGCAATGCACATTACCCGTACCGTTTTTCGTGACGATCATGAAATGCTGCGCACCACTGCGCGCCGCTTTCTGGAAAAGGAATGCCTGCCGAAACAGGCTGAATGGGACAAGGCCGGCAAGGTCGACCGCGAAACGTGGCTGAAGGCCGGCCGCGAGGGCCTGCTGTGCCTGACGCTGCCCACCGAGTACGGCGGTGGCGGCGGCGACTACGGCCATGCCGCAGTCATGAACGAGGAAGTCAACCGGCTCAACCTCTCCGGGCTCGGCTTTGGCGTGCACTCGGACATCATCGCCCCGTACATCGCGCGCATCGGCAACGAGGAGCAGAAGCAGAAGTGGCTTCCCGGCTGTTGCAGCGGCGAAACCATTCTCGCGATCGCCATGACCGAGCCCGGCACTGGCAGTGACCTGAAAGCGGTCCGCACGACCGCGATCCGCGATGGCGACGAATACGTCATCAATGGCAGCAAGACCTTCATCAGCAACGGCCTGAACGCCGACCTGATCATCGTCGTTTGCAAGACCGATCCCAACGCCGGCGCGAAAGGTGTGAGCCTGATCGTGGTGGAAGGGAACCGCGCGGGCTTCCGCCGTGGACGCAAGCTCGAAAAGGTAGGCCAGCATGCGCAGGACACGGCCGAGCTCTTCTTCGATGACGTGCGCGTGCCGGTCTCGAACCGTCTCGGCGAAGAAGGCATGGGCTTCGCCTATCTGATGGGCGAGCTGCCGCAGGAGCGTCTGTCGATTGCGATCGGCGCGGCCGCGCGCCTCGAAGCGAGCCTCGAGCACACGATCCACTACGTGAAGGACCGTCGCGCGTTCAACCAGACCGTGTGGGACTTCCAGAACACCAAATTCAAGCTGGCCGACATCAAGGCCCAGGCCATCGCCGTGCGCCTCATGGTCGATCACTATCTGGCCGAGCATATGAGCCGCCGCCTCACCCTCGAAGAAGCAGCCGTGGCCAAGCTCTTTGCCACGGAAACGCTCGGCAAGGCGCTCGACGAGATGGTGCAGTTGCACGGCGGCTACGGCTACATGCTCGAATATCACGTGGCCCGCGCGTTCGCCGACGCCCGTGTCACCCGCATCTATGGCGGCACGAGCGAAGTGATGCGCGACCTCATCTCACGCAAGCTCTGATTCAAAATGTCTGCATAACTGATCAAGTAGGCAGCGCATGGGCCGGAATGTTTTCGTTGCCGGCGGGATGATTCCGTTCAGGAAGCCGGGCGCCAGCGAAACCAGCGACGCGATGGGCGCAGCAGCCGCTGGCCTATGCGGCGCTCAACATGCCCGGCATGATTGCGCACGGCATGCTCACGATGGCGTGGCCCTGCCGCGGAGGCACGACCGAGTCGAACGCCCTCCACGCACAGACGATTGCCGTGGCCGGCAACGTGCAGTAAAGTTTCGGCGCGCTTCCACGCCTTCTGGCGCGACGCGGTTCGCGACCCGTGGCGGTGAACCGGCCCGTGCAAGGATGTTCCCGCGTTCTTGCACGGGCCGTTCTCGTGATGTCTGCCGGCTTGTTGCGGGACGCTCCAGATCGATGCGCGTACAACCATCATGACCATGCGATGAACGACGATACCGCTTCGCCCACGGCGCCCGGCGCCCTCGTCTATCCGTTCGACGCTCCGCCCGCGCCGGGCGGCACGCTCGAAGTCGCGCCCGGCGTGCACTGGATCCGCATGCCGATGCCTTACGAGCTCGATCACATCAATGTCTGGGCGATCGCGGAGGATGGCGGGTGGGCCGTGGTCGACACCGGCTTGCGCACCGACCCCGCCGCTGCCATCTGGAACGAGTGGCTCCAGCGCAGCGGCGAGCGACGCCGTGTGACGCGTGTGTTCGTCACGCACATGCATCCTGACCACGTGGGCATGGCCGGGTGGCTCACGCGCACGAACGACTGCCGCCTCTGGATGACGCGCGGCGAGTACTACAACTGCAGAGTGACGATGGCCGACACAGGCCTCGAAGCGCCCGACGACGCGATCCGCTTTTATCGGCAAGCGGGATGGAGCAATCGCGCGATCGATCTCTATCGGGCGCGCTTTGGCCGCTTCGGCCAGCATGTTCACGCGCTGCCGGCGAGCTTCCGGCGCCTTCGCGACGGTGAGGAAATCAGAATCGGCGCGCATGTCTGGCGCGTGATCACGGGCTCAGGGCACTCGCCCGAACATGCGTGTTTTTACTGCCCCGAACTCAATCTCGTGATTTCGGGCGACCAGGTGTTGCCTCGCATTTCATCGAACGTTTCGGTATATCCCATCGAGCCGGACGCCGACCCGATGGCCGACTGGTTTGCGTCGATCGAAAAGTTCAAGGCGCACGTGCCTGACGATGTGCTGGTGCTGCCGGCGCATAACGACTGTTTTCGCGGCTTGCATGCGCGGCTCGATCGGCTGGAGCGTGGGCAGCAACGCAGTCTCGAACGGTTGCGGCGCAGCCTGACGGAGCCCAGGCGCGCGGTGGATGTCTTCCCGACGCTGTTCGCGCGGCCGATTGGCGAAGCGCAGATCGGCGAGATGGGCCTGGCAACGGGTGAGAGTTTTGCTTGCCTGAACTACTTGATGCACCGCGGGGAGGTGACGAGAGAGCTGCGCGACGATGGCGCGATGTGGTATGCGATGGCGGGGCGATAAAAATCCGGACTTCGGCGTTGCAAGTGGAACATCGCCCCCGTCCGCTAACGGCACGTCGTACGCAATCAGGACCGGACGCGCGCCTGAAACTTTCGACGCCGGCATGACATCCGCGCCGTCAATCAGGCGGCTGGCTGCATTTCCAGAAAGCAGCCGGTGCCGATTCCGCGAAACGCGTCGCCGTCGCGCACGATGAAGAACGCGTCGAGGTTGTGCCGCCGGGCAAAATCGCTTCCAGCCTCTATGCCCAGGACCATCAACGCCGTCGCATAAGCGTCCGCATCCATGCAAGTAGGCGCGATGACGGTGACCGACGCGATCTCGCCGCACAGCGGCAAGCCGGCGCGCGGGTCCATCGTATGCGAGACACGCGTGCCACCGACGTTTCTCCAATGCCGATAGTCGCCTGACGTCGCCACGGCCGCATCGCCCAGCTCGATCACGCTGAATATATCGCGCCGCTCGTCATCGGGCGCCTCCACGGCGATTGCCCACGCAGACCCGTCGGCCTTCCGGCCGCGGGAGCGCATCTCGCCATCTATACCGACGAGCCAGGCGCCGATACGATGCCGATCGAGCACGCGTGCGAGCTCGTCCACGCCGAATCCCTTAGCGATGCCACACAGATCGAACGCGACGCTCGCACGCTTTCGGGCATGGCCGTGCTGCACATCGACCTCGAGCAGATCGCCGACGGGAAGCAGTGGCGCTGCGCCACGGGCATCTCCATGGTCGGCGTGAAGCGGCGACGCCGGACCAAAGCCCCATGCCTGGACCAGTTCGCCTATGCCGATGTTGAATGCGTTATCCGTTTCACGACCGATTTCCAGCGCACGAACCAGCACTGCGGCGAGATTGGCCGAAACGGGCACCCAACAGCCCGGCTCTGCCCGATTCAGCCGCGACAGATTCGAGTCCGTCTTCCAGTTCGACATCTGCTCGTCCACTGCGCTGACTGCCGCATCGAGTTCTGCCGCGAGCGTTTTCAGGTCCGTGTGCAAGGGCGCGTAGAACTGCACATCATAGCGAGTCCCCATCGTCGCTCCGCTGACGCGGCATCGGTTCAGCAGCGAGCCCGGCGACCATTCAATAGACATCTTCGACATAGCGTCCCTGCTCTCTCAGTTGTGAAACGGACAAATCGGAACCGTCCAGAATTCGTTCCCACGCGTGTGCGACGCCCTGGGCCATCGCGCGCCCGCCGCACACCACGATCTGCGCGCCCTGGGCGATGAGATCAAGGAGATGCTGCGCGTCGTCGATGAGGCGGTCCTGCACGTATGCCCGCCGTTCCGCGCGCGAGAAGGCTGTCTTCAACGCGTACAGCCGCCGGTCGCGAATGAGACCGGGGAATTCGTCACGATAGAGGAAGCCGTCGTCCTCGTCGCGTGCGCCGAAGTACAGGTACATCGGACGGCAACGGGCGTTGTGGCGCGCAAAGCCGATCAGGGGGCCAATGCCGGTACCGGCGCCGATCAGGATCACGGGCGTGCTGCCCTCGCCTGGCCGAAACTGCGGGTGCGGGCGGAAAAATGCTTCGATCGTCTGCCCCGGGCTCAGACCGGTCAGATAGTTCGAGCACACGCCGTGGGGATGGCGTCGCACGCAGATCTCAACGACGGCGTCCGACGATGCGCTCGCAAGCGAGTAGTAGCGCGGCGCCGCTTCGCCCGGCGGCACGATGCCAAGAAGATCGCCCGTTTCGAATGTCGGTAGCCTGGGCCTCCCGAGCATCGCCCGCGGCATCGAGGTGCATGCCGGGCGCACAAAGCGCAGCACCGATGTCGCCGTTTGCGGGTCCATGCCGTAATCCTCGCGAGCAATCAGTTCGAGCAGTATCGTGCGCGGCAGCGAAGGCGTGTAGTGGATATCGAGGTCGACAGCGAGCGCGTCACCGAGACGCGCACACCACGAGCGAAACTCGGACTCGGATTGCCGGTCCACCATGCCCATCTCGAGCAGTTCATCGAGGCCCTTCGCAGCGAATGCGTCCTGAACCGTCCGCGCATATCCGCAGAATTGGGGAAACTGTCGATCGCCAAATCCAAGCACTGCAAACGAAATATCGTGCGTTCCGTAGAACTGCGAAAATTTTGACAGAAACTGCGCGGCACTCGCTGGCGCACCGCCATCGCCGTAGGTGGCCGTGAGCACGAGAAGGCGCTTTGCAGCGCGATAAGTATTCGACACGTCGTTCATCGCCGAAACGTGCACGCGCAATCCTGCTTGTGTCAATGCTCGATGCAAAGCCAGCGCAAAGCGCCATGTGCTGTTGCCTTCGCTACCGACCAGCAGCACGGTGTCCGCCTCCCGAGCCGACACGGCTCCGGCAAACCGGGGCATCGCACGCCGCCGGCGCGCCCAGAGCATGACGCCTGTCACCGCAAGCAGGGGTACAGACAGCGACGACGCGCCGAGAATGAGTCCGAGCCACCACAATCCCTGCCCCGTATGCAGCATCCGCACCAGCCCGTGCAGGCGTTGCCACCCATCCGCAGCGTGCCAGACGAGCCATTTACCCGAGAATCGATCGACCTGGCCCGCCCCTCGCGTCGTCGCGACTGCGATGGCGTCATCCGGTTCGGCTGGCGCAGCAAGCGTCAGTTCGCGCAGCGTGGACACGTCGATGGCCTTGAGCGCTGCGAGCCGCCCGAGTGACGGCGGCTGCGTGCCTACGATACGCGCCGGCGCGACGAGCCCGGGACTCGTCGAGCCCCCCTCGGGGATCACACCAAACGTAGTCAACGACAGCACGAGCCCGGTCAGGGACGAAAGCGTCAATCCCGCAAGGGCGACTCGCGCCGTTTCGTTGTGCAGGCGCTGCAAAGCATCGCCTCGAATCCGTCCACCCAGATGTTTCCATCCGCCCATTCGGCGCGCCAGCAGGGCGAGGCCAGACAACCCGACGAACAGCATCGCGGCGGATGCTACGCCCGTGGCAATCCGGCCGGCGTCACCGAGCAATAGCTTGCGATGCAGGTTCGTGAGCCAGCGGACTGCGGGCGACGGCTGGTAGGGGCCGATGGCGCGGCCCGTCGACGGGTCGATGACCGACGCTTGCGGCTCGCCGTCGAGTTCGTGATAGGCGACGAATTCTCCCGACGGCCGCCGCACGAGCCTGGTGAGCCCCTTCACGTGCGAGCTTGTGCGCTCGGCGAGTGTCGCCACATCCATTGGCGCATGTGCCGTGCCGGCGACGTTGGCACGCTCGAGCGCGGGAATCACCGACAGTGCCGCGCCCGTCAACGTGATCACCGTGAACAGCAGCGCCGCGATCAGACCGGGAATCGAATGAAGTTTGCGCAGCACCTTCTCTCTCCATCAGAGCGAATAGCGGAACGTCTTCACGTAGCCACGCCCTTTCGTTGCCGTGCCCGCCCCCGATCTGGTCAGCGGCACGATGACTTCGGACGGGTTGGCATTCATATCCTCGACCGCCGTGTCAATGCGAATCTGATAGCCGGCATCGAGCAGTGCGTCGGACAGGTCGAGTGTCGCGCGCAGCGTCTTGCCTGAGCCGACGCTGGCGCCCGTGATCCCGTCCAGGCGCGCTGTTCCTCCCGTGGCGCGATGCCAATCGCCGAGATGCCTGTAGTATTTGGCTTCGCGGCCCGCCATCCAGAGCGTTCCCTGATAGCGGCCCGCCTGGTCGGTGACGTACATCACGACATACGCACCGTCGCCGCCGTAGTTGGTGAGTTGGGTTTCGAACGTGACCTGGCGGGCGAACGCCGGCAACGGTGCGGCCAGCGCGCCTGCGAGCGCAGCAATCGGCAATGTCTGTTTCATTGGTGACCTCCTGGTTATGGCGGCGGTTGACATGAGTAAACGTCTTTCCGCAGCCTGTCCTGGCTTAACGAATTTGCACGTCGGGCTTCGATCCGGGCGTCAATAATCCGCCGCTTGGCGCACCAGCCGACGGCGGCGCTGCAACGGCACTGGCTGCACTGTCGGGTGTCTCGCGGCGCTGACGATGTTTGTCGTCGTCATGCCCTTTGCCCTCGTCGTCGTGATCGCCTTCGCGCTTGATGCGAACCACGTCAAGCGTGACGGGGTCGAGCTTCGCCTTGAATCGTCGACCGTCGGCGTCGGAGCCTTTGATCTGGTAGCAGCCGTCGTCGACCTTCAGCTTGTCGATGTGCCAGCGTTTTTGCCCTGCCATTGCGTAGACGGCATCGACCGGCTTCCAGTCGGCAAGCAGCTTGCTGCAACTTTCGCCTGCCGAAGCAGCGCCAATGCCGGCCGCGCTGCCAAGTACGAAAAATGCCAGGGCGCAGCGTTTCGCAAATCGGGAACGATTCATTGCATGACCTCTCTCGTTCGGGTAGTTGCGCTCTACGATGCCTGCTGAACCTGAAGTGAAGCTTGCAGACATGCAGAATTTCCGTCATGTTCGCTTCAGGTTGACGTGGCAAAATCGTCGAGGACGTTTACCAGGGCTATTCCATGAGAGTTCTGCTTGTCGAGGATGACCGGTGGCTCGGAGAAGCTGTACGCGACCAGATCGAAAAGGATGGTCACCCGACCGATTTCGTCGGCACGCTGGCCGACGCACGCCGCCATCTGGTGGCCGCGAACTACGACCTGGTCCTGCTCGATTTACTGCTTCCGGACGGCCGTGGGCTTGATTTTCTGCGCGAGCTGCGGGCGGCGGGCTCAACGGTGTCGGTCATCATCCTCACTGCGCTCGACCAGGTGGCGAATCGGATCGCCGGGCTTAACGCCGGCGCGGACGACTATCTCGTGAAGCCCTTCGATCTTGCCGAGCTGTCGGCTCGGGTGAATGCGGTCGCGCGCCGATACGCGGGCAATCCGAATCCGCTGGTGAAACTCGGCGACCTGCGCATCGATACGGCTACACGCAACGTGATGCGTGAAGGCGTGCGCATCGACCTGACCGCGAGCGAATGGGCAATACTGGAAGCACTGATCCAGCGTCGTGGCGTGATCGTGTCGAAATCGCAGCTCGAAGGAAGTCTGTATTCATTCAACGACGAAATCGGAAGCAACACGATCGAGGTACATATGAGCCGCTTGCGCAAGAAGCTCGGCGCCGAATTGATCGAGACCGTGCGCGGCCTCGGTTACCGCCTCAAGCAGGAATAGCGATGCTGAAAAGCCTTCAGGGCCGCCTCGCCTGCGCGCTCGTGACGGGGCTCGTCGGGTTGTCGCTTGCCGCTGCGGGCGCTGCGTTTCACGTGCTGAGCAAGGAAATCGACCGCATGTCGGACAGCGCGCTGCAGGAAACCGCACAACGTCTGCTGCCGCTCGCGGTCGTGGATATTCTCGGGCGCGACTCCGATGGCGACGAGAACCACCGCACCGCTGCGGTGCGCCCGCACGTCGAACTGCTCACTTACGTCGTGCGCGACGGAACGGGCAAGACACTGCTGCGCTCGCACGACGCAGACGAAACGGTTTTCCCTCCGAACCTGAAGGCCGGGTTCGTCTCGACCGCAACGCATCGCGTCTACGCGGAAACCGGGCTGCAGGGCACGATGTCGCTGCTGGTGGCCGAACCGCTCACGGCGCGACGTCACGCTCAAATCAAGGCCGCGCTGGCGGTCGGCAGAGCCGTTGCGGTATTCCTGCCGCTCGGCCTCATTGGCATCTGGCTGATCGTGCGCACGGGGCTCACACCGATACGCCGGTTCTGCCGCAGCATCGCGGCACGCGGCCAGAACGACTTGTCACCGCTCGACAGGCGTGCGCTGCCCACCGAGATCGTCCCGGTTGCAAGCGCTGTCAACGATCTGATGGCACGCCTCGAGCGCGCACTGGCCGCCGAACGCAGCATCACTGCGAACAGCGCGCATGAGCTTCGTACGCCGATTGCTGCCGCCCTCGCGCAGACTCAACGTTTGATCGCCGAAGCACCGTCGGCAGCGCTGCGTGAGCGCGCCCTCAATGTGGAAAGCGCGTTGCACGCCTTGTCGCGAATCAGCGAGAAGCTGATGCAGCTTGCAAGAGCCGAGGACGGGCGCGTGCTCGCGGACACGCCGCAGGACTTGCGGCCCATCGTCTCACTCGTCGTCGACGACTTTCGACGCGGCGTGCGGGCGAACGCAATCGTGCTCGACCTGCCGGTGCATCCGCTGCGCTCACGAATCGATCCGGACGCGTTCGCGATCGTCGCGCGCAATCTGATCGAGAACGCGCTGAAGTACGGCGCGCAGGAAGAATCCATACGGGTGTCGCTGTCGTCCGATGGCACGTTCAGCGTGGCGAATCGTGGACCTGTAATACAAGGCGACACGCTGGAACGTTTGACTACGCCCTTCGAGCGTGGCGCAGCGGTGGCGAAAGGCAGCGGGCTAGGGCTGGCGATCGTCGATGCCATTGTGAAAGCCGCAGGCGCGACGCTCACGCTGCGCTCGCCCGCACCGGAATGGCCAGACGGCTTTCAGGTGGAGATCAAAGGACTGACGCTCGGGCTAAGTTAGCGAGAGCGCTGCGCGACGATGGCGCGACGTGGCATGCAAAGGCAGGGCGATAAAAGCACAAGGCCGGCACGCCTGAAGAGCGCGCCGGCCAGTTTCACGAAGCCATTGCACGAAGCAGGCGGAACCTTATATCGCGGCGATCAACTCGGGCACCGCCGAGAAAAGATCGGCCTCGAGCCCATAATCAGCAACGCTAAATATCGGTGCTTCACCATCCTTGTTGATGGCGACGATCACCTTGGAATCCTTCATCCCCGCAAGGTGCTGGATCGCCCCCGAAATGCCGCATGCCACATAAAGCTCGGGCGCGACGATCTTGCCGGTCTGCCCGACCTGCCAGTCGTTCGGCGCAAAGCCCGCATCCACTGCCGCGCGCGATGCGCCAAGCGCCGCGCCCAGCTTGTCGGCAAGCGGAGTGAGCACTTCGTTGAACCGCTCGCTGCTGCCCATGGCGCGGCCGCCGCTCACGATGATGCGGGCATCGGCAAGCTCCGGACGGTCGCTCTTCGCAACCACGCGCCCGACAAAGCTCGCAAGGCCCGTATCCGCCACGGCAGCCACCTGCTCCACCGCTGCCGCGCCGCCTTGCGAGGCCGCGCTTTCGAATGCAGTCGCACGGACCGTCACGACCTTCACGGCATCGCTGCTTTGCACCGTAACAATCACGTTGCCCGCATAGATCGGCCGCTCGAAGGTATCGGCGCTCACGACGCGCGTGATGTCCGAGACCTGGGCGACGTCGAGCAGCGCGGCCACACGCGGAGCGACGTTCTTGCCCGTGCTCGTCGAAGCAAACAGGATGTGGCCGTAAGCCGGCGCGAGCGCCACCACCTGCGCCGCGAGATTCTCGGCGAGCGCCTCGGCCAGATGCGGCGCGTCAGCGTGCAGCACGCGCGCGACACCCGCGATGCCCGCAGCGGCCTGCACCGCGCCGCCGGCGTTGTGGCCGGCAACCAGCAGATGAACTTCGGCGCCGCATTGCCACGCGGCGGTCACAGCGTTGAGCGTTGCGTTCCTGATTGAAACGTGATCGTGTTCGGCCACGACCAGCACTTTGCCTTGCGCAGTCATTGCCGTTCCCTCAAATTACCTTGGCTTCGTTCTTCAGTTTTGCGATCAGCGTGGCCACGTCGGGCACCTTCACGCCCGCGCTGCGCCCGGCGGGCTCCGTGCTCTTGAGCGTCTTCAGGCGCGGCTCGACGTCCACGCCCAGTTGCTCGGGCGTTACCGTGTCCAGCGGCTTTTTCTTTGCCTTCATGATGTTCGGGAGCGTGGCATAGCGCGGATCGTTCAGGCGCAAATCGGTCGTGACGATGGCCGGCAGCGCGAGCTTGACAGTTTCGAGGCCGCCGTCGATTTCCCGCGTGACCACGGCCTGGCCGTCGGCGATCTCGACCTTGCTGGCGAACGTGGCCTGACCCGCACCCATCAGCGCGGCAAGCATCTGCCCGGTCTGGTTGCAATCGTCGTCGATTGCCTGCTTGCCGAGAATCACGAGCTGCGGCTGCTCCTTGTCGATCAATGCCTTGAGCAGCTTGGCCACGGCCAGCGGCTGCAACTCGGCATCCGATTCGATCAGCACGCCGCGGTCGGCGCCGATCGCCATGGCGGTTCTCAGCACTTCCTGGCAAGCGCTCGCGCCGCACGAAACGACAACGACCTCGGTCGCCACGCCCTTCTCTTTCAGGCGCACAGCTTCCTCAACGGCGATCTCGTCGAACGGATTGATGCTCATTTTGACGTTCGCGAGATCGACGCCCGTGCCATCCGATTTGACCCGGACCTTGACGTTGAAATCAACGACCCGTTTGACTGCTACCAACACCTTCATGTTTGTCTCCAAAAATTCATTTCCCGGTCCTTACTATCTAGCGAAGCGCCGGCGCTCAGGCGTTGCAGCCCAAGCCCTTCTCGCCCAGGCGCGCCACCGCATCGTCGTCGAAGCCCCAGGCGCGCAGCGCTTCGCGGCCGCCCTCGCCGCGCGCGGGCGCGGGTGCGGAAAGCTTCGACGGCGTGGCGGAAAAGCGCGGTGCGGGCGCGGGCTGGACCACGCCAGCCGACTCCACGAAGCTTCCGCGCGCACGGTGATGCGGGTGATGCGGCGCTTCCGAGAAGTCGAGAACCGGCGCGACGCACGCATCGCTGCCTTCGAAAACGGCGCTCCATTCGTCGCGCGTGCGGGTCAGGAACACGGCTGCGAAGCGCTCGCGCAGGATCGGCCAGCCACGGCGGTCATGCTGCTTCGGCAGGTCTTCGCCGGCGAGCCCGAGCTTGTCGAGCAACTGCGCGTAGAAGCGCGCCTCCACGGCGCCAACCGACATGTAGCGGCCGTCGAGCGTGCGGTAGCTGTCGTACCAGGGCGTTCCGCCGTCGAGCAGATTGCTGCCGCGCTCCTCGCGCCAATGGCCGGAGCCGAGCAGGCCCCAGATCACGGAGCCCAGTTGCGCGGCGCCCTCGATCATGGCGGCGTCCACGACCTGGCCTTCGCCGCCGCGCTGCACGTTCAGCAATGCGGCCACCACGCCGAGCGCCAGCAGCATACCGCCACCGCCATAGTCGCCCACCAGATTCAGCGGCGGCACCGGCGCGCTGTCCGCGCCGCGGCCGATGCCCGAGAGCACGCCCGAGAGCGCGATGTAGTTCAGATCGTGGCCCGCGCGCGCGGCGAGCGGCCCGGTCTGCCCCCAGCCCGTCATGCGGCCGTAGACGAGCCGCGGATTGCGCGCGAGTCCCTGCTGCGGCCCGAGGCCGAGGCGCTCCATCGTGCCCGGCCGGAAGCCTTCGATCACCACGTCGGCGCGCGACATCAGGTCGAGCGCGGCTTCGCAGGCCTGCGGGTCCTTGAGATCGAGCGTGACGGAGCGCCGGCCACGGCCCACGACGTTGATGAGCTTGCCCTCGCGTTTCGGGCCGAGGTCGTCCGGCGCGACGGGCCGGTCGATGCGCATGACGTCGGCGCCCATGTCGGCCAGCATCATCACCGCGAATGGGGCGGGGCCAATCGCCTCGAATTCGAGTACGCGAATTCCGCTCAGCACACCCATTTTTTGTCTCCGTTATGTTTGGACTTGTCTGGCGATTGCCGCCGTCACGAGCAATCGCTACACCCACTCAAGTAAGCCAGTTGGAGGCATGCGCGTGCCCCCCCTTATTGGGTGGCGCAAAGGGCGGGCTGCGGGTAGCCGCCGCCCATCGCCGGACGCGTAAACGGCGGAGGAAACACGCACCACGAGCCGTCGTGGTGCCGGAAGAACACGATGGCGTAGCCGCCGGACGGCCTCGCGGTCTCGACGCGCACGCAGCGCCACGGCGTCGAGCGGCATGGCTGAACGCGGGTCAGCACGACCTCGGCTGCGGGTTCCGGCGCCAGCCACTTCTCGATTGCCGCGCGCAACGACCTTCCATGCGCCCCTTTGTGACTCGCCATCGCTTATCTCCCGCCCTGCTCCGTTCATGAGGCTGCATGCAGCGAATCGCCGATGCACACTTGCCAGACATGAGCATAGTGACCGCGCGAGCCCCTCCACCCCCCTGCAAATGGGGGGCTGTAGCACGCAGCGATCTCCTTGAGGGAACAGACGGCATTGCTAGCCAGATCATCGGGAAGGGAAAGCCACAGCGCTGCACACCAATATCGTGCGAGCGAAAAGCAAGTGCGAGTCGCTGATTGCCGCGTGCCTCAGGGCCGTGATGATCCTGCTATTTCTCGGCCGCTGGCGCGCTACGCTCATGAATTCGCTTTAGCTCGTCGATGCGAAGACGATAGCTTCTGAGCAGACAAGCTTTATCGCTACACACATTGCGGGAATTTCGAAGCCATGCTCGTTGTTCCGCCCGCAATTGCGCCTTGTTAGATGATGCTTTTAGTTTTTGATTATAGGTTTCTGCCAATATGCTATCGAGGCGGGTAAGCTCCGCATCCCCGCAAATAAGCCGCGCTTGAACGGATATCAGCGTGTTGCAATCAAGACTTCGCGCTAGGGCCGTCTTCGCCGCGGATTGCGTTTCCAGCAGTCCCGGCCTGCAGAGCCCCTGCAGCGACTTGCAGGCGATATCGCGTCCGACCCATGCCATGTCTTGTGCGCCGTATTGCTTGACGAAACGATTGATGGCGGCCTGGCTGACGCCCCTTTGCATGGCGTTTGCCGCGATTATTTCGTTGCAAAGCGAGTCGGTGGCGTAGTTTCTCTTATCGCGCCGGTAGCAACTGTGGAAACCGAGCCGCCCCGTACCCACTACGCTTCGGCGCTCTCCTGAAGCGAACAGGATGGAAGCGCAAGCAGATGCGCACCTGGCATTATCTGGAACCAGGGTATAGACGCGGACTTTATCCATCGCATCGACGATTCGGAAAGCAGCCTCGACGTTTCCGCCGGGACTATTTAAAACAAGAATGACGAGTCCTTCGTCGTCACGGTCGGCCAATTTTGCGGCCGCCAGAAACCTCTTTGCATCGCCGTCCTGAATCTTCCCCTCGCCGATCACCATTTTCAGCTTGAGCTGTGGCTGGGTGGCAATCTTGAAGTCCATCCCTGGCGCGGCACCTGGAAACATCAGAATGACGAAACAAAACCAGCACGATAACCGCAGGATCCAGCGTTGTGCCGCCGCATCTCCCGCTGTTGGGTGCCCGGTGTTCGTCGATGGGTAATGCATGCGTCGTGCGAAATTCAACCGCGCTTCGTTCGGGGCCGCTTCGCCGGAGCAGACGCCGGCGCTTCGAACCGCTCCATCTTGACGCAGCGCCCAGCCGCCCATTCGGCCTGCAGCGCCTTGCGCACGTCCAGCAGCGCCGTGCGCTGTTCGTCGAGCCGCGTACGCAGCGCATCGATCTCCTGCAGACGCTGCTCGATGCGCCCGAGCAGCGCCTCCTTCGAGAAGCCCTGCATTTGCTCGACCGCCGCGCGCATGTCCTCCAGCGAGAAACCCAGCCGCTGCGCCAGTTGAATCTGCCTGAGCCGCTCCTCGGCCGCTTCGTCGTAAATGCGATAGCCGTTCGCGCCACGGTGCGCCGGCGGCAGCAGGCCGCTCTGTTCGTAGAAGCGGATGGCCGAGGCAGCCAAGCCCATGCGCGCCGCCAATTCGCCGATCTTCATGGTGCTTGACCTTCAAGTGAACTTGAAACTTAGTATATGCCAGTCACCCATGCTGAAAAGGTCAATCGATGGCTGCTTCACTGTTCGCTCCGCTCGCGCTGCCCAACGGCGGCACCCTGCCCAATCGCATTGCCAAGGCCGCGATGGAAGAAAATCTCGCCGACGCCGGCCAGCTTCCGGGCGCGGCGCTATGGCGTCTCTACGAGGCCTGGGGCGCGGGCGGCGCGGGCTTGCTGATCACCGGCAACGTGATGATCGACGGCCGCGCGCTGACCGGTCCGGGCGGCGTCGTGCTGGAGCGGGGCACGCCGCTGGAGCCATTCAGGCGCTGGGCGGCCGGCGCGCGCAAGCACGGCGCGCGGATCTGGATGCAGATCAATCATCCCGGGCGGCAGGTCATCGCGGCGATGGGGCGCGATGCGTGGGCGCCTTCGGCCGTGCCGGTCGATCTCGGGAAGCACAGCAAACTGTTCGCGCAGCCGCGCGCGATGACCGAAGCGAACATTCACGAGGTGATCGAACGCTTCGCGAATACCGCGCAAGCCGCACAGCAAGCTGGCTTCGACGGCGTGCAGATCCACGCCGCGCACGGCTATCTGCTGTCGCAGTTTCTTTCGCCGCTCACCAACCGGCGCGACGACGCCTGGGGCGGCGCGCTCGAAAACCGCGCAAGGCTGCTGCTGGAGGTCGTGCGGGCGGTGCGCGCGCGCGTTGGCGCGTCGTTCGCCGTGGCGATCAAACTCAATTCCGCCGACTTCCAGCGCGGCGGATTTTCCGAAGCGGACGCGCGGCAGATCGTGCTATGGCTCAACCTCGAGGCCGTCGATCTGGTCGAGCTCTCAGGTGGCAGCTACGAAAGCCCCGCAATGCAGGGGCGCACCGCGGACGGCCGCACGCTCGCGCGCGAGGCGTATTTCCTGAGCTTCGCCCAGGAGATTGCAGCGGTCGCACGCATGCCGGTCATGACCACAGGCGGCATTCGCCGGAAAGCGGTGGCCGAGGCCGTGCTTGCGGAAGGCGTGGCCGTGGTCGGCATGGCGAGCGCGCTCGCTTGCGTGCCGGATCTGCCCAGGCGCTGGCGCGACGGGCAAGCCGTCGATGCGCCGCTGGCCGTGGTCGACTGGCGGGACAAGGCCGTGGCCGGGCTCGCGACCATGGCGCTCGCCAAGCGCCGGCTGCGCGTCATCGCAGCAGGCAGACGGCCGGGGCGCAGCTATTCGCCGCTCTACAGCCTCGTGATCGATCAGCTTCGCACGCGCAAGCTGACCGCGCGATATCTGCAGTGGCGGCAGGCCCGCGCTTGACTCCGCTTGAATCCACTGAACCGCGCTCGACGACGTTCGACGACGCAAGGCTCAGGCGTGCCCGCGAAAGCTCGCGCACAACCGGAATGCGTCCTCCGAAACGGGAATCCCTTTGGCCTTGCAATAGCGCGTGACGAGCTTCAACAACTCCTTGATGTCGCGGCCGCTCGCGTTCGGATACGTCTGCGTGAGCGTCTCGATTACGTCATCGCCGAGCGCCGCGCCGAACTGTTCCGAAAGCACTTTCCAGAGGCGGACCGCGTCGGCTTTCGGCGGTGTTTCGTAGTGAATCGTCGCGATGCAGCGCGAGAGAATCGCATCGTCGACATCGTCGATGCGATTGGTGGTCATGAACAGCAGCCCGTTGAAATACTCGAGCGTGCGCAGGAACTCCGCGACGATCGCGTTGTGTTCGAGATCATTGTCGCGCCTGCGGATATAGACGTCGGCTTCGTCGAGCAGAAGAACGGCGTCCCAGCGCATCGCACGCCGCAAAATGGTCGAGAGTGCCGCGCCCACCGAAGCCGCCGTGGTTCCGAGCTGCCCCGAATGCACGCGATAGAGCGGCTTGCCGACCACTTCCGCATAAACCTCGGCAGTCAGCGTCTTGCCGAGGCCCGGCGCACCCTGGCAGAGTATCGTCGTGCCGCCCGACTTGCCCGGCACGACGTCCTGCACGAACATGTTCATGTTCGACGTGAGAATGTCGATCAGATCGTGATGGTGGGCCGGCAACACCAGCTTGTCGCGCAACTCGGGCTGGTAGCGATACGCCTCCATGTGCTGCACGTGCACCCAGATATCGCGATGCCATTCCAGGTGGAACAGGTGAACATAGCCGTGCAGCGGAATTCTTTCGAAACCTGCGGCAATGCCGGCGCCGCGCCAGAATTCAGGATCGCAAATCATTTCGAAGCGGCGCTCGAGCCGCTCCTCGTCGTTCACGCACTTGGCGACGACGCCGTCGACGATGCGCGTCAGCTCCACCGCGCCTTTCTCGTTCACCGTGAACGCAGCCTTCGTCACGACGAACTGCGCGCCAAAGCGGCGCTGAAACTCAAGAAAGCGCTGCGCGTGCTGCTCGTATTCGGATTTGAACTCCGCGCATTCCTTGTAGAAGCCAAACTCGGCCAGCAGCTCGGGAATCGTGCGATTGACGATATCGTGGCGATTGATCACGAGTGAGGTGGTCATGCCCGAGCGGCGTTTGTGATAGTCGGTCAGCTCCGAATTGGCCGACACCATCGTATTGGCCAGCATGTCGACCACCACATAAGGCGCACCCTGCTCCGGCTCCATGTAGCGAATCCGGTGCACGAGCCACGGCAGCAGCGTGCCGTCCTTGTTGCGCTGGTAAAGCCAGCCATCGATGGCGTCGCGAGACAGGTACGCGACGAGGCCCGGCACCAGCTGATCCAATGCGGGAATGACGCGCGCCTGCGGCGCGTTGTAGATATTGTCGAGCGCCAGCATCTGAAACATCAGCATGCGTTCGTTCTGCGTCTTGCTCAACGCGTAGAGCGTATTGAGCGAACGCGCGTCGAACAGCTTGCTCGACACGATCATGTTGCCGTGGCACACGCCGTGCTCCTTGAGCCGCATGGCGAGCAGCGATTCGGTCTCGATCATCCCGAGCAACGGATGAATCAGCGATTCCGGTATTTCAAAATCCATGTGCAAGACCCCCGTTCATTGCCGCCGCCATTGCGGCAGCGGACTCGCGCGTCATTTCAGGAAGAATTCGATTGCCATGCTGACGATGGGCGGATGAACCACGTGCACGCCATTGAATTCGATGTACTGAACATCGTATCCGGCTGCGCGCAGTCTTGCGGCATTGGCGCGGCCGCTCGTTTCGATCGGCAGCTGCTCGTCGACAAGACCGTGAGCGATGAACACCTTCGGCGCGCCTTCCTGCATGAAAATCGACATGAAGCCGCCGGAAAACGCGATCACGTGGCTCACGACATCGCCATTCGTCACGCCGATCGAAAGCGCGTAACTCGCGCCATCCGAAAATCCCGCGAACGCGAGGCGGCCCGGATCGATGCGGTAGCGCGACGAAACCTGCGTGAGCGCCTCGCGCAGCCGCTCAAGATCGGGGCCGTTGCCGCCAATCACAATGTCCCACGTCGGGTAAGTCGAATGCGGCGCGAGGACCAGAAACTTGTGCTGGCACGCATGCTCCTCGATAAAAGGCAACACCTTCTCCGGAAAGCCGCCCGCGCCATGAAACATCACGAAGAGCGCAACGGGCGCATCGTCATCGAGGCCCGGCGGCACGAACAATACGGCGTCGCGCTCATCGGCGAGCCCGAGATGATGGCGGCCCGGCGGCAACCGGCCCTGGGTCGGCTCGGCGTGAGCAAAGGACAGGCGACCGAACAGCGAGGGATCGAACATGACGGACCTGAAGGTGGATGCGGATCGCCGCCGAGATCGCCCCGGCTGTTGTTGGATGTTGCGGCTATTGTGATATATCATATATCACAACGCGATACAAAAGGAAGGAATTCCAGTCCCGCAATCAGCCCTTCTGAAAAACGATCACGGCATACCGGCACAAGTGCGCGCTTTCGTTCTTGAATACGCAATCGCCGGGCGGTCCCAGATCGAGGCAATCCCCCGCGCCCAGGTCATGGCGCTCGCCCGCTTCGATAAAGACCAGATTGCCCGCCAGCACCCAGATCAATTGCCGCGTGTGCAAATAGGCGGAAGCCGGCATCGGAATCTCCGCACCCGGCGGCAAATCGATTTCCACGAGATTGAGCGGTGCCGCCGACTTCGGCGACAGGTGACGCCGTACATACCCGCTTTGCGGATCGATCCACATCGGCTGATCCGCCGCGCGCAAGAGGCGGCCCTCTTCCAGTTCCGCGAGCGCCAGCAGCGCCGACATGCTCATGCCGAACGCCCCTGCCAGCTTCGCGAGCAGCGACGCCGTCGGGCTGCTCTCGCCGCGCTCGATCTTGTGGATCATGGCGCGCGAGACGCCGGATCGGGCCGCGAGGTCGGTGAGCGACCAGCCGCGCCCCTCGCGCTCGCCTCGAATGCGCGTGCCGATGCGTTGATCTATGTTGTCTAATATCGTGTACACTTGTTCCATTATAGTAGATTCAACGAAGAGGCGGCCATGAACATTCGCAACGCGGGACCCGAGGACATCGACGGTATCACGGCGATCTATAACGACGCCGTGCTGAACACGACCGCGATCTGGAACGACACCGTGGTCGATGCAGCCAACCGCACGGCATGGCTCGCCGAGCGGCGCAAGGCCGGCTACCCGGTGCTGGTCGCTGTCGACGCTCAGCAGTCGGTGCTCGGCTATGCCTCGTTCGGCGACTGGCGCGCCTTCGACGGCTATCGGCATACGGTCGAGCACTCGGTCTACGTGCGCAACGACCAGCGCGGGCGCGGCATCGGCGTGGCGCTCATGGAAGCGTTGATCGGCCGGGCGCGCGCGATCGGCAAGCACGTGATGGTGGCCGGCATCGAGGCGAACAATGCGGGCTCTATCGCGTTGCACGAGAAGCTCGGGTTCGAGCACGTGGGGCATATGAAGGAGGTGGGCATGAAGTTCGGCGCGTGGCTCGATCTGGCATTCATGCAACTCAGGCTCGACACGCGGCCAACGCCAGGGGGGTGATGCGCCCCGCCCGCCAAAATTTTTTCGCCCCGATGTCACACACGGGCCAGGCTCGCTCGTCATGTCAATGGAACCCAACGAAAGGAGATGGAACCATGACTGCCAAGCTCGACCCGTTCGCCGCCGCCCCCGCTCAAATGAAGTCCTGGATGGGCGCCTCGCTGGCCATTGCCGGCAGCCTCGACCGCAGCCTCGTCGCGCTCGTGGAGATCCGCACCTCGCAAATCAACGCCTGCGCCAATTGCATTAACATGCACACGGCCCATGCGCGCGAGGCAGGCGAGACCGAGCAACGCATCTACCTGCTCTCGGCCTGGCGCGAGGCGCCCTGCTACAGCGAGCGCGAACGCGCGGCGCTTGCGTGGACCGAGGCGCTCACGCGCATTTCCGAAGGCCATGATGCAATCGAGCGCGCCCGCACCGCGCTCAACGACCACTTCACTCAGGAAGAACAGGTGAAACTCACGCTGGTGATCAACGTGATCAATGGCTGGAATCGGCTCGCAGTCGGCTTCGGCCTGTGGGTCGATCCGGCGGCGGCGAAAGCCATGGCAACCCGGGCCGCCGCATGACGGATACCGGCCTGACCGCCCCTGAAAACCCGGGGGACGCCGGCGACGCCGCAGCGAGCTTCGATCCGCTGCGGCGCAAACTTATCCGCGTGGCGTACCGCATGCTCGGCTCCGTGGCCGACGCCGAGGACATCGTGCAGGACGCGTTCATCCGCTGGATGATGCAGGTCGATCGCACGGAGGTGCGCGTGCCCGAGGCCTTCCTGCGCCGCATGGTGATGCGCATGTGCCTCGATCAGCTCAAGTCCGCGCGGCATCAGCGCGAAACCTATGTGGGTCCGTGGCTGCCCGAGCCGGTCGTCGAAGAGGACGATCAGGACGACGTCACGCTGCCGCTGATGCTCGCGCTGGAGAGGCTCTCGCCGCTCGAGCGCGCGGCGTTCCTGCTGCACGACGTGTTCGGCCTCGACTTCGACGAAGTCGCCGCCACGATTCAGCGCGAGCGGGCCGCGTGCCGCCAGCTCGCGGCGCGGGCGCGCACCCATGTGCGCGAGTCGCGCCCGCGTTTTCACGTGGAGAAGGCGCGCGGCCTGGAATTGGCGGAGGCATTTTTCGCCGCGTCGCGCAGCGGCGACATGAGCGCGCTCGGCGCCATGCTGGCCACCGACGTGAGCCTGCATGCGGATGGCGGCGGCAAGCGCTCCGCAGCGCCCAAGCCGCTGTTCGGCTTCGGGTCGGTGATGAAAGTGCACGCGCATCTGGCGGAGCTGTTCCGCAAGAACGGCTCGACACTCGTGCGCGCGGGTTTCATCAACGGGCTGCCCGGCTTCGTCACGCTAGAAGCCGATGGGGAGTTGCAGACGACCGCGCTGGAAATCGAGAACGGCAAGATCGCCGCCATTTACGTCATGCGCAATCCGGACAAGCTGCGGCATCTGCACTGACCATTGGCGACATCGGCCTCAAGCAGACGGCTCCTGCCAGTAGCCCTCGCGCGCGTAGAGCCCCGCGAAGAAGTCCAGAAACGCGCGCACCTTCGGCGAGACGGTTTTGCGGGGCGGATAAACGCCCCACACACCCGGCGTCGCGGTGGAGGTGCGCGCCTCCCAGCCGGGCAGCAGGCGCACGAGCTTGCCCTCGCGCAGCGCTCCGCCCGCGGCCCACTCGGGCAGCAGCGCGACGCCCATGCCGGCCAGCGCGAGCGAGAGCACGGCTTCGGTGTCGTCGACGCGCAAGCGTCCGCCGAGCTTCACCGTGACCTCGCCCGAACTGCTGCGGCCCGAGGGGCTCACGATGACCCACTTGTCCTCGGCGGTCAGCGGAAAGCGGATGGCCTCGTGCGAGGCGAGTTCCGCGGGCGTGGCGGGATGCCCGCGCCGCGACAGGTACTCGGGGCTCGCGCAGACGATGCGCCGGTGCGTGGCGAGCTGCTTTGCCATCAGCTGCGAGTCGGGAAGCACGCCGATGCGCACGGCCACGTCGATGCCGGCCTCGATGATGTTCACGATCTCGTCGGTCAGGATCGCGTCGACGCTGATCTTGGGGTAGCGCGCCATGAATTCGGGCAAATGGCGGATCACGTGCCTGCGCCCGAACGACGTGGGCATGGTGACGCGCAGCACACCCTGCGGCGCGCTATTGAGCGACGAAGCGGCCTCGCGCGCCTCGTCGAGGCTTTGCATCACGCGCAGCGCGCGCTCGCGAAAGACGCGCCCGCCCTCGGTCAGCGTGAGGCCGCGCGTCGAGCGATTGAACAGCGAGACGCCAAGATCGGCTTCGAGTTCGGAGATATAGCGCGAGACCGTGGACGTTTTAACCTCGATCCGCTCGGCCGCCTTGCTGAAGCTGCCCAGCTCCGCGGACTGAAGAAATGCCCGAATCGCCAAAAAATAATCGATTACCACCTTGCCGCGCCTCCGCCCTGTTCCTGGCTGTTCCCGCCGTGTTCTTTTGACCCGGAGATCGGCCCCGCGCCGTTGATGCGCATTCTACCCGCCGAACGCCCGCGCCAATTGCGGCACCATTGATGTCGGGATTCATGGCCGGCATGGACGCCCCCCCTTGCACCGCTGGCGCACGGCTTTCAGTAATTTCCGAAAAATTACTGAAATCTCCGCCCATCCATAATTTCAGTAAAATATAAAAAATTACTGAAAACGGCTCCAGACATGCTCGGCTCACCGCTTTACCAACGTCACGACCAGGCTTTTTGCGCGCAGCTTGCGAACGTCGAGCAGGCGGCCGCCACACAGGACACCGTGCTCATCGGCGCGCCGGGGACGATACTCGAGCACAAGCGCGGGGGCCTCGTCTACTACGCCCGCCAGTTCATGAACCCCGAGGGCAAGAAGCAGGAAGAAAGCCTTGGCGGCCCGCAAGGCGACGCCGAGGTGGAAGCGCGCGTGGCGGCGATGCGCGAGCGCATCGTGCAAAGCAAGGATCTCGTGAACCGCATTCGCGAACTCGCGAAGCTCGGCTTCCAGATCGCCGATAACAAGACTTGCGCCACGATGGGCGTGCTCTACAACCACGGCCTGTTCCAGGCCGGCGCGGTGCTCATCGGCTCACATGCCTATGCGGTGCTGCTCAATAGCCTCGGCATCAAGTCGCTCGCCTACGAAACCGAAGACGTCGATATTGCCCGCGCACGGCAACTGGCGTTGCAGCACGTGCCCACGGGCGGCCTGCTCGCGATCCTCAAAGAGACCGGCATCGCCTTCGTGGAGGTGCCGCCGATGACGCGCGGCGCGCCATCGACCTCGTTCAAGCAGGCCGGCGCGACGCGTTTTCATGTCGATCTGCTCGTGCCTTCGGAAGACGACTCGTTCCCGATCGTCGCGGTGCCCGAACTGGATGCGCACGCAACTGGATTGCCTTACCTCGCCTATCTGCTCGGCAAGTCGCAGATGGGCACGCTCATTTCGCGGCACGGCGCGGTTCCGGTGCGCGTGCCGGACCCGGCGCGTTTTGCGATTCACAAGCTGCTGGTGTCGCGCTTGCGCACGAGCATGCTCGTCAAATCGCAGAAAGACGTGCATCAGGCTTGCGTGCTCCTCGCCATGCTCGGCGAGCACCGCAGCGGCGATATCGAAGATGCATGCGCCGACCTGCCCGATTCGGCCCGCGCGCCTGTGCGCCGGGCACTGCCTGAAGTGCGGCGTCTGCTCGAGGCGCACGAGGGAGCGCTGGAGGAGTTTGAAGCGGCTATGGGTGGGTAAGCGGGGGAAAGCGATTGTGCTGCTGGGCACGCCTGCGCCCATGAGATCGCTCGCCGCAAGTCAGCACGTCACGGCAGCGGCAAATGCCGGAGCGCCGAGCGGCAAAAGTGCTTGACTTGAATCAAGCGATGCTCCGGCGAGCTGAGCGTGAATGGTGCACAGGGCCACCGTGTTCGCACGCGGGGCTCACATCCAGTCGACCACGACGCGGTGCACCGCACGCAGGAGCCGATCGATGATCATCATCGCTGCCTTTATAGCGACTGTCTTTCTGTACAGTCTGTTATCCCGGCGCCTCGAGCGAACGGTTCTCACTGCCCCGATCGTCTTTGCCGCTGCTGGTGCGCTGATGCACTTCTCTCGCGAAGCGCTTCACGAACTCACGATCGGCCGCCACGATCTGCTGATGATGGCCGAGCTGGGCCTCGTGATGACCTTGTTCACCGACGCTTCACGGGTTCGTCTGTCGATGCTCAAGGGCGAGGCCAATCTGCCTTCGCGCCTGCTCAGCGTGGGCATGCTGCTCACCATTGCGCTAGGCATGATTGGCGCCAGGCTCGTCTTTCCGGCGCTGAGCTGGCCGGAGGCGGGCATTCTTGCATCGATCCTCGCACCGACCGACGCGGGCCTCGGTCAAATCATCGTGAACAGCCCGCTTGTTCCCGCGCGAATCCGCCAGGCATTGAACGTGGAAGCGGGACTCAACGACGGACTCTCCGTGCCATTTCTCATGTTTTTCATTGCCCTGGCCGAGGCGAGCGAAATGGGTCGACGCGGCGCGGTCCTCGCGCATTTCATGCTCGAGCAGTTGGGTTACGGCACGTTGATCGGTCTAGGCATCGGTCTCGCCGGCGGCTGGCTGCTCAGTCTCGCACAGCGCCGGCAATGGACGTCCAATCCAGCCGCGCAGCTGGGCGTGGTCACCCTGCCCTTTGCATGCGTGGTCGCGGCGGAAAGCACCGGCGCAAGCATGTTCATCGCAGCCTTCGTTGCAGGGCTCGCCACCCAGGCTGCTTTCCACGACGTCGGCAAGCACAGCGTCGAGTTCACCGAAGAGTGGGGGCAACTGTTCAACTACTTCGTCTTTTTCCTGTTCGCCCTGCTGGTTACCGGCGTCGTGCCGCAGTTCGGCTTCGCGGTGGTGGGCTACGGCGTGCTTAGCCTGACGTTGATCCGCATGGTGCCGGTGGCCATCGCGCTGCGCGGCACCCATCTGAGCCGCCCGACCACTTTGTTCATGGGCTGGTTCGGCCCGCGAGGGCTCGCGTCCATCGTTCTCGGGCTCGTCTATCTCGAAGGCGAAAAAGGCTTGCCTGGCGAGTCGACGATCAAACTCGCGGTCATGGCCACGGTCCTGCTCAGCATCGCCGCTCATGGGCTCTCGGCGCTTCCATCGATTAGCCGGTATGCGAAATCGATCGCCGCTCTCGGCGATTACGCGCCGGAGCACGCGGGCACCGAAGCCGAAGCAGACCGGGTGAGCGGCAACGGCGGATAAGCCGCTCGCGCGCGGCAAGCTTTGCGCCCACCGCAGCCGGCAAGCCGTAGCCCAACGTGCCGTAACCTGTCGACGAGTTGAACCACGAGCGCGGCGCCGCAGCATCGTGCACGAAGTTGCCCGCATAAACCGGGCTAGTCGAGTCGCCGGCGATGATCACACCGGGCAGCGCACTGGCGATCGTGTCGACCAATTGCTTCTGCGAGCGCGTCGGCGCATCGTAAGACGCCAGCACGGCGCGCCGCCCTTCCGCGACGCGCGCCGCGCCCCAGTTGGACTGACGTGCGGGCACGGGCAGTTCATGCAGCCGCTTCGACAGGCTGCTCAGCGCCTGCTGCGCATCGCCGGCAATCGCGACGTCTGCGCGGAAGTTGCGCATCCGCTGCTGCGCGTCGATGTCGATGCGGATCAGTCGGCCCTTGATACCAAAGCCCCGGTCGAAGACGACGTCATAGTCGGTCTCGCCCAGCTCCGTGCCGACCGCGAGCACGACATCGGCATCGCGCACCATCGCCCGCATCGGCGGCAACGACTGAGTCGACCCGATCAGGAGCGGATGACCGCACGGCAGCAGGCCCTTTGCGTTGTTGGTGAGCGTGACGGGCGCCTGCAAGCGTTCAGCGAGTTCGCGCAACTCGACCGCCGCATGCACCGCCCCGCCGCCTGCAAGAATGAGTGGCTGGCGCGCGGCGGCGAGCAAATCCGCAGCCATGGCGAGAGCGTCCGCGCTGGCTGCCGGGTTAGCCGGCGATACGGCGGGCACTCTGCTCGGTTTCAGGATCGGATCGCGATTGACTGTGACTACAATGGCTTTGCTTTGTGCGAGGTGGAAGGCGATGGGATCGCTAAAGCGATGGGTGGGAAGTCGATTGCTTGCATGCGGAACTTTCTGGGAGTTCACATGGACCTTTACGCCACGGCTTGCTTGTGGCGACCGCAAGCGCCGCAATACGTACCTGATGTTTTTTCACGGAAACAGCTTTCCCGGATTCAGAATCCCGTTGGGATCGAGTGCGTGCTTGATCGCCCGCATGCACCCAAGCTCCGTCTCGCTACGCGTGTAGCCCAGAAATGCGCGTTTGTGCAAGCCGATGCCGTGTTCGGCCGAAACCGATCCATGAAACGCCCTGACGAGATCGTAGACGGCGCTTTCGACCGCGTCGGGCGATACGCCCGGGATCGAGCGTCCATCTACGGTAACGTGGAGATTAGAGTCGCCGACGTGGCCGAAGAAGAACAATCGGCTGGCCGGCCAGTGGGATTCGAATTTGGCACGGCAGATGTCGACGAAATTGCCGATGTCCCCGATCGGAATGCTGATGTCGAAATTGATGGGGGTGAGCTTGACGGGAAATTCCGATGTTGCCTCACGTATTCCCCACAACGACCGAGCTTGTGATTCGGATTGCGCAATAATGGCGTCGAGTAATAAGCCGGATTCGAGATGGTTCGCCAGCGTTTGCGCGAGACTGTCGTGCCGGTCGTCGGCATAGGATGTATGCTCGATCAGCGCGTAGAGCGGGTACGCGCTTGAAAACGGCGCATGCTGGTTTCGGGACAGGGAAACGCCCAATTCGAAGAAGTCCGGCCACATCAGCTCAAACGCGCTGAGTTCCTTGCCAAGGCGCGCTCTGAGCGCTCGCAACAGCGCGATGACACTCTCGTATCCGGAAAGCGCACAAAGCGCGGTGTGTCGTGCGGCCGGGCGAGGGGCGAGTCGCAACACGGCTCGTGTGATGATGCCGAGCGTGCCTTCCGAACCAACGAACAGATGCCGCAAATCATAGCCGGTATTATTCTTGATCATCTTTCCCATGGCGCTCAGCACGCTGCCGTCTGCGAGCACGACCTCGAGTCCCAGCACCTGATCTCGAGCGGTTCCCGATTGAATGACGCGGATGCCGCCTGCGTTCGTCGCAAGGTTGCCGCCTATTTGACACGAACCACGTGCACCGAGATCGAGCTGGAACTCGAAATTTTCGGCCTCGGCGGCTTCCTGAATCGCCTGCAGCGTGGTGCCCGCCTGCACAGTCATGGTGGCCGCGCAACGGTCTATTTCTTCGATTCCGGCCATTCTCTCCAGCGAAATGCAAATGTCGCGCGACGTCGGCACGGCGCCCCCCGAGAGGCCCGTCAATCCACCCTGAGGCACGACACTTTGCCCGGCCGCATTGCAAAGCCGCAGCGCGGCGGCAACCTCTTGTGTATTCCGTGGCAACACGACCGCAAGCGGGGCTTGTGGAGACTTCGCGCTCCAGTCGCCACGGTAGCGGCTCGCGATGTCATCGCCGGTTCGCACCGCGTCCGCGCCAAGCGCGTCTTTGAGCGCGTTCAGTATCGTTTCCATGAGGGGCGTGTCGAGTTCGATTTTGGAGTGAAGCGCATTGCCTGCGTACCGGCTTGCGGTTCCCGCTCAGCGGGACGCCTGCTGCAAATTCTTTCGGTATCCCATCGACGCATTGATGCGGCCGAGAATGTAGTCGCCGGCAGCGACGGGTTCATACTTTGCGTCCGCATCGCCGACGCCCAGGCCGCGCGGGTCCACCACCGCACAATAGTCGGGATCGTAGAACGTTGCGATCGAATAGCGCTCGCGTCCCGAGCGATTGATCACGCGATGCATCGTCGAGCGAAAGCGATCGTTCGACCAGCGCGCGAGCAGGTCGCCGACGTTAATCACGAGGGTGCCTTCGATCGGCGGTGCGTCGACCCAGCTGTTCGAGCCGAGCTCGCGTACCTGCAGGCCGCCGACGTTGTCTTGCCACAGCAGCGTGATGCAGCCGTAGTCGGTGTGCGGCGCGACGCCGAACTGATCGGCTTCAGACTGCGGGTCCTGGTCCGGATAGTAGACCATTTGCGTACGTTGCAGGCGTTTGGTGTACTTATCCACGAAAAAGTCCTCGCCTATACCGAGGCTCAGCGCGACCACCCGCAGAAGATCCGAGCCGCACGCGCCGAGCGCCTCGTAGTAGTCGTAGAGGGCAGGACGCAACTCCGGCATGAACGCGGGCCAGTTGTTCGGACCACGCAACGCTTCGCCCGCGAGCACGGTTGGATCGTCTTCCGGCAGTTCCAGACCGATGGAGAAGAACTCCTTGAAGTCCGGACGCGTTGCCTGGTACATCGTCGCGTCGCCCAGCGCATTGAAGCCGCGATGCCGGTGATTGACCGCCGCCTGCCGTTTGACCTCCAGTGGGTGCGCAAAAAATGCGCGCGCCGCCGCCTGGGCACGCTCAATGATTTCAGCCGGCACGCCATGGTTCCGGATATAGAAAAAACCGCTGGTTGTGCAGGCCCGGAAGATTTCACGCGCGACCTGTTGTGTGACTTCGCGGTCGCGATTGCGCACACCCTGCATGTCGATCAGAGGAATGTAGGCGGTATCAGTCATTGCTATTCTCTTGTCAAGGTTCTAGTCGATAGGCCGGCCGGATACACGCGACGCGAGTCATCCCTGCTGCGGTGCGACACCGGGCGAGAAGCGGCAGCCGAGCCGATAACGCGAGCCAGGATGCACGAAGCGCGCGAACGTGACCGCCCGGCCGTTGGTCCACGTGCGCCGCACAAGCGTCAGGCAAGGCTCGCGATCGGGGATTTCCAGCATTGCCGCTTCGCTGGGCGTCGCCAGCGCCGCATCGACAATGTGCTCGATCTCGTCGAGCGGCACCGTGTCGTACAGATACTCGGAAGGCCGCCGCACGCTGAAGTCCTGCGTGAGAAAATCCGGTGCGAGGTCGGGATTCACGTAACGTTCTTCCAGTTGCACCGGCAGGCCATTCTCGCGATGCACGCAAATGACGTGAAAAACAGAAGCGCCCGGCATTAGCCCGAGCGCGGTGGATACCAGCATGGGTGCTGTTTCGCGCGCCTGAAGCAGGATGGAAAAACTGTACGCATGGCCACGCGAACGGATCTCGTCGCCGATGTGCGCGATCGTCAATAGCGTCGACAGCGGCTTGGTCTCGGCGACGAACGTGCCGATGCCCGATTGCCGCGTGAGCACCCCTTCGTCGGATAGCTCGCGCAACGCGCGATTGATCGTCATCCGCGAGACGCCGAGCGTTTCGACCAGCGCAAGTTCCGACGGTATCCGGTCGCCCGTCCTCCATGCACCCGAGTCGATGCTGTCGCGCACGTACATCTTGACCTGCTCGTAGCGCGCGAGGTCCGAGCGCGAAGCCGCTACGGCGCGCGGTGTCCCGGTGTCGTGCACAAGTTTGGCGATCTTCAATGCGATGCCCTCACGGCGACCGCGCAGCGCTCGCGCGCGAGCGCGTCGACGAACAGGTCGTTGTCGTCCCCGCTGCCGATCGACACGCGCATGCAGCTTTCGTAGCCGGCTTCGCGCCAAGGTTTGACGATTACGCCGCGCGCAAGTAGCCGCCGGGACAGCGCGCTCGCGTCCTCGTGCGTATCGAAAAACAGAAAATTCGCATATGAGCGCGCCGGCATGTAGCCAAGCGCGACAAGCGCCCCGCGCATGCGCTCGCGTTCGCACTCGACGTGCGCCACGCTCGCATCCACATGCGCGCTATCGGCAAGCGCCGCGAGCGCCGCACATTGCGCGAGATGATTGATGCCGAACGGCGTGCGAATGCGGTTCATCAGATCGACGAGCCGAGCATCGGAAGCAACGCCATAGCCGATCCGCATGCCCGCGAGCCCATACGCCTTCGAGAACGTACGCAGCATCAGCCACGGCGAACGGCTCCGCGCCAATAGCGGCAAGCAGTCGGCGTAATCGGGTGCATGGCGTGCGTACTCGTAATAGGCTTCATCCCACAGCACTAGCGTCGAGGGTGAGACGCAGGAAAGCAGCCGCTCGATCAGCGCGGCGTTCATTGCGCAGCCTACCGGATTAGAAGGATTACTTAATATTAGCATACGCGTTCGCGGACTGAGCGCCGCACACAGCGCGTCGACGTTGAATTCGAGCGCGCTCATCGGCACCGTCTTCACATGTGCGCCGGCACTTTGCGGGTAGATGATGTGCAGCCCAAACGACGGAGCCACTGTGATCACCTCGTCGCCCGGGGCGAGAAATGTGTGCGCGGCAACCGCGAGCAAATCCTCCGAGCCGTTGCCGAAGCACAGGCGCTCGGGCGAGAGCGCGACACGTTCGGCGAGCGCCGCTCGCAATGCATCGCACGACGGGTCGGGATAGATACTGACGCCCCCGGCGAGCGCGTGCGCTAGCGCGGCCTCGACGAGCGGGCCCGCGCCAAGCGGATTCTCGTTGCTCGCCAGCTTCGCGACACGTGCGAGTCCGTACTGCGCGCGCACACTGTCCGCTGACAGGCCGGCATTGTAAGGGGGCAGCGCGCGCACTTCGCTGCGGGTTGCTCCAATGAACAGCTCGGTCGGTGTCATTCGGAGTCCTTGTCGTCAGACTGCGCCCAGAAAGCATTGCGGTCGAAATAGTTTTGCAGGAACTGGCGCAGCCGCGGCTGCGTGGCGTCGTGGAACACTTCGCGCGGCTTGCCCTGCACGGCAATGCGGCCTTCGTCGATAAAGACAACCTTGTCAGCGACCTGCGCGGCAAAGCCCATCTCATGGGTGACGACCACCATCGTCATGCCTTCGCGCGCGAGCTGTTTCATCACTTGGAGCACTTCGCCAACGAGTTCCGGATCGAGCGCCGAAGTCGGTTCATCGAACAGCATGATGTGCGGTTCCATCGCCAGTGCTCGCGCGATCGCTACGCGCTGCTGCTGGCCGCCCGACAGCTTTGCGGGCCGCGTGTCCGCCTTATGCGTGAGACCAACCGTTTCGAGCATCGCAATACCGCGCTGACGCGCTTCGTCCCGTGGCATTTTGCGCACGCGCTGCAACGCTTCGGTGACGTTGCCGAGCGCGCTCATGTGCGGCCACAGGTTGAATTGCTGGAACACCATGCCGATATTGCGCCGCACCCGGTTGATCTCCGACTGCGATGCGCGTACGCGGTGGCCATTGCGCATCCTGTAGCCGAGCAGTTCGCCTTCGATCCTCACCTCGCCCCGGTCGTAGCTTTCGAGGGCGGCGAGGCAACGCAAGAGCGTGCTCTTGCCCGAGCCTGACGGCCCGATGATGCACACGACTTCGGACTTGTGGATTTCCAGATCGACCCCGCGAAGCACTTCGACTTCGCCGAATTTTTTTCCGAGACCGTGAACTTCGATCAGCGGCGAGCTGCCCGTGACTGCATGCGCGTGTAGCGAGGAAGTATGAATGTCGATGGGAGCGTTCATCGGAATCGGGCGCTGGTGGGTTAGTCAATCTGCAAGCCGTGCTTCGACCCACGCACCCACACGCGAGGTGAGCTCGACGAGCGCGAGATAGCAGACGCAAAGCACGAGCAGCGTTTCGACGAAAGCAAAGGTTTCGGAGCCGATGCCAGTCAGCACGAAAGTGAGTTCCGGCACGGTGACAATCGACAGCACGGCAGTTTCCTTGCTGAGCACGATCGTCAGGTTGGTGATCGCAGGCATGATGAGCACGAGCATTTGCGGCAACTGCACGCGCCACACGGTTTGCCATCTCGACAGGCCGAGACACTGCGCGGCTTCGAGATGGCCCGCTGGTATTGATCGGAAGCCGGAGCGAAACGCTTCGGCAAAGTACGCTCCCCCATATAAGCCGAGACCAATGATGCCAGCCGGAATCGGATCGAGCGTGAGACCGAACGAAGGGCCACCGTAGTACAGGACGAATAGCTGCACGAGGAACGGCGTCGCGCGAAAGCATTCGATATAGGCGCGTAGCACGCCGCGAACCCAGGGGGCGCACAACAACTGCATCACCGCGATGACGAAGCCAATCAGTATTGCGATCACGACACCCGCGACCCACGTGCCGAGCGTCATGCCGAAGCCCGAGGCGATCGATGGCAGATTGTGCGTGATGACGGTGGGATCGAACTGACTCATCGTGCATCCCTCATGCGTGCAGCCGCACTTCGGCGAGATGTGCGAGGCTCGCGAGCACGCCGTTGATGACCAGATAGATCAGCCCAGCCGCAACATAAACTTCGAGCGGCCGGTAGGTACTCGCGGCAATGTTCTGCGCGGTGCGCGTGATCTCGGCTACGCCGACCACCGAAATCAGCGAAGATGCCTTGATCAGCAGCACCATTTCGTTCGCGAGTGACGGCAGCGTGAGACGGAACGCTTGCGGCACCTTGATGCGCCAGAGCGTCGCGAACGTGCGCATGCCGAGCATCCGTGCCGCTTCGATCTGTCCATACGGCACGCTCAGAAACCCGCCTCGCAGAATCTCGGCGATATACGACGCCGAGCACAGCGACACCGCGCTGATGGCGGCCACGAGCGGCGGCACGTTGATGCCGACGAACGGCAGCAGGTAATAGACGAGGAGCAGTTGCACGAGCAGCGGTACTCCCCGGAAAAAGAACACATAGGCGCCGCCCAGTCTGCTTAGCCAGCGGTTCGGCGAGAGCCGCGCGGAACAAACCGCGAGGCCGATGAAAAAGCCGATCGCGAGTCCGGCCAGCGAGATCGTCACCGTGGCGAGCGTCGCCTGAAACAGCAGCGGCAACGATTGCATGAACACGTTCAGATGGAACATGGCGGGGCGTGTCGTTGTCGGACGGTGCCGCCGCGTGCATCGCAGCGGGATGGGGAACGAGGCGCGTCAGAAGTTCGGCGTCGGCATCGTATTGGGAACGGCCATCGTCGTGCCGAGCCATTTTTTCTGCAGCGCGGCGAGGCTGCCGTCAGCCTGGAGTTTCAGCAGCGCCGCGTTGAACGCGTCGAGCAGTGGCTTGCTGTCCGCGTCCTTGCGCACACAGTATGCGTAGTAAACCTTTGCACCGAACGGTGGCGTGAGCACTGCGAATGTTTCCGGACGTTGTTTCGCGACGTAGGCGATATTCGTCATTGCATTCGCGACCGCGACGATCCGGCCCGCGGCGAGATCCGAATACGCCTGGTTGTTGTCGACATATTCGCGGATCGTCGGCGCTGTGGGCAGGGTCGCTACATAGGCCTTCAACTGGTCGAGCTGCGCGGTACCCTTCGCCGCACCAATGTTCTTGCCGGCGACGTCGCTGGACTGCTTGAGCGACGTGTCGTTCGCACGCTTGAGCAGTGCATCGGTCGCGTCAGCCACGGGCAGCGTGTACGCGTAGCGCTCCATGCGGGCCTTCGTAACCGTGAGCGGGCCGCCAACCATGTCGAACTTGCCCGCTTCGAGGCCCGGGAGCACGCTCGGCCACGGCAGGTCGATGAAGCGTACCTTCACGCCGAGCTCCTTGCCGATTTCGGCAAACAGTTCTTTGTTGAAGCCGGCTTGCTGTCCGTTCTCGAGAAAGTCGAACGGTGCGAACTGCATTTCGGTTCCGACCACCAGTTCGCCGGCCTTCTTGACCTTGGCGAGCTGATCTTCAGCGAACGCGGAGACGCTGGTGGCGGCCAATGCGAGTGCGAGCGTAAAACGCTTCCAACTTGCGACGCGCTTCATAAGTTCTCCTGAGAGAATGACAGCTGTTGACAAGAATGGCGATGCGTGAAATACGCGCTGCGCGGACGCTGCGATGAAGGGCAGTATATACCGCATTTTTTTTGGAAAAATATGGTTTTTATGGCCTCGTTAACCCGCGCTTGCGATCGTCAATGACGCGGTATATACAGCCGCCGGAAAATAGTCGGCACGCCCTGGAGCATGTGTCTGACGAATATCCCCAAGCGTGACACGCTTTTTTGTCAACCTGGCGAGGCGCGGCAACGGATTTGAGCGCAGCACCCGCCGGAAAAAGCGCTTCGCCGCCTTGTTGCGCTGCTTTTGCACCAGCACATCCAGTTCGGCGCTGTGTTCGTCGACCGCATGCCACACCAAGTAAGGCTCCCCGCGCCGCGTCACGAACAATTCGTCGAGGTGCCACGAATACCCCGGCTTGTGCCGCGCCGACCTGGCGCACTGAGAGCCGCGCCGCGTTTGCATCAAACGATCAAGCGGGACCGCGAGCGATACCTCATGCTTCCGTGCAGGGGTGCCACGGCGGCACGCGAAACGCGTCCGACAAGAAGTCGATCAGGCAACGCACTTTCAGCGGCAACTGCTTCCGGCTTGGATAAACCGCGTAGATTCCGAGTTCGATTGAATGATATTCCGGCATCAACCGGATCAGCCGTCCGGCCTTCACGTCTTCGCCAATCATGAAGTCCGGCTGCAGGATGACGCCACCATCGCGCAGCGCAATGGCGCGGCACGTGTCGCCGTTGTTCGAATACATGCGTGCTTGCGTGCGCACCAGAACCTTGCCTTCCGGCCCTTCAAATTGCCACTCGTCGCGGCCGGACAAATGCGTGTAGGCCAGCACACGGTGCGCGGCCAGATCGCGCGGATGGCGCGGCGCTTCGTGGCGCGCGAGATAGCCGGGCGAGGCGCACACCACCATCGCGGTCGAGGCCAGCTTGCGACACACCATCGACGAATCCGGCAGCGTACTGATCCTCACGGCCAGATCGTAGCCTTCGTCGACGAGATCGACGACGCGGTCGTTCAGCGTGATCTCGAGGTCGATCTGCGGCCAGGCGGCCATGAAGTCGCCCCATAGCGGGGCAAGATGCGACACGCCGAAGCTGAGCGGGACGTTGACCCGCACCAGCCCGCCAGGAACCTGGGTGCGCGAGCTCACCTCGGCTTCCGCGTTGTCCATCGCCTCGAGGATTTCACGCGCCCGCTGGTAGAACAGACGCCCCTCTTCCGTCAACGACAGACGGCGCGTCGTACGGTGCAGGAGTCGCACCCCGATGCGCTGCTCAAGCGACTCGACATAGCGCGACACGGCCGCCTTCGATATCCGCAAGGTATCGACGGCGCCGACAAAGCTGCCCGCGTCGACGACCGCGACGAATACCGCCATTTCCTGACTTCGATCCATCTATTGTCTCGTTTATCGGGATTATAAATCCACAGCACCCAAGTTTATCTTCATTACTGCGATCAATAGAATCTGCCCATCCCCTCTCACGCGTAAAACAAGGCGCGGGGCATGAAACCCACTGTCATCGCGCCGGCATGGATTGCGAAGTAAGGCCATTGGAGGCCCTCGACTCATGGATATTCTGCACAACGACACCTCCTCAGGTCTCTCGTTCCGGCTGCGGCAGGCGGCAGGGCAGCCGGCGGCCAGGCTCTTCCTGCTTCACGGGGTAGGCGGCAACGAAACGAACCTGATGCCGCTCGCGCAAACGCTCGACCCTCGCCTCGAAATCGTCTTCGTGCGCGGCCCGCTCACGCTTGGCCCGGGACAGCACGCCTGGTTCCATGTCCGCTTCAGCGCACAGGGGCCCGTCATCAACGCCTGGCAGGCAGACGAGAGCCGCACGCGTCTGCGCGAACTGGTGCGCTCGCTGGCCCGCGCCGACGCCCCCGTGGCACAGCCAGCCATGATGGCCGGCTTCAGCCAGGGCGGCATCCTCAGCGCGAGCGTCGCGTTGTCCGCGCCCGAAGACGTGTCGCGCTTCGCGATCCTGAGCGGCCGCATTCTGCCCGAGATCGAGCCGCATCTCGCGTCCCCGGACCGGCTCGCGCAGGTCTCGGCGTTTATCGCGCACGGCCAGCACGACGACAAACTGCCTGTGAGCTTTGCCGGGCATGCCGATAACTGGCTCACCCGCCTCGGTGTCATGCACGACACGCGCCTGTACCCGGTCGGCCATACGCTCAGCGCCGACATCGCAAGTGACTTCTCGCGCTGGATTCACCAGCAGATCAATCTGGACTAACCCAACCAACCGGAGCCCATCATGACCGATACCCGCACCGCACCGTATGCCGCCCTCCTCCTGCGCCTCGCGCTCGGCCTCATGTTCGTTGCACACGGCCTGACCAAGCTGCTCGTCTTCACGCCGGCCGGCACCGCAAAATTCTTCGAGTCCGTGGGCTTCGCCGGCTGGTTCGCCTGGCCCATCATTGCCTTCGAGATTGTTGGCGGCGCACTGTTGCTGACGGGTGTGTACGCGCGTGCCATTGCCGCGGTTGCCGCGATCGAGCTGTTCATGGCCTCGACGGTCCACTTCGGCAACGGCTGGATGTTCACCAGCGCGAACGGTGGCTGGGAATACCCGGTTTTCCTCGCGGTCGCTGCCGCTGTCCTGGCGCTGCTCGGAGATGGAGCCTTCGCGCTCAAGCCGACGCTGCGCAACGCCTGACGCGTGACGCGCCTTGCCCGGGACTGATGCCATGGAATTCGGTATTTACACGTTCGGCGATCTCGCGACCGGGGCATCCGGCGCCACCGCAGCACAACGACGCATCGAAGCCATCGTCGCCGCCGCGAAACTCGCCGATGAAGCCGGCATCGACGTGTTCGGCGTCGGCGAGCACCATCGCGCAGACTTTGCCGTTTCCTCGCCGTCCGTCGTATTGGGCACGATTGCCGCCGTGACCCGTCGCATGCGGTTGACGAGCGCGGTCAGCATCCTGAGCTCCGAAGATCCCGTTCGCCTCTATCAACAGTTCTCGACGCTCGACCTGATCTCGGGCGGACGTGCAGAGCTGCTCGTCGGGCGAGGCGCATACGTCGAATCGTTTCCGCTTTTTGGCTATGCGCTTGCGGACTACGAATCGCTGTTCGAGGAGAAGCTGGCGTTGCTCACAGCGATCAACGAGCAAGCGCGCGTCACGTGGTCAGGACGCCATCGCGCGGGCCTCACCGACGCCGCGATCATGCCGAGGCCGGTGCGCGGGCGTCTTCCGATCTGGCTGGCAGCGGGCGGCACGCCGTCGAGTGCCATTCGCGCCGGCCGCGCCGGTCTGCCGCTGAACCTCGCCAACATCAGTGGATTGCCGGAGAAGTTCGTGCCCTTCATCGACATGTATCGGCAGACCGGTCTCGCCGCGGGGCATCCGGCCGGGCAGCTGCAGGTGGCCATTTCCGGTCATTTCCACGTGCAGCGAGATGGCGCCCGGGCGCGCGACGACTTCTTTCCCCACTACCGCCGCTACATCGCGAACAACCTGCCGCGCGGCCAGCTTGAAATCTCGCGTGGCGACTTCGAATCCCTGGCTTCGCCTCGTGGTGCGCTGTTCGTCGGCAGCGTCAATGAGATCGTCGACAAGATTCTCTTCGAGTACGAGCTATTCAGGCATCAGCGTTACATGGCCCAGATGGATATAGGCGGACTGCCATTCGACAAGGTCCGGCAATCGATCGAGCTGTTCGCTACCGAGGTCATACCGGCGGTGCGCCGCGCAATCACACGAAGTCCAGTTCGGGAATCATCGTCCTAATCCCTTTAGCGTAGCGCTCTCGCTGAAGGTATCTTCTCCACGCACTGCGCACCGCGCAGGCGTGTTTCGGGGGAGGCCTGTCCGGGCCTCTCCTTCTTTTTCACGCCATCGCATGGCGGACATTACCACTTCTCAGTGGCAACCCCGCCGCATCCCGCGCCACCGTTTAACAGTTGTGCGCACAACTATATGTATTAGCCATAGAACGCCCCCTCATCGTCGCTGCAGTGGCTGAAAAGCCCCCAACCGGGCAAGGCTGCGGTACGCACGGTGCATCCTCTGGCGCATCAGGATTGCGTTTGCTATTCTCTTTTGCGCGGATCGCTTACATTGCATAACGGGTGTACCCCGGGGCACACCCCCGTGCTACGTAGCGGCTCGCGTCCTCCCAACCTTGGGTACTCCAATCAATCACTAGGGGAATCAATGCGCTCCACCATCTGCAAGCTGACTCTCGCCGCTGCCACCACGGCATGTCTGATTGGCTCCGCCTCGTCAGCACTCGCGCAAACGGAGGCCAGTGCGCCAGCCGCCGCCCAGGCCGCAGCTTCACAGCCGCTCACCAAGGAACAGAAGAAACAGGCAAAGGCACAGGCCAAAGCACAGCACAAGGCAGAACGCAAAGCCGCCCGCGCGAAAAATACAGCCGAAATCAAGAAGCTTGAAGATGCTGGCTACAAGCCGGCGCAGAACGACCCGAACTATCCGCAGAACCTGCAGGATGCGCAGAAGAAGGCCAACGCAGCTGCGGGCGCCAGCCAGTAACGTGCGCGAGTGATTCATATGGTCCTGTGACGGCATCCGGTCCCGCTGCAATGCTCGCCCGAATGCCGTCGCCCTCGCCCGTGATGTCCGGCGTCTTCACTGCACCTTGCCGGTCCGTGCTCACCCGAGCGATTGTCGCGGCAAGCACGACGGGCGACGGACCCGATTGATCTGACAAACCGGCACGCGATGCGGCGAACGGTTCGCCCGCCGGCAAGACAGCACACTTCGCCCGAAGGAAAGGCATTCATGGTCACGCCGGCTTCGTTTACCGCGATGCTTTCGCTGTTTGCGCTGGTCGCGTGCGGCAGCCTGCCTTCGCAGCCAGACCGCGAGCCATCGTACGCCATCACGGATACCGCGAACACACGGCTGGGCCTCGCGTTTCGGGCTCAGGCCGAGGCCCACCCAGGTCTCGATGCCTTTCACCTGTTGCAGGATCCGGTCGACGCTCTGGACGCGCGCGTACTGCTCGCCGATCGCGCCGATCGATCACTCGACCTCCAATACTACATCTGGCATGACGATCTGACCGGCCGCAAACTGGCCGATGCAATCATCCGCGCGGCGGATCGCCGCGTAAGGGTGCGCCTACTGCTCGACGATCTCGGCACGAACGCGAATGACAGCAAGTTGCTCGATATCAGTTCGCACCCGAACATCGAGATCCGCCTGTTCAATCCGGTCGCGACCCGCACGTTCCGGAAGACTGGCGCCGCGCTTGAGTTTGCCCGCGTCAACCGGCGCATGCACAACAAGGCAATGATCGCGGACGACCAGGCTGCGATCCTCGGAGGCCGCAATATCGGTGATGAATACTTCGGCGCATCGTCGATGCTCGAATTTGGCGATCTCGATGTCGTAGTGCGTGGTCCCGCCGTGGCCGACGTATCGACCGAGTTCGATACGTTCTGGAATTCCCCTTATGTGTACCCTGTCAAAGCGCTCGTCGGACACGATGCCGCGCCCGAAGGTCTCGAACAGGAACGCGAGCGGTTGCGCGATTACCTGCGGACCATGGAAGACAACCCGTATGTGGTCATAGCACGGCAACGGCTCGAGAGGATCGTTCACGGACAGGGTACGCAGTTTTCCTGGGGGCATGCCGTAGTGCTGTACGACGATCCGTCGAAGATCGCTCATTCGCCGCGCGACGACGCAGGGCACCTGTTCCCGAAGCTGAAAGCGCTCGAACTCGAACCCGGGCATGAGCTGATCATCGTGTCGCCGTACTTCGTGCCGGGCAAGGCAGAGGTCGATCGGCTGCGCGCACTCGTCGCGCGCGGCGTGCGCGTGACGGTACTGACCAACTCCCTTGCATCTACCGACGTGGCTGCCGTCCATGCCGGTTACCGGCTTTACCGCCGTGATCTCGTCGACGCAGGGGTGATGCTGTACGAGCGACGTCCGTTCGGAGACCAGAGCATTTCGAAGCAGGTAGTGTTCGGGTCGTCGCGCGCCTCGCTTCACGCGAAAACGTACATCTTCGATCGCAGGAGCATTTTCATCGGCTCAATGAACTTCGACCCCCGCTCCCTGAAGCTCAATACGGAGATCGGGGTCTACTGCGAGAGCCCAGACATTGCCGCCAAAGTGGCAACGGACCTGGAATCGGGAATCGACCAGATCGCGTGGCGCGTGGCGACTCGGACGGACACCGCTGGCCGCACGCATCTCGTGTGGATCCAGACCGCGCCGGATGGCACGAAGACCACGCTGGATGCAGAACCTGCAGTGTCTGCAGCGCGGCGACTGGAAGTCTGGTTCCTTGGGCTGTTGCCCATCGAATCGCAGCTGTGAACAGGCGAGCCGGTCAGGCGATCAGGAGCGGATCGCTAATATGAAAGGATTAGATCCGCTTTTGCTCGGCAGCCTGTGCCATACCTGGCGCTTAAAGACGCCGTTTAGACTTTGAGCGGCATTTGAGCGCCGAATTCACGAGCCTCCAGGCCCGCAACAGTCGTCACATCGATGACGCCCGAGATTGTCACAGTTGCCAATGCATGTTGCGGTCGCGTGTCTCGCCCACCGCTTCTGGCTTTTAACAAGCGACCGGATGGACAAGGCCTCGGTCCCGCGTGGACGTGCCCCGCCCCGCTGTGCGCCTCCATGCGTCATACCCAGGCGACGCGTGCGCGGCAACGAGGCAACTTCGAAAACAGCCCACGCCGGGAACTCGAATGCATTACGCTATATCGACGCTTTCCGCTTGCCAGGAATGTCTCGCCCCCGTAGCGAACAGCCAGACGTCTCCGTCACGAAGATCAGCGCCAGCGCGCCGACTACACACGCGCCCATCATGTAGTAAGCCGGCACGAGGACATTGCCCGTGCGCGCGATCAACCACTCGCTGATCAGCGGAGCCGTGCCACCGAAGATCGACGTCGATACGTTGTACGCAATCGCCATCCCCGCATAACGCACCTGCGTGGGGAACATCGCGGGAAACATCGCCGAGATGCTCGCAAGCTGCGGAACGTAAAGCAGGCCCAACACCGAAAATCCAATCAATGCGCCGATGAGGCCGTGCTTCATCAGAAGGAACATCGGAATGGCGGCAACGAAAAGCCCGACGAGGGAAAACCACCAGACGTTCTTGCGGCCGATCCGGTCAGAGACAGCCCCTGCGAAAGGCAGGAACAGCATCATCGTCAGCATGCCGATCAGGGGCACCAGAACCGACGCATTTTCGCCCATGCCAAGCTGCTTCTGCATGAAGGTGGGCATGTATGCCAGCAGCACGTAGTTGACCACGTTGAGCGCCACCACCAGACCACCGAGTAACACCAGCGGCCGCCAGTGATCAATCACCAGCGCCTTCAGCGTGGTGCATTGTTGCGGTTCCGTTTGCTGTTCCTTCTGGCTCGCGCGCTCCAGTTCGACGAACACCGGCGTATCCTCCAGCTTCGAGCGCAAGTAAAAGCCGATCAGACCCAGCGGCGCAGCGATCAGAAAAGGCAGTCGCCATCCCCATTCATGCATGGCGGTATTGCCGAGCACGACCGAGCAGCCGAGCATCAGAAACGCGCCGAGCGAAAAACCCGCGAGCGTCGCGAACTCAAGAAAGCTGCCGCAAAAACCTCGCTTCTTGTCGGGCGCGTATTCGGCCATGAAGGTCGCGGCGCCGCCATATTCGCCACCTGTGGAAAAGCCCTGAACCATCCGCAGGACGATCAAGAGTGCCGGCGCCCACCAGCCGATGCGCGCGTAGGTCGGCACGAGTCCGACCAGCAGCGTGGCCACCGACATCAGAATGATCGTTGTCGCCAGCACCTGCTTGCGACCGAGGCGGTCTCCGAGTGGTCCCCAGAACAATCCGCCCAGTGGACGAACCAGAAATGAAATGGCGAACGTCGCGAGCGCGAAAAGTGTGGCTTGAGCCGTGCTGCCCGGGAATAGTGCGGCCGATATGTAGCTCAAGCCATATGCGTAGATGCCGTAATCGAACCACTCCGTGGCGTTGCCGAGCGCCGAAGCTGCAATGGCGCGACAAAGCAGACTCGTTGACTGACACCGCTCCGCCTCGTTGTCCCATGAATGTGCGTAGTCCATCGTTCCTCCTGAATGTCCAGCGATGTGATAGCGTCCCGACCACATCGAAATCTCTGCGGGTGATCCGCGCTTGCCGCGATTTGCGTCCCTCAAACTTCGAGCGATGGCAATGGCAGCGTCATCAATCGTCCCTGTGCGGGCCTCGCGTTGTTGTTGCCGCAAAGACGCAGACACATCCACGCCGTTGCAAGATTGCTGCTGACTGTAGGCTTGCCAATCGACGTCTCGATGCGCGCGACCAGCGCGGCCGCACGCACCGCCGTACAGGAAATAAAAAGTGCATCGGATTCGTCGGCAGTTGCCGAATGGGCAAATTCCACAATGTCGTCATGCGAGATTCTCGCCATCTCGCGGTCGTCGGCCAGGCCCAGGCAGGTGAAGCGATCGATTACGAAGCCCTGCGCAGCGAAATACGCTGCCATCGGCGCGCTGGTTTCCACCGTATAGGGCGTGAGCACGCTGATGCGCCGCGCGCCGAGCGCGCGCAACGCGGCCACTGCGGCGGCGGTCGGCGTAACCACATGCGCCTGCGGCTTCGCTGCATGAATCGCCGCTTCGATCTGCGCGTCGCCGATCATCACCGACGCCGACATACACGAATACATCACGACGTCGAGCGCTTCGTCGGGCAAGATCAACGCTGCGCCGGCGGTCAGCGAGGGCTGCATCGCACGCAGATTTTCCGGCGTGACCGGGTTCACGTAAGGCACGCGGTTCACATAAATGCCGATCCGTTCGCTTGCGACGAGCGCCGCGAAGTCCGGTTCGGTTGTGTGATCGGTGGCGAGAATCACGAGCCCGATACGCTTGTCTAGTGCGCGTTCATTAAGGCGCGGTGCACGATCGGCAGACTGGATGACGGGTCGCATTGCTCAATGTCCGAGAGGCGGAAAGCGCTTTTCAAGCAATCTCACCGCGGCTACTGCGATCAGGCTGATGCACAGGAACAGGACGCCAACCAGCGTCATCGGTTCGAGATAGCGGTAGTCTGTGTTCGCGATGATCTTCGCCTCGTTCATCAATTCGAGCACGGTAATCGCCGACAGCAGCGGCGTTTCCTTGAACATCGAAATCAGATAGTTCGCGAGCGCGGGCAGCATCGGCGGGACGGCTTCGGGCAGGATGATGTGCTGCCACGTTTGCGATGGACTCAAATTGCACGCCTTCGCGGCTTCCCACTGTCCGCGCGGCACGTTCTCGATACCGCTTCGATAAACCTCCGCCGCATACGTCGCATAGTGCACGCCGAGCGCGAGCACGCCGGCAGCGAGCGCGGGCATGCGAACGCCGATATCCGGCAGCACATAAAACACGAAATACAGTTGCACGAGCAACGGTGTGCCGCGAATGAAGCTCACCACAGCCGTCGTGCCGCCGGCAACCGCACGATTCGGCGAAAGGCGCAGCACCGCGAACACCATGCCGACTACGGCCGCCACGATCGCACCGAGCACGGTGGCGAGCACGGTGATCTCCAGACCTTGCAGCAGAATCGGCAAGATCTGGCGCGCGAAACTCCAGTCCCATTCCATGCGCTTATCTCCTCATCCCGTCGAGTCCGAAGCTCACCCGGCGCTCGAGCTTGCGCATGCCGAACGCAATCAGGCACGCCATGGCGAAATACAGTACGAGTATCGTCGCGAATGGAATCAAGGTATTGCCTGTCTGCGAGCGCACTACCTGTGCCTGAAAGGTCATATCGCCAAGCGAAATCAGCGAGACGACAGCGGTGCCTTTGAGCAATTCGATTGCGTTGTTGCCGAAGGTCGGCAGCATCAGCGGCAATGCTTGCGGCAGGATCACATGCCGCATGCGTTGATAGCGGGTCAGATTCAATGCGATACAGGCGTTCCTTTGCTCATGGCCAATCGCCACCACTGCGCCGCGCACCACTTCCGCGCCATATGCGCCGACGTTCAGACCGAGCGCGAGGACACCGGCCTGCAAGGGCGTCAGCGTCAACCCAATCATCGGCAAGACGAAATACGCCCAGAAGAGTTGGACGAATACCGATGTGCCGCGAAAGAACTCGATATACGCTGTCGCCAGCGATCGCACCGCGGAGAATCGCGACAAGCGCCCCAATCCGGCGACAAACGCCATCACGAGGGCCAGTACCGCCCCCATCACCGTGAGTTCGACGGTGGCCTGAGCGCCCTTCAGAATCAGCAGAAGATAGCCGTACCAGTCATGCATGGACGCACCTCGTGTTGCGACAGGCCCCGAACGGCTTCATTTCGAAGCCGCGCACAATTTTTCGCGGCTGGTCGACATCGCGGCCTTGGCGGAGAATCCATAGGGTTCGACGATCTTCGCGAATTCGCCCGACTCCTTCAGCTTTTTCAACTCGACGTCGAACGCATCGCGCAGCGCCGTATCCTGCTTGCGGAACGCTACGCCATCGCATTGCACCGGCGTGCCCTGCACGGGCGCAATGGATTCCAGATTGGCATCTTTCGCCTTCGCGAGCAGATCGCTGATCGACAGCAGCGGCAGCGCGAATGCATCGATGCGACCGTCCTGCAGCATCTTCAGTCCGCTCTGGCCATCCGGCACGACGATCACGCGGTCGCCCGGAATATTGGCGGCCATCGCAAGCTTCTGTTCGGTCGTGCCGCCTTCCACGCCGATCACCGCCTTCGGATCTTTGGCGATCGCCTCATAGGTCTTGATGTTCTTCGTGTTGCCTTTCTTGACCGCGAATGCCTCGACCGCACACAGCACCGGTTGGGAATACGCAACGGCTGCGCAACGCTGCGGCGTCATGAAAAGCCCTGCCGCGATCGCGTCGTGACGTCCGACCGCGAGACCAGGAATCATTGCACCGTACTCGGAAACCGACGCGACGATGTCGTTCACACCAAGTTTCTTGAACACCGCGCGCGCCACATCCGGTGCGGCGCCGGTCACCTTGCCATCGGCGCCCACTGCCGTGAACGGCGGTTCGTTCGCGATGGCAATGCGCGCAAAGCCCTGCTGTCTTAGTTGCGCCAGCTTGTCCTGCGCGGCGAGCGCAACGCCGCCTAGCGCCAGCAGCGAAATCGTCCCCGTGATCAGCATGCCTTTCAATTTCATGGTTGCGGCTCCTTTATCGTGGTCGTATGCAATGGCGTGCGTTCAAGACACCGCAGCGGCTCAAAGCCTGTGGCCCGCAGCGATGATCTTGCGGAGAAACGCCTGGGTCCGTTCGTGTTCCGGGTGCCGGAAGATGTCTTCGGGTTTGCCTTCTTCAATGATCCGGCCGCGGTCGAAGAACAGCACGCGGTCGGCGAAGTCGTGCGCGAAACCCATTTCATGCGTGACGAGCAGCATCGTCATGTCGGTTTCCTTCGCCAGGCGCTGCATCACGTTGAGCACTTCTTCGACGAGTTCGGGATCGAGCGCCGACGTCACTTCGTCGAACAGCATGATTCGCGGCGCAAGGGCCAGCGCGCGCGCAATCGCGACGCGCTGCTTCTGCCCACCGGAGAGTTGCGCAGGACGACTCTTCGCCTTGTCCGCCATGCCCACCATGTCGAGCAATTCCATCGCCCGCCTTTCAGCCGATTCACGGCTCTCACCCTGGGTCAGGATGGGCGCAAGCGTGATGTTGTCGAGCACGCTCTTGTGCGGAAACAGATTGAAATGCTGAAACACCATGCCGACCTTCGAGCGCATCTTCTGCAAATGCCGCTCGTTCGCGGGCACCATGCGCTCGCCCTGCCGCATCTGAAACAGCGGCTCGCCATCGATCTCGACGTGACCGCCATTTATCGATTCGAGTGTCATCAGAATGCGCAGGATCGTCGTCTTGCCCGAACCCGATGGTCCGATCAACGCGAGCTTCTCACCCGGCATCACCTCCAGAGACAACTCGTCGAGCACGGTCAGCGCGCCATAGCGCTTCGTGACGCGGTCGATCTTGATCAGCGGCTTGTTCATCGCGGCTTCGACATGCGAATCGCCGACGTGAGCTCGCGCGACTCGCGAGGCGGCAGCAAAGGCGGTCGGAGCAATATCTGAAACGTTCAGCGTGTCGGTGACTCGCGCGGTATTCATCTCGATTCGATTCCCGTTCTTCATGCCAGGGGTTTGCCGGAACGCGGTTCATCGGCAGTCGCGCCCGGCAATGCTGCCAGGCTGGCCGGTTCCGCTATGCAAATCAGAATACAAAGCCATATTCGCGATCCGATTGCTCTAGAACAATTCTTTTTCCGCGCACCGAAAACCTGCCGCGCAATGCCGCCCCACAGGGCATTCATGCACCAAACCGGCATTCGCATCAGGGTCAACACCTGGACGAGCCAGCGAGCTTTTGCTGCGTCGCACCGTGCTCTCATGCGCACGTCGAAGATTGAACTAGCACATTCGAAGCGGCTTTTTCGCGGCATTAGACTGCGCCCAGAAACGCCCCAAAGGCGTCTTGTCGCGTGCCGGAGCACCTGAACAAGGCGCCATTCTCCGAACCGACGTCACGCCCAGAGAGAGATAGGAAGATGTCCGATACAACAAACCTGGAACGGCAAAGTGCAGCGCCTGCGGTACGCTTGCCATTCGAACGCGCCGAATACGCCACGCGTCTGGCCAAAACGCGCAAGGCCATGCAGGCGGCGGGAGTCGAACTCCTGATCGTGTCCGATCCCACCAATATGGCCTGGCTCACCGGATACGACGGCTGGTCGTTCTACGTGCATCAGTGCGTGCTGCTCGCACTCGAGGGCGAGCCGGTATGGTTCGGCCGCGGTCAGGACGCCAACGGCGCAAAACGCACCGTGTTCATGCAGCATGATCAGATCGTCGGTTATCCGGATCATTACGTGCAGTCGCCGGACCGCCATCCTATGGACTACCTCGCGAATGAAGTGATCGAGGCACGCGGCTGGGGCGCACTACGCATCGGCGTTGAAATGGACAACTACTATTTCAGCGCAGCCGCATACCGGTCGCTTGTCGCGCATCTGCCGAACGCGAAATGGCAGGACGCCACCGCGCTGGTGAACTGGCAGCGCGCTGTCAAATCGGCACGTGAAATTGAATACATGCGTGTGGCCGCGCGTATCGTCGAGCGGATGCATGCGCGCATCGTCGAGCGGATCGAACCCGGCATGCACAAGAACGACCTGGTTGCCGAGATCTACTCGACCGGCATTGCGGGTGTGGACGGTCATGGCGGCGACTATCCCGCCATCGTGCCGCTCTTGCCGACGGGCGCCGATGCCGCTGCTCCCCATCTAACATGGGACGATACGCCGTTCGCGAAAGACGCGGGAACGTTCTTCGAAATTGCAGGCTGCTTCAAGCGCTATCACTGCCCGCAATCGCGCACGGTGTACCTGGGCAAGCCGCCGAAACATTTCCTCGACGGCGAGCGTGCCGTGGTCGAAGGAATCGAAGCGGGGCTTGCCGCCGCCAAACCCGGCAATACCTGCGAAGACATCGCCAACGCGTTCTTCGCCATGCTGAACAAATACGGCATCGAAAAGAACAGCCGCTGCGGCTATCCAATCGGCGCAAGCTACCCGCCCGACTGGGGCGAGCGCACGATGAGCCTGCGCCCCGGCGACAAGACCGTGCTGGAGCCCGGCATGACGTTCCACTTCATGCCGGGTCTGTGGCTCGACGACTGGGGCCTCGAGATCACCGAGAGCATCCTGATCACCGATACCGGCGTCGAGACGCTCTGCAACACGCCGCGCAAGCTGTTCATCAAGCCGTAAGCCCCTGCCACCGCCTGGAACCCGTCTGCGTGCTCACTTTGCATCCCGCAACGGGTTCCCCAAAGGAAAACCATGCTGCCAAAGACCATGAAGGCCGTCGTGCTCACCGCGCACGGCGGCCTCGACAAGCTCGTCTATCGCAACGACGTGCCCGTTCCCGCGTGCCAGCCAGGCGAAGTGCTGCTCGACGTCACCGCGTGCGGATTGAACAATACCGATGTGTGGGTTCGTGAAGGCGCTTACGGCACCGACGACGACCCGCAAGCCGTTTCGACCTGGCGGCGCGGCCGCTCGACGCTGACGTTTCCGCGCATTCAAGGCGCGGACATCGTCGGACGTGTGGTCGCCGTCGGCCGCGGCGTGAGCGAAACGCGCATCGGCGAACGGGTGATCGTCGATGCGTCGATCTACAACCGCGATGACGACAGCCTCGCCGACATCGACTACATCGGCCACGGCCGCGACGGCGGCTATGCCGAATACACGGCGGTGCCTTCGGAGAGCGCACATCGCGTCGATTCGTCTTGCTCCGATGCCGAACTCGCGACATTCTGGTGCGCGTACCACACCGGCGAGCAGATGCTCGAGCGCGCCGCCGTAAAGCGCGGCGAAGCGGTACTGATCACGGGCGCCTCGGGCGGCGTGGGCTCGGCCGTCATTCAGCTGTGCAGGGCTCGCGGTGCGATTCCGTATGCGGTCGTGAGCCGGGGCAAGGAAGATGCAGTGCTCCAGCTCGGCGCGCAAGGCGCGATGCTGCGCGACAGCGCGGACTTCGGCGCTGCGGTCGAACGGATGACCGGTGGCAAGCCTGTCGACGTCGTGGCCGATCTGGTCGGTGGCCCATTGTTCGGCAAGCTATTGAACGTGCTTCGCCCCGAAGGCCGCTACACGACGGCCGGCGCGATTGCGGGCCCGCTCGTCCAACTCGATCTGCGCACCATGTATCTGAAACAGTTACAGTTGAACGGATCGTCGCAAGGCACGCGCGCCGCATTCAAGCGCGTGCTCGACCATATTCAGGCGGGCACCATCAAACCGGTGCTTGCGGCGACCTGGCCGCTGTCGAAGTTTCATGAAGCGCAAGCGCAATTCATGTCGAAACGCTTCGTCGGCAACATCGTCGTCGTGCCGGATCGGCATTACCGCGACGATGCCAAGGCAGCTTGAAACGCAAACGCGGTTAGCAGCGCAAAAAAGCCAGACCCACGGGTCTGGCTTTTTTGCACCTGTGTTCAGGCTATTGACGCATCACGAAGCCTCACGAAGAGGCAGCCGGCGCAAGCGCCGCCGACGCAACCTCATCCAACGCCTCACGCGCGATTTTCACGATCTCGTCAACGTCACTGCGCGAGGTCACCAGCGGCGGCGCAAAGCCGAGAATATCGCCGTGCGGCATCGCCCGCGCGATCAAGCCACGCTGCATGGCCGCCGCCGACACGCGCGGACCGACCTTCAGCGCCGCGTCGAACGGCCGGCGAGCCTCCTTGTCGGCCATGAATTCGAGCGCGGCCAGCATGCCCGCGCCGCGCACTTCACCGACCAGTGGATGCGAGTCGAACGCGGCATGAAGCTGTTCGAGCAAGTACGCGCCGGTTTGCGCGGCGTTCTGCGTGAGGTTCTCGCGCTCCAAAATATCCAGATTCGCGAGCGCCGCCGCCGCGCACACTGGATGGCCCGAGTACGTCCATCCATGCCCCATCGCGCCGAGTTCCTGAGACGCCTTGTCGATCACGTCCCACACGCCCTCGCTCACGATCACGCCCGACAGCGGCGCATAGGCACTCGTCAGGCCCTTCGCGACGGTAATCAGATCCGGCGCGATGCCATAGTGCTGCGCGCCCATTTTCGAACCGACCCGGCCGAAACCGCACACGACTTCGTCGCAAATCAGCAGAATGTCGTGCTTTTTCAGTACCTGCTGGATGGCGGGCCAGTAACCGGCAGGGGGAGGCAGAATGCCGCCGGTGCCCATCACCGGTTCAGCGATGAACGCGGCGATCGTATCGGCGCCCTCTTTCGCAATCAGCTTCTCCAGTTCGTCGACGCAATACGCGACGAATTGCTTTTCGTCCATTCCCGCCGGCGCCTGCCGATACCAGTGCGGACACACCGTATGCTTGACGCGATCGATTGGCAAATCGAAGCATTGATGGAAGCTCGGCAAGCCCGTCAGGCTGCCGGTCACGATGCCCGAGCCGTGATAGCCGCGCTGCCGCGAGATGATCTTCTTCTTGTTCGGACGGCCCTTCACGTTGTTGTAGTACCAGACGATCTTGATCTGCGTTTCGTTGGCGTCCGACCCGGACATGCCGTAGTACACCTTCTTCATCCCCTGCGGCGACCAGTCGATGATGCGCTTCGACAATTCGATGATCGTATCGGTCGAGTGGCCGACGTAGGTGTGATAGTAGGCGAGCTTCTTCGCCTGCTCGTAGATAGCATCGGCGACTTCCGTGCGGCCGTAGCCGATGTTCACGCAATAGAGACCGGCGAACGCGTCGATATACGACTTGCCCTGGTGGTCTTCGATGCGAATGCCTTTGGCGCCCGTCACGATGCGCCCGGGCAGCGCGCCATTCGCGTGGTCGTGCGCATGCGTCGACGGATGCATGAAGTGCGCGCGGTCGGTGTTAAAGAGTTGATCGAGTTGAGTCATCGGAAGCTCCTTCGTGTAATCCATCCAGGGTTTGAGTTGCGCTACGCTGCGCGACTCTCGGTAACCGGCAGGCCAAGTTGCCCGAGGCAGAAATAGCGGGTTTCGACGAACGGTTCGAAGCCTTCGGCTCCGCCTTCGCGGCCGAGTCCCGAAGACTTGACGCCGCCGAACGGAATAGGTGCACCGGTGAACTTCGCACCGTTGACCGAAACCATCGCGAATTCCAGACGGCGGATCAGTTGAAAAACCGTGTTGATGTCCCGCGCACAGACGTAGGCGGCAAGGCCGTATTCGGTATCGTTCGCGCGCTCGATCACTTCGTCGAGCGCATCGAACGGCGACACCCCCGAGATCGGCGCGAAGTTTTCTTCGTCGTAGATACGCATGCCCGGCGCCGCGTCGGCCACCACGGTTGGCTCGAAGAACCAGCCGCCGCGCTCGTGCGGGTTGCCACCCACCGTGATGCGCGCGCCCTTCGCCTTCGCGTCGGCAACGCGCTGTGCTGTGCTGTCGAATGCGGCCTGGTGCATCAGCGGCCCGACATCCACGTTTTCCTCGAATGCGGCGCCCACATTCAGCGCCCGCACGGCTTCGGTGTAGCGTTCGACGAATGCCTCGTACAGCGGCCGCGCGACGAAGATGCGATTGGCTGCGCAACAATCCTGCCCCGAGGTCTGAAACTTCGCCGCGACTGCAACACGCACGGCCTCTTTGAGATCGGCGTCCGCCGTCACGATGAAAGGCGCGTTGCCGCCAAGTTCCAGGGCCGTCTTCTTGATGCCGGCGCGCGCGGCCGTCTGCATGACGAGCGCGCCAACGCGCGTCGATCCCGTGAAGCTCACTGAACGCACGCGTTTGTCGCTCACGAGCGTTTCCATCGCCACTTGCGGCTCGCCGAGCACGACGTTGAACACGCCCGCCGGAAAGCCAGCTTCTTCGGCCAGTTGCGCGAGCGCGAGTGCGGAGAACGGCGTTTCGTGCGCAGGCTTCACGACCACGGTGCACCCGGCGGCGAGCGCGGCAGCCGCTTTGCGCGTGATCATCGCGCACGGAAAGTTCCACGGCGTGATCAGCGCAGCGACGCCCACGGGTTCCATCACCGTACCGAGATGCGCACCATCGATATGAGTCGGAATGTTGCGGCCATTCAGCCGGCGTGCTTCATGCGCGAACCATTCGACGAAACTCGCGCCGTATGTGATTTCGCCGCGCGCTTCGGCAATCGGCTTGCCCTGTTCGAGCGACAAAATCGCCGCGAGATCATTCCGATGGCGCAGGATCAGTTCATGCCAGCGCAGCAGCAATGCCGTGCGTTGATTAACCGGCAGCCAGCGCCATTTCGAGAACGCACGCCCGGCGGCGTCAACTGCTTCGGTAATCTGCGCGGCGTCCAGCATCGGTACGTGGCCGAGCACCTTTTGATCGGCGGGATTGAGGACTGGAATGCTCGTCGCACTCGCGCTATGCACCCAGCGCCCATCGACATAGCACAACGACTTGAAAAGAACCGGATGACCCAGCAACATGAATGCCTCCTGTTTGCAATCCATGTGTGTCACTGTACGGGCTGCGGCGCTGTGTTTTTTTTGGTTGATGCGCCTTGAAACCTGGCTTTTTTTCTGAATTTCGAAATGACGTCGTGCGTTTTTCTGCGGCCGCGCAAAGCCGCCGGACGATAGCCGCCGGCACGCTTCATGCGCCGTCGCCGATGCTCTCCTGCGCCCAGTCCGGCAACTCTTCGACGCCGCTTTTGACGACCTTCGTGACGATGTACGTGAAGTACTTTTCGATGCCCAGTTCGTCGCCCAGCAGCGAATCGATGAAGCGCTGATAGTGGTCGATATCACGCGACATCACGTGCATGACATAGTCCACGCCGCCGCCGGTGGCGTGGCATTGCACGACCTGCGGCGCGCGAGCGACACGCTCTTCGAAACGCCGCATGTCGTGCGCGGTGTGACGCGCGAGTGTAACTTCGACCACCACGCGGCTGCCTTTGAACGCGGCCACCCAATCGATGTCGGCGCGATAGCCGCGTATTACGCCGCCTTCCTCGAGACGCTTGACGCGTTCCCACGCCGGCGATATCGACAGGTTGATTTCCTCGGCGAGGCGCGACTTGGTGATGCGCCCATCGTGCGCTAGGATGCGCAGAATCGCCAGATCGTAGCGGTCGAGCTTCATCGGACGATTACGCCGTTAGCGCGCCGTGACCGGTATGCCGCGCTCGACGACGTCGGCCAGCACCGCCACCGTATCGCCGGTTCTGACGAGGCCGGGAAAATGCCGCGCGGCGAGCATGCCCGCACGACGCGCGCGATATTCGACGGGCGCGGTGCCGGTGCGCGACGCATCGTAGATGCGCGCGATGACTTCTCCGTTTTCGACCATATCGCCGAGGTCCTTGCACAATTCCAGCAGACCATCATGCTCGCTCGTCGTGTAGCAGGTGGCGTCGGGCATATCGAGCAGCGTCGTGGTGCGCGCGGTGTTTGGCGCGGTCGCATTGTCGGCAGCCGTTGCCAGAATGCCCGCATGCTGCAAAAAGCCTCGCACGCCGCGCTCCGCGATTGCAACGCTCTGCACGGTGGCCGTGCCGCCGCCGCCAAGTTCCGTCGAGACGAACACCTTGCCAGCCTCCTCGACGGCCGTGTCGTATAAACCGACGCTATCCAGTTCGAGCATGCGCATCGAATATGGCGCACCGAATGCGCGCATCGCGGCTTCGCAACGCGACTGCTGATTCGCGTCGGGCAAGACGTGAATGGCGGCGAATGGCACGAAGTCGAGCGTGCGCCCGCCCGCGTGCAGATCGAGCACGTAATCGGCAAGCGGCAGCAGATACCGCTGGAAGTAGTCGGCGATTTTTTCGGTCGCCGTGCCGTCCGGCTTGCCGGGGAAGCTGCGATTCAGATTGCCGCGATCGATCGGCGACGTGCGGCTTCCCGCTCGAAACGCCGGAAAGTTCATGAACGGCACGACGATCACGCGCCCCTTCACATCCTTCGCTTTCAGCGACACCGCCAGTTTTGACAGCGCGATCGGCCCTTCGTATTCGTCGCCATGATTGCCGCCGGTGAGCAACGCAGTCGGTCCTTCGCCATTGCGCACGACGGTGACGGGAATCATCTCGGCGCCCCACGCAGAACCATCGTGCGAGTGCGGCAGTTTCAGAAAGCCATGTTGTTCGCCGTCCGCGTTGAAATCGACCGTCGGCTGAATAGGTGATGCACGCATCTGAACTGCTCCTTCATGTGCCGCCTGGGCGGCGTTTCGATTGTTGCGCCTTCATGGCGATGTCATTGCGAAAAGAGCACCCCGGCGCTCGCGCCACGCGCCCGCTGCAAGGCGAGTGCCGCAATCGCGGTGTCCTGCGCGCCGGTTCCGGTCAGATCGCAGATCGTCACGTCGGCTTCATCGACGCGGCCGGCACTCTGGCCCGCGATCACCTGCCCGAGTTCGGTTATCGCGCTGTCGGCGTGCATCGCACCGGCATTCAGCGCGTGATGCAGTTCGCCGAGCACACGCGTTTGCTGCGCGCGGTCGCACACGTAGCGCGCCGCCGCCAACGCCGCCGGGGCGATTTCGTTCTTGTGTTCGGCATCGGAACCCATGGCCGTGATGTGCAGACCAGGATGCAGATGGGCGGCTTCGATCAGCGGCGTGCGGCTCGGCGTGGTCGTGATCGCTATATCTGCTTCGGCGAGCGCATGGCGAACGTCGCGCGCCACCTCGCATCGAACGCCGAGTGTTTCGCTCATCTCCTGCACGAAGCGCTGCGCGCTTTCCGGGTTGCGCGCCCACACGCGCACTCGCTCGATGCAGCGCACCAGCGACAGCGCCTGCAATTGCAGGCGTGCCTGCTCGCCCGCGCCAAGCACCGCGACGTGCGGCACGTGGGGCTTCGCGAGCCAGCGCGCCGCCACCGCACCGGCAGCCGCCGTGCGCACCGCCGTGAGATAACCGTTATCGAGCAGCACGGCTTCGGTCAAACCGGTCTTCGCCGACAGCACCAGCATCAGCCCGTTCAGACTTGGCAGCCCGAGCGACGGATTGTCGAAAAACCCGGGACTCACCTTGATCGCGAGACTGTCGAAGCGCGGCAGCCAAGCGGTCTTCACGTCGATTTCACCGTTGTGGTCCGGCAGGTCGAGCCGCAGGATCGGCGGCATGGCAACGGCCTCGGTGGCAAGCGATAGAAACGCCGTTTCCACCTGATCGACCGCCGCGAGATCGAGCGGGACGAGTTGACGTAGTTCGGCTTCGCCGAGGAGCGTGATGGAAGTCATGGGGCCTCGAGTGAGTCACGTGGTGCACGGCTGCGGTCAACGACGCGCCGATGCAGGTCCATATCGATGTTCGCGCCGGTCACGACCAGCACGAGCGGTCCGTGCGCGAGACGCCCGGCTTCGAGCTTGCCGTCGAGCAAGGCGGCGATGCCGACGGCTGCCGCGCCCTCTACAACGAGCCGTTCATGCCAGTACGCGTGCGCAATGCCGCGCGCAATGGATGCCTCGTCGAGCAACACGATCTGGTCGATCAGATCGCGCGTGAGCCCAAAGGTGTAGCGGTTTTCAAGCCCGATGCCGCCGCCGAGCGAATCGGCGAGCGTTTCGACTTCGTCGACGAGAACCGGTTTGCCGGCCGCGAGGCTCGCCTGCATCGCCGCGCCGCGCGCCATCGTCACACCGGTGAGGCCAATCGCGGCGTTCGCGCTCCTGGCGGCGAACGCGACGCCGGCAAAGAGGCCACCACCCGAAAGCGGCACGACGATGTTCGCGACATCGGGGAGCGCCTCGACGATTTCCAGGCCAATCGTTGCCTGCCCGGCGATCACATGCGGATCATCGAACGGCGGCACATACGCATAGCCTTCGTTGCGCACCAGAAGCCGCGCTGCGTGTTCGGCCTCGTCCTGGCTTTTACCGACAATCTGAACCTGTGCGCCGAGCGCGCGCACCGCGTCGACCTTGTTGGCCGGCACGAGCGCCGACATGCAGACCATCGCGTCGATGCCGAGCGCGCGGGCCGCATGCGCAACCGCGCGCCCATGATTGCCGGTGGAAGCGGTCACGACCTTGCGGCAACCGGCCTCGGCGAGACGCGCGAGTGCGTTGGTGGCGCCGCGCACCTTGAAACTGCCAGTGGGTTGCACGGTTTCGAGCTTGAGATACACGGGCACGCCCGCAAGATGCGACAAGCCCTGCGATTCGACGAGTGGCGTGCGGCAGATGCGCCTCTCGATACGCCGCCGCGCATGATAGACATCGGCCAATGAAAGACCGGTCTGCGAAGTAAGGGATATCGAAGCGGACATCGACTCGGCTCTGCGCGAAAGGGTTCGAAGGTTTCGAATCCGATGCGGCTACGCCCGCCTTGCTGGCTCATGGGTGGCTGCATCGTGCTCAGTCCAGCCCAGTCTAATGTTCTAAAAAGCGATTTTTATTGTCCTGGTACATTTCCAGTTCGCGCGTCGCAATGCGCGCGACGATTACACGAAATCGTGTACTTGCGGGTATTGCTCGAACACATCGAGCATGGTCTCCAGCGCATTGTTGTAAGTTCCTTCGCCCACCTCGGCGCCCACACACACGCGCACGGCGTTGGGCCGATCGGCGTCGCGCACCAGAAACGGATCGGGTGAAGTCACGGCGATATTGCGATTGCGCAGTTCCCTCACGAGGCGATCGGTGCGCCAGTGATCGGGCACGCGCAGCCACGCGGAGAGCGCCTGCGGATGCGCGCCGAGCACGTATTTGCCCAGCGTCTTGCGCAACTGTGCCTGACGCTTTCCAAGCCGTTCGCGCTGGATCTCGACGAGCCGCGCCGCCGTCCCGTCCGCGATCCAGCGCGTGGCCACTTCCGCCATCGGTGAGGTGGCCATCCAGCTGCTGACGCGAAGCACGCTCTCCACGCGCAGCGCCAGCCTGCGCGGCGTCGCCAGATAGCCGATCCGCAAGCCCGCCATCACCGATTTGGTCATGCTCGTGCAGTAAAACGACAGGTCGGGAATCAGGCTGGAGATCGGCGTGGCCGCTTTGGCGGGAAGCGGGCCGTAGACATCGTCCTCGATTATGTACACGCCGTAGCGCTCGGCGATTCGCGCAATCGCGCGGCGCCGCGAGTCCGGCATCAGCGCGACCGTCGGGTTGTTCAGCGTCGGAGTGCAGACGAGCGCGGTAATGCGCTCGCTGTCGCACATTTCCTCGAAATGTTCGGGATGAATGCCGTACTCGTCGATCTCCAGGCCTTTCAGCGTGAAGCCCAGCACGTTGGCCGAGCCGATCACGCCGTGATCGGTCAGGCTCTCGCACAACACCGTATCGCCGGGGCCGACCGTCGATGCCAGCGCGAGAAAAATGCCGTGCGCGGTGCCGTTCGTCACAAGCAGCGTATCGGCCGAAGCCGGCATGCCCAGTGACGCGAGCCACGCGACGCCCGCCTGCCGGTGGTGTTCGAAGCCCGCGATCGGGCGAAACGCGCGAATCCACGGCTGATCGTCGATGGTTGAAAGCGTGGCGCACACCTTGCGCCACATCGCGTCGTGTTCCGCCGTATGAATGATCCGCGCGATCGAAAAATCGACCACCGATCGCTCGGCGGTATCGAGCATGTAGCTCGACATGGTCTCGGTAACGCGCGCAGCCACGAAGCTGCCGCGTCCTACCTCGCAGCGGATCAGCCCCTGTCGCTCCAGTTCCTTGTACGCATTGGTCACTGTTTGCACGCTGATCGCCAGTTCGGCCGCGACGTCGCGCTGCGGCGGCAGGCGTGCGCCAGCCGGCAAAGTCTGGCTCTCGATGTCGCTCGCGATAGCCTTGACCAGCCGTTTGTATTTCGATTCCACGCCATGCACCGCGCGCAGGGTTTCCCGCCACTGCTCGATCACCGACGACCTCCGCGTTTTCCGGTTCGCGTATCCGGTTACCACCGGTTTTTGTGGCTTCCCTCGTCTATATTGCGGCAAAACAGGACGCGAAGAATATTGTCCTATGACATTTCCGGAAAAAAATTGCTGCTCGCTTTCGGCGTCGGAGGGGTGGCGTAGGCCCAGCGGGAATGCCTTTTAGCCCATGAGCTATAAAAGAGACCCGTTCCCCGATTTTTGTAGCCAAAGGGGACAATTCCCACTTGCCGCCTCGAAGCCCTTGGGCTGCAAATTTTTTCGTTTTCAGCCCCGCGCGGTCGTGCCAGCACGCTAAATCAGCGTTTCCCTGGCGCCTGCCTCATCGCTCAGCGTATCAGGCAGGATGAGCTGGGCAGGCACGCGCGAAGGCGCGAAGTGCGTCGCCGCGTAGTACAGCGCGCCCGGCACGACGATGCCGACGATCCACGAAATATCCACGCCGCCGAGATACTCGACCCAACGCCCGGTATAAAAGCCGGTGGCAACGAAAGGCATCTGCACCAGCACACCTGCAACGTAGACGGTTATACCGACCGGATTCCAGCGCCCGTATCGGCCATTCGCATCGAAGAGCGCGGGCACGTCGTAACGCTCACGCGTGACACAATAGTAGTCGACAAGGTTGATCGCGCTCCACGGCGTGAAGAACACCAGCAGGAACAGCAGGAAAGACGAGAATGCCTTCAGAAACGAATGCTGCCCGGCAAGCGCGAGTGCGCTCGACGCGCTCACGGAGAGAATCACGAATGCGAGGCGGGTACGGCGGGACACTTCGCGGCGCTGGCCCAGACCGGTAACGATCGTCGCCACCGACATCACGCTGCCGTACGCGTTGAGCGTGGTGATGGTGAGCTTGCCAAGCGCAATCGTGAAATAGAGGATCGCAGCGATGGTACCCGTCGCACCGAGGCCGACAATGAACGCCACCTCATGCCCGGAGAAGCGGTTCCCCGCGAGCGCGGCGGCGAGCACGCCGAACGTCATCGAAACCTGCGCCCCGATCACCGTTCCGCTGAATACGGCGAAGAAGGTCTTGAGCGTCGAGGTGGACTTCGGCAGATAGCGTGAATAGTCGGCGACGTAGGGACCGTATGCGATCTGCCAGGACGCTGAGAGCGAAACGGCGAGCAGGAAGGAGGCGACGGTGAAATGCCGGTTGGCGATCAGCGAGCTCCATGCGTGACCCGTCAGGAGGCTCGCGAAGAGGTACAGGAAGGCCAGTGTGCCGACGATGCTCGATACGCGGCCCATTGCGTGAATGATTCGATAGCCTAGTCCGGTGAGCAGAATCACCACGGCGGCAAAGATCAGGATCGCAACGGTGTTGTTCACGTCGAGCAGTTCGCCGATGGCCTGACCGGCCAGCACCGTGCCGCCCGCAGAGAACCCCACGTACATCACACAGACCAGCACGAGCGGAATGATTGCGCCATAGACACCGAACTGCACGCGGCTCGAAATCATCTGAGGCAGGCCGAGTTGCGGGCCTTGCGCACCATGCAAGGCCATGACCGCGCCGCCGAGAATCTGCCCGAGGAGAAGCCCGATCAACGACCAGAATACGTCGCCACCCAGCACGACGGCGAGCGCGCCAACCACGACTGCCGTTATCTGCAGATTCGCACCGAACCAGAGCGAAAACTGGCTGGAAAGATTGCCGTGGCGCTCGGCATCGGGGATGTAGTCGATCGAACGACGCTCAGCTATGGCGGTTCTTGCACTCCGTGATGCGGTACGGTCCATTTTGTGCTCATCTCCAAAAGGTAACTGCTGCAGGGTCGTGCCCGCGTGCGCTGCGAACCGCGGCGCACCAGGCGTTGAACAAAGCGGCGTACGTTGTTCAGATTTTTTCGGTAAGCGACGGAACGATGTCGTTGAGATCCCCGACGACGCCGTAATCGGCGACGCTGAAAATCGGCGCTTCCGGATCCTTGTTGATCGCCACGATGACCTTCGAGTCCTTCATCCCGGCCAGATGCTGGATCGCACCCGAGATGCCCACCGCGACGTACAGTTGCGGCGCGACGATCTTGCCGGTCTGGCCGACCTGGTAATCGTTCGGCACGTAGCCTGCATCGACTGCCGCACGCGAGGCGCCCAGCGCTGCGTTCAGCCTGTCGGCCAGCGGCTCCAGAACCTTGGTGTAGTTCTCGCCGCTGCCCAGACCGCGGCCGCCAGAGACAATGATCTTCGCGCTCGTGAGTTCCGGGCGGTCTAGCTTCGTGACTTCACGGCTCACGAATAGCGAGAGGCCGGAATCCGCCACAGCCTCGATTTTTTCCACGCTCGCGCTGCCGCCTTCGGCTGCAACCGCATCGAATGCGGTCGCGCGGACCGTGATGACCTTGATGGGATCTTGAGATTGCACCGTCGCAATCGCATTGCCTGCGTAGATCGGGCGCTCGAACGTGTCCGGGCTGTCGACTGCGGTAATATCGCTGATCTGGGCGACGTCCAGCTTCGCGGCGATACGCGGCGCGATGTTCTTGCCGCAGGCAGTCGCCGGCATGAGGATGTGCGTGTAGTTCTTCGCCGGGTCTTGCACAATCGCGTGAACCGTCGCTTCGACGTTCTCCGCAAGACCTGCTTCAAGTTGCGGCGCGTCGGCCAACAGCACCCTGGACACACCTGAGATCTTCGCTGCCGCATCCGCTGCAGGCTGCGCATGGTGACCCGCGACCAGCACGTGAACGTCGCCACCGATCTTCAGCGCCGCAGCAACCGTATTCAGCGTAGCGGCCTTGATCGACGCATTGTCGTGTTCTGCAATTACCAGATTCGTCATTTGCTCTGTATCCGTGGTTTGCTCAAAGCACCTTGGCTTCGGTTTTCAGCTTCGCCACCAGCGCCTTCACGTCCGGCACCACCACACCGGCGGCGCGCTTCGGCGGCTCGCTGACTTTCAGTGTCTTCAGGCGCGGCGCGACGTCCACGCCGAGGTCTTCCGGCTTGATCGTTTCCAGCGGCTTCTTTTTCGCCTTCATGATGTTCGGCAGCGTCACGTAGCGCGGCTCGTTCAAGCGCAGATCCGTCGTGACCACGGCCGGCAGCTTCAGCGACAGCGTCTCGGCGCCGCCGTCCACTTCGCGCGACACGCTTGCCTTGCCATCCGCCACCACAACCTTCGACGCGAACGTTGCCTGCGGCAGGTTGGCCAGCGCGGCCAGCATCTGGCCGGTCTGGTTCGAATCGTCGTCGATGGCCTGTTTGCCCAGGATGACCAGCGAAGGCTGTTCCCTGTCGACCAGCGCCTTCATCAGCTTGGCCACCGCCAGCGGCTGCAGGTCTTCATTCGACTCGATCAGGATGGCGCGGTCCGCGCCGATCGCGAGCGCGGTGCGCAGGGTCTCCTGCGCCTGCGTCACGCCTGCCGACACGGCGATCACTTCGGTCGCCACGCCCGCTTCCTTCAGGCGTACCGCCTCTTCCACGGCGATTTCGTCGAACGGGTTCATCGACATCTTTACGTTCGCAATGTCGACGCCAGTGCCGTCGAGCCTCACGCCGACTTTGATATTGGCATCGACAACGCGTTTGACCGCCACTAGCACTTTCATTTTCGCCCTCCGTCCATTGACCGTCGTTACGCCAGAATCGACCGCGCAATCACCGTGCGCTGAATTTCCGACGACCCTTCGTAAATACGCAGAATCCGCGCGTCGCGCACGAGCCGCTCGACGCGCATCTCGCGCGTGAATCCATAGCCGCCGTGTATCTGCAGCGCCGCGTCGGTGACGAACGCCACCATCTCCGACGCGTAGAGCTTCGCCATCGAAGCCGCATCGGTGAACGGCTCGCCCGCCGCGCGCCGCGTCGCCGCCTGAAGCGTCAGGAGCCACGCTGCTTCCAGTTGCGTTTTCATGTCGGCAAATTTCCATTGCAAGCCTTGTTTCGCTGCAAGGGGCTCGCCGTTGACGTGGCGCGTCTTCGCCCATTCCATCGCGTCGCCAAGTGCCGCTTCTGCAATGCCGAGGCTGGTCGCCGCCACATCCAGGCGGCTGTTGTCGAGCACTTTCATCGCCGTGCGAAAGCCGGTGCCTTCTTCGCCCAGCCGGTTTGCCGCCGGCACATAGCAATCGAGCGCGACCTCGTGCGCCGGTGCGCCCCGAATGCCCATCAGCATTTCAGCCGACGACACCGACACGCCAGGCGTATCGGCATCCACAACGAACGCGCTGATACCGCGCGTCCCGAGCTCCATCGCGGTCTTCGCGTAGACCACGATAAATTGCGCCGCCCCGGCGTTCGAAATGAAGTGCTTCACACCGCGCAGCCTGTAGCCATCACCATCACGCACCGCCTGGGTCGTCATGCCAGCCGGATTCGAACCGGCTTGCGGCTCGGTCAACGCGAACGCGCCGAGCTTGACGCCCGTCGCCGCGTCGGGCAGATAGCGTGCGCGCAACGCATCGTCGCCACCGATCAGGATCGAATCAGTGGCGAGGTAGTGGGCGCCAATCATCGACGAAGTCGACGCGCACGCGCGCGCAATCTCTGCCAATGCAAGAATGATCGCTGCGGGCGAGGCGCCAATGCCACCCCAGCGCTCAGGCAGGTTCATGCTCATCACGCCCAGATCGGCAAGCGCCGGCACATAGCGCGTAGTGGAAATCTCGTCGCGGTCCACCTGCGCCGCGTGCGGCGCCAACTCTGCGTGCGCAAAGCGACGGATCGCCTCGGCAATCTCGAGATCGGCCGCGGTGACACCCATTCGTTTAAGCATCATTCATCTCCTGAATCGTTTCGTTTGGCATGCTTAAGGTTTTGTCGACACCCAGTACGCCGGCGGCGCACAGCGCATCGATGTGGGTTGCGTCGACGCCGAGCTGCCGCTGCAGCACGGCCAGCGTGTGCTCGCCCAGGCGCGGCGCACGCGTCGTGCGCGTGGCGGGCCAGGCCGAGAACTGGACCGGCTGCCTCGGCAGGCGCATGGTGCCCCCGCCGCTGGACGGCGTCTCGACCAGCAGGCCACGCTCGCGCGCTTGCTCGCTCTCCAGCGCGTCTCTGATGTTCTGGATCGGTGCGACAGGAATGCCCGCCTCGCTCAGTAGCGCATTCACCTCGTCGATGCTACGGATTCCAGACCACGCTTCGATGCACGCACGCAACACCGCTTCGTTTTCGCAGCGCGCCGCGTCGTTCGCAAAGCGTGCATCGTCGACCAGCGCGGGTTGGCCAAGCGCGTGCGCGAAGCGCTCGAAAAGACGATTGTTGAGCACCGCCACGACAAAATAGCCGTCCTTCGCGCGATAGGCCCCGAACGGCGCCGACGACGGGTGCCGGTTGCCTACGCGCTGCGGCGCGATGCCGGTCGTCGCATAACGCGCGACCTGCGCGGCAGTCAGGCTAAGCGTCGCATCGAACATCGCCACGTCTACGTGCGTACCCTTGCCGGTGCGCTCGCGCGCTAGCAGCGCTGCGAGCACGCCCCACGAAGCGAAGATGCCGCTCACGACGTCCGAGACCGAATCGCCGACAAGCGTTGGTGCGCCATCGGGCAAACCGGTCGCGTCCATCAGTCCGCACATCGCTTGCAGAATGATGTCGTAGGCGGGCCGATGCGATTCCGGTCCGGTCTGGCCGAAACCCGAGACGCTTGCATACACGAGCGCGGGATTGTGCGCGGCGAGCTGCGCATAGTCGATGCCGAGACGCTCGGCCACGCCGGGGCGGAAGTTCTCGACAACGACATCGGCCTGCGCGCAAAGCGCCTGCGCCAGCGCGCGGCCTTCGTCGCGCTTCAAATCGATCACGACGCTTTGCTTGTTGCGGTTCATCGCACTGAAAAGACCGCTCTCTCCTCCAGAAAACGGGCCGATTGCGCGGTAGTCGTCGCCGCCGGGCGGCTCGATCTTGATGACTTCGGCGCCCAGGTCGCCGAGCAGCGCGGAACATAGCGGGCCCGCGAGCACGCGGGAAAAATCGATCACACGAATGCCGTCGAGCGGCAGCGCGAGCAGTGTCACAGCGTCTTCCTCCAGAACAGCCGGCCAATTCGGCGGGTGAATTAATTCTCGGCTTTGGAGGCAATAAGATAAAATACTGGAATAAATTAACCGCTATATGAAAATCGTATGGCCCTATCGCTCAGGCTGCTGCGCTACTTCGTTACGGCCGCGGAAACCGGCAGCACGACCGCTGCGGCGAAACAGTTGAACGTGTCGCAGCCTTCAATCTCAGTGGCGATCCGTGAGCTGGAAGCGCTGTTCGACGCGCCGCTCTTCGCGCGCGGCGCAGGCACCGGCATGACGCTTACGCATTTCGGACAACGAAAGCTGGCCGAGGCGCGCCACCTGCTCGCCTCGGCATTGGCGTTCGCCACCGACGACGTTGGCGAAGGCGACGGCGGCCTCGTTCAGATCGGCGTGTTCCGCACGATCGCGCCGGTTTATCTGCCGCGTGTGCTCAAGCTCGCGCAGGCGCGCTTTCCGGGTCTCACCGTGCAGTTCCGCGAAGGTGACCTGGCGCAACTCGATGAGTGGCTGCGCAAGCGCCAGATCGATCTCGCACTCATGTACGACGTGGGCTTGCCCGGGGACATCGAGCGCGAGTGCCTCGCCGAACTCAAGCCGTACGCGCTCTTGCCCTACGCGTCATCGCTCGCGAAGCGCCGGCGCGCGATCTCGCTGCACGAACTCGCGGAGCAGCCATTCATCCAGATCGACCTGCCGCAGAGCCGCGACTTTCTGATGGCCCCATTCTGGCAGCACGGCCTGTCGCCCAACGTGCAGTATCGGGCGACGTCCATTGAACTCGTGCGCGCGATGGTGGCAAGCGGGCTGGGCGTGTCCCTGCTAATTACGCAAAGTCCCGCGGCCGAGAAGACGCCGCTCGTTGCCGAGCGGCCGATACGTGAAGCCACCGTGATTCAGCCGCTCGTGATTGCACGACCCGCGCGTGTGCCGCACACGCGAGCCTCGGAACTGCTCACCGCCTGCGTGCGCGACGCGGTGACTGAAGCAACGCGCGAGCGGGTCGGAAAATGATCGATGTGGGCATCAAGCGTCGTCCGCATTAATTCCGTCACCGTTGCGCCCATCATTGGGTCATCCATTGAAAGGCCATCCGGCATCACGGCCGGCATCAGGGCCAGCCGTATGTGAAGGCGCCTCCTCAAGATTTGCCGAGCGGCTGGCAGGCAGGGAAAGCACGCACAGATAGCGCCATCGGCAAACCAGACGCACCACATGCCCACCACCGCATAGCGTTCGTGGGTTTCAGCAGATATGCATACGCTTGCCAACCGCGCCAAAGCGCGCCCTGCCCTCTTCGACAGGGCGCCACAGCAAGATTGTTCCCGATGGTCGTTAGCCGCCGCTAATTTCCCGCGTACTCGCGCAAACACGGCCAATCTGCCTTTTTATATTCACTGCGCATGGTTTCGATTTATTTTTCGCGGGCGTCCAGTTTTTTTCTGGTAGAAAGCAATACGTAAGAATTGAGCGGAGCCGCCGCTCATTGGAGCCTCGACCCATGAATCTTCCGAAACGCATGCTCGTAGCCAACGTCGCCTGGGCGCAGGAAATTGCCCGACGCGACCCGCAGTTCTTCAGCGCGCTAGCCGCCGGGCAGAAGCCGCAAGTGCTCTGGATTGGCTGTTCCGATAGCCGCGTACCGGCCGAAAGCGTCACCCACTGTGCACCAGGCGACCTCTTCGTCCACCGAAACATCGCCAACCTGTTCCACCCCGACGACGACAACAACATGAGCGTGCTTGAATATGCGGTGCGCGTACTCCGGGTCGCACACATTATTGTCTGCGGCCATTACGGATGCGGCGGCGTACGCGCCTCGCTGCTCCCACCCGCCGGCGCTCTGCCGCACGTGAACCGGCGCATCAAGCCGCTTTGCGCGCTCGCGCAGACGCATCGCGCGGCCCTCGAACGCCTGCCGTCGGAAGAAGCTCGCATCAACCATCTTGCCGAACTCAACGTGATCGAGCAGGTGCGCCTGCTGCGCGAGCATCCACTCGTGCGTGAGAGCGAACCCGCACCGCTCGTGCACGGATGGATCTTTTCGCTCAGCGACGGCCAGTTGCGCGAACTCGCTTCGGGCTACGATGCGACAACAACGTTGGCAATCGCGGCAAGCTGATCATTCATTCTGAATTGCGTGTCCCCTTCAGGCGTGCGTCGGCCGTCGTGGCCCGGCACTTGCACAAAGCACGCACTCGCGTTTCCCACCCGTCTCTTCTTCCTGCTTCCGTCATGACTTCAAGAGCTTCTCTGTCCGCGCTTGCGCGCGACTTCGCTGCGGGCACCGTCGTCTTTCTCGTCGCGCTACCCTTGTGTCTCGGCATCGCAAGAGCCTCCGGCGCCGAGCCATTAGCCGGTCTCGTTTCTGGTATTGTCGGCGGCATCGTCGTCGCCGCGCTCAGCGGTTCGCGCTTGAGTGTGAGCGGCCCCGCCGCGGGACTCGTTGTGATCGTCGTGGATGGCATCGCACGCCTTGGCGGCTTCTCCGCATTTCTGCTCGCGGTGCTGCTTTCGGGCGTCATACAGTTCGGCTTTGGAATGCTGAGAGCCGGCCGGCTCGCCTCCTATGTGCCCACGCCCGTTATCAAAGGCATGCTCGCCGCAATCGGTCTGCTGCTGGTCGTGAAGCAAATCCCGCTCGCACTGGGACTTGCGTCAGCGCCCCGCACCGAATCATTCCTGGCTGCACTTCAGTCGATTTCTCCCATCGCATGCATCGTTGCTGCGCTTTCGCTCGCCATCCTCGCGGCGTGGGAAACACGTGCCCTGCGACGCTTTTCGCTCGTGCGGCTCGTGCCTGCACCGCTTGCCGTTGTGGTTGCCGGCGTAAGTGTCACAGTGGTTTGCGGCGCGCTCGGGCCTACGTTTGCGCTCCCGGTCGAACACCGTGTGGCGCTGCCTGCAATCGGGTCGTTAGCGGCACTGGGCGACGCCCTGAAATTTGGCGACTTTGAGTTGAGCTTCGCACTTCTCGCCTCTCCGGAGATCTGGATCGTGGCGTTGACCTTGGCCGTCGTTGCAAGTCTCGAGACCTTGTTGAGTCTCGAAGCCGTCGAGCAGATCGACCCGCTGCGACGCACGGCACCGCCAGACCGCGAACTGAAGGCGCAAGGCGTCGGCAATTTCATCGCGGGCGCCGTTGGAGGATTGCCAATTACATCGGTCATCGTACGCAGTTCGGCAAACGTGCACGCCGGTGCGCAAAGCCGGCTCTCAGCAATCGTGCACGGCGTGCTGCTGCTTGTCAGCGTGTTCGCCCTCACCGATGTCATCAACCTGATTCCGCTCGCAAGCCTGGCCGCAATTCTGATACATACAGGCGTCAAGCTCGCCAAACCCTCGCTATTCGTCGGACTCGCGAAACAGGGCGCAGCGCCGTTCGCGCCGTTCATTGTGACTGTCACTGGTGTCCTTGCCACCGATCTGCTTACCGGGATCATGCTTGGCGTGCTCTGCAGCGTCGGGCTGGCACTGTGGGCGAACCTGCATCGGCCGATTGCGCTCGCGCAGCACGACGACCATTTTCTGCTCTCGTTTCGCAAGGATGTGTCGTTCCTCGGCAAGGTGCCGCTCAAGCAGATGCTCACCCGCATTCCTGACCGTGCCACGGTAATCGTCGACACCACGCGTGCCGACTTCATTGATCACGACGTCCGTGAGTTGCTCGAGCGTTTCTTCGCCGACGCGAAGCAACGCTCGATAGTGGTCGAGATGCGGCATGCAGCACACGTGCCCCCTCCTGTGACTCGGACATGGAGGTCGACCCCGGACCTCGCGGCCGAGGCCCGCTCAAACTGAAGAGAGAAAGCACGCCCCGCCTTCAAGTTCCGCCAGGGGCGCATTGAACCTGCCGCGATTCGGGCCAGACGGCTGCGTGACCCTCGGCCAAGGCTTTCTGCCGGGCGCGGTGGGGTTCACGTAGCGCAGCGGGCGATCGGTAGGCATGGGCATCGAGCATGTCCCCCGCGCACAGATCGCACAAGGCAAGCCCGGATATCGCAATGCAGCGAAGCTGCACCGCTTTAACGCGGTGAATGACGCATTGAAAGCCGCCGGCGTTCAATACCACGCCCATTGGGCGCTCATGCTGCGCGCGCTCGCGCACAAGCCGCGCACGCATGTATTTGGCGGAGCGCCCGAAATGTCCGGGAGATTCCGGATGACGCTAACCGCTACCGTCCCGCACCCTCACGAACTCCAGCGTATCGAGTTCGTCCGTCTCGGGCGCCACCACGACGCGATTGCGGCCTGCCGCTTTCGCCATGTAGAGTGCCGCGTCTGCCCGCGCCATTGCGCTCTCCAGCGTATCGCCAGGCAAGATCTCGCTGACCCCGACGCTGAACGTGCAGCGCACGCCATCGTCAGGCGATTGTTCGGCAACAAGCCGAAGTGCGTTGGCCATTCGCGCGGCATCGGTTTTGCGGGTATCTGCAAACAAGATCGCGAACTCTTCGCCGCCCAGCCGTCCCAAAAGATCGCACGACCGCAGCCCGTCGGACACCACCGATGCGACGCGCGCAAGAACACGATCACCGACTGCATGGCCAAAGCCGTCGTTGACGGCCTTGAAATTGTCGACGTCGAGGATCGCGATGGACAGCCGCCTGGACTTTTCCTGCGCCTCGGAAAGCAGCAGGTTCGCCCTGGACATGAACGCGCGCCGCATGAGTACGCCCGTCAGTTCGTCGATGGTCGCGAGTTTTTCCATCCTTCGGGCGAGCTGATCGTGTGCGAGCATCACCATGCCGATCGACATGCACGGTAACGTGACAACCGCCAGTCCGAGCAGCAGAACGTTCCAGAGCGACAGTTGCAGGAATGTAGTGGGCGGCACGACACCGGACGCTGCCGCAACGATCCGCGCGATGTGTACCAACGCGCCAAGGTAAGCCGCTGCAGCCAGGAATCGATGCGCGTAGCGCGTGCCGTCCCTCGGCGCGTGACGCAGGGCCAACGTACCCACGGTGATGCGTCCATACGCAAACACAATGGATGCCAGCGTGACCCTTGCATGGAGATCAGGCGATACGCACGTAAAGTACGCCAGCGCTACAACGACGATCACGATCGCCACTGACTCGTCACGACGTACAGGACTAAGGCCGAAAAACTGACGCATGCCCTGAACAAGCAGCATCACGGCGCCCAGCGTAAGGAGCAGGACGCCCAGGATTGCGCCCGGACCAGGCTGATTGCCGACGACCAACACCCATGACGAAGCCGAAGCCAATAGCGCGTAAGCGAAACACCAACGACCAACTCCCGCCACGGCTGTCCGAAGCAGCGAACCCAGGATGGCAACGCTCATCAGGCAAGATACGATCAAGATGCCGAACAAGGCGATGGCGCTGAGCATGAAATTGGGCTGGCAATGAAAAGGAAGGGCGGCCTGAAATAAGAAAGCCGGCAGTCAATCGTTGAAAGCAAAACGAAAAACAAGAGTCGCGCAACGCTGGCACGCGCCTAATGCGTATCGTATCCCACGCGGGGTTGGATGAATACGAGCAGATATGGAAGGAAACCGATTCCGGCGAGCCTCCGCACTGAGAGAACATAAAGCGCCTCTTCCTCAATCGACGAGGACGTGCGCCACGCGCGGATATTCGACATGGGCGGCAGGCTTTGACCTTCGAATCGTGCAAAATCTGGCGCTTTGTCTGGAAAAGCGACGACTGTTCACATACTTACGCATCCGTCGCCTGCGCAAGAACTGCGAGGTCGCGCAGCCTTGCCACGCCGGACGTGCGTGAGCCTGGCGCCAACCCGGGCGCGAAACTACATGTGCGCGACTGCACGGTAATGCAGCGCGCGCTGCACCAACATCGACGCTGGCAGAACGCAAAGGGCGGCCATGGCGCGACCGGGGAAGACGGAGCTCGTGACCGCGGATTCCGAAAACACAACCGAGGATTGAGCGATGAGCGACCAGATTCTGGCAGCACTGATGAACGCCCCGAAGTGGGGGCAACTGTTTCGGCACATCGACGGCGGCATCTACCGCTTCGCGGGGTTGGCGCAGCACGCCCACGACAACTCACTGTTATATCTCTACTACCACGTCTGGCCGTTCGAGCGCCCGGCGATACCGTGGGCACGCCACTCAGACCAGTGGGGCTCGCACTTCACGCCCATCACTGAGCAGGACCTGGCGGAAGCCATGCGGCAGGACCGCATGCAAGCCCAGCAGGCCGTGCGCGGCGTCGATACCGACTCGCCCCGCGCGCCTGAGACACTCTAGATCACCGGCCGCCGCGCTCGACCGGCAACCACTAATCGACGACAATGATCGACGACCATGAAATGCGCTCCGCCCTCGCGGCGGGAACCGCTTGCTGCCTCACTCTTCGACACGACATACATCCCTGATGCCCTCTCTGCACGTCAACGCGCGCGCCTTCGACACAATCATCATCGGCGCTGGCTCGATGGGCATGGCTGCCGGGTATTACCTCGCCAAAGCCGGCAACCGGGTGCTCATGCTCGACGCCGGCGATCCGCCTCATGACATTGGTTCGCATCATGGAAGCACGCGCCTTATCCGTCATGCCTACGGAGAGGGTGCCGCTTATGTCCCGCTGGCGTTGCGGGCGCAGCAGCTCTGGACCGAACTGGAGCTCGAGACGGCTACTCCCCTCTTCGTGCGCACCGGTGTGGCCAACATCGGTCTGCCCGGCGACCACTTTCTGGATGAGGTCAGGCAAAGCGCCATCCGGTACGGGCTGACGCTGGAGACACTCGACGGCGCCGAGGCACGCAACCGATGGCCAGCATGGCGACTTTCCGAAGAGCATATCGTTCACTTCGAACCCGACGCTGGCGTGCTGTATTGCGAACGTGCGCTCAGCGCTTACCGGACACTCGCTTCCATGCATGGCGCGGCGCTGCGTACGAATGTGACGGTCAGCGGCATCGAATGGCGTGCGCCGGACAGCGTCGATGTCGTGACGCGCGAGGGAGAACGGTACTCCGCGCAAGCGCTCATCGTGTGTGCGGGCAAATGGACGCGTACGTTGCTGGCCCCGCTAGGCATGGCGCTTCCTGTGACTCGCGTACGCAAGAGCTTCGCCTGGTTCGAGCCCGCGCCGGACTTCGGCCCGGATCGTTTCCCCGGCTTCGCGGTCACATCGGCGACCGGCCAGTTCTACGGCTTCCCCGACCTGGGCGGCGAGGGACTCAAGCTCGGCAGGCATGACGGGGGACAGCACATCGCGGCAGACGCAGAGCTCAACCCGTTCGGGTCCGAACCGACCGATCTCGGTGATCTGCGGGCCTTCCTGCAGCAATTCCTGCCGGGAGCCGGAGCGCTTCGAACGGGAAGGATCTGCGAGTACGACGTCACACCGGACGAGCATTTCATCATCGATACCGTGCCTGCCTGCCCGAACGTCCTGGTCGCAACCGGCTTTTCCGGACACGGATTCAAGTTTGCCAGCGCTATCGGCGAGGCACTGGCCGAGCGCCTCACACAAGGTGTGAGCCGTGCGGATTTATCGCTTTTCTCATTCGATCGCTTCACTGGCGGCCCTGCATAACAACCGTAGCTGTCACCAACTACATGGGCAGCCTGAAGCGGTCCAATCGGACTTCCGCAGCGCTCGAACTAACCATACTATCGCGCGAAATCAGGCGATTCCTGGCGAACAGGTGGCGGCCGCTTCGCATGCGATCAGTTCAGCTTCGATTCGATCCGGTCCTTGGAGTCGGCCCCGCCGCCTGCGTGATGCCCTTCACCGCCCATGGGTCAGGAGGTCGTCTGGAACGAAGCAATCTTGTTCCGGCCGGTTGTCTTCGCGTCATACAACGCCTCGTCGGCCGCCTTGATCACCGCGCCGGCGTCGCCATCCTCTTCCGGCGTCCAGCTAGCCATTCCGATGCTGGCAGTCACGCGCCCATACTCGCTGCTCACGTGCTCGATGGCGAGTCCGCTGATCGCGGCCCGGATTTTCTCCGCGATCGCAAAGGCCCCGGTCATTGACGTGTTGGGCAGCAACACGACAAACTCCTCCCCGCCATAGCGGGCAGCGATATCGCCCGGACGGCGGATGCTCTCGCCGATGCACCGCGCGACGGCTGCCAGCGCATCGTCCCCTGCCTGGTGACCATACGTGTCGTTGTACGCCTTGAAGCGGTCGACATCGACAAACAACAGCGAAAACACGCTGCGTGCGCGACGCGCCCTGCGCCATTCCTGTTCGAGGATCTCGCCGAACGTGCGGCGGTTGTTGAGTCCGGTGAGACCATCGGTCCGGGCCAGCAGCACCAGTTCCGATTCTGCCCGCATGCGGCGACGCAACTGGACGCTCAGTAGCACGGACAGCGCAATAAGTGCTGCGCCAAACGCTGCCACCAGCAGGCCAATCGTCAGGGCGCGATGACGCCACGCTGCATAGATATCCTGTTCGGCTTCCGCGACCATGATGATCAATGGCAGATTCGGCAGGTTCTTGAAGTAGTAAAGCCGTCGAACGCCATCAATCGATGCCGTCTCGATAAACGTCCCTTCCGACGCGGACACAAAACGACGGAAGGTGCTCGCCTTGCTGATATCTCGCCCGGGAATGCGCGGGTCGTACGGCTGGCGCATGACCATGATGCCGTCCTTGCCAATCAACGACATCGAGCCATGCGGGCCTAGCGACAGGCCGGAGAACAGGCTGTGAAAATACTCGAGATTGATCGCCAGCAGCACAATGCCGGCAAACGTGCCGTCCGGATGCGAGAGTCGTCGCGACAGGGCGATGCTGGGTGTGCCGTTGCGTAGTCGCGAGTCGTACGGATCGCTAACATAGAGACCGACGTTCGGATTGTCGCGCTGGACCGTGAAGGATTTGCGGTCGGCAAAGTTGCCCTTGCGCGGCACGTCGTTGGCCGAATCCAGCACGATGTTGCCGGCGGCATCCATCACCAGCATCGAGCCGAGAAATTTGGCTGTCATCGCGTGATCGAACAGCACATCATGCCGCAAGTGCGGCGGCAACGCCATCACGTCCGCCCTTTGCAGCCCTTGTGCCACCTCCTGCAGCGACAGATCATAAAGCTCAAAGTTGCGCTCGATGTCGCGCTCGGCGACGAGACCGAGATTGCGCGAGGTTTCGCTCGCCCGGTCAAGCGCATCCTGCCGGCTTTGCAGCAACTGCAAGACGCAAAGGCCGACTAGCGCGCAGGCGATCAGGATGCCACCCACCACGATGGCGTAAGGGGCTGTTTCCCGAGTCTTCATTGTCTTTTACGGGCGGGGGAGCCTATGTGGCACTGGTTTCCGCATACTAAAAAGAGCGCGCCCAGGGTGCAAGCGGCTTCTCACCACGGAATAACGGTTCAAAACGGCCCGACCTTGAGGGGGCCACATCAGTCAACAGCAAACCAGGCGGCACCAGCTTCCCGCACGATTCCCGCTGCATGCCTTCGGGTTCGCGAATTGCTTCCGTCACGTGGCACTTTACAGGAGAGTCGGAATGCCAACTGGCCAACTTCCCGCCGGGGTCGTCCAGGCGCCCCATCCGGGGACGATTTTGCGTGACTGCGTGCTGCCAGGATTGAGTTTGACCATCAGTCAGGCCGCGCGGGAACTGGGCGTTTCGCGCCAATCCCTGCACCGCCTGCTCGGCGGCACGTCAGCGTTCACCCCGGGAACGGCTGCCCGTCTCGCGAGACTGTCCGGTGTGCCTTCGATGTATTGGCTACATCTGCAGTGCGAGTACGACCTTGAGCGCGCCCAGGTTTCGCTGGTGAACGTCCTCCCCGCGATACCGCGGCACCGTCTTTCCCCGGAAATCCTTAAACAGCTGGGAGCGATTGATGAACGCTGAGACGGAATGCGTGCGCAAAGCCCGGACCGGCGTCCCCGGGCTCGACGATGTTCTGATCGGGGGCTTCACTGAAGGACACCTTTTTCTTCTGGAGGGTGCTCCCGGGACCGGCAAGACGACAATCGCCCTGCGATTCGTCCTTACCGGTGCGCAAGCGGGCGAGCCGGGCCTCTACATCACCCTCTCCGAAACGGAAAAGGAATTGCGCAATGGCGCCCTCTCGCACGGATGGCGTCTGGGCGAGAACATCGAGGTGTTCGAGGTGACTCCCCCGGAGAGCCTGGTTGATGCCAACCAGCAGCAGAGTCTGCTGTACTCGTCCGACCTGGAACTGGGCGAGACCATCAAGGCAATCCTGGGCGCATTCGAACGCGTCAAGCCACGACGCGTTGTCCTCGACAGCCTGTCCGAGATTCGTCTGCTCGCCCAAAGCTCCCTGCGTTACCGCCGACAGGTCCTGGCCTTGAAGCACTATTTTTCGCGGTACGGCGCAACGGTTCTGTTGCTCGACGATTTGAGCTCGGAGGCTACCGATAGAACTGTCCATAGCATCGCCCACGGCGTTATCAAGCTGGATGAACTCGCGCTGGACTATGGAGCCGAGCGGCGCAGGCTGAAAATCTCGAAGTACCGTGGCCAGGCTTACCGCGGCGGCTATCACGACTTTGCGATCAGAACGGGGGGCGTTCGCATCTTCCCGCGCCTCGTCGCCGCCGAACATCGCAGCCGGCTCGCGCGAGAGAGCGTCAGCAGTGGCGTCGCGCAACTCGATACGCTGCTCGGCGGCGGCGTGGAACAGGGGTCCAGTACGCTGATTCTTGGGCCCGCCGGGGCGGGCAAATCGACCTTCGCGCTGCAGTTTGTGTGCGCGGCGCTTGAGCGTGGCGAAAAAGCCGCCCTGTTCGTCTTTGACGAGGAACTGGGGCTGCTGTTCGATCGCACCCGAAAGATGGGATTCGACCTGGAGACCATGTTCGAGGCGGGCAACCTGCACATCGCTCAGGTGGACGCGGCGGAGATGTCTCCCGGAGAGTTTGCCTGCAGCGTGCGCGCCGCCGTCGATGAGGCGCAGGCTAAAACGGTGGTGATCGACAGCCTCAATGGCTATCAGGCAGCCATGCCAGAAGAAAACGCGCTTGTGGTTCACATCCACGAGTTGCTGCAATATCTGAACCGCCAGGGTGCGACCACCTTCCTCACCGTTGCGCAGCATGGCCTGGTCGGCGACATGAAGGCCCCGGTGGAAGTCACCTACCTCGCGGATACGGTCATCCTCCTGCGCTACTTCGAGGCGCTTGGCCGGGTGCGCCGCGCGGTGTCCGTGATCAAGAAGCGCACCGGTCGCCACGAAGAAACGATCCGCGAGTTTCGCATCGGCCAGGGCGGGCTGACAGTGGGCGCCCCTCTAGAAGAATTCCAGGGCGTATTGCACGGCGTGCCGTCGTTCGTCGGAAACATCGGACCGCTGCTGAACCCCGGGCTCACTGGCGATGGCAACGTCTAAGCGAAATGGCTGTCCTGCGTTGATCCTGGCGCCGCTCGGGCGAGATGCAGCCGTCGCGGCTACCCTTTTGCAACAGTCCGGGATTGAGTCGATTGTTTGCCAGGATCTGCCGCAATTCGCAGCGCTGCTGGGCGACGGAGTCTGCTCTGCGGTCGTGACCGAAGAGGCACTGCGCGGCGCCGATCTCGCTGCCGTCACGGCCTGGGTGGCGGGGCAACCGAGCTGGTCGGATTTCCCGTTTATCGTCCTGACGCAGCACGGCGGATTTTCTGATCCGTACCCTGGCGCGGAAAGCCTCTCGAAGCGGCTCGGCAACGTCATCTTTCTCGAACGCCCGTTTCACCCGATGACATTTATCAGCGTGGTGCGAACCGCACAACGAGGACGTTCCCGGCAATACGAAGCGCGTTCCCTAATTGAAGAGCTGCACGAAGGTGAGGCACGACTGCGGACGGCGCTGACCGCGGGCCAGCTTGGCGCGTGGGAACTGGACCTGCCCATGTTCAGGTTGAGCGCGTCCGCAGCCTGCAGGGCCGTATTCGGCCGGCCGCCGGGCCGGTCCTTTACCTATGGAGACCTGGAGGCGAGCGTTCACAGCGACGACCGGGCCCGGGTGCGCGAGGCCGTGCGTCAGAGCATGGGGACGGGCTGTGACCTCGCTTGCGAATGCCGCAACTTTTGGCCTGACGGCACGCTCCATTGGGGGGAGCTTCGAGCCCGGCTAGTGCGTGACAGAACGAATAACGCCATGCGTCTCGTTGGCGTCTGCTCCGACGTCACCGCAAGAAAAACCGCTGAAGAACACCTGCGGCGCCTCAATGAGACGCTTGAAGCGAAGGTGCTCGAGCGCACGGCGCAACTCGAGCGCGCACATGAGGCCGTCCTCGAGGAAGCCCGCCAGCGCGAGCGCACGGAAGAAGCGCTGCGCCAGGTTCAAAAAATGGAAATGATCGGGCAGCTGACGGGTGGCGTGGCCCACGACTTCAATAATCTGCTCATGGCGGTGATGGGCAACCTCGAACTATTACGCAAGCAACTTTCCGGGGAAAGGATCGTGCGCCTGATCGATGGTGCGCTTCGGGGCGCACAGCGCGGCGCGTCACTGACCCAGCGTCTGCTCGCATTCGCCAGGCAGCAAGACCTCCGGATAGAACCGAGTAACTTGTCCAGCCTGATTCGTGGAATGACCGACCTGCTCGAGCGTTCTGTGGGGCCGGGCATCGAACTGAAGTTCGGGTTGCCCGACCAGTTGCCACTCACGCTTGTCGATGCCAACCAGATCGAACTTGCTCTCCTCAATCTGGTCGTCAATGCGCGTGACGCGATGCCTGACGGCGGGACGATCATGGTCCGCGTCGACGCGGTTTCGTCAACCGGTTGCGTGGATCTCACCGGGGGCGACTATGTGCGCGTCATCGTGAGCGATACCGGGTGTGGAATGGATGCGGAAACGCTCTCCAGGGCCACCGAGCCTTTTTTCACGACGAAGGAAGTCGGCAAAGGCACGGGACTCGGCCTTTCCATGATCCATGGCCTGGCGCGCCAGTTGAACGGCGCGTTACGGCTCAACAGCGAGGCCGGCCACGGCACACAGGCTGAGCTGTGGCTGCCGGTCACCTCGCGGGCGCCCTGCGCGCCGGAGCCCCCCGAAAGGGCCTCTCAGGAAAGTGCGCAGCTTGCTGGGCGCGCCACCATTTTGCTCGTAGACGATGATGCGCTGATCTCGACGAGTACCGCATATCTGCTCGAAGACCTGGGGCACGAGGTCATCGGCGCCAATTCGGGCGAGGATGCGCTGGACGTCCTCAGGAACGAGCAGAAAGTGGACCTTCTCATCACCGATTACTCAATGCCCAAAATGAATGGCGCGCAGCTGGCGCGCGCTGCACGTGAGCTAAGACCCGGTCTCCCGGTTCTCATCGCCACAGGATACGCAGATCTGCCACAGAACACGAACATGGATATTCCACGGCTGCGCAAACCTTATCAGCAGAAGCAGCTCATAGCGGAGATTGCCAAAGCGCTGTCCTTCGCACGATCTCGCTAACCTCATCAAGCGTGCAGGCCTCTCGCGACGTGAGGGATTCATGGCATGGATGGTCAACACTCCAGCGCCCGGCCCTGCCCCCTTCTTGATGAAGTTCTCCTCGCCTTTGAACCATACATGCTGAGTCCCAGAGCGACGCCACGAACTACACCGCTGAGTTCAAGGTAGCCGCCGTGCAACGAGTCAAGGACGGACAAGGCCTGAGCGCCGTATCCCGGGAATTGGGTATGTCGATGCACTCCCTGCGCAACGGGCTGAAGGCCTCCGGGCCGGCAAGCTCAATGGTCCGGGGGCGAAAGTCGTTACGGCGGAGCAAATGGAGCTCTCGCGGCGGCGAGCGGAGTACGGGTTGGGCATCGCGACCGCACATGCGAGGTTGTATCGCGATGTATCTGGCGCGCTCCGCGACACACGCTGTTTCGTGGGCGAGCGGGCCAGACATCTGCCCGATACACGTGCACCCCACTATGGTCGAACACTTCATCAAGGAGACGTCCCCATGTTCGATCGACTGAAGATTGCGGCGGCCCTCGCCACGTTCGCCGGGCTGGCCGCCACTGGTGCCTGGGCGGCTTTTGCATCCGACCCGAATCCCGAGTCCGAACCGGCGCCCGTGCAAACCGGCGCGATCGCGCCCGACTTCACTGGCACCGGCGCGTGGCTCAACAGCGTGCCGCTCGACCTCAAGCAATTGCGCGGCAAGGTGGTATTAGTCGAATTCTGGACGTTCGATTGCATCAACTGCGCGCACACGCTGCCCTATGTGAAGGACTGGTACGCCCGCTATCACGACAAGGGGCTAGTGGTGATTGGCGTGCATACGCCCGAATATCCGTTCGAGCGCGACACGGGCAATCTGAAGAAAGCCATTGCGCGGTTCGGCATTCAGTATCCGGTCGTTCAGGACAACCAATATGCGACGTGGAATGCGTATGGGAACCAGTATTGGCCCGCGCTTTATCTCATCGATAAAAGCGGCAAGGTGGCTTACAAGCGCGTTGGCGAGGGGCGCTACGACGAGACCGAGCGGACGATTCGGGATCTGCTGGGAGTGGATGGCAAACACGGGTGATACGTTATTCTGAAAGAAAAAGCACCGGCAACGGTGCTTTTTTTACATCCTTACGAATAATCGCGACGAACCCACATCACAAATGCGTCACTTGCAAAATAGCTTCGGCAAATGCCTTGGGTGCTTCCTGCGGCAAGTCATGACCAATGCCGCCGGCAATATCGCGGTGGACATACTTGCCCGTAAACTTCTTCGCATAAGCGGCCGGTTGCGGATGCGGCGCGCCATTGGCATCGCCTTCGAGGGTAATCGTGGGCACCGAAATAGTGGGTGCGGTGGCCAGTTTCTGCTCGATGCTGTCGTATTTCGATTCACCCTGTGCGAGGCCGAGACGCCACCGATAATTGTGGACGACGACCGCCACGTGATCCGGATTCTCGAACGCCGCAGCTGAGCGCGCGTAGGTCGCATCGTCGAAATTCCATTTGGGCGACGCCAGTTTCCAGATCAGCTTGTTGAATGCTTCACGGTTTTCCGCGTAACCCCGCTCGCCGCGTTCGGTCGCGAAATAATACTGATACCACCACTGAAGCTCCGCCTCCGGCGGCAGTGGCTTCTTGTTCGCCGCCTGGCTGCCGATCAGGTAGCCGCTCACCGAAACCAGCCCCTTGACCCGTTCGGGCCACAGCGCGGCGATGATGTTGGCCGTGCGCGCCCCCCAGTCGTAGCCGCCAAGCACGGCCTGATCGATCTTCAGGGCATCCATCAGCGCGACGATGTCGACGGCGGTCGCGGCCTGCTGCCCGTTGCGCGGCGTATCCGCTGAGAGAAAGCGCGTCGATCCGTAGCCGCGCAGATATGGCACGATCACGCGATAGCCTGCCCCCGCGAGCAGCGGCGCGACCTCGGCATAGCTATGGATATCGTATGGCCAGCCGTGCAACAGCAACACCGGAATGCCGTTCTCCGGCCCCACCTGCGCGTAGCCTACGTTGAGCACGCCGGCATCGATCTGCTGGATCGGCCCGAATGACACGCCGCTACCCGTGCGCGCGCCCGACGACTGCGCGCGCGCAATGCTGCTCATACCGAGTTCCGCGAGGCTGACGCTCGCCAGCGCGGTGCCAAGAAGGCGGCGACGGCGGACATTGACGGGATCTGACATGACTCACTTCTCCTTTTTGATGGTGTTAGAGGGCTGCAACGGATTTATAGCCGAGTCATAAGAGAACGTTGTATGCCAATGTATCTGCCTTATCTCTGTACACACAACGAATCAATAACGCCACGTTCAAGACCTGCTGGACTTTAAGAGGGCGTTGGAGATTCCAGCCGTAGAAGGCGTATTCGAGTCGCTCGTCACACGCGCAATCCGGTCGCCGAATCGAAGAAGTGCAAATGCTGCGGCTGCCATGCGACGTTGATCCGTTCGCCCGGCTGCGGCCGATGCGCCGCCGGCAGACGCCACACGATTTCCTGATTGCCGAACCGGCCGTGCGCGAGGTTGTCGGCGCCCAGCAGCTCGCACGTTTCGACCTCCACGGCGATCGACCGCAGGCCGGCAGCGGGCGTCATGTGCTCGGCACGCACGCCCAGCGTGTATTCGCCTCCAGGTACCAGCTTGGCGAGAACGGATGGATCCAGCTGAAACGCGCCTCCGTCCGCGCCGATCGGCAGGTGCGGACCGTTGCCCGCGACCTCGAAGCAGCACAGGTCGTTCGAAAGACGCCCTTTCAGCAGGTTCATTGCGGGCGAACCCATGAAGCTCGCGACGAATTCACTCGCTGGCGCCTCGTACACTTGGCTCGGCACGCCGATCTGTTCGATGTGCCCGCCGTTCATCACCACGATCCGCTGCCCGAGCGTCATCGCCTCGACCTGATCGTGCGTCACGTACAGGCTCGTGGTCTTCAGCCGCTGATGCAGCCGCTGAATCTCGAAGCGCATCTGTACGCGCAGCTTTGCGTCGAGGTTCGAGAGCGGCTCGTCGAACAAAAACACCGACGGCTCGCGCACGATCGCGCGCCCCATCGCGACCCGCTGGCGCTGGCCGCCGGAAAGGTCGCGAGGCCGCCGATCGAGCAGTTTGTCCAACTCGAGAATCTTCGCAGCGTTCGCGACGCGCTGCTCGATCAGCCCACGTTCGATGCCGCGGATCTTGAGTCCGTACGCCATGTTCTGCGCGACGCTCATGTGCGGATAGAGCGCGTAATTCTGGAACACCATCGCGATATCGCGGTCCTTGGGCTCCAGCGTGTTGACGACGCGATCGCCGATGGAGATCGTGCCGCCAGTCAGGCTCTCGAGCCCGGCGACCATCCGCAGCAATGTGGACTTTCCGCAACCCGAAGGGCCGACGAGGACCACGAACTCGCCATCGGCCACATCGAGGCTGACCGAGTGGAGCACCGTGTGCTTGCCGTCATAGCTCTTGTGCACGGCGTCGAGTGTCAGGGCCGCCATGCGTCGCCCTCCAGCGTCGATCGAACCATTGGAACGTCTGCCGCGAATCCGCTCATGCCCCTCCCTTTTGCACTCATTTTTCTGAATCGACCAACCCACGCACGAACCAGCGCTGCATCGTCAGCACCACGACGAGCGGAGGCAGCATCGCGAGCAGCGTTGCGGCCATCACGCGATGCCATTGAGTCGCGGCGTCCCCGCTCGCGATCATGCTCTTGATGCCAACGACCGCCGTCGTCATCGACTGCGAATTCGTAATCAGGATTGGCCACAAATACTGGTTCCATCCGTAAATGAACGTGATGACGAAAAGCGCCGCGATATTTGTCTTCGAGAGCGGCAGCAGCACGTCCCAGAAGAAGCGCATCGGACCTGCGCCGTCGATACGCGCCGCCTCGACCAGTTCGTCGGGCAACGTGAGAAAGAACTGGCGAAACAGGAACGTCGCGGTGGCCGACGCGGTCAACGGCAGCGTCAGGCCCGCGTAGCCATCGAACATGTTCAGCGTCGACACGACCTGAACGGTCGGAAAGATCCGTACTTCGACCGGCAGCATGAGCGTCGAGAAGATCACCCAGAACGACACCGTGCGCAGCGGAAACCGGAAAAACACGATCGCATACGCCGATATGATCGACACGGCGATCTTGCCAACCGAAATCACGAGCGCCATCACGAGGCTGTTGGCGAGCATCCGCCCGAACGGCGCGGCGGCATTGCCGCTGCCGGACGTCCACACCGAGACGATGTTCTCGACCAGGTGCGTGCTCGGCACCAGGCGCAGCGGCACGGAGAATACTTCCGACTCGTTCATCGTCGCTGCGCAAAAAGCCACATACACCGGAAACGCAATGATCGCGACGCCGCCAATCAGCATCGCGTGGCAGAACAGATCGAAGCCGCGCCGGTTCTCAATCATGAATATTTCACCTTGCGTTCGACGAAGCGGAATTGCACCACCGTCAGCCCGATGACGATCAGCATCATGACCACTGACTGTGCGCCCGAGCTGCCGATGTCGAGTCCCTGAAAGCCCTCGGTGAAAATCTTGTAGACGAGCGTCTTGGTGGCCTGTCCCGGTCCGCCGCCGGTCGCGGCGTCGATTACCGGAAGCGTGTCGAAGAACGCGTACACCAGGTTGACGACCAGCAGGAAGAAGCTGATCGGCGACAACAACGGCAGCGCAATACCGAAGAAACGCCGCACGGGTCCCGCACCGTCGATCGCAGCCGCCTCGATCAACGAGCGGGGAATGGCCTGCAGGCCCGCGTAGAAGAACAGGAAGTTATAGCTCACCTGCTTCCAGACCGACGCCACCACGACGAGCGCCATCGCCTGGCCGCCATTGAGCGCGTGATTCCACGTAATGCCCGCTTGTGCCAGCACGAACGTGACGATGCCGATGCTCGGATTGAACAGGAATCCCCATAAAACCGCGGCAATCGCGGGCGCGACCGCATAAGGCCAGATCAGCAATGTCCGGTAGACGAGCTTGCCGCGCGTGATGCGATCGGCCATCGCCGCGAGAAACAGCGACACCACGAGCCCAATCGCGGTGACGAGCGCACTGAAAACCAGCGTCGTGCGAAATGAAGCGAGGTACAGCGGGTCTGCAAACAGGGCTTTGAAGTTCGCGAGCCCGACAAATACCGTGGAAATGCCGAACGCATCCTGGGACGAGGTGGACTGCCAGAGCGCGACGCCCGCGGGCCACAGAAAAAATACGACCGTAATCGCGAGCTGCGGCGCTATCAGCAGCCAGGGTAGCCACCCCGCTCCAAAATTCGTCCGGCGTTCCATGTATCGAGGTATCCGCTTACGGGTTTGCTGTCTTCTCGAAGCGGCGCAGCAAGTCGTTGCCGCGCGAGTTCGCGCTGTCGAGCGCTTCCTGCGGCGTCTTCTTGCCTGCCCAGACCTGCTCCAGTTCCTCGTCGACGACCGTGCGGATCTGCGGCATGTAGCCCAGACGCAGGCCGCGCGTGTACGGCAGAGGCGGCTTGTTCAGCATCTGCCTGGTCGCCGTATCGGCGCCGGGATTCTTGTCGTAGAAGCCCTGCTGACGCGTCAGGTCGTAGGCCGCCCTCGTGACCGGCAGATAGCCGGTGTCCTGATGCCACTTCGCAGCAACGGGCGCCGACGTCAGATAGGACAGAAACTGCGCCACGCCCTTATAGGTATCGGCATTCTTGCCGCCCAGCACCCACAAGCTTGCGCCGCCGATGATCGCGTTCTGCGGCGCGCCCTTCACGCTCGGGTCGTACGGCATCATGCCGGTGCCGTACTTGAACTTCGCGTACTGCCGGACGTTCGCGAGTGCTCCCGACGAGCCCATCATGATGCCGCAGTCGCCGCTATAGAATTTGGCGGTGGCTTCGTCCTTGCGGCCCACGTAGGTGAAGGTGCCCTGCTTCGCCATGTTCTGCAGGAAGGCGATGTGGGCGACCTGCAGCGGCTTGTTGATTTCGAGCTGGGCGTCGGTTCCGTCGAAGCCGTTGTTGCGCGTTGCGATCGGCGCAGCGTGCCATGTGCTGTAGTTCTCGATCTGGATCCAGCCCTGCCAGCCGGTCGTAAAGCCGCAGGTCATCCCCGACGCCTTGAGCTTCGCGGCATCGTCGGCGAGTTCGGCCCAGGTCTTCGGCGGCACGTCCGGATTCAGGCCGGCCTTTTTGAATGCGTCCTTGTTGTAGTAGAGCACCGGCGTCGAGCTGTTGAACGGCATCGACACCAGATGGCCCGTCTTCGCGTCGCTGTAGTAGCTCGCGATGGTCGGCACGAACGCCTTCTCGTCGAACGCCACGCCGGCCTTCGTCATCACGTCGTACACCGGCACGATCGCCTTTTTTGCGCTCATCATCGTGGCGGTGCCCACTTCGTACACCTGCAGGATCGCCGGCGCGTCACCGCTGCGATACGCGGCAATGCCTGCAGCCATCGTCTGGTCGTAAGTGCCCTTGAAAACCGGCACGATCTTGTACTGGCTTTGCGACGCATTGAACTGCTGTGCGATCTCGTTCACGCGCTCGCCAAGCTGGCTTTCCATCGCATGCCAAAACTGGATTTCGGTTGCTGCGTGAGCGCCCTGCATCAGCCCGGCGAGCATCAGCGCCGCAGACGCCGCTCGCAAACCAACGCCGAACCGGCCATTGCGCTGTTGAGTGGTTTTCATGAGAGTCCTTTTATCCGTTGAGGCTTTATTGAAGAATGATGCGACGCACAACACGACAAGTGCTTCCCCGATCCCATGCATTCGGCCAGATGAACGCGCAGCCTAGCATGAAGCATTATTCCCGGCGCGCTGGACGCGCGCGCTGCGCTTGCGCGACGAAGCATACTTCATGCCATTCAGATGATATGCGGCAGTCATTTCGTGTTCGTGACACAAAAATCAATACGGCGGCAATTCACTTATTAAGGGTGCTCCAAGGCCATTTGAAGTGAGGCGAACATAATGTGTGCAATAAAAAAGGGCGGCGTGCATTTGCTGCACGCCGCCCTTTTAGCATCATTCCACCCGAATCCTAACCGCTCTTTACCACCTTCCCGCGTTGCAAGACCACCTCGACGCGCTCGCCATCGTTGGCCACCACCCCGATATCAGCGAGCGGATTGCCATCGAGCACGAGCACATCGGCAATCGCCCCCTGCGCGATCACGCCCAACTCGCCCTTCATGTTGACGATATCGGCGGCCACGCTCGTCGCGGAACGCAGCGCTTCCAGATTGCCGAGGACCTCGGCGCGAATGCGGAATTCGCCGCACTGGAATGCATGCATTTCACCCAGCAGATCTGAGCCGAAACCCATTGGCACGCCCGCCTTCGCGTAGATCTCCAGCGATTCGCGCCCCGCGCGCTGTACGCTTGCGACTTTCGCCACGGAATCGGGCGGCAGCCCGAACTGTGCGCCGTGTTGCGCGAGCGCGTCATAGGTGACGAGCGTGGGAACCACGAATGCGCCGTGCTCGTGCATGACGCGCGCCGCCGGCTCATCGACGAGATTGCCGTGTTCGATCGTCCGCACGCCGCACCGCACGGCACGCGCAATCGCACGCGCCGTATAGGCGTGTGCCATCACGTAGGTGTTGGCCGCCTCGGCCTCGGCAACGATCGCGCGAATTTCATCTTCGGAGTACTGGGTATTGGAGATGGGATCCACCGGCGAGGCCACGCCGCCCGACGCCATGATCTTGATCTGCGTGGCGCCCTTCTGGACTTCTTCGCGCACCGCCAGACGCACGCCTTCCACGCCATCCACCACTCGCGCAATCGCACCCGTGCGGAAGCAGCACGAGCAAGGTTCGAACAGGTCGCCGCGCGGACGAAAATCGCCGTGGCCGCCCGTTTGCGAAAGCGCCTTGCCGGACGGGAAAATGCGCGGCCCCGGCACGAGCCCCGTCTCCACGGCCTGCATCAGCGCCCAGTCGGCGCCGCCTGCATCGCGCACGCTCGTGAAACCGCGCGAAAGCATGGCCTGCATGATCGGCAATGCGCGAATGGCCGCCAGGATATTCGGCTGCCCGGCGTTGATGCCCAGATTCGCATTGGAGGCCAGCACGTGCACGTGACAGTCGATGAAGCCCGGCATCACGGTTTTGCCGCGCGCGTCGATCACGCGGGCGTTGGGATAATCGACCGGGCGATCCGTGACTTCGACAATCCGCTCGCCGTCGATCACCACATGATGATGGTCGAGCAGCACGCCGCGAATGAGGTCGAGTACGTTACCGCCGTGAATTACGGTTATGGACATATTCGTCATCCTTATTGAATTGCCGCGCCCGCACGTCCTGCGCTGTGCCGTACGTCCTTGATGAAAAACGTGCCGACCAGACTGATCGCCGCAGCGACGATCACGTACAGGGCGGGCGCCATGTTGCTGCCCGTGCGGGCGATCAGCCACGTGATCAGGAACGGCGCGAAGCCGCCGAAGATCGTGACCGCGAAATTGTAGGCAACCGAAAGGCCGGTCGAGAGCACCCTGGTGGGAAAGAGCTCGGCGAAAGCCGCGAGAATCGGCCCGGTGTAAGCGGCGATCAACACGCCGAACACCGTCTGGAACACGAGCATCGACATCAGTCCCAGCGCCCGGTTGATCCACGTGAACATGGGCCACGCGAGCACCAGGATCGCGAACGCCGAGCCGCAAAGAAACACGCGGCGGCCCCAGATATCGGCAAGCTTGCCGACCACGGGCGAGCAGCACATGATCATGAGGCCGCCCATCATGCCGGCGAAAAAGCCCGTCGATTGCGGCAGGTGCAACGTGCGCACCGAATAAGTCGGCATATAGAAGAGCAGCACGTAGGTGCACACGGTCCAGAGAATCACCATCGAAAAACTCGCGAACGTCTCGCGCGGAAAGCGCGCGAGCACTTCCTTGAGCGGCGAATGCTCCTTGCCCTGCTCCTCGATGGCGCTGAACGCGGGCGTTTCGTCCATCTGGCTGCGGATGAAATAGCCCACCGGTCCGACCAGAATGCCGAGCAGGAAAGGCACGCGCCAACCCCAGCCATAGAGGGCCTGGGTGTCGAGGAAGGTAGTGGCGAAGGTGCCCGTGGCCGCGCCCAGCAGCACCGCGAAGCCGATGCTCGACTGGATCCAGCTCGAGTAATACGCGCGCTTGCCGGGCGGTGCGTACTCGGTGAGAAACGCCGTGGCGCCGCCCATTTCGCCGCCGGCGGAAAAGCCCTGCAGCAGCCGCGCAACGACGATCAGCAACGGCGCCGCGAGGCCCGCCTGGTCGTAGGTGGGCGCGAGGCCGATGATGGCCGTGCCCAGCGCCATCAGCAAGATGGTGAGCGAGAGCGCGGCCTTGCGGCCTGCCTTGTCGGCGTAGACGCCCAGCACGATGCCGCCCACCGGGCGCATGACGAAGCCCACGCCGAAGGTCGCTACGGTGAGCAGCACGGAGCTCAGCTCGTTGCCAGTTGGGAAAAACAGCTTCGCGATGATGACGGCGAAGAAGCTGTAGACAGTGAAGTCGAACCATTCGAGGCCGTTGCCCAGCACGGTCGCGATAATGGCGCGGCGGCGCTGCCGCGCGGCTATGTGGACTGAGGGCGCCGTTCCCTGAGAAAGCGTTCCTTGCATCGTCTCCTCCCTTTTTGATCGAAGCGGGGGCTTGCCCGCATGGAGGACATGCTAAGGACACTCGCGCTTATCTCCGAACGAAAGATTCGCATGCATGCATGCGCCAGGCGCATGCGAGAAGTTTCTACGCCGTGCTCATTTGGGGCGACTGCGCCGGCATTTGCGCTTGGGCCTGCTCGAACAGCCAGCGTGTGAACAGGCGCGCCGCCTGGTTCTCCGCGCGATCGTTGGGCGAGAGCACGTAGTAGCCGCCGCCGTGGCTGGCCATTGCCGGCGAGACCCTCGTGAGCAGGCCTGCGTTCAGGCACGCGTCGATCATATAGCGCCAACCGAGCGCGATTCCCTGGCCCAGGATCGCCATCTGCACGATTTGCGGGTAGTGGTTGATCGTGATGCTGCGCGGGGCCTTGGGCATGTCCACCCCGTTCAGGCCGAGCCATTCGGGCCACGACATCCACTGGCGCTGCCCGTCTTCGAGCAGCAGCAATGTCTCGTTCGCGAGGTCGCCGGCATCGAGCGTGCGCCCCGCCAGATACGCGGGCGAGCAGACGGGAAAGACCTCTTCGTGAAAGAGCCGGCGCGCGGTATAAGCGGCACTCGCCTGCTGGCGCACGTAATACACGCCCACGTCGAATTCCGCCGGCGACATCGACGCGAGGCCGTCGCGCACGATCAGGCGCAGCTTGATGTTCGGATGGGCCGCGATAAAAGCCGGGAGCCGTGGCGTGAGCCAGAGCACCGAGACGCCCGATGAGCACGCAACGGTCAGCTCGAGATCGCCGTAATGCTTCATGACGTCGCGCGTGGCGTCGGCGCATTGCGCAAGCAGGCGCTGGATTTGCGCGGCATACTGCTCGCCCGCGATCGTGAGGCGCAGCGAACGATGCTCGCGCACGAACAACGAGCGCCCGAGAAATTCCTCGAGCTGCTGGATCTGGCGGCTGATCGCGCTTTGTGTCAGGTGCAATTCGCTGGCCGCCCGCGTAAAGCTCGCGTGCCGCACGGCGGCTTCGAAAGCGACCAGACAGTGAAGAGGCGGCAAGGGAGCGATACGCATGGCGGGCCCAACATGGATTGCAATCCCGGCATGATAGATCGTCGCTTCGTCCATGCGCGGCGAAATCGCAGACAATAGGCACATGGACATCAACCGCGCGGCCCGCCTTTGACCAGCAAGGGGCAACGCGCTGCAACCGGAGGTCGCATCATGTCACCCACACCGAACTACTGGTTTCGGGCCAAACGTTATGGCTGGGGATGGGGCTTGCCGACGCGCTGGCAAGGATGGGCGGTCCTGCTCGTCTACTTCGCGCTGATCGGCGCAACCGTGCGCCTGGCCCCGCCCGACCAGCATCGCGCCGCCTTCATCTCGCTGTTCGTGCTGTACAGCGTCGTCCTCGTTGCCGTGTGCTGGCTCAAGGGCGAGCCGCCCCGCTGGCGCTGGGGCAAGCATTGAGGCCGCTCGCCACGACAACTTCGTTCACACTCTGAACACCGCCTCGAAGCGCGCGGCGAAACGATCGAATTCAGCCTCGGGCAAGTGGTTGATGCCCGCGGCGCGCTTTCTTCCACCGCCCGTTTCGAACTGGCGACAGAAGTCGTCAGCGCCGGTCGCACAGCCGGCCGGCACCCGCAAGCTCACGACGAAGCCGCCGCCCGATTTCGGCGAAAGCACCGCAAGCGCACGGTCAGGTTCGTGCTGCAATCGCTCGTTGGCAAGCGTGCCCGTTGCGCGGCGCGCCCATGTCGCGTCCGGCAGGCGGATCAGTTGCGCACCCGGCGCGTCGCGCTCGGCACGCAGCGCGCGCGCCTTCGTCATGTCGTCGCGATAGCCGTCGCTCAGCGCCGCGAACACGCCACCGGCACCATTCGTGCCATCGGCCGCCGTAAACGCGAGCGGATCGGCGAACGGCAGCAGCGCATCGGCCAGCGCTTCTGGTGCGAAATGCAGGTCGTCGACTGTCTCGCCATAGGCGTTGTAGTTCAACAGCAGACCTAGTTGCGCGAGTTGCCCGAGTGTCTCGGCATCGATGTCATGCGCGCGGCCGAGCGCTTCGCCAAGCGTGGTCAGCGCGTCGCCATACGCGCCCACGATTGCCCAGCGCACATGTCGTCCACCAAGGTAACCATTGACGAGCGCGCTCGTGCACACGTCCGGCGCCGTGTTGATGTGCGCCGTGAAGCGCGGATGCATAGGCAGCTCGCCAGCGAAATGGTGGTCGAAATAGCGCAGCGACGCGCCTTCGTCGAGCAGCCGCTGGACGTCATCGCGGTTCTGGTCGTGCGAGACATCGAGCACGGTGACCTGCTCGCGGTGCTTCGCCGATACGCGCTGGAGCAAATGGATGTCGCGCTTCACGCCGGTGATCAGCCGCGCCTGCACGCCCTCGGTCAGCCGCAGTTGCTGCAACGCGCAGAGCCCGTCCGCATCGCCGTTGAAGGCGTAAATGGGCGGCGCGATGCCCGCACGCTCCGTCATGAATGCGGCATGGCTCATGGCATGAAGTCCCCGCCGTTAGCGTCGAGCGCAGCGCCCGTGATGGCCTTCGCGTAATCGGAAACGAGGAAGAGAGCGGCCTTCGCACAATCGTCGTCATTCGGAATCGCGCCGAGCGCGATGTTCGCCGCAATCGGCGCGACGATCTGCTCTTCGGGCACGCCGTGCTCGGCCGCCGCATGCCGCACGTAGCCCTGCACCGGCGCGCCCCACATCCAGCCCATATGAATCGTGTTCGCGCGGATGCCGTGCGGGCCGAGCTCCTTCGCGAGGTATTTCACCGCCACGGCAAGCGCGCCCTTCGACACCGCGTAGCCCGCCTCGCCCACGAACGGCTTGCGCACGGCCTGGGTGTTGATCATCACATAGCGCCTCTGCGCTGCGCCTTCATGCGCGCCACCACCTCCTGCGTGATCGTCATCGTGCCCACGAGATTGGTGTCGAACACCGCGCGCCAGCCGTCGAGATCCGCGCCGTCCACCGGCTCGGGAAAGTTGCCGTGCACGAAGGCGCTGTTCACGAGCGCGTCGATGCGGCCGAAGCGCGCCACCGTCGCCTCCGCGAGCGTGCTGCATTGCGCGCGATCCGTAATGTCCGTCACGCATTTGAAGACTTCACAGTCCACATTGAGCTCGCGAATGCGCGCTTCCGCGACATCGAGTTTCGCAGCCGTGCGTGCGGCAAGCACCACCGCGCGAGCGCCTTCACGCGCTGCTTCCACTGCGAGCTTCATGCCCAGCCCGGGCCCGATGCCGGACACGATCACCACCTTGTTGTTCAAAAGCATTTCAAAGTCCCCTCTCGTAATTGTACGAATAACCGAGTTCCAGTTCGCGATGGCGAATGCGCCAGCCCTGGGGCGTGCGCACGAGCGCGTCCGCGTACCAGATGCCGAAGAACATCACGCGTTCGCTGCCGTCGGGCGCACGCCACACCATCGGGTTGTGGCACATCGTGCGGGCGCGCGCCGTCTCCCCGTCGATTTCGATGCGGATATTGCCCATCATGTGCTGGCTGCGCGGAAATTGCCGCAACGCCTTCGCAAGGAACTGCTGGGCTTCGCGCAGCGTGCAGAGCGGTCCGCCGGTGGCGCGATAATCGATGGCGGCGTCTTCGGTAAAGAGGCGCTCAAGCACGGCGAAATCACGCCGATCGATGGCCGTGCCGTAATCGATCAGCAGATCGCCGATGTCCGCGCGGTCGAGCAGATACTGGAGATCACCCGCCATGGCCGGCTCCGATATGACGCTCGCGATAGCGCGCGAAATCGCGCTGCAACTGCTCGACGCTCAGGCCGAACTGCTCGAGCGTGTAGTCGTGCGGCGCACGCTTTTCGCGCCCGTTCTGCGCGAGCCACGCCTGCATGCCGGCGCGCACGTGATCGGGGAACGTCATGTCCGCAAACGCATACACCCGCTCGACTACGCCGAGCGGATCGGCCACCGTGTCCTCGAAGCGCACATCGAGAAAGCGCTCCGCCGGCAGGCTCGCGCGAACGTCCATCGCGTGATGCACGGCGCGCTGCATCTGCGCGCTCCATTGCCGTCCGACCTCGCGTGCGTCGGGTTCGTCGGCGTAGAGCTTCCAGAGCGTATGCGCCATGCTCGCCATCGACGCGATGGTTGCGGTGGGGTCACGATGCGTCAACACCACCTTCGCGCGCGGGAACACCTTGAACAGCACTTCGAGCGCGTGCAGGTGCTGCGGGGTCTTGAGCACCCAGCGCAGCGCGCCCGGATCGCCGCGCTGCGCCTTCTGCCATTGCAGGAACTGCAGCATTTTCTTCAGATACGCGTACACCTCGGTATGATCTTGCTGGGCGAGCCATGCGGTGTAGCGCGGCACATTCACGTATGAGTCCATCGCGCACAGGAACGAATGCTCCATCAGCATGAATTCTTCGTCGGGCTGCATGGCGTCCAGCGGATGGATCGCGAGAATCTGCGGGATATGCCGGATCATCTGCTCCACTTCAGCGCGCGCGATTGCGATGCGCCGCGCGCTCTCGCCAGGCGGTTCGCCGGGCAGCGGCGCGGGGTAGCGTGTTTCCCACCACGCCGCCGAATGAAAGCGCGCGTCGGTGGCGAGCAGGCGCTGCAACAACGTCGTGCCGGTACGCGGCAGTCCTACGACCACGACGGGATCGTCGATGGACCGCGCGAGAATCTCGGGATATCGCTGGCAATAATCTTCGATCACGAGCCGATTCACGAGTTGCGCGCGCACCTTTTCGTGCATCATCGCTTCGCCTTGCGGCGAAAGGTTTGCCTGCCCGGCGAGCGCGTCGAACAACACCTCGAGTGCCACACGATAGCTTCCCTCGCCAAAATTGCTCAGCCCTCCTGAGCGCTCGATGGCGGCCTCCATGAGCTGACTGACGAGGTGCTGAGCGTCCCGGCGCGGCGCGATGGGGGCGGCGGCGTTCATGCGGTCTCCTTGAGCGTTTCGAGCTTGACCACACGCGTGACCGGATGCACGGGCGTTTGCGCGCCCACCCAGCGCAGGCATAAAGTGCCCTCGCGATGGCCCGCGGTTTCCAGCCAGTTCGGCACGGCCGGGTCGCGCGCGCTCAGCACCAGTGTGACGCCGCCGTCCTCGCGCAGTTGCGCCGAGTGCTTGTTCAGGCAGATGCGGTGATAGCGATAGTCGAGCGACTCCATCCAGTAGTTATTCACCTGGACGTTCCAGAAGTCGCATTCTGGCGCGTGCGCTACGTCGATCACGAGCGCCTCGTCGTCTGCGAGCGCCCAGTACGTGTGGTAGTAGAAAATGTTCGGGTCGCCGCCCGCGGCCTGGCACACGGCCTGATCGGCGGGCGGCAGCGCGTTCGCATGCGCCTGGTAGCCCTGCGCCCAGTCGGCAAAGATGCGCGAGGTCTGCTCGACGAATGCGGCAGCGCGTTGGAGGCCGTTATGCAAACGCATCGGGTCGAGCGGCGCGGGCTGGCTCGATGCGCCTATGCGCTCGATCTTCAGTTGCGCAGGCTTCTCGGTCTTGCGGTCGAGGAAGGTCTGGCGCACGACCAGTGCGTTGGTGGCCGGGTCCATCGGCAGCCAGTTGCCCCCTCGGCCCTCCCGGCCTTCGTGCCGTTTGGCACTCAGGACAATTTCGAAGCTGCCGTTGGCTTCGACGCGCATATGGTCCGCGTCGATAAAGCCGGTTTGCAGCATCTTGCCATCGGTTTCGTAGCCGCCTTTCTGCGTGCCGAAGCTCAGATACGCGACCGTGCCGCGATGACCGCTCACACGGTATTCGTGCGCACCGTTGAGGCGCGCGTACCGGTAGAGATTGTCGGGATTATCGGCGCCGATTTTGGCGGTCTCGTGCGAGGGCGAGAAAAAACCCGGAAAATCCGCATCCGCGAATTCCACGTGCATTTCGAGCCCAACGCGCAAAAGCCGGCTCAGATAGCGGAACCCTTCGGCGCGCGTGAACGCGTCTTGAGGCGCCTCGGGTCGCAGGATCTGCTCGCCGCTGCGCCGCAGTGTTTCGCAAAAGGCTGCCCATGTCTCGCCCGATAGCAACTGTGCTTCGCCGGTTGGCGTCGTCATGCTCTGTCTCCTCCGTTGTGCCGTGGGGAGACGATACCGACACCGATGCGCGGCGTTCTTCGTCCAGGTGGACTACCCAGGGTTTGCCTGCCCGCCCCGCCTACCTCAAAAGGACGATGCGGGCAGCGCGCGCGTGCCTATCATCGTCACAGACGGCTACTCGAACCGAAGGCCGAAACCCGCCGCAACGCCACGGAGGCAAACAACGTGTCGACGGAAATAGCAGCCGACTACGAAGGCATTGCCCCCGCAAGCTTCGCGGCGGCCGGCCTCGCACCGCGCGACGTGAGCGCGCTGCTGGCGCTCGTCTACCGCGGGCCGGTGGAAGCGACGCCCTGGGCGGCCCTGCTCGAATACATCCGCCAACGGCTCGATGCGAGCTTCGTGACGCTCGTGCTGCGCAATCCGGCATCGGGGCATCCTGGCCTGATCGTCAACGCGTCGGTCCATGGCCCGCTGCTGCCTGGCGAGCCCTCCTATAGTGAGCATTACTACTCGATCTGCCCATTCACCACCGTGCCCCCGGGCCAGGCGGTGACGGCCGACGAGCTCTTCGGCTCGCAGGCATGGTGCGAGCACGAGTTCTATCAGCAATACCTGAAGCCGCTCGACCTGCGCTATATCCTCGTGGCCAACATCCGCACGCACGACGCCGTGGATTGCGCCTTTTTCTTGAGCCGTCGCCACGACGCACACGATTACGATGCAGCCGACAAAGCGCTCGTGGCCGTGTTGCTGCCGCATCTGCAACGCGCGGTCGACCTGCATTCGACGTTCGACGTGCTCGAATCGGAGCGCACGCTGTACGCCGGCACGATGGACCGCATGCTGGTGGGCACCGTGATTCTGGACGAACACGGCAAGAGCATGAAGAGCAATGGCGCGGCCAACCGCCTGTTTGCCGCCGCCGACAGCATCACGCTCGTGAACGACGGGCTGCGCGCGCGCTGCCCGGTGGAGGATCGCCGCCTGCAGAAGGCCATTCAAGCGGCGATCCATCACCACCTGATGGCCGCGACCTCGTGCATCGAGGCCAGCACGCTGTCGCGGGCCTCCGGCGAAATCCCGCTCAGCGTGCTGCTGCGGCCGATTCCACTGAACTACCGCACCGATGAACGCGCGCGCCGTCCGGCCGTGGCTGTTTTCATCCGCGACCCGGCTTCTTCGCCGCAGCATTCACGCGCGATGCTGCGCTCGCTTTATCGGCTCACGCCGACGGAAACGGAATTGGCGCTATTGCTCGTGGATGGGCTGACGCTCGACGAAGCGGCGGAAGCGCTGGGAATCGCGAAGAATACCGCGCGGGCGCATTTGCGCGGCATCTTCGGAAAAACCGGCGCGACGCGCCAGGCCGTGCTCGTGAAAACGCTGCTCAACAGCGTGGTGTCGATGGTGTGAGTGCGTCAATTCGTGGGGTTTGCGCCCCACTCCCTCAATCGGCCACCGATTGCGCAGGCGCCTTGGCAACGAATTTTCGCAGGCGATGCGCGAGCTTGTGCGACGGCCGTTCGACGGCGCAATAAAACGCATAGCTCGTTGCGATCGCAACAGCCACAGTTGCAAGCCATGCGAGCGTCTGCCCCTGCGGATAGCCGGTCACGCCAAGAATGGCAAGCGCCAGCTTATGGCACAAATACAGGCTATACGACCACGCTCCGAGCGCGCCCGCATATCGCCAGAACGCACTGTTACCCTGGGTGGCCGTTTCTGCTGCGATCCAGCCAGCCACGACGAACTGAAACACCGGCAGCGTGATATCCGGCCCGATGAACGGCAGAAAAGCCGGCTTGATATGCGAGGTGGACGCGAGCAGGAACGTAAACGACCCAGCGGCCACGATCACCACGCGCGCAGCAGCCAGATGCTTCGCGAGCCAGCCCGACACAGCCCCGATGCATCGCGCAATGCCCGCCGTGAGCGCCGACGCGCGAAAGCTCGAGCGGCCGTCCAGGGCGGTGCGGTGCATCTCGGCCACGAGACAGCCGAGCAGCCAGCCCGGCAGATACAGGAACGCGGTACCCGCCACGCCATAGTTTTCGTAGACGCAATGCGCGCACACGAGTTGGGTATGCGTGTGCCGGTACCAGACCATCACCGCAGCGGCCAGCGCCACGCCGACAATCATCTCGCCCACATAGCGAAAGCGGCTGCGCAGCAGCGGGTAAATCGTGTAATAGACGATCTCGCAGTAAAGGGACCAGAGCACCGATTCCAGCAGATTGGCCGCATTGCCGAGCGGCTGGCAGAGCAGCGCAACAACGGCGAGCGGCAATCCAATACGCACATAGCGTGATGCGAAATAATTAATGGGCCGCAGCGTGGCGTCGCGGTGATATGCGTTGTGAATGCAATAACCGGAAATAACAAAAAAAACGATCACGGCAGCCGGTCCCGCGAACAACAGCACGGAGCCGGACCACAACGCGCCGCCGACACCCGCCAGCGAGACCGGAAAGAATGCCTTGAACGGCGGCGGACCAAAGTGATAGAGCATCACCCAGAGCGCCGCCATGAACCGGATCGCGTCGATCTTCAGCGATTTGGCCGACGGTGCGCGGGACGCAGGCGCTCCGGACATGATGTGCCCCTTTTGCTAGTCAATGGCATGGAGCCTACCTGCGCCGGTGGTTAAAAAAAACATAAATAAATCGATGGATAAATCACCGGGAAAAGGGTGTGAGACGCGGAGCGCCCAGACCACTCAGTTCGTGGACGAAGAAAGGGGTTCGCTGCGGGGTTCGTTGTGCCGAACCGGAACGAAACCGACCTGCAAGCCGAATAGCTTTGCAATGCTGTTAAGAGAGTCGACGGTCGGATTCCCGGTGCCTCGCTCGATGTCCTGAATGACACGGCGGCTCACGCCACGGTGCGCGGCAAATTCCGCCTGGGTCAGGCCAGTCATCTTGCGCATCGCCTTCATCGCCTCGGGAATGCTCATGTCACCCCGATTGATCCTTTCGTAGAAGGCCGTGCGCAGGGCATTCTGCTCTTCATGGGTGGGGCGTGTCCGGCGCGGCATGATGATCCTCTGGCGGTTGAAGGGCTTTGAGTTGTCGGACCTGCGTATCGATGGACGGCACCAGGAATTCCACTGGCAACGGCTGCCGCCGGGCTCGACCTGCGCACAATCGACCCAGTGACCGTTCAGGAATATTTGCAGGGTGCAATCCGCGGATCATCTCCTTTGCCTCATAAATGTAGGACAAGTGGACTCTGATTCTCTTAAACGCCTCTTATACGAAGCATTTTCGTGTACCAGGCCACCCGGCTTGCCTCCCCGATCACCACCACGCCACAGCCTCCTGGGGTTTGCCCGCCTTTAGTCCGTCCGGACGAGGAAGGCGTGGCCCTTCGGGTGACACGATGTCGACGCGTGAGGCGGGCACGCCTCGCACAACCCCTTTCCACTCCAAGGAGCCTTGCATGCCCGACTCGCCCTACCTCGTCATCTCGGACAAGGTCGAAATCGATGCGCCCGCATCGTTCGTCTGGGACATCCTGATCGATCTCCCGCGCTATCCCGAGTGGAACCCTTACACCGTGAAAGTCGAATCGACGCTGCGCATGGGCGAGCCGGTCAACCTGTATCTGCCCGACCCGACGCGCAACGGCGAGTTGATCCACGTGGTCGAGCACCTGGCCGCGTTCGACCACCCGAAACTGCTCTCGTGGGAAATGATTTCAAGCGCGGACAATCCCGACGCGGCACGCCGCGACCAGATCATTGAGGTGCTGGACGAAGCGCGTTGCCGCTATCACTCCACCGATCTGTTCATCGGGCCGACCGCGCCCACCGTGATGGCGCAGCACGGTGAATGGGTGCATCAGGGATTCTCCGCCGTCGCACACGCGCTCAAGCAGCGCGCGGAAACGCTGTACCGCGAGGCCCGCGCGGCACAAACCGCCTGATTTTCAGGCATGCAGCCAGCTCCTGCGCCGCGCGCACGGTCGGCGGACCAGGCGCGGCGCTTCCCCTCATCCCGCCACTCCAACCGAAGAGCCCACACATGAAAACCGCAGTCATCACCGGCAGCGCCTCGGGCATCGGCGCGGCCGTTCATCGTCAATTCGCCGATGCCGGCATGCACGTGATCGGCGTCGATATCGCGCGCGCCGACGTATGCGCCGACCTTTCGCACGCCGCCGGCCGCGCAGCCGCCCTCGATGCCGTGCTCGCGCGCAGCGGCGACGCCATCGACACGCTGGTCTGTTGCGCGGGCCTCGGTCCGCAGGCCGAGCCTGCTACGTTGGGCGCAAGCGTCAACTACTTCGGCGCGCTTGCGCTGCTCGACGGCCTGTTCGAAGCGCTCAAGCGCGGCAGCCAGCCGGCGGCCGTGGTGGTGTCGTCGAACTCCGCGACACTGCAACCGTGGAGCGGTCATCCGTTGCACGAAGCCTTTCTCGATGGCGACGAGGCTCGCGTGCACGCTCTCGTCGATGCAAGCCCCGCCGACCAGGCCGGCTACCTTGCCTACGCCAGCTCCAAGCACGCCCTCGCCGTCGCGGTGCGCCGCCGCGCCGACTCATGGGGCCGTGCCGGCGTGCGCCTGAACGCTGTCGCACCGGGCGCGGTGCAAACGCCGCTGCTCGAAGCGGGCTTGCGCGATGCGCGCTACGGCGAGGCCATCCGCCAGTTCGTGCCACCGGTCGGGCGCCGCGCCGAGCCCGGCGAAATCGCTTCGCTGATCCACTATGTTTGCGGCGAGCAGGCCGGGTTCATGCATGGCAGCGTGCTCTTTATCGACGGCGGCCACGACGCGACGGTGCGCCCGGACGCTTTCTGAAATCACCACGGAGTGAGCGACATGCACAAAGAACACGCTGGCGATCCGCCGCCCTCGCCATTTTCTCCGGTGCGACTCGGCCCGCTCACGCTGCGCAACCGCTTCATCAAGGCGGGCGCCAACGAGGGCATGACGCCCGCCGGACTGCCCACCCAGGCGCTGCTCAAACACCATCGCGACCTGGCTGCCGGCGGCATCGGCATGACGACAGTGGCCTATGCGGCCGTGGCCGCCGACGGCCTGACGTTCCCGCATCAAATGCATATGCACGCAGGCATCGTGCCGCATTTGCGCGCGCTGACCGATGCGGTGCATCGCGAAGGCGCTGCCGCGTGCCTGCAACTGACGCATGCCGGCTCGTTCACGATGATGCGCCACGGCGGCAGCCGTGCGCCGGGTTCGGCGTCCGGCGGACTGAACGCATTCGGCATGCTCTACGGCGTGTATTTCCAGCGCGCGATGAGCGAGGTCGACATGGTGCGCATGGCCGCCGAGTTCGCTCGAGCGGCGCAGCTCGCGCGCGAGAGCGGCTTCGACGCCGTGGAAATCCATATGGGCCACGGCTATCTGCTCAACCAGTTTCTCTCACCGCTCAGCAATCGCCGCCACGATGGCTTTGGCGGCAGCGTCGAGCAGCGCAGCCGCTTTCCCGTGCACGTGCTCAATCAGGTCAAGGACGCCGTGGGCGCGCAACTCGCGGTCACGTGCAAGCTGAGCGTGAACGACGGCGTGCCGGGCGGCAACACCGCGCACGATTCGGCGGTGACCGCGCGCCTGCTGGAAGCGGCCGGCGCCGATCTCCTCACGCTGAGCGGCGGGCGCAATGTGGAAAGCCCCTGGGTACTGTTCGGCAGTCCCATGCCCACTACAGCGATGAAGGCCGCCGCGCCGCATGCGTTCGCGCGCTTCGGGGTGAAGGTGCTGGAAATGCGCACGCCGCGGGATCTGCGCTTCCGCGAGCACTATTTCCTTGAGGATTCCAGAACGATACGCGATGCCGTGAAAATGCCACTTGCCTATGTCGGTGGCGTGCTGTCGATCGACGGCGTCGGGCAGTTGATGGCCGAAGGGTTCGACTGCGTGGCGCTCGCGCGGGCGTTGATCCACGATCCCGCATTGGTCACGCACTTTCGCGACGGCACCGTCACGCGCTCAGCGTGCAATAGCTGCAACGCCTGCGTCGCGAGAATCTACGACCCGGCGGGCGTGAGCTGCGTGCTCGGCCCCGCCAACGATCCCGCGCTCACGCAGCAACTCGCCGCAAGTTGATCCTGCCCGTCCGATCGCGGACCGCCGGATCTTAGTCCGGTCGGACGAAGAATTCACAGCCCCCAAGCCGGTAAGTTCTCCTCCATGCAGCCGCGTGTTTCGATTCCCCCGTCGATTCCCCCGTCGATCAACCCGAACCGCGAGCGATGCATGAAAAACAGGAGACTATCGATGTTGAGCCCGACGTTGACCCATCTGGAGCGCCTCGAAGCCGAGAGCATCCACATCATGCGCGAGGTCGTGGCGGAGTGCGAGAAGCCGGTCATGCTGTATTCGATCGGCAAGGACAGCTCCGTCATGCTGCATCTCGCCATGAAGGCCTTTTACCCCGCCAAGCCGCCCTTCGCCCTGCTGCACGTGGACACCACGTGGAAGTTCCGCGAGATGATCGAGTTTCGAGACCAGACTGCGCAGCGCCTCGGCCTCGACCTGCTGGTTCACGTGAACCCGGAAGGCGTCGCAAAGGACATCAACCCGTTCACGCACGGCTCGGCGGTCCACACCGACGTGTGGAAGACCCAAGGCCTCAAGCAGGCGCTCGACCACTACGGCTTCGACGCCGCGTTCGGCGGCGCGCGCCGCGACGAGGAAAAATCACGCGCGAAAGAGCGCGTGTTTTCGCTGCGCTCCGAGCAGCACCGCTGGGACCCGAAGATGCAGCGCCCTGAGCTCTGGCATCTCTATAACGCCCGCAAACGCAAAGGCGAAAGCATTCGCGTCTTTCCCATCTCCAACTGGACCGAGCTCGACATCTGGCAATACATCTATCTGGAGACTATTCCCATCGTGCCGCTCTACTACGCGAAGAAGCGCCCGGTGGTGGAACGCAACGGCACCCTCATCATGGTTGACGACGAGCGCCTGCCGCTGCGCGAAGGCGAAGTCCCGCACATGAAGAACGTGCGCTTTCGCACGCTCGGCTGCTACCCGCTCACCGGCGCGATCGAAAGCGAGGCCGACACCCTGCCCGGCATCATCGAAGAAATGCTGCTGGCGAAGACGTCCGAGCGCCAGGGCCGGCTGATCGACAGCGACTCGGCAGGATCGATGGAAAAGAAGAAACAGGAGGGCTACTTCTAATGTCCACAGTCACCACCACGATCGCCGACGACATCGCGCGATACCTGAGCGCGCAGCAGGAAAAGAGCCTGCTTCGCTTCATCACCTGCGGCAGCGTGGACGACGGCAAGAGCACGCTGATCGGCCGCCTGCTCTACGAGTCGAAGATGCTGTTCGAAGACCAGCTGAGCCAGCTCGAAGCCGATTCGAAGAAGGTCGGCAGCCAGGGCGGCAATCTCGACTTTGCGCTGCTCGTGGACGGCCTCGCGGCCGAGCGCGAGCAAGGCATCACCATCGACGTCGCCTACCGCTTCTTCGCGACGGACAAGCGCAAGTTCATCGTGGCCGACACGCCGGGCCACGAGCAGTACACGCGCAACATGATCACGGGCGCCTCCACGGCGGACGTGGCCGTGATTCTCGTGGACGCGCGCAAGGGCTTGCTCACGCAAACGCACCGCCACAGCTATCTCGTCTCGCTGATCGGCATTCGCCGCATCGTGCTCGCCGTGAACAAGCTCGACATGGTCGGGTATTCGCGGGAGATATTCGAAAGGATCACGAATGAATATCGCGCGTTCGCGGCGCAGATCGGGCTGCACGACATCGTGAGCATTCCGCTTTCGGCGCTCGCGGGCGACAACGTCACCGACTCCAGCGCCAGTACGCCGTGGTACAGCGGTCCCTCGCTGATGGCGTATCTGGAAAGCGTGCCCGTGGAAGACGACGCGCGCCTGAACCAGCCGTTCCGGCTGCCGGTGCAGTGGGTGAATCGTCCAAACCTGAATTTCCGCGGCTACGCGGGCAACATTTCGGCGGGCGAGATCCGCTGCGGCGAACGCGTGCGCGTACTGCCGTCGGGCCGCGATAGCCGCGTCGCGTCGATCATCACTGCTGCAGGCGAAGCGGCCAGCGCGCGCAGCGGCCAGGCCATCACGCTCACGCTCGAAGACGAAATCGACATCAGCCGTGGCGACGTCATCGCGCGCGCCGACGCGCCACCCGCCGTCGCCGACCAGTTCGAAGCCACGCTGGTCTGGATGAACGAAGAGCCGATGCTGCCCGGCCGCCCCTATCTGCTGAAGATCGGCACGCGCACCGTGGGCGTGACCTGCCAGCAGCCGAAATACCGCGTGAACGTGAATACGCTCGAGCACCTGGCCGCGCGCACGCTGGAGATGAACGAAATCGGCGTGTGCAACCTGAATCTCGACCGCGCCGTGGCGTTCGATCCGTATGCAGAAAACCGCGAAACGGGCGGCTTCATCGTGATCGACCGGCTCACCAACAACACCGTGGGCGCGGGCATGCTGCACTTCGCGTTGCGGCGTTCGCAGAACGTGCACTGGCAGGCCACGGTCGTCGACGCCGGCGCACGCGCTACGCTCAAACATCAGACGCCGCGCGTAGTGTGGTTCACGGGGCTCTCGGGCGCGGGCAAGTCGACGATTGCCAACCTCGTCGAGCAAAAGCTGCATGCGCTCGGCAAGCACACGTATCTGCTCGACGGCGATAACGTGCGACACGGCCTGAACAAGGACCTGGGCTTCTCCGAAGCCGATCGCGTCGAGAACATCCGGCGCGTGTCCGAGGTGGCGCGGCTCATGATGGACGCCGGGCTCATTGCGCTCGTCTCATTCATCTCGCCGTTCCGTGCCGAACGCGACATGGCGCGCGCGCTCGCGGGACCGGACGGCTTCGTCGAGATCTTCGTCGATACGCCGATCGCCGTGGCCGAAGAGCGCGATCCCAAAGGGCTCTACAAGAAGGCGCGCAGCGGCGAGTTGAAGAACTTCACCGGCATCGACTCGCCGTACGAGCCGCCCGAGCATCCCGAGATCCGCATCGACACGACCGCCGACACGCCGGAGCACGCGGCCGGCAGAATCGTCGACTGGCTCCTGCATCGTTAAAGCGGCAAGCACCGGCCCGCCTCGTCCAGCACTCGCGGACGAGGCGGGCCACGTCGTTTGCCTCGCGGAAAGCACAATCTGCCGAGCGCGCCGATGCGCGCCCGGCAGGTTTTCAGATCAGGCAGAAATCACACGCCGGGACCGCGGCGTGCGTCACATGCCGTGCAGCGCGGCAATGGTCAGACGGGATCGGTCGAGCGGCGCGCAGCCCTGGGGCTGCCCGCTGGCATCGGCCGGACGGCACGGCGATGCGCCGGCGGCATACCGATCCTGATCGGGCGCGCCCATCGAGTAACTCACGGCCGCGACAGTAGCGAGTGCCGCAACGGTAAGCGTGCACACCTTTTTCGTCAGCTTCATGGACCGTCTCCCGATTAAAACGTGCGGGGCATTCGTGGCTTCGAGCCAGTGGCGATTCGGCATCGCGACGAATGTTGACAAGTTAGTGGGACGCCCCTGCCGCGCCATCGTCCATTCAGCCTAAGGTCTAACGTGGGCTACCAGAAGCCGCATGTTTATAAAAATATATATTGCATGCAAAATCCAATTCGACTCATTTGTAGATGCTCTCGCTGGTCACCCCGAGGACCGGCGCGGCAGCACTGACGTATCTGATAACAGGACAAGGGAGACGCGGCGGAAACCACCGCATTTTCTTCATCGGCTGTTTTCTGTTCGAAGTACCAAGTAATCTCGCGCTGCACCTGGTTCGGCGCGAAGATCTGGATCGGCCGCATCATGGTGACGTGGGGCCCGCTCTCGGCGTGCTTCGTGTTCGTGAAGACCCTTGCGGCCTTCTACACGCTGCGCTTCTTGCCCGGCCTCGCCGAGGTGTGCTTCACGATATCGTCGTAGAGATTCGCACGCGTATCGATCGGGCTGAACGCATTCAGCGCTCGCGCCACGCGGTGTCCTCGTCGAGCGGATAGACGGGGCGCTCGAGCCGCGTGTAGCGGAAGAGCCCATAGTCCGATCCCGTGACGCCACGGCTGTCGCATTCGACCAGCCCCGCCGCGATCGGCACGAATACCGGCCGGCAATACATGCGCGACTTCAGCAGCAGAAAGCGCGCGCGGCGCGGATCGATGCCCACGCTCTCGAACACGCCGAGGTCCCACGGTTCGTGCGTGCGCTCGGTCACGACCAGCGTCGCCGCGCCCGTGTCGAGCACCGCCGCGCGTCCCATATACGCACGCTGGCCGGTATAGGTCGGGCCGGTGATTACGTATTCGCCATCGGTAATGGCGCGCACGACGCCGGTGGCCATGAACGGCGCGCGCGGCGCAGCGCCCTCGCGCGCGAGCTTGTTACCGATGCCGAGCGTCACGCGCGCGCCTACGCCCGCTTCGATCAGCGCGGCAACGGCCTCGGGATCGCACAGCGGACCGCTCACCATGCCCGTCAGCCCCTGCGCGAGTGCCGCCTCGAGCAGATCCATCGTGTCGCATGTTCCGCCCGACATGCAGTTGTCGCCGTGATCGAGCAGGAGCACGGGCTTGCCTGTGCCTTCGGCATCGTGCGCGTCCTGCGCGAGCCGCGCCGCTTGCGCGACCGACTCCGCGAGCGGCGGGCTGCGATAGACGAACTCACCGCGCTCGTCCCAGATCTGCCGCGCAATGCGTTCGGCCACCGCTTCCGCCGCTGCGGCATCGCCGTCGCCCACCACTACCACGCTGATGCACGGCGCGGGAATGTCCGCGAGAGAAAAGCCGGCGAGCACCGATACGGCCAGCATGCCCTCGGCCTCGGCAGCGCGCGCGGCCTCGACGGCGCGGTGCATCGCGCCATCGGCGCTCGCGCTGCGCAGGGTCGACGTGAGCAGCGGCGGACGCCGCCATGCGAGCACCGGGCGCGCGCGCCCCTTCACGCGCGCGAATAGCAGGCGCGCGGCGTGCTCTCCCGTCTCGTACATGTCCACGTGCGGATAGGTCTTGAAGCTCACCATCACGTCCGCGTTTTCGATCATCTTCTGCGTGACGTTGCCGTGCAGATCGAGCGCGACTGCGATCGGCGCATCGGGCAAGGTCGCGCGCACGCGTTCGAGCAGATCGCCTTCGCCGTCTGGCGTTTGCTCCGCAACCATTGCGCCATGCAGGTCGAGCAAGACCGCGTCGCAGCCCGGCGCGGCCGCAACGATCGCCTCGCAGATCGCCGCATAGGCATCGGCGGCCACCGGCCCGCTCGGATTCGCCGATGCCGACACCGGCGTGACGATTTGCGCGCCCTCGCGCTCGGCCGCGTCGATGAACGCCGACATCGCCGTGCGCATGCCCTTGTTCTCGCGATACGCGTCCTCGCCCCACGCGGGGCCGTTGCCGCCGAACGCGGCCAGCGGCGTCGCCACCGGCGAGAACGTGTTGGTCTCGTGATTCATGCGCGCGATGAGGATTTTCATGCGAAAGCCTGCTATTCCCGTCAAAGTCTTATCTGTATTGGACGTGGGCGTTCGTGCAATTGTTGGACCACCATCTGACCCACCACAATATCGTGGCTTTACCCGGTACGTCTGGACGCCGGCGATAACCTTCGGACCCCACCCAGTGCGCCGGGTGAACCTCGAACGTTCATCCCGCAGCGCCGGTAAGCGCGAAGAGTTCTGAGCGCAGCGCCTTGGCGCGGTCGCGCTTCATGTGCTGCTCGAATTCAGCCTGCGCGTCGAGCCACAGCGAGTGCGCCTTCTCGTAGCGGCGCACGCCGTCCGCCGAAAGACGATAGACCAGTGTGCGCGTGTCGTGCTCCGCCGCGAACGCGAGCACGAGGCCGTCGCGCTGCAAGGGCTTGAGCGCACGCACGAGCGTCGTGCGGTCCATCACAAGGTCGTCGGAGAGTTCCGCAGCCGTGGCGTCCGGACGGCCCGCGAGACGCGAAAGAATCGTGAATTGCGCAGCCGTGACGCCCGCCTGCGAAAGATGGCGCTCATAAAGCTGCGTAACGAAGCGCGCCGCCTGCCGCAACGCGAAACAATTGCATTCCTCACGTGCCACTCGCTTTGCCATCTGTGATTACCTCGATTTGCTTCGTCCATCATGCGCCCTGCTCGCCTCGCTCGGCCCCGTCCGCGCCCGGCCATCATACTGTCTCGAGCGCGAGCGCGATACCCTGGCCGCCGCCGATGCAAAGCGTCACGACCAAATCGCGCCCAGTTCCGTCGCCTGCACGCTTTTTTGTGCGCCATTGTATGCGCCGATGGCGGTACGTACCGGGTGGCAGGCTGCTTTCGCCGAATCGATGCTCGTGATTCGTGGCACGTTTTATGGCACGCCATCCAGGCAGTGCGAAATTCCAGCGCGCGAGCGTCGCTATGCAATTACGCCACTGCCGGGAAATCAAGCGTCGTATCGTTGACCCGGTTTACGAGGTTCGTGAATGTGATCGACGTGATGGCAAGCGCAATCTCCACGATCTGGCGCTCCGTATAGCCTGCGCCGCGAATCGCATTCACCTCGGCTTCGGCAACCGTGCCGTGCGTGCGCACCAGCACGCGCACGAAATGCACCAGCGCATCGCGCTTCGCGTCGCCGGTTGCAGCGCCGGCGCGAAGCTGCTTCATGGCTTCGGGGGAAAGACCCGCGGCCTTGCCTGCCAGCGTATGCGCAGCGATACAGTAGTCACAGCCCGCTACTTCGCTCACCGCAAGCTTGACGGCTTCGATATCGGGCTTCGTAAGCGAGCCGCCGGCCAGCACCGCATCAACGGCCAGCATCGCGCCGAGTGCTTCGGGGCTGTGCGTGCCGATGGTGGCATAAGCGTTCGGCACCTTGCCGATGGCCTTGCGGATCTTCGCGAAGATTTCGGCGGCTGCGCCCGTGGCGGCTTCGGGACGAATGGCGGAAAGACGGGACATGATCGACTCCTTGAGTTGAATTGCACTGACTGCGTTGCGTAGCCATCGTCGATGGCATGCAGTCACTTTAGTCGCGCGCCCCCAAGCTATTAATGCCAGAATGACGCGACTTCATGCCCATTCGTCTCATCCATGCCGCCCATGGACATCCTCAGCCGCCTGCTCACGCTCATGCCCGTCGCGGGCCGCCTCGACGTGCGCTGCCACTTCGGCGCGCCGTGGCGCATCGATCAGCCCGCCGCCGACGCGCGCGAGATCCGCTATCACGTGATGTTGAGCGGCAAGGCCATCGTCGAGGATGCGCACGGCGCACCCACGGCCCTGCATGCGGGCGACATCGTGCTGTATCCTTCGGGCGCGCCCCATCTGCTGCACGATGGCAGCGGCGCGCCGCCGGCCGCTGTCGAACGGCGCTTCGAGCACGGTCATGCGGTCGAAACCAACCTTGCCGAAAACCGCGCCGCCGATGTGCTCTGCGGCAGCTTCCTGTTGCCCGCCGTGCCGCAGCGCCTGCTGCGCGAGAATCTGCCCGCGCGGCTCGTGGTGCACAGCGCCAGTGCCGGCGACAACCCGCCCGAGCGTCTCGTGCGCCTGATCGCGCTGCTGCGCGACGAGGCGCTCGACGCGCAGCCCGGCAGCGAATCGCTCGTCAACCATCTTTCGGGTGCGCTCTTCGCGCTCACGCTGCGCTATGCAAGCCGTGCCGATGTGCCGCCGCGCGGCCTGCTCGCGCTCGCACGGCAACCGCGCCTGCAACCGGCCATCGACGCCATGTTCGATGCGCCCGGCAAGCCGTGGACGCTGCCGGAGCTCGCCGCGCTGTGCCACATGTCGCGCGCGACGTTCGCGCGCCACTTCGACGAAGCAATCGGGCGCAGCGCAACCGAGGTCCTCACCGACATCCGCATGACGCTCGCCGGCCGCTTGCTCGCGCAAGGTGGCCAGCCGGTAGCCGAGATCGGCGAGTTCGTGGGCTATCAGTCCGATGCCGCGTTTCAGCGCAGCTTCAAGCGACACGTGGGGATGACGCCCGCGCAATGGCGCGCTACAGTGCGCGCGGGTACATGAGCGCCATGACCCAAACGACTGCTCCGGCCGCACGCAGATTCGCACGGCGGCGCGCATGGTCATCCGCCTCGAGCCGCGCGCGTGGCCGCCATACTTGCGCCCGCCGCGACCACCTCGCCGCTCTGACTCCAGCCGCCACCCAGCGACCGGTAGAGCGCCACCGCCGCGAGCGCGCGCTCGCGCTGCGCGTCGTTGAGCAGATCGGTATCGGCAAGCCAGGTCTGCTGCGCGCTCAGCACGTCGAGAAAGTCGGTTGCGCCGCCCTTGTATAGCTGATTCGCGAGTTTGAGCGCCTGCCCGGAAGACGCCACGGCGTCGCGCAACTGCTGCGTCTGTCCCGCCGTGCTCACGAGGTCGCTGCGGCTGTCCTCCACTTCGCGCAGCGCCTGCAACATCGTCTGCTGCAAGTTCAGTTGCGACTCGCGCATGCGGCTCTCGTTCTGCTCGATGTCGGCGGTGATGCGGCCCGCGTTGAAGATCGGGCTCGTGGCGCTGAGTGCCGCGCTGAAAAGATTGTCGGTAAGCGTGGGCAGGCCGAGATACGACGAAGCGAGCACGCCGTCCGTGAGATTCAACGTGAACTTCGGATAGCGCTCCGCGCGCGCGACGCCCACTTCCGCAGCGCGCTGCTGCACGGTCGCGTAAGCGGCCTGGATGTCGGGGCGGCGCAGCAGGGCCTCCGAGGGCAGCGATTGCGGCACGCTCGCGGGCGCGGCGGGAATCGGCGCGGGCTCAGCCAGCGCAAGCTGCGCAACCGATTCGGGTGTGCGCCCCGTATACACCGCGATCAGGTTCAGTTGATGATCGACGCTCGCCTGCGCACGCGGAATGCGTGCCTGCAACTCGCTCAACTGCGTTTGCGCGCGCGATACGTCGAGTTGCGTCGAAAGGCCATATTTCAGGCGGTCCTGAGTCAGCTGCCACGTGCGTTGCCTGATCGATACGTTATCCTGGAGTATCTTTAATTCGGCTTGTGCCCAACGCAAGTCCACATACGCCGACGCGGTGTCCGCCGCCAGCGCGAGCCGCACTGCGTCCAGCGCGTGTTGCTGGCCCACCAGATTCGCCTGAGCCGCGAGCAGTTCGAGGCGCTCGCCGCCGAATACGTCGGGCGACCAGCCCAACGCCAGACCCGCGCCCGCCTGCTTCACGTAGCCGAGCGGCGGCGGCGTGTTCTGCCGCGCGTACGCGCCGCGCGCCGTGAAGTCCAGTTGCGGCAGCAGCGCGGCGTGCTTCTGCGTCGTGATCGATTGCGCCTGCTTCACACGCTCGGCGGCGGCTTGCAGGTCGAGATTGCCGCTCAGCACGGTAGACAGCAGCGCGTCGAGCGTCGGGTCACCAAACTGGGCCCACCACGCGCGCACGTCGACGGCATCCGCAGGCGCGTCGATGCGCCATGCGGCAGGAGCCGTCGCCTGCACGGCGGCAGGCAGGTCGGCGTGCTGCGCGGGCTGCACGGCGCAGGCGGCCAACACGGCCGCCGCTAGCGCCGCGAGTCCCATGCGTGCCGAGCTCCGGAAACGTTGGTTTATCGATTGCATAGGAAACCTCATGAGCTCAGTGAGCATCGGGCGGCGGCGCCCCATGGATCGGATTTGAGAACGCCACACAGGCAATGGCAACCACGAAACACAGCGAGAGTACGAAAAACGTATCGGAGAACGTCATCACCTGCGCCTCGCGCAGCACGAGCGCATGCAGTTGCGCAAGGCTCGCTTGTGACGCGTCGAGCGTGTTGCCTGCTACGGAGGCCCAGTGGCCCGTGCTCCCCGCGAGCAAGGTCTGGACTTGTGGCACGCCTTGCACGACGTGCTCGTTCAGGCGCAGATAGTGGAAGTTGAGCCGGTCGTTGAGCATGGTCGAGCTGACCGCAATGCCGATTGCGCCGCCCAGATTGCGCATCAGGTTGAACAGGCCGCTTGCCGACTTGAGCCGCGAGGGCGGCAGCGAGCCGAGCGACATCGTGACGATCGGGGGAATCGCGAACTGCTGGCCCACGCCACGCAGGGCCTGCGGCAGCAGGAATTGCTGCCAGCCCCAGTCGTGCGTGATCGGCACGTACAAATAGCAGCCGAGGCCGAAGCAAACGAGGCCGAACAGCATCAACACCCGCAGGCTGAAAAAGCGCGTAGCGAAGGCATAAACGCCGAGCGCGAGCATCTGGAACACGCCCACCGAGAGCAGCGAAAGCCCGATCTGCAACGAGCTGAAGCCGCGCACTTCGGCGAGAAAGAGCGGCGTGAGGAACACCGCCACGAAAATGCCGATGCCCGTGACGAACGAAAGCAGGCTGCCGATGCCGAAATTGCGCACCGCGAGCGCGCGCAGGTCGACCACCGCATCCTTCGCGGTGAGTGCGTGCACGACGAAGAGAAAGCCGCAGATCGCCGAGATCCATGCGCAGGCCACGATGGCGTCGTCGCCGAACCAGTTCTTGCGCGGGCCTTCTTCGAGCACGTATTCGAGGCAACCGAGAAAGCCGCACATCAGCACGATGCCGAGATAGTCTCCGCGCTTGATGAGCGAGAGATCGGGCTCGTCGATATGCACGTACTTCGGCACGAGCGCGGCCACGGCGATGCCCGGCACGAGGTTCAGGTAGAACAGCCAGTGCCACGACCACTGGTCCGTGATCCAGCCGCCTATCACGGGGCCGAGCGTGGGTGCGAGCGAGGCGAGCGCGCCGATGGTCGTGGACGCCACAAGCCGCTGCTTGCCCGGAAACAGCACGAAGGCCGTGGTGAACACGGTGGGGATCATCGCCGCGCCCAGCGCGCCTTGCAGCGCGCGAAACATGATCATCGACTGGATGTCCCAGGCGAGACCGCACAGCATGCTCGTGATCGTGAAGCCCACCGCCGAGGCCACAAACAGCCAGCGCGTGGAGAACACCTTCGAGAGCCAGCCGGACAGGGGGATCACCATGATCTCGGCGATCAGGTAGGCGGTCTGCACCCAGGACAGCTCGTCCTGGCTCGCGGAAAGCCCGCCCCCGATATCGCGCAGCGAGGAGGCGACGATCTGGATGTCGAGCGTGGCCATGAAAAAGCCGATGCACATCAGCGCAAAGGCGAAGGCGCGCTGCGCCATGGGCTGCTCGTGCGGCGCGAGCTTGAGGTGCGCCGCGCGGGCCTCGTGCCCGGCCGTTACAGGGCGTACTTCGATGATGGAAGTCGTGTCGTTCATGGCGTGCCGCCCTCGTTCAGCGCGCGGAGGCGCCGGTCTGCGCGCCGTCGCCCAGATGCACCGTCACCGTGGCGGAAAGACCGGGCCGCAGCACGCCTTCCATGCCTTGCGGCACCTTCACGCGGATGCGCACCGGCACGCGCTGCACGATCTTCGTGTAGTTGCCCGTGGCGTTCTCGGGCGGCAGCACGCTGAAGGTCGCGCCCGTGGCGGGCGCGAGGCTTTCCACCGTGCCGTGCAGCGTGCCGCTCGCGGCGTCGAGTGCGACGTCGGCGCGGTCTCCTGCGTGAATTTTCTTGAGCTGGTCTTCCTTGAAGTTCGCGTCCACCCAGAGGTCGGTGGCCGGCACCACCGTGAGCAGCGGCGCGCCCGCGTTCGCGAGCATGCCCACCCGAGCCGTGCGGTTGCCGACGTAACCGTCCACCGGCGAGCGGATCGTCGTGTAATCGACGTTGAGCGCGGCGAGACGCCGGTTCGCCTCGGCGGTCGCCACGCGCGCCTCGCCGTCGGCGATCTGCGCGGCGAGCACGTCGAGCTGGCGTTGCGCGGCCACCACCGCTGCGCCGCTCTTCGCCACCGAGGCCTGCGCTTTCGCATAATCAGCATCGGCGCGCTCGACCAGCTGATTCGACACGGCATCGTCTTTCACGAGTTCGCGGTAGCGCGTCTGATCCTGCGCGCTGCGAATGAGCTCCGCGTCCGAGGCGCGCACTTCGGCCTGATGCTGGCCGATCACCGCGGCCTGCAGCGTGCGCTGCGCTTCGAGCTCCGTCACTGCGGCGCGCGCGCTCGCGAGCTCGGCGTCGGCCTGCGCGAGCTTCGCGTCGTAGTCTCGCGCGTCGAGCCGCATGAGCACCTGATTCGCATGCACGCGCTGGTTGTCCTGCACGAAGATCCCGGAGACGAAACCGCTCACGCGCGGCGCCATCACCGTGACGTTGCCGCCCACGTAGGCGTCGTCGGTGGTTTGTATGAAGCGCAACACGAAAAACCAGTAGCCACCCGCGATCGCGAGCACAAGCGCCACCGCGCCCACCGCGAGACGCCTCCAGGGCAGGCCGACGCGCTCGCGCCGCGATTCAGCCGGCGCGGGTGTGGAAGGACTCGACATGACGATCACCTGTGCATATGCACTATAAAAATTAAAAAAGCCGCCGAACAACTGAAAGCGGCCCATGCGTGAATCACCGGAAACTTCCGACCACGCGCGTAATTACCCTCGCGCCACGGCCACGCGACAGGCGGCATGCGGCATGCATCGCTCCGAAGCGCTGCTCGAACTCGTCTTGCGCCGCGCGCCAATGCACACCCGCTCGCCAAGCCGCGCAAGGCCCGCCGGCGCAAGTGCGAAGCGACGGCGGCGGCAATCGCTTGCGCCCGCCGTGTCCTTCACCAGAGCGTTGCACAGGAGCGGACGCAGTGCGCGCAAAAGTGTCGGGCATTTCTGTGTATATGCACAGATTAGCTGACCAGACGGCTCAGCACAACCGTCGCGCGCGGCATCACTCTATGACTGCGCCGACAACAATCGCCGCTGCACGCGCCAACAATCTTTCAGTTTTGTTTCTCAATCACGGTCACGATACAGATTTTGTATCCGCATGTATCCGCGCTGCCAGCCGATACACAGCGTTGCACCCGCCCCTCACTCCCGACACAAGCGAGATACGTGCGCGCAGTCAAATACTTCCATGGCAGGACGCAATGCAGCACCGAACGAAAACCGGAACGCGATACCCGCCTGCAAGCCCTTTAAATTTTCTTCTGGAGAACACCGTGAACCTCGTCAAATCGCTCATCGTTGCCGCCACCATCGCCCTGCCCGCTCTCTCGTTTGCCCAGTCGACCCAGCCGCTCACGCGCGCCCAGGTACATCAGGAACTGGTCGCACTGGAACAGGCCGGCTACAACCCTTCCGCAGACGAAACGCAGTACCCGAGAAACATCCAGCAGGCCGAAGCACGCCTGCACGCGCACGACCGTGTCGCCACGGCGTCTTATGGCGGCTCGGCCGCGGGCACTTGGGCCTCGGGTGCCCGCGTGGACGGCTCCGAGATTCCCGGTCTTGGCCCGATTTTCGCGCATTCGTGAGTTGACCTTGCTGCGCGAGAGGCGCAGCTTTCCTGCGCCTGGTGGGTACGCCTTATTGCAGCCACAGCCAATTTGCTTATGGAGGCCCAGCAGGTTTACTTCCTTCTGTCACGCTAACGATTCGTTGATCACTGTTTGCATCAGCGGGACTTTCCTGCATCGAGACCGAGGAACGGAAACGGCTGCGCGGGCTGAAAGTCTGCGGAAACTTCGCCACTGAAGGTATTGCGCTGATCCTTGCCGAGGTCGAGACGCCTGACGGGCGCGCCCGAGGAAAAGTCCACCTTCTTGAGGTCGACCCAGAACGTGTTGGGGGTAAGGGCCGATTCGAAGAAGTAGAGCATGCGCTTATGGTCGACAACGGTGCGCCAGCGCGTGGATGAGATATTCGGTTCATTCTCAGCGCTAATTCCGTATGGCACCGACACGTTGCGAATTACGCTGAAAACGCTGGCGAGTGCGATGTCAGGGTCTTCGCTCTTGGGGATCGCGTTGATGTAAAACGAGGCGCGCGCAAAGCGGTCGGCCGCGCGATTGGTGCCCGGTAGCCAGGCGGTGCCGCCGATCTGCTTCCAGTACGCGTTCTGGGCGAGTTGTTCGTCGAAGGTCGGTGAATTGGTCATGACCTGATACTGCCGGCCGTGGTGGACGACCTGCTTGCCGCCGATGTACTCGATGATGGCGCTGTCGCCGGTGGCGTCCGACATCGAGAGGTGCAGTGTGGCGAGACGCTGGTCTCCGGGGACGTTGTCCGTGACGATGGTGAAGGGCTCTTTCCTGAGCGCGTCCACGGCTTCCGAAACGGTAGCGAAGTTGTCGAGTACGTACTGCGCCCATGCGGCGATGGTCAGTCCGGGTTTCGAGTTCTTGTCGAAAGGCGGATATTGTGACTCGGCGAGCCAGAGCAGTTGCGCAGCGAGGCCCTTTTCGTTCATGCCGTCGGTGGTGGAGACGTCGTAGCCGGTTGCGACGACGCTGCCGTATCTGGCAACCCACTTCAGTGAGTTCGGACCGGCCTTGCCGTTGCGCGCGATACCACGCGGGAGAATGTAGAGATGGGTGGCGACGTCCTGCTTCCAGTCCATCGAGCGGCCCGTGATGACGTCGTTGTCGGCGCCCAGATAGACAACCCGCGTGCAGGCGAGCGACGCGGCCGGCGTGACGAGCAGCGTCGTTACAGCGACAAGACAGGACAAAACCGAACGAAGCGCGTGGCGCATGGCTACTCCTGCTCTGCTGAGGGAATCCCGGATGCCTCGAACGCTATGCTCGGGGCGCGCGCGGCCGCCTGCGTATTGATTGGCCCTCTGCATATCGGCCGACGAAAGCCAGGCCGGTCTACCTCAGGATTACCCGCAAACAGTCGTGTCCGGTCTATTTGCGGTGGGCGACTCCCTCAACCCCGCGAGGAGTTTATGCCAAAGCCGGGCCGACGGCTCCAATCAAGCGAAGCGCACTCAGCCCTTTTTTGTCTGCGCCAGCCATTGGTCGAGACTGATGCGGCCGATCCGTGCATCGCCGAGCGGGACAAGCGATTGTTCCTCGACACGGCCGCCGTAGTAGAGCGCATCGCGATCCGTCACGACCGGGCGGCCATCGCCCACCGATTTCAGATAGCGCGAGACGATCTCCGCGAACGGTCCGCGGTCGGGGCCGGCGATGTCGACCGAGCCGTTCAGCGGCGCGGCGAGCGCGACCTCAGCGAGGGCTGCCGCGACGTCATCCGCGGCTATCGGCTGAAACAGCCCGTCCCCAACACGCACCGTCCCGCCTTCTGTGCCGTAATCGGCGATGGCGCCGATGAATTCCATGAACTGGGTCGCGCGCACGATCGTGTAAGGCACGCCCGCCGCCTCGATCGCTTCTTCCTGCGCAACCTTGGCGACGAAATACGCATTCTCCGGTGTGCGTTCGCAGCCGACGATGGACAGTGCGACGTGATGGCGTACCCCAGCGGCCACTTCCGCCTTGCCGAGGTTGCGCGCCGAGTTGCGGAAAAAGTCGAGCACCGCCTGGGGCTCCCACGACGGCGCGTTCGCCACATCCACGACGACGTCCGCACCCGCTAGCGCGCCGCTCAAGCCCTCCCCCGTCACGGCGTTCACACCGTTACGCGGCGACGCGGCAAGCGCCTCATGTCCCGCATCGCCAAGCAGCTTCACAAGACGCGACCCGATCAGGCCGGAACCACCGATTACGACGATCTTCATGACAGATTCTCCAGATGAGAGGCAATGAACGCGCGAAAGCGCCTGGCGGGTCGCATCGACCGAAAGATTTCGCCGCCGGCGCATCGCGTGAGGCTATTGTGGGAAGATCATGAACCATCGAAAAGTGCCAAGAATTACCGTTTCGACCAGGCCAAGTCATTTCCGAGCTCCTTGCCAGCAAGACAGTCATGCCCGCGCCGCCCGCCACCTTCACCATCGATATCGATCGCCAGCAGCACTCGCCGATCTACCTGCAGATCTGCGAGCGCTTCAGAACGGCGATCGCTGCCGGGCACCTGCGTCCCGGCGACCGCGTGCCCGCCCTGCGCAGCCTCGCCACCCAGCTGAATACGGCGCGCGGCACGGTCGAACTGGCCTACACGATCCTGGTCGACGAGGGCTACCTGCAAATGCGCGGTGCGGCAGGCACCTTCGTGTCACCGTCGCTGCCGGCGTCGGTCACGCGGCATGCGCAGGTCGCGAGGGAGTCGAACGGCAGCCAAAACACGAAGGGAAAGGCCGCGCCGGAAGCACCGGCCGACGTGCGCGGCGCGCCCGTGGCGCCGCGCACGCTTGCCATCGCTGCCGCCATGAGCGGCGAGCCACGACCGTTGCAGCCCGGGTTGCCGGCACTCGACGCGTTTCCCATCAAGGTATGGAATCGTCTTGTTTCACATCGCGCGCGCAGCGGCGAGCGCGCGATGTTCGCGTACCCCGATCCGGCGGGATACCGGCCCCTGCGCGAGCACATCGCCACCTATCTCGGGTTGTCTCGCGGGGTGACCTGCCTGCCGGAGCAGGTGTTCGTGACCGGCGGCTATCGTGCGACGCTCGAACTCGTATTGCGCAGTCTCGCCCGCCCGAACGATCGCGTATGGTTCGAAGATCCGGGCTATCTGCTCGCGCGCGGTTTTCTGGCCGAGACCGGCGTTCAGCTCATAGCGGTACCGGCGGATGATGAAGGCATCGACGTCGAACGCGGCAAACGCCTGGACGCGCAGGCGCGCTTCGCGCTGGTCACGCCGTCGCATCAGAGCCCGCTCGGGCGCACGCTGTCTCTCGCGAGGCGCATGGCGCTGCTGGACTGGGCAGAGCAGGCATCGAGCTGGATCATCGAAGACGATTACGACAGCGAGTTCCGTTATCTCGGCCGTCCTTTGCCGGCGCTGAAAAGCCTCGACCGGCACGATCATGTGATCTATTGCGGCACGTTCAGCAAGGTGATGTTTCCCGGTTTGCGGCTGGCGTATGCGGTGGTGCCGGAGCGGGCCGTCGAGCGCGTCGCCAGGGTGGCGTACAGCATGAATGCCGGATCGCCGACGCTGTTCCAGGCAGCGTTGGCGGATTTCGTCGAGCGGGGGCATTTTGCAAGGCATCTGAAGCGCATGCGTGCGTTGTACGGGCAGCGGCGCGTGCTGATCGTGCGCGCTCTCGAGCAGGCTTTCGGCGAACGGCTGACTGTCGAATTGCCGCCGGGGGGCATCCAGTTCGCGGTGCGCTTCGCCGAAGGCCCTGATGGTCCGGTCGACGACGTCGCCGTTGCTGCGCGCGCACGCGAGGCGGGGCTCGCGGTGCTGCCGCTTTCGATCTGGTACGCGAATGGCCGTACGCAACACACACCGCGCGGCCTTGTAATGGGCTTCGCGAACGTCGCCGATGCGGGTGAGGCCGCCCGGCTCGCGCAGACGTTGCGCGAGTGTCTTGAGGAGTGACGCAGATGCCGGCCTCGCTTCACTTGACTCGACACGCCCGATTCGCTGCTGCCAGCATTCGACATATCCGCCAGTTGCCTCGCAGGGAAATTCGATCAACTCAAGCACAGCGGTTCGCGCCGTCCGCGGCGTGGAACGCACGGCAGTGCGATGGACGCGCCAAGGCGCCGGACGCGCTGCAGCTGTAAGCGGTGGATCGCTTCACCGAACGGCCATACGGACTCCGCCCCCGACGCTGAGCGCACAGGCCGGGGGGGCAATCATGCCCGGTGGCGGCTCAACGACCCGTTTCAGGTATCGCCCCGGCTGTGCTCTCGCTGTTCATGGCGTTGCACCTCCCACGTGTCCAGTTCGAGCAGCAGGGCGTCGATCGCGCATAACTGCGCTTTCGTGACGTGCCCCGAGTCGAGCAGCCGGTAGAGCCGCTGGCGCCAGTACCCGGCAGGCAGGATGGACGCGCCGGCGTCCCTCCAATCTGAGGACCGCACCGCGCGGGTGATGTGTGCAATTTCCTGGTCGAGCAATGTCATCGTGGTGCCCCTCCCTTAGGGTTACCAATGGCTTGTCGATGCCTTCGTCACCGCACTGCTCTCGCCTCACAGGCGATCGCCAGCGCGCTCGCGCGGCATGACAGCTCTTTTTCCTGACGCTCAGATGCCTCTCGAATATTTCGTTCGAACGAGCACCTCCTCAAGACGGACCGTCGCCTATGTGCACGAGGCTCCGGCATGATCGCGTGGCGCTGCCGGCAAGCCTGGGTCGCCGGGTCAGGCATTGTCCGGACGGCAAATTCCAAACGAGGGCTTCTCGGCGCCCCTTCGGCTCATACAGGCGTTTCAGGCAGCGTCGATTGATACCTCAGTCGCAGCCGCGGCTGTCATGAACCTGATCACCGGAAATCCTCAGGCAATTGAGAAGAGTATAGGCATAGCATTTCATCTGACAAGGCAAGCCACCCCCAAAGGTGTCACCGGCCTCGAACGGTTACGCTTTTTGCTGGACTTCGAGTATGTGATCGGCCCGCGAGCTCATCGGCGCAACGCTGGGACACCCAGAAACGGACCGGCGCGGCGACCACTAGCTGCACCTGACAGGAAAGCGAAGAAGGCGGGGGGAGACTGGTAGCGTGGCTGCCGCCGGTTCATTCCCTGAGGTGCTTCCTTCATGTATTCCGATTCGATTCGATGGCCGCCTGCCGCCATCAAATTGGCCATAGACCACTCTAGACGTTAACTCAACCTGCTAACTCCAACAGCTATTTGCATATTCCCTCTGAGGATTAGATTACGCAGCAGGTGTCGTTTTGACTGGACAAGGAGAAGCGATGAACCTGCCATTCCATTACCCCCACCCTCCTTAGTGCGCCGCGATTCCCCCATGCCATTGAGGCAGATGATTGCAAACAATTGCGGGCGCTGCTTATCCGGTTAGACCACACAGCAATACGATGATCGATTCACCATATTCAAAATTGCGAAGCTCGAACGTGGCTTATCCGGCGACGGCCTTTTCGTCACGCGTCGTTCAGCTATCGGCGTAAGCGGGCCGTGCCTGAAAGCTGTCAGTTGGGATCTTCCGGGTGCTTCGCGGCTCATTTTTGTTAGCAATCCATATTAAATCAATTAAGCGGATGAAATGCCCATAGCGGTATTGCCGTCTTGTGTGCGGGAAGAATTCCGACAAGGCCGGCACTTGACGAAGTATTGAAGAAACAAGAACAGCCGATGCACGGGTAACGGTTTTGTCACGCCGACCTGAGGCACTTAGACCAAGACATCCATTTCGTTTGCTCCGCCATGCTCTGGCGGATCTCGAAACCATCGGGGAGCACGGGGGCTTCATGCCTTTCCGGGTCTGCCCGACCACTTCAACAGGAGTTGTCAGCCATGACCCAGAAACCTCCCAGCATCAGGACGCCTGTGGCGCAAGCCGTGGCCAGGCCCTACGCCCGGTCAACCGGCGCTGCTTCGCCCCGCCTCGAGACCGAAACGAAATTCATGCAGCAATACCGGATCGCTGCGGCTGTACACGGCGGAGGAGACATTGTCGCCGTACGCAACGGCAACGGTCGGGTCGAAGCCTTCACCGTCGGCACCGACGGTACCGTCTGGAATTTTTTCCCTGACCCGGCGAGCGACACCGGCTACAGCGCAATAAGCACGGGCCTGGCCGCGCGCTGGGTGGTGGCAGGCCTGAATTCCGCGGGACGTATCGTGCTATTTGCGGCAAACAATCTGAACCTGAACTACGTCGTCGAGACCAGCAAGACAGGATCCGACCGCTGGTCAAGCGTGATGACCGCCACCTTGCCGCTGCCCGTCAACGCGACGGCCATCGCCGGCCTGTATGCCGCGCAGATAGCAGGCAAGCTCTATGTGGCTGCGCTCACCAAATTCCAGAGCGCGTCCCCCGGCAGCTCCTATTCCCTGGCGACGTCCATCTGGGATCAAAAACCAGGCGTATTCCAGTCCACTTCCGTGACCCTGTCTTCGCTCAATTGCGTCTGGTCCGGTTCATCAGCCAGTACCGCCGAATTCACGGTGCTCGATACGGTATTCCTCGGCTATAACGTCTCGACGCAGCAGGTCAAGCGCTATCCGTTCGCGGCCACATTCAAGTCCATTGCCGTCGCGACGAGCCTCGACCCCGCCGGCAACAACAGGTATTTCAGTGTGCTGTCCGACGGCAACCTTTACCAGATGGTGGGCGGCTCGGGCGGCCTCCCCTATAGCTGGGCTCAGGTGACCCAAAGCATGAGCTTTCGGGACGTGCAAAGCGCCGTGTCCGCGTCCGGGCAGATCGAACTCTTCACGCTCGACACCGGCGCGCGGCTATGTCATTTCGCGCCGGATCAGCAATCGGCCACGGGATGGTCCAACACCATGGCGATCCAGACGGGCGTGGCGTTGCTGGGGGTTACCCAACTCGACCAGGGAAACATCGAAGCCTTCACGGTAGGAACGACCCAGGCCACGCTCAGCCACCTGATCAAGGAGCAGGACAGCGGCAACTGGCAGATTTCGCCTCTGGAGGTGCCAACCTCGGGGCAGGTCGAGGAATTCATCTCCTACTCCACCGACCTGATGGTCTATGACGCCGCCGGCGCGCCATTGCCCAACGCCCCTGTACAGGTTTGGGCTTCGTCGCAAACCCAGATCGTCGTCAACGGCGCGAGCTACACCGTGGATGCCCATACGCCCGCCAACCTCACCTGTTCGCCCGGCGGCACCCTGAGCATCACGCAAGGCACAGGCATGCTCGGCATTCCCGCGCTGCAGATCAATCTGGTCAACCTGATGCCGTCGGGGCAAGCGATCGCACTCGAACAATACGCCGGGGTACAGGAGCAACTCGCCACGGTCAGCGGCACCGACCTGATGAACGCACGCACGGCCGATGGGCAGTACCTACTGCAAGACCAGTACCGCACCGTCGAACAGACCAATGAACTGGCATCGGCCTTCAACCAGTGCATGGCGATCACGCAGTCCGCTTATGTGAAGCGCGCGTTGCAGACGCCGGTTCTCGGGGCGGCGCCCAAGGTGGGTGTGTCATGTGTCGATGCCGACAGAACCACCGACCTCACCCGTTTGGGCGCGGCGACCCAAGCCCGGCATTGGCAGCTCGAATTCAGCGCTGGGAAGCCCAAATTCCGCACGATGACGGCCGAGCAGGCCGAACACCTGATCCACGAAAAACGTGCCCGGCACGTGTTGACCACGCAAGCAGCGGGTGGCATCCTGGACTGGTTCGGCAGCATCGGCGATTTCGTCGAAGGGGTGGTCAGCGGCATCGTGAACGTTGTCGACACCATCATCACCACGGTCGGCAGCGCCGTCAAAGCGGCCATCACCTTCGTGGTCAACGGCGTGCAGTACCTCTTCGAGACCGTGGTGCAGTTCGTGCAGGATGCCTTCGACCTTGTCGAAGTGTTCTTTGCCCAGGTGAAGGTGATCTTCGAGCAGATCTTCGAATGGCTTGGCTTCGTGTTCTCCTGGCCGGACATCCTGCGCACCCACGATGCGCTTTACTACACGCTGGAGCAATTCCTCGACTTCCTTCCCGGCGCGGTCGGCGGCATCCAGACCAGGTTCGACCAGGGCATCGCCCAGGTCAAGGACCAGATAAGCGCCATCTTCGACCAGTTGGTCAACAGCGTAGGCGGGACGTCGACGCTGGGCGGCTACACCGACTCGAAAACGCCGACAGCGCCGGTCTACAGCTCCGGCAACGCCAACAACATCGTGCTCAACGCCACCGTGGAAAACTCGCCCGCGGCGAAGCAAACCACGGTGGTGCCGCCATCCAACACCGGCCCATGGGACATCCTGACCCAGCAGATCCAGAACCTGGCAACTTCGGTGCAGAACGATCCGGCGTTCAATGATGCCCTCGCGTACATGAACAACCTGGGCGGCAGTCCGGACCAGATCTTCAGCCAGTTGCTCAGCGCGCTGTTGCGCGTCATGCAGGGTCTCGCCAACGCCATGCTTTCGGGCGTTCAGGCCGTCGTCGATGGGGTGCTGCAACTGGTGCAGACGTTCCTGAGCTCGCTCAAGGACCTGTTCACCGCCGACTGGAACATCCCCTTCGTGACCCAGTTCTACGGCTGGCTGACCAATGGATCGCAACTGAGCCTCGGTGACCTGTTCGCACTCGTGCTCGCGATTCCCTCGACCATCATCTACAAGGCAATCTACGGCAAGGCACCCTTCCCCGACCAGGCGAGCGTGGACAGCTTCAAGGCTTCTTTCAGCGCGCAAACGATGCTGGCCAACTCCGGCCTCGCGCCGACCAGCGCAACGGGCAAAGCCGTATCGGTCAAGGCAACCCGGGCACAGGCCACGCCCGCCGCGGAAAGTACGCCGAACGCCGCGCAAGAGCTCATGGGCATTGCCTCCGTGGTCTCCATGGCAACCTATGCCTTTATCTCCGCCGCCCTCGATGTACGGCCGACCACCGGGACAGGCGTGGTGGACCCGCTGACCAAGACGCTCACGAAGTTCGCCCTGGGCGGCGAGATTGTCGCGCAGGCCGCTGCCTGCCCGTGGATCTTTTCGTCCGGCGGACCGGACTGCGCAACAGCGGAGGGCGCAGGCAAGTGGATGTACATCTACACCTCCCTGGGTGTGGTGCTGGATTCGGCCTTCACGATCTACGACGAGGCCTTCCCCGAGAACAACGACACCATTTGGGGCATTGTGCTGGCCTCGCTCTATGGCGTGGGTCACGCGGTGGTCACCGGTGTCACTTTCACCAAGATGTCGGGCTATTCGCAGGCCGGCAACATCGTGATGCTCATCCCCGAGATCGGCAAGTTGCTCAAGCTGCCGGCTGTCGAAACCGCCACCAGTGGGATCTCGCTGGTCGTGATCGCAGCGGCGGATGCGCTATGCCTCACGTCTGCCGGCATCCTGGGCTTCGTCGATCTGAACAGCTCGAGCAACGCGTCACTTCGCGTAGCCGCCGTGCCTGGCGCCGTGCCTCGCCTCGGACTCGACGCCATGCTGACGGCCACGCGCGACCCCGCACCCGGCGCTGTGCCCGAAGCCGTGCCGGCGCTCGCCGTCTGATCCAGTTGAACCAGAGATGCCGGCAACCGTCGGCATCTCTGCCCGCGCCTCGTAACCATCGCTATCCACCGACTTTCTCACCCCTCCCAACAAGGAGACCGTCATGCTCGTTCGTATACCTAAGAGCTCCGCTTTCGTGAGCCGCACGCCTGTGGGCCTGCCTCTGGTGCTGGTCCAGGGCACGAGTGAATTCAACGGGACCTACCTGCGGCCCAATTCGGGCAACACCGGAACCGTTCCTGCCGGCGGGCCATACTCCGCCTCGCCGGACATCTGGTTCGCCGGCAGCACGCCCATCGCGAACTATCAAACAGCGCTCGCCACTGACGCGAGCTACGCCACGTCGTCGAACAACAACATCTACTCAGGCCAGACCAACATCCTCTACGTGCGCGGCAAGAACGGCGCCACCGCGAACAGGACCAACACGGTGCAGCTGTACTACGCCCCCTCCGGCATCATCAATGCACCGAGCCAGTGGCAGAACAACGTCATCAAGACGGACACCGGAGGCACCTACGGCAACATCGCCAACCTGGCTCCCGGCACCGTGGGCGTGTGCGATGCGACCTTCGTGTGGACCAATGTCGCCCCTCCCCCTCCGGGCAGCGACCACTACTGCGTGTTCGCCCAGTTCAACGACGCCAACAACAGCAATCCCTTCCCGAGCGTCGATACCGCATTGGACATGGGCGCCCTGATCATGAACAATCTGGGCTGGGGATGGCGCAACACGTCGATGATCTCGGCCACGCCGACCTGGCAGTACACGACGCCGCTAAACATTCCGAGCGACTATCCCACCACCAATAGCTATTCCATCTTCATCGCGCCCACGGGCTACGTGGGCTGGGATGCGGAGTTCTACAGCAGCCGCCCGGACTCCCAGGGCAATCCGATCAAGCTCGGCCGCACGAAGGTCACGCAGGACGGCATTTTGCTGGGCGTGGCATCCGCCGTTCTGGAGCCCGGCTACCAGTCACTCATGACGGTCAACATGTACAGCCCCGACGGCCGCGGTCCGGCGCCGGGGGCTCGTGTGCCGATGTCGGTCAATTACGTGGCCGGTGCGCAGAGCTATCTCGAAGCCATCTCGCGCAACCTCATCGATACCGAATTCATGTTGCGACTGCGCCGCAGCTGCCCTGAGCTAGTAGCGGTGGAGCCCACCGCCTGGATCATTCAGGGCACCTACAACTGGCAAGTCACGAACAACCCGGCCATCAAGTGACGGCCCCGGCGATTTTCGTCGCCCCCCAGAGCAAGGAGATACTCCATGAGCACAGCATTTGCGCACGACGCAGCGCCGGCGCTGCCGGGAACCGCATCGACCTACGATGGCCTGTACCTGCGGGACAACCTCAAGTCGCAGGGCACGCTTCCGGCCGTAGCGCCGTTCAACGCCTGCCCCGACATCATTCAGAGCAGCATGCCGGTTGCAGATCCTCAGAAGACATTCGGCACGGTCAGCAGCTGGAACACGATCTACCCGACCTCTCCCGCGCCTGGCAAAAACTACTACTACGTGCGCGGCCTGAACGGCTCGTCTGAAGACTTCGAAGGCCAGATCAGCCTGTTCTGGACTCCTGCACAGTTGATCCTGTTTCCTTCGACCTGGAAGAACAACCCACTGTTGACCGCATCGGGCAGTGAAGGCGTAAAGGTGCAGGCAGCGCCGGGCTTCGTCGGCGTGGGCAACGACGGCTTCGTGCTCGACACCGGCACCGTGTCACTGTCCAACCCGAACGCCTTCTACAGCTTCGTCGCCCAGAACAATGCAGCGCCCATCCCCACCATCAGCAGCTGGCTGGAAATGTCTCAACTGCTGACCCAGCAACTGGGCATCGGGTTTCGCAACATGATGACCTTTGACCCGGTCACCGGCCCCCTGCTCGCCCGGATGGGATTCAACATTCCCATGAGCGTCGGAGAATCCGCGACGTTGCAGCTCACGATATCCACCCAGGGCATCCCGGCTGGCGACACCATCGGCCTGATCGGCGACTGCTTCACTCCGGAGATGAAGTCCATCCTGCTGCAGCCGATCAAGACCACTGGCAACAGCTACGTGGCCGGCATCCAGTTCGACGTGGACCCTGGCTTCAATTCGTCCGTCGCACTCCAGTACTGGAATACATCGGGTCTGGTGCCTGCAGCGGGCAGCACCCTTACCCTGAGCGTGAACTACGTGGTGCCGCAAGAAAAATATGCTCGAGCGCTGACGCTTGGCGTGCTCGACTCGCGGTATGCGCAAGCTGCGCCGACGGTAGGTGTCGGGCCCCAACAGATCGCACCGGTTGGCCAGGTGACGTTCGTTGTGGCTGCTTCGACCTGAACAATGGTCCCTGAGCGTCTTTTCGACACGCCACTCGCGGCAGCGGGAGGCGTGCCTTTCAAATAATGCAATCACTGTTATGCGCGCCCCACGCCACGCCGCGTGCATCGGAAAAAACGCGCACGCGCGTGACCGCGTGCGGCTCTATGCCCGCAAGGTGGGCGCTCGCGAATGCGGGTGCATCGGTGTCGGTTCGTCGAGCATCAAAAGGCGTGGATGATTCACTCGTGGCATATACAATCCGACCGATGCCAGGTATAGCCGATCCAACTAACAATTGATCGAAATGCGAGTCGCCAACGCGAAGAATCGTGGGCACTCATTTGCGGCCCCCCCGTTCCCCCCGTACTCCAATCGCGCTCCCACTATTGCGGGATTCCTGCGTCGGATCAATAACGATTAATGCCTGGCGTGATAACGTCTCCCGCCAATTGACGCCCTCATAACCCCTGCTCGATCGCATTGGCAAAAAATCCCGTTTTTGCTGCTTTCGCAGGATTTCAATCTTAAGAATCCGGCTTTAAAACGCGCATTATTTCATCGCTCAATCCGGATTTCCATTCTGCACAACTGAATTATTGATAATCCGGTGAACAGACCGTGAACCACCCAGCCTTCCCACGCGTTTTCTCCGGCGCCCTGCCTTCTCAGGACCACCGCCCGTTCCGGCTACATTGGCGCCGTTCGCAAAAGGATCTGGCTGGTCTGCTGCTTATCCAGCGCCTCGATATTCGCGAGAATCTGTGCGGCGGCATCGAAGGACGCATTTCCTGCATCTCCACCACGATCGGCGCACCGCTATCGATGTTTCTCGGCCAGCCGCTGACGATCCAGATGGTTACCGACCGGAGAGCATTGCATTCAATCTGCGCAATCGTCACCGATGCCCTCGAGGGGGAATCCGATGGATCGCTCGCGACGTATCAACTAGTGATCCGTGACGCGCTGTCGATCATGGAACGGCGCATCAATACGCGCATATTTCGTGGCAAAAGCGTCATCGATATTTTCCATACGCTCGTGCAGGAATGGCGACGTAGAAGCTCGACACTGGGCGCAAGCTTCGATCTGGATATGTCTGGTCTCGATGCATCAAAATATCCCGTGCGCGAGCAAACGCTCCAGTTCGATGAAAGCGATGCGGATTTTATCCGCCGTCTGTGCCGCCGCGAAGGCATCGCCTGGTTTATCCGCGCGGGCGACGGTCGCAACAGCACCGATCTCGCGAAGCAGCCCTTCCACACGCTCGTACTGTTCGACAACGCGATCTCGCTCCAGCGGGCGAGCGTGGGCGGCGTTCCCTACCGTCCCGACGCGGCAACCGGAAAGCGCGATTCGATCACGCTCCTCGCGATGAATCGCCAGCTCGTCGCGGGCTCGATCCGGCGGGCAAGCTGGGACCTCAAACGTAGCAGGGTCGACCAGTTGGACGCGCCTACGCGAGTCGACCAGGGGCCGGCAGGCAATGATCTCGCGGCCCTGCTGTCCGACGCACGGATCGATTCGCCACATTGTGCCGATACATCGAAAGACTATGAGCGCCTCGGCATCGCGCGGCTGCTCGCCCACGGCGCGCGCTCGACAAGCGTCAGCGGCGCGAGCGGCGCGCGTGACCTTGAAGTCGGATTCTGGATCCAGGTGACGGGGCACCCGGAACTGGACGCGTTGCCCGAGCCGCAACGCCGCATCGTTATCACTTCGCTGCACCATGTCGGCGAGAACAACATGCCGAAGGCACTGAATGAGCGGGCGCAGGCATTGTTCGAGGCCAATCGCTGGCAGGCGGCTCACGCGCCGCTGTCGGTCGACACGCCGGCACGACCGACGGCATTCGATGGCTCGTCGCCGAGCCGCTACGAAAACACGTTCAGCGGCGTCCCGCAGGGCACGCCACTCACGCCCGCGTACGATCCGCGCATCGACCTGCCGCGCGTGTATCCGGTCACCGGAAAGGTCATGACGCCGGATGGCGAGCAGGTCTACACCGACGAGTACGGCAGGCACAAGGTGCAGATCCAGGGGCTCGACGCGGCAGACCACGCGCACGCCAAAGGCGCGGGCACCAGCGACACCGATTCGGACAGTGCATGGGTGCGCGCGCTGTCGAATTGGGCGGGAGACAATCTCGGCCATCAGACGCCGCTGCGCGCCGGCATGGAAGTCCTGCTGGACTTCGCCAACGGCGACCCGGACAAGATGTACATCGCCGGCGTGTTCAGCAACAGCGACAACATGCCGGCGACCTTCAGCCGGAAGGGTGCGCTGCCTGGCAACCGGTATCTATCGGGCATGCGCTCGCGCGAGATCAATGGCGCGCAGTTGAGCAGCCAGCACGGGACGTCCGAACTCAATCTGGGCTATCTCACGCAGCCGCGCGAGAACGGGCAAGGCGCCAACCGTGGCGAGGGCGCGGAACTGCGCACGGACGCCGCAGCAGCACTGCGGGCCGCACATGGCATCCTGCTGACGACGTACGCACGCGGCCAGGCGAGCGGCAATCAGCTCGATCGCGACGAACTCATCCAGCTGCTGGGCGAGTGCACGGAGCTGTTCAAGTCGCTGGGCGACTACGCGGGGCAGCACGGCAGCCAGGCGATGGACACCGCGGGGCAAGGCGCGCTGGCGTCGGCGTTCAAAGGCTGGCAGGCCTCGGGCGGTCAGCCGCTGATGGCGCTCGGCGCCGAGGCCGGCTTCGTGAACGTGACGCCGAAAACGCATGTGACCTATGCGGGCGAGAACATCGATCAGGTGGCGCAGCAGCACGTTCAGGTGAGCAGTGGGCAGCGCATCAATCTGCAGGCGGGCCATGGGGTTGCACTGTTCGCGCAGGCCAACGACATCTCGGCGCTAGCCAATCAAGGCAAGGTGAGATTGCAGAGCCAGGGCGACGACACGCAAGTCGATTCCGCGAAGAACGTTCAGTTGACCGCCGCTGGCGGCAAGCTCACCGGCGCCGCGAGCGATGAGGTGTTGCTGGTCACCTCGGGCGGCGCTTACCTGAAGCTGCACGACGGCGACATCGAACTCGGCGGTCCGGGCACGTTCACGGTCAAGGCCGCCGGGCACAGGTGGAGCGGCCCCGCGAGCATGAGCGCCGATATGCCGAAGTTCGATCATGCGCCGCTGGGACGCGTGCCGAAGCTTGTGCGCGCAACGGACGATCAGGCGGCGAGCGGCTTCGACGCCGAGGTCAGGAAGGCCTCCGGCGACTTGCTGAACCAGAAGACGGATAGCGCAGGCAGGCTTACGCCGCTCAGCGGCAACCAGTTCGAGCAACTGGCGGTGCAATTCATCAAGAAGAGCGTTTGAAC